>CAVTOM010000009.1:0-22559 GCA_963736365.1 uncultured bacterium | reverse complement strand
GGCGCGTGGACGTGGGTACGCCTTCGGCGTGCCCGGGACGGTCGTGCGCTGCCGGTCAGCCTCTCCCCCGACGTCGCGGTCGCCTGGGCCCGTGCGGCGGGAGACGACGACCTCGGCACGGTTGCCGCTTGTGCTGCCGACGTCGCCTTCAACCCCGATACCGCATGCCAGGAGGCCGATGCCCGTCTGGCATGGTCGGCAGCCGCAGCAGCCAGCCGCACGTCCAACTCAACTTGGAGAGCACGTTGGGCTGCCTCGGGGCGCCGGCCGTCTTCGGTGCAGGCCGACGTGGACCGATCGCGCGCCCACGCCTCAGCGTCTTAGCGCGCGCAATGCCGCGGGACTAGGAGGCGCGGAAGCGCACCCGGTCCGACTCGGCCCGGCAACCGCCGCCGCCCTGCCGGGCGACGACCGAGTAGCGGCCAGCGGTCGCGGGCAGCTTCAGCGACGCGCGTGCGCGTCCGCGGGGACCAGCCTCGACGCTCGACGAGGCAAGCACCTGGTTGCTGCCGGCCGCGCTCAGGCGCAGCGTGATGGTGCAGCCAGGCTGGCCCTGCCGGATCCCCAGCGAGATCGACTTGCCAGCCGTGATGTTCTGCGTCCGGATGACCAGTTCGAGATCCTCGCCGGCCGGATAGGCGCCTGCAGAGGCGGCGCCCAGCAGGCCGGAGGCGCCGAGCGCGACGGCCGCGAGACTGACGGTGGCGGTGCGGGCAAAACGAAGCATGTGGTCCCCCCAGATGTTCAGCGCTACTGCGATGATGCCGAAACGTAGCATGAGCGACGGCATGGAAGTAGGGGCGTGAGAGCCCGGGGGCGGACTGCGGTGGGGGCCAGCGTGACGGATCAGGCCACGTCGCCGCGCCCTCGGCGCGGGCGGTGGCTGCTGCTCGGGCTGCTGGCCAGCGTCCTCATTCTCGCCATTCTCGCCGCCGTCACGGTCGTGTCGATGACCTCCGCGGTCCGTGATGACGCCGCCGCCCTCCAGTCCCGGATCGATGACGTCCGGTCCGCGGCCGGTGGCGGCGACCTGACCGGAACGGCCGACGCGGTGGACGAGGTCGCGATCGTGGCCGCCCGGCTCCGCGAGCGGACCTCCGGCCCGCTCTGGCGGGTGGCCGCCCGCCTGCCGGTCGTCGGATCGACCTTCGCCGCCACGACCACGCTCGCGGACAGCGCCTCCCGGCTGGCCGCCGCAGCACAGCCGATCGCCGCTCGCGTGCGGGCGTCGGACGGTGCGGTCGAGGCCCTGGCCGCGATGGCCGGATCCGGGGACGACGTGCGACGCCTCGCCGACGTCGCCGCGGAGGAGGAGCAGCGGCTGTCGACCCTCGACACCGGCGACCTGCGGTTCGGCGTGGGCGAGGCCGTCACCCAGGCCCAGGATCTGCTGCCCACCGTTGCCACCGGGGCGGCGTCGACCGCGGAGGTCGTCGACCTCCTGCCCGCCGTGCTCGGGCGCGACACCCCGACGCGATGGCTCGTGATGCTGCAGAACCCGGCCGAGGCTCGCGGCTCCGGCGGCCTGTTCAGCGCCTTCGCGATCGTGGAGGTCGACGACGGCAAGCCGACGATCGTCGAGGCTGCCACCCGCAAGTCGGCCCTCGACGAGCTCGACATCCCCGCCGGCCGGGCGGCCGCGGAGGACACCGCCGCCCTGTGGGGCGCCGACCTGGCGGAGTGGGCGTCCTTCAACCAGTCACTGGACTTCCCCACGGTGGCCGGGCTCGCCGCCGCCGGCATGCAGGCCCGGGGCACTCCGGTCGACGGCGTGGTGGCCATCGATCCCGCCGTGGTGGGGGCGCTGCTCCAGGGCACCGGACCGGTCGAGCACAAGGGCGTCACGATCGACGGCGCCTCCGCGGTCGGCTTCTTCACCAAGGACATCTACACCGCCTACCCCGACTTCCCGGACGTCGCCGCCAAGGACGAGCTGGCGATGGGCCTGCTCTTCGCGACGGTGGACTCGCTGCTGACCCGCCCCCTCGACTACCGCGGCCTGTGGGACGCGATGACGCCGGTCATCGACACCGGCCACCTGCGCATGTGGAGTGCCGATCCCGAGCTCCAGGCGTGGCTCGCGAGCAGGCCGGTCGGGGGCGTCGTGCCCACCACGCCGGGCCCGACCGTGGGAGTCGCCCTCAACAACGCCACGGGGGGCAAGATCGACGCGTACGTCGACGGCTCGGTGGACTACGCCGTCGGCGTGTGCCGGGTATCGACGGGCGGGCCGTCCGAGGAGTGGCGCTCCACGGTCACGATCGCACTGGCCAACACCGCGCCGCAGGGACTGCCCGACTACGTCGACTTCCGCCTCGACGAGCCCGATGCTCCCGCCGGTTCGACCAGCCTGCTCGTCAGCGTGTACGGACCGGTCGGATCGTGGGCCAACGGCGCGCAGCTCGACGGCACGCCGGTCGAGTTCGGCGCCGGTGAGGAGCGCGGCCGCCCGGTGCTCACCTTCCGGGTCGAGCTGCCGCGAGACGCCGCTCGCGAGCTGGTGGTCACGCTCGACGAGCCGGTCACCGACGGGGTCACGCCGGGCGTGCTCGTCTCCGGCACGGCGAACGACCTCGCGACGTCCGCCCGGCTGGTCGGCAGCAGCGAGGACTGTCCGGGGCCGTAGTCCGCTCATCCCGTTCGCGGAGGCTCACTCTCCCGCGAGGACCTCGCCGCCCGGCGTCCCGTCGTGCAGCTGGATGAGCTCCAGCGGCCCGAGGTCCGTCCAGGCGTACCAGTAGACGCGCTCGAAGCCGGCCGCGTAGGTCTGCGCGGTCAGATCCTCGACCGCCCGACCCTGCTCCTGCGCGGTGAGCACGGAGCCGTCCGACACGTTGATCTCCGTCACCCACGCGGGCCGGGCGCCGAGGCCGAGGTCGTCCAGCCGCGCGCGCGCTGACGCCAGCAGCACCGGCACGTCGGCGAGGTCGGCGGCGTCTGGATAGACGTGGACGGAGACGCCGTCGATCCGCCCGTCGCCGGCGACCGACCCGAGCCAGGTGTCGAGGGCGCCGAGATCCGCGCTGCGCCGAAGCACGGGTCCGCCCACGATGATCCGGGCGGCCGGATCGGCAGCGGTGATCTCGTCGACGGCGGCCCGCACGAGTTCGGCGTGCTCCGCCGGGGACCCGTTCCAGAACGTGAGGAGGTTCGGCTCGTTGCCGATCTCGTACGCGTCGATGCGCCCTGCGTAGCGGGTGGCGACGGTCCGGACGTACTCACGCCACTGCGCGAGGTCGCGCGGCGGGGACGCCGAGCCGGGCCCGAGCCACGGCGCATCGTCGGGGGCCACGCGCTGGGCCGCCCAGCGCGGCGTCCCGCCGAGCACCAGCATCACGTCCCGGACGCCCTTCGCCCTCGCCTTCGCCAGGTGGGCGTCGAGCGTCACGAAGTCCCACTGGTCGTCGGCGGGCTCGAGGTTGAGCCAGGTCGTGCGGGTGTCCCACAGGCGGATCGCGTCCACGGGGAACGCCGGCCACTCCCCCGGGTCCACGCGGACCTCGCCGGACCTCTCGATCCGCGTGCCGCCGACGGCCCACGGGATGGTCAGGCCCGTGACCGGGCCGGTCAGCGGCGGACGCGCGGTCGCGCTGGGACTCACCGTGGGCTCCCCGCCGGACGGAGGCGAGGCCTGGCAGGCCGCCAGCACGATGCCGGTCGCCATGACGGCGACGATTCGACGGGGCAGCCGGGGCACCCGACCAGTGTGCCTCGGATTCGCCCACGGCCCCCAGCGCCCCCACTACCCTCGGTCTATCGTGCGCACAACGGCAGCGATGCATGAAGGGGACGCGTGGTGACCGCCGAGCGGACGGCATCGAGCGGGTCGGCGCGCCCCGTCGTCGCGATGCCCACGTTCCTGAGCGGCGCCGGTCCGGACCGGCGCCCGGGTCCCCTGACCAGCTACCGCCGCTGGGTCGCCATCGCGGACCTCGTCGTGGTGGCAGCCGCCACGACCGTCGGCTACCTCGCGCGCTTCGGGCTGCCCGACTCCGTCGGGGAGGCCCTCGCCCCCTACCGCGCTCTCGGCGCCGGGCTGGTCCTGCTGTGGCTGTTCGCCCTCTACGCCCGCGGCTGCTACGACGTGCGATTCCTGGGGGTCGGCCCGGAGGAGTTCAACCGCATCCTCATGAGCACGGTGCTCGTCTTCGCGCTCGTCGCGGGCATCGGGTACTTCACGAACTCCGACGTGTCGCGGGCGTACGTGTTCATCTCGCTGCCGGTCGGGCTCCTGCTGCTCCTCGCGGAGCGGTGGATCCTGCGCCGGTTCCTGTACCGCGCCCGGCGTCGCGGCGCCGCCTGCTACCGGACGATCGTGCTGGGGTCCCACGACCAGGTGGCAGCCCTGGCCGATGAGCTGCACACCGATGCCTACGCGGGATACGTGGTCGTCGGCTCGCTCCAGCCTCCCGGGGCGGGCGACTGCGAGCTCGACGCCTGGATCACCCGGCTCAGCGAGCTCGTCGCCAGCAGCAGCGCGGACGCCGTGGCCGTCACCCCGGACACGCGCATCGACCGCGAAGCCGTGCGGCGCATCGGATGGACGCTCCAGGGACGCGGGATCGACCTCCTCGTCGCCCCGTCGTTCGGGGACGTCGCCGGGCCGCGCATCTCGATGCGCCCGGCGGCCGGACTGCCGCTGCTGCACCTCGAGGAGCCCGGGCTGACGTCGGCCCAGGCCCTGGGCAAGCGGACGCTCGACATCGTGGGAGCGGCGCTGGGCCTCGTCGTCCTGGCCCCGGTGCTGGCCGTCATCGCCGTGGCCGTCCGCGTCACCACACCCGGCCCGGCGCTCTTCCGGCAGTGGCGCGTGGGCCTGGCCGGGCGCACGTTCCGGATCCTGAAGTTCCGCACGATGTCCGATCGCTCGGACGCCGCCCGCGGGCAGCTGCGCGACGAAGTCGGTCACCATGCCCCCGGGTTCAAGCACAGGGCGGACCCGCGGGTCACGCGCGTCGGTCGCTTCCTGCGGCGGTGGTCGCTCGACGAGCTGCCGCAGCTGGTCAACGTGCTCCGCAACGACATGAGCCTCGTCGGCCCGAGGCCGCACCCGATCGACGATGTCGAGCGCTACGGCGAGCGCGACTTCCGACGCCTGATGGCCAAGCCCGGGATGACCGGCCTGTGGCAGGTCGAGGGCCGATCCGACCTCGACTGGAGCCAGTCCGTCCAGCTGGACCTGTACTACATCGAGAACTGGTCGTGGACCGGCGACATCGTCCTCATCCTGCGCACCGTTCGAGCCGTGGCGTCCGGCCGCGGCGCGGCATGACCGCTGCCGCGGCCCGGCTCGCGTCGGTTCCTCGGCGTTCCGTCGGACCGGTCGCCTTCAGCGTCCTGACGCTGCCCGACGCCGTGGACCTCGTGCTCGCCCTCGGCCGTGAGCCGCTCGAGCGCGGCGTGGCGGTGCACTTCGGCAACGCGTACACCGTCGCCCTTGCCGACGCGCACCCCGACTACCGGTCCCTGGTCGCGCGCGCCGACCTCGTGTGCAGCGACGGCACGCCGGTCGTCTGGGCGGGCCGACGGCGTCACGGTGACGTCGCCTCGCACTGGACCCGTGTCTACGGCCCCGACGTCATGAGCGGGGTGCTGGCCGGCTCGGACGCCCTGGGGCCACGGCACTACCTCGTGGGCGGCACGGAGGCCACCTTGGCGATGCTGGGGAGACGGATCTCCGAGCGCTGGCCCGCGGCGGTCGTCGCCGGGTCGGAGAGCCCGCCCTTCCGCCCCGAGTCCCCGCCCGAGCGCGAGGCGCGCATCCGGCGGATCCGGGAGTCCGGGGCCACCACCGGTGTGGGTGGGCCTCGGCACGCCCAAGCAGGATGCCGAGGTGCGACGCCTCGCCGACGCGCTGCCCGTCACCGCCCTCGGCGTGGGGGCCGCCTTCGACTTCCTCGCCGGAACCGTGCCGCAGGCGCCGACGTGGATGCAGGGCCGGGGCCTGGAGTGGGCCTATCGATGGGGGCACGAGCCTCGCCGGCTCACGCGCCGATACCTGTGGGGCAACCCTCGGTTCGTGATGTCTGTCGCGCGGCACTGGAACGCGAACGCGCCGACCGGACGCGACTGAGCGCGCACGAGCCTGCCGCTCAGTGCGACCCGGCTCCCCGGGTGCGCTGCACGCGCCGGGGCAACCGGCTGCCGGAGCGCCACGCGCCCCGCTCGGCCTCGACCATGGCATGCGTTCGCGCCCGCCACTGCCGCGCCGCGGGCACGAGACGTCCGGTGCCGGGGATCGCCAGCATCGCCTCCAGGGCGTTCCACCCCAGTCGGCCCCGTCCCGGCACGGCGGCGACGCGGCCCAACGCCGCCCGAGCCGCCCTCCGGTCCTGACCGGCCACGACCAGGGCGGCCCTGCGGATCGCGCTGGCGGACTGCAGTCGAGCCACCTCATCGCGGTCGAGCCACTTCTCGTGGATCCGCGACACGGACAGCTGCAGCGGCGCCGTCCGAAAGCCCGCGTGGAACATGCTGGTCGGCAGGCTCCCGACGGTTCGCGACGACCCCGTCGAGGTACCGGAACCGGTAGCGATCCGCCAGTCGCAGCCACATGTCCCAGTCCTCGAACAGCAGGTCCTCGTCGTACCCACCCACCGCCTCGATCGCCGACCGGCGCACCATCACCGCCGGTGCCGCGACGAAGCAGGTGCGGTGCATCGTCTCGAACACCCAGCCCTCCGGAGGGCCCGGCCTGCGGGTCGGACTCGCCGATGTACGACTCCGCGCGCACCGTGCCGTCGGGGGCGACGAGGCGCACATCGCTGTAGACGGCGGCGACGTCGTCCGGCCTCCGTCAGGAGGAAGGCGCTCTGCCGGCGACCCGATCCGCCTCGTACCAGTCGTCCCCGGACAGGCAGCAGACGAACCGCCCGCTCGACCGCGCGAGCGCCCGGTTCCGACGTCGCGCACACGCCCGCAGTTGCGGTCCTGGCCACGAAGTCCGCCGGGACGCCCGTGCGGGCGAGCCAGGCTCGGATGACGTCGGGCGTGCCGTCGCTCGAGGCGTCGTCGGTGATGACCAGGTCGAAATCGGGGTAGTCCTCGGCCAGCACCGAGTCGAGGGCACTGCTCGACGTAGGGCGGCGTGGTTGTGCGTCGGACGAGGACGCTGACGTGCGGCCGGAGTCACGTCTCTCGCCCGCTGGCAGACCTGCCGGACGCGCCTGCCAGGGTGGTGGCAGGCGCGCCGCGGGGACGAGCTGGGCTGCGTTCGCTACGCCTTGCGGGAGGAGATCACCGCGTCGATGATCCCGTACTCCTTGGCGTCGGCCGCGGTGAGGATCTTGTCGCGCTCGATGTCCTTCGCCACCTGCTCGGGCGTCGCGGCCCGTGTGCTTGGCGATGATGCCCTCCATCTCGGTGCGCATGCGGATGATCTCGTTGGCCTGGATCTCGATGTCCGAGCCCTGGCCGCCACCCTCGGTGTAGGGCTGGTGGATGAGGATGCGCGCGTGCGGCAGGGCGAAGCGCTTGCCCGGGGTGCCGGCGGCGAGCAGCACCGCGGCCGCGCTGGCGGCCTGGCCCAGGCAGACGGTCTGCACCTGCGGCTTGACGAACTGGATCGTGTCGTAGATCGCCGTCATGGCCGTGTAGCTGCCGCCGGGCGAGTTGATGTAGATCTGGATGTCGCGATCGGGGTCCATCGACTCCAGGCACAGCAGCTGGGCCATGACGTCGTCGGCGCGCGCGTCGTCGATCTGCACGCCGAGGAAGATGATGCGCTCCTCGAAGAGCTTGGTGTACGGGTTGTGGATCCGCTCGCCGTTGGCGCTGCGCTCGCGGAACTCCGGCAGGATGTAGCGCCCCGTCGGGGTCATGAGGTTCGTGGTCACTTGGCCTCTCCCTTGCCCTTGCGCGACTTCGCTTCGGGCGAGTCAGCGGCCGTGCTGTAGACGTGGTCGATGATCCCGTACTCCCGGGCCGCCTCCGCGTCGAACCAGCGGTCGCGGTCGGAGTCCTTCTCGATCTGCTCGAGGGTCTGGCCGCGTGTGCTCGGCGATCAGGGCCGCCATGCGCTTCTTGATGAAGAGCATCTGCTCGGCCTGGATCTTGATGTCCGACGCGGTGCCGCCGAGGCCGCCGGACGGCTGGTGCATCATCACGCGGGTGTTCGGGGTGGCGTAGCGCTTGCCCGCCGTGCCGGCGCAGAGCAGGAACTGGCCCATGCTGGCGGCCAGGCCCATCGCCACCGTGGCGATGTCGTTGGGGATCAGCTGCATCGTGTCGTAGACGACCATGCCGGCGCTGATCGAGCCGCCGGGCGAGTTGATGTAGAGGGTGATGTCGCGCTCGGGATCCTCCGCCGCCAGCACCTGCAGCTGCTTGGCGATGCGGTTGGAGTTCTCGTCCCGCACCTCGCCCTCGAGCCAGATGATGCGCTCGCGGAGCAGCCGCTCGTCGAGCATGTCGCCGAAGCCGGTCATGCCGCCACCGGTGCCCCGGGATTCCGGCACGTAGATCTCGCCCACCTAGGCCTCCTGTTGGCGCCGCCATCCGGCGACGTCCTCTGTCTGACCCTAACGTGGCCGCCCCGCTCCGGCTTCCTCGCCCGAGGCCGAGTTCGCCATCAGCCGAACACCTCGTTGAGCGGGGTCAGCCCGCCATGCCCTGGAACAGCTCGTAGACGAGGAACGCGGGCCAGACCAGCGACTCGACGACCCCCCAGGGGTAGCCCCAGAACGTGTCCGCCTGCTGCCAGTTCCACACGATTGCGCCGATCAGGCCCAGCCCGTAGACCGCGCCCGCGCCGCCGGCCGCCGCGTTGTTGCTGCTTGCCATGACTCCTCCTCGGGTCCCCCCACGGTAGCCCGGGCGACGACGACGACGGGGGCACGAGCGGCCGAAGCCGTCCGTGCCCCCGTCGGGAGAGCGCTGGCTACTTCTCGTCGACCTCGATGATCTCCTCGATGACGTCGACCTCGACGACCTCGCCGTCCTCGTCGGTGATGACGTCGATCTCCTCGACCGCCTCGACCATGCCGCCCATGCCCTGCATGGCGTTCATGTCGGCGTCGAGGGCCTTGAGGTCGACGGGGTTGCCGTCGGCGTCGACGACCGTCGCGGACTCGAGCACCACAGCGAGCGCCTTCGCGCGGCGGATGTCCTGGATCGCCATCGGGACCTGGCCGGCCTGCACCAGCGCCTGGGCGAACGCGTCGGCGCTCATGCCGTAGCGGGGCGCCTGCTGGAGCAGCCACGCGGACAGCTCGGTCTCCCCGACGGAGACCTCCTCGGTCTCGGCGATCTTGTCGAGCACGAACTGGCTCTTGAGCGACTCGCGGGTCTGCTGCTCGACCTCGGCGCGGTGCTCGTCGCCGCTGTCGTGGCCGTCCTCGAAGTGGGCCTCGACCTCGGCGGCGATGAGGCCCTCGGGCAGCGGGATGTCGACCGACGCGAGGAGCACCTCGAGCACGTTGTTGCGGGCCTCGGCGCCCTGCTCGAGGCGCTTGACGCGCTCGAGGCGGGTGCGCACGTCGGCGCGCAGCTCGTCGACGGTGTCGAACTCCGACGCCAGCTGGGCGAAGTCGTCGTCGAGTGCGGGCAGCTCGCGCTCGCGCACGGCGCGCACCGTCGCGGTGACGGTCAGCGGGATGTCGGTCCAGTCGCCGTTCTGCGGGGTGAACTCGAAGGTCCGCTCCTCGTCCTTGGCGGCGCCACGCACGGCGTCGTCGAAGCCGGGCAGCATGCCGTCGGTGCCGAGCTCGTACGACAGCGCGTTGCCGACGAGGTCCTCCACGGCGTCGCCCTCCGGGGTGGCCCCGGCGATGTCGACGAGGATCACGTCGCCGTCAGCGGCAGCGCGGTCGACCTCGGTGAGGCTGGCGAAGCGGCCGCGCAGGCTGTCGAGCTGCTCGTCGATGTCGGCGTCGGACGGCGTCGCGTTGCCCACCGTGACGGTCAGGCTCGAGTAGTCGGGGAGGTCGAACTCCGGACGCACGTCGACCTCGGCGGTGAAGGTCAGCGCCTTCCCGTCCTCGAGCTCGGTGACGTCGATCTCGGGACGGCCGACGGGCACGATGCCGTTGGTCGAGATGGCCTCGTCGTACGCCTTCGGGAGCGCGTCGTTGACGGCCTCCTCGAGCACCGCGCCACGCCCGAAGCGCTGCTCGATGATGCGGGCCGGGACCTTGCCCTTGCGGAAGCCGGGCACGTTCACGCTCTTGGCGATCCGCCCGTAGGCCGCGTCCATGCTGGGCTTGAGCTCCTCGAAGGGAACCTCGACGGTCAGCTTGACGCGGGTCGGGGACAGGGTCTCGACGTCGCTCTTCACGGCAGATCAATCTCCAGGTAGTCGGTGACCCCAGGACTGGGTCTCCAGTCCTGAGTGGTCGGGGCGGGGAGACTCGAACTCCCGATCTCCTGCTCCCAAAGCAGGCGCGCTAGCCACTACGCTACGCCCCGCGTTGGCCCCCGAGATTCTAGGGGCTGCCCGAGGGCGCCCGTGACAACGGCCGGGGCAAACGGGGCGTTTCATCGCTTTCCGGGACCAACCCGCACGTATGCTCCCCGCACACCTCACGACGGGACTCCCATGCGCCGCATCATCGCCACGCTCGCCACCGCCGCCGCCCTGCTGTCCGGCGTGCTGGCCGTGGCACCCCCAGCCCAGGCCCGCGACGTCACCATCGACGGCTGCCAGGCCGGGACGGTCTTCGGTCCGTTCGAGCTGTCGCTGTTCTTCCTGAGCAGCGGCAACACCGTCACGGCCCTGACGCCGGCCGGGGCGCTCGGCAGCTCCGAGGCCGACGGGTGCTACCTCGCCGACGCCGATTCCGAGGGCGCGGCATCGGTGGACTTCGCGCCCGACTTCACCTCCGGCACGCTGCGCGTGTTCGGCGCCGACGGTCAGGCGCTGCTGCTCACCGCCCTGGTCGAGGAGGGCGACCTCGTGCGCATCGGCTACATCGTCGGCCTGTCGTGCGACGACTTCGCCGAGATCCAGGAGGAGATCGAAGGCGTCGGCTACACCTACGTCGCGCTGTGCGATCCCGAGGGCACGCCGATCGCGCCCGTGTACCAGCAGACCACGCCCCTGGCCGACGGGTCGTGCGACATCACCGACCCGTCGTACAACCTCGCCGGCGTCGAGTCCGGTGGCTGGACCTCGTCGTGGGCGCAGTGGCCCAACGGCGGAACCGGCGGCAACGTCTGCGCCCGCACCCTGGTCTACAGCGACGCGCTCGGCCACTGGACCGTGGAGTCGTCGGCCTGATCTCGGCTCGTGCCGAGGCGTCAGATCCTCGTGCGCAGGCACGTCTCCGCCCGGCACACCTCGACCGGGTACTCCGACTCCAGCCAGCCCACGAACTCGCCTAGCTGCTCGTCGAGCGGCTGCGATCCGATCGCGAACTGGCCCCCGCCCCGCGACCACACGATGACGTCCGGGTCGGTGGCCTCGACCTGGGCCCGCAGCTCCTCCTGCCGGGTGGCGGGCACCCACGGCAGGTAGCCGAAGCGCGTGCAGGTCGGCAGGTCGACGAGGGCGTTGATCACGCCCTGGCTGGTGAGGTCGAGGACGCAGGGCTGCCCCCGCAGCTGCTCGGCCGCCCAGGCCACGCCCTCCGGCACGGCGTCGGCCTGCGTGGGTGCCCGCGCGGCGTCGGCGAGCACCGTCCATGCCTCCGCTCGCGGGGAGGCGACCTGCCAGCCGTACCAGGCGACGGCGGCCAGCGACACGACGGCGACCGCCGTCCGGGCGCCGACCGGACGGGCCAGCCAGGGGGCGGTCAGCAGCGCGGCCGCCAGGGCCGTGATGGCCAGCAGGGGCGGGTAGCCGTCTGCGAGCTGGATCATGACGACCACGCCGACCACGGCCACCACCACGCGCAGCCACCGGGGCACGCGCTCGACCACGGCCGGCCCGGCGAGGGCGCCGATCGCGATCGGCGCCCACAGGGCCATGACGAGGTGGATCACGTCGATCCGGTCGAGCGCGACCTTGACGAGGCCAGCCAGGACCACCGCCCACAGCCAGGACTGCGCCCACGCCTGGGCCGAGCGGCGCCCAGCCCACAGGTAGACCCCGAGTGCTACGACGGCCAGCACGACCGGCACCGCGAGGAACCCGGCCACGCGCAGCAGTCCGGAGTCCCACGCGTAGTGCGTCAGCGCGTTGCCCTCGACGACCAGCGCGATGTTGCCGACCACCACGTCGGGACGGAAGAGCGGGAACGCCGCGAGCACGAGCGCGGCCACCGCCGACGCCGCCACGACGAGGAGCACCGACCTGCGCGCCCGGTCCGTCAGGGCGACGATGAGCGCAGCCCCGAGGATGGCGACGGCGCCGATCAGGCCCCGGTTCCACGACCACAGGACCCCGAGCGTCACCGCGACCCCGGTCGCCGACGCCCACCACGCCCGGGCCCGCGCACCGGCCGCCTGGAGCGTGAGCGTGAACGCGAGGATCCCGGCGACCAGCAGCAGGTCGCGGTAGTGGACCGACCACGACGTGGCGAATCCAGCCACCGCCATGACCGGCCACAGCGACGGCGCCCCGGGCAGCAGCCGCGCCAGGATCACGACGAACAGCAGCATCGCCGTGAGGGCGAGCAGCAGGTACAGCACGATCGTCGGGACGACGTAGGCGTCGGCGCCGAAGAAGGCACGCGTCACCAGGCCGGGGACGACGTCGAGGGCGCCGTGCACCGTGTACGGGGTGCCGGCCGGGGATCCGGTCGCGACGGTGACTGTCCCGACGAAGAACTCGCCCACGTGGAACATGTCGCGGAACCCCAGCGGCAGCGGCACGAGGAGGCCGACCACGGAGCCGAGCGCGATGCCCAGGGCGCCCGCCGCGACGCGGGTGCGACGGACGCGGCCCACGTCCGTGCGCGGGACGCTAGCCACGGTCCCGCCCCGGGGGCGGTGGATCTCCCCACGTCCGCACGGACCGCACATGGGCGGCCACCGAGTCGGCCGTGCTGTGCCGGGCCTGCCACCCGAGGGCCTGGCCGGCCAGCACGCGAGACGACCACACCGCAACCGGATCCCCCGCCCGGCGCCCGCCGTCCGTCACGTCCAGCGGTCGGCCGACCTCGGCATGGACGTGTCCGAGGACCTCCAGTACCGACGACGGCTGCCCCACGGCGATGTCGAGCAGCTGCGGCGGCCCGCCCGCGCGGTCGCCCTGCTGAAGCGCCTGCACCGCGAGCACATGCGCCCGGGCCAGGTCGCGGACGTCGACGTAGTCCCGCAGGCAGGTCCCGTCCGGCGTGTCGTAGTCCAGGCCGAACACCGTGGGTGAGCGGCCGGCGTCCATGGCCGCCAGCGCCGCCGGCACCAGGCACTCGGTGCTGGTGTCGTGGGCGTGCGGGAAGTCGTCGTTGCCGATGACGTTGAAGTACCGCAGCGTCATCCACGTGAGCCCGAGCGCCGGAGCGCAGTCCGCGACGGCCAGCTCGCTGACCAGCTTCGTGCGGCCGTATGGGCTCAGGGGGCTCCAGCGGCGATTCCTCGGTCACCGGGCCTGCTGCTCCGTAGACCGAGCAGCTGGAGCTGAGCACGAGGTGTCGCGCGGCCCGTTCCCTCGAGGCCCTCGAGGACTCCGAGGATGGCGCGCACGTTGCTGGTCCAGTAGCCGAGCGGCTCACGAGCGGACTCCCCCGCCTGCTTGCGCGACGCGAGGTGCACGACGCCGACCAGTCCGTGCCGCGTGACAGCGTCGCGGACCTCCGCCGGGTCTGAGCAGTCGGCCACGATCAGCGGGACGCCCTCCGGCAGCCGCTCGGCGATGCCCGCACGGAGGTCGTCGAGGACGACCGGCGACAGGCCCGCATCGAGCAGGGCGCGCACCACGTGGGCGCCGATGTACCCCGCACCGCCGGTGACCAGCCAGCCCTCCCCGCTCACGACGCCGCCCCGCGCGCGAGCACGTCCGGCGTCCCGGACTCCTGGTACGTGGAGTCGGTGTTGACGCCCCACAGGTCCGGCGTGCGGCCCTGGCCGATCGCCTCGGCCGCGAGGATCCCCATCAGCAGCGAGTGGTCCTGGTTGTTGTACTTGAAGGCGCCGTACCTCCCGATCGGCACGAGCCGGCCGACGGTGTCGAGATGGTCCGTGACCACCTGGAGCGGCTGCTGGTAGCCGTGCTCGTACACGGGGTAGCAGCGCGGGACGCGCACGACGGACCCCTCCACGACGGGTGCGCCGCCCAGCAGCCCCGTCGCCGTCACCTCGTCCGTGGCGAGGCGGACGAGGCCGTCGTCGTCCTCGCTCCACAGGGGATCGTCCTCGAAGCACCAGAACTCCAGGCACAGGACCGTCCGGGCGTCGTCTCCCACGATCGCAGGCGACCAGTTCCGGAAGTTGGTGATGCGCCCGTGGCGCAGGGACGGGTCGTGGATGTACAGCCACTGGTCGGGGAACAGGTCGTCGGACTCGACCAGGAGGTAGACGAGGATCGTGTTCCGGAATCGGAGCCGTGCGGCGGCCGCGACGACCTCGTCGGGCACGTCCGGCAGCCCGGCGAGCAGGAGCGTGATCGGCATGGACGACACCACCCAGTCGGCCTCCACGACCTCCCCGTCGGCGAGCACGACTCCCGTCGCTCGCCCGTCGGTCACGCGCACCCGCTGCACCGGCGAGCCGACGCGCACCTGGCCGCCGCCGGCCACGACGGCCGCCTGGAGCCGGTCGTAGAGCAGGCCGCTGCCGGTCGTGGGGTAGGCGAACTCGTCGGCGAGCGTCTTGTGCCGGTTGCCGCGGTTGCCGCGCACCGCCCCGAGCACCGCCGCGCCGAGCGTGAGGCCCTGGATGCGCTGGGCCGCCCAGTCGGCGTCGAGCGCACGGCACGACACACCCCAGAGCTTCTCGGTGTACGTCTTGAAGAACGTCGTGAAGAGCACGGTGCCGAAGCGGTTGACCACCCACGCCTCGAGCGACCCGTCGTCCGGCTCGGGACGCACGCGCGCCTTGACGTAGCTGGCGAGCGCGCGGGTCGCCCGGACGATGCCGAGGTTGCGGACGGCGTTGGCCGCCTTCAGCGGGTAGTCGTAGTACCTGCCCTGGTAGAAGATGCGCGTCTGTCGCGCCACCATGACGTAGTCGCCGGCGACGTAGCGGTGCCAGAAGGACGTGACGACGGGATCGGTCGAGAAGAACCGATGCGGTCCGAAGTCGACGACGTGCCCCCACCGGATCGTGCTGCCGGCCATGCCGCCCCAGCGCCCGGACGCCTCCACGACGATCGGCCGGTGCCCCAGCTCGACCAGCCGCGCGGCGGCGGCCAGCCCGGCCGGGCCGGCCCCGACGACGACCACCGTTCCGACGGCATCCCGCCCGTCCGTGTCCCCCGTGGGCAAGTCCGTCACCTCCCTGGCTCGGCTCGGCTTGCGCGAGCGTACCCATCGCGTCGCGGCAGGCCCCGCGAGACGTCGCGAGGGGTTCCCTCCCGTGCCGCCAGGTGTCACGATGGAAGCGGCGGGGGGTCGTCGCGACACGACCCGCGCCCGGAGGTGGTCATGTTCTCGGACCGTACCGATGCCGGGCGCCGACTGGCGTCACGCCTCGTGCAGCGCATCCCCGACTCCCCGCTCGTCCTGGCCCTGCCGCGCGGCGGCCTGCCGGTGGCCGTGGAGGTCGCCCGCGCGCTCGACACCGACCTCGACGTGCTCGTCGTCCGCAAGCTCGGCGCGCCCAGCAACCCCGAGTTCGCGATCGGCGCCGTCGGCGAGGGCGGTGCCATGACCGTCGACCACGCGGCCCGTCGGCAGCTGCGCATCACGAGCGAGCAGATGGACCACATCGCGCAACGCGAGCGCGCCGAGATCGAGCGTCGCGTGGCGCTCTACCGCGGCGGCCGCACGCGGCTCAGCATCGCCGGGCGCGACGTCGTGATCGTCGACGACGGCATGGCGACGGGATCGACGGCAGCCGCCGCGGTCTCGGTGGCCCGCCACCTCGGGGCCGCGCGCGTCACCGTGGCCGTGCCGGTCGGATCGGCTCAGGCCATCGACTGGGTGAAGGAGATGGCCGACGACGTCGTCTGCCTCGACGTGCCCGAGCCGTTCTACGCCGTCGGGCAGCACTACCGCGACTTCGGCCAGGTCAGCGACGAGGAGGTCATCGCGATCCTCGGCGCCCATCCGCGCAGCGCCAACATCGACCCGCCCACCGGCGGGGTGGAGGTTGATGTCGACATCACGTCCGGCGGGCTGCACCTGCCCGGCCATCTCACCGTGCCCGATGGCGCTCGCGGCGTCGTCCTGTTCGCGCACGGCAGCGGCAGCAGCCGGCTCAGCCCGCGCAACATCGCGGTCGCGAACGTCCTGGAGTCGGCCGGCCTGGCCACGCTGCGCTTCGACCTCCTCACCGACGACGAGGCCGACGTGCGCCGCAACGTCTTCGACATCGAGCTGCTGGCCGAGCGGCTGAGCGACGCCACGACGTGGCTGCGCGCTCGCCGCGACGTCGGCGCGCTGCCGGTCGGCTACTTCGGGGCGTCGACGGGAGCAGCGGCGGCCCTCGTGGCCGCGGCACGTCACCCCGAGCAGGTCACCGCCGTCGTGTCACGCGGTGGGCGGCCCGACCTCGCGGGCGCGTGGCTGGAACGCGTCGAGGCTCCCACCCTGCTGATCGTCGGCGGCCTCGACCACCCCGTCATCGACCTCAACCGCGAGGCGCAGCGCCGGCTGCACTGCACCTGCCTGCTGGAGATCGTCGCCAGCGCGACCCACCTGTTCGAGGAGCCGGGCACCCTCGCGCAGGCCGCTCGGCTGGCGCAGTCGTGGTTCCTGTCGTACCTCGCCGTGGGCGTGTCGAAGGCCGGATAGGGGCAAATCGGGCTATGTGCGCCCTACGGTGATGACATGCATCGTGCTTCCCCCACTGTGCTCGTGATCGTCGCGACCGCTGCCTGCTCCATGCTGGTGGCATCGTCCGCCCGTGCGGACGTCTCCCCGAGTCCGATTCCGACATCGTCCTCATCCTCCGACGCGACCCCCTCGGCGACGCCGACGCCGGACCCCACGGTCAGCGCTCCCGCTCCCACCGCGTCCACGGCACCCAGCACGGCGCCCACCCCGACCGCGAAGCCGGTCGTCGTGCGCACGACGCTCCCGCTGCGGTTCGACGACCGCGGCCCGATGGTGGCGCGCGCCCAGCAGCGGCTCATGTGGCTGGGCTACACCCTGTCGGAGAACAGCCAGGACAAGCAGCTGTTCGGCATCACGATGCGCAAGGCGGTCAAGGACTTCCAGTACAAGAACTGGCTGCCCACCACGGGCAAGGTCGACAAGAAGACATGGAAGAAGCTGACGCGCCTGGCCGAGCCGGTCGGGATCCTGCCGTTGCGCTGCACCGAGGTGAAGAAGGCGATCTGCATCGACAAGTCGACGAAGCTGCTGCGCTACGTCGTCAAGGGCAAGGTCAAGATGATCGCCGACGCACGCTTCGGCGCCCCGGGGATGGAGACGGGCGAGGGCATCTTCTCGGTCAAGCAGAAGAGCTACAACCACGTCTCGAGCCTGTACCACTCCTGGATGCCCCGCGCGATGTTCTTCAACGGCGACGAGGCCGTGCACTACTCCCCCGACTTCGCCTCCGTGGGCTACAGCCGCGGGTCGCACGGCTGCGTGGGCATCCGCGACATGGAGAAGGCGACCTGGCTGTACGACCAGGTTCCGGTCGGAACCCGCGTGTACGTGTACTGGTCCTAGTCGCGCACCCCGTCGTAGTCTGGCTCGCATGCAGAGCGACGCCCGAACCGTCGACGAGTACCTCGCCGAGCTTCCTGACGACCGTCGCGCGGCCATCAGCGCCGTGCGCGACGTGGTCCTCGCGAACCTGCCCGCCGGCATGGTCGAAACGATGAACTGGGGCATGATCTCGTACGAGGTCCCGCTGGAGACCTTCCCCGAGACGTACAACGGACAGCCGCTGTCCTACGCCGCGATCGCCTCGCAGAAGCAGCACATGGCCGTGTACCTCATGGGCATCTACGGCAGCGACACCCTGCGCGAGCGCTTCGAGGCGGACTACCGCGCGACGGGCAAGCGCATGGACATCGGCAAGTCGTGCGTGCGCTTCCGCAAGCTCGACGACCTGCCGCTCGATCTCGTGGGTGAGGCGATCGGGGCGATCACGCTCGATCAGTATCTGGCCTTCTACGAGGAGGCCTCGTCGATGCGTAAGTCGAAGTCGACGCGAGCGCGGAAGTCGTAGGCGCTACTGCCCCAGAGTCGCGCACGAGGGGTTGGCCGCGAATGCCTGGCCGAGGGTCCCCGAGCCGTCCTGCACCGCGTCGCTGATCGCCGTGCCCGTGTCACCGATGGCCGAGAGGGCGTCGTTGGCCGCTGAGCCGACGGCGGCGATCGCCGTGACCGAGCCGATGCCGGACGCGTTCGTCAGGTCAGTGACGCTGGTCCCGAGTGCATCGATCGCCGCCTTGGACGCCGCGGCTGACTCGGAGATCGCCTGGGCCTGCGGGCTGCTGCCGTCGGCCGGGATCGCGCCCACCGTCTCGACCAGCGAAGTAGCCGAGGCCTGGATCGTCGCGAACTGGTTCGACACGTTGGCCGCCACGTCCCCGCCGGAGGTCACCGCCGAGGCGATGCCCGTCACGGAGTCCCTGAGGGCGGCCGTCGCATCGCACACCTGACCGGCCCACGCCGTCAGCTCGGCGGAGGGGGCGCCGGTCGCCGCCGGCGCTGTCGCCGCGTCAGCCGTGGGCGCGCTGATGGCCTGGCTGGACTCGCCGGCCGAGCCGCTCGATCCGCATCCGACGAGCAGCACCAGGGCTGCAGCGACGGGAACGGCCATGGCCAGTGCGCGCGAGGGCTTCATGACGCGAGACACTACCCAGCGATGAATGAGGACGAACGGGCGGTCGCACGCGCGGCGAAGGGGTTCATGCCCGACGACGAGGGCATGGCGCTGCACCACGCCGGCCGTCAGGCGGGCGCGGTGGGGCCGCTGCTGGAGATCGGCTCGTACTGCGGGAAGTCCGCCGTGTACCTCGGCTCAGCAGCCCGCGCCGCGGGGACCGTCCTGTTCACCGTCGACCATCACCACGGCTCGGAGGAGAACCAGTCCGGCTGGGAGCACCACGATCCCGAGGTCGTCGACGCGCGCACCGGGCGCATGGACACCCTGCCGTTCCTGCGCCGCACCCTGGAGCTTGCGCGACTGGAGGACGTCGTCGTCGCCGTCGTCGGCGACTCGCCCACCGTGGCCGAGCACTGGGGCACCGGACTCGGCCTGCTGTTCATCGACGGCGGCCACGCCCTAGACGTGGCAATGGCCGACTACGAGGCCTGGGCGCGGTTCGTGCTGCCCGACGGTCTGCTGGCCATCCACGACGTGTTCGAGGACCCGGCCGACGGGGGGCAGGCCCCCTTCGTCGTCTGGCAGCGGGCGGTGGCCGACGGCTTCACGCCGGCAGACGCCGCAGGCGTGCCGGGGACGACCGGGAGCCTGCGCATCCTGCGCCGTCCCTGACCCCCCACGGTCGGCCCCCACGCGGGGCCACGCCTCACCGCTCGGCGAGCGGGGTGGGGGCCGAGACCGAGGGCACGCCGACCGGCAGTCCCTCGCCGCGGAACAGCCCGGCGGTGGGCCCGTCCCCGTCGAGCGCATGGGCCGCCAGCACCACGGCGGCGGAGTTCCAGGTCGGCTGGTCGGCCGTGAAGTACGCGCCGGGACCGTCGAACCGCTCGCCCTCGAAGTTCATCCCGCACCAGTACGAGCCGTCCTCGTGGCGCAGGAACTGCGCCCAGGCGAACAGCTCGCGGGCCCGGTCCGTCTCCCCGATCGCGTCCAGGGCCATCACCAGCTCACAGGTCTCGGCCGCCGTGATCCACGGCCGGTCCGACACGCAGCGCACGCCCAGTCCCCCCACGACGAACGCGTCCCAGTGCTCGTCGACGCGCGCGCAGGGCGGCCGGGCCGCGCAGGACGCCGCCGAGGATCGGGTAGTACCAGTCCATCGCCCACCGGGACTTGTCCAGGAACAGGTCAGGGCGCTGCGCGATCGCAGCGCCGAGCGCGCCGAGCGACAGCTCCCAGTCCGGCCGGTGCACGCCCAGCCGGGCGGCGATCGCGAGCGCGCAGCGCAGGCTCATGTGGATGCTCGACGATCCGGTCAGCAGGGCGCCGTCGGCGGGGTCGTCGGCCCGCCAGGCAACCTCGCCGGTGGTCGCCTGGAACTCCAGCACGTGGTCGATCGCGGCCTCGGCCACCGGCCACATCGCCCGCAGGAAGGCGTCGTCGTCCGTCGACAGGTAGTGGTGCCACGTGCCCACGGCGATGTAGGCGGTGATGTTCGTGTCGAGCGTCCGGTCGGACACCTCGTCGCCCTGGTAGTACGCGTACCAGCCGCCGTGCGGCAGCACACGCTCGCGCAGCCAGGCGTAGGCGCGCGCCGCCGCCTCGTGCTCGCCCGCCGACGTCGAGCGCCATGGCCGCCTCGACCATGTTCCACGGGTCGGTCTGCCCGCCGATGACCCACGGGATGCGCCCGTCGGGCGCCTGGACCGGCGCGATCGCCCCGACCGTCGCGGCGAGCGCGTCCGGGGCGAGCGACGGCACGCGCGTCATGGCTTCTCCGCGTACACGACGAGGCTCTTGCCCAGCACCGGGTTGAGGGTCCGGTCGGCGGTCCGCAGCACCGGCGGGTTCTTCATGATCTGCCACACCAGCACGTCGTGGTAGCGACGAGCCAGGAGCCGATCGGCGTTGTTGACCCCGCCGGCGCATCGGATCCACCAGTACGGCGAGTGCAGGGCGTGCGCGCGGTGCGAGCCGCGCAGCTGCAGGCCCGCGGCCCGCAGCCTGTCCTCCAGCTCGCGCTGCCGGTAGATGCGGATGTGCCCGCCGGGGAAGTCGTGGTACGCGTCGCTCAGCGCCCAGTTGACGCGCTCGGGCAGGCGGGCCGGCACCGTCACGGCGATGCGTCCGCCGGGCTCCAGCACCCGCACGAGCTCGTCGATCGCGGTCACGTCGTCCGGGATGTGCTCGAGCACCTCGGCGGCGATGATGCGGTCGAACGCGCCGTCGGCGAACGGCAGCGCGAGGGCGTCGCCCCGCACCGGGCCCCGACGGCGCCGCGACGGCAGCTCGCCGGCCTCGCGCATCGCGGTGACGTCGCCTGCACCTGGGTCGAGCTCGGCTGCGTCGGCGTCGAAGGCGACGACGTGGGCGCCCGCGGCGCAGGGCCGCGAACGCGTGCCGGCCGCCGCCGCAGCCCATGTCGAGCAGCGAGTCGCCCGCGGCCGACGCGCAGCCGGTCGAGGTCGACGGTGAGCACGCCGGCATCCCGCTCTGGTCCGGGCGCCGGCCGCGCTCGTCGAGCATCGCGCGCCACATCTCGACGAGGCCGACGGCGTGCGCCCGCCAGGTGAAGCGGGCGAGCACCCGCGCGCGGCCGGCCGCGCCGATGCGGGCCCGCTGCTCGGCGTCGTCCAGCAGGTCGAGGATCGCGGCGGTCAGCGCGGACGGGTCGGCCGGCGGGACGGTGCGGGCGCTCTCGCCGTCGGCGCCGACGACCTCCGGGCAGCGCGCCGCCGGTGGTGGCGACGACCGGGACGCCGCAGGCCATCGCCTCGACCGCGGGCAGCGAGAAGCCCTCGTACAGCGACGGGACGCACGGCGACCTCGGTCTCGGCGTACAGCTCGACGATGCGCTCGTCGGTGACGCCCGCTGACGAACTCGCACGGCGCCCGTCGAGCCCGAGCTGCGTCGATGCAGCGCGGGGACGTTGCTGTCCTCCTTGAGCCGGCCGATGACGACGAGGTGGGCGTCGGGCCGCTCGACGCGGACCTTGGCGAGCGCCTCGAGCAGGTGCGACAGGCCCTTCATCGGCACGTCGGCGCTCGCGGTCGTCATCGAGCCGGCCGGGCACCCGGGCGACGTGCGGCATCGGACGGAAGATCGAGCTCGTCGGCGCCGATCGGCACGACGGTCATGCGGTCGGCGGGCACGCCCATCTGCGCGGCGATGTCGCGGCGGCTGGATCCGGACACCGTCACGATGCGCGGGATGCTGCCGCGCGACCTGCATCTGCATGCGCAGGAAGCCGTACCAGCGCCGCAGCGACAGTCGGCGCGGAACGACGTGGCGTGCGCGAGGTCGAGCTCGCGGTCGACGGTGATCGGGTGGTGGATCGTGGCCGAGACCGGCCAGCCGTCGGCCATCATGCCGACGACCCCGCGGCCCAGGCTCTGGTTGTCGTGGACGAGGTCGAAGTCGTCGCGCCGGTCCTGCAGGATGCGGCGGGCCGCGCTCGCTGAACGCCCACGGCTCGGGGAACCCGGCCAGCGCACATGATCGCGAACTCGCGCATGTCGACGGTGTCGCGGAACTCGCGCACGTGCGGCACCCGGAACGGGTCGGGCGACCGGTAGAGGTCGAGGCTCGGCACCTCGACCAGCTGGTCGGGATCGACGAGCTCGGGCCACGGCTGGCCGGCGAGCACCTCGATGTGGTGCCCCATGTCCGCGACCTCCCGGGCGACGTAGCGGGTGTAGACGCCCTGGCCGCCGCAGTGCGGGTTGCCGCGGTAGACGAGCCACGCGATGCGCAGGGGCTCGGACGAGGGACGGGGCACGACGCGAACCTACCC
>CAVTOM010000008.1:0-98940 GCA_963736365.1 uncultured bacterium | reverse complement strand
AGTGACGGGACTTGAACCCGCGACCACCTGGACCACAACCAGGTGCTCTACCAGCTGAGCTACACCCACCATGTCCGCGCGAACGCGGGACTGCTGCAGCCTACCGGAGGCGCCGGCCCTCGATCGTGCGCGGGGCCGCGGCCCCGGCTAGAGGAGCGGGACGTCGCGGGTGGCGTGGTCCGACGACGTGCACCTGGCCCAGGGCCTGCGGCTGTGGGGGAGTCGGGCCCGGGGTGCGGCACGAACACCGCGTCGCGGTAGTAGCGGAGCTCGGCGATGGACTCGCGGATGTCGCCCAGCGCGCGGTGGTTGCCGCGTCTTCTCGGGGGTGGCGAAGTACACCCGCGGGTACCAGCGGCGGACGATCTCCTTGACGCTGGACATGTCGACGAGCCGGTAGTGGAGGTGCGCGTCGAGGTCGGGCATGTAGCGGGCGAGGAAGCCGCGGTCGACGTAGACGCTCGACCCGGCCAGGGGAGCCTTGCGCGCCTCGGGCACGTGCTGCTGCACGTAGGCCAGGACCTGCGCCTGGGCGTCCTCGAGCGTGGTGCCCCCGGGGATCTCCTCGAGCAGGCCCGACTCGGTGTGCATGCGCACGACGACATCGTCCATCGCTGCGAGCGGGGCGTCGGTCGGCTTGACGACGAGGCTGATCCCGGCGTCGAGCTCGGTGAGGTCGGCCTCCGTCACGATGCAGGCGATCTCGACGATCTCGTCGGTCGTGGGATCGAGGCCGGTCATCTCGCAGTCGATCCAGACGAGTCGGTCAGCAGCAGCCATGCGCACACCCTACGAGGGTGCCGGGGTCAGCGGACCAGCCAGCGCACGATGTCGGACTCGGTGACGATGCCGACGAGCCGCCCGTCGGCCTCCAGGACCGGTACGGCCTCGACGGTGTTCTGCGCCATGACGTGCGCGGCGGTCATGGGGCTGTCGTCCGGAAGCACCGACACGAGGGGCACCACCGCCAGGACGTCGCCCACGCGTCGGTTGCTGAGGTGCTCGGCGGTGGCCGGCACCTCGGCGAGGATGTTGCGGTCGCTGAGGATCCCCAGGCTCGTTCCGTCCGAGGTCGAGCACCACGAGGTGCCGCAGGCCGGACACGAACAGCAGCTGCCAGGCGTCCCACAGCGACTCGCCGACCTCGACGGTCAGGACCGGGCGCGACATCAGGTCCGCCACCACGACGTCGTGCCCGTTGCCGAAGACGTGTGCGGCGCTCATGCGGCACTCGGATGCGGATCGACGGGCGGGACGACCACGACCGGGACCGTGGCCTTGTGCAGCAGGCCGTTGCTCACCGATCCGAGCAGCGCCCCCATCGTCGGACCGTGCCCATGGGTGCCGACGACGATCATCGCGGCCGTGGTGGACGCGGCGACCAGGGCCTGGACGGCGGGACTGCGCACGAGGCGCTCCTCGACGTCGACGTCCGGGTAGTCGTCGCGGAAGCCGGCGAGGAGCTCGGCCGTGAGCCGCACCTCGTCGTCGGCGACGTCGGCGAGCGGTACCGGAACCGGCCCGTTGGGGACGATCAGCAGGTCGTACGCGGGGACGTCCCAGGCGTGCACGGCGACCACGGACCAGCCGTGCCGGCTGGCCTCGTCGAAGCCGAAGGCCAGGGCGGCCTCGGCGGCGGGGGAGCCGTCGATGCCGATCACCACCGTGCCGGCATGCGGACCGGCGCGTGGCGCGGATGACCGCGACCGGGCAGGCGGCGTGGGCGGCCACCTGGGCGCCGACGGACCCGAGGAGCAGTCCGCGGAAGCCGCCACGGCCCCGGGACCCCACCACGACCAGGTCGGCGGACTCGGAGGCCTCCAGCAGGACGCCGCTGGCCGTCCCGACGCACACGAGGGTGGTGACCTCCTGGTCGGCGAACCGGCCGGCGAGGTCGTCCAGGTGGGCCTTCGCCTGCCGCTCGAGGCTGTCGAGCAGGTCGAGGCTGGGCGGCAGGGCGACGCCGAGGCCGCCGGTCGCGACCGGCGGCACGAGTGCGTGCACGAGGGTGAGGCCGCGCCCGCGGACGCGGGCCTCCTGCGCAGCCCAGGCGACCGCACGCTCAGCAGGCTCCGAGCCGTCGAAGCCCACCACGACGCGGTCACGGAAGGACTGCTGGTCCGTCATGGTCACAGCATGACGCGTCCCGACCCCACAATCCACGGGGAGTCGGACCCCGCACCGGGGGACCAAGGTCCCTGAACGGGAACCGGCAAGACCGTCCCCCGGCATACCGCGAATCAGTACGATTCGGGCGTAGAGTACGCGCGTAGTCGTCCGTGCGGTCGACACCAGGCATGGTCCCAACGATCGATCGAGGGGTGTTCGTGGACAGCAGCCGCAAGTCGGAGGTCACCAAGGGGGTCGTGCTGCCGCTGGTGGCGCTGGTCCTGATCTTCGTGCTCGGGGTCGTGACCGGCGAGCACGCGGTCCTCGTGGCCATGATGGCCGCGGTCCCCATGTTCGCCGCGGTGTTCGCGCCGGTGGCGCTCACCGGGCTGGTAGCCGTGGTCACGTTCCTGGCGGGCGTGGTGCTCTCGGTCCTGCCCACCGACGTCGAGGAGTTCAACGACAGCGTGATCCCGCTCGTCGGGCTCATCGTCTTCGCCGCGATCGCTGTCCTGGCCAGTCGGTTCCGCACCGTCCAGGCCGCAGCCGCGCCGGCGCCGGCGCCGGCGAGCGCCGCAAGGCGATGCAGTTCCAGCTCCAGACGCAGGCCGACACCGACTCGATGACCGGGCTGCTCAACCGCCGCGGGGCCATCCGCGCGCTCGGGCCGCGCAACACCGACACCGAGCGGGTCGTCGCCTTCCTCGACTGCGACCTGTTCAAGGAGGTCAACGAGCAGTTCGGCAGCGACGTGGGCGACGAGTTCCTCCAGGCCATCGCCGGTCGCCTGCGGCACAGCCTTCCCGGGCACGACACGGTCGCGCGATGGGACGGCGACGAGTTCCTGCTCGCCGTGGTGGCCGACCCGGCGTCCGCCCAGCCCGCCCTCGAGCGGGTCGTGTCGACGATCAACGGCCATCCGATCCGCACGACGGCCGGCCCGATCCCCTCGACGGTGTCGGTGGGCGCGGCGCTGTGGGCCCCGGGCCAGGAGCTCGAGGACGTCATCTCCCGGGCCGGTCGGGCCCTCTACGCCGCCAAGAGCGGCGGCCGTGGCCGGATCGTCGTCGATTCCGGCGACCAGCCGGTCCGCGCCGGCGAGGTCGTGCTCGAGGACGAGGACGTCACGGAGGCGGACCCGGCCTGAGGGCCCCCGACGGCGGGACCTCTGGCAGCCGGTGAGCGAAGACTGTGACAGCGCCGTGAGGCAAACGTGAGTTTCCGCAGGGATTCTGGGCTCAACAAACGCACGACCGATCAGGGGGAGCGAGGGCACCATGGTGATCTGTGGATCCGCGATCCTTCACCACGTCAGCGTTTGGCACCAACCACGCCGAACCGACTCAAATCACCGCATTTGAACCGCGAAAGCACAATAATCACACGGGTGTCCGTCACGGTCGCCTCAATCCAGGGAGTGAGTAACCAATGAAGACCCTCGCCATGAAGACCCACATCCTCATGATGCAGAAGAAGGCCGAGTTCATGGAGTCGCGCGATCGCGGCGCCACCGCGGTGGAGTACGGCCTGATCGTGGCCCTCATCGCCGTCGTCATCATCGTCGCTGTCGTGCTGCTCGGCACGCGCCTCAGCGGCATCTTCAACAAGGCTGCCGCCTCGATCGGCACCTGATCGATCGAAGGGGGCCCGCCTGCGCGACTGCGTCGGCGGGCCCCCTTTGCGGCTCTCGGTGGCACCGTCCGCTGCTGCACGGATCCGGGTCTAGGAAGAAACCCGGCCCCACGAGGACGAAGTGTCACGAAACAGACACTCGACTAGGTAGGGTGAAGCCATGAAGAGAGCATTGCCGATCATCCTCGCGGTCGTCCTCGCGCTCGTCGCCGCAGGACTCGTGTTCTTCTACACGCGAGGTGCCGAGCAGCGTGTGATCGATCAGCAGCAGCCGGTGCCCGTCCTCGTGTCGACCGCGCTGATCCCGCAGGGGCTCTCCCTCGGTGACGCCGTCGCCGGCGGCCTGGTGGAGTCGACCCAGGTGCCCTCGACCATGGCTCCCGTAGGCGCCATCTCGACGGTGACCGCGGAGAACACCGCGCTCCTGGCGCTCAACGACATCAACCCCGGGCAGATCCTGCTCTCCAGCAGCTTCGTCGCCGAGCTCCCCGAGGTCGCGTCCATCCCGATCCCGGACGGCCAGATCGCCGTCTCGATCACCCTCGGTGACCCCCAGCGCGTCGGCAACTTCGTCCGCCCGGGCGCCGAGGTCGTGGTGTGGAACACCTCGCGAGCTCGGAGGAGAGCGCGCAGCCGGTCGTGCGCGTGCTGCTCGACCGCGCGCTGGTCATCGGCGTCGGCGAGTCCACGACGGCACAGGTGGCCAATCCCGACGGCACCACCACCGCCCAGGCCCCGTCGGCGCTGCTGACGTTCGCGATGGACCAGGCCGAGGCCGAGAAGCTCATCTACGCCACCCAGACTGGTTCGCTCTACCTCGGCCTGCTCGGTGAGGGCACCGAGATCGTCGCTGAATGAGGGGACCACCGATGGCAACCTGTTCGACTAGAGGGGGCAGATCGTGCCGGTAGTCCTTGGAGATTCCAGTCGCGAGGCGGACCGGTTCCGGTTCACCCTCGCCGACGACGTCAGCGTCGTCGAGAACGCCCAGAAGCTCGAGGCTCATCTGGATGCCCATCCGGAAGAGGACCTCGTCGTCGTCGGGCCCGACGTCCCGATGGCGGTGGCGCGCGAGGTGGCGGAGATCTACCGCCTTCGGCGGCCGCTTCCTCGGTGTCGTCCTGCTGCGGCGGCGCATGGAGGTCTCGACGATGTCCGAGGCCCTGCGCTCGGGCATCCGTGAGGTCGTGCTCGGCCGACGATGTCGAGGCGCTGGTCGGTGCCTGCAAGCGGTCGCAGGCGATCTCCGAGCAGCTGCGCCACGCCGAGGCCCCCGAGGCCAACGCCCGTCGCGGCAAGATCATCCTCGTCTTCTCGTCCAAGGGCGGCTGTGGCAAGACCACGGTCTCGACGAACCTCGCCGCCGCCCTGGCCGCAGGCGACGAGCAGCCGTCGGTGTGCCTGGTCGACTTCGACCTGGAGACCGGCGACGTCGCGATCGCGCTGCAGCTGGATCCCGCCAAGACGATCAGCGATGCCCTGGGCATGCAGGGCGGGCTCGACGAGCGCGCCCTGTCCTCGCTCGTGGTGCCCTACAAGGCGCACATCGACTGCCTCCTGGCACCGACGAAGCCGTCCGACGCGGAGTTCGTCTCGGCCGCCCTGGCCGGCGAGATGCTGCGGGTGCTCGCGGACATGTACGACTACGTCATCGTCGATGCACCGCCGGCCTTCACCGACGTCGTGCTCAAGTGCTTCGACATGGCCGACTCCTACATCCTGCTCACGACGCTGGACATGCCTGCCCTGAAGAACCTCAAGGTCACCCTCGACACCCTGGACAACCTCGGGTTCCCGCGCACCAAGTGGCAGGTCGTCCTCAACCGTGGCGGCTCCCGCGTGGGCCTGACCCCGACCGACGTCGAGCGCACCGTGGGCAGCCCGATCCTCGTGGAGATCCCCTCGAGCGTCGAGGTCCCTGCCCGGCTCAACGAGGGCATCACCGTCGTCGAGGCCAATCCGCGCCATGCGGTCGCCAAGGCGTTCATGGAACTCGCCGACCGGCAGCGGCGTAATCCGGGGATGGCCAAGCAGGCCGCTCCCGCGAAGCGCGGCCTGTTCAAGCGGAGCTAGTCGTGGGCCTCGCAGAGCGTCTCAACCAGGCGGGCATCCCCCGCAGCACGGCCGCCGCAGCCAATTCCGCCGCGGCGGTCGGGGTCATGCGCGACGACCTCACCGCCTTCAAGCACGAGGTCCACGAGAGCCTCATGCAGTCCCTCGGCCAGCAGGCGTACGACGGCCAGATGGAGCAGCGGGTCCTCGAGGAGCATGTCTTCAATGCGATCCAGACGGTGCTCAACAAGGCGAAGAAGCCGCTGTCGACCGGCGACCGGGCCCGCATCTCGCAGGAGATCATCGACGACATCCTCGGCAACGGACCGCTCGAGCCGCTGCTGCGCGACCCGGAGATCACCGAGATCATGGTCAATCGCGCCGACTCGATCTTCATCGAGCGCGAGGGCAAGCTGCACCCGACCGACCTGAAGTTCTCGGACGAGGCGCACCTGCGACGCACCATCGACCGGATCGTCTCCCGCGTCGGCCGGCGCATCGACGAGGCCAGCCCGATGGTCGACGCGCGCCTGCCTGACGGCAGCCGTGTCAACGCGGTGCTCCCGCCCATCTGCCTGGACGGGTGCTCGCTGACGATCCGCAAGTTCTCCAAGGACCCGTTCACGGTCAAGGACCTCGTCACGACCGGCACGCTGAGCCGCGGCGCCGCCGAGGTCCTCGATGCCTGCGTCCGCGGACGCCTGAACATGCTGATCAGCGGCGGTACCGGCTCCGGCAAGACCACGACCCTGAACGTGCTGTCGTCGTTCATCCCCGACAACGAGCGCATCGTGACGATCGAGGACGCGGCCGAGCTCCAGCTCAGCCAGCCGCATGTGCTGCGCATGGAGTCGCGCCCGGCCAACGTCGAGGGTCAGGGGCAGGTCACGATTCGCGACCTGGTCCGCAACTCGCTGCGTATGCGACCCGATCGCATCATCGTCGGCGAGGTCCGCGACGCTGCTGCCCTCGACATGCTGCAGGCCATGAACACCGGCCACGACGGCTCGCTGTCGACCGTGCACGCGAACACGCCGCGTGATGCGCTCAGCCGCATCGAGACCATGGTGCTGATGGCAGGCATGGACCTGCCGGTGCGGGTCATCCGCGAGCAGGTCACCTCCGCCATCAACGTGGTGGTCCAGCAGGCGCGCCTGCGCGACGGCTCCCGCCACATCGTCCAGATCTCGGAGATCACCGGGCTTGAGGGCGACACCGTGCTCATGCAGGACCTCTTCTCCTTCGACTACGGCAGCGGGGACTACGGAGCGACCGCCGGCCGCCTGGTGCCGACGGGGATCACGCCCAACTTCCTCGACAAGCTCGACGAGAGCGGCGTGACGCTCGGCTCTGAGAACTTCCGTCCCGGGGCGAGCTAGCCATGCGCCCCTGGCTGACGCGGGCGGCAGTGGCGGTGACGGCGGGAGCGCTCGCCGTCCTGGCACCGACGGCTGCGCTGGCCGACGAGGCTCAGTCCGTCCAGGTCACCGGGACGGACGGCCGCGACATCAGCTTCCTCGTGTACCTCGACCCGGAGGTCGAGGTCACGCCGACAACCCCGCTCACCTCCAAGGTCGTCATCGGCGGGACCGAGATCCCGTCGACCGCGGCCCTCGCAGTCCATCGGCGTCGACTCGACCCAGTCCGTGATGGTCTTCGACACCAGCGGGTCCATGCGGGGCGAGCAGCTCGCCGCGGCCCGCAAGGCCGCGACCACCTTCGTGCAGAGCATCCCCAGCGCGGTTGAGGTCGGCCTGGTCACCTTCAACGACCAGGTCGAGGTCGCCGTGGAGCCCACGACGGACCGGCCGGAGGTGCTCGCGGCCATCGACGGGCTGAAGGCCGGTGGCAAGACGGCGCTGTACGACGGCATCCTCGCCGGGCTCGACCAGGCGGACCCGGCCAAGGGCGCGCGGCTGCTCGTGCTCAGCGACGGCGGCGACACCGCCAGCGCTGCGACCCTCGCGGAGGTCAACGAGCGGGCGCAGTCCGCGGGCGTCCCGATCGACGTGATCGCCCTGTCCCCGAGCGTCGCGCACGCCGACGTGCTCAAGGGCATCGCATCCGAGAGCGGCGGCCAGTTCCTGCTCTCCACCGGCGCCAGCGGGCTGGCCGGGGCCTTCTCGCAGGCCACCGGCTCCTTCGGCAGCAAGATCAACGTGGTGGCCTCCGGTCCCGCCGGGGATCAACGCGAGCGCGACCTTCGCGGTGGTCAACGTCAGCGCGAACGACGTCAACTACACCGGGACGGTCAAGACACCCCGTTCCAGCGACCTCGAGGGCAGCGGAAGTGCGGCACCCGTGCCCACTCAGGAGGCCGTCGTGCCGGTCGTGCCGGTCCCGCCGACCTCGGGCGCCGACTCGCTTCCCGCACTGCTCGGCATCCTGGCCGCGCTCATCGTCGCGATCCTCGTGCTCAGCTACATCTCCTACCGGCGCCGCGAGCGCCAGTACCTGCGCACGCAGCAGGTGCTCTGGTACACCACGGCCCAGGGCACGGGCGCCCCGAAGCCCGACTTCGCGCAGCACGGCATCATCACCGCTTTCGACGAGTGGCTGTCCAAGCGCAAGAGCTACCCCGAGACCGAGGCGAAGCTCGACACCGCGGGCATGGCCATGTCGCCGGGCATGTGGCTGCTGATCCGGCTGGGGCGTCATGATCGTGCTGGGCCTGATCATCGCGATCCTGATCGGCAACGTCCTGATCGGCATCCTGATCGGGCTGGCGATCGGCTGGCTGGGCACCCGGGCGTGGGTCAATTCCGCGAGCCAACGCCCGCCGCAAGGCATTCGAGAACGAGCTGCCCGACTTCCTCATGCTGATCGCCAGCGCCCTGCGGTCGGGCCTGTCGTTCCTCCAGGCGCTCGACTCCACCGCGACCGACGGGCAGGGCGAGGTCAGCCGCCAGATCCGCCGCGCCACCCGCGAGGTCCAGATGGGCTCCACGATCGAGCAGGCGCTGACGCGCGTCGCCGACCGCATGGAGAGCGACGACCTGCGCTGGACCGTCACCGCCGTCGCCATCCAGCGTGAGGTCGGCGGCAACCTGTCCAACGTCCTCGACACCGCGGCCGCGACCGTGAAGAGCCGCGCGGAGCTGCGCCGCGAGGTGCGCACCCTGTCCGCTGAGGGCAAGCTCTCCGGGTGGGTGCTGGCGGCTCTGCCGGTGGGCCTGTTCCTCTACATGCTGCTCGCCAACCGCAAGTACGTCGCGTGGTTCTGGACCGAGACGGCCGGCATCATCGCCCTGGTGTTCATCGGTGTCATCTTCACGGCCGGCTTCCTGTGGATGCGGCGCATCGTCAGGATCGAGGTCTGATGTCCGGGGTCCTGATTCCGTTCCTGTCGGCGCTGCTGGTCTTCATCCTCGTCGTCTACATCGCCACGGCGATCGTGCGCTACCGCGCCGAGTCCCAGAAGCGCCGCTCCCTGGCCATGGTCGCGGGATACGCGACGGTCGACGTCCACCAGGCCCTCGCCCAGGTCGAGCGCGAGCGCTCGGTGACCTACGTGCTGCTGAACGGCCTCGGCGATCGGCTCGTCAGCGAGAAGGCCCGCAAGCGCCTCGGCAACCAGCTGCTGCATGCAGGCGACACGCGGGTCGAGGCGGTCGGGGAGACCGTCGTGCGCAAGGTCGAGTTCATGCTGCTCGGCCTGCTGCTGGGTCTGCTGATGGGCCTCATGAGCGGCGGCCTGTGGTGGCTGACGGTCATCGGGTTCGCCCTCGCCGGCTTCTTCCTTCCCGACCTGCTCGCGTACAACAAGGCGCTGAACCGCACGGATGAGATCACCAAGCGACTGCCCGACGCCCTCGACATGCTCACGCTGTGCGTCGAGTCCGGGCTGAGCTTCCAGGCCGCGCTGGCCCAGGTGGCCCACAACCAGACCGGACCGGTGGCGGACGAGTTCGCGATCACGCTGCAGGAGATGCAGGTGGGGCGCTCCCGCGGGCAGGCCCTCGAGGCGCTCGCCGGACGCACGCCGCAGGCCGACGTGCAGCGCTTCGTGTCGGCCATGCTCCAGGTGGACAAGCTCGGCGTGCCGGTGGCCACCGTCCTGCGCGAGCAGGCCCGCGAGATGCGTGCCAAGCGCTACGCCCGGGCCCGTGAGCAGGCGCAGAAGGTCCCCGTCAAGATCCTGATGCCGCTGATGCTGTGCTTCCTGCCGGCGCTGTTCATCATCATCCTGGCACCGGCCGTCGCCTCGATCGCGCAGGTCTTCGGCAGCCAGTGACCTCGGGCCGGCGGTGAGGCTCGTCCGCTAGAACGGCAGCAGCGCCAGGGAGCCGATCCAGGGGCTGGCCAGCACCGCGATCCACGTGCCGGCGAGCATGAACGGCCCGAACGGCAGCGCACTCTTGCGTCCGGCCCGACCCAGCGCCATCAGCGCGATGCCGACGACGGCGCCGAGCGCGAACCCGAGGAAGGTGCCGACGAGGAGCACCGACCACGACAGCCACGCCAGCAGGGCGCCCATGGGTCCGGACAGCTTGACGTCGCCCATCCCCATGCCCGACGGGTTGACGAGGTGGAGCACGACGTAGAGCCCCAGCAGGATGCCTCCGCCGGCCAGTGCGCGACCGAGGTCCGACCACGATCCGCTGGCCACGGTGGGCAGCAGCAGGCCGAGGGCGACGAACGGGTAGGCCGTCAGCGTCCACGCGTTGGGAAGCCGGTGCGTGCGCAGGTCCACGACGGCCAGCGGCACGCTGACGATCGCGAAGTACACGTAGACGGGCGTCGACCACGTGGCGCCGAACCGCCAGGCCGCGGCCGCGCTCAGCACGCGCTGTCGCCAGCGCGATCCAGACGGGGCGGACCGGCGCGTCCGACTCGGCCTCGATGCGGGCGCTGAAGAGCCAGCCGGCCGCGAGCCCGACGACCGCCGCCACGGCCATCACGAGGGCGTCGGTCATGGCCGTCGGTTCCGCATGAGGGACTCCTGGACCACCGAGGCCACGAGGGTGCCGGTGCCGTCGAAGAACAGCCCGCGGGCCAGGCCGTGGCCGCCGCGCGCCACGGGGGTGTCCTGGGCGAACAGCAGCCATCGGTCTGCGCGCGTCGGCGCGTGGAACCACATGGCGTGGTCGATGGACGCCAGCATGAGGTCCTCAGGACGCACTCGGCCCACATGCGGCGCCAGTGCCGTGCTCACCATCGTGAGGTCGGACAGGTAGGTGAGGGCGCACGCCTGCACGAGCGAGTCGTCAGGCAGGTCCTCGCAGGATGCGGACCCATGCCATCCGCTCGTACCGGCCGCCATCCAGCACGATGGCCCGGTTCGGCTCCACGATGCGCAGGTCGATGATGTCCGACTGCGGATAGTCGAGCTCGCTGCGCGATCCCGGGCCCTCGAGGTACGCCGGCGCCGGGATCGGGAACTCGGCGACGTCTGCGGGCGGCGGGATGTCCGGCCGCGCGAACTGGTGCTCGGGTCCGCCCTCGACGACGGCGAACGAGGCGGTCATCATGAAGATCGTCTCGCCGTTCTGCACGGCCCGGACGAACCGGGTGGAGAACGAACGACCGTCGCGCGGGCGGTCCACGAGGTAGGTGATCGAGTCCTTGGTCCGGCCCGGGCGCAGGAAGTAGCCGTGCAGGCTGTGGACGCGGCGCGCAGGGTCGTCGACCGTGTGACCGGCCGCGACCAGCGACTGGGCCGCGATCTGCCCGCCGTAGGCGCGCAGGGGCGAGCCGGAGTGGCACCAGCCGGTGAAGATGTCGCGGTCGACCTGGTGCAGCGACATCCGGTCGGCGAAATTGCGCTGGAAGGGGGCCTCAGTCACGAGGCGACTGCGCTCAGAGGCCGGCGGCCGTGCGGGCAGTGATGTTGTCCGCAGGCAGCGGGAACCCGGCTCGGTCGCAGGCCTTCTGGACCCGCAAGGAGGACTTGGCGAACCTCGTCTGCTGCTTCTTCGACAGGTCGGACAGGGCCTCCTGCTTGTTCAGCGTCTTGACGATCTTCTTCATGCGCTTGGCGTTGGCGACGAGCTTGGCATCGGCCGAACCGTCGGCGACCGCGGCCTTGGCCTGGGCCGTGAGCTCCTTGAGGTCGGCCTGGAACTGCTCGCGCACCTGCGCCTCGGTGAGGTTGCCGTTCTCCACCGCGCCGCCGGCGTACTGGCTGTTCAGGAGGTCGAGGTCGAAGTACGCGGCACAGGCTGCGACCGCAGCGCCGGAGGGCACAGCGGTGGCGCTGGCCGACGGGTCGGCGGTGGCGCTGGCGGACGGGAGCACCGCGGAGGCGCTCGCGGAGGCGGTCGGTTCGGGGTCGGATGAGCACGACGCGAGCAGCATCGCCGAGGCTGCGGCCAGGGCCGCCAGTGCGATGCCGGGACGGGTGCCGAACGAGCCCATGGTGTCCACCTTCCGATCATCCGCGACGGACGCGGCGGGTGCGCGGTCCGCGGGTCCACTATCTCGCGGCGGTATGGGTCGTAGCGCCCGAATCACCGAACCACCCCCAGATTCTGACGAAGCCGGGCGGCTGCCCCCTAGGCTCGGCTCCATGAGGAGCCGGACGGCGGTCGCCGTCGTCTTGGCGTGCGCGTCGGCGCTGGCCGCCACGTCGTGTTCGGCCGCTGCCTCGCTGCGCTCGACGGACGTCCAGGAGGCCATTGCCGCCGGCCTGCGCGAGCAGGTGGGCGGGGACTTCGCGGTGACGTGCCCCACGGCGGTGGCGGCCCAGGAGGGCGCCGCCTTCACCTGCACGGCCATCGATCCCGCCGATGGCGCCGTCGTCACGATCAGGGTCGTGCAGACCGACGACCAGGGCGCCTTCGACTGGGCGGTCACCCCCGGCTGATGCCGCTGGCCTGCGACCGGGTTGTCGCCATGTACCCTCGACCATGACGCACAGGAATACGTGAGGTGAACATGCTGGATCTGGTCGGTTACATCGACGCGGGCACAGGGTCGTACCTGCTGGCCGCCATCGCCAGCGGTGCCGCCGGCACGTGGTTCTTCATCCGGTCCAATGTCGCCAAGCTGCGCGGCAAGAAGGGTGAGGCTCCCCTGACCGACCCCGAGTCGGCCTCGAACGACGCCTGACCTCCACGTGCCAGAAACCACCGGGTCCGCCAGCTTCCGCGACCCCGAGAACGCGGCCGTCCTCGTCGACGGCACCTGGTACCGCATCGCTGCTGCGTCCTCAGCCGCCGCGCTGCGGACGCTGCGGGCGTCCGACCTCTACACCGCCCTGGTGGCCGAGGGAGCGCTGGTCTCCTACGACGAGGTCGACGGCGACGTCGCTCGCCGGGTGCTGGACGCCTACGCCGACCAGTCCGGGCGCGTTGCCGGCGACGACCGGAGCGTTTTCGCGGTCGAGGCTGTCGACCTCATCACGTATCCCTGGGAGTGGCCCAACTCGCTGCTCGAGTCGGCGGCGCTCCTGACCCTGGACCTGCGCACCCGGCTGCTGGCCGTCGGCCTCGACCTCAAGGACGCATCGGCCTTCAACGTGCAGTTCCGTGGCCTGCGCCCCGTGTTCATCGACCTCGGCTCCATCGAGGCCTGGCGCCCCAATCCGTCGTGGAACGCGTCGCGTCAGTTCATCGAGCACTTCGTGAACCCCCTCGCCGTCGGATCGGGGGAGAAGGTGACGGCCGCCGACGCCTGGGAGCTGGCTCGCCATCGCGGCCTGCGGTCCGAGTCGGCACGGCAGCTGCTGCCGAAGGGGCGGCGGCGCAGCCTGTCGCTGCTCCTCCTGCAGGCCACGACCCGACCCGTGGAGAAGAACGCCCCGAGCGAGTCGAAGTACGCCACGGAGGCCGGACGCAACCCCGATCTCGCCCGCAATGCGACGCTGTCCCTGACCAAGCGCCTGCGCAAGCAGGTGCTGAAGTTGCACGGTCGTGAGCACAGCACGACGTGGGTGGACTACGGCACTCGTGCGCACTACGGCAGCGACGACCTGACCCGCAAGTCCGCCATGGCAACCCAGTTCGTCACCGGTCTCGACGGGGGAGCACGCCTCGTCCTCGATGTCGGAGGCAACGACGGGTTCACCGCCACGCACCTCGTGCGGCACGCCGACGCCCGCGTCATCGTGATGGACGCCGACGCGGGGGCGCTCGACGTGCTGCACGGCGGCGTCGCCGCCGTGCCGGAGCTCAGTTCCCGGATCACCCCCGTCCTCGGCGACGTCACCAACCTGACGCCCGGCTCGGGCCTGCTGGAGCGCGAGTTCGCGGCCTTCACCGCCCGCGTGCGACCCAGTGCCGTGATCTGCCAGGCGGTCCTGCACCACATCGTCATCACCCAGGGCACGCCCATGCAGTTCGCCGTCGACACGCTCGCCTCCTTCGGCGCTCCGGTCCAGATCGAGTTCGCCACCGAGGAGGACGAGAAGTCGCGGCTCCTCATCAGCCAGATCCCCAACTGGATGGGTGACTACTCGACGCAGGCTCTCCTCACCGCCCTGCGGGTCCGGTACGCCCGCGTCGAGGTGGTGGGAACCACGTCACCCACCCGCGTCGTCGTAAACGCATGGGATCTGTCGAGCGCGTCGTGACCTGGTCGACCCTGGCGTCGAGGGTGGGTCCGCGGACCAACACCGGGGCCGCGAACAATGCGTCATGGATCATGGCGGTCGCCATCCTCGCGGTGGTGATCCCCGCCAGCGACAAGATCGCGGCCAACGAGGTGTTCTTCGCCGCCCACGGCGTGGCACCGCTCGCATGGATCGTGCTGCTCGTCGCCGCCCTGGCGGTGGGCTGGCTCGTCCTCACCCTCCTGCTGTCGCTGCTGGGTCGGGCAGCCAGCCCCCGAGCGTTCGACATCGTTACGTCCGTCGTCATGCTGCTGGTGACGTGGTTCTTCGTCGGCAACGTGCTGGCCCGGACGCTGCTGTCCGGGGTTCCCGTCCTCGGACCGGTCGTCGGCCTCGTGGTGGCAGCGGCGATCACGCTGCTGGCCCGACGATTCGCGATGGGAACGGTGCTCGTGGTGTTCGCGGGCATCGCCGCCGCCGTCCCGCTCATCGCCACGGTGCTGTCCGGTCCGGCGTCCACCACCAAGGACGCGTACGCCTTCGACGCCCAGGTCGATCGGCCCAACATCGTCTGGGTGGTGGCCGACGAGCTGCAGTACCCCCTGCCCCTCACGCAGGACGGACAGGTCCGACCGGAGTTCCCGAACCTGCGCGCCCTTCAGCAGGACGCCACGACGTACACGCGCGCCTACACGGCCGCCAACTACACCGACTACGCCGTGCCGTCCATGCTCGCGGGCATCTCGGACGCGGCCGGGCAGGGCACCGACCGGATGCAGCAGGTGCGATCCGGGATCGGCATCATCCCGGGGCTGGCCTCGGAGTACTCGATCGTGATGGACTCGCCGATCTTCTCCTTCGACTGCGAGACCTCGGCCTGCGCCAGCGTGGGCGCGGGCTCGGACGTCGGCGCGGTCGCCCGGTACTGGGGCTTCGCCAAGGACACTCTCGCCATCGCTGGCCGCACGGCGCTGGCAGCGCCGTTCTCCGACCTCTTCCCGTCGCTGGACGGCAAGTGGCGCGACTTCTGGAGCGGCGGAGACGAGTTCGACGAGTCGTCGCAGGCGTCCTCGGTCGCGAGCGCGATCGCCGGGATCGACCAGGTCGTATCGGCGGACCCCGGCACTCCGTTCTTCGCCTTCTGGCACACCATCCGCACACATGCACCCTGGGTCGTGGACCGTGACGGGCAGGCGATCTTCCCGTTCCGGGTCCCCATCGTCGAGGGCGCGCACATGCTGGGCGCCGAGCCCGACCAGACCTACACGACCGAGGAGCTGAAGTCCCTCCAGCGCCGGCTGTACGCGGCCTCGGCCGTTGACTTCGACCGCCAGCTGGGCGACCTCGTCGATGACCTCAAGGCCAAGGGCCTGTACGAGGACACGATGATCGTGGTCACGGCCGACCACGGTGCGACCATGACCGACGGCGCCGATCGCCGCGTCGGCGACACGCTGGTGCAGCGGTGGTCGGAGATCGCTCACGTGCCGCTGATCGTGAAGGCACCGGGGCAGGCCGAGCCGCAGGTCGTCACGGAGCCGCGGTCGACGGGGCAGATCGCGGCCACCGTGCTCGCCACGGCCGGCGCGACGCCGACAGCCGACGAGGGCCTGTCCCCGGACCTGAGCGCCGCCGTCCCGGGCGGGCCGGTGTTCTCGACCGTCGCCGGCGGAGTCATGACCCCGTATCCCTACGCGGGGGTGGCCGAGGTCGACCCGTGGACCGCAGGACGACCTGAGCCCCCCGGACCCGCGCTACCCGTTCGCCGTCGGGATCGACACCGCGCTGCTCGACGCCCCGGTGCCCGACGGCTGGGTCGAGGTGTCCGAGGTCGACGTCCGTGCCCTGCCGGGCCAGTCCCCGCAGCAGGCCGTGATCGTGGACCGCGCCTCGTCCGCGTGCGCCGTCGGTGACGCGGCCGGGCTGGTCTCCCTGGACGGAACCGTGATCGGCTCCGTCCTGTGGGAGGGCCCGGCCGGGTCCTCGGATGACACCACCCGCGGCTGGTCGATCGTGCCGAAGGCCGATCCGGCCGACTACCGCTTCTGGTGCCGGGCCGGCTAGGCCTTCGGCTCGTCGTCCTCGGGCTCCGCCTCCGCCTCGGCCTCGCTGCCGCCATCTCCTCCAGCTGCTCCGCGCGGAAGGCGCGCAGCTGGCCGGTGTTCTCGAACTCCTCGCCGGTCTCGAGGTCGATCGCCACGGCGCCCTCGGGGAGGTTCGACAGGTCCGGCGCGATGATGATGTCCGGCAGGCCCGAGTCGGGCAGCCGGACGGTCTCCTCCTCGAAGGCGGACATGACCAGGACCAGCTCGGACGAGGTGCGCTTGGGCAGCGTCTCGCCACGGAAGAAGGCCGGCGCGACCATGTTCCACACGAACATCAGCACGACGCCGAGCAGCAGGGCGCCGATGCCGATGATGAAGACGCCGCCGATCCCGTTCAGCGTCGTGCTGCCGTAGTCGGGCTGGGCGTACTGGTAGGAGGCGATGACGAACGCGGTCAGCAGCAGCAGTCCGCCAAGGAAGGGGAACAGTCCCTTCATGACGAAGTTGCGACCGGTGGTGAAGATGTCGTGGCGGTAGAACCAGACCGCGGCGAACCCGGTGACGCCGTAGTAGAAGGCGATCATGAGGCCCACGGCCGCGATCGAGTCCCCGAGGACGTTCTCGCTGACCAGGGTGAGGCCCACGTAGAAGGCGATCGACACCACGCCCATCCACACCGTCGCCACGGTGGGCGTCAGGTACTTCGGGTGGATGTTGGCGAAGGACGAGGGCAGGGCCTTGTAGGCGCCCATGGCGAGGGTGGTGCGCGCGGTCGGCAGGATCGTCGTCTGCGTGGATGCGGCCGCGGACGAGAGCACCGAGAGGATCAGCAGGATCTCGAGCGCCTTGCCGATGCCGGAGTCGCCGAAGACTGTCGGGCCGAGCGCCTGGAACACGTCGTCGGAGTTCTCCGGGTTCGCCAGGCCGAGGTCGGTCTCGCCCACGCCGGCGAACGCGACCGTCGCGACGCTCACGATCGCGTACGTGAGCAGGAGCAGCAGCGTCGAGATGATCGCAGCGCGGCCCGGGGTCTTCTCCGGGTCGGACGTCTCCTCGTTGATGGACACCGCGGTGTCCCAGCCCCAGTAGATGAACACGGCGATGAGCGTGGCGGTCACGAGGGCGCTGAGCGTCAGGCCGGACGGGAACAGCCAGGACAGCTCGGGCGTGAGCGAGCCGGGCGTGGCGTTCCCGGTGTAGACCTTCACGAGCGCGATGACCGAGAAGATGACGAGGACCACGACCTCGATGCCGAGGAGGGCGTACTGCAGGCGAGCCGAGACCTCGATGCCGCGGTAGCAGATGTACGTCATGATGATGATCCAGACGACGCCGGCGACCATGCTCCAGATCGTCGACTCGGCGAGATTGTCGAGGCCGAACAGCAGGAAGCCGTATGAGCCGGCGATCTGCGCCAGGTTGGCCATCACGATGACGTCGGCGGCGATGATCCCCCACCCGCCGATCCAGCCCGCGCGCGGCCCGAACGCCCGGGTCGCCCAGGTGAAGGTGGTCCCGCAGTCCGGCTCCGCCCGGTTCAGCTGCTGGTAGGCGATCGCGATGAAGAACATCGGGATGAACGCCAGCAGCATGATCGACGGCGCCTTGACGCCGACGATGCCGTCGCCGTTGACGGTGGCCACGACGAAGCCGAGGCTGGCCGCGAGGCTGTAGGCCGGCGCCGTGGATGCCATGCCCACGACGATGCTCGACACGAGCCCGAGGGCCCCCGTCTTCAGGCCCTTGTCGCTGGCAGCCTCGGGAAAGCCGATTGGTGCGTCGGCTTCGGTGTGGGACATGGTCGGTCCTCTCCGGGTGGTGGGTGAGCGGCGGGGCTAGGGGGTGGGAATCCAGACGAGTCGCAGGTCGGCGACGACGACGTCCGACTTCTCCAGCGGCACCTGAACCGTCTGGACGTTCTCGGCCGCCGCGTTCCAGCGTGCGTCGAGATCGGTGATGTCGGCGCGCAGTTCGGCCTCGATGTCGAGGATCGCCTCCTGCGCCAGGGTCGCCTTCTCGACCGCGGCATCGACGCGAGCGGCCGACGCCGACGTGCGGCGGGCCTCGGTGAGGATCGACTTGCGGCTGCGGGATCCGCCGAAGATGCCGCCGAGGATCGTCGTGACCTGGGTGGTGGCGCCGTGTTGGGCCTCGTGCTGGGATGCGGCGCGCTGCGCGGCGTTGGCGGCCGTGCCCGATCGCGTGCGCAGCGTGCGCAGTTTCGTCTCGTACTTGCGCTGCAGCGCGGCGATGGCGGCGTCGGCCTTCTCTCCGGCGGCCTGCGTGCAGCGCAGCGCGAACTGCTCGGGCGTCTCGCCGACACGCGAGTAGAGCTTCAGCTCGGGGTTGGCGAGGATCTCGACCGTGCGGGTGCTGACGAGGTGCTCGGTGAGCGATCGCTGGAGGGTCGTCCACCATGACTTGGTCCCGATGTCCGCTCGCGGCAGCACGTAGGTGACCGTGGCGGCGGGGGCATCGAGGAGGTCGCGATCGTCGTAGTCGACCGCCACGAAGTCGGTGGCGCGCGGGACCGCCGTGACGGGGAGCAGCACCGCCTCGTACTCCTCGTCATGGACGAGCGCGGCCTTGGTGTCGTCGTAGCGCAGCCGGACGCGGGCAACGGCGGCTGCCGCGACGCGGGGTCCGGGTCCGGCCCCGATCGCCGCAGCCCAGGGCGCAGCCGGATCGAGATAGGACACGGCGATCCCCGGTGCCACGGTGGGCGCGACCGGCACCTCGTCGTCGGCGGCGGGCCCGTCCCCGGCGGCGGGCACATCCGGTGCGGTCGCCGCGACCGGCGCTGCCGGTGCTGCTGCAGTCCCCGCGACCAGGCCGGCCGTGGCGAGGCGGGAGATCTCCGCGCGGACGAGGGGCCCGCGCAGGTAGCTCATCGCCCAGCGCGTCGTCGTGAGCGCGGGCTGGTCCGAGCCGACCCGCTTGAGGACGAACTGCCGCTTGCCGAGCGCCGAGATGGTCTCGCCCAGGGCGGTGATGTCCACGGAGCCGGCCGCGCTGCGCAGGCCGTCGGTCAGCCGGGCCTTGTCCTGCTCGGTCTGCAGTCGGCCGATCAGCCACGTGCCGGCGTTCGAGAGCGCCTTGTAGTCCACGTCGACCGGGTTCTGGGTGGAGAGCACGACGCCGACGCCGAAGGCGCGGGCCTGCTTGAGGAGCAGCATGATCGGCTTCTTGGTCGGCGGGTTGGCCGTGGGCGGTAGGTAGCCGGCAACCTCATCCATGTAGAGGAGGGCCCGCAGGTCGGACGAGCCGCCCTGCCGGCGAGTCCACGTGACGAACTTGGACAGGACCAGGGCCGTGACCGACTGCCGCTGCTCGTCGGACAGGTGCGCGGTGGTGACGATGGCGCACCGGGGGCGCCCGTCGGACGTGCGCAGCATCCCGTCGATGTCGATGGGGTCGCCCTCCAGCCACGTCGCGAACCCGGGGGAGGCCAGCAGGGCGTTCAGGCGCACGGCGAACGCGGCGCGGTCGGGGGCCGGGAAGAACTGCTCCAGCTCCAGCACGCCGAGCTTGCGCATGGGGGGCTGCTGGACCTGTGCGAGGAGGGTGGCGAGGTCGAGGTCGATGCCCCGACTCCAGGAATTCTGGATGAGCGACGAGAGCAGGACGTGCTCCCGGGAGGCAAGGGGGTCGGCGTTGATGCCCAGCATGGCGAGGATGCTGCTGACGTAGCTCTCGATCTCGTCGGCGGTGTCCTCGGCGTTCGCGTCGGCGCCGGGAGCCTGCAGGGATCCGACGATGTTGAGCTGCCGTCCCGCGGCCGACCCGGGGGTGTAGACCTCGAACTCGACCCGTTGCCGCAGGTCGGCGATTCGCTCGGGGCCGACGTCCCAGCCCGCGAGCCCGTCGCGCCAGGTGGTGGCCTGCTGGGCGGCGAAGTCCGCTGCCGGGACGCCGGCCTTGGCGACGTCGCTCTCGTTGACCCACGGCTCGAAGTCGGCGGGCGCGAGGGAGGGGAAGGTGAGGCACAGGTTCGTGAGGTCGCCCTTGGGGTCGATCAGGAGCGTCGGAATCCCGGCGGACAGGCACTCCTCGATCAGCACGATGCCCAGTCCGGTCTTGCCGGAGCCGGTCATGCCGACGATGACGCCGTGGGTCGTGAGGTCCGAGCTCGAGATGACGGTGGCCTCGGAGGTCCGCTCGCGGGTGCTGGCATCCAGCATGCCGCCGATGCGCAGGTCCGCCATGGCGGCCAACCTAACGGCCCGGACCGGTTCAACGCAGGTCAACGGCTCGCGTCGCGACCTAGGCTGGTGGGGTGGAGCCGAAGTCGATGAGCGCGCAGGACGCCCTGTGGCTGACGATGGACCGTCCCAACAACCTCATGATCATCGACGTCGCCATCGTGCTGGCGGGCACGCCGTCGATGGAGTCCGTGCTGGACGGCTTCCGCGCTCTGGTCGAGCGGCACCCGGTGTTCGGGCGTCGCGCGCAGCGTCACGGAGCCACCTGGGCCTGGGTCGACGACGCGGACTTCGACCTGCATCGCCATGTCCTCGAGGTGCGCCTGGACGGCTGCCCGGACATGGCCGCGGTGCAGCGGCAGGTGGCGCGCCTCCGGTCGACGCCGCTGGACCGCGAGCGCCCGCTGTGGACGTCGACCCTGATCGGACCGGTCGCCCTCGCCGACGGCACCGTCGGCTCGGTCATGGTCACCCGCTTCCATCACGCCATCGCCGACGGAGTGCGCCTCACCCAGGTGATGCTGGGAATGCTCGACCCGACCTCAGCCGGGCAGGTGCCGGCCGTGGCCCGCAGCGCTCCGCCCGGCACCGGGCTTCCCGGCCCGCAGGCCGTTCGCGATGGTGTCGCCGAGGCGACCCGGGTGTCGGTGAACGCCGCCCGGGGCATCGTCGGCGCCGTGGGGCGGGCGGTCACGCATCCGCGCGCCACCGTCGTCGCGGGCTGGGAGGCGGTGCGGCACCCCGACCGCGTGGTCGACGCATTCCAGGGGCTCGGCGCCGACGACCACCGCGCCGTCAACGACGCGACGTCCGTCGGCAAGCTGGCCCTCGGCGGCACCGAGCGCACGGTGTGGACCGGCCGCCCGGGGCGCGAGAAGGCGGTCGCGTGGTCCGATCCGCTGCCCCTGGGGTGGGTCAAGCAGGTCGCCCGGGCGCACGGGGCCACCGTCAACGACGTGCTCGTGGCGGCCCTCGCCGGCGCCCTGCGGTCCTACCTCGAAGGGCGCGGCGACTCGGTCGCGGAGGTCGTCTGGATGGTGCCGGTCAACCTCAAGCCGTTCGACGAGGACCTCCCGGAGGACCTGGGCAACCACTTCGCCCTCGTCCTGCTGGACATGCCCCTGAGCGGCGAGACCTCCGACGAGCGCATCGACGACCTGCGCGGACGGATGCAGCGCATCAAGAACTCCGACGAGCCGGTGCTCACCTACGGGCTGCAGCGGGCGATCTCGATGTCCCCGCACCTGCTGGCCACGGCGGCCACCGACTTCTTCGCGAACAAGGCGGTCGGCGTCCTCACCAACGTGCCGGGGCCGACGGTGGAACTGGCCTTCGCCGATGTCCCCGTGCGGCAGGTGATCGGGTTCGCGCCGTGCAGCGGCGACCAGCCGCTCACGGCGACGATCTTCACCTACAACGGCACCGTGACCGTGGGCTTCGCCAGCGACGCGGGCCTCGTGCCCGACCCGCAGACGCTCGTGCGGCTGGTGCGTGACGAGATCGACGAGATGTGCCGGTCGAGCGCCTAGGTCGGCCGACGGGTCGCGCGGCTAGTGGGCGTGCGCGAAGGAGCGCAGGTGCCCCTCCTCGTCCACGCCGGCGACCGACCAGACCCGATCGGCCACCTCGTCCGCGGCCAGGTGGCTGCCGTCCTCGTCCGACATGACGAGGTGGACGTGGATGTCGCGGGCGGCGAGCTCGGTGGTCATCGAGGACATCAGGGCGATCACGGCGGCTCGGCTGGCGTCGTAGATCGCGTGCTCTGGTGCTCCGGCCGCCTCGGGTCCGGGGACGATGGCCACGATGGCGCCGTGCAGCTCGGACAGGTACGGCATGGCGGCGGTGGCGAGGAGGAAGACGCTCTTGGCGTTGACATCCATCATCACGTCCCAGGCCTGCGACCCGAACGCGTCGACGGGTCCGTCCACGCGGACGTCGGCGCAGTTGACGATGCAGTCGATCCCGTTGCCCAGCGCCGCGGCGCGCGCAGCGGCACGGCGGCACTCAGCCTCGCTGGTGAGGTCGGCGGTGATGTGGACGCGGGCGTTGCGACCCGTGGTCGTGCCCTGGTCGCAGCCGATCACGAACCAGCCCTCCCGGCGGAAGCGGTGCGAGACGGCGAAGCCGTGGTCGCTGTGGATGCCGGTGATGAGGACGGACGGGGCGCGGTCGGCAGGCATGACCCCATGGTGGCATGAGCCGGGGAGCCGCGCTGTGCCAAGGTAGGCGGCATCTGCCCGGCACTGTGTCGGGAGAGGCAGGAGTGGTCATGTCGGACCAGGACGCCATCGCGCGCTTCCTCGACGAGCTGTATCCCTACCGCGAGGAGACCCAGACCTTCCGCGCGATCCCCGAGCACGGCCGGTCGGCCGACGACGTGCTGGCGGAGGTGAGGTCCTTCGCCCGCCGCGAGGACGCCGTCGGCGACGAGGGCCGGGTCTCGGGCTCGCTCTACTGCGGTGACCACGACCACTACCACGTGCTGAGCGAGGTCTTCGAGGAGTTCGCGCACGTCAACGTCCTGCAGCGCGACATGTACCCGTCGGCCACGAAGTTCGAGGCGGAGATCATCGCGATGGTCGCCGACATGCTGCACGGCGGAGGCTGCCGGCGGCGACGTGTGCGGCGTCGTCACCAGCGGGGGCAGCGAGAGCCTCATCACGGCGCTGTACACGTACCGCGAGCAGGCGGCCCGGGAGCGCGGCGTCACCCGGCCGAACGTCGTCATCCCGACGACCGCCCACGTCGCGCTGGACAAGGGCGCGCACTGGCTGGGCATCGAGATGCGCCATGCGCCGCTGACCGACGCGTACGTCGTCGACGTCGAGGCGATGGCCGACCTGATCGACGAGAACACCATCGCCATCGTCGGGTCGGCGGCCAACTACGCGCACGGCCTGATCGATCCGATCCCGGCGCTCGGCCGGCTGGCGCTCGAGCGCGGAATCGGCCTGCACGTCGACGGCTGCCTCGGCGGCTTCCTGCTGCCGTGGATCGAGGCGAACGGCGTCGACGTGCCGCTGTGGGACTTCCGCGTCCCCGGGGTCACGAGCATCAGCGCCGACACCCACAAGTACGGATACGCGCTCAAGGGCACGTCGACGCTCATCTACCGGACGAAGGCGCTGCGGGCGTACCAGTGGTTCACCTATCCCGACTGGCCGGGCGGCCTGTACCTCTCGCCGGGGCTGCGCAGGGTCACGCAGCGGCGGGCTCATCGCGTCGACGTGGGCCTCGCTGGTCCTGACCGGCCGTGAGGGCTACCTCGACGGCGGCTCGGGAGATCCACGATGCCGCGCAGCGCATGGTGTCGGGCATCCGCACGGGCATCCCGGAGCTCGAGGTCATCGGGGAGCCGACGTTCCTCGTGGCCATCCGATCGGACGACGTCGACATCTACCTCGTCAACGACGAGCTCAAGCGCCGAGGCTGGCGCATGAACGCCCTGCAGATGCCGGCCGCCCTGCACTTCTGCGTGACGCGGCCCAACACCGCCCCGGAGGTGGTCGACTCCTTCCTGGCCGATCTCGCGGCCGCGGTGGCCTATGCGAAGGCGCATGCGGGCCAGCCGGCCGAGAGCGGGGCGATGTACGGCTTCTCCGGCACCGCCGAGGGCAACGCCGCGGTGGAGGGGCTCATGGGCGGCTACCTCGACGCCATGCACGAGACGGCGCCCTGAGCGGATGAGCGCGGAGCGCTGGATCCTCGCAGTCGATCTCGGCAACGGCGGCCCCAAGGTCGCCGTCGTCGACATGGAGGACACGCTGCGGGCTGTCTGCGTGCGACCCGTGAGCGTGCACATCGGCCTCGACGGCGCCGCGACCCAGGACGCCGACGAGTGGTGGGTCCAGCTGCTGGATGCCGCACGCGAGGCGATCGACGGCGAGCGGCGTCGACCCGTCGGCCCTGCACGCCGTCGCCATCACCGGGCAGTGGGGCTCCACGGTCCCGGTGGACGCGGCCGGGCAGCCCGTCGGGGAGGTGCTGCTGTGGGCGGACACGCGGGCCGCCAAGCACGTGCCCGATGTCATCGGCGGCCCGATCAGCATCCAGGGCTTCTCGCCGTTCAAGGTCCTGCCGTGGGTCCGCCGCACCGGGGGCGCGCCCTCGCCGAGCGGGGCCGACCCGACCGGCCACTCCCTGCTGCTGCAGCGTGAGCTCACCGACGTCTACGCGCGCACGGTGACCCTCCTCGAGCCCGTCGACTACCTGGGGATGCGCTTCACCGGTCGGGCCGCCGCGACTCCGGCCTCCATGGTCCTGGCGTGGATGACCGACAACCGGATGGGCCGCGAGCCGGCGTACGACCCCGGGCTGATCCGGCGCGCCCAGCGCGATGCCGACCGCGCTGCCGCCGCTGATCCCGACCGGGTCGGTCCTCGGACCCCTGCTGGCCGGCGTGGCCGACCAGCTCGGCGTGCCTGCCGGGTGCGCCGGTGGTCACCGGGATCCCGGACCTCCATGCCGCCGTCATCGGCAGTGGGGCCGTCGAGCCCTTCGCGACCCACGTGAGCATCTCCACGACCGCGTGGATCGGCGCCCGCGTGCCGTTCAAGCGCACCGACGTGCTCCACTCGATCGCGACCGTGCAGGGCCTCGATCCGGCGCATCCGATCGTGGCCAACAACCAGGAGACCGGAGGCGCTGCCCTGCGGTGGGTGAAGGAGCAGATCCTCCCGGACCTGTCGTACGACGACCTCGTCGCGCGGGCCGAGAGCGCCCCCGCCGGCTGCGAGGGCATGATCTTCACGCCGTGGCTCAACGGGGAGCGCAGCCCGGTGGAGGACAAGCGGATCCGCGCGACCTTCGTCAACGTGTCGCTGCGCACCGACCAGGCGTCGATGATCCGGGCCGTCATGGAGGGCGTCGCCCTCAACGCCCGGACGCTCTTCGACGCCTACGAGCGCTTCCTCAAGCGGCCGGTGCCACGCGTGCGCATCATCGGCGGGGGAGCGCAGTCCGACCTGTGGTGCCAGCTGCACGCGTACACCCTCGGTCGTCCGGTGGAGCGCCCCGCAGACCCCCGGGACGCCCAGCTCAAGGGGGTCGCCCTGTGGGCGCGCGTCTGCCTCGGCGAGCTGACCCTGCAGGAGGCCGGCGCGCGGGCGGTGGTCACCGACACGTTCGAGCCCGACGGGCCGGACGCGGCGGTGTACGCCGAGCTCAATGCGGAGTTCCGCCGCCTGTACAAGGCGCTGCGCCCCACCCACCACCGACTCAACCGCGACTGACGGAGGGCACCATGCGAGGACGGGCGCGACCGATGCTGGCCGCTGCGCTGGCGTTGCTGACGGTCGCCGCAGCAACCGTCACCATCGCCTGCGGCCGCCGCCGAGCGACGGACGCGACCTCGCCTGGGTCGCGCAGGCCGGCACGTATGACTACCTCATCGCCCCGGACTACGACGGCGTCGCGACCGTGGGCAGCATCGTCAACGGCCGCACCCTGGGACTCGGCACGCTGGACCACCTCGACGGGGAGCTCGTGCTGGTCGGAGGGGTGCCGTATCGGGTCGGCACCGACGGAGTGCCGCAGCCCGTCGATCCGAGCCGCACCACACCGTTCCTCGAGGCGATCCGGTTCGCCCCCACGGCGTCGGGACCGGTGCCGCCGGGGACCACGTGCGCGGACCTCGGTGCCGCCGTGGACGCTCTCGCCGCCACCAGCTCCGGGATGGTGGCCGTGCGCGTGCGGGGCACGTTCACCAGCCTCGTGACGCGCAGCGTGGCGGCCCAGACCCAGCCGTACCCCACTCTCGCGCAGGCGGTTGCGGGCCAGACCGTGTTCGCCCTCGGTGAGCGCCGTGCGGTGCTGGTCGGCTTCCGCACCGGCCCCGACCTCGCCGGCACCGGGGCTCCGGGACTGCATCTGCACGGTGTCACCGCCGATCGTTCGGCGGGAGGCCACGTGCTGTCCTGCGTGGCCGGATCGGACGTGCAGCTGTCGGTTCAGCGCACGGCGGGTGTGCAGGTGGCCGGCGCACGGCACGTGACGATCGGAGGCTAGAACCCGGGTGGGTCGTGCTGGTAGGTGCGCCCCATGGGGGACAGCCAGGTGCACGATCCGGACCAGTCGGAGGCGGTGATCTGCCAGCCGGCATGCGTCTTGAGCTGGTGGTGTCTGGTGCACAGCGCACCCAAGTTCGACAGGCTGGTGCCTCCTCCGTCGTCCCAGGCCACGGCATGGTCGATCTGCGACTGCGCGGCCGCTCGCCGGCAACCCGGGAACCGGCAGGTCCGGTCGCGGGCGATGATGTGCTGGCGCAGGCGATCGGGCACGCGATAGGCGCGACCGACGTCCAGCAGCTTCCCCGTCGGGTCGACCACCAGGCGCCGGGCTGTCACGTCGATGCGCTCGTCGGAGAGCAGATCGAGCACGGCTGCGCGCGAGACGGGCATCGACCACGGGAAGACGGCGACCTGCACCGCGCTGGGGGCATCGGCGCTGGCTGCATCGGTGGCGGACGACGCCTGGGTCGCCAGCGCCTCGAGCGGCACCACGACGTCGAGCCGCGCGGTGACTCGGACCCCGCCCGCGGCACCCGCGCCCGCCGGATCGCTGCCCAGCACCAGGGCCACCAATGCCTCGGCGCGTCGTTCCCCGGCCGTGAGCGCCGGGTCATCCTGGCTCGCCGCAGCTGCGCACGCCCGGACGGCTGCCAGGAGCGCGTGGGCCTGCTCCGAGCCCAGCCGCGCCACGATCGTCGCGACATCGTCGACCTCGTCAGCGAGGTAGACCTCGCGCGTGCAGCGCGCCTCGCGGCGCCGCCGGGCCACGCCCGGCCGCGTCGAGGCTGATCACGGCTCGCCTCGCGCACGCGCGGGTGCCAGCTGCAGTACTGCGACGGGCGGTGGGGAGGACTCGTTGCTCGAGCGACGCGCACGCTGCGAGGAAGCCATTCTGCTCGTCGGGATGGGTCGACCAGCGCCCGGCGAGCCGACCGGCAGCCTCGACGATCTGGCGCGCGTGCCGGGGCGAGATCTGGCCGTCGTGCAGCGCCGAGCGCGTGCCAGACAGCGGAGTGCTCAGCAGGCGTGCCTCGTCGATGCGCGACTGCGCGGTCGCGGGCGACCACCGCAGCGCCGCGGCCACCTCCTCGCGGACGGCGTCGGTGATGCGGATGCGTCGCTCCTCGTGACGATCCGGGCGTGGGTCCAGCGCGAGGATCTCCTCCGTCAGCGGATGGCCGGACGCCGCGGCCACGAGCAGGTCGGCCTGGATCGCGTGCAGCCGCGCGACGAGTCGCTCGCTGGCCTGCAGCATGGTGATCGCGGTGTCGGGATCGAGGCGGCCGATCGACTCGCGCGTGAGGCACGCGATGCGATGCAGGTCCTCGTCCATGACCGCACGCTACGTCGGGGGTCTGACATCGAGGCGCCGTGCATCATGCACACCTATGCTCCGGGACATGTTCATCCCCGCCGGCGGTCACCTCCTCAATGCGGTCTCGCTCGGCCCGGGGAGCGAACGTTCGTAGCCCACGGCGGGTGGGTGGGCAGCTGGGAGCTGTGGCAGCAGCCACTGGAACTCATGCAGCCCGACTGGCGCTGCATCGCCTTTGACCACCGAGGGTCGGGTGCGAGTACTGCGCCGCCCGAGGCGGTCAGCCCCGAGGGGCTCGTCAACGACCTGTTCGCGGTGCTGGATCACTTCGCCGTCGAAACCTGCGTGCTGGCAGGGGAGTCCCTGGGTGCCCTCACCGTGATCGCCGCCGCACTCCTTCAACCCGACCGTTTCGACGGACTGGTGATCGTCGATGGTGTCGTCGAGACGAGTGGGACCCGGGTCGACCATGCGTCGGTGCGAGCCGACTATGCCGCCTACGTCACGGCCTTCGTGGATGCCTGCGTGCCGGAGCCGGACAGCGAGCACCTCAGGCGCTGGGGTCGCCAGATCCTCATGCGTGCCGACTCGGAGGCCGCGGCCCGCATGCTCGAGAGCCACGATGCGCCCCGTCTAGCCCCGGACCTGACCCACGTCAGTGTGCCCACCCTCGTCATCCATGGCGATCGCGATGCGATCGTCCCGCTGGCGGTCGGCCGTGCCACGGCAGCCGCCATCCCCGATGCGGAGCTGGTCGTGATCAGCGGCGCTGGGCACGTCCCGACGGTGACCCGGCCTGGCGCTGTCGTCGAGGCGATCACGGAGTGGGCCGCGCGCCATCCACCGGCACGGTGACGCTCGCCGGCTAGGGCTGCTGGTGCAGCACGAGAGGCAGGACGGCCTCGGCCCCGGCCTCGCGCAGCAGCGCCCCGGCGATGGTCGCCGTCCAGCCCGACTGCCAGCGATCGTCGACGAGGAGCACGACCTGCCCGGCCACGTCGACGCCCGGAAGCAGCGACAGCCGAGTCGCCTGGAAGCCGGCGCGGGCCTTTGCGGCCAGGTCGGTCGTGCTCGGCGCCCCGCTGATCGCCAGCGCATCGAGGACGGGAATCCGGCCCACAGCGCCGAGCGCGTCGGCCAGTGAGCGCACGAGCGCCGGATGCCGGGTGCTGGGGACGGGGATCACGACCGTCGGCCGCTCGCGCCAAGCGTCGCGCCACGACGCGAGCACGGCCACGCATGCCTCGACGGCCCAGGGCGGGATCGGCCCGTCCGGTCGCCCGCACGAGGTCGGCGGCCTCCGGCCACGCCGGGTCGTCGGCGAACGCGACGGCTCGGCCGGGTTCGACGGCCGCGCCGGGGGCGATCCGCCCCGTCCAGGGCAGCCCCGGCGCCCACTGCAGGCGTGGCTTGATCACCACGTCGACCCCGCGCATGAACGCGAGCGCCGCAGCCACGTGCTCCGCCCCAGGCTGCGCGCCCAGTCCGACGGGCAGCGTTCCGGTGCAGGCCGAGCAACGGCCGCAGGGCTCAGACGCCGGGTCGTCGAGGGCCTCGCGCAGCACGCCGTCGAGGCAGCGGCTGGAGCGCGCATAGGCGCGCATGAGGTCGGACTCGTGCTCGCGGGCGGCGAGCAGTGCGGCATAGCGCGCGTCGTCGTAGGTCCACGGCTCGCCGGTCGACTCCCACCCCGCCTCCGTCCGCCGTACGGCACCCTCGACTGCGAGCACCTTGACGAGCAGCTCGAGCCGGTTGTCGCGCACTCCCGTCGTGGCCGCGAGCCGCGGCACCGTCATGGCATCACCGGACCGCGCGAGGGCGGTCAGCACGGCCTCGGCGTCGTCGACCCGGGGGATCGACGCGTGGGCGAAGTAGTGCCAGATGCCCTCATCCGCGGGGGTAGGGATGAGAACGACCTGCGCGGTGTCCAGCGCGCGGCCGGCGCGGCCGACCTGCTGGTAGTAGTCGACCGGCGAGCCGGGCGAGCCGACGTGGACGACGAAGCCGAGATCGGGCTTGTCGTACCCCATGCCCAGGGCGGAGGTGGCGACCACTGCCTTGATGCGGTTGTCGCGCAGCTCCTCCTCGATCGCCTGGCGGGCCGGGGTCTCGAGCTGTCCGTGGTAGGCGCGGACGTCGTGGCCCCGGCTGATGAGGTACGCGCCCAGGTCGGTGGCCTGCCGCACGGTGGCGGCGTAGACGATGCCCGAGCCGGGGAGGACGGGCAGGTGCTCGTCGACCCACGCATAGGCCTCGACGAGTCCGAGCCGGGGCACCACCGACAGGTGCAGGGAGGTGCGGGCCAGCGTGCCCCGCAGGACGAGGGGGTCGGGTCCGAGCTGGTCGGCCACATCGGCGGTGACCCGGTCGTTGGCGGTGGCCGTCGTCGCCAGCACCGGCAGGTCCGGGCGGCCGGTCAGGAGGGCGGCGATGCGTCGGTAGTCGGGTCGGAAGTCGTGACCCCAGCTCGAGATGCAGTGCGCCTCGTCGATGACGAGCATGCCCAGGCGCGGGAGCAGCCACGGCAGGACCTCGGCCGCGAACCGGGGGTTGGCGAGGCGCTCGGGGCTGGTGAGCAGCACGTCGAGGCGGTCCGCGGCGAGGTCGGCCTGGATGGCGCCCCAGTCGGCGAAGTTCGACGAGTTGAGGGTGGCCGCCCTGAGCCCGGACCGCTCGGCCGCGTCCACCTGGTTGCGCATGAGGGCCAGCAGCGGCGAGACCACGAGCGTGGGGCCGGACCCGGCGTCGCGCAGCGCCCGGGCGGCCATCCAGTACACCGCCGACTTGCCCCAGCCGGTGGCCTGCACGACGAGGGCGCGCCGCCCGTCGACCGCCAGGGCCGAGGCGGCCAGCAGCTGGTCGTCGCGGGGACGCGCGCCCGGCGCCGCGATACCGGCCAGGACCACGGCCGCCGCGGCCTCGAGCTGTGCCGGCGAGGCGAGCGTGAGCGCCGTCGTCAGCGCGGGTCCCACTCGTCGATGTGCGACAGGGCGTCGCCGACCGTGGTGGACTCGCCGTGGCCGGTGTGCACGACGGTCTCGGGCGGCAGCGTCAGCAGCCCGGTCGCGGATCGACTGGGCCAGGGTGGGGAAGTCGCTGAAGGAGCGGCCGGTCGCGCCCGGGCCGCCGGCGAAGAGCGTGTCGCCGCTGAACACCACGCCCAGGGCGGGAACGTAGAAGCAGCAGGCTCCCGGCGCGTGACCGGGCGTGTGGATCACGCGGACCTCGGCGCCGCCGACCGTCAGCACCTGCCCGTCGGCCAGCGGGGCGTCGGGCTCGATGTCCCGGATGCGTCAGCGCCCACACCGGCGCGTCGGCGGGGTGCAGCAGGATCGGCGCACCCGGTCGCCGCCGCGAGCGCGGGCGCGACCCGCACGTGGTCGTCATGCGCGTGCGTGCACACGATCGCGACGACCCGGCGGCCGCCGACGACGTCGAGGATGGCCCCGACGTCGTGCGGTGCGTCGATGACGATGCACTCGTCGTCGTCGCCGAGCGACCCAGACGTTGTTGTCGACGTCGAAGGTCTCGCCGTCGAGCGAGAAGGTGCCGGACGTGACGGCGTGGTCGATGCGCAGGGCCATCACATCACCACGACGGAGCGCAGCACGTCGCCGTGGTGCATCTTGGTGAAGGCATCCTCGACGGCGTCGAGGCTGATCTCCTCCGAGACGAAGCGCTCGAGCGGGAGCCGGCCCTGCAGGTACAGGTCGATGAGCATCGGGAAGTCGCGGCTGGGCAGGCAGTCGCCGTACCAGCTCGACTTGAGCGACCCGCCCCGGCCGAAGACATCGAGCAGCGGCAGCTCGACCGTCATGTCGGGCGTGGGCACGCCGACGAGCACGACGGTGCCGGCGAGGTCGCGCGCGTAGAACGCCTGCGTCCAGGTCTGGGGCGTGCCGACCGCGTCGATGACGACGTCGGCGCCGAAGCCGCCGGTGTGCGCGCGGATCGCCTCGACGACGTCCTCCTCGCGCGCGTTGACCGTGTGCGTCGCGCCGAACTCCTGCGCAGTGGCGAGCTTGCGGGGGTCGACGTCGACGGCGACGATCGCGCGTGGCTCCGGCGAGCCGGCTGCCGGCGATGGCGGCCGCGCCCACGCCGCCGCAGCCGATGACGGCCACCGAGTCGCCGCGGGACACGCCGCCGGTGTTGATGGCCGCGCCGAGGCCGGCCATCACGCCGCAGCCGAGCAGGCCGGCGACCGCCGGGGCCGCGTCCGGGTCGACCTTCGTGCACTGGCCGGCGTGGACGAGCGTCTTCTCGATGAAGGCGCCGATGCCGAGAGCGGGCGACAGCTCCGTGCCGTCCTCCAGGGTCATCCGCTTCGACGCGTTGTGCGTCGCGAAGCAGTACTGCGGCTCGCCGCGCAGGCAGGCGCGGCAGGTGCCGCACACGGCCCGCCAGTTGAGGATGACGAAGTCGCCTGGGGCGATGTCGGTCACGCCCTCGCCGACCTCCTCCACGATGCCCGATGCCTCGTGCCCGAGCAGGAAGGGGAACTCGTCGTTGATGCCGCCCTCGCGGTAGTGCAGGTCGGTGTGGCACACGCCACAGGCCAGAATGCGCACGATGGCGTCGCCGGGCCCCGGGTCGGGAACGATCACGGTGGCGATCTCGACGGGTGCGCCCTTGCTGCGGGCGATGACGCCCTGGACCGTGTGCGGCATGGTCTACCTCTCCTGACGTGGACGAGCTCTCGTGACGACGACGTGGCGGTACGAATGATGCCGCGAACCCCCGACTCCCGGTGCGAGTCCCCCCTTTCCAGACGAATCGACTCACGTTCTACTCACGTTCGGACCGGGAACGGCCGTGGGCCTCTCGGACCGCTCTCGTCGGGGAAATCCACTGATTGAGTAGAGGGACTCCAGTAAGTCACGCCAACCAGAGGATCTGACCAGACGATGGCGCACGACATCCTGTCCGACGACACGACGACCCAGCCGGCCCGTCGACAGTGGGGGTCCGAGGCGCCACGGCCGCCGCTGCCGTCGGTCGAGAAGCCGGCCACGCACGCCGCCACCTGGATGGGCGGCTTCGCGATCGTCGTCACCGTCGTCCTGTGGGTGGCCTACCTCGTGCGCACCGTCCTGACCGACATCCTCGCGGGCGGCTTCAGCGACAGCACGTTCATCGTGCAGACCTTCGCATACGTGCTGGTCATGACGCTGCTGACCTTCAGCGCGCTGATGTACCTCATGGCCCGGCAGGGGTCGCTGTACCGGACCCGCACCCACCATCGGGTGCCGCGCGCCGAGATCGACGCGCACTTCGCCGGGACGCGCACCTCCATGACGGTGCTCATCCCCTCGTACCGCGAGGACCCGGACGTCGTCCGCTCCACGATGCTGTCGGCCGCCCTCCAGGAGTACCCGGATCTGAGCATCGTCCTGCTGATCGACGACCCGACCGACCCGCAGGACCCGAGGCGGCGGCCAGCCTCGCGGCCTGCCGCGACCTTCCGGCCGAGCTGACAGCCCTGCTGCGCGAGCCGCGGGAGCGGTTCGAGGCCTCCGTCGTCCGGCAGGAGCAGGCAGCCCGCATCGGAGGGCCCGCCACCGACTCCAACCTGCGCGCGCTGGCCCTCGACTTCGTCTGGGCCGCCGACTGGCTCGACTTCGAGTCCGCGCAGTACCCGCGCGAGACCTCGATGGACGACTTCGTGGCACAGGAGGTCTTCGGTGCGCTCGGCAACGACTGCCGGGAGACGGCGGCCGCCCTCTTCAGCGCCCTGGACCAGAAGGCCGGAGTCCCGGCCGAGCGCCTCGTGCAGCTGGCCCGTCGCCTCGCGTGGACCTTCAGCGCCCGCATCTCGTCCTTCGAGCGGAAGCGGTTCGCCCACCTGCCGCACGACGCCAACAAGGCGATGAACCTGAACGCGTACATGGGCCTCATGGGCGCCCAGTACCGGGTCGTCGAGACTCGGCTGGGCCTGGTGCTGCGGGAGACCGATGAGGATCCCGACCTGATCGTGCCGACGACGGACTACGTCCTCACGCTCGACGCCGACAGCGTGCTCCTGCGCGAGTACTGCCTGCGGCTCGTGTACCACCTGGAGCTGCCGGGCAACGAGCGCATCGCCGTGATCCAGACCCCCTACTCGGCCTTCCGCGGCGCCACGACACGCCTCGAGCGGATCGCCGGGGCCACCACGGACACGCAGTTCATCGTGCACCAGGGACTCACCTACTACGGCGCGACCTTCTGGGTCGGGGCGAACGCCGTGATCCGCTGGGGGGCCCTGAAGGACATCGAGGAGGTCACGTATGTCGACGGCTACCCCGTCCGCCGCTACGTGCAGGACCGCACCGTCATCGAGGACACCGAGTCGAGCATCGACCTCGTCGCCAAGGGCTGGACGCTCTACAACTACCCGGAGCGGCTGAGCTACAGCGCGACGCCGCCGGACTTCGGCTCGCTCGTGGTCCAGCGCACGCGCTGGGCCAACGGCGGCCTGCTGATCCTGCCCAAGCTGTGGCGCTTCATGCGCACCGAGCGCAAGGCCGGGCACCGCGTGGCCTGGCCGCAGGTGCTCCTGCGCTTCAACTACATGGCGTCCATCGCCTGGGCGAGCATCGGGCTGGTCTTCCTGCTGGTGTTCCCCTTCAACAACAAGCTGCTGAGCCCGATCATCCTGTTCGCGGCCCTGCCGTACTTCGCCGCGATGGCATACGACTTCAAGCGGATGGGCTACAAGCGCACGGACGTCTTCCGCGTCTACGCCTTCAACCTCATCCTGGTGCCGGTCAACCTGGCCGGGACGTTCAAGTCGCTCCAGCAGGCGGCGGCCAAGTCGAAGATCCCGTTCGCACGCACACCGAAGGTGAAGAACCGGACGGCTGCTCCGGCGCTGTTCGTCCTCGGCGCCGTCCTGATCGCCGGGTACTCGTTCTACACGCTCCAGCACGACCTGCGATACGGAAACTGGAGCAATGCGACGTTCGCCGCCTTCAACGGCGTGCTCACGACCTACGCGATCGTGGCCTTCATGGGGGTGCGCAACTCCATCGTCGACGTCGCCGTCGGCATGGCGAACTGGGTGCGCGTCCCGGTGGCGCGGTCCGAGGCGACGAGCACCCAGACCGGGCCAACGTCCGGCTCGGACGACCTCGACTGGGAGTCCGTCCTGTACTTCGGTCCGGGCGTGAGCGACTCCGGTCGCGGCGTTCGCGGCCAGGGCGCCGCCGTCACCACCCGTCCACCCCGCGCGGGCGAGCGTCGCTCCCGCGTCCGCATGGAGGTCTCCTCATGAGCAACGACACCCCGCCCGTCACCGACGCGGCATCACCGCCCGAGCGCACCTCGCGGATCTCCCCCTTCCGCGTGGTCCTGCTCGCCGGCGTCACGCTGGCCGTCGTGGCCGGGATCGTGGCGCTGGCCAAGCCGGTCGTCGCCCCCGCAGCGACGCCCGGTCCCACGGGCTTCGCCGCGTACGTCGACGTCACGGCGACCCCGACGTACCCCTTCGAGACACCCCTCGGGCCGACCCAGCAGGACGTGATCCTCTCCTTCGTGGTCGCGTCGCCCGATGAGCCGTGCACCCCGACGTGGGGTGGCTACTACGACCTCGACCAGGCGGCCACCGACCTCGAGCTCGACCGCCGCCTGGCCCAGCTGCGCAAGACCGGCGGCAACGCCCGCGTGTCCTTCGGCGGCCAGGCGAACCGCGAGCTCGCGACGGCCTGCGCCGACATCGACGCGCTCACCTCCGCCTACCAGTCGGTCGTCGATCGCTACGAGCTGTCCAGCATCGACCTGGACATCGAGGGCGACGCCCTGACCGACGCCGAGGGCATGGCGCGGCGAGCGACGGCGATCGCGACCGTGCAGGAGTCCTCGGCCGCGGCCAACCGGCCGGTGGCCGTCTGGCTGACGCTTCCGGTGGACACGAACGGCCTCACCTCGCAGGGTGTTCAGGCCGTCACGACGATGCTCGATGCGGGTGTCGACGTTGCCGGCGTCAATGGCATGACGATGAACTTCGGCGGTACCAAGGACCGATCGGAGTCGATGGCGGACGCCGTCATGGCCGCAGCGACCGCGTTGCAGGGGCAGGTCCAGGCGGCCTTCGCGCAGTCGGGCCGCACGCTCGACGAGACGGCGGCGTGGGGCCGGGTCGGCATCACCCCGATGATCGGGCAGAACGACGTCGCCGGCGAGGTCTTCACGATCGCCGACGCCGAGGTCGTGAACGACTTCGCCCGCACCCAGGGCGTCGGGCTGCTGTCCATGTGGTCCGCGAACCGCGACAGCACCTGCCGACGTCCGCTGCCGGCCGTCCTCACCGTGGTGCAGGACTCGTGCAGCGGGGTCGACCAGGAGGGCTTCACCTTCACCGACGTGCTGGGCGATGCGACCGACGAGGTCAGCCCCTCGACGAGCCCCAGCGCCTCGGCGACCCCGACGGCCCAGGCGGACTCGCCGGTGATCGTCGACGATCCCGCCGACGAGCCCGTTCCCGATCTGGGAGCCGCTGGGCACCTACCCGTCCGGCAGCAAGGTGGTGTGGAAGAAGCAGGTGTACCAGGCGAAGTACTGGACCAGCGGCGTCGATCCCACGACACCTGTCGCGTCCGAGTACGACATGCCGTGGACGCTGCTCGGGCCGGTTCTCCCCGGCGACACGCCGGCGCCGCTGCCCACGCTGCCGTCGAACACCTACGTCCAGTGGGACTCCGACACGGCCTACGTCGAGGGCACGCGCGTGCAGGTCGGCGACGTCCCGTACGAGGCCAAGTGGTGGACCCAGGGTCAGGAGCCGGGCCGCGCGATCTCCGGCGGCTCGCCGTGGCTCCTCGTGTACCCCGCTCAATAGCCTCACGGTTTCGCGTGGCGGAGCCGCTCGGGGGCCTCCGGGGTGTAGGACTCGGGTATGACGTCCACGGGGGACCTCGCCGAGTACTGGGATGCCCGTGTCCTCGTCGTGGATGACCTCGAGGCCATCACCGGTCTCCTCACGGTCATCCTGATGGAGGCCGGCATCGCGGACATCACCGCGATCAACGACCCGCGCGAGGTCCAGGAGCACCTGGCGGAGTATCCGCCCGACCTGGTCCTGCTTGACCTGCACATGCCGCACGTGGACGGATTCGAGCTACTCGAGGTCATCGGCCGCAGTGCGGCCGGCTCGTACCTGCCCGTCCTCGTACTGACGGGCGACACCAGCCCGGCGGCCGCCCACCAGGCGCTCAAGCTCGGGGCGCAGGACTTCCTGACGAAGCCGCTGGACCCGGTCGAGGTGGTGCTGCGGGTGCGGAACCTCCTGCGCACGCGCGCGCTGCACCAGCAGCTGCGGCGCAGCAACATCTTCCTGCGCGGGGAGCTCGAGGGGCTCGAGGTCGCCACCACCCTCGACGTAGCCGAGCGGGAGGCGCGGCGCCGGCGCATCCTGGACAGCCTCGAGGCCGGCGGGCCGCGCACCGTCTTCCAGCCGGTCATCGACCTCGAGACGGCGGAGATCGTGGGGTACGAGGCGCTGTCGCGGTTCGACCTCATGCCGCTGCAGGGACCGGAGCGCTGGTTCGCCGATGCCCTGGACGTCGGCCTCGCGGTGGATCTCGAGGCGGTGGCGGCGCGGACCGCACTCGCCGACATCGGCCGGCTGTCGCCCGGGCAGTTCATGACCATCAACGCCTCACCCAGCCTCGTGCTCGCGGGCCTCGCCGAGCACCTGGGGGCCGACGTGCCCTGGGACCGGGTCGTGATCGAGCTGACGGAGCACGTCCCGATCGAGGACTACGGCGCGATCGAGGCGAGCCTGGCCCCGCTGCGTGCGGCCGGAGCGCGGTTGGCCATCGATGACACCGGCGCCGGATTCTCGAGCCTGCGGCACATCCTGCGGCTGGACCCGGACATCCTCAAGCTCGACATCTCGATCTGCCGCGGTGTCGACCGGGATCCGTCACGCCGGGCGCTGGCCGCCGCCCTGGCGGTGTTCGCCAAGGACATCGGCGCGGTCATGATCGCCGAGGGGATCGAGACATTCCAGGAGCAGCACACGCTGACCGAGCTGGGCGCCCACTACGGGCAGGGCTACTACCTGGGGCACCCCGAGCCGTTCTGCCGCTGACGCCCGTCGCGGACGGTCAGAGGTCGAGGTGCCGGCGCAGGAACCGGTCGACGGTCCGGATGGAGTCGGCCCACGGCCCGTACAGGTAGTGGCCGGCCCCGCGGTACTCGACGAGGCGGACGTCCTTGCCCTGTTGCTTGAGGGCGGCAGCCGTCTCGCGCGCCCATCGGATGGGGCAGCTCTCGTCGGCCGTTCCGTGGATCATGAGGACGGGCTCGGTCACGCGCCACAGGTAGGGCCGGGCCGACATCGTGCGCCACGCCCCGACGCTGTCCTCCGGGGCGCCGTAGCGCTGCATGATCCGCGCGCCGAGCGGGCTGTCGGAGCGCTGCCAGCGGTTGAAGTTGTCGGCGGTGTTGGTGCTGGTCGAGGCGTACGTGACGACAGCGTCGAACACCCCGGGCTTGATCACGAGCGCCTGGAACGCCACCCCTCCACCCATCGACCGGCCCAGCAGCGCCACCCGCTCCGTGTCGATGAACGGCAGCGTCGAGGATCGCACCGCGAGTCCGGCATTGATGACGTCCTCGGCGTAGCCGATCCGCAGGTTGAGGTCGCTGCTCGGGTCGCGGTCGGACCCAGCGTGGTTGCGGTAGTCCACGTGGAGCGCGACGTAGCCGTGACGGGCGAGCCAGTCCTGCTCGCGGTTGAACCCCTGGCCGGTGACGTAGACGTCCGGGTCGATGTGGCCGTGGGCCAGCACGACGACGGGGAAGGGGCCTGTGCCGCGCGGCCTGTTCATGATGCCGGTGATCGTGAGGTCACCACTGCGGTAGGTGATCGCATGACGCGTGTAGTCCGAGGTGCCGCCGAGGTCGCGGCGGATGCGCAGGTCGCCGCCGTCGTAGGTGCGGGCCATGGCCCCGGGGATCGACGGGCTGGTCTCGGCCTCGGCCGACCACGCGCCCGCCGTCGACGTGGCGACCATCAGCAGGGCGGTCGCAAGTCCCGTGACGACCCGCCTCACCGCCCGAGCTCCCTCATCGATCGATGGTAAGCGAGGGCGTCAAGGCCGCAACTCTTCACAGGGCGGTCACAAGTGCCTAGCCTTGACCGCTATGCGAATCGCCATCGGAACACGCAAGGGTCTGTGGACCGCCGTGGGGGACGCGGACGGGTGGGAGGTCAGCCAGCCGCTGCGCGACATGGCGGAGTTCAGCTCCGTCGCGTGGATGCCGCGTGGGGAGGATCAGCCCCCGCGCCTGCTCGCGGGAGCGCGCAGCTGGTTCTGGGGACCGACGGTGATGACCAGCGATGACGACGGGAAGACGTGGACCGAGCCCGAGGCCGGTGCGATCGCGTTCCCGGCGGAGCTCGACACGGCGGTGGCCCGGGTCTGGAACCTGACCCCGGACCCGCGGGAGCCCGACGTGGTGTGGGCGGGCATCGAGCCGCACTCCCTGTGGCGGTCCGCCGACGGGGGAGCCCACTTCGCGCTCAACGAGGCGCTGTGGAACCACCCGCACCGGCCGGAGTGGCACCCTGGTGCCGGCGGCGGTGCGGTCCACACGATCGCCCCGCGCCCGGACGGGTCGATGCTCGTCGCGCTGAGCACCGGTGGCGTCTACCGCTCCGCGGACAGCGACGGCGACTGGACCCCCGCCAACCGCGGCATCAGGGTCGACTTCCAGCCCGAGGAGTACCCCGAGTTCAACCAGTGCGTGCATCGCATCGCCGTCGACTCGGTGAATCCCGAGCAGGTGTACGCGCAGAACCACGGCGGGGTGTACCGCTCGACCGACTCCGGAACGAGCTGGGAGCCGATCATGCCGGGGCTGCCGGCGGACTTCGGCTTCGTCGTGCTGGCCCATCCGACGCAGGGCGACACCGCGTGGGTGATCCCGATCGACGCGGAGACCATGTTCCCGCCGGAGGGTCACCTGCGACTGTGGCGCACCGACGACGCGGGCGCGACGTGGACGGAGGCGGGTGACGGCCTGCCGGACGACTTCTATGCGTCCGTGCTGCGGGACGCCGCCCATGTGATCGAGCACGACGGCGAGGCGGCGATCGCCTTCGGCACGCGCAACGGCTCGGTGTTCGCCAGCCTCGACGACGGGCGCACCTTCACCCAGGTCGCCAGTCAGCTGCCGGACGTGCTGTCCGTGCGGATCAGCCCCTGAGATGGGCGAACCGTCGGGACAGGTCACGGTGCTGCTCCCGCGGGCCCTGGCCGAGCACGCCGGTGGTGCGCGGGTCCTGACCCTCGACGTGGACGAGGGCATGAGCCTCGCGGCGGTGCTCGACCTGCTGCGTCAGCGCGCCCCGGCGGTGGGCCGTCGGGTCCAGGACGAGACCGGTGCCATCCGCGGGTTCGTCAACGTCTTCGTGGGCGAGGACGAGTGCCGCACGCTGGACGGCCTGGCCACGCCCGTCCCGCCCGGGAGCACGCTGTTCATCATCGGATCCGTCGCGGGCGGGTAGCGAGCGTCAGTGCCGGCGGGCCTCGACCCGGCGGTCAGCCCGGCGTCGTTCTCCCGTGCGGGGCGCGCCGGCCCACGCATCACCGGACCACTCGACGCTGCCGCGTCGTTCCCCCGTGCGCCGGTCCGTCAGGGTGCGTCGGTCGCTTCCCGAGCGCCGATCCATGCTGCGGCGCTCGGTGTCGGCACCGGACGGGTCACGGCGCCTCTCGGTTGTGGCAACACGCCGCAAGGGTCCGCTCATGAGGGTGACTCCTGGTCGACTGGTCCGCGTTCGTTCTGCACGTCCTGAGTATGCCTCGTTACGCGGGGACCGTGGCACCCCTCACAGGCCGCATCAGTCGCGACGATGTCGGGCCGTGCCAGTGCGCCCGGAGGGACTCGAACCCCCAACCGACCGGGTAGAAACCGGTTGCTCTATCCATTGAGCTACGGGCGCCGCGCTGCGCGCTGATTGTCCCAGACGCGCAGGGTGAAGGTGCGCAGCGCTACTCGAGCGTGATGCGCGGCAGGATCCGGCCGAGCCAGCGGGGCATCCACCAGTTCGCGCGGCCGAACATGGTCATGAGGCTCGGCACGAGCACGAGGCGGACGATGAAGGCGTCGATGATGACGGCGGAGGCCAGGGCCACCCCGAACAGCTTGATGGTGTCGGTGGGCGTCGGGACGAACGACAGGAACACGCACGTCATGATCGACGCCGCGACGACGACGACGCGGCCCGAGCCCGCGAGCCCCGCACGGACCGCCGCCTTGTTGTCCGGAGTCCCGAGCCAGGCCTCCTGCATGCGGGTGACGAGGAAGACCTGGTAGTCCATCGACAGGCCGAACAGGATGGCGAAGACCATGACCGGGAGGAAGGGCAGGATCGGTCCGGTGCCCGTCACGCCGAAGACGCTGTCGAGCAGCCCGGTCTGGAAGACCGCCACCGTCACCCCCATCGCGCCGGCGAAGGAGAGCAGGCTCGTGACGGCCGCGGTGAGCGGGATGACGATGGAGTGGAACAGCAGCATGAGGGCGAGGAAGCCCAGCCCCACGACGAGGAGCAGGAAGACCGGCAGCGCCTTCCCGAGCACGCCGGTGAAGTCCGTGGCGACGGCCTGACTGCCGCCCACATAGAGCGTGACCTTGTGGTCGGCCGCCAGCCGGGGGGCCGTCGTGTCGCGGATGCGGTCGAGCAGGGTGGCGGTGTCGGGGGACTGCGGAGACGTCGAGGGGATCACGAGGATCGACGTGACCTTGCGGTCGTCACCGAACGTCTTCTTGTCCTCCTTGACCAACGGCATCATCGCCGTGTCCGGGATCGTGCGGGCCACCCCGGGGGTCTTCTCCAGCGCCCGGATCGCCTCGGAGAGGCCGGCGAAGTCGTCCTTGCGGTCGGCCTGCACGGCGACGAAGAAGGGACCGTTGAATCCGGCGCCGAAGCCCTCGGCCATGAGGTCGAAGCCGGTGCGCAGAGGCGTGCCGCGTGCCTCGGTACCGTCGTCCGGGAAGCCCAGCCGCATCGACAGGGCCGGCGAGGCGAGCACCGCGATGAGCAGGACGGCCAGCAGGGCGGGGACGATGGGCGCCTTCTGCAGCAGGCGCCCGTAGGCCGTCCAGCGGCTGGTCGCAGGGTCGAACGGTCGCAGGCGCCGCGCCCACGGCATGCGCCAGCCCAGCGCCCGGGCGCCGAGCAACGACAGGAGCGCCGGCAGGAAGAGCAGGGCGGAGGTCATGACCATGAGGACGGCGGCCGCTGCAGCGACGGCCAGGCCGTTGAAGAAGTCGATGCCGAGGACGAACATCCCGAGCAGGGCGATGATCACCGTGCTGCCGGCGAACAGCACCGCACGACCAGCCGTGCCGACTGCGGTCAGGGCGGCATCGCGCGGGGCCACGTCGTCCTGCAGGCCCTGCCGGTAGCGGTTGAGGATGAACAGGGCGTAGTCGATGCCCACGCCCGAGCCCGATCATCGCGGCGAGCTCGGGGGCGAACGACGGGACATCGAGGAAGTGCGCCGCCACGAGGATGAGCAGCTGACCGGCCACGAGGCCGGTGATCGCCACGACGAGCGGCAGGCCGGCGGCGATCACCGAGCCGAAGGTGACGAGCAGGATGAGGAGCGCGGCGAGGAGGCCGATCGCCTCGCTGTTGTCCGCCGGGCTCCCGGCCCCTTCGAGCGCGCTGCCCTGGGCTCCGACGATGAGGGTGTCCGTGCCGGCGTCGCTGATGATGCGGGCGATGTCCGCCGCCTCCGACGTCGGGAGGGTGGATCCGGCGATGGTGAGGGTGGCGTAGGCGATGCGCTCGTCGCGGGAGATCCGGGAGGTGGCCGCCGTGGTGGCCCGAGCAGCCTTCTGCAGGGTGGCGAGATCGGACTGGTAGGTGGCCCAGTCCTTCCGCGCCTCGGCCACCTTGCCGGGGACCGACTCGGCGGTTCGCGCCAGGGATGCGGGATCGGCCTTCGCGAGCGCCTCAAGGGTGGCCGCCGGCAGCTGCGCGGCCTTGTCCAGGCCACCGAAGGCCGCGGTTACCTCGTCGGCGTCCTTCTGGGTGAACCCGGGGATCGCCTTCCAGTCGCTGTTCGTGACCGACGCGAGGCCGTCGAGGATCGACCGGGGCGCCTGCGCCAGCTTCGCCACGGCGGGCAGCGCGCGCGCCACCGCGCCCAGCTGATCGGGGCTGACCGACTCGAGGGGTGCCAGGCGCTGGAGCAGCGGCCCGACCGTGGGGATGTCCGCGGCGGCGATCCCGGTGGCCTTCGCGACGGCCTCGTTGGCCTTCGCGGTGATGGTCTCCTCGAGGCTCTTCTTCTGGGTCCTCGGGCATGACGGCCCGAAGTCCCGGTCGTACGGGCCGGACAGGCAGGTCACGCCGGGCTGCTCCGCCAGCCGCTTGAGCACCGGGTCGATCGCCGCGCGCACCTTCGCGTCAGTGACCTTGCCGTCCGTGGACTTCCAGACGACGGTGATGCTGGTGTCGCTGGCCTTGGCCGACCCGAGCTTCTCCAGCAGCGACTGCGCCTGCGTCGACGGGACGCCTGGCAGGGTGAGGCTGTCGTTGAACGTCGCGTCGAGCGCCTTGGCGGACCCGCCGATCACGAGGATCGCCGCGAACCACACCACCAGCGCGATCACCGGATGCCGCACGGCCCACTTGCTCATACCGGGACCACCACTTCGGGTCGGGCGGGCACGGGCCGAGGGATGGCCAGGCACGCGAGTCCAGCGAGGATGGCCAGGGTGCCGGCGATCAGCCACGCGCTCAGGTAGTCGCCGGTCGCGGAGCGCAGGACGCCCGACACGCTCGCGGCCACGGCGGCGCCGACCATGTGCGAGGCGAAGACCCAGCCGAACACGATGGTGCCCTTCCTCGACCCCGTAGATCTGCCGGCACAGGGTGGCGGTCGGCGGCACCGTGGCGACCCAGTCCAGTCCGAACAGGATCATGACGACGATCAGCGGCGGCTCGACGTACGGCCCGATGATGATCGGCAGCGCGATGAGGGCCACGCCGCGCAGGCCGTAGTAGAGCGAACAGCAGCAGCCGGGGGTTGAACCGGTCGGTGAGCCAGCCCGAGCCGATGGTGCCCGACGATGTCGAAGATCCCGACGACCGCCAGGAGGCCGGCGGCCGTCGTCGGGCCCATGCCGTGGTCGTGCATCGCGGGCACGAAGTGAGTGCTGATGATGCCGTTCGTCGTCCAGCCGCAGACGAAGAAGGTGCCGGCGAGCAGCCAGAACGCGCGGGTGCGGGCGGCTCGACGCAGGGAGGTCAGCGCCGTGCGAGCCGCCGTCCAGCCGCTGCCGGTGGTGTTGACGCTCAGCTCCTCGAGCGTCGGCTCGCCCGGTCGCGCCGTAGGGCCGCAGCCCGACGTCCGAGGGTCGGTCCCGGATGACGAGCAGGACCAGGGGGATCGTCAGCAGGCTCAGCCCGGCGATGGCGAGGGAGGCCGAGCGCCACCCGTTCAGCTCGATGGTGCGGGAGATCACGCGGCAGGAACAGCAACTGGCCGGTCGCGAACGCCGTGCCCAGGATGCCGAGCACGAGCCCGCGGTGGTGGGCGAACCAGCGGTTCGCGATCAGCGCGCCGAGCACCAGGGCTGTCGAGCCGGTCGCGAGCCCGACGAACACGCCCCACAGCACCGTGAGCTGCCACGACTGCGTCATGAAGACGGTCAGGCCCGTGCCCAGCGCCAGGAGCGCCATGGCCCCGGCGACGATGCGGCGGACACCGAAGCGCTCCATGAGTGCGGTGGCGAACGGCGCCGTCACGCCGTAGAACACGAGGTTGACCGAGACCGCGAGGCTCGTCGCCGCGCGGCTCCAGCCGAACTCGTCCTCGAACGGGACCACCATCACGCCGAAGGACGAGCGGAAGGCGGCAGACGCGATGAGGACGCAGAACGTGACCGCAGCAACCCACCAGGCGCGATGGATGCGGTGCGTCATCCCGGAAGCCTAGGGGGGTGGCCGGCCCGCACCCCTTGTCGTCGGTGCCTCGGCGTGGTGGAGTGTGCCGGGGCACCGATGAGGAGGTCGCATGGCCGGGACGGGGACCAAGGACGATCCGTGGCAGCTCACGACACCGCCGGGGTCGTCGGCCTACACGATGTACCGCGACGACGATGCTGATCCGCCGGTGATCGTGTGCCAGGTCGGGTCGACGAAGCTGCTCTACGACGCGCGCGCGATCGACGACCTGCACGCGATGCTCGTCGCTGCCGGCGACTGGGTGCCGCTCGGGGCCAGCGACGAGCAGAAGGAGCCGGCCGACGGGCACGATCGAGGCGTGGGGGCGCTCGCCCGACAATCCCATCGGTGGCTGGTACGGCCTGCGCAAGGGCTACCGCGGACGCTTCGGGATGTACCTGCCACCCCTGCTCGAGGAGCTCGGGCTCATCGAGCTCGAGCACAACCCGCGGAACAACCGGGCGCGGGCGATCTGACGGGTGCGCTGAACGACGGGTGCGCTGAACGACGGGTGCGCTAACGACTCGGAGCGTCAGCCGGGCGGGTCCGTGCCGCGATAGGGCTGGAAGACATGCTCGCGGCCCTGCGGCGATCGCCATCGGACCGAGCCGTCGGGCTGGGTCCTCAGCATGGTCCAGCCGGCGTGCGTCTTCAGCTGGTGGTGGCGTGCGCACAGTGGGCCAAGGTTCGATCGATCGGTGGATCCGCCGTCGCCCCACGGCCTGGCGTGGTCGATCTGGCAGGCGTCCGCTCGGCGGGTGCACCCGGGCATGCGGCAGGTGACGTCGCGTGCCACCAGGAAGGCGCGCATCGTGGGCGTCACCTGGTACGAGCGACGTCCCCGATCGAGCAGCTCGGCGGTGATCGGGTCGAAGACGAGCCGACGCAGGGTGGCCGGCACGTCCGGGTCGGCCAGCAGGTCTCGAACCGCGCTCGCCGTGATGGGCTCGCGGGAACCGTCCAGGAGGCCCACCGACCCCGGAGCATCGTCGAGCCCCAGGAGGGTGGCGGCGTCGACCACGACGTGGATGGTGGCCGTCACCCCTCGCCTCGGGGCGGTGCCGCTCGGGTCATCGGTGTGACCGGGGCTGCCCGTGCCGCCGGTGCCGCAGACGGCGTCGATCAGGCCCTGGACGCGTCGCTGGCCGAGCGTGGCGTCGCAGTCGACCGTGGCGGCGCGGGCGTGCGCGTCGAGGGCCGCGTGGACGCGCGCTGCCTGCTCCACGGGGAACCGCGCCAGGAGCGTCGCAAGGCCGTCGATCTCCGGATAGACGACTACGCCGATCTCCTTGCGGCTGCGCACCCGTCGGCGCTCGGCCCCGGCCCGGTCGACGCACGCGAGCACGCGACGGGCGAGGGTGCCGGCCTGTGACGGCGTCATGGTGGTCGCGCGGGCGAGCACCCGAGCCTCCCAGGCGCCGCACGATGTCGGCCGACGCATCCGCGGCGGTGGCCGCGATGACGCGGACGTGTGCCGCCGTGAGGTCGCCGCGCTCGAGTGCGACGCGCGTCGCCACGAGTGGCCCGGCCAGCATCCGTGCCTGCTCGATCTGCCGGCTGACGGTCCACGGTGATCGGTGCAGCGCCGCCGCGATCTCCTCCCTGACCTCGTCCGCGAGCGACACCTGCCGCACCATTCCGGCATCGTCCGTGACGTCGATCGACCGCGTGCGCTCTGCTCGACCGGCGACGGCGACGAGGGCCCGCGACTCCAGGGCGGCCAGGCGTGACTGCTCCCGCTGCAGCGCGACGAGGTAGTCGACCACCCGGCTCGGGCTCAGCTCCTCGGGCTCGGCCTCCAGCACCGGCGGCGGGCAGTCGAGCAGGGCGCTCCACTCGTCCTCGCTGAGTTCCGTGAACTCGAGTGGCTCCCTGGTGACTGGCATGCGACCACGCTACCGGTGGGTCTGACAGCGCTCCTCATGGAGAAAGCGTTGATCCCCAAGGACTATCGGGCTCCGCGGGCGAGCTGAGACGTGGCGGCGGCAGCGACTTCTGCGGCCCGCTCGATGACCGCAAGGTCGTCGTCGGTGTGCGCCGCGGACACGAACCAGGACTCGAAGGCGGACGGCGGGAGCCAGACCCCGTTGTCGAGCATGGTGTGGAAGAACGTGGCGAACCGGGCTGTGTCCTGGGTGCGCGCGTCGTCGTAGTCGCGCACGTCCCGATCGGTGAGGAAGAAGCTGAACAGGCTGCCCGCGGTCTGTGCGCGGTGCTCGACGCCGTGCCGTGTCAGGGCGTCGCTCACGATCCGGACGACCGAGGCCGCCGTCGCATCGAGGTGCGCATAGACCTCGGGGGTGCAGTGCTGGAGCGTGACGAGGCCGGCCGTCGTCGCGGTGGGGTTCCCGCTGAGGGTGCCGGCCTGGTACACCGGCCCGACGGGGGCGAGCAGGTCCATCAGGTCCGCGTCCCCGGCGACCGCCGCCAGCGGCAGGCCGCCGCCGATGACCTTGCCGTACGTGAACAGGTCGGGACGCCACGTGCCCTCGCGGGCCTCCCGGCCCCACCAGCCGTCGCTCGCGACCCGGAAGCCTGTCATCACTTCGTCGAGGACGAACACCGATCCGAAGGCGCTCGTGAGGCGGGCGATGCGGTCGTTGAAGCCGGCCGGGGGCGGCACGACGCCCATGTTCGCCGGGGCCGCCTCGGTGATGACGCAGGCGATCTCCTCGCCGCGCTGCTGGAACAGCCCGTCCAGCGCGGATGCATCGCCGTACGGCAGCACGATCGTGTCCTGCGCGGTGCCGGGCGTCACGCCGGGGGAGTCGGGCAGGCCGAGCGTCGCGACGCCGGAGCCCGCCGAGACGAGGAGGGCGTCGGCGTGGCCGTGGTAGCAGCCGGCGAACTTCACCACGAGCGTCCGGCCGGTATGTGCGCGGGCGATGCGGATGGCGGTCATCACGGCCTCGGTGCCGGAGTTGGTGAAGCGCACGCGCTCGACGGCGCCGACGCGCGTGACGATCTCCTCGGCCAGCTCGACCTCGGTCGGGCACGGGGCACCGAAGGAGGGCGATCCTGCGACGACGTCCTGCAGGGCCGCGACCACGGCAGGGTGCGCGTGGCCGAGGATCATCGGTCCCCATCCGCCGACGAGGTCGACGTACTCGCGGCCGTCGGTGTCGGTGATGCGCGACCCGCGGGCGTGGGCGACGTAGCGGGGGATGCCACCGACCGACCGGAACGCGCGCACCGGGGAGCTGACGCCGCCCGGGATGACCCGCTGGGCGCGGGCGAACCAGTCGTCGGACGTGGATGCCATCGGTCTCCGTCGCTAGGCGAGTCGGCGGGCGGCCTCGGTCGCCCAGTACGTGGCGATTATCCCCGCCCCTGCACGCGTCACGCTGGTGAGGACCTCGGTGATCGCACGTTCGCGGTCGATCATCCCGGCGGCCGCGGCCGCCTCGATCATCGAGTACTCGCCGGACACGACGTAGGCCGCGACCGGGACGTCCACCGCGGCGCTGACGCGCGACAGGATGTCGAGGTATGGCAGGGCCGGCTTCACCATGACGATGTCAGCGCCCTCGGCCACGTCGAGCCGCACCTCGCGCAGCGCCTCGACCGCGTTGGCCGGGTCCTGCTGGTACGAGCGCCGGTCACCCTCGAGCTGGCTCTCCACGGCGTCGCGGAACGGGCCCGTACATCGCGGACGCGTACTTGGCCGCGTAGGCCAGCAGCGCGGTGTCGACCAGGCCCGACTCGTCCAGTGCCGCGCGCACCGCGCCGACCTGGCCGTCCATCATGCCGCTGAGCCCGAGGATGTCGGCGCCGGCCGACGCCAGGACGACGCCCATGCGCCGGTAGACCGCGAGGGTGGCATCGTTGTCGACCGCGCCCGTCGCGTCGAGCACCCCGCAGTGTCCGTGCGACGTGAACTCGTCCAGGCACAGGTCGGCGATGACGGGAAGGTCGCCGCCGGTCTCCTCCTTCACCCAGCGGATGGACGTGGCCAGGATGCTGTCGTCGGCCACCGCCGCGTCACCATGAGCGTCCCGCACGTCGGGCACGCCGAAGACCATCACGCCGCCCACGCCCGCGGCCGCGGCCTGGGCCACCGCCTGCTTGAGGGAGTCGCGGCTGTGCTGCACGACGCCGGGCATCGTCGCGATCGGGATCGGCTCGCTGGCACCCTCGCGCACGAAGACGGGCAGGACGAGGTCGGCCGCCGACAGGCGGGTCTCCTGCACCAGTCGCCGGAGCGCGGGGGTGCGCCGCAGGCGTCTGGGCCGCTCGACGATGCGGTCGGTCACGCGGCCCTCCTCAGGACGGCCGCGACCGAGTCGGCGATGGCGGCCGGCGTCGAGTCGAGGGCGATGCCGCCCACGGTGAGACCGAGGCGGGCGGCGGCCAGGGCCGTGGTCGGGCCGCCTGCCACGACCCGAACGGACGCGGGCAGGTCCGGCACGAAGACGCGCAGCGCGCGGGCGGCCGAGGGGGAGCGCAGGATGACGACGTCGAAGCCGCCCTCGGCGAGTGCGTCAGCCGTCGAGGGCCGCTCGACCACGGGAGTGGTCTCGTAGAGGGTCTCGGCGTGGACCTGCCAGCCGCGGGCGCCCAGGGTCGCCGGGATGACGGAGTCGGCGATGCCGCTGCGCGGCAGGAGTGCGCGGGCGGGGGACTCGTCGGCGAGCCGGGCCAGCAGCCCCGACGCGGTGTGCGGAGCAGACGGCACGACCACGCCGCCGGCGCCGAGCGCCTGCAGCGCTTCCGCGGACGCCGGGCCCACTGCCGCGAACCGGGCGCCGGACTGCGCCGCGGCCGCTGAATGACGCCCGCACGACGTCGGCGCCGAGCAGGTCACTCAGCGCTCGCGCTCCGGCGGCGGAGGCGAGGATCAGCCATGCCCCGGGGCCGAGCCCGTCGAGCAGCCTGTGTGCGCGCGCGGCCGCCTCGTCGTCCGTGCGGGTTGCGACGACGAGGTAGGGGTCATGGGTGACGGCGAACCCGCGCCCGGCCAGGGCGACCAGGTCGGCGTCGGACGCGGAGCGCGGACGAACCACCAGGACGCGGGCGGTCACGACGCGCGCGCCAGGGGACTCGTCGCGAGCGACTCCGCGAGCCGGCGGCCGGTCGCGCGTGCCTCGTCGGCGGTGTCGACGCGCGCGCTGTCCCGGGCGACGATCCGGGCCGAGCCATCCGGCTCGCTCAGGTCGGCGACGATGACGAGGGTCCCTGAGCGGATGGAGGCCAGGGCGCCGACGGCGGTGCGATCCGTGGGGTCGATGGCATCGAGGACCGCACGCTCCGCCACCGCGGACAGGTGCGTCGGCGCGTGGTCGATGCGCTGCAGCAGCAGCCGCGCGCTGGCGTCGCCGGCACGGCACTCGAGCGCCAGCGCGCCCTGCGCGGGAGCGGGCACGAGGGAGGTGCTCGGGATCACCTCGGCGATGTCCGCCGCCCGGCCGAGCCGATCGAGGCCGGCCGCAGCCAGGATGATCGCGTCGAACTCGCCAGCCCGCACGCGGTCGATGCGGGCGTCGATGGCGCCGCGGATGGGCGCCACCACGAGGTCGGGCCGCACGCGGTGCACCCACGCGGCCCGGCGGACCGAGCACGTGCCGACGCGGGCCCCCGAGGGCAGTGCGGCCAGCGGGCCGTGGGACGACACCACGGTGTCGCGCGGATCGGCGCGGAGCGGCACTGCGCCCACCACGATGCCGGGCACGGCGGCCGTCGGCACGTCCTTGAACGAGTGCAGGGCGACGTCGACGTGTCCGTCGAGCAGGGCATCGCGGACCGACGACACGAAGATCCCCTCGGTCCCGCGTCCGGGCAGGGGTCGGGAGTCGGCATCGCCGGGGCTGGACAGCGGCACGAGTCGCGCGGCCACGCCGTGCCGCGCGAGCAGCTCGACGGTCAGGGTCGACTGGGCGAGCGCCAGCGCGCTGGACCGCGTGCCGATGCGCAGGACCCGGGTCACGCGGCGCTCTCGTCGCTATGGGCCTCGTCGCTGCGGGCCGCGTCGAGCGAGAGCGGACCGAGGACGGTCTCCAGGGCGGCCCGGAACTGGTCGAGCCGGCCGGCGCGCGCCGCCTCGCGCGCCCGCTCGGTGGGCTCGTGCAGGAGCGCCTGAGTCATGCGGCGCACGGCCGCGCGCGCGGCGGGATCGGTGGCGCGATCGAGCTCGTCGGAGACTGCCTCCTCGACCCGGCGTCGGATCGCCACGACAAGGTCGTCGAGGTCGCTGCTGGCCAGCCGCGGGAACAGGTCGAGCGCCTCGCGTCGCACGACCGTCCCCGCGACGTCAGCCCGCACGGACGATCGGCGCACGTCGTCCAGCCGGACCACGAGGGCTTCGGGCAGGGCGTCGACGTCGGGGTCCACGTCGGAATCCCCGGCGAGGTCGAGGATCACGAGCGGTCGCGACGTGCGCTCGGCGGCCTCCTCCACCGTCGCCCGGTGGATGACGATCCGGCCCGCGCCGCTCGCGGCGATGACGACGTCGCTGAGGGCGATGGCCTCGGACAGCTCCCCGGCGGTGACGTCGGCATCGGAACTCGCGGCCGTGCGCCCGCTCGGCGAGTGGCTCCACACGGTGTGCGCCCCTCGCCCGCGCAGTGCCCGGACGCACTCCTCGGCGAACGCACCGGAGCCGATGACCAGCCCGGTGCCCAGTCGGCGGTCGGCCGGCACGAGGTCGAGGGCCGCGTCGGCGATCGAGGTGCCGGGCGGGCCCAGGACCCCGCGCGCCATGCGCGAGACGCGGAGCGCGTTCTCCAGCGCCATGCCGAGCGCGCGGGTCACGGTTCCGTCGGCGCGCGCCGCACCCAGCGCCGCGCGCACCTGGCCGGTGATCTGCGGCTCGCCGACAACCGTCGACTCCAGTCCCGCCGTGACCCGGAACGCATGCTCGAGGGCATCGATGCCGCGACGGACGCGGACGCGCCCGGCGATGTCGTCGGCCTCGATCCCGGTCGCGGCCGCGAGTGCTGCGACGAAGGCCCGCTGGGGCTCGTGCGCCCGAGCGGTGTCGACATACGCCTCCACGCGGGCGCACGTCGCCAGCACCACGCTGCCGGAGACCGACGGCTCGGCGGCGAGGGCATCCCTGATCGCCTGAGCGGCGCGGCCCAGGCGGGCGACCGTCGTCGCGTCGGTCGTGTGGTGGTCGATCCCGACGACCTGCATCACGCGGCCCGCCCCGGCGCGTCGCGCAGCCGATCGAGGACGAGGTCGACCGTCTCGGGCAGGGCCGACAGCGCGGGGGTGACGACGCGGCCGGCGGCCGCCGCGGTGATGCGGTCGGGCAGGTGACCGGGGAACAGGACGAGGGCGGCGATGGCGGCCCGGCGGCCGGTGGCGGCCTCGAGTTCGGTGATCGCATCGCCGATCCACGGCTCGCCCTGGGACGCATGGCCGACGACGACGGGCGCCCCGCGTCGCTCGGCCCAGCGCAGGGCGAGGGTGTCCAGCTCGGCCTGCGCCTGGCGGTCCGACGTGCCCGCGACCGCCGCAACGACCGGACCGTCCGGGCAGGAGCCTGTCGAGTGCCCCGAGCAGCGCCGGGCTGACGCCCAGCGTCGCGGTGGTGCGCAGGACCACGGAGGAGAGGTTCCCAGCCAGGGCGACCGCGGCCGGGACGTCCACCCGGACGTGGTGGGCCGAGCTCACGAAGGCGGGGACCACCGTCGCGCGCAGGGTTCCGGAGGCGGACAGCGACAGGCAGACATCGGTGAGGCTGAGTCCGTGGTCGAGCGCCGCGACGTGCACCCGCAGGGCGGGCTCGCGCGCCTCGACGGCCCGCGCGAACATCTGGGCCGCTGTCCGCGCGCGTACGTCGGGGCTGCCGTGCGTGAGCAGGATGACGTCCGTCATGAGGCGGCCCGTGCATCGACGGCGGCCAGCTGTGGGACGACGTCGACGACGTCGCCGATGACCACGACGGAGGGGTTGTCCACCCCGGCGCTGGCGACCTGGTCGACGATGTCGGCGAGCGTGCCGGTGACCACGCGCTGACCGGGCTGGTACGCGCGGTGGATGACGGCCACCGCCGTGCTGCCCGGGCCGGCCAGCGGCGCGGAACTCCTCGACCGCCCGCGCCAGGCTGGCCATGCCCATCAGGATGACGGTCGTCAGGCCGGTGGCGGCCACGGCGGACAGGTCGTGGATGACATGGCCGCTGATGACGACGAAGCCGGTGCTCACGCCCCGATGCGTGACCGGGATGCCCGCGGCCGCCGGGGCCGCGATGGCGCTGGTGATGCCCGGCACCACCTCCACGGGGATGCCCGCCTCGAGGCACGCGAGCACCTCCTCCGAGCCGCGCCCGAGCACGAAGGGGTCGCCGCCCTTCAGCCGGGCCACGCGCAGGCCGCGGCTCGCGCGGTCGACGATGACGGCGTTGATCTCCTCCTGCGTCAGCACGTGCTGACCGGGGGACTTGCTCGCATCGACCAGCTCCACGTCGGGATCGACGAGCTCGAGCAGGGGCAGGGGCGCGAGTCGGTCGTAGACGATGACGTCGGCGCGCGAGCAGCTCGCGTCGGCCGCGCACGGTGATGAGGTCGGGATCGCCGGGGCCGCCGCCGATGAGGACGACGCTGCCGGCGGAGGACGCGCGACCGGGCCGGCGGGCCAGCGACCCGTCCTGCAGCCCCAGGCCGATGGCGTCGCGCACCGCCTGCGTGCGACGCGGGTCTCCGCTGGTGACCGAGACGGTCACGGCGCCGACGGTCGCGACGGCGGGGGTGCGGGCGTCGCCGGGCTCGTCGGCTCGTACCGCCCACACGCCGCGACGCCGGGCCTCGTCGGCGACGGCGCGGTTCACCGCGGGGGAGTCGGTGGCGGCGTGGACGAGCCAGGCACCGGCGACGTCGCTGTAGTCGAAGGCCCGCGCGCGCCACGCCAGCACCCCGGCGTCGGCGAGCGTGCGGATGCGAGCGGTCGCCGACGGGGCGACCACGACGACGTCGGCGGCGGCGTCGACGAGGGCGGCGATCCGCCGCTCGGCGACCGTCCCGGCCCCCACGACGAGGACCTTCCTGCCCGCGAGCTCGAGGTGGAGGGGGTATGTCATGCGTGCAGCCCGCACTCGTTCTTGGCCGTGCCGCGCCAGCGCCCGGCCCGCGGATCGTCACCCTCCTGCACCGGGTGGGTGCACGTGGCGCAGCCGATCGAGGGGAAGCCCTGGTAGATCAGGGGGTTGACGACGACGTCGTTCTCGAGGGTGTACGCCAGCAGGTCGTTGTCGGTCCAGCGCAGGATCGGCGCGATCTTCAGGACACCGCGGCGCTCGTCGAAGGTGACGATCGGCGTCCCGGAGCGGTGCGGCGCCGCCGACGTGCGCAGCCCGGTGATCCACGCGTCGTAGCCCAGCAGCATCTCCTCCATGGGCTCCACCTTGCGCAGGCGGCAGCACAGGTCAGGATCACGGCGCCACAGCTCGGGTCCGTACTGCTCGTCCTGCTCCGCCACCGACTGCAGGGGCGTGATGCTGAGGATCGGCATCCCGATCCTGCGCTCCAGCTCGTCGCGCGTGCTCAGCGTCTCCTCGAAGTGGTAGCCGGTGTCGAGGAAGACGGCCGGGATCTCCGGCGCGACGCTGTGCACGAGGTGCGCCACCGCGGTGTTCGCCATCGACTGGCTGACGAGGACACGGCTGCCGAAGGCCTCCGCGGCCCAGCGGACGATGTCCTGGGCCTTGGCGCCGTCGAGGTCGACGCTCGCGACGCGGGCGAGTACGCGCAGCTCGTCGGCCGTCCGGCGCTCATGGGTGTGCGTCAGGGTCGAGGTGCTCACGACAGGACCCCCTCGTCGGCCCGGACGACCCATTCGCTGAAGGTCTCGTCCTCGGTGCGGTCGTCCTCGAAGGCCCGCACGAGGCGCTCGACGTAGTCCGGAAGCTCGTCTGCCGGAAGCCGCAGGCCCTTGACCGACCGGCCGAAGCCGGCCTCCTGGCCGAGCCGGCCGCCCAGGTGCACCTGGAAGCCCTCCACGTCGTTGCCGTCCCTGTCGAGGGCGCGGATGCCCTTGAGCCCGATGTCCGCCACCTGGATGCGCGCGCAGGAGTTGGGGCAGCCGTTGACGTGGACCGCGAGCGGCAGCCTGTACTCGGGCAGGCGTGCCTCAAGCGTGCTGATCAGGTCCGCTGCCCGGGCCTTCGTCTCGACGATGGCGAGCTTGCAGTACTCGACGCCGGTGCAGGCCATCGTGTTGCGGCGGAACGGCGACACGTCCTCGACCTCGAGGTGGATGGCCTGCAGACCCGCGACCAGGGCGTCCACGGCGAGCGGGTCGACGTCGAGCACGACCACCTTCTGCTCGGCGGTCAGCGCCACGCGGTCCGACCCGGCGGCCTCGGCCAGGTCGGCCAGCGCGGTCAGCCGGGATCCGCTCAGCCGGCCCACCGTCGGCGCGGCACCCACGTAGAGGTGGCCGTCGCGCTGCAGGTGCACGCCCACGTGATCGCGGCGTCCGTGGATCGGCCCGTCCGGCGCTGGGCCGTCGAGCAGCGGTCGACCGAGGTACTCGGTCTCGAGCACCTGCCGGAACTGCTCGGCCCCCCAGTCCTTGACGAGGAACTTCAGGCGGGCCTTGGTGCGCAGGCGGCGGTAGCCGTAGTCGCGGAAGATCGAGATGACTCCGGCCCAGACGTCCGGGACCTCCTCGAGCGGGACCCAGGCCCCGAGGCGCACCGCGAGGTGCGGGTTGGTCGACAGGCCGCCGCCGACCCACAGGTCGAAGCCCGGACCGTGCTCGGGGTGGACCACGCCGACGAAGGAGATGTCGTTGATCTCGTGGGCCACGTCGAGCTTCGGGGACCCGCTGATGGCCGACTTGAACTTGCGGGGCAGGTTCGAGTACGCGGGATCGAGCAGGTGGCGGCGCAGGATCTCGTCGATCGCGGGAGTGCCGTCGATGATCTCGTCGATGGCGACACCGGCGACGGGCGAGCCGAGGATCACGCGGGGCACGTCGCCGCACGCCTCGGCGCTCGACAGCCCGACGGCCTCCAGCCGGCGCCAGATCTCCGGCACGTCCTCGATGCGGATCCAGTGCAGCTGGATGTTCTGCCGGTCGGAGATGTCCGCGGTGTCGCGGCCGAACTCGGTGGAGATGGTGGCGATGGTGCGCAGCTGCGCGAGGGTCAGCCGGCCGCCGTCGGAGCGCACCCGCATCATGAAGTACTCGTCCTCGAGCTCCTCGGGCTCGAGCGTGGCGGTCTTGCCGCCGTCGATCCCCGGCTTGCGCTGCGTGTACAGGCCCCACCAGCGCAGCCGACCGGTCAGGTCGGAGCGCGGGATCGAGGCGAAGCCCTCGAGCGCGTAGACGGTCTCGACGCGCTCGCGCACGTTGAGACCGTCGTCGTCGGCCTTCATGGCCTCGTTCGGGTTCAGGGGCGTGCGGTCACCGGCCGCCCACTGGCCCTGGCCGGGCTTGAGGGTGGCGCTGCTGGAGACGTCCTGCATGGGAGGGTCCTTCGTCGAAAGCGGAGGCGGCAGCGAACGGGCCGCCGGTCGGGCGGCCGAATGTGCGGGCGCCTATCGACAGGACATGGAGCACACGCGCATGAGGTCGACGTGAATACGTCGGATGGCTGCGAGTGCGATCATGCGCAGAACCTAGGGGGACGGTCGCCCGGCGTGCGGTCGGGGGCTCCGCACCTGCAAGGGATTCGCTGTTGGGGCGCGGGCCCGGCCCGCGATCCCCACCGTGCCCCGATGCCGGTCGGACGTGCACAGCCTGCGGGTGGACCGTGGCACGGTGTGGGGTGGCACGGAACCGTGATCGGCAGCCGGGACCACCCGGGGACTGAGCAGGAGCGGGCCATGAACGACATCACCTTGCACGTCGTCGGGAACGTCGTGAACGACGTGGAGCTGCGGTTCACGAAGGCGGGTGAGCCGGTCGCCTCCTTCCGAGTGGCCTCGGGCACCCGGCGGTTCGACCGCCAGAGCGAGCGCTGGGTGGACGGGGACACCCACTACTTCAGCGTCTCCTGCTGGCGTGGCCTCGCGCACAACGTCGTCCAGACCCTGACCAAGGGGATGCCGGTCGTGGTGGTGGGTCGCATGCGCAGCCGCGAGGTCCAGCGGGCGTGCACCGATCACTCGCACACCGTGCGCTACGTGCGACATCGAGGCCACGAGCGTGGGACCGGATCTGGCCCGGGGGGTGGCGTCGTTCACGCGGGTCAAGCGCGAGGCCGTCATCGAGAGCGAGCGCCGGTCGCTGGCCGACGTGATGGCCCAGGCCGGCCTGGCCGACGCCGAGGTGGTCGACCCGGAGACCGGCGAGATCCTGACCGAGCCCGCCGCCTGAGCCACTGCCCGAGTCGGTCGGCGGGACTCCCGCCGCGGCCCCTTCTACCCTGAAGGTGCCGGCCCGGCATCGGTCGGGCCAGCCCCGTGGAGGGGAGGCGCGATGGATCGACGACATCGAATCGCCATCGCGGCCGGCGCTGCAGTCCTTGCTCTCGTGTTCCCGGTGTCCGCTGCCTTCGGCGCGGACGCCACGGGCTGCTCAGGGTCGGTCGTGTCGACGGACGGTTCGGGAACGCAACTCGGAACGGCACAGGCACCCGGCGAGGGCGGTACGCAGCAGGACCCGCTGCCGATCGACCCGGCGGGCATGGTGGCCTGGCAGGGCAGCACGGACGCTGCCATCACGGACGGCACGTGGAGCGTGACCATCATGGGCGTCACGGCCCTGAGCGGCGCGTTCGACAATGCCGACGCGGCCACGTCGGCCGAAGGGGTCCAGGACCTGTCGGCGCTGGCGACCCCGCTGTCGTGGGCGCTGCAGGGTGACGTGGTGATCCCGGTCGCCGGCACGATCACCGGATCGGGCGGCACCTGCACCGCCAGCGGCTACATCACCGGGACGGGCGCACCGACATCGGCACCCATGTTCTACGCGGGCGTCGCCTTCGTGTTCCTCGGGCTGGTGATGGCCTTCACGATGCTGTTCGCGACGAAGGCGACCGCTGCTGGTGTGGCAGGGGTGGCCGCCGGCGCAGGAGGGAAGGTGTGACCATGAAGGTGCGCAGGCATCCCGTGCTGGGGTTCTTCACCGGCCTGTTCCTCGGGCTGGGCGCCGTGCTGCTGCTGTTCGTCTTCGGCATCCTGCCGATGACGGTGGTGTGGCTGGCGGTCTTCGCCCTCGGCGTCGCCGTCCTGGGCGTGCTGCTGGCCTATGTCCTGCCGGCCAGGGGGCGGGCCGCCTGATCGGGGCCCTGGGCGCCGAGCACGTCCTCGGCGCCCACGGCCGCCCCACTAGGCTCAGTCGCTATGGCTGAGTTCATCTACACCCTCCGCAAGGCCCGCAAGGCGCACGGCGACAAGGTCGTCCTCGATGACGTGACGCTGTCCTTCCTGCCCGGAGCCAAGATCGGCGTCGTCGGCCCCAACGGAGCGGGCAAGTCCAGCCTCATCAAGATCATGGCCGGCGTCGACGAGCTCTCCAACGGCGAGGCGCAGCTGATGGAGGGGTACACCGTCGGCATCCTGATGCAGGAACCCAACCTCGATGAGACGAAGACGGTCCTCGAGAACGTCGAGGACGGGGTGGCCGAGACCAAGGCGATGATCGACCGGTTCAACGCGATCTCGGCGGAGCTGGCCGAGCCGGACGCGGACTACGACGTCCTGCTGGGCGAGATGGGCAAGCTCCAGGAGGACATCGACCATCGCAACGCGTGGGACCTCGACTCCCAGCTCGACCAGGCCATGGACGCCCTGCGCTGTCCCGCCGGCGATGCCGATGTCTCGGTGCTGTCGGGCGGCGAGAAGCGCCGGGTCGCTCTGTGCAAGCTGCTGCTGCAGCAGCCGGACCTCCTGCTCCTCGACGAGCCCACCAACCACCTCGACGCCGAGAGCGTGCAGTGGCTCGAGCAGCACCTGGAGAAGTACCCCGGCACCGTCGTCGCCATCACCCACGACCGGTACTTCCTCGACAACGTGGCGCAGTGGATCCTCGAGATCGACCGCGGCAAGTGCTACCCCTACGAGGGCAACTACTCCACGTACCTCGAGACCAAGGCGGGTCGCCTGAAGATCGAGGGCCAGAAGGATGCCAAGCTCAAGAAGCGGCTGAGCGACGAGCTGGAGTGGGTGCGGTCGAACGCGAAGGCCCGCCAGACCAAGAGCCGCTCGCGCCTGGAGCGCTACGAGGAGATGGCGGCCGAGGCCGACAAGACCCGCAAGTTCGACATGGAGGAGATCCAGATCCCGCCGGGCCCGCGGCTGGGCAGCGTCGTCGTCGAGGCGTCGCACCTGACCAAGGCCTTCGGCGACCGCCTGCTCATCGACGACCTGTCCTTCTCGCTGCCCCGCAACGGCATCGTCGGCGTGATCGGACCGAACGGCGTCGGCAAGACCACCTTGTTCAAGATGATCGTCGCGGCTGCCACCGGCGGCAGCGACGACAAGGACGACCTGCCCACGTCGGGCGACCTCAAGATCGGCGAGACGGTCAGCCTGTCCTACGTCGACCAGAGCCGGTCGGGCCTCGATCCGACCAAGAACGTCTGGGAGGTGGTGTCCGACGGCCTCGACTGGATCAAGGTCGGCAACGTCGAGATGCCCTCGCGCGCCTACGTCTCGGTGTTCGGGTTCAAGGGCCCGGACCAGCAGAAGCAGGCCAAGGTGCTCTCCGGTGGCGAGCGCAACCGGCTGAACCTCGCGCTCACGCTGAAGATGGGCGGCAACCTGCTGCTGCTCGACGAGCCGACGAACGACCTCGACGTGGAGACGCTCGGCTCGCTCGAGAACGCGCTGCTGGAGTTCCCCGGCTGCGCCGTGATCACCTCGCACGACCGTTGGTTCCTCGACCGCATCGCCACGCACATCCTCGCCTACGAGGGCGACTCCCAGTGGTTCTGGTTCGAGGGCAACTTCGACTCCTACGAGAGGAACAAGGTCGAGCGGCTCGGGGTGGATGCCGCCCGTCCGCACCGGGCGACGTACCGCAAGCTCACCCGGGACTAGGCATGCCACACGTGCTGCGCGTCCCGGTCCACCGGCGGTTCAGCGACCTTGACCCGTTGGGGCACGTCAACAACGTGGTGTTCCATGACTACCTGCAAGAGGCGCGCATGGGCATGGTGCACGACCTCGACCTCGTGCGCTCAGCCACGTTCGCGCAGGTCGTGGTCAAGCAGGAGATCACGCACCGCAAGCCGCTGCTGCTCTCCCCGGAGCCCATCATCATCGAGACGTGGATCGTGCACCTCGGCAAGTCGTCCTACACGATCGGCTATCGCATCCTCGACGAGCACGGCGACCTCGCCGCCGAGGCGTCGACGCTGATGGCCGTGGTCGATCCGGAGTCCGGCCGGCCCATCCGCATCCATGCGGAGTTGCGGGCACTCCTCGAGCCGCTGACAATCTGACGGTGACAATCCGCCTGGCCGAGCCCGAGGCACGCGCGCTCGAGGGCTTCTGCCGGCGCCAGGTGCGGTGGGACGCGACGATGCCGGCGCGCGTCGTCACGGCGGCGCGGGCGCTGGGTGTCTTCACCGTCCCTCCGCTGGGGGTCCTGGTGTTCGTCGCGGTGCCGACCGCGGCCCCGGTCGACCCGTCGGATGCCCTGGACGCTGTCGTCCGGCTCGACGACCTGGCCGATCTGCTCGCCTCGCGCGCCGGCGGCGCGCTGCCGGTGGCCGGCCTGCCCACCGTGCAGCTGCCCGGCGGGCTCCCGCCGTCGCTGTCGCACCTGCCCCCGTCGAGCGGATGGCAGCTGCCCATCTTCGGGGTGGCCGGCGACCTCGTGCCGATCGTGGACGAGGCCTCGTCGGAGTTCGAGCAGCGCTCGGCCGGGCTGCCGCCGCGCGCGCAGGAGATCGTGGCCGAGGAGATCTGGGAGCGGCCGGCCTTCGGCGGCCTGCCGCTGCGGGCGCTGCACGCGGCCCGTCAGCTCGGCATGATCACCACGGACCGGGCCAAGGTGTCGGCCGCGGTGAGTGGCCCCTGGAAGCGGTTGAGCACCCCGCGGGGGCAGGTCTTCGTCTACGCCGCCGGGCCGGCCGCCCGGCTCGCGCTGCACGTCGTCCGCTAGCCCGGTCCCTCCCTCGTTGAGTGGCGACTTGTGGGCGTCTCAGAGCCGGCTAGGGCGCCCACAAGTCGCCACTCAACGAAGAGGGGGGAGGGCGGCCAGGGCGCAGGCGGCGAGCAGCCGGGCGCCGATGGCGATCGCCCGCTCGTCGACGTCGAAGGTCGCCGAGTGCAGGTCGCCGCGGTCGCGTCCGGACTCCGGGTCGTGCGTGCCGAGGCGTACATAGGTCCCCGGCACCTGCTCGGTGTACCAGGCGAAGGAGTCCCCGCCCATGGACTGCGGGGTCGGCACCGCCGCGTCCGGGCCGAACTCCCGGCGGACGACGCTGCGGACCAGCTCGGTCGTGCCGGCGTCGTTCACGACCGGTGGCAGCCCCCGCGTGTAGTCGAGATCCCACCCCGGCGCGGCGCCGATGTCCTCGTCTCCGAGGATGCGGTGCAGGGCCGACCTCACGAGTCGCTCGCCGTGCGCCCACGTGTCCCGGTCGGCTGTGCGGAACGACCCGCGCAGGGTGGCTCGCGACGGGATGACGTTGGCGGCAGCCCCAGCGCGGAGTGAGCCGAGCACCAAAGTCACCGGCGTCGCGGACTCCGCCTGGACGACGTCCCACAGCCGATCGGCGACGCGGGCCGCCCAGCGCACGAGGTCGACCGTGGCGCGGGGTCGCGCGGTGTGCCCGCCGGGGCCGCTGAGCGTGAGGAGGAACTGGTCGGCGGCCGCCGTGAGCGGACCGGTCCGCAGGCCCAGGCTGCCCACATCGAGCTTCGGGTCGCAATGGACCCCGTAGATCGAGCGGATGTGGTCGAGCCAGCCTTCCGCGATGACGTCGACCGCGCCCCCCGGCACCGCCTCCTCCGCCGGCTCGAAGATCAGTCGCACCATCGCGGCGCGCGGGTTCCGCTCGCGCTCGGCGAGCAGCGCCAGACCTGCGCCCAGCACCACGCTGGCGTGCACGTCGTGCCCGCAGGCGTGAGCGAGTCCGGGGAACCGCGACCGGTAGGGCGCGTCCACCTCGTCGTCCATGGCCAGGCCGTCGATGTCGGCACGAAGCGCGACCGCGGGCATCGTGGCCGGGTCGGCCGCCACGCGCGGATCGAGGGAGATGTCGCAGGTGAGGCCCGTGCCGGATCGCAGGACCACGGGCATCAGCCCCTCGACGGCCAGCCGCTCGGCGAGGATCTCCGTGGTGAGGTGCTCGGCACCCGAGGCCTCCGGCTGCGCGTGGAGGGTGCGTCGCAGCGCCACCAGCTCGTGCGCATGGGCTGCCACGTCGGCGGCGAGGTGCGTCACAGGCTCGTCGCCCCCGGGGTGTCCGTTCGGAGCTCGGCGCGCAGCGCGGTCACGACGTCGACCAGGGATCCGCTGCGCTCCTCGACCCGACGCTGCCGGGTCGAGCTCGTGCCGGTGTCGATGATGTCGAGCACGGCGGCCAGCTCGTCGGCGCAGTCCAGGCGGCGCGCGAACGGGGTGAGTTCCTCCACGGCCTCCTCGATCAGGTTGGTGATCGGACGGGTCCGGCCCAGCGAGTCGACGACGAGGGACGCCCCGAGCCCGAAGCGGGCGGCCCGCCACTTGTTCTCGCGCAGGACCCAGTCGCGCTCGGTCGGCAGCCGGTAGCCGCGGTCGAGCAGCTCGTCATAGCGGGCGACCGCGCACTGGGCGAGGGCGGCCAGCGCGCACGTCTCCCGCAGCGTCGGCATCGCGTCGCACATGCGCAGCTCGACGGTCCCGAAGTTGGGATGCGGCCGGATGTCCCACCAGACCTCGCGGATGGTGGTGATCGCACCGGCGTTGATGAGCGACGACATGAAGCGCTCGAACTCCGCCCAGTCGGCCAGCTGCGGGGGGAGTCCCGTCGAGGGCAGCGCCTCGAACACCTTGGTGCGCGCGCTCTCGAGGCCGGTGTCGTATCCGTGCCAGTAGGGGCTGGAGGAGGAGAGGGCCAGGAAGACCGGGAGCATCGTCGCGAGGGCGTTGGTGATCGCGATCGACTTCTCCGCGGAGCGGATGCCCACGTGGTAGTGCACGCCGTGCGTGATGAGGCGCTTGGCGGGCCATTGGATGCGGTCCACGATCGAGTCGTAGCGGTCGCCGATCGAACGCGACTGCGACTGCCACGGCGTGAACGGGTGCAGGCCCACGCTGATGACATCGACCCCCTGCGGCTCCACGACGTCGCGGATCTCGTCGATGCCCTGCTGCAGGTCGGCGCGGGCGTCCGCGACGGTGTCGCACACGCCGGTGATGACCTCGAGGGTGCACTGGTAGAGCTCGGCCTTGATGCGTGGGTGCTCGATGCCCCCATTGCGCTCAGCCAGGTCGGCCAGGGCGCCTGGTGCGGCACCGACGAGGTGCCCGGCGGCGACGTCGACGAGGGCCAGCTCGACCTCGACTCCGAGGCTGCTGCGCTCGGAGGCGCGGAAGGGGACCTCCACGCGGTCAGACTAGGGCGTTGCACGCCATGAGGCGCGGTGTATGTCGCGGACGCGTCAGCCCAGGACGAGCGTGATGGCCACCGGTGCCAGGGACGCCTGCACGTTGCCCATGACCATGAGCATCAGCAGCAGGGCGATGACGACGGTGACCAGGCCGGACGCGAGCAGCAGGGCGTTGGCACCCCGAGACGCGTACGTGTGGCGCAGCCACCGGCGCCAGATGGCGACCGAGCCGAGCACGGTGATCACCAGCAGGATGGTCACGATGATCGCCTTGGGCCGCTGCCACGCCAGCCGGGCGTCGACCTGCTCCTGGACGGCGCTGGGGATCGACGGGCTTCCGGACGCGAGCCACGCGGTGAGGGCCTCGCCCGACTGGTCGACGCCGGCGAAGCCACGCTCGGGACTGATCACGGTGCTCAGGTTCGCCACGAGCACCAGGGCCAGGAAGAGACCGACCAGGATGCCACCGGTGATGAAGGCGGCATAGGTCCATGTCTGGCGACGCGTCCGCCCGGCAGCCGAGCGCCGCGCCGCGCGCATGCCCCGCCAGCACACGACCACGAGGACCACGATGGCCACGAGGAAGATGCCGGCGACGACGACGAGGACCGCGTGGTAGCGCTGGTAGTCCGCGAGGATCGCCTCCAGCGCGGCGTTCGACCCGCTAACGGGCGCTCCTCAGCCAGAGCGCCGTCTCGGGGCCGACGGCCAGGCTCGACGACTCGTCGTCGGTCGTCACGACGGCCACGTCGTCGCTGGAGGCAACCAGGACGTCGGTGCCCCAGTCGGCCGGCAGGTGCGCGGTCGCGTCACGGAGGTTGATGACCGACAGGACGCCTGTGCCGTCGTCCGCGGTACGCCGGATCGCGAGCACGTCGGGGTCGGAGTCGATCCACGCCAGCGGTCCCTCGCCGAGGGCCGGCTGCTCGCGACGGACGCGCAGGGCGGCCCGGTACAGCTCCAGGGTCGAGCCGTCGACATCGAGTTCCGTGGCGACCGACACGTCGGCCCACTCCGGCGGCTGTGGCAGCCAGGAGTTCACACCGTCGTTGAAGCCGAACGATGCGGTGGCGCCGGACCACGGGATGGGGACCCGACAGCCGTCGCGGGTCCCGTCGGTGCCGCCGCTGCGGTGCCACGCCGGATCCTGCCGCGCCTCCGGCGGGAGGTCGGTGACCTCGGGCAGGCCGAGCTCCTCGCCCTGGTAGAGGTACATGGAGCCGGGCAGCGACAGGGTGAACAGGGTCGCCGCACGCGCCCGGCGCAGTCCCCGTGCGAGGTCCCGCGCGCCGTCGGCCCCGACGGGTGCCATGCGGGTGCGGTGCCGCACGACGTCGTGGTTCGACAGCACCCAGGTCGGCGGGGCACCGACGCGGGCGTGGTTCGCGATGGTGTCGTCGATGGACTGGCGCATCCGCTGACCGTCCCAGCCGGCCTCGAGGTAGGCGAAGTTGAACGACGTGTGCAGCTCGTCCGGACGCTGGTAACGGGCCAGGCGCTCCGGGTTCGGGACCCACGTCTCGCCGCAGAACACTCGCGGCGGGTCGTACTCGTCCGCCACGGCGCGCCACTCGCGATAGATCTCGTGCACGCCGTCCTGGTCCCAGAACGGCGCGTGCGCGATGTCCTCGAGGTCGAACATCTCCGGCTGCATGGGCTGGTCGCCCTCGTCCGGGTAGTCGTAGTCGGGCAGGCCGTCCTGCTTGACGAGCCCGTGCGCGACGTCGATGCGGAACCCGTCGATGCCGCGGTCGAACCAGAACCGCAGGATGTCGCGGAACTCCGCGCGCACCTCGGCGTTCTCCCAGTTGAGGTCCGGCTGCGTGGTGTCGAACAGGTGCAGGTACCAGTACCCCGTCGGTTCGCCCTCCGGTGTGCGCACGTGCGACCAGCCGCGGCCGTGGAACACGCTCTTCCAGTTGTTGGGCGGGGTCTCGCGGTCCGGGCCCGTGCCCTCGCGCACGATGTACCGGTCCCACTCGGCCGACCCCGGCCCGGCATGCAGCAGCTCCTGGAACCACGGGTGCTCGCTGCTGCTGTGGTTGGGGACGATGTCCATGAGGATCCGGATGTCGCGTGCGTGCGCCTCGGCGATCAGGCGGTCGACGTCGTCCATCGTGCCCAGGCGCGCGTCGATCGAGCGGTAGTCCGCGACGTCGTACCCGCCGTCGTTCAGCGGCGACGTGTAGAACGGCGAGACCCAGATCGCGTCGACGCCGAGGTCGGAGAGGTAGTCCAGCCGCGAGATCAGGCCCGGGATGTCACCCATGCCGTCTCCGTCGCTGTCCGCGAACGAGCGCGGGTAGACCTGGTAGACGACGGCATGCCGCCACCAGTCGGTCGCGCGGTCGGGTGCGGGGGACGTCATGATCGGGCCTCCGTGGGGAGAGATGTGCCGTACGGGTCGTCGGGGACGTTCTGCATCGCGAACGCGGCGCTCACGAGGTACATCCAGAGCTGCGTCTCCTGGTCCGGTGTGAGGTCCTGCTCGACCATCGCGTCGTGCATGAGGGCCAGCCACCGGTCGCGCTCGACGGCGCCGATGACGAAGTCGTTGTGCCGCATCCGCAGTCGGGGGTGGCCGCGCTCCTCGCTGTACGTCTGGGGGCCACCCCAGTACTGCATGAGGAACAGCCGGAGCCGGCGCTCGGCGGCCTCGAGGTCGGCGTCCGGGTACAGCGGACGCAGGATCGGGTCGTGGGCCACCCGCTCGTAGAAGGCGCCGACGAGGCGGGAGAAGAACGCCTCGCCGCCGAAGTCCTCGTAGGGGGTGGGGGCCTGCGCCTGCTCGTCGGTCACGAGGCCATTCTTGCGGACCCCTTCTCGGCGCCCTCCGCCTGCTCCACGATGCCGCGCGCCATGACCGGGAAGACGAAGGCGTGGAACGGGGAGACCGCCCACCAGTAGGCGTGGCCGGCCAGTCCGCGCGGCAGGAACACCGCCCGCTGGCGCAGGATGCTGCCGGCGTCGTCCGGGGTGATGGTGAACTCCAGCCAGGCCAGCCCCGGGTTCCGCATCTCCGCGCGCAGGCGCAGCAGCCGAGGGGGAAGCCGCTCCTCGACCCGCCAGAAGTCGACGGCCTCGCCGACCGCGAGCACGTTCGGATCGCGGCGACCGCGGCGCAGGCCCACGCCGCCGACGAGCCGGTCGATGAGGCCGCGCGCACGCCACAGCGGGTCGGCCGCGTAGTAGCCGTGCTCGCCGCCGATGCGCTCCACGGCGGCCCACACGGACGGGGGAGACGCGGACGAGCGGACCTCCCGCACGTCCTCGAACATCGAGCCGCCGGCCCACGTCGGGTCGCCGGGCAGCGGGTCGCTCGGTGCGCCCGGCACCGAGGCCCCGCTCCAGCGCGTCGTGACCTCGGCATCCTGGATGCGGGTGAGGGCCAGCCGGACGGCGTCGTCGAAGGCGAGCAGCCCGCCGGGAGGATCGGGAATCCACGTCGCGACCGCGTGGTCCGCGCACACGGAGGGGTGGCGCAGCGACTGCACGAGCGGCCGGGCGATGGCTCGGGGGACCGGGGTCACCACGTTCACCCAGTGGCTCGACAGGTTGGGGGTGAGCAGGTTGATGGGGAGGATGACGCGCGGACGGAGGCCGGCCACTGCCGCGTACCGCGTCATCATCTCCTGGTACGTCAGCACCTCGGGTCCGCCGATGTCGAGCGTGAGGTCGGCATCGGTGTCGAGATCGGCTGCGGCAGACAGGTACCGCAGCACGTCGCGGATGGCGATGGGCTGGGTGCGCTGCCGAACCCAGCGCGGCGTGATCATCACGGGGAGGCGCTCGGTCAGGTAGCGCAGCATCTCGAAGCTGGCCGATCCCGACCCGATGATCACCGCGGCCCGGAACTCCAGGGTCGGCACGCCGGACGACCGGAGGGCGTCGCCGACCTCCACGCGGGAGCGCATGTGCGGGGACATCTCCGACGCCGGCATGCGCGGTGCCAGCCCGCCCAGGTAGACGATGCGCCGCAGCGCGCTGGTCCGGGCCGCAGCCGCGAACACCGACGCGATCCGTCGCTCGGACTCCTCCAGGCCTGAGCCCTCCTGGATCGAGTGCAGCAGGTAGTAGGCGACGTCGACGCCGCTCATGGCCGCGGCGACGGCCTCGGGATCCCCGGCGTCGCCGGCGACCACCGTGACGCGGTCGAGCCACGGCGACGTCCCGGAGCTTCTCCGGGTGCCGAGCGAGGACGGTGACCCGGTGACCCTGGTCGAGCAGCTGCGGCACGAGCCGACCGCCGACGTATCCGGTGGCCCCGGTGACGAGGCAGGAGGTCGGCGTCACGGTCCCATCTTGGGGGGAGTCTGGGCCCCCGGCACGTTGGGCAGGCCGCGAACGACCACGGGGACGACGATGCCGGCCCGGTCGAAGGCCAGCTTCATGCGCTCACGGATGGTGCGGGCGACGTCGAGCTGCTTCTCCGGGGCGGCCTTGGCGGTGATGCGGATGATCACCGCCTCGCCGGAGACGGACTCGACGCCGGCGAACGATGGCTTGCCCAGGAGGAGGTCGTCGTAGGACGGGTCCTCGTCCATGTCGATGGCGACCCTGTCGACGATCTCGCGCACGCGGTCGATGTCCTCGTTGTACGCGATCGGGATGTCGACGATCGCCATCGTCCATCCCTGCGACCGGTTGGCCACGCGCAGGATCTCGCCGTTGCGCACGTACCAGACGACGCCGGACTGGTCGCGCAGCCGGGTGAAGCGCAGCGCGACCTCCTCGACGGTGCCGAAGACCGGTCCGACGTCGACCATGTCGCCGACGCCGTACTGGTCCTCGACGATCATGAAGATGCCCGAGAGGTAGTCCTTGACGAGGGTCTGCGCGCCGAAGCCGAGGGCCACGCCGATGACGCCGGCACTGGCGAGCAGCGGGGCGATGTCGATGCCCAGCAGGGGCAGGATCATCAGCACGGCCACCGACCAGACAGTGATCGCCACGATGCTGCGCAGCAGGGTGCCGATCGCGTTGGCGCGCTGCTCGGTGCGCTGGTTGAGGAGCAGGTCGGACAGCTCGGCGGTGCGCGTGACCTTGCGCATCTGCGCCAGCCGCTCGTGCTTGGCCCGCTCGGACGCGCGCCGCACGACGCGTCGGATCGCCCACGACAGGACCACCTGCGCGACCACGGCGCCGACGAGGATGAGCAGGATCTGCAGCGGGACGCCGAGCAGCCAGTCCCGCGCGGCCTCCCAGAACGGCGTGTCCTTGGCGGCCGTCACGACCGTGATCACGACAGCCCCGTCCACGCGGCGAGGAACGCCAGGGTGTCGGCGGACTCCTCGACGGACTTGGCGAGCGAGCGGGCTCCGTGACCCACGTCGCCCTCGGTGCGCAGCAGGACGGGCCGCGTCCCGGACGTCGCATGCTGCACGGCGGCGCACATCTTGCGCCCGTGCATGGGGTCGGTCCGGGTGTCGTTGTCGAAGACGGCGAACATCGTCGCGGGATAGTCGGTGCCCTCCACGACGCGGTGGTAGGGGGAGTACGCGTAGAGCCAGGAGAACTGCTCAGGGTCCTCCGGGTCGCCGTACTCCACGGTCCACGTCGGGCCGAGCTCGGACGTCGTGTAGCGGATCATGTCGAGCAGCGGGGCCACGCACACCACGGCGTTGAACAGCTCGGGCCGCTGGGTCATGGCGGCGCCGACGAGCAGTCCGCCGTTGGACCCGCCGTAGACGCCGAGCTGCGCCGGCGTCGTCCAGCCCTGATCCGCCAGCCACTCGGCCGCGGCGTGGAAGTCGTCGTACACGTTCTGCTTGCGGTCGAGCATGCCGGCGCGGTGCCAGTCCTCGCCCTCCTCGCTGCCGCCGCGGAGGTTGGCGATGGCCCACACGCCCCCGGCCTCGACCCAGGAGAGGATCGCGGCCGAGTACCCCGGCGTCAGGGGGACGCCGAAGCCGCCGTAGCCGTAGAGCACGGTGGGCCGCGGGACGTCGGGCTCGCCGGTCGGCGAGACCACGAACATGCGCACCTCGGTGCCGTCTGCCGAGGTGTAGGTGACCTGGCGCGAGTGGACCGACGGCACCTCGACGGTGCCCGGCGGGCGGGCCTGCAGGGTGATCTCGCCGGACCGGGCGTCGAAGGCGTACACCGTCGGGACCGTGGTGTGGTCGGTGAAGACGAACCACGTGATCGGGCCGCCGTCGATGTGCTCGACCGGGCCGCCGATCGTGCCCGCACCCGGGAGATCGAGCTCCCGGATGAGGGTGCCGTCGTCCGCGCGGTGCAGCGTCATGCGGGCCACGCCGTGGCTCGTGCGCACGACGACCAGCAGGTCGTCGTCGACGTCGGGGCCGTCGAGCACCGTCACCGACTCGAGCACGGCCGACGGGTCCTCCGGCACGAGATCGGTCCACGTCGCCTGGCCCCAGGCCCCCGGGCGCGTGACGGCGACTCGGCCGCGAGGGGCGTCGAGATCCGTGCTGACGAGGACGCGGCCGTCGCGCAGGAACGTCAGGCCGGTCTGCGCGTCGACATCGCCCTGGACGAGGGTGAACGCCGGCGACTCCCGCGGACTGGACGTCAGGTCGGCGATCCACAGGTCGTTGCGCGGCTCGGTGCCCTCGCTGGCGGACACCTGCAGCCACCGGCCGTCGCGGCTGACCTCGACGCCGTAGTAGTTGGTCATCGTCATCCCGGCGCCGAACACCAGGACGTCGGCGTCGGGGGAGGTGCCGACCCGGTGCAGGTAGACGCGGCGGTGGAAGTTCTGCTCCGACTCCGGCAGCAGCTCCGGAGCGATGCGGCGCACGTAGTAGAACGCACCCCCTCCCAGCAGCCAGGCCACGGGCGAGTAGCGGCAGCGCTCGATGGGGCCCTCGACGTTCTCCCCGGTGTCGACGTCCATGACGTACAGGAGCGACTCCTCGTTGCCGCCCACGGACAGCTGGTAGGCGAGGCGGTCGCCCTCCTTGGAGGGCTGCCAGCTGTCGAGCGTGGTGACGCCGGAGGGGTCGATGGCCATCGGGTCGATCAGCGCGCGCTCGGTGCCGTCGGCGTCGACGACGTAGAGCACCGAGAACTGCTGTCCGGGCTCGCGACGGACGAGGAAGTGCCGATCCCCGCGCCAGTAGGGCGGCGAGATCGTGCCCGAGCCCAGGAGGGCCTCGATGCGCTCGGCGAACCGGTCACGGGTCGTCCAGCCCTCGCGGGCGGCGGCGGTCAGGGCCGACTGTCCGGCGAGCCACTCGCCGGTGCGCGGGTCGTCGGCGTCCTCGAGCCAGCGGTAGGGGTCGGGAACGGCCGTGCCGTGGAAGTCGTCGACGAGGTCGAGGCGGGGCGCGTCTGGGTATGCGGGGACGGATGTCACAGCCGCAACCATAGGCTTCGAGGGTGCAGCTGCATGACCTGACGGCCCTCGAGCAGGCCCGCGCCATCAAGGCGGGGGAGATCTCCTCGGTGGAGCTCACGCAGCACTACCTGGCCCGGTCGCACGCCCTGAACGCGGTGGTCGGTGCCTTCGTGACGCTCACGGACGATCGGGCCCTCGCCCAGGCGGCAGAGGCCGACCGCATGGTGGCGCAGGCTCCGGACCGCGACGCCCTGCCCGTCCTGCACGGCGTGGTCGTGCCGGTGAAGGACCTGAATCAGGTGCGCGGTGTGCGCACGCGCTTCGGTTCTGCGGCCGTCGACATCGTGTCGGAGGTCGACGACGACGTCGTCGTGGAGCTGCGCCGCGGCAACACGGTCATGACCGGCAAGACCTCGACACCCGAGTTCGGCCTGCCTGCCTACACCGAGAGTGCGGTGGGGCCGTACGCCCGCACACCGTGGGACCTCGGCCGCGGGGCGGGAGGCTCGAGCGGGGGAGCGGCTGCTGCCGTCGCGGCAGGGCTGGCCCCGGTTGCGCAGGGATCCGACGGCGGCGGCTCGATCCGGATCCCCGCGAGCGTCTGCGGCCTCGTCGGGATCAAGCCGTCGCGGGGGCTCATCTCCAACGGCCCGATGCCGGACGGCCTCGGACGCCTGGGTGTCCAGGGCGTCCTCGCCCGGACCGTCGCCGACGCGGCGGCCCTGCTGGGAGTCATGGCCGGGGTCGACGGCGCGTACCTCGCGGCGCTTGCAGAGCCCGGTCCCCTGCTCATCGGCCGCTACCACCGGCCGGTGATCGCCGAGACCGACGTCCATCCCCAGGCGCGTGAGGCGTTCGAGGACGCCTGCACCCTGCTGGAGGCGCTCGGCCACCGGCTCGTCGACATCGAGGTGCCGGTGCCCCTGGAGGCGGTGCCGCACTTCGAGTCGGTGTGGGCCGCCGGTGCCGCCGGCATCCCGATCCCGCCGGAACGGGAGGCCGACCTGCGACCGCTCACGCGATGGCTGCGCGAGCGTGGCCGTGCGCTCGAGCCCGGGGAGCTGCAGGCGGCGCTGGACCTCATGGCCCACCACGCCGGGCTCGCCCTGGCCTCCACGGCGCACCTGGATGCCATCGTGACGCCGACACTCGCCGACGTCCCGGCGCACGTAGGGGCGATTCGCGACGACGACGACCCGGCGGCCGACTTCGAGGCGCAGAAGCGGTTCACGCCCTACACCTCTCCGTACAACATGACAGGGCAGCCGGCCGTTAGTCTGCCATTGCACTGGACACCGAGCGGCCTCCCCGTGGGGGTGCAGCTGGTCGGGCGTCCGGAGCACGAATCGACAGTTCTGGGCCTGGCAGCGCAGCTCGAGCGGGCGCGCCCCTGGGCCCACCGGCATCCGGAGGTCTGGTGAGCGTCCCCGAAGCACCCGAGTGGACACCGGTGCCGGACGACTTGGGCCGACTCGCAACCGCCTACGGGGTCGCGACCGAGTACTGGGACCAAGCGGGCACGCTCGTGCAGGTCGGGTCGGCGACGGTCGCGGCCGCGCTGCGGGCCCTGGGCCTCGACGTCTCCAGCGGCGAGGCCATCGCCGCCGCCCTCGAGGAGAAGCGCCTGCGCGACTGGCGGCGCATGCTGCCCCCCGTGTTCGTCATGCGCCAGGGCGAGGACCGGCGGCTGTGGGTGCACGTGACCGACGGCAGCCCCTGCCGGGCCTGGCTCGTGACCGATGAGGGCGCCCACGTCGAGCTCCAGCAGCTGGACTTCTGGGTCGACCCGGTCGAGGTCGACGGTCGGCGCGTCGGCGAGGCGAGCTTCCGCATGCCCGGCGACCTCCCGCTGGGATGGCATGTCGTCCACGCCGAGGCGGACGGCCTCGAGGCCAGTGCCCCTGCGGTCGTCGCACCCCGACGACTGGCGCCCGAGGCCATCGCCGGCGACCGCCAGTGGGGCCTGATGACGCAGGTGTACGCCATGCGATCGGAGCAGTCCTGGGGCATGGGTGACCTGCACGACCTTGCCACTCTGGCCGTGTGGAGCGGGCGCGAGCTGGGGGCCGGATTCGTCCTCATCAACCCGCTGCATGCCGCCTCGCCGGTGCCGCCGATGTCCCCGTCTCCCTACCTGCCGGTGACCCGCCGGTTCGCCAACCCCATGTACCTGCACGTGGAGGACATCCCCGAGTTCGCCCGGCTGTCACCGGCGGTCGCCGGACGCATCGCCCAGCTCGCCGAGCAGCTGCACCGGCTCAACGACACCGATGACCTGCTCGACCGCGACGCGGTGTGGGCGGCCAAGCGCACGGCGCTCGAGACCGTGCATCAGCTCGGCCTGGACGAGGCCCGCGAGGCCGAGTACGCCGCCTTCCGCCTCGATCAGGGCGAGGGGCTGCGCGACTTCGCCACCTGGTGCGCGATCTGCGACGTCCACGGCGGCGTGCCAGGCGACTGGCCGGCCGACCTGGGGCATCCGGCCAACCCTGCGGTGGCGGCCTTCCGCACCGAGCACGCGTCGCTCGTCGACTTCCACATGTGGCTGCAGTGGCTCGTCGACCAGCAGATGGCCGTCACGCAGGGGGCGGCCCGTGACGCCGGCATGGCGATCGGCGTGATGCACGACCTCGCGGTCGGCGTGCACCCCGAGGGGTCGGACGCGTGGGCGCTGCAGGACGTTCTCGCCCCCGGGGTCGGGGTCGGCGCGCCGCCGGACATGTACAACCAGCTGGGCCAGAACTGGTCCCAGCCGCCGTGGCGGCCCGACGCCCTCGCTGAGGCGGCGTTCGTGCCCTACCGCGACATGCTGCGCACCGTGCTGGCGCACGCCGGCGGCCTGCGCATCGATCACGTCCTCGGTCTCTTCCGGCTGTGGTGGGTGCCGGAGGGCTTCCCGGCCTACGCCGGCACCTTCGTCCGCTTCGACTACGACGCGATGCTGAGCATCCTCATGCTGGAGGCGCACCGCGCCGGCGCACTGGTGGTCGGCGAGGACCTCGGCACCGTCGAGCCCTGGGTGCAGGAGGTGCTCGCCGAGCGGGGGATCCTCGGCACGAGCATCCTGTGGTTCGAGACGGCCGACGGCACCATCAAGGACCCGTACGACTGGCGTCGTGACGTGCTGGCCAGCGTCACGGTCCACGACCTGCCGCCGACGGCCGGGTACCTGCGCGACGAGCATGTCCGCATCCGCGCCGAGCTCGGGCTGCTGACGACCCCCGAGGAGGTCGAGCGTGCCCACGCTGACAGCGAGCGACACGCGTGGGCCGAGGTCCTGAGCCGCCACGGCTGGCTCGCGCCCGACGTCGACCTCGGCACGGACGAGGGCCTCGAGGAGTTCGCGGTGGCCCTGCACCGGGCCGTGGCCTGCTCGCCGGCGCGGCTGGTGGGCATCGCCCTGCCGGACGTCGTGGGCGACCGGCGTGCGCAGAACCAGCCCGGTACCGACCAGGAGTACCCCAACTGGCGGGTGCCGCTGACCGACGGCGAGGGCCGTCCGGTGAGCCTGGAGCAGCTCATGCGGGGGTCCGCACTCCTCGATCGGCTGGTCGCGACGGTCCGTTAGGGTGGCGTCGTGAACCCAGTCGAGGCCCTCGCCATCTTCATCGGGATCCCCGTCGCCTTCGCGGTCGTGGTCGCGGTCATGGTCTACGCCGCGTCGTGGACGCGGTCGGGACGGGCCAGTGCGGACTACGACGACGGCCCGTTCATGGTCTCGAGCTCGCCGGCGCTGCCCGATCCGGGGCGCCTGCCCAGCGAGCTCGCCGGACCGTCGGCCCCCGTCGCAGGAGGTGGCGTCAGTGCCCGTTGGTGATCCCTACGCGATCGGCGGCGCGCGCGTGAGCCCGCTGTCCGACGGTCAGCGCGCTGATCTCACCCGGCTGGTCGAGCGGGCTCGCACGATCTGCGGCTTCGGCTTCGCCGTGTTCATCGGCCCGCTGCCGGACGGCCGCGACTCGGCCGTCGCGCAGCATGCGACGCTTCGTGACGCGGGCTCCGCGGTGCTCGTGGCCGTCGATCCGTCCGCACGCATCATCGAGATCGTGACCGGCACCAACGTGACCGTCCGCTCTCGACAACCGGGCCTGCGAGTTCGCGGCGCTGTCGATGAAGTCGTGCTTCGTCGCCGACGACCTGGTCGGCGGAGTGCGCGAGGGCGTCACGCTGCTGGCGCAGCACGCGCGCCACCCGCGCGTGCTGCACCTCGACGAACCGGCCTAGCCCCCTCCGTCCGCCACCTCCCTCCCTCCCTCCCTCGTTGAGTGGCGGGTTGTGCGCGCGACACGCCGGTGCGAGCCGTGCACAACCCGCCACTCAACGGGGGGAGCGGGTGGCGAGGGCTCGCTTCACCTGGGTCGCCATCAGCCAGGGTCGCTTCAGGTCTTCGGCGGTGAAGGTGATGACCATCCACCCGGCCTCCTGCAGCAGGTTGCGTCGTTGTGCATCGCGACGACGCTGCTGCTCCTGAAGGTGGACCGCACCGTCGTACTCGACGATGAGTCGATAGTCCGGCCAGGCCATGTCCACGCGGGCCAGCCATCGTCCGTGGTCGTACACGTCCAGGTTGCATAGGGGCCGGGGCACTCGGTTCAGGACGAGATGGGCTCGGGCGAGTGACTCGCCGGGGGACTCGGATCGCTGGTCCAGCCACGGAAGCGCCCGGCGTGCCGCCAGGACCCCCCGGCGCCGGTAGGCCCAGTGGACGATCTCCTCGAGATCGTGCACCGTGGCGAGCCGGCGCCGGAGCACCACGTCGCCCATCGCGACCAGGTGCTCGACCGGCATGTCCGCGGCACAGTCCAACCACGTCCGGGCCGGCGTCGTCACAGCCAGTCCTCGGTGGGCCGTCACATGCTCAGCGGGGAGTCGAAGTCGCCGCCCGCGAACGCCATGTCGATCGGGGTGAGCACCGCCAGCCGGGACCGCCACGGTCGTCGGCTGACGAGATCCGAGGGCGATCCACGGCGGCAGGGGCAGCTGCCAGTGCTCCGCCGCCGTCGTGCCGGACAGGACGGTGTCGGGGCGGGTGCCCAGGAGCGTTGCCTCCCACTCGGCACGTCGGGGATCGAGTGCGTCGCTCGGGTACCGGACGCCGCGAGACGGGCGGACGAAGCTCCGGCCTGCTGCTTGACGTCGAGACAGTTCCGGTGTCCCGGTGGCATCGACCGTGAAAGCGCCATGACGTGTGGGGTGCGACGTGGGGTCCATGACCACGTCGTAGTGCGCGCAGCCCCGGCTTCGGCGCGCGAGTTGGGCGTGCTGTGGATGCGCGACCAAACCCGCGCCCCGTCGAGTGGCGGGTTGTGCACGCGACACGCCGTGGCGTGGCGTGCACAACCCGCCACTCAACTAGGAGGTGGCGTCCTTGGCGCGGGCGCGTGCGGCGCGCAGGACCCCGTCGCGGCCCTCGCCGACGAGGCGTCGCATCGCCGAGTTGTGGTCACCGGCGAGGAAGGCGTCGGTGGCGGCGATGGTCTCGTCGTCGACGAGGAGCATCGGGTACAGGCCCATCGTGATCGCCTGTGCCATCTCGTGCGTGCGCTGCTCCCACACCTGCGGCAGGTCGGCGAAGTACCGATCCCGGAAGGGGCGCATGAGATCGACCTGGTCGGGCTGGACGAAGCCGGCGATCGACGCCTCCATGATCGCGTTGGGCACGTCCGTGCGCTCGACGATCTCCGCCCAGGCCAGGTCCTTGGCCACCGCCGTGGGACGGGCCGCGCGGGCGACGGCCGCCTGCCGGCGTCCGGTGGCGGTGTCGTCGGCGTCCTGCTCGGCCTCGATCGCGTCGTCCCCGAGCCGGCCCATGGCCACGAGGCGCTGCAGCATCGACCAGCGCAGGTCGGTATCGACCACCAGGCCGGCCCACACGACGCGGCCGTCGAGGAGCCCGGCAACGGTGTCGAGCTGGCCGTCCGTCGTGCGCGGCCGACACGAACCCGCGGGTGAAGGCGAGCTGGTGGTCGCTGCCGGGCTCGGCCGCCTCGGCGTGCCCCTGCACCGCCGTGGCCAGCCGGACGAGGTAGTCGGTGCGGTGCTCGGGAGCCGCGAACTGGTCGATCGCCGACTTGAGCTGGCGCAGGACGCCCTGGACCACGCCGATGTCGCTCTCCCGGTCGATGCCGGACAGCACGAGCCGGAGGAAGTCGCCCGTGCTGACCTCAGCGTCGCGCGTCATGTCCCAGGCGGCTCCCCAGACCAGCGCCCGCGCGAGCGGGTCGACCAGGGCGCCGAGGTGCTCGGCGACGGTGTCCCAGGAGCGCTCGTCGAGGCGGATCTTGGCGAACGTCAGGTCGTCGTCGTTCACGAGGAGCAGGTCGGGCTGACGGACTCCCGCCAGCTGCGGCACCTCGGTTCGGGCGCCGACGACGTCGATCTCGAGTCGCTCCCGGCGGACCAGCCCGGACTCCGTCACGTCGTACAGCCCGAGGGCGATGCGGTGCGAGCGCAGGGTCGGCGCGATGCCGGCCGGCGAGGACGGAGGCTCCTGCTCGATGACGACGCTGACGTAGGTGCCGTCGGCAGCGACCTCGACGCTCGGGCGCAGCAGGTTGACGCCGCTGGTCTGCAGCCACTCCGCGGTCCACTCGGACAGGTCGCGGCCGCTGGTGGCCTCCAGCTCGGTGAGGAGGTCGCGCAGCTCGGTGTTGCCCCACGCGTGCGTGACGAAGTAGTTGCGCACGCCGGCGAGGAACTCCTCCTCGCCCACCCAGGCGACGAGCTGCCGAAGGGCGGAGGCGCCCTTGGCGTACGTGATGCCGTCGAAGTTCACGCGGACGGAGTCGAGGTCGACCATGTCGGCCGCGATCGGGTGCGTCGAGGGGAGCTGATCCTGGCGGTAGGCCCAGGCCTTGCGCAGGTTCGCGAAGGTCGTCCACGCGTCGGTGTGACGGGTCGCGTTGGCGTTGGCCCAGTGGGCGGCCCACTCCGCGAAGGACTCGTTCAGCCACAGGTCGTCCCACCAGGTCATGGTGACGAGATCCCCGAACCACATGTGCGCGAGCTCGTGGAGGATGGTGTTCGACCGCTGCTCGTAGGCGGCGTCGGTGACGCGCGACCGGAACACGTAGTCCTCGTGGTGCGTGACGCAGCCCGCGTTCTCCATGGCCCCGGCGTTGAACTCCGGCACGAAGGACTGGTCGTACTTGCCGAACGGGTAGGCCACGCCGAACTGGGACTCGAAGTAGGCGAAGCCCTGCTTGGTGATGGTGAACACGTCGTCCGCGTCGAGGAACTCGGCCAGCGACTGCCGGCAGAACACGCCGAGCGGGTAGGTGCCGAACTGCCCGGTGTAGCTGTCGGTGACGCGGTGGTACGGGCCGGCCACGAGGGCGGTGATGTACGTGGAGATGCGCGGGCGTCGGCTCGAAGGCCCAGGTCGCGGTGCCGTCGCCGTGGTTGACCGGCTCGGGCGTGGGCGAGTTGCTGACCGCGATCCAGTGCGACGGGGTGGTGACCGTGAGCTGGAACGTCGCCTTCAGGTCGGGCTGCTCGAAGGACGCGTACGCCCGGCGGGAGTCGGCCGACTCGAACTGCGAGTACAGGTACGTCTCCTTGTCGACCGGATCGACGAAGCGGTGCAGGCCCTCACCGGTGTTCATGAAGGCGCAGTCGGCCACGACCTCGACCGTGTTGTCGGCCTTGAGTTCCGGAAGGACGATGCGTGCGCCGTCCACGGCGGTCGCGACGTCGAGTGCCACGCCGTTCAGCGTCACCGAGTGCACCGTGGGAGCGATCAGGTCGATCCAGGTGGTGGCACCGGGTTCGTGGCAGGTGAAGGCGACCGTGGTCCGAGACGCGAAGGTGGGGCCGTCGCTGGTCACGTCGAGGACGACCTCGTACGACTGGACGGCCAGGAGCGTCGAGCGCTCCTTGGCCTCGGCCCGGGTGATGTTCTCGGATGCGGTCATCCCCGCATCCAATCATCACCGGCCGGGCTGTCAGGATGGCGTCCCCGACAGCGGACGAAAGGGGCTCGCCATGAGTGCACAGGTCATCACGGTCGTGGACGCGACGATCGATCCCGCTCGGGAGACCGAGCTGCTGGCGGGCTTCCGGGCACTGAACGAGGGCGAGCGGCCAGCCGGGCTGCTGCGCTCCCAGCTGCTCAGGGGTCAGGACGGAGCCTGGCGGATCGAGACGACCTGGGACTCCATGGAAGCGCTGATGGAGCTGCGCCGAGCCGGTCGCCCGCCGGCCGCCCTCGCCCTCCTCGAGGGCCTGGGGGCTGAGCACACCCACGCGTGGTTCACCGTCGAGCAGAGCTACGAGGACTAGGGCGCGATGCCCGAAGGACACGTCGTCCACCACCAGGCACGCCGCCTGGGCCGGGCGTTCAGCCGGCGGGCCGTCGTCGTCGACAGCCCTCAGGGGCGATTCGCCGAGGGGGCGGCTCGCGTCAGCGGGCACGTCGTGCGCAAGGTCGAGGCCCACGGCAAGCACCTGTTCATCGGCTTCGACAACCGCCTGTGGATCCACGTGCACCTCGGCCTGTTCGGGAAGTGGCAGATCGGGCGCGGCGAGGCTCCCGCGCCGGTGGGCCTCGTGCGCCTGCGGCTGGTCACGGACGAGGCCTTCGCCGAGCTGCGTGGGCCCACGGTCTGCGAGGTGCTCGACGACGACGAGAAGCGGGCCGCGGTCCGCAGGATCGGGCCCGATCCGATCCGTCGCGATGCCCGACCGGAGGACGCGTGGGCGCGGGTGAGCCGCAGTTCCGCTCCGATCGGCGGCCTGCTGATGGACCAGCGGACGTTCGCCGGAGTCGGCAACATCTACCGCGCGGAGGTGCTCTTCCGCCACGGCATCTCGCCATATCGACCCGGCCGCGCCGTGACGCCGGCGGAGTTCGACGCGGTCTGGGCCGACCTTGTCGTGCTCATGGCCGACGGGACGAAGCGGGGCCGCATCGACACCGTCCGCGACGAGCACGCACCGGAGGCCATGGGCCGGGCGCCGCGCGAGGACCGGCACGGCGGCGAGGTCTATGTGTACCGCCGCGACGGGCAGCCGTGCCTGGTGTGCGGCACCGCGGTGCTCCTGGCCGACCTGCAGGGCCGCAACCTGTACTGGTGCCCGTCCTGCCAGGAGTCCTAGGCGGCAGCGGTGGCGTCGACCCGCGGGTGACGGATGCCCGGGTGCCCGTCGGGCAGGGCCCGCTTGATCAGCCGCCAGGAGATGACGATCGTGACCAGGGTCAGTCCGTAGAAGAACGCGCCGGACGCTGCCAGCGCCCAGAGGTTGTTGCCGTCGATGAAGACGATGAGGAGCACCGTGCGGACGGCATTGAGGACCGCCCAGGGCCACGACGCCCAGATGTAGGCGCGCATGAGGTCGGGGTCCTGGCGCCACCGCATCCGCGTGCCGACCACGGGGCCGAGGACGACGCCGATGAGCGGCCAGCGCGACGAGGTTCGCGACGACGAACGCCAGCGCGGATGCCGCGTTGAGCAGCACGCGCGGCCAGAAGAAGTCCGCCGCGCTGCCGGTGCGGCTGGCGATGTAGCCGCTGATGAGGACGATGAGCATCGACCCGAGGGCCCGCGCCGGGTGCTTGCCCTCGAGGATCCGCCAGACGGTGAACACCAGGGCCAGGGCGATGGCCGCGCCGATGGCCCAGACGAGAGCGGTCGTGGAACCGCCGCCAAGCGCGAGGTAGACGGTGATGAAGACCAGCGGCGGGAGGATGCTCTCGAGGGCGCCGCGCACGCCGCCGAGGAGGGTGACGAACGGGTGCGGCGAGGCGGCCGCCATCGCGACCTCGTCCTGGACCCGCGCGTCCTCGGATCCCTCGTGCTGAGCCACCCGGACACGGTAGCGGCTACGGTCGGAACGTGCCTGACACCGTGACGGAACCCGATTCCGGCCCCGCCAGCCTGTCCGAGCTCGCCGACCGCTGGCGTTCCGACCTCGAGTCGTGGGCGATCCCCGACCCGATCCTGGCCCAGGCGCCCGAGTCGCCGTGGATCCATCCGGTGTCGATGTTCACCGTCGACGACGACATCGCGGCCTCGCACTCCCACGACGTCGCCCGCGCCGGCCTCCCCGCCGGCGGGAGCGTCCTGGACGTGGGCAGCGGCGGCGGTCGCGCGTCGCTCGCGCTCGTGCCGCCGGCGGGGCTCCTCGTCGCGGTCGACCATCAGCAGGGGATGCTCGACGCGTTCACCGCGGCCGCCGAGCGACGGGGTGTGGCGACTCGCACCGTCCTCGGGGACTGGCCGGCGGTGGCCGACGAGGTGCCTGAGTGCGACGTCGTCGTCTGCCACCACGTCGCCTACAACGTCGCCGACATCGTGCCGTTCCTGCAGGCCCTGGACGAGCGCGCCCGACGCAGGGTCGTCCTCGAGATCCCGCAGGTGCACCCGCTGTCCGGGATGAACCCGCTGTGGAAGCAGTTCTGGGATCTCGACCGACCGGTGCGCCCCACGGCCGACGACCTCGCGGCGATCGCCCGGGCGCTGGGGTTCGACGTGCACCTCGATGCCTGGCAGGACGAGTCGTGGGGCGCCCGGGTCACGCTGCCCGATGACGAGCGCATCCGGTTCGCGCGCGTCCGACTGTGCCTGGCCGAGGACCGTGATGCCGAGGTCGCGGCCGCGCTGATCGCCCAGTCGGACGCCCAGCCGCGGCAGGTCGCCACCCTCTGGTGGGATGTGTCCTCGTGACCTACGACGTCGCGCGCCTGCGCGCCCGCATCCCCGCCCTCGCCGACGGCACCGCCTACTTCGACGGTCCGGGCGGCACGCAGACCCCGGACATCGTCGCGGACGCGATCGCGGCCGCACTGACGTCGGGGCTGTCGAACCGCGCGCGCACGACCCAGGCCGAGCGCAACGCCGACGACATCACTGTCGGTGCCCGGCTGGCCGGTGCGGACCTCGTCAACGCCGACCCGGCCGGCATCGTGTTCGGCCGCAGCATGACGGAGCTGACGTTCCAGGTCGCGCGCACGATGGCGCGCGAGTGGGGGCCCGGCGACGAGATCGTGGTGACCCGGCTCGACCATGACGGCAACGTCCGGCCGTGGGTCACCTACGCCGAGCGCGCGGGCGCCACCGTGAAGTGGGCGGCCTTCGACCCCCGCACCGGTGCCCTGACGGCCGACGACGTCCTGTCGCAGGTGACCGACGCCACCAGGCTGGTGGCCGTGACGGGGGCGTCCAACCTGCTCGGCACCCGCCCGGACGTCGCTGCGATCGGTGCGGCGCTGGCCGGCCACGACGCCCTGTTCTACGTCGACGGCGTGCACCTGACCGCCCACGCGCCGATCGACATGCGCGCGATCGGAGCCGACTTCTTCATCTGCAGCCCGTACAAGTTCCTCGGTCCGCACCTGGGGATGCTCGCCGCCTCGCCCGCACTGCTCGAGACGCTGCATCCGGACAAGTTGCGCCCCAGCACCGAGCAGGTGCCCGAGCGGTTCGAGCTCGGCACGCTGCCGTACGAGCTGCTCGCGGGCGTGACGGCGGCGATCGACGTCCTCGCCGACCTCGTCCCCGGCGACGAGACGACGATGCCGCGGCGCGACCGGCTCGTCCGCTCGATGGCGGCGCTGGAGGAGTACGAGGACGCGCTGCACCACCGCATGCGCACGGGGCTGGAGACCATCGGGGGAGTCCACCTGCACGGGCATGCGCCCTCGCGCACGCCGACCGAGCTGTTCACGGTCGACGGGGTGGAGGGCCCGGAGGTCTACCGGCGCCTGGCTGCGGTCGGGGTCAACGCCCCCGCCGGGTCGTTCTACGCGATCGAGGCGTCGGAGTGGATCGGCCTGGGGGCCGGCGGTGCGGTGCGCGCGGGCCTGGCTCCGTACACGGACGAGGCCGACGTCGACCGGCTGATCGCCGGCGTGGCCGACATCGCGTCGAGCGCCTAGCTGCCCGCCGTCGGGTCGTCGCTGGGGATCGTCTCGGCGGCCGCGCCGCGGCGGGGTCGGGGCTCGAGGCCGACTCGAGCTGCTCGGCGGCCCACGCTCCGTGCTCACGCTGCGCCCAGGACACAGGCACCGAGCCCGTGCGCATCCCCATGCGCGCCGTGGCGTCGTTGAACGCCATGTAGATGTGCCCGAGGACGACGACGACGAAGGCCAGCGCCAGCCAGTCGTGGACGAACGTCGCACCGGTGCGCAAGGCGTCCGGGAACAGGCTGCTGAAGAACATCATCGTGCCGGTCACGAGCAGGACGATGATGGCGCCGAGGGAGAAGGCGGCGTTGAGCTTCTGCCCGGCGTTGAACTTGTCGACGGGGATGCGCCCGATCGACGGTCGCGACGTGCGCAGCCACTCCCAGTCCGTCGGCCGGAAGCGGTTGAGGATGCCGGTGTCGGCGCGGAACGCGCGGGAGAACAGCGCGAGGACGAGCGGGATCGGCAGCGCGAAGCCGGCGATCTCGTGGATGACGCGCACCGTCTGCCGATTGCCGACGAGGCCGCCGAGGTCGGGGATGTACAGGAGGGCCGCCGTCAGGATGAGCACCAGCATGAGGATCCCGACGGACCGGTGCAACCACCGCTCGCCGGGGCTGAACCGCGTCAGCCGCTCCGGTCGGGCGGCGACGTCAGACGACAGGCTCATCGCTGCGCCCGTTGGAGGAGCCGACCCAGGCGTCGACGTCGTACCCCAGGTTCTCCCAGTAGCCCGGGACGACCTCGCGGACCACCTCGATGCCCGACATCCACTTCAGCGACTTGTACCCGTACATCGGGACGACGTAGAGCCGCACCGGTGCGCCGTGCTTCTGCTCGAGCGGCTGTCCGAACATGGACGTCGCGACGAGGATGTCGTCGCGCAGGCCCTGCTCGAGGGTGAGGGACTCGGTGTACGCGCCGTCGAAGGACGTGAACGTCAGGGCCGCCGCGGCCGGGTCGAGGCCCGACGCCGCCAGCACGTCGCGGAGCAGGACGCCGGACCACGGCACGTCCTCGACCCGCCATCCGGTGACGCACTGGAAGTCCTTGGTCATCCCGGTCTGCGGCAGTGCCGCGAGGTCGTCCAGGCTGAGCGACAGCTCCGTGTCGACCAGTCCGGACACCGTGAGCCGGTACGTGGCCGGGTCGTAGTCCGGGTAGCCGCTGGTCACCGTGTAGATCCGGAAGCCGCCGGCGGCCGGCAGGATGCCCGCGAGTCCGGGAGCGGTGGAGGCGACGACCTCGCTCACGCCGTCCGAGAGCCACCGGCCTGCAGCGATCCCGACGGCGCCCAGCGCCATCATCCCCAGCACGATGCGGCGGCCCACGGGCGTACCCCGCGTCGAGGTCGGCTGCTCCGTCATGAGGCAATGGGAGCACGGATCGGCGGTTCGAGCCAGCGCGCAGCGATTACGGATCCGTAAGGTGGGCAGTTGGGGAAGGGAGTGCGCGTGGGCGCAGCGGGGCGAAACTTGGCGGTCGTGGCCGCCGGGCTGCTGGCGACGGCGCTGGCCGGCTGCTCGTCCGGGTCATCCGACGCGGCCGAGGGCGGCATCGACGGTGCGAAGCAGGCCCTCGAGGCGCTGGCGTCCCTCGGCGCGGAGTGCGACCAGTACGAGGTCACCCAGACCCCCGGGGTGCCCCTGACCCGCATCGCGTGCGTCGGCCTCCAGATCGAGTGGGTGGACGACGAGGACGACTACCTGGCGCTGTGGCGCTCCGACTGCGCCGCGGTTCCGCTGGACCGGCGAGCGGGCATGGCCGAGATCGACCTCGTCGTCGGGGACCGCTGGCTCATCCGTGGCAACGGGTCCGACGACGTCGAGGCGTGGCCATCCGACATCGCCCCGGATCGCGCTGCGGCCGAGCTGGGCGGAGAGGTCGTCACGGCCGCCGAGTACTGCACCCGGCTGGGAGCCTGGTCCTAGGTCGGTGCGGCCGTCAGCCGCCCACCAGCGGGGCCGGCAGCGGCGTCCGCGTGAGCGTGGCCGCCTCCCGCGCACAGCCGACGATGCCGTCGAGTCCGGTGCGGCTGAGCCGGCGGCCCGCGTCGTACATGGCCAGTCGCTCATGCGCGCCCCCGTGACCGGTGACCGGGAGGTCCGGGTCGTAGCGGAAGCCGGGGCGCAAGGGCCCCAGTCCGCCGAGTTCCGCGATCGTGGCGTGCTCGGCCCAGCGGACGAGCGGTCCGCCGCGCCAGGTGCCGTCGGCCTCGGTGCGCGCCTGCACCCAGCCGGCCAGGCAGTCCGCGGACAGCTCACTGGCGGAGTAGAACCGCTCGGCGTGTGGGCGGTCTGACTCGAATCGGGCGCGGTACCAGTCATCCACGCCCGTCTGCTCCTGCACCCAGTGGCCGAGCTCGTGCGCGAGCTCGGTGGTCAGGCCGACCAGGGGGACCCCCCGCTGCAGGCGGCGCACCGTGGTGTTGGCCTGCCGGGCGTCGGACGCGAGCACGCCCTGCCGACGTGCGTCCCGCGCGTACTCGCGCGTCCAGTAGGGGGCCGCGGTGCGGGCCACGTAGACCGTGCGGTTCTCGTCGCACCAGAACGACGCGACGGCGACGTCCCCGTCGATCGGCGGGATGCACGGGTTGGCGGGGACGGCGCGGAACAGGCGGGTGCTCGGCTCCACGACCGCGACGCCTCGAGCGGCCAGGGCCGGGCGCCAGGCGTCGACGTAGGCACTCCTGGCCGCGCTGACGCAGGCTCGGATGCTGTCCGATGTCACGGTCGCGGCGCATCCTGCCGCCGCTGCGTCGGCCGGAGCGGCGAGGACCGCGCTGGCGAGCCCGACGGTGATCGCGGTCGCGGTCGCGACTCGCATCGCGCGGAGGGTCATGACGAGCACATGTCCAGCAGCGTCGTGATCGTGGCCCAGTTGCGGGCCGTGCCGCCGGCCAGCGGGTTGGACCGGCCGGAGCTCAGCGTCTTCGCCAGGTCGCTGGACCCGAAGCCGTCCGGCGTGTGCAGGTAGGCCGTGCGGTCGACGACGGTGACGGTGTCGCGACCGCCCTTCTCCGCCGCGGCATCCTGCTTCGCCTGCAGGGCCGCGATCAGGTCAGCGTCCGGCGCGTGCGGCAGGACGATGGCGTGGACGCGGCGGGGGTCGGGCTCGTCGGCGTAGGGGTTGGCCAGCGCGAGGGCCTTCAGCCCGGCGGCGCTCAGGGCGATGGCCGGCACGTCGAGGCCGAACTCCCGGGCGATGATGGCGCGGACCCGCGCGCCCACGACCTCGGCGGTGCGTGCCGTGGAGGAGAGGACCACGTTGCCGCTCTGGATGTAGGTGCGCACATCCGCCAGGCCGTCGGCCGTGAGCGCACTGCGTAGGTCGGCCATCGGCAGCTTGTTGTGCCCGCCGACGTTGACGCCGCGCAGGAGGACGACGTAGACCGTCATGACGGGTCACCCGCGCGGCGCGCGATCCACGTGGCCCGCAGCGTGCGGGCGTCGGCTGGGACGCCGGTGTACTCGTCCGTGATGGTGATGTCGGTGAAGCCGGCGTCGACCAGGCCCGACCGCACCTGCTCGTCGGTGTGGAAGTACTGGCGGTGGTGCTCGCTGAAGCCCTCCTCCGGCGTCGGGCCGGTGAGGTCGATCGTGCTGTCGAGCTGACGGGTTTCGGGGTCGATCACGCTGGTGATGACGAAGCGGCGCCCGGCCTCCTCGCCCTCGACCACGGGGTGCTCGAGGGTGAACTCCATCATCGCGTCGGTGTGGATGTCGAAGACGAGCCAGCCGCCCGGCCGCACCCGCGGCGCGAGCGCGGCGAACGTCCGGCGCAGGTCGGCCGCGGTGAGGTAGTTGAGGCCGTCCATGGTGGAGATGGCGGCGTCGAACACGTCGTCGAGCGGGAGGTCGGGCAGGACGATGCGGCGCAGGTCGACGTCGGGCCCCAGAAGGGCGCGTGCCCGCTCCAGCATCGCGGTCGGACGCGTCGATCCCGACGACGCTGTAGCCCTTGGGGATCAGCTCCGCGGCGATCAGGCCGGTGCCGCAGCACACGTCGAGGACGTGACGGACGGGGTCGGGGTCCTCGGACCACAGGTCGTCGAGGAACACCGCCCAGTCAGCGAAGCAGGGGTCTACGACGATCTCGTCGTAGACCCCTGCCAGGCGTGAGTAGGCCTCGACGGCGCTCACGGGTGGTGCACTGCTCAGATGCCGAGGGCCTTGGCCTTGGCGGCCGCGAACTCCTCGTCGGACAGGATGCCCTGGCTGTGCAGGGCAGCCAGCTGCTGCAGCTTGGCGGTGGTGTCGTCCTCGGCGGGCGCCGCGGGCGCCGGCGCGGGTGCTGCGGCGGCCGCGGCTGCCTGCTGCTCCTGAGCCTGGTTGTAGTACTTCTCGTTCTGACGGTGCGCCACGCGTCCAGACACCGCGGTGGCGGTGCCGGCGACGACGGCGGTGCGGGCTGCCATGCGCATGAGTCCCATGGGATTACCTCTTTCGCTCGGGTGGGGTGGTCAGTGGGTGACGACGGCGGCGACGACGTCGGCCGGGATGCGGATCTGGTCGATGACGACGGCATCGGCCCGCGCGAAGGCGAGGACGAGGTCGTTCATCCAGATGTTCTCGTAGGCGATGAGCAGCGCCGAGCTGTTCATCGGCAGGTCCTCGGACACCTCGTCGGCGTCCTCGTCGCCGAGCGCGCCCGGCTCCACGATGTCGAGCTCCGCGAAGGCGGCGCCGTCGGCGTCGAGGTCCTCGATGGCGATTGTGGCCACGTTGCCCTCGGCGTCCTTCATGACGAACAGGATGTCGATGACGCGGATGATGCCCTTCTCCACCTGCTCGAGGATCGCCGGGACGATCTCGCCGGTGAACTTGTTGCCCGGGAAGCCGATGATGTAGACGTCGACGGGGCCGATTGCCATGGTTCCTCCTTGTTGGGGCGGGACCGATGCCAGTCCGCCGAGCCGTGCCTGCCACGGAATCTAACACTGCTCGAAGCGCCGTGCCTCACCCATTCAGGAGGGTGCCCAACCGGAGCGATCGGGCGTAGAGTGAGGGCAGTTCCTGCTGGCGGATGCCAGCCCGACACGAGGAGGACGGCCATGATCGCTGCCGCGTCCCGTGTCCGCGCGCCTCGAGCCTGATCCGGCTTCCGGGCGGTCGCGGACCAGCGTCCCCAGCCGCCGACCGCGCCCGCGCGGTCCACCACCCCGGAGTCCCCGTTGTCCCACCTGTCCTTGTCCGACCTCGGATGGCGTCCGCTGGATGCCGTCGAACTCGATCCACCCATCCTTCCCGACCAGCGCCCGGCCCGAGTCCTGCACCAGGGCCGCGGTGCGTGGCAGGTGCACGACGGCTCGGGCGAGCTCCTAGCCCGACCTCGCTCCCGCTCGCTGGCACCCACTCCCGTCACCGGGGACTGGGTCCTCGTGTCGGGCGACGAGCGCTCGACCTGCCTCCTCGAGCGGGTCCTGCCGCGCCGCACGGCACTGCTGCGCGCTGAGGCAGGCGGGCGCAGCGCCGAGCAGGTGCTCGCGGCGAATGTCGACGTCGTGGCGGTGTGCGCGTCCGCCGACGACCCGAATCCGCGCCGGCTCGAGCGCGAGCTCACGGCCGTGTGGTCGTCCGGTGCGCAGCCGCTGGTCGTCCTGACCAAGGCGGACCTCGCGGCGGCCGATGCGGTCGCCCCGGTCGCCGCCGTGAGCGTGGGCGTCGACGTCATCCTCGTGTCGTCCCTCGACGGCACGGGCGTCGACGAGGTCCGCGCGCGCATCACGCCGGGCCAGACCGTCGCACTCATCGGCCCGTCAGGCGTCGGCAAGAGCACGCTGGTGAATGCGCTCGCGGGGGAGCAGGTGCTGGCCACCGGCGCCGTGCGAGGCGACGGCAAGGGGCGCCATACGACCACCTCCCGTCACCTCGTCCCGCTGCCCGGCGGCGGCCTGCTGCTCGACACCCCGGGGATGCGTGAGTTCGCTCCGTGGGCGTCCGGTGACGGCGACGACGGCCTGGCCGGCACGTTCGCCGACATCGACGAGCTGGCGGCATCGTGCCGGTTCGCCGACTGCCGGCACGCGTCCGAGCCGGACTGTGCCGTGCGGGCGGCCGCGGAGGCCGACGAGGCGGTGGCGGCCCGGGTGGAGAGCTGGCGGGCGCTGCAGCGCGAGCTGGCCTGGCTGGCGCGGCGCAACGACGCGCGGCTCCAGTCGGAGGAGCGCAAGCGCTGGGCCGCCATGACGAAGAGCGCCCGCGGCCGCATCCGGCCGTGAGGCGTTTCTGAGCCTGGCGCTGGTTCGGGGAGGAAGGGCGCTGCGGTGGTGACTGTGGTATTTCAGGACGAAACGGGCAACATGATACTGTATGAAGTGTCAGAGAGGTCTCGGATGGGTATTGCTGCAGAGTTGATCGGGCCCGCTCGCCGCTATCGCGGCGTGTCGGGTCGTGCGTTGGCGCGTGCTGCACAGGCCAGCGCGGCCGCCTTGTCGGAGGTCGAGCGCGGGGAAGAGGATGCGACGGCGTCACGCGTGGAGCGGCTGCTGACCCCGTTGGGCTACCAGGTCGCGGTCCTGCCGACACGGCGCGGGCCGGCCGTGGCGGCGGCGGAGGAGGTGCGCGTGTTCTTGTCTCATGGTGACGATCAGGGGGCCTTGCGTGCGGTGTGGCAGCTGGCGGATGACCTGGCCAGTGTCGAGCCGGCGCTGAGGGTCGCGTTGTGCGTGACCCCGCCAGCCCCGACCGGGGATCGTCGGTTTGATGCGCTGCTGGCTGGCGTCGTCGAGCACGTCCTCACGTCCGGGCAGTTGCCGCGACCGGCCTGGTTGGCGGAGCGTTGGCGCAGGACTCCGCAGTCGTGGGATGTGGAACCAGTGCCGGAGTTGCGCGCGCAGGCGCGGGCGGTGACCCCGCCAGCGTTGTCGGAGCGCGGAGTGTTCCTCGACCCGCGTGAGTTGGTCAACAGTTGATGGCGGCGCGGACCCTTACGCCGGCGCAGGTGCGCGAAGTGCTGGCCGAGTTCGTCGAGCGCTTGGCGCAGTTGGGCGAGCCCGCCTGCGTGTATGTGATCGGGGGAGCCGCGATCGCGCTGGTGAATCCGTCGCGGACAGTGACGCAGGACGTGGACGGCTACGTGACGATGGTGGACGCCTCGGACGTGATCGCCCAGCTGCAGCGTGACCGTGGCCTGGAAGCTGACTGGTTCAACTGGCACGCGCAGGGGTTCCAGCCACCCATCGCGGGCCAGGACATGTGGCATGAGGTATTCCGCTCCGGGGAGGTGGTGCTGCTGGCCGCGAATCCGGATGCGTTGCTGGCGATGAAGCTGAACGCGGCTCGAGGCAAGGACACGGAGGACATCCGGTTCCTGATGGGGATGCTCGGGGTGACGTCGCTGGCGCAGGCGACTGAGCTGTTCGAGTCCTTCTACCCCGGTGACGTGCTGTCTGCTGATGCCGTCGCCCGGGTGGAGTTCTGCCTGCGCCTGCTCTGAGCCGGCGCCGTGAGGCCCGGCCGTTCGGGCGGCTACCTGGCGGCGAGGCGGCGGGCGACGGCCTCGTGGGCGCCGACGCGGGACAGGCCCCGTCGGATGGCGCTCGGAGTGCGCTGCCAGGCTGCCCCCAGCCCGATGGCGGCCGAGAGGCGGGTCCAGTGGGCCAGGGCGGCCCGGACGTCGGCTCGCTCCGCGGCGTTGACCCCGTGATCGCGGCGGTTGCGCGTCCGCCAGGTTCCGCGCCCGCCCAGCGCCCAGGGTCGAACCGGGCCCCAGCGGCGCGAGTTGAGCCCGTCGAGCAGCTCGCGGGGATACAGGTGGATCTCCCGCCCGCCGCCGGCTCCGAACACCGGGTGCCGGCAGCCGTCGTCGACGTCGGGGCGCCACATGAGGTCGACCCAGTCGAGCCCGAGCCGGGGACCGAACTGGTGCCAGGCGTTCGGGCGCGGGTCGACCTCGAAGAGCACGTGGCGTCGCTCCTCGGGGATCCAGAAGATCGAGCAGTTGAAGAAGCCGTGCAGTCCGGCGTGGGCGCCCACCGCAGACAGGTCGTCGATGAAGTCGCGTGAGGGTGGGTCGAGGTAGCGGCGGCTCGTCGATGGCCCATAGCGCTCCTGCGACGTCAGCATCCGGGCGTACATCCATGCCACGAGGACGCCCTCGCGGAAGAAGGCCTCGACGGAGACCTCGGTGCCGGTCAGGCACTCCTGGACCACGATGGGGAACCACGACGCCGGCACCTCGACCTGGTCGGCGTCGTCGAAGCGACGGACCATGTCCCCGCCTCCGCCCCCGTCGCCCTTGACCATGAGGGGGCCGACCGCGGAGCGAAGGGCGGCGGGGAGGTCGGCGGGGTCGGGCACGACGGTCGAGCGAGGCCCGCGCACGCCGGCCGCGGCCAGGGCGTGGACCAGCCCGACCTTGGATCCGAGCATCGCCAGGCCCGGTTCGGTGTGCGCCGGCAGGATGCGCAGCTTGTCCGCCAGCGGCAGGTCGCTTCGGGCCAGCAGCCGGGGAGTGGTGTCCTCCGCGAAGACGACCCACCCCTGCATCGCGGCGATCAGGTCGGGCCGGGCGACCAGCGCCTCCGCGAGGCAGGGATGCGTCGCGTAGTCCAGGGTCACGTACGTGTCCACGAACTGACTTGCCCGGTGCGGGTTGTCGGCATTCCCGATGACGGTGACGTGCACCCCCGGTGCGGCGAGCACCTCCGGCATCCGACCCGAGCACCCGGCCCCGACGAACGTCAGCGTGCGCACGCCCTGACGCTATCGATGGTCCGAACCCGGTTGCCTGCCCACCCGCAGGTTCCGAGGGCTGATGACGAAGGGCCCCCCGAAGAGCAGGGGGCCCTGAGTCATGCGAGCGGGTGACCGGGATCGAACCGGCATGGCCAGCTTGGAAGGCTGGGGCTCTGCCATTGAGCTACACCCGCGGAGCCGTGCCCGCACAGGATACCCGTCCGCGGCGGTCGCGGTCGTTGGGTAGGTTCGCGTCGTGCCCCGTCCCTCGTCCGAGCCCCTGCGCATCGCCTGGCTCGTCTACCGGGGCAACCCGCACTGCGGCGGTCAGGGCGTCTACACCCGCTACGTCGCCCGCGAGGTCGCCGACATGGGGCACACCATCGAGGTCCTCTCCGGGCAGCCGTGGCCCGAGCTCGACGATCCCGCCCAGCTGGTCAAGGTGCCCGGGCTCGACCTGTACCGCTCGCCCGACCCGTTCCGGGTGCCCCATGTGCGCGAGTTCCGCGACACCGTCGACATGCGCGAGTTCGCCATCATGTGCGCCGCCGGCTTCCCGGAGCCGTGGGCGTTCAGCGAGCGCGCCCGACGCCTGCTGCGCGCCCGACGCGCGGACTTCGACCTCGTCCACGACAACCAGAGCCTGGGCCGGGGGGTCGTCGGCATGATGTCGGACGGCTGGCCGGTCTCCGCCACGATCCACCACCCGATCACGGTCGACCGCGAGCTCGACCTGGCGCACGCCTCGTCGTTCCGGCGCCGGCTCGCGCTGCGTCGCTGGTACGGCTTCCTGGGGATGCAGACCGATGTCGCACGCAGCATCCCGCGCATCGTGACGGTGTCCGAGTCCAGCCGGCGCGACATCGCCGCCCAGATGGGCGTCCCGGCCGACCGGATGACCGTCGTGCCGATCGGGGCCGACGAGCTGATCTTCCGTCCGATGCCGCACGTCGCCCGCGTCCCGGGCCGGCTCATGACGACGGCCAGTGCCGACGTGCCGATGAAGGGCCTGTCGCACCTGCTCGAGGCGCTCGCGAAGATCCGCGTCGAGCGACCCGAGGCGCACCTGGTCGTCATCGGCCGGCTCAAGGAGGACAGCAGCGTCGCCGGCGCACATCGAGGCGCTGGGGCTGGACGGTGCCGTCGAGTTCGTCAGCGGGGTGACCGACGAGCGCATCGTCGAGCTGTACGCGCAGGCGCAGGTGGCCGTGGTCCCGTCGCTGTACGAGGGCTTCTCGCTGCCCGCGGTCGAGGCGATGGCCTGCGGCGTCCCCGTGGTGGCGACGACCGGGGGCGCGCTGCCGGAGGTGGTCGGCGCCGACGGCGTCGCGGCGCGCACGGTGCCGCCGGCCGATCCCGGGGCGCTGGCGGCTGCGATCCTCGACCTGCTCGATGACCCGGAGCAGTGGGCGCGCATCGGGTCGGCCGGTCGTGCGCGCGTGCTGGAGCGCTTCACCTGGCGGGCGCACGCCGTCGGCCTCGTGGAGATGTGGCGCCAGATGCTGGACGAGCGCGGCCGGACGTCCGGACCATGAGCGGGATGCCGGCGTGCTGACCGTCGACCTCGATCTGCTCCGCGTGGGCCCTGATGACTCCCTGCTCGACATGGGATGCGGGGGTGGCCGGCACGCGTTCGCGGCCCTGCGTCGGGGAGCCCACGTCGTCGCCTTCGACGCCGACGCCGACGAGCTGACCCAGGTCCAGGCGACGATGACCGCGATGCGCGAGGCCGGGGAGGTGCCGCCGACCGCGGTCGGGACCCAGGTGCGGGGCGACGCCCTGGCGCTCCCGTTCGACGACGGCGGGTTCGACCGCATCATCGCGGCCGAGGTGCTCGAGCACATCCCGGACGACGTGACCGCGATCGCCGAGCTCGTGCGGGTGCTGGCGCCGGGCGGACGCATCGCCGTCACCGTGCCGGCCCGCCTGCCCGAGCGCGTCAACTGGGCGCTGGACGACGCGTACCACGACTTCCCCGGCGGCCACATCCGCATCTACCGGCAGCGCGAGCTGCAGGACCGGCTGCGTGCCGCGGGCCTCCAGGTGCTCGGCGCGCACCGGGCGCACGCCCTCCACTCGCCGTACTGGTGGATCCGATGCGCCGGCGGGGTCAACAACGCCGACCGGCTCCTGGCTCGTCGCTACCACGACGTGCTGGTGTGGCAGATCATGAAGAACCCGCCAGTGCTGCGGACCGCAGACCGGATCCTCAACCCGGTGCTGGGCAAGAGCCTCGTCGTGTACGCGATGAAGCCATGACACGCGTCCCGTCCCTCGCCCCGGACGCCCTCGCTGCGACGGTCCGGGCCATCGCGCGGGTCCAGGCTCCGGACGGGCGGATCCCGTGGGTCATCGGCGGTCGGACGGATCCATGGAACATGGTCGAGGCGGCCATGGCGCTCGACGTCGGCGGGGAGCACGAGGCGGCGGCCCGCGCCTACGCCTGGCTGCGCGAGCGGGTGCTGCCGCACGGCGGCTGGTACGCGTACTACCAGGGCGACGAGGTGTCCGACCGGACCCTCGACACGAACATCACCGCCTACGTCGCCGTGGGCACGTGGCACCACTACCTGTCGACGGACGACGACGCCTTCCTGCGGCGTGATGTGGCCGGTGGCCGAGGCCGCGATCGACCACGTCCTGGAGTTCCAGGCGACCACCGGCGAGGTTGCCTGGCGGGCCGACGACCCCGCCGACGGCGCCCTGCTGACCGGATCGTCGAGCATCCACATGAGCCTGCGCTGCGCGCTCGCGATCGCCGCCCGGCTGGGCGTGCACCGGCCGGACTGGGAGCTGTCGCTCGGCGCGCTCGGAGCTGCGATCGCGCAGCGCCCTGACCTGTTCCTGGACAAGTCCCGGTGGGCGATGGACTGGTACTACCCGATCCTCGGCGGCGTCCTGCGCGGCCCGGCCGCCCTCGCGCGCGTCGACGAGCACTGGGACGCGTTCGTCGTGGGGGGACTGGGCGTGCGCTGCGTGTCGGACCGGCCGTGGATCACGGCGGCCGAGACCTGTGAGCTGGTGATGGCCCTGGACGCGATCGGGGAGACGGACCGGGCCCGCGAGCTGTTCGCCTGGGCGCAGTTCCTGCGCCACGAGGACGGCTCGTACTGGTGCGGGATGAACTTCGAGGGCGAGCGGTTCGACGGTCCCGGCGCGTACTTCACGGCCGACCAGCCGACCTGGAACTCCGCCGCCGTGGTGCTGGCGGCCCATGCTCGACGGGGACGGGCCGACCGCCGGGCTGTTCCGCGGCGAGGGACTGCCGGTCGGCGTGCCCTCGGTCTCGGCCCCCACCCCGCTCGCCGAGCGGTGAGGCGTGGCCCCGCGTGGGGGCCGACCGTGGGGGGTCAGGGACGGCGCAGGATGCGCAGGCTCCCGGTCGTCCCCGGCACGCCTGCGGCGTCTGCCGGCGTGAAGCCGTCGGCCACCGCCCGCTGCCAGACGACGAAGGGGGCCTGCCCCCCGTCGGCCGGGTCCTCGAACACGTCGTGGATGGCCAGCAGACCGTCGGGCAGCACGAACCGCGCCCAGGCCTCGTAGTCGGCCATTGCCACGTCCAGGGCGTGGCCGCCGTCGATGAACAGCAGGCCGAGTCCGGTGCCCCAGTGCTCGGCCACGGTGGGCGAGTCGCCGACGACGGCGACGACGACGTCCTCCAGTCGCGCAAGCTCCAGGGTGCGGCGCAGGAACGGCAGGGTGTCCATGCGCCCGGTGCGCGTGTCGACGACCTCGGGATCGTGGTGCTCCCAGCGGACTGGTTCTCCTCCGAGCCGTGGTGATGGTCGACGGTGAACAGGACGGTCCCCGCGGCGCGGGCTGCGGAGCCGAGGTACACGGCGGACTTCCCGCAGTACGAGCCGATCTCCAGCAGCGGCCCCACCGCGCCCGCCTGACGGCCGGCGTGGTGCAGCGCCATGCCCTCCTCGTCGGGCATGAACCCCTTCGCCGCGCGTGCGACCGCCCGTTCGTCCTCATTCATCGCTGGGTAGTGTCTCGCGTCATGAAGCCCTCGCGTGCACTGGCCATGGCCGTTCCCGTCGCTGCAGCCCTGGTGCTGCTCGTCGGATGCGGATCGAGCGGCTCGGCAGGCGAGTCCAGCCAGGCCAGCAGCGCGCCCACGGCTGACGCGGCGACAGCGCCGGCGGCGACCGGCGCCCCCTCCGCCGAGCTGACGGCGTGGGCCGGTCAGGTGTGCGATGCGACGGCCGCCCTCAGGGACTCCGTGACGGGCATCGCCTCGGCGGTGACCTCCGGCGGGGACGTGGCGGCCAACGTGTCGAACCAGTTCGCGACGATCCAGGCCTCGGCTACTTCGCTGGTCGAGACGGTGGGCGCGATCCCGGCCGACGGCAGCAGCCCGCAGGCCCAGGCGATCTCCGAGTCAGCCGCGGCGTCCAAGGCGGCGATCGATGCACTCGGGACCAGCGTCACTGACCTGACGAACGCGTCCGGCATCGGCTCGGTCACGGCGATCGCCGCCGTCGGCTCAGCGGCCAACGACGCCCTCTCGGCCATCGGTGACACGGGCACGGCGATCAGCGACGCGGTGCAGGACGGCTCGGGGACCCTCGGCCAGGCATTCGCGGCCAACCCCTCGTGCGCGACTCTGGGGCAGTAGCGCCTACGACTTCCGCGCTCGCGTCGACTTCGACTTACGCATCGACGAGGCCTCCTCGTAGAAGGCCAGATACTGATCGAGCGTGACCGCCCCGATCGCCTCACCCACGAGATCGAGCGGCAGGTCGTCGAGCTTGCGGAAGCGCACGCACGACTTGCCGATGTCCATGCGCTTGCCCGTCGCGCGGTAGTCGGCCTCGAAGCGCTCGCGCAGGGTGTCGCTGCCGTAGATGCCCATGAGGTACACGGCCATGTGCTGCTTCTGCGAGGCGATCGCGGCGTAGGACAGCGGCTGTCCGTTGTACGTCTCGGGGAAGGTCTCCAGCGGGACCTCGTACGAGATCATGCCCCAGTTCATCGTTTCGACCATGCCGGCGGGCAGGTTCGCGAGGACCACGTCGCGCACGGCGCTGATGGCCGCGCGACGGTCGTCAGGAAGCTCGGCGAGGTACTCGTCGACGGTTCGGGCGTCGCTCTGCATGCGAGCCAGACTACGACGGGGTGCGCGACTAGGACCAGTACACGTACACGCGGGTTCCGACCGGAACCTGGTCGTACAGCCAGGTCGCCTTCTCCATGTCGCGGATGCCCACGCAGCCGTGCGACCCGCGGCTGTAGCCCACGGAGGCGAAGTCGGGGGAGTAGTGCACGGCCTCGTCGCCGTTGAAGAACATCGCGCGGGGCATCCAGGAGTGGTACAGGCTCGAGACGTGGTTGTAGCTCTTCTGCTTGACCGAGAAGATGCCCTCGCCCGTCTCCATCCCCGGGGCGCCGAAGCGTGCGTCGGCGATCATCTTGACCTTGCCCTTGACGACGTAGCGCAGCAGCTTCGTCGACTTGTCGATGCAGATCGCCTTCTTCACCTCGGTGCAGCGCAACGGCAGGATCCCGACCGGCTCGGCCAGGCGCGTCAGCTTCTTCGCAGTCTTCTTGTCGACCTTGCCCGTGGTGGGCAGCCAGTTCTTGTACTGGAAGTCCTTGACCGCCTTGCGCATCGTGATGCCGAACAGCTGCTTGTCCTGGCTGTTCTCCGACAGGGTGTAGCCCAGCCACATGAGCCGCTGCTGGGCGCGCGCCACCATCGGGCCGCGGTCGTCGAACCGCAGCGGGAGCGTCGTGCGCACGACGACCGGCTTCGCGGTCGGGGTGGGCGCCGTGCTGGGTGCCGTGGACGCGGTGGGAGCGGGAGCGCTGACCGTGGGGTCCGGCGTCGGCGTCGCCGAGGGGGTCGCGTCGGAGGATGAGGACGATGTCGGAATCGGACTCGGGGAGACGTCCGCACGGGCGGACGATGCCACCAGCATGGAGCAGGCAGCGGTCGCGACGATCACGAGCACAGTGGGGGAAGCACGATGCATGTCATCACCGTAGGGCGCACATAGCCCGATTTGCCCCTATCCGGCCTTCGACACGCCCACGGCGAGGTACGACAGGAACCACGACTGCGCCAGCCGAGCGGCCTGCGCGAGGGTGCCCGGCTCCTCGAACAGGTGGGTCGCGCTGGCGACGATCTCCAGCAGGCAGGTGCAGTGCAGCCGGCGCTGCGCCTCGCGGTTGAGGTCGATGACGGGGTGGTCGAGGCCGCCGACGATCAGCAGGGTGGGAGCCTCGACGCGTTCCAGCCACGCGCCCGCGAGGTCGGGGCTTGCCCACCGCGTGACACGACGGCGGTGACCTGCTCGGGGTGACGTGCCGCGGCCACGAGGGCCGCCGCTGCTCCCGTCGACGCCCCGAAGTAGCCGACCGGCAGCGCGCCGACGTCGCGGCGAGCGCGCAGCCATGTCGTGGCGTCGCTCAGCCGCTCGGCCAGCAGTTCGATGTCGAAGACGTTGCGGCGCACGTCGGCCTCGTCGTCGGTGAGGAGGTCGAAGCGCAGCGTGGCCAGGCCGGCCGACTCCAGGACGTTCGCGACCGCGATGTTGCGCGGGCTGAGCCGGCTGCGCCGCTGCCGTGCGCGAACAGGACGACGCCGCGAGCGCCATCGGGCACGGTGAGATGGCCGGGCAGGTGCAGCCCGCCGGACGTGATGTCGACATCAACCTCCACCCCGCCGGTGGGCGGGGTCGATGTTGGCGCTGCGCGGATGGGCGCCGAGGATCGCGATGACCTCCTCGTCGCTGACCTGGCCGAAGTCGCGGTAGTGCTGCCCGACGGCGTAGAACGGCTCGGGCACGTCGAGGCAGACGCGCGTCGGCCATCTCCTTCACCCAGTCGATGGCCTGAGCGATCCGACCGGCACGGCCACGGTGACGCGCGCGGCCCCGAGGTGGCGGGCCACCGAGACCGCGGCGGCTGCCGTCGATCCCGTCGCCATGCCGTCGTCGACGATCACGACGTCGCGCCCGGCGATGCCGAGCCGCGTGCGGCCGCCGCGGTAGAGCGCCACGCGACGCTCGATCTCGGCGCGCTCGCGTTGCGCGATGTGGTCCATCTGCTCGCTCGTGATGCGCAGCGGACGACGGGCCGCGTGGTCGACGGTCATGGCACCGCCCTCGCCGACGGCGCCGATCGCGAACTCGGGGTTGCTGGGCGCGCCAGGCTGCGGACGACGAGCACGTCGAGGTCGGTGGTCGAGCGCCGCGGGCGACCCCACGGCCACCGGCAGGCCGCCGCGCGGCAGGGCCAGGACGAGCGGGAGTCGGGGATGCGCTGCACGAGGCGTGACGCCAGTCGGCGCCCGGCATCGGTACGGTCCGAGAACATGACCACCTCCGGGCGCGGGTCGTGTCGCGACGACCCCCCGCCGCTTCCATCGTGACACCTGGCGGCACGGGAGGGGAACCCCTCGCGACGTCTCGCGGGGCCTGCCGCGACGCGATGGGTACGCTCGCGCAAGCCGAGCCGAGACCAGGGAGGTGACGGACTTGCCCACGGGGGACACGGACGGGCGGGATGCCGTCGGAACGGTGGTCGTCGTCGGGGCCGGCCCGGCCGGGCTGGCCGCCGCCGCGCGGCTGGTCGAGCTGGGGCACCGGCCGATCGTCGTGGAGGCGTCCGGGCGCTGGGGCGGCATGGCTGGCAGCACGATCCGGTGGGGGCACGTCGTCGACTTCGGACCGCATCGGTTCTTCTCGACCGATCCCGTCGTCACGTCCTTCTGGCACCGCTACGTCGCCGGGGACTACGTCATGGTGGCGCGACAGACGCGCATCTTCTACCAGGGGCAGGTACTACGACTACCCGCTGAAGGCGGCCAAC
>CAVTOM010000007.1:0-1040437 GCA_963736365.1 uncultured bacterium | reverse complement strand
AGGTATCGCCTCTTTTCATTCGAGACCTGGAGCTGGCGGTGGGGTGCGGCGCCCTGGAACAACGTGATCATTCCGCTCGTGCTGGCGCCACCGTTCTTCGCCTATCTGCTGACCAAGCTGCGCGAGCTGGCTGTCGCCCACCACGAGCTGCAGCATCGTGGCGTCCGACCGACGTGCTGACCTCCTGCCTGAACCGGCGCGCCTTTACGGCGATGGTCGACGCCTATCTGGAGCGCGTCAACGTCGAGGAGGCCAGGCGGGAAGGTGCGCTGCTGATCATCGACGTCGATCACTTCAAGAGCGTCAATGACAGCTTTGGGCATGAATCCGGCGACGAGGCACTGGAGAATCACCGCCAAGACCATCAAGGGGGCGGTTCGCGAAATCGATTTGGTCGGCCGCATCGGCGGCGAGGAGTTCAGCGTGTTCCTCCCGGGGACCGACGCCAACCGGACCAAAGCCGTCGCCGAGCGGATCAGGGCGGCCATCTCGACAGTCGAATTCTACCCGACCGGAGAATCGCTGCGATCTTTCGGTGAGCGTCGGCGGTGCCACCTACGAACGACAAGTAACGTTCGGCGAGCTGTTCCGGCAGGCCGACCAGCGGCTTTATGCTGCCAAGCAGAATGGCCGCAACCGCGTCGAGATCCACGACCCGTCAGCGCGAGGCGGCCGCGCCTTGCACGTGGTGCACTAGTGTCCCGATTCTGAAATTCGCATGAGTTCGATATCAAGGGCAGTGCGAATTTCAGAATCGAAGGACACTAGCAAACCATTGATTTCCAGTGTCATCTTGATTTTCGAACTTGGCTCGGAGCGCGACATCAAAATCATGCGAACTTCGAAATCACGACACTAGGCAGGCAGCGGCTGCAGGCGAAATCATTGCCGACCGGGCGTGGCGCGCCGCCAGCGCTACGCTCCCGAGTTACTCTAGACAGATTGCAAGTCAATCAAAGGCTGTTAGTATCTTCGTTGCGGCGATCAATCGTCTGGCTGCGTTCTTTCACAGTCGTGCAATGATGAGTTGCGCGTCGGGCGCGTCTAGTCGGAAGTCAGCCATGTCTAAACGAGGCACCTAGTCCTCGTCGGCGCGTAGCTGTCGACCCGACGTGGTTGGCCGCGCAACCGGAGATTGCTACCCATGCGGGTCTACGAAGCGATCGTCGGGGACTGGAAGGCGTCGGTGTCGAGCGCCGCCTTCGGCGGTGCCGGCGAGAACGCCGCCGGCATGATGCTGGCGCTCAAGCATTCCGCGAAGCATCCGGCCGATCATCACCCGGCACGAGCAGGCCGCGGCCTTCATGGCCTGCGGCTACGCGATGTTCAGCGACCGGCTCGGCGTCTGCTTCGCGACCGCCGGCCCCGGCGCCTTCAACCTGTTCTCCGGGCTCGGCGTCGCCATGTCCGATTCCTATCCGCTGCTCGCGATCTCCGGGTATTCGACCATCGCCTGGAGAGGGCGCGGCTGCGCTCAACGAGACCTCGGGCCTCAACCGCACGCCCGATTCGCAGAAGATGTTCGACGCCATGACCAAGACGAGTCTTCCTGCATCGAGGACCTCGACTCGGACCGGCCGAAGTCCTCGAGGAGGCGGTCAACCTCGCCTTCGACGGGCGGCCCGGGCCGGTCCACATCGCGGTCGCCGAGGATCTCACCGCACCCGGCGATGCGGATCGCGCAATTACCGCGATGCCACGCTTCGACGTGAAGCCGGTCGCTGCCCGATCCGGCGCGCGTCGCCGAGACCGCCGACGTTCCTCGGCCGACGCCCTCGCCGACGGCAAGAAGGTCGTGGCTGCTCGTCGGCTTCGGTGCGATCCGCAGCCGGCGCCGGACCGCGAGGTGCTCGACTTCATCGAGCGCTTCCAGATCCCGCTTCGTCACCACCCTCGACGGCAAGGGCATCGTCGACGAAAACCATCCGCTGTCGATCGGCGTCTTCTGCGACAGTGGCCACGCCAGCGCGTGGAAGGCGTTCCTCGACGCGGACGTCGTGATCGGCCGTCGGCAATCGCTTCAACCAGCACGCCACCTTCGACTATCGCGACGACCTGTTCGACGGCAGGAAGCTCATCCACATCAACATTCGACAGCGAGATCGACAAGGTCTACAAGGCCGATCGCGCGATCGTCGCCGATGCCAAGCCTGGCGATCGCGGCGCTCGCACGACGCGCTCGAGCCGCCGCTCGAGCAGCAGCCGCCGGCGTGTCGACGGCCGCGACTACGACGAGCAGCGCGTCATCCGCACTCATCGGCGAGCATCCATCCCGGCCAGATGGCGCAGGCGATCGTCGCGGCATGCTGCCGCCGCGCGGCATCGTGCTTGCCGATGCCGGCGCCCATCTCGCCTGGCTCGGCTACTACCTCGAGCTCGAGGACGGCCAGAACTTCCGCAAGCCCGGCGGCTTCGGCCCGATGGCGGGTCACGTCAACGGCGCCATCGGCGTGAAGTTCGGCGCATCCCGACCGCGCCGTGGTCGTCGGCTGCGGCGACGGCTGCTACCTGTCGGCGGCTTCGAGCTGATGACCGCCGTCGAGCACGACATCCCCGTCATCTGGGTCATCTTCAACGACGGCGAGTTCAAGCTGATCAAGCTCTACCAGCTGTCGTCGTCTATGGCGAGTCGGGTCTGGTCGAGTTCGAGAACCCCGACTACGCGGCCTACGCCCGCGCCTGCGGCGCCGACGGCTACAGCGTCGAGACGCTCGACGAGTTCGAGGCCGCCTTCGCCGACGCGCTCGCCTCGGGGACGGCCGGCCCTCATCGACGCCCACATCACCCGCTTCGCGCTGCCGCACTACAGCCCGTCGCCGGAGGGCATGCTCGCCGGCGTGTTCGAGACGATTGGCATCGTCCTGACGAGCTCACTGAAGCGCGCACCTGACCGCGGCAGAGGGATGGCATGGCGATGCGCGGATGGAGCGAAGCGACGCTGGCGGAAGCGCCGAAGACGAGCGGCGCGAATTCGAGACGCTCGCGCAGGACATGATGCATGGCGCAGCTCAAGACGCAGAAGAGCCGCCAAGGCGCAAGGCGTCGATCGCGCCTTCCACGCCAAGGCGACTTGCCGCGCTCGACGGCGCCGGCTGACGTTCCTCGACGACCTGCCCGCAGATCTCAGCGTCGGCTTCGCGCAGCCGGGCGCATCCTATCCCGCCATCGTGCGCTTCTCCAATGCCGCGACTGCGGCGCAGCCACGACAACAAGCCTGACCTCCGCGGTGTCGCGCGTCACGGATCATCGTGTCGGACGGCGAGCAGCACGATCTGCTGGCGACCAACTTTCCGGTCTCGCACGCCCGCAGACGCGCGCCAGTTCGTCGACTTCGCCGAGGCGACTCGCCGGCGGATCGCTGTCGCGCTCGTCGGCATCGCTCAGCCTGATGTTCACGCTTCGGCCCATCGCGAGACGATCCGCATGCTGCGCAACGTCACCGCCGGGCGCCGGCGCCAGCTCGACGCAGCGTCGCGCTCGAAACCTATCTGGAGCCGCGGCGCGATGCGGTGGGGCGACGACGCTTGCCGTCCGCTATCTCCTGCGTCCCGGCGCCCGGCGACGGCGTCGCGCCGCGGCCCACCGTCACCGATCCCGACTATCTCTCCAGCGAAGCCGCGCGCCGCCTCGCGCCAGGCGACGATCCGTCTTCGAGCTCTGCATCCAGCGCTATGTCGATGACGACAGACGACGCCGATCGAGGACACGGCGGTCGAATGGAGCGAGGCGGGCACTCCGCCGGTGCCGGTCGCCGACCCTGACATCCCTCGAAGCACGATGCGCTCACGCGACGTCGAGGCGCTCGCCGATGCGCGCGAGATCGACGAGACTGGCGTTCAACCCCTGGAACACGACCGACGAGTTCCGCCCGCTCGGCCATCTCAACCGCGCCCGCAAGGCCGCCTATGACGCCAGCGCCGCGCACCGCCTGGCTCTGGCGCTGGCGCGTAGCCGAGGTCGCCGCTTCGCAACCGCGTCTTCGGCGGGCCGCGCGTGCGGGCTTTTCGAGTCGATCAACCGCGTCGTCGAGTGGCACAGGCTGCCGCTGCGGCGAGCCTGCTCAATCTCGACGCGTTCCGTTATCGAGCTGCGCAGCACAACCTCATCGACACCGAGCCGCGCGAGGCGCCGCCGCAAGGCACGACCGGTGCCGCCGGACCGGCGCCGAGGAGTGCGCACCGCGCGCAGCTACGACGGCCGCGACAACGACCTTTCGACCCCGAGATGGGCGCGGTCGGCGCGACCTTCGGCCGCAACCTGGCGCCCGATTATCCGGCCCGGACCTGCGACGACGCCGAACCCGGTCACGGTCAGCGCATCAGCTGCTGCACCGCGAGCACGTTCATCCCGGCGACGATCGCTGAACATCCTCGCCGCCGCATGGATCCAGTTCCAGGTGCACGACTGGGTCAACCATGCGCGGCATCCGCTCGGCAAGGACGACGTCGTGGTGCCGATGCCCGGTGGCATGAAATGGACGGCCTGCTGAATGCGCTGGACCGACGGCACATGCTTGGGTTCTTCAACTGAAAGACGCTTCGGTGCGGCCAGCATCTTCCAGGCGGCGTCGAAGAAGTGCTCTGCGCACAGACAAGGCGCAGGCCGATAAAGGTCAGCCGAGGAAACGACCGCCGCCTTGGCTTGGCCCGCGCCGCGTCGTGCGGCATCGGCAAAGCGAGCCTGCGCAGCTTTGTGGCGCTCCTGCGCGGCGCGCTGCGAGGCTGTAGGTCCGGCCGGACCGAAGGCACCCTGAGGCCCGTAAAGCATGAGACACCCTCTCTCCGATACAACCCTGATGGCGCAAAATGTACGTTAAACGTACATTGACCCTCAAGCCGGTTGTACACAGAAAAGCATGTACAGGGGTTGGGATTGTGTGCATTGTGTGTACATGTCGAAGAAAGTCATCCCGCGCTTCCGCGAGCCTCGGTATCGCCCGACTTTTTTGCGCCAGTGGCGCAAACACCGCGGGCTGACGCTGAAGCAATTGGCTGAGGCCATCGGAACAACGCATGCAGAGTCTGAGCCGCGTTGAGTGCGGCAAGCAGCCCTATTCGCAAGCTATGATGGAGGCAGCCGCGGAGCGGCTTTCTGTCGATGTTGCTTCTATTTTGATGCGAAATCCGGAAGATTCCGAAGCGATCTGGTCGATCTGGGACCAGGCCAAACCGGGTGAACGGCGCATGATCATTGATATCGCCCGCACCATCGTCAAAACAGGCACTTGAGCCGTATTTGAAGTTCGGCGACCCGCCTTTTCCGCGCTGTCACGCGAGGAAGCGTGGCCAGATATCAGGTCGGACCAACGCCAATAAACGGCCGTAGGCCGTGTACACTAGATGTAGATCACTGCTAGTCCGACTCGACTATATGTTCACATAGTGTACATTTCTGGCTTTGCCATAATGTACGCTATAAGTACATTCCGTGGATGACATTAGAGCCCCCATCCTCCCTTCCGCCGCCTGCGAATTTTAAAGGTAACTGGCGAACCGAAGACGCCCGCCGCCGGGACCGCCATCAGCGTTTGACGATTGCGGCACGGGAAGCCTTTGCCGACCCGGTGTTCCTGCGCGACCTCGCGGATCTCAAAGCCAGATGCCGCTCCGCATCGCGTCCCGATCAGCGCAAGCCATGCTGTGACATCGCCTTTGATGCTCGGCATGAACGTGAGGAAGGCTGGGCATTGGAGCCGATCGGCAATGTCTTCTCCTGACCCGCTCGCGGATATTCTTGCGAACTGTCATGTCGCCCGGCGAGCGATTGCAGACGCGCAATCCATCGTCGAAGCGTGCATTGTCGAGATCGAAAAAATCTGCGTGACAGGCCAGGAGACCGCAGTCGACACGAAAGACAGCCACACTCCGGGCAAAACGCTGTCGCACACCGTGGCGCCCTGACCCGGTTTTTTTCTGTTGCGGCACTCCTTCGCAAAAGTGACGGCCGCCCAGCCCTCGGCCTGAAAGAACGTCGCAGACTGCCCTGCGTCTGCATCTTCTTTGCGGAGGCGCGTTCGTGGCGGGGCATGCCATCAGGTGAAACCCTTCTGAGTTTCAAATCCACGAAACGTTGACTTGGGCATATGGCGCCTTACGGATATGCGCCAACTTGGGGAAGACGCCGTCACATTGCCGGGTCATCCGATGAAATCCGGCATGACTCCGGAACCACGACATCATTCTAGGGACACGCGATGCATCTCGAAGATCCTCTTTTCTGGACTGCGGTTCTGCAGATCATCTGGATCAACATTCTCCTGTCGGGTGACAACGCCGTTGTTATCGCCATGGCGTGCCGATCCTTGCCGGAACGCCAGCGTTTCTGGGGCATGATTCTGGGCGCCGGCGCGGCGACAGTTCTCCGCATCCTGTTCACTGGCGTCGCAGCGCAGCTGATGCAGCTGCCTTACCTCAAACTGGTCGGCGGCCTTGCACTGATCTGGATCGCGGTGAAACTTGTCGTGCCCGAAGAAGCCAGTGAAGACAGTGTCGAAGGCGCCGACAGCCTCTGGCGCGCGATGCGCATCGTCGTGATCGCCGACATCATCATGAGCCTCGACAACGTGCTGGCGATTGCGGCAGCCGCAAAGGGCAACAACTACCTCATCCTGTTCGGATTGCTGGTCAGCATCCCGTTGGTCGTAGCGGGCAGCTCGATCGTCATGAGGCTGCTGGAACGTTTCAGCTGGATGGTCTGGGCTGGCGCTGCGCTGCTCGGCTGGATCGCCGGCGAAATGATGATCGAAGATACCGGCCTGATACAGTTCATCGGTACGGTTCCGCACAACATGGTCTATGTCGCTGCGGCCTTCGGAGCTCTGCTCGTCATCGGCATCGGTTACGCACTCAAGCAGCGCCAGGCGCACGCCACGAGCGAAGTCTAAAAGCGAAGTGCGAAATATCGGCGGGGCGTTTTTAGAAACGCCCCGCCATTTTTTTGCTCAGTTTTTTAGCTCAATTCATAATCTGCAGGATCGACGCGACGCGTCATCTGCCAGTATTCGACCAGCCGCCAGGGTGAATTGGTCGTCACCCGGCCCTTGCTGTTCTTGAACCAGTTGCTGACGCCCGGTGTGCTCCACACCGAACGGCCGATCCGTTCATCCACCTCCGCCATATAGCGATCAAACGCCTCGCGCTTGACTTCGATGGCGTCACGCCCCTGCGCCTTCATGTGGCGCAGGCACGAGACCAAATAGTTGGCCTGACACTCGCCGTGGAAAATGATGTTGCCGCCGTGGCCGAGATTGGTATTCGGCCCGTACATGACAAAGAAGTTCGGAAAGCCGGGCACGGTGATGCCAAGGAACGCTTGCGGATTGTCTTCGCCCCACAATTCGCGAATGTCGTGTCCGCCGCGGCCGGTGACCTGCACCGTCTGCAACATGCGGCTCGCCTGGAAGCCGGTTGCCATGACGATAATATCAGCATCGTGGGCCGTGCCGTCCTTGGCGACGATCCGGCCCGGCTCGACGTGATCGATCTCGGACATCACGAGGTCGACATTGTCGCGCTGGAGCATCTCGAACCAGCCATTGTCCACCGGCGGCCGCTTGGCCAGCGGCGGATAGCTGGGCGTCAGCTTCTCGATCAGGTCGGGGCGAGTTCTTGAGCTTGTCCCGGATATAGGCGGTCCACATGACGCGCAGGTCGTCGTTGGCTTTCGAAACCTTGATGCCCGCTGCCGGCTTCACATCGGCGAACAAGGCTGGCCACAGCCCGTCGCCGAACGCCCAGATCAGACGCGCCCGATACCATTCCCAGTAGAAAGGAATATTGCGGAACGCCCAGCGCTGAGCTTCGCCGACTTCACCATGATAATTGACGCGGCTGGCAAACCATTGCGCCGACCGCTGGAACACGGTGAGCTTTTTGACATCGGGCGCGACCGTCGGCCCGACCTGCAGGCCGCTCGATCCCGCGCCGATCAGGAGCGACACGCTTGTTCGATGTAATCCAGATCCTTGGGCCAGCGGGCCGTATGCACGATCGTGCCTCCGAATTGATCGAGCCCTTCGATCTTCGGATAGGCCGGCAGGTTCAATTGACCGACCGCGCTGACCACCGCGTTCACGCGCAGCGTTTCTTCCTTGCCGTTGGCATCGCGGATATCGATTGCCCAGCCCTTCGTCTTTTCGTCGTAGCGGGCGGCGCGCACATCCGTATTCAGCATTGTCTTCTTGTCGAGACCGAAGCGCTTCACACAATCGGCGATGTACTTGGCAGATCTCGTTGCGGGTCGCGAAGAAATGACCCCAGTCGGGATTGGGCGCGAAGGAGATAGGTGTAGAAGTGGCTGGCGGTGTCGACGCCGCAACCCGGATAGCGGTTGTCGTTCCAGGTGCCGCCCGGCGCGCCGGTCTTCTCGATAATGACGAAGTCGATGCCTGCCTTCTGCAGATAGACAGCCGCCGCAATTCCGAGCAACCCGCTGCCGATAATCGCGACGCGGAAATTCGCGTCCGCGATCGGCGCTTCGTCCTTCGACGGAACGACGCCGGAGAATTCCAGCATCATCGGCACGTATTCGGCCGGAACCGGTTCGCCCATCACAGTGCCGACGATCTTTGCCGCGACGCCTGCGTCGCGCGCCGGCGCTGACGGATTTTTGGTCAGGACATCCATCAGTCTGGAACGCAGCAATGCCACCTTGTCGGCAGGAATGTCGCCCGGTTGCTGTTCCTTGATCTTCTTCATGAATGGCCGGAACTCGTCGAGCAGCGCGGTATCACCCGTCAGCTGCACGAGAACCATCAGCAGCAAATGCGGGTCGGTCTCGGCCAACGCCCTGGTCAGCATGGACTTGTCGAGTGATGGCCCGCTGGACTGCATCCCGGTGTCGGCGTTCACAGAATTTTCTCCCAGACTAATTCCCGGTAATTCATGACGCCGCCGATCATGATCGGCGGCGGGATCAGGCTCAGTCGTCCGTTCTCGTAATTGACCTCTCGGACCTGAACGCTGCCGATAAACGGCTTCAGGAAGGATTCGTCGATTTCGTTGGTCAGGATTTCACCGTCGAAAGCCCAACGTCCGGTGTAGGCACTGAACGGCCGGCTTGTCATGCCCGCAGGCAGATCGACACGGCCGTCGGCAATGACAACCATCATGCGGCCGTTGGGATGAAAATGAATCAGGCCCATGAATTCCGGGCCGTAGCTTTTCTCGAGCTCGATGCCGTCTACCGTGCGATTGTGGTAGCCGACCATTTTCCACGTGCCGACAAAATCGTCGGATTTCATTGTTCATCTCCCGCGGCGGATGGCGCTCTGGCTTAGCGCTGTTCGTTCAGACGCACCCGGCAAATCTCATAGCGGAATTCGTCGAAGGCTGCACAATGCGTCCCGGGTCTACTGCCTGCATCTTTCGCATGCTGAAATAGGCCTGCGGACTAGATGCCGACCGCATCCCTATGACCCGCGGTCATGCATGAGTGGAATTTGCGAGTGCCTGTGGTTATAGAAGCCGGAACTGCAATGGAGGCATCGATGTTCAAGGGAAAATGCGCGCTGGTGACCGGCTCCACGGGCGGCCTCGGCCTCGCTGTGATCGATGCCCTTGCGCGGGAAGGCTGCCATGTCGTGCTGAACGGCCTGACCAAGCCCGAGGACATGAAGGATACGCTGGCCTCAATCGAAACCCGCTATGGGGTCAAGGCGGTCTATCACCGCGCCGACCTCTCGCAACCCGACAAGATCGAAGAGATGATGAAGGCTATCGCCGCACAGTTCGGCGGCGTGGATATTCTGGTCAACAACGCCGTTGTTCGGCACTTCGCTCCGGTCGAAGCATTTCCCGTCGCCAAGTGGAACGAGGCCCTTGCGGTCAACTTGTCGTCCGCGTTCCATACGATCCGTTTGGCGATGCCGCACATGCGCGCGCGCAACTGGGGCCGGATCATCAATATGGCGTCGATCTATTCGAACATCGGCGCAGCCAACCGCATCGATTACGTCACGACCAAAACCGCAATGCTTGGCATGACGCGCGCGGTGGCCATGGAGACCGTCGAAACCAACATCACATGCAACGCCGTGTGCCCGGGGTCAGTGCTGACGGAAGCGAACGCCGATCGGATTGCCGGCATGGCGCGCGCTGAGGGGATCACGCCCGAGGCGGCGACGAAGAAATTCCTCGAAGGAAAGCAGCCTGGCGGGCGCTTTGTCGAGGCGTCGAGCGTCGCGGCCATGACGGTGTTTCTCTGCAGCGAGGCGGCGAAGGATATCAACGCCGCCTCGATCCCGGTCGACCTCGGCTGGATCGCCACCTAGCCGGCCGAAGCTGCCCGCATCAAAACCTTCGCATCCGCCGCCTGATCGAGCGACCACACCGCGCGGATCAGCCCGCTGATATCACATCCTTGCGCGCGGGGTGCCAATGCCTTCGCCTTGGCTTCGATCTCGCCATCGCTGAGCGGATGCTGAATGCTACCGCGCGCGTGCAGCACACGTGCTTTCATTTCGCCGCCGCCGCGCATCGCGACGACGACTTCGCATCCGCCCGTCGGAATCGATGCATCGAGCTTCGCGATCACCTTCGCGCGCAACGCGACGACGTCTGGCCTTGCGACGACCTCGGGTGAAAACTCCGAAAGTCCGGCGGCACCGGTCAGAAGTGCCACGGCCGCACAATGATGAATGCTGACGCGCGCATCGCGTTCGTTTTTCACCTTGCGATCGCCGCGCGCCAGAAGAAGCGCATCGCCGCTGACGGTGATGCGCTCAATGTCATCCACCTTCAGCCCCTTTGCCCGCATATCGAGGCAGGCATCGACCACCGTATGGAAAACGATCCCGCAGCAATAGGGCTTGTAGGTATTCTTCAGGAATTCCCAGCGCGTGCCGAGTTCGCCGACGATGTCGTCCATCTGCGGCACATCGCCCATTGCACGCGCCCATCCGAGCGGCCCTTCAATCGCCAGAGGTGCTGCGCGATACCCCTGACGTGCAAATAGCGCTGCCATCAGCCCGTTTCTCGCCGCGTTGCCGACGCCGACATTCTTGGCGCTGGTCGCGAGATTTTCGACAAGGCTGCCCGATTGGCTCGCCGCGATCCCGAGCGCGTGGGAGGTCTGCTCGGCCGTCAGCCGCAACAGCCGCGCGGTGGCGGCTGCTGCACCAAAGACCCCGCACGTCGCGGTAATATGCCAGCCGCGGGCGTAATGACCTGGGGATACCGCGTTGCCGATCCGGCACTCAACCTCGGCACCGAGGACGAACGCCTCGATGATCTCGCGACCGGAATACCCATGCTGTTCGCTGAGCGCCAGCACCACCGGCGCAACCGGCGCGGTCGGATGAATAACCGTGTTCAGATGCGTATCGTCGAAGTCATAAAGATTGGCGCCAACCGCATTGACGAAACTTGCGCTGGCGCTGTCCAGTTTTTCCTTGCGGCCAACAAGCGTCGCGATAGCCGGCCCAGAGAACGGCTGCAACACGCCAATCGCGGACACGATGGCCTCATCACTGGCGGCGCTGAGAGCACAACCGAAAAAATTGAGAAGCGAACGCTTGGCTTCGTGCTGCAGCGTGTCGTTGATTTCGTTCGACGAAACACTCGCCACAAAGTGACCCAGCCGATCGGTCGCCGATCTGACCGAATTGTCTTTTTGGGCTGCTACCATCCGGATGCATCTCCGCAATCATTTTGAATTCTGGTTTTGAATGCGATAACACAGTCCTCAAAGCTCGCCAAAAGCTGGCGCACAGAACCAAACGGGAGATCGGGAATGAGCGAAGCACGCAAGGCTCTGGTTACAGGCGCCGCCGGCGGCATGGGACGCGCCATCTGCAAGGCGCTGATCGACGCCGGCCATTCGGTGGTCCTGGCAGATCGCGACAAAGCCTCGCTTGAGGCTTTTGCCAAAGAGCTTGGACCGAAGGCCTTCCCGCTCGTGCTCGACATCACGGATGCCAATGCAACCGCCGGTCTGACGGATGCAATCCCGGCAGCGTTCAAGCCGATCGATATTCTGGTCAATAACGCCGGTCACGACATTGGCGGCCGCACGGCTTTTGCCAAGGGCTCCGCGGACGATTGGGCCTCAATCGTCGAAACAAACCTCATTGGCCTGATGCGCGTCACGCGCGCCGTTTTGCCCGGCATGATCGACCGTAACACCGGCGATATCGTCGTGATGAGTTCAATCAACGCATTGCGGATCATTCCCGACATGGCGCCTTACAGCGCCTCGAAAGCGGGCGTCCACATGCTGACGGAAACACTGCGCGGTGAGCTGGCTGAAACCAACATCCGCGTCATCGAGCTGAATCCCGGCCTGACCAAGACCAACATCATCCTGACGCGCTATCGTGGCGATAAGGAAAAGGAAAAGGCGTATTTCGATCAGTTCAAGATGGCGATGGTGCCGGAAGACATTGCGCGCAGCATCATGTTTGCCATCAACGAGCCGCGCCATGTGCAAATTGCGCAAATCGTCATCCTGCCGGTGAACCGCTTCTGATGTGACAGTGAAGAAATAAACCTGCTCAAACGATAGAAAATTCCCGGGATTGAAACAGTTCAAAGACGTAAGCGCGAAATCCAGCGTATTCGTACAATTTCATCTGCGAGAAAAGCACACCAAGACGCTTTGGCCTGCCATCTCCATTTTGTTATACCTGTTATAATCTATCGGTACGCGCCTTGGTTGCAGTGGGACAACTCAAGTTTAGTATAGTTTTTTTCGATTATGAGTGCATGATGCACAGATTCACTATGCTAACTGCTGCTGCAGATTAGCCCTGTGATCGTTGGAAAAACTACACGATGAAGGCGCAAGCCTTGGGAAAACGCCTGCGCGAAGCGCGCCTCTCCCGGGGATTCAAATCTGCCGCGGAGGCGGCTCGACGCTTTCGTTGGAACGTCACAAGCTATCAGCAGGCCGAAAACGGCACACGCCCGCCGACGCGTGACAAGATCACCGAATACGCACAAAAATTCCAGGTGTCCGTCAGTTGGCTTCTGACCGGCGATGGTACGCCCGAGGAGACCGAGTTCAAAACGGTCCCCTTCCTCGGCCACATCGACGACAAGACCGGCAAGCTCGTTGAAAACGATCCCGGTTCGCGGCCTGAGGTCACAGCCCCGCCCGGCGCGACAAAGTATACGGTCGCCATCAGGGCTCGCGGCGGCGGACGCGTCGTCAATGCGGGTGCGCTGCTGTACTACGAAAATCGCCGCCGTCCACCGACCGACAACCTGATCAACAGGCTGTGCGTCCTCGCGCTGCCGAACAACGATGTCATTGTGCGTCGTGTCGAGCGCGGCAGCCGCAATGGCGTTTACACGCTCACCAACTTCGTCGATCCGGCATTGGTGGATCAACAGCCGGTGTGGATCGCGGAAATCGTCTGGATCCGTCAGCCCTGATTTCAGTTGGAAGGGACGATCCCCCGACGGCGTTGTCGCCGGGGTCATTCTGTCGTCCGGTTGCCCCAAACGTGCGCGGCTGAAATTCGTCGTCGTCCTGAAAAGTGCTGCAATATTTGAAGTTCGTGGCAATCACACCTGCAACGCAAAACTGCGCATGTGCAAAATGCACAGTATTTTGACAGCCGTCAACTGAAAATTCCTGCGCGTGGCGGCACACCTGCCACGCAGGTCCGCCTTGCTGCGCTGCAAGACCGGCGGCCTGCAGTAGACGGCGGGGCGATCCGACTATGCTCCGGTATCATTTGAGCGTTTGAACCACGGCGTATAACTCAAGCTGAGTAAGCGGAGATTTTTGATGAAGCCCACCCTCCTCACCTGCGCCGTCGTCGGCAGTGGACCGATGCGCAAGGACAACCCTGCCATCCCCTACACGCCTGCCGAGATCGCGGCCGCGACCATTGAGGCCGCGAAAGCCGGCGCATCGATCGCCCATCTCCATGTGCGCCACCCGGAGACAGGCGCGGCAAGCATGGAGCTTCAGTACTACCGCGAAACGGTCAACCGTATCCGGAACTTCAGGAACCGACATCATCCTCAACCTGACAACAGGCCCGGGAGCCCGCTTCGATCCCCGCGAGGATGACCCGACCATGCCGGGACCGCGGACAAATCTCACGTCGCCCGAACGGCGCTGCGAGCATGTTGTCGAACTCAAGCCGGAAATGTGCACGCTCGATCTCGACACCATGCTGTCGCGCAATGCGGTCACCATCAACTTGCCGAAGCACGTCACGCGCATCGCCGAGCTGGTACAGGCCGTTGGCGTCAAGCCGGAGATCGAGGTCTTCAATCCCGGCGACATTGTGCTGGCGCTCGATCTCATCAAGGACGGCGTGCTGAAGGGACCGCAGCTCTTTCAAATGGTGCTCGGCGTCAAGTACGGCGCACCGCCGCAGACATCGATGATCGAGGCGATGCGAGCGATGTTGCCGGCGGGATCGGAATGGGCGTGTTTCGGCATCGGCCGTATGGCCTATCCGATGCTGGCTCAATCTTTCCTGCTTGGCGGTCACGCCCGTGTGGGCTTTGAGGACAACATCTACCTCGAGAAGGGCAAGCTCGCACCGAGCAACGCGTCGCTGGTCGAGAAGGCCGTCCGCGTGATTGCAGATCTCGGTGGTACGGTGGCGACGCCTGCCGAGGCACGCGCGATGCTCGGACTCACCAAACGAGCCTGAGCGTTGTCGCGGCGTCAGCCCCGGTATGATCTTCGCCGGGTTGTTGGCTGCGGGCAAAGTACCTAGTCTTGGATGACTTAAGACGGAGCTTCACGAATGGCCGACACTGCAATCACGGACAAGACCGACGCCATCGCCTCTCTGATGAAAGGCGCGGTCGATCTGCACTGTCATTCCGGCCCCTCGACCATGCCGCGGCTGGTCGATCACATTCAGGCGGTCGAGCAGGCATCCGAGGCTGGCATGCGCGCTGTGGTCTTCAAGGATCACTACTACCCCACCGGCCCCATCGCAGAAATGCTCAACGCGCGCTTTCCGCAGCTCAATGTCGAGGCCATCGGCAGCATTGTTCTGAACAACGCCGCCGGCGGATTTAACGTCCATGCCGTGGAGAGCGCGTTGATGGTCGGCGCCCGTATCGTCTGGAGCCCGACCGTGTCGGCGGCAAATCATTTGCGCGCCGGACATCGCAAGCGCCTGCTGCCGACGAAAGAGAAGATGCGTGATCCGATTGCACTCTCACCGGTCGATAACCGTGGCCGGATCCTCGACGAGGTCAAGGAAGTGCTCGATGCCGTCGCCCAATATGATGCGGTGTTCTCGCCTGGCCACCTTCACATCAGCGAAGTCTGGCCGCTGTTCGATGAGGCCCGCAAACGCGGGGTCAAGCGCCTGCTTGTGAACCACCCGACCTACATCCTTGGCGGCAACGTCGGAGACATCAAGGAACTGGTCGGAATGGGCGCCATGATCGAGCATTCGATTTGTATGTTGATCGATTGCCCGTCAAAAAAATACACACCGGCCGAATTGAAAACATTCATTGATGCCGCGGGCGTCGATCACACGTTCTTCGGTTCCGATCTCGGCCAGTCCAAAAATCCATCGCCCGTCGCCGGCTTCCGTACCCTCATCGGTATCCTGCTCGACCTCGGCTATTCACACGACGACATCCGCAAGATGGTCGGCAGTAATGGCGCCAGCCTTGTCGGGCTGGGCGCCAATACCTCGCTCAAGATGTAGGACGATCTGCTAAAGAGCCGCGTACTTCACACTTACTTCGGCATCGGATAGTCGTCGGCGTTGAGCACCGAACCCGCCTTCAGCGAAAAATCCATGCGCGGCGGACAGAAGATATCGAACAGCTCGTTCTTCTTGGTGTCGACCGCTTCCGATGTATGAATCGCATGCGGCGGAATGATCGCAACCGATGTTGCGCCGCAGGCCTCGTGCTCGTCCGCGCGCCAGGTGGCTTTGTTGGTCAGCCAGGGCCAGCGCACATGATGGATATAGGTGCCGTGCAGCACGAGCGAGCATTGCTCAAAATCGTCATGTGAATGCGGTGACATTTTTGTCGAGTCGCGCGGCTCGGTACGCACCTTTGAACAGTTGATCATGAAGTTCGAGGAACGGTAGATGCGGCCGATGCGGCCTTCCTGTTCAGGCACATTCACTGGATAGGAGCGAATCTTGTAACCGCCGACCGGCTCCGGCCAGGGCTGCAGTGCCGGAATGCTCGGATTGCGCTTGGCATACTCGCTCGCATTCGGCGCCTTTGCAGACACATCCGCCGACTTCTCGGTAATAAAACGCACGATGCGTCCGCCCTTAACGACCTTGATTGTCGAATCGCCGGGGGGGATAAACGTCACGGTGTAACCGCCGACCGCCTTGGTCTCACCCTTGGCGGTGATCTCGACCGCTGTCTCCGGATCGGGAATGACGAGCATGTACTCATCGATCTGATTGCGGCGCTCGAGGACGGCGCCGGCCTCGGCTTCACTGTAAACGGCTGTGAAATTCTGACCGCGCGTATACCAGGTCTTCAGCCCGGCCGATTTCTCCTGCGGCTCAGTCTTGTAATAGAGGCCGTATTGCATGCCTGCGAGCTCGGTCGGTGCGGCCGCCTTCGACGGATTGGTTGCCGACACCAGCGTCGAGCGAGGATCGGACGGATGATAATTGGCGGTGGACATGGAGTTTCCTCTCTTTTTGACGGATACCCTTCAGTACCGGAACCCGCGGCAAGGGCAGAATGCTATTCCTGCATTCTGCATCGGAAAATGTTATTATCAAGCATCGCCAAGCAGCGGCAGTTTGCCGTGGCGAATCTCGGCTTTTACAAGAATCGCCGCCGGGTGAATTCATCTCGCCGATGAAAGATGCTTCGCTCGTAAACCGTCACTTCCGTGTCGACATGCGCGGCTTAACGTTGTCTGACAACATCCGCTTTCGTGTCCGCCATGCGACACCGCTATCCTTGCAACTGTGTTTCTCTTGATAAAGACTCGCTCACATAAGAAACGGGAGGTTTTCAATGCGATTTACTAGGATCGTCACAGCAGGCATCGCGGCAATTGCGATCGCCGTCGGCCTTGCATCGCCGGCCGCAGCGGCATGGCCGACCGACAAGCAGGTGACCATCGTCACGCCGTGGCCTGCTGGCAGCGGCATTGATATCTTCTGCCGTCTCGTCGCTGACGAGCTGGGCAAGAAATGGAAGACACAGGTGCTGGTCGAGAACCGTCCCGGTGCATCCGGCAATATCGGCACCGCCTTCGTCTCGAGAGCGGCTCCGGACGGCTACACCTTCCTCGTTTCGACGCCGGGTCCGGCGGCGAACAACATGCTGACGTTCAAGAGCCTGCCCTACAATCCGCTCACGGACTTCACGAATATCGCGCAGGTCACCGAGGACGTGATGGTGATCATCACCGGTCCGAAAGTCGAGAATATCAAGACGCTGAAGGAATTCCTCGACTACGCCAAGGCCAACCCCGGCAAGGTGCAGATGGGTCATTCGGGCGTCGGCACCTACGCTCACATGATCGAACTCGCGATCCAGGACGCGCTGGGCACCAGCTTTAACCTCGTACCCTACAAGGGCGCGGCGCAAATGGCCCAAGACATGCTCTCCGGTCAGATCGACGCGGTGGTGAATTTTCCCGGCGGCTTCTCGGAGCAGATCAAGGCTGGAAAACTGAAGGCACTGGGAATCGTGGGTGACAGTCGCAGCGATCTGTTTCCCGGCATTCCGACGCTGAAGGAAACCGGCGTGAACTTTTCAGCCAGCCCGTGGTATTCGTTCCAGGGTCCGAAGGGATTGCCGCGACCGATCGTGGACGCCACGAACAAGGCGCTGAAGGAAATCCTCTCCGATCCCGCCATCAAGACGAAGCTGCTCGCCTCCAACATCAATCCCAAGGTCGGTTCGCCGGAAGATCTCGACAAGCTCATCAAGAGCGAAGTCGAGAAGTGGCGCCCAGTGGTGACCAAGTACAGCATCACCTCTGAGTGACAATATCGGAGCGGCAATTCTCTCCACAAAAGATAAAGGCGGCGCTAAGCGCCGCCTTTTTTTGTTTCTGAAACTCTAAATCGACGCCGGCTCAGATAAGACTGGCGAACTGCGCAAGACCGATGCGCTGTGCCAGCGCCACCGCGACCCGCTTCTGGTCGTCATCGAGGCTCGCCAGCAGAGGACGCAGTGCAGGCATCAACCGGTTGATCGTCTGCGCATCGATCGCTACGCCCTGACCTTCTACAGGCAGAGCGCGCAGAGCCGCCGCCACCGGAATCCAGTAAACCTGCTGCATCGGGCTCAGCCGCAATGCCGCCTTGTATGATGCGATATCCGACTTGGTGAGAGTGATCGCGGCTCCATCCGCGTAACTTGGCGTCGCAGCCAATGGCAAAACTGTCAGCATCAGAATGGCAACAGCCATGAATCGCGATGTTGGCATCGTGTTTGTGTCCCGGTCTATGAATTGGATACCCGGGATATAGGAAGCCTTTGTGTTCAAATTGGAGCGCTTACTTCGGAACTTTGTCCGGCTCGACTTTTGTCTTACTTAAATCCGAGACCCCCTTCTGCAGATCGGCAGCAATCTTGCGCAATTCGCCAATTTCACGCTTCAAATCCTCGATTTGACGGCTGGCGGCGTCCAGATTGCGCTTCGCGGCCAGCGCTTCCTTCGTGATCGACGCCTGAAGGAAATTAACATTACTCTGCAAACAGCTGGTTCGACGCACCATATCGCGCTCGGCAGTGCAGATTTCCAAACCGGGAATGTCCTGCGCTCTCGCACCGACAGCAGCGGCAATCGTCAGCAGAAGGACAGCAAGCGCTCTCATTTTTTTACTCCCAGGTGTCGGCGTCGGCAGCAGTAAGGCGCGCGGCGCAATTTGGAATCTAAACACTTATTCATCGACATTAAATGTTCGATACGTCGCTGTGCTGCCTCAATTTCTGAAATTTCGGCGCGCATCCTTGGGCTCGAAGCTCAAGGAGGGCTTTTATCATGACTTTGAAATACGCGGTTGCAGCTTTGGCAGTGATCGGTGGCGTCGCGCTCACGGCGCCTGCGCAAGCAATGCCGAATGGCATGCCGAAGTCGGCCGTCGGAACGTCGAGCGCAGAAAACGTGCGCTGGGTGTGCGGACCGTATCGCTGCTGGTGGCAACCCCGGCCTCAGCGCTTTCACGGCTCTTACGGCTATTACGCGCCGCGGCCCTATCACCGGCCTCATCACCGACATGGCTGGGGGCCTCATCGCCGCTGGTAGAGTAAGTTCTGAAAGGACGGAAGGCACGCCCTTCCGTCCTTTTCCATTTGTACAGCCACATCCGACGTCTTGGACTCTCAACTGTCAGCGCCCCGTTTCGGTCTTGCGTGAACGCCGGAAACACGTGAGTATTCATGCCAATTGAGGAATCAGCTCCGGATTCCTGATTTACTTGCGTTTTGAAATTATTGCTTTGCTGCTGCCGCGACAATCTTCGCGGCCAATCATCAAAAAAAGTCGTCTGCAAACCAGATTGTTTTTTGGGGAGGTTGAGACATGCTTGGTCGTGTGCAGTTTTTGAAATCCGCCTTTGCCGTTTTATCAGTTGCCGGCGCAGCACTTGCCGCAATGTCACCAGCCGCGCTGGCGCAACAGCCATTTCCGACGGCGAGGCCGATTACGATCGTCGTTCCCTTTGCGGCCGGTGGTCCCGGCGACATCATCGCCCGGCTCCTCGCCTCGTCGATGAAGAGCTCCCTCAATCAGACGCTTATCGTCGAAAACGCCGTCGGCGCCGGCGGCACCATTGGCACGGGGCGCGTCGCCAAAGCCGATCCTGACGGTTACACAATCCTTCTTATGCACACAGGTATAGCCACCGCGCCGTCGCTTTATAAGGAATTGCCTTTCGATCCCGTGAAAGATCTGGCGCCGATCGGCCTGGTCACAGATGTTCCGATGACACTTGTCGGGCGGCTCGATTACCCGGCCAAGGACCTAAAGGAACTCGTCGCGGATCTGCGGGCGAAGGGAGACAAGGTCAACTTTGCGAATTCGGGACGCGGCTCGGCAGCCCATCTTTGCGGCATGCTTTTCATGAATGCCGTTGGCAAGCAGCTCACCTGGATTTCCTACACAGGCGGCGGGCCGGTATTGAACGATCTGCTCGGCGGTCGCGTTGACGTTTATTGCGATCCCGCGACCGGCACGACCTCACTGATCCAGTCGGGCAAGATCAAGGCCTTCGCGGTCACGACCAAGAACCGCGTGAAGACCTTGCCGGACGTGCCGACGGCCCATGAGGCCGGATTGCCCGGATTTGAGGTCACAACCTGGTACGGGCTCTATGCTCCGGCCAAGACACCGCCGGCTATTATTGCAGCGCTGTCAAAGAGCTTGCAGGAGGGACTTAAGAATCCCGACCTCATCAAACGCTTTGCCGACCTCAGCATGGAACCTGTCGCACAGCAGCAGGCAACGCCTGAAGCTCTGAAGACGTTTCTCAATGCAGAGATGAAGAAGTGGTCCGAGGCCATCGCCAAAGCCGGTGTCACACCTCAATGAACGCCGATCGGAAGATCGGAGTTGAGTGCATCGACGGCATCGTAGTGATAGGCTGAATTGAATTGTCGGCATTTGCCGACCGATTCAGGGAGGCCGTCATGAGCTGGCAACCGTCGCAAGATCCGATCCTCGGGGATGCTCAATCCTGCGACGCGCTGGAACTCGTCATCGTTCCGCGCGTCCGTGACCTCGGCGGTTTCGAAGTCCGGCGCGCGCTGCCGCACGGCAAGCGCCAAATGGTCGGCCCCTTCATCTTTTTCGATCAGATGGGCCCCGTTCAATTCATCGCCGGCCAGGGGATCGATGTCCGGCCACACCCGCATATCGGGCTCTCCACCGTCACCTACCTGTTCGACGGCAGCGTCATGCATCGCGACAGCGAGGGCAACGCGCTTGAAATTCTTCCCGGCGCCATGAACCTGATGACCGCCGGCCGCGGCATTGCGCATTCGGAACGCACACCCGGAGAGGTCCGCGGTGTATCGCATCCGATGTTCGGCATTCAGAGCTGGATCGCGCTGCCGCAGAACCTTGAGGAAACCGATCCCTCGTTCGATCATTTCGCCGCCGACCGGCTGCCTCTGATTGAAGATCGCGGAGTCCGCGCGCGCATCATCGCCGGCTCCGCCTTCGGGGCGACATCGCCGGTCAAAAAGGAGATGGACTGGTTTTATGCCGAGGTCGTTCTTGAGCCGGGCGCGAGCGCTCCGCTCGATGCCGATCACGAAGAGCGCGCGATTTATGTCGTCAGCGGCGAGGTGGAGATTGCGGGCGACCGCTTCGAAGGCCCTCGCCTTTTGATCTTCCGTCCGGGCGACCGCATCACGGTGCGCGCCACGCAACCGGCGCGGTTGATGTTTCTCGGTGGCGCCGCTTTGGAAGGGCCGCGTTACATCTGGTGGAACTTCGTCTCGTCGCGCAAGGAGCGTATCGAAGAGGCCAAGGAAGACTGGAAGACTGGCCGCTTCAAGCAAGTCCCCGGCGAGACGGACTTCATCCCGCTGCCGGACAAATAGTTCTGTTAGAGACACGGCAGCGCGCGCGACCTCGCATCTGAACAACAACGTCTGCGCGTCACCCCGCCGGCAGCATTTCGCGGCGCAACAACGATTCCAGCGGCTTGGCGTGCGGCGAACGGTCCCTGCACAGGGGCAAAGGCGATGGGAGGATTGACTCCCTCCGGACCCATTGCAAGACTTGCACAACAAACGATAGGCCAGATGAATGGCCAAATCACGCGCATCATATTCAAGCGCTCTTTATTCCCAGGGAGGGAAAGATATGCTCAGGACATTTCTGACTCTGCGGCGCGTTGACGGCCATTTTTGCAGTGGCAGCATCTCAGGCACTGTCCGTCGCACCGGCTCTTGCGCAGAGCGAGGAATTGATCGCCGCCGCCAAAAAGGAAGGCAAGGTCGTCTGGTACACGACGATTATCATCGATCAGGCCGTGCGTCCGCTCGCCGCCGCCTTCGAGAAAAAATATCCCGGCATCAAGGTTGAATTCTCGCGCGCCGGCAGTGCCGAGACGGCGCTGAAGATCATCAACGAAGGCCGAGCCGGACAGACCAAGGCCGATGTCTTCGACGGCACCGCGACATTCTCATCCATCATGCCGGCCGGCTTCGTGGCGCCCTTCAAGCCGGCGAACGCAGCGCCCTACCAGGCCGAATTCAAGGACCCGAACGGCCACTGGACGGCACTGGTGATGTACTACCTCTCGGTCGGCGTGAACACGAAGCTCGTGTCCGACGCCGATGCGCCGAAGAGCTACGAGGATCTGCTCAATCCCAAGTGGAAGGACAAGATGGTCTGGGCCGTAGTCGGCGAGCCGAGCGGTGCGCCGGGCTTCATCGGCAACGTGCTCATCACAATGGGCGAAGAAAAGGGCATGGACTATCTGAAGAAACTCGCCAAGCAGAACATCACAAACATGACCACGAGCCAGCGCACCGTGCTGGACCGCGTCATTCTCGGCGACTTCCCGCTCGGCCTGATGATCTTCAATCATCACACCGTCATCAGCGCCAAGCAGGGCGCGCCGACTAAAATTCTGAAGGTCGAGCCGTTCGTCGGCGCGGCCAGCCTTGTCGGCCTGCTCAAGAACAGTCCGAACCCCAACGCCGGCAAACTTCTGATCGAGTACCTGCTGTCCAAGGAAGGGCAGGAAGTGCTGAAAAAGGCCGACTACATTCCCGCGCATCCGGATGTCGATGGCAGCGATCCGAGCCTCAAGCCCGCCGGCGGCGGATTCAAGGCCAACTTCATGATGCCGAATGTCGTCGACGCCAACATGAAGAAGTGGACCGAGATCCTCAACGACCTGTTCCGCTAGATCATTGCCGATATCGGGGTGGCCGGACAAGCCACCCCGTCGCGCGCCTTTATGCCGGCACTGAATTCCCGATCATCGCCATCCGGTGGAGCGACATGTGAGCGCGAATGCCGAACTAGCTCCCACCGCGGAGACGCGGCAAGCGGGCTTGCGCTTTCCGGGAGGCCAGACCGGCGTCATCGCGCTGATCGCCGGCATCCTGCTGTTCGTTCTTGTTGTGCCGCCGATCGGCGTGCTGCTGCAACGCAGCTTCTTCGTTACCAATCCCGACGGCTCGATCGGCGCCTTCACCTTCGAATACTACACCCGCCTGATCCAGAACCCGCGCTTCGCGCAGAGTTTCTGGAACGCTATCGTGTTCAGCGTGTTCTCGACGGTGGTCGCGCTCGGTTTCGGCGGCGTGCTGGCATGGCTGGTCGAGCGCACCGACACGCGGTTCAAGGCTCTCGCCTACCTCACCACCATCATCTCGATGGGAACGCCCTACATTCTCTATGTCAGCGCCTGGCTGTTCCTGCTCGGCAAGTCCGGCCCGTTCAACGACCTGTACCGCGCGCTGTCCGGCGATACAGAACCGCTGTTCAACGTCTATTCGATGTGGGGCATGATCCTGATCGAAGGCTTCCTGTGGTCGCCGCTTGTCTTTCTGCTGCTGTCCGCGACCTTCCGCTCCGCCAATGCCGACATGGAGGAAGCCGCCCGCATGAGCGGTGCGAGCGTACTGCAGACCGTCTGGCACATCTCGATCAAGATCTCGCTGCCTGCTATTCTCGCGCTGGCGCTGTTCGTGTTCATCCGTGCCATCGAGGCGTTCGAGGTACCGGCCATCGTCGGGATGCCGGGGCGCGTCAATGTGCTCACGACCGACGTCTACCGGCGACTGACCGAAACCATTCCGCCTGATCTAGGTTTTGCCAGCGCGTATTCGGTGGTGCTGCTCGTGGTCGTCGCTGTGCTGCTCTACTTCTACAGCCGCCTGTCGCGCAACGCCGAGAAATATTACACCGTCACCGGCAAGGGCTATCGCCCACGCATGTTCCAGCTTGGCCATCTGCGCTGGCTCGGCTCGACCATCGTCGTCTTCAATTTCCTGATCATCCTGGTGCTGCCGTTCATCGCGGTGGTGTGGCTGTCGCTGCTCACTTACATTCGCGGCTTCAGCATCGAGGCGCTCGGCAACTTCACGCTCGACAATTATTATCAGGTGCTGACGTCCGATTACTACTGGGGCCTCGCCTGGAATACCATCGTGGTAGCGGCAGGCGCGGCGACGGCCTGCATGGCGATCACGCTGTTCGTCGGCTGGCTGGCGGCGCGGCGGCATGCCGGCGGGCTGATGCTCGATCAGATGGCGACCACGCCTTTGATTTTCCCGGGCATCGTCATGGGCGTCGCGATGATGCTCATCTTCCTGACCGTTCCGATCCCCGTCTATCACACGCTGTGGATCATCTTCATCGCCTACACCGTGCGCTATCTGCCCTACGGCATGCGCTACACTTATTCGGGTGTGCTGCAGATCCACAAGGAGCTTGAGGAAGCCGCCGGCGTTGCCGGCGCCACGCCGCTGGTCGCGCTGCGCCGGATCATCACGCCGCTGCTCTCGCCGGCGCTGCTTGCCGGATGGTTGTTCATCTTCCTGCTCGGCGCCAAGGAGCTGGCGGTCGCGATCCTGCTCGCCGGGCCGCGTTCGCAAACCATTGCGGTGGCGATGTACGATTTGTGGGTCAACAGCCAGGGCGGCGAATTGGCCGCGCTCGGGCTGCTATGGGCGACATTGATGACGCTCGTCGCCTCGGCCTTCTACTTCGTGGCGCGACGGCAGAACCAAGGCTCGTTCGAAGCGTGAGCGCTCGGGATCAAAGCCACCCTTCCGTCGCGGCCTCGTAGCGATAGCCGGAGCCCTCCCGGCGCGCATATCCGCAATGCGGTGGTGCGAAGTGGCATGGCATGATCAGCGCGGATTCATCTGCCGCACGCGCGAGAAACGTAGCGCGTGTCTGCCGCGCTAAATCCGGTATCGCGCAGAACCCCGTGTTCCAGGTCGGATTCGCAATCTGCAAGGGGTGATGAAAAATGTCGGAGCAGAAAACTGCTGCTTTTCCGATGCCCTGCAGCCAGTAGATCATGTGACCGACAGTGTGCCCCGGCGCGTCGGTCGCGACCAGGCAATCCGCGATCACGTCGCCCGGGTCGACAAGCAGTGCTTGTCCGGCATCGACCACCGGCTTGATGCTGTCGAGGAACGAGCCGCCATCCTTCGCCTTGCCGCTGCGTGTCAGCTCGGCGAAGAACTCGTAGTCCTTGCGCGGAATGAAATACTGCGCGTTCGGAAAGTACGGCACCCACGCGCCATCCTTCTGCACCGTGTTCCAGCCGATATGGTCGGAATGCAGATGTGTCGTCACCACATGCGTGACAGTCTCGGGCGTCACGCCCGCCGCTGCGAGCCAGAGCTCGGTCTGCGTATTGAGATTGTTGGCACGCGGCGTCGTACGGGTCTTGCCGTTACCATATCCGGCGTCGATCAGAATGACCTTGCCATCGACATGCAGCGCCCACATCTGAACGCCGGTGATGATGCGCCCGATATCGGGGCGCCAGTGATCCGGCACCAACCAGCTCCGGTTGGCTTCGAGCGCGGCCGGAGTCGAGTCAGGATACAACACCTGCGGATTGTGCATCGGCGCATAAAATTCGCTGATGCCGGTGAGCTTCGCCCGGCCAAGCTGTCGCGACCGGATCAACTGCGCCACTCCATCGCTAAATTCATATTCATTGATCTGCTCCCGGTCCAATCAGTTTGGAGATAATCGGCCAGTACTGCATCTGAAAGCCCTTGTCGTGCGCGCGCGCAAGCAGCTGCCGGCCGAGCGCGAGGCTCGGCGGCGAGAAGCCAGCATCCGCCGCCATTTCGAGCGCGTAGTCCATGTCCTTGAGCATGTAGTCCACGGGAAACGCCTGCTCAGGAAACTCGTCGACCATGATCGCCTTCATGCCATGGTTGCGCAGCGCGAAACTGTCAGCGGAACCTTTGGCCAGCGTTTCGAACAGCAGCTTAGTATCAACCCCAGCGGCTTTTGCCATAGCGGCGGCTTCCGACAGCGCCACCACCGTGCAAACGATCACCATGTTGTTGAGGATCTTCACCGCCTGCCCTGAACCGATCGCGCCGCAATGGGTGACTTCGCTGGCGAAGCAGCGCAACAGCGGTTCGATGCGCGCGAACAGAGAGGCGCTCCCACCGACTGTAATCGACAGTGTGCCGTCTTCGGCGGCCTTGCGCGTGCGCGCCACAGGCGCGTCGGCGTAGTCGATGCCTTTGGCGGCAAATCGCTGCGCCAGATCCTTGGTCAACCGCACCGGGCTTGTACCAAGGTCCACCAGCGTCTGACCGGGGCGCATCAGCGCCAGCAGGCCACTGGCCCCCTCGCACAGCTCCAACACGTGCTTGCCGCTCGGCAGTGACATCATCACGATGTCCGAAGCGGCGACCACCTCGACGATCTTGCCTGCGGCCGCGACACCAACGTCGCGCAGCCGTTGAAGTGGCTCCGGCTTGACGTCGAAGGCCATCACGGGCCGGCCGATCTTGCGGGCCAGATTGCGGCACATGGGTTCACCCATGACGCCAAGCCCGATAAAGCCGATCCCCAATTCCGCCATCGCCTCACTCCCATCGCGTCCATCCGGCAAGGGTGACGCCCCTTTGCCGAGGCCGCTCCGTCAGATACACCAAGCCGCCACCACATTGAACAGCGCCGGGAGCAATACTGATGGCAGGAGAACCGGGCAACAGGTCACCAGGCGTGGCTGACCAATTTGCAGCGTACATGGCCGGGACCGGCTGGCGTCAGCTGCCGGACACTGTCCGCGCGGAAGCCCCCCGGACATTGCTCAACTGGTTCGGCTGCGCCTTTGGGGCCTGCACCAGCGATGTCGTTGAGGCTGCGATCCGTGGCCTTGTTGCAGGTGGCAACGCCGGAGACAGCCGCGTCCTCGGCCGGCGCGAGCGTATGGACCCCATCAATGCGGCGCTGGTGAATTGCCTCTCCTCCGCCGTCCATGCCTTCGACGATACGCATTTGAGGACAATCACCCATCCGACCGGCCCGGTCGCGGCTGCCTGTCTCTCCGTCGCCCAACGGCGCAAGGTGACAGGCGATGAGTTTTATGCGGCGCTTGTGCTTGGCATGGAAATCGAGTGCCGGCTGAGCGAGGCCCTGCTCTCCAGCGACAACGGCGCATCGGTCGGCTGGTACATCACCGGCGTCACGGGCGGCATCGGTGCGGCTGCGGCCGCGGCCAGACTGCTCGGGCTCGACACACCTGCTATTGCATCCGCCATCGGTATCGCCGCAGCGCAGGCGGGCGGCTTCCGCGCGACCCATGGCAGCATGGCGATGCCGATGATTCCGGGCTTTGCCGCGCGCAACGGGTTGTCGGCCGCCCTCTGGGCACAGGCGGGCATGAGCTGCGTGCCGAATGCCATCGAAGGGGCGAACGGACTATTCGACGTTCTCGCGCCGAAGGCCGATCGCGGTGCCGCGTCTCGCGATCTCGGCGCGCGCTACACCATGCTGGAAAATGCCTACAAGCCCTACCCTTGCGGCATCGTTGTCCATCCTGTCATCGACGCGTGTATCGAGTTGCGCGCCGCTCACCGGATCGATTGCAAGACAATCACGCGCGTGGAGTGCCGCGTCCATCCGGTCGGCAAGCATCTGGGTGACCGCAAGCATCCGCAAACCGAATTCGATGCGCAGGTCTCGATGGCCTATCTGACGGCGGTCACGTTGCTGACCGGCGAAATGACGCTTGAGCATTTGACGCCCGCCTGGCTGGCCAACACCGCCGCAAGTCAATTGCAGGATCGCGTCACCGTCACCGCCGACCCCGCGCTCGCCCGCGATCAGGCTGTTGTTGTCATCGACATGGCCGACGGCACAAGATTTGAAGCGAAGGTCGAGCATGCCCGCGGCAGCATGGACCGGCCACTGACCGGCGACGAACTTGTGACCAAGTTCAACGCTCAGGCGATCCCCGTTATCGGCGCAAAGGCGGCGGCTGAATTTGTGAGCCTTTTAGGCGATGCCAAAACCCTCGATCTGCCGGCCCTGCTCGCGCTGGTCGAGACGCATTCCACGTCGGCTTGACGACATTTGACGCCTGCCGCGCCGGGATGCCATCAAAGGCTGCACAGGTTCAAACGCGTCGAGAAACGGTCCAGCCATGCCCTATCTGACACCGCCGCCCGATCCTCTTCTGAAGCCCGCACGCGTTAAGTTGCCGCGCGGTACGGTCGATTGCCACATGCACCTGTTCGGACCCACGAGCCGATATCCGCTCGCGGAAGGCGCGAAGTATTCCTCGCTCGACGCGCTGCCGGAGACCTACATCAAGCTGATGGACGCTTATGGCATTGCCATGGCCGTGTTCGTTCCGGCGAGCCCGCACGGCACCGATCCGAGCCATCTCATCGACGTGCTTCAGCAATACCCTGACCGCTTCATCGGCGTGGCTCTGCTCGATACGGATGTGACGCACGACCAGATCGCCCGCCTCGACAAGCTCGGCGTACGCGGCGCGCGATTCCAGAGCGCCGCTCACGGCTCCAAACTGCCGGGCCTCTCGATCGAGACCGCCGCCAAGATTCACGAATTCGGCTGGCATGCCCAGCTCTATCCGAATGGCACAGAGATCATCGAGCTTGAGCCCTTGATCGCCCAAGTCTCGAACACCATCGTGTTCGATCATTTCGGCTCGGTGCCCGTCTCAGGCGGGATGGACCAGCCCGCCTTCAAGACGCTGCTTCGCTTGATCGACACCGGGCGCGTCTGGGTCAAACTCTCCCGCCCGATGCAGATCACCGATGAAGGTCCGCTCTATCCAAGTGTTACGCCGGTGGCACGCGCGCTGGTTAAATACGCGCCCGAGCGGATGGTCTGGGCGACCGACTGGCCGCATGTCGGCCTACTCAACAAGCCGATGCCGAACGACGGCGATCTCGTCGATCTGCTGCTGGAATGGATCCCTGATGAAAAGACGCGCAATCGCATACTGGTGGATAACCCCAATGAGCTTTACAAGCTCAACGGGGCGGCGATGAAGGTCCCCGCCTAACATCGTTTCTGGATAATCCCTTTGGAGGTTTCGTGAAAATCTGCGTTTTTGGCGCGGGCGCCGTCGGTGGTTTTTTTGCTGCCAAACTTGCGCATGCTGGGAATGACGTTTCGGTGGTGGTGCGCAAGCGCACCGCCGACATCATCAATGGTTCAGGCCTGATCGCGCGCGAAAAGGCCGGAGAAATCAACGCCCGCGTCAAGGCGAGCGAAGATCCGGGCACGTTGGGCATTCAGGACGCGGTCATCCTCACGGCCAAAGCGCAAAGTCTGGCCGCGAGCGTCGACGCCATTGCGCCGCTCGTTGACCGCAAGACGCTGATTGTTTTTTCCCAGAACGGCATCGCCTGCTGGTATCCGCACGGACTGGCGAAGGACCTGCGCAAGCCGCCAAAGCTGGCTCATTTCGGCGTCATGGACCGGTTCGCGTCGGCTTACGGCGACGAACAGTTTGTCGGCGGTATCGTGCGCTCATCCAATGCCGTGGTCAGCCCGGGCGTGATCCAGAATGAGTCCGCGACCGGCCGCAACGCGTTTCTGTTCGCACGCACCGATGACGGCGTCGATGAGCGTGTCGAGCGCCTGCGTGTGGCCTTCGAGAAGTCAGGGATCGACTCGCCCGTGCCGACGCCCGGCATCCGCACCGAGATGTGGCGCAAGATCATCATGACGCTTTCAACAGGCCCGCTATCGGTCGTCACCGGGCACGACACCGCGACGATGAAGGCAGATCCCGAACTGCTGAGGGTTCTGGAGGCGATGCTGGCCGAGGGGCACAGACTGACGGCCGCTTATGGATTCCCCTTCTCGGCCGACGAGGTGAAAATTCCGGCCAATCACCACAAGCCGTCGCTGCTGCAGGATTTCGAGCGCGGCTCGCCGATGGAATGGGGCGAGGTCATTCTCGCGGCGCAGCGTTTCGCCGAAGCAGCGCAATTGTCGCTGCCGACCGTCGATGCGGTGGTCAACATCGCCACGCACATGATCGTCACGCGGGGGCTCTTGCCTTCGCCGGAAGACTGGAAGCGGCCGGCGTAAGTCGACACCGGTCGTTCCCGTCAAAAGCGGCAGGTCTTATCCAGGGATACGCTCGACGCCGACCCAGAAGCAGACCTCGCCATTGTCCTTGTGGTCGTACTTCTTGACGAAGGTCAGCTTGCCGTCGTCGCCGATCTTGAAGGTGACGAGGCTCGGCAGCACCTTCTTGATGGCGTCGCCATCGCGCACGAGAAGCGGATCTTCATTGCCCGCGACAAGAACCTTGCCGGTCGGATCGATACCGAAGGTACGCGGGAAGATGCCGTAGGTTTCGGCATGCTGGATCAGCGTCGGCTCGCCGGTGGTCTGATCGACGGCATACACGGTGATGTCGTTGACGCCGCCCTTGAACACCTTCTCGCCCTTGTAGTCTTCGGTGTCGTGGCCGCGGTTGCTGATATAGACAAACTTGCCGTTCGGATGAAAATGAATGCCGCTGGTCAGCTGGCGCGACCCGCCCTGCTTGGCTCCTGCAAGGCAGTCCACCTTGAAGCGCGGTGTGTGGCTGATGCCGTCTTTCGAATAGTCATAGACATGCAGTTCGTTCTGGCTTTCGACCAGCAGGAACATCCATGGCTTGGTCGGATGATAGTCGACGTGACGCGCACCGAAGCCATAACCGCCATTGGGTGCGATCGACGGCAGTTGCTTGCTGATGAGGCCGGTCGCGCTGTCATAGGCGAACAGGCGCACCGAGCCCGGCGACTCCGGATTGTTACCGACCGGATGATGACCGCGCGTCGGGAACACGATGATGTTGTCGTGCGGCGTGACGCGAACCTGATGCGGCGTGATGCCGAAATCGAGCGGCACCTGCTGCTTGACCTGCTCGCCGATATGCCCGTCGGGCAGCACGCGATGGATCGTCAGTTCCGCCGGATCGTTATAGGCGATGAGCAAATGCTTCTCGGCAATGTCGAGCGAGCAATGCAGCGGGCGATTGCTGAGCTTGATGGCGTCGCCATAGGCTTCCAGCGCGCCGGACTTCAGGAGCTTGTAGACCTGAATGTAGTGGTTCGGCAGTTTGACCTTCTGCATCGGCCCGGAGTCGCTGGTGACGAAATACATCAGCGTGCGGGCCTTGTTGGGCCACGCGTACTGCATGCCGGCCGGAAGCTTGGTGGTCTGCTCGAGCGTCAACTCGGCGGTGTCGAGATTGATGCTATAGGCGCCCATCTCGGCGCCAAGCGCCCCATAGAGCATGGTTTTTCCGGTGGACATGCGCGTGTGCTCCCGAGGTCTTCAAACGGATAAACGAGGCGGGCCGGGCAGGATCGGCCCGGCGGCGGCCCCTACTAACAGCCTTGCGCATGGCTGTTCAAGGGCGGGAAACCCGCAAGGCAGCCCTGCGCAAGGCCGGGCTCAGGCCGGCGACAAACGGCGCGGCTTGCCGCGAAACAGCACCAGCGGCTCCCCTCCGCCCCCGGCGCTGACGGCCACCACCCGCCCGATGGCGATCACGACGTCGCCACGCTCGATCGTCTCCTCAAGGCGGCAATCCATCGCGCCTTGCGCCTCGCGATAGACCGGTGCGCCGGTCTCCATCGTCGTCCATTTATCCGGGTCGAAGCGCGAGGCGCCCTTGTCATCGGTACGCCCGCCGAAGCTATCCAGCAGCGCCTCCGCGCCGGCCGCCAGAAAATTCACGGCGAAATGACGGCTGGCGAGAATGTCCTTCAGCGCGGAGGTCTTCTTGCCGATGCTGACCAGCATGATCGGTGGATCGGCCGAGACATGGCTTGCGGACAGGCCGAGAAATCCGGCCGGGCCTGTGTTCGCCCTGAGCCGTCACGATGGTCGCGCCGATCGGCCGCTCGCCGAGCGTCTGCCAGAATGTCTTGACGTCGATATCCGCCATCTTTGCCCTCGTGCTCTTGAACGCAGTGCAATATCCGACCTTCATCTCATGCTCGCACGCCGACGGCAATGCGTCGCGGTTGCTGAAACGGGATGGGCCGAATAAGTTCGCGTGCGACGAATAAGCTTTTCACCAATGCAGCAAAAACAACCATGACCTCAACATCCATGCGCTTCCCCCTTCCGCCGCAGGCGCCGGCGAAAGAAGGCCTGGCGCAACTGCGCGACGTCAAGCTCTGGTACTCGGACACGGGCGGCAGCGGACCTGCGGTGATCTTCCTGCATCCCACCACCGGAAGCGGGCTCATCTGGGGCTATCAGCAGCCGGTGTTCGTTGCGGCCGGCTATCGCGTCATCACCTATTCACGCCGTGGCCATGCCGGCTCTGAACCGGGCCCCAAGGACAATCCTGGCACCGGCGCGGACGATCTGAAGCAACTTGCTGATGTTCTTGGCATCGATCGCTTCCATGCCATCGGGCTCGCGGCCGGCGGCATCACCGGCATGGATTTCGCGGTCAGCTATCCGCAGCGCCTCATCAGCCTGGTCGAGGCTTGCACCATCATGGGCATTGATGATGCGAATTATCAGGCGCTGAGCAATGGCCTGCGGCCGAAGGGTTTCAACGAGATGCCGGCGGATTTCCGCGAGCTATCCGGCTCCTATCGCGCCATCGATCCGGAAGGCGTGCGGCTCTGGCTCGAGCTCGAGCACAAGGCAGTGCCGCAGCGTGTCAATCAGGGCAAGACCAGCAAGGTGACGTGGGACGCATTGAAGGTCATGAAAGTGCCGACGCTGCTCATCACGGGCGACGCAGATCTTTACACGCCGCCCGCCGTGCTGCGGATGTTCGCGCAGGCGCTTCCCGCCAGCGAAAGCCACATCATCGCCGAGGCCGGCCACTCCGTCTATTGGGAGCAGCCGGACGAGTTCAATCGAATCGTGCTGAATTTTTTGAAGAAGCACCGCTAAACGCGGCGCTTCTTCATGCTTCTCAGACCGGCTTGAGTTCGAGCATCTGGCGCGCGTCCTTGGCCGACGCCACCGTCTCACCGAGACCTTCGATGATCTTGATGGCGCGCTCGACCAGCGGGGCGTTGCCAGGAGACAATTCACCGTCATTGAGGAAGAGATTGTCCTCCAGGCCGACGCGGATATTGCCGCCGAGGACAAGTGCCTGCGCCACCATCGGCATCTGCATGCGCGAGATACCGAACGCCGCCCAAAGCGTTCCCGGTGCGACCATCGACTTCATCAGCATCATGACTTCGGGCGTCGCCGGCGCACCGCCGCGAATGCCGAGGCAGAACTGGAACAGCGGGTTCGACGGCAAGTCGCCGCTCTTGACCAGTTCGAGCGCCAGCCGCAGCTGGCCCGTGTCGAAGACTTCCAGCTCCGGCTTGACGCCCACGTCCCTGATCATCTTCGCCATCGCCTTGATGTAGTCGGGCGAGTTGACGAGCGCATAGTCGCCGAAATTCATGGTCGAGACGTCGAGCGTGCAGATCTCCGGCTTCAGCTTGATCACATGCTCGACGCGCTCGGCTGCGGTCTTCATGCCGGCGAGGCCCGCGGCCGGATTGTCAATGGCCGGCGTGAAGCGCGCGCCCACCCCAGTCGTCAGGTTGATGATAACATCGGTACCGGAGCCCCGGATGCGATCGACGACTTCCTTGTAGAGCTCGAATTTCATCGACGGCGCGCCGGTCTGCGGATCGCGCACATGGATGTGGACCACAGACGCACCCGCCTTGGCGGCCGCAATCGCATCGTCGGCGATCTGTTGCGGCGTAATCGGCACATATTTGCTGTTCTTGGAAATGGCGCCGCCGCCGGTGACGGCGCAGGTAATAATCACTTTGCGTGGCATGAGAGCGTCCCGTTGATGAGGCGCAACTCATAGCAAGGCAGCGATGCGGCCACCAGTTCGACAAAGCGCATATGTAATATGTCTCCCGCAGCAATTTCGCTGGGCGAGATACCGATATCGACAGTATTTGCGCTGTGGGCTGGTCGCGGTCTACTTTGCTGCAGAGCGGAACACAGCGGCATGACCACGCATTGGGACTTCTGGATCGATCGCGGCGGCACCTTCACCGACGTCATCGGCCGTGACGGCGACGGCCGGCTGCATGCGCGCAAGTTATTGTCCGAGAACCCACAGGCATATCGTGACGCCGCGGTCGCGGGAATCCGTGATCTTCTGGGCCTGCGCGCTGGTGAATCCATCCCTCCCGGGCGCATTGGCGAAGTCCGGATGGGCACAACGGTCGCGACCAACGCCCTGCTCGAGCGCAAGGGCGAGCGCACACTGCTGGTGACGACCAAAGGCTTTCGCGATGCGTTGCGGATCGGCTACCAGGCGCGGTCGCATATTTTCGCCAAGGCCATCATCAAGCCAGATGCGCTGTATGACCGCGTGATCGAGGCCGACGAACGCATCCTTGCCGACGGCGCGGTGGAAAAACCGATTGATCTTGAATCGCTGCGCGCCGATCTCGCGGCGGCGCGCGAGGCCGGCTTCGACAGCATCGCCATCGTCTTCATGCATGCATTTCGCTATCCCGCGCATGAGCAGCAGGCCGCCGCGCTCGCCCGCGACATCGGCTTCAGCCAGATTTCCGTGAGTCATGAGGTGTCGCCGCTCATCAAGCTGGTGGGGCGCGGCGACACGACCACGGTCGACGCCTATCTCACACCGATCCTGTCGCGCTACGTCGCGCAGGTCGCCGAAGAGCTTGATGTTGCGCGCAGCGGCGCCCGGCTGATGTTTATGATGTCGTCGGGTGGTCTCGTCGCGGCCGATCGCTTTCGCGGCAAGGACGCCATACTTTCGGGTCCCGCCGGAGGCGTCGTCGGCATGGTCGCGACCGGGCGCGCGGCAGGCTTCGAGAAAGTCATTGGCTTCGACATGGGTGGCACGTCCACGGATGTCGCGCATTTTGACGGCGACTACGAACGCAGCTTCGAAACCGAAGTCGCCGGTGTGCGCATGCGCGCGCCTATGATGAGCATTCACACGGTCGCGGCCGGCGGCGGCTCGATCCTGCAATTCGATGGCGCGCGCTTGCGCGTCGGGCCGCATTCGGCCGGTGCCGTACCGGGCCCCAGAAGCTACCGGCGCGGCGGTCCCCTCACCGTGACAGATGCCAATGTCATGGTTGGCAAGCTGATGCCGGATTTCTTTCCACACATCTTTGGCGACAAGCATGACGAAGCGCTCGACGCTGACGCTGTCCGCGACGCTTTTGCGGAAATGGTCAAGAAGATCGGCGACGGTCGCAGCGTCGAAGACATCGCCGACGGTTTTATCCAGATCGCAGTCGCGTCGATGGCCGAGGCGATCAAGAAAATCTCGGTCCAGCGCGGGCACGACGTCACGCGTCACGTCCTCAATTCGTTCGGCGGTGCCGGCGGCCAGCATGCCTGCCTGGTCGCCGACGCGCTCGGCATCAAGACCGTTCTCATTCATCCGCTATCGGGATTGCTGTCCGCCTATGGCATGGGGCTGGCCGAAATCCGCACAACCCGGCAGGCGGCGTTCGAGCAGCCTCTCCATGCCGAAACGCCGTCGATCGCAAGCCCTGTCATGGCGCAGCTGGAAAAGGCCGTGCGTGACGAATTGACCGAACAAGGTATCGCGCCGACAGGCGTCACGATCCACGCACGCCTGCACATTCGTTATGCGGGCACCGATACCACACTCGCCGTCGCGGCCTCGGCCCCTGACGCGATGAAACGTGATTTCGAACAGCTGCATCGCGAGCGCTTTGGTTTTATCGACACCACAAAAACGCTTGTCGTCGAGTCCATCGAAGTCGAAGGTGTCGGGCCCGGTGCGACGTTTGCCGAGCCCGAGACGAAGGAAGGCGCACAAGGCGCTCCAAAGCCGCATCAGGCCATTCGCTTCTTTTCCGGGGGGCGCTGGCGCGATGGTCAGGCTTTCCTGCGCGAGGCGTTACAACCCGGTCACGTCACGCCGGGCCCCGCCATGATCGTCGAGCCGAACCAGACCGTCATTGTCGAGGATGGCTGGACCGCACGGATCACGCCCAAAAATCACATCGTGCTGGACCGGACGAGCGCGCTGCCGCAACGTAATGCCATCGGCACCAAAGCCGACCCGGTGATGCTGGAGATTTTCAATAATCTCTTCATGTCCATCGCCGAGCAGATGGGCGTGACGCTGCAGAACACCGCCTATTCGGTCAACATCAAGGAACGCCTCGATTTCTCCTGCGCGGTTTTCGATGCCCACGGCGCACTGGTCGCCAACGCGCCGCACATGCCGGTGCATCTCGGCTCGATGGATCGCTCGGTGGAATCGATCATCCGCCAGAACGACACGATCCGCCCCGGCGACGTCTACATGCTGAACGCGCCTTATAATGGCGGCACGCATCTACCGGATATTACCGTCTGTACGCCGGTCTTCGACGACGAAGGTCGCGCCGTGCTGTTCTGGGTGGCGTCGCGCGGGCACCACGCCGATATCGGCGGCATCGCGCCGGGTTCGATGTCACCGCTCGCAACCACAATTGAGCAGGAGGGCGTCTATATCGACAATTTCAAACTGGTCGAACAAGGCCGCTTCCGCGAGGCCGAGACTATCGCACTGCTGCGAGATGCGCCCTTCCCCGCGCGCAACATCGTGCAGAACGTCAACGACCTCAAGGCGCAGGTCGCAGCGAACGAAATGGGTGTGCGCGAACTGCGAAAAATGATCGCGTCATTCGGCCTCGACACCGTGACTGCCTATATGGGCCATGTGCAGGACAACGCCGCCGAAAGCGTGCGCCGCGCCATCGGTGGCCTCAAGGACTGCGCCTTTAGCTATGAAATGGATCAGGGCTGCATCATCAAGGTCAGGATCAGCATTGATCGTGTCGCGCGCGAAGCGACCGTCGATTTCACCGGCACATCGGCGCAACGCGACGACAATTTCAACGCGCCCGCCCCGGTGACGCGAGCCGCCGTGCTCTATGTGTTCCGCGTGCTGGTCGACGATCAGATTCCGATGAATGCCGGATGCCTGCGGCCGGTTAAAATCGTCGTTCCTGAAGGCTCGATGCTGGCGCCGCGTTATCCGGCCGCCGTTGTTGCCGGCAATGTCGAAGTCAGTCAGGCCGTCACGAACTGTCTGTTCGGTGCGCTCGGCACCATGGCGGCCGCCCAGGGCACGATGAACAATCTCACCTTCGGCAATGCGCGCCATCAATATTATGAGACGATCTGTTCGGGCGCGCCGGCCGGTCCCGGCTTCGACGGCGCCGATGCGGTTCATACGCACATGACCAATTCGCGTCTGACCGATCCCGAGATTCTGGAAACGCGATTTCCTGTCGTGCTTGAAGACTTCCATATCCGCAAAGGCTCGGGCGGCAAGGGACGCTGGCATGCGGGAGGCGGCACCAGCCGCACCATCCGTTTTCTCGAAGCGATGGATTGCGCCATTCTCTCAGGCCATCGCCGCATCGCCCCATTCGGTCTCGACGGTGGCGAACCGGGCGAGACGGGCCGCAATCTTGTTCGCCGCACCAACGGCCGGATTGAAATGCTTGGAGGTTGCGCGCAGACGCAGCTCGAAGCAGGCGATGCGGTCACCGTCGTCACGCCGACCGGCGGCGGCTTCGGCCGGCCGAAATAGCCGGCTATTCTTCAGGCTCGGTCGTGAAGAGAAGCGGATAACCCTTGGCGCGGCCGGCGTCGGTCGCGCGCGTCGCCTTGGTTTCGGCAACGTCTTTCGTGAACACCGCGACGACGCACACACCGCGCCGATGCGCGGTGATCATCACCTGATTCGCCTGTTCCTCGGTCATGCGGAACTCGGCCTTGAGGACCGTGACCACAAACTCGCGCGGCGTGTAATCGTCGTTGACGAGGATCACCTTGTGCAGACGCGGTCGCTCGACCTTGGTCCGCGTCTTGCTATCCGTCTTGTTGACGCCATTGCTCATCGAACAGCCCGCTTGCGGCCAGGAGCGGTCCTGAACCGCGTCGTGGCCGGATAGCGTGCCAGTATATAGCTTATTCCGCCGCCGTCATGCGCGATGCTGCAGCCGATTTCTCGGCCTCCGCCATCGCCGTCTTAAAATCCTTCGCCACAACGGCCGGATCGCCGGAACCGGGCTTCGCGCCACTGCTCGCCATCTTCTGCGCCAAACGGCAGAAGAAATCGTTGGCGGGCGTGGGTACGCCATGCAGGCGGCCGAGCAGCATGATCTCGCCGTTGAGATAGTCCGATTCCATCGTACCGGTTCCACGCATCAGGCTTTGCCACGACGACGTTCCGGGACGCGTCGCGCCCTTCACCGGTGTTTCCGTCATCGCCTTGGGCGGACGGCCGACCATGGTGGGATCGAAGGTGTTGATTCCCGCTGCCTTATAGACAGCCTCGCCTTCCTTCTTGAGGATCGGAAAATATTCTGTAGCGGGCGGCGTGCGGCCGAACACGGCCTGCAGCGCGTTCGACAGATTGCCGAGCAGCTTGTCGTATTTCGGGATCATCACGTCGGGGTGCGCTTCGGCGAGATAGCCCGCCTTGATCCACGCCGCCACGACCGTGTCGCAGACGGCATCCTTGCCTTTCGGAAAGCGCCCGATGTCGAGATTGCCCGGATGTGGATGGCCCCAGGAGCGAATGATGCCGGGCTTCTCGAAATTGGTCGGCAGCCGCACACAAATTCCATAGACGTTCGGGAACACACGCAGCGCGATGCGCTCGGCCTCGACGCCGTTCTGCGCGCACAGGATCGGCTGCTGGTGCACACCGGCGTCCCGCAGCTTCTCGCAAGCCGCCATGAAGTCCTGCGTCTTCACCGTGATGATGACGATGTCGTCGTCGGTGAATGCAACGTCCGAGGCGTCGGCCACGCAGGGAAACTTCGCGACCTCGTCGCCGGTCGGAGTCTCGATGGTGAGACCGTCCTTCTGCAGCACTTCAAGATGCTTGCCGCGCGCAATGCCGATCACGTCATAACCCGCACGCGCCAGCTTGCCGCCGAGCATTCCACCGATGGCGCCGACACCGAAAATGACGAAACGCATATTGAAACCCTCCGGGAAAACGACCCCCGCGAACGACAGGGCCGCAGCCAACTTGAACTGCAACGGCCGTTAGATACCAAATTCTGCGCGGCCGGGGAAATTGATCGACGGGATGTTTCTGGAAACGGAGCAAAAGTCGCAAGCATTTTGTCGCTTTGCAGACAAAATAATTCAGCCATCGATGCGATGAACGCACATGCGGCACACGGACCGATGCACGCAGCGTCGGCTTGCAGCAACGCAACAGGCTGCACTACTCTCGAAGGCAATCACGCAATCTCACTGACATAAAGGGACGAGACCATGGCCACCATGAGCGCCGGCATCGCCGACTGGGTTCGCAACACCACGATCGACAAGCTGCCGCCGGAAGTCGTGGAGCAAACGAAGCTGCGTATCCTCGATCTGCTGGGAGTCATGCTGGCATCGAAAGATCTGCCGACCGCCCAGGCGGGCAAGCGGGCGATGATGGCGACCGATCCCGGCACAGGCGCGAGCGTTGTCGGATCGAAGGAACAGGTGTCGGTCACGACGGCAGCCTTCGTCAACGGCATCGCTGCATCGATGCTGGAATTCGACGACACCTATCTGCCGACGACGATGCATGCGACCGGTCTGTCGAACGCCGTCGCATTCCCTGAAATTCAGCGTCGCAAGGTCTCAGGAAACAAGCTGATCGAGGCCGTCGCGCTGTCGAGCGAAACGATGATCCGGCTGTCCATCGTCACGCCGCTTTACTGGTTCAACTACGGTCTGCATCCCACCGGCATTTTCGGCGTATTCGGCGGCGTCAATCTTCTGGCCAAGCTGCGGGACTTGAGCCAGGCGGAAATCGTAGCCGCACTGGGTCACGCCGGCTCGATGTCAGGCGCCCTCACCGCCGCCTTTGAGGACGGCACTTCGACAAAAACGCTTCACGTCGGCCTGGCGGCGGCCAATGCGTTCCGTGCGGTCGCCCTTGCGAGCGAGGGCGTGTCGGGACCGACGGCAGTCTTCGAAGGCAAGTTCGGATATTATCGTGCGCACATCCAGACCACCGACGAGCGTCATTACAATCACATCACGACGGATCTCGGCCGCAGTTGGAAAATCAGCGAAATCGCGACCAAGCTCTACCCGGTCGGCTACCCGCTGATGCCGCAAATCGAGTGCGCCATCGTGCTGCGCGACAAATACAACATCAAGCCGGAGGATGTCGTCGAGATCGACGCCTATATCGCCGAGAAGGCATTCCCGACGCTGTGCGAGCCGCCCGAGGTCAAGCGGATCCCGCTGACGAGCTGGCACGGCCGTATCAGTCTTCAGCATACGATCGCCGAGGCGCTCACCATGGGCAAGATGGACAAATACGCCTATTCGGAAGCAAACATCCGCGACCCGCGCATCAACGCGCTATCCGCCAAGGTTCGTCATTTGGCCGATGTCGAAGCTGCCAAGGACCCCAACCGTTCAGGCGCGAAAATCGTCATCCGCCTGAAGGACGGCCGCGAGGTGTCGCACGACATCCGCGATTTCCGCGGCACAGCCAGAAACCCCATCGGTCGCGACGAATATCTGAAGAAATTCCGCAGCAACGTCGGCGACATTCTGTCGGCGGACATTGTTGAGCGGACGATTGAGGATTTCCTGAAGCTCGAAAAGCTCGACGACGTCGCGCCGACGCTGGCGCGGGTCGCAAAGTAACATTCGCTGTTGAGCTTGGGGGATCTTTAGAAAGCAGACTGGCCGGTCCTTGCGACCGGCCAGTACTGCATTGGGGCAGGCTTAGTCTGCAGTCTCAGGGGTCGCTTCGTCAAACCAGAGCTTCTCGGCGGCCGTGAACGGCTTCACGCCGTGCTCCGAAGCACTGGCCTGGGCATTGCGCACGTTGTGCTGAGCCCGGGTCTGGGTCTGCGCCTGAGGCTGGTTGTAGCTGGCGCTGAAGAAATAAGCCTGGCTCTCGTTCTGCAAACGCTCTTCGTCGGCAGCACGCGCGGTGGAAGCAACTCCAACCAGAGCCAACGCCATCGCACCAATCATCATCTTATTCATAGTCAGTCTCCTGTGAGTTGACGCCAAGAGCGGCGTCGCACGACAGCAGATAGGTGGCGTTCTCGAAAATGCTCGTGCAAATTTGCAATGCACCATTCGCGCAATCGCATGAACCAAAAAGCAAGAAACAACGACAGCGCAGCGTGATTCGTTCACCTGTTGAAGTCCGCAACGCGTCAAGATTCGCTCGCTGAAACGTGATTGATGCAGAGCTTGTTGGTAAATGCAGCGACGACGCCTGTAAAATTTACAGGCACCCAAACGAAATGAGGGCACCAAAAGGTGCCCTCATACTTTTTCGTGCGGTGCAATTCTCACATCTCGCGTATCCGTGATCGCAACGGACGCGCTGTTATTATATCAGCCCCACGAGGTCGCGATGTACTTGGCCTCGAGGTATTCCAGGATGCCGTGGTGAGCGCCTTCGCGGCCAAGGCCGCTCTGCTTCACGCCGCCGAACGGAGCCGCCGGGTCAGACACAAGTCCGCGATTGAGACCGATCATGCCGCTTTCGAGCTTCTCGCTGACGCGCAGGCCGCGGGCGAGATCCTTGGTGAAGACATAGGCGACAAGGCCGTACTCGGTGTTATTGGCGTGCGTGATTGCCTCTTCTTCCTTGTCGAAGATGACAATCGGCGCGACCGGCCCGAAGATTTCCTCGCTCAGCACGCGGGCATCCGGCGAGATATTGGTCAGGACGGTCGGCGCATAGAAGTAGCCGGCACGGTCGAGCACCTTGCCGCCGGTCACAACCTTGGCACCGCGCTGGCAGGCGTCGGCCACGAGTTCGGCAACCTTGTCGCGCGTCGAGGCATTGACCAGAGGTCCGAGCTTGGTTGCGGGATCGGCGCCGTTGCCGACCTGCAGAGCGGCCATCCGCTCGGCGAGCTTCTTGCCGAACGCGTCGGCGATGCCGCGCTGGACATAGAAGCGGTTCGCCGCGGTGCAGGCTTCGCCGCCATTTCGCATCTTGGCGATCATCGCACCTTCGACGGCCGCATCGAGATCGGCATCGTCGAACACCACGAACGGCGCGTTGCCGCCCAGCTCCATCGAACAATTGATGACCTGATCGGCGGCCTGCTTGAGCAGCACGCGGCCGACTTCGGTCGAACCCGTGAAAGAGAGCTTGCGCACGCGCGGATCGTGCAGCATGGCGCCCACGACCTTGCCTGCCGTCGACGTGGTGAGCACGTTGACGACGCCCTTCGGAACGCCCGCCTCTGCCAGCAACTCCGCCATGGCGTAAGCCGTCAGCGGCGTTTCGGTCGCAGGCTTCAGGATAACTGTACAACCCGCCGCAAGCGCCGGACCGATCTTGCGCGTCGCCATCGCCGCCGGGAAGTTCCACGGCGTCACCAGCACGGCAATACCGATCGGCTGATGCAGCACCAGCATCTTGTTGGCGCCGCCCGGCGCCGTGCCGATATCGCCATTGATGCGAACGGCCTCCTCCGCGAACCAGCGGAAGAATTCAGCCGCGTAAAGTGCCTCGCCCTTGGCATCGCCCAGCGCCTTGCCGTTCTCCAGCGAGATCAGCTCGGCGAACCAGTCGGCGCGCGCAGTCATCAGTTCGAACGCCTTGCGCAGGATTTCGCTGCGCTGGCGCGGCGGTGTCGCCGCCCATCCCGCAGCCGCCTTGTGAGCGGCGTCCACCGCCTTGATTGCGTCGTCGACGGTCGCATCGGCAACGCTGGTAATGCGCTTCTCTGTCGACGGGTCAATCACGTCGATGCGCTTGCCTTCGCTGCCCTGTACCCACTCGCCGCCGATGAACAGATCGGTCGGGGTCTTTGAGAAGTCGTTTCCGATCACTTTGATCGCGGCCTGGCTATTGGACATGGAAGTCTCCTTATTCTTTCAACTGTGCAGCTGGATTAGCGATCACGCAGCGATGCGCGGTCGCCATAAAATGCGGCCTTCGTGATCCGCAACGCGGCGTCCTGATCGATAGGCCGGGGATTGTTCTTGGTGAGGCGCTGCGACAGCAGCGTCTTCTCGGCAACCCAGGCGATGCGGTCCTCGGGAAGCCCCAGTTCAGCCAGCGTCTTGGGAATGCCAATGCGCTGGAAGATACCGTCGATCGCGTCGATCGCCTGTCCGGCGAGCGCATTCTCGTCCGTGCCCTTGGCGACGCCGATCATGCGCGCGATCTGGGCCAGTTCCGGCGTGCAGTTCGGGCGATTGAATTCCATCACATACGGCATCAAGGCCGCGACACCGAGTCCGTGCGCGGTATGCGTCAGCGCACCGACCGGATACTGGATGGCGTGCGCGGCGGCCGTGCCGGCCACGCCGAAGGATTGACCGGCGGCGAAGGCGCCAAGCATCACCTGCTCGCGCGCATGGATGTCATTGCCGTTCTCGACAGCCGTCACGAGATTGGCGGCCAGCGCCATGATGGCGACGGTTGCAGACGCATCGCTCAACGCGTTCTTGCCGATGAAGACGTGCTGCAAGGCAATGCCGGGCTCGGACGGACGGCGCAGCGCGGTGAATGCTTCGATGGCGTGCGTCAGCGCGTCGGCGCCGGCGATGGCCGTCAGCTTCGGCGGGCATGTCAGCGTCAACTCTGCATCGCAGATCGCTGCGATCGGGATGAGATACGGAGACGAAATGCCAACCTTCATCTCGCGGTCGGGATCGGCCATCACCGCGACGGGTGTTGCCTCCGAGCCGGTTCCTGCCGTTGTCGGCACCGCCACGAGCGGAAGGACAGGGCCCGGCACTTTGAATTCGCCGTAGAAGTCCGACATCGGGCCCGCATGCGCCAGCGACAGCGCGACGAGCTTGGCAATGTCGAGGCAGCTGCCGCCGCCCAGTCCGACGATCACGTCCGGGCCGAATTTCTTCGCCTGTGCGCTCGCCTCGATAATGCACTCAAGCGGCAGTTCGGCGATTGTCTTGTCGTAGACTTCGACAGTCACGCCGGCCTTGCGGATGCTGTCGGCGAGCTCCACCAGATTCTTGTCATCGGAAAAGCGCGGATCGGTGCAAATGAATGCACGCTGGCCTAATTGCCGGACCACATCTCCCAACGCACGACGCTGGCCGGCTCCAAACAAAACAAGTCGCGGTGAACGCAACGCACCCGATACCGTCATCTGACATCTACCCCTGAAAGCAATGTCGCCGCGGCGACAGAACCCGTGTCCAATACCTTGACCCGCCACAATATGCCAGCGCACCGAGCGGGTGGATTGACCACGCCAGCGGTGTAGCAATGCTTGCGAGCGCAATCAAATTATTACTTGATAAATCATCACGTTGACGGCCAGCCATGCGGCCTTTGGCGCGCGGCCAGGGGCCCTCCTCGGCCGGCGCCCCGTCCCGGCACTGCGTACAATTTGCTCGTCTGACATCTGCCGAAAACGAGAGCGCTTGCTTCACCAAGGCGTTGTTGAAGAAGCGCCTGATCGCGGCCTAGACTGCTCGTTCAAAAGAGAGGCTGCACTCAAGTCAGCACGACCATCACAGGGAGGTTCGACAGAGGCCGCTGCCGTCGGCGCGTTCGGCGCGTTTCTGGTCGCGCTCTTGCGCGGCAAGTTGAATCCCAGGGATTTCTGGGGCGCGATGGCGGAAACGACCACGACGACCGCGCTGATTTATCCACTCATTTTCGGCGCGCTCATTTTCGGCTTCTTCACCAGTATCTCCGGCATCACCGAGACCGCGACCAAGTTTGTCGTCGGGCTGGGCTGGGACCCGCTGGCGGTGGTTGCGCTGCTGCTCGTCGTCTTCCTGGTGCTCGGCACCTTCATGGATTCCGGCACCATCATGATCGTAACGATCCCGATCGTCACCCCGCTTGTGACCGGCGTCGGCTACGACATCATCTGGTGGGGTATCCTGAACCTGTTCGTGGTGGAGATCGGCGGCATATCGCCACCTTTCGGACTAACGATGTATGTGCTGAAAGGGTTTCAGGATGTGCCCATGGCGACAATCTTCAAGGGCGTGACACCTTTTTGCTTTGCAGCAATTGTCGTTCTCGTGATCCTCACTCTGTTCCCGTCGATCACGCTGTGGCTGCCATCGACCATGGTCAACTGAGCCAAACCGTAGTTCGCAACTGCCATAATCGAACGCAAGGACCAGATGAGATGTTTAAGGCCGCTCCATCAGCCGAACCGCAACAAAATGTTTCGATCGTCGAAGGCGCTGCGCTCCTGATCGGTGTTGTCATCGGCATCGGCATTTTCAAGGCACCTTCCATTGTCGCCGGAAATGTCTCGAGTGCGGAGATGTTTCTTGGCCTATGGGTGCTCGGCGGCGTCATCTCGCTGATGGGTGTCCTATGCTATGCCGAGCTTGGGGAGCGCGCATCCCCATACCGGTGGCGAGTATCACTTTCTGACGCGCGCCTTTGGCCCATCCGTTGGGCTTTTATTCGCCTGGGCCCGCTGCACGGTCATCCAGACAGGCGCAATCGCCGCCGTCGCCTTCGTGTTCGGCGACTATGCCAATGTGCTGATTCCGCTCGGTCCCTATGGTCCCTCGATCCACGCCTTTGCAATCATCATCGTTCTCACGGCCCTCAATATTCGCGGAACGATGGAAAGCAAAACCGCTCAGGTGGTCTTCACCGCATTAACGTTGCTCGCGGTGATAACAATCATCATCGCCGGGCTTGTGGCCACAAACGGCGCAACCTCGGCGCCTACCTCATCCCTTCTTCCGGCGGCGGCTCCATCGGACTGGCGATGGTTTTCGTGCTGCTCACTTATGGCGGCTGGAACGAGGTCGCCTACATCTCCGGTGAGCTGAAGGACGTCCGCCGCACCATGCTGCGCATGCTACTTCTCGGCATCGCCGTGATCATCGTTTCCTACCTGCTCATCAATCTTGCCTACCTCAAGGTGCTCGGCCTCGACGGCATGCGTCAAAGTCCGGCGGTTGGTGCTGACCTGATGCGGATCGCCGCCGGCAATACCGGCGCCATCATTCTCAGCCTCATGGTGGTGGCCGCCGCGCTGAGCACTCTGAACGCGACCATCTTCACCGGCGCGCGGACCTACTACGCACTCGGACGTGATATTCCGCTGCTCAACATCCTCGGTATCTGGTCACCGCAAGGGCACAATCCGCGCAATGCCTTCGTTCTTCAGGGCACCATTGCGCTTGTACTGACCTTGCTCGGGGCGCTCAGCCGCGACGGGTTCGAGCATATGGTCGCTTACACCGCGCCGGTATTCTGGTTCTTCCTGTTCCTTGTCGGCCTTTCGCTGATGGTGTTTCGCTGGCGCGAGCCGGACCACGAGCGCCCCTTCAGCGTTCCCCTCTATCCGCTGCCGCCGGTGGTACTCTGCGCAACTAGCCTCTGGATGATGTACGGAAGCCTCAATTACGCCGGACCGGGGGCGATCATGGGTGCTATTGTGCTGTTGCTTGGAACCCCGCTTATCTGGTTACAAGCACGACGAAGCCCGGTTGAACGGAAAACCTGAGCTCTCTCACTTCTCGTTGTTGACCTCGTCTTGTTGGAGGACTGCATGACCCTCACCCCTCGTCACCTGCGAACGCTGGCATTTGCGACCATTGCGCTGACCGCAACCTTTGGCTTCACGAATGCCCAGCAGCCGGCTCCCGCTCCCGCTGCCAAGGAATACCAGCCGACGCGCGGCCAGCAAGGCAAGGACGTCATCTGGATTCCCTCGCCGGAAGCACTCGTCGAGCGCATGCTCGATATGGCGAAGGTCGGTCCGAACGACACGCTGATCGATCTTGGCTCCGGCGACGGACGCTTCATCATCGCGGCCGCCAAGCGCGGTATCAAGGCGCTCGGCATCGAATACAACCCCGACCTCGTGCAGTTGTCGAAGCGCAATGCCGAGCAAGCCGGCGTGTCGGCGAATGCGAGCTTCATTCAGGGCGATATTTTCCAGACGAATTTCTCGAACGCCACCGTCGTGACGATGTTCCTTCTCCAGGAGCTCAACCTGCGCCTGCGTCCGATCATTCTCGACATGAAGCCGGGCACGCGCGTTCTGTCCAACACCTTCGATATGGGCGAATGGAAAGCCGACGAGACAATCAGCTCGACCACGGAATGCGTTACCTATTGCACGGCCTTCTATTGGGTGGTGCCGGCCAAGGTGCAAGGCACATGGCAGTCGCCGCAGGGCGAGATCGCACTGACCCAAAGCTTCCAGATGCTGAGCGGCAGTGTCAAAACGCCCTCCGGCACGGCACCGATCACCGACGGCAAGATGAGTGGCGCTGGCATCGCGTTCACCGCCGGCGGCACGACCTATACCGGCACGGTCAACGGAAACGTCATGGACCTCACCGCCAAAGCACCCAGCGGCGAATCCAAGATTTAAGCGAAGCGCGGATAACCCGCGCTTTTCTCTCATTGATAGGCGAGGCGCAGTCCGGCCTCGGGCCAGTCCATCGCGATCAGTTGCCCAGTACCCGACAGCGTGATGTAAGCCGTTTTCAGGTCTGCCCCGCCGAAGCAGATGTTGGTGGTCATGGGGTCGCCGGTTTCAACCTGACGCAGCACCTTGCCCTCGGGGCTGATCACGCTGATGCAGCCGGACAGCAACGTGGCGACGCAGGAATTGCCCTGCGCATCCACCGCCATGCTGTCGAAGCGATGATAGCTGCCGATGCCGCACACGAGCCGGCCGCCATGCGGCGACGGGAAACCATGCTTTTTGGCGACGCCTGGCTTTTCCAGATCGAAGGCCCACAGCCGCCCCGTCTCGGTCTCCGCGCCGTACAGCACCGAACCGTCGGGTGACAATCCGCAGCCGTTCGGGGTTGTCATCGGATAGGCAACCTCGACGATCATGGAGCCGTCGGCTTTGGCGTAATAGAGCCCACCGTGCGTCCGATAGCGCGGATAGGTCTTGCCGAGATCGGTAAAGTAAAATCCGCCGTTCTTGTCGAACACGATGTCATTGGGGCCGGTCAGCAGATGATCGCCACAACGATCGTAGAGCACCGTGCGCTTTCCGGTCTTCAGATTGACCTTCTCGATATAGCCGCCGGCATAACCCTCCGGCACGCCCGCCTTGGTGCGGTTGTATCCGGCGATGGTCTGAAACAGGAACCCGCCATTGTTGCAGATGAAAAGGTCGTCGTCCGGCCCCATCGCCAGGCCGTTTGGCCCGCCTGTCAACTGCGCGACGACCTCGACCTTCCCGCTTGGCGTGACGCGCGTGACGGTCTTGCGCTGGATTTCGACCAGCAGCACCGACCCGTCCGCACATGCAACCGGGCCTTCCGGAAACTGCAATCCGGTCGCAAGAACACGTTGGGTCATCTGAAATCCTGCTCCAGTCAAAAATTGAAATCAGCTGCGAAGCGCCGCAACAGCCTTCCAGTCCACCTCAAGTCCGAAGCCCGGCGCTTCGGTGAGATGAACGCGCCCGTCATGGGGATGCGCACCGCCGCGATAGATACGATTGTGGATCGGGTGCAAATTGCTGTCGCCGACCGACTCGGCGCAGAAGCAGGCGTCCCCCAGTGCCGAGGCAAGATGCGCCTGGATATGCGCGGCGGCATGCGGAGAAACCTGGACTCCCTTCGACGCGGCATACTGGCCGATGCGCAGCCCCTCGCTGAACCCGGCGTAACGCGTGCAATCGAATTGGACATAGCGAATGGCGCCGGAATCGATGAAGTCGCGGGCCGTGTAGCGGTGCCATTCACGTTCGCCATGCGCAAGCGGGATGTCCGTGGCGGCGGCAAGCTTCACGAAATCCGCCGGTTGCAGATACCAGTGCAGCGGCTCCTCGAGCCAGAAGATATTGTGCTTCGCCACAAGTCCCGCGAAGCGAATGGCCGTTTCAAGATCGTAGGGCGCATTGAGGTCGAGCATCAGCAAGACATCAGGCCCGATCGCCGCACGCACGGCGCGAGCGCGCTCGACCTCGTCTTCAACCGACAGCGCGCCGGTCTTGAGCTTGACCGCAGTAAAACCGTCCGCGACAAAGCCCGCGAGTTCCTCGGCGCAGGCGAATTTCGACTCGCCCTCGACATAGAATCCGCCGACCGCATAGGTAAAGAGATCCGTCTTTGTGCCGCCAAGCAGGCGGAACACCGGCTGGTTCTTTGCCTTGCCGGCGATGTCCCAGAGCGCGATATCGATCCCCGCCATCGCGGCCATGAATTGCGGACGCTGGTGGCGCGGCAGCGGCGGCGGCAATCCATCCCAACCGCCGAGGCCACCGGGGCGCGGCGAGGTGATAGAGAAGAGCTTGTTCCATATCTCGTCGATGGCGAGCGGGTCCATACCCTTGATCACCTCGCCGAGCGTCTCCACGAGGCTGCACACCATCGGCTGCGGGCCAATGACGATTTCGCCCGTACCGACGAGCCCTTCGTCGGTGCGGACTTCAACGAGCGTGACCTCGGCCCGGTTAAAAGGCTCGTGGGCGGTCCAGCGGATTTTGTCGAAAGCTGCGACCAGCGGGTGAGCGCGGACATCCGTGATCTTCATGCCAACCTCCGTGCTGGACGAATTCAGAACCGTGCAGAGACTGCATCGATCCTCACGCGCCGAGACGTCGGTGCATGGTCGCCCGTATTGAAGGCTTAGGCAATTGAACGCTGCGGGTCGGTCGCCGAACCGACAGTCACAAGGCGGGCAAGGGATTTTGCCCGCCTTGCAAGTCTCAGACGGTCAACTCTCAGACGGACAGAGGTACGCGCTGAGCCGAGAGACGCGTGGCAGCCTTTGGCGATACCGGGCGTTGCCCGGCTTCGTTCTTGCGCGCAGGCACCAGCGGAATGAACAGGCGACGGCCTTCGCGGCGGATTTCACCGGACTTCTCCAGCGAGACCAGCAGCGTGGTGACGCTCTGGCGCGACGCGCCGACCATCTCCGCGATCTCCTGATGCGTGAAGTGACCGTCGATCTCGATCTCCTCGCCCCGGCGCAATCCGTACAGCGTGCCGAGGTGGCGAACCGCCATCACGATGCGCCCTTCCAGCGTCGGTTCGGCGAGAATGCGAACCACTTTCTTCAGAAGCTCATCCTTGAATTCCAGAAGCGCAATCACGCAACGCAGAGCATTCATCGATTGGTTGACCACCGCCAGGAATTCCGAGCGCTTGATCCACAGCACACGACAATCCACCAGAGCCTGCGCAGTCCAGAAGTGATTTCCGGAGAAGCGCGTGCAGCCATGCGCACCGACCAGCATTCCATCGCGATGGTAAAAGGTCGTCAGCGAACTGCCATTGTCGTGCACATAATAAACTTTGACCGCGCCGGACTGGATGATGAAGAGATTCTCCGACGAGTCGCCCTGATGATAGAGCAGCTGCCCCTTCTTCACGATTTTCTCGACCGCGATGGATAGAAGCGCTTCCCGCTCCTGCGGCTCAAGCATTTCCAGGAACCGCGGATAGTGCTGCTGCGAGAACACGGGTTGATCAATGTCAGGTTGCATCATCTGGATCATGTGAGCGTCCACCACACCAACAAATTCTGAAGCCTACGCAACGAGGCCGAATGCGCGTGGAGGCAGGTTACAGCAACGGCGGAGAAATGCGACAAAAATTCGAGTTTCAGAAACGGCGATTTGATATCACGCGAGCGATGTCGTCAGACAACTTCGTGACGCAGCGCAACCGGACGTCAAAGCCCTGACAAACCCGCCGAATTTCTTTTGTTTCCTTAAGTTGCAAACCACTCCGCTGCGAAATGCGGCTGTAAAGCTACAGATTATTGCAGCGCACACTCAGCAACCCAGCAATGCGAAGCGTGCGCATTGTGGGTGAACCGGGTGCCGACACGTCATCGAATTTTCAAGCGCAACGCATTACTCCGACAGCGCGTAGAACGGCCGATGTTCAAAGAATTCGGCGACGATCTGCGTAACGCGCGGGCCGAATGCGATCCTTTCGCGATATGAAAATGTCGGGGCCGCCAACGGTGGGAAATGCGCCGTTTGCTCGCTTTGCAGTCAGTGCCCGCCGCCTTTCCAAGACTGATGAAGGCCGCTACTTTGGAGTGCCGCCTCGGTCGAGCGCACCGGCGTTTCACCGCAGTGATATGACAACTGTGCCGGCCACGATGGCTGAGGCAAGGCTTTGCTCTGGGGGTTGGGTTGCCGCATTTTGAGACCTGCTACAACATCGCCGACCTGCGCGAAGCCGCCAAACGGCGACTGCCGAAATGGATCTTCGAATTCATCGATGGCGGCACCGAAGACTTCATGACGCTTGAGCGGAACATGGAAGTGTTCAAGCGCGTCAAACTGATGAGCCGCGCGCTCGTCGACATGAAGGGGCGAGATCTGTCGACGGAACTACTTGGGGGCCGCGTGTCGATGCCGGTCGCCATCGGCCCGACCGGCTCCGCGGGCCTGTGCTGGTACGAAGGCGAGCTCGAAATGGCCCGCGCTGCGGCCAAATTCGGCATCCCCTACACAATGGCGGTTGGCTCGATCACCAAGATCGAACGAATTGCGGCGGCGGGCGGACGGCTATGGCTGCAGCTCTATATCTGGGAGAACCGCGAATTCACCAAGGAACTTGTCAATCGCGGGCGTGATGCCGGATATGAAGCGCTGGTCGTTACCGCTGACTATGGCATCGGCAACAACCGCGAATACAACAAGCGCAACCGTTATTCGATGCCATTCAAGATGTCGCCGACCACGGTCAGCCAGGTCATGATGCGGCCGGACTGGATGCTGCGAACATTCGCCAAATACTTCTTCACCGTCGGCATTCCCCGTCAGGCCAACAATCCGACATCGGCGCTCGGCATCCATAACCGCGAGCTTGTCAGCAAGGATGGCGCGGGATCGTGGAAGGACATCACCTGGCTGCGCGACATCTGGAAGGGCAAGCTGATCGTCAAGGGCATCCTTCATCCGGAGGATGCCGAGACGGCTGTGAAGCTCGGCGCAGACGCCATCGTCGTATCGAGTCATGGCGGCCGCGGATTGGACTCCTCGATCACCCCGATTGAAGCGATGCCTGCCATAGTGGCTGCCGTCGGCAACAAGACCACGATCCTGTTCGATTTCCGGTATCCGGCGCGGCAGCGACATTCTCAAAGCCAAGGCGCTCGGCGCCAAAGGCATCTTGCTTGGCCGCGCGACGCTGTGGGGCAACGCAGTCGGCGGCGAAGCTGGCACAACACACGCGCTCAACCTTCTGCGCCGCGAATACGAACAGACCATGGGCTTTGTCGGCAAGCTCCGGACCGATGATATCGACCGCAGTGTGATCGCGGGCGAACTGCCGCCTGTCGGATTCCGACTGTAGGCGCCGATCGATTGACGGCATCGTCCCACGATGCGAAGCCTGCACTCTATTCAATGAGGAGACGTTTTCGTGAAAATCACGGGTTTCAAGCAGCTGCATGCCGATTTCGGCTGGCGTACGCAGTCCTTTCTCAAGGTCGAGACGAGTTCGGGAATTGTCGGCTGGACCGAGTATTATGAGGGTGCCGGCAATCTGGGCCTCAACGCGTTGGTCGCCGGCCATCTGGAACGGCTGATCGGCCAGGATCCGCGCGACGTCGAACCCATTATCTCTGCACTGAACAGCAAGACCCTGCAGGCGCCAGGCGGCCTCGCCCAGCAAGCCATCGGCACCATCAGCAACGCCCTCCTCGACATCAAGGGCAAGGATCTGAATGTGCCGGTTTACGCGCTCTATGGTGGCGCCATTCACAAACGCATCCCGGTCTATTGCTCGCATTTCGCCAGCTACCGCACGCGCTGGCCGCAATTCATGGATGTTCCGGCGCCCAAGACCATCGACGACTATTCGCGTGTCGCCGAGGAGTTCGCCAAAAAAGGCTTCAAGGCGTTCAAGACGACAACACTGATGCCGAAGGACGGCGGCGGCTTCACCAATTATCGACCGACCTCGGGCGAAAGCTCAGGTTTCCCTGCCCTCAACCTCAATCCGAAATTCGTCGACGGCGTCTATAAAGTGCTGAAGGCGATGAAGGACGGTGCACCGGATGCCGGGATTGCACTCGACGCCAACCTCTATTTCAAGCCCGAAGGTTTCCGTCAGCTGGCTTTCGCGCTTGAGCCGCTCAATTTGTTCTGGCTCGAAATCGACAACCACGACCCCGAGGCTCTCGCCTTCGTGCGCAGCCAGACGCGCATTCCGATCGCCTCGCTCGAACATTCCTACCGGCGCAGCGAGTATCGGCACTTCCTCGACAAGCAGGCTGTCGACGTCGCGATCATCGACCCGATCTGGAACGGCTTCGTCGAGTTTTTGAAGATCGCCAATCTCTGCGAGACGTATGAAATCAACATCGCGCCGCATAATTACTACGGCTACATGTCCGATTTCATCAGCGCCAGTCTTGCAACGCTGTGCCCGAACCTGCGCATCATGGAAACCGACGTCGAGTCCGTTCCATGGCGTCATGAGTTCTATACGCACGCGCCTGAATTCATCGACGGCGAGATGGTGCTTCCTACGCGTCCGGGTTGGGGCACCGATATCAACGAAGCCGCCGTGCTCAAGCGCCCGTCGCAGATCGGCAAGCACATCGCGGGTCTCTAAGTAACATTCAGGCGCAAACTTCTGCGTTCGCATTCCAGCGATTGTACGTCTTGTTGTCCTTGTTCGCGAGCGCATCGCGCGCGGCAAGCCAGCTATTGGCCCAGGCATCGGCATCGCGCAGTTCCGTTTCCGGCGCCTTGCGGCTGCGCGCGACAAATCCGGGGAATCCATCGCGGCCGGTCGGTTGTCCGACCGGATGATAACGCAGGTCGAAACTCCAGCGGATGTTCTTGCTCATATTCGGCAGCGACGAATGGCATGTGAGCTTGTGCATGATCAGCGCATCGCCGCGCTTCATCGGCAATGACAATGTTGGCATTTCGTCGAGCAGCTTTTCGGGAATCAAAACACCCGATGACGGCGACGGACAATGCGCGACCAATCCACCGCGATGACTTTGCGGCACGACCTTCAACGGTCCCGCCGAAATCGGCGCATCCCACAACGGAAACCAGATCGTGATCATGTCTGTCGCGTCGGCATCCGGCGTCACAACGCCATTGTCCTGATGCCATGGCGTGGTTGTCAGCTTGACGTTGTTCTTGAGATGCGCCGGAATTTTTTCTTCGGGAGTTTTCAATCGAACGTGTTGAACGGGGTTGGCGTAAATTTCAGGGCCGATCAGAGATTCAACGGCATCGAGCAATTTGTCGTTGCGCAGAATGTCGAACACCGCTTTGCCGAGCCAGATCGGCGTGTCGAATGTGATGCCGCCTTGCGGCAACGAGAAATCGAAATGCTGGTGGAAGACTTTTCCGGTCTCGGTCTGAATTTGCATCAGCTTGTCGCTGAAGGATAAGTCTTCGTAGCGCGATTTGATTTCGCCCTTTGAATAAAGCGTTTCGACGAGGTCATCGAGAACGCCGTAATATTCGTGAATGATGGGATCGAGATCAGTTGTGTGGATCGAACAGATTTTTGACGAGCAAAAAACCCTGCTCATCAAATTGCGCGATCTGTTCGTTGGTGAGACGTCCCATTTTTTGGTCTCCGAAAAACGAATTCGATCATGAAAATATCACGACCAAATTTCGGAATGCGGAATGGGTGCTTTTGGGTCTTTTCCAAAACCCAAAATCAATAATTATATAATAATATCAATGACTTAGAACGTCACATGCACGCCGGGGAGCTTCGGGATCGAGGCCAGCAGAGTGCGCGTATAGGCATGCTGAGGCCGATCGAAAACGTCGGCCGCGGCGCCGATCTCGACGACGACGCCGTCCTTCATCACGGCGATGCGGTCGGACACATGGCGCACGACGGCAAGATCGTGGCTGATGAAGATCATCGACAGACCCAAGCGCGCGCGCAGCTCGGCAATCAGCTTCAGAATCTGCGACTGGATCGAGACGTCGAGCGAGGACACGGGTTCATCGGCAACGATCAGCTTCGGCTCGACCGCGATGGCGCGGGCAATGGCGATGCGCTGGCGCTGGCCGCCGGAGAACTCGTGCGGATAGCGCGACACGGAATCGGCCGGCAGCCCGACCATCTCCAGCAACGCGGCCACGCGCGCGTCGATCCAGGCAGCATCGCCCAATCCATGCACCCGCAAGGGCTCGGCGATGACCTGACCGATGGTGTGGCGCGGGTTGAGCGACGAATACGGATCCTGAAACACCATCTGGATGTTGCGGCGCGCGGCTTTCAACGCGGAGCCGCGCAGCGCGGCGAAATCCTCGCCATTCGAGCAGAATGCGCCCGAAGGTGGGGTCCACCAGCCGCATGATCATGCGCGCCAGCGTGGTCTTGCCCGAACCGGATTCGCCGACGATGCCGAGCACCTCGCCCGGCTGCAGGTCGAAGGAGACGTTATCGACGGCGATCACCTTGTGGCCCGGCGTATCGCCAAACAGCCGGGTCAATGTCTCGACCCGCAGCAGCGGCGGCGCGGCCTCGGCCGCGACCGGCCGCGGCGCAGCCGATTGGTTGTGCGCAAGGTTCGCCTGCAGCAGCGCGCGCGTGTAGTCATGCTTCGGCGCGGTGAAGAGCGCCGGCAGGCTCCCCTCCTCGACGATGCGCCCGGCCTGCATCACATAGGCGCGGTCGCAGACCTCATTGACGACGCCGAGATCGTGCGTGATCAACAGACAGGCAAGCCCCATCTTCTTGCGCAGATCGGCGATGAGCGCGAGCACCTGCGCCTGCACCGTGACATCGAGCGCGGTGGTGGGCTCGTCCGCGATCAGGAGCTTCGGCTCGCAGGCGATGGCCGAGGCAATCATCACGCGCTGGCGCTGGCCGCCCGACATCTGGTGCGGATAGCGATCCACCGCGTCATCCGGCGCCGGGATGCCGACGAGATCGAGCAACTCGACGGCGCGTTTGCGCGCGGCCGAGCGGCTGAGGCCGCGATGGATCATGAGCGGCTGCATGATCTGATCGCCGCAGGTGAAGACCGGATTGAGCGAGGTCATCGGCTCCTGGAAGATCATGCCGATGTCGTTGCCGCGCGTGGCGCGCATCTCGCGCTGCGAGGCGGCGGCGAGATCGCGCCCGCCGAGCAGAATGCGGCCCGCGGCGATCCTGATCTGATGCCTCCGGCAGAAGCCGCAGCACCGAGAGCGCGGTGATGCTCTTGCCGCAGCCGGATTCGCCGACCAGCCCGACCATCTCGCCATCGCCGATGGTCAGCGAGACATCCTGGGTGAGCACGGTGTCGCGCGTCGCCAGCGACAGCGATTCAATGGCGAGCACGGGGCCGGCCGCGGATTGGGGCTTAGTTGCGGGCATTGTGGCGGAAGTAGCCTGTCGCATGGATCTCGTTAGCTTGGCGCCCGAAGGCGTCGGAGGACGAATCTACACTGACGACCCTAAAGATTATCGCTGCACGACCGCAGAACGATAACAGATACTCGCAAAGCCTCGATTTGCTAAATACATACGGCTTAATCCGATGGACGGCGCAGCTGTTTGAACCGTCGAATGACTATCAAATCCCATTGAAAATATTACGTTTTTACGCTACCCAAGCGCTCATTGTACCGGAGCACGATAACAAGACCAGAACAGTCGCTTTTGCGCGCAGGCGTTTGACCGGCTTAACGGCTGGAATCAGCCAGCGCTCCTTCGCTTTGCGATTTCCTTGGAGATCGTCCCCTCTTCGATTGCAATTAAGCTTGAAGCAATGTTCGGTTGGCGGAAAGGTGGAACGATGAGCTACGCGAGCAACTTTGGACCACTTTTTGATTCGATTCACGCCAACGCGCTCGATAGATCGCGGCAGCCGTTATTCAACAACAGCGGCGTCATCGGCACCGACATTGGAATCGTCAGGCACGAAAATCAAGATCGCGTGGCCGCGCTGCGTGTTCGGTTCCGTGAGCGTTCATTTGCTTGTTTCGCTCTGAGCGACGGAATGGGCGGTATGCAGGCCGGCGCTGAATGCGCGTCGCTCACCATATCTGCGCTCTTCGAAAGTCTTATTCAAAGAACTTTCGACGATCCAATGATCGATGGTCGAGGCCTTTTAACTTCAGCGACACTCGATGCGAATTTGTCCGATCTGAGAATTGGAGAGGCAGAGGTGGCGCGACACTCTCTGCTGTATTGATCGAAGTCGATAGGCCTACATTGATGGTCAATGTAGGCGATAGTCGGATTTATGGCTTTGACGATAATCTCTCCGATGTAATTCGCCTCACAGTCGACGACAATCTTAAAGAGGCATTCGGCGGCGAAGATAGTCGGTTAGTGCAGTACATGGGTATAGGCAGCGCGGTGATGCCGAAAGTGTCTCAACTCCCTTCAAACCTGACTGACCTCCTGCTGACCTCCGATGGCACCCATTACATCGAACCTCAAGTCTTCAGCAAAGTAATCGAGCAAGCGGACGGCACAATTCGTGCCGCAGAAAGGCTTTTAGCTCTAGCGCGCTGGCTTGGCGGCCCGGATAACGCATCAATTGCAGCCGTTGATATATCTGGGGTACGAGATTTTCTTTAAAACTTTGCCAATCTGAGCCCGCCAAAATTTGGTCTGGAGCATCGCAGCTCTCACTGATGCAATCGCTCGGGGCATCACACATTTGGCCGCATAACGCTTCTGGCGCGTATGCAGGAGGTGGTGGTGGGACCAACCTTTCAATTGGAAGCGGCGGCTCAGGTGCAGGCGGTGGCACAAATTCAGCAGGCTCCGGCGGAGGTGCCAATTCGCAACCTGCAACCGAAGAGAAATCGAAATTAATCAGTCGCAAGGCCAAGAACAAACGAAAAGCAAAAAAGAAAGAGCAACCCACTGAGCAATTAGAGATAACAATCTCCGGTCGGGGTAAGGACGATGCCTCTAATAGCTAATCGCTATCTACCCACGGGGAATGCTGCATGGGGCGGGATGGCGGAAGTCCACGAATGTGAAGACCAAAATCTATCTCGCACCGTTATGCTCAAGCGAGTGTCTAACGCGGCCGATTTGCCGCGTCTAATGGATGAACAAAAGGCATTACTTAAACTCCGCTCAAAACATGTAGTTCAATTACTTGACGTTGTTAGCTTTGCTCATAACGGCAACGATATTCGATGTCTGGTATTAGAAAATATTACTGGGACCGACCTCGACAAAATTCAATTCGCACCTGACGTAACTTACCAAAAAACATTGTGGCAAATCGCCTCCGGTGTTGCGGATATTCATCGAGCTGGAGTGATCCATCGCGACATTAAGCCGAATAACATTCGGCGTGATGCAAACGGTGTCATAAAGATTTTTGATTTTGGTCTCGCGAGAGAAATCGGAATAGATAACAAAACGAAAAGCATCACCGGCACGGCGGGATACATGGCGCCGGAGCTTTTTGGCTCAACGGAAATTTCATTTTCGCCAGCAGTCGACACTTTTGCCTTTGCCCGCACCGCATTGAGCTTGCTCGGCATCCAACCTCAAAATGCGAAGCCTGTGGCAGTAGCGGCCGGCTCAATTATCAAGGCCTTGCCTACCCTGAATATAGCTGTCGCGACTGCACTGGAAACATGCCTCAGCCTAAATCCTGCGGATCGCCCTTCCATGCAGAGTATGGTCGATGTGCTTGCTCGTGACTTCCTCCGAGACAAACATCGAGCACGTATAGGCACCGCATCGCAAGCCAATGAAATTAACGCGACACATCGCATGGCAAATTTGAACTTTCCCGGCGTCGGGAACATAGCCGTGCAGTACGACGGCAACAATTTCAGCATTACAAGCGTCACTGGCGACGTGTTTATTAACAACGTTCGGGGCCAAGTAGGAATGCAGATGCTTTCGTCCTGCGTAATCACGTTAGGGACCGAAGGTGGACGGCGTGCGTTCGTGACCTTCGATGTATCACGCCCTGAGGTGATGGCATGATTGCAGCCGGCACGAAAATCAGTCCCCGTTATACGGTTGTGAGTTATGTGGCGAGCGGCGGAATGCAAGACGTATATAAAGCTCGTGACGAACTGACTGGAGAGGAAGTCGCATTAAAAACACCTAAAGTCGGCCAAGCACAAAAGCGGTTCAAGCAAAGCGCGATATTATCCGCACGCATAAACAATTATAATGTTGCAAAAACATTCGATTATTTCGAAACCGATGGAGCTTGTTATCTGATCGAGGAGTTTATTGATGGATCAACTCTAGAAGAGGCGACGCTTGAAAAAGTGCCGCAAATTGACCCCCACCTTGCTTCTTATCTATTGCTTCGGTTGTCAAAGGGCCTGGCTGCATCACATGCGGCCGGCGTCGCGCACAGAGACCTCAAACCGAGCAATATTCTCGTCACACCAGATTTTTCGAATGTAAAGATTACAGACTTCGGCATTGCCACCTTGGCAGATTCTTTATTTGAAGAAATCCTTGCAAAAGATGGCAATCTCACCCGATCAACCTCTGGCACTGTCAGGGGTGCGCTTCCTTTCATGGCTCCTGAAATGCTGTTCAGAAAGGCCGGCGATAAGGTCGGCCATGAAGCGGACATTTGGTCGCTGGGGGCAATGATGTTTCGTTTGATGGCTGACGCCTATCCGTTCGGCGAAGGCATGATGGTGCCAGTAAACGTGGAAAAGAAAAAGCCTCTCGAATGGCCAGTCTTTATGACTTCAAACGCACAGTTTTCGACACTTTCAAAATCTCTAATAAGTATAGTAGAGCGTTGCGTTCTATACGACAAAGCCGCGAGACCAAGTGCAACCGAAGTCGTCGCACTTTGTGAGGATCTTTGTTTCAACTTCTCGCGAAGAGTTACTGGCGTCGTCGATGAACTACGCCCTACAATGGGGTTTGTTAGATGCGAAGATGGCTCTCGTATTTTTTTCCACTTCGACAGTCTATACGGTCCGCAACCCAAACTTACTGATAAAGTAATTTTTAGCCACTATGCGGGCACCCCATGGCCTAGAGCGCATCCGTTGATGCGATGCAGATAGAGCGGTTCTCGCTATAAAACGAAATTGGCGCTAGCACTCTGAATTCACTTCCCGTCTCATCGCAATGGTGTTTAGTTTTTTTTCAAAGATCCCCCGTAAAAAAATAACGGTCGGCGGCACAATCTTCACAACTGGCTGGCCCTGACCGACAGATCTGAAACGGGCAGATTTAGGCTCCGCCTACCCTCACTTATACAAATACCCCACCGGCGCGCCTTCGGTGCGCTGGGGACGCATGTCCTTCTGCGTGATGATCTGGCCCGCGAGGCCGTCGATCTCGTCGCGCCGGGTCGCCGTCCAGCTCCGCAGCTTTTCCATGCCCTGAAGAAGACCGAGCCGGAGCACCTGCGTGTTTTCGCTTAAAGACGACGATGCTGAGCGAGGTCTTGCCGCAGCCGGATTCGCCGACCAGCCCGACCATCTCGCCGCCGCCGATGGTCAGCGAGACATCATGCGCAAGTGCCGTGCACCGGCCATGACAACAACCATCTGATTTTATTATATTTTCTGCTCACCGAGCTACCGACGCTTGGCAAATCCGCCTCGGCGTGTCCGGGATCAGCTGCCGACATCGCATGATCCGATGCCGGCCCTTGTTCGCGGACGTATTCGATTGCGGTTGTTAACCGCCTTATCCCCCATGTCCCCCGCACGGAGGATGCGATTGCTCTGGCTTTTTTGTCTGTTCTTTGGGAACTCTGATCACAGGCCAAGAGTCAGATTGATGCATACAGATGTCTCTCCGGATCGACTTTCTGCAGCCATCGGCAAAATCTATGACAGCGCGGTCGACCCTGCATTGTGGCCGGACGCCCTCGAGGCCTGCTGCGGCCTGATCGGAGCAACGCAGGGCGCGATCAACCTGTACGATCTGGAAGACCAGAAAAAAGGCTTCACCGCACGCTGGGGCGGCGATCCCTACTGGATCGAGCTGCTGCAAACCAAATACGCCAAGCTCGATCCGTTCTGGGAGGTCTATCCAACCTTTCAGGTCGGCGACGTCGCCAATACCGCAACGCTCCTGCAGCGCCTGGGCGCCGAAGAACACGACATCCGGCAGCTCCCGTACTTTACCGAGTGGGCCGAACCTGCGGGCTATCGCGATGTCGCCGCAGGCGTCCTTTTGCGCAGTGCGACGCGAAGCGGGACGTTCGAGTTGCATACGCCGCCGACGCGCGATCTCGTCGGCCCGAACGAGCTTGCGATTGTCGCGCTGCTCAACCCTCATATCCGACGCGCGGCTTCCATCGGCGATCTTCTGGAGATGCGCTCGCTTGCGACCTCGGCCTTCGAGGCAACTCTGGAAGCGCTTCTGGCTGCCGTCGTGCTTGTCGATGCGAGCGGCTGCATCCTCTATGCCAACCATTCCGCCCGGAAAATGTTCAGCGCCGGCGACCCGATCCTGTCGCAACGCGGCATGCTGGCCGCGCGCGAGATGAATGCAACGACGGCGATCCGGGATGCCATCGCCCGCGCCGCCTTGAATGAGAGCAAGCTCGGCTATGGCGGAATTGGCGTGCCAGTCAGGAGCCGCGACCCGCAAAATCCGCTCCATTCCGTCGCGCACGTCTTGCCGCTGAAATCCGGAATGTTGCGTCCCGGCCTCGCACTCGGCGCGGCAGCCGCCGTCTTCATCACACCGACGGCGGAAAATGCCTCACCGCCGTTCGAAGCGCTTGCTGCACTTTATGATCTGACGCCCATGGAAGCGCGCGTCATGATCGAGATCGCATCCGGACGCAATCGCGCGACATCCGCCACCGCTCTCGGTATCGCCGACTCGACGGTCAAGACTCATCTCGCCCGCGTGTTCGAAAAGACGAGAACATCCGGACAACCGGAATTGGCAAAGCTGGTCGCAAGCCTGACATCTCCGGCGGTCGTCAACGGCGGATGCTGACGGAGACGTTCTTGCTTGTTTGCTTGTTCGTCGGGCGCATTTGATTTTCTGCGGTCTTCTTTCCCGGACGCGGCGTTCGTTGCGCGTGCCGATCGCGCCTACGGCCCGAAACTGACATTCAAGCCGGCGCCCGCGTAATAGGACGTCGCGGATTCGAACTTGATGTGCGCCGGAATGCCGCCGGACGCGATATCCAGACTCTGCGGCGCCGCAATCCCCGGGACATCGCTGTCATAGTTGACGCCGACAAATCCCTTCGCCGTCACGTTCGGGATCAATCGCGCCGTCAACCCGGCTTCCAGATTGGCAAGGACGGGCACATTGTCCCTGCTATCCTGAACCGCGGACAGCCGCGGGGCGGTCGTGCTGAACAGAATCGACGAATTGGCCAACATCGACGTGGAGCGATTCACCAGGCCGACCGATCCGGCCAGACTTGCGCTGAGACCACTCGCAAAATCAACCCGCGTCTCCAGTCCGAGCTTTGCTCCGACATCCGTCCAGTTCAGCGTGGTGTTCATGTCGTATGTCAGCAGAGGATAGAGCCCGGCATCGAGGTAGGTCTGCTGCGCAAAGCGCTGATTGGTTTCAGCCCGCCCCGCAAACAGAACGACCGACGGTGTGATCGTCCACAAGCCTGACCGGAAATCGCTCTTTCCCTTCAGGTTGATGTTCCATGCCGCGTAGTCGGATGAAAGCGCCGACCGGGTAAAGCAGGTGGCCCCGCCGCATCCGGCGATACCAAAGGCCACTCCCGTCAAAGGAAGAACCGTGAGATTGACGTCCGTGACACGTGCGCTTTCGGACAGACTCGTGCCGTCTGCATCGACGTAGTTTCCGCTCAGCTCGACGCGGACATTGGACCCCCAGCGCGGCGAGAAAACGCCGTGGGCGAAGGTATATCCAAGCCCACCGTTCACGCCGTATCCGTGCACACGAGGATCATGCTTCTCGCTGCCGCCGGGAATCGTCGTGGCCGGCAACAGGCCCTGAAAGCCAAAGTTCACCATCGTCGGCAAACCGATCGATTGATACGACCCATCGATCCAGACATAAACGCCGCCCGAATCGACGGGGCCGTCCCGGCGCATGGTCTGCGCACTGACCGGCTGCGTTGCACTCGCCATAGCGATCAACGTTATAACGATGGCTCCGCGTCTCATGAATTGCGCTCCGTCAGATGTTATCTTCCGACAGAGTTAGCGAGCCGTATCGCCGCGAGCGTCCCCCACGCGGTCGACGACGACGTGATATCCCAGGCAGTTGTGACCTTCGGACCACACAAGTGCGCGAGCCGGCTTTGTGAGGCGCGCGCGACGCGACGTGCATCCCCCGCATGGCCGACGACAGATGCCGTGCCGCCAAGCTACCCGGTCAGGCGGGGACTCCGAACGGAGAACATCATGCTGACCATCGTATCTCTACGTCGAAGCACGGCGATCATGGCAACCATCATCCTGGCCGGCCTCCCCCTTTCCGGCGCGGCAAACGCGCAGGACGAAGGCAGGCCGCCCAGAATCGGAAACCAGCCGCCCCCTCGCAACAGTCACTATCAAGATCACCGCGGCGACCGTTATCAGGATCATCGCACTCAGCAGGGCGATCGCAATTTCGGCGGTGCGGCCAGCTCCGGCACGCGGATCCAATGCATCCTTCCATTCTGCGGCAACAGTTTTACGCCAAAAGGCGCACCGCATTATCAGGATCACCGCACCGGGCACTATCAGGATCACCGAAACGATCCAGCCACCGGCCGTCCGCCGGGCCCTCGCGATCCCGGCTACCAGAATCCGTACATGCCGGGCACCTCGGCGCGACCGCCACGAGGCCCGACAGTCTCCTCGAATTCAACAGCGACACCACCGCGCGGCCCGACTGTGAGTGGATCAGGTCAGCCGCCGCGAGGCCCGACCGTGAATGGATCGGGTCGCTCGTCGAGGCCGGCGCTAGAGCCTTTCCGGCTTTGATGGAATCAAAGCCGGGTTGCTCATACAAATATCCGACCGGTGCGCCTTCTGTGCGCAGCGGTCGGACATCCTTCTGCGTGATGCTCTCGCCGCAAACGGGAGCGTCGCTCACCTGACCGTCAACCGCAGGAAACTTGCAATCGACGCCGCTAGCGCCGACACGGCCGCGGCGGCGAGCGCCAGCACGGGGCCGCTGGCTTCCGAGATCGTGAAGCACAAGGCGGCGAGCGCCGCGCCGATGGCCTGCCCGGACAGGCGCGAGGTGGCCGCGACGCCGCCGGCGCTGCCGGCGCGATGCCTCGGCGAACTCGAGATCAGCATGCGCATGTTCGGTGTCTGGAACAGACCGAAGCCGCAGCCGCACAGCGCCATGCGCCAGGCGATATCGAGGAACGACGGATTGGCCGGAAGCAGCGCGAGCGCCGCCGCCCCGACCGCCATGATGAGGAGGCCGGTGCCGCCGAGGACCGCAGCCGACAGGCGATCGGTGAGCGGACCGACCACGGGCGCCGCGAGCGCCACGGCCAGCGGCCAGGGCATCATCAGCATTCCGGTTTCCATCAGCGAGCGGCCGAGCATGTTGAGAAACAAAAACGGCAGCGCGACGAAGGCGAGACCCTGCGCCGCAAAGGTGAGCACCGAGGTGACCACCGTGAGCGCGAAGGCCGGATTGCGAAAAAGATCGACCGGCAGCATGGGCGCCGGATGATCGGCGTGTCGCCGCACGACCATGACGCCGAGCACAAGCGCGAGCGCAATCGCTGCGAGCGGGATCGCCACCGCGCGATCATGCACGGCGATGCTGAGCCCGCCGATCGCAAGGCCGAGGCATCCCCCCGCCAGCAGAGCGCCGACCAAATCGAACGCGTGCGTGGCGCGCGGCGTATCCGGCAGGCTCCTGATGCTGATGAGGATGGCGACGATGCCGAACGGAATGTTGATCGCGAACAGCCAGGGCCACGACCACCAGGACAGAAGGACCGAGGCGAGCGATGGCCCGAGCGTGACCGAGGTGGCGACGGACAGCGCCGTCCATCCCAGCCCGCGCCCCAGCATGTGCGAGGGATAGATGAAACGAACCAGCGCCGGCTGGACCGCGAGGATGCCGCTCGCGCCGATGCCCTGCACCACGCGCGCGGCGATGAGCTGCGGCAGCGTCTGCGCGAACACGCAGGCGACCGACGCGACGATGATGATGAACAGCCCCACGAGATGAATGCGCCGCAGCCCCACGATCTCCGACAGGGCCGCGAGCGGCAGAAGCGTGGCCGCAATCGCGATCTGATAGGAATTGACCACCCAGACCGAGGTGGCGGAACCGATGCGGAAATCAGCCGCGATGGAGGGCAGCGCGATATTCGGGACGATGCCGTTGAGCACCGAAATGACCACCGCGATGATGACGGCGGCCATCGCGACCCGCCGCGGCCCGGTCGGCAGGCCTTCCTGTTCTTCGTTGGCGCGGGTGGAGGATTGACTACTCAAGGGCATGAAGCCCTAGATACATGAGAGGCAGGCTATAGCAAGCACCGACACATGCTCGCGACATGCCAGCCGTGGAGTGCGGCTAACATCCATTCCCCTCAGCATCTGTACGGAACAGCTGGCGATGCTGGATCGATCAGTCACCCGTCGCCGCAGGCTCTTCCGTTACCGTCTGACGCCCACCCTCACTTATATAAGTACCCCACCGGCGCGCCTTCGGTGCGCTGGGGTCGCATGTCCTTCTGCGTGATGATCTGGCCCGCGAGGCCGTCGATCTCGTCGCGCTGGGTGGCCGTCCAGCTGCGCAGCTTTTCCATGCCCTGCAGAAGGCCGAGCCGGAGCACCTGCGTGTTTTCGCTGAGAGACACGATGCTGAGCGAGGTCTTGCCGGCGGTGACGACATCGCCGGCTTCGAGCGCGAACGTCTTGCCGGCGCTGTCCTTGAATTCGGCGCTGCCGCGGATGACGCGATAGATCACCACCTCGCCCTTCGTGAACGATTCAGCGCCGCCCGCTGGCGTCGTGCTCTTCGGCAGCAGCGCATAGTGGCTGCGGATCGGTGCGCGATGATGTGGCCGGTGACGAGATGGCCGCTCGGAACCTCGATTCCGATATCGCGCACATAGACCGGCATGGTCGATTTGATGGCGCCGTCGGTCAGCGGCCGGAACAGCGCATCGAGCGCCAGCGGATCCTGCAGCCAGAAGCCTGCATCGGCCGGGCGATCATGCAGCGGATGCGTCCACGCCACGAGCGGCGTTTCGGCTTCGTTGATCTGATCCGGGCCGACAATGGTCGGGTTCGGGAAGGTCGTCGGATCGGTGACGAAGGCTTCGACGAACTTGCCGGAGTAGCCCATCGAGATCGGATCCGGCACCACCGTCTGCGGCGTCTTGAGGTTCTCCTCGGTCTCCATGCCCGACCATGTGTAGAACAGCTGGCGATGCACGATCGCGCTTTGCAGCATCACCGCGCCCGGCCCGACATAATAGACGCGGCCGTCGTAGTCGAAGGTGAACATGCCCGAGGTGACCAGCACGAGCTGGAAGCCGCCCGGCGGCAGATGCAGATGGAAATCGGTCGGGCCGGTGTCGGGGCGGTAGATCGGCAGGTTGGTCGCGACCTCGTGCAGCAGGAAGGTTTCGTTGTTGGCGTGGAAGCCTTCATCGGCGCGGTTGATAGAGCGCCTGCGGGCGATAGGTCGCCTCATACTTCGCGTTCTTCTGCCGGTCGATGGCGACGAAATCCTTGGTGTTCATGCGCAGCTGATCGCCGTTCGGGCGCGTCAGGCCGGGCCATTTGAAATCCGCCGGATTATGCACGTTCATGGTCGCCTCCATTGCAGGCCCGCGCCCGGCACACGCTGGCTTCGGCGTCCAGATTTTCGGCAGCGCCGCGACCGGCTCGATGACCCAAGGTCGGCTGACTTCAGCTATGCGAGAATCGCGCCAGTTGACGCGCGCGGGTGTTCCGCCGCTTGCATCGCGATGATGAAGATGGCGCGGAAGCCCTTGAGCGCGAGAGCGTTTCGGTGAAATCGATTCCCGGAAAATCAGCGGCGCTGCACATCCGGCGCGGGGTGCCTGCGGCCTTCAGCTGGCCTGTGACATGGCTTCAACTTAAGCAAACGCCGCTGTTTTGAAGCGACTGTTTCTTCATCATCCAGGAGGCATCGCTGCCTAAAATTCGACCTCGAGCTCGTCGATGTCGGTCTTTTCCAGCTTGGCGGCGGCGATCCATTCCTGCATTTCGGGGAGCTGCATGATGAAGGCCGCATAGCTCGCAAGGCGATCGTCGAGCTTGACGTCATAGGTCATGAAGCGCGTCACCACCGGCGCGTACATCGCATCCGCGATGCTGCGCTCGCCGAACAGGAACGGGCCGCCGCTCTCGGCCAGGCATTCGCGCCAGATGGTGCAGACGCGGTCGATGTCGCCTTGCGCGCGCGACCAGATCTTGAAGCCCGGGAAATGCCCCTTGAGATTGACCGGCAGCGAGGCGCGTAAAGTCGTGAAGCCGGAGTGGATTTCGCCGCAGATCGAGCGGCATTTCGCCCGCAATATCCGGTCCTTAGGCAGCAATCCGGCATCCGGCATGATCTCGTTGAGATACTCGGCGATGGCCAGCGTATCCCAGACCGTGGCGCCCTCGTGCCGCAGACACGGCACCAGGATCGACGACGACAGCAGCAGGATTTCCGCCCGCGCCGAGGCATCGTCCGGCGAGGTGACGATCTCGTCGAACTCCAGCCCGGAGAATTTGGCGAGCAGCCAGCCGCGCAGCGACCACGACGAATAGTTCTTGCTGCTGATCGTCAATGTCGCTCGGGTCATCGCACTCTCCTCACGCCGGTGAACAATCGAGACCGCAGCGGCGCCCTACCCCGGCTAACGCGGCGTTCGGCACCACTTGTCAGTTGTTTGCCTATTGTTTGGACTAGAGCAAACCACGTGCCAGTTCGATAATCAGCGCATGGGACACGTGACTCGGCCAGTGGCGTCGAACTTGCATAGCGGTGAGGCAACCTGCGGATGACGCCGATGCTGTACCAGGCCTATCAGAACCATGTGGATTTCACGGCTCCGATGCGAAACGGCGCCGGGACCGCGCTGTCGCTCCTGAAGACGGTGCCGGCGGGCGTATCCGACCACGGGATGCGGCGCTGGGCGGCGGCGCTCGAACTGATGTCGCGCGCGACGCTCGACCTATAAGCGCCCCGCCTACGGGATCGGCCGCGTCGCCTCCGGCAACAGCGAATACGAGATTGTGGAAGAGGTCGTGCACGCCACGCCGTTTGCGTCTCTGCTGCGCTTCAAGAAAGACGGCGCACCGGCGCAGCCGAAGCTGCTGCTGGCCGCGCCGATGTCGGGACACTTCGCGACGCTGCTGCGCAACACCGTGAAAACGCTGCTGCAGGACCACGACGTCTACATCACCGACTGGCACAACCCGCGCGACATTCCGGTGAGCGCCGGCACGTTCGGGCTCGACGAGTTCACCGCGCATCTGATGGAATTTCTCGAAGTGATGGGCGCAGGCTCGCATCTGGTCTCGATCTGCCAGCCCTGCGTGTCGGCGCTGGCCGCCGCCGCCATCATGTCGGAAGACGACAATCCGGCGAAGCCCGCGAGCCTGACGCTGATGGCAGGCCCCATCGATACGCGCATCTCGCCGACCAAGGTCAATGAATTCGCGACCTCGCATTCGCTGGAGTGGTTCGAGCGCAACATGATCAACTACGTGCCGCTGCAATGTGGCGGCGCGCTGCGCAAGGTCTATCCGGGCTTCATCCAGGTGACGGCGTTCGTCACCATGAATCTCGAACGGCACATCAAGCAGCATGTCGACCTGCTCGATCATCTCGCCAAGGGCGAGACCGAGAAGGCCGACGCCATCAAGACCTTCTACGACGAATATTTCGCGGTGATGGACCTGCCCGCGGATTTCTTCCTCGAGACGGTGCGCGACGTGTTCCAGCAGCATCTCTTGCCGCAGGGCAAACTGACCTGGCGCGGCCGGCCGGTGAACCCCGGCGCGGTCAAGCGCATGGGGCTGATGACGGTGGAAGGCGAGAAGGACGACATCTGCTCGATCGGCCAGACGGTGGCGGCGCAGGATCTCTGCACGTCCGTGCGCGCCTATCGCAAGGTGCATCACATGCAGGCGGGCGTCGGGCACTACGGCGTGTTCAGCGGCCGGCGCTGGAACAGCGAAATCTATCCGCTGGTGCGCGATTTCATCCACCTCAATTCGTAAGCGTGCGGCGCGGCTGCCCGAAGGCACGACCGCGCAATTGTGCTAAACTCATCCGCCCTGCGGCTTGACGCAGGACGATGTGAGGCAGCGCGCTCGGCATGGTCAGAAATCTCTTATGGGTGATGGCGGCGGCGGTGGGGCTGTATGTCGCGCTGGCCTATGTGCTGCTGCCGGCGCTGTGGACGCATTACGAGCATCAGAAGAAGCTTGCCGGTCTCCCGATGCTGACCACGACGACGCAGGGCATTCCCGGCGACCCGATCAATATCGGCCTCATTGGCACCGAGGCCGAGCTGCGCTGCGCGATGATTGCCGCCGGGTGGACTGAGGCGCGGGCTTTGTCGCTGCGCTCCGACATCGGCATTGCGGCGAGCGTGTTGCTGGACCGGCCGGACAAAAACGCGCCGGTCAGCACGCTGTTGCTCAACGGACGCCGCGAGGATATCGCGTTCGAGAAAGCCGACGGGCGCAGCGCCGACCGGCGTCATCACGTCCGCTTCTGGCTGGTGCTGTCTGAGGGCGCGGAAAACCGGCCGGTGTGGCTCGGCTCCGGCACGTTCGATGTGAGCGTCGGCGTCAGCCGCTATACCGGCGCGATCACGCATCACATCGCGCCCGATATCGACGCCGAGCGCGAGCGAGATTTCCGGCGACTTGCAAAAGGCCCAGATGGTGACGGCGACGTATCAGATCAGCGGCATCGGCCCGACGGTGGCGGGCCGCAACGGCGAAGGCGATCGCTATTTCACCGACGGCGAAATTGCGATGCTGCGCCTCACAGTGGATTGCGCCAAACATCAGGGACCGGTCGAGGCGCTCGCCAATCCGCTGGCGATCGATATCAAGGACGCGATCTGGAAAAGTGCCGTCAATCTGGTTGGCAGCCCGCCTCGAACGGCCCGGCGTCGCCGTGACGGCGAATCCGGTCTAAGGTCGGCGGCCAGGCATCAGCGCAGAACGAAGCGCTCATAGGCGAGCACGGCGCCGACAATCATGGCGGCGAGCAGCGCACCGCCGATGAAGGCCTTGCGCCGGTCAATGCCCGGATCGCTCATCAGCATGCCGAGCTTCATCACCGCCAGCGAGATGACGGTGAGGCCGGCGGCATTGGCGAGATTGAGCGTCAGGCCGCCCGACGACCAGAACTGGAACAGGCGCTGACCGGCGATGGCGGCGTTGCGCGGCACGCCGAGCCATTGCGCGCCTTCGAACCCCCAGCGGACGATCTGCGCGCCGGCGCCGGGGATCATGACCAGCGCGGCAATCAAAATGAACGCGAGCCCGGAGGCCGCCATCTTGTTGGCCATTGCGCGCGCGGAGCGCGGCAGCCACGGCCGCAGAATGCCGAAGCCATCGAGGCCCGGGATCGGCAACAGATTGAGGATGACGGCGATCACCTGCAGGAAGCAGAGGAAGGCAATCGACGCATAGAACATCCGCGCGGCCGAGGGCGCATTCAATCCCGTGGTGAAGACAAGCCCGAAGACGACCGCAAGGAGCGCCGTCATGGCCGGGCCTGCGGCGGAGACGAGCGAATCCCACACCCTGCCGCGTAACGCAGCCGTGTTGATGAGCACCGCGCCGCCCGGCAGCGCGAAGCCGCCGAGCGCAATGAACACCGCAGGCAGGACGACGGACAGAAGCGGATGCGCGTATTTCAACGGATCGAGCGTGAGATAGCCGGACGCCGCCACGCTCTTGTCGCCGCCGACATAGGCGACGATGGCATGGGCGAATTCATGCAGGCAGACGCTGACGATCCAGCCCGACAGATATAAAGACGAACGGCAGCACCGGATGAGCGACACCGCGAAACAGCGCGACGCCGCTGCCGGCGAAGATGAGCGCGACGAGAACGAAGGTGGCGCTCGGGAGCCAGATGCCGCGCGAACGCGGTGGACGACGGCGGAGCGCGACCCCACGGCTCGCGGGACCTTGGTTGCGGTTGGCTGGAAATGAAATGCTCCGTCAAATTTCTCGTTCAAACGACTGCAACTCGATTGTGAACATAAGCCGGGATTTCCAACAATGCACGGGATCGCCGTGGAACCGGGGCAACCGAGCGTGTTCTGAATTGCCACAACTCAGCCGTGCTTGACGCCAATCGGGCAAGGCTTTAGCCTAAGCTGTTCGCTGACGGCAGCGTTGGCACTTTTGGAAAATGGGGAACGAAATGCGCACACTCCTGCTTGCCGTCACATTGTTGAGCGCGCTGGCCGCTTTCCCTTCAATTGCTGAAGCGGCACAATGCCCGGACGCCCGCAAGGAAGGTTTCAAGATGTGGCCTGCCGGCAATTTGAAGCCCGGTCAAACGCTCACAACACAACATGCCTGCGGGAAGACCCTGAGCTGCTCAGGCGGCAAGCGCAGCGTCAAAGGAAGCCGGGCCTGCAGCTGGATCTAGTGGCGAGGCCGCCACGATCCGCCCGCCCCACGCTCGGCATCGCCTGCAGGTTCGATTGAGGCTCAGGCCGCCTGCCGGACAGCCGATGCGAAGGCCGGCAGCGCGCGGGCGATCATCTCGTCCGACGCCGTGAGGCTGATGCGGAAATAACCCTCGGCGCTCATCATGCGACCGGGCATGACGAAGACGTCGCGATCCGCCAGCGCATTCCACATGCGTTCCGGATCGCCGTTCGGCCAACGGCTCCAGAGATAGAAGGTGCCTTCGGGCGGCAGCACATCGAAGCCGAGCGGCTTGAGATGCGCCATGAAGACATCGCGGCGGCGCGCAATGGCGGCCTGATCGATGGAGAGACGGTCCAATTCCGGCACCGCATACTGCATCACGGCGTTCGGGAAGCACCAGCCGAGCGCCATTTGCGCCGAGAACATGGCGTCACGTAAAGGCTTCGCGTCCTCCTGCGGCATCCGCGGCGCAATCGCGAGGTAGCCGAGGCGCTGGCCCGGCGCCAGCAGCACCTTGCCGTAGCTGTAGGAGATCAGCGTCCACGGATAGAGCGTGGCGGGGCTGACGAAAGCGCGGCCATCGAAACGCAGCCGCCGATAGGGCTCGTCAGAGAGCAGGACGATGCGCCGGCCGATACGGGCGGAGGCGCGCTCCAGAAGGTCCGCGAGCTGCTTCAGCGTCGCCTCGGAATAGATGCGCCCGGTCGGGTTATGCGGCGAGTTGACGATGACCATGCGCGTGCGCGGCGTGATCGCCGCATCGATGGCCGCGAGATCCAGATCGAACAGTGGGGCTTTCAGCGCGACCTTGCGCGGTACGGCATCGGCGGCGCGCAGCATCGGCTCGTAACAGAACCAGGCGGGCTCGGAGAAAATCACCTCGTCGCCGGCATCGAGCACCAGATGAAACGCCAGCATGATCGCCGCAAAGGCGCCGGTCGTGAGCGCGATGTCCTCCGGCTCGAAGGGAACGCCGAGTTCATCGCTGAGACGCTGCGCGACATAGGCCTGCGGCGCCTCCTCGCTGGTCTTGTAGGCGAACCAGTTCTTGTCGTGCGGCACCGCACGCGCGCGAATGGCATCGACGATGCCTTGCAGCGGCATCTCGTGCGGATTGCCGAAGGTAAAATCGGAAACGCCCGGCACCAGCCGGCGCTCCGCATAGCGCGAGGAGAAATAGAAATCCTTGACGCCGGTGAAGGCGCGATCGGCGGCCTGAATGCGCGATGACAACATGGAACGACCCGCCTCCCGGTTGAACACGACGGCCGGGCGAAGTCGTGCCTCGGCAAGAGTTAGTGCGCCGAACGGCGCAACGGTTCACGGCACGAGAATAAGCCTGCGATTTCAACGCGACGGGTCCGCTTACGCGGCCGGCTCCCACACCACGCCGCCGGTCATCGGCCGCGGCACGCCGGTGGTGGTGGGGAGAGAGAGCGGCAGGCCTTGCAGCGAACGCACGGCGAGATAGCCGAAGCATTGCGCCTCCAGGAGATCGCCATCCCAGCCGACGGTCTCGACCGGCTCGACCGGCACGCCGAGCGTTTGCGCCAGACCTTCCATAAAGAATGTGTTCTTGCGCCCGCCGCCGGTGACCAGCCAGCGCAACGGCTTCTTCGGCACGTGCTTCAGCGCGGCGGCGGTGGCGGCGATGGTGAAGGCCGCGAGCGTGGCGACCGCATCGTGATCCTGCAATATCTCGACGACTTTCGCGCGGGCGTGAAACTCGTTGCGATCGAGCGATTTCGGCGCGGGGCGCGCGAAGAACGGATTGTCCATCAGCTGGCGCAGCACCGACTCGTTCACCCGGCCGGCTTTCGCGATGCGCCCGCCATCGTCGAACGGCACCTGGAAGCGGCGCGCGACGGCGTCGTCGATCAGCGCCGAGGCCGGACCTGTGTCGAAGGCGATGATCGTGTCGCCGTCGAGATAGGTGACATTGCCGACGCCGCCCCAGTTCAGCACCATCAAGGGCTGCGGCAGATCCTTCGCGAGCGCTGCGTGATAGAGCGGCACGAACGGCGCGCCCTGCCCGCCGCTTGCGACATCGGCCAGACGAAAGCCATCGACGACCTTGATGCCGAGGCGCTGCGCGACGCGCTTGCCCTGCCCGAGCTGGCGCGTGAAGCGCTTTTCGGGGCGGTGCCAGACCGTCTGGCCATGAAGCCCGATGAGATCGATGTCGGAGGTGACGAGGCCCTTGTCGAGCATGAAGGCGGCGATGGCCTGCGTGAAGGCATCGGACACCGCTTCATCGAGCGCGGTCAACGGCTCGCGCTCGGCGCGGTCGGCCTCGGGGAGAAAGTCGATCAGCTGCTGGCGAAGCTCTGCGGGATACGGCAGCGTCGCGCCGCCCTTGACGGTGACGACATCGCGGCCGTCGGTCTCGACCCACGCGATATCGATGCCGTCCATCGACGTGCCGCTGATCGCGCCGATGGTGGAGAGGGGGTGGGATGTAGACAAGATTAGTAACATACTTTCAATGTAGCGGCGCTCTAATACATCGGACACACTTCACTTATGAATGTGCACCTAAAGATTATTAGACGCTGCACCGACTCTTCCACCCGTTGAGGCTAACCAATTCAACTTGAGCGCAATTTTCTGTAATAGGGGCTGCGAGGATTTTCCTCGTCGGAGAGCAAAATGGTCGCCAATGCCTCCTCGACATCCCGTTGATAGCGGCCGAAGTCACGTTGATAAGACAAGTACTTTAAATAATTCGAAGTGTTGCCAGCGTCAGGCTTCGGTAGACTGCGCTTAAGGTCAATAAACGCAGCCAATGCTATCCGATTAGGAGTGCCGAGCATACATCCCTGTCGAATGCTTTCCGCCGGAACGATCCGCGACTACGCATTTGGATTGCAATGAGTGTAATCGTTTCGGACCGATTGAATTCGCCGAAAGCCACAACGGGAGGCTCGAGAGATCTGCGGGTGGCTCTCCGAAGACAGAATACGAGCGATCAGCGCACGACGTGATTTCAAGCGACGCCATCGCAGGCTCGTGTAGTTGCTCTGCTCAGCCTGCATCCAGCAGGTCCGCAAAATTTCGAAGGCGTGGCCCATAGGGCAATAGAGCTCATGATGTCTTATTTTCTAATTTGACCCCGCAGGCATCATGGCGGCAGCGTTCGACAGTCAGAGACCGCTATCATCCGCTTCTCCTACGGGGATCCAAGGGACGGAAAGGGCAGAACTCCCAGCGCCGCAGCAACTCTTGAAGAAGCGCGGCAATCGATGCCGAGAATCGTATTCGTCCGATTCGGAGGTGTAGCCGTAAGTAAGTGGCACGTAACTGTTTAACCATCATGTAACACCAGCATCGCTGGCGTCCGCGTGAGGGCTCGTTGCCCGTCTTTACCTACCATCCACGGAGCGAATCCGCCGGAAGTGCGGAGTGAGCAGCAACTCCTCGGACGCTGATAATCTGGCGTAAGGGCCCAAGCGTGAGCCACAACATTTACCGATCGGCATCGCGAAGCCCGATAGAGCACCGACTGTGCGGAACAAGTTTGGAGGATCACTCGCCGCATAACATGTCGGCTGGAGTTGCACACCAATTCATCCCTAAAAACGTTATGGGTGTAACTACCATAGCCATCCATCAACGCTTGGCTAGTGCCACCCGTCTCCGTCTACGGAAAACGGAAGGCGAGACCATTTACTCCAATAGCGTATCCCAATCGAACATTCGGCAAGGCGAACATCGGATCGATTGGGCAGATAAAGCTCGTTTCGCCATGTCATCATCGTGATGAAAGGATTTGATCGAGAGTTAGGCACTGGCCTTTTCGATGGATCATCACTGGCAGTTGGCACAGACCACAGCAAGGTCTGATAGTTTAACGACTTGCCCCTCCTTCGGAGCACGATTAACGGAAGTAGATGATGGACCTGCGCATAGTTTCGCCCGAGCTCGCCGTATCTTTTCTCAAAATCGAAACCGCATGCAGGAACTTCGCAGAACAGTCGTCCATGCTGGTCAGTAAACTGCCTTAACTTTAGTCGCCGCGCCTAAGGATTCACGCCGTCGATGACGAATAAAATGCCCGCGCTGCTGACCTTCAAAAAAGATAGTTCTTCGTCGGCGGCCTCAACGGCCGGCGCCGATAGTTCGGCTCCCCTTACGACCAGTGCTTCGCCTTTTTCATAGTCGTATCGAATAACTGCCCACTTCTCCGGATCAAGGAGTTTCAGCCAGACTTTTGAGGCTCTTCGATTCTCATCCGCATACTGCCTCTGCTTTCCCGCAAGAACGACGACTCGAACAGGAAGTACTCCCTAAAAGCGATCTCGACCCTTCTCGCGAATTGCCTCGTAACGCTCGTCCCAATTTCTCGATCCGGGGGCATCCCTTAGGGACCTATAACCGCGCTTCTTCAGTATGAAGGTGATCGCGCCGTGACGGACTTTGATGTCGTTGAACCATAGGCGAAGTATTACGAATTCACCGGTCTGTTCGAACGACCAGTTGTAGCAGTACTTTGGATTTTGAGAGGCCTTGCCTCTGAATTCGGCCCAAGGACTTACGTCCGCGCCAGCTTCGGCGACGAGATCAATAAATACGGTGATGCCTAGAGGCTTGATAGCTTCTTTGATGCTCACGGTGATTTCGATCTGCTATCTAATATGTATAGACAAATATTTTCTGACTGTCCCATGCGCCCTCAAGATGCCTCGCATGCGAGCGGAAATAAACTACAACTCAGTTTAGAGAGAGCGAGTTGATTATGCCTGTATTCACTCTACCCCCCACACTTTGATCTGGTCGATCTCTCATCGATGCCAAGATAGCCTACCCCTTCACCCCCGTCCCCGCGATGATCTGCGCGGGAAACTCGCCCCTGTTGTTGAAGACATAGCGCTCCATCGAGGCGAGCGCGGCCTTTTCGGCCTCGGCGCGCTTCTCTTCGGGCACGGCATCGAGCGCGCGGCGGATGGATGCGCCGCCCTGCTTCTGCGTCTCCCAGTAATAAGTAAAGTCATCGACGACGATGAGGGTGTCGAAGGCGATCGCCCTGACATCGCTGAAGCCGGCCTTCTTCAACTCGGCCTCCAAGAGCGCCGGCGTATGCAGCGCGAACGGGCCGCGCGCGGTGAGCGGCGACGGGTTCAGGTGATACTTGCTCATCACCATGATCGGCGCGCAGATGTAAGGGTTCAGCTCCACCGCGCCGTGCATCGAGGCGCCGAGACGCCCGCCCTTGCGCAGCACGCGATAGGATTCCTTGAACGCCGCCGACGCATTGGTGAAGTGCGGATAGGCGTAGCGCGAGATGATGGCGTCGAAGGATTCATCCGGGAAATCGAGATGCTCGCCTTCCTGCTCGAAGAACTCGGCGTTGCCGATGCCGAGTTCCTCGGCGCGGCGGCGCGCGGACTCGATCATCGACGCGGCTGAATCGATGCCGACGATGCGGCCCGTGGGCCCGACGAAGGGCGCGGCCTCGAGCGCGGGGCTGCCCGCGCCGGTGCCGACATCGAGCACGCGCTCGCCCGGCTGAAGATCGACCAGCTTGAAGACCTGTTCGGCGGCCTGCCGCGAGAGATCCGCCAGCGCGCCGACCGACAGATTGGCGTAGCGCTTGCCCGCCTCGTTCCATTCGGCGCGGCGCTTCAGGCGATACTCTTCATCCGACAAGGGCATCAGGCTCTCCGCTTTCGATCTGTTTGGGGCTTGGCGCCCTTTTCCTGCCCGCTTCGTCGCACTTTTTAACGCAGCCGACAACTGCGGAACTCCTGCGCGCAAACAAGCGAAGCGCCGGGGCGCAGCCGTCAATCCCGGACCGATTTTCCGCGCCAGGCGCCTTCGCCCGGGGCCAATCCGCCAGGAGCCATCGACGACGGTTTCGACGGCGGCAGCGGCGAACCCGAGCGGCCGATGCTGCGGCGCTCACCCATTTTTTGCGTGCCGAAAGAACGTGCACCGCGACCATGCGGCACGCGCCCGGCATTATCATTTGCGATAACAGCATCGCTGCATCGTATCGCATCAGTGCAATCTGGAAACCATCGCAACGCGCTGTTGCAGGGAACGATGGCGATGCAGCGCCGCGCCATGCTATTTGTGCGCACGATTTATCGCCGATCCAGGAGAGAGAAATGCGCATGCGATTACTGGCTTTGTTTTTGGGATTGCTTTCGGTTGTCACGCTGAACGCGCAACGCGCGCAGGCACAGGACTACCCCACCCGCGAGATCACACTGATCGTCGGCTTCCCGGCCGGCGGCGCGACCGACGTGCTGGCGCGCATTCTGGCCGAGACGATGTCGGCCTCGCTCGGCCAGCGCGTGCTTGTCGAAAATCGTCCGGGCGCCAACGGCGCAACCGCGACGCGCTTCACCGCGCGCGCGGCAAAGGACGGCTACACGCTGATCTTCAACTCCTCGAACATGGCGGCCAATCTCTCCGGCATGAAGGACCCCGGCTACAAATGGGATGACTTCGTCATGATCGGCGGCCTGGCCTACGCGCCGATGGCGCTGGTGGTGAACACCAATTCGAGCAAGGCGAAATCGCTGAAGGAACTGGTCGAGTACGGCAAGGCCAACCCCGGCAAGCTGAACTACGCCTCGTTCGGTCCGCAGAGCGTCGCCAACCTCGCCGCGCAGCGCTTCGCGGCACTGTCCGGCATCGGCTGGAAGGAAGTGCCCTACAAGGGCGCGCCGCAGATCGTGCAGGACATCCTCAACGGCAATGTCGACGCCTATTTCGGCCTGACGACGGTGGCGGCCACGGTCGCCAGTCAGCCCAATATCGCGGTGATGGCGTTCTCGGACAAGAAGCGTGCGGCCGCCCTGAAGGACGTGCCGACCTTCGCCGAGGTCGGATATCCCGCACTGGCGGATTTCACCGTCGCGGGAGTTTGGGCGCCGGCCGGCACGCCCAAGCCGATCGTCGACAAGCTGAAGAAGGCGCTCGAGGACGCGAAGTCGGTTGCCAAGCTCAAGGAGCAGGCCGAGAAGAGCGGCAACTTCATTTACGAAGGCACGGCCGAGCAGTTCGACGCCGACGTGCGCAAGGCGTCGGAGCAATATGCGGCCGACTTCAAGAAGCTGGGCATCGATCCGGAGTAACGCTTCGGCTGATTTGATCGATCGACACGCAGAGCCCGCCGGCGACCCCGGCGGGCTTTGACGTTTTCGAGACGCCGAGGCGCTGAGATCGTCAGCCCATCGGCTTGTATTTCCGCCACAGCCACAGCCCGGCGAGCACGATCAGCGAACCGATCAGCGCCGAGACGACGTCGCGCAGCGAGATGGAAAACTTGTCGAGCGACGGCCACAGGCCGAACAGCCGGAACAGCAGACCGCCGACCAGCGCGCCGGCAAGACCGAGCCCGAGATTGGCCGGCAGGCCGAAGCCCCAGCGCTCGCGCGTGATAATAAGACCGGCAAGACTGCCGCCGATGAGACCGACCACGATCCAGACGATGAGTTGCGACCATAACGGCATGACAGTTCCCCCTGCTCGCTTGCTTCGCTCGTTTTCAAACCTGTTCGCCGACCCGCGATTATCAGCGCGGATTATTGATCCGATCCGGCGACGACGCAAATCAAACTTCAACGATCAGGGCCTGGCGGCGGTGTCGCGCGGGCGGATTTTCCTTGCCCTAAAGTCCAACATGCCGGGCAGCTTGCGCGGGTCGGCGCCCGCCGGAAAAATCATGTGCTTCAAAATCTTGAGCGTGCCGGTGGTCGGCAGCTCGTCGAGGAAGTAAATCCAGCCCGGCGCCTTGTGATAGGCGAGCCTGCGATAACACACGTCGAAAATCTCACGGGCGATTTCGGCCGCGCGCGCGCCATCCGGCCTGCCCTCTTTCAGCACGACACAGGCGAGGACTTCCTCCTCGCGCGTTTCGTCTGCGACCGGCAGCACCGCGACCTGACGGATCAACGGGTGATCGCGCAGGACTTCCTCGATCTCGGCCGGAGCGATGTTCTCGCCGGAGCGGCGGATGATGTTCTTGGCGCGTTCGACGAAATGCACCATGCCGTCGGCATCCTGCGTCACCACATCGCCGGTGTGAAACCAGCCGCCGCGCCAGGCATGTTCGGTGGCAGCCTCATCATCGAGATAGCCGGACGAAGAAATGCTTGCGCGGGGTCTCAGCCGAATGGCGGATCAGCAATTCGCCCGCCTCGCCTTGCGCGACGTCTTCGTCCTTGTCGTCAACGACGCGGACCTCGATGCCGGGCACCGGCCAGCCGCAGGCGCGCGTCTCGACCTTGCGCGGCGGATGATAGACGCCGATGCAGCGGCACATCTCGGTCATGCCCCACTGCTCGATCAGCGGGAAACCATAACGCTCCTCGAAGATCTGCCGCAGTTTCGGCTCGGCGCTGGCGCCCGCGCCGAAACGCACCTGATGCGCCGGGCGCTCGTTCGGATCCATCTGCTGCATCAGCATCGAAATGAGAACGCCGAGATATTGAATCGCGGTGGCGCGCGTGGCGACGATCTCGCTGAACCAGCGCGACGGGCTGAAGCGATCGGACTGGATGTGGCAGCCGCCGGTCAAGAGCGTGCGATAGAACGTATAGACATGCGAGGTGACGTGCGTGACCGGCAGCGTGGTGTAGAGCCGGTCTTCGCCCGGCATCGCCGCGACAAGCCCGCCGCGCGTGGCGTACCAGTAACCGCACATCATCTCGTAACTCTGCGGCAGGATGCAGCCCTTGGGCAGACCTGTCGTGCCGGACGTATAAAGAATGCTCGCCTCGGTGAGACCCGTGACCGCGCCGGAGGCCGCCTTGCGTCGCGGCACCGGCGCGCCATTGGCAAAATTCTCCAGCGTCACGACGGGGACGGCCGCCTGCGCCGCCGTCACGCCTTCACTGAGCTGCGCCTGCGCGCGCGGCGAGCACAATGGCGGCGTCGATCTTCGCGTGACTGACGAGATAGCTGATTTCGGCGGAACGAAAATCCGGATTGACCGGGACGCAACTCGCCCCGAGCGTATTCAGCGCAATCTTGTGCAGATGATGCGCGGGGCGATTTTCCAGCAGCAGCGCGACACGGTGGCCGAGGCCGATTCCTGAATCGCGATAGCGCGCGGCGATGTCGGCGATTTGCGCCGCCGCCTCGCCATAGGTGATCTCGACGCCGGCTGCGTCGTAGTCGCGCCCCGGCCGCGCCGGCACGGCGAGAAACGGCCGGTCGTGCCAGCGTTCGACGACGCGCGCCCACGCCTCGGCCACGGTGCTCGCTTCATCGATCTTGTCGATCTTGGGGATCACGCTGTTCTGCCCACGCTTTCGCCGCCCATTTGAAGGCGCGCATATTGCCCTATTCGCCGCGACCGGCAACGGCAGCGCCGGACCGTGAATTGCGGCGGATTTGTCGCACTCGCGACATTGACGTAAGAGACAGCGGCGTTCCGGCGCTTGCCGATCCGGCGCCTCTGTCTCATACTTCATTCTCGAACATTATTCGAAATAAACGGCAAGGCGGCACAGACCGCCGGACGAACTCAATCTGGAGGGATCCATGCTCACCACACGCAACCTTGTTTCCATTTTGCGATCGGGCCTTTGCGCCCTCGCTTTGACGCTCGTGTTTGTCAGCGCGGCCTTTGCGCAGGCGTGGCCGAGCCGGCCGATCACCTTCGTCGTGCCCTATGCGGCGGGCGGCGGCCTCGACTTCGTCGCACGCCTGATCGCCGACGACCTCACCAAGCGTCTTAACTGGACCGTCGTGGTCGAGAACCGCGGCGGCGCCAACGGCACCATCGGTGCTGCGGCTGTCGCGCGCGCCGCACCCGACGGCTACACCTTCATGATGAATTCGAGCGGACCGCTGGTGAACGCCAAGCTGCTCAGCGAAGGGCTCTCGTACAATCCCGACACCGATTTCACGCCGATCATGAAACTGGTGTTCTCGCCGATCGTCCTCGTGACGAACAAGGACATGCCGGCCAAAACGCTGAAAGAGCTGGTCGCCTACGGCAAAGCCAATCCGAGCAAGCTCAATTTCGGTAATTCCGGGCCGAACTCGACGCAGGAACTGATGTCGATGATGTTTGCCTCGGGCACCGGCATCGAGATCACGCGCGTGCCCTACAAGGGCTCGGGACAAATCCTGCCGGACATTCTCGCCAACCGCATTCAGCTGATGCTCGATTTTCCGGCCGCCTATATGGGCAATGTCAGGTCCAACGATCTGCGTTTCGTTGCCACGCTCAATGCGACGCGGCTCGAAGCATTCCCCGACGTGCCGACCGTTGCTGAGGCGGGATTCCCGGAGGTGCCGGCCTGGCAGGGCTGGTTCGGGATGTTCGGACCGAAGGGACTGCCCGATGCGATCCGCGAGCGCGTCTTCAAGGAAATCAGCACGTTCCTGAATTCACCGGAGGCCAAGGCGAAGCTCGCCGCCAGCGGCTATCTGCCGACTCCGGAAGGTCCCGAGGCGGCGCTCAAGCTGATGCAGCTCGAAACCGACGCGCTCACCAAGCTGATCCAGAAATACGGGATCAAGAAGACGGCGCTGTAACACGACGCGTTGCCACCGAAACGGCAAAGGCCGGCCGCGAGGCCGGCCTTTTCATTTGTGGCTGGCGCCTTTGCGCGTGCCGGCAATGGCGCGAGCGTCGTAAACGTGCCGGTGACGCCACCCGCGGCGGTGACGATGGTGTATTGCGTGTTGGCGAGGAAACCCGCGCCAAGCGGAACGATCTGTACCGTGCCACCATTGATCGTCGCGGAGCCGGTCGCGTTGACGAGATCGCTCTGGCCGGCGCTGTTGATTTCCACCTGATAGGTCGAACCGGCATTGAAGGTCGCGTTGCCGGTGACGTTCAGCGTACCGATCGAGTTTCCGGGTGCGAGGGTACCGTTGTTGTCGGCAACCAGCGTGGCGATGGTGCCCGCGCCGCCAAGGATACCGCCACCCGCGACGGTGACAGTGCCCGGCAAGGTTCCGTTGACGACAAGGCGACCCTGATTGACTGCGACGTTGCCTGCAAAGGCCGTCGTGCCCGTCAGCGTCCAGGTCGAGGCGCCGGCTTTCGTCAATGATTCGAACTCGTCGAACTGCTGGCCCGCGCCGAGATTGGCCAGATCGAATGTGGCGTTGGTGCCACCGGTAAAATACAGCGTGTCGGAATTGGCGCCGCCAAGCACGCGGCCCGTGATGCTGGAGGTGCCTTCCATGAAAAAATGATCGTTGCCGCCCGCGAGATTGACGGCAGTCGCACCGGCCGTCGTTATCGTGCCTGCGTTTACCACGACATCGGCGCCGGACGATCCGATGATCGCGAAAGAAGACGCCGTGGAGGAAATGGTGCCGCTGTTGGAAATAGTGCCGGCAGCGTCGAGGAACACGCCGGTCTCACCCGTCGCGGTTCCTCCAGCCAGCACATTAATCTGCGCGCCGGTCGTCGCCGCGGTCGTTTCAACGCCGTTGCCGTTCGCTCCGCCATCGGCCGTGCCGCCGATATTTACCGTGGTGGCATTGCCACCGTTGAGCAGCACAGCGCTGGCGCCAACGCCCGCGGCCTGCACGAGACCGCCGGCCTGAACGTTCACGACGCCATTGTCGCTATTAACCCAGATTACAGGGAAACCACCGCCGGCCGTCACCGTGGCATTGTTGGTGACATTCACGACAACTCCAGGCGATGTCTGAAGCTGAACGGCACTGCTGGCCGCCGTGCCCAGCGACGTCGCGGTTGCGCCGTTGCCGATGTTGACCTGGACATTGTTCGCGTTCGTGCCGGAGATAGCGGTTGTGTTGCCGAGGCCGGTGCAGTTGACGATGTCGTTGGCATCGAGCGCGCCCAGCCCACCGGTGCCCGTGATCACGCACGCCGCATGAGCCGGCTGAACGGGAATCCAGCGGGACCAGGCCGACACCCGCCATCGCGGCTGTCGCAAGCGATGTGTTGCAGAGATAGCGCTGAAGACGACGACGGGCATTGAGCGAAAAACGCTCGGCACTGAATTGCGCAGGCATTGTCGAAAAGCTCCCCAAGCGCCGCGTGTCCCCGCGCGGCCGACCGATTCACCGACCAATAAGGAGAAGCTACGGACGATGAGGATTCGCGTCTTGGCATGGCGTGTCAGAACTCTATGCCGGCCGCGCACGCGAGCAAGGTCATGTCGCAATTCGACCGCGAGTTGTATTCTTGCGACAGAAGTGCTGCGGTCGGTGCACTTTAATATGCACACAGCGTACGGAGGGCTGCTGGAAATCAGGACACGTCCAGCGCCCAGCTTTCCTTAGGCGAGGAGAGCGCAATCAGCGTTTCGGTACGCTGAACGCCCTTCACCGCCTTGACCGTATTGCCGATGAAGTCTTCCAGCTCGCGCGTATTGCGCACGCGAACCTTCAAGAGATAGTTCCACGCGCCGGTCACGTGATGGCATTCGAGCACGGCGCGCGACGCCTTCATGCGCGCCAGAAACTTCGCTTCGACCTTCGGATCGCTCCATCCGACCAGCATGAACGTCAAAATATCCATACCCACCACCTCCGGCGACAGACGCGCATGGAAGCCGCTGATCGCGCCCTGCTTCACCAACCTGTGAATGCGGTCGTTGACGGTCGAAGGCGCAATGCCAGTGCGCCCGCCGAGTTCTGTCAGCGACAGGCGATCATTGTCCTGAAGCAAATCCAGCAACTTTCGATCGAGAGCGTCCAGGTCCTTCATCTTGCTACCTCGCACATCAAAAGTCAGAGGATCACCCGGCATGACGCGGCGCAAGGGCACCGTGCGAGTGCACCACCAGCCTAGAGCAGAGCATTGCCAGCCTAATGCAAGCCGTCTCATCCGTTGGTTTGCCGAAGTCGCCCGTTTTTTATGCGGCAGAATAGCCATCGAGCCAAGTATCTTACGTCAAACTATTGATCGATACCGAGCGTCACGTTATTGCCACAGACGTGGATGGATCCCCTCATCGCGACGCAGACGTCGCCGCTGCATTGGTTTTCCAAATGACATTGTCCAATCCGCCTATTCGAGTCCGGTTCTCCACCGACGATCTCCCGCCGAGCGAACGTTTTCAGGTCTGGAGCGATGGCTTCGTCCACCGCCGCATGGACATGCGCTTCATCGACCACTCGACAGACGGCCTGCGCTTCACTGTCGAGTTCATACAACTCGGCGGTGTCGCCGCAGGAACGGTCCAGGGCACGCCGTCTGTCTTCGTCCGCACGCCCGGCGCCGATGCCAACGATACTCTATATATGGTCATCAACCGGCGCGGCCGCTTTCGTATCGTGCAGGAGACGCAGCAGTTCGAACTTGCCGTCGGCGATGCGGCTGTGTTCGACAATCGGCGAAGCAGCGAGTTTCATTCGCTTGAGGAAGGACAAACCTGGTCGGTCAGCCTTCCGCGCGAAGCGCTGGGGCTGCTCATGCGCGACATCGACCGCACCATCGAGCGCCACATCTCCGGCTCTCACGCGCCCCTTCGCCTCCTGACGGGTTATCTCGAAACGCTTTTCTCGCTCTCCGATATCGCCGAGCCTGAGCTCGCGGGAATGCATATCATCGACCTGGTGGTCAGCGCGCTGGCCGATCGCGATGCGCCGGACTTTGTCGATGAAAGCAACGTGCGAGCAGCCCGCCTGCGTGCGCTGCTCAATGCAATTGCCCAGGACTTCGGCAATGCAGAAATCGATGCGTCACAGATGGCCAAGCGCCAGGGTTACTCGGTGCGCTATCTCCACCGGCTACTCGAAGAGACCGGGAAAACATTCTCGGAACATGTCGTTGCACGCCGGCTGGAACGCGCGCACCGCCTGCTTCGCGACCCGCGCCTCGTTGGGCGCAAGATTGGCGACATCGCCTTCGACGCCGGGTTCCAGGATCTGTCGCATTTCAACCGCAGCTTCCGCAGGCAATTCGGAATGACGCCGTCAGAGGTGCGAACACAGGCCGCGCTTCCGGAAAACGACCCGCCGATTGATGGAGGCGAGGAGTAGAGCGGGCGAGGCCCGAGAACGTGCGCGCGCAGATGCGCCGCGAACACGAAAAAAGCCGGTCGCGTGACCGGCTTTTTTTTGAGCAGTGCCCACTCCCTCTCCCCGCTTGCGGGGAGAGGTGAAGAAGGATTTGCGCGTCAGACCTTACCGCGCGTCACGGGCACGCCCGGAATGCCGAGGCGGATGCGGTTGATCGTGGTCAGACCGGCGAAATAGAGCGTCGACCAGTCGTCGTCGCCCCAGTTCATGTTGATCGGCCGGTCAGCCGCCTGGATCGTGCCGATGTGCTTGCCCTGCGGATTGATGACCCAGATGCCGCCGGGGCCGGTGCAATACACATTGCCCTCGACGTCGCACTTCATGCCGTCCGGCGCGCCGGGACGCTTGTCGGCGCGCATGTCGCAGAACATCCGCTCGGAGCCGAGATCGAGCATGCCGTTGCCTTCGACGTCATAGGCCAGGATCAGCTTGCGATTAGGATTTGAGTCGTTGAGGTAGAGAATCTTTTCATCCGGCGAGAAGCACAGACCGTTCGGGTTGACGAAGGAGCGCGTCAGCTGGTTGATCTGCTTGAGATCGGCCGAGACGCGATAGAAGCTGGCAATATCCAGTTCCGGCGTGTGCTCCGGCGGGGTCAACGGCGGACGCGGCGGCGGATCGGAGAAATAGATCGAGCCGTCGGACTTCACCACGACATCGTTCGGACGATTGAGCTTCTGGCCGCGATAGGAGCTGGCGATGACTGTAATCGAGCCGTCGGCTTCCTCGCGATCGACGCAACGGCTGAAGTGATGGCAGGTGACGAGGCGGCCCTGCAGGTCGCGCGTCATGCCGTTGCCGTTGGCGGTGTTTTCCTTGTCGACGGTGACGCCGGTCTTCGGATCCCAGCGCATGCGCCGGCTGCCGTGAATGTCGCTGAACAGAAGATAGCCGCCCTCGGCGATCCACACCGGGCCCTCGGTCGGGCCGTTCGGGCCACCATAACCTGAGCCAAGCTGCTCGGCGTTACGATCCGCCGGCGCGATACGCTTCATCGACTTGTCAAGAATTTCAACGGGCATCGTTTACTCCCTGCCTTTGTCGGCGCTATGGTTTTTGTTGACGCGTTTTCTTAACGCGAACCGGCTTCCACTTCGCTTGAAAACGCTATAGCAGCGAAGCCGCGCGCGACAAACGTCAATCTGCGCCAATGCCTCCGCATTGCGGACGCACCATAAAGTCATGGGCCGAAGCCCATAACGCGGACGATGCCCACTGCGTTTAGATTTCCTGATACGGCAGACGCAGACCCGGCTCGTGCCATTCCATCTTGAACAGCCGGCCTTCATGGCTGCCGGTGATGTAGGCCGTGCGCATATGCTTGCCGCCAAAGGCGATGTTCGACGCCAGAATATCCGGGATCTTGTGATTCCAGATTTGCGATCCGTCCGGCGCGATTTCCTGAATGCCGGAACCTTCAGGCGTCGACACGCAGATACGTCCGGACGCCGACACTGCGAGACTGTCGTATTGGGTGTAGTTGCCGGGATCGGCGATAAGCCGCGCGCCATAGGGCGTCGCCGGCCACGGAATCTTGCGCAACCGGCCCGGCGCCTCGACCTCGAAGCCCCATAGCCGGCCGGCGTGGGTTTCCGACACATATAATGTCTTGTCGTCGGGCGAGAGGCCGACGCCGTTCGGCATCACCATGGGACCTGCCACTTCGCGGATTTCAGAGCCATCGGCCTTCGCCCAGTAGACATAGCCGCGGTCGAGATCGCGGTCGCGGCGTTTGCCGAAATCGCTGAAGTAAAATCCGCCGTGATTGTCGAACACGAGATCGTTGGGCCCTTTCAGCGGAAAGTCGCCGCAACGGTCATACAGGCGTTCGACCTTGCCGGTGTTGATGTCCACCACATCGATGGACCCGCCGCGATAATCGGCCGACTGGCCGTTGGTGCGCAGCGTGCCGCCGACATCGATGAATTTCAGGCCGCCATTGTTGCAGACATAAATCTTGCCGCCCGGCCCCATCGCCGCGCCATTGGGGCTTCCCGGAATTTTGGCAACAACCTCGACGCGGCCATCCGGACGCACGCGCTTGAGCGCCTCGCCCGCCAGTTCGACGACCAGCACAGATCCATCGGCCAACGCGACCGGACCTTCCGGATAGCGCAAACCCGTTGCCATGATTTCCATGATTGCTCCTCACAAAAACGCAGGCCGGACGATGCCGGGGGCCATTGATCCAAGTCAAGGGCGGCCCCCCCTAAATGAAACAGCATTGGTGCCAGTTTCATCCAGCGGTCCGAACATCATGAAGCTCATTCCGAGCGCACTTATAGGCTTGGCTGTTTCAGGCTTGGTCGTTTCAGGTCTGGCCGTATCCGGCTCTGCCGCCGAGGCTCAGCAAATGTCGCCGAGCGTGCAGCGTGGCCAGTCCTTCGTGCGGACGAATTGCGCGAGGTGCCACTCCATCGACAAGGTGAGCCCGAGCCCGTTACGCGCGGCGCCGCCGTTTCGGACGCTGCATCTGCGCTATCCGGTCGAAACGCTGGCGGAAGCCTTCGCCGAGGGCATCGTCACCGGGCATCCGAGCATGCCGGAATTTCGTCTTGAGGGCGACCAGATCGCAGACGTCCTCGCCTATCTCAAAACTCTGGAATAACAAGAGGAATATCCATGGCCCATTTGCGCAAAATACGTCTCGAGCTCGCGCGAGAGCCGGGGCATCCCTCGGGCGACAACCGGATCGGGTACATCATCGTCGCGCCGCTGGACGCCAACGACAAAATCGACGTGGAAGGCTGGAAGCAGAGCCGCGCGTCGTGTCGTGTCACGCGCTTCCGCGTCAACGAAGAGGATAGCCACGGCCATCTGATCCGGCGGCCGGGCGGAAGCTGGGCGCTGCATTACGACATCGACGGCAACCAGGACGACGAGGCCGGCTATCACTTCGGCGACGAGCGATTCATGCTGGGTGAATACATCTCCATTCGCGAAGACGACGACACCCACACCTATTGCGTGGCCTCGGTGGAGCCGGTGTAGCGCCAAACGCGCTTGCTGCTGCGCTGAAAGATCTTTCCACGGGCGGCTCATCAAGCCGCCCGTATTGCTGCGCGCCGGGCGTTACAGGCCGGTATAGAGCGTCGGCATGACCCGCAGCTTATCCTTGACGCTGGTCACGCCTGCCGTCGACGCGGCCGCGACGCGGACAGCCTTGCGTTCCTCGTCGCTATAGACGCAACCCCACAACTCGGCTTCGCCGTTGTGAACGAGGATATTCATCGGCCGACTGGCCCAGGGCATGTCCTTGAACGAATTGAGAATTCGAGCGCGCAACCCATCGTCGCTGAGATCGACATCGAGATCGCGCTTGCGCAGAGAGCACAGCGCCTGAATGAGATTGGCGCGGCTGACGATTCCTATCACGCGGCCCGCTTCGACGACCGGCACGCGCTTGATGCCATTACGCTCAAGAATGTCGGCGATGCAGTGCAAAGCTGCATTCGGCTCAACCGTCAGGACGTCCTTTGTCATGATGTCCTTGACGTTAACGGCCCGGGACTTGACGAAATCCGCCGCAAGCTGGTCGGTTGACGTCAGAAGATTAAGCCACCAGGAGCGGCTGCGGGCGGTCTTGAGCTCCGAACGCCGGATCAGATCGCCTTCGGAGACAATTCCGAGAAGGCGGCCATCGATGGCGATGACCGGCACGGCGCTGACGCCGTTCGCGGTCAGGGTATTCGCCACTGCATCGACCGTCGCGTCCGGCCCCACCGAGATGACGTGGGACGTCATGATATCGCGGGCTCTCATGCGACCTCCAGCAACAGAAAAGGGCTGGTTAAGCATGTAGCACCGTGCCAAAGCGCGGTGTTGCGCTACATCAACTCACACGATCGCGGATTTCGGCGTGTCGTCTTCCGGCGGAATGACGACGCCTGATCCGGGCTCCATCCACGACAGATGATCGCGCACATTCTTGACGCCGGGTACGTTCTGCGCGGCCACGATCAACGCCTGACGCTCGCGCTCGTCGGTGATGATGCCCCACAGATGGACTGTGCCGCTGCGCACGATGACGTCGACGGTCCCCAGCGCTGCCCAACGCTCCCGATTGAGTTCGTTGAGAATGTTGGCGCGGATCGTTGCATCATCGACGCCTCCGGCCGGAATCGACGGACCGGCCGAGATCAGCGCACGAATGAGATTTGACCGGCTGACGATGCCGACAAGCTTGCCATTGTCGACCACCGGGACGCGCTTGATCTGGCGCTTCTCCATCATCGCCACGACGTCCTCAAGTGCAGTGTCCGACGTCGCCGTGTAGGGCTCTGGCGTCATGACATCCTTGATGTTGCGGCTATGGGACTGCACATATTCCTCCGCCAGCCGGCCGGGCCCCAGCAGAATATCCCACCAAAGCGAGCGCTTTTTACCGGTGCCGATTTCGGCGCGACGAAGGAAATCGCCTTCGGTGACAACGCCGACCAGCGCGCCGCCTGAATCGACGACCGGCAATCCGCTGATCCTCTTTCCGAGCATCAACTGCGCGGCATCGCGCACGGTCGCATCCGGCCCGATCGTGACGACACGGCTCGTCATGACATCCTTGACCTTCATGGCACGCTCCTTCAGCTCGCAACGGTCTGGCGAAATCAGCTTATCTCAATGTGTCCTTTGATGCGCCATCGTCGTTTGACGCAAGTCAATGACGCTTCTGCGGAAAGGACAATGCTCGCATGCAATCAAATGTTCCATCACAGGGAGGCCAGTCATGCAAAAAGCCGCAGACATAATGTACAGCGCTGTCGTGACGGCAACGCCTGATCACACCGTGCAGGAAGCCGCAGGCTTGATGGTCGAGAACGGCATCAGCGGGTTGCCGGTGGTCGACAAGTCCGGGAAGCTCGTTGGAATCGTCAGCGAGAGCGACCTGATGCGGCATGCCGAAGCCGGCACCGACCACCACCGGTCGTGGTGGCTGCGGGCGCTGATGGGCCGCGATGGTCTGGCGCGCGAGTTCGTCAAGGAAAACGCCCAGCGCGTCTCCGACGTCATGTCGAAGAATGTGATCACGGCCACGCCGGAGACCCCGGTGCGGGAGCTTGCAGAAACGCTTGAGCAGAACGGCATCAAGCGGCTGCCGATCATCTCAGGCGGCAAGGTCGTCGGCATCGTCAGCCGCGCCAACCTGCTGCGGGCGCTGGCGCGCGGCGAATTGGCGACGCAGCACCGTGCCGCGAAAAGCGACGAGGATCTGCGCCAGGCCGTCCTCGCACGCATCGGTGCCGAACCCTGGGCGCGCACGGCGCTCATCAACGTCGGAGCCGATAACGGCGCCATCAAGCTCTCCGGCATCGTCGATTCCACAGCGGAGAAACGCGCGTTGCGGCTGGCGGCCGAACTGACCGAAGGCGTCAAGACGGTCGAGGACACGACCATGATCCGCCCGATCGGCGGCGTGTAGAGCCGCAGAGCAATAAAAAAGACGCCGAAGAAGGGGGACCCTTCTTCGGCGTTTTGCTGCGCCGGTCCGCGGGGAAGACACGAACCTGCCCGGCAACTTTGCAATTTCTGAAGCTAGCTGTTGAGCAGCCGCAGCGCGGCCGGATCTCGCAGCACCACGTGACGCGAAGTAGGCAGCCCAATGGTGGCAGACCCTTCAAGACCGGTGAAGATGCGCGACACCGTCTCGATGGTCAGTCCCAGATAATCCGCGATATCCTGCCGCGACATCGGCAGATCGAATTCCCGCGCCGCGTGGGCGCGCGCGGCCATCTCGAGCAGAAATCCCGCGACGCGCTCCTGCGCCGTCTTGACCAGAAGCATCAGGTGCGCCTGCGCACGCTGCAGTTCGCGGCCGGTCAACATCCACAACTCCTGGGCGACGCTGACCTCGCACGCGGCCGCAGTCGCCACGACGCTGCGGCGAATCACCAGAATCCGCGCATTGCAGATGGCTTCGGCGGCGAAGGCATGGTCGTCGCCGGCCTCGAGGCCGAACACATCGCCGGGAAAATAGAAGGCGCCGATCTGGCGGCGGCCGTCGGTCAGGATGCGGGAGGTCCGCACGCTGCCGCTGAGGATTTTGTAGAAATAGTCGGCGGGTTCGTTTTCGCCGTAGATCTCGGTGTTGCGCGCGAAGGTCATGGGCGTGCCCATGTTCTCGATGCGGCTGGGCTCGACGCGGACGGCCGCGGCGGGCCGATGGGCTGCGAGATACGTGTCGGGAGAGCGACGGATAAGCGTCTGTGCGGTATGTTGCAGCATGATCTTCCCCTTCATTTGACCTTGAACCCTGCACAACCGATAAACGCGCTGAAGGGGCGCTGGAATCCGGGTATTCTCCCTAAGGGGTTTCCCGTAGTCCGGAGGGCATCCGGCCGGAGTAAAGTGCCGGTGTCGCGCCCCCAGACGCAGGACCGATAGCCGCGATGGGCAAATTCGACGTAATGTGGCGAAATCCCTGGGTCCAATATGGCGTGCCGGTCGCAGCCATCGGCGCGACGCTGGCCGTCCGCGGCGTCCTGACCCCAGTGATCGGCGACACCTCCCCTTTCCTGTTTTTCATGCCGGCCGTGCTGCTGACGGCCGCGCTTGGCGGCCTCAAGCCGGCGCTCTTTGCGACCGCGCTCGGGCTTGCGCTCGGGCTTCTCTCGGTCGCCGGCCATGGCGTGAGCGCCAACCACATCGTCCACGCCATCGACTTCGGCCTGGTCGGCGTCGTCATCGCCTGGTCCGGCGAGATCACTCATCGCAGCCGGCGGAGCGCCCGCGCGATCAACCAGGATGTGCTGGCGCGCGAAGCACATCTGACATCCATCCTGGAGACGGTGCCGGACGCCATGATCGTCATCGACGAGCATGCCACGATGCAATCCTTCAGCGCCGCAGCCGAAAGGCTGTTCGGGTACAAGGCCGCGGAGGTCATCGGCAAGAATGTCAGCATGCTGATGCCCCAGCCCTATCGCGGACAGCACGACGGCTACATGTTGCGCTACCTGAAAACCGGCGAGCGGCGGATCATCGGCATCGGCCGCGTCGTCGTCGCCGAGCGCAAGGACGGATCGACATTCCCGATCGAATTGTCGGTCGGCGAGATGAAATCCAATCACGGGCGTTATTTCACCGGCTTCGTCCGCGACCTGTCGGAGCGGCAGAAAACCGAGGCGCGATTGCAGGAGCTGCAATCGGAGCTGGTGCATATCTCGCGCCTGACCGCGATGGGCGAGATGGCGTCCACTCTCGCCCACGAACTCAACCAGCCGCTGTCGGCGATTGCGAACTACCTGAAGGGGTCGCAGCGCTTGCTGGAGCCGGTCACCGACCAGGCCGCAGGCCTCGTGCGCGACGCGCTCGACAAGGCCACCGACCAGGCGCTGCGCGCCGGGCAGATCATCCGCCGCCTGCGCGACTTCGTCTCGCGCGGTGAGACCGAGAAGAGTATCGAGAGCGTCAGCAAGCTTGTCGAGGAGGCCGGCGCGCTGGCGCTGGTCGGCGTGCGGGATCAGGGCATCCACGTGAAATTCCTGATCGATCCGCAAATGGAATTCGTCCTCGCCGACCGTGTCCAGATCCAGCAGGTGCTGCTTAACCTGATACGCAACGCCATCGAATCCATGCTGGACGTCGAGCGCCGCGAGCTGATCGTGATGGTGACGCCCTCGGCCGACAAAATGGCCACTTTCAGTGTGTCCGATACCGGCGCCGGGATGTCCGACGATACGCAGGCGCAGTTGTTTCAGCCGTTCTTCACGACCAAGCACCACGGCATGGGCGTAGGCCTGTCGATCTCCAAAACGATCGTCGAATCTCACGGCGGGCGCATCTGGGTCGAGCCCAATCCCGACGGCGGCACGACCTTCAGCTTCACCCTGCGCGCCGTGAACAAGGAGGACACCACCGATGGCGACTAGCGGTACCGTCCACATCATCGATGACGACGATGCGCTGCGGGATTCGCTGGCGTTTCTTCTGGCGTCGGCCGGCATCGATGCGAAAACATACGACTCCGCGGCGCAGTTCCTGACCGAGGCGGCGGCGCTGCGCGGCGGTTGCATCATCACCGACGTGCGGATGCCCGATATCAGCGGACTCGAGATGCTGCGTCGCCTGCGGGCGCAGGGGAACACGATGCCGGTGATCGTGATGACGGGGCACGGTGACGTGCCGATGGCCGTGGAGGCCATGAAAATCGGCGCCAGCGATTTCTTCGAAAAGCCGTTCGACGACTTGGCCCTGCTCAATGCGGTACGAAGCTGCATCGTCCAGCAACAGGACACCGCCGAGCGCACCGCGCTGCGTGCGCGCATCCTCGAGCGCATCGCCACCCTGACCAACCGCGAGCAGCAGGTGCTGCACGGGCTGATTGCCGGCAAGCCCAACAAGATCATCGCCTTCGACCACGGCATCAGCCCGCGCACGGTCGAAATCTACCGCGCCAATGTCATGACCAAAATGGAGGCAGCGACGCTCTCCGATCTGGTCAAGATGGCGATGGTCGCCGGCGTCCTGGACGACGCCGGCCCAACAGCTGAGACCGGCCCCAATCCGGCCGATTGATGCCGCCGCTTTTGCTCCAAATCAATTCATGACGGGCCGCGGGGCGATTTAGTGCGCGTTTGAACCATTCGGCCCGAGGGGTCGAGTCACGCGCAGCCCGATGAACGCAACCGCAGCCAGATCCCGAACCATGATTGCCGTCGTCGACGACGACAAGGCCGTGTGCAGTTCGTTAAAGTTCATGCTGGAGATCGAAGGCTATGTCGCTCGCACCTACGACACCCCGACACGGCTGCTGAGCGCATCCGACCTGACATCCTGCAGCTGCGCCATCGTCGATTTCAGCCTGCCCGACATGGACGGTCTGACACTGGTGGAGGCCTTGCGCAGCCGCGGCCACACATGGCCCGCCATTCTCATTGCCAGCAACCCGACATCGCTACGCTTGAGCGCGCCGGCCGCGCCGGGGTTCCTATCGTCGAAAAGCCCCTGCTCGGCAATGCGCTGATCGAGGCGTTGCGCCAGGCTCTTCACACCCGTTGACATTTATCAAGCAGCCCTCACGTTTGAATACATAGTCTTCATCCGACGCCGTCGGCGGAGTCCGGCGGCCATTGCGACTTGGGAGATCATGATGATCAAGAATATTCTGCTGGCGATGCCAGGTTCGAACTCGAACCCTGCCGCGCTCAATTATGCGGCATCGATGGCGCAGCTTTTCGAGGCGCATCTGACGGGCGCAGCCGTAACGCGCGATATCATCATGCCGGGCACCGTGTTCGACAGCGCCGGGGCCGAGGTGATGGAAGCCTTTCATCGCGAGAGCAAGGCCGCCGCGCAGGCAGCCATCGCCGCCTTTGAAGAGAAATCCCGCCGGGAGGGGCTGTCAGCGGGCTCGCTCATGCTCGATGCGCGGGCCGTCGGCGCCGGCGAACTCCTGGCACGTACCGCCCGCCGTTTCGACCTCACCGTCATGCAGCAGGCGAGCGCGGATAGCGTCGATGACGACACCGTGCTGATTGAAGCCGCACTGGTGGGCTCTGGCCGTCCGGTGCTGATCGTGCCCTATATCCACGACAAACCGCTGAAGCTCGACCGCGTCATGGTCTGCTGGGACGGCGGCCGCAACGCGGCACGCGCGCTAAACGACGCGCTGCCGCTTCTGAAGCGCGCCAAGCAGATCGAAATCGTCACCATCTCGTCCGGCAACAAGGCAACGGACACGCTTCCCGGCGCCGATATCGGCCATCACCTGTCGCGGCACGGCATCAATGTCGAAGTCAGGAACCTGATGGAAGACACGATCGGCGTTTCAAACCGGATCCTGTCGCACGCGGCCGATCATTCGATCGACCTGATCGTGATGGGCGGCTACGGACATTCGCGCCTGCGCGAATTCGTTCTCGGCGGCACGACGCGCGAAATCCTGCAATCGATGACCGTGCCGACGCTGATGTCGCACTAGTGTCCCGATTCCGAAGTTCGCACGCCTTTGTCAGCAACCTCTATTGCGAACTTCGGAATCCCAGGACACCAGCAAGGCTATGAAAGCTAGTGTGGTTTAGGTTCAGAAGTTCGCTCGACGAGCCTGCGGAGGCACTGGAGCGAACTTCTGAACCACCACACTAGCACCGGCACGTTGCAGTATATCGAGTGCGCGAACCTAAAACTCGGCGACGGCCAGCGCGAGGTTGCCCCGCGAACGACCGCGCCTGCTGCCGGATGAAGCCGATCCGGGCGCGGGCGCATCCTGCTCGAAGCGGAAATAGCCGACCTGCTCCGCCATCACCGTCTGCTGATCCTCGAGCGTCTTGGCGGTCGCGGCGTTCTCCTCGACCAGCGCGGAGTTCTGCTGCGTGACCTCGTCCATCTGGGTCAGCGCCTTGTTGATCTGATCGATGCCGGTGGCCTGCTCGGAACTCGCCATGGCGATGTCGGCGACGATCACGGCCACGTTCTTGATCGATTCCACGATCTCGTTCAGCGACTGGCCGGCGCGGTTGACCAGTTGCACGCCTTCCTGCACCCGGCCGGACGAACTCGTGATCAGATCCTTGATGTCCTTGGCGGCCTGGGCCGAACGCTGCGCGAGGCTGCGCACTTCCGAGGCGACGACCGCAAAGCCGCGACCGGCTTCGCCGGCACGCGCGGCTTCGACGGCCGCGTTCAGCGCAAGCAGGTTGGTCTGGCGCGCGATCTCATCAATGACGCCGATGATGTCCGCGATCTTGCGCGACGATTCCTCGATACGCGACATCGCATCCACCGCCTGCGCGACAACCTCGCCGCCGCGACCGGCGACCTGCTGCGTGCCCTGCGCCAGTTGATTGGCATGCTGGGCGTTCTCGGCGTTTTTCTTCACCGTCGCCGAAATCTCTTCCATCGAGGCGGAGGTCTCTTCAAGGCTCGCGGCCTGTTCCTCGGTGCGTTGCGACAGATCGGTCGTGGAGGCGGAAATTTCCGCCGCAGCGGTCGAGACTTCCGAACTCGACAGCGCGATATTCTTGATCGTGTCCTGCAACTGACCGATGGCTTTGTTGAAGTCGTCCTTGATCTTGAGATATTCGGCGGCCCACTCCTCGTGAACGCGATAGGTCAGATCGCCCTGCGCCAGCCGCTCCAGACCCGCTCCGATGCCTTCGACCACCTTGGCGACCTGACGAGCGACTTCCATCTGCACGGCCTCGTTACGCGCGCGCTCGGCTTCCGTGGCCAGCCGCTGATCTTCGGCGGCGCGCTGCTGCTCGCGCGAGATTCCTTCGAGACGAACCTTTTCGCGGCCGGCATCGCGGAACACCAGAACCGCTTGCGCCATCTTGCCGACTTCGTCGCTTCGCTCAGTGCCCGGCACCTCGATGTCGTTGTTGCCCTGCGCCAGATCGCCCATGGTGTTGACCAGACGGGCCAGCGGACGCACGACACCGCGCGCAATCGTGACGATACCAAAGCCGGCGAGCGCAATTGCCAGAAGCCCCAGCGTACCCATCGCGATAAATGTCCGATAGAGACTGGTCGAGACCTCCTCGCGTGCCCGTTCCGCGCGCTCGGCATAGACCTTCGCAAGCGCATCAATATCCTTGTTCAAAGCGGTGCGCACGTTGCGATTGGCGTCGTTGTCGCCCCATTCGCGCCCGGCGGCCGGACTGACCTCGACACCGCGCCGAACGAGCTCGCGGCGAAACTCCTGGAATTGCGCGATGCGTTCGGCGAAGGCCTTGTACAATTGCGCATCGTCGGTCGTGACGACCGACTGCCAATCTTTCACGACCTCGCCGATCTGATCGTTGAACTTCAGCAGCCCGTCGCCATAACGCTTGGCGACGGCCTTATCCGTCGCCATGTAGATGCCGCGCAATTCCATCACCACCGCATAGATCAGTGCGTTGACGCGCTCGACGTTGCGGGAGCCGAGCGCTGCGGACTCGACGTGCTTCTCGAGCGCCATCTGGTGGCGTGAATTGATGGCCGAGATCGTCGAGAGCGCCAGGATGATGAATGTCAGCGCAGCGAACAGCGCGTAGAGTTTGGTGGCGATCGAAAATTGCGGAAGCTTGATCATGAGTGTGACAGACCGTGGCGTTCGGCTGGCAGGCACTCGCTCCGTTTAGTCGAGGATGGAGAAGTGGAGCGCCTGACCAGACATTTGATGATTGCCGCGAAGCTCAACCGCTAGGCAGACGGGAAAAGTCGGCATTTCACATTCCACGTTTACGCAAAGAGGTTAGGAATGAGTTAACCAACAAATCCTGCAAAAGCGGCCCGAGCGGACGCATCACGCCCCACTCATTCACCGAAATGCCGCTAAATCACAAAACACCCGTGTTTGCCGGGCGTTGCACTTGCGTATGCGGATACCTGCCGTCCGGAGCGTCGCCGATATGCAAAGCAGCCGCGACCAAAGGATGAGTCATGCGGAATAACAGCCCAATGATTTATTGAACGAAACCGCTGAGCCCCGAGGGCCACGCAGCGAACACCGCCGCCATGGCCGCGAGCGACGCCGCACCGACAAGCGCGGCATAACGGCCGAGCGACACGCCGCCGACATAGGTCGCCATCACCGTTTTGAAAAACGTATTGCTGGCGACCGCAACGAGAATGGCAAGGGCGGCTGCATCCACCGCGAGGTCCGCACCCGACAGTCGCGCCACCGACAGCGTCGCCGCATCAACGTCGGCGACGCCGGACAGAAGCGCCACGACGAGAACGCCGTCTCGTCCGAACTGCGCGGCCAGCACATTGGCGAGCAGTCCGATAACCGCAATCAGCGCAGCAAACTTCAGCACCGTCCATATCTCGAACGGATTGGTGAGCTTCAGCCGACCGCTGTCGGTCTGCGCGGCAGAGACGCCGCGCCGGATCATGAGAACGGCCCCGCCTGCCAGCATCACCAGCGCCGCAACGGCGATGGCGGGCGCCACGCGCGCGCCAAGCTCAGGCTTGATGAGGCCCACGATCACAATGGTCCGCAGCATCATGACCGCGCCTGCGACCACGATGCCGCCTGCGAGGATGGTGTCCCTGCCCTGCGACGACCGCGCAAGGCGCGCCAGTGCCAGCGTGGTCGCGGTTGACGATGTCAGACCGCCGGTGATGGACGCCAGCCCAATGCCGACGCGATCGTCGGTGAGCCGCAGCAACACATAGCCGACGAAGGACAACGCTGCGATCAGGATCGCGAGCAGCCAGATTTCGGACGGGTTGATCGCGCCCCAGGGGTCGATGGCGCGATCCGGCAGGATCGGCAACAACAAGAACGTCATCGCCAGCAATGTGAGGATGGCGCGCAGCTCCAGCCAGGTGATGGTGCGAATCAGGCCGTGCAACTGGGCGCGCAGCGCCAGCAGAATTGTCATGACGACGGCGGCGGCGACCGCAACAGCCGGCTGCCCCAGCACGGCATAGGCACCGAGGACAAAAGTCAAAATCGCGGCGACCGTTCCGGTGGCGCTGAAGTTGCGCTCGGCGCGGGCTTCGAGCAGGCTGAACGCGGCCACGACAGCCGTGAACACCACGAGCCCGATTGCGAGGATCGCAATATGGGTCAGGCTGGCGAGCGCCCCGCAGACGCCGCCGAGCAGACCCGACAAACCGAAGGTACGAAGGCCAGCAGCGCGATCGGTGTCCTCGTCGGCGCGGCTCTGCCAGCCGCGCTCGAGTCCGACCATCAGACCGATGGCAAGCGCAATCCCGAGCCTCTGGAAAAGTTCGAACTGATCCATCGTTGCGTTATAGGCGCAGGTGCGACGATCTCAAACAGCGGGGTTAGACGACGGTCCCGAACAGCGCGCCGACCGCGGCGGTCAGGCCCATGGCGACTGCACCCCAGAAGGTGACACGCGCGGTGGCGCGCACGATGCCGGCGCCGCCCGCCTGCGCGCCGATGGCGCCCAGAATGGCAAGGAAGATGAGCGAAGCAATTGAGGTCGCCGGGATCAGCAGCGACGGCGGCGACAGGATGACGGCAAGGAGCGGCATCGCCGCACCCACCGCGAAGGTCGCCGCCGAGGTCAGCGCCGCCTGAATCGGTCGCGCCGTGGTAATTTCGGAAATGCCGAGTTCGTCGCGCGCATGGGCGACGAGCGCATCCTTGGCCATGAGCTGCTGGGCGACCTGCCGCGCCAGATCTGGCGAGAGACCGCGCTCGATGTAAATGCCTGCAAGCTCATCAAGCTCGTGTTCGGGCATTTCGGCCAACTCACGCCGCTCGCGCGCGAGATCAGCCTGCTCCGTGTCGGACTGCGAAGACACCGAGACGTATTCACCAGCCGCCATCGACATCGCACCCGCGACAAGTCCGGCGACACCGGCGATGAGGATCTCGTTCTTGGTTGCCGCGGCTGCGGCAACGCCGACGATCAGGCTCGCGGTGGAAACAATGCCATCATTGGCGCCCAGCACGGCGGCGCGCAGCCAGCCGATCCGCGCAACCCGGTGCTTTTCCTCATGGACGCGCAGCCGGGTCATTCGACTCCTAATTTTTTCGGCGGGTGCGGCGCTCGGCCCATGCAAGAGGCAAGGCGAAGAACGCAAACATGGCAACGATGGCAATCGAGAGGATGAGAGAGTCAGTCGGCATGAAAATACTCCAGTTGCTTCACTGGAACAATGCTAATGGCGGGGCACACACGGGCTTTGATTCAGGTCAAAGCGACCGACGTCCTCACAGGTCGTCGTCGGACAGGATGCGCAGCGACGCGCCGTCGATGTCATCATACTGGCCGTTGCGCAGCGCCCACACGAAGGCGAACAGCCCGGTGAGACCGAGCGCGAGCGCGATGGGCAACAGATAGACAAGGATGCTCATCGCGCCACCGCCGGTTGCGAGAGAGGCGCGGGCTCCTCGGTGCGCGTTTCGGTCTCGCGCGGCGCGCGCAACCGCAATGCGTTGAGCGTCACCAGGATAGATGAGCCCGACATCGCCGCCGCCGCGATCAGCGGCGTCACAAGCCCCGCGATCGCAACCGGAACGGCAATGACATTATAGACGATCGCCAGCGCAAGATTTTGCATCATCGCCTTGCGCGCCTGGCGTGCAATCGCAAGCGCTTCGGCTACGGGCGCCAGCCGGTCGCCGAGGAACACGGCGTCCGCCTTGGCCTTGGACAGATCGGCCGCCGAAATCGGCGCCATCGACACATGGGCGGACGCCAGAGCCGCCGCATCGTTGAGGCCGTCACCGACCATCAGCACGCGATGACCATCTTCGCCCATCTTGCGGATCAGCGCGACCTTGTCGGCGGGCTTCACACCCGCCTGCCAGTTGGCAATGCCAAGATCGGCGGCGACGGAAGCGACAGCGGCCTCGCGGTCGCCGGAGAGAATGCACAGGCCATAGCCTTGCCGCCGCAAATCGGCCACGACGCGCACCGCATCCGGTCGCAACGTCTGGCGGATGACGAAGAGCGCCGTCGCAGGGCCATGGCGGAAGGCAATCAGCGAACCGCCGGCATGATCGTCGCCTTCGATCCCGACGTTGCAGAATTGCGGACTGCCGAGCCGTGCCTCCAGGCCATCGACAAGCGCGGTAACTCCTTCGCCGGCAATCTCGGTCGCGCCCTGCCAGGGCTGGCGCTCCGATGCCTCGCGAGCCACAGCGGCCGCCAACGGATGATGGCTCGACAGTGCCAGCCGTGCGGCACGCTGCAACAGCGACGGATCGATCTGATCGCGATTGGCGACGCGGCCTTCGGGCAGCGTCAGCGTGCCGGTCTTGTCGAAGACGATCGTGTCGGATTCGGCGAGCCGTTCGATGCCGTCGCCGGCATTGAGAAAAATTCCTCGCCCGAACAGCCGCGAGACAGAGACGACCTGCACCGCGGGCACCGCCAGCGCGAGCGCGCAGGGACAGGTGATGATGAGCACGGCAATGGCGATGATGATGGAATCGTGCGCGGACAGACCCCACAGCATCCAGCCAACCGCCGTCAGCGCCGCCGTGAGATGCACGACCGGCGCATAGAGCCGCGCGACACGGTCGGCGAGCCGGACATAGCGGGAGCGCACCGCCGTGGCACGATCCAGCAATTGCTGCATTTCTCCGATCAGCGTTGCCTCGCCGGCGCGAACCACGCGCAGCGTCAGCGCACCCGAACCGTTGATACTGCCGGCATAAACCTCGGCACCCTGCACGGCTCGGCGCGGCAAGGTCTCGCCGGTGACGATGCTGTCGTCGATATCGGAGGCTCCGTTCGTGACCTCGCCGTCAGCGGCGACACGTTCGCCGGGCTTGACCAGTATAAGATCGCCGGGGCGCAGCGCGCCCGGCGGCACAGTGACGAGATTGCCGGCGGCATCGATGCGATGCGCGACCACGGCCGTCAGCGCCGCGAGATTACCGGCGGCCAGCTGCATGCGCCGGCGCGCGGCATGATCGAGCGCGCGACCGCAGAGCAGGAAGAACAGCAGCATGATTGCGGAGTCGAAATAGGCATGAGTGGCGTGATTCATGGTCTCGACCACCGACATGCCGAGCGCCAGCACCACGCCGATGGAAATCGGCACATCCATGTTGGTGGTGCCGTGACGCAACGCGCCCCACGCACTGCGGAAGAAGGGCTGCCCGGCATAGGCCGCCGTCGGCAAAGCGATCAGCGCCGACAGCCAATGAAACAGATCGCGGGTCTCGGGGGTGATATCGGCGGCATTGCCCGACCAGACCGACACCGACAGCAGCATGATGTTCATGGCGGCGAAGCCCGCGACCGCAAGACAGGTCAGCAGCCAGCGAGCGGTGCGGGCATCCTCGTTCGCGACGTCTTCGGGCACGAAAGGATGAGCGCGATATCCGGCGCCTTCGACAGTATCCACGACAGTTGCGGCATCGAGCGCGCCGCCGGTCCAGCCGACATTGAGGCGCTTGGTGGTGAAGTTCAACCGCGCCTCGCTGACACCCGGCAAGGCACGCACCCTGCTCTCGATCTTGGCGATGCAGCCGGCGCAGGCAACGCCCTCCACCGCAAGCTCAAGGCTTGAATGTCCGCCACGGCTGGTGACGAAACGAGAATAATCGCGTGTTTCGCTCATGGCCCGGTTACCTCACAACGATGCGGTTGCGCGAACGAAACAGTTCCGTGTCGCCCTCGTGCAATACAATGACGACATCCCAGATACCGGCTTCAGGAGCGGCCTGCGCCTGAAAAAGCCCGCTGCCGAGTGCGACGACCGCAAGCGGTCGGTCACGGCGGCGGTCATTCGGATGCTGGAGCGTCGCCTCAAGCGAAACGCCGGTGACGGAGCGCCCGGCCCTGTCGCGCACGGTGACGGTGAAATCGGTGCTGTCAGGCGCGCGGCGCGCGATCTCGACGCCCCAGCCGCGCGCGTCCTGCGCGCTGGCGGCGGCGATGCTCTGATTGAAAGCGAGCCCGGCCTTGTACGCGTTCTCGGTCTCGACCCCGCTGAATGTGCGAACCGCCTGCGTGATCATGAACGCATTGACGCTTGCCACGACGGCAAAGAAGCCGATGAACGTGAGCAGCACCATTCGTCCGGTGACCCGGAAGCCGGGCCGTTCGCCTGTCACGGGCTGTGCGTGTTGCGTCATGGCGCACTCCTGAAAAAATCCTGGGCCGTCGCGGTGGCGCCGCTGGCGGTATCGGTCAGCGTGAAGACCAGCGGAACGGAGGCCGCCGGCGGCTTGCCATGCAGCGTCACCAGAAGCCGCACTTCCTGCGTCTGGTCGGGACCGACCTTCACCAAGGGATCGTTCCCACGCCGTGCCGTTGAACCGACGATTTCGGCCTGAGCCCCGTGCAGGCCCGCTACCGTGATGGCAAAGGACCGCTCCTCCAGAGACTTGTTGAGAATGCGCACGGCGTAGGCATTGCGCGTCGCGCCGTCGGCGAGAATGACGAATTGCGGATTGCGGTCGTGAATGACGTTGATGCCGAAGTCGCGGCGCGTCGCCAGCGTGTACATCATGATGCCGGAAACAACGGCGATGATCGCGGCATAGAGCATTGTGCGCGGCCGGATCAGGCTGAACGTCTCTGGCTCGCCGCGCTGGCGCGCCCGGATGTTGATGTCGGTGTCATAGGCGATCAGCCGCTCGGGTCGGCCGACCTTGGCCATCACGGAATCGCAGGCGTCGATGCACAGCCCGCATTGAATGCAGTCGATCTGCAACCCGTCGCGGATGTCGATTCCGGTCGGGCACACGGCAACACATTGCGCGCAGTCGATGCAGTCGCCCGCCACTGCGCCCTGCTGGCGCAACGTCTCGCTCTTCTTCAGCGAGACACGCGGTTCGCCGCGATCGTAGCGATAGGTGACATTGAGCGCGTATTCGTCGGTGAGCGCGGCCTGAATGCGCGGCCACGGGCACATATAGACGCAGACCTGCTCGCGCATGAAGCCGGCCAGCGTATAGGTCGTGAAGGTGAGGATGCCGATCCAGACCCAGGCTGTGACCGGCGCGGTGAAGGTCGCGAGCTCGTACACCAGCGTCGGCGCATCGGCGAAATAAAGAACCCACGCGCCGCCGGTCCACCAGGCGATGATGAGCCAGACGGCGTGCTTAAGCGTCTTGCGCGCCGCAATTTCAAAGGTGAGATTGCCTTGGTCGTTTCGCAGCCTGACGCGCCGGTCGCCCTCGAAGAAGCGCTCGACCGCATAGAACAAATCGGTCCAGACTGTTTGCGGGCAGAGATAGCCGCACCAGACGCGACCCGCGACGGCGTTCATCAGGAACAGCGCCATCGCGGCGAGTACCAGCAGGCCCGTGAGGTAATACACCTCCTGCGGCCAGATCTCGATGAAGAAGAAATAGAAGCGGTTCGAGGTGAAATCGACCAGTACCGCCTGATCGGGCGCGTTCGGACCGCGATCCCACCGCACGAACGGCAAGAGATAATAGATGCCGAGCGTGACGACGAGCAGCGCCCATTTGATATTGCGGTAGCGGCCCTTGACTGCCTGCGGGTAGACCCTCTTTCCGGGCGCATAGAGCGGCCCCTCGCCGTCCATGGACGGCGGTGCAGCGTTCACGGTGGTGACGTTGCGGTCCATAAGCACCCAGTCATTTCTCCCCGCCGCCCAGACCGTGAACGTAAACCGCCAATGCCTTGATGGTGGCGTCGTCGAGCCGCGCCGACCACGCCGGCATGACGCTGCCGCGGCCATTGACCATGCCGTCGATGATGGTGTCGCGGTCGGGCGAGAACAGCCACACCGCGTCTGTCAGGTTGGGCGCGCCCAGTTCGCGGTTGCCCAGGCCCTTGTCGCCGTGGCACACGGCGCAATTGTCGGCGAAAACCTTGGCGCCCTGCTCCAGCTTCGCAACGGCCGCCACAGGGCGTCCGGCGAGCTTGAGGACGTAGTCGGCGGCGGCTTCGATATCGGCGCGCTGCAGGATGCCGTCACGCCCGAAGGCGGGCATCTGCCCGGCGCGGGTCTTGTCGTCGGTCGAACGGATGCCGTAGCGGATGGTCTGTTCGATATCGGCCAGCTTGCCGCCCCACAGCCATTCGTCGTCGTTAAGATTTGCGTAACCTTTGAAGCCGCCGCCACCCGAGCCGTGGCACGGCGCGCAATTGATGCCGAAGGCGGACCGGCCGACCGCATTGGCGAAGGTGCGCAATTGCGGATCGGCGGCGACCTGCTCCGGCGTGGAGGCTGCAAGCTTCACCATCATCTCGCCGCGCTGCGCCACGCAGGTCGGCAAGATCGTTCTGGACCGCGGCACGCGAACGCCAGCCGAATGTCCCGCCGGCATAGCTGGAGACCAGCGGCCATGACGGATAGACGACCCAGTAGCCGACCGACCAGACGATGGTGGCGTAGAACACCCACAGCCACCAGCGCGGCAGCGGCGTGTTCAATTCGCGAATGCCGTCCCATTCATGGCCGGTCGTCACCGTGCCGGAAACGGAATCGACGTGCTTGGCTTTGTCGTCCACGGTCAGTCCTCCTGCAACGGCATGCGCGCGGCGTGATCGAACTCGGCCTGACGCGACGGCCACAGCGCGTAGCAGAGCACGACGGCGAATATGCCGACGAAATAGAGGAGACCCCAGGTCTGCGCGAACCAAGCAAGAAATTTGTATGTGTCTGCCATTGCCATCTCAGCGAATGTTGGCCTTGTTGTCATAAAGCTTGAAATCGACCTGCGTGCCGAGCATCTGCAGATAGGCGATCAACGCATCCGCTTCGGTGATGAGACGCGGATTGCCGTCGAAATCGCGCGCCACCACGTTCGGGTAACGCTTCTGCAGATCGGCCGCATCGCCATCGGTCGTCGACTGCGTGGCGACATCCGCCTGTGCGCTGGCGATCATCTCGGGCGTATAGGGCACACCGAGCACAGACTGCACCTTCAGATCGTCGGCGATGTGGGCGAAGTCGAGCTCGGTGCGCGACAGCCACGGATAGGCCGGCATGATCGTGCCGGGCACCACCGAACTCGGTGCGTTGAGATGATCGCGGTGCCACTCGTCGGAATATTTTCCGCCGACGCGCGCCAGATCCGGGCCTGTGCGCTTGGAGCCCCACTGGAACGGGCGGTCATACATGCTCTCCGCCGCGAGCGAATAGTGACCGTATCGCTCGACTTCGTCGCGCAGCGGACGGACCATCTGCGAGTGACAATTGTAGCAGCCCTCGCGGACGAAAATGTTGCGCCCGGCGAGTTCGAGCGGCGTATAGGGCCGCACACCGGAGACTTTCTCGATCGTGCTCTTCAGATAGAAGAGCGGCGTGATCTCGACGAGACCGCCGATGGCGATGACCACGAGAATGCCGATCAGGAGGATGATCGAGTTCTTCTCGAAGATGGCGTGTTTATTCCACAGCGACATGGTTTCAGTCTCACACGACAGGCGCAGCGACGAGTGGCAACGGACGAGCAGCTTCCGTCGAGGTGATTGTCTTCCAGATGTTCCAGACCATCAGCAACGCGCCGGCGAGGAACAGGAATCCGCCAAGGGCACGGATCATGTAGAAGGGGTGCATCGCCTCGACAGTCTCGATGAAGGAGTATTCGAGGAAGCCGAGGCTGGTGTAGGCGCGCCACATCAGGCCTTGCAGGATGCCGGAGACCCACATCGCCGAGATGTAAAGCACGATGCCGATGGTCGAGATCCAGAAGTGCCAGTTGACGAGCTTCAGCGAATAAAGGCTCTCGCGCTTCCACAACAGCGGCACCATGCAGTAGATCGCGCCGAACGACACGTAGCCGACCCATCCGAGCGCACCGGAATGCACGTGGCCGATGGTCCAGTCGGTGTAGTGGCTGAGCGAGTTGACCGACTTGATCGACATCAGCGGACCCTCAAAGGTCGACATGCCGTAGAACGCCACCGACACAACCATCATCCGCAGCACGGGATCGGTGCGCAGTTTGTCCCACGCGCCCGACAGCGTCATCAGGCCGTTGATCATGCCGCCCCAGGACGGCATCCACAGCATGATGGAGAACGTCATGCCGAGCGTCTGCGCCCAGTCAGGCAGCGCGGTGTAGTGCAGATGGTGCGGGCCGGCCCAGATATAAAGAAAGATCAGCGCCCAGAAATGGATGATGGAGAGCCGGTAGGAATAGACCGGCCGCTCCGCGCGCTTGGGAATGAAATAGTACATGATGGCGAGGAAGCCGGCCGTCAGGAAGAAGCCGACGGCGTTGTGGCCGTACCACCATTGCACCATCGCGTCCTGGACGCCCGCCCACACGATGTAGGACTTCGGCGAGAACAACGAGACCGGGATAGCCGCGTTGTTGCCGAGATGGAGAACGGCAATCGTCAAGATGAACGCGAGATAGAACCAGTTGGCGACGTAGATGTGCGGCTCGGTGCGCCGCGCCAGCGTACCGACGAACACTAGTAAATAAGTGACCCAGACGACGGTGAGCCACAGATCCGCATACCATTCAGGCTCGGCGTATTCCTTGCCCTGAGTGATGCCTAGCAGATAGCCCGTGCCGGCGATAAGAATGAAGAAGTTATAGCCGAGTACGACGAACCAGGGCGACAGATAGCCAGCAAGGCGCGCGCGCGACGTGCGCTGCACGACATAGAACGACGTGGCCAGAAGAACATTGCCACCGAAAGCGAAGATCACAGCCGACGTATGCAACGGACGGAGTCGGCCGAAGGAAATCCAGGGCAAATCGAAATTCAGAACGGGAAACGCCAGTTGAAGCGCCGCCACCAAACCGACCGGTGAAACCGGCAATGCCCCAGAACACCGCTGCGATCGTGGCGAACTTCACAGGCCCCATATTGTAGTTTGGTTTTCCGTCAACCGTCAGCGGCGGCAGACCGGCTGGACGATCGACATACTGATTGAAGATCAGCGAACACGGCCGCGATGCTGCCGGCGGCAAACAGATAGGCATGGAAGGCATAAGCTGCCGTATGCGCAAAGGCCGCAACGGTGATCGACAGCGCCGCAAGCACGGCAAAGGCCGCCAGCGTCCCGCCCTCGCCGGCCGTCATCCATTTGCCTCGTACCGCCTGCGCCATGGCCTGCCCCCGAATCTCGTTCGCACCTGCAAACAAGCAATGGGCGAAGGCGGGGCCGCGATCATTGACGCAAGTCAATTGACCGGCCGAAGACAGGCTGAGGGCTGAATGAGAGGTTCGTTGAGGAAAAGATGGCCGAACGAGCGCCTAATTGATCTCGGCGCGCTCGTTCAGGCCGCGCAGGTCAAGGATCTTCAGCCGGCCGTCGCGCATTTCGACGAGCCCTTCCTGCCGCAGCGCACAGAACACCCGATTGACGTGCACCGACGTCAGGCCCGTCGCATCGGCGATGTGTTGCTGCCGCAGTGGCAGATCGAAGGCATCGTCGACGACGAGCCTGCGCATCTCCAGACGATCCCTGATGTGCAGAAGAAGACGGGCAATGCGCTCGGCAGCATCGCGCCGGCCGAGATCGACCGCCAGTTGAAAGGCGCGATCCTTCTCCGCCAGCAGCAATTTGACGACGGCCGCGAAAACAGCCGGTTCAGCCGCCATCTGCCGGCCGAAATCGTCGCGATCGTAGTAGATGCAACGAACCGGTGTGATGGCCTCTGTGAAGTAGAGCAACCGTTCGGAGAACACCGTGCCGATCGAGACCAGATCCCCCGGCAGCACAAATGACAAAATCTGGCGGCGGCCATCGGGCAGACGGCTGACACGCGCTGCCCAGCCCTCGCTCAACACCGGAACGCCAGGCAGCCGTTCGCCGGCCCGCATCAGGGTTTGCCGCGCCCTCGCTGTGCATTGTGCATTCGGCAGGATCGCAACTGAGATGCCCAGTTCTTGCAGGACGCCCGGCCATTGCTCCCCCGATAAAAAGGGTTGCACCGGATCTCTGAGCAACGAAGCGGTTGTCGCACCAGAAACATTGACGTCACGAGAATCGACAAGCGCGCGGCTCATCCCAGTCCCAGCCACCCCAGCACCGGCATCTCGCGCACCCCGCGCGAAAGTCCGGTCATCCAAGCAATACGCACGTCACGGAAACGGCTTACTGAACGAAGGGTCTATTCACAGACGACTACAGTATAGATTTATGATTCGGCACCAATGCGAAAGTAGTATGTGACAATTTTCTCGATACTTCGTCTCTCAATGAGATGAACTTACATATGTTAAGAACATAGCATTGCAATTTCACCGGATATTTCAGCGCTTTGGTTGCGCGGCGTTTTGATCTTCCTACTGTGCGAGATGTTTTTCGATTCCGCCTCAAACGCCTACGCGCATGCCGGGTTTCCGTGCAGCAAGCACAACTGTGATAATCTTCACCGATGATTCGAATGGGGATTGCACGGCCTTGCGACACCCGTTGCGCACCATAACCGGGTGACATGAGATTATGTCGCGACACGATGTCAATCTGCAGGGCATGACCTTTCTGATCGCGGATGCAAATCCGTTCGTCGCATCCATCTGCCAAAGCATTCTGCGCGGATTTGGGGCCAGCAAGGTCGTCGAAGCCCGCACCGGCCCGGATGCCGTCAAGACCCTGCAGCAGACCAAAATCGACCTGATGCTGTGCGATGCCTATTTGCCGCCACATGGCGCATTCAAATTCACATCCGATATCCGGAGCGATTCGAGCAACGATTTCAGGACGGTCCCGATCATGATCCTGACAAGCGACACACGGACGTCGCTGATCGGTGCCGCCCGCGATTGCGGGGCTAACATGGTCGTCGCCAAGCCGCTGTCGCCGTCGTCGCTCTACGACCGGCTCGCCTGGGTCGCGCTGACGCCGCGCAAATTCGTCGATACCGACGGCTATTTCGGCCCCGACCGGCGTTTCAAGATCGAGGGATTCCCCGGCGGTGTCGGCCGCCGCAAGGAAGACCAGGACGTCACCGTCAAAGAGGAAGACGGACCGGCGATGTCGCAAAGCGAAATCGACAACCTGTTCAAAGTGACGCGCAGCGGATGACCGAAAAAGACAAACCAGCGTCCGGCCCGCGCATCTTCGACGTCGAAACCAATTTCCAGAAGGCTGCCAGGCGCCCCGGTGGGATCAGACGCGACGAGGCGGTGAAAACCGCGATCGCCAATATCGAACAGATGAAGCCGGCCTTCGCCGATTGGCTGGATCAGGAATTCGCGGAATTGCTGCGCATCGTCCCCGACCGCAAGGTCCGGGACACCAACGACCCGATGTGGATCGAAGCTGTCGATCGCTGCAGCACGCGCCTTGTCGATGGCGCAGCCACAATGGGCTACCCGTTCATTTCATTCGTGGCGACAAATCTGCACGCGGTGTGCGAGGCGATCCGCGAGGGCGCGGACTATCGCAGCGAGGTCATGGCCTGCCATATCGACGCGCTGTTTCTGGCGCGACTGCCGAAATACAAGAATATGCGTCCTGAAGACATGCCCGAGCTGAGCGAGGGACTGCGCCAGGTGCTGGCGTCCTCCAAGCAGAAGGCCGGCAAGGGGCCTGCGAAAGCTTAGAAAATATCGTCGTCGCGGTGAGCCGCTTCCGGCGCCATCAGGATCTTTTCGTTGCGAACGCGGTTCGACAGACGATCCTTCAGATCCGCAAGTGTAATCGCGGCGATCGGATCGCGAGAACTCTGCTCGGTTCCGGCCAATCCGCACCAGGCTTCCACGCAATGCGAGAAGACATCGCTCAGCGCCGCGAATTCCTGCTGCAGGCGGTCAAAATCCTGAAGCGTCACGATCAGGGCCGCATCGGTGGTGTCGCCGCGCGCCATCACATATTCGGTGACCTTGCCGCTGACATCGCCGAAGCGATCGATGGTGTCTTGCAGAATAGCTGCCAGTGCCGACAGCAAAGGCATGGCCTCGCGCACGGGACTATCCGCCGCCGCAATGCCGCGCGTGGTTTCCGTCGCCGCAACAGCGGCAATGTTCGACTGCATCGAATTCATGACAAGACGCCCCGACCCGTTTTTTGTTGACCGGATCAAAGCAGAAAACGCTCTAATTTTTTATTGTCGCGCGCCGTCGCCGCCTGCCGGGACGGGAATATCGTGAATCAAGGGTTAGGAAAGGCCGCAGGGCGCCGATTTCAGCCCTGAACGTGTGCCATTTTTCTCAGCCGGGGCAACATGCGTCTTTACGTTTTTTAATTGCGCATGGCCCTGGCGCGAATGTCTGTCCGCATATCGCGGCTGGCTTCGACGTTACTTTCGATCCGGCGTGACCACGATCTCGCCGGATCACGCTCAGGTCAACTTGCCGATGACCGGTTCGATCTTGCCGCGCAGAATCTCGGCCGTGAACGGCTTGACCAGATAGTTGTTGACGCCGGCCTGCGCCGCCTTGACGACCAGTTCGCGGTCGCCGCGGCCGGTCAGCAGGATGAACGGCACCTTGCGGACGGCAGGATGGCCGCGCACGGCGCGCAGCAGACCGAGGCCGTCCATCTCCGGCATGTTGAAATCGGAGATGATCAGATCGAGCGGCTGCACACGACGCACTTTCCATCGCCTGTACGCCGTTCTCCGCTTCATGAATCGTCGCGGATACCGATCTCCTCGCAGCGTCATGCGGGTCATCTGCGCGCACGCTGTTCTGATCGTCAACAACGAGAACCTTGATTGCTACTGCACTCGGCATGTCTGATTACTCCTCACGGCCGCCGCGTCGCTTGTTGCGGCCGACCAGTTATTCACGCAGTTCTAGTTCAGGCGGGCGAGCGCCGCTTTCTTCGATGGTGACGGCGTTCCCGGATCGGCGCAGTTGGCCGCCATCTCGGACAGTTTCTCGACATCGAGAATGAAGGCGACGCGGCCGTTGCCGAGAATGGTCGCGGCGGCGATGCCCGGCACCGCGCCGTAGCTCTCCTCGATGCTCTTGATCACCACCTGCTGATGACCGAGCAATTCGTCGACAACCAGGCCGAAGCGCGTGCCCTCGCCGGCGTCGGTGATGATGACGACTCGCTCGGCCGATGCGGTCCGGCTCGACGTTGATGTCGAGCAGATCGCCGAGATGGACGATCGGCACGAAATCGCCGCGCAGCTGCAGCATGCCGTGCGTGCCGATCAGATTGCTGATCTCCTCTGCCGGCGGCCGCAAGCACTCGACGATGGTCGACATCGGCATGACATAAGTCTGCTGATCGACCTTGATGACCATGCCGTCCATGACGGCGAGCGTCAGCGGCAACGCCAACTGGATCGTCATGCCGCGGCCGCGCATCCGATTTGAGCGAGATGCGGCCGCCGAGATCCTGAATATTGCGGCGCACGACGTCCATGCCGACGCCGCGGCCGGAAATGTCGGAGACCGTCTCGGCGGTCGAGAAGCCCGGCATCATGATGAGGTTGCTGATCTCGTCATCGGTGAGCTTGGCATTGGCACCGACCAGCCCCTTCTCGCGTGCCTTCTTCAGCACGCGCTCGGAATTGATGCCGGCGCCGTCGTCGGCGATCTCGATGACGATGCGGCCGCCGCGATGCTCGGCCGAGAGGCGAATGGTGCCCTCCTCGGTCTTGCCGCGCGCGAGCGCGATCGGCCGGCGACTCGATGCCGTGATCGACCGAATTGCGGATGATGTGGGTGAGCGGATCGCCGAGCCGTTCGATGATCGAGTCGATCGACTTCGGTGGTCTCGCCGAACATCTCCAGTCGACCTTCTTGTCGGTCTTGGTCGAAAGTTCGCGCACCAGGCGCGGCATGCGCTGGAACACCGAGCCGACCGGCTGCGCGCGCATCGACATGACGCTGTCCTTCAGCTCGCGCGTGTGATGCACGACTTCGTCGAGAATCTTGGCGTCAGCCGGCTGCGACGTTCTTCCGGCAGGTCCTGCACGATCTGGCCGAGCATCGCCTGCGCGATCACAAGCTCGCCGACCATGTTGACGACGCGGTCGATCTTGTTCGAGTTCGACGCGGATCGTGGTGGCGGCACGGCTTGCGCGCCCGTTCCTGGCTTTGCCTTGGGCGCCTCGGCGACCGGCGCTGCGGCAACACGAGCGGCTGCGGCCGGCGCGATCGACGGCACGGATGCCTCCGGCATCACCGGCACGGGCATGGATTCGGCTTCGGCGAGCAGCGCGGCGACATCCGGCGGCAGTTCGGCCGTAGCATCGCGTCGGCGCGCGGAAATCCGTGCCGGCGGGCGTCAGATCGACAATCTCGAGCTCGCAATCGCCGACGACGAATTCGAACACCTCGTCGACCTTGCGCGCGCGGCGACGTGGTCTGCAAGCGTGCCGGTCCAGCCGAGATAGGCGTCGTCGGCCTCGATCTCGCGACAGATCCGGCAGTGCGGTCGGTCTCGGCGACCAGATCGAGCTCGCCGAGCTTGCGCAGCTCGCGCAGGAGAAGAGCGGCTCGTTGGCCTTCTTCAGCATCTCCGGCCTTCGGCCTGAAGGTGATGCGAGATAGCGCTTCGGCGCCGCTGCGCCATGCTCGTCGAAGCTCATCGAACGCACCGGCACGAAATCGAGGCCGTCGAATTCGGCCGGCGCCGGGCTCGTCATCGCCGCTGCCGTCCTCGCCGATCATCCGCTCCAGCGCGGTGCGGCATTCGCTGCCAAAGCCTGCCGCGACCGCTTTGCCGGCGCGCGACATCGCCGACCAGATCGGTCAGCACGTCGCTGGCCGGCAACAGGACATCGACGATCTCCGGCGTCGCCGTCAGCTTGCCGTTGCGCATGCGCGTCGAGCACGGTCTCGAACACATGGGCGAATTCGACCAGTTGTTCGAAGCCGAAAATGCCGGCGCCGCCCTTGACCGAATGGACGCGCGCGGAACACGGCGTTGATCGTGTCTCGTCGGTGCTCGTGTCCTCGACCGCATCTCGGTGAGGCCCAGCTCGATCTGCTGCATAGCTTCGCCGCATCTCGTCGAAGAATGTCTTCTTTAAGTTGTCCAGACTTGCCATGAGCGTCAGCCCTTGCTGAATTCCCAGATCCTAGGGAGCAACCTTGCGGACGGTCGCGACCAGACGGTCGGGATCGAATGGCTTGACCATCCAGCCGGTGGCGCCGGCTTCGCGCGCCATGTTCTTCTTGTCGGTGTCGCTTTCGGTGGTCAGCACCAGGATCGGCGTCGACTTGTGCGCCGGGATCGCGCGCGCAGATTGCGGATGACTTCGTAGCCATCCATGCTGCGGCATGTTGATGTCGGTGATGATGACATCGACGGTCTTTTCCTTGCAGAGCACGTCGAGGCCGTCCTGGCCGTCGACGGCCTGGACCACGTCGAAGCCGGCCTCGACGAGCGTCAGCATCAGCATGTCGCGCATGGTCTTGGAATTGTCGATGGTCAGAATTCGCTTGGCGGCGCCGGTCGCCACCGATGCCTCGGCGGTTCGGCAGCCGCGGCATTCGGCGGCGGGCATCGGCCGTGCAACTGCGGCAGGCTTCGGCCGGATCGGCCAGCGCATCGATCTCCGCGTCGCCGGCGACTTCGAGCGCGGCCCATCGGACATCTCGGCGAAGGTGAGCCGCTGCGTTGAGCCCGAGTCCGGCGAAGAGTTCGGCGAACGCGGGCGAGAGCATTGGCGACTGGTCGACCTCGACCGCCCGATCGCGTTGCCGACAACACGATCTGGATGCAGGGCAGCAGACATTGTCTCGACACGCGACGCGTCGAGCGTCACGGGCCCTCCAGTTCCAACAGCGGCCTGCAGCATCTCGCAGCAGGTTGTCCGCCGCGGCTAGGTCGAGCACCGCTGGCAAGCGTCACGACGCTTCCGTTCTCGATGCTCCATGTCAGCCATCGCCATGGTCCTACGCTTCATTCCGTTACGCTGGGCGTCTGCGCCGCTAGCCGTCGTCCTTGCCGCAGGCGTCCAAGATTGCGTCGGCCACTTGCTCAGCGGATACTGGCTGCATCACGCGCGCCGCGCTCGAAAGCCGCCTGCGGCATGCCGTAGATCAGCGACGACGCTTCGTCCTGGCCGAGCGTCGTGGCGCCGGCGTTGCGCATCTCGAGCATGCCTTCGGCGCCGTCCTTGCCCATGCCGGTCAGGATCGCGCCGACCGCGGATCGCGACCGGCGACGCGCGCGACCGAGCGGAACAGCACGTCGACCGACGGCCGATGACCGGACACCGGCGGTCCGTCGCTGCAGCGCTGCAGACGATACGTATGCCGCTGCGCGGACCAGTCTCGAGATGATGCGAGCCGCCGGGCGCGATATAGACGTGGCCGGGCTCGACCGGCTTCGTCGTGCGTCGCTTCGGACAACCGTCATCGGGCATTCGCGGTTGAGGCGCGCGGCGAAGGCCGCGGTGAAGCGCGGCGGCATGTGCTGGGTGATCGAGGATCGGCGGGCAATCCGCCGGCATGGCCATCAGCACTGTCCTGCAGCGCCTCGACGCCGCCGGTCGATGCGCCGATGGCGACGATCTTGCTGCTCGGCTTGCACGATCCGCGCGGACGCGCGCGGCGTGCGGCGGTGCCGCGGCGCGCGCGCTTGCGGGCCTGACGCGCGCGCGCGCCGCCGCCTTGACCTTGGTCTGCAGCTCGATCGGCGAGCGCGGCCATCGCCGTCGGCGACATCGGTCGTCGGCTTGGCGATGAAATCGACCGCGCCGATTTCGAGCGCCTCGAGCGTGATGTCGGCGCCGGCCTGCGTCAGCGTCGAGATCATGACCACCGGCATCGGCCGCAGCGCCATGATCTTGCGCAGGAAGTGACGCCGTCCATGTTCGGCATCTCGACGTCGAGCGTGACGACGTCCGGATTGAGCGCCTTGATGCTGCTCGCGCGCGATCAACGGATCGCCGCGCGGTGCCGACCACCTCGATCTCGGGATCTTCCGACAGCAGCATCGTCAGCAACTGACGGATGACCGCCGAGTCGTCGACAATGAGAACCCGGACCGGTCTTGTCATGGTCATTCCCCAAATCAATCGAACAGTTCAATTTCGCCAGCCGGTCGCGCGCGTGCGCAGACGTGCTCGGCGTACATCTTTCTCTTCGCTGCGCGACGGCGTCGGCATCTCTGCGGCCGAGCAGGCGGCGCATGACCTTGCCGGTCGTCGGCGATGTAGTGGATGCGGCGCGGAAACTGGCCGCCCAGATCCTGCGCGACGCAGCGCAGCCCTTCGGCCTCGCAGATAGCGCAGCACGAAATCGGCATTGTCGGTGCCGATCGCGTTCTGCGTGTCGGTGACGTTGCCGCCGCCGAACACCTTGATCTCGAGCGATCGCGCGAGCAGCCGGCCTTCATCAGTTCGTTGATCAGCTTTTCCATGGCGAAGTTGCCGAAGCGCGTCGACTGCATGTCGCCGCCCCAGCCGCCGGCCGTGGCCCTGCGGCAGCATGAAATGATTCATGCCGCCGATGCCGCGTCGCGGATCGCGGATGCAGGCCGCGACGCAGGAGCCGAGCACGGTGACCAGCATCTCGTCGGCCTTCGTCGTGACGTAGTATTCGCCCGGAAACACCTTCACCATCCAGGTGCCGCTGGCGTGTGTCGAAGAACGCTGCGTCCGGCCGACGCCGACGGCCGCCGGCGGAACGCTCTCGTGCGCGGTGCTCGAAGGCGCGGCCGCATACGATCACGACTTCCTCCGATAGATCGTGCGGCCGACCAGTTGCAGGTCGGGATGCGAGCCGAACAGCGATTCCGAATGGCCGATATAGAGACAGCCGCCCGGCTTGAGCTGCGCGGTAAAGCGCATCGATCAGCTTGGCCTTGGTCGGGCCGTCGAAATAGATCATCACGTTGCGGCAGAAGATGGCGTCGAACTTGCCGCTGAACGGCCACGGCTGTCCATCAGGTTGAGGCGCCGGAAGGTGATCAGATTGCGCAGCTCCGGCCTCGATCTGCGACCGTTTGTGCTCGCCGCTTCTCCTTGCGCCGCGAAGAATTCGCGATATGTCGCCGGGCACGTCGTCGACAGCGCCTCGGCCGGATATTCACCGCGCGCGCCCTTGGCGAGGACGTCGGTGTCGATATCGGTCGCAAGAATGCGGATGTCGTGGCGGTCGAGATCGGCGATCTCGCTTGCGCAGCACCGACGGCGATCGTATACGGCTCCTCGCCGGTCGAACAGCCGGCCGACCAGATGCGCAGCTTGCCGCCGAAGCGACTGCGCGCGCCTGCGCAAAGGCGGCGACGACATGCGGTGCGAAAATGATCGAAGTGGTGCGACTCGCGGAAGAACTTGGTGAGGTTGGTCGAGATCGAGTTGATGAAGCTTTCGATCTCCGCTCGCCTTCCGTCGACTGCAGATAGTCGCGATACTCGCGAAAGGTATCGAAGCCGCAGCGCGCGCAGGCGGCGCGACAGCCGGCTATAGACGAGATTGCGCTTGCTGTCGGAGAGCGCAATGCCGGCGTGCTCGTGCGCGAGCTGCGACCAGGCTGCGGAAATCCGCGTCCGAGAAATGGAATTCGCGACCGTGTTCGGACGGCGGCGAGATATCCGTATCGAGACTGTGCGTCAGCTTGGCGTTTGGTCAGCATGGACATGCGTTCACTTCGGTACGTTCTGAACCTGATCGGGATCGGGATGCTCTCAAGCTTTCAACGCCAATAGACAGAAAGCCGAAGTATTCATCTCAGTTGCGACTGCGTAATCCTTACGTTGCAGGCCAGTCGCACGATCCTTTCTCGTTGAGTTTTCGGTGCCGAGGCGGCCGTTACGGCCGGCCCGGCACCACCGTGATTAAAATTCCTTCCAGTCCGCATCCTCCTTGAGGGCAGTTGCAAGCGTTCGATTGCATGCGCGTCACCGGGCTATGGCCGTTGGCGCCGTTGGACTTGGCGGCCGGCCTGCGCCTCGGCGCAGCCGCGGGTCGCGCAGACACCGCCGGCCTGGCCGGAGCCGCCTGACGTGATGGCGGCGCCGCGTAGTCATCGCCTTCATCGAACTGGAAGAAGGCGACGCGCTCGTTCATCGCCTCGGCCTGCTGTTCCAGGGTCTTGGCGGTCGCGGCGTTCTCCTCGACCAGCGCCGAGTTCTGCTGCGTCACCTCGTCCATCTGCGTCAGCGCCTTGTTGACCTGCTCGATGCCGGTCGCCTGCTCGTCGCTGGCATTGGCGATGTCGGCGACGATCGCGGCCACGCCCTTGATCGATTCCACGATCTCCTTGAGCTGCTGCGCCGGCCCGGTTGACGAGATCGACGCCGTCCTTGACCTGCATCGTCGAGGAGCCGATCAGATCCTTGATGTCCTTGGCGGCCTGCGACGAGCGCTGCGCGAGGCTGCGCACTTCCGAGGCGACCACCGCGAAGCCGCGGCCGGCATCGCCGGCGCGCGCGGCTTCGACCGCGGCGTTGAGCGCCAGCAGGTTGGTCTGACGCGCGATCTCGTCGATGACGCCGATGATGTCGGCGATCTTGCGGGACGATTCCTCGATCCGCGCCATCGCATCGACCGCCTGGGCGACCACCTCGCCGCCACGGCTCGCCGACTTCGCGGGTGCTGTGTCGCCGACTGGTTGGCCTGCTGGGCGTTCTCGGCGTTCTTCTTCACGGTCGCGGAAATCTCTTCCATCGAGGCCGAGGTTTCTTCCAGGCTCGCGGCCTGCTCTTCGGTGCGCTGCGACAGGTCGGTGGTGCTGGTGGCGATTTCCGCCGACGCGTTGGCCACTTCGCCTGCGCCGCCCTTGATCTGGGAGACGATCTCGGTGAGCTTGTCGGCCATGCCGTTGGCGTCGTCCTTCAGCTGACCGAAGGTGCCCTGCAGATCGGCATCGATGCGCTTGGTGAGATCGCCGGCGGCCATCGCACTGAGCATCGAGACGAGATCGGTGAGCACCGTGGAGATGGTGCCGCACAGCGAGTTCATCGAGTTGGTCAAGTTGAGCATGAAGCCCTTCTTGCCGTCGAGCGGGATGCGCATCGAGAAATCGCCCGCGGCGGCGGCGGACACCATACCGGCGACCTCCTCCTCGATGGCCTTCTCAGACTGTCTCGTTCTTCCACTCGACCACGGTGCCGATGCGCTTGCCGTGCTTGTCCACGACCGGCGTCGAAACCACGAAGAACTTCTGGCTGCCGATCTCCATGTTGGACTGATGGCTGCCGGTCAGCGAATCGAGCATGCGGCGTTCGGCGGCCGGATCCTTGTGGAACATGTCGAGGCTGGCGCCCATCAGATGGTTGCTGTCGAACTGCGGCAACGCTCTGCTGAGTTCACCTTCCGCGTCGCGGAACATGGTCTTCAGGGAGCCGTTCATATAGGCGATGTTGTAGGCCTCATCGACCATCATCACATTTGACGCAATGATATCGAGCGCGGTCTTGACGCGCATATTGATGACCTTCTCGGCGATCGAGTCCTTGAAGACATCGGTCGCCTTGGCGATTTCGCCGATCTCGTCACCGCGCCGCGTGTAAGGCACATCGACGATGCGATCCTGGGTCAGGTCGACTGAGAACGTCGGCCATCTTGCGCAGCGGGCGAGCAACCGAGAGCGCGCCGAACAGGGCCGCGCAAACGAGCACGAGCATCACGACGCCGCCGAGCGACAATGCCATGAACTCGCTGGCTTCCATTGCCTTCACGGCGCTGGCCTGATCCTTGAGGACGAGCTGCTGCGCCAGATCCCCGATCTTGTTGGTCAGACCTTCCATTTCCTGCGCAACGGGCAGAGTTTTTTCGCGTGCGAGCTTCGCCGCCTGCTGATTCAACGTCTGGATGCGACCTTCGATGTTCGCCGCGTTCTGCTCCGTACGCTCAAGCTCAAGCGCGAAAATCTTGGTCTTGGTGTCCGCGATCTCCTTGCCGCTGGCAACAAACTGATCGAGCAGGCCGCGAAGGCTCTGCAGCTGCTCTTTCCTGGAGGCGTTCGCTTCCCTCGCGATATGAGGGTCGATGAAATTGAGGGCCGTGCTGCGCCGGCTCGACAGCGAACTCATCGCCATCTGCAAAGCGCCTTCGGACGTCGCGAGACGAATGTCGCGCACGTCGATCTGCAAGCCACGAAGCGCCGCTTTTGCGTCGAGCATGTCGCTCAACAGCAATTGCTGCGTCGTCGCCTTTTCGTTCTGCGCTTTCACTTCGGCGTTTCCATTGACGATCGCATACAAGAGTCCAGCAGCGCTGAAGATGCCGAGCAGCGACATCAGGGTCAGCTTCGTTCCGATCCGAAAATTCAACTTCTTTGCAATAGCGAGAGCCATTCTCGTTCTCCGTAAGGACAGCTGCCGACAGGGCGAGGCTGCCAACTTTCTAATGAGTGAGATGCAATATTAAGCGACGACCTGACCATCCGCGGTGACGGATGGCTGGGTCAGAAGATGCGGCAATTCAATCAGCGCGATCATCGCCTTTTCGATGGTCACGATGCCCGATAGAAAATCGAGCCTTGCGCTCTGAGCCACTTTGGGAACGGCCCTGATCTTGGTCGGATCGACCGAAATGATGTCGGACACACGATCGGCGAGCAGACCGACGAGCTGCGCCGCGATCTGCACGATGATGATGACGTGAAGCGGCGTCGCTTCCGTCAGCCCTTGTCCGAAGCGGCAGCGCAGATCGATGATCGGCACGATGACGCCGCGCAGGTTGAGCACGCCACGCACATAATCGGGCTGCTTCGGCAGATGCGTGATCTCGGTCCAGCCCTTGATCTCGCGCACCGCCATGATGTCGACGCCGTAATGATCGTCGCCAATGGCGAATGAGATGAACTGGATGGTGTCGGCGCTTGCGGCTTCGGTGTGCTCCGCGCCCCACGATGCCTGCACCGTTGCTGCGCTACCGTTCTGAAGCGCCGCGGCTTGACTGCTCATACGAGTATGCCCCTTCGTTACGTGCGCCTGCCGTCGAGATCTCCGCGTCGCGCATCCCGATTCTTCGGATGCGGTCCGAGAGCCTTGAGCGACCGGTCAGCCCCTTTATTCCCAGGGAAAATTTATGAGTGTCCCAGTTAAGGACGCGTTAAGGTTACCTAGCGCAGCCGCATAACCGTCCAACATAAATTAAGGCGTTATTTCAGTGTCTTAAAGCGCTGAAGCCGGATGTGATTTGTAGAGCAGAGCCGTCGGGCGATTTCGCGGGAACGGGGCATCGACCGGTCGGCGTCGGGCCAGCCTTGCGGCTGACCCGATGCGTGAGCGTGCGATTAGAATTCCTTCCAGTCCGCATCCTCCTTGAGGGCAGTTGCAAGGTTCGATTGCATGCGCGTGACCGGGCTATGGCCGTTGGCGCCGTTGGACTTGGCCGCCGGCTTGCGCACTGGCGCAGCGGCAGGTCGTGCAGACGCCGCCGGCCTGCTGGCCGGAGCCGCCGAACGCGATGCTGCGCTGACCGCCACCATCGTTGAAGCGGAAGAAGCCGACGCGTTCGTTCATTCCAGCCGCCTGCTGTTCGAGGGTCTTGGCGGACGCGGCGTTCTCTTCGACCAGCGCCGAGTTCTGCTGCGTCACCTCGTCCATCTGCGCCAGGGCCTTGTTGACCTGCTCGATGCCGGTCGCCTGCTCGATGCTGGCATTGGCAATCTCGGAGACGATTGTGGCCACGCCCTTGATCGATTCCACGATCTCCTTGAGCTGTTCGCCGGCACGGTTGACGAGATCGACACCGTCCTTGACCTGCATCGTCGAGGACCCGATCAGATCCTTGATGTCCTTGGCGGCCTGGGACGAACGCTGCGCGAGGCTGCGAACTTCAGAGGCGACCACCGCGAAGCCGCGGCCTGCATCGCCCGCACGCGCGGCTTCGACCGCGGCGTTGAGCGCAAGCAGGTTGGTCTGACGCGCGATCTCGTCGATGACGCTGATGATGTCGGCGATCTTGCGGGACGATTCCTCGATCCGCGACATCGCATCCACCGCCTGGGCGACAACGTCGCCGCCACGGCTCGCCACTTCGCGCGTTCCAGCCGCCGACTGGTTGGCCTGCTGGGCGTTCTCGGCGTTCTTCTTCACGGTCGCGGAAATCTCTTCCATCGAGGCAGAGGTTTCCTCCAGGCTCGCCGCCTGCTCTTCCGTGCGCTGCGACAGATCCGTGGTACCGGCAGAGATTTCCGCCGCCGCGTTCGCCACTTCGCCCGCGCCGCCCTTGATCTGGGAGACGATCTCGGTGAGCTTGTCGGCCATGCCGTTGGCGTCGTCCTTCAGCTGACCGAAGGTGCCTTGATAGTCGGCGTCGATGCGCTTGGTGAGATCGCCACCGGACATCGCACTGAGCATGCCGACGAGATCGGTGAGCACCGTGGAGATGGTGCCGCACAGCGAGTTCATCGAATTGGTCAAGGTGAGCATGAAGCCCGTCTTGCCATCGACCGGGATACGCATCGAGAAATCACCCGCAGCGGCGGCAGCCACCATATTGGCGACCTCCTCCTCGATGGCCTTCTCGACCGTCTCGTTCCGCCATTCGACCACGGTGCCGATGCGCTTGCTGTGCTTGTCGATGACCGGCGTCGCGATGAGATGGAACTTCTGGTTGCCGATTGCGATATCGGTCTGGAAGGTGCTGGACAGCCCTTCGAGCATGCGCCGTTGATGCGCCGGGTTCTTGTGGAAGATATCGATGTTGGCACCGATCAGCTTGCTTGAGTCGAACTGCGGCAACGCCTTGCGCAGCTCGGATTCCGCAGTGCGCATCATCGCCTTCATCGTGTCGTTCATGTACGAGATGTTGTAGTTCTCGTCGGCCATCATCACGTTGGAGGTGATGATGTCGAGCGCGGTCTTGACGCGCATGTTGGTGACCTTCTCGGCGATCGAGTCCTTGAAGACGTCGGTCGCCTTGGCGATGTCGCCGATCTCGTCGCCGCGCGTGATATACGGCACTTCGACAATGCGATCCTGCGTCAGGTGACCGAGGACTTCGGCAATCTTGCGCAGCGGACGCGCGATGGCCATTGCGCCGAACACCGCAGAGCCGATCAGCACGAGAACCACGATCGCGCCGAGTGTCAGCGACGTCATTTCCGCGTTGTGCATCGCCTCCTCAGCGAGAGCCTTTTCCTTGGCGGCAAGATCCTTGGCGATGGCACCGACTTTGTTGGCGAGATCTTCCATCTCGGCCGCGATCGGCAGAGTTTTTTCGCGGGCAATAGTCGCCGCCTGCTGGTTCAGCGCCTGGATGCGCGCGTCGGTCGCCGCCGCGGTGGCCTCGGTTCGCTGGCGGTCGAGAGCAAAAGTCTCGGTTTTGACTGCCGCGATTTCCTTCGCGCCGGCCGCATACTGATCGACCAGGCTACGCAACTTCTGCAGCCGCTCGCGATTCTCGGGCAACTCCGCCTTGGCAATGTGGGGTTCGATGAATTTGGTGGCGCTGGCCTGCCGATCTCCCAGATATTTCATGGAAGACTGCAAGCCTTCGGCGGCATTGGACAGCCGTATGTCGCGCACACCGATCTGCATACCGCGGATCGACGCCTTGGCATCGATCATGTCGCGCCACAGATCGTCTGCTGAAGGTCTGCTCTCGCGTTCTCCTCCCTCACGATACCGTCGCCGTGAATGATGGCATAGAGCAAACCTATCACCATCAGAATGCCGAGAATCGACATTGAGGCGAGCTTCGTTCCGATCCGGAAATTCAATTTCTTTGCGACAGCGAGAGCCATTCTCGATCTCCTTGGAGGGCGCGACAGTTCGCCAGAGGCGAAACTGCGTAGTCGTGAATTGACGTGGATGACTGATTTACGCGGCTTGTCCGTCTTCGGTGAGAGACGGCTGGGTGAGCAGATGCGGCAGTTCGATCAAGGCGATCATCGCGTTCTCGATGGTCACGATGCCGGACAGAAAATCGATCCGCGCGCTCTGGGCCACCTTGGGGACGCCCCTGATCTTGGTCGGATCGACCGAGATGATGTCGGACACGCGATCGGCGAGCAGGCCGACCAGCTGATTGGCGATCTGAACGATGATGACGACGTGGAGCGGCGTCGCTTCCGTCAGCCCCTGTCCGAAGCGGCAGCGCAGATCGATGATCGGCACGATGACGCCGCGCAGGTTGAGCACGCCGCGCACATAGTCGGGCTGCTTCGGCAGATGCGTGATTTCGGTCCAGCCCTTGATCTCGCGCACCGCCATGATGTCGACGCCGTAATGATCGTCGCCGATCGCGAAGGAGATGAACTGGATGGTGTCGGCGCTGGTGGCTTCGGTTTGCTCCGCCCCCCACGACGCCTGGACAGTTGCTGCGCTAATGTTCTGTTGCGCTGCGGCTTGGCTGCTCATGCGAGTGTCTCCTTGCGTGCGTCTTTCGAGATGCACAATTTCAGCGTTCGAGGATTTTCCAGAGGCGGCCTCAGCTTCGTTGCCGGGGCGGATGAAGTTTCGGGAAAACCCGGAACTCATCGGGAAAAATTAGAAGCTGGCAGCTAAGGAGATATTAATGTTACCGGCACCTCAAAAAGATTGCCGAAACACATGTTAAGAACCTGAATCAACGACCAAATCTTTCAGCGTTAAAACTTGTTTACGCCGAAGCGTCTTACCGTTGTTTCCCGAGACTCACCGCCACTGCGGACACGGGAATCGACCATGAATTACGATGCTTTTTTTGCCGACGCCGTCACCCGTCTGCACCGAGAACAACGCTATCGGACGTTCATCGACATCGAGCGTGTCGTCGGACAATTCCCGCGCGTCACCTGGCATGCAGCCGAAGGTCCGCGCCCTGTCGTGATGTGGTGTTCCAACGACTATCTCGGCATGGGACTGCATGCCGACGTGATCGGCGCCATGGTCGAAACGACGCGGCACAGCGGAACAGGCGCGGGCGGCACGCGCAACATCGCCGGCACCAACCATGCGCTGGTCGAACTCGAACATGAAATTGCCGATCTGCACGGCAAGGAAGCCGCGCTTGTCTTCACGTCCGGCTATGTCTCCAACGCCACCGGCATCGCCACGATCGCGCAGTTGATTCCGAACTGCGTCATCCTGTCGGACGCGCTCAACCACAATTCGATGATCGAAGGCATTCGCCGCTCCGGCCGGGAATGCCGCGTCTTCCGGCACAACGACGTCGATCACCTCGAAGCGCTGCTGCGCGACTGCGAGCCGGGCCGGCCGAAGCTGATCGCATTTGAAAGCGTCTATTCAATGGACGGCGATGTCGCCCCGATCGCCGCGATTTGCGATCTCGCAGAGCGCTATGGCGCCATGACCTATCTCGATGAAGTGCATGCGGTGGGAATGTATGGCGCGCGCGGCGCCGGCATCGCCGAGCGCGACGCGGTGATGCATCGCATCGACGTGATCGAAGGCACCCTGGCGAAGGCGTTCGGCTGTCTGGGCGGCTACATTGCCGGCAATGAAGCGATCATCGACGCCGTGCGCTCCTATGCGCCGGGCTTCATCTTCACGACCGCGCTGCCGCCGGCCATCTGCGCCGCGGCCACGGCCGCCATTCGCCATCTCAAATCATCCACGCGCGAGCGCACACGGCATCAGGACAGGGCCAATCGCGTCAAGGATGTGCTTTGCGCCGCCGGGTTTCCGGTCCTGCTCAACGACACGCACATCGTGCCCGTGCTGGTCGGAGATTCCGAAAAATGCACACAGGCCAGCAACATGTTACTGCGCGATCACAGCATCTACATCCAGCCGATCAACTACCCCACCGTGCCCCAAGGCACCGAGCGGCTGCGCATCACGCCGACGCCGCATCATGACAACTCGCTGATCGACGATCTGGTCACGGCTCTCACGACGGTCTGGCAGCAGCTCGATCTGCCGCTTCGTGCAAGGCTGATGGCGGCGGAGTAAGGCGAGGCTCAGGCCTGCGCCAGCGCCAGGAACGAGCGCAGTTCTTCAGGCAGATCTTCGCGCGCGGCGATGAGGTCGGCCAGCGCCTTGTTTTTCTTGGCGTCGTTGATGAGTTTGACGAAGCAAATTTCGGAAAACGTCGCTCCGGGATTGCTCACGGCTTTGATCTTCACGTCCACATGGCCGCGCTCGACGAGAATGTCGGTGACTTCGGACTCGATCGCGGGCCGGCTGGCAATGAGCATCAGGATCGCGTGTTTTGCGACCTTGGCGATGGCCACCAGATCGGGCGTCGAAACCACCGAAGACCTGCCGAGGACCGGCGCCGCCACCGCTGAATTCTCATGCCGGGCGAGATAGCCGACGGTTCCGACCGGTGCATTTTCAATCGGAGCCAGCTTGTTGCTCAGATCGACCAGTCCGGTCTGGTCCGCGCGCTCGGCGAGTTTGTTCAGAGCCACATCGTAAAGCGAAACATGCTCCGGCGCATAGGCGGACGCATGGCTGACGAACAGATCCGCGATCTGGCGCAGCGCGGACGCGCACCATTCGGGCTCGGCGCTGCTGAGCGCCTCGTCAATCTCGGTTCGTAATTGCTCGCGGTATTGCATTGCAAATTATTAACCATCGCCCTGCGCGCTGAGCCGCGAAGGTCCGTGGCGCATTGATGCCCTAAAACCGAAAATATTGAATTAATCACGCAGACCGACCTCCGGTTGTATTCAATTTTATCGGATCCGGTGGCGCCTGTTCATCGTGCGCGACGAAGGGTGCGGCGCCTTTACCAGTCTGAATGAGATCGCGAGCCAACCTGTCCCCACAAAATGATGATTGGCGTGTCGAGCATTTTCTCGCGCGACCGATCACGGACAGGGACGTCAGATGTTTGTGTTCGGACACTCGCGTGCAGGCGCGTGTGCCGCTGTTATTGCTGCGGCATGTATTCTACTTAACGGAAGTGCAGATGCGCGGCCGAAGGCCAAATCACGCGCGGCCGATGCGGAACGCGTCGTCGATATTCCAATTCCAAAATTCTCCGGTGGTAATGCCGCAAGCTCCGTCCGTCAGACGCCGGATGAAGCTACACCGATGCGCTTCTTCACGATCAACGGCGCACTCGCCAAGTTCGAAGGCCGTGGCGGCAACGGCGACACCGGTTCGCCACGCGGCGGCGACGCCTGCGGATCGCGCCACCGATCTGCCGTCCGTCCCGGTGACGCCATTGCAGGCGCGCGGCGAAGAACCGTTCGGCATGTTCTCGTTCCGCGCGCCGCAGGGCACGCTGTGGACCAAATGGACGAGAGTGCAGAGTACCTACGCGACGGAAGAAAAGCGCGTGCTTGACTGCCGCGCCGATGCCGATGCCTGCGACGGCGCCTCACGCACCTTCATGGCGATGACCACGCGCGCGAGCGCACTCAACGGTCGCGCACGCTTCGAGGCCGTGACCCATGTGGTGAACGGAGCGATCCGCTACACAACCGATCTCAATCAGCATGGCATGTTGGATCAGTGGACCGCGCCGCTGGCGACGCTTGCGACCGGTCGCGGCGATTGCGAAGACTACGCCATCCTCAAATACCACGTGCTGCGCCAGGCGGGCACGCCGGCCGCCGATCTGAAGATCGTGCTGCTGCGCGACACCGCCACGCGCGAGGACCACGCGGTGCTCGCGGCCCGCGACGGCGAACGCTGGTACATTCTCGACAACCGCCGCGCCGGCTTCTATGTCGACAACGAGCTGCCGCACTATTTGCCGTTGTTTGCATTAAACCAGGACGGCGTGCAGCTGTTCGCGGCGCCCTATGCTCTGCGCCCCAGCCTGCCTGCCGAACAGGAGGCATCCCCGGCGACCGCCGACGACAGCGGCAATACGCCATCCGCCCTGCCGGGCCTTCCCGTCCTGCTCTGACCCCCGCGAGTTCCAACGCATAACGGCGGCGTGATCGCCGCCGTTATGCTTAACAGCAGCACTTTATTGTAATCTCATTGTATGAGGTGCGGCCGATTGGTACATTCGGCAAGCCAAGTGGCACCGTAATTAATTGAATTGCCTGCGCTATGCATCAAGCAGCGCGCAGCTTGCCGGCCCGGCAGGGTGGTGCGGGGCCAATGGACCATCAAGTTGGTATTGCCACGGCCAGGTGACGCGTTGAACATTCAAAGACCAGCCCCCGGACCCATCGGTGGATCGAACCTGCGCGCCGCGGCGCCGGGTGCCGATCTTGGATCAGCCCTTGAGTCCGCTGTCGGCGCCGCGCTCGGCGTGATGCCGGGTCAAGCGCCAAAGGCCGCTGCTCCCGCACAGCCCGCCGCCCCCGCCGGCGATCCGCTGACCGATGCGCTGTTGTTTCTTGCCGCCCATCATGGCCGCGCGCTGAGCCGCCAGGCCCTGCTCGCCTCATTGCCGATCGAGAACGGCCGCCTCAACGTCGCGCTCTTCGATCGTGCCGCCGCCCGCGCCGGACTCGATACCGAAGCCGTGCGCCGCCCGATCTCCGAAATTCCCTCGCTTGTGATGCCGACCGTCCTCATCATGAAGGACGGCACGACCCGCATCCTCGTCGCCCGCGATGAAAGCGGCAATCCGACGCGCGCCACGGTCGTCAATCCGTCGCTGCCCGGCGCGCCGCGTGCGCCGCTCGGCGACGACGCCGACAATTATCTCGGCTATGCCTTCTTCGTGCGCCCCGCGGCGCAGCCGATCCGCGCGCGGTCGCCGCCGGCGATATGCCGCGAAAGCGCACTGGTTCTGGTCGGTGGTCAGCCGGTTCTGGCGCCAACTACAGCCACGTCGCGATCGCCGCGCTTGATCGTCAACATGCTGGCGCTGGCGGCGCCGCTGTTCATCATGAGCGTCTACGACCGCGTCGATTCCGAACGGCGCGATCCCGTCGCTGGTCGCGCTGGCGATCGGCTTGTGCATCGCCATCGTGTTCGACTTCGTGCTGCGCGTGGTGCGCAGCCGCATCATCGACATGACCGGCAAGAAGATCGACGTCGTGCTGGCCGCCAACATCTTCGAGCACGTCATGGCGCTGAAGATGGCGCAAGCGGCCGCCCTCGGTCGGCATCCTCGCCAACCAGATGCGCGACTTCGACTCGGTGCGCGAATTCTTCACCTCCGGCACCGTGGTCTCGGTCACCGACCTGCTGTTCGCGATCGCTGTTCATCGTCGTGCTGTTCATCGATCGCCGGGCCGCTGGCCTGGATTCCGCTGATCATGCTGCCGGTGATGATCGTCGTCGGCCTCCTGATCCAGCGGCCGCTCGATCGCGCCATGCGGCGCCTGCAGGCGGAATCCGCGGCGCGCCACGGCGTCCTGGTCGAATCGCTGACCGGCATCGAAACCGTGCGCGCCGTCGGCGGCGAGAGCCGCGCATGCAGACGGCGTGGGAGCGCTCGGTCGCCGCGACCGCGCGCTCCAGCGAGGACGTCCAGTTCTGGTCGTCGCTGGCGCTCACCAGCGCCAGCGTCGCGCAGCAGCTCACCAGCCTGCTGATGGTCGTCGTCGGCGTGTTCCTGATCCTCGACGGCAAGCTGTCGGTCGGCGCGCTGGTCGCCGCCAACATGCTGGCCGGCCGCGTGCTGGCGCCGATCGCCGGCATCGCCGCCGTGATCACGCGCGCGACGCAGACCTTCATCCGCGCTGCAGCTCGATCGACCGCATGATGGCGCTCGAGCGCGAGCGGCCGCCGGAACGCATCTACGTCGCGCGCGAGATCGAGCGAAGGCCGCGATCGCCTTCAAGAACGTCAGCTTCTCGTATCCGAGCACGCAGGCCAGAGCGCGCTCGACAAGGTCTCGTTCAAGATCGGCCCGGCGAGACGCGTCGGCATCATCGGCCGCGTCGGATCCGGCAAGACCACGGTCGGCCGGCTGCTGACCGGCTTCTACGACGCCGACCGACGGCAACGTCCTGGTCGACGGCATCGACGTCCGCCAATACGACCCGGCCGATCTGCGCACCGGCATCGGCTTCGTGCTGCAGGACACCGATCTGTTCTTCGGCAAGCTGCGCGACAACATCACGCTCGGCAAGCCGGCTGCGACCGACGAGGAAGTGCATCGCCGCCGCGCGGCTGGCCGGCGTCGAGAGCTTCATCGCCGGTCATCCGCTCGGCTACGACATGCCGATCGCCGAAGGCGGCCGCAGCCTGTCGGGCGGCCAGAAGCAGGCGATCGGCCTTGCGCGCGTCGCTGATCCGCAAGCCGCGGGTGCTGTTCCTCGACGAGCCGACCGCGCATTTCGACGTCCGCAGCGAGGCCGAATTCCTCGAGCGGCTGAAGGCGCTCGGCGAAGCCGGCGAGATGACCATCATCGTCTCGACCCACCGGCTGTCGCTGCTGTCGCTGGTCGATCGCATCCTGGTGTTCGACAACGGCAAGCTCGTCGCCGACGGCCCGCGCGACGAGGTGCTCGCCAAGCTGCGCCCGGCAGCCGCAGTCCGCGGCCTCGAGCGCAGTCAGAGAGAGCGCCAATGCAGCACAGCTGATTTCGCCTTCGCCAACGACGTCCGCGCCGCGGTCGAGCTGCGCACGCCGCGACCGCGCGCATGCTGCTGTTCGCCGTCGCTCGGCGCTGCTCGTCGACGTGTCTGATCTGGGCGCATTTCGCCGTGCTCGACGAGGTCAAGCGCGGCAACGGCAAGGTCATCCCGTCGCGCCAGACCCAGGTGGTGCAGTCGCTCGAAGGCGGCATCGTCGCCGAGATCTCTGGTGCAGGAAGGCGCGATCGTCGCAGCAGGACCAGCCGCTGGTGCGCATCGACGACACCAACTTCGCCGCGCAGTTCGGCGAAATCCGCGAGCGTCGCGCCGCGATGGCGGCGCGCGTGCATCCGGCTGGAAGCCGAGGCGCAGGGCACAGACCAACATCGAGTTCCCCGACGAGCTGAGCCACGATCGCGCCGCGCGCGGTGCAGACCGAACGCAGCGTGTTCGACGCCCGCGCGCGCAAGCTCGCGCAGGACATCGACGTGCTCGCGCAGCAGGAATCGCAGAAGCGCAAGGAAATCGACGAACTGCGCGCCACGGAAACGCGTTCTCCGAAACGCTGGCGCTGCTCAACCGCGAGCTGGAGCTGACCCGCAAGCTGTACGAGCAGAAGGTCGTGCCGGAAATCGAGATGCTGCGCGCTCGACCGCCAGGTCAGCCGACATGCGCGGCCAGCTCGCCGTGGTGCAGGCGCGCATGTCGAAGACCGAAGCCGCGGTGCAGGAGGCGCGTCGCGGCGCCTCAACATCGCCACCGCGTTCCGCGCCCAGGCCGAGGACGACCTCGCCAAGTCGCGCGGCGATCTCGCCGTGCTCGACGAGAACATCAAGTCGGCGCAGGACCGGGTGCGCCGCACCGAGCTGAAGTCGCCGGTGCACGGCATCGTCAACAAGCTCAACGTCACCACGATCGGCGCGGTGGTCGCGCCCGGCGCCAACCTGATGGAGATCGTGCCGCTCGACGACACGCTGCTGGTCGAAGGCCGCATCCGGCCGCAGGACATCGCCTTCATCCGCCCGGACCAGGACGCGGTGGTGAAGACTCAGCGCCTACGATTCGTCGGTCTACGGCTCGCTGCAAGGGCAAGGTCGAACGCATCAGCGCCGACACCATCATCGACGACAAGGGCGACAAGAACGAGCGCGGCGAGACCTTCTACCGGGTGATGGTGCGCACCGAGAAGAACCATCTCGGCACCGACCGAGCAGCCGCTGCCGATCATTCCGGGCATGGTGGCCACGGTCGAGGTCCTGACCGGCGAGAAATCGGTGCTGGACTATCTGCTCAAGCCGGCCCGCATGCTGCGCGACGAGGCGCTGCGCGAGCGATAATTCGGTATTATAGTACCTAAATTGGAAGCCAATGATACCACTGGGCGTTTGCTGCCTTCGGGCCGCCATAATTCCCAAGAGATTCTAAAGGCTTATCGCGCCGCGATAAACGACTGGCATAATTGCAACACCGCGCCAAAACATTGATTTGTCACCGAAAAGGCGCGTGACTCTTCTTGTGGCCCCCCTCCGCTGTTGGTACGAATTTCACAGGGACTTTGGGGCTTGAATCATGCGTTTCAATCATTGGGTTTATCTCTTTTCATCGGTCAGCGCTTTTGTAGCGGGACCGGCGCTTTCAGCCGAAGTGCTGACACTTCAGGGCGCGATCAAGCAGACAATCGTCACCAATCCGGGCGTGGGCGAGGCGGCGGCAAACCGGCGCGCGACTGAGTCCGAAATGCGTCAGGTGCAGTCGACTCTGCTCCCGCAGGTCAAGCTCGAGGGCCGTTTCGGCGCCGAGAAATTCCACAATGGCGGCGTCCTTAACCCGGTGAACGACGGCCGCTGGCGCAATGGCGACCAGTACACCGTGGTCGTCCGCCAGCTGGTGTTCGACGGATTCACCTCGGTCAACGAGATCTGGCGCCAGGCCGCGCGCGTCGACGCAGCCGCCATGCGCACCTATGAGCGCACCGAATTGCTCGCCCTCGACGCCGCCGAAGCCTATATCGACGTCGTCCGCTACATCCGCCTGGTCAGCCTCGCCGAGCGCAACGTGCAGGCGCATCGCGAGATCGCCGGTAACGTGAATTCGCGCTACTCCGGCGGCCGTGCCGGCGAAGGCGACCTGCAGCAGACCAAGGAGCGCGTTGCCGCCTCCGAAGCCGTCGCTCGCCCAGTTCCGCCAGAACCTCGAAGAAGCGCGTGCCAAGTTCCGCAAGGTTGTCGGCCTCGAGCCGCACAATCTGCGCTGGCCCGGCCGTCTTCCGGCGCTCCCGACCACCAAGGACAAGTCGCTCGCCGTCGCGCTGCGCTACAACCCGACCATCCGCGCCGCGCAGTACGATGCCGACGCCGCCAAATACGCTTTCAAGGCGACCGACGGCGCATTCGTGCCGAACGTCGCGCTCGAAGGCCGCGCGACATCGGGCTACAACTTCGACAACAACATCGGCCACCGCGAGGAATACTCCGGCAAGGTCGTGGTCAGCTGGGACGTGTTCCGCGGCGGCCAGGACGTGTGGCGCCGTAACGAAATGGGCGAGCGCTACATCGAATCGACGCAGCGTCATGCCCGCCTGCAGCGCGACGCGCTGGAATCGATCGACAAGGCCTGGGCGGCCCGCACGATGACCGGCGACCGCATCGCGGCCCTGACCCGTCAGGCCGAAGCCGATCGCCGCACGATCGCCGCCTACACCAAGGAATACGACATCGGCCAGCGCTCGCTGATCGATCTGCTGAACGCCCAGAACCAGGTGTTCTCTGCAACCGTGTCGCTCTATTCGGCGCAGGGACGTCGCGGTGTTCGCCGACTACCAGCTGCTCGCCGCCATGGGCCACCTTCTGACCTACCTGAAGGAATCCCATGCGGTCGATGCCGAGCCGCTGGAAGTGAAGCCCTTCCTGCTGTTCCCGACCAAGCTGGCGCCGCTCAACCTGACGCTGCCGGACAAGGCGTCCAAGCCGCTGTTCGTCGCCAATCCGGCGGTGACCGCCCCGAATGCGGATCTGCCGGTGGCGGTGAATCCGGAGCGCCCGGTCACGTATCCGGCCGGCCCCGGCCCGAAGGTCATCGCGTTCAACGAGCGCTGGAACGAGAAGAGCGGCCCGCAGGGCGTTCTGACCGCCATCGCGTCGTGGTTCACCGACTACTCGCCGTCGTCGCAGGTTGCAGCCAACCCGGTCGATACGGCCACCGCGTCGGCCTATGCCGCCGATACGCCGCGCACCGACGTGCCGGCCGGCTGGACCTCGATGGTTCCGACGCGGCGCTAACTCAAAACGCTCTAGCGCTTCCACCGATCCGACAAAGACCAGACACCCGGCCGAAAGGCCGGGTGTTTTGCTGTGGGGGGTGCGTTCCCTCATCCTGAGGAGCGGCGCAGCCGCGTCTCGAAGGATGAGCGCGTAGGCCGCACGGTCCGCCTCACGAGGGTGGCACGGGCCCATGGCTTCGCGGGCAGACGGACGCTGCGACGTCCTGCCTCACGCATTGCAGGCGCTGAAGGGTAACCCGCACGCCTGCGGCATCCGCACACGTCTTTGCGAATTCTTCGGCGCGGCAACCTGCGCTAAACTCAAAGCTCACGGATGTTTCGCCAATGAGGCCTGCCATGCTCCGCCGCCCTGCCCCAAGTCACATCCTGCGGCGCGTATCCCTCGCTGCGATGACGCGAACATTTGCGGCCTGTGCGGTCGCGGCCGGCGCGCTGGCCGCCGGCACCGCCTCGGGCTCGCCCAGAGCCCAGCCCCGACCGAGACCTCGCCGTCCGACCTTCAGAGCTCGCCGCCGGCCGGCGGACAAACGGCCTCGCCGCGCAATGTCGAGCGCAAGACGACCGGGCGGCCCGCAACCGATATCCGTGTCGGCGTCTTCATCAACGTCAAGAATGACTGTAGCTCCGGCCCCTTGCCGACGATCCGCCTCGCCGAGCCGCCGACACGCGGCAAGGTGCAGGTGAAATCCGGCAAGATCAGCGCAAAAAACTACAAGACCTGCCTGACGCTCGAGGCCCCGGCGCACATCGCCTTCTATCGCTCGGAGGCGGGCTTCAACGGCAACGACGTCTTCACGCTCGAGGTCCGCTATCCCGAGGGCCGTATCGAGATCCAGAAGATCACAGTGAATGTGAGCGACACGGCCCCGGCCGCACGGCCGTCGCAGCAGCCGGCACCGACGCCCGCCCCGTCGCGGCCTGCGCCCAAGGCGCAGAGCATTTAGGACGGGCCATCGCACGCCTCATCCTGAGGAGCGGTGGCACACCGCGTCTCGAAGGATGAGGGAGGCGCCATGGTTCGACTCCCAGCGTGTCGCCCATGGTTCGAGACGCGCAGCTTCGCCGCGCTCCTCACCATGAGGCCGAATTGGCTGACCGCGCCGACGCCCGCCTCGCCATGAAGCCCAATCCAGCCAGACACTCAGGATTTCTTCAGCTTTTGATGGACAAATAGCAGCCGTTATTTGCGACGGCGTGCTGTGACCCATTGGACCGACGAAGCCGTTCCGCTTCGCCTCAAGGTCTCAATCCGCCTGACGTTGTCATCTTTAAAGTTCTGGCCCGAACGGCCACTCTCATTTGCACTGCTGAACCGATGCCCGGAGAACACCGGGCTGAGCTGTTCGGGCATTTCGACAGGTTCGCCGTGACAGAGACGCCCGGCCTTACGCAACAACTCGGCCCCGAACGCGGCCGCACCGGCGCGCAATTCGCGCTCGGCGTCGCCGCCGGCATCGGCATGGTGGCGGTGTGGGGAAGCTGGGCTGCGATCACGCGCAAGGGCGCGCTGGAGATCGACCTTCCCATCCTCGTGCTGATCCGCTTCCTCGTGCCCGCGATCGTCTTCCTGCCGGTGACGCTGCGCGTCGGCCTCGTGCCCGCCAATGTGCCGGTCGGCCAGCTCGCGCTGATGGTGCTGGGCTCGGGCGCGTTCTTCTTCCTGTGCGCGGCGTGGGCGCTGGCGCTGGCGCCGGTGGCGGAAGTCGGACCGCTGCTGCCGGCGACGCCGCCTCTGTTCGTCGCGCTCTACATGGCGATCTGGCACGGCCACAAATTCCGCCGCGTGCAGATCGCCGGCCTCGTGCTGATCACGCTCGGCGTCGCGATCATCGTCGGCTGGCACATGTGGCAATCGCATCAGATCCTGGCCGGACATTTTCTCGCGCTGTTCGCAGCCCTGCTGTGGTCGATCTATACGGTGGTGTTCCGGCGCAGCGGCATGAGCGCGCTGGAATGCGCCGCGGTGGTCTCGACCTGGTCGGCCTTCGTCGCGGTGCCGTTCGGCCTGTGGTTCCTGATCGAGCAGTGGGAAGCGGGCCGCCATGTCGAAATCATGGCGCAGGTGGCGATGCAGGGCGTCGGATCCGGCGTGATCGCGGTTCTGCTTTACGGCATCTCGATCCGCACGCTGGGCGCGCCGGAAGCGGCCGCGATGGTGGCGCTTGAGTTCGGTCGTGTCGGTGGCGCTCGCGGTGCCGCTGCTCGGCGAATATCCGGGACAGATGGCGATCGTCGGCATCCTGGCGATGACGGCGGGCGTGGTGCTGACCAACTGGCGCGAGCCCAAAGCGGAGCGCGAGAGCGGCACGCGCGATGCCGGAGCCGCCCGAGACCATGCACTGGCCGGAGATGGCGGATGTGGAAGACGCGATGAACGCGCGCGCGCCGCAGCCGCAACCACAGCCCGCACCGTACGACGACGCCGTGATGCCGGAGTGGCTGGCGCGGCCGACGCGCTACCCAGCCCGAACGAAACACCGCCACAAAAGAAAAGGGCCGCCCGAAGGCGGCCCTTTGTGTTTTCATGCCTCACGCATCAGCCCGTCATGATGTGCTGCTGCGAGGCGTCGATCAGAATCTTGATCGGATCGTGGCTGTTGGTGTTCGCTCCTGCCAGGACAAAGGCATCCTGCGCAGCGCCGAACGCACCAGATCCGGTCGCATCGACCCGCACAAGCAGGTCGTCACCGGTGGCCGAGACATTGACGAAGTTGGCAATGTTGTCGCCCGGATCGAAGTCGGTGAGGAGGGCCGACAGATCGAGCACGTCACCTTCCGCAAAGTTGTAGTCGATGATGATGTCGCGGTTAGCCGCACCCAAGGCATCAGCAACAAACTTGTCGGCACCCTTGCCGCCGGCGAGGTAATCGTTCCCCGCTGCCGCCGTTGAGGATATCCGCACCGTCGCCGCCCAGGAGAAGGTCGGCGCCGCTCCACCGTTCAACGTATTGGCACCGGCATGGAAAGCCACCAGCACGTCGTTGTCGTCGCCGCCATTGAGCGTCTGACTGGCCGCACCTCCGACGATCACGTCCTGTGAACTCCCGCCGCCACCGTTGCGGTAGCACCTGCAACAAAGCTCATTCGCGACGATATTGCCCGTGCCGATAACGCTCGCCCAGGTATCAAGCTCGTAATAGTTGTCGCTGCCATTGGTATCGCGTGGCGCGGCGATGCCGAGCTCGAGCGGTTTCCCAATCGGTCGCAACTTTGGCATTCCAGCTAGAACTGTCGAGGTCCAATCCCGAGCCCGGCGTGCCGTCAAAGAAGTTCCGAACAGCCGTGAGATTGCTGTTCAAAACCTCGTTCAACTGATCCGCCGTGAACACCGTACGGATCGTGTCGGTGCCCGAACCACCCGTATAGGTGGTCGCCGTTCCATTCACGTGGCTCCAACCAGTCACAACGGTATCGTTGTTACCTTGAGCATCGAACGATGTCGTGTTGACATTGAAGATGTCGCTGTTTGGCAAATCTGCGGAATTTACACCGCTGCTAAACGACGGGTTGCTGACGTTGTAGGTGAACGTCTGCGTATCCGTTGCGCCATTTTCGTCTGTGATCGTGACGGTGACCGTGTCTTCATTGCTGTCATTCAACTGCATCGTGGCGTTGTTGTTCGCAAAGTATGCGTTCAGCGCCGCGATCGTACCCGTAAAGGTGACATTGTTGTCACCAGGTCCCGTTACGGTAACGCCACCGCCGGTGATGGCATCAATATCCATCGAGCTGTCACCGGACGAGATCGTCACCGTCACATTGCCCGTCGAATCGACATCCGAGAAGCGGATGAAATTTAGCGGAATATTGTCGTCATCCTGATCCCCGGCGAACCGCACGGTTGACGGCGCCCAAATCACCGGCGCGTCGTTGGCGCCCGTGATGTTGACCGTGATGTTCGCGTTTCCGGTCATACCTCCGGTATCCGCCGCGGTATAGTTGAAGATATCCTGCGCGGCCTGACCGCTCAGCCAATGCCTGCGTCGTCGCAAGCGTATTGTCGAGGTTGTAGGTGGTCGAGCCGCTCGAGTAAATCGTCAGCGTGCCGTAGAGGCCCTGCACGATGATCGAACCGCCGTTCGGCACGGCCGAAGCCGAACCGCCCTGCGGCGTGATCTGCGTGACCTTGAGCGTGTCGCCCGGATCGACGTCGTTGGTCAGAACGTTGATCGCCGCAACGGTCGTCGTCCCTGCCGTCGGGCCTGTACCAACGCCCGAACCGTTGTTGGTGTGTGCCCCCTCGACGATGCCCGAGATCGTGTTGGCAACGACCGTCGGCGGCGCATTGACGTCGCCGTCGTTCAGGATCGTTCCCGTGCCGAGATCGTTGCCGTTCGACGTGCCGGTGCCGGCCGTCGCAGTGAGCACGAAGGTCTCGTTCGGGTTCTCGAACAGCGTGTCGTTGATGATCGCGACGCGGACCTGCACCGAGGTATCGCCCGGCGCGAAGGTGAACGGGGTGGAAACCCAGGTCGAGCCGTTGAACCATTGGATCGTCGTGCCGTAATCCACGCCGGCCGTCGCCGTGCCGCCGCCGACCGCGAAGGTCAGCGGAACGCCGATCAGCGTCGCATGGCTGAGCGTGACGTTGAACACGGCGTGGCCGCCGTCTTCCGCGACGCTGACGTCGCTGACCGCGATGGCCGGAGCCGGTTGCAGGTTGATGAGCAACTCACCCGGCGTCGTGTCGCCGTCGCCATCGACCAGGACATAGTCGAAGTCGAGCGCAGGCACAGGACCGCCCAGGTTGCCGGGCGCGTAGTAGTTCCAGTCGCCGGCGTCGTTGAGGCCGTTGTCCTTGAAGTTGAAAATCAGCTTGCCGCCATGGATGTCGGTGATCGCCACCTGGTTGCCGTAGGTGGACTGGAGATACGTCACACCGTTGTAGCTGATCGACTGGACGAAGCCGCCGTCGGCGCCGAAGCCGCCCGTGCCGCCATGGGTGGTGAAGATGTTGCCGTTCGGGTTGCCCGGAAGCGACCCGGTGAGCAGCAGCTGAAGCTCCGACGCCTGGCTGATGAGAACCGGATCAAGACCCGGATCGCTCGCCGTCCAGGAGATCGGCTCGAAAATTCGCGCTGGAGACACCGGAGCCCACGCCGATGGCATAGGACGTGTCGACGCCGACATCGCCGCCGCCGACCGGAGCGTTCGCGAGGAAGGTTTCCCAAGCCGTCTGCTCGGTACCGTCGATGCCTGAAGACGCCGGGTTCGGCGCGCCGTCGGAGATGAAGTAGACGAGTGTCTGCGTCGCCGCAGACGGACCCGCACCCCAGCCGGTCGTGACCGTGTTCAGCGCGGCATCGTAGTTGGTGTTGCCGCTGCCGGTCAGGCCGCCGATGTAGGTCGTCGCGCTTCCGGCCGTGGTCCAGCCGGTGCCGGCAGAGCTGCTGCCGAAATTGACCACCATGACCTCGTTGAAAGTCACATCCGGGTTCGCGAGCAGATTGATGGCCGCCTGCTTGGCGAGATACATCGCCGTGCCCGGCGTGGAGCCGCTGCCCATGCTGCCCGAGGTGTCGATCACCAGCACCACGTTGACCGACGGCTTGACGCCGGCGACCGCGTTGGCGGCGGAGTTCGTCACCACCGGCACATCGTCGATGACGGCGATGGAGCCCTGCAGATTCAGCGGAGCCTCGAAGCCGTCGTTGACGACGACGAGGTTGTTCAGGTTGATCCCGATGTTCTCTTCGGTGGTCGGGCCGCCATTGGTCTGCGTCGGATGGTCGACGTTGTCATAGAGCGTGAAGGTGTAATTGCCGCCCGTGGTGATATCGAGCGAGAAGATCACGCGATCCACGGCCGGGTTGAAGCCCGCGCCCGAGACGTTGACGTAGCCGACGACGGTGTCGGCATCGACGTTGTGATAGACGACCGCAGCGCCGCCCGACGTGAGGGCACCGCCGACGGTCTTCTGCACCGCAGTGCCGTTGGCGACATTGAACGCGTAAGTGAAGCTGCCGTCGCCGCCCGTCACACCGAAGGAGCCGGTGTAGGAGGCAAGGACCGCCGGGCTGTTGTCGGTGTCGAGGCCCGAGGCATCGTCGATGTCCTCGTTGCCATCCGCCGTGACCGCATAAGTGCCGGCCACCGACGGCTCAAGCTGCTCTTCCTCGACCGTGCCGCCGAACGCACCCGCCGAAAGCGGATTGCTGACGTTCTTGATCGTGAAGTTCTGCGTGTCGGTGGTGGTGTCGCCGTCGCCGTCCGTCGCCGCGATGGTGAGCGAGACAGGTGTGTCGACCGTGACCGTGTTGGCCGCGTAGGTCCAGGTGCCGTCCGCCTTGACGACGAGCGTACCCGGCTGGCCCGCGACCGGCGGGAAGGTGACGAAGTTGGTGCCGACCGACATCGACAGCGACTGCGTGACGCCGTTGACCGTGACATCGACCGAGGTGACGCCATCCGCACCCGCCGCCAGCGACCAGCTGCCGGTGGTGAAGTTGGTGCTCTCGTTCACTGTCGTCGGCGAGTCGACGATCACGAGCGTCGGCGCGTCGTCATCAAACGTGATGGTGAGCGAGCCACTGGCCGTCGAGTTGTCACTGTCGGTGATTGTGTAGGCGAGAGCGACCGTCGGATCGACGACGTTCTCGGCATTTGGACCCTGCGCGTGCAGGACGTTGTCGAGCAGCGTGACCGTGTAGGCGCCAGTCGTCGGGTTGATCACGACCTGGAACAGTGGCGTGCCACCACGCGTGCCACCGACGATGTTGGCGGTCAGCGTGTTGCCAGCCCAGCCGAAAGTGCCGGATTCCTGGCCAAGCGACCAGGGCTGGCCAGCGAGGTTTGCGAAGCTGTAGGAGCCCGCGCCGTCGCCGCCGAAGCTGCCACCGAGATTGCCGGTGAAGCTCTTTTCGCTCGTGTCGGCCGGATCATCACCCGTGTTGGCGTTGATGTCGTCGCCCTGGCCGGCTGCATTGCCGCCCGTGAGGCCGTCGTCATCAACCTTCGCCGCGACCTGAGCGCCCGTCGGCTTGTTGTCATCGGTCAGCGTGAACTGGAAGGCCTTGGTGACGGTATCGCCGTCGCCATCGGTGACGGTGAAGGTGCCGTCGAGCACAGGCACCGGATCGTTGTCGATGACGGCGTTGGCGGTGAAGATGTACTCGCCCGTCGCCTTCACAACGATAGTGCCGTAGCCGAGGTTGACCGCGTCCGAATATCCGGTCGGACCGTTGGTGACAAACGTCAGCAAGGTATTGCCGATATGCGTGACCGTCGCGCCATCGGCGCCTGCGACGAAGTCGAACGAGCCGGGCAGGCTTGCGCCTTCCGCGACAGGCTGCGTGGCCTCGGCTGTCGCCGTCGGCGCGTCGTCATCGAAGTTGATGGTGAGCGTGCCGTTGTCGTCGAACAACTCGTCGGCGTCGGTGATGCGATAGCTCAGCACGAGCTGATTATCGGTTCCGCCGTTGGTGTTCTCTTCGTTCGGTCCTGCCTGATGCACGACGTTGTCGAGCAGCGTGACCTTGAAGGCGCCGGTGTTGACGTTGGTGATCTCCACCTGGAAGAGCGCCGTGCCGTTGCGCGGACCGCCGACGATGTTCGCCGTCAGGATATTGCCGGCCCAGCTGAAGGTGCCGCTCTCCTGGCCCAGCGTCCACGCATCGCCGTTCATCTCGGAGAAGCTGTAGACGCCCGGGACATCGAGGCCGACGTAGCCACCGAGATTGCCCGTGAAGGTCTTCTCGCTGGTGTCGGCCGGATCGTCGCCAGCGTTGGCGTCGTCGTCGCCGCTGGTGCTCAGGGCGTTGCCGCCCGTCAGACCGTCGTCGTCCACGGCCGCGAAGGCTTCATCGCCATACGGGAAGTTGCCGTCGAGCAGCTTGAACGAGAAGTTGGCGGTGTCGCTGTCGCCGTCGCCGTCGGTCACCGTGAAGGTGCCGTTGATGACCGGCGGCGGCGTGTTGTCGAGCGGATTGCCGGCGGTGAACTTGTAGGCACCCGTCGCCATGACTTCGAGTGTGCCGTAGCCGAGGTTGATCGGGTTCGAGTAGCCCGCCGGGCCGTTGGTGGTGAAGTCCAGAGCAACGCCGTTGACCGCCGTCACCTTGGCGCCATCGGCACCAGCGACGAAGTCGAACGATCCAACCTCAATCTGGCCTTCGACGACATTCGCCTGCGCTTCGTCGGTTGCGTCCGGCACGTCATCGAGGATGGTGACGTTGAACGAACCCGGCGCCGGAAGCTGGTCGCCGTTGCTGTCGGTGACCTGGAACTGGACGTTCAGGAGCGACAGCAGGTTCTCGGTGTCGTCGCCCGCGAGCGTGTCAAGCGAGGCATGCTTGAGCGCCTGCGAGAGCGTGACCTGATAGGTGTACTGAACTTCGCCACCACCGGTCGGGAGCACGCCGGTGATCGCGATGCGGATCGCCGGATTGCCGGCCGCCGTGCCGACGAGATCGCCCGTCGGACCGTCCACCACGAAGGTGACCGGCGTGCCGTTCGTCGTCTGCAGCTGGCCGTCGAGGCCGGTGAGCAGGAAGGTGAACGCAGCATCCGGATCGGCCGGCAGGTCGCCGCCGAAGTCGATCGACACGGTGCCGGTGTTGACGGCCAGTTCGTTGCCGTCGGTCTCGGTCGCCAGCGGAGCGTCCACATTGGCCAGTGCGAGGCCGTCTTCGTCGACAGCCACGTCGAGTGCGCGCTGCTCGATCACGGGGATCGAGTCGTCGGTCACAGTGACCGTGAACGACGCCTGCGAGGTGTCGCCGTCGCCATCCGTGATCAGGTAGGTGAAGGTCTCGACGGAATCCGAGTCCACACTGGCCGGCGGCGTGTAGACGAGGTTGCCGCTGCCATCGACCGTGATCGTGCCGCCGAGCGAGCCCGGCGAGACGATCGAAATCGGATTCGTGGCGTGCTCGCCGTCCGCGCCGAACGCGTCGTTGGCGAGAAGGCCCGCGACCGTACCGATGATGGACGATGCTGAGGCTTCCTCGACGGTGGCGAGATTGCCTTCGCCGACCGCGACCGGAATGTCGTCGTCGACATTGATGCAGATGACGCCGGAGACGGGGTCGTTGTCGCCATCGGTGATGGTGACGCCGAAGTCGAGCTGGAGGTTGTTCTCGAAGCCCGCGCCCTGCTGCACCGGATGATCCAGCGGCGCCTTCAGCGTGAAGACGTAGTTGCCGCTGTTGTCGATGGTGAGGGTGAAGACCTGCGTGATGTGCGTCGTGGAGCCCGTCAGCGTCTTGGTGCCGGCGTCATAGCTCATGGTGACGGCTTCGGCGTGACCCACGCCATCGCCGTCAACCCAGATCGCCTTCAGACCAGCGAAGCCCGAGAGCGAGATCGACTTGAAGCCGTCGGAGCCGGCGTCGAAGTTGACCTTGCCGCTGGCGACCAGGCCCTGGCCGTCGTCGCCCAGAGCCGTTCTGGATGCCATTGGTGAGATCTTCGTCGTCGACCGTGACGCTCGAGGCGAGCTTGAGGCTGACGTTATCGAGCAGCGCGCCGAACTCGTCTTCGGTGCCCGTGCCGGTGAAGGCCAGGACCGCGTTGTTGACCGGCGCGACCACGATGATCGTGATCTTCTGCCAGACGCCTGCCGGCTCCAGGCCGGTCGAGGCCCACACGACGTTGCCGCCGAAGCTGACCTGCATGCCGCTGGTCTCGCCGGCATTGCGCGGCGCGTAGTAGAACGTCAGTTCATAAGGCTGACCTGCCTCCGTGCCGGCAACGATCTGCTGGATCGTCGCGTTGGTGTCGTCCGGATCGGGCGTGCCTTCCGGCGGCAGCGGCGGATTGCCGACCGTGTCGCCATCGAGCTCGACAAGGATGCTGCCTTCCTGCGGATTGACGCCACCGGCGCCGCCATGCTGCAGCTCGAACGGAACGAGATTGTTACCCCAGGTCCAGACGCCCGGAACCTGATCGTAGATATTCCACTGGCCGCCGCTCAGGCCGTGACCCTGCTCGAAGCTGCCGTTGACGATCAGATCCTGACCCGTGCCCTGATACTTCACGATGCTGGTGATGGTCGGGCCGTCGTCCTCGAAGCGAACGAGCGAAGAGACATCGGCCGAGCTCGACACCTTGTCGCCGTCGCCATCGGTCAGCGTGACCGTGCCGAGCAGCACGCCGGTGTTGAGATAGATGCCTTCGTCGGGCGTGAACGGATTCGGGTGATACAGGGAGACGTACTGCGCGAGCGACAGAATCCCGGTGTCGGGATCGACCGTGAACGCAAAGGCGGCGGTCTCGAAGCTGCCGTTGCCGTCCGCATCGAAGCGGCCGACGACATTGCTGCCCTCGGTGTAGAGATTGATGGCCTTGCCTTCGGTGGTGAACAGGCCGGAGCTCACACCCTCGACGGAGGCCTTGAGCGTGACCTGGCTCGCATCGGTGGCAGCCGGGCCGTCGGTGCCGAAGTCAGTCGCGCCGGTGGCGACGATCGCGGCGACGCCCTGCGCATACTGCGTGGGCATGTCGGGATCGATGCCCTTGGCGGCGACGCCGACGAACAGCGCCGAGAGATCGGCGACCTCGTCGGAATCCGCCTGCAGGCCTTCGGTCTCGTCGACGATCACGACGTCTGTGATCTGGACATTGGCGAGATAGGTGCCGGTGTTGTCACCGTCTTGGCCGACCTCCATGAAGGTCAGCTGCTGCGGAACGCCGGTGCCGACGATATCGATGGAAATGGTCTGCATGACGCCCGGCAGCGGATGGAATTCGCCGAGCGGCGCGCCGCCCAAATAGACCTCAACCTCCGCGGTTTCGGCCAGCGTGGTGTCGTTGGCCATGCCGATTTCGAACGTCAGGCGGAAGGTCTTGCCGGCTTCAAGCGTCACAAACTGCGAAATCTTGATATCGCCGGGGCTCGCTTCCAGGTCGACCATGACGCTGTCGGTCGGGCTGTCGGCGCCGCGATAGCCGTCGCCGACCTTCTCGAGCTGCGGGTTCGAGCCGGGGTGAAGATTGGACGGCTCGATGAGCCAGCCGCCGGCGTTGCCGGTGGCGATGCCGCTGCCATTGCCCCACTCGGGGCTATTGGAGACGAAGCCGTCGAAGAACAGGCCGTTGACCACGGAGTTCGCGGCGGTGACCGAGAAGGGCTTCGGACCGTCGTCGTCGAAGGCGATGAAGGAGCCGTTGGCGTTGATCAGCGTGACGGTGGCGGAATCCGTCGCCGTGTCGCCGTCGCCGTCCTTGACGGTGGTGGTCAGCTTCAGGCGCAGTTCGTCGCTGCCCAGCAGCTTGAGAATGGCCTGCTCGTCGAGGATCGACGGAGTTTCGGTGTCGCCGAGCACGGTGTTGCCATGGTCGATCGGCAGGAACTGCTCGACGACCAGCTTGGCGTTGGCCGGATCTCCGGCGTTCTCGATGGTGATGCGGAAGGCAACGAAGTTGTCGCCATCGTCGCCCGCCATGCGGCCTTCGATCGTCGTGGCGTTGACGACATGCAGCGAGATCGTGCGCTGGGCATCGGACATCGCGTCCAGATTGACGCCCGCGATTTCCTTGGTGAGGCCGGTGACGATGAGATTCGTGGGATAAGGCGAACCGCCCGTCAGCTCGAACGACATCGCGCGGACGATGGAATTGGAGTCATTCGCACCGTCCGTGCCGAAGTCGATGGTCTCGCCGAACAGTCCGGCCAGCTGGCCGGTTGCCGTCGACATACGACCGATGGCCGTACCCGACGCAGGATTGCTCGAGACGTTCGGATCGCGGTTGTAGGCGATCGGGCCGCCGGCGGGGTCGACATCGTCGGCGCCGCCATTGCCGTCGGCCACTTCGCCGACGCCGTTGCGCACGGTCGTAGGTCGGGTTGACCGCACCGTCCGGCTGGACGGTTTCGTCGAGGTTGAGCGTCAGCGCGGCGAATTCGCCCTCGCCCAGCGCCACCGAGACGTCGACGGACGGGCCGTCGTCTTCAATCTTCACGATGGAGTCGTTGTAATCGATGACCTCGATCGAATGCGTCGAGGAGGCGCTGTCGCCGTCCTTGTCGGTGACCGTCACCGTGTAGGCGATCTCGACGCCGGCATCGCTGTCCTTCAGATACAGCGAGATGGCTTCGTCGATCGCACTGGTGCTCGAACCGGCCGTCGGGTGCTCGATCGGGAGATACTGCTCGACCACGAGCTTCGGATTGTCGGTGCCGGCATCCTGCAGATACATGCGCAGCGCGATGAAGTCGTTGGCCGGACCGTCACCGTTCTGGTTGATGACGCCCAGAATCGAACCGTCTGCCTGCTTGAACAGCCAGATGGTGCGCTCGCTCGCGCCCACATCGAGCGGCGTGCCGTCGGCGCGGGTCACCTTCATGGTGGTCTCGACGCCTGTTCCCGAACCGTTCGGCAGAACGTTGCCGTTGTGGTCCTTCAGCGTCAGGCCGAACTGGTGAGCAATGCTCTGCAGCCCGTCGGAGCCGGCGTTGTAGTCGACATCGAACAGGTCGGCGATCGCAACATTGCTGGTCGCCGAGCTCGGAGTGGTCACGCGGCCGATGGCGTTGGCCGGGTTGACGATCGTGCTCGCGACCCAGGTGTCGGTCCGGTGTTGTCGTCGGGAACGCCGCCGAAGGTCGTTTCGTCGAGCAGGACGCGGATATCGTCGGCGTCCTTGTGATCGTCGGCCTTGACCTTCACGACCGGGCCGTCGTCCTCGAACTTGATCAGCCCGCCGAGTTCGGACGTGTCCGAATGCGAGTCGCCGTCGTCGTCGGTGAGCGTCACCTTGATCGCGACAAGGCCGCTATCCATGATTTCAGGCGACGAGTTCTCGTCGTGATCGTTCGGATTATCGTGCTCGACCGCGCGATACTGCGTGACGGTCGTGTTGCCGCTCGACGTATTGATCGAGATCGTGAAGACGAGCGCGCCATTGGCGCGACCCTCGATCACACCGCCGACGAGCGACAGCAGGACGGGGAAGTCGTTCTGCGCATCCTGAAGTCCGGACGCGACAGGACCCGGGGCGCCGGTGAGCTGCAGCGAGAACACCTTGGCGTCGGAATCGGCGTTGCCGTCGTTGTTGGAGTCCTTCGGACCATCGGCTCCAAACACGGAGCTGTCGATGAACAGCGAGGAGCCGTTGACCGTGCGCGCGGCAATCGGATCGCCGTCGAACGGATTGCCGTCATTGTTGTCGTCGCCACCATCGACAGTTTCGTCGAGGCGGATCTCGGCGCCGCCCTTCGGCGAGATATTGGCCGTCGGGCCGTCGTCGCTGAAGCCGACCTTGTCGCCGATATTGACCGTGACCGACTGCGTATCGTGGTCGTAGTCCTCGATGGTGAGGACTGCCTGAATCGCATCGTTCACCAGCCAGGCGATCTCGTCCGGATTCGCGGTCGCGTGGTTGACCGACACATACTGGATGATGTGGACGTGACCGGACGCGTCGATGCCGATGACGAAAGCCACCGGATCGTTGTCGTCGGCGGTCGAGTTGTTGTCGTTGCTGCCGTCGGCGTTCTGCGTGTAGTCGAAGCGGCCAACGATGTAGTTGCCCTGCTTGAACAGCGTCACCGTGCGCGGATCGCCGTTGCCGTTCGCACCACCGTCGACGTCGTTGACGGTGAGGCTCGTTGCCAGCGAACTCGCGCCGTTCTTGAGCTGCAGCGAATAAGTCAGAGTCCCGCCTTCGTCGGCGCCATAGGCGGCGACGACATTGGAGAAGGCCGAAACGGCACTGGACGCGTAGCCGATCGGATCGGCGCCGACATGCGGATCGTTGTTGTTGCTGCCGTCATTGAAGCCGGCGAACACCGCGGGCATGCCAGCGACGTCGTTGTCCTCGGCTTGCAGGCCGACGGATTCGTCGTGAACGACCTTGAAGGCCTGGTTCAGATTTGCCGACAGTGTCGGAACATCGTCGTGAACCTTGATCTTGACCATGCCGTCGAGTTCGACGCTGTCGCCGTCAAAGTCGGTCGCCTTCAGGATGCTGCCGAAGTCGATATAGGTGATGTCGTTGCCCGGGACCTCGAGCGGGAAGTTCTCGCCGTTGCCGGCATCGTGATCCAGCTGATCGTACAGCTTGAATTCGAATTCACCGGTCGCCGGATTCGTGATCTCGAACGTGAAGACGAGGCGATCGGCACCGACGTCGTAGGTCTGGCCGAGCTGGTCACCCGCGTTGTCGAAGGCATAAAGAATATTGCCCTGCAGGTCGTAGCTGAGTTCGCCGCCCTTCGAGGTCAGGCCGATATTCTCAAGATACGAGCGCAGCGAATTCTCGGAGACGAAACCGAATGTGAGCTGCTCATCCGCACCGGACTGCACAACAGAGGCGATCGAGCCGGACACGTAAGCCGGGCCCGGATTGTTGTTGGCCGGGTTGCCCGTGTAGGAGCCATCGGCGTTGCTGTCGTTCGGGCTGGTGCCGAGCGAGCCGGGATTGACCCCTGCCCCGAGCGTCGAAATGTCGTCCTCGTCGACCGTGAACACGATCGGATCGCACGGCGCGACTTCCGGGACATCGTCGCGGATCTGGATCTTGACCATGTGATCGAGGACGACGCTGTCGCCGTCGTAGTCGGTCGCCTTCAGGATGTGACCGAAGTCGATCGAATAGACATCGCCAGGAGGATCGTTCTGGAGATCGAAATTCTGATCGGCGCCGGAGGCCGGCGCGTCATGATCGAGCTGGTCGTACAGCTTGAATTCGAATTCACCCGTCGTCGGGTTGACCTGAAGCGTGAAGACAAGACGGTCCGCGCCGGCGTCGTAGGTCTGACCGAGCGCATCACCGGCGTTGTCGAAGGCAACCAGCGTGTTGCCAATCAGATCGTAGCTGAGTTCGGCACCCTGCGAGCTCAGGCCGAGGCTCTCCAGATAAGAGCGCAGCGAGCTTTCGGAGATGAAGCCGAACGTCAGATTCTCATCCGCACCGGATGTCACGACGCTCGCGAGCGAGCCGGACACAAACGCCGGACCCGGATTGTTGTTGGCCGGATTGCCCGTGAAGGAGCCGTCGGCGTTGCTGTCGTTCGGGCTGGTGCCGAGCGAGCCGGGATTGATGTTGGTCGGATTGGTGAAGCCGATGGTGGAGATATCGTCTTCGTCGACCGTGAGCATGATCGGGTCGCACGGCGCGACTTCCGGAACGTCGTCGCGAATCCTGATCTGGACCATGTCCTCGAGGACGACGCTGTCGCCGTCATAGTCGGTCGCCTTCAGCACGCTGCCGAAGTCGATCCACTCAACGTCGCCCGGCACATCGTCTTCCAGGTCGTAAGTTCTGGTCGGCGCCGGAATTCGGCGCGTCATGGTCGAGCTGGTCATAGAGCTTGAACTCGAACTCGCCAGTCGTCGGGTTCAGCTCGAACGTGAAGACGAGACGGTCGTCGCCGGCATTGTCACGATTTCGCCCGGCCGATCCTTGTTCACGAAGGCATAAAGAGTGCTGCCGTTCAGGTCGTAGCTGCAGTTCGCCTCGCCCTGAGACGTCAGGCCGAGATTCTCCAGATAAGAGCGCAGAGAGCCCTCGGAGATGACAAAGCTGAAGGTCAGCGGCTCGTCCGCGCCGGACTGCACGACAGACGCGAGCGAGCCGGACACGAAGGCCGGACCCGGATTGTTGTTGGCCGGATTGCCCGTGATAGGAGCCGTCGCCATTGCCGTCGTTCGGGCTGGTGCCGAGCGAGCCGATTGACCTCGGCGATTGCGGACCGAGCGTCTTGATGTCGTCTTCATCGACCGTGAGCACGATCGGATCGCACGGGATCAATTTCCGGAACGTCGTCGCGGACCTTGATGATCAGGCGGCCGTCGAGGCCGACGCTGTCGCCGTCGAAATCGGTCACTTCGATCAGCTTGCCGAAGTCGATGGCGTAGACGTCGCCCGGGACATCGTCCTGCAGGTCGAAATTCTGGCCCTGGCCAAGGTCGTGGTCGAGCTGGTCGTACAGTTCGAACTTGTAGTTGCCGTTCGGCTGAAGCGTGAGCTGGAAGACGAGACGATCACCGCGCCGTAATCGCCAGTGCCGACATAGCCGTAAAGCGTTGCCCATGAATATCGTAACTCAGATCATCGCCCTTGCGAGCTCAGGCCGAGATTCTGAAGATAGATAGGCTGTGTCGTCCTTGAAGCTGAACGGGCCATCGCCCGGCGCGCCGAAGAGCGACCGGCCATCGCCCTCGCCGTCGTACTGCGGGATACTGTTCACGCTCGGACGGCCACTCATCGGCGCCGATCTTGACGAGGCCGGCCAGCGAGCCGGTAACGGTCGCCGGGCCGGGGCCGTTGTTCCACGAGTCGCCGGTATACGAACCGTCGCCATTGCCGTCGTTCGGGCTGGTGCCGTCCGACAGGTCGGTGCGGATGTCGTCCTCGTCGACGATCTGAACTTCCTTTTTGTACGGAAGCAGGACCGGAACGTCGTCGATCACCACGAGGACGATGTCGTCCAGAACCAGCGACTGACCCGAATACTGATCCTGCACCAGGATCAGGTTGGAGAAATCGACAAGAAGGTTGTTCTCCTCGTTGTCGCCCGGCTGCCGTCGAGTGCATCGTGGTCGAGCTGGTCGTAAATCGTGAAGGTAACCTGGCCGCCGGTCGTCAGTTCCAGCGTGAAGACAACGCGGTCGCCGCCATCCAGGCTACCGCCGCCGTTATCGACATAGCCGGTGAGCAGACCGCCCGGCCCGACATGGACGCGAATAACGCCACCCTGGGACGTGAGCGGCGAATCGAAATCCGGCCGCGACGGCAGCGTGAAATAGTACGAGCCCGAGCCGCCATCGACATCGAGCTGCGCGACAAATTTTTGCGTGGTGTTGGTGGGGTTCTGCCAGGTGTCGTCGTCGCCATCGACCGTGGACGGATCGTTGTCGAAATCCACCTCGGTGCCGGTGTTGGAATCGAACGAGGTCGGGCCTTCATTGCCCTCCGACAGAGTCGGGAACAGACCGAACAGGCTGTCCCGCAGTTCGTCTTCCTCGACGATCGCGCGCAGGCCCTTGAATGTAAGCGGGGCATAATTCTCGTTCGGTCCGGTCGGGTCTTCGCCGATGACGAAATTGCCCAGAGCCTCGGGCGGCAAGAGCGGCAGCGGATCGCCGCTCAAGAGCGGGTCAACCGAGGCGTCGCGGAAATTCGCGCCAGCCTGCGGGCCACCCTGATCGCCTGCCGCCGGCAGAACGGACTGGTCTTCGGTGATCGGGAAGATGCCCGCGAACTGCGAGCCATCAACCGTGCGACCGCCGCCGACATCGAACGTGATGTTGCCGAGAATGGCGTTGGCCGAATTGTAGAACGGGTCGACGGTCAGCGTCGATTGATTGTCGAACAGGATGATCAGCTTCTCGCCCACATGGACGAGCGTGATCTTCTCGTTCGAAATCCCGGACAGATCGATTTTGAAATTTTGATCGTAACCGAGCTGAACGGTGTGTGCCTGACCGCCATCCGGCTTCGCGAGTTTGATAACGCGCGTGGGAGATGCGGAACGCGATGCAGCAGATGTTGAAAGCTGCGCAAGAACGATCGGCTTGTTCATGATGACCCTGCCTAATTCCGGCCTTACTGGCCGACGCCTGAAATATGGTTAAAGACTTATTAAAACTGATATTTTCGTAATTCCGATGTGAGATCAACTGATTTCGCCGCAATCCGGCCAGTTTTCAAAAAAGTGGTTAGAATTAGTGGTTAAATCGCAACAGTTAGCTTTAACTTTTGCTTCAGATTGGGAGCCGCGCTTGTCTCGCCTGTCCCGTTGCCGTAGCTTGCGTTCAACACGTTTCAGCGCTGCGCTATTGGGGGCTCCATGAGCAAGACGATTTATTCAATGATTTCAGCGGCCTGCGCCGTTTTTGCGCTCGCTGGACCGGCCTCCTCCGCCGATTTGGCGATCCCGGTTCCGGTTGGAACCGCGGGCGGATGCGCTGGCCTGGCGCTCGTCTGCGCCAACGGCCACAGCTACCCGATTTGCCCGATTGCGATCAGCGTTGCCGGTGAGTTGGTCACTGGACGCCTCATGACGTCGTCGGGCGGTACCCACATACGGCTGATGCCGATGGGCGACGGTTATCGCTATGCCGGCCGCGGCATCTGGTTCGATGGCAAGTACACCGAAGCCACGCTCTATTTCGGTCAGCGCGAAGCGATTTCCTGCAACGTCGTCTCGTCGACGACCGAAGCCGCGATCTCCGCGAAGTACTGATCGCTTCAAGAAATTCAAAATCTCCCTGCGTACCAGCAGGAATTGAAAACGCCGGCTCAATGAGCCGGCGTTTTTATTTGTCCGCGATTCGCTCGAGCAGTTCACATCACGCGAATCATTTCGGCATCCACGCGCGCGGTGCGATGCCTTCGATGTGACTTTTCACGTCGATGAGCACGGGCTTGTCCGCGGTCAGCGCCTGATGGAACGCAGGCGCAAATTCGTCCGGCGTGTTGACGGTGAGACCGACGCAACCCATCGAACGGGCAATCGCCGCAAAGTCCGTTTCCGGGAATAGCCACAGTTCGTCGGACTTCGCCGACTGGCCGCCAAAGGTCAGCTCGACGTTGCGCTTCTCCTGGTTGAAGGAGTGGTTGTTGTTCAGCACCGTGATCGTGTTGATGCCGTATCTGCGGGCCGTATCGAGCTCCTGCAGATGGTACCAAACGCCGCCATCGCCGGCGAAACAGACCACCGGCCGGTCTGGAGAGGCGCATTTCGCGCCCATCGCCGCCGGGAAGGCCCAGCCGAGCGAACCGGCACAGCGCAGATAGCTTTGCCCCGGATGCCTGAAGTCGACCATCGTGCCGGTCCAGATGCCCGAATGGCCGGTGTCCGAGACCAGAATCGCATCGGGTGGCAAAAGCTCGCTCAGCTCACGGCAGAGCCGCTCAGGCCGCATGGGAGCGACGTCCGAGGCCATCACGTCGCGGAAGCTGTCTTGCCACGCCCGCACCAATTCCTGCACCCGGGCGATCCAGGACGCGCGCGAGGGCGTCGTCGGGGCATCCGCAATCATCCGCCGCAGCGTCGCGCGAACGTCGCCCTGCAGGCCGACCTTGACCGGATAGTTGCGGCCGATCTCCTCACCGTTGATGTCGAGCTGGATCGCGGCGATTCCCTGCGGCGGGATCTGGTAGTCGTTCGTCACCTGCCCACCGGCATGGCTGCCGATGAAGAACACCAGATCGGCCTCGCACAGCGCCTGATTGGCGCAGGCGCGCGAGTACGTGCCCGGTGCGCCGATCGCGAGCGGATGATCGGCCGGAAACATCGCCTTGGCGTTGAGCGCGGTCGCAACCGGAATCGCCAGCTTCTCGGCAAGCGCAATCAGTTCGGCGCGCGCATCGGAGGCCGTCACACCGCCGCCTGCGACGATGACCGGGCGCTGTGCCTTCATCAGCCATTGCAGCGCCAGCGCGATCTTGTCGGGCTCGGCCTCGGGACGGAACGGCGGCAGACGCGCGAAGCCGTCCTCGACGACGACGTCGAAATCGGATTCCTGATCGACGACGCCCTGCCCCGCCAATCCTTCGAGGTCGAGATGCACCGGTCCGGGCGTGCCGGACATCGCGCTGCGGAAAGCCTGGCGCAGATGCACCGGAAATTGCTCGGGCGTGGCGACAAACGCGCTCGACTTGGTCACCGCCGAGAACGGCGCGACGTGGTCGACCTCCTGATACGCATTGCGCTTCTGGTTGGCATGGAATTCACGGCCTGTGACCGCGATCACGGGTGAACACGCCAGATAGGCATCCTGCAGGCCGGAGGCGAGATTCATCGCACCGACCGATTGCGCCATGCAGATCGCCGGACCGCGCCGCGCGCGCGCATAGCCATCGGCCATGTAGGCGGCGGCCTTCTCGCCATGCGTCTGGATATGCTTGATGCCGAGCTTGTCCATCTCCATCAGCGCACGCGGCGCGATGTAAGGCATGAAAAACACATGCGTGAGGCCATAGCCGCGAACGGTTTCGGCCATGAAACGCGCGCCAGTCATTTTTGCCACGGTCGTTTCCCCTATTTTGTTGTTTGAGTTGGTGTAAGCGTCAGCCAAGCACATTCATTTTTAGAGCATGATCCTTATCGGAAAACCGGTCTCCACTTTTCCGGGATCATGCTCTGATCATCTTCATCGCGGAACTGAAGCCGTTATGCATCACCGCGGTGTCGCTGGAATAGCCCAGCAGCAACGCGCCTGCATCTTTCCACTGTTTGGCTTGCGCCGCACTCGACACAAGCATGGCGGCGGCCTTGCCGTGCTTGCGCGCGGCTTTCAGAATCAGATCGCGCTTTTCGTCGAGCGCGCGCGCCTCGTCCGGCGTGCCGTAGACGCCGAGATCCTGCGCCAGATCGTTGGGGCCGATGGTGAGCGCATCGATGCCATCCATCGCAGCGATGGCGTCGAGATCGTCGAAGGCGCGCCCCGTCTCGAGCATCACGGTCACGAACACTTCGCGGTTGCCGCTGGCACGGCGCTCAGTGGCGGACATGCCGACATCGAAATCGTTGGCGGGACCCGGCCCGCCATCGCCGCGCAGGCCGCGCGGCGCATAGCGCGAGGCCGCGACAATCTCGGCGGCGTGCGCGGCGCTTTCGACCTGCGGGCAGTGCAAATTCCACACGCCGAGATCGAGCAGCCGCGTGATCCATTCGCGATTGGCGACCGGCGGGCGCACCGTAATGGGAAAGTCCAGCGCCCGCGCCAGCCCCGCCATGTCGGCGATGGTCTCGATCGAAGGACCGCTATGCTCCATGTCGACGCGGGCGAAATCGAGGCCCGCGGCCTTCAGCAGCGTCAACGTCGCCGGATTGCGCGACATCTGCACCCAGGTTCCGATCTGCAAATCGCCGCGCTCGACGCCGGCCCGCATGGGATTTTTCTTCATGATCAATGCCCCCAGGTTCGCGACAATAAATTAATCCAGTTTCTGAAACAGATTTTCTCGATCAGATTTTCCGAATGTCCGCGCGCGCGCATCGCGGCGACGAGACCCTGCAAGCCGCCGGCATTGCCGAGCGCGGCCGGAATGCGTGCACCGTCGAAATCAGACCCCAGCGCGACGCCGTCCTCGCCAAGGCGCGTCAGCAGATAATCGACGTGATCGACCATCACATCCAACGGCGTATCGACATTGGCCGCGCCGTCCGGCCGCAGAAAGGCGACGGCAAAATTGACGCCGACGAGCCCGCCGCTGGCGCGGATCGCATCGAGCTGCGCATCGGTGAGATTGCGCGCGTGGTTACAGACGGCGTAGGCATTTGAGTGACTGGCGACCAGCGGAGCGTTGCTCAGCGCGGCCACATCCCAGAATCCCTTTTCGTTGAGATGCGACAGGTCGATGAGAACGCGCAGTTCGTTGCAGCGGCGGACCAGCGCCTTGCCGGCATCGCTGAGACCCGGTCCGATATCGGGCGTGGACGGAAAACGAAACGGCACGCCATAGCCGAAAATGTTCGGCCGGCTCCACACCGGGCCGAGCGAGCGCAAGCCCGCGGCATAAAGGACATCGAGAAATGCGAGATCCTCGCCGATGGCTTCGACGCCTTCCATATGAAGAACGGCAGCAAGCGCATCATCACGCAGGCAGGCTTCGATTTCCGACGCATCGCGGCAAATGCGGACCTGACCCTCGGACTCGCGTTCGATCCGCAGCAGAAGGGACGCCATCTCAAGCGATACTTTTTCCGCTGTCTCGCGATCGAGTGCGGGCGGCTCTTCGGGGAAACCGTCGGCCTGCGCCGGAGGCGTCGCGGGCTTCGCCGCGCGCGGCGGCGACGGCACGAAGATTGCGAACAATCCGCCGACGAATCCGCCCTGCCGCGCCATCGGCAGATCGAGCTGGCCCTTGCCTTCGCCTTTCAGAAACGACTGCGCAGCATCGTCGCCGCCGCGCTTGTGCAGCCGCAGCAGCACATCATTGTGGCCGTCGAAAACAGGAACGGTGCGACCGGTCTGCAGTGAATCCTCGTCAGCCACTGTGATTCACCGTTGCCCTCTTCGCTTCAACTTGTCGCTTATTTGACATTTTCGAGACCGTCGCGACCATGTTTCAAGCTACGACCGGCGCGGCAATCGCGCAACGCATCAAGTACCCGCAATCTTTTCCCAGACCAGTTCGCGGTAATGAGTCACGCCATCGATCACAAGCGGCGGCGGAATGAGCGTCAGGCGTCCGTCCTGGTGGACAACCTCGCGCCGCTGCACCGACCCGACATACTGCGTCAGGAACGATTCATCGACTTCCGTCGTCAGAACGTCACCATCGAGCGTCCAGCGCCCTGTGTAACCGCTGAACGGCCGCTGATCGAGCGCATCCGGCAACCGCACGCGCGCGTCGGCGATCACCACGATCATGCGGCCATTGGCGTCGAAACGAATGACGCCCATCGGCTCGGGGCCGAATTGAGCGTCAAGTTCCTTGCCGTCGGCGCTGCGGTGATGGTTGCCGAGGAGCGTCCAGGTCCCGATCAAGTCGTCAGGCGTCATGAGGCCTCTGTGTTGTCGCGGATGTCGCACCGTGGCGTCCCGCACGCGGCGCGGTGACCGCAATCTAGAGCGTCACACACCAACGTACAAAGCGTCGCACCCGGCCACCTGTCAGGTATTTTCATCTAGGGAAACAGAGCCGGTTGGCGGCCTCTCACGGCTAACCAGTATCCACGCCGGCTATAGTCATTGTCTCACGGTTCATTGCCGGGGCGGCGCGCGCTGCTATAGTGCCGGCAAGACAAGCCGATCGGCGATGAGCGAGAAATGCTTGTGCCGTCGGTATAAAAATGCACACCGGAGGAACTCGTATGAATTTGAAACCGTTGTTGTCCGTCGCAAGCCTTGCACTCGGCGCGGCTGTCGCACTGACACAGACCGCCACGCCCGCGTTTGCGCAGGCGTATCCGAACAAGTCCATCACCATGGTGCAGGCCTTCGCCCCTGGCGGCGGCATGGACCCGGTGGGGCGTCTCATCGCCAACGAAATCGAGAAGCAGTTCGGCCAGCAAATCGTGATGGACTATCGCGCCGGCGCGGGTGGGTCGATCGGCACCGCATATGCCGTCAAGGCACCGGCCGACGGCTACACCATTCTGATCAGCCCGGGCGGGCCGATCATCACGTCCAAATATCTCATCGCGGGTGTGCCCTATGACGGGCTGAAGGATCTCCAGCCGATCAGCATGATCGCGGAGACGCCGCTCGTCATGGTCGCGAACTCCGCAAAGATCAAGGCCAAGACGCTGCCGGAGTTTATCGCCTACGCCAAGGCCAATCCGGACACCGTCACGGCCGCCAATGTCGGCATTGGCTCGGGTGGACATCTCTCCGCCGTGCTTCTGGAAAAGATCGCCGGCATCAAGCTGCGTCACGTGCCTTACAAGGGCACCGGCCAGATGATGGCCGATCTGGTCAGCGGCCAGGTCGATCTGACGATCAACTTCTTTGCCGGCTTTGGCCAGCATGTCGAAAAGGGAACGATGCACGTTCTCTCCGTGCTCAGCGACAAGAACATTCCGGACTCGCTCAAGAAATATCCGAGCTCGGCGTCCGCCGGATTTCCGACCCTGAACGTCACCGGCTATTACGCGTTGTTCGCGCCGAAGGGCGCGCCAGCCGAAGCCGTCAACAAGCTCAATGGTCTGGTCGTCAATTATATGAAGACTGACTTCGCCAAGCAGAAGCTCGGCGACATGGGCTACACCACGGCGTCATCGACGCCGGAGGAACTTTCGAAGTTCCTCGTTGCGGAAGATGCCAAGTGGGGTTCGCTGATCAAGGAAGTCGGCCTCAAGCCGGAATAACGCTTCCAGAACCCATCTCGTTTGCGACGAAGGCCGGCAACAAAATTGCCGGCCTTTTTTCATAGGCACAGTGACTGTGAAGCCCTGCTCTTACTTCGATGCCGCGTGGCGGGACAATTCAATCCATGCAGCGGTCTTGCGCAATCCGCCGAAAGCGAAGAAGTGCAAATTGACCTTGCCGGCTTCTGAGGCCGGCAGCCCGCGCGCAATGCCGTCGATGATATCTGCGGGTTCATAACCCGACAGCAACTGGCCGATCTTGCGGCCCTGCGATGTGATGAAGCGCGTCGAATTCCTGACGCCGCACAGCAGTGCGAATTGCGCCAATGATTTCCAGCTCGCGGGGCCGGCGACGCCAAGCGACACCGGCACGTCGATGCCGCGTGCGCGCAGCCGCATCACATGGCTGACGAAGACGTCCGGCTCAAAGCCGAACTGGCTGACCAGAAACGCCGGCAAATCCTGACTCGCGGCAGCAGCCAGCTTCAGATCGAGCTCCGCATCGAGCACATCGCGCGCGATGCGCGGATGATCCTCGGCATAGGTCGCAAGGCCAATGGCGGAGAAGCCGTGCCTGGCGAATAGCCCGGTCTCAAGAATGGAGCGCGCCGACGGAAACGGGCCGGCGACATCCGGCGTGTCGCCGCCGAGCACCAGCGCAAACTCGGCATTGGCCTCGCCGCGCAGCCGCCTGAGACGATCGTCAAGCTGCTCGACGCTCGCAAGACCGCGCGCAACGATATGCGGCACTGGCCGAAAGCCGGCTTTCGCCAATTGCACCGCGCGCGCGACGAGCTGCTCGGTGGTGACGCCAGGAACGCTGGCGACGAACACACGCGCACCGCGCGGCAACTCTTCCGGCACGTTCGAATCGCGCGGCGTGGTCTCCACCGAGCAATCACGCAGCAAAGTGTCTCTCGACATGTCGAGAGACACTGCTGCTAACGGCGTTGATGTCTCGATGTGCACAGGCATGGCTCACGCGGTGAATTTTCGCGGCCACCATGCGAGCGAATGCAAGCGCTGTAAACTGGATTGTATCCCAACAACTTCCCACGAAAATCGTCGATTTTCTTGGGCTTACTTGGGCTCACTCCCACGAACTTGCGCGTTTATGCGTTACGCGACAGAACCGCCATCGAGTGAAATCAGAGCGCCGGTGACGTAAGACGACGCATCCGACATCAACCACACCACTGCACCGGTCATTTCGTGCGGTTGGGCAACGCGATCCATGGGCACACGTGAGGGTGCGCTGCCCGCATGTTGCGAGCGCCGCGTGCGCATGTCCGCGAGTAGGCCGGTATCGACCGGACCCGGTGCGATGGCGTTGACGCGGATGTTTTTGGTCGCAAGTTCGATGGCGACGGATTTCGTCAGGCCGGCCACGGCGTGCTTGCTAGCGGCATAAGGCGCGACGAAAGGCAGACCCCTCACCGACGCAGTCGAGGCAAGATTGACGATCGCGCCCTTGCCCGCGGCCAGCAGATGCGGAATCTCGTACTTCATGCTCAGCCATGTGCCACGCACATTGATGGCGAAGAGATTGTCGAAATCCGCCGTGGAAATGTCCTGCACCGGGCCGGCCGGTCCCGGAATGCCGGCGTTGTTCATCGCGAGATCGAGACCACCGAGTTTCTTTACGGCGGCGTCCACCATTGCGGCGACCGACTTCTCATCACGCACATCGACGGCGACAAAGCTCACGGCGCTGCCGCTCGATGATGCGATCTCGGCCGCCAACTTGTCGCCTTCGGATTGTTTCAGTCCTGCCATCACGACATTCGCACCTGCGTCAGCAATCGCACGCGCGCAGGCGAGACCGATGCCCGAATCCGCACCGACAACAAGAGCGCGGCGTCCCTTGATGGAAAACTGATCGTCTTTCACGTTTCTTCTCCCAGTGATGCTACAATCTACGCCCGAGCGGCGAACGCCGAGGCAACGGATTATTACTACAGAGTCAACGATACGATATACATATTGTCTTGGTGGCCGTCGGATTCGATTTCGAATCCCAATTCGCGGCACATCTTGATCATGGTCGAATTCCGCCGCAACACCTGGCCAGTCAGACGCTGCAGCCCCTCGGACCGAGCATACTCGATGATCAGCTCCATCAACTGCCAGCCCAGCCCCAACCCTTTCAGATCGGATCGCACCAGGATGGCATATTCCGCTGTACGATATTGCGCGTCGGCGTGGAGACGGACAACGCCAAGAAGATCGCCGGTCGCCTCCTCGATCGCTGCAAAGGCCATGGCGCGAGCATAGTCGAGCTGTGTCAGCCTTGCGACAAAGGGTGCGCCCAGTTCCTTGACCGGCATAAAAAACCGCAGCCGTAAATCCTCCTGCGTCGTCTTTGCCAGAAACGGATTCAAGAGCGGTGCATCCTCCGGGCGAAGCGGGCGCGCCAGAACATGCATATCGTTCAGCTTCAACCGGCGCTCCCATTCAACTGGATAAGGCCGCACCGCAAAGCGTGGATGACCTGACCCGACAAACTTGCGTTCGACCGGAGCAATGGCAATGCGGGCATCGAGCGCGAGAACACCCTTCTCGTCGGCGAGCAGAGGGTTGATATCGATTTCCCTGATCTCGGGCAGCCATGCCGCAAGATAACTAAGCTTGACGAGCGTCAGCGCGACCTCGCCTTGCTTGACTGCCGCGACATTGCGATAGGCCCCGAGCAGTTTCGCGATCCGCGGCCGTCCGACGAGATCCTCGGCAAGGCTGAGATCGAGCGGGGGAAGCGCCAACGCCTTGTCGTTGATCACTTCAACGGCCGTGCCGCCGGCACCAAACAGGACGACAGGACCGAAGGTCGGATCATCGGCGATACCGGCGATGAGTTCGCGGGCCTGGCCGGCTTCGATCATAGGCTGGACGATCAGGCCGGAGATTTTCGCCTCGGGCCGCAAGCGGTGCGCGCGCTCCAGGATTTCCGCCGCCGCTCGGCGGGCATCCGCAACGCTGACGAGACCGACGCGCACGCCGTCAATGTCGGATTTATGGCTGATGTCGCGCGACAGGATTTTGACGACCACGGCCTTGTGCGTTTGCAGCAGCCGTTCTGCACAGATCGCCGCCTCCGTCTCATCGCGTACCAGAACGGTTTCGACCACGGGAATTGCGAACGCCTGCAGCAGCGCAGCCACTTCGAGCGGATCGAGCAGCGCGCGGTGCTCATCCATCGCGCGAACCACGATATCGCGCGCCTTGTCGATGTCGGGACGAAAGCCGGCAGGAAGACTGGGCGGCACCGCCGTCAGCGCCTTGATCGCCTCGCCGTGTCGCACGAGGTGGACGAAACCGCGCACGGCATCGTCTTCCGTCGGATAGTCCGGCACTCCGGCGTGCCTGAGGATGTCGGTGACGACGCCACCCGTGCCGGTGCCGACCCAGGCAGCGAGCACCGGCTTGACCGATCCACTTTCTTTTCTTGCCCGCACCAGAGAGGCAACGGCCGTCGCCGTTTCTACCGGCGAGGCCACCGCCGTTGCCACATTGATCACGAGCACGGCGTCGATCGACGGCTCGTCCAGCAGAACCTCCAGCGTTCGCGTGTAGCGCTCGCCATTGGCATCGCCGATAATGTCGAGGGGATTGGATCGCGACCACGCCGGCGGCAGAAACGCATCGAGACGCTGCAAGGCCTGCGTCGAGAGCGCGGCCGGGCTGCCGCCGAGGGACACCAGACGATCGACCGCGAGCACGCCGAGCCCGCCGCCGTTCGTTACGATGGCGAGGCGCGGTCCGCCCGGCGTAGAAACATGTCCGAGCGTCTCGGCGCAATCGAACAGTTCACGCAGATCCGTGACGCGCACCAGCCCGGCCCGGCGAAAAGCCGCGTCATGAACTTCGTCCGACCCCGCCAGCGCGCCGGTGTGCGTCGCCGCGGCCCGGGCGCCGGCGGCAAACCTGCCCGCCTTGATCACGATGACCGGCTTGACGCGCGCCGCTGCACGGGCCGCCGACATGAACTTGCGCGCGTCCTTGACCCCTTCGACATAGAGAAGAATGGCGCGCGTCGATCTGTCGAGCGCGAAGTAATCGAGCAGATCGGCGATATCGACATCGACCTGATCGCCGATCGAGGCGATGCCGGAGAAGCCGATTCCGCGCGGAGAAGCCCAGCCGACGATCGCCGCGACGATGGCGCCCGATTGCGAGATCAGCGCGAGATCGCCCTTCGGCGGCATGACCGCGGCAAAGCTCGCATTCAACCGCGCAGCCGGCGAGATGATGCCAAGGCAATTCGGCCCGATCAGGCGCATGCCATGGACGCGGGCAGCCGCTTCCGCCTGCTGCGACAGCGAACCAGCCCCATGACCGAGCCCGCCGCTGATGATCACCGCACCTGCCACACCCCGCGCTGCGGCACCGGCGACGATAGCGGGGATCTCGGTGGCGGGCGCGCTGATGATCACGATATCCGGAACATCGGGCAGTGCGGCGATATTGGAGACCGTGCGCGCGCCGTCGATTTCGGGATGCTTTGGATTGACGACGCCGATCGGCCCATCAAAATCCGCGGCGCGCAAATTGGACAGGATCGCGCGACCGAGCGACCCTGCTCGCGGGCTGGCGCCAATCAGCGCGACCGAGCGCGGCGAGAACATCCGGTCAAGGCGATAGAGCGACATCAGCAGGCTCCGCCGGGGCGACGAGAGACCGCCGCAAGACGATTGCACCAGCTAATACGGCTTTGCAACAACGCGCAAATGACGCAGGTCAAACCACCTTTCCTCGCTTGAAACCGGCCGGGCGAACCCCGCTATAGTGCGGCATCTGCCGGGGGGCTCCAGATGTCCAGCGTCGTTCTTGGATTGCGTACGTTCCTGAAGATCGCTCTACCTTATTTCAATTCCGACGATCGCTGGCGCGCGAGGCTTCTGCTCCTCGGCGTGGTCGGCGCGGAGCTTGGGCTTGTCTATGTCGCGGTCGCCGTCACCCACTGGAACACGCGCTTCTTCAACGCCATCGAGCAGCGCAGCTGGGCGCTGCTCACGCCGGAATTCCTGACCTTCGGCTTCATCGTGGTCGGGGCCATTCTCGCCGGCGTATCGCAATACTATTTCGGACAGTCTCTGACGATCCGCTGGCGGCGCTGGATGACCGAGCGCTATGTCGGCATCTGGATGGCGGACGGCCGACATTACCGGCAGGGCCTGATCGACAAATCGGTCGACAACATTCACCTGCGCATCGCCAACGACGTCTATCTGTTCATTCAGCGCACCCTCGAACTGGGCACCGGCGTGCTCGGCAGCTTCGTGTCGCTCGTCTCCTTCTCTTATATCCTGTGGGGGCTTTCCGCCATCGTGCCGCTGCCTTTCTTCGGCGGCGATTTCTCCTTTCCCGGCTACCTGATCGCGCTCGCCTTCGTCATGGCGACGACGGGCACGCTGATCGGGCATTTTATCGGCCGCGCGCTCATTCCGCTGCAGTTCAACCAGCAGCGCTGCGAATCCGACTTCCGCTTTGCCATCGCGCGCGTCACCGACAATGCCGAACCCGTGGCGCTGCTGGGCGGCGAAGCCGTCGAGCGTCAGGAGCTGCAGACGCGCTTCAACGCGCTGGTCGGCAACTGGGTGAATATCGTGCACCGGCAGATGCGGCTGACGGCGTTCTCAACCGGCTATGCGCAGTTCTCGGTGATCGTGCCGATCTTCCTTGGAACTCCGGCCTATCTTGCAGGCGCCATCCCGCTCGGCATTCTGATCCAGGCCTCGCTCGCCTTCACGCGAGTGGAATCCGCCTTCGGATTCTTCCTCGCCGCCTACAGCAAGATCGCCGAATGGAAGGCGATCATCGACCGTCTCTATCAGTTCGAGAACGCCATGATCGCGGTGGATGCGGCGACGGCGGCGACCACGGGCATCCAGCTTGCGATGGACAAGGACAGCGGTGTCTCGATCCGCGATCTGGTGCTGAGCGCCGCGGAAAAGGACGGCATCGCCCATGTGCCGGCGCTCGACATTGCCGCGGGCGAGCATCTCCTTGTCGAAGGCCCATCCGGATCCGGCAAATCGTGTTTGCTGCGCGCCATCACCGGCATCTGGCCGTTCGGCAGCGGACGCATCGCACGCCCGGTGCGCGCGCGTGTGATCGCATTGCCGCAGCGCCGCTATTTTCCGCTGGGCACGCTGCGGCAGGCGGTTGCCTATCCGACACCGGCCGACGAGTTCACCGAAGCCGATATCGTGGATGCGATGATTGTGGCGGGCATCGGCGCATTGGCACCCAGGCTGGACGAACAAGCCGACTGGAGCACGGTGTTGTCCGGCGGCGAACAGCAGCGCGTCGGCTTCGCGCGCGTGCTGCTGCACAAACCCGATCTTGCGCTGCTCGACGAGGCGGTGTCGACCTTCGAGGACAGCCAGGCGCGCGACCTCTATCGCATGCTGTTCGCCAGACTGCCGCACACCACCGTGGTCTCGGTCGGACGGTCGTCCGTGCTGGCGGATTTGCATCGCCAAACCTACGAGATGAGCGGGCGACCGTCCCCCGGTCATGGCCTGTCGGTTGCGGCGGTGCCCGCCTAGACGCACTTACGACCAAAGGTGCGGCGCGCCCGCCTTGTCGGCCCGGCGGAATTGCGCGAACATCCGACCTGGATCGGGACCGTCTCTTATATAAAGAGTCCCGTCGGGAGGACGTCATCATGAATCGCCGGGAATTGCTGAAGATCACATTGGGCGCTGCGGTGTTGCCAGCCGCCGTGGGTCAGACCTTGGACCAGGCGTTTGCCCAGCAGGCGTATCCATCGCGCAACGTCACATTCATCGTGCCCTTCACTCCCGGAGGCTCAACCGACATCCTCGCGCGCCTTTTAGGGCAACGGTTCCAGGATACGATGAAGGCGACAGTGGTGATCGAGAATCGCCCCGGCGCCGGCGGCAGCACAGGTTCAGCTGCCATCGCCCGCGCCGAACCCGACGGCTACACGATCGGCATGGGTCACATCGGCACGCTCGGCGTGAACCCGTCGCTGTATCCCAACCTGCAATACGATCCGATCAAGAGCTTCGCGCATGTCAGCATGCTGGCGAAGGTGCACAATATTCTGGTGGTGCACCCCTCCGTCCCCGTGAAGGACGTGAAGGAGTTCCTCGCCTATGCCAAAGCCAATCCGGGCAAACTGAATTACGGCTCCGGCGGCCCCGGCAGCGCCGCGCATATCGCCACGGAAGCGTTCGGCCTGGAGACAGGCACGCAATTCACGCATGTGCCGTACAAGGGAACGGCACCGGCGGTCGGCGATCTGGTTTCGGGACAAATCCAGATGATGATGACGGGTGCCCCGGCGGTGCTGCCGTTCGTCGCGGGCGGCAAGCTGCGCGCGCTCGGCACGGCGAGCCTGACGCGGCTGCCCTCCGCCAAGGACATCCCGACGATCGCCGAAGCGGGCGTACCGGGCTTTGAGGCCACGCAATGGTACGGCGTCATCGCACCGGCCGGCACGCCGGCGCCGATCATCGCCAGGCTCAATCAGGAAGTGCGCGACGCACTCAAGGAGCCGCGCATTCTCGAAGCGCTCGAGAAAGACGGCGCCGAGCCCTGGCCGCTGTCGCCGGATGAATTCCGCGCGCACATCGCCAAGGAGATTCCACGCTGGAAGACGGTCGTGGACCGCGCGAAGATCAAGGTGGAGTAGAGACTAGTCTTTATTATTGCGCATGATCTTATCCGAAAACCGGTTCCCACTTTGCGGGATCATGCACTGCGCAGGCCGGGCGCTTCCTGGCCGGTGCGCGCGACATATTCCGTATAGCCGCCGCCATATTGATGCGTGCCCTCGGGCGTCAGTTCCAGCACGCGGTTGGACAAGGCGGCGAGGAAATGCCGGTCATGGGAGACGAACAGCATCGTCCCCTCAAATTCGGCCAATGCCGAGATCAGCATTTCCTTGGTCGCGATATCGAGATGGTTGGTGGGCTCGTCGAGAACCAGGAAGTTCGGCGGATCGTACAGCATCTTCGCCATGACCAGCCGGGCCTTCTCGCCGCCCGACAGCACCCGGCATTTCTTCTCGACGTCGTCGCCGGAAAATCCGAAACAGCCGGCGAGCGCGCGCAACGAGCCCTGCCCTGCCTGAGGGAATGAATCTTCAAGCGTCTCGAATACGGTGCGCTCGCCGCCGAGCAGATCCATGGCGTGCTGCGCGAAATACCCCATCTTGACGCTGCCGCCCAAAGCGACGCTGCCGTCGTCGGGCTCCGTCGAACCGGTCACAAGTTTCAACAGCGTGGACTTGCCTGCGCCGTTGATGCCGAGAACGCACCAGCGCTCCTTGCGGCGGACCATGAAGTCGAGCCCTTCATAGATGGTTCGATTGCCGTAGGCCTTGTGTACGTTCTTCAGGCTGACGACGTCTTCGCCTGAGCGCGGCGCGGGCAGAAAATCGAACGAGATCGTCTCGCGGCGCTTCGGCGGCTCGACGCGCTCGATCTTCTCCAGCTTCTTCACGCGGCTCTGCACCTGCGAGGCATGGGAGGCGCGCGCCTTGAAGCGCTCGATGAATTTGATTTCCTTGGCGAGCATCGCCTGCTGGCGTTCGAACTGCGCCTGCTGCTGCTTTTCGCTCAAGGCGCGCTGCTGCTCGTAGAACTCGTAGTTGCCCGTATAGGAGTTCAACTGGCCGGCGTCGATTTCGATGATCTTGTTGACGATGCGGTTCATGAATTCGCGATCGTGCGACGTCATCAAGAGCGCACCCTCATAACCCTTGAGGAACTGCTCCAGCCAGATCAGGCTTTCGAGATCGAGATGGTTGCTCGGCTCGTCGAGCAGCATGACGTCCGGGCGCATCAGAAGAATGCGCGCCAGCGCGACGCGCATCTTCCAGCCGCCGGACAATTTGCCGACATCGCCATCCATGACTTCCTGGCTGAAGCTCAGGCCCGCCAGCACTTCGCGCGCGCGGGCTTCGAGTGCGTAGCCATCGAGCTCCTGGAAGCGCGCCTGCACCTCGCCGTAGCGCTCAAGAATAGACTCCATATTATCGGCCTGCTCGGGATCGCTCATGGCGTCCTCAAGCTGCTTCAGCTCGGCCGCGATTTCGCTGACCGGGCCCACGCCATCCATGACCTCGGCCACAGCGCTGCGGCCCGACATCTCGCCGACATCCTGGCTGAAATAGCCGATGGTCACGCCCTTATCGACGGAGACCTGACCTTCGTCGGGCAGTTCGCGGCCCGTGATCATCCGGAAAAGCGTGGTTTTGCCGGCGCCGTTGGGGCCGACGAGACCAATCTTTTCTCCCTTTTGAAGCGCTGCGGAGGCCTCAATAAAGAGAATCTGGTGGCCTTGCTGCTTGCTGATGTTGTCGAGACGGATCATTTCACGAGCCTGAAAGAAAATGCGCGGCCCGCCCTTTACGCGATATGGGACGCCTGCGGAAGGGCCAACATCCGCCGCCTTTTGCCTCGACGGGAACTCACCTCCGAGCATCCGCCGTCATGACAAAAAGCCCTGACTTTCAGGCATTTTCCTCGCTGCAGCGGCGGTTGATCAGCGTCAACACGGCTGGCCCGATGCAGGCTATTGATATACTTTATGCCCATACTTTGAGCGACAGACTGAGCATGGCGCGGTTATCCGGCTCGATGTGAGGCCCGTTGTGAGACCGAATCCCACTGGGCTTTTGCGCACACGGCAACTGACAAAGATCTACGCAACCGGCGCCGGTGATATTCACGCCTTGCGCGGCGTCGACTTCGACGCCAGCGAGGGCGAATTCATTGTCATGCTGGGGCCCTCCGGCTCGGGCAAATCGACCTTTCTGAACATCGTCGGTGGACTGGATCGCCCCAGCGCGGGCGAAGTCTGGTTCGCCGATCATGAATTGTCACGCGCCACCGACCGCGAGCTCACCGCTTATCGTCGCGACCATGTCGGCTTTGTGTTCCAGTTCTACAATCTCGTGCCGAGCCTGACGGCATTTGAAAATGTCTCGCTGGTCACCGAGATTTCCCGCGATCCGATGAAGCCCGCCGACGCACTTGCCATGGTCGGCCTGTCCGAACGGATGAACCATTTCCCCGCGCAACTGTCGGGCGGCGAGCAGCAGCGCGTGGCGATCGCACGCGCCATCGCCAAGCGGCCGCAACTCCTGCTGTGCGACGAGCCGACCGGTGCGCTGGATTCCAAAACCGGAATTCTTGTTCTGGAAGCGCTGACGTCCGTCAACCGCGATCTCGGCACCACGACGCTGATCATCACCCACAATGCCGCAATTCAGGACATCGCCCATCGCGTCATCAGGTTTGGCGACGGGCGCATCGTCGACACGCACACCAACGCCGAGCGCAAACCCGCTTCGGCGGTGAGCTGGTGACCCGCATGAGCGCGCTCCATCACAAGCTGTTGCGCGATCTGATGCGGCTTTGGCCGCAGGCGCTGGCCATCGCGCTTGTCATGGCCTGCGGCACGGCGACGCTTTTGATCGGAACCGGTTCACATTCGTCGCTGGCCGAAACCCGCGCGGCCTACTACGAACGCAATCGGTTTGCAGACGTGTTTGCGAATTTGACCCGCGCCCCCAATGCCTATGCTGACGAAATCGCCCGCATTCCCGGCGTGGCGGCCGTTGAAACGCGCATCGCCAAGATCGCACTGCTGGACTTGCCTGGTGTCGTCGAACCCGCAGCCGCGATGGTCGTCTCGCTGCCCGATCTGCACGAGCAGAAACTCAACCTCCTTCATCTGCGCAGCGGCCGGCTGCCGCTGGCCGACGACGAGCGCGAGATCGTCGTCAGCGAGCCATTCGCGCGTGCTCACAATTTCGGCCTCGGCTCGACGTTCGAAGCCAACCTCAACGGCCGCAAGCGCACGTTGCGCGTCGTCGGCATGGGACTGTCGCCGGAGTTCATCTATGCAGTCGGCCCATGGGATCTGATGCCCGACGACCGGCGCTTCGGCATTGTCTGGATGTCCGAGCGTGCGCTGGCGGCGGCCTACGATCTCAACGGCGCGTTCTCCTCGGTTCATCTGCGGCTCCTGCGCGACGCCTCGGAGACCGGCGTGATCGAACGGCTTGATGCGCTGTTGACGCGCTACGGCGGCCTTGGCGCGCATGGCCGCAAGAACCAGACGTCGCATGCCTTTCTTGACGCCGAACTCAAGCAGCTTGAGGCGATGAGCCGTATCCTGCCGCCGATCTTCCTGCTGGTGGCGGCTTTCCTCGTCAACATGACGCTGTCTCGACTGATCGCGCTGGAGCGCGAACAAATCGGCCTGCTCAAGGCGATGGGATACAGCGACGCCGCCGTCGGCGGTCACTACCTGGAGTTTGTTCTTGTCATCGCGGTCGTCGGTGTTGCGATCGGACTCGCCGCCGGCACGTGGCTCGGTCATGGCCTGACGCGGCTTTACGTCGAATTCTTCCATTTTCCGTTTCTGGTGTTTCGCACCGACCCTTCTGTCTATCTGGCGGCTGTCGGCGTCACATTGGCGGCGGCTGTGATCGGCGCATTGAAAACGGTGCGAGATGTCGTGCGTCTGCCGCCCGCCGTCGCCATGGCGCCGCCGGCGCCGGCGCGCTACCGGCGCGGCCTGACCGACACGCTGGCGGCCGCATTGCGGCTGCCGCAAAGCCTGATCATGGTCCTCCGCCATCTGCTGCGCTGGCCGCTCCGCGCGCTGTCGAGCGTCCTCGGCATCGCGCTCGCATGCGCAATTCTCGTCGGATCGATGTGGTCCTTCGGCTCGATTGAATACATGGTGGATGTCACGTTCCATCAGGCAGACCGGCAGGACGCCACGATCAGCTTTGCCAATGAACGTCCGATCTCGGCGCTTGCCAATATCTTCGCGTTGCCGGGCGTCCTCGCCGCGGAGCCCTATCGGCTGGTGCCTGTCAAAATCCGCCATGGACACATCGAGCGCCGGATTGCGATTACCGCCAAACCGCCGGGCGGAGACCTGAGCCGCGTTCTCAATGAGAACCTGAAGCCGGTCACGCTGCCCGACCAGGGCATTGCATTGTCGGACACGCTGGCGCGACTGCTTGAAGCCCGCGTCGGCGACATGATCGAAATCGAGATTCTCGAACGCGACCGGCGGCGCATCGAAATTCCCGTTGCGGCGATCATCCAGGGATATCTCGGGCTCAACGCCTACATGAATCTGGACGCCGCCAACACAATGCTGCGCGAAGGCAGCATGATCAGCGGCACGCACATCATCTACGATCCGTCGCAGCGCGAGGCGCTGTTTACCCGCCTTAAAGCGACACCTGTCGCCAATTTCATCGCGCTGCAGCCGGTGTCGCTGAAGAAATTCCGCGAAACGCTGGCGCAGAATATTTCCATTCAGATGACCGTCATGATCACGCTGGCGGCCATCATCGCATTCGGCGTCGTCTACAATTTTTCCCGCATCTCTTTGTCCGAGCAGGGCCGCGAGCTGGCCAGCTTGCGGGTTCTCGGCTTCACCAAGGGTGAGGTCTCCGGCATACTGCTGATGGAGCTCGCCGTCGTGACGCTGATTGCGCAGCCCGGCGGCTGGGCGATCGGCTACGGCATCGCCTATGCGATGGTGGCAGGCTTCGACAGCGAATTGTATCGCGTTCCGCTCGTTGTCGAGCGCAATGTGTTCGCGGCTGCGACCATCATCGTCATGCTTTCGGCGTGCGTCTCGGCCCTCGTCGTTCGCCGGCGCATCGATCGACTCGATCTCATCGAAGTTCTGAAGACGAGAGAGTAGCCATGCCGTCCTTGGTAAAACGCCTGCTTCTGATCGTTGTCGTTGCTGCCGCCATAGCCGCCGGCGTCTGGGCGCTATGGCCTCAGCCGGTACCGGTCGATACCGCCCTCCTCGCGCACGGCCCGCTCGAAGTCACCGTCGAGGACGAGGGCATGACCCGGGTCCGCGACGTCTACACGGTCTCGGCCCCCATCACCGGCAAGATTCTGCGACCGCCGCAAAAGGTCGGCGACGAAGTGATCGCGGGAAAGACGATTGTCGCGGTTCTGCAGCCGTCCGATCTTCAATTCCTCGATGTCCGCACCCAGCGCGTCAATGAAGCAGCCATCGAAGCCGCGGAAGCCGCCGTCACCTTCGCCGAGGCGCAGGTGGCGCAGGCGCGCTCGCAGCTGGTTTTCACGCAGGGCGATCTGCGCCGCGCCACCGAACTCTCCGCGCGTCAGGCCATCGCCGAACGCACGCTCGACAAGGCGAAGCTCGATGTCACCTCCGCCGAGGCAGCACTCACCAGCGCCATCGCGACACTCGAAGTTCGCCGTCAGGAGCTCGAAAGCGCGCGGGCGCGCATTATTCCGCCGGGCCAGCAGAATGCGGGCGGGCCAGCCTGCTGCATTCAGGTGCCCTCGCCCATCAGCGGCCGGGTGCTGAAGGTCATCGCCGAAAACGAGCAGGTGGTTCAGGCGGGTGCACCCCTGATCGACATCGGGGACCCTGGAGCGCTCGAAATCACCGTGGACCTGTTGTCACGCGATGCCGTCCGCGTCGATGCGGGAGCGCTCGCGCGGATCGAGAACTGGGGCGGCGAGATCCTCAACGCAAAGGTGAGACGAGTCGAGCCTGCGGCATTCACCAAGGTCTCTGCGCTCGGGATCGAGGAACAGCGCGTCAAGGTCGTTCTCGATTTCACCGATCCACCCCAGGCGTGGCAGCGGCTGGGCCATGGCTTTCGCATCATTGCGCGCATCGTGGTCTGGCGTGACGACAACGTCCTTCAGGTGCCACTCGGCGCACTGTTCCGCCACGGCGAAGAATGGGCCGTTTTCAAGATCGTTGACGGTCGCGCCCGCATCACCCCCGTCGATATCGCGCAACGCAATTTGCGCAACGCCCAGGTCACGCGCGGCCTGAGCGCGGGCGACACCATCATTCTCTACCCCAGCGACCGTATCGTCGATGGAACCCGCGTCGCGCGACGGCAGGCGTCATAAATTCGTGGCTAAGCTATAGTTTGACAGGGCGCATGTGACAGCTGGCGGCGCGCCACCGCTGCGATATGGAAAAGGCAGGGTTTGATGTCGTGGTCAGTCAATTTCGGGCGTCTCTTCGGCACGTCCATCCGCATCCATCTCACCTTCGTGCTCCTGCTGGCCTGGATCTGGCTCGAAAGCTATTTCCGCGCCGGCCTCGAAGAAGCCTCACGCACGCTGATTTACGTGCTGCTCGTCTTTGTCTGCGTGCTGGCCCATGAATTCGGTCACATCCTCACGGCTCGCGCCTTCGGCATCGCAACGCCCGACGTCACGCTGTTTCCGTTTGGCGGCGTCGCGCGTCTCGCCACAATTCCGGAAGCACCAAGACAGGAATTTCTCATCACCGCCGCCGGCCCTGCCGTGAATGTGGTCATCGCCGGCGTGCTGATCCTGTTCGCCGGCGCCGTCGTGGACCCGCAGAAGATCGCAGCCGTCACCGACAATCAGATGGACCTCGTGACGAAGCTCGCGATGACCAACGCGCTGCTGGCCGTATTCAATCTCATCCCCGCATTTCCGATGGATGGCGGCCGGCTTCTGCGCGCCGCACTGGCCGTACCGCTCGGCTTTTCCCGCGCGACGCAGATTGCCGCAAGGATCGGGCAATGGATCGCATTCGCCGATGGGCTTTGCCGGCCTGTTCGGCAATCCGATGCTCATTGTCATTGCGATCTTCATCTATTTCGCAGCCGCCTCTGAATCGCAGGCAACGGCCGTGCGCAGCTTTTCCTCCGGCATTCCGCTGACGCGCGCGATGATGACGGAATTTGCGACGCTGCCGACCGACGCCCTGATCTCCAGCGCCGTCGAGACATTGCTGCGCACCAGCCAGCGTACCATTCCCGTGGTGGACACGGCGACCGGCCGGCTCGCCGGTATTGTCGAGATCGGCGACGTCGTCCGCGCCGTGCAGCAGCCGTCAACCGCCGTGCACATCTCCGATGTCATGACCCGCGATATCCCGACACTGGGTCAGGACGCCGAGCTTGGCGAAGCATTTCGCATTCTGCAGGAGAAAGCCGCACCCGCTGTCGGTGTGGTCGACAGAACGGCGCGCCTCATCGGCCTCGTGACAACCGAAACCCTCGGCGAAATGCTGCTGCTTCATGAAGCCTCACCGACGGTGTTCGACGGCCTTCACGCCCGGCCGTGGGGCTCTGCGCCGCGCCGCTGAGATGGCGGCGACAGCGTCAGTGTGAAATCATCCAGGGCCGCGCCGTCGGGAAGCTCTTGGAACCGTTCTTGCCGCGATACGTCAGCCGGCTCGACTTCTTGCTGCCGCCGGAGCAGCATGAGCAGCCCGATCCGTGCGCCTTGTTCATCGCCGACAGGGTCGTCGGCGCGTGCTGGCTCTTCTCGTTGGTCGCGTGCGCCAGCATCCGTTCGCTCGACATCCCCGAGAAGTCGCGGCGCCGTCAGATAGGCGCGCGGCGCTTCATCGCCGCATTGCGGGCAGTCGTGCGGAAGTTCGCATTCCGCCATCGGCCGCATGTCCGTGAACGGCCCGCAATCGGAACAAAGATAGTCGTAAACCGGCATGTGAAATCCTCCCTGCCATGGACCGGCGCGGACGTGAGCTATCGGAGAAACTCACGCCCGCAACCGTCGCCCCCGCTACTTGTCCTGCGACAACGGCAAATCGACGCCGCCCTTGATGTGTTTGATCGGACCCGCCGCGCTCGGCATGATGTCGAAATCGAAGATCTCCGTCGGCAGCCACAACGTCGCGCAGGCGTTTGGAATATCGACGACGCCGGAGATGTGCCCCTGCACGGCGCCGTGCCGAGAATGGAGTAGGCCTGCGCCTTGCGAGTAGCCGAACTTGGTCAGATACTCGATCGCGTTCAGGCAGGCCTGCCGATAGGCGACATGCACGTCGAGATAGTGCTGCTTGCCCTGCTCGTCGACCGAGATGCCTTCGAAGATCAGGTAGTCCTTGTAGTTCGGCGTGATCGGCGACGGCTTGAAGATCGGGTTCTTGATGCCGTACTTCGCCATGCCGCCCTTGATGCACCTCGACCTTCAGGTGCAGCCAGCCGGCCATTTCGATGGCGCCGCAGAAGGTGATTTCGCCGTCGCCCTGGCTGAAGTGCAGGTCGCCCATCGAAAGTCCGCCGCCCTTCACATAGACCGGGAAGTAGATCTTCGAGCCGCGCGACAGATCCTTGATGTCGCAATTGCCGCCGTGCTCGCGCGGCGGAACGGTGCGCGCGCCTTCGGCCGCGATCTTGTTCTTGACATCGCCCTTGGCGCTGCCGGCATGCGCGGTCGCCGCGAATGGCGGGTTGGCGAGCGGCGGCACGCGCTTCGGGATCGGTGGCGATGAAATCGATCTCGCGCTTGTTCCAGGTATCGAGCAGCTTCTGGTCCGGCAGGCAGCCGATCAGGCCGGGATGGATCAGGCCGGCGAAGTTCACGCCCGGCATGTGGCGGGAATGCGTGTAGAGGCCCGAAATGTCCCAGATCGATTTCTGCGCCAGCGGGAAATGATCGGTGAGGAAGCCGCCGCCGTTCTTCTTGGAGAAGAAGCCGTTGAAGCCCCACAGGCTCTCCGGCAGCGCGCCGACGTCGAGCAGATCGACGACCAGAAGATCGCCGGGCTCCGCGCCCTCGACACCGATCGGGCCGGACAGGAAGTGCACGATCGACAGGTCGATATCGCGCACGTCGTCGGCGGAATCGTTGTTCTGGATGAAGCCGCCGGTCCAGTCATAGGTCTCGACGACGAAATCGTCGCCGGGCTTCACCCAGGCCACCATCGGAATGTCGGGATGCCAGCGGTTATGGATCATGTCGTTCTTGTATGGCGACTCCGACAGATCGATCTTGATCAACGTCTTTGGCATATCATGCTCCCTGTAACGTACTCGCGGCATTCTCTGATACACCGGCGGCGCGTCCGTTGCACCGCCGGCAAATGTCCTAGACGGCGAGGAAGCGCGCGATCGTTGCTCTCATCGACATTCGCGCGCGTGTCGGTGTGCACGATGCGGCCGTTCTCCATGACGAGGATGCGGTCGGCGATGTCGAGCACGAAGCTCAGCACCTGCTCGCAGACGACGATGCAGATGTTGCGCATGCTGCGGATCTCGCGCAGCAGGCGCGCGATATCCTTGATGATCGAGGGCTGGATGCCTTCGGTCGGCTCGTCGAGCAGCAGGATCTTCGGATCGCTCGCCAGCGCGCGCGCGATCGCGAGCTGCTGCTGCTGGCCGCCGGAGAGATTGCCGCCGCGCCGGCTTCTCGAAATCCGCAAGGATCGGGAACAGATCGTAGATTTCGCTCGGGAATATCGCGCTTGCCGGTCACGACCAGGCCGGTCTCGATGTTCTCCTTGCACCGTCATGGTGCCGAAGATCTGCCGGCCCTGCGGCACGTAGGCGATGCCGCTTGGCGACGCGCTGATGGCTGGCGCAGCGCGGCGACGTCGGTGCCGTCGACCATGATCTGGCCGGTCCGCGACGGCATGACGCCGATCAGCGATTTCATCAGCGTCGACTTGCCCATGCCGTTGCGGCCGACCAGCGCGACGATCTCGCCCTGTGCGACCGACGAAATCGATGCCGTGCAGGACCTCGCTCTGGCCATAGGCGGTCGACAGATTGCGAACATCGAACATCGCATCGACCTCATTCGCTTCAGCATGACTCTCCCGAAAACGGATCGACTGCTCTAGTGGCCGAGATAGACTTCCTTGACCCTCGGATTGGCCTGCACGATGTGCATGTCGCCTTCGGCCAGCACCTTGCCCTGGTGCAGCACCGTCACCCGGTGCGCGATGCTCTCGACGAACTTCATGTCGTGCTCGATCACGATCACCGAGCGGTTCTTGATGATCTCGTTGAGCAGCTCGGCGGTCTTGATGCGCTCCGAGACGCTCATGCCGGCGACCGGCTCGTCGAGCATCAGCAGCTCGGGGTCCTGGATCAGCAGCATGCCGATCTCGAGCCACTGCTTCTGGCCGTGGCTCAGCGTTTCCGCCAGGCGATCGAGATGATCCTCGAGAAAGATCATCTCGGCGATCTCATGCACCCGCTCGATGACCTCGTCGGTGCGTTTCCAGAACAGCGCGCCGACGACGTTGCGGCCACGCGGGATCGAGAGCTCGAGATTCTCGAACACGGTGAGGTCTTCGTAGATCGTCGGCGTCTGGAACTTGCGGCCGATGCCGCGGCGGACGATCTCCTGCTCCTTGCAGGTCGGTGATTTCCTGGTTCTTGAACTTGATCGAGCCGGCCGAAACCTTGGTGCGGCCGCAGATCAGGTCGAGCACGGTGGTCTTGCCGGCGCCGTTCGGGCCGATGATGACCCGCAGTTCGCCCTTGTCGACGTAGAGGTTGAGCTCGTTGACCGCCTTGAACCCGTCGAAGGAGACGCGTGACGTCCTCGAGCGCGAGCAGAAAGTCGGTTGTTGCTCATGGTGCCGTCTCCTATTCCGCCGGTGTCGGGCTCGGCTGGCGCGTGGCCGGGCGTGCGCCAGCCTTCCGCAGCTCAGCGCGGCATGATCTGATCGGTCACCAGGCCGGCGAGACCGCGCGGGAACGCGAGCACCACGGCGATGAACAGGCCGCCCATGGCGAACAGCCACAGTTCCGGGAACGACTTCCGAGAACACGGTCTTGCCCCAGTTGATCAGCAGCGTGCCGACGACCGCGCCGACCAGCGAGTGCCGGCCGCCGACCGCGCAGAAGATCACCATCTCGATCGACGGCACGATGCCGACGAAGGACGGCGACATGAAGCCGACCTGCAGCGTGAACATCGCGCCGCCGATCGCCGGCGATGGCCGCCGCCAGGCAGAAGATGAAGATCTTGAAGTTGGCGACGTCGTAGCCGGAGAACCGGACCCGGTCTTCCTTGTCGCGCATCGCGACCAGAATGCGGCCGAGCTTGCTGTGGATGCACGTAGCGGCAGAGGAACATGCAGCCGAGCAGCAGGACAGCAGCACACGAAGTAGAGAATGTACTTCGCGCAGTCGGTGCGGATGTCCCAGCCGAGCAGCGTGCGCAGGTCGGTGATGCCGTTGATGCCGCCGGTGTAGCCCTGCTGGCCGACGATCAGGATCGTCAGCACCGCCGCCAGCGCCTGGGTGATGATGGCGAAGTAGACGCCGCCGACGCGGCGCTTGAACATCGGCGACGCTGAGGATGAAGGCGACGATCGCACGGCACCAGCGATGACCGCGAGCAGCGTGAACGGCAGCGACTTGAACGGCATCCAGAAGAACGGCAGCTCGGTGATCTGGTTCCAGTCCATGAAATCCGGGATGCCGGGCGTCGACTGGATCTTGGTGTTCGCGACGCTGGAGGCTTCGAGCTTGAGAAACATCGCCATGCAGTAGCCGCCGAGGCCGAAGAACACGCCCTGCCCGAGGCTGAGAATGCCGGTGTAGCCCCAGCACAGCACCAGACCGACGCGCGACGAAGGCGTAGGTCAGATACTTGCCGACCAGATTGAGACGGAAGATGTCGAGCGTCAGCGGCAGGACGATCAGGATCAGCGCCGCGATCAGCGCGAAGCCGATGAGTCTCGAGATTGCGGATTGCTCGGTCGTGAGCCGACATTGGACGGTTACCTCCTGACCTTGAGGACGAAGAGGCCCTGCGGACGCAACATCAGCAGCCCGATCACGATCAGCAGCGTCGAGCACCTTCGCCATCGAGCCGGTGAGGAAGAATTCGAGCGTCGATTGCGACTGCGAGATCGTCAACGCCGAGGCGATCGTGCCGAGCAGGCTCTGCGCGCCGCCGAAGACGACGACCAGGAAGGTGTCGACGATGTAGAGCTGGCCGGCGGTCGGCCCGGTCGAGCCGATCATGGTGAAGGCCGAGCCGGCGACGCCGGCGATGCCGCAGCCGAGCCCGAAGGTCAGCCGGTCGATGCGGCGCGTATCGATGCCGACCGCGCCGCTCATGGTGCGATTGGCAACCACCGCGCGCACCTGCAGGCCCCAGCGCGACCGATAGAGCAGCAGCGCGACGACGCCGGTGATGATCAGCGTCAGCCCCATCACGAACAGGCCGTTGATCTGCACTTCGATCGTGTCGGTGACCGGCAGCGAGCCCATCATCCAGTGCGGCAGTTCGACGCCGACTTCGCGCGGCGCCGAAGATCGAGCGGAACGCCTGCTGCATGATGAGGCTCAGGCCCCAGGTCGCGAGCAGCGTGTCGAGCGGGCGCTTGTAGAGATGGCGGATCAGCAGCCATTCGACGAGCAGGCCGAGCGCGCCGGACGACCACGAAGGCGACCGTCATCGCGACGAAGAAGTAGCCGGTGTAGAGCGCACGGCAGATAGTTCTGGAACAGCATGCGAGCGTGAGATAGGTCATGTAGGCGCCGAGGATCATGAACTCGCCGTGCGCCATGTTGATCACGCCCATCTGGCCGAAGATGATCGCGAGACCGAGCGCCATCAGCAGGAACACGGAGAACAGGATCAGGCCGGCGAAGCCCTGCATCACGAGGATCGAGCCGAGTTCGCCGAACGAATAGCCCCCGAACATTCTGGCGCTCCACGAAGTCATCAGGCAGTCGGGATCGAAAGTGGATCGAGCGGGAAGGTCGCGGTCCCGGCGCGCGCACTCGCCGGGACGCGCCGAGCGGCTTACTGGTAGCCCTTCGGGAACGGATCGGGCTCGATCAGATCTGCGGTCTCGTAGACCAGATCGTACTGGCCGTCGAGCACGCGCGCGGCCGACGCGCGTCTTGCTCCACAGATGATGGTTCTCGTGGATGCTTGACGTAGCCTTCCGGCGCGCCCTTGAACTCGACGTCGGGCGAAGCCGCGGCGATCTTGTCGATGTCGAAGGAGCCCGCCTTCTCGACGGTGAGCTTCCACAGCCATGGCCCGAGATAGGCAGCCTGGGTGACGTCGCCGATCACGGTCTTCTCGCCCCACATCTTCTTGAAGGCGGAGACGAACGCCTTGTTGTTCGGATTGTCGAGCGACTGGAAGTACTTCATGCAGGCATAGGCGCCGACGATGTTCTCGCCGCCGATACCGTCGATCTCGTCCTCGGTGACCGAGATGGTCAGCAGGTCTGCTTCGTCGAGGTCGATGCCGGCCGCCTTGAGCTGCTTGTAGAAGGCGACGTTCGAGCCGCCGACGATGATCGCGTAGATCACGTCGGGCTTGGTCAGCTTGATCTTGTTGATGACCGAGTTGAACTGGGTGTGGCCGAGCGGGAAGTATTCCTCGCCGACGACCTTGGTCTTGAGGTGGTTCTCGATGTGCTTGCGCGCGATCTTGTTCGACGTGCGCGGCCAGATGTAGTCCGAGCCGAGCAGATAGAAGGTCTTGGCGCCCTTCTCCTTCGCCACCCAGTCGAGGCCCGGCGATGATCTGCTGCGTCGCTTCCTGGCCGGTGTAGATGACGTTCTTCGACTGCTCGAGGCCTTCGTAGAAGGTCGGGTAGTAGAGCATGCCGTTGTACTGCTCGAACACCGGCAGCACCGCCTTGCGCGAGGCCGAGGTCCAGCAGCCCATGACCGACGCGACCTTGTCGTTGACGAGCAGCTTCTTGGCCTTCTCGGCGAAGGTCGGCCAATCGCTGGCGCCGTCCTCCTGGATGAACTTGATCTTGCGGCCGAGCACGCCGCCCGCGGCATTGATCTGCTCGATCGCGAGTTTCTCGGCCTGCACCGAGCCGGTCTCCGAAATCGCCATGGTGCCGGTGACGGAGTGCAGGATGCCGACCGTGACTTCGGTGTCGGTGACGGCGAGACCGGTGGTGTTGACCTTGGTCGGGAATTGCTGGGCAAGACGACTGTTTCGGCAGCAAAGCCGCTGCCGACAAGGCGCGCCGTGCCGAGAAGTAGCTTGCGGCGGAATGGAGATTGTAGATCGGCAGGCGGTTTCTTCGGACATTGCGACGCCTCTTAAGCTTGCGTTGGATCCGAGGAGGCGAGGAATCCGCACTCCTGGAAAGTCATGCTGGCGACGTATTGTTGCATTGCAGCATACGTCGATTGACGTATATCCCTACGCAAATAGCGCGTAGCAAACTCCTTATCTGACAGTGGTTTTCAGGATTTGATCCGGATCGATGGACGCCAGCCGTCGATGTGCACTTTTTTGCGGCGCACACTGCCTGATTTTTGGCCGTCTGCCGAAGACGCCGAAGGCTTAAACTCATCGACAAGCGCGCCAGAAGCCGTATGGCGGAAGCGAGCTCGGGAGGATACCGGCAGGCCGCTTGGCACCAGCGCATGAGAGATCTGCGCGCCCGATGACTGCGCAACAAAAAATCGTTCGCGTCCGGCGCAACTACAATCAGTGGGTCGCCAACCAGACGCTCGAAGACTACGCGCTGCGCTTCACCGCGAAAAGCGCGCGGCGCTGGTCGAGCTTCCGTGTCGCCAACACCGCCATCGGCGCGATTTCGTTTCTGGCGCTCGAGGCGATCGGCGGCGCCATCACCGTCAATTACGGCTTCACCAACGCGACCGCCGCCATCCTGATCGTCGGCGCACTGATCTTCCTCACCGGCCTGCCGATCGCCTATTACGCGGCCACCTATGGCGTCGACATCGACCTGCTGACCCGCGGCGCGGGGTTCGGCTATATCGGCTCGACGATCACCTCGCTGATCTACGCGTCGTTCACATTCCTCTTCTTCGCCATCGAAGCGGCGATCATGTCGCTGGCGCTGGAGATGTGTTTCGGCGTGCCGCTCGTCGTCGGCTATATCCTCAGTTCGCTGGTCGTCATTCCGCTGGTGACCCATGGCATCACCTTCATCAGCCGCTTCCAGCTCTGGACGCAGCCGATCTGGATTGTGCTGCATCTTCTGCCCTTCGTCTTCATCGCCATGGCACGACTGGTCGTCGTTTCTCTGAATGGACGCAGTTTCCGCGGCACTCGAGACAAAGCAGTGCAGCGATCCTTCAACCTGCTTCTGTTCGGCGCGGCCTCGACGGTCGTGTTCTCGCTGATCGCGCAGATCGGCGAACAGGTCGACTTCCTGCGATTCCTGCCGCCGCGCGGCCAGGACAGAAGCAAAGCCGGCAGCTGGTGGATCGCCTATCTGCTCGGCCGGTCCCGGCTGGATCATTCCCGGCGTGCTCAAAATGCTGGCCGGCTCGTTCCTGGCCTTTCTCGCGATCCAGCATCTGCGTTCCGATCGAGAATGCCGCCGAGCCGACGCAGATGTATCTGGTCGCATTCCAGTACGTCTTTTCGTCGCCGAACGTGGCGCTCGCCTTCACCGGCGCGTTCGTCATCATTTCGCAGCTCAAGATCAACGTCACCAACGCCTATGCCGGCTCGATCGCCTGGTCGAACTTCTTTTCGCGCCTGACCCATAGCCATCCGGGCCGGGTCGTCTGGCTGGTGTTCAACGTCGCGATCGCGCTGCTGCTGATGGAGCTCGGAATCTTCAAGGCGCTGGAGCGCATTCTCGGATTCTATTCCATCGTGGCGGTCGCCTGGGTCGGCGCGCTCGTCGCCGATCTCGTGGTCAACAAGCCGCTCGGCCTCAGCCCGCCGATCATCGAGTTCAAGCGCGCGCATCTCTACGACATCAACCCGGTCGGCGTCGGCGCGATGCTGCTGGCGACCGTCGCCGGAATTATCTGCACTCACCGGCGTGCTCGGGGCCGACGCTGCAGGCGCTGGCGCTCGTTCGTCGCGCTCGGCGGTCGCTTTTGTCACCGCGCCGGCCATCGCCTGCCGCGACGCGCGGCGCCTACTACATCGCCCGCCGCCGCGCAGAATCGACTGGCATGGCCAGACCGAGATCCAGCTGCGTGATCTGCGAGCATCAGTTCGAGCCGGAGGACATGGCGCAGTGTCCGGCCTATTCCGGTCCGATCTGCTCGCTGTGCTGCTCGCTCGAAACGCGCTGCCACGATCTGTGCAAGCCGCATGCGCGCGTCGCCAACCAGTTCGTCAAGTATCTGCAAGATGCTGCTGCCGGACTGGGCCGCCACCTCGATCAATACCGATCTCGGCCGCTATCTCGGCGTGCTTGCTGCTGTTCGTCCGGCCTGATCGGCGCGGTGCTGTCGCTGGTCTATTTCCAGAATCTCGCTCGACGCCGACATCAGCCGATACGACCTGCAATCGGCGCTGTGGACGGTCTACTTCATTCTCACCGATCATCGCCGGCATCGGCGCCTGGCTGTCTCGTCCTGGCGCAGGAAAGCCGGCGCGTCGCCGAGGAAGAAACCTCGCGCCAGACCGACCTGCTGATGAACGAAATCGAAGCGCATAAGCGCACCGACGCCAAGCTGCAGCGCGCCAAGGAGATCGCCGAAGCCGCCAGCGAAGCCAAGAGCCGGCACGTCGTGGGCCTGAGCCACGAACTGCGCACGCCGCTCAACGCCATCCTCGGCTATGCGCAGATTCTCGAGCGCGACCGCAGCATCCCGCGCGAAGCGCGTCCGCCGCGATCAAGGTGATGCGCCGCAGCGCCGAGCATCTGTCCGGCCTGATCGACGGCCTGCTCGATATTTCCAAGATCGAAGCCGGGCGATTCCATCTCGACCGCAGCGAAGTCCGCATCCGCGATTTCCTCGACCAGCTCGTCGACATGTTCGAGCTTGCAGGCGACCGCCCGCGGCATCGCGTTTCAGTTCACTGCCGCCGGAGCGCCTGCCCGCATGCCGTCCATGACCGACGAAAACCGCCTGCGCCAGATCCTGATCAATCTTCTGTCCAACGCGATCAAGTTCACCGACGCCGGGCGCGTCACCCTGCGCATGACCTACCGCAACCAGGTCGCGGAATTCATCGTCGAGGACTACCGGCATCGGCATCCACGCCGACGATCTCGAACGTATCTTCCAGCCGTTCGAGCGTGGCCGCGACAGCTGCGCGAGCGCAAGACGACCGGCACGGGTCTTGGGCTCACCATCACCCGGCTGCTGACCAAACCATGGGCGGCGACATCACCGTGTCCAGCAGGTCGGCAACGGCAGCACCTTCAGCGTCAAGCTCCTGCTTTCCGAGGTCTTCAATCCGCGCACGATTCCACGCATGGAAGACCGCGTGCGCGGCTATCGCGGCGCGCGCAAGACAATCATGGTCGTCGATGACGACGAGAACCAACGCAACCTGGTCAACGAACTGTCTGGAGCCGCTCGGCTTCACCGTGATCGCAGCTCGCTCCGGCCCGGAATGTCTGGCGATTCTGGAAAGCGCGCGGCCGGACCTTGTTCTGCTCGACGTCGCCATGCCGGAAATGGACGGCTGGACCGTCGGACGGACAATCCGCGAGCGCCGCCCCGACAGGCTTCCCATCGTCATGCTGTCTGCCTTCGCACCCGATCCCGGCCTCAAGAGCGAGGCCGATCCGGTGCAAGACCACTATCTCATCAAACCGGTCGACCTGCGCCAGCTGCTCGGCTCGATCCACACATTGCTGGACATCGAATGGATTTATGAAGGGCCGCCGACGTCCGCGAGTGCTGACAAAGCCGCGCCCACAAGACCCACCGTCATCCCACCGCTCGAAGACATTGAGATGCTGCTGCAGTTCGGGCGGATCGGATACATGCGCGGCATCCACGACAAGCTGAATACCATCGAACAGAGATCATCGGAGTACCGCGGTTTTGCGGCCTATATGAGAGTATTTACAGATGGATTTGACCTTAAGCGTTACATCGCGGCCCTGGAATTGTTTCGGAGTGAGCATGGAAAACAGGGAACCGCGTAGCATTGTCCTGATCGTCGACGACTTTCCCGATACGCTACGGATGCTCACCGACGCCATCGAGGAAGCCGGCATGACCGTGCTGGTCGCGCTCGACGGCGAACAGGCGCTGTCGCTGATCGAGCGGATCACGCCGGATGTCATCCTGATGGACGCCGTGATGCCGGGCCTCGACGGGTTCGAGATCTGCCGCCAGATCAAGCAGCGCAGTTCGTTCGGCCATGTCCCGGTGATCTTCATGACCGGGCTGAGCGAGACCGAAGACATCATCAAGGGTCTCGACGCGGGCGGCGTCGACTACGTCACCAAGCCGATCTCACCGGACGAATTGCTGGCGCGCATTCGCGTGCATCTCACCAATGCGCGCGATCTCGCAGGGTGCCCGCGCCGCGCTCGATGCGTCCGGCCGCTTCCTGCTGGCAGCCAACCGCGCCGGCCAGATCCTGTGGGTGACACCGCAGGCCTCGAAACTGCTGAGCCAGGCCTTGCCTGAAGCGTCCGAAAAAGAAGCTCTGCCGGACAATGTGAAGGACTGGCTGCGGCAATGCTTCGAGAGCCGCATATCCTTCGATTCGAGGACCTTTCAAATTCAAACAGGCCGATCCACCAGCGCGCTGGAACTCAGCGTCGTCAGATATGCCGGACCGGATGAAATCCTGCTGCGTCTCAGCGACACGAACCCCGGCAACGACCAGGAGCTTCTGCACAAGCAATTGTCGCTGACGCTGCGCGAATTGGAAGTGCTGTTGTGGATTGCGCGCGGAAAATCGAACAAGGATATCGCGGAAATCCTGCAACTCAGTCCGCGAACCGTGAACAAGCATCTCGAGCAGATCTTCAACAAGCTCGGCGTCGAGAACAGAACGTCGGCCGCGGCGCTGGCCGTGCACACGTTGAAGAGCGGCTAAAACGAAATCGGGGCCGCCCCAGGAGGAACGGCCCCGACATGTCGTCAACAGATCATCAGGTTAGTTGATGACCTGCACGACACGACGCGTGCCGGGGTCGACCAGAACGACACGGTCGTTAACGTGCGCGTAGCGATAGTTCTTCACGCCATATTCCGCGGGCACCTCGTAATAGGTGACGCCGTCTGACGGAAGAGTTGCGCCGACCGCTACCTGTGCCTGAATGCGGTTGGACGGGCGGCGCTGTTCGATCACGTAGGTACGGAACTTCGGCTGCGTCTCGTCGGCGATGCCGCCGACAATCAGGCCGCCAACGCCACCGACCACGGCGCCCACCGGGCCACCGACAATCGCGCCGCCGACAGCGCCCGTGGCGGCACCCGTCGCAGCACCAGACTGAGCAAATGCCACCGAGGGAGCCGCAATGGTCGCGGCCAGCACGGCAATCTTGATGAGTCCTGTTTTCATTTTTTTGTTTCCCTTTGATAGGTTCCCGGACCATTTGGCCACCGGGCATTACCGGCGACAATTCCTCAGCCGGTTCTTCGTTCCTGTTCCGCGAACACATTGAAACAACAACTGACATGGAACATCACGCAAATGCGGAACCGGTTTCCCGGCTCGCTTTGCAAAGTGATTGCCGACGAATTGTTGAATTATGGAAGCAGTTTTTCCGGCTCGATGAGCGCGGCTTCCGGCGCCGTCAGTTCCCAGACGAGCCCGTCATTCGCGTATTCGATATTTGCTTTACCCAGCACGGAGCGCGCCATCATTTGTTCGCTGATGGTTGTTCCGAAACCGCGCTTGCGCGGCCGCGTGACGCGCGGACCGCCATGCTCACGCCATGACATGTGGAACATACGTTCGCCGTCAGGCTGATCGACGCGCCACTTTATTTCGACCTTGCCGCTATCAACCGAGAGCGATCCATATTTCATCGCATTCGCTGCAAGTTCGTAGATGGCCAGGCTGAGCGCCTGCCCGACGCGCGGATTGACCACGCACGTCACACCCTCGATCGTGACGCGATTCTCGTAATTGTCGATGATGGCATGCAGCTGAGCATGAACGATCCGGGAAATTTCGACGCCCCGCCAATCATGTGCGACCAGCAAATCCTGGTTGATCGACAGGGAGTTCAGGCGTCGGCTCACGCGCTGGACCAATTCGCGCGGCGGCGTGCTGCGCGCCGTCTGGCGCACAATCGCATCGGCGACCGCCAGCAGATTCTTCGAACGGTGATTGAGTTCTCTCAGCAGGAGACCTTGAATCTCCTGACTTCTCTTCTGCTCGCTGATGTCGCGCGCAATCTTTGAGACGCCCACCACGTTGTGGTCCTGATCGAAGATCGGCGAAATCGTGAGCGAGACATGAAGCTCACGCCCGTCTTTTGTTCTGCGGATCGTTTCGTATTGCTTCACGCGCTCGCCCGCGCGCACCCGGGATATAATCGTCTGCTCTTCGTGCTGGCGATCCAGCGGAATGACCTTGAGGATCGACTCTCCGATCATCTCTTCGGCCGTATAACCGAAGATATGCTCAGCGCCACCGTTCCAGGAGGTAATGGTCCCGTCGAGGTTCTTGCTGATGATGGCGTCGTCGGAAGATTCGACGATGGCGGCGAGCCACGCTTTCGAGTCCATACTAGGGCAGTCCATTCCGCTCGGGACAACTACATGGTGCGGTTACGTGGTGCGATGAACTATTGTCCCGAAGCATTGTGCCCCGACGCCGAAAGTCCGGCGCCGGGTCTTTATTTCGGGGCCACTGTCCGGACAGTCTATCCGCACCTTTGGTCCGGATCACCCGATTGTCGTGCTTTTCCCTGTCCACCTGCCCGTCCGCAGGGCGACCATCATCGCGCGCGTCAGCTATCCAAACCGCGAGGCCGGCATCTGACCGCCGGGCTCGGAGGTATCGGTCGAAACGGCATCAAGCGTCAGCAACTCCGCCAGACGCATGCGCGCGCGGTTAACGCGGCTTTTGATCGTGCCGACCGCGCAGCCGCAGATCTGCGACGCTTCTTCATAAGAGAATCCGGACGCGCCGACCAGGATCAGCGCTTCGCGCTGATCGGAGGGAAGCTGCTCAAGCGCCTTCTTGAGTTCCTCCATCTCCATATGACTGGTCTGACCCTCAGGCGCCGTCAAAGTACTGGCGTGAACGCCATCGGCATCCTCGACCTCGCGACGGCGCTTGCGATATTCGGACCTGAACTGGTTGCGCAGGATGGTGAAAAGCCACGCCTGCATGTTGGTGCCCGGCTCAAACGAATCCCGGTGAGCCCAAGCCTTCAGCAAGGTCTCCTGGACGAGATCGTTGGCGCGGTCGGCATTGCCGGACAGCGAAATGGCGAACGCCCTCAGATTAGGGACAGACGCCAGCATCGTGGCACGAAGATCTGGAGAAGCAGTCATGTAAGCCCCTCCTTACGCTTTTTCTGGTTTGTCGAGCTTCTGGATAAGCTCCATGAAGCGATCCGGCACACCTTCATTGACGACGTCGGTGTACATCGCTCGCAACTGCGCTCCGATGCGCTTTTGAACATCGGGCTCAAGCCGGCCAGTCGAGGTCCGGCCTGTGCGTTGCCTGGGCTCCTTCTTGCCCGGCATCATTCCTCGGGAGTTGTCGTCTTCTGCCATTATCAACCTTCCAAATGCCTTTCGGACAATCGGTCACCCACTCCCGATTTCGTTCAACCTGAGAACTCACCAGGGAAATTATGGTTCCTGCCTTACGGAACTTTTTTTATACCCCGGCGTTAAACGACCATCTTGTGGCGCTATAACCGTCTCCCGATCGGACGGCTCGCCATCTCGCGCGGAGGAAATTATGATTACGTCTCAAGCCGTTAGCTCATATCTGCCATTGCTCCGACGCTACGCCCGCGCGCTCACCGGAAGCCAGCAGTCTGGCGATAATTATGTCGCCGCTACCCTGGAAGCCCTGGCCAACCAGCCGGACCTCGTATCTGAGAGAACGCCGGTTCGGATCAGCTTGTTCCAGATCTTTTCCAAAATCTGGAATTCTGTCCCGGTAAACGGACAGAAAGCCCCCATCAGCCTGCATTCGGCGGATCAATATCTGAGCCAGATCGGCGCGATGCCCCGGCAGGCGTTCCTGCTGGTGTCGCTTGAGGACTTTTCCGAGGACGAAACAGCCCAGATTCTCGGCGTCGAAAAAGCCAAGGTGCGTCAGCTGATCGACGAATGCGGCAAGGAGCTGGCCGGCGAAATCGCGACCAACATCCTGATCATCGAGGACGAACCGCTGATCGCCATGGACCTGCAGGCGCTGGTGGAAAATCTCGGCCATGAGGTGCAGGGAATCGCCCGCACGCATACCGAAGCCATTGCACTGGCGAAGGCGCGCAAGCCGGGGCTTATTCTGGCCGACATTCAGCTCGCCGACGGAAGCTCGGGGCTGGATGCAGTGAATGAGCTGCTCAACACGCTTGAGGTGCCGGTGATCTTCATCACGGCATATCCCGAGCGTTACCTCACCGGTATGCGGCCGGAGCCCACCTTTCTTATTTTGAAGCCGTACCAGCCGACGATGGTGTCGACGATCATCAGCCAGGCACTGTTCTTCGAACGCAAGGCGATGCCGCGCAAAGGACGTGCGGCGGTTTAATTGAGGCATTCAATAGTTGAACGGCTTCGCTGCTTTGTCGCGGCGAAGCCGTTCAATTCGTGTTCACATTCATCAAACTATGCTCCATGTTCGCCTTCGTGGAACCGCAGTTGCGACTGTGTGGTTGAGATACGAAGAACCACGAGCAAGAGATCTTGATGCCTGAACAATTGAAACAAGCGCTGATTGTGGAAGACGAGCCGCTGATCTGCATGATGGCTGCGGATTCGCTGGAAGAGCTCGGTTTTCAGGTGATCCAGGCCGGTTCCGCAGCACAAGCAATGAAGCTCGCCGAAAGCTCGGATGGCTTGCTGGCATTCGCACTTGTCGATCTCGGACTGCCCGATATGCCCGGTGAGCAGCTTCTCGTGGAGCTCCATGAACGCCATCCGTCGCTGCCGATCATTGTGGCCTCCGGAAAGGGCAAACCTGATCTCGCGCCCTCACCCGCGCAGGCCAAACTTATCATTATGCCGAAGCCTTACAGCTTTGAAGATTTGAAGGCGGCCATCTCGCAGCTCGAGTTGGGCTAGCCGCGCCGAGGCGCATCGGCACGCACTCAATCAACTCATTCTTCCAATCGAGTTTCCTCAAGGGAACTTTCGGCGGGCAATCGACGTTGTGATCGTGAACGCGATCACCTCTTCTTCTGGCCGGTGTTGAATGTTGCCGAACAATCTGACGCAAATCAAAGACCGTCTGCAGGCGACTGCAGCTATGGCCGTCTGGTGCGTAGCTGCGATCGCCGCCGGCCTTGCCGCGCTGTGCTGGCTCTCCGCCGCATTTTTCCTCTGGCTTCTCAATAACTACACGCCGCTTGCGGCCTGCGCCATCATGGCTGCGATCTGGGCCGCTCTCGCCGGCATCTTCGCGCTGTCGGGCTGGCTGATGCGCAGAGCAAAGAGACGGAAGCTGGCGGCCATGGCGGCCATGCAGCGATCCAAGCCTGTCACGAGCTGGATGAATCCTTCGACGATTGCAGCCGGCCTCGACGTCGCACAGCTCGTCGGTGGCCGTCGGGCATCGGCGCTGGTTGCCGGCGCGTTTGCAGTCGTCTGGCTGCTCGGACGCCTCGGTCAATCCGGCACGCACGCCGCCGCGACGGATGACGACGCGAGCTGACGCATCGCGTTCCGAACATCTGAACTGTATGGAACCCTCGAAGAGTTCGCGCATTAGAACTGCAGAATTTTGACAACAGCAGACACATGGAGTCCACAAAAATGCCGCGCTCACGCACCCCGCAGAACACGAACGCCAATGTTCGCGCTTTGAAGAAAGATCTTCAGACACTCAGAACCGACTTTGCCCAATTGGCCAAGCATGTCGAAGGGACGGCCGGAACGGCCGGCAATGAAATCATGGAAGATGTGAAAACACGGCTCGAAAATCTCTCCGGCTCGTTCGACGAAATACTCGCCAGCGCAAGTGCGCGCGGCCAGGAAGCCGTCGACAGCGCCACCGAGATGGGCAACGACCTGATTGAAAGCGCCGAAGAAGCGCTGCAGCAGCGCCCGCTGATGACGCTCGCTGTCGCGGTCGGCGTCGGCTTCGTTCTCTCGTCCTTCATGCGCCGCTAAGGCGCGACCGATTTTAACGACACGACAATCCTGACTGGCGACTAAGGAGCAACACGATGCTTTCAACCATTCTGCTTATCGTTCTGATCCTCATTCTCGTAGGTGCGCTGCCGACTTGGCCGCATAGCCGCGAATGGGGTTACGGCCCCGGCGGCCTGGTCGGCCTCGTGCTGATCGTCGTTCTCATTCTGGCGCTGATGGGCCGCATCTAAGAGCTCTTGCGAGAAATTGCGGCTGATCCGCCCAGCGCAGATGGAACGTCAGCCGGCGGACGACGTTAGGCTTTAACGATCGCCAGCAATGGCGAGCGTCCCCGAGAAAAATGACAACCAAAAGCAAGAACCATGGAAGGACATTGTCATGGGCCTTTTTTCCAAGGATATCAAAACGCTGGATGACCTCTTCGTGCATACGCTGAAGGACATCTACTATGCCGAAAAGAAGATCCTCAAGTCGCTGCCGCAGATGCGTGACAAGGCGACTGATCCGGATTTAAAGAATGCGTTCGAGGCTCATCTGGCCGAAACGCATGGACACGTCAGTCGGCTGGAGCAAGTCTTCAAAATGCATGGCGTCGAAGCCAAGGCTGTGACTTGCCCGGCGATCGACGGCATTATCGACGAAGTCGAAGATCTGACGAGCGAGATTGAGGACAAGCAGGTGCTGGATGCCGCTCTTCTGGCCTCCGCACAGGCCGTCGAGCACTATGAAATGACGCGCTATGGCACCCTTATCGCCTGGGCGCGGATGCTCGGCCGACCGGATTGCGCGAGCGTTCTCGAGCAGACCATTGCCGAAGAGAAGTCTGCCGATCGAAAACTGACGGGCATCGCGGAATCGCGTGTCAACAAGAAGGCCGCCTGATCAGGCGCAGACCTATCCAGCTTCATAAAATGAATCCCGCAGGTGCGACGCGTCTGCGGGATTTTTCTTGAAAACGTTCTGGTGACTTCCTGAACAACTTCGTTCGGATCAATGGAACTTTTTGTTCCACCTTCGCGTTGTCTCGGTGTTCAACATACAGGAGCTGAGACATGGGCCGTTACGCGTTGCTGTGGTTTTTGGGAGTCCCCATTCCCGTTCTGCTGCTGATCTGGTTTTTTGGCGGCTTGAACTGACCACGCAGACCTTTCACCGGCGAAGCCACTGGCATCGCCGTCTACAGATCAAGGCCGTCGCATGGAGGCATAAGCCCCGTGGGCGGCCTTGACTGATGAGAGTGCGGCTCCTGCCTTGCCCGCAATGAGATAACAGGCAGCATTTCGTTTCTTCCTTTCTCGTTCTCTTGGGCAGGCCAACGCGCATGAACACGACCGGCACTGTTGAAAAGCCCCAGGGTGCCGCGGCGCCGGAAACGTCATCTTGGCAGCGAGAGATCGCAATTGCCTGCATCGGCATTTTCATTCTGCTGCTGATCGGCTTCCTGTACCTGACGCGATCGTTGTTCGCTCCCGTCGCAACGGCAGCGTTGTTCAGCATGCTGTTCGGGCCGCTAGCCGTTCGAGCGGAAAACCACAAAATTCCCATCACTGTTTTCGCAATCGGCTGCGTGCTGGTCGCCATCGCGGTCGCCAATGGCATTTTCATCGGACTGGGTCAGGTGGTGGCCAACTGGTCGTCAAATGCTCCGGCGATCGCGGCCGCGCTCAAGACCGCCGTTCATGTTCTTGAGGGCCCTCTTGCGACCTGGCAGGAGCTGCATCGATCCCTGACATCGATGTTTGGCGGCAGCACCGAGCCGATCAAGTTTGATTTGCCAACGGCCGGAATTGTGACCGCGCTGCTGGAATTTCTGACTCCGGCCATCGGCGAACTCGTCATCTTCTTCGGCTGTCTTTTCTTTTTTATCGTGTCACGGAAAGGCTTTCGGCGCTTCCTCGTATTGGCGCTCGGCGATCAGAACGCAAAATTGCGCGCCCTGCGCGTTCTCAACGAGATCGAGGAAAATCTCGTCCGCTACTTCGGCGCCGTCACTGTCGTGAACATTGCGGTTGGCGTCGTGACCGCGGGCGTTCTCTATGCCGTCGGGCTGCCGGATCCCGCGCTCTGGGGCTTTGTTGCATTCCTGTCTGAACTACATTCCCTACGTCGGACCGGCCATTCTTCTCGTCATTCTGCTGGTTCAGGGCCTTGTTGCGTTTTCTTCGTTTCAGGCCGCGTCGATAGCACCCGCCATCCTGACTGGTGCTGGCGACGCTGGAAGGACATTTCATTACGCCGAGCCTCATCGGCCGGCGGCTGACGATGCAGTCCGCTCGCCGATGTTCCTTTCGCTCGCGTTCTGGACCTGGTTGTGGGGACCGCTCGGCACATTCGTCGCGATGCCGTTCCTGATTGCGATGACGGTGGTCTACAACAACGCCGTTGCAGACGACAAAGTCGTGCTGCCCGGTTGAGGAACTGCGCGCCTTCAAGGCGCAGGTTCCATCACGCGGTTCCGTCACGGGAACCTGTCCAATTTCGAAATTCATAGGAACGATCTACCTCGCAGCGTGTTGATGAAACACAGGCCGGCGTTGACGGGCATTGCTGCGAAAGCGGCGCTTGTATTCTGCCGGACGTGATCAAAAAAACCTCGGAGAAAAACAATGATGACTTCGCTCAAGACGCTGTTGACGGTATCGAGCCTTGGTGCGGCCATGGCGATTGCACCCGCGATTGCTCAGGTGACGACACCGAGCCCGGCGCCGGCGGCCACGACCGCGGCCCCGTCGAACACCACCATCTCTGTACAGTCTCTGGAATCCAACCGTAGCTGGCGCGCGTCGAAGCTGATCGGTCTGGATGTGTATAACCAGTCCAACGACAAGCTCGGCGATATTAACGAGCTGATCCTCGACAAGGATGGCAAGGTTGCCGCCGTGATCATTGGCGTCGGCGGCTTCCTCGGCGTTGGCGAGCGCGACGTTGCGTTCTCGCTCAGCGACATCAGGTTCGTCGAAGAGGCCCGCCCGGCCATGACTGCGACCACCACGACGTCGCCGCGCCCGGCGACCGCTCCGGCCGCCAACGCTCCGACCGCCAACCCGCGCAACTCGATGGCGTCGACGACGGCTCCGGCCACCAAGACCACGACGACCACCGCCCCGGCCTATGACTGGGTGCCGGATCACGCCGTGATCAACTTCACCAAGGAACAGCTCAACACCATGGCGGAATTCAAGTACACGACCGCCAAGTAAGACGAACAAGTAATAGGCAGAACAAGCCAAGTATAATAAGAAACGACGATTAAGCCTGCAGCGGCCCGGTCCCCCGGGCCGCTGTTTTTATGCGCACTCACGCACCGCCGGCCACTCTCGCATGGCCAATTGGGCGAGCCGGTTCGATCGTGACCGACCACAGATTGCGATCCTCAACGTCTTTCAGCGTCACGGTAAGAGTCTCGTCTTTGCCGTCGATGTCGACGCGACCGAAAAACTGTAAGCCAAAGCAAGGCGCGAGGTTTTCGCCCTGCTCTTCCGAGCACCCCTTCTGAAACCTCACCTGCGGCCCGAAGGTATTGTCGAGCGGCGATGGCCCCCATGTTCCGGCGTGGAGCGGACCCGTCACGAATTCCCAGAACGGCAGGAAATCCTGAAACACCGCGCGGTTGGGGTCGTAGTAGTGCGCGGCCGTATAATGCATGTCCGCCGTCAGCCACACGATATTCTCGATGCCGGCTTTTTTGATGAACGACAGCAGATCGGCGATCTCGTTCTCGCGTCCCTCGGGTGCGCCATCGTGCTGCGCCACACCATCGGAGCTGACGATCCCCAGAGGCATGTCAGCGGCAATAATTTTCCAGGTTGCGCGCGAGTTCAGCAGCGAACGCTTCAGCCACGACATCTGCTTGCGCCCGAGATAGTCGCCCGCTCCGCCATGGTTGTCATTCGGTCCGCGATAGCTGCGCAGATCCAGCATGAAGATATCCAGAAGCGGACCATAGGGAATCCGGCGATAGATCCGTCCTGGCTCCGTCATGGTCTGACGCGTCGGCGTGAACTCATGGAACGCGCGCCCGGCACGTGCGGCCAGCAGCAATGCGCTGCGCGCGTCATAGTTCTTTTCGTCGAGCACGCGAGACGGCCACCAGTCATTGGCGACTTCGTGGTCGTCCCATTGCGCAAAGATCGGCACTTCGGCGTTGAAGGCACGCATATGGCCGTCGAGCAGATTGTATTTGTAGTTGCCGCGAAACTGCGTGAGCGTCTGCGCGACTTCAGCCTTGTCTTCGGTGACGAGGTTTCGCCACACCTCGCCGTTGGGGAGCTTCAGTTCCCGCTCAATCGGGCAATCGGCATAGATGGCATCGCCCGAATGAATGAAAAAGTCCGGACGGTTGGCGAGCATCGTGGCGTAGCTGCGCATGCCGCCGCGATCCGCATCGATACCCCATCCCTGCCCGGCAGTATCACCCGACCAGGTGAAGGATACCGACCTTTGGCTTGAGGGGGCGGTGCGAAATCGACCGATTTGCGATTGACCGATCAGCGCTGGCGACGCCAGATCCTGGCAGGTGACGCGGTAGAAAATGTCCTGATCCGACGGCAGTTCATCGAGCAGAACCTTGCCGGTGAAATCGCTCTCCGGCAGCACGTCGACGAAGGTGGACGTCACGATGCTGCGGAAGCTTTCGGTCGTTGACGCTTCGAACAGCAGCCGTGCGGGCCTGTCGCCCCGCGCCCACACAACCGCAGAATCCGCCGACACATCGCCCGACTGCAACCCGCATGTCAGGCCGGGGCGATCCGCCGCACGGCTGATGGCGGGTGCCATCGGCGCGAAGGCCGTAGCCGTTGCCAATCCCGACAGACCGCGAACAAGCGAGCGTCGCGTCAATCCCGTATGCTTTGTGATGATGGCCCATCCTCCGGCGAATCACGGAGGATGGTGCCTGCGGAGTTTCACTCTCCGCCGACGCTTTTATTGCGCTGGCGTGACTCCGAACGGACCGCTAAAGGCGCGAGATCACCAAAGGCTCTTGCTGGCGCGCTCCGGCCATTCCTGGTCGTATTGCGCGCCGCCGACTCGCGCCGCGCTCATGGTCGCCAGAATATCGCCCGGTGTCGGCAGGGTCTTCGGATCGACATGGCGCTCCGGATTCCACAGATCGGAGCGGACGATGGCGCGGGCGCACTGGAAATAGACCTCGTCGGTCTTGATGACGATGACCGAACGCGGCGCCTTGCCTTCCTTCACCAGACTTTCGAGCAAGGCGGGATCGACCGAGACGGTCGCGCGCCCGTTGACGCGCAGCGTCGAACCGGAGCCGGGAATGAGAAACAGCAGACCGACGCGGGGATCGCGCACGATATTGCGCAACAAATCCACGCGATTGTTGCCGCGTCGATCCGGCATCAGCAGCGTGGTGTCGTCCTGCACATGGACAACGCACCCGTCATCGCCGCGCGGCGAGCAATCGAGTCCTTCCGGGCCGGCGGTCGCCAGCGCCACGAAGGGCGATGCTTCGATCAGAGCCCGATACTGCGGCGTGACCCGGTCGGCAACCTTCACCGTCGACGTCTCGCCGGGCACGCCGTAGATCGCTTCAAGCTGCACGATGGATGAGATCGTCGTTGCGTTGTTCGTCATGATGCACCCCGAATTGCAGTCACTAGCAAAGCCGCCATCTCCTCGGGCTCACCGACATTGTTGATGATCATATCGGCCGCCACATCAGTGTCGAGGGCGGCACGCTGCAGGCGCTGCTCCAGCACGCCGTCGCTGGTCCGGTTGCGTCCGGCCAGCCGCGCCATCAGCACGTCATCCGGCGCCGTGACCAGTACCGTCACCACATTGGCATAGCGCTGCCGCAGATGGGTGATCACGCTCCGCGAAACATTGACCACCACCGTCCGCCCGGCACTGATGTGGTCGTCAACGGTGCGCCGCAAACCGTATTTCAGCCCGTGTGCTTCCCAGTCCAGGGCAAAGTCGCCAGCCGCACGCGCATCGTCGAATGCGCTCGGCGTCATCTCTTCGTTGTTCTCCGCCGCTGACGAAGGCCGGGTGACGACGCGCGATTGAACAACCGCCTCCGGCGCTCTCGCCGCCGCCAGGCGGATAAGCGTATCCTTGCCTGCACCGCTCGGACCCGCGACGGCAACGAGCCGCCCGGGCCCGATCGTTCCCCTCGGATCGATGCGGAGCGGCTCCACAATCATGCCACGCGCTGTCCCTGCCGCCACACCTGCCGCACCACGGGAACCTGATGCGCCATGTGAACCTGAATCACGTCCGCGCGCAGCCCCTTGGCGATCTCGCCACGGTCGTGAAGGCTGACAGCCCGCGCGGCATTGCGCGTCACGGTTGCTACCGCCTGCGGCAGCGAGATGTTCGGCGCATGTTGCGGCAGTTGCAGCGCGCCCATCAGAAGGCTCGACGGCACGTAATCGGACGACAACACATCAAGGAGTCCAGCCTTGGCGAGATCGGCCGCCGCGATGTTGCCGGAATGCGACCCGCCGCGCACGACATTGGGCGCACCCATCAGAATCTGCACGCCTGCACGATGCAGGCCTTCAGCGGCCTCATGCGTCGTCGGAAATTCCGCGACCGCGACACGGTCGCGCACAGCCATCTCGACATGCTCCAGCGTCGTATCGTCATGGCTTGCCAGCGGCACGTTGTTGGCATGCGCCATCGCGACGACGCGCGTCATGTTGGCATCGCCGTATTTCTCCTGAAACTTGATACGCTTGGCGAAGATGACATCGAGCTCCGAGTCATTTTTGCCGCTCTTGCCGCGATAATAAGTACGCAGCTTTTCTTCGTCCCGGAACTGGCGCTGACCGGGCGTGTGATCCATCAACGAGATCAGCCGCACTTCCGGCCGCCCGATCAGGCCGCTGAGGTCCTCGGCGACATGCGGCGTCGGAATTTCGCAACGCAGATGCAGGAAATGGTCGGACCGCAGGATGTCGGCCTTGCGTGCCGCCGCAATCGCGTCCGCCAGAATGGTCGCCTGACCGTCCGTCTCCAACTCGGCTTCGTCGCGCCAGATACGCAGCGAGTCGAGAACGGTGGTGATGCCGCATGTGGCCAACTGGCAGTCATACGAGACGACGGCCGAAATCGGGTCCCAGAACACCTTGGGCCGCGGCACGAAATGCGCTTCCAGATGATCGGTGTGCAGTTCGACGAGCCCCGGCATCAGAAGATTGCCGCCCATGTCTTCGCCGCGCTCGGGGGCCTTGCCCTCGCCGAAGTCTGCGATCAGGCCATCGGCGAACGCAATCCAGCCGCGTTCGATGACGCGGTCGGCCAGAACGATCCGTGCATTGGTCAGCACGACATCGTGGGTCCCGCTGACGTCGATTCTGCGCTTCTCTTCAAGCATAAGTGTCATTCTATCAGGTCCTAAGCTGCCGCTGCAAACGTCGTGACATCGACGATCCGATCGGCAATCTGCGCTCGGACCTCGTCGTCGTGGACAATCGCGACCATGCCAACGCCGGCCTTTTTCTTTTCAGCGATCAGATCCATGACGACGGCGCGATTGGCCGCGTCGAGCGATGCGGTCGGTTCGTCAAGCAGGAGAAGTGGAAGGTCGGAGAGAAATCCGCGCGCGATATTGATGCGCTGCTGTTCGCCGCCCGAGAAGGTCGATGGCGGAAGTGCCCACAGCCGCTCGGCAATGTTCAGGCGGCGCAGCAACGAGGCGGCACGCTTTCGTGCATCCTCGCGTGCGACACCCGCCACCAGCAGGGGCTCGGCGACGACATCGAGCGAGGGCACGCGCGGCACGGCGCGCAGGAACTGGCTGACATAGCCAATGGTCTGCTGCCGCACTTTCGAGAATCTCGCGCGGCGCGGCGCTGGCAATATCGACCACCTTGCCATTGTGGCGTGTGACGATGCTGCCGGAATCGCAACGGTAATTGCCGAAGATCATCTTCAGGATCGACGACTTGCCGGCGCCGGACGGTCCGGCGAGCACGACGCATTCACCCGGCTGCACTGGAAGGTCACGCCGCGACGACGACCGGCAGTTCGACGCCGCCCTGCAGATGCATGGTGAAGGTCTTCGCCGCGCCGAGTCACTTCGAGCAATGTCGGTCATTGGTGCCTCACGCTGGCAGGATCGACGAAACGAGAAGCTGGGTGTAGGGCTCGCGCGGATCGTCGAGCACCTGATCGGTCAGTCCGGTCTCGATCACGCGGCCGTCCTTCATCACCATGATGCGATGCGACAGAAGGCGCGCGACCGCGAGATCATGAGTGACGATGATGACGGCGAGGCCGAGGTCGGCGACCAGACCGCGAAGCAGATCGAGCAGGCGCGCCTGCACCGAGACATCGAGCCCGCCGGTCGGCTCGTCCATGAAGACGAGGCGCGGGTCGGTCACGAGATTGCGCGCGATCTGCAGGCGCTGGCGCATGCCGCCGGAAAAGGTGCGCGGCGTGTCGTCGATGCGCGTCGGCGTCGATCTCGACCCGCTCGAACCAGTCCGTGGCCGCAGTCGCGGATGCGGCCATAATGACGCCAGCCCGACCGCCATCAGCCGCTCACCGACATTGGCGCCGGCCGAGACGCCCATGCGCAGACCCATGCGCCGCGTCCTGATGCACGATAGCCCCAGTCGGTGCGGAACAGGAAGCGGCGCTCCGCCTCGCCAAGCAGCAGCGAGATCGCGGGTCACGCCGTCGCGCATGCGGTAGAGAACGCGGCCGGCGCGTCGGCGTCGATCTGCGCCGACAGCAGCTGCAGCAGCGTCGACTTGCCCGAGCCGGATTCGCCGACGATGGCCAGCACCTCGCCCTCGTAAAGTCGAGACGACACGTCGAGGCAGCCGATGCGCGGCCGTACACTTGGTCAGGCCCTCGGCGACAGAGCAGCGGTTCTTCGTGCGTGCTCATGCCGCCTCCCGTTGGGCAGATTCGACCGGCGAAAACTAAAGCCGTGGCGCGTCGAAGCCGAGCGACTCGTAGAAGTCATGGGCGCGCTCGCGCTTGGCGTTGGACGACAGCATCAGCTTGTAGCAGCCATGGTCCTGCGGCCTCGGTCGCGTGCGAACTGCATCATCGCCTGGCCGATGCCCTGGCCGTGGAGCGTGCGGATCGACGGCGACATCCTCGACGATGGCCGACGGCGTACCGAGATGGCCGAGATTGTCCATCACCAGCAGCGCGAAGCGTGCCGACGATGCATGGCGTCCTGCTCGGCGACGATACAGCGTGTAGTTCGGGATAGTCGCGGAATTTGCTGAAGATGACGCGCCGCCTGATCTGAGCGGCAGCACCTCGCCGTCGTCGATCTCCGGCTGCGCGTAGAGCTCGAGCACGCCGGACAGATCGTCCTCGACGGCCGCGCGAATGGTCAAGGCGTTATCGCATCAGTTGCGATTCTCCAGGACTTCGCCAGCAGTATGCCCGTCGGCGCGCTTCGCCGAGATGCGCCGGCTGCGCGGCGCGTGTTCGCAATAATCGCGTGTCGGAACACACGAACATGCGCCCGCCCTTGTCGTCGATCATCACTTCATCGAGATAGACGTCGATCTGCACCGCATAGCGCGCACGGCGCGTCGTGACCGGTAGCGCTCGAAGGGATGATCCTCGAAATCCAGCGACACCACTTCGCGTGTAGGGCGGCACCGCATAGATGCGCTTCTCGCGTCCAGCGCCGAACAATTGCAGCGCCGGCGCAATCGTTCATCTTGGGATTGTCGAATTTCGGCGTCGGCGACGGGTCCATCACATAGCGCGCATTCGACCTTGACCGGATAGGCGTAGGTCGTCGCGATGTGCCCGTGGCGCGCGATGTCCTCATAGAGCTTCACATGCATCAGGCCGTAATCGGCCAGCGCATGCATGCGGCGGGTTTCGGTCTCGCGCGGCTCCAGAAAACGCAACGGCTCGGGGATTGGGACCTGATAAACGAGGATCTGGCTTCTCGGCAGCGGCGCCTCCGGAATGCGATGGCGGGTCTGAATGACCGTCGCGTCCAGCTGTCGATGTCGTCGTGCGCACGCCCGCGGTCTTCTCGAAAAACTTGCGGATCGAGACGGCGTTGGTGGTGTCGTCGGAGCCCTGGTCGATGACCTTCAGCACGTCGTCCGGTCCGAGCACCGCGGCCGTCACCTGGACGCCGCCCGTGCCCCAGCCATACGGCATCGGCATTTCGCGGCTGGCGAACGGCACCTGATAGCCGGGGATCGCAATCGCCTTCAGGATCGCGCGGCGGATCATCCGCTTGGTCTGCTCGTCGAGATAGGCGAAATTGTAAGCCGGCATCGTCATTCGGCGGCCTCTGCCATGCTGGTCTTCTGCTGCTGATCGAACTCGCGGCGCAATTTGCGCAACAGCCCAAGCTCCGACTGGAAGTCGACATAATGCGGCAGCTTGAGATGCTCGACGAAGCCGGTCGCCTGCACATTGTCGGAATGCGACAGCACGAACTCTTCGTCCTGCGCCGGCGCCAGCGTCTCTTCGCCCAGATCGCGCGCGCGCAAGGCGCGGTCGACCAGCGCCATCGACATCGCCTTGCGCTCCGATTGTCCGAACACGAGGCCATAGCCGCGCGTGAAGCAACGGCGCCTCGGTCGCGGAGCCCTTGAACTGGTTGACCATCTGACACTCGGTCACGGTGATCACGCCGAGCGGAACGTCGAAGCCGGCCTCTTCGGCGACGAATTCCACCTCGACCTCGCCGACGCGAATTTCGCCCGCGAACGGATGGTTGCGGCCGTAGCCGCGCTGGGTCGAGTAGCCGAGCGCCAGAAGAAATCCTTCGTCGCCGCGCGCGAGGTTCTGCAGTCGCAGCTCGCGGCCGGCCGGAAAATTCAGTGGCTCGCGCGTCAAATCGCCGACCTCGGCATCCGGATCGACGGCCGGCGACGGTTCGATCAGGCCATCCTGGCCAAGAATATCGGTGACGCGCGGCGTCGTCTCATTGCGAACTTCGCCCTGAGCAGGCTCTGGCGGCACGCTCTCGCTGGCAAGCGACGGATCGAGCAGACGATGCGTGTAGTCGAAGGTCGGCCCCAGCACCTGTCCGCCCGGAATATCCTTGAACGTCGAGGAAATACGGCGTCGGATTTCCATGGCACCGGTCTCGACCGGCTCGGCGACGCCGAAGCGCGGCAGCGTCGCGCGAAACGCGCGTAACAGGAAGATCGCCTCGATCATGTCGCCGCGCGCCTGCTTGATCGACAAGCGCGGCGAGTTCGGAATCGTACAGCGAGCCCTCCGCCATCACCCGATCGACCGCGAGCTTGAGCTGCCCGGAAATCTGCTCGAGCGACAGTTCGGGTACTGATGCGTCGCCGCGACGCTCATGCGCCAGCAACCGGTGCGCACTCTCGATGGCGCGTTCGCCGCCCTTGACTGCAACATACATGTTACGCTCCCTTTAGCCGGACGCGGGTGGTGCGCGGCAGTGCCGCGATGTGCTCTCCCGCACAAAGCAGAAAATCGCATCCGCGCGGAAACAGCGCGTGATTGGCGTCCAGCATGGCGATGAAATCCGGCGGCAGCGGCGACGGCGCCAATTCCGACGTCTCCTTGATGCCCGGACCGCTGAGCACCAGCGGAGTTCCCGCCGTCAGCGTGTCGACCTGCAAAATGAAAGTCGTCGAACGATCGGGGTAATCCGCCGAACCAGTGCTGAAGCGATGAATGCCGGTGAACGCCGCGACATCGCCGATCAGTGCAAAGGCCGCCTGCGCCGGATCGCCGGTCAACGGTGCGCCGGTATGAAATCGCAGCCATTGCGCCAGCGCTTCACTATTCAGCGCAGCATCGCGCCAGATCGGCGTATCGTGGTCGAACAGCGTCAGCGCAAGCGTGGCAGTAGCAGGCGCCAGGCCATCCGGCACGCCGGCATCGCTCTTCATGACGGGCGTCGTGCCGGGACGCGCCATGGCGTCGAGCACGGCGCGAAAGGCTGCCTGCGACGACAGCACCGCATCGGAGAAGCCATGTTCCAATCCATTTGCGGCGCTCATCAGCCTTCTCCCCGCACCAGCGTATAGAAATCGACGCGCGTCGCTGCGGTCTCGGCCTGCTGCTGCTCTCTCGCCGATTGAAGCCTGGCGCGCAGCGGCGCCACAACAAGCTCCTGCACGCGGGGCCGATAATCGGGCGATTAAATCATGGCGTCGCACAGCGCGATCATCCGCGCCTTGGCGCCGTCACGGCCAAGCGTGTAGCCGATGCCGACCTCGCCGCCCTGCAGTCGAACGGCAGCGCGCGCAACGGTGGCCTCGCCGAGATTGAACGGCGAGCCATCCCCGCCGATTCGGCCGCGCAGCATCACAAGCCCGTTTTCGGCGGTGCGCAGATCGTCATGCGGCGGCACCGGCAGCTGCGCCATCAGAACAGCAATATCGGCAGATGCCGACCGGCTGAGGACCGACATGGCCTCGCGCCGCATCTCTATGCCCGGATTTGTGGTTCCGCTCATGATCGCGCCCTGTCTCATGGTGAGCCCTGTATCCCGTTTCTTGATATTGTCATGTTGTCTATGTTACTAGACAACTTGGTAGCCGAAAGCGATGACTGTTTCATGACAGGCCGATGCGCATCCTCAGAATAATCCCCGACCGGAGCCGCCCATGACACTCGCCGACGAAGTGACAGGCGTGGCGCTGTGGCGTCGTGTGGCCGATTCCATCGAGCGCGGCATCGCCGACGGGCTTTACGTGCGCGGCGCCAAACTGCCCGGTGAGGTGGAGATTGCCGAAACGTACCGGGTGAACCGCCATACCGTGCGGCGAGCGCTCGCGGCGTTGGCCGAACGTGGTCTGGTTCGGGCCGAACGCGGCAGCGGCACCTATGTCGATGCGCCCCGCCTCGCCTACCCCTTGCGGGCGCGCACGCGATTTTCCGAAATTGTCGGAGGCGTCGGCCGCGAAGCATCCGGTGAATTGATCGCCTCCGCGGTTGAACCCGCGACCCGCGAGATTGCCACGCGGCTGAATGTCCGGGCCGGTACGCTGGTGCTCCGCATTGACGCACTCAGGCTCGCCGACAAGATGCCGCTGTCGGTCGGCACGACGTTTCTCGTGGCCGACCGCTTCGTCAACGGCGAACGAATCTATGAACGAGCGCGCTCGATGACGCGCATGCTGGCCCATTATGGCATTCGCGATTACAGCCGGGCCTGGACACGCATCACGGCCGCCGTCGCCGACATGGCCGATACCGGCCGGCTGAAGCTCGCCGCTGGCCAGCCGGTGCTGGTGACGGACAGCCTCGATGTCGATGCCGACGGTGAGCCGCTCTTGACCACGCGCGCGCGTTTCGCGGCGGAGCGCATGCAGTTCGTGATCGAAAATCAGTGAGATGAAATCAGTGGCTCGCGATTTCCGTGCGGCCGATAATGGCGAAACGCAGCCTCGTCGAAATGAAATCGATGATCGCGACGGTGACGAGGATCATCAGGATCAGAAACGAGACATGCTGCCATTCGGCCTGCGGATCTCGTTCGAAAGATACAGGCCGATGCCGCCGGCTCCGACGATGCCGATGATCGTCGCCGAGCGCGTATTCGATTCGAAGTAATAGAGAACCTGACTGGCGATGACCGGCAGGACCTGCGGCAGCAATCCGAAACGGAATCCGTGGATGTTGCGGCCGCCCGCCGAGATGATGCCCTCCACCGGCTTCTTGTCGGCATTCTCGAACGCTTCGGAAAACAATTTTCCGAATGTGCCGAAGTCGGACGCCGCGATGGCCAGGATGCCGGCAAACGGTCCGAGGCCGACGACGTTGACGAAGATCAGCGCCCAGATCAGCTACGTCGATTCCGCGAATGCGTGTCGAGCGAGCGACGAGCGAAAAAATGCACGATGAGTTAGCGACAACATTCTTGGCCGCAAGCATGGCCGCCGGTACAGCGATGACGGCGGCCAGGAATGTACCGAGAAAAGAAATGGCGACAGTCTCACCGAGTGCCGCCGCGTAGGAGCCCAAACGTGAACCCGCGTCCGGCGGGATCATCAGCGTGACGACAAGACCAAGCCGGTTGAGACCATCGACAAACTTCCAGAAGCTGAAATCGAGACGCCAAAAGCCAAAAACGGCGATCCGCCGAGAACGACGACCGTGATGATCGCAGAGAGCCAGTGGCTCTGACGCGCGTAGACGACTGGCTTCTTTGACGGCCGGATACGGCCCGTGAAAGTGGAAACTGTCATCCGAGTTGATCCCGCCCAATCAGAACATGCCGAAGTCGCTCGGTGAAGAGATCGATGATCAAGACCGCCGACGATAATCAGGAGCAGAATCGCCGAGACGTCCGAATAATAGAACTGCGGATGGAGATCGATCAGTTCCTGGCCGATGCCGCCAGCGCCAACAAAGCCCATGACGCGGCCCCGCGAACATTGATCTCGAAGCGCAGCAATGTGTAGGAGAGAAATTCGGCAGCACCTGCGGCATGACAGCGAAACGTACAGCTGCGAACCAGTTTCCGCCCGTCGCGACGATGCCTTCGACCGGCTTCATGTCGATATTCTCGACAACTTCGGCATAAAGCTTGCCGAGCGCGCCGGTCGTGTGAATAGCGATGGCCAGAATGCCAGGCAGCGGCCCAAGCCCGAACGCGAACACGAAGATCAGAGCGAAGACGAGTCTCGGGAACGGTGCGGCAGAACTCCAGAATGCGGCGTGCCGAGAAGCGGAGCGTACTGCTGCGCGTGAGGTTCTTGCGACGGCCAAGAAAGCAAAGAACGAACCCGCCGATCGGCGCCGAGTAACGTGCCGACATACGCAATCAGCAACGTATCGACGCAGCAGCGCGAGCCACTCGCCAGGTCCCAGTACCATTCCGCGGGATCGGTGCGGAGGTCCAAAGCCTGATTGTCGAGATGTCAGAATACGCTGCGAAATAGCGACGAACTTCCCGATCTTGTCGATGAAGACTTCGGCGCCACCTCGCGCCGTAGGCCGACCAGCGAAGCAGCCGCTGAAGATCACAAGAGCCGCATAATAATTGCAGGCGTTTGCGCGAGACCGCAGCGTCATAGCCGGCTTCAGGGCGGCGATCTGCTGAAACGGCAGCGTCGAAACTGTGGAAGACATGGGCGCCCGCGCTGCAACCGAGAAAGGGGCCGAGCTTGCGACCGGCCGCTCGACCTAATTGGTTCAGGAACCCTTCTTCTTGCGCAAGGCGTCGACAAACTGGATCAGCTTGACGCTGTCGTCCCAGTCCTTCGTGGTCGCGGCGCGAAGCCCGGCTTCTGGCCGTCGGAGAGCGGTCGAACGCCGCCTTGTCCTTCTTCGGCGCATCGATGAAGGCCTTGGCGATCGCCGTCTTCAGATCGGCCGGCATGTCGGACAGATATGCGTAGGGACCATTGATGATCGAGGCCGACTTGCAGGACGATCCGGAAGTCTTCCTTCTTCATCGCCGAGCCGTCGGCCTTCTTCAGCATGTTCTTGGTGATCATCTGCTGGCAGCGTCGAAGTCGTTGTCGTTGGTCCACTGATTGGCAGCGACTTCGACGGTTCCCTGCGTCAGCGCCAGCACCGCGTTCTCGTGGCTGCCGGCGAACACAACCTTGCCGAAATAGGCTGTCGGCATCCGATGACGCCCTGCTTCTCCAGTTCGAAGCGCGGCACGTTGTTGCCCGACGTCGAATTCGGGTCGACCAGGCCAGGTTCTTGCCCTTCAAATCGTCAATCGTCTTGTAGGGGCTGTTGGCCTTCACATAGAAGCACCGAGTAATAGCCGATCGCTGCCGTCAGCGCTCAGATCGTTGTGCGAACGCATCGACTTTGCACGCCGGTCAGCCGCGCGCGGGCGAACGAGCGCCGAGCCATAATTGGCGACGTGAACCGAACCGGCGCGCTGGCCTTCGATCACCGCAGCGTAGTCGTTGGCGACACGGAGATTGACCTTCACGCCGAGTTCCTTCGACAGATACGCCAGGAACGGGCCGAAGCGATCCGTGACACCCGCCGGCGTTCTCAGCCGGAACGACCGCCAAGGTCGATTCCGGATACTTGGCTTTCCAGTCCTGCGCCATCGCGGCGTGGGACGTCAGCGTCAGGGCCGCAGCGGCGGCCAGCATCATGCGACGGTTGAACATATCTATCTCTCCTGTTGTCTGTGATTATCGATCTAGTCTTGAAGTTGCGGCGAACCTTACGCAGCCGCTGTACCGTACTCCGGGATCGCGCCTCACCGATAACGTCGATGGGCAACGCACCCATGACTTCGTCCGCCTCGAGGTCATAGAGCTCGCGCGCGACCTGCTGCGTCAGCATCGAGGGCGCTCCATCGAACACAACGCGGCCTGCCGACATGCCGATCAGGCGGTCGCAATACTCACGCGCCAGATCGAGCGAATGAAGGTTGCAGAGCACCGTGATGCCGAAGTGCTTGTTGATGCGCAGCAGCGCATCCATGACGATCTTGGTGTTGCGCGGATCGAGCGATGCAATCGGCTCGTCGGCGAGGATGATGGCAGGCTCCTGCACCAGCGCCCGCGCGATGGCCACGCGCTGCTGCTGGCCGCCCGAGAGCTGATCGGCGCGCTGCTGCCGCCAGCGCCATGATATCGAACTGCTCAAGCGCGGAAATGGCGATGGCCCGGTCGTCGTCGGGCCACATCTGCATGAGCGAGCGCCAGGACGGCACATGGCCCAGACGACCCATCAACACATTGGTCATGCACATCGAGGCGGCCAACCAGATTGAATTGCTGGAAGATCATCGCCGACTTGGCGCGCCATTGCCGAAGCTCGGCGCCTTTGAGAGCCGTCACATCGACGCCCTCGAACATCACCTTGCCTTCGCTCGGTTCCACCAGGCGGTTGATCATGCGCAGAAGGGTCGACTTGCCGGCGCCTGAGCGGCCGATCACGCCGATAAAGCTGCCGCGCGCAATCTCGAAGGATGCTTCTTTCACGGCCGTCATCGCGCCAAACCGGCACGTCAGCCCTTCAACCACCAGCATGCGACACTCCTTTGCAGGTCTGCCGCAATCGCTAACGTGGGCATTCTACAGCTATGTGACAGAGGGTGCATCGCACCAACCTTTTCCACCGTCCCGAGGGTCGGATGTGAATGTCATCGAACATTCACGCCACTGTCACGAACGCTCATGAGAACCCGTGATGGGACACGCTTCGCTCCATCATGGATATCCAACATGGTCGACACCGTTCTTTCTACCAAACCACGCGTCCATGCATCGGCCTCGATGCGCGAGGTCAAGCTTGGCGCCTATTGCGAAATCGGCGCGCGCGCCATTCTCGATGAAGTCACGATGGACGATTATTCCTACACGTCCAACGACAGCCAGATCACATATACGACCATTGGGAAATTCTGCTCGATCGCGGCGATGACCCGCATCAATCCGGGCAATCATCCGATGCAGCGCGTGACGCAATCGCACTTCACCTATCGCGCCAGCATGTATTTTTCGGGCGAGGCCGACGATGCGGACTTCTTCAAATGGCGTCGCGACCATCATGTCACCATCGGTCATGATGTCTGGATCGGCCATGGCGCCGTCGTGCTGCCGGGGCGCAATATCGGCACCGGCGCGGTGATCGCGGCCGGCGCCATCGTCACCAAGGATGTCGCGCCTTACATGATCGTGGCGGGGAACGCGGCGAAGCCAATTCGCAGCCGATTTCCGGAACACCTTATCCCGCGGCTGATGGCGTTGCGCTGGTGGGACTGGAGCCACGAGCAGCTTCGCATCGCCCTGCCCGATTTTCGCAAGCTTGCCGTCGAGCAATTCCTTGAAAAATACGAACGCGTCGCGGTGCCTGCATGACTGTTGCTGTGAAGTCTGAGACGATCACAATCCAGCGCGGACGAGCCCTGATCGGCCACGAGGTTCGCGAAGCAAGTCTCGCTGTGTCCGCAGGCACGATCGAATCGATCGACGGCGAGGCCCATGATGGCCTCTATCTCGACGCCAGCAATCTACTGGTGCTGCCCGGCATCGTCGATATTCACGGCGACGCCTTCGAACGCCAGATGATGCCGCGGCCGGGTGTGGATTTCCCGATCGACGTCGCGCTGATCGACAGCGACCGGCAAGCATTGGCAAATGGCATCACCACTGTATTCCATGCGGCAACGTGGTCGTGGGAGCCCGGCCTGCGCGGAACCGACAACATCCACAAGCTGATCGCCGCGATTGACAGCCAGCGCGGCCAGCTGGCGGCGGACACCCGGTTTCACCTGCGGCACGAGACATTCAATCTCGACGCCGAACCGACCATCATGGACTGGCTGGCTTCGGGACGGATCGGGCTGCTCGCCTTCAACGATCATATGTCGTCAACGGTGCGCGACCTGAGCAAGCCCGCAAAGCGTGCGCGCATGGTGGAACGCTCCGGCCTGACCAATGCCGAATTCGACGCTTTGGTGGAACGCACCATGGCGCGTGGCTACGACGTTCCGGCATCCATCGCGCGGCTGTGCGCGGCGGCGCGTAAGCATGGCGTCGCGATGCTGTCGCATGACGACGAAACGCCGGCGCGGCGAAGGGATTATCGCGCGCTCGGCGTCACCATCGCGGAATTCCCGGTCAACGAGGAGACGGCGCGCGAGGCCTGCAATGCCGGCGAATTCACGGTGTTCGGAGCACCCAATGTCGTGCGCGGCGGCAGCCATACCGGCTGGATCGCCGCCGCCGACATGATCAAGAAGGGTCTCTGCTCGATTCTGGCGTCGGACTACTATTATCCAGCGCCGCTGCTGGCGGCGTTCCGACTGGTCGCGGACGGCATTCTGGATTTGCCGCAGGCGTGGCAGCTCGTGTCGGCGCATCCGGCGATTGCTGCGGGCTTGCGCGACCGCGGCGAGATTCGCCCTGGCCTGCGCGCCGACGTGATCCTGGTGGACGACGCCGATATTCGCCGCCCCCGCCTTATCGCCGCCATCGCCGGCGGCCGGCTGGTCTATCTGAACAACTCCTCGCGGCTGTTCCGCTCCGCGCGCGTTTCGCATAGGGTCGCGGCAGCCTGAGCCTGAGCGCCGCCGCATATCGCCTGTATCACTGCGGACACTTGCATGCGCAATTAAGAGGCGACCTTGCCGGCATCGGCCATGCTGCCGGGATTCAGTTCCAAAGATACACACTCCCGGATCGCAAATGGCACAGGCATCGGTGCGCCTGCGTTCGCAACGGAGGTTTCCGCGTTGTGAATAGCGGGCTTGCTGTCGCAAAACCGTAACACTGCCGTGTCTTCTTCCATGTTGACCGTAACCGGCCTGTGCCTCGGCTTCGCCTGCGGCGCCACATCGGCATGGAAGGAATTCAGTTTGGTCGATACTGCAATCAAGATCACCAAGGTCAGCAAGTCGTTCCTGCCGGGCCATCGGGTTCTCAAGGGCGTGTCGCTGGAGATTGGCAAGGGCGAGATGGTTGCCCTGATCGGCGCTTCGGGTTCGGGCAAGTCCACGCTGATCCGGACGATCGCGGGACTTGTTTGCATCGACCCGGCACCAAATGGCCGCAAGTCCGAGGCCGGTCGCATCGACGTCTTCGGCGTTCCGATGCAGGACGCCGGCCGGATCGCCGGCTCGGCGGCTGTGTTGCGGGCGCGTGTCGGAATCGTCTTTCAGCAATTCAATCTCGTGCCGCGGCTTTCGGTGCTCATGAATGTCTGCCTGGGCTTTCTTGGACAGATTCCGGCCTGGCGCGGCACATTTGCGTTCTTCAGCAGGAGCGAAAGACAGCGCGCCATGCATGCGCTTCAACGCGTGGGAATCGCAGCGCACGCGCTGAAAAGAGGCTCGGATTTGTCCGGCGGCCAGCAACAGCGCGCGGCGATTGCACGAACCCTGGTGCAGGGAGCGGACATTCTCATCGCCGACGAGCCGATAGCGTCTCTCGATCCAAGCTCCGCCCGTCGCGTGATGGATATTCTCGCCGACCTCAATCGAAAGGACGGCATCACAATCCTCGTGTCGCTGCATCAGGTCGAATATGCCCTGCAGTACTGCCGGCGCACGATCGCGTTGCGCGATGGCGAGGTTGTCTATGACGGCCCTTCGAACACCCTGACGCCGAGCTTTCTCGCCGAACTCTACGGCGCGGAGAGCGAGGAATTGTTCCTGCCCGGAATGACTGACCTCCGTCCGGCCGCCGCCACACCGATTTTTGCCGTCGAGCCTGTCATGGCCGAGGCATTGCCGCTCGCGCGCGCCGTCGGCTGAGAAGGCAACGAATTGGGCGCTGCGGCGTCCTCCCTGCTCTGGCGGGATTCCTCCCGCGGAGACATTTGACACGACCAATGCTCAACACACAGGAGCGAGCACATGTTTCGCAAAATGCTGGCGGCAGCGGCTTTGACCGCGACAACTCTGGTGGCGCCAGCCACCGCCCAGGAACTCAATTTCGGAATCATCGCGACCGAATCGACGGCAAACCTGAAGCAGACCTGGGAGCCGTTCATCGCGGCCATGAGCAAGGGCACCGGCATGACGGTCAAGGCCTTCTATGCCTCTGACTATGCCGGCGTCATCGAGGCGATGCGCTTCAACAAGGTTCAGGTCGCATGGTACGGCAACAAGTCCGCGATGGAAGCGGTCGATCGTGCCGGCGGCGAGGTCTTCGTGCAGAGCGTCGACAAGGACGGAAACCCGGGCTACTGGTCGCATATGATCGTGCACACGGACAGCCCGTTCAAGACGCTCGACGACGTCCTCAAATGCGACAAGTCGCTCGACTTCGGCATCGGCGATCCGAACTCGACGTCGGGCTTCCTGGTGCCGACCACGTTCATCTTCTCGGCCAAGAACATCGACCCGAAGAACTGCTTCAAGACGGTTCGCGCGGCCAGCCATGAAGCCAATGCGCTCGCCGTCGCCAACAAGCTGGTGAACGCCGCGCGCCAACAACAACGAAAACCTGCGTCGCCTTGAGGTGACGGCGCCGGAGAAGGCGAAGAACATCCGTGTCATCTGGACCTCTCCGCTGATCCCCTCCGATCCGCTGGTGTGGCGCAAGGATCTCGACGCCGGCGTCAAGAAGAAGCTCAAGGACTTCCTGCTCGCCTACGGCACCAAGGACGAAGAGGAGAAGAAGGTTCTCACCGCTCTCGGATGGGCGCCGTTCAAGTCCTCGGACAATTCGCAGCTCCTCCCGATCCGCCAGATGGAAGTCAACAAGACCATTCTCAAGATTCGGGGAGACGACAAGCTGAGCGCCACCGACAAGCAGACACAGCTTGCCAGCCTTCAGAAGGAATTCGACGAGCTGGGCAAGCAGATCTCGGCGATGAAGAAGTAACCTTCTCCGCTTTCGTTCGGACATCAGGCGGCGCAGGCTTTCCACGGGCCTGCGCCGCTGCATATCAAGAGGGCAACATGGCGGACATAATAGCTGCACGGCAATCGGTGCAATCTCCCGAGGACATCGAGATACCGCGTCCGGAGCTCAGAAAACGGGCGCGCGGCTGGGCCACATGGGCCATCGTTGGCGCGCTGCTCCTCTGGAGCTGGGGCCCGACCGAGATGTCGAAGATAACTGCCCTGGTCACCGATTGGCGCAACATGGCCGAATTCGGCGAAGGCTTCCTGAAGCCCAACTTTCACGACTGGGATATCTACGTCCGGGAGATGATCGAGACCGTCCAGATCGCGATTTGGGGAACGGCACTGGCCGTTCTTTTCGGCGTTCCGCTGGCGATCCTCAGCGCATCGAATGTGAGCCCGCAATGGGTGGTCCAGCCGATTCGACGCTTGATGGACAGCTTCCGCGCCATCAACGAGATTGTCTTTGCGTTGTTGTTTGTTGTGGCCGTCGGCCTGGGGCCGCTCGCCGGCGTACTGGCGCTCGCCATCCACAACACCGGTATTGTCGCCAAGCTATTTTCGGAGGCCGTCGAATCCATCGACCCGCGCCCGGTAGAGGGTATCCGCGCGATCGGCTCTATTCAACTCCAGGAAGTCATTTTCGGCGTGGTGCCGCAAGTGATGCCGCTATGGAGTTCGTTCACGCTCTATCGGTTCGAGACCAATGTTCGATCCGCGACGGTGCTTGGCATCGTCGGAGCCGGCGGTATCGGCCACTCCCTCTATGAGAACATTCGCTCCTTCCACTATGCGGAGACCGCCGCCATCATCATCATCGTGGTGCTGACCGTGATGATCATCGACATCGTCTCTTCGCGGATTCGCAAGGTGCTGGTATGAACGGCGTCTCATGGCAGTTCCGTTCCGCACGTGTCTCGCATAGGGTGATGGCAACCTGAACCACTGCGCTGGCTTAATGTCGCCGTTTCCACGCTACGCTATTTATTATGTGCCCGATGCCGCCAGCGCGCTCTATCGCTTTGGCGCGAATTTGCTCGGCTACGACGCTTTCACCGGCCAGTCCGTGACGCAACCAGCAATCGACGGCATTGCCAATTGGCCTGCCTTGACGGCTGAGCCGCGCAAATACGGATTTCACGCCACGCTCAAGGCACCGATGGCGTTGGCGGACGGCCAGCAGGAGGCCGACCTTGTCGCCGCCTTCGGCAGCTTCGCCGCAATGCCGCGCGACATTCCCGTTATCGCGCCTGTCGTCACCCTGATGGGAGATTTTGTCGCCATCGTTCCCGACACAGTGCCGCAAGCGCTGTCGCGTCTCGCCGATGGCTGCGTGACGCACTTCGATCCCTTCCGCGCGCCGCTGAGCGAAAGCGACCGCGAGCGCCGGTTGAAGACATCACTGACGCAGCAGCAGATCGCGCATGTCGAGCGCTGGGGCTATCCTTATGTTTTCGAGGATTTCCGCTTTCACATAGACTCTGACCGGCCGCGTTCCGACGGGTCAGAGTGATATCGTGCTCTCTGCGCTGCGGGCGCAGTTCGCGCGACTGGCGGTAAGGCATATTGCGGTCGATGCGATAGGCCTGTTTCGCCAAGCCTCGGCCGATCGCAATTTCGAGGTGATTGCGCACCGCCCGTTGCGGCCGGCGTCGTAACTTAGCCCCAAGGACCTTAGCCCCAAGGTTTAGCCCCAAGGACCGCGACGCGCGCCGCCGCGATTCCACGGACCGGACGGCGACTGCGGTGCGGACCGCGCCACATATCCGCCGCCGCCGATCTGCGATGCGAGTCGCTGAAGCGCGGCAATGCGGTTCTCGGTTGCGGGATGGGTCGCGAACAGATTGTCCATTCCCTGCCCCGACAGCGGGTTGATGATGAACATGTGCGCGGTGGCCGGGCTGCGTTCCGCATCGGCGTTCGGAATGGCATGCGCGGCATTCGAGATCTTCGCCAGTGCGGAGGCGAGCGACATCGGCTGACCGCAGATCCGCGCGCCCATGTCGTCGGCCGCATATTCACGCGTCCGGCTGATCGCCATCTGCACGAGCATGGCCGCCAGCGGCGCAAGAATCATCAGCGCGATCGAACCGATCAGGCCCGGGCCGCTGTTGTTGTCGCGGTTGCCGCCGAAGAAGAATCCGAACTGCGCGATCATCGAGATCGCACCGGCGATGGTCGCGGTGATGGTCATCAGCAACGTGTCGTGATTCTTGATATGTGCCAGTTCATGCGCAATCACGCCGGCGAGTTCGTCGCGGCTCAGGCGATTGACGAGGCCGGTGGTGACTGCAACCGCTGCGTTCTGCGGATTGCGACCGGTGGCGAAAGCGTTGGGCTGCTCCTGGTGCATGATAAAGACACGCGGCATCGGCAACTGGGCGTTGCGGGCGAGTTCGCCAACCAGTTCGACGAGTGCCGGCGCCGACCGCGCATCGACCTCCTCGGCACCGTGCATCGACAGGACCATGCGGTCCGAGTTCCAGTAGGCGAACAGGTTGGTTGCGGCCGCGATCAACAGCGCGACCATGGCGCCGCCGGCACCGCCGATCAGATAGCCAACGCCCATGAACAGAGCCGTCAGGCCTGCCAGCAACATGGCTGTCCGAAAGTAGCTCATCGGTTTTCCCTCACAGATGGCAAAACGGCCATCCTTCGCGGAACTAGATGATTGTCCCGTAATCGCGGTGCAAGGACATGCGACGCCCCGCCGCGCCTGGCACGGCGACATTAAATTTCGCTCATATTCGGGATTTAAGCCGGCAGCCCCCGGAGACGAGCGGGGTGGACAATGACGGCGTGCGTTTTGGATCGCCTTGCCGCAGCCTCAGCGCGACAACGGCAAGCCTGCCTCCGCCAGATAGCCTACACGTAACCCAGCCACCGCCAATAGGTCGCGCCGAGCAGCATCACCAAAGCAAAGGCGATCACGGTCAGCACCAGACCTGTGCGGACGAAGTCCTTTGCGTTGAACGTCTCGGTTCCATAAGCAACCATGTTTTGCGGTGCGTTCACGACCAGAATGAAGCCGAAGCTCACGACGAACTGCAGCACCATCGTCATGCCGGCAATGTTGATGCCCGGCGTCTTCACACCCTGCAGAACGGCAATGATGATGGGAATCATCGCCGACGCAAGCGCCGTGGCGCTGGCAAAGCCGAGATGAATGACCACAAGAAAAAGACTCATGATGCCAAGAACGGCTAGCGCAGATGCGTCTTTCAGGCCGAACTCGGTGACAACCAGATTGGCAAGCCAGGACGCTCCTCGCGTCTGCAGCAATGCGGTACCGACGCTGATTCCAATTCCGAACAGAACCACGGTTCCCCACGGGATTCGAGGCTGCGCATCCTTCCAGGTCATGATTCCGATGCCGGGCATGAACATCAGTGCCACCGCGGCTATGGTTGTCGTCGAGGTGTCGAACGCATGCAGCACGCCTTCCGTGGCCCAGAACCCCAGCAGCGTGAGAGAAATGACCAGCAGCTTCTTTTCGGACGCCTTCATCGGCCCAAGCTCTGCCAGCGATTTGCGGATGGACTCAGGTCCGCCCGGAACCTCCTTCACCTCCGGCGGCATCATGATGGTCATCACGAAATAGAGTGCCACCGTCATCAGAATCGCGAACGGTGCCGCCGCGACGAACCATTCCAGCCATGTGATGGTCTTCGCCAGCGTACGTTCGATAAATCCGATGGCGACCATGTTCTGCGCAGCCGCGGTCTTGATGCCGACATTCCAGATACTGGCGGTCTGAACCGTCGTGATCATGAGCATGCCGGCAAATGCGCCCTTTCGGTTCACACCGAACGCAGCAATGATGCCGAGCATGATCGGCACAAGACACGCGACACGTGCGGTGGTCGACGGCACAATGAAAGCCATGACGAAGCCGACGACCATGGCGCCCACCACGACATGGCGGGTCTCCGTGCCAACGCGCGACAGGATGACGAGTGCAATTCGCTTGTCGAGACCGGTCGCCGTCATGGCCACTGCGATGAAAAGAGCAGCCGCAACAAGGGCGAGCGCCGTATTGGCGAAGCCGCTGAACGCCATGCCCAGCGCGCGACTGGTGCCCAGCAGAACCTTTGGATTTGCGACGTCGGGTGCCAATCCGAGCATGAATGCCATCAGCGCGGCGATGACCACGGCCGACACCGCATAGTCGAGAGCTTCGGTCATCCAGACGATGACCGCGAACGCCAGAATGGCCAGCATGCGATGCCCGGCGATCGGCAGCCCGTCAGGCGTCGGCAGAAATGAAACGACGATCAGGACCGCAATGGCGAGAAGAAGGCCCCAGTTCGAGCGGAGCCAGGAGCGCTGAATCGGAACGGGTGCAATCACCGCAACTTGCGATTAAGTCATGGCATTCCCCATTGTGTTTTGGTGGACGGCCCACAGCTACTCAGCCCACAGTTAAAACTAGACACCCGCCACCGGGGCAAGTTGATCCACGTCAAGCTTGCGCCGCAGCACGGCTTTCGTGTTGACATGAAAAATTTCACATGAAAACATGATGAAATATTTTTTTCATCGTGGAAATCGACCGGAAATGGCGTCGTCCCGCTCAGTCCTGAACCATCTTGAAAGCCGCGCGGAAGGTCTGTCAAAGACCCAGCGCACGCTCGCCCGCTACGTGCTGGCGAACTATCACGCTGTCGCTTTCTCAACAGTCTCCGAGCTGGCGCGGCTATCGGGTGTCAGCGAGGCGACAGTCGTGCGCTTTGCGGATGCGCTGGGTTTCGACGGATACCCGGCCTTCCAGCGAGAACTGCGCCGCGAGTTAAGCGTCGAGCTGAAGGCCGGTGCACGCCAGACCGGCGATCGGGCGCAGGACATCGTGCCGGATTCGCCGTTCTCGACGGTACTCGCCAAAGAGCTCGACAATATCTCCTATCTCGAGAACAATCTGGACGAAGCCAGCCTGAAAGCCGCGGCAAAAATGCTGCGGCGCGCCGAGCACATCCTCGTGGTTGGCGCACGCGCGAGTGCCTCGCTTGCTCATCATTTGTGGTTTGCACTCGATAAAATGCGCTATCCGGCGCGGCTGATCGACAAAAACAATTCCGACGCGTTCGACCGCATGAGTCGCATGGGGTCGAAAGACTGCATGGTGCTGATCGGCTTTCCGCGTTACCTTGCCCGCCTTGTCGATATTTCCAATTACGCGCACGCCCGCGGCATAAAAATCATTACCGTGACGGACTCGCCGCTGACCCCTTTCAAGGCCGATGTCAAACTCAGCGCCCCTATCAACTCCTCTACTTTTTTTGGCTTCCAGTGCGCTCCATTGATCCTCGTCAATACACTGCTTGAGACATTGATCCGCAATAACGAAGCGGCCACCGTGAAGGCACTTCGAGATTTCGAAGCTCTCGCCGAAAGCGCCGGCTATTTTCATGCCGAATGATTTTACGCAACTTGCGGAGGTGACATTATGATCACGCTCACGCTGCATGGAACGTCCTTTGAACGCGGCCTTCAGCAAGCCGCCGTGCCCGCGCCGCTGCGCAGTGCGGCGCTGTCATGGATGACTTTGCGCCAAAGCCGCGTTGAACGGCGTCTCGCCGATGCCGCGACACTCGCCTTCGCCCGCGAACTCCACGCCTTTGCGCTGCGGACGGCGCCGAACGCGATGGAAGAGCTGCGCGGAATCGCGCAAGGGTTCGGCATGGCGCCGTTCGACTTGTTCTGCGGCTGGTACGCTGCAGCTCTTGGCGAAATCCATACAACGCGTGGAGGCTGCACCGCCGTCGCCAGCGGAAGCTACGGTCAGACCTTTGTCGTGAAAAACCGCGATGTGCCGGGCGAGACGCAGCGCGTCCAGACCGTGTTTCGTATGTCGTGTCGTTCGTGGCGTGGAGGTTCTATCCTCGGGGTCTCCAGCCTCGGCAGCACACCGTGTGCCTCCAGCGGCATCAACGAAGCCGGGCTCTGCGTCACCGACACGCAAATCGGCTCGATGGATCGCGGCGTTGGCCTGATACGCTACATTCTTATGCAGCAATTGCTGACGGATTGCCGCAACGTGCCGGAGGCGCTCGCCAGGATAAAGTCCACCCAGCACACCGGCGGCGGCGCGCTCGTGATCGCAGATATCCAGGGCCGGATCGCGGCGGTCGAACTCGGCCACCGGGTCACCTATGTCGAAAGCATTCAGCACGGCACTCTGGTCCGCACAAACCACTTCACAGGCGAGCGCACAGCGCCGGCCGATGCCATCGCCGCCGACCACACGCTTGGCATCGATAGCCGTGCCCGGCTTGCCGCTGTCGAAGCCCTTGTCGAAAATCACAACGGCTTCCCGCTTCGCGGGGAAATCGTGAGGTTGCTGTCGAGCCACGATTCCGATCATCCGCTATGCCGTCACGGCTATGCCGCGGATCAACCGAAAACAATCTCGCTTGCAATCTATGATCTCGGCCGCCGTACGCTCACCATTACCGACGGCGTGCCCTGCGCGTCGCCGTCGATCACCTACAAGCTCGAACGAGTGTGGCAGCCTGAGCTCGCCCGATAGGCCACAGCACTGATTGTTAGCTGGCGGTGAGTATAAAGTTACCGATCGATGAGACGGTGGTGCAGCGCAAAAACGAGAAAACGAGACTGTCTTGCCGGGCTCACATCATCCGCAAAGTCTCATATCCATTGTCATTTCCGACGTCGTGCTGAGGTCGAAGACGGCGAGATCAGCCGTGTTATTGCGTTTCAATTTTCTAACTTAAAGTTGCATCGGATTTTTATCAATCAATCCGCGATGCATCCTTTGACCAACCGTCGATCATATCCGGAGCGCTCGCTATCACCGCGCAACTGCTGTATATTGTCTGATATTATTTCGGCTCGGAAATTACGGGCGCATCTCCTGAAACGCGTTTGGCCAGAATTGGCCGCTTGATATCCACCACTTGAAGTTGGAAGGCGCGTCACCGGCGCCTGACACGCTTGACTTGATGAAGGAGTTCTTCAACCCCACTGTCGCTTGGTCCCGGCCTATTCGGCCCTTGAACATGGGCGGCGTCATGAGTGCCGATTTGGACATTCAACTGCCAAGGGTACAAACTGGGAAGTTACTGAGAAGCGCTTTCATGCCGCTTCTTGTTGCGGTCGCGTATTACGCCGCCGCCGAAATGGCCTTCTTCATCGGAACATTGTCGGACCGGATTTTCGCTCCGTTCTGGCCTCCGAACATCGTCCTTTTCTGCGCCCTCCTGATCACGCCCGTTCGGCAATGGCCGTATTATCTGCTTGCGGTCTTTCCGGCACATGCCATCGCGGAATTCGGCGTCGGCATGGCTCCGCTGCCATTGCTGATCGCCTTCGCAACGAACTGCGGCATTGCCGCGACGAATGCATTCGCGATGCAGCAGCTGATCGCAGGCCCGCCATGGCTGCGCAGTGTGCGGAAGGCGACCATCTATGTGGTGACGACGTCGCTCCTCAGTCCGAGCGCATGGGCATTCTTCGGCGCTTTCGTGCCGGTGCTCAGCGGTGGCGGCCTGGACGCTTACTGGACGTTCTGGGCGCAATGGTACGCCGCCAATGCGCTTGCGAGCCTCGCGCTCGGACCCCTCGCCCTGATCCTGTTCTGCGAACGGCAACCTCTGTCACATCTGTTGCCGGACCGCCGTTCTCTCGAATTTGTCCTGCTCAATACGTTTCTGTTCATCGCCTGCACGATTGCCTTTCAGGCGGGCGGCTCGCGCATTGGCGGCCTTCTGCCAACCATTCTTTATCTGCCATTGCCGCTGTTTCTGTGGTCCGCCGCGCGGTTTGGCGGCAATGGTGTCGGTGTCTCGATTTTTATTGCCACGGCAGTCGCAATCTGGCGCGGCTTCGATGGATCCAGCCCCTTCAACGCGGGTACTCCAGAGGCGAATGTCCTTGCGCTGCAGACGTTCCTCGTCGGGCTGTCGGCACCGCTGATCCTGCTGGGCGCCGCCGTGGACGAAGCCCGTCGTTTCGCGGCGGACGCGCGCGACGCCGAGCAGCGCATGGCTTTCATCGTTGCATCCGCCAATATCGGCCTTTGGCAATTGTCCGACGGTGGACGGCATTTCTGGCTCACTGACTATTGTCGCTCGGTACTTGGATTTTCTCCAACGGCGACCGTCACGTGGGAAGACGTTCTGAAGCGTGCCTATGGAGACGACCGCGACATTGTCGTCAGAACGCTTGACGACGCCAGGCAGTCCGGTGATGGCGCCGCATGCGAATTTCGCCTGGCGGGCGCCGACGTGCCGACACGCTGGCTTTCCATGAGCGCGCACGCTGAACACGACGGCAATCAAACAGGTTCGAAGATCAACGGCCTGTTTTCCGACATCACTCTGCGAAAGTCCGCCGAGGCAGAGCTTGAACTGCAACGGCGCGAATTGGCCCATCTGATGCGCGTATCGACGATGGGGGAATTGTCCGGCGCCCTGGCGCATGAGCTCAATCAGCCGCTGACAGCCATCCTCGCCAATGCCGAAGCTGCACGACGCCTGATCGCCAAGGGCAAGCCGGTGCTGTCGGAAATTCGCGAAATGCTCGACGACATCGTCGATGACGATAACCGCGCCGGTGAGGTCATTCAGCGGCTGCACCGCCTGCTCAGAAAGGGCGACCACAAATCGGAGCCGGTTGATCTGAACGACCTTGTTTCATCGACGCTGAAGCTCATCCACAGCCAGCTGATCAATCGCCGGATCAGAACCCATGTCATCCTGGGTCGGGACTTGCCGATGCCGAGCGGCGATGCCGTTCAGCTTCAGCAGGTGCTCCTGAACGTCATCATGAATGCCATCGAAGCGATGGGCACCTCGTTGCCGACACGCCGCACGCTGAAGATCGAAACCCGGCTCGTACCGGGAGATCACATCGAAGCCGTGGTGACGGATCAGGGATCCGGACTGACCGACGAGCAGCAAAAGCGGATCTTCGAGCCCTTCTTTACCACCAAGAACCACGGTCTCGGGCTGGGTCTTTCCATCTGCTCGACAATCGTCGAGGCACATGGTGGGAAAATCCGCATCGTGGACAACGGTGAAGGCACGACCGCTGTCATTTCCCTGCCAGCCAGAGTTTCATCGGTTCTTGCGGAGGCGACATGAGTACCTTCAAGGTTTTTGTCATTGATGACGATGCCGGTGTTTTGCGAGCCCTGTCACGATTGCTGCGTGCCGCCGACTATGAAGTCGAAACGTACGAGTTCGGCTCAGGATTTTCTGATGCATCACAGCGCGGAAACTCCAGGCTGCATCCTGTCCGACGTGGCAATGCCGGTTGTCGACGGCCTGCAACTGCAATCCGCCCTGTCGGAAAGTGGCGCCGCCCGTCCGATTATCTTTCTGACGGGTCGCGGCGACATCCCGATGAGCGTCCGGGCCATACAGGCCGGCGCCATCAATTTCCTGACCAAACCCGTTAACGACGACGACCTGCTCGATGCGATTGTCCGTGCGAGAGCCCGTGATACGGAGACGCGTGGCGAGCGCGAGCACATGTCGGTCGTCAACACACGCCTGGGGCATCTGACGCCCCGTGAAAGGCAGGTTCTGTCACACGTGATCGCCGGCCGCCTGAACAAGCAGATCGCAGCAGATCTCGGCACAGTCGAGAAAACGATCAAGGTTCATCGCGGCCGGATGATGCAGAAGATGGGTGTCCACAGCGTGGCCGAACTGGTCCGGATGGCACAGAGCGCCGGAATCGCGCCGCACGACAAAGGGCCGTAATGACAGCCACCGTGGCGTCTGTTGGTCCTACGGCCAACTGGACAGGTGCCGTCGATCCGCGGAATGGTTCGTCCATGACGAAACATTCCTCATCTGTGGCGATCGTGGATGACGACGCATCCGTGCGCAAAGCGCTGGCGCGGCTCCTGAAGTCGTGCGCGATCAGCGCCGAGGCGTTTGGATCCGGTCAGGAGTTCCTGATTCACTGACAGCGGACCAGCCCGGCTGCCTCGTGATCGACCAGCACATGCCGGAAATGACTGGACTTGAGCTGCAAGCACAATTGCGTCGAATTGGCCGGAACATTCCCACAATCATCATTACGGCGCACGATCAGCCCGGACTGCGCGAGCGATGCCATTCCGCGGGCGCACGGGCGTATCTGCTCAAGCCGTTGAACGAGATCTACTTCCTCGCAGCGATCAACGAAGCCATCGGAACCCGCTAATTTCTTCGGAAAAGAATAACGCAGTCTCGAAGCGCCTGGCGCGGATCACCCCTCCGACAGGCTCGCCCGAACCAGCTCTTCCTTAAGGTCGGGCTGGCAGCCTTCGATAAACCGATAGGCGTAGCCGCGCAGGTAATGCCCGCGGCGCAAGGCGATGTGGGATTTGATCGGTTCGAACAGTTCGTCGCCGATTTTGACCAGCGGCCCGCCATCTTTCTCGGGATCGACGGCGATGGACGCGATGATCCCGACGCCCAGCCCGAGCCCGACATAGGCCTTGATGACGTCAGCATCGAGCGCCTGCATCACGATGTTGGGGGTCAATCCCGCCTGCTCGAAAGCATGGTCGATGGCCGAGCGGCCGGTGAATCCTTCCTGATAGGTGACGATCGGGTACTGAACGAGATCGCGTAGTTCAAGCTTCGAAGCGGCGGCCAAGGGATGGCCCTTGGGCACCACGACGACATGTCGCCATGAGATATAGGGAAACACCGCAAGGTCCGGATGACCGGCGATGGCCTCGGTCGCAATGCCGATATCCGCACGGCCTTCCAGAAGCATCCGCACGATCTCGGCGGGGCTTGTCTGCTGCAGGCTGAGATGGACGTTCGGAAACGCTCTGCGAAAATTCACGACCGCAGCGGGCAGCGCGTAGCGTGCCTGCGTATGGGTCGTCGCGATCGTGAGCTGCCCCGTCTCTGCATTCGCCAGTTCGTCGGCGACATGCTTGATATTGGCGGAATCGATGAGAATGCGCTCAACAAGGCCGACGATCTCGCGCCCCGGATCGGTCAGCCCGAGCAGACGTTTGCCCCTGCGGACGAAAAGCTCGACGCCGAGTTCACTTTCGAGGTCCTTGATATGCTTGCTGACGCCGGACTGCGATGTGGCAAGCGCCTCGGCGACTTCCGTCAGATTGAAGTTGCGGCGGACCGTCTCGCGGATAATCCGGAGTTGCTGGAAATTCATTGGATGTCCTGACCGCGCGGAAACAGACGCAGCCTCTCGGGAACGAGATGAACGAAGCTGCCGATTCGGACATTCTGGAGCCTCGGGTCGGTCGCAGGCAAGACGACTTCAAGCGGATGTGCCTTCGCGCCGTTGTCGGGCGTTCCGGTGAGTTCGATCCGCACCACCGCGCCGATATCCAGAATGCGGTCCACGCGGGCGGAAACACTCCCGGCTCCGTTCTGATCGGCAGACACGGACATCTGGTGTGGCCGGACGAACGCCGTCATATCGGTGCCGTCGACAGCCGACCCTGCGGGAAGATCGAAGCGGAAGCCGGGGCCGGCAATCGCGCCCTGCTCGACGCGGCCATGGAAAATATTGGACGGCCCGAGGAAGCCATAGACAAACGCGCTTGCGGGATTGCCGTACACCTCTTTCGGAGTGCCGACCTGCTCCACGCGACCGCGGTTCATCAGCACCACGCGGTCGGCCAGCTCCAGCGCCTCTTCCTGATCGTGCGTCACGAAGATCGACGAGATATGCAATTCGTCATGCAACTGGCGCAGCCAGCGCCGCAGTTCCTTGCGAACCTTCGCGTCCAGCGCGCCGAACGGTTCGTCCAGCAGCAGCACCTTCGGCTCAACCGCCAGCGCGCGCGCCAGTGCAATGCGTTGGCGTTGCCCGCCGGACAGCTGCGCCGGCGACTGATCCGCCAGCCATCCCAATTGGACCAGTTCGAGGAGGTCCGTGACCTTCTTTCGGATCTGCGCCTCGGACGGACGCACTTTGCGCGGCTTGACCCGGAGGCCAAAGGCGACGTTCTCGAAAACACTCATGTGACGGAACAGCGCATAGTGCTGGAAAACGAATCCGATATTCCGCTCGCGCACGTGTTTGTCGGTCGCCTCGCCGTCTTCAATGAAGATGCGGCCGCGGTCCGCCTTGGCGAGCCCGGCGATGATGCGCAGCAGCGTGGTCTTGCCGCAGCCGGACGGGCCCAGCAGAGCGACAAGCTCTCCGGTCGGAAAATTCAGGCTGACATCGGCGAGCGCCGAAAAATCGCCGAAATGCTTGCTGACGTGCTCGACGCGAATGCTCACGGACGGCCCCCATGCGCCGACGCAAGGCCGGCCATATCTCTTCTGGCTTTCCACTCGATGCCCGTCTTGACCAGCAACGTCACCAGCGCAAGCAGAGCAAGAAGCGACGCGACCGCGAAGGCCGCGGTGAATTGATACTCGTTGTAGAGAATCTCGACATGCAGCGGCATCGTGTTCGTCTGGCCGCGAATATGACCTGACACGACCGACACCGCGCCGAACTCACCCATTGCGCGGGCGTTGCACAGGATGACGCCGTAAAGCAGGCCCCAGGAAATATTCGGCAACGTGACGCGCCGGAAGATTTGCCATCCATTCGCCCCGAGAACGACCGCGGCCTCCTCTTCTTCACTGCCTTGCGCCTGCATCAGCGGGATCAACTCGCGCGCCACGAAAGGAAACGTGACGAAAATCGTCGCCAGCACGATGCCCGGAACGGCAAACACGATCTTCAGATCATGATCGTTGAACCAGGTTCCGAACCACCCCTGGGTGCCGAACACGAGAACGTAGATGAGACCGGCGATTACTGGCGACACGGAAAACGGCAGATCGATCAGCGTCGTCAGCATCGCCTTGCCGGGAAACTCATACTTGGCGATCGCCCATGATGCGGCGACCCCGAACACGAGATTCAGCGGCACTGCGATGGCGGCGGCGAGAAAAGTCAGGCGCACCGCCGACAACGTGTCCTTGTCGGCCAGCGCTTTCCAATAGACCGAGAAACCCTTGCGCAACCCTTCGACAAACACGGTCAGCAGCGGAAACAGCAGGAATATCGTGAAAAATACGAGGCCGATCGTGATGATTGCCCATTTGACGAGCGCCGGGTCGCGCGTGGCGCTCGCATTCTGGAAGCGTTCCTGCGCGTCGGCGGAGACAACAAGCGCGCTCATGCCCGCACTCCACGCCCGCGCCGCGACGCCCAGCCCTGCAGCAGGTTGATGACAAGCAGCAGGGCGAACGAGACGACGAGCATCACCGCGGCCACGGCTGTCGCACCCGCGTAGTCATACTGCTCAAGCTTGCTGATGATGATCAGCGGCGTGATCTCCGACACCATCGGAAGATTTCCCGCGATGAAGATGACGGAGCCGTACTCGCCGATGGCGCGTGCGAAGGCGAGCGTGAAGCCTGTCAGCAAGGCCGGGAACAGCATCGGGAAAACAATGCGCGAGAACGCCTGCCAGCGGTCGGCCCCTAAGCTCGCCGCCGCCTCTTCAAACTCGCTATCGAGGTCCTCGAGAATCGGCTGCACGGTGCGAACGACAAACGGCAAGCCGATGAAGATCAGCGCGACCAGCACGCCGAGCGGCGTGAAGGCGATTTTGATTCCCAGCGGCTCCAGAAACTGCCCGAGCCAGCCGTTCTTGGAATAAATCGCCGTCAGCGCGATACCCGCGACGGCGGTCGGCAAGGCGAATGGCAGATCGATCAGCGAGTCGACGATCTTGCGGCCCGGAAACGAATAGCGCACCAGCGCCCACGCCAGCAGCAGCCCGAAGACGCTATTAATGATTGCTGCAAAGAAAGATGCCGCAAAGGTCAGCCGGTAGGAGGCGACAACGCGCGGTGCCGAAATCGTCTGCCAGAACTGATCGACGCTGAGACCGCTGGCTTTGAGAAACACTGCCGACAACGGGATAAGAACGATCAGCGATAGATAAACGAGCGTATAGCCCAGCGAGAGGCCAAAGCCCGGAATAACGCGTCGTGAAGAGGAAGCGGCAGACATGATCGCGCCAGTTCGGGCTCGGAGAAGTTCGCAACGACGCTTATCGGCTGCTCACCGAAATCGACTGCTGCGCCGAAGCCGGTGACGACAGCGGCCGTTCGAACGCCAATACGCCGACGATCACTCCGAATGCTGCGATCAACGCGAGAATGGACGGAAGTTTCTCAAGGTTTGTCATAACGCGGTCTTTTCTCTGTCTCTGAATTGCAAATCTTCTGCAAAGTTAAGCAGTCGCCCCTCACCTGCAAAACCAATTAAACTAGGATTTGATATGCAGAAAAACGCGTTAGAAGGCCTTTGTTCTCCGGGGCAAATGCAGGGAATAAAATGATCCTGCCGGACCGGATCGCACTAGAATTGTGCTTCGGGCGTTTACCGTCGTGCCAACAATGCTTCGGGAGAAGTCTCCTCCGCCGCCGGATCAGTTGCCCAACTCGCAGGGCGATGTCGGGCAACCAGCTTTGCAGGAGGGGCTGGAGGGACGTGTTACTTGCCGTAGAGCTGATCGAACAGACCGCCATCGGCGAAGTGAACCTTCTGGGCATTGTCCCAGCCACCGAACAGCTCATCGATGGTGAAGAGGTTCACCTTCGCGAAGGCTCGAGCCATACTTGGCCAGAACGTCCGGGTCACGCGGGCGATAGAAGTTTTTGCCGGCGACTTCCTGGCCTTCCTTGCTGTAGAGGAAATTCAGATAGGCTTCGGCAACTTTGCGCGTGCCCCTCTTGTCGACAACCTTGTCGACGACAGACACCGGTGGCTCCGCCAGAATCGACAGCGACGGCGTGACGATCTCGAACTTGTCGGGACCGAGTTCCTTGACCGCGAGATGCGCCTCGTTCTCCCATGACAACAGCACGTCGCCGATGCCGCGCTCGACAAACGTCGTCGTCGAACCGCGCGCACCGGAATCCAGAACCTTGACGTTCTTGAGGATCTTGCCGACCAGCTCCTTGGCCGTCGCCTCGCTGCCGCCGGGCTGCTTCAGGGCATAGCCCCACGCGGCGAGATAATTCCAGCGCGCACCGCCGGATGTCTTCGGATGCGGGGTAATGACTTCCACGCCGGCACGGGCGATATCGCTCCAGTCCTTGATGCCCTTCGGGTTACCCTTGCGAACAAGGAACACGATGGTCGACGTATAGGGAGAGGCATTCGCCGGCAGACGCTTCTGCCAGTCGACCGGGATCAAGGCGCCATTGCGATTGAGCGCGGCAACGTCATACGCCAGCGCCAGCGTCACGACATCGGCTTCCAGGCCATCGATGACCTTGCGCGCCTGTCCGCCGGAACCGCCATGCGACTGGTTGATGGTGAGATTATCGCCGGTCTCGGCCTTCCACTTCTTGATAAAGGCCGCGTTGATGTCCTGATAGAGTTCGCGGGTCGGATCGTAGGACACGTTGAGCAGCGTGACGTCCGCTGCATAAGCGGCACCTGACGCGGCAGCGATGACGGTCGCAAAAAGCGCGCCGGTGATGGCTTTCTTGAACATTTCTGGTCCCCTTGCATAAGTTTATGCAGAGACCGTAAGCGCGGGACATCACGCCCCAAACAAAGAAAATCGTCTTTGCTTATCGACGCGACGACATATGCCGCAGCGAGACAATAGATTTTCATAAATCCGTTCGTCCGCAGAATTTGCGTCCCGTTACAACTGCAGAACGAAGAAATATCCATCTAAACTGACAAAGATTCTATCTTCCCGCGTTGCTGCGCCATCGCGCCGTGACGCCCGACAAACTCCAGAACGCTGGCATTGAACGCCTTCGGCTGTTCCCAATACGACGCATGTCCTGCTTCTTTCAGGACGCGCAGCTCGCAATTCGGGAAATGCTGCATATAGAGCCGCATCAGCGACGGCGGCGAGCTCATGTCGGTATCGCCGGTTTGCAGCAATGTCGGCACGGGCATGGCCGCGAAACGCTTGAAATTGCGCTCGGCGCCCCAGGGCTGCGTCAGGTACCAGCCGCTCGGATGAGCGCGCGCGCCAAGCGAGCGCCACTCTTCGTAACGGTCTGGGCTTCCGGCGCGATACGAGGCGCCGACCTCGCGGAAATCGACCGGGATGTTGGTGTTGACCGTCGGCGGCGCTGCGTCGAGATTGCCTCTGAATTCCTTGTACGCCGCCTCGTCCGGCAACAGGATCGTGCCCGACAGGATCAGCGAATGCAGCCGCTCCGGGTGATTGAGCGCATATGAAATGGCGGTGCAGCCGCCTGCGGCGCAGCCGATCAGATGAAAGCGCTCAAGGCCGAGCGCCTCAATGAGTTGGTGCAGATCGCCTGCCGAGGAGCCGACATCGTCAGTCAGGCCCCTTTTCCGTCTTGAAGAAGCCGCGCGCCGACCAGCCGATCACGCGATAGCCCGCCCCGGCAAAGACCGGCTGCTGATACTTCCAGCACTCGTTGCTCTGCGACCACGGATGGCAAAAGACAATGGCCTCGCCGCTTCCGCCCGTATCCGAGAACCAGATCTTGACCGGCTTCGTATCCGCATAGGCTTCGGTCGTCGGAACCTGCTCAGGTACAGGCACCACGTCCCAGACCTTGACCGGCCCGCTGACGATGCGCGGCATCGGCGCATGCGATGACAGCGGCACGATCCACGGCACATCCGGCGGGGCGGCAACATCCGGCGGAGTTGCCTTGCCGTCCCGATGCCGTTCGAGGAAATTCAGCACGACAGCATTGAACGCATCGGGCTGCTCCCAATAGGCGGATGCGCCGGCCTCGTCGATCACCGCCAGTTCGCGGTTCGGCAGGTGCTGCGCGAACAGCCGGTTATGCGCGGCCGAGGAATAATGATCGGCATCGCCGGTGAGCAGCAGCACCGGGGCCTTGAGCTGCGCCATCCGCGCCCATGTCAGCTTTTGTCCGCCCCACGGTTGCAGTTCGAACGCACCTTCCGGATGCGCCGCCGCGCCATTCGCGATCCATGTATCCAGCCCTTCCCGGTTGGCGCCGCGATACGACGGTCCAAGCTCGAAGAAATGCGGCTCGGCGTGATGATTTTCCGCAAGGCACGCCCGTTCGTTCATCGCTCGATAGTCCGCTTCATCCACCGAAGAGTCGGGCTCCGAGAAGAATGGCGGAGCGAACGCGCGCCGGATGATCGATCGCAAAGTCTGCGACCGCTGCGGCACTTTCCGCGGCTCCGAGCAGATGACACGAATCGATGCTCAAGCCATCCAGCAGATCGCGCAGGTCGTTCGCCACGGTCGATCAATTATTCTGCGGCCCGCGCGCCGTTGTATCCGTGCCGCGGCGTGACCATGCGATGAGCGCGATCGCCGACGGCTGCCAAGCACCGGCTGCTGGTAAGCCCAGCACGCGCTGCCCTGACAATTCGGATGATTGAGCACCACCACTTCGCCCGGCCCGCCGGTGTCCCAATAGGCCAGCTTCACCGCCCCGATATCGATATACCCGGCTGGTTGCGAGAGCTTGCTTGGGAACAGGAATTTTGTCCAGGGCATTGCGCAGAATGACAACCATTGGTGCTCCACAAATTCGTTGCTGGAAAGCTGAAGAACGACTGGAGTTATGGACGTAAGAGTAGCGCGTGCGCGGCAGGTCCTGTTTCAACGCCGCAATGTCGCGGCATCGACCAGCATGCACACATCGCGTCGCACCAGCCAGCCGCTTTGAGCGTGGCTTTCGATACGCGAAGCGTGTGCGGCGCAGCGAAGATTGCAGACGAAGAAATACAAGTCAGACAGCTCAAACTCGCCATTCTCGAACCCATCATTCTGAAGCGACGGTAGGGACGCAACATGAGAAGTCCTCGCGAAGACCGCCGACAGGATCAGCAAGCGCACCGCCGGGACACCCCGCCCGCGGACGTTCAATCTGTCGGGGCAGGTCTCCTTCGACTCGCGGATCGTCGCCTCGGTCCGGCCTTCCCGGGATCGCTCCCAGTGGCGCAGATGGACCTCGGCTCACCGCTCACAGTTGCGGGGACAGTGCACAAGACCCCCGAGACTGAACTCAAGCGCACCAGCTTCCCTCTTCGCTGCCGGATAAATCACCCGAAGAACCTCGACGTCCGCACTATGGGCGACGGCCCACGGCACCATAACGGCGACACGTAAGAGTCTGTTTATACGTCGGCGTCGACCCGCCTTACGCGCGCGGACCTGTGAACAAAGGCCCGCCATCCCGCCGAGGTCAGAAATATCGCGCGCGCCGATCGTCGCCTACGCCTCGACCAGAAATCCTTTGGGTGCGGTGCCGTCAGCAAGCCGCACCGTGCCGATCGACAGCGGCGACGGCACCTTGGACACGAACGCGCCGAAGGAAGCAGCGCTTCGGCGCCCAGACTTCGGTCTTGATCGCGGAGCCCTGCCCCGCGTCAGCGCGCAAAAACCCGGCCGATGCGGCGGGCCGCCCGGCGACGCAACCAACGATACATCCGCCTGCGTCTCGACCTCGCGGTAAAGGCGCACCGACGAGACAATCCGCCGTTAGCGGTAGGCCGACATCTCGCGCCGACACCACGAGTTCGATGTCGTCCGCACCGGCGCTCGCACGCGGACCCGCCCATGATAACTCCAGCGTTCTCCCGGTCGCGCCGAGCGGTACACCGGATGCGCCGTGCAGCTTTGCACCAAGTGTTGCGAGTTTTTGAACGTCCGTGCTTGCAGGGCCGATCAGCGTCACGCCGGACGGCAGGCCGTCGCCGCGAAAATGGCTCGGCACAGCGAGCGCGCAAAGGTCCAAAAGATTGACGAAATTCGTGTAGGTGCCCAGTTCGGAATTCGGGCCGATCAGGTCCGCCGCAAGATCGCGCAGGCTACGCGGCCGCGGAAATGTCGGCACCATCGGACGACATCGATGTCGCGCCAGACGAACTCGACGCGCGACGAGTTCCGCCAGCTTGTAAATTGCCGCGAACGTATCCGCGGCGCTGAATTTCGACGCGCTCTCGATAATGGCGCGCGTCGTCGGATGAAGCGACGACGCCGATGTCTCGATGAAATTCCGGATGCCTTGATAACGCTCCGCGACCCACGGGCCCTGATACAACAGCGTCGCGACGTCAAAAACGCCGACATATTCATCGACTTGATCGACGCCGACCTTTTCAGATCGGCAAGTGCCGCATCAACGCCGCCTACCCGATGCCGCATCGCCCCACCAAAATGGCGGCTTGCGGCGTCGGGAACGCCGACCAAGATGCGGCGGCACGCCCGACGCATCAAGATTGACGGGCCGCGAATAGGAATCCGTCGATCGAACCCCATCGTCACCTGCAGCGCGGTGTAGGCATCCTCCACCGTCAGCGCAAAGATCGACACGCAGATCGAGACTGCGGCAAGCGGGAACGACCCCGGATGTCGACAGCGCGCCGAGCGTCGGCTTCAGCCCAACGATACTGTTGAGCCCCGCCGGCACGCGGCCGGACCCTGCCGTATCCGTGCCCAAGGCGAGCGGCACCAGCCCCGCCGCAACCGACACCGCCGACCCGGAGCTCAATCCACCGGGCACGATCTCGGGATTGAACGTGTTGCGCGGCACGCCATCGGCGAAGCGCGCGCCGACAAGACCGTCGCGAACTGGGTCGAGGCGGAATTTCGTCTTGCCGATGATGAGCGCACCCGCAGCGCGCCGCCGCGCCACAACGGTGGCGTCCTGTGCAGCCGCATAGGCGAAGTCAGGGCACGCCACCGTGGTGGCAGACCCGCGACATGGATCTTGTCCTTCACCGCAACGGGAATGCCGTGGCGAAGATCAAGCGCGCCCCGCGCCTGACGCGCCGCACCTCGGCGACGACATCCTCCATCGCGCGCAAGGTGATGAACATCGCCTTGTCGTCATGCGCGGCAATGCGCGCATAAAGCTGCGCGACGGCACACCGACGGCTTTGTTTCACCCGAGCGGTAGGCTTTCGGATGGAGTCGTTGATCGTGAGCATCGAGAAGACCTTGCAATTGTGGAAGGGTCAGGTGGCCGGGTCGGCGATGATGCTGACATGCGCCGCCACGACCTTCCAGCCGCCTTCAATGCGAACCCAGCTCTGCATCTGCCGTCCGATTTTTCCGGTGGCTAAATCGCGCACGAACAGCGTCGAGGCGGTCGCGAAATCGGTGCCCCGAGAATGTTGGTGATGACGGTCTGCTCAAGCCGGCGTGCCAGCCCGACGGGCGAGCGCGCCTAACGAGAACGCGCGGATGGCATCCATGCCGTAGAGATTTTCACCGACGCCATAGCGAGTTGTGCTTGCAGTCCCAGAACAGCGCTTCCAGCGTCTCGACATCGTTGCTGACGAGCGCCTTTTCGAGTATCGCGCGAACTCCGCCCTTCATTTCGGCCTTCACGGCGGATGTGGTGTACGTGGAACTCCTACACAAGTACAACAGGCGCGCGCACAACCCCGGCGCGCTCAAGATGGCGGGCAACACGCAGCGCCAGATCCTCGCGCCGCCATGGCGGCGCAATGATCTGAACGCCGAGCGGCAGACCATCGATCCAGCCACACCGGCACCGCCGCGACGGGAAGAACCGATGAAGGAGATCGGGCTGCGTGTAGATGCCGATATTCGGACGCACCAGCATTTCCTGTCCGTCGAGCACGAATGTCTGCTGCCCCGAGGCGCGGGGCGCGGCACGGCGTCGACGGCGCAAGAATAACATTAACCTCGTGAACAAACACCAGCACGTGGATCGCGATACCACCGGCGGAAGCGCTGACTTTGCTGAACCCAGGCGGCGGGAACCATGGCGAGCAACCTGTCGCGAACCACCGGTTCGAAATCCGCCGCACGCGACCGCAACCGCTCGAGATGCAGCGCGGCCCCTTCGGATGCCGTGATGATGAAAGCCGCGGCGCGCGCCCGCGCTACTTCGGGAAAGCCGATATGCTTGTCGGCGTCGAGCGCCTTTGCAACAACTTCCACCGCGCGAAACGCCTCCGGCATGCCGCCGCGCGCGAAATAGCCACCGGCAGTGGCGATCCGCAGCCCTGGAATGCCGCGATCGATGTCGCCCGATACGGGTTCGATCGCACGCGGGGATACGGCCGGATCGTCAGCATCCGGCCCCTGCATCGCGTCGTAACTCAAGGCGAGATCGGTGACGGACCGCGCCAGCGGGCCGAGGTGATCGAGGCTTGTGCGCGCCGAAGACTTTGCCCGCGCGCGTCAAACGGCCGTAGGTCGGTTTCAATCCGAACGTGCCCGCGAAAGGGCAAAAGTCGGCACCCAGATGGTGCCGCCGTTGGTATCGGAGCCGAGCGTCAGCGGAAACGACCGGCCGCGAGCGCGCTGCCCGATCCACCGGACGATCCGCCCGACATATGTTCAAGGTCGTGCGGATTGCGCGATGCGCCGTCATGCACATTCTCGCCGGTGAAGTCGTAGGCGTTCTCGCCCATGTTCGCCACCGACAACGGCGCCCGCTTCTTCAAGCCGCCGAACCATGGCGCCGTCGCTGGCGAAAGCCGGTGGCGCTCGCGGTTGATCTTCGACCCGGCACCAGGTCGGCGATACCGGCGATGTCGAAAAGATCTTCTGACCCACGAAGGGCTAGCCTGCGAGCGCACCAGGCGTTCGCCTGCTGATCTTCTTCATCGAGCGCACTCGCCTTCGCCGGCGCACTCAGGGTGAAGACATCCGTGAACGCATTGGTTTGCGGATCGACCCACTTGATGCGCGCGAGAGTGGACTCGATTACCGCCCGCGCGCTGATGCGCTTCTCCGAGACCCGCACTTGCGATCTCGCTCGCGGTCGCAACTGAAGCGTCCGGGCCCGTCATAGGCGGTAGACCGGCGCCAGATCGATATGCTGGTCGAGGGGGACGCCCTCGACCAGCTCGCCATCGCCGCGAGTGTGACGAGATTGGCAACGACCCCGTCACGCCAGTCCGCGTGGATCGACAGGCCGAGCACCGGCGCCATCGCGTCCAGCATCGCCAGCGCCAGTTCGTTCGAGAAGGTGCGGATCGGCCATGAACGTATCCGCAACGAGGCCGAAATCCGCCGACACGCCGTCCGGAAACGTGCCGATGCTGGCCGGCGACTGCGCAAAACCACGTCCTGGAAGCATGAGGCCGGCTGTGGCGCCGACTCCCCCGAGCAAAAGCTGCCGACGGTCAAACTGCATGTCACACCCTCTATATGTTCGATCACCGCCACCATCGGCGGTGAGCTGCGGTTTGGGGAAAGCCCCCACTGAAACTAGAAACCGATACGCGCCGGCTGCGGCGCGCGGCCGGTGTCGTCGCCGGCATCGTCCGCGGCCGCGACCAGCGGTGCGTCGTTGATGAAGGTCGCCGGCACCAGCCGGCGGCGGTTGATGCTCAGATCGAAAACGTCGAAGCGATTGTAGTAGCCGACGACGTCGTGGAACTGCTTCGGCTCGACGCATTTGTTGAGGTCGATGTCGGCATAGAGAATGCCCTCGTCCTCGCAGAGCGTCTCGCCGATCTGCTCGCCGGTCGGATCCAGAAAGAAGCGACACCGCGCGCGGCGTGCCGTCGAGCACGGCGGCAACCGACGGATCGCGCGCCACCAGCATGTCGCGCGCCGCCTTGTCGAGCACGCCGGCGGTGACGAGGCCGAACACCTTCGCCTCGAAACAATGCGCGCTGGCGCGGATGCGGGTCGCCGCCGCGATGTGATAGTTGACGCCGTCGGCCGGACGCCGGGTCGGCCAGATCGGCGGCCAGCTGGAGATGTGAAACTGCTCGCCCTGCGCGATCAGCGCGTAGCGCGCCAGCGGATTGGTGTTCTCGCCGCAGATCAACTGACCGATCCTGCCGATCCGGCGTATCGACGACGCGCAGACCCGCGCCGTCGCCGGCGCTCCAGATCAGCTTCTCGTAGAAGGTCGGCACCAGCTTGCGGTGGTGGTTGAGAATCGCCCCGTCCTCGCCGATCAGCAGATTGGAATTCCAGATGCAGCCGACGCTGGCCGGCGACTTCTCGCTGATGCCCGATCGACACCACGATGCCGATGTGCCGCGCGCCTCGTCCCGGATCGCCTTCACCTCGGGTCCGTCGACCAGCACCGACTGATCCGCCATCTGCACGAACAGGTCGTGGTTGTCGATCGGCGCCCACAGCGCCGCCCACACCGGAAACGCAGGGATGAAAGTCTCGGGAAATGCGACCAGCGCGGCACCCGCGGCGGCTGCCTCACGGATGAGCGAGATCGCCTTTTTTGTGGTCGCAGCCTTGTCGAGGAACACCGGCGCGGCGTGAACCGCGGCGGCCTTGAAGCGGGGAAGCATGGCGTCGATCCTTTGTTTCCCAGCAGGCTAGGTCGCTTCCGATCGCCGTTGGTATAGGCAATCCTGCAACCCGGCTTGCATGCAGCGACAATCCGCCTCACCTGCCCGGCCTTGGCACGGCTCTTGCTGATGTGATCGGACATGAAAGACTTCAATTCGCTCGACTGGGATGACCTGAAGGTGTTCCTGCATGCCGCCCGCGGCGGCAGCCTCGGCAGCGCGGCCAGACGCCTGAAGGTCGATCAATCCACCATCAGCCGCCGAATCGCGCATCTGGAAAGCACGCTCGGCATCGCGCTGTTCGAGCGGCTGCCCTCCGGATTACGCGTCAACGAGGCCGGCGATCGCCTGCTCTGCCATGCCGAACGGATCGAGAGCGCGGTGATCGCCATGCGCGAAGACGTGCAATGCGGCGGCAGCCGGATGGCCGGCCGGGTCCGCCTTGCCACCATGGAAGGCATCGCCTCGCTGTATCTGGCGTCGCGTTTCTCGCGGCTGCAGCGCCAGCATCCGAACCTGACCGTGGAGCTGCTGACGTCGCCGCAGACCGTGTCGGTCAACCGCCGCGAAGCCGATCTCTTCCTCAGCTTCTTCCAGCCCCGCGGCCAGGGCATGGTCTCGGAACGGCTCGGCTGCTTCAAGCTGGGCCTCTACGCCTCGCGCGATTATCTCGACCAGCAACGGCATGCCCGCCTCCCCGGCGGATCTGCCGCGACACAGCTTCGTCACCTATATCGACGACCTGATCCAGCTCGATTCGGTGCGCTGGCTCGACGACATCATCAAGAGTCCGTCCGTCAGCTTTCATTCCAACAGCATGATCGCGCAGATGAATGCCGCCGCCGGCGGCCTCGGCCTGGTGCTGCTGCCGAGCTTCGCCACCGAGGGCCGCGGCGATCTGGTGCCGGTGCTGCACGACCGGATGTCGACGGCGCGCGAACTTGTGGATCAACGTTCACAGCGACCTGCAATTCGTGCCGCGGATCCGCGCGGTGTCGAGCTTTCTGAAAGCGACCTTCAAGGCCGATCCGATGATGCAGGCCGACACGTCGGGCCGCAAGCTGCTGAACGCGCTGCTGGTCGCCGAACCCGCGATTGCGGCAGTCCGCGGCCGTTGACGGCGATTTGACCGCCGATCCCGACGATGGCATCCCCGCGCAAGCGGGGATCCATACGCCGCAGCATCTCAATTGAAAACCGTGTGGCAGAGGCCGTACGTCACTTGCGAAGCCAGGGGATATGGGTCCCTGCCTGCGCGGAGACAACGCGATGCGGATGCAGTGCCCAACCATTCGAACTGTAGGCGATCGCCCTGCCGAGAGCTGACTACTTCCCGTTCGAAAACACCCGGCTGGCCAGCACGTCCGACGCCTCCAGCGACATGATGTCGTCGGCGGTGAGCACGCGGTCGAGGTCGGCGACCAGGCGGTTGGCCTGGCGCAGCCGGGTGCGGTCGAGCGCGTTGCGGATCGAGCGGGCATTGGCGAACATGCGGCTGGGTCTTGCGCAGCTGCGATGTAGCGCTCGAAGGCCTCGCGCGCGTCGGCGCTGAACGTGTAGTTCTGCTCGGCCAGCATCAGCTCGGCGATCGCCAGCAGCTCGCTCGTCGGAATAGTCGGGGAAGTCGATGTGGTGGGCGATGCGCGAGCGGAAGCCGGGATTGCTGCCGAAGAACTTGTCCATCCGGTCGGCGTAGCCGGCGAGGATCACGACGAGATCGTCGCGCTGGTTCTCCATCACCTGCAGCAGGATCTCGATCGCCTCCTGGCCGTAGTCGCGCTCGTTCTCGGGGCGGTAGAGGTAATAGGCCTCGTCGATGAACAGCACGCCGCCCATCGCCTTCTTCAGGATCTCCTTGGTCTTCGGCGCGGTGTGGCCGATATACTGGCCGACCAGGTCGTCGCGGGTGACCGAGACGAGGTGGCCGTGGCGGACGATAGCCGAGCTGGTGCAGGATCGTCGGCCATCCGCAGCGCCACCGTGGTCTTGCCGGTGCCGGGATTGCCGGTGAAGCTACATGTGCAGCGTCGGCGTGCTCGGCGGCCAGGCCCATGCCGCTTGCGCAGCCGCTCGACCAGCAGCAGCGCCGCGATCTCGCGGATGCGCGTCTTCACCGGCTTCAGGCCGATCAGCTCGCGATCGAGCTGGTCCAGCACCTCGCCGATGCCGACCTCGTCGAACTCGCGTGCGCGAGATCGACGGTCGGCCGGCGCGATCGCCGCCGGTGGCGGCGTCAGGCGTGATCGTCCGAGCTCATCGGCTCACCGTAGCGGCGGCCCTCGGGACGGTCGGCCGCGTAGGACGTGCGTGGTGTAGCGGATGTTGCGGCCGTCGGCCTCCTGCCGCTCGAGCCGGAAGCCGGGCTCCTCCTTCGGGCGGTTGACGATGAAGGACAGCCGCACCGATTCCCAGCCGTGGCGTGGAATCGAAGGCCGACATGCGGATGTAGCGGTCGCCGTAGACCTTGCGGCACTCGTTGAGCTCCATCATCACGCCGGCGGCGTCGCGCAGGTCGAACATCGGCAGGCCCCACATCTCCCAGATAGGTGTTGCGGGGATGCGGATCGTCGGTGAACTCGATGTTCACCGCCCAGCCCTTGTCGAGGCAGTACTGCACCTGCGCGGTGATCTGCTCGTCGGTGAGGTCGGGCAGGAAGGAGAAGCAGCCTTGGGTGATGCGCATGGTGCCTGCTCCTTACAGCCGAGACGCTGGCGGTGCGGCGCGAAGTCGGGCGTGTCGGTCGAGGCGTAGTTGAAGGTGACGTCCTTCCAGACCTCGAGCGCCGCCTTCAGCGGCGTGCAGGTCTGCGCCGCCTTGGCGAGGATTTCCGGACCTTCGTGCGACGATAGTCGCGGCCCTCGTTGCGGGCGAGGATCATCGCCTCGAGCGCCACGCGGTTGGCGGTGGCGCCGGCCTGCGATGCCCATCGGGATGGCCGATGGTGCCGCCGCCGAACTGCAGCACGCACGTCCTCGCCGAGATGGTCGAGCAGCTGGTGCATCTGGCCGGCATGGATGCCGCCCGAGGCCACCGGCATCATCTTGTTGAGGCTCGCCCAGTGCTGGTCGAAGAAGATGCCGTGCTCGAGCTGCGTCGGGTTGAAGTCCTCGCGGCAGATGTCGTAGTAGCCGCGCGTCGTCGCGGGATCGCCTTCCAGCTTGCCGACGACGGTGCCGGCATGGATGTGGTCGACGCCGGCGAGCCGCATCCACTTGGCGATGACGCGGAACGAGACGCCGTGGATCTTCTGCCGCGTGTAGGTCGAGTGGCCGGCGCGGTGCAGATGCAGGATCATGTCGTTGCTGGCGCGCCCACTTCGCCATCGACTGGATCGCCGTGTAGCCGATCACGAGGTCGATCATGACGATGACCGAGCCGAGCTCCTTGGCGAACTCGGCGCGCTCGTACATCTCCTCCATCGTGCCGGCGGTGACGTTGAGGTAGGTGCCCTTGACCTCGCCGGTCGCGGCCTGCGCCTTGTTGACCGCCTCCATGCAGTAGAGGAAGCGGTCGCGCCAGTGCATGAAGGGCTGCGAGTTGATGTTCTCGTCGTCCTTGGTGAAGTCGAGGCCGCCCTTCAGCGCCTCGTAGACCACGCGGCCGTAGTTGCGGCCGGAGAGGCCGAGCTTCGGCTTCACGGTGGCGCCGAGCAGCGGCCGGCCGAACTTGTCGAGCCGCTCGCGCTCGACGACGATGCCGGTGGCCGGGCCCTGGAACGTCTTCACATAGGCGACCGGCAGCCGCATGTCCTCGAGCCGCAGCGCCTTCAGCGGCTTGAAGCCGAACACGTTGCCGATGATCGAGGCCGTCAGGTTGGCGATCGAGCCCGTGCTCGAACAGGTCGAGGTCGTAGGCGATGTAGGCGAAATACTGGCCGGGCGAGTTCGGCACCGGATCGACGCGGTAGCACTTGGCGCGGTACTTCTCGCAGGCGGTCAGGCGGTCGGTCCACACCACCGTCCAGGTCGCGGTCGAGCTTTCGCCGGCGACCGCCGCCGACGGCCTCGATCGGATCGACGCCGTCCTGCGGCGTGACGCGGAACAGCGCGATGATGTCGGTGTCCTTCGGCTCGTAGTCGGGCTCCCAATAGCCCATCTTCTTGTATTCCATGACGCCGGACTTGTAGCGGTCCTTGCCGCGGATCGTGTCGTGACTCGTTCATGGCGGTCTCCTTGAGCGGTTGACCGTCGCGGATGCCGGATCGAAGCGTGTCGTTATTCGGCGGCTCTGGCGACGCCGCCGATCTGCGGATCGAGCGCGCCGGACTGCGTAGCGCTTGGCCATCTCGGCCAGCGGGATCACCTTGATCTTCGCGGCATTGCCGGCGGTGCCGAACTGCTCGAAGCGCTGCGCGGCAGAGGTCGCGCATCGCGTCCATCGCCGGCTTCAGGAACTTGCGCGGATCGAACTCGGCCTTGTTCTGCGTCGCGACCTTGCGGAACTGCGCCGGTCATCGCCAGGCGGCAGTCGGTGTCGATGTTGACCTTGCGCACGCCGTGCCTGATGCCGCGCACGATCTCCTCGACCGGCACGCCCCAGGTCTGCGGCATCTCGCCGCCGTACTGGTTGAAGATGTCCTGCAGCTCCTGCGGCACCGAGGAGGAGCCGTGCATCACCAGATGCGTGTTCGGCAGCCGGCGGTGGATCTCCTCGACCACGTCCATCGCCAGGATGTCGCCGTCCGGCTTGCGGGAGAACTTGTAGGCGCCGTGCGAGGTGCCCATCGCGATCGCCAGCGCGTCGACCTTGGTGGCGCGGACGAAGTCGACCGCCTGGTCCGGATCGGTCAGCAGCTGGTCGTGGCTGAGCTTGCCCTCGACGCCGTGGCCGTCCTCCTGCTCGCCGCCGCCGGTCTCGAGCGAGCCGAGCACGCCGAGTTCGCCCTCGACCGAGGCGCCGACCCAGTGCGCCATGTCGGCGACGCGGCGGGTGATGTCGACGTTGTAGTCGTAGTCGGCCGGCGGTCTTGGCGTCGGCCTTCAGCGAGCCGTCCATCATCACCGAGGTGAAGCCGTGCTGGATCGCGGTGACGCAGGTCGCCTCGTCGTTGCCGTGGTCCTGATGCATGCAGAGCGGGATGTCGGGATACATCTCCGCCAGCGCGTCGATCATCTTCGCCAGCATGATGTCGTTGGCGTAGGAGCGCGCGCCGCGCGAGGCCTGGATGATCACCGGCGCGTCGACCGCGGCCGCCGCCTCCATGATCGCGAGCCCCTGCTCCATGTTGTTGATGTTGAAGGCCGGCACGCCGTAGCCGTGCTCGGCGGCGTGGTCGAGCAGCTGCCGCAGCGTGATACGCGCCATCGATGCCTCCTGTCGGATTCGCTGCATGGGACGGCTGATGGTCACCGCCGGCCGCGATCGCGCGAGCAATCGCGCGTGCGCCGCGGCGACCACCGCCTCGGCGGTGATGCCGAACTCGCGGTACAGCACCTCGGCCGGCGCCGAGGCGCCGAAGCCGGTCATGCCGACGAAGTCGCCGCCGTCGCCGAGCCAGCGCGCCCAGTCGCCGTCGACCGCCGCCTCGACGCCGATGCGCGGAGCGCGTGCCCAGCACGCCGGCGCGATAGTCGTCGCGGCTGCTCGCGCGAACAGCTCGAAGCAGGGCGCCGAGACGACGGCGGCGCGGATGCCGTCGCTCGGCCAGCAGCTCGGCCGCGGCGAGCGCGATCGACACTTCCGAGCCGGTGGCGATCAGCGTGACGTCGCGGCCGCCGCTCGGGCTCGACCAGCACATAGGCGCCGCGCGCCGCCAGGTTGGCTCGCCGCCGCGGTCGCGCGCAGCGTCGGCAGCGCCTGCCGCGACAGGCACAGCACCGACGGGCGGCCTCGCGCTCGCAGCGCGCAGTCCCAGGCTTCCGCCGTCTCGATCGCGTCGGCCGGGCGGAACACCAGCAGGTTCGGGATGGCCCGCAGCGAGGCGAGATGCTCGACCGGCTGGTGGGTCGGGCCGTCCTCGCCGAGCCCGATCGAGTCGTGGGTCATCACGTAGATGACGCGCACGCCCATCAGCGCCGCCAGCCGGATCGCCGGGCGGCTGTAGTCGGCGAAGACGAGGAAGGTGCCGCCGTAGGGGATGAAGCCGCCATGCAGCGCGATGCCGTTCATCGCCGCCGCCATGCCGTGCTCGCGGACGCCGTAGTGGATGTAGCGGCCGGCGAAGTCGCCGGGCGTCACCGGCGCTGTGCCCTTGGCGTGGGTCAGGTTGGAGTGGGTCAGGTCGGCCGAGCCGCCGAGCAGATTCGGCAGCGCCGGCGACGATGCGCGTCGATCACCAGCTGCGAGGCCTGCCGGGTGGCGATCTTCGGCCGCTCGGCTGCGAAGCGCTCGCGGCAGTCGCGCCATCGCCGGCGGCGTAGCCGCCGGGCAGGTTGCCGGTCAGCGCGTCGTCGAACGGCGTCGCGCGCGACGGCGTCGCGGCGGCATGGCGCTCGATCCAGGCGGCGTGCGCCGCCTGGCCGCGCGCGCCGATCGTCGCGCCAGGCCGCGAGCATCGGTCTCGGGAATCTCGAAGGGCGCGTGCGGCCAGCCGAGCGCGGCGCGGGTCGCTGCGATCTCGTCGGCGCCGAGCGGCGCGCCATGCGCCTTCTCCGTGCCCTGCCGGTTCGGCGCGCCGAAGCCGATGACGGTGCGGCAGGCGATCAGCGACGGCCGGTCGCTGCTGCGCGCCTGCGCGATCGCCGCGGCGATCGCCTCGGGATCGTGGCCGTCGACCTGGCTGGCCGACCAGCCGGAGGCCTTGAAGCGCGCCAGCTGGTCGTCCGAGGTGGACAGCGAGGTCGCGCCGTCGATCGAGATCTCGTTGTCGTCGAACAGCACGATCAGCTTGGCCGAGCCTGAGATGGCCGGCCAGCGAGATCGCCTCGTGGCTGATGCCCTCCATCAGGCAGCCGTCGCCGGCGATCACGTAGGTGTAGTGGTCGACGAGATCGTCGCCGAAGCGGGCGTTGCAGCATGCGCTCGGCCAGCGCCATGCCGACGGCGGTGGCGAGGCCCTGGCCGAGCGGCCCGGTCGTCGTCTCGACGCCCGGCGTGTGGCCGTATTCCGGATGGCCCGGCGTCTTCGAGCCCCACTGGCGGAACGCCTTGAGCTCGTCGATCGTCATGCCCGGCGTAGCCGGTCAGGTGGAGCAGCGCATAGAGCAGCATCGAGCCGTGGCCGGCCGACAGCACGAAGCGGTCGCGGTCCGGCCAGGCCGGATCGGCGGGGTCGAACTTCAGGAAGCGGGTGAACAGCACGGTGGCGACGTCGGCCATGCCCATCGGCATGCCGGGATGGCCGGACTTCGCCTTCTCCACCGCGTCGATGGCCAGGAAGCGGATCGCGTTCGCCATGTCGCGCATGCGAGACGTCACGCTGCGGCTGCGGCGATGTCAGCGATCCGAGCTGGAAGCGTCGTCATACGTCGCTGCGCCGCTTGCGTTCCATCAGTTGCAGGATCAGCGGCGTCAGGATCAGCTGCATCGCGAGATCGAGCTTGGCGCCGTGGATCACGATCGAATTGGCGCGCGACATGAAGCTGTCCGTGGATCATCGACAGCAGATAGGGAAAGTCGATGCCGCGCGGATTCTTGAAGCGGATCACCACCATCGATTCGTCCGGCGTCGGGATCCAGCGCGCGATGAACGGGTTCGACGTGTCGACCGTCGGCACGCGCTGGAAGTTGATGTCGGTCTCGGTGAACTGCGGGCAGATGTAGTGCACGTAGTCCGGCATGCGCCGCAGGATGGTGTCGGTCACCGCCTCGGTCGAGTAGCCGCGGTCGCTGCGGTCGCGGTGCAGCTTCTGGATCCACTCCAGATTGATGACCGGCACGACGCCGATCTTGAGATCGGCATGCTGCGCGACGTTGACCTTGTCGGTCACGACGGCGCCGTGCAGGCCCTCGTAGAACAGCAGATCGGAGTTTTCCGGCAGCGGCGCCCATTCGGTGAAGGTGCCGGGCGGCCGCCGTACAGCTTGGCCTCCTCGTCGTCGTGGACGTAGTGCCGCGTCGTGCCGGTGCCGGATTCGCCGTAGTCGCGGAACAGTCGCCTCCAGCTCCTCGAACAGGTTGGTTTCCGGGCTGAAATGGCTGAAGTGCTTGTTGCCGCGCTCGGCCTCCTCGGCCATCTTCGTGCGCATCTCGGTGCGGTCGTAGCGATGGAAGGCGTCGCCCTCGATATAGGCGGCGGCGACCTTCTCGCGGCGGAAGATCTTCTCGAAGGTGTTCTTCACCGACGTGGTGCCGGCGCCGGACGAGCCGGTGATCGAGATGATGGGATGCTTGCGTGACATCGGCTGTGCCTTCAGACCGAAACAGGCCGCGACGCGCGAACAGCGGCGCGTCGCTATTGTCGAACGTCGGCTCGATGCCTTCGTGGATGGCGGCGACGATGCGCGGACGTCGTCGCGCGAGCCCATGATCAGCGGCACGCGCTGGTGCGGTCGTACTTGGCGACGAGGTCGAGAATGCGCCGGCGGCCGGTCGTCGCCGCGCCGCCGGCCTGCTCCATGACGAAGCGCCATCGGATGCGCTTCGTAGAGCAGCCGCAGACGGCCCTCGCGATAGCCCGGCCGCGCGTCGGCCGGATAGAGGAAGACGCCGCCGCGCACGAGGATGCGATAGCGCCTCGGCCACCAGCGAGCCGATCCAGCGCATGTTGAAATCGTGCTGCGCCGCGCCGTTGGTGCCGGCGAGGCAGTCGTCGATATAGGTGCGCACCGGCTCGTCCCAGTGCCGGTAGTTCGAGGCGTTGATGGCGAATTCCGGCGTGTCGGGCGGAACCTGCACGCCTGTGCGGATCAGCAGGAATTCCTGGGCGCGCCGGTCGAGGATGAAGATGTCGACGCCGCTCGCCGAGCGTCAGCACCAGCGTGGTCTGCGGGCCGTAGACGAGAAGCCCGCGGCACACTGCGCCGTGCCGGGCTCGAAGAAGGTCGAGACGAGGTCGTTGCCGCGCGGCACGGATCGAAAAGATCGTGCCGACCGAGATGTTGGTGTCGATTTCGAGGTTGGCCGATCCGTCGAGCGGATCGATCGCGACGCAGAGCGGCGCCTCGGCATCGAGACATTTCCGGCAGCTCCGACTTCCTCGGACAGAACGGCAGCGACCGGCGCCGCGCGTAGCGCCGCGCGCATCATCCGTCGGCGGCGACGTCGATATCCTTCTGCATGTCGCCGTCGGAATTGACGCCGCTGTGCTGCGCCGGTGATGCCCGCCAGCGGTCCGTCGGCGATCAGATCGGCGAGTCTCGATCGCAGCCGCGGCAATGCGCCTCGATCACCGCGGCCACCGCAGCGCCATGCGGCGTCTGCGACGCGTAGCGATCGAGATGCGAACGCAAGGGTCACGCGTTCGTCCATGGCCGTCTCCCCTGCGCGCCCTCTTGCGGAGCGATCGCCGCTGCGTCATCGCCGGTCGGCAAGCCGCGCCGACAAGGAACCGCAATTTGCCAAATTAGTGAAATTTTGTTATCTTTGGGATGAGGCAAAGTTTTTCTTATAAGGTGGCGCCGATGGCGAGCCGGTTTCTGCGGGAATTGACCATCCGCCAGCTGCGCGCGCTGGCAGCGGTGCACGGCGACACGGTCGGTTACCGCCGCCGCCAAGCAGCTGCATCTCACGCAGCCCGCCGTCACGCTGCAGCTTCGCAATCTGCAGGCGCTGGCCGGGCTGCCGCTGATCCAGCGCACCAGCGACGGCATGCTGCTGACCGATGCCGGGCGGGAGGTGCTCGCGCTGTCCGAGCGGATCGAAGCCGCGATCGCGGACTGCGAGACCTCGCTCGAGATGATGGCGGGAAAGACCGCCGGCCGCATTTCGATCGGCGCCGTCAGCACCGCGAAATACTTCGTGCCGTTCGTGATCTCCGGATTTTCCAAGCTCTATCCGAACATCGACGTCACGCTCTCGATCGGCAACCGCCAGGAGATCGGCACGGCGCTGCGCGGCTACGATCTCGACTTCGCGATCATGGGCCGCCCGCCGGTCGACATCGACATGGACGTCCACCTGATCGGCGATCATCCCCATGTCATCATCGCGCCGACCGGCGCATCGGCTGGCGCGAAAGTCCCGCATCGCGCTCGAGCGACCTCGCCGACGAAACCTTCCTGACGCGCGAGCCCGGATCGGGCACGCGCGGCCTGATGGAGCAACTGTTCGAAACCGCGCGGCGTGCGCCCGACCATCGGCATGGAGATGAGCAGCAACGAGACCATCAAGCAGGCGGTGATCGCCGGTCTCGGCATCGCCTTCATTTCCGCGCACACGTGGCCACCGAACTCGACGAGCGGCGGCTGGTGACGCTCGACGTCGACGGCCTGCCGGTGATCCGGCAATGGTTCGTGCTCTCCCGCAAGGACAAGATCCTGCTGCCGCCGGCGCGGGCGATGCTGGAGTTCCTCAGCGCGCAAGGGCGCGCAATTCCTGCCGCGAACCCATGGCCGGATTCGGCTCACCCGGGCGAAGCGGACGTAGCTGCGAAAGCCACGCGCCGAACGGTGCTCGTCATTCCGGGGCGCGAGCCCCTTGGGCGAGCGAACCCGGAATCTTGCAACAGGCACCGTCGACGGCCTACCCGTCGGGTTCTCGATCGTGGGCCAGGCCCACAGCGAGCCGCTGCTCCTTGCCGTGGGCCACGCGCTCGAGGGTGCGCTGGGCCTTGCCGGGACACCGGCGCTCCGACCCGCCTGGCGTGCACCCATTCGCGGCTGACCGCGCCAAAGCGAAACGGCCGCGCCACCCGTAGGGGTGACGCGGCCGCCCGGTCGAGCGTTGGGACTAGCGACGCTTGGCAGGCGTCAGCTTGACGTACTGCACTGCGACCTGGACGCCGGCGCCGCCCGCGGACTGCGGGATGCCCCACGCGTACACGACGACGTTGAAGCCAGCCTTGACCGGCAGCGGAACCGGGCCGAGGGCGATGCCCGCGGTGCCGGCCCCGGCCAGGCCAGCAGCGACCTGGTACGTGCCGCGCTTGAGCTTGGCCTGAGCCTGGTTCGGGTTGGTCAGCCCGGGGATCGCGACGTTGCCGTTCACGAAGACGTCCACGGCAGGAGCAACGGCGATGTGGCGAACCGTCACCCGACCCGTGGTGAGCGAGGCCTTGGACACGTACTTGGTGATCGGCGCCTTGTTGTTCACGAAGACATTCAGCACCGGCCCGACCACGGGGGGCGCAGACAGGTTGGCGGTGACGGTGTAGTCCTTCCCACCGACGACGGTGGCCGCCGCGCTGAGAAGCGGCGTGCTCGCGCACCCGGCCGCACCGGCGTGGACGGTGAGCGTGTACGTCCCGGGCGCGACCTCGAGGGTCTTCAGCGCGCCGGGGGCGAGGTCGTTGATCAGCTCGACCGAGCCGTTGGCGCACACGTCGACGAGGCCGCCAGCCACGCCGAGCCTCTCCAGCACGGACCCGGGGATGGCATGGAGCACAGACACCATGGCAGGCTTCTCCGCCGCCGAGGCCGGGCTCGTGACGGCCACGGACAGGGGCAGCGCCACGGCGGCGCCGACCGCCGCGATGCGCAGAACGCGCTTACCGAACATGTGATTCCTTTCGTCGACCGCCCGAGAGCGGATCTTCGGTCGCCGGTGCGGGAACCGCCCGGGCATGTGACCAACAACATACGGCTTGAACGGACTTCTCGCCTCTCGAGGACAGCCTGACGACGATGTCGCGGGACCGTGACGCCCAGCCGGCGGGTCGCAACGCTGTTACGGCGACGGCGCAGCCGCGTCTGCCACGCTGCGTGCATGGCGCTCAACCGGAGCCGCAAGGCGGTCGCCGCCCGCCGGCGCAAACGGCGCATGGCATCAGTCGAGCACGACCTCACGGACAGCCAGTGGCTCGCACTGCAAGAGGCCTGGGGCGGCTGCGCCTACTGCGGGGCGACCACGGGAGCACTTCAGCGCGACTGCGTGCTGCCCATCTCCCGCGGCGGCCGCTACACGCTCGACAACATCGCGCCCGCCTGTGCCTCGTGCAATGCGAGCAAGTGCAACGACGAGGTCACTGGCTGGATGCGGCGCAAGCGGCTCGACGAGCGTTCGTTCCTCGAGCGGCACGGTGAGATCCAGGCCGCCCTCGCCCGCGATCTCCCCGCGGCGATCGGGTAGGCGGCTACTCCGCCGTCTCGGCCTCCAGCGCCGCCAGGCCAGCAGGGACAACCGCGGGAGCGGGGTGCCCGTCCGCGGGAACCCAGTGCCCCTCCGCCGCGAGCTCCGCCGCAACCACGGCGCTCGCGTCGATGCCGTGCCCGGAGGCGGTGTGGATCGCATCTGCCTGGAACTCGCCGAGGCCCCCGGCCATCTCCGCCATCGCATGCTGGTCGTGCATCATCGTCGTGCCCCTTCCGGACGGCCGCCGCACCGGCGGCACTCCCCCAGTGTCGCCGTCGTCGACGCGTGATGCGCTCTGAGCACGGTGCAGACTGTCCTGGAGACGGGGGTCGCGTCCAGCATCGGAGATCCCTTGAGACATCCGCATCGTCGCGTCGCCCTCGCCTCACTGGCCGCGGTCATCCTCCTGCTGCCCCTGGTGCCAGCCGGACAGGCTGCGGCGGACCAGCGGGAATCGCGCCGCGAAGCGCGGATCCTGAGCGCAGCCTGGGGGCTGAACAACGGCAACAAGTGCCCGACCGGAGTGACCGGACTGGACAACATCCCGGTGACCTTCAACTGGTTCATCGATCCGTCGACCATCTCGGTGAGCGACTTCGTCATCACCCGAGACGACGGCACCGACCGTCACCCCGACATGCGCCCTGCAGTACCCGCCCGACGAGACCGAACGAGCTTCAGACGGTCAATCTCATCGGCGACTTCGGCGATCCTGCGGCAGCGCGGCCGGTGACCGTCACCGTCGTCGGTGCGCTCGACGGGCACGCGCCGCGGTCGATCCGTCTGGCGTCCCATCACGCCGGGCCTGTCCCACAGCATCGTCCAGATCGAGGCGGGTCCCGACATCTCCGACGCCTGGCGACTCACCTCGCAGCATGATGAGCGGCGACCTGAACGCCTGCGCGGTGGGCAGGACGTTCGTGCGCGTCGCGTGGTCGAACGGGATGACCGCGTACCCCACGGGTGCCGAGATCGGCGACTCCCGTGGTGCGGTCGTACCGCGCGCTCTTCAGGCTGCCGGACGGCTCGGTCATCAGGGTGCGCCCGCGCGCGGTGGCCGACCTCGCCGATCACAGCACTCCGGCGATGGACGACAACATGCACGACCTGTGCCTGCCCGCCGTGCCTGCCGGAGCCGTTCTCACCGAGGTGCGCGTAGGGGCGATGCTGCTGCAGGACCCGAACGGCGATCCGAACGTCGTGCAGCACTTCATCGTGCAGGCGCTCCGCGCCTGGTCCACGCGGGTGACCTGCGGCGGCTGCCATCCCGACCCTGACCAGCGAGAACCGGCAGCCAATTGCGTCGCTGATGCGCCGTTGCGCCCTACTCCCCGACGCGTGCCGCCCACGTCACGTCCCGGCCGAGGAAGGCTGCCAGTCGATCAAGGGCAGCCGCAGAGTCTGGGCACGGCTGCGGAGGCTGGAATCGCCCGTCTCGATCGACTCCCTCGAGCTGAACGGTGGCGAAGGCCAACGAGTCCTCGACCACGTCGTCCGGCAGGGTCAACGGCTGCCGGGTGGCACGGGCGAGGTCCCAGCCATGCGCGATCAGGTCGTACAGCCTGATCTGCAGCCGCTCAGCGCCCGAGGCGCTGCCCATGGGACCGCCAATGTCCCGTTCGAGCACGCCCGGTGCGCTGAAGCGGCTGACGAGCAGCTCGGCCGAGGAGTCGTACTGCGCGGCCAGATCGTCGTCGGCGATGTCGACGCGGGCGGGCATGGGCTCGTCAGCGAGCATGGCGGCAAAGACGAGGTTCATGCCGACCAGATGACCGACGACGCGGCGCACCGGCCATTCCGTGCAGGGCGTCGGCAGACGCCCACTGGCTCCGGTTCGATGCGATGGATCAGGACCCCCACGGCGGCCAGTCGCGGCGAGCTGACCGGGGTGGATTCAGGAGAAGACGCCATGTGTGACCTTCCAAGGAAGGGGCGCCCCTGGAGGCTCGCTAGGAGCTGGCCGGAGGCGCGACGACGAACGTGGACATTGCTCGCTGCTCCTCCTTCCATTCGCAAGTTGGAGGAAACCAGATGCAACAGTTGACCGAAGGCGAAGGGCCCCCTCCTGCTCGGAGTCCGGCCCTGCCCCTAGAACTGTAGCGTGATCGTCGGGTGAGGACGGGTAGCGTGGCCGCCTCTGCGTCCTTCGGAGGCGGAGTCAGGGCCTGGCGAGGAGTTCCAGCAACGAGACGGCCTCAGCGACCGGTGGGCAGGCCCGCCATCTCATCCGCAACGGCCTGAGCGGCAGTTCGGTATGCCGGTCCGGCCACCAGACGCTCCACCGCCTCGGCCAGTAGCCGCGCGGATGGCCATGGGTCCGCCGTCGAGGTTCAGGCCAGCGCCGACTGCCGCGACGTGGTCGCCGTTGATGCTGCTGATCGAGAGCGAAGAGAGGGACCACGACCTGAGGCACTCCGGCGGCAAGGGCCGCCATGGTCTGTGCCGAACCCGCCGTGACCGACCATTGCGGCTGCGTGTGGCATCACATCCGGCTGCGGCCACCAACGCTCGACATGTGCATTGGCTTCGGTAGTAGGTGCAAGGTCTATCGACCGGGTTCACACCCCGACCTGTGGTGAGGAGCACCCGGACCGGCTGATCGGCGAAGGCGGCCAACACCGCCGGGTACAGGTTCCGCGAAGTCACCGAGCTCCCGGCGGCGACCGACCCGAAGCTGACGCTAGACGAGCGGCTGAGACGGGTCTCCCCATGCCGGTGGAAGGGCGCCTGTTCGCGTAGCGAGCGAGCTCGTCAAGGTAGCGGTGGATCGAACCGGTGCCCGTGCTCCCAGTTCGCCCTGAGCGGTCGAGCACTGCCGGGACGCACGTGAGCGTCGAGCTCCCCCGTAGGGCCGCGGCGGCTGCGCCCTCGGGTAGGCCGGCGAGGGCATCAAGCTCGGCAAGCGGCGCCGCCACGGCTAGTCGCAGATGTCGGTCATCTCGGTCATGCCGATCGCCACCACGGCCTGGGGGACTCCTGCCGAACGGGCTGCGACGAGGGACCCGTACTCGGCTTGCTCGCGAGACGACGATGTCAGGACGCCGCTCGTCGACCATCGCGACCAGATCGGGCAGAGCGGCCTGTGCGGCCAGGCGTCCGAACACGTCGGCAATGACGATGGCGTTGGCCTCCTCGACCGACAGGGACGGCAGACGGCCGAAGACAGCCCCAGCAGCTCGGGCGGAACGTCGGCGAACGGGCGGCTGCTCGAAACCCGCGGCCCTGACTTCGCTGGCGAAGGACGCCGGAGCGGCCACGATCACCTCATCGATCCGCCGCGACGCACGCCCGGGCGAAGGGCACAAGAGGACCGAAGTGGCCGGAGCCAGCAGTGGTGGAGAACAGCACCCGCATTCGGGAAGCCTCCCACGCCCGACCACCGGGGAACAGCACCCAGGACGAGCGAGCGCGGCCATCGCACGGTCCGGCACGTCGTGAATGGACCGACTCATGGGCTGACCCTGCACAACTTGGACACAGGTTCCTTCGACACGCCGACCTGAGACTGGGCGCGGCAGACGTGAGGAGAGGTTGGGCCACCTCACGGAGCCAACCGGCACGCCATCACCCCACTCCCCTTTGAGCGTGCACGCGGTGACCAGTCCCGTGGCCCGGACACATCAACGCCGGCTCAGCCAACGGACTCAGTCACCGGAGGCACGAACGAGGGTGCCTAGGCGCCGAGGCTGTTGGGAGCGCGCCACGCGCGCTCGAAAGGCAGCCGCCAGCCGTGCGGGGCCACCAGCTGGTGGATGGCGTTGGGGCCCCACGATCCGGGTGCGTACGGGCGGACCGGTGGCGGATCGCCGATGAGGGGTGCGGAGACCTCCCAGAGCCGCTCGATGCCGTCCGCCGTCGTGAAGAGGGTGTGGTCACCCTTCATCGCGTCCAGGATCAGTCGCTCGTAGGCCTCGAACACGTCGCCCTCGAGGCCGGTGTCGTGCATCGCGAACTGCAGGCTCAGCTTGTCCAGCCGCATGCCCGGGCCCGGGCGCTTGCCGTAGAACGACAAGGACATCTTGGCCGAGTCGGCGAGGTCGAAGGTGAGGTGGTCGGGGCCGTGGGCACCGACGCCCGAGTCCGCAGGGAACATGCTCTTGGGCGGCTCGTTGAACGCGATGGACACGATGCGCTGGCCCTCGGCGAGCTGCTTCCCGGTGCGCAGGAAGAAGGGCACGCCGGCCCACCGCCAGTTGTCGATGCGGCAGCGCAGCGCGATGAAGGTCTCCGTCTCGGAGTCCGGTGAGACTCCGGGGATGTCGAGGTAGCCCGTGTACTGCCCCCGGACGACGTCCGCCGGCTCGATGGGGAGCATGCTGCGGAACACCTTGTTCTTCTCGATGGTGATCGCCGCCGGGTTGAGCTCGGTCGGCGGCTCCATGGCGATGAAGGCAAGGATCTGGAACAGGTGCGTGACAACCATGTCGCGGTACGCGCCGGTCTGCTCGTAGAACTCGCCCCGCGTCTCGAGACCTAGCTTCTCCGGGACGTCGATCTGGATGTGGTCAATGAAGTTCCGGTTCCAGATGGGCTCGAACAGGCCGTTGGCGAATCGGAAGGCCAGAATGTTGAGGGCGGGCTCCTTGCCGAGGAAGTGGTCGATGCGGAAGATCTGTTCCTCGTCGAAGACCTCGTGCAGCATGCCGTTCAGGGTGACGGCGCTGTCGAGATCGACGCCGAAGGGCTTCTCCATCACCACGCGGGACCGCTCGATCACGCCGGCCTCCTCCAGCATGCGGACGGCCTCCTCCCCCGCCCGCGGGGGTACTGCGAGGTAGTACAGACGGCGCACGTCGCCGTCGAGCTGGGCTTCCGCCCGCGCCACGGCGTCTGCGATGGCTCCGGCACCGGCCCCCGTCGGGACGTAGTCCAGTTGATCCGCGAAGCTCTCCCACGCCTGCTGCATCGAGGCCGCGGGAGTAGAACTCGTCGAGGGACGCGTGCGCGCGCTCACGGAACTCCTCGACAGTGATGTCGTCGAGGGAGACGCCGACGACGCGCATCCCGGGGATCAGTCCCGATCTCGAGAGGTGGAACAGGCCGGGCAGCAGCTTCCGCCGCGCCAAGTCCCCGGTCGCCCCGAAGAGCAGGACCACGTGTGGCTCGTGCGGCCCCCTGCCTGGATGCATTCTGACCATCGCCCCATCGTGGCACTCCGACGTTGCCCCGTGGTGGCGAATGCATTTCCGCGGTGCGACGGCGCGACCCGCGGCTACCTAGACTCCCCCCGAGCACCTTCACGGAACGAGGAGAGGCACATGATCCGAGGCATCCACCACGTCGCAATCAGCACCGGCGACATCGACCGGCTCATCGCGTTCTACCGCGACGTCATCGGCATGGAACTCGTCAAGATGAGCGGTTGGGCCGCCGGGTCCGAGGAGGTCGATGCCATCGTCGGACTCGAGGGCTCGTCGGCGCGCGCGGCGAAACTCAGGATCGGCAACTCCTACCTGGAGCTGTTCCAGTACCTGACGCCGGCGGGCGCCCCCCAGTCACCGGGCCGGCCTGTGAACGACCACGGCTACACGCACTTCTGCCTCGACGTCGTCGACATCGACGCCGAGTACCAACGGCTGTCAGCGGCCGGCATGGCCTTCCACTGCGCACCCCCGCCCGCGGCAACATCCGGGCCGGGAGCCCAGCGATCGACGTACGGCCGCGACCCCGATGGGAACGTCATCGAGCTCCAGGAGTTCCTCGACCCACACCATCCGCTCTCGATCTTCTAGGCCGACGACGCGGCGGGGCTCCGGTGCCACGTTCCTGCCCAGCGAGTCAGGCGTCAGCCCTGCGGCACCGCAACCGCAAGATCCACGTACTCCGTGGTCGGCGTCGGTGCGTCCGGGGGCGTGTTGGGAAGGATCACGGCCTCCACCCGGCTTGCTCATCGGCCTCGCGCGACTCCGACACCTCGATCACGCGATACCGGTCACCGTCCGCCGCCGATATGGCTGACGAACCCGGGTTCGTTGCGATCGGGGCCAGCACTCCGGCGGCCGCACCGCTATGCGCCGGACCAACCGTCCTTCCGTTTCTCGGCTTCCGCGTGCAGCCGAGAAGCCTCACGTTCATCGTGAGCGCTGCCACGCCGACCAGCCCGATAGAGGAGGACGACGAGCACCGCGATCAAGGCGAAGCCCATTGCGAGAATCAGCACCCACTCCACAGCCGCTCCTAGTGAGGCGCTCTAGTGGCCGCTAATCCTGCGGCTGAAGTCCTCGATGGCGCCGTCGTACTCGACACGTCCGCAGCGCCCGCAGACGGAACGTCGTCCGTCGGGGCGGCCTATGCCGATCCAATTGTGGTAGCCCAGCAGGCACCGCAGGGATCTGACGAGGTGATCGCTCATCGGCCATGGACTGTCTCCCCTGATCCGGTGCGCACATTCTGCTCCGAAGATCAGCCGCCAACAAGAGTCTCTGCGAGCCCTCCGACGAGGCGTACGAGTGAGAGGCCCCCACCGATCGGTGGGGGCCTCTCATTTGTTCCCGCTCTTGTCTGGCCAACTTGTCACACGACGGCTCACTTGGCGTCGGTTTGCGTCTCGAACGGCGCCAACTCGTGGCTCATTTCGGTGTCACTCGACATCGAGGCGTTCGGCAGTTTCTGAGCCGTTGCGCTGGAACAACTTCCGGACCCGCATTCCTGACGATCCCGCCGATCGGCCCTCCCGATCCCTGGTTTCGTCACGCCCGGTCCCTACTCCCCTGCCTTCCAGCCCGCCCTCAGCGCCGCCACGTCTACCTTCAGGTCGTATCCGCCTGCCGCGAGCGCCTCGTTCAGCCGCTCCACCGTCGATGGGACGACATCGGTGCGGGAGCCGAGCAGGGAGGCGGGAGCGCTCGCGGCGATGCCCAGAAGCGTCTGGGCGTAGGGCTCGTGCACGAGGACCTCACGACCACAGCTCGTGACCCAGACTGACCCGTCAGCGGAACGGGACACCTCGTCCCCGCACACCTTCACGACGTGCCTCGCCTCGAAGCCGCACCCGTGGGCCAGGGACAGCACGATTCGGGCGTCTACCCGAGCCTGCGGGTTTCTCAGGCTGTCCGCGATCCGCAGCAGTCGACGCGCTGAGGCGAGCGGCACCGCAGGATGCGAGCGCGCTCCCGTGCGCAGGACCTTCTGCGCCGCCTCCCCGGGATTGCCGAAGTGGGCGCAGAGCGGGACCAGCGCGCTTCGGAGCTGGTAGACCGCGTCCTTCGTGGAGGCTGCCTCCGGGCTCTGCGCGATGAAGCACTCGATCACATCCGCGTCGAAGACCTTGCTCGGCAGCGCGGGATACCCCTGCCTGAGACACCAGACGAGGAACGGCATGAAACGACCCAGGCGGGCAGAACGCATGGAGGGCGTGCATGGTCGATGCTCCATGTCCGCTGTGAGGACGTCAACGAGGGCCGGACGGACGACCCGGTACTCCTCGGAGCTCAGGGACTGGGGCTCGAACCGGTCCTCGAAGACGCGCCGATACGGATCGTTGGCAGGAAGCTGCTCGAGCAGGCGCGTGTCCACGCGGTTGACGGTCCGGGCATGCCACTCAGCGGCAAGGACCCAGTGTCGATTCTCAGGAAGATTGCGCCTGCGTTCCCATGGCGCAATCGACTACGTCCGTGGCGTTCCCATGAGCACAAAGGTGAGACCACGCGACCCCGTTCTCGGCAGCGCAAAGTCGTGCGCCTGCAGGGCACCCACCGCTGCGCCCGGGACTCCTGCTGAACCAGAGCACACGGGTCGTTCGCGCCGTCGGCGTCACCAGGACGGATCCGGGCTCAGTCTGTGGCAGGCGCGAGTGACCGGGAGAGCCGATCAGGGAGCGAACGGTCCCAGGAGCCGAGTGGCGTCGGCGGCGTCGCAGGCGAGTTCGACATCGGCTCCCGAGTCCAGTGTTAGGCGCACGGTGACCGGGGAGTCCAGCTTCTTGATTCTCGGGTTCGCTTCGGCGGGCTGAGGACCGGCCGAGCATCTCGCAACGCCCAGTGGGAGGGCCTGGATCAAGAAGGTGCCGCCGTGGACGATCAGGACGTCGTGCACCCAGTACGCCGTCGAGGTGTAGCGGGCGTACTCGTCGTGCATTCCCGGGATTGGTGCCGACGATCGCACTTTGCACCGCACGGATCCCGGGATGCTCCCGATCCTCGATCGCGTGCGGATGAGCGTGAACAAGGCGAGGGCGATGAGACTCATGCCGGATCGACCGGAGGGGATGAGTGCCCATGTCAGGGCATTCGGGGGATGCCGGGGCTACGGTCGTTCGTGGAGACTGCACGTGACGGACACCTCACATCGATGTGCCCGCCCAGCAGGAGGAGTTGAGGATGAGCGCCGAGATCACGGGCATGACCGAGCTGGCCTTCGAGGGCAGCGCCGATCCGTTGACGCTGACCCCTGTGGTCGGCTCCCCGGGCAGGGAGTACGCGCCGAGCGTCGTTCCGGACGAGGACCGGGTCGGTGATGGCGAGATCCGGGTCACGATCCTGGGCAGCGGTGATCCGTTCACCAACAAGGCGCAGGGATCCGCCTCGGTTCTCATGGAGGTGGGCAACCCGGAGCGGGACTTCTTCTTCTTCGACCTCGGTTCCGGGTCGCTGGCGAACTTCAACGGCCTGCACCTGCCGGTGACGGCGACGACGAAGGTGTTCCTCACGCACCTGCACGCCGACCACGTGGGGGACGTGCCGACGCTGGTGTGGAGCATGGCCAAGGCCGGTCGCCGCGACCCGGTCGAGGTGTGGGGTCCGGGCGGCGAGGTTCCTGAGCTGGGGACGCGCTCGTACGCCGAGCACCTGACGCTGGCCCATGCCTGGGACACGGCCTCGCTGAACGGGCACCCAGGCCAGTCCGGTGCCCGGATGGAGGTCACCGAGGTGCCATTCGAGACCACGTCGACGGTCTACGAGCGCAACGGGGTGCGGATCTCGTCGTTCCCGGTCATCCACATCCTCAACGGGTCGGTGGGCTACCGCCTGGACTACAACGGCCTGAGCGTGGTCTTCTCCGGCGACACCCGCCCGAGCCACACCCTGGTCGACGCGTGCGACGGCGCGGACCTGCTGATCCACGAGACGTTCCCGTCGGCCAGCGTGTTCGCGCAGAAGGCCGGCGTCCCGCTCGCGTTCGCGGAGCAGGTCGTCAACGGTGTCCATACGAGCCCGGCAGCGGCCGGCGGGGTGTTCGCCCGTGCGGGAGCCCGGATGTCGGTGATGTGGCACCTGGCCGTCGATCACGAGACCGTCGGGCCGGTGTTCAACGAGATGCGCACGAAGTACGACGGGCCGGTGACGATCGCACAGGACCTCACCACGTTCACGATCACGAAGGATGCGGTCGTGGCCCGGCAGACGATCATCGACCCGTTCGCCTGGCCGGTCGTCGGACCCACGACGATCACCGGCCCGCCGATGAACCCGCCGAGCCCGCCGCCGGCGTGGTGGGCCGACGCCCTCATTACTGACTGAACCGGGATGGCCCGGCTCCTCCCATCCCTGCGCGGCTATCAGCCTGCCTGGCTCCGGTTCGACGTCCTGGCCGGCCTTTCTGTCTGGGCGGTGCTCGTTCCGGAGTCTCTGGCCTACGCGACGATCGCTGGCGTCCCGCCGGTCGTCGGCCTGTATGCGGCGATCCCGGCGCTCGTGCTGTACGCCGTCTTCGGAACGTCGCGAGTGGTGGTCGTCGCGACGATGTCCGCGACGGCGGCGTTGTCGGCGAGCATCGTGGGGATGTACGCCACCGCGGGAGGTGACGACTTCATCGCGATCACCGCCGGGCTGGCGATCGTCACCGGGATCCTCGGCATCGCGGCAGGCCTGGCGCGGATGGGATTCCTGGCCAGCTTCATCTCCCAACCGGTCCTCAAGGGCTTCGTCGTGGGCCTCGCGCTGACCATCATCGCCGGGCAGCTGCCCGCGCTCTTCGGAGTGCCCAAGGAGTCGGGCAACTTCTTCGAGGAGATCGCCGGCCTCGTCCAGAACCTCCCCGAGACCAATGGCGCAACCCTCGCCGTCGGCGCGGCGAGCCTGGTCGTCGTGCTCGGTTGCCGACGGTGGCTGCCGCTGCTGCCCGGTTCCCTGCTCGCCGTCCTGCTCGGCATCGCGGCGACCGCCGTGCTCGGCCTCGAGGACAAAGGGGTCGAGGTGGTCGGCACGATCACCGTCGGGGCTGCCGACGGTGGGTGTGCCCGATGGTCTCGGCTTCGAGGACTACCTGGCCCTCGCGGGTGCCGCCACGGGAGTGCTCCTGCTCGGTTTCGTCGAGGGCCTGGGTCCCGCCAAGTCCTACGCCGCCCGCGACGGATACGACATCGACCCCAACCGCGAGCTCATCGGCCTCGGCGCCGCCAACCTTGGTGCCGGGCTCACGTCCGGCATGGTCGTCAACGGCAGCCTGTCCAAGTCAGCGGTCAACGCGAACAGCGGGGCGCGCAGCCAGGTGTCGAACCTCACCGTCGCGGCCCTGGTTGTCATCACCCTGCTGTTCCTCACGGGGATCTTCGAGACCCTGCCGGAGGCCACCTTGGCCGCGGTCGTCATCGCCGCCGTGATCGAGCTCGTCGACGTGCCCGCCCTCGTGCGCCTCTACCGGGTCTGGACGGGCAGCCTGGGCCGCATCTACGGCTGGGCGGCTCGCGTCGACTTCATCGCGGCCCTCGCCGCACTCATCGGGGTCCTCGTTTTCGACACCCTGCCCGGCCTGTTCATCGGCATCGCCGTGTCCGTCCTCCTTCTGGTGTTCCGGTCATCGCGACCCGAGGTGGCCACCCTTGCCAGGATCGCGACGCCGAGGACCGAGCAGGGCGTGTGGGTCGACGCGAAGCGGCACCCCGACCTGCCCATGCGCGACGACGTGATCGTTGTGCGGGTCGAGTCCGCGATCTTCTTCGCCAACGCCGACAACGTCCGGCAAGCCATCCGCGACCGCATCACCGACTCCACGATCGGCGTGATCCTCGACGCCGAGACGACACCGGCGATCGACGTCACCGCCACCGAGATGCTCACCCAACTCGCCGAGGAGCTCCACCGTCGGGGCATCCGGCTCGTCATCGCGCACGGCATTGGCCAGGTCCGCGACATCCTCCGCCAGGCCGGCGCCGACGTCGCGGTCCTGCAGTCCATGTATGCGACCGTGGATGAAGCCGTCGCATCCTTTGCCAATCGACCTGGGGTGTCTACCGCATCAACAGAGGAGGATTGAACCACCCGGGGTTCACTGGAGGCTGAGTTCTCCCAACTCGGCGGTCGCCGGGCTGGTGTTCTGACGGTAGTAGTCCAGTTCGAGCTCGATGGGCGGAATGTCGCCGATCGATGAATGCAGCCGGGTCGTGTTGAACCAGTCGACCCACATCGGCGTGGCTGGCTCAAGCTCGTCCACGGTCCGGAACGGGCCGTCCACTCGCGCATGTCACCACCACGCTGGCCACCCGCGAGATTGACGGAGGAGTCGAACTCACGATGGAGACCATCACCGCCACTGCCTGAGCCCTGACGGCTGAGGCCAGCCCCGGTGGCCTACTGGATCGGTGTGGAAGGCCACAGTCGCGCGTTGAGGGCCTCCTCGAGCCGGGTGAGAGTCACGAAATCCGGCCAGGTCTCCCCGTCCACGATGCGGCGGACTGTGGACCTCGCGATCCCGGTAGTTCGGTGGAGTTCGCTCAGGTTCACGTCACGAAGGCTCGCCTGCAAGGCACCGCTGACCTCAAGCGCACGCTGAGCCCACACCGGTGCCCCCGGCTCCAAGGTGCAGTCGGGCCACGACCCCACCGCCGCGTAGTCAGCCGGACGAGGCCGGACATCTGCACGACGAACCATGCCGCCGAGCGTACGCACCTCAATGCGAGCTGGCCGCGCATGTGTCAGATGGAGCATTTATGCTTCATCTGTGAGGGCGGAGTACGCGGCGGTGGTGGCGTTGATTGACGTTTCCGAGCACCGCCGGACGGTGCCCCCACATGAACGAACACACACGAGCGATCTTCTTCATCATCCTGGCGCCGATAGGGGCCGCGATGTCTGATCCGAGCATCCTGTTGAGCCTGCCCCCGGGGCACCCCTTCAGGACCGTGGCGAGCGGCGAGTACCGCCCCACGGGGGTGGCGGTGCATGCGTGGGAGCTGGCGCTTCCTGTGGTGCTGGAGATCCTCGCGGTTGACGCCTCCTCCCCCGACCACGACCCGGATACGGCAATGGGACGCCGTGCCGTGCTCGCGCACTACGCCGCTTACATGGCGGCGCACGATCCGCGCCGCCTCACGGTTGAGACCCTGCTGGACGAGGACGTCATGACGCAGTACGTCACGTCCGACCCTCAGCAGGCCCGTCGCAATCACCGCAGTCGCCAGGTCGCCTTGTCTCAGCTGCGTTCCTTCCGCCGCTCCTTCGTGCCCCCGAAGCGCCCCCGCCGGGGCGCCACGCCCCCCGCCGGCACGCTGCCGCCGCTGACGGATCGCGAGTTCGCCATCGCCGTTCGTGCAGCGGCTACCTTCCGTAGCAAGACCACGTCACAGCGCACTCGTGCATGGCTCGCCCTCGCCCGCGGCGCCGGGCTCAGCGGCGCCGACATGCGCTGGGTCACTGCCGATTGCCTGCGCGACCGCTCCGCCGCGGGGTTGTGGGTCGTGGTCGAGCGCCCGGGAGCAGAGCGTGATGTCCCCGTCCTGGCCCGGTTCGCCGACGACCTTCGCGCGCTGGCGTACGACCTCGCTCCCGGCGCGCTCATCGCCGCGGGGGAAGCCCCCTGCGACCCGGATGCCCCGAGCGCGATCGGATCGACTCTCACACGTGCTGTCCGGGCCTCGGGCTATGCGGATCTGCTGATCAGCGTCGAGCGCCTGCGCAAGGCATGGCTCGCCGAGCACCTTGCCGCGAACGCTCCGCTCAACACGCTGCTCGCCGCAGCCGGGTTGACGAGCCTTCGGTCTCTGGAAGACCTCGTCGCGAACCATGCGCCGGCGCGGCCGAGTGACGCCAACGCGATTGCCGGCCAGCTCGGCGGCATCACGGGCGGTGATGCATCGTGAACCGCACCGTGCACGACCTCGTCGTCGAGTACGTGGACTCCCCAGACATCAAGGCGTGGATCGCCGACATCGAGGAGGTAATCGCCGCGAAGCGTGGCCCCAAGCGGGAGCTCTCGGTCCGCACCCTCCTGATCGCCAAGATCTACGGCATGTGGGCGCACCAGTCGGGAGACATGCTCAACGGGGCAATGGGCCTGTTCAACGATCTCGAGCACGAGGACGACTTCACCAGCCTCGGCCTGGAGAACAACGTCAGTTACGGCATGGTCAACGATCTCCAGCGGCACATCACCGATGCCCTGACGCCGGCGGCAGGCACCGACTTGACCCTGCTCGACTCGTCCCTGCAGCAGGGCATGGACACGTTCGCACGCGCCGCCGTCGGAAATGACCTGCCCGACCTCGATCGGCATCACCTGGCCATCGACAACACGCTGATCCAGGCCCACTGCACGTCCCGCGGCTGCAAGGAACCGGAGGATGGCGGGAAGGACCGCCAGCTCACGCTCATCGCCGACGAGTACCGGGAGCTCGAGTTCGACGAGGTGGCCGATCGGCACGCGGACGCTGTGGCGGACGGCGCCCCGTCGAAGGCGGCACCCAAGAAGGCGAAGCCGAAGCGTCCGAAGGCCACACGGGGTTCCTGCGATCCCCACGCGGGACACCGCGCATACACGAATCCGGACGGCACGTTGAAGAAGAAGATCCTCGGCTACGGCTGCGTGGCCGTCGTCGAGTCGACACCCAACAGTCCGGAGTTCGTACTGCGTGCTGCCCTCATCCCAGCGCACAAGAACGACGTCCCGGTGGGCAGCGAGCTCGTCATGGGCCTCACCGAGCTGTACCCGACCATCGACCCGCTGGCCACGTCGTTGACGGCAGATCGCGCATTCAACAACCAGTGGAAGTCCTTCAGCGAGCCCTTGGTGGGCGCGGGGTTCCAGTTCACGTACGACCTGATGGCCACGGACCGCTTCGTCAAGGATCCCCAGCACCCGGACCGCAAGCCGGCGACCTACCGCGGCTTCCTGCAGATCTGCGGCCGCCTGTTCGCACCCCAGATGCCGCCACGCCTGTGGGAGATCAACGTCCCTGGTCCCCTTGCCTCCAATGACGAGTGGGATGCCTACTGGGCACTGGAGGATGAGCGGGCGGCCTACGAGCTTCGTCTCAACGGCAAGCCAACCGGCGGGACCGTCCGGCTCCGTTCCGGAACCCACGAGAAGGTGCGGGCTTGGCGCTGCAAGCACGAGACCATGTGGCCCAAGACGAAGGACTGGGACCCGGCACTTCCCCTCTGCTTAGGCGACCACGAGGCCGACGAGGCCTGCTGCCTGCAGAACCTCACGATCCACTTCGCCGACATGCCGCGGGTCTGGCAGTGGCCGGCCTACGGCACCCGCGAGTGGAAAGCCCTCTACAACATGCGGTCCGCCGTTGAGCGGCTGTTCTCCAGCCTGAAGTACAACTGCGGCTGGAGCCCTGGCCGCGCCAAGGTTCGCGGCATCGGTGCCGTCGGGTTCAGCCTCATGCTGGCACTCGCGGTGCACAACCTCCGCCTTCGCTACCCCGAAGCGCGCCACGCAGCGAATAGGCCTCGCATCCCGAAGGCCGCCTGACACACGGGAACACGAGAAGGGGACCCGGACACCCGGGTCCCCTTCTCGTGTTGACGCTCACTGAAACTGCCGAACGATTTCCGGAATACTGCCGAACGATTTCCGAGAAACCGCCAACCGCCTCACACCTAGCTGCAGCCGGACGTGCTCCCGCAGCCCTCGCAGACGTAGCACGAGCCGGCCGGGCGCATCTTGATCCCGCAGGTCATGCACAGCGGGGCGTCGGACGCGGTGCCGGTGATCTCCTCGAGCAGCTCGGCGCTGGAGTGCGCGGTGCTGGTGCGGGGGGCTGCTGCCGGAGCCGATTCAGCCACGACCTCGCCCTCCACGACCGCCTCGTCGATGGCCTCGTCGAGGTCAGCCGAGGCCGCGACGACGGCCGGGCCGCCATAGTTCTGCGGCCACGGTGATCGCGCGCTCGTCGGCGGTGAAGATGCCGAGCGCCTCGCGCTTGTCGTAGGGCAGGTAGTCCAGCGCCAGGCGACGGAAGATGTAGTCCATGATCGACTGCGAGATCCGGATGTCCGGATCGTCGGTCATGCCCGCCGGCTCGAACCGCATGTTGACGAACTTGCTGACGAAGGCCTCCAGCGGCACGCCGTACTGCAGCGCGATGCTGATGGCGATCGAGAACGCGTCCATGACGCCGGCCAGGGTCGAGCCCTGCTTGCCGAGCTTGAGGAAGACCTCGCCGAGCCCGTTGTCCGGGTAGCTGCCGGCCGTCATGTAGCCCTCGGCCCCGGCCACCGAGAAGGAGGTCGTGACGCTGGGGCGGCTCTTCGGCAGGCGACGGCGCACCGGCTGGCTGGCGAGGGCGGCCTGCACGGCCTCGGCTGTCGCGTCGACGATCTCGTCGACCTTCTTCGCCTTGGCATCGCTCAGGGGCTGGCCCACCTTGCAGTTGTCGCGGTAGATCGCCAGCGCCTTGATGCCCAGCTTCCAGCCCTGGAAGTAGATCTCCTCGACCTCCTCGATGGTGGCCGACTCCGGCATGTTCACCGTCTTGGAGATCGCTCCGGAGATGAACGGCTGGACCGCCGCCATCATGCGCACGTGGCCCATCGGCGTGATGGAGCGCTGCCCCATCGCGGTGTCGAAGATCTCGTAGTGCTCGGTCTTCAGGCCGGGCGCGTCCACGACGTGCCCGTGCTCGCCGATGTACTCGACGATCGCCTCCACGGTCTCCTCGGCGTACCCGAGGCGACGCAGCGCCCGCGGGATCGTCTGGTTGACGATCTGCATGGAGCCGCCGCCGACGAGCTTCTTGAACTTCACCAGGGAGAAGTCCGGCTCGATGCCCGTGGTGTCGCAGTCCATCATGAAGCCGATGGTGCCGGTCGGCGCGAGCACCGAGGCCTGCGCGTTGCGCCAGCCGTTCTCCTCGCCGATGCGCTGGTTGTCCTGCCACGCCTTGTTGGCGACCTTCAGGACGTCGCCGTCCAGGCTGGAGATCGTGCGCACGTTGTCGCCGGCAGCCGCGTGCTTGCGCATGACGCGCTTGTGGCCGTCGATGTTGCGGGCGTAGCCCTCGTACGGGCCCACGATGCCGGCCAGCTCGGCGCTGCGCTTGTACGCGGTGCCGGTCATGAGGCTGGTGATGGCGGCTGCGAACGAGCGACCAGCGTCGGAGTCGTAGGGCAGGCCGGTGGCCATCAGCAGGGCGCCGAGGTTGGCGTAGCCGATGCCCAGCTGGCGGTAGCGGCGCGTGGTGTCGCCGATCGGCACCGTCGGGAAGTCGGCGAAGCAGATCGAGATGTCCATCGCGGTGATGACGAACTCGACGGCCCGCGCGAAGCGCTGGGCGTCGAAGGTGTCGTCGTCCCGCAGGAAGGTCAGCAGGTTCAGGCTGGCCAGGTTGCAGGACGAGTTGTCCAGGCTCATGTACTCCGAGCACGGGTTGGACGCGTTGATGCGGCCGGTCTCGGGGTTGGTGTGCCAGTCGTTGATGGTGTCGTCGTACTGAATGCCCGGGTCGGCGCAGGCCCAGGCCGCCTCGCTCATCGTGCGGAAGAGCTTCTTGGCGTCGACGGTCTCGATGACCGAGCCGTCCATGCGGGCGGTCAGGCCGAACGGCTCACCGTTCTCGACCGCGTGCATGAACAGGTCGGACACGCGCACGGAGTTGTTGGCGTTCTGGTACTGCACGGACGTGATGTCCTTGCCGCCGAGGTCCATGTCGTAGCCGGCGTCGCGCAGGACGCGGATCTTGTCCTCCTCGCGGACCTTCGTCTCGATGAACTCCTCGATGTCGGGGTGGTCGACGTCGAGCACGACCATCTTGGCCGCGCGCCGCGTGGCGCCACCGGACTTGATGGTGCCGGCCGAGGCGTCGGCGCCGCGCATGAACGAGACCGGGCCGGAGGCGGTGCCGCCGGAGGACTTGAGCAGCTCCTTGCTGGAGCGGATGCGGGACAGGTTGAGGCCGGCGCCGGAGCCGCCCTTGAAGATCAGCCCCTCCTCCTTGTACCAGTTCAGGATCGAGTCCATCGTGTCGTCGACGCTGAGGATGAAGCAGGCGCTGACCTGCTGCGGGGACACGGTGCCCACGTTGAACCACACCGGCGAGTTGAAGCTGAACACCTGGTGCAGCAGCATGTGGGTGAGCTCGTGCTCGAAGATGATCGCGTCGTCCTCGGTGGCGAAGTAGCCGTGCTCGCGGCCGGCCTTCACGTACGTCAGGACCACGCGGTCGATGAGCTGGCGCAGGCTGTGCTCGCGCTCGGGCGTGCCGACGGCGCCGCGGAAGTACTTCGTGGTGACGATGGTCGACGCGTTGACGCTCCAGTAGTCGGGGAACTCCGCGCCACGCTGCTCGAAGACGATCTCGCCGGTCTTCCAGTTCGTCTGGACGACGTCGCGTCGCTCCCACGTCACCTCGTCATAGGGGTGCACGCCCGGGGTGGTGTAGAGCCGCTCGATGGTCAGCCCGGGATTGCGCAGGGTGTTGTGCACGAAGGCCTCGGCCTGGTTGCTGGTGATGGTCATGGGTGGTGCCTTTCTTCCTCGCGAGCGGTCACTGGATGTGGGAAGTCGTGGGGGTGCTGATGCCCGTGGCGGGCAGGGGTGGCTCCTGGCCGAGCGGATCGCCCTCGGCGCGCAGCAGGGCGATCTCGGCCTCGAAGTCATCGAGGGTGTCGAAGGAGCGGTAGACGGAGGCGAAGCGCAGGTAGGCGACCTCGTCGAGCTCGCGCAGCGGCCCGAGGATGGCCAGGCCGACCTCCATGGACGGGATCTCGGCGCTGCCGGTGGCGCGCACGATGTCCTCGACCTGCTGGGCCAGCCGGGCGAGGTCGTCGTCGCTCACGGGCCGGCCCTGGCAGGCCTTGCGGACGCCGCTGACCACCTTGGCGCGGCTGAACGGCTCGGTGGTGCCCGAGCGCTTGGCGACGTACAGCACCGAGGTCTCGGCGGTGGTGAAGCGTCGGCCGCAGGCCGAGCACTCCCGGCGGCGGCGGATCGCCAGGCCGTCGTCGATGACCCGGGAGTCGACCACGCGTGAGTCGTCGGACTTGCAGTACGGACACCGCATCTGCTGTCACCCCCTCCTCACCTGTTAACTCTCGTCACATCTGAACGGACACTTCGGTCCTGTCTGGGGATTCGCCTGGGGATTCCCTGTGGAGGACCTGTTGATGAAGGACCACAACCTGTTGATGAATCACACGGTTGTGACTACTACATCTAGGGGTAGCAACGTAGTACGTCAACACGGCGTTGGCAAGGGTCATTCCCCGGCGCGTCGCGCCCAACCGCGGCGCCGGTGGCCCGCAGCGGCGCTAAGGGCCAGGAACGAGCGCGGTCGGTCCCGGTGAGGGCACGAGGACCGGCTCGACCGGCGCCGGTGGGGCACTGGTCGGAGTCGTCACCACCGCCGCCGGATGCTCGCGGCCGACCGCGTTGAGCGCCTTCACCAGCGTCGCCGCTCGCAGCCGGTACCCGTAGGCCCCGTAGTGGATGCCGTCCCAGCCGCGGATCCCCTTCGCCCGGGCCACCGCGTGCCAGTGCACCACTGTCAGGTTCGGGTGCGTTCGTGCCAGCCGGTCGAGCAGGGAGTTGAACCAGTCGGCCCGGGCGTTCAGCCAGGTGCTGCGGGTCAGGTGCAGGTCGACCCACACGATCTGTCGCGCCGGTCCGAGGCGATCCAGCAGCGCGCGCACGCGGCGCTCGGTGGTCTGCGTGGTCTCCCAGGAGATGTCGTTGGTGCCCAGGGCCATCACCACGAACCGCGGCAGCTGGTCGAGCTGGCGGGAGCGGGAGACCTGCTCGAGCCCCCAGTCCAGGCGTCGGGAGCCCCAGCAGCGGAAGGTCGGCGTCCAGCCGCTGGCCCGCATGCCCCGAGCGCTGAGCACGCGGGAGTCGCGGGTCAGCGAGTCGCCGATGACCAGCACCCGACGACCGGCGCCGGGCAGGCCGGTGCTGGCCTGCCCCCGCCACACGGGGCGCGGGCAGGCGTCCCACGGCGGGTTCAGGGGCCAGCGCCGATCGACCCGGTCCGGCCGGCGGGTGGCTGCGGCCGGTGCGGCGGTGACGCTCGGGGTGGTCGCCAGGCCTGGCGCTGCCGCGGTCGGGGGTACAACGGCGACGACCGGGGGCAGCGTCGGGCTCGCGGCTGGGCTCGGATCGGTCGCGGCCGCGGCCGCGGCGAGTGTCGAGCCGGTGGATCCGGTCGGAGAACTCGGCGAGGGCGGGACCGGCATCGCCCCCGAGGGCGCAGCCAAGGTGAGCACCGCCAGCACTCCCGCGGCGGCCGCCACCAGCCCGGGCCGGACGGCCCCACCCAACGGCGCAGACCCCCGTGACCTCGTCATATGGCAAGTATGTGCACACGGCGCGACGATCGCCGGTCACGGGTCAGCGACCCGCGGACGCCATCACCGGGACGAGAATCGACTGGCCCGCGACGACCGTGGAGGAGTCGAGCGCGTTGAGCTCGCGGATCAGCGTGACGGTCTCGCGAGGGTCGGTGCCGGGGGCGATCGCCTTGGCGATCTGCCACAGGTTCTCCCCCGCCTGCACCACCACGACTCCGGTCGCGCGGCCCTGGTCGGCCATCGAGGTGCCCGCATCGGCGCTGAGCCGACCGGACAGCAGCACGACCATGAGGAGGAACAGCGAGCTGAGGGCGACCACGGCGATCCGGCCACGTCGGGTCAGACGCATCCCCGACCACGAGCCGACGCCAGAGCCGGCGGTGACGCGATGCACGGGTGCAGCGGCGACGCGAGCGCGGTCCGGGCGCGTGGACCGGACGTGGGCGCTGGCGGCGGGGAAGGGGGCCGCGATTGCCATGATCGTGCCTTTCTGCGCGGGGTTCGAACGTCTGTTCGATCGAACGCCTGTACGATTTGTAGCACAGCCCGGGCGACACGTCCAGCACGACATTCGAACATATGTTTGAAATCGTGCGGGCGGATCGCTACCGTGGGCCACACATTCGCATCGGGGTCTGACACCCGGCCGGACCCGCCGGCCGGCGTCCGGACCGCGGCCTGAGGGGACGGACACCATGACCGCTCGCATCACCGAACTGCCCGACGGGCCCGCGGACGAGTCCGGCCTGACCCCGCGGCAGCGGGCGATCCTGGCGGTCATCCGCGACACGGTCGAGACGCGGGGATACCCGCCGAGCGTGCGCGAGATCGGCGAGGGCGTCGGGCCTGACCTCCCCCAGCAGCGTCGCCCACCAGCTGGGCACCCTCGAGCGGATGGGCTACCTGCGCCGTGATCCCAACCGCCCGCGCGCCCTCGTCGTCGCCGACTCCCCCGAGCAGGTGGCCGAGCAGCAGGCCGCCGCCCGCGCGGCGCTGCGCGTCGTGGAGTCGCTCGAGGCCGAGGTCCACCGGCCCGACACCGCCTACGTCCCGGTCGTCGGCCGGATCGCCGCGGGCGGGCCGATCCTGGCCGAGCAGGAGGTCGAGGCGGTCTTCCCGCTCCCGCGCGACCTGGTCGGGGACGGCGAGCTGTTCATGCTCAAGGTGGTCGGGGACTCGATGATCGACGCGGCCATCTGCGACGGCGACTGGGTCGTGGTCCGGCAGCAGAACGACGCCGACAACGGCGACATCGTGGCCGCCCTCCTCGACGACGAGGCGACCGTCAAGACCCTCAAGCGTCGCGACGGGCACGTGTGGCTCATGCCGCACAACCCGGCCTACGCGCCGATCCTGGGCGACAACGCGACCATCATGGGCAAGGTCGTCACCGTCCTGCGGCGGGTCTGACCGGACCTGCCCCGCACACGCCGGCGGAGCGCCGGGGCGGGCGCCTCGACCCGCTCGCCACGACCCTGATCCTCGCCCCAACCACCCGCGTGGGTCACCATGGACCCATGCAGGTCCCGTCCGCGCTGCTCGTCGTGGCCGCGCTCGCCCTCAGCGGCTGCGCGACCGCGGCCCAGGGCGCCGTGGACGGCGGGCGCGCGAGCGGCCCGGCCAGCGCCACGTCGGCTCCGGCCGATCCCGAGCGTCGGTGACGCCCAGCACGGCCGCCGCGCCGGTGCCGTCGCCGACGCCCCCGGCCTCGCCTCGCGACCCCCACTGCCTCGGCCACCAGCCTGATCGACCCGGCCGCCGTGGGCTCGCCCGCTCCGGTGGAGTCCCTCGTGCTCGGCGACTCGATCAGCCTGTCCGTGGCGAACGCCCTGGCCGGCTTCGGCTACCCGGTGATCGGCCTGGTCGGCCAGTCGGCCACCCGCACCTACCTGCAGACCCACCTGTCCGGCGAGCTCGCGCAGTCGGCAGGCACGTGGGTCATCATGCTCGGGACCAACAACAGCGGCAGCCCGGACGACGTGGCCCAGCTCGACGACCTGGTCGACCTCATCGACTCGCTGCGCACCCCCGGCGCTCGCCAGCAGGTGCGCTGGGTGACGCCGCACCGGCCCGATGCGTATGTCGGCGGGCGCGACGCGTACACCCTGGACGCGTTCAACGAGGAGCTGTCCTTCCTGGCCGGCGAGCACCCCTGGCTGCGCATCCTCGACTTCGACGTCCTCGCGAAGGCCCACCCGGAGTGGTTCGACGCCGATGCCGCCATGCACCTGCACCCGGACGCCCAGGGCCAGGCGGCTCTGGTGGAGCTCATCACCGGCCCCGCGCCACCGCGCTCCCCCACGCGCGCGCCGATCTACACCGGGGCGCCGGCCACCGGCGAGCCGCCGGTGTTCGACAACCAGACGATGCAGCCTGCGCCCACGCGGGCCGCCGAGCCGTCGGCCAGCCCCACCGCCGCGCCCGTTGAGGAGCCGCTGGCCGAGGCGACGCCCGACGCGCCCGCCCCGGAGCCCTCGGCCGCGCCGGCCTCGGCGCCGGCCGTCAGCGCCGCCCCGACGCCGACGAGCTAGCCGGTCGGGCGCTCGTCGGCGAGGTCGTCGCGCAGGCGCTCGAGCGCCCCCAGCACGGTGGCGCGGTCGGTCGTGTACCAGAACGGCGGCAGCGAGGCGCGCAGCGCGCGGGCGTATCCGGCGGTGGCGAGCCGGGAGTCGAGGACCGCGACCACGCCCCGGTCCTCGGCTCCGCGGATGAGCCGGCCGGCACCCTGGGCCAGGAGCAGGCCGGCGCGCGGGACCGACACCGCACGAAAGCCCGAGCCCCCGGCATCGTCGACCGCCTTCTGCCGTGCGGCCAGCAGTGGATCGTCAGGACGCGGGAACGGGATGCGGTCGATGACGACCTGGATGCACGACTCGCCGGGCACGTCGACCCCCTGCCAGAGCGACACCGTGCCGAGCAGCGTGCTCGTGGGCTCGGCCGCGAACCGCTCGACGAGGCCGCCGACGGCATCGCCGCGTCGCTGCACGAGCACGGGCAGGTCGGCACGCTCGCCGAGCCGCACCCGCAGGTAGTCCGCCGCCCGCTCGACCCCGCGCCAGCTGCTGAACAGCGCCAGGGTGCGGCCGCCGGCCGCCTCGATCAGCTCGGCGAGCTCGTCCAGCGCCTCCATCGCGATCCCGTCGCGCCCTGGCGGCGGCAGGTCGCGCGCGACGTACAGGATGCCCTGACGGGCGTGGTCGAACGGCGAGCCCACGTCGATCGTCTCGGTCTCGGCGTCGTCGAGCCCCAGGGACGCGAGCAGCGCGTCGAAGCCGCCCCCGACGGTCAGGGTGGCGCTGGTCATGGCCACCGGCGTCCGGTCGAACAGGGCGGTGCGCAGCAGTCCGGCGACGGACAGCGGCGCGACCTTGAGGACCGGCGCGCGATTGCCCTCGCCCGGATCCAGCCACACGACATCGTGCGGGCCCATGGCCAGCAGCGACCCCGCGACGTCGTGGACCTCCTCCAGCGCCCCGCGGGCCTGCTGCCGTGCCGCCAGGGCGTCGGGGTCCTTCGCGTCCTTGTCGGCGTTCACCTCGGCGATCGCCTGGTGGAAGGTGTCGCGCACGACCGTGAGGGCGAGGGTGAGGTCGCGTCCGAGCTCCTCCTGCCGGGTCGGGCCGGACAGCTCCGCAGCAGCCTCGCGCAGGGCAGCGTCGAGGCCGTCCGTCGCGTCCTGGAGCCGGTCGAGGGTCTCGGGATCGACGAGGCGGCGCGCCCGCCCCACTGCCTTCTCCGCCATCGCGACGGCCAGCTCGCCGGTCACGGCCTGCGTCGCGCGATCGACGAGCTCATGGCCCTCGTCGATGATCACGGCGTCGTGCTCCGGAAGCACCGGGATCCCCTCGATGGCGTCGATCGCCAGCATCGCGTGGTTGGTCACGACGATGTCGGCCGCCTGAGCCTGCACGCGGCGCCTGACGGTGAAGCACTCCTCCCCGAAGGCACAGCGGCTCTCCCCGACGCACTCCCGGCGGCCCACCGAGAAGGCCCGCCACACCCGCGGGTCCACGTCGTCGGGGTACTCGTCTCGATCGCCTGTCGTCGTCTCCTCGGCCCACGCTCGGACGGCGATGCGCCTGCTGCCCCAGAGCGCTTCGAGGAGTGTCGAACAGCGCGTCGCCCTCGTCCTCGGGCACGGTGCCGTGCAGCTTCTGCAGGCACACGTAGTTGTTGCGCCCCTTGAGGACGGCGTACGTCACCGGCCGCCCGACGATCGGCGCCAGCGCGGCCGCCACTCGAGGCAGGTCGCGGTCGACGAGCTGGCGCTGCAGGGCGATGGTGGCCGTGGCGACGATGACCGGGCCGCCGTCAGGAGCCGTGGCGTGCAGCGCCGCCGGCACGAGGTACCCGACCGACTTGCCGGTGCCGGTGCCGGCCTGCACGACGGCATGGCCCTCCCCGGACAGCGCTGCCGCCACGGTGCGGGCCATGAGCAGCTGCCCGTCGCGCTCCTGCCCGCCGATGGCCGCCACGACGGCCGACAGCGCGTCGGCCAGGTCCGGCGCGTCAGGCATGGGCGAGGGCGAGCAGCTCGCCGGCGAGCGCCTCGGGCACGCGGGCGTGGAGCACGGTGCCGTCCTCGGCGTGGTCGACGCTCACGACCTCGCCCTGCCGGTGCGCCCGGCTGACGAGGTCGCCGCGGTCGTACGGCACGAGCACGGTCACGTCGACCAGGAGCGACGGCAGGTCGGCCTCGATCGCCGCCAGGAGCTCCTCCATGCCCAGGCCCGTGCGCGCAGACACGACCACGGCGTGCGGCTCGCGCCGGAGCAGGGCGGCGATGGTCTCGGGCTCGGCGAGGTCGGCCTTGTTGATGACGATCAGCTCCGGCACCTGCCCGGCGTCGATGTCGTTGAGCACCTCGCGCACCGCCGCGATCTGCTCCTCGGGGGCGTCGTCGGAGCCGTCGACCACGTGCAGGATCAGGTCGGCGTCACGCACCTCCTCCAGCGTGGAGCGGAAGGCCTCGACCAGCTGGTGCGGCAGGTGGCGAACGAAGCCGACGGTGTCGGCCAGGGTGTAGTCGCGGCCGCTCGGGGTCTTGGTGCGGCGGACGGTGGGATCGAGCGTTGCGAACAGCGCGTTCTCGACCAGCACCCCGGCTCCGGTGATGCGGTTGAGGATGCTCGACTTCCCGGCGTTGGTGTACCCGGCGATCGCGACGGCCGGGATGCCGGCCCGGTGGCGGGCCGCGCGCTGGGTCGTGCGCGCCGACTCCATCTCCCGCAGCTGCCGGCGCAGCCGGGTCATCTGCGCGCGGATCCGCCGGCGATCGGTCTCGATCTTCGTCTCGCCCGGTCCGCGGGTGCCCACGCCGCCGCCACCCCCGCCGGCGCCGCCGCCCGCGCCGCCGCCCTGGCGCGACAGGGACTCGCCCCAGCCGCGCAGGCGCGGCAGGAGGTACTGCATCTGCGCGAGGCTGACCTGCGCCTTGCCCTCACGGCTGCGGGCGTGCTGGGCGAAGATGTCGAGGATCAGCCACGTGCGGTCGACCACCTTGACCTTGACGATCTCCTCGAGCTGGCGCAGCTGCCCGGGCGTCAGCTCGCCGTCGCAGATGACGGTGTCGGCGCCGCTGCGACACCACGATCTCGCGCAGCTCGCGGGCCTTGCCCGAGCCGAGGTAGGTGGCCGGGTCCGGGGTGTCGACCGACGCTGGATGACGCCCTCGAGGACCATCGACCCGGCTGTCTCGGCGAGCAGCGCGAGCTCGGCGAGGCTGCGCTCGGCGTCGCGGACGGTGCCCTCGGTCCAGACGCCCGCCAGCACGACACGCTCGAGGCGGACCTGCCGGTACTCGACCTCGGTGACGTCCTCGAGCTCGGTGGACAGGCCCGCGACGCGTCGCAGGGCATGGCGCTCCTCGAGGTCGAGCTCGAGGTCGTCGGCCTGGTCGTCGTAGTCGTCACGCATGAGGGACCCAGCGTGTCATGACCCCGGCACGCCGCGCCAACTCCGGTCCCCGGCGGTGGACGGACCGACGGCTACGGTGGCGCCGTGGGGTCATCCGGTCAGGCGCCGCACCGGGGCTGGCAGTGGCGCCTCATGGCCGCCATCATCGTCGGGCTCGGCGCCGGCTTCGCGGTCGCGCACGCCCTCGGCTTCGGCGACGCGGCCGCCCAGTCCGCCATCGTGGCCGCGCTCACCCTCGCGGCCGGGAGCAGCGGCCGGCTCCGCACGGCGGTCCCGGTGCGGCCATCCTGGGCGTCATCGTGGTCGCCTACAGCACCCTCGGCGCGCTCACCACCGGCTACCCGCTGGCCGCCGCCCTGGCCATGGCCTTCGTCGCGTTCACCACCAGCGTGATGACGGCGGCCCCGCCGGTGGGCCTGCTCGTCGGCCTGGTGTCCTCGTACGCCTACTTCCTGGTCACGGGGGTCGGCGTCATCGAGTCGCGCGCGGTCGGGGGCACCTTGCCGCAGATCGGGCTGCTCGGCCTCGTCGGACTGCTCACCGGCCTCGGCGCTCGTCGCCCTGCGCGCCGGGACCGAGCAGCTCCTCGGCACTGCCCCCGTGCGCCCGCACGCGCAGGCGCCGTCGCTCCTGGCGCCCGATGGTCGCGTCCGTCCGCACCTTCGACTCCCATGCCAAGGACGGCGTGCGCCGGGCCCTCGCCCTCGGCGTGGCGATGTTCGGGTTCCAGGCGCTGGGCACGCACAACGCGTTCTGGGTCATGCTCACGGTGTTCGTGATCCTCGCGCCCGAACGGCCGCACCACCGTCCAGGTGGCCGCCATCCGCGTGGCCGGGACCTTCGTCGGGGTCATCTCCGTCGTGGCGCTGGCGCAGCTCCTGCCCGAGGGCGCTGCCGCACCGCTGGGCGTCATCGCGCTGGCGATCTCGCTGGCCGCCTCGTCCCGGTCGAGCACCGTCAGCGCGGCCTTCGGCGCGGCCGCCGCGGCGGTCTTCACCGCCCTGCCCAGCGGCGACTTCGCCGGGTACGCGGCCGCCCGGCTCCTCGACACCCTCATCGGTGCCGCCATCGCCCTCGCTGCAGGATGGCTCCTGTGGCCCGGCGTCGCCGGGCACGAGCGCGCCGGTACGCCCCGACCTCGCCGCCGACGCCTCGGCCACCGGCGTCACGGTCTCCGCCGCCTGACGCCCCCGCACTCCTGTGCCGTCGGCCCGGGCAGGCGAAGGGGCCCCGGTCTCCCGGAGCCCCTCACTGCGTGCCGTGCCGTCGGATCCCTACTGGGCTCCGGTGCCCTCGAGCCACGCCGCGACCTTGTCGGGGTTGGCGTCGATCCAGGCCTGCGCCGCCTCCTCGGGGGTGGCGCCGTCCTCGATCGCCAGCGCGACCGAGTTCTGGTCCTCGTTCGTCCAGTTGAAGTTCGAGATCAGCGTCGCGAACGGCGATCCCGACTCCATCAGCTTCGCCGAGGCGATCTTCTGCAGGTCGGTCTCCGGGTAGTCGGTGAGGCCGCTGGCCTTCGCCGCGTCGGTCCAGTCGTTCGCCGGCCAGTTCACGCGGGCGAGCGGCACCTTCGCGAGGAAGTTCTGCGGCTCGTAGAAGTACCCGAGCGCGGCCGTCTGGTCCTTGTCCGCCTTGGTGAACACGTCGATCAGGGCGGCCTCGGACCCGGTGTTGATCACCTTGTAGTTGAGGTCGTTGGCCTCGATCAGCTTCTCGCCGATCGTGGTGTACCCGGGCGGGCCCTCGTACCAGGCGCCCTTGTCGCCGGACTCCGCCGTCTTGAACAGGTCGGCGTACTTGTTGAGGTTCGCGGCGTCCGTGATGTCCGGGTACTTGTCGGCCATCCACTGCGGCACGAACATGCCGATGAGGCCGACGTTGCCGTTGGAGCCCACGTCGACCACGCCACCGCGGTCGACCCACTCCTGCCAGCGCCCGCCGCCCCAGTCCTCGATGATGACGTCGGTGGAGCCGGCCTCGATGCGCGTCGTAGGTCGTGGCGCCCTCGTCGAGGGTGGTCTGGGTGATGTGCAGCCCAGGGCCTCCTTCGCGACGTTGGTCACGACCTGCGCGGATGCGGTGTAGCCCGACCCACGCGTGCATCGCGATCCCCCAGTCCCCGCACTCGGGGCAGGGCGGCCTCGGATGCGGCGGCCGAGGCCTCGCCGGACGCGGCCGTCGAGGCAGCCTCCGACGCGGCCGGGGCGGCGCTGCTCTCGGCGGCGTCGTTCACGCCACCTCCGCAGGCGGCCAGGAGCATGCCGACTGCGGCCAGTGCGGACACCAGCCCCAGCTGCTTGCTTGCCAGTCTCTTCATTGGTTTCCCTTCAGGAGGTGCGTTCGACGCGGGCGATGCTAGCCACGCGCGTGTGGCGGATCCGACCTAACTGCGTTGCGATTTCATCTCGGTTACGCCGAGCGCTCGGGACCCTCATGAGCCGGGGTGTCCCGGACCGGCGGGCGCTGGCCTGGGTGATGCGGTCGAGGATGATGCCGAGCAGCACGATCGCCAGGCCGGCCGCGAGCCCCTTGCCGGCCAGCTCGGGCTTGGACTGCCCGACGATGACGAGGTAGCCGAGCCCACCGGCCCCGACGAAGCCGCCGATGACGATGACGGCGAGCACGAAGATCAGGCCCTGGTTGGCGCCGAGCAGCAGCGACTTCTTCGAGGCCGGCAGCTGCACCTTGGTGATGACCTGCACGGGGTTGGAGCCGGCCGACGTGGCGGCCTCGACCATCTCCTTGGGCACCCCACGCACACCGTCGGCGACCATGCGCACGACCACCGGTGCGGCGTAGAACACGCCGCAGACGATCGCGGCGAAGCGCGTGGGGCCGAACAGCGCGAGCACGGGGACGAGGTACACGAACGCCGGCATGGTCTGACCGGCGTCGAGGAACGGCTTGAGGAAGCGCTCGGCCCGCGCGCTGCGCCCGGCGATCACGCCCGACCACCACGCCGATGATCATCGTCAGCGCCGTCGCCAGGAGCACCTGGGCGAGGCTGATCATCGTGTCGTTCCACAGGCCGATGAGGACGACGAGCGTCAGCAGGACGACCGACAGGATCGCGACCCCGCGGCCCCCGATGATCGCGGCGAGCACGGCGATCATGATGACCGTCAGGTACCACGGCGCGTTGGCGAGGACGCCCTCGAGCGGGTTGAGGAACGTGACCGTGAAGTACTCGTTGAACGTCGTGGTGATGAACGAGAACGTCGTCGTGATCCACGTGGCGACCGCATCGGCCGCGCTCGGCCACGGTCTCGCCGAAGTCGAGCTGCTCGGGGAAGACGGCCGCCCACAGCACCTGACGGGACAGCACCACGGCGACGACGGTGAGCGACGCCGCCCACCACCAGTCCGATGCGCCGGCGGGTGCGGGCCCGCCCGGTGTCCGGCACGAACGACTGGTTCTTGATCACGGCGGCCGTCGTGGCCCGGTCGAGCATGATCGCGAGGAACACGACGGCGAGACCCGCGACCACTCCGTTGCCCACGTTGCGGATGATGAGGGCATCGACGACGGGCTTGCCCAGCCCGGGCGCCCCGATCAGCGCCGCGATCACCACGAACGAGAGCGCGGCCAGCGTGGTCTGGTTGACCCCCAGGATGATGGTCTGCTTCGCCATGGGCAGCTGGACCTTGCGGAGCAGCTGCCACTTGGTGGACCCCATCGAGACGGCCGCCTCGACCGGGCCGGCGCGCAGCCCGCGCACGGCGTGCGCGGTGATCCGGATGCAGATCGGGACGCTGTAGATCAGGGTGGCGATCGTGGCCGCCGCGATCCCGATGAGGAAGACGAGGGCGAGCGGCGCGAGGTAGACCAGCGTCGGGAGGATCTGGGCGAGGTCGAGCCCGGGCCGGAAGACCGCCATCACCTTGTCGTTGAGCCCGGCCCAGATGCCCAGCGGCAGGCCGATCATCAGCGAGAGCGCGCACGGCGCCCAGCGTCATCGCCAGGGTGTCCATCGTGAACGTCCACATGCCGAGGAGGCCGCAGGCGAACAGCAGCCCCATCGACAGCAGGGACGTGCGCAGGTTGGACGTGGCGTAGACGAGGTAGCCGATGATCGACAGCGTGCCCGAGCCAGCCGATCAGCGGGATCACGTTGCCCGACGCCGGCACCGAGATGACGGCGCGGATCGCCTCGACGAAGCCGTCGATGGTGGCGCGGATCGGGTTGAAGAAGTACACGAAGGCCGGGCTCTGGGTGCGGTTGCCGCGGATCGACGAGGCGAAGTCCGTCAGCCACTGCGTGACGGGCGTGTTCTGCGCGGTGGACAGCTCGAGCGTGTGCACGCCCTTGAGCACCGTCGCGAGGACGAACCAGACGACGACGAGGATCAGGACGAGGATCCACTTGTGCCGCAGGAGCTCCTTGACCCGGGTCATCGCGCGGAGCCCGCCTCGGCCTCGGTCAGCGCGGCGACGTCGCCGGAGATCAGCCGCAGCACGTCGTCGGGCGTGACGACGCCCAGCAGCACGCCCGTCCTGGACCACCTTCACCGGCCGGCCGGCATCGAGGATCGTCGGCGTGGCGTCGCGGATGACCATGGCGCCGTCGAGCTCGGGGCCGTCCAGCACCTCGCCCTCGGCCAGCGGCCGCGCGATCGCGTGCAGGCAGAGCACGTGCGACTTCGGGATGTCGCGCGTGAAGTCCGCCACGTAGTCGTCGGCCGGATTCGCCACGAGCTCCTCCGGCGTGCCCATCTGCACGACCGCGCCGTCGCGCATGATGGCGATCCGGTCGCCGACCTTCATGGCCTCGGCCAGGTCGTGGGTGATGAACACCATCGTCTTGCCGAGGTCGCGGTGCAGGCGCATGACCTCGGCCTGCATGTCGCGCCGGATCAGCGGGTCGAGGGCGCTGAACGGCTCGTCGAGGAACATCACCTGCGGGATCGACCGCGAGCGCGCGGGCGAGTCCGACGCGCTGCTGCATGCCGCCGGAGAGCTGCTCCGGGTAGGAGCTGCCGTACCCGTGCAGGCCCACCAGCTCCATGACCTCCGTGGCCCGCGCGCGACGCGCGTCCTTCTTGACCCCGTTGATCTCGAGGCTGTACGCGATGTTGTCGATCACCGTGCGGTGCGGCAGCAGCCCGAAGTGCTGGAACACCATGGAGAAGCGGGTGCGGCGCAGCTCGCGCAGCCGCGACGGCGACGCCGTGAGGATGTCCTCGCCGCTGACGAGCACGCTGCCGGCCGTCGGCTCGATCAGCCGCGTCAGGCACCGCACGAGCGTCGACTTGCCCGAGCCCGACAGGCCCATGACCACGAACACCTCGCCCGGTGCCACGTCGAAGGACACGTCGCGCACGGCCGCGACGCAGCCGGTCTGCGTCAGCAGGTCCTTGCGGCTGAGGTCGGCGAGGGCGGTCCCGACGACCTTGTCGGCGCTGGGCCCGAAGACCTTCCACAGGCCACGGACGGAGATGGCCGCGGAGGCGTCGGAGGCGACGGGATCGGGTTCGCTCATGCGGAAGTCTCCGGCTTCGGCACCCCGGCGAACCATCCGCTCGGGGCTGGGGTGAGGTTCTGGTAGACGTGCTTGGCCTCGAGGTACTCGTGCAGTCCGGTCGGGCCGAGCTCGCGGCCGACGCCCGACTGCTTGAACCCGCCCCACTCGGCCTGGGGCAGGTACGGGTGGTAGTCGTTGATCCACACCGTCCCGTGTCGCAGGCGTCCGGCCACGCGCTGGACGCGGCTGGCATCGGACGACCAGACCGCGCCGGCCAGCCCGTACATGGTGTCGTTGGCGATCGCCACCGCCTCGTCCTCCGTGCGGAACGTCTCCACCGTCAGCACCGGGCCGAACGACTCGTCCTGGACGCAGCCCATCGTCGTGCTGCACGCGTCGAGCACGGTGGGCAGGAAGTAGAAGCCGCCCGACAGGGCGGGATCATCCGGGGCCGAGCCGCCGCATCGCAGGACGGCCCCTTCGGCGACTCCGGCGTCGACGTAGGCCTGGACCTTGTCGCGGTGCGCTGCCGAGATCAGGGTGCCGGTCTCCGCCGCCTCGTCGAACGGGCCCGCCGAGCCGGATGGCCTGCGCGCGGGCGACCAGGGCGTCGACGAAGTCGTCGTGCACCGACTCCTCGACGATCAGTCGCGCGCCGGCCGAGCACACCTGGCCCGAGTGCAGGAACACCGCGGTGAGCGCGTTGTCGAGCGCCGCGTCGAGGTCGGCGTCGGCGAACACCACGTTGGGGTTCTTGCCGCCGAGCTCGAGGGCCACCTTCTTGACGGTGGCTGCCGCCGCGGCCATCACCCGCCGGCCGGTGAGCAGTCCGCCGGTGAACGACACGAGGTCGACGTCCGGGTGCTCGCTCAGCGGTGCGCCCGCCTCCGGTCCGGCGCCGAGCACCAGGTTGCCGACGCCGTCGGGGAGCCCGGCCTCCTGGAGGTACCGCATCAGCAGGATCGTGGTGCTCGGCGTCAGCTCGCTGGGCTTGATGACGAAGGTGTTGCCGGCGGCGAGCGCGGGAGCGACCTTCCACGACGCCTGCAGCAGCGGGTAGTTCCACGGCGTGATCAGTCCGCACACGCCGACCGGCTCGTAGGCGATGCGGGAGACGATCCCGGCGTCACCGGTCTCGACGACGCGGCCCGACAGCCCCTGGGCCATGCCCTGCGAAGTACCGGAAGGAGCGGACGACGTCGGCGACGTCGTAGCGGGCCTCCACGATCCGCTTGCCGGTGTCGAGCGACTCGGCGCGGGCCACCGTCTCGACCTCGCGCTCGAGGATGTCGGCGACCCGGGACAGCAGGGCCGACCGCTCGACCGCGGGCGTGTGCGGCCAGGGCCCGTGGTCGAACGCGCGACGGGCGGCCGTGATCGCGGCCAGGGTGTCGGCGGAGCCGGCCTCGTCGACGACGGCCACGAGCGTGCCGTCCGCGGGGCACCGGATCTCCCGGGTGCGGCCCGTCGACGACTCCACCCATCGCCCGTCGATCAGCAGGTCAGCCAACGTGCATGTCCTCGCTCGGTAGGGGGGAACAGGTGAGACCAGCGCCGCTAGGCGCTCGGCTCGTGGTCACGGTGACGATAGAACGAAACGTCCTCGGGGGGCAGCGGATTGGCGCCGATGATGAGGTCGGCCGCCTTCTCGGCGATCATCATCGTCGGAGCGTACAGATTGGCGTTGGTGACGTACGGCATCACGGACGCGTCGACCACGCGCAGGCCCTCGGTGCCGTGAACCTGCATCGTCAGCGGGTCGACCACCGACAGGTCGTCCACGCCCATGCGGCAGGTGCAGGACGGGTGGTAGGCCGTCTCGCCGTCGCGACGCACCCACTCGAGGATCTGCTCCGGCGTCGACACGTCCGGTCCCGGCGAGATCTCACCCGCGCTGAAGGGACCGAAGGCCGGCTGGGCCATGATGTCGCGCGCCACGGCGACGGCCTCCACCCACTCACGGCGGTCCTGGTCAGTCGACAGGTAGTTGAACAGGATCGACGGCGGCTTGGTGGGGTCGGGGCTGGTGATCCGCACGCGACCGCGCGCGTCGGAGTACATCGGCCCGATGTGCACCTGGTAGCCGTGTCCCCCGGCCGGCGCGGTGCCGTCGTAGCGCACGGCGATGGGCAGGAAGTGGAACATCAGGTTCGGGTAGTCGACGTCGGCGTTGCTGCGTGCGAATCCACCGCCCTCGAAGTGGTTGGACGCCCCGGGGCCGGAGCGCAGGAACAGCCACTCGGCCCCGATGAACGGCCGCTTCCAGAGCTTGAGGTTGGGGTTGAGCGACACCGGCTGGCTCGCCGCGTGCTGGACGTAGACCTCGAGGTGGTCCTGCAGGTTCTCGCCCACGCCCGGCAGGTGCTGGACCGGCTCCACCCCCACGCGGCGCAGGTGGTCGGCATCCCCGATCCCGGACAGCTGGAGCAGCTGCGGGGAGTTGAAGGCGCCGCCGCAGAGGATGACCTCGCCGGCCTGGACGCGTCGAAGGCGCCCGTCGGGCGAGCGCACCTCGACCCCCGTCGCGCGCGTGCCGTCCATGAGCACGCGCGTCACGGTGGCCCGGGTCAGCACGGTGAGGTTGGGTCGGTCCATGACCGGGTGCAGGTAGGCACCCGAGGCCGACAGTCGGCGACCGCGCTGGAGGCTCTGGTCGAAGGCCGCGAAGCCCTCCTGCCGGTAGCCGTTCACGTCGCTGGTGAGCTGGTAGCCGGCCTGCTGGACCGCCTCGAAGAAGGCGCCGAACAGCGGGTTGGCCACCGGGCCGCGCTCGAGCCGGAGCGGGCCACTGCCGCCGCGCCACAGGTCAGGACCCAGGGGCGCGGTCTCCATCCGCTTGAAGTAGGGAAGGCAGTGCGCGTAGTCCCACGAGCCCATGCCCGGATCGGCGCCCCAGCGCTCGTAGTCGAGCGGGTTGCCGCGCTGGAAGATCATCCCGTTGATGCTGCTGGACCCGCCTAGGACCTTGCCGCGTCCTGCCGTGATCCGGCGCCCGTTCATGTGGGGCTCGGGATCGGTCACGTACATCCAGTCGTACCGGGGGTTCCCGATCGGGAAGGTCAGTGCCGCGGGCATGTGGAGGTAGACGTCCCACCAGTGGTCCGCCCGACCGGCCTCGAGCACGAGCACCGAGCGCGACGGGTCGGCCGACAGCCGGTTCGCGATCGCGCTGCCCGCGCTGCCGCCGCCGACGACGACGACGTCGAAGGACTTCGCCACGTCAGTCGCCGAGCTCGGCGCGGCGCCGTGCCACGAACGCCTCGAGCTCCTCCCGCAGCGCCGGGTCCATCGGCGGCAGCTCGTACGCCTCCAGCTTGGCGTCGACGATCTCGCCGGCGCGCGTGGCGGTGTCCCGCGCCCCGAGGCGATTCCAGCGCTCGAAGTTGTCCGAGCTGGACAGGAACGGACGGTAGAAGCAGGTGCGGAAGCGCTCCATCGTGTGCGCGGCCCCCAGGAAGTGGCCGCCGTGTCCGACCTCCTCGTGCGCGCCGAAGGCCAGCGAGGCCTCGTCGATCTCCAGGGGCGTGAACTCGTGCTGGAGCGACTCGAGGACCTGCACGTCGGTGACGTACTTCTCATAGCTGGCGACCAGGCCGCCCTCCAGCCAGCCGGCGGTGTGCATGACGAAGTTGGTGCCGGCGAGGAAGGTCGGCAGCATCGTCATGAGCGACTCATACGCCGACTGCGCGTCCGGGGTCTGCGAGGAGTTGAGACCGCCGCCGGTGCGGAACGGCAGCCCGAACCGGCGGGCGATCTGGCCCGTGCACAGGAGCCCGATGGCCGACTCGGGGGTGCCGAACTGCGGGGAGCCCGACTGCATGTCGATGTTGGACAGGAAGGAGCCGAACACGACCGGCGCTCCCGGACGGATCAGCTGGGACAGCGCGATCCCCGACAGCGCCTCAGCGATCTGCTGGACGAGCGCAGAGGGGATCGTGACAGGAGACATGGCGCCCATGAGCAGGAACGGCGTCATGATGACGGGCTGGTTGGCCTTCGTGTACTCGAACTGGGCGTCGAGCATGCGGTCGTCCCACCGCAGGGGCGAGTTGCAGTTCACCAGGGAGATGCAGAACGGCTTCTCCTCGATCGACTCCCGACCGCCGAAGACCATCTCGCCCATCGCGATCGTGTCGAGCGCGTTCCGCTGGCTCACGACGTTGCCCATGATGATCTTGTCCGTGTAGATCAGCGCCGACGACACCATGTCGAGGTGCCGGGAGTCCAGCGGCGCGTCGTTCGGCTCGACCACCACTCCGCCCACGCTGTCCATCGCCGAGAACGACTGCGCCAGCTTGCAGAAGTTCTGGAAGTCCTCGAGCGTCCCGTCACGTCGGACGTCGCCGCGACGGACGAACGGCGAGCCGTAGTTGCTGGAGAACACCATGTGGTCTCCGCCGATGTGCACGTCGTGGTCGTGGTTGCGGGCCTGCATGTCGAACTCGCGGGGCGCCTTGGCCACCTGCTCCAGCACGAAGTCCGGATCGAGGAACACCTTCTCGTCGACGACCTTCTGGCCGGCCGCACGGAACAGGTCGAGCGCCTCCGGCTTCATGAACTCGATGCCGAGCTCGGTCAGGATGCGCTTCCAGCCGGTGTCGAGGGTGGCCATCGCGTCTTCGGACAGGATCTCGTATCGCGGCATCTTGTTGACGAACACGGCGCGTCCTTCGGATCGGGTCGGCGTGTGCCGATGCGGTTGACCGGGCGTGGCGCCGATCCTACACTCGGCGTGGAACTTGTGTTCCATAATGCGGAACTCGTTTCCGGACCCGAACCGACGCCGATCGCCGACCAAGGAGGCCCCGTGACCGCGTCTCCCGGCACCCAGGCCGTCGACCGCGCCGCCGGCCTGCTCGTCGCCGTCCTGTCGGCTGATCCGCCCCTCAGCTTCTCCGACCTCCAGCGTGACAGCGGCCTGGCGAAGAGCACCGTGTCGCGGCTGCTGTCCAGCCTCGAGCGGAACGACCTCGTCACCCGCGATGCCGACGGCCTGCTGCGGGCCGGGCCGGCACTGACCCGCTACGCCCACTCGGCCCGTCCGTATGACGAGCTCATCACGCTGGCCGCCCCGCACCTCGACACCCTGAGCGTCGCCACCGGCGAGACCGTCAACCTCGCCGTCATCGTCGGGGACGAGGTCGAGCAGATCTCCCAGGTCGACTCGACCTTCCTCATGGGCAACGTCGACTGGGTGGGGATGCGGGTGCCGCTGCACTGCACGGCTCTGGGCAAGGTGTTCCTCGCCGCCGGGACCCCGCTTCCCGCGGGCCGACTGGAGCGCCGCACGGCACGCACCATCAGCAGCCGCGGACGGCTCCAGCGGGAGCTGGCACTGGTCGCAGCGCGCGGCTGGGCCGTCGCCGACTCGGAGCTCGAGCCCGGCCTCGTCGCCGTCGCCGCGCCCGTGCGCGGACCCGACGGGGGTGTCGTGGCGGCGCTGTCCGTCACCGGTCCCTCGGTACGGATCGGTCGCGAGCGGTTCGACGAGCTCGGGGCACTCATCGTCCGGGAGGCGACTGCCCTCTCGGTCCAGCTGGGCCACACCACCGACACCCACCGGAAGGCAGGAGCGGCATGACCCCCGACGAGATCCTCAAGGGCCTCTACGACGAGACCATGGTGGGCAACGGCCCCGCGGTCATCGACCTCACCACGCAGGGTCTCGAGATGGGCATGGGCCCGGACACGATCCTGTTCGAGGCCCTCATCCCCTCGCTCGAGGAGGTCGGCGCGCGCTTCGAGCGCGGCGACTACTTCGTGCCCGAGATGCTCATCGCCGGCAGGGCGATGTCCGGGGCGCTCGACATCCTGCGACCCCTGCTGGCCGAGACCGGTGCGGAGACCGTCGGCACGTTCCTCATGGGCACGGTCAAGGGCGACGTCCACGACATCGGCAAGAACCTCGTCAACATCATGCTCGAGGGCGCCGGGTTCCACGTGATCGACATCGGCGTGCAGGCCTCGCCGGAGAAGTTCATCGCCGGGATCGAGGAGCACAAGCCCGACATCGTCGGGATGTCCGCGTTCCTCACCACGACGATGCCGATGTTCAAGGCCAACATCAACGCGATCCAGAAGGCGGGGCTCCGCGACGACGTCATCGTCATGGTGGGCGGCGCCCCCGTGACCCAGGAGTACGCCGATGTCTGCGGCGCCGACGGGTACGCGGCCGACGCGGCCACCGCGGTCCGGCGCGCGAAGGACCTGCTCGCCAAGCGCCGTGCCTCCGTGAACGCCTAGCCGGCCATGGGCGGCCTCCTCCCCCTCGTGGAGCACGCGGTGAAGAAGCCCGTGTGGGGCTGCCGCATGTGCGGTCAGTGCGTCCTGCACAGCACCGGGATGACGTGCCCCATGACCTGCCCGAAGACGCTGCGCAACGGACCGTGCGGAGGAGTGCGCGAGAACGGCCACTGCGAGGTCGTGCCCGAGATGCGCTGCGTCTGGGTCAAGGCGCAGCACCGCGCCGAGCACCTGCCGCTGCTCCCGCGTGCCTGGCGCGACGAGTTCGACCACCTCCGTCCTCCCGTGAACAACGCCCTCCAGGGACAGTCCTCGTGGCTGAACCTGCTGAACGGGCGCGATCGCGAGACACCGCCGGGCTGGGCCGCAGCGACGGAGCACCCGTGAACGCCGTCAACGCCTTCGAGCGCCTGTGCACGACGCGCGAGCGTCCGGTGGTCACGGCCGAGTTCCCCTCGTTCGACGGCGGGACGCTCGACGACGTGCGCGCGGCCGCCGAGCGCCTGGCTCCCTGGGTCGACGCCATCAACGTGACCGACAACCCCGCGGCCCACGCGCACGCGTCCAACACCGCCATGGCCATCGCCCTCACGCAGCTGGGGTACAACCCCATCCTGCAGGTCGTCTGCCGGGACAAGAACCGGCTGGCCATCCAGTCCGACATCGTGGGCGTCTCGATGTTCGGCGTGCAGAACATCTGCGCTCTCACCGGTGACGACGTCACCGCCGGCGACGAGCCCGAGGCGCGCCGCGTCTACGACCTCGATGGGCCGCAACTGGTCAAGGTCGCGACGATCATGGGCACCGGGATGTACCTCTCGGGGCGCACGATGACCGCTCCCCCGCACCTGTTCGTGGGGGCGGTCGAGAACCCCACGGCCCCGCCGCTTGAGCACCGGGCCGAGCGCGCCCTCAAGAAGGTCGACGCCGGTGCCCGGTTCCTGCAACTGCAGATCCACTACCGCCCGGAGCAGCTCGAGGCGTTCATGGCCGCATGCGTGGCCAACGGCGTGACCGAGCGGGCGGCGATCCTGCCCACCGTCTGCCTCACCAAGACCGCCCGCGCGCTCGGCTTCATGAACGAGCACGTGCCGGGAATCAGCGTCCCCCAGGCCACGATCGACCGAGTGGCGGGCGCCGCGGACCCGAAGGAGGAGTCCTACCTCCTCGTGCGCGAGCTGGCCGAGCACGCGCTGTCCCTGCCGGGCGTGGCCGGCCTGCACATCACCGACTTCCGGCACGACGACAGCGTTCGACGACTGACGGAGGACCTAGCCATCGGCCCGCGCATCGAGGAGCAGCATGCACACAGTGCTTAGTTCGGCCACCAGGACGATCACGATCGGCCACGACCAGCCGTTCTGCATCATCGGGGAGCGCATCAACCCCACCGGCCGCAAGAAGTTCCAGGAGCAGCTTCGGGCGGGTGACTACTCGGCGATCGAGGCCGACGTGGCCGCCCAGGTCGCCGGCGGCGCCACGATGCTCGACGTCAACATGGGCGCTCCCATGATCGACGAGCCGGCCGCGCTGCGCGGCCGCCGTCCGGCTGATCCAGGAGCTGACCGACCTGCCGCTGTGCATCGACTCGTCTGTCGTCGAGGCGCTCGAGGCGGGGCTCGCCGCCTACCAGGGCAAGGCGCTCGTCAACTCGATCACCGCAGAGGAGGAGCGGATGGATCTCATCCTCCCGCTCGTCCGCAAGTACGGCGCCGCGATCATCGCCCTGCCCAACGACGAGTTCGAGATCCCCGAGGAGCCTGAGCGCCGGCTCGAGCTCACGAAGGTGATCGTCGACTACGCCACCACGAAGTACCAGATCCCGATCGAGGACATCGTCATCGATCCCCTCGCCATGCCGATCGGGGCCGACTCGTCCATGGTCGTCCGCACCCTCGAGACCATCCGGCTCATCACGCGAGCACGTCGGGGTCAACATGACGCTCGGTGCGTCCAACGTGTCCTTCGGCATGCCCGACCGGCACACCCTCAACTCGGTGTTCCTGCCGATGGCGATGGCCGCGGGCCTGACGAGCGCGATCATGGACGCCCGCACGCCGCAGATCGTGTCCGCCGTCCGAGCCGCCGACCTGATGAACGGCAACGACGAGTGGGGCGCCGCGTGGATCGCCGCCCATCGAGCGCGGCAGGCGGCCGAGCAGGCCGCGATCGCCTAGCCGGGACACGCATGCCTATCCTCGACGACACCATGGACGACGCCCCCGAGCACGACGCCCCGCACGCCGTCGCACGCGTCGACCTGTCGTTCGAGCCGTCGGGCAAGAGCGTCCGCGTGCCGTCGGGCGTCTCGGTCTTCGATGCCGCGAGCTGGAACGGCATCGCCATCGACTCCACCTGCGGCGGGCACGGAACCTGCAAGAAGTGCAAGGTGCAGATCGTCGAGGGCTCGGTGCCGGTCGGCCGGCTCGACTCCCGGGCCTTCGGCCCGGACGAGCTCGCGGACGGCTGGCGCCTGGCCTGCATCGCCAACGCCACGTGTGACCTGCGCGTCCACGTCCCGCCGCTCACGACGCGCCCGAAGGCGGCGACGGTCGGCGTGGGGCGACAGGTGATCCTGCGTCCCTCGGTGGTCAAGCGGCACATCACCATGACCGAGCCGAGCCTGACCGACCAGCGCCCGGACACCCGCCGCGTGCTCGACGAGATCGCGGACCTGACGGAGAACATCGATCCCCATGTCCTGCGCGACCTGCCGAGGGTGCTCCGGGCCGCACGACTTCGACGTCACGGCGGTCGTCGTGGACGACATGCTGGTCGCGGTCGAGCCGGGTGACACGTCCGACCGTCTCTACGGCATCGCGTGCGACCTCGGCACCACCACCGTCGTCGCGACGCTGCTGGACCTCGCCACCGGCACGCCGATGGCGGTGGCGTCCATGCTCAACCGCCAGCAGCCCTTCGGCGCCGACGTCATCAGCCGGATCAGCGCCACCATGCTCGACCCGGACGCCCTCGAGAAGCTGCAGCAGCTGGCCCACGAGACCCTGGCCGAGCTCGCCGCGGAGGTGTGCGCCGAGGCCGGGGTCGACCCGCGGGAGATCTACGAGGTGGCCATCGCGGGCAACGCCACGATGACCCAGATCGCCCTCGGCATCGACCCCGAGCCGCTGGGCGTGGCGCCGTTCATCCTGGCGACCGAGACCTACCCGACCCTGCTCGCGAGCGAGCTCGGGTTCGACCTGCACCCGCGGGCTCGTGCCTTCTGCTTCCCGGCCCTCGGCGCGTACGTCGGCGGCGACATCATCGCGGGCGCGCTGGCCACCGGCATGGACCGGGACAAGCGGCTGCGGCTGTTCATCGACATCGGGACCAACTGCGAGATCGTCCTCGGCGACGGCGAACGGCTCATGGCGACGGCCGCGCCGGCCGGCCCCGCCTTCGAGGCGGCGTCGATCCGCTGCGGGATGCGCGCCGCTCCCGGGGCCGTCGAGGTCGTCACGATCGACGAGTCCGGCGTGCACCTGCAGGTGATCGGCGACGTGGATCCCGTGGGCCTGTGCGGCTCCGGGCTCGTCGACGCCGTTGCCGAGCTCGCCCGGGTGGGCATCATCGACCCCAGCGGCCGGTACATCCCGGCCGACATGGCCCTGGAACGCCTGCCGCTGCTGGCGCCCCGCCTGACCGAGATCAAGGGCGAGCGCGTCTTCGTCCTCGCCGAGGAGACGCCCGACCACGACTGCGTCTACCTCAGCCAGCGCGACGTGCGCGAGCTGCAGTTCGCCAAGGCGGCCATCTCCACCGGCTGGAAGCTCCTGGTCGAGGAGTTCGGGGCCGACCCGTCCGACATCCAGCAGGTCCTGCTCGCCGGGTCATTCGGCACGTACCTGTCGGCGCGCAACGCCGTGGCCATCGGGCTCGTCCCGCGCATCCCGGTGCTCCGGATCGTCAGTGCGGGCAACGTCGCGGGCGAGGGCGCCAAGATGTCGCTGCTGTCCGGCCCGGAGCGCCACGGCGCGGCAGCGCTCATCCGGGAGATCGAGTACCTCGAGCTGTCCGACCGCGCGGACTTCAACGACCGGTTCGTCGATGAGCTCGCCTTCCCCCAGTAGCGGGGCCGAGCCCGGCCGCGTCGCCGTCATCGCGTGCGGCGCGCTCAGCGTCGACATCAGTGCCATCTGCGAGCGGCGCGGCTGGCCGGTCGACATCCACCCGCTGCCGCCGCTGCTCCACAATCGCCCGGAGCGGATCGCACCGGCCGTGGAGGTGCTGCTGTCCGAGCTGGCGCCGCGGTATGAGCGCCTCGCGATCGGCTACGCCGACTGCGGCACCTACGGAGCCCTCGACGAGGTGTGCGTGCGTCACGGCCTGGTCCGGCTGCCCGGAGCGCACTGCTACGACATCTACGCCGGCGCCGAGGTGATCGACCGGCTGACGGCCGAGGAGCCCGGCACCTACTTCCTCACCGACTTCCTCGTGGCGGGCTTCGAACGGCTCGTCTGGCGCGAGCTCGGGCTCGACCGGCACCCGGAGCTGCTCGAGGACTACTTCCGGCACTACACCCGGGTGGTGTGGCTCGCCGGGCGACGCACGCGCGACCTCGAACGGGCGGCCGCACGGGCCGCCGAGCGCCTCGGACTGCCGCTGCGGGTGCGCGACCTGGCCCCGCCGGACGAGTCTGCCGGGTTGGCCACCTCCCCGGGGCTGGAGTCCGCCCTCGCCACCCTCCTGGGTCCGCACCAGCACCCCCTTCGTTGAGCCGGGATCGAGGTTCCGGAACTGATGTACAGGTCTGCGCATAACTGATATATCTATGACGTGACCGTCGCCGTCCTCGTCGAGCCCGACCTCACCGGGGACGAGTCCCTGGCCGAGCGGGCCTACCGCGGCATCCGGCGGCTCATCGTCACCCTGGAGCTGCCGCCGGGCTCGGTGATCAGCGAGCCGGACCTGCAGGAGCGCATCGGCGTGGGCCGCACCCCCGTGCGCGAGGCCCTGCACCGCCTGGCCAACGAGCACCTCGTCGAGGTCTACCCACGTCGCGGCATGTTCGTGGCGGCGCTGGACACCCGCGACCTCACGGCCATCTCCGAGCTGCGGGAGGAGCTCGAGCCGTTCGCGGCCCGGCTCGCGGCCGAGCGGCGCACGGAGGACGACCTGGCCGTGATCGACGAGCTGCTGGAGGCGATGGCGGCGACCGGGTCCACCCCGGACATGCGCGACCTCATCGAGCTCGACCAGCGCGTCCATCACCACGTCTACCGATGCGCGCACAACGAGTACGTGCAGGCGGTGCTGGAGCAGCACTACATGCACGCCCTGCGCATCTGGTTCCTCGCCCTCGACAAGGTCACGCACCTGCACCAGGCCATGGACGAGAACCGCGACCTCCTGCTGGCGATCCGCGACGGCGACGCCGCACTGGCGGCCTCGATCATGTCCTCCCATGTCGAGGGCTTCGAGGCCGACGTCCGCCGGGCCATCTGACCGCACGACCCGACCACCACCCACCACCGGCACCGCACCGCACCACACGAGAGGGACGCAATGAGCACTCTGCCCACGTCGGCCAAGGCCGTCATCATCGGCGCCGGCATCGTCGGCAACTCGCTGGCCTACCACCTGGCCCGGCTGGGATGGCGCGACATCGTGCAGGTCGACAAGGGGCCGCTGCCCAACCCGGGCGGCTCCACCGGACACGCCTCCAACTTCCTCTTCCCGGTGGACCACACCAAGGAGATGACCGAGCTGACGCACGAGAGCATGCGCCAGTACAAGGAGATGGGGGTGCTCACCGAGTGCGGCGGCATCGAGGTCGCCCGCACGCCCGCGCGCATGCAGGAGCTGCAGCGACGCATGTCCTCTGCCAAGTCCTTCGACATCGACGACACCAGGATCCTCACCCCCGACGAGGTGAAGGAGCTGGTGCCCTACCTCGACGAGAGCGTCATCCTCGGCGGGTTCTACACCCCCAGCGTGTGCGTCGTGGACTCCCTGCGCGCCGGCACGATCATGCGCGAGCGCGCCATCGAGATGGGCGCACTCACCGTCTCCGCCAACACCGAGGTGCTCGACATCGAGGTCGTCGACGGCCACGTGCGCGCGGTCGTCACCGACCAGGGCACCATCGCGGCCGACTACGTCATCGTCGCGTGCGGCTGCTGGAGCCCGAAGATCGCCCGGATGGCCGGCGCGGTCATCCCGCTGACCCCGGCCGTCCACCAGATGAAGGACATCGGGCCCGTGCCCCGCTTCGCCGACGCCAAGGGCGACATCGAGTACCCGATCGTTCGCGACATGGACACGAACATGTACGAGCGCCAGCACGGCACCGGCCTCGAGGTGGGCTCGTACGCCCACCGGCCGATCCTGCACGAGGTCGAGGACATCCCGTCGAACGCCGAGGCCGCCCTGTCCCCCACGGAGATGCCGTTCACCCAGGCCGACTTCGACCTGCAGGACGAGCACTCCCTCGAGCTCATGCCCGAGATCATCGGCGACGAGAACGTGCGCCAGAAGTACGCCATCAACGGCCTGCTGTCCCTGACGCCCGACGGCATGCCGATCCTCGGCGAGACGCCCGAGGTGAAGGGCCTGTGGTCCGTCGCCGCGGTGTGGATCAAGGAAGGCCCCGGCACCGGCAAGTCCGTCGCCGAGTGGATGGTCCTCGGCGAGTCCGAGATCGACCTGCACGCCTCCGACATCGCGCGCTTCCACGACCACCACAAGACGCGCGAGCACATCGTGGCCCGTACGTCCGAGGGCTTCAACAAGACCTACGGGATCGTCCACCCGATGGAGCAGTGGGCCAGCAACCGCAATGTGCGGCTGTCCCCCTACTACGAGCGTGAGAAGGCCCTCGACGCCGTCTTCTTCGAGACCGTGGGCTGGGAGCGGCCGTTCTGGTACGAGTCGAACGCCGGGCTGCTCGAGAAGTACGGCGACGCGGTCATGCCCCGCACGGCCGAGTGGGAGGCGCGCTGGTGGTCCCCGATCATCAACGCCGAGCACCTGCAGATGCGCGAGACGGCCGGACTGGTCGACCTGACGGCCTTCTGCATCTTCGACGTCATCGGCGCGGGCGCGCTCGACACGGTGCAGCGCACCGCACTGCGACAGATGGACGTCGCTGCGGGCAAGGTGGTCTACACGCCGGTCCTGTCGCCCAACGGCGGGTTCAAGTCGGACCTCACCATCATGCGACTGGCCCACGACCACTTCCGCGTGGTGACCGGCGGTGCCCACGGCATGGCGGACAAGAAGTGGTTCACCGACCAGCTGCCCGCTGATGGCACGGCTCAGGTCGTCGACCTGACGTCGACGTACACGACGCTGGGCGTCTGGGGGCCGGCCGCACGCGCGATCCTGCAGTCCGTCACCACGGCCGACCTGTCGAACGATGGCTTCCCGTTCGGCACCTGCCGCGTCATCGAGATCGGCCCGCTGCGCGTGCTGGCCTCGCGCATCTCGTACGTCGGCGACCTGGGCTGGGAGCTGTACCTGCCGATGGAGCAGGGTGCCCGCCTGTGGGACATCGTCTGGGCCGCCGGTCAGCCGCACGGCATGATCCCGGTCGGCATCGGCGTGTACGGCACCACCGGTCGGCTCGAGAAGTCGTACCGTGCCTACGGCAACGAGCTCGAGACCGAGTACACCGTGGTCGAGGCCGGCATGCAGATGAAGAAGGTCAAGGATGCCGACTTCGTCGGCAAGGAGGCCCACCTGGCCCACCGCGAGGAGGAGCCCGCCGCCGTCCTGTGCTCGCTGACCGTCGACGACCACACCTCCTCGACCGGGGAGAAGCGGTACATGCTGGGCCGTGAGCCGATCCTGACCCTCGAGGGACAGCCCATCACCGACCGGAAGAACCGGCGCTCGTACGCCACCAGCGCCGGGTCGGCTCCCTCCCTCGGCAAGCACGTGCTGATGGCGTACCTGCCCCCGGAGCAGGCAGTGGAGGGCACGGCGCTGCTCGTGGAGTACCTCGGCGAGCACTACCCCGTCACCGTCGCCAGGGTCGGCAGCGCTCCCCTGTTCGACGTCGCGAACGATCGGATCATGGGCTGATGGAGATCCTCGTCTGCATCAAGCGCGTGCCCATGGTGGGCAGCGCCATCGTCCTCACCGACGACGGCACCGACATCGACACCCGGCGACTGGGCTTCCAGCTGAGCCCGCATGAGGAGAACGCGGTCGAGGCGGCCGTCCAGCTCGTCGAGCAGCACGGCGGCAGCATCACCCTGCTGTCCCTGGGCACCGCCGAGAGCGAGGAGCAGCTGCGCGAGCAGCTCGCGATCGGGGCCGACCGCGCCATCATCGCGCTCACCGACGGCACGGAGCCCGATCCCCAGGCCACCGCCGCCGCTCTCGTCGAGGCGATCCGTGCCGACGGGGCGGCCTTCGACCTCGTGATCATGGGGTCGGAGTCCGCCGACACCGCCGGGTATCAGACCGGCATCCGGGTGGCACACGCCCTCGGGGTGCCGGTCGTGACCAACGTCAAGGGCCTGTCGGCGCAGGACGGCACCCTGCGGTGCGAGCGGGCGGTGGGGTCGGAGCGCGAGGTGTACACCGTCGCACTGCCAGCGCTCATCACGGTCCGCGACGGGCTCAACATCCCGCGCTACCCGTCCGTGCCGGGCCGCATCAAGGCCCGCAAGAAGCCGGTCACGACGCACGAGGTGACGCTCGCCGCTCCGAGGATGGTCAAGCGCACGCTGGTCGTGCCCCCGGCCACGGCGAAGGGCACGACGATGCTCGAGCCGAACGAGCAGGGCGCGGCCGCGCTCGTCGAGGTCTTCCGGGAGATCGGGGTGCTGTCATGATCCTCGTCCACGTCGACCACGACCGCGGCGTCGTCGACCCCGTCTCGCTGCAGGCCCTCACCCTTGCGCGGGGCCTCGACCCAGACGTGCACGCCGTGGTGGCCGGCGACGCCGGACCGCTCGCCGACGACCTGGCCGCGCACGGGGCAGACGTCATCCACGTCGCCACGGACGACGTCTTCGCGGACTTCGCTCCGCAGGCGACCGGACACGCCCTGGCCGAGCTGGTCACCACGCTGTCGCCGGCCGCCGTGCTGGCCGGTGGCACGGCGCGCGGCAACGAGGTGATGGCGCACGCAGCCGCCTTCCTCGACGCACCGATGGCAGCCGACTGCACCGCCATCGTGCTCGGGTCGCCGAGCGAGGTCGTGCGCGCCCGCTGGGGTGGCAACCTCCTCGAGGAGGCATCGGTGGACGCCCCGATCCTGCTGGCGACCGTGCTCCCCCACGCCATCGAGGCCGAGGAGAGCGCCGCCGCCGGTGAGAAGCGGGCGTTCGCCCCAGCCCTCACCGAGGCCGATCGCGCCGTGCGGGTCGTCGAGCGCACCGGTGCGGCCGCCGCGGGGGTCACGCTGGCCGAGGCGCGGGCCGTGGTCAGCGGCGGTCGCGGGATGGGCGGCCCGGAGGCCTTCGGCATGCTCGAGGACCTCGCCGCCCTGCTGGGCGGCACGGTCGGGTGCTCACGGGTGGTCACGAGCGAGGGATGGCGCCCGCACGCCGAGCAGGTCGGTCAAACCGGCACGAAGGTGGCTCCTGACCTGTACGTCGCCTGCGGGATCAGCGGTGCCACCCAGCACCTGGCCGGGTGCAAGAACAGCAAGACGCTGGTCGCCATCAACACCGATGCGCAGGCACCGATCATGCAGGCCGCCGACTACGCCGTGGTCGGGGACCTGCATGCCTTCCTCCCGCTCCTCATCAGCCAGGCCCGCGCCGCATCCGCGGGCTGAGCACTCGCGCGTCCGCACCCGAAGGAGAACTCGTGCCGTCAGACATCGAGATCGCACAGGCCGCACAGAAGGACCGCATCAGCGTCGTCGCCGATCGGCTCGGCATCCCAGACGAGCATGTCGAGCCGTACGGGCACTACAAGGCCAAGGTCTCCCTGGAGTACCTGGCCGCCCTGCCGGAGAACCCTGGGGCGCACCTCGTCCTCGTCACCGCGATCAGCCCGACGCCGCCCGGCGAGGGCAAGACGACCACGAGCGTCGGCCTCGCCGACGGGCTGCAGGCCATCGGCAAGCGCACGATGGTGTGCCTGCGCGAGCCGTCGCTGGGGCCCGTGTTCGGCATGAAGGGCGGAGCGGCCGGCGGCGGCCATGCGCAGATCGTGCCGATGGAGGACATCAACCTGCACTTCACCGGCGACTTCAGCGCCATCGGCCTGGCCAACAACCTGCTGGCCGCCCTGCTGGACAACCACATCCACCACGGCAACGCGCTCGACATCGACGTGCGGCGGGTGACCTGGAAGCGGGTCGTCGACATGAACGACCGTGCCCTGCGCGACATCACCGTCGCCCTCGGGGGGCCGGGGAACGGGTATCCGCGCCAGGACGGCTTCGACATCGTGGTGGCGTCGGAGATCATGGCGATCTTCTGCCTGTCGACGTCGCTGGAGGACCTCAAGGAGCGGCTCGGCAACATCGTCGTCGCCTACACCCGCGACAAGGCGCCGGTCCGGGCGCGCGACCTGAACGCTCACGGCGCGATGACGGTCCTGCTCAAGGATGCCCTCGCGCCCAACCTCGTCCAGACCCTCGAGCACACGCCGGCCTTCGTGCATGGCGGGCCGTTCGCCAACATCGCCCACGGCTGCAACTCCGTCATCGCGACCACGTCGGCGCTGAAGCTCGCGGACTACGTCGTGACGGAGGCCGGGTTCGGCGCAGACCTGGGTGCGGAGAAGTTCGTCGACATCAAGTGCCGCAAATCCGGACTGCGGCCCTCGGCGGTGGTCATCGTGGCCACCGTCCGCGCACTGAAGTACCACGGGGGCGCGGCCCTGGCGACGATAACCGAGGAGGACCTCGCGGCGCTCGATGCCGGCATGGTCAACCTCGAACGGCACATCGGCAACATCCAAGGCGTCTACGGACTCCCGTGCGTGGTGTCGATCAACCGGTTCGACAGCGACACGCCGGCGGAGCTGGAGCTGCTGCGCTCCCGCGTCAACGAGCTCGGGGTGGACGTGGTGCTGGCGTCGCACTGGGCTGATGGCGGCGCGGGCGCGGTCACCCTCGCCGAGGCGGTGGTCGCCCTGTGCGAGGCGCCGTCCGAGATGACCTACGTGTACGAGGACGACGCGAGCCTGTGGGAGAAGGTCACGGCCATCGCCACCCGGGTGTACGGCGCGAGCGAGGTGACCGCGGACTCCAAGATCAGGGCTCAGATCAAGGACCTCGAGGCGCAGGGCTACGGGCACTTCCCCGTGTGCGTGGCCAAGACGCAGTACTCGTTCTCGACCGATCCCAGCCTGCGGGGCGCGCCCACCGGCCATAGCCTCAACATCCGGGAGGTCCGGCTCGCGGCCGGTGCCGAGTTCATCGTGATGGTGTGCGGCGACATCATGACGATGCCCGGACTGCCGCGCGTCCCGTCGAGCGAGCGCATCGACCTGGTTGACGGCCAGGTCGTGGGCCTGTTCTGATGGATCACCTCTCCTGATGGGTGTCGCATGGGCGTGACCACGAGCCGACGCGGCATCGTGCGCGTCGTCGACGGAGCCGCCGCCACGACCACCGATGCCGTTGCCGTCGAGTCCCCGCTGACGATCGTGCTCGACGGCGACGTGCTGGTCACCACCATGCGCACGCCGGGCCACGACCTCGACCTCGTCGCCGGGTGGCTCGTCAACGAGTCGGGAGTCCGCTCCTCCGGTGACATCACCGGCATGGGCGCCTTCGCCACCCACGACGACGACGCGGTCGACACGGTGCGCGTGTCCCTCGCTGCCGGAGTAGCCCGCCCGCGCCCCCGCGCCTTCGTGACCACCAGCGCCTGCGGGGTCTGCAGCGCCGATGTCCTCGCCGCCTTCGACGGGCCCGCCGGTCCCCTGCGCTCCCCCGGGTGGACCCTGCCAGTCGACGCCATCCCGGCCCTGGTCGACGGCATGCGCGACGGCCAGCGCATGTTCGACCAGACGGGGGCGCTGCACGCGGCCGCCCTGGTCAGCCCACAACTCGAGCCGCTGTGGGTGCGCGAGGACGTGGGCCGCCACAACGCCGTCGACAAGGCCATCGGCCGGGCGCTGTTCGACGACCTCGTGCCGCTGACCGACCACACCCTCGTCGTCAGCGGTCGGATCTCCTACGAGATCGTCCACAAGGCGCTCACCGCCGGTGTCGCGGCCGTGGTGGCGGTCTCCGGTCCGACCAGCCTGGCCATCGACCTGGCCCGTGCGCACGGACTGGTCCTCGCGGGCTTCGCGCGGGGCAGCCGCGTGAACGTGTACTCCGGGGACGAGTGGACCACGACCAGGGAGCCGGCATGACAACGACGTACGACCCCTGGTCGCCGGACGCGGCGCGAGACCTCCTGTCCCGGATCGACGATCCCGGACCCGTGCTGCTGGCCCTGCAGGCGTTGCAGGCGGCCTTCGGCTACGTGCATGCCGATGCCGTGCCCCTGGTCGCGGCGGCGTTCAACGTGAGCCGGGCCGACGTCTACGGCGTCCTGACGTTCTACAGCGACCTGCGCACGAGTCCGCCCGCCGGCGTCGAGGTCAGCGTGTGCATGGGCGAGGCCTGCCAGGCCGTGGGCGCGCGCGCTCTGCGCGAGCAGTGCGACCGGCTCGTGGATGCCGACTGCGACGTGCGGTCGGTGTTCTGCCTCGGCAACTGCGCCCTCGGGCCGTCGGCAGTCGTCGAGGGGCGGCTGCTCGGTCGCGCCTCCGGTGCCACCGTGGCCGACGCCATCGCACACGCGAGGGCCGGCGCATGACGACGATCTACGTGCCCCGCGACAGCGCCGCTCGATCCGTCGGCGCCGACGAGGTGGCCGCGGCACTCGTCGCGCTGCTGCCGGAGGCCCGCATCGTGCGCACCGGCTCGCGCGGCCTGCTGTGGCTGGAGCCGATGGTGGAGGTGGACACTCCCGACGGCCGCGTCGCGTACGGCCCGGTCACGGCTGCGGACGCCCCCGGGATCGCCGCCGTGGTCGACTCGGCGGGCGCCCATCCCCTTCGGCTCGGTCCCACCGAGTCGCTGTCGTGGCTGGCCGAGCAGGACCGGCTGACCTTCGCCCGCGTCGGCATCGTCGACCCGCTCGATCCCGACGACTACCTCGCGCACGGCGGGCTCGCGGGACTGCGGGCAGCGATCGCCCTCGGCCCGAGGGGGTGCATCGACGCTGTCGTGGAATCGGGCCTGCGCGGCCGGGGCGGTGCGGGCTTCCCTGCCGGCATCAAGTGGCGAACGGTCGCCGACGCGGCGGCCGACGACAAGTACGTGTGCGTCAACGCGGACGAGGGCGACAGCGGGACGTTCGCCGACCGCATGCTGATGGAGGGCGACCCCTTCCTGCTCATCGAGGGGATGGCCATCGCGGGGCTGAGCGTCGGAGCCACCGTGGGGTACGTGTACGTCCGATCCGAGTACCCGGACGCCGTTCGCACGCTGCGGGCAGCCATCGAGCTGGCCCGCGGCCGCGGCTGGCTCGGCCCCGACGTCCTGGGCAGCGGCACGGCGTTCGACATCGTCGTGCGCGTGGGCGCGGGGTCGTACGTGTGCGGCGAGGAGACCGCGATGCTCGAGAGCATCGAGGGACGCCGCGGCATGGTGCGGGCCAAGCCCCCGCTCCCCGCGATCTCCGGCCTGTTCGGGCGGCCGACCCTCATCAACAACGTCCTCACGATCGCGGCCGTGCCCTTCATCGCGGAGCACGGACCGGCGGCCTACGCCGGCCGCGGGGCCGGCCGCTCGCTCGGCACCCAGGTCTTCCAGCTCGCCGGCAACATCCGCCGCGGTGGCATCGTCGAGACGCCCTTCGGCATCACGCTCCGCGAGCTCGTCGAGGGGTTCGGGGGCGGCACGCTGTCGGGCCGCCCCGTGCGGGCCGTCCAGCTCGGCGGACCGCTGGGCGCCTACCTGCCGGCACACGCCCTCGACGTCCCGATGGACTATGAGTCGGTGGCGGCTGCGGGCGGCATGCTCGGGCATGGCGGCATCGTCGTGTTCGACGACACCGTCGACATGGCGCAGCAGGCGCGCTTCGCGATGGAGTTCTGCGCCGAGGAGTCGTGCGGGAAGTGCACGCCCTGCCGGATCGGCAGCGTCCGCGGCGTCGAGGTCATCGATCGCATCATCGCGGGCGAGGACCGGGACGCGAACCGCCTGCTCCTGCTGGATCTTTGCGAAGTGATGACGGACGGGTCACTATGTGCCATGGGGGGCCTGACACCGAACCCGGTGGTCAGCGCCCTCACGGCTTTCGGCGAGGACTTCGAGCGGAGCGGCCCATGACCATCGCTGAGGACATCGACTACGGCACGCCGGCGAGCCCCTCGCAGGCGACGGTCTGCCTGACCGTCGACGGTATCCCCGTCAGCGTCCCGGCCGGGACGTCCGTCATGCGTGCCGCGGCCCAGGCCGGCGTCGCCGTCCCCAAGCTGTGCGCCACCGACAGCCTGGATGCCTTCGGATCGTGCCGCCTGTGCGTCGTCGACATCGAGGGCCGTCGTGGCACCCCCGCGTCGTGCACGACTCCCTGCGACGAGGGGATGGTGGTCCACACGCAGACCCCGCACGTCGCGACGATCCGCCGCGGTGTCATGGAGCTGTACATCTCCGATCACCCCCTCGACTGCCTGACCTGCCCGGCCAACGGGGACTGCGAGCTGCAGGACATGGCCGGCGTCGTCGGGCTGCGCGAGGTTCGCTACGGCATGGACGGCGAGAACCACCTCTCCGCTCCGAAGGACGAGAGCAACCCCTACTTCACCTTCGATGCGAGCAAGTGCATCGCGTGCAGCCGCTGCGTCCGGGCCTGCGGCGAGGTGCAGGGCACCTTCGCGCTGACCATCGCCGGCCGCGGCTTCGGGTCGAAGGTGAGCGCCGGTGCGGACGAGGCGTTCATCGACAGCGAGTGCGTCTCCTGCGGTGCGTGCGTCCAGGCCTGCCCGACTGCCACTCTCGAGGAGAAGTCCGTCATCCAGATCGGCATGCCGACCCGGACCGTCAAGACCACCTGCGCATACTGCGGCGTGGGGTGCTCGTTCAACGCCGAGCTGCGCGGGAATGAGCTGGTGCGCATGGTTCCCGACAAGAGCGGCGGCGCCAATGCCGGGCACTCGTGCGTCAAGGGCCGCTTCGCCTGGGGATACGCCAGCCACCCGGACCGCGTCCTCACGCCGCTCGTGCGCGACGCCATCGCGGACCCGTGGCGAGAGGCCTCGTGGGACGAGGCCATCACGTTCGCCGCGGAGCGACTGAGGGCCGTGCAGGCCGAGCACGGCGTCGACGCCATCGGCGGCATCACCTCCTCGCGCTGCACCAACGAGGAGGTATACGTCGTCCAGAAGATGATCCGGGCCGCCTTCGGCAACAACAACGTCGACACGTGCGCACGCGTGTGCCACTCCCCCACCGGGTACGGGCTCAAGCAGACCTTCGGGACGTCGGCCGGGACCCAGGACTTCGCCTCCGTCGAGGACGCCGACCTGATCGTGGTCATCGGCGCCAACCCCACCGACGCCCACCCGGTGTTCGCCTCGCGCATGAAGCGTCGCCTGCGCGAGGGGGCCGGGCTCATCGTCATCGACCCGCGCCGCATTGACCTCGTCCGGTCCGCGCACGTCAGCGCCGCTCACCACCTGCAGCTGCTGCCGGGTACCAACGTGGCCGTCGTGAACGCGATCAGCCACGTCATCGCGACCGAGGGCCTGATCGACCACGACTTCGTGGCTGAGCGGTGCGATCCGGCGTCGTTCGCGGCCTGGGAGGAGTTCATCCGGCTGCCGGAGAACAGCCCTGAGCACCTCGCCGACCAGACCGGCGTGCCCGCGGATCTGGTGCGGGCAGCCGCCCGGGCCTACGCCGCCGCCCCGAACGCCGCCATCTACTACGGCCTGGGGGTCACCGAGCACAGCCAGGGCTCGACGATGGTGATGGCCATCGCGAACCTGGCGATGGCCACCGGCAACATCGGGCGCCGCGGCGTCGGCGTCAACCCCCTGCGCGGGCAGAACAACGTCCAGGGCTCCTGCGACATGGGGTCGTTCCCGCACGAGCTGCCGGGCTATCGGCACGTCTCCGACGACACCGTGCGCCACCTGTTCGAGGGCGCCTGGGGCACCGGCCTGCGCGCCGATCCGGGCCTGCGCATCCCCAACATGCTCGACGCGGCGACGTCCGGTTCCTTCCGTGCCCTGTTCATCCAGGGCGAGGACCTCGCGCAGTCCGACCCGAACACCTCGCACGTGAAGGCCGCGCTGAGCGCCATGGACGTCGTCATCGTCCAGGACCTGTTCCTGAACGAGACCGCGGCCTTCGCCCACGTGTTCCTGCCCGGCACGTCGTTCCTCGAGAAGGACGGCACCTTCACGAATGCGGAGCGACGCATCAACCGGGTCCGCCCGATCATGCCGAGCCGCACCGGCAAGGACGAGTGGGAGGTGGCCTGCGACCTGGCGACGGCGATGGGCTACCCCATGCACTACGACGAGCCGGCCCAGATCATGGACGAGATCGCGCGGCTGACGCCCACCTTCGCCGGCGTGTCCTTCGGGCTGCTCGACCGCGTCGGCAGCGTCCAGTGGCCGTGCAACGAGGCAGCACCCCTGGGCACGCCGATCATGCACGCGGACCACTTCGTGCGCGGGCTCGGCAACTTCGTGACCACGCCGTACGTCCCGACCGACGAGCGCACCACGCGCAAGTACCCCCTCCTCCTCACGACCGGGCGCATCCTGAGCCAGTACAACGTGGGAGCCCAGACCCGACGCACCGCCAACGTCGCCTGGCACGCGGAGGACGTCCTCGACATGCACGAGTCCGACGCCGACCTTCGCGGCGTGGCGGACGGCACCTGGGTGGAGGTGAGCAGCCGGGCCGGCGTCACGTCGATGCGCGTGCGCATCAGCGACGAGGTGCCTCCGGGCGTGGTGTACACCACCTTCCACCACCCCGTCAGCGGGGCGAACGTCGTGACCACAGACAACTCGGACTGGGCCACGAACTGCCCGGAGTACAAGGTCACGGCGGTCGAGGTCAGGCCGGACTCCCTCGCCGGGGCTCGCGGATGAGCGCCGACGCCGTGCGGCTCGACCGCATCGTCAGGATGGCCAACCAGATCTCGGTCAGCGTGCCCGACGCCCGCCTGGCGGCCGAGGAGACTGCGGCGCACCTGCGCACCTTCTGGGCCCCGGTCATGATCGACGACCTCGACGAGCTGGCGCGCCGGGAGCCGGAGCGCCTGCAGCCCGCGGTGCTGTCCGCGCTCGCCCTGCTGCGCCCCATCGAGGCCGCGCATGGCTGAGGTGCAGGTCACCCGCTGGCGCGACCTGCCGTCGCTCGTCACGGCTCGCGAGGGCGACGAGGTCGTGAAGGTGCCGATGCCCCCGGTCTTCCAGGAGGCGATCGACGAGGCCGCCATGCGGGTCGGTGCCGTGGACGCCGATGCCTACATGGAGGGCTGGTCGCGCGGGCCGTGGGAGGGCGTGGCAGGGTCTGCGGCGCAGGCCGCAGAAGCGGTCACCGCAGAGCTCGAGGCCATCTGGACCCCGGAGGCGCTGGCCGCCTTCCTGGAGTCCTGCGGCCCTTCGCCGTCGGGAGACACCGCATGAACGACCTTGTCGAGGCCATCCGAGCCGGCCGCGTCCGCGTCGGAGACGGTGCCATGGGCACCATGCTGCAGGAGGCCGGGCTTGACGACGGCGGCGCTCCCGAGCTGTGGAACGTCGAGAAGCCCGAGGTCATTGCCGGCATCCTCGACCAGTACGCCAGCGCCGGGTCCCGGCTCCTGACGACCAACACGTTCGGCGGCACCCGTCCCCGACTCGCCATGCACGGCCTCGAGGACCGCGTCACCGAGCTGAACGAGGCAGCGGCCCGGATCGCGAGGGCCGTGGCCGACGCACATCCCGGGACGTACGTGCTCGGCGATGTGGGCCCGTCCGGAGACCTCATGGAGCCGATGGGCACGCTCACGCCCGAGGGCGCCGTGGAGCTCTTCTCCGAGCAGATCGCAGCCCTGGCGGCCGGTGGTGCCGACGCCATCCTCATCGAGACCATGAGCGATCTCGCCGAGGTGGAGGCGGCCGTCACGGCGGCGAGGTCTGTCGCTCCCGGGCTCCCGGTCGTCGCGACCATGAGCTTCGACACCAATCTGCGCACGATGATGGGGGTTACCCCCGCCAACGCCGTCGTCGCGATCGCCGGCATGGGGGCCGACGTGGTCGGCGCCAACTGCGGGCGAGGAGTCGACGAGATGCGGGTCATCGCCGGCCAGATGGCCGAGGCTCGGCCCGAGGGGACGCTCCTGATCATGCAGTCGAACGCCGGCCTTCCGGTGCTCGTCGACGGGGAGTTCCGCTACACCGGGACCCCGGACGAGATGGCCGCCTTCGCCACCGAGATGCGCGGAATCGGCATCGACGTCCTCGGCGCGTGCTGCGGGTCGTCGCCGGCGCACATCGCGGCCATCAGCGCTGCCATCGCCTAGCGCCCGGGCACCCAGACGAGAAGTCGGGCGGCCGCTGGCCGCCCGACCGTTACCTCGCCGCTACTGGACCGGTGCCGCTCCATGCGGCGGCTGGACCGTGACGACGGGCACATCCGCCAGCGAGTCAGCGAACTCCGCCGTTGCCGCATGCGGAACGCTCACGGTCACGACGTCCGTCGGCGACATGGCCAGCGTCGCCGCCAGCTCCGCGGCTGCGCCGTGGGGCACAGCGGCGGGGACCGCCGCGACGGCCACGACAGGCGCCGCCGGCGTGACGTCCGCTGCCTGCATCCGTGCGTAGGCGATGCCGCCCATCGCCGCCAGCAGGAGTGCGACGCCGGCAGCCCCGATCAGCGCGGTCCGGTTGTGCGTCGGGCCGGCCGTCGGGGTCGTGGCGCCGCTCGGGTAGCCGTCCACCCGCCCTGGCGTGAGCGGCGGGGTGTGGGTGGCGAATGCCGATACGCCCGCCCATGCGAGGGGAGCGTGCGTGGGTGTCGAGGTGGTGGTTGTCGAGTTGATGGTTGTCTGGATCTCGGTGGTGATCATGGGGACCCCTCCTCACTCCTTCCTGACACCACTGTCCCGCGGCACACGCCCCCGCGGCTTCCGTGAAAACACCGGGATCCGTGGCATCCCCCGCCCACCTGCGTCGCTCGTGGCTGGACGCATCCGACACGGGGCAGTCACGACGGACGCCGACGGAGGGGGCGCAGGCCGGGCCAGCTAGCCGGGGAGCAGGACGGTGCCGCGGGCGACGAGGTCCGCTGGCCCGCTCAGCAGCAGCGCACCCGCCGCGGTCTCGGTGACGCGCACGGTCCCCCCGGGGACGTCGACCTGCCAGGTGGTCTCCCCCGGGGCGTCGTCGCCCGCTCGGCGACGGGCCGCCCAGGCGACCGCGCAGGCACCGGTCCCGCACGACAACGTCTCGCCCACCCCGCGCTCGTGCACCCGCATCGCCACGTGGTTGGGTCCACGGTCGACGACGAACTCGACATTGACCCCCTCCGGGAACACGTCGGCGGGTGCCACGGCGGGCGGTGCGAGCAGATCGCCGGCCTCGGCGAGGTCGTCGACGAAGACGACGGCGTGCGGATTGGGAACGAGCACGCCGGTGGCGGGCCAGGTCCGCTCGCCAACCGTCACCTGCGGGAGGGCGCGGGCGCGCGGCGTGGTCGCCTGGCCCATGTCGATGGTGATCGACCGGTCGGAGTTGATGGCCGTGCTGCGCAGGCCGCCGCGCGTGGCGATGACGACGTCGTTGTCGGTCACCAGACCGGTGGCGTCGAGGTACCGGACGAACAGGCGGGCGCCGTTGCCGCACATCTCGGCCACGGTGCCGTCGGCGTTGCGGTAGTCCATGAAGAACTCGGCCACTCCGGCGAAGTCCGCGAGCTCGGGCACGTGCTCGGTGCGCACCACGCGCAGCACGCCGTCCGCGCCGATGCCCCGATGCCGGTCGCACAGCCACCGCACCTGGTCCGGTGTCAGGTCGAGCCGGCCGTCGACGTCCGGGATGATCACGAAGTCGTTGCCGGTGCCATGGCCCTTCACGAACGGAACCTCGTTCAATCGCGCCATGCCGTCAGCGTAACGTCACCCGGGTCGGACCCCCGCACGCGCGTACGCCGCGCGCACCACGTCGAGAACGTGCGGCCAGGCGTCCTGCGGCGGGCGTGCCCCGGTTGTGCGCGGTGATGGATGCCAGGAGCTCACGATCGCGGCCCAGCGTGACGAGGGCGCGGGCCAGCCCGCTGTCGTCCGCCGCGAGCAGCCCCTGGACGCCGTCATGGATGAACTGCGTCGTGCCGGTCTGGGTGCGTGCCACGACGGGCAGTCCGGCCGCCCGAGCCTCCAGCGCGGCGAGGCCGAACGACTCCTTCACGGAGGGCTGCAGGTACACGTCGGACCGGGCGAAGACGTCGCGGATGCCGCCGCGATCGAGCCGCCCGGTGAAGGTGATGGTGTCGTCGAGGGCGTGCTCGCGCACGTGCTTCTGCGCCCGCGCCCGCTCCGGACCGTCCCCGACGATCGGTCGCGGTGAGCCTGACGCCCGGGGCGAGGACCGACGCCGCCTCGGCCAGCACGCGCACGAGCGGCAGCGTCCGCTTCCGGGGCGCCATGCGCATCACGGTCACGACGCGCAGCCGGGCGTCGTCGGCGCCCTCCGGGATCACCGTCCAGTCGGCCGGGTCGATGCCATTCGGGACGACGAGGACCTCCTGGGCGCCGGACAGCGCCGCCGACATCCGGGCCGCCGCGACCTCGCTCACGGCGCTGAGCGTGACGCCCCAGCGGGTCCAGCGCACCAGGGCGTCGGACAGGCTGAACCCGGGCCGGGCCAGGGGTCCCCAGACGCTGTGCACGGTGACGAGGGTGGGGATGCCCCGCCGGGTGGCTGCGCGCACGGCCCCCCAGGCGAACGGCGACACGACCCCGGCATGGACGTGGACGACGTCGACGCGGTGGGCGTCGAGGAGGCGCCCGACCTCGCGGCCGGTCCGGGGGTGCACCGGCAGCTCGAACGGCAGGTGCGCGGCCACGCGGTGCACGGTGAGCCCGTCGACGACGTCGTCACCCGCGAACACCTCGCCGTGCCCAGGTGTCGCGGTGATGACGCGCACCTCGTCACCGGCTGACGCCTGACGGCCGGCGAGGGCGCGCACCTGCGTCTCGATGCCTCCGGTGCGCGGGGCATAGCAGTCGCTGACATGCGCGATCCTCATGGTCGTCGACCGTACGCCACAATGCCTCCCATGAGCCGCGCGCCCCGCACCCTCGTGTTCGTGCACGCGCATCCGGACGACGAGGCCCTGCTGACGTCCGGCACCATGGCCCGCGCCGTCGCCGAGGGACACACGGTCGTCCTGCTCGTCGCGACCGACGGCGCCGAGGGCCTGACGTCGTCCGGCTTCCAGGCCGACCTCGCCGGCACGCGCCAGGCCGAGCTCGAGGCCTCCGCGCGCGCCCTTGGCGTCTCGCGGACCGAGACCCTCGGCTATCCCGACTCCGGGCTGGCGGGCGACGTCCCCGACGGCTTCGCCCACGCCGGGCGGTTCACCGTCGCGCGACGCATCGCGGCCCTGTGCGACGAGGTGGGGGCCGACGTCCTCGTCGGCTACGACCCCTCCGGCGGCTACGGGCACCCCGACCACCTGCAGGTGCACCGCTCGGTCCGGACGGCCACCGCCCTGTGCGCCCGCACGCCGGCCCTGTTCGAGGCCACCCTCCCCCGCGAGCCGATCGCCCGGGCCGCCCACCTGGCCGCCGCCCTGCGCCTCACGCCCGCGGACTTCTCCCCCGCCGAGTTCGACGACCGCGTGGACCCCTCGCGCCGACATCACGCACCGCGTCGACGTGCGAGCGCACCTGGCGGCCAAGGACGCGTCGCTGCGCGCGCACGCGTCCCAGGCGGCCGCGGACGGCACCACGCGCACGCTCGGAGTGCTGACCCGGCTGCCGCGTCCCCTGCAGGCGCTGCTGCTCGGCACCGAGTACTACGTCCGGGTGCCCTCGGCCCAGACCGCGAGCGCGGCCTCGGCGGCCGCCGGGTCGTCGTAGCGCACCCACCGGATCCGCGCGTCCCGACGGAACCAGCGCTGCTGGCGACGGGCGAAGCGCCTCGTGGCGTCGACGGTCTGCTGCCGGGCCTGCTCCTCGGTCAGCTCGCCGGCGAGGAACGCGAGCACCTGCAGGTACCCCAGCGCGTGCGATGCGGTCGGGGCCTCGGCCAGCCCGCGTGCCGCCAGCGCGCGCACCTCGTCGACGAACCCCTCCTCCCACATGGCGTCGACACGGCGAGCGATCCGCGCATCGAGCTCCTCGCGCGGAATGTCGAGGCCGACGCGGACCGCCTCGACCACGGGGGTCGGCTCAGGCAGGCGCGCCGCGAACGGCTCACCGGTCAGCTCGATGACTTCCAGCGCCCGCACGATGCGTCGTCCGTTGGTCGGCAGGATCGCCGCAGCAGCGTCGGGATCGACGGCGGCCAGGCGTGCATGCAGCCCCGCTGGCCCGAGTGCGTCCAATTCCCCCTCCCAGCGCGCCCGCACGGCCGCGTCGGTGCCCGGGAAGCGCAGGTCGTCGAGCACGGCGGACACGTACAGGCCGCTGCCGCCCACGACGATCGGGACCGCGCCGCGCTCGCGGATCCCGGCGATCGGCATCCCGCGCGACCTGCTGGAACTCCGCGACCGTGACCGCGTGGGGCGGGTCCCACACGTCGAGGAGATGGTGCGGGACGCCGCCGCGCTCGCGCCGGGCTCGGCGTGGCGGTCCCGATGTCCATGCCGCGATAGACCTGCATGGAGTCGGTGCCGACGATCTCCGCCGGGACTCCCATCCGCTGGGCCACCTCGACCGCGAGCGCGGACTTGCCCGACGCGGTCGGACCGACGATGGCCAGCGCTGGTGCGATCACGCGCGGACGGTCGGCAGCCCGAGCATCACGCCGACGTCGGGCGTCTGACGGGCCCGCTCGGCGGCGTCGCCGGCCCGGGTCCGACGCACGCCGACGACCCGGTCGGCCACGAGGTGATGCGGTGCGGCGTAGGTGATCTCCGCGGTCACGACGTCCCCGGGGCGCGGCACGCCGATCGCGGCGTCGACGGCCACGTGCACGAGGCGGTTGTCGGGCGCGCGTCCCGACAGTCGCTCCGTGCGGTCGTCCTTGCGTCCCTCTCCCTCGGCGACGAGCACGTCGACCACGCGGCCGACCTGCGTCAGGTTCTCCGCCCACGCCACGTCGTTGACGAGGTCCACCAGTCGCAGGTACCGCTCCTGCACGACGGCGGGATCGACCTGGTCGGGCATCGTCGCCGCCGGCGTGCCCGGACGCGGCGAGTACTGGAAGGTGAACGCACTCGCGAACCGCGCGGCACGCACGACGTCGAGGGTCCGCTCGAAGTCGTCGTCGGTCTCCCCGGGGAACCCCACGATGATGTCGGTCGTGATGGCGGCGTCGGGCATGGCCGTCCGGACGCGATCGATGATCCCGAGGTAGCGCTCCTGGCGGTACGACCGTCGCATCCGCCGCAGGACGTCGTCCGAGCCCGACTGCAGCGGCATGTGCAGGGACGGCATGACGTTGGCGGTCTCGGCCATCGCCGCGATGACGTCGTCGGTGAAGTCGCGCGGATGCGGGCTGGTGAAGCGGACGCGCTCGAGGCCGTCGATCCCACCGCAGGCCCGCAGCAGCGCCGAGAACGCCTCTCGGTCGCCGAACTCCGCGCCGTAGGCGTTGACGTTCTGGCCGAGCAGCGTCACCTCCAGCACGCCGTCGGCTACCAGCGCCCGCACCTCCGACAGGATGTCGCCGGGGCGACGGTCCTTCTCGGTCCCGCGCAGCGAGGGCACGATGCAGAACGTGCACGTGTTGTTGCACCCGACGCTGACCGAGACCCACGCGGCGTACGCGCTGTCGCGCTTCGTGGGCAGGGTCGACGGGAAGACCTCGAGCGCCTCGCGGATCTCGACCTGGGCCTCCTGCGCCACCCGCGCCCGCTCGAGCAGCACCGGCAGCGAGCCGATGTTGTGGGTGCCGAAGACCACGTCGACCCACGGTGCCTTCTCGAGGATGGTGCCCTGGTCCTTCTGCGCCAGGCAGCCGCCGACGGCGATCTGCATGCCCGGGTGCTCCGCCTTCACCGGCACGAGGTGGCTCAGGTTGCCGTAGAGGCGGTTGTCGGCGTTCTCGCGCACGGCGCAGGTGTTGAAGACGACCACGTCGGCGTTCTGGCCCTCCGGCACCGCGACGTAGCCGGCCTCCTCCAGGAGCCCGGACAGGCGCTCGGAGTCATGGACGTTCATCTGGCAGCCGTATGTGCGCACCTGGTAGGTGCGGGGGGATGCCGAGTCGGGGACGGTCGCCATGATCGGCAATCCTAGGCGTCGCGCACGACCCCGAACCTCGCCCGGTACTCGTCGGCTGGCAGTTCGAAGATGTCCTCGGGACCGTCGACCTCGTCCTCCTGCTGGCCGCGGTAGGCGAAGCCGAGGCTCCTGATGATGGCCTGCGAGGGGGCGTTGGCAGTGCTCACGGTGTATCGCAGCGTCCGCACGCCCGGCATCGTCACCACCCAGCCCCACATCCCGTGCAGCATCTCGCGCGCGAAACCTCGACCCCGGCGGGCGGGGGCCACCCCCAGCCCGATCTCGATCATGCCGTCCTCGTCAGGACGAGCGTGGAATCCGGCGCTGCCGACGATGACCCGCTCCGAGCGCAGCACGGCCAGCCGCAACAGGTACGGGGCCGCCTCGGGGTCGGCTTCGATGCGCGGGAAGCGGTACGTCAACGGGCCGGGATCCGCGACGAGGTGGCCCTCGGGGTTGGTGAATCCGCGGTCGGTCCACAGGCGGGGGTCCGCGCGGTCCACAGCCAGGATGGCGTACTCCGACGGCAGGACGGTGTGCAGGTCCAGTCGTGGCGTCGCGATGACGAGGTCGGTCCCGGTCATGCGGCCAGCGTCGGCTCAGGACTGCTGTCCTGGATGGCTGCGTAGTACGCCTCCTCGGCCTGCTTGCGCGGGTATACGAGCAGGACGAGGACGAGCCCGATCAGTGTCATGAGCAGCGCGACGCCTATCGCCGCGGTCTTCCCGTCCGTGAACGCCTCGGCCGCGGCGGTCGTGATCTGCTGCGCGTACTGCGGGTTGGCCGCGGCGACCTGCTCGGCGCTCTCGTACGAGGAGGTCAGCGCCTGCGCGGTCTGCTCGCTCACCTGCGCGGCCGTGGCCGGCGGCAGGCCGGCCAGGTCCGCGGTCATCCGAGTCGCGTAGGCGGCCGCCAGCAGTCCGCCCATGACGGCCTGCAGGATGGCGCCGCCGAAGTCACGGGTGAGGTCGAGGAAGGCCGAGCCCATGCCGCCGCGGTTCGTCGGCACCGAGCCCATGAGCGAGCGGGACGCCGGCGTGGCGGCCAGCCCCACCCCGGTTCCGATCAGGGCGTATCCGAGCAGCACCCATCCCAGCGCCGCGTCGTCCTGCCACGTCACGAGCATCACGGTGAAGGCAGCCGCCACCGATCCGAGGCCGAGCATGAAGGTGAACTGGGACCCGCGGGCCGGGATGAGACGACCGGCCACCTGGCCGAACACCGCGGTCAGCACGGCTGCCGGCAGCACGACCGCAGCCGCCTCGAGAGTGTCGTACCCCAGCACGTTCTGCGTGAACTGCTGCCCGACGAACATCGCGCCGATCAGCGATCCGAAGGTGATGGCGCCGGCTACGAAGGCCACCCAGAAGGTCCGGGCCTTGGCCAGCGGCAGGGAGACCAGCGGGCGCCGGGCGCGGGTCTGGCGCCAGAAGAAGGTCGCCAGGATCACGGCCGAGGTGACCAGGAGCACCAGCCACTGGGAGTCGATTCCCAGGTCGGCGCGCTCGATCGTGAGGATCAGGCCGCCCACGCCGAGCACCGAGAGCACCCCGCCGAGGTGGTCGACCGGGAACCGCTCCTCGAAGGCCCGCCACGGCAGCACCCACAGCCCGACCGCGAGCGCCAGCACGACCAGCGGCAAGGTGATGAGGAACACCGAGCCCCACCAGAAGTACTGCAGCAGCCATCCGCCGATCAGCGGGCCGAGGGCGGCGACGCCGCCGCCGAGGCCCGACCACAGCGCGATGGCACTGACCTTGGCCCGGCCGCGGTACAGCGCCGAGATGAGCGACAGCGTGGTCGGGAACAGCAGCGCGGCGGCCACGCCGCCCAGGTAGCGGGCGACGGTGAGGACCTCGGGGGTGGGCGCCCACGCCGCCAGCATCGCGGTGGGCACCGTGAGGACGCAGCCGAGCACGAACAGCAGCTTGCGTCCGTACCGGTCGCCGATCGACCCCAGGTACAGCACCGACGACGCCAGGCCGAGCGCGAAGGCGTTGGCGATGGCCGTCAGCTGGTCCTGGGTGGCGCCGAGGTCCCGGCCGATGGTCGGCAGGGCGACGTTGGCGACGCCGAGGTTGATGTTGGCGACGATGGCCCCGGTCACCAGCGCCAGCAGGACCAGCGAGCTGCGGGGTGGGCGGTCCTTCGCGACGACGGCTGGCGCCGGGGAGGTCATGCCCCCACGGTAGCGGGGGCAGTCTCCTCATCATCGATGATCTCGTCCTCGCCGGGCTCGATGTGGACCTCGGGCAGGATCCGGTCCAGCCAGCCCGGCAACCACCAGTTCGCCTTGCCGAGCATCGACATCACGGCCGGCACGAGGACCAACCGGACGATGAAGGCGTCGATGATGACCGCCGACGCCAGCGCGATGCCGAACAGCTTGATCGTGGAGTTCGTGCTGGGCACGAACGCGAGGAACACGCTCGACATGATCGCCGCGGCGATCACGACGACGCGACCGGAGCCGGCCAGGCCACGGCGCACGGCTGCCGCGTTGTCGCCGATGCGGTTCCACTCCTCCTGCATGCGCGAGACGAGGAACACCTGGTAGTCCATCGACAGGCCGAACAGGATGGCGAACACCATGATCGGCAGGAACGGGAAGATCGGTCCGGTGCCGGGAACCCCGAGCGGCCCGCTCAGCCAGCCCCACTGGAAGACGGCGACGGTGATGCCCATCGCGGCGGCGAAGGACAGCAGGCTCGTGATGGCCGCGGTCAGCGGAACCACCAGCGAGTGGAACAGCAGCATCAGCGCCAGGAAGCCCAGGCCGATGACGATGGCCAGGAACAGCGGCAGCGCGTTGCCGAGCACCGTGGTGAAGTCGCTGGTGATCGCCTGCTGCCCGCCGACGTAGAGCTTGGCGCCGGTGGCCTCCTGGATCGCCGGGTTGGCCTCCTCGCGCAGCCGGTTCAGCAGTTCCGTCGTGCCCTCGTCCTGGGGTGCGGTCGTCGGGTAGACAGCGATCGCCTGCACGGTCTGCGGCGCCTGCGCCGCGGTGTCGGCTGCGCCCTCGGTCGCAGCCGCCTGCGCCATCTTGCCGAGGATCGGCAGCAGGTCGACGCTCGGCGAGGTTGCGGCGACGCCCTCGACCTCGTTCAGCGCCGCGACGATCTGGGCGTACGCGTCCGGCGACGTCGCGGTGGACAGGTCCGCCACGACGAGGAAGGGGCCGTTGATACCGGGGCCGAAGCCCTCAGCCCGCAGGTCGTACGCGATGCGCGCCGGCGAGCCGGCCGGCTTGCCGGAGTCGTCGGCGAATCCCTGGCGCAGGCTGAACATCGGGATCGCCAGAACCACGACCACCGCGAGGGACACCAGCGCCGGCACGATCGGGCGCTTCTGGATGAGACGCCCGTAGTGCGCCCATCCCTTGCCCTCGGGGTGCACCTCGCCGGGCTTCTTGCCCCAGGGCAGTCGCCAGGCCAGGGCCTTGGTGCCGAGCAGGCTGAGCAGGGCCGGCAGGAACCACAGCGCCGACAGCATGACCATGAGGACGGTGACGCCGGCGGCCAGCGCCAGGCCGTTGAAGAAGCCGATGCCCATGACGAACAGGCCCATCAGCGCGATGATCACGGTGCTGCCGGCGAACAGGACGGCACGTCCGGCGGTCTCCACCGCCTCGATCGCGGCGTCCTTGGCTGCGCGGCCGGCGAGGACCGCCTGGCGGTACCGGTTCATGACGAACAGCGCATAGTCGATGCCGACGCCGAGTCCGATCATCGCGGCGAGGGTCGGGGCGAAGGTGGCGACGTCCATGAAGTTGGCGACGAGGAGGACGCCCATCTGGCCCATCGTCAGCCCGACGAGGGCGACGACGATCGGGATGCCGGCGGCCACGATGGACCCGAACGCGATGAGCAGGATCACGATGGCGACCATGAGGCCGATGCCCTCGCTGCTCGGCGGCTCCTGACCGGCGAACTCGAGAACCTGGCCCTGCGCACCGACCGCGAGGGCGTCGGAGTTGACCGCCTTCACCGCGGTGAGGATCGCCTTCGCGTCCTCGCCGGACACAGCGATCTCGCCGTCGGCGTCGGTCTGGAAGGTGATGCTGGCGTAGGCCACGGTGCCGTCCGGGCTCACCGACGAGAACGAGGTGGCGAGGGTCTGCTGCTCCTCGGGGGTCAGCGCCGCCATGGCCGCGGGGTCCGGGCCGGTGCTCTCCGGACAGCCGGAGCCCAGGGCGCCACCCTGCGGGTCGAGCGGGTTCGTCACGCAGGCCACCGAGTCCAGCGCAGCGATCTCGGTCAGCATCGGCACGACGGCCGCGGCGGTGGCCTCGTCCACGGCCGATCCGGTGGCCGGCGACCACACGATGGTCGCCCCGCCATCCAGCCGGCTGGTGTCGGTGCCGCTGGTCTGCAGCAGGTCGGTCGCCGTCTTCGACTCGGTGTTCGGCAGCTCGAACTTGTCGTTCAGCGTCCCGCCCACGGTCAGTCCGAGGCCGACGATCGCCACCAGGGCGACCAGCCACGAGACGAGCGCGATGACCGGGCGGCGGACCGCCCATGCTGACAGGATCGGCATGAATCCTTCTTCCGCGTGAGAGTGGATCAGACGGGCTGTCGAACGACGACCGTGCTGCGTATAGCGAACGGGATCGTTCCCTATCTGTCAAATCAGGGAACTGCAACGTTCACTATCGTGTTACCGTAACGCCATGCCCAGCAGCTGCACCGTGCGACGTCGCGGCGAGGTGCTCCGCGAGGCCGTCTTCGCGGCGGCCCTCGGGGAGATCTCCGAGCGCGGCGTGCGCGGCGCGTCGATGGACCGGATCGCCCGGCGCGCCGGCACCGGCAAGGCCGCCCTGTACCGACGCTGGCCGAACGTTCGCGCCCTGGCCCTGGACGTCTTCATCACCACGATGGAGGAGGCGAACGTCGAGCCCCAGGACCGTGGTTCGCTGCGCGAGGACATGCTCGGGTCACTCACCCAGTTCATCTCGCAACTGGACGGAGACCTGGGCGTGGTGCTCCGAGAGCTCATCAGCGAGGCCGCCCACGATCCCACGCTGGCCGCGGAGTTCCAGAGCCGGTTCGGGGGGCAGAAGCAGGTGCAGGTGGTGGCCATGTTCCAGCGGGCGATGGCCCGCGGGGAGATCCCCACGCGACCGCTGGATCCGTATGTCATCGAGCTGCCTGCCGCCCTCATCCTGCACCAGCTCCTGCTCAGCGGCGCGATCCCGACGGTCGAGCAGACCGAGCACATCGTGGACAACGTCGTGCTACCGCTGCTCCAGGTCCCCATCATCGCCGCCTGAGCCGACCACCTCGGACACGGCGGACATCGCCACCGCGTGCCGATAGCCGCGCCGGACCAGCATCGACACCAGACGACGGGTCCGCACGGCAGGCTCGAGCCGGGACATCGACCGCGCCTTGACCCGCACGAGCTCAACTGCGCGGGACCGCTCGGACTCGTCGTCCACGCTGGCCAGCGCCGCACCGGCGCTGTCGTCGTCGATGCCCTTGGCCCGCAGCTCCTGACGCAGGACCGCCCGGGCCGTGCCGCGGCTGCGCTGGCGCGACTCGACCCACGCCTGGGCATAGGACGCATCGTCGATCAGGCCCACCTCGGTGAAGCGATCGAGCACGCGTTCGGCCACCTCGTCGGGGATCCCCCGCCTGACCAGATCGGTCCGCAGTTCCGCGCGCGTGCGCGGCGCTGCCGCGAGCCGGCGCAGCAGGATCGTGCGCGCCACCTGCTCGGGGTCCGCGTCCTCCTGCAGGTCGGCCGGCGACCCCGGAGTCGGCTGGTTGACGTACCTCACCGTGACGGACGCCTACTCGTCGATGGGTGCCGGAGCCGCCGAGGCCTCGTCGGCGGGAGCGTCCACCTGGGCGCCGATGCCGAGGGTCTCCTTGATCCGCTTCTCGACCTCATTGGCCAGGTCGGGATTGTCCTTCAGGAACGTCCGGGCGTTCTCCTTGCCCTGGCCGAGCTGGTCGCCCTCGTAGGTGTACCAGGCACCGGACTTGCGGACGATGCCGGCGTCGACCCCGATGTCGATCAGCGACCCCTCGCGCGAGATGCCCTCGCCGTAGAGGATGTCGAACTCGGCCTGCTTGAACGGCGGGGCCACCTTGTTCTTGACGACCTTCACGCGGGTGCGGTTGCCGACCGCCTCGGTGCCGCCCTTGAGGGTCTCGATGCGCCGAACGTCAAGGCGCACGGATGAGTAGAACTTCAGGGCCTTGCCACCGGTGGTCGTCTCCGGCGAGCCGAACATCACGCCGATCTTCTCGCGCAGCTGGTTGATGAAGATGCACGTGGTGTTGGTGTTGCTGAGGGCCCCGGCCATCTTGCGCAGGGCCTGGCTCATCAGGCGGGCCTGCAGTCCGACATGGGAGTCGCCCATCTCGCCCTCGATCTCAGCGCGCGGCACGAGCGCGGCGACGGAGTCGATGACGACGAGGTCGATGGCTCCGGAGCGCACGAGGGTGTCGCAGATCTCCAGCGCCTGCTCGCCGGTGTCGGGCTGGGACACGTAGAGGCTGTCGAGGTCGATCCCCAGCCGCGAGGCGTACTCCGGGTCGAGTGCGTGCTCTGCGTCGATGAAGGCCGCCAGTCCGCCGGCCGCCTGCACGTTGGCGATCGCGTGCAGGGCCAGCGTCGTCTTGCCCGAGGACTCCGGGCCGTAGATCTCCACGATGCGCCCACGCGGCAGGCCGCCGATGCCCAGGGCGATGTCGAGGGCGATCGACCCGGTGGGGATCACCTCGATCGGCATGCGGCCCTCCTCGCCGAGCCGCATGATCGAGCCCTTGCCGAACTGGCGCTCGATCTGGGCGAGGGCGGCGTCGAGTGCCTTCTCGCGGTCGTTGGCGGCGCTGGCCATGGTGTCTCCTCGGTAGCTCGGTCGGTGTGCGATGAAACCTATGCGGGACCTGTGACATCCGACCTCGACCCGCACCGCCTGTGACCGGCCGCCCGTCCGCTGTCGTGGGGAGAATCTATATCGAACGGGTGTTCGAATGATCGCGACACGCCGCTTCGATCTAGACTCCCGCTGAAACCGCGACACGCACGGAGGCATCGCCATGCACGAGGACCCGCAGCATCCCGGGCCGCCCGTGCCCGCAGGGGGGGCGCGGCGCGGCCTGCCGCTGCGAGCCATGGGCGTGGCCGCGGTCCTGGCGGCGGTCTGCGTCGTGATCGCCACCATGATCCTGAATCAGCTGCAGCCGGCGGCGGACAGCACTCCCCCGACCGCGACCGCCGTGCCGGCCGCCGACGCCACCACGCTGATCGCCAGCGGCCTGGCCGCCTACCAGTCCGGCGACTACGCCACCGCAGCCACCGACTTCCGCCGGGCGGCCGAGATCGAGCCGGGTAACGCCATCGCCGTGTTCAACCTCGGGACGGTGCGTGACGCCCAGGGAGACCCCTCCGGCGCGCGCGACCTCTACCTGCGCGCCACGCAGCTCGACCCCACGTTCACCGACGCGTACTTCAACCTGGCGGTCGCCCGGGCGGCGCTCGGGGATGAGACCGGCGCCATCGCGGCCTACCGGCAGGCCGACCAGCTGCGGCCGGACCAGGCGGCCACGATGTGGAACCTCGGGCTCCTCCTGTATGCAGACGGGCAGGAGAAGCGCGGCCGGGCGCTCCTGCGCCGGTCCATCGCCCTCGATCCGAGCTTCGAGGCGCGGCTGCCTGCGGATGTGACCCTTGGCTGACACGAGCGCATCCTCCCTGGCTTCGGCCACCGCGGGCCAGGACGCCCCATGACCGTGTTCGGGGCCTATCTCCTCGCTCCGGTGCTGCTCGCGGTCGCCTGCCTGGGCGCGGGCCTGTGGATCGCCGCCCTGCGCCCGCGCATCGCCCTCGGGGCCCTCACGGCGCCTGCCGGGATGGCGGTCATCGTGGTCCTCGGCGTCGTCATGACCTACTCCGCCAGCACGGCGCGATGGACGACGCCGGTCATCTGCGGCGTCGCCGTGCTCGGGCTCCCGCTGTTCGCGTGGTCGCGCCGCACCACTCTGCCAAGCCTGGTGAGAGGACTCGACTGGTGGCCGCTCGCGGTCGCGGCAGCCGCCTTCGTGTCGTTCGCCGCCTCGGTGGCGATGTCCGGGGAGGCGTCGTGGGCGGGGTGGATCAAGCTCGACGACACCGCCACCTGGCTCGGCTTCACCGATCAGCTCATGACCGCTGGGCGCGCCATCCCGGAGCCCATGACCTCCACGTTCGAACGCCTCATCGACGTCAACTTCCGCGGCACCTACGGCGGCACGGGCGCGACCGCCTACCCGGTGGGCGCGTTCCCGCCGCTCGGAGTGATGTCACAGCTGGCCGGCGGCGACGTGGCATGGCTCATCCATCCGTACATGAGCCTGCTGGGAGCGCTGCTCGCGCTCTCCCTCTACCGCCTGCTGGGCGCGGTGATCGGCCTGCGCTGGTTCCGCGCGCTTGCGTCGGTGGTGGCCGCCCAGGGCGCAACCCTGCTGGCCTACGTGCTCTGGGGCGGGATCAAGGAGATCCTGCTGGCGATGCTGCTCACCGTCGTGGCGATCGCGGTCGCCGAGGCGAGCATGCGCGGCAGCGGATGGCGCGCCCTGGTGCTTCCCGTGGTGGCGTGCCTCGCGTTCCTCGGCTCGACCGGAACCCCGGGCGTCGGCTACCTCGCACCCATCCTCATCGGCGGGCTCCTGCTCGGCTGGATCGTGCGGCGCCCGCGGTCGGGGTGGATCGCGACGGCCGCCGTCATGTCCGCCGGGGTCACGGCCGGCGTACTCGCCGTCGGCGGGCTCCTGCGTCCGCGGCTCTCCGGGGTGCCCGAGATCAACGACATCGGCAACCTGATCGCCCCGCTCAACCCGTGGCAGTCGGTGGGCATCTGGCTGACGGCTGACTTCAGGTACAGCCCGGAGTACCCGGTCGCCACCACCATTCTCATCATCATCGCGGTGGCTCTGGCGGCCGTCGGCCTCGTGGCCGCGGTGCGCGAGCGGTCGTGGGCCCTGCCGCTCCTGGTCGGGTCCAATCTCCTCGTCCTGGCCTACTCCCAGGTCTCCGGCGGTGCGTGGCTGGCCGGGAAGGCCATGGCTGTCGCCTCACCGGCGATCCTGGCGGCCGCCTTCGCCGGCGCCGCAGCAGTCGGCCGGCGGCTGCGACCGCTGGCACCGGACCCGGCGGCCTCGTCGGTGCCGGTGGCCCGGGGGTGGCGCATCTGCGCCGCCGGCCTCGCCGCGACGGTCATCCTCGGAGTCCTGTGGTCGAACGCCCTCGCGTACAAGTCCGTCTGGCTCGCACCGGCGGCCCAGCAGGCCGAGCTGGAGGCCATCGGGCGCGAGTTCGCCGGGCAGGGACCGGCCCTGATGACGGACTTCTCCATCTTCGGGGGGCGCCACTTCCTGCGCGAGCTGGACACGGAGGTGGCGGCCGAGCTGCGGGTCCATGAGATCCCGTTGCGGGACGGCTCGATCGGCTACAAGGGGCAGACCTTCGATGTGAGCGCCTTCCCTCCGTCGACCCTCGAGGAGTACCCACTGCTGGTCCTGCGGCGAGCCCCTCTCGGGGCCCGGCCGCCGGCCAACTACGAGCGCGTGCGCGCCGGCCGGTACTACGACGTCTGGCGGCGCATCCCCGGATCGGCCGCGATGACGACGGAGATCCCGCTCACCGGTCAGTTCGCGATCCCGGCCGCCGACTCGTGCGCGGCGATCACCCAGCTCGCAGCCTCCGCACCGGACTCGGGGTACCTGGTCGCGGCACCGTTGGCCGACGTCACCCGGGTCTCCCTCGGCAGCGCTGCGCTCCCCGCGGACTGGCGCATCGACAGCACCGGTGACGGGGTCGTTCCGGAGGGTCCGGGCACGATCACCGTCCCGTTCACCGTGCCCACCGCTGGCACCTACGAGATGTGGATCGAGGGCTCCTACCCGGCACCCCTCGACGTCACCATCGACGGCACGACCGTGGTGGAGGGTGCCCGGGCCCTCGAGCCCTCCCCGGGCCTGTCCACGTCGATCGGCGCGGTGACCCTGTCCGCGGGCACCCACGAGCTGACCCTCGCCTACCGGACCCCGTGGTGGATGCCGGGAACCGACCCGATGCCCGTCTCCTTCGGCCCCGTCCTCCTCACCCCCTCGCCCTCGACCGACGAGGTCGTGCGAGTGCCTGCCGATTCGGCCGCATCGCTATGCGGGCGGGCCCTCTCCTGGGTCGCTGTCGAACCCGCCCCGTAGTCGCACGGCCGGCGCTGTCGCGTGCGCACGACATGCCGGGGTCGCCACCGCGACCGCCAGCGCCGCCAGCGGCACCAGCGCCACCGCGCACAGCACGCCGTACGAGCCGACCAGCACCACGAGCCCGGCGACCACCCCGCCCACGGCCCCGGCGGCGTTCATCGTCAGGTCCGACAGCCCCTGCACCGCCGGCCGCTCGGCCGGGGCCACCTCGTCGGTCACCATGGTCGAGCCGGCGATCAGGGTGCAGGACCATCCCAGGCCGAGCAGGAACAGCCCGATCCCCAGTTGCACGACGTCGTCGCCGGGCGCTGTCCCCGACAGCACGCACGAGACCACGAGGATGCCGATCCCGGCCACCACGACCGGGATCCGGCCAGCCCGGTCGACGAACCAGCCGACCACCGGCGACAGGGCGTACATGCCGGCCACGTGCACGCTGATCACCAGTCCGATCAGCTGCAGCGTGACGTCCACGTGCGCCATGTGCACCGGCGTCATCACCATGACCATCACCATGACCACGTGCCCGATGGCCAGGGCAGCGATGCCCAGCATCGCCCTCGGCCGGCCGCGCAGGTGCTCGATCCCGTCGCGCAGCCGCGGCCGGGCGACGGCTCCCCCACGCGCCTCCCGGTGGGCCACCGACGTCAGGTAGGGGTCCGGTCGCAGGAACACGGTCAGGATCAGGGCGGTCAGGGTCAGGCACCCCGCGGCCACCACGTACGGTCCGGAGAGTTGCGGCAGGCCCAGCGCCATGCCCAGGTGCCCCGAGGCGTTCAGCAGGTTCGGTCCGAGCACCGCGCCCACCGTGCCGGCCCACACGACCCACGACAGCGCCTGCGCGCGACGGTCCTCCGGTGCGAGGTCGGTCGCGGCGTACCGGGCCTGGTAGCTCGAGGCCGACGCCACCCCGACGAGGAAGCAGCCGACGAACACCAGCGCCAGGTTGCGGTGCACCGCAGCGACGACGACGATCACGGCGCCGAGCGCGCCGAGCGCATAGCCGGTCGACAGGGCCACGCGGCGACCGCGGGTCAGCGCGATGCGGGCCAGCGGGAGGGCCAGCACCGCGGCACCGAGCACCCCCGCCGTCTGCGCCAGTCCCGCCGCGGCCTCGCTGTCGGCGACCGACGCGGCGATGAGGGAGCCCGCGGCCACCGACCCAGCGACGGCGACGCCGCTGAAGACCGATCCAGCCGACAGGACCGCCACGGTTCGGCGCTGGATGTGGGCCGCCTGCACCTGGTGCGCCAGCGCCTGCTGCTCGTCCTGGGCCGTCATGCAGGCATCGTCGGTTCCGCGTGCGGCCCGTGGTCGAGCCGGGTGCCCACTGCGGCGCGCACCGCGGCGTCGTCCGCTGGGAGCCCGAGCGTGGCGAAGGCCCGCACGAGCACCTCCGGGTCAGCGCTCCAGTCGTCGTAGTCGACCACCACCGCCCGGCCCGGCCCGAGCATGCGCGTGAGGTCGGCGGCGGCGTCGACGAGCCACCCTCGGGTCGTCGTGAGGACGTCGACCGCGTTGTCGTTCCCCGGCCACCAGCCGCTGCGCGCAGCGGCCTGGGCGTCGCGCACGTTCAGCAGGTAGCCGATGCCGGGGAGGAGCTTGTCGAGGAACAGCAGGTAGTTCAGGAGGAGGTCGTAGCTGGCGAAGTGGCCGGGCTCGTACCGCACCTCCTTGAAGCCCAGCCAGCGGGTGTCGGCCCGGGGCCGCAGGACCGTCGAGACGACATGCTCGCGCAGGTCGGTGAGGACGGCGGCCGGGTCGAGTCGGGCCGAGCCGTACCACGGGTGCGTCGGGCGCCCGGCATGGTGCCGGTCGGCCGTCTCGGCCAGCGCCTGCACGTAGGCGTCGAGCCCGCGCAGCGCCGCGTAGTTCTCGCCGCGCACCACCACGCCGGGCAGCGCGTTCAGGGCGGCCTGGACGACGGTGCTGCCGGTCCGGCCGTACGTGACGACGGTGAGGTACCGCAGGGCCGGGTCGGCCGCGCGGGTCATCTCAGCCCCCCGGGGACCTCCGTGGTGGCGCACACCGCGCGCCAGACGTCCCTCGTGTCGTCGCCGCGCTCGATCGCCTGCACAGCCGTCACGCCGAGCGGCGTCAGGACGACGTCGTGCGCCCACGACCGGGCGTACGCAGGTCCGAAGACCTGGTCCATCCGATCCCAGAAGTCCGTGAGGCGCATGACCCGCAGTCTGCCCCATCCAGCACAATCGGGACGTGACGACGCCCACCGCCCCGCGCCGGCGCGCGCGGGTGTCCCCGGTGCCGCCCCAGCACGGCGCCTGGGCCTTCCTCGGGCTGCCGGTGGCCACGGCCCTCCCGGTGTCCCCGGCCTCAGCCGTGCTCGCGCTGCTGGCCGTGACATGGGTCGCGGCGTACCCGGCGTCCTACTTCACCCTCGCGCTCGTGCGCGATCGCACCTCCCGGCACCCCGATCCGCACCGGTTCACCGGTCCGCTGCTGGCCTGGGGGTCGGTGGTGCTGGTGGGCGGCCTCGCGCTGCTCGCCCTGCGCCCGTGGCTGGTCTGGGTGGCCGCGGCCTATGCGCTGAGCTTCGTCGTCAACGTCGCGTTCGCGCGGCGTCGCGACGACCGTGCCCTGGCCAACGACCTGGTCTTCATCGCGCAGTGCACGGCGATGGTCCCGGTGACCTGGGCAGTGGCGGCCGGCGCACGCACCCTCACGCCCCCGGGCCTGGCCCAGGCGCCGGCCCACCTGTGGGTGCTCACCGTGTGCGTTGCGCTCGTCCTCGTGGGCTCGACGCTGCACGTGAAGTCGCTCATCCGGGAGCGTGGGAACCCGCGCTTCCGGTCCGCCTCGCGCGCCGTCGCCGTCGCCTCGCTGGTGGCCTCGTTCGCCCTGGCCGCCTGGTGGGGCCTGCCATCCGGCCTGGTCCTCGTCGTGCCGTTCGCCTGGTTCGCCGCCCGCTCGGTGCTCATGCGCGGGCCGGCCCCGCGTCCTGGTCGGATCGGCATCATCGAGCTCGTGGGCTTCGTGAGCCTGGTGGTCGCCGCAGCACTGGCACAGGCCTGGGGCGCGTCGTGATCGCCAACGCGCCCGACGACCCCGGACGCTCCGGCCTAGCCGAGCTGTCGCCGGCCACGCGGGCGTGGTTCGCCGGAGCCTTCGAGCACGCCACAGCGGCGCAGCAGGGCGCGTGGGCCGCCATCGCGCGCGGGGAGGACACCCTGGTCGTCGCGCCGACCGGCAGCGGCAAGACCTTGGCCGCCTTCCTGCACGCGATCGACCGGCTGATCGCGTCCGAGGCCGAGCCCGAGCGCCTGCGGCGCTGCCGCGTCCTGTACGTCTCCCCGCTGAAGGCCCTGGCCGTGGACGTCGAGCGCAACCTGCGCAGCCCACTGCTCGGCATCGAGCGCGAGACCGCTCGCCTCGGACTCCCGGCGACCGAGGTGACGATCGGCATCCGCACCGGCGACACGCCGCCGGCCGAGCGCGCCCGCATGGCTCGTCGCCCGCCCGACATCCTCATCACCACCCCGGAGTCCCTGTTCCTGCTGCTGACCTCCCAGGCCCGGGAGTCCCTGCGCGGCGTCGACACCGTCATCCTCGACGAGGTGCACGCCGTCGCCGGCACGAAGCGGGGCGCGCACCTCGCCTTGTCGCTCGAACGCCTCGACGCGCTGCTCGACCGGCCGGCCCAGCGGATCGGGCTCTCGGCCACCGTCAGTCCCGTCGAGACCGTGGCCGCGTTCGTGCGGGCCCAGCGGCCCGCGACGATCGTCGCGCCGCCGAGCGAGAAGCGGTGGGACCTGCAGATCCGCGTGCCGGTCGACGACATGGCCGACCTGGGCGCGGACGCCGACGCGGCCGACGGCGCGATCGCCCGGACGTCGATCTGGCCGCACATCGACGAGCAGCTCGTCGACCTCATCGAGGCGCATCGAACGACGCTCGTCTTCGCGAACAGCCGGCGGCTGGCCGAGCGCATCACCGCCCAGGTGAACGAGATCGCCGCCGCGCGGGCCATGGCGGCGGGCCGGGAGCCGGTGCCGATAGCCCGCGCGCATCACGGGTCGGTCAGCAAGGAGCAGCGGGCACTGATCGAGGACGACCTCAAGCGCGGCCGCCTGCCCGCGGTCGTGGCCACGAGCAGCCTCGAGCTGGGCATCGACATGGGCAGCATCGACCTCGTCGTGCAGGTCGAGACACCGCCGAGCGTGGCCAGCGGCCTGCAGCGCGTCGGCCGCGCCGGGCACCAGGTGGGTGCGGTCAGCCGCGGCATCGTCTTCCCCAAGTACCGAGGCGACCTCGTGACCGCCACGGTCGTGACCCAGCGCATGCGCGCCGGACGCATCGAGGACCTCAGCATCCCGCGCACCCCCCTCGACGTCCTCGCCCAGCAGGTGGTGGCCTGCGTGGCGATGGACGACTGGGCGGTCGACGACCTCCTGTGCCCTGGTCCGCCGGTCGGCTCCGTTCGCCACCCTGGGCGACGCCGTGTTCGACGCGGTGCTGGACATGCTGTCCGGGCGCTACCCGTCCGACGAGTTCGCCGAGCTGCGACCGCGCCTGGTCTGGGACCGCGACACCGGCCTGCTCCAGGCCCGCCCGGGAGCCCAGCGGCTGGCGGTCACCAGCGGTGGAACGATCCCCGACCGTGGCCTGTTCGGGGTGTTCCTGGTCGGCAGCGCGCAGGAGGGCGGCGGCGGCTCGCGCGTCGGCGAGCTGGACGAGGAGATGGTCTACGAGTCGCGGGTCGGCGACGTGATCGCGCTCGGGGCGTCCTCGTGGCGCATCGAGGACATCACGCACGACCGCGTCATCGTGTCGCCAGCGCCCGGGCAACCGGGCCGGCTGCCGTTCTGGCACGGGGACGCGCTGGGCCGGCCCGCCGAGCTCGGCGCAGCGGTGGGCGCCTTCGTGCGCGCGCTCGCTGCGGCCCGCGACCCAGCCGACCTGCTCGCCGGCTCGGGTCTCGACGACCGTGCCGTCGCGAACCTGCTCGAGTACCTGCGCGAGCAACAGGCCGCCACCGGGATCGTGCCCAGCGACACCACGATCGTCGTCGAGAGGTTCCGCGACGAACTGGGCGACTGGCGCGTCGTGGTGCACTCCCCCTACGGCGCGCGCGTGCACGCGCCGTGGGCGCTCGCCATCGGTGCCCGCATCCGGGAGTCGATCGGGCTCGACGCCCATGTCATGCACGCGGACGACGGCATCGTCCTGCGGCTGCCCGACACCGACGACGAGGAGTCCGCGCGCTCGGTGGTCGACCTCATCGCGATCGACCCGGACGAGATCGAGGCACTCGTGACCGCGGAGGTCGGCGGCTCGGCACTGTTCGCGTCGCGCTTTCGCGAGTGTGCTGCCCGAGCGCTCCTGCTGCCCCGGCGCCGGCCGGACCGTCGCACGCCCCTGTGGCAGCAGCGCCAGCGCTCGGCGCACCTGCTCGGCGTCGCGTCGGAGCACGCCACCTTCCCCATCGTGCTCGAGACGGTGCGGGAGTGCCTGCAGGACGTCTACGACGTCGGCGCCCTGCGCGACCTCCTCACGGCCCTGCGCGACGGGCGCGTCCGCGTGCACGAGGCGGCGTGCGCGCAGCCGTCACCGTTCGCCCAGTCGCTGCTGTTCGGCTACGTCGCCTCGTTCCTCTACGAGGGCGACTCGCCCCTCGCGGAGCGCCGCGCGCAGGCCCTGACGCTCGACCCCCGGCTGCTCGCGGAACTGCTCGGCACCCCCGAGCTGCGCGACCTGCTCGACGCCGAGGCCCTCGACGAGGTGGAGGCCGAGCTGCAGCACCTCACCGAGTCGACGCGGGCACGCGACCTCGAGGATGGGGCCGACCTCCTGCGGCTGCTCGGCCCGCTCACCGAGGCCGAGGCCACCGCGCGCGGCATCGCCGCCGCCTGGCTGGACGACCTCGTCAGGTCACGTCGGGCGATCCGGGTGCGGTGGGGCGGGCAGGAGCGCACGGCCGCGGTCGAGGATGCCGCGAGACTTCGCGACGCGCTCGCAGTCGCCCTGCCCGTCGGGGTCCCGGAGGCGCACCTGGCGCCCGTGAGCGACCCATTGGCCGACGTCGTCGGCCGGTACGCCCGGACCCACGGCCCGTTCACGCCCGAGGTGACCGCGCAGGCCCTGGGGCTGCCGGTCGCGGTGGTGACGGAGGTCCTCGCCCGCCTCGCGACCGGCGGGCGGGTCGTGCGCGGGGAGTTCCGTCCCGGCGGCTCGCATACCGAGTTCTGCGACGCCGACGTGCTGCGGCGCATCCGTCGACGCAGCATCGCGCGCCTGCGTCATGAGATCGAGCCGGTGCCGAGGGCCCGCTACGGCGCGTTCCTCCCGTCCTGGCAGCAGGTGGCTGCCGTCGGTGCCCGGCCGGTCCGCGTCGGCGTCGAGGGCTGCTTCGAGGTCATCGACCAGCTGGCGGGCACCGCGCTGCCGGCCAGCACGTGGCTGCGCGCTGTGCTCCCCGCGCGGGTGGCGGACGTGCACGACGGAATGCTCGACCAGCTGATCGCCTCCGGCGATGTCGTGTGGTGGGGGGTGTCACCGCTGGCCGGCGGGGACGGCGTGGTCGCGCTGGCCCCGGCCGACCGGGCCCCACTGCTGCGCCCGGCCCCGCCGGGCGAGGACGAGCCCGACGGACCGGGGCAGGACGTCCTGGACGTCCTCGCTCTGGGTGGCGCGCTGTTCTTCCGCGACATCGCCGACCGGGTCGGCGTCGGCCGCGACGACGCCGCCATCGCCACCGACGCCCAGCTCGTGGAGGTCCTCTGGTCGCTGGTGTGGGCCGGCCGGATCACCAATGACGGCTGGGCCGCCCTCCGCGCTCGCATCGCCGGCACTCGCACGCCCGTGCGACGCGGGCGCAGCCGGCTGCCGCAGCGCTCCGGGCCACCTGCGGCGGCCGGTCGCTGGTCGCTGCTGCCGGTGCCCGCCGCCGCGCCGGCCGAGGCTGCCGCCGCGCAGGGGCAGGCCCTGCTCGAGCGCCATGGGATCGTCACCCGCGGGTCCGTGGTGTCCGAGCGGGTCCCGGGTGGGTTCGCGGCGGTGTATCGGGTCCTGAGCGCGTTCGAGGACGCCGGACGCTGCCGACGGACATACGCCGTCGAAGGCCTCGGGGCGTCGCAGTTCGCCCTGCCGGGCGCCGTCGACCGGCTGCGCGCCCTCGCCGCCACCGGTCCCCGATCCACGACCCCAGCGATGGTGGTGCTGGCCGCCACCGACCCGGCACAGGCCTACGGCGCGGCGCTGCCGTGGCCCGACCACGCCGCCGCCGACCGGTCCCACCGACCGGGGCGCAAGGCCGGAGCCGTGGTGGTGCTGGCCGACGGCGAGCCGGTGCTCTACCTCGAGCGGGGCGGCAAGTCGCTGCTGACCTGGGAGCATCCGCGGGATCGGCTGCTGGCGGCCGCCAGGGCGCTCGCCTCGCAGGCGCCGCACGTCGGGGTCGACCGCTTCACGATCGGTCGGGTGGACGGCGTCGTAGCAGACCAGGACACCGCAGACCTGCTGGTGGAGGCGGGGTTCCTGCCGACGCCGCGTGGCTTCCGCTCGCCGCGAGCCTGAGAGCAGCTAGACGATCGAGAACTGCCGGGGCGTCTCGGCCTCGGCAACCTGCATGCTCACCGACGCGAGCACGTCGGACAACGAGACCTCGAGCGCTCCGCAGATCGCCGCGAGCAGCTCGCTCGAGGCCTCCTTCTGCCCGCGCTCGACCTCGGAGAGGTAGCCCAGGGACACTGCGGCCGCGCCGGAGACGTCGCGCAGGGTCCGGCCCTGGTCCTGGCGGCGGCGACGCAGTTCGTCGCCGATCACCTGTCGAAGGACGATCATGACGCCTCCCTTCCCTGCCTGCCGGGGTCTTGAGGGTACCCCGGTGGGACGCCGGGCGCCCGCTCGTGGTTCCTGACTGGCCCCAACGCCGCTCCGGTCGCGGGTATTCCCGGCTACCGGCCGATCGCGTCGAGGACCAGGGCCCAGCATGCCTCGACGGTCTGACGGCGGATCGCGGCCCGATCGCCGTCGAGCGCCAGCCCGGTCGCCCGGGTGCCGCTAGGGGTGTGCACGGCGATCCAGACCGTCCCGACCGGCTGGCCATCGTGCCCCTGGGGACCGGCCACGCCGGTGGTGCCGATCCCGACGTCGGCATGCAGGACGCGCGCCGCGCCGGTGGCCATCGCCATGGCCACGGCCCGGCTGACGATGCCCTCGGCCAAGGCCTCGTCGGGCACGCCAAGGACCTCGGTCTTGACGTCGGCCTGGTAGGCGACCACGCCACCCCGCAGGACCGCCGAGCAGCCGGGCACGTCCGCGAGCGTCGCGGCGACCAGCCCCGCGGTGACCGACTCGCCGGTCGCCAGCGTCATCCCGAGGGCGAGCAGCCGGTCCACCACGGCTCCGGGCCGGTCAGGCACGATGCTCGCCCAGGTTCGTGCGGGTCGCCATCGGCTGGTGCCGCAGTCGCAGGGCGCGTACGACGTAGTCCAGGCCGGTCACCACCGTGAGCACGACTGCCAGCCCCATCACGGCCGCGCTGACCGAGGACCACCAGGACAGGTCGACGTCGGCGAGGTACATCGCGATGGCGACGGTCTGCACGACGGTCTTGAGCTTGCCGCCGCGGCTGGCCGGGATGACTCCGTGCTCGATGACCCAGAAGCGCAGGACGGTGACACCGATCTCCCGGAACAAGATGATGCCGGTGACCCACCACGGCAGGTCTCCGAGCAGGGACAGCCCGATGAGCGCGACCCCCGTGAGCGCCTTGTCGGCGATCGGGTCGGCGATCTTGCCGAACGTGGTCACGAGCCCGTAGCGACGCGCGACCGCGCCGTCGACGAGGTCGGTGATCGAGGCTGCCACGAACAGCACGGCAGCGGCGTCGCGGGCGGGGCCCAGTGTGCCGTCGTCCACCGCCAGCAGCACCGCCAGCAGCGGCACGCACAGGACGCGCAGCAGCGTCAGGGCGTTGGCGACGTTGACGACCGGCACGTCGACGCTGACGGGATCGGCGGCCCGGTCGGGGATCGGCGGCTTCATGCCTCGGGCTCGAGGAGCCGGGCCACGAGGTCCACGCCCTCCACGTCGATCACGACGGCGCTCACGAGGTCGCCCACGGCTACGGTCCGCTCGCCGAGCTCGACCGTCGTCGCCGCATCGTCGGGGCCTTGATGCCCTGCGCGACCGATCGCCACGGCTCGCTCGTCGGCGTCGAAGTCCAGCGCCTCGACGAGGACCTCGACGCGCTCGCCGATGCGGTCCTCCGCACGCTGCGCCATGACCTCGTCGACGAGCGCCGTGACGATCTCCACCCGGGCTCGGATGACGTCGTCGTCGAGCTTGCCGGGCAGGGTCGCGGCCTCGGTGCCGTCCTCGTCGCTGTACCCGAACACGCCCACCGCGTCGAGCCGTGCCTGCTCCAGGAAGTCGAGGAGCACGCCGAACTCCTCCTCCGTCTCGCCGGGGAAGCCGACGATGACGTTGCTGCGGATGCCCGCCGACGGCTCGAGCTCGCGGATGCGGGCGACCAGGTCGAGGAACTCCTCACGCCCGCCGAAGCGGCGCATGCGCCGAAGCACGGTCGGACTCGCATGCTGGAAGGACAGGTCGAAGTAGGAGGCGACCACCGGGGTGCGCGCGATGGCCGCGAGCAGGTCGGGGCGGACCTCTGCAGGCTGCAGGTACGCCACCCGGACGCGCCCGACGGGAGTCTCGCGCCCGAGCCGCGGCAGGAGCGCCTCGAGCAGCCGCAGGTCGCCCAGGTCCTTGCCGTACGACGTGGAGTTCTCGCTGACCAGGACCACCTCGCGCACGCCCTCGCCGACGAGCCAGGCGGTCTCGGCCACCACGTCGTCGGGCAGCCGGGAGACGAACGAGCCGCGGAAGGACGGGATGGCGCAGAAGGTGCAGCGGCGGTCGCAGCCTGAGGCCAGCTTGACGGGCGCCACCGGACTGCCGTCGAGCCGGCGGCGCAGGACCGGCGGCGCCCAGCCGGTGCCGGCCAGGGCCGGGTCGCTGCCCGCGGAGGCATGCCCGGGGACCGCCGTGGCCGCCGCCGGGCGGTCGACCGGCGAGATCGGCAGCAGCAGCCGGCGGTCGGACGGCGTGTGCGGCACGTGGGGCTCCCCCGCGACGATGCTGCGCAGGCGCTCGCCGATGTCGGGGTAGTCGTCGAAGCCGAGGACCGCGTCGGCCTCCGGCAGCTGCTCGGCGAGCTCGCGGCCGTAGCGCTCGGCCAGGCAGCCGACCGCGACCACCGCGGTGGGTCCGCCGACGGCGTCCTTGAGGTCCGACGCCGCGAGGATCGCGTCGATCGAGTCCTTCTTGGCCACCTCCACGAAGCCGCAGGTGTTGACAAGCACGGCGTCGGCGGTCTCGGGGTCGTCCACGAGCTCCCAGCCCTGGGCCGCCAGCCGACCGGCCATCTCCTCGGAGTCGACCTCGTTGCGCGCGCAGCCGAGGGTGACGACGGCCACCTTCGGGGCACGGACGACGTCGTCGAGGATCTCTGGGGTGGTCACGGGACCAGAGTACGCAGGGGCTGACGGGCGAGCGCCGACCAGTGGACGGTCAGTCGAGGGGCCGGTGCTCGAGGTCCCGGTCGAACGCGTCGACGAGGTCGTCGGGATCGAGGCCGAGCACCGGGGCCATGGCACGCAGCTGGCCGCGCGCGTAGACCGTGCCGCCGCAGTGGCTGAAGTCGTCGTGCTCCATCGCGGACAGGATCGACGCCCGCAGCTTGGTCGCCTGTGCGAGGTCGTCCAGGCTCATGCCACGGGCGGACCGGGCCTCGCTCAGCATCTCGCCAGCGGACATGGAGCCTCGACTTCCCTCGATCTCGTGAATGGCATCGTATGTCCGGCCACGTGCCCCCGCAGGGGAACCTGCCAGCCTGCGCGGTACGGACTACTCGTCGCCGCCGCGGATCATGAGCAGCAGCCCCGGCAGGTCGTCGGGCTTGACCAGGACCTCCCGCGCCTTGGAGCCCTCGCTTGGGCCGACGACGCCGCGGGACTCCATGAGGTCCATCAGGCGACCGGCCTTGGCGAAGCCGACGCGCAGCTTGCGCTGGAGCATCGAGGTCGATCCGAACTGCGTGGACACGACGAGCTCGACCGCCTGCAGCAGGATGTCGAGGTCGTCGCCGATCTCCTCGTCGACCTCCCGGTGGGTCGACGGCGCCGCCACGACATCCGGGATGAACTCGGCCTCGCCCTGCGCGCGGCAGTGCGCCACGACGGCCCTGATCTCGGCCTCGGACACGAAGGCGCCCTGGATGCGCATCGACTTGTTGGCGCCCATCGGGAAGGAACAGCCCATCGCCCTGGCCGACCAGCTTCTCCGCCCCGGGCTGGTCGAGGATGACGCGGCTGTCGGTCACGCTCGACGTCGCGAACGCGAGGCGGCTGGGGACGTTGGCCTTGATCAGGCCGGTGACGACATCCACGCTGGGTCGCTGGGTCGCCAGCACCAGGTGGATTCCCGCGGCGCGGGCCAGCTGCGTGATGCGGACGATGGCGTCCTCGACGTCGCGGGGGGCCACCATCATCAGGTCGGCGAGCTCGTCGACGATGACAAGGAGGTAGGGGTAGGGCTCGATCACGCGCTCGCTGCCGGGCAGCGGCTTGACCTTGCCGTCCCGGACGGCCTTGTTGAACTGGTCCACGTGCTTGTAGCCGAAGTGGGCGAGGTCGTCGTAGCGACGGTCCATCTCCTTCACCACCCACTGCAGCGCGTCCGCCGCCTTCTTCGGGTTGGTGATGATCGGGGTGATGAGATGCGGGACGCCCTCGTACGCCGAGAGCTCGACGCGCTTCGGGTCGACGAGGATGAGCCGCACCTCCTCGGGCGTCGACCGCATGAGGATCGACGTGATGAGGCTGTTGATGCAGCTGGACTTGCCTGCCCCGGTGGCGCCGGCGACCAGCAGGTGGGGCATGCGCGCCAGGTTGGCCATGACGAAGCCGCCCTCGACGTCCTTGCCGATCGCGGCCGCCAGCGGATGATGGTCGCTGGTCGCGGCACTGCTGCGCAGCACGTCGCCGAGGGCCACGAGCTCGCGATCGGTGTTCGGGATCTCGACCCCGATGGCCTTCTTGCCCGGGATGGGGCTGAGGATGCGCACGTCGGCGCTGGCCACCGCGTAGGCGATGTTCTTGCCGAGCGCCGTGACGCGCTCGACCTTCACGCTGGGACCGAGCTCGATCTCGTAGCGGGTGACCGTCGGGCCGCGCATGAAGCCGGTGATCTGCGCGTCGATGCCGAACTGCTCCATCACCTCGGTAAGGGCGGCGACGACATGCTCGTTCGACTTCGTCGCGGTCTTGTGCGCCGGGCCGGTCTTGAGCAGGTCGCGCTTGGGTAGCGCGTACGAGCTACGGCGCGGGATCGTGAGCTGCTTCGGGCGGCTGGGCCGTTCGGCGGAGATCACGACGGTCTCGCTGCGCGCGGGGTGGCCGTGCTGCTCGGTGAGGTCGAGCTGCTCCGTGTCCACGGAGTGGTAGCTCGTCTCATGGCCGCCCGAGATCCCGGCCATGAGGATCGCGGCCGGGCGCTCCTCGTCCTCCAGCATCGTCGTGTGCCGGAGGTCGTCGTCCTCGACGTCGTCCAGGTCGTCGGACAGCAGGTGGTCGACGTCGCCGGGTCGGCCGAAGCGGTCGTCGTCATCGGGCTCGTCGCCGTGCTCGTCGCCGTGCACGCGCATCACGGTGGGCGGCGGGTCGATGCACGAGGGACACGGCCCCGCGGGCCGCGCGCTGGAAGCCGGCGCGCACGGAGGCCAGCGACGTGGCGGTGAGGACGAGGATGCCGAAGACCAGCACCAGCCCGAGCACCAGCCCGGTGACGATCGGGCCGACCGCGGACACGATCGGCGCCGTGACGATCCAGCCGACGACACCGCCGCCGGCGCCCATCGCCTCGGCGCCGTCACTGGGAGTCGCGGCACCGGTCACGAGATGCCAGATGCCGATCACGCCGACGAGGACGGCGGCGGCGCCGATGACCAGCCGTCCGGTGGTCGCGTTGTCGTCCGGGTGGCGCAGGAACCGCCAGGCCAGGGCCAGCAGGATGAGCGGGGAGAGCCACGCCAGGGCTCCGATCACCGCGGTCATCACCATCGCGGCCCAGGAGACGAACCAGCCGTCGACGCCGAACCACGTGGCGGCGACCAGGGTGGCCGCACCCGCCACGAGCGCCAGGCCGAGACCGTCGCGGCGGTGCGTGGGGTCCAGGTCACGGGCCCCGCGCCCCAGCGCCCGTGCGGCGGCACCGAGCAGGTGGGCCAGGCCCAGCCACACGCCGCGCAGCATGCGGCCCAGCGCGCCGATGGCGCGCGGGACCGGACCGGGGCGCGCCGGTCGGCGGGCCGGCGCGGCCGCGCGGGTGCGCGCCGCCGGTCGACGGGTGCTCTTGGCCGCGCCGCGGGAGGGGCGCGCAGGGGAAGACGTGCGGGAAGCCATGCTCGGAGCGTACTGGTCAGACCCCACTGGTAACGGTAGTCACACGCGCCACGCCACTAACCGGTCAAACCCGGCCGTTGGGACTGCTGGCGCTCCAGCCTCAGCGGCACCACGGCATGCCCGAACAGGTAGCCCTGCCCGAAGTCGATGCCGGCCTCGCGCACCACGTTCCACTGCTCCTGGGTCTCGATCCCCTCGGCGAGGGTCCGGGCGCCGATCGAGCGGACCAGCTGCGCCGTGGCGGCCACCAGGTTGCGCCGGCGCCGGTCCAGGTCGCCCACGAGGAACCGCTGGTCCAGCTTCACGATGTCGACCGGCAGCCAGTCCAGGTAGCCGATCGACGAGTAGCCGGATCCGAAGTCGTCGATGGCGATCTGGACCCCGAGCTGCCGCAGCTCGGCCATGGACTCGCGGATCCGCAGCGACTCGGGCAGGATCGCCGACTCGGTGATCTCGACGACCAGGCGGTCAGCGCTGAGGCGGTGCCGCTCCAGGACCCGGGCCACGAGGGCGGGGACGTCCGACTGCAGCAGCTGCACGCCCGAGACGTTGACGCCCACCGTGCGGTCATGGGCCTGGGCCGCGCACTCGGCGACCACCTGGTCGAGGATCCACTCGCCCAGCGCGACGATCGTCCCGGTGGACTCGGCGATGGGGATGAACCGGCCGGGCATCAAGGTCCCGTGCTGCGGATGCAGCCACCGGGCCAGGGCCTCGTCGCCGACATGCAGTCCGGTGTCGGCGCGCACGATGGGCTGGTAGGCGACGCGGAACTGCCCCGCCGCCACGCTGGCGCGGATGTCCTCGGCGGCCAGGTAGTCGGCGAGCAGGTCGGCGCGCACCTCCGGGGTGAAGACGGTCAGCTGGGCACCGCCCTCGCGGATGGAGTGGCGCAGGGCGGTGTCGCAGTCGCGCAGGATGTCGTCGACCGTCATGCCCGGCTCGATGACGCGCAGGCCGCCGCTGACCGTCATCGGCGGCAGGCCGAGGGCGTCGGCCACGTCCCGGACCACACGATTCGCATGCACGCGGGCGAGGTCGGTCTCGCCGGTGCTCACGACCCCCGGGATCAGGGCCGCGCACGCATCCGCCCCGATCCGCGCCGCGAGGACCAGGAACGGCTCCAGCGACCGCAGGGCGCGGGCGAAGGCGACCAAGGCGGCGTCCGCCCGGCGCGGTCCCACGAGGTCGTTGAGTCGGCCGAAGTTGTCCACATCGACGACGATCACCGCGCCCGCGCTCTCGCCGGGGGCGGTCTTGGCGAGCCGGTCCTCCAGCTGCCGACGGAACTCGCCTCGGTTGTGCAACCCGGTGAGCGGGTCGTGCCGCGTCCCCGTCGGCATGGCAGCTGGCGCATCGATGCCCTCGGGGGTCTCGGCATCGGCGGCCCACCACTCGACGACCAGCCGATCGGGGCCGAACGGCGTGATGACGTTCTCGAAGCGTCCCTCGAGGCCGCTCGCGGACTGCGTGGTGATGACGACGCGGCGGGCGACCTTGTCGGCCAGCACCTGCCTGAGCACCGTCTCGAGTCCCGAGGACGCGGCCTCGGGGAACCACTCACCGAGCCGCGCGCCGCGCCACTCGTCCGGCGACCGACCGCTCGGTCCCGCCGCGACCTCGTTCAGGAACTCCACGACGAGGTCGGCCGGGCCGTCACCCAGGGGCGCCTCGAGGCGGTATACCGCGTAGCCATCCGGGGATGCGTTGAGGGCCGTGGCCAGGAGCTCACGGGACTCCAGCGCCTCGCGACGGGCGAGCTCGACCCGACGCAGCCGCTCCTCGCGCTCCGTGACGTCCCAGAGCGCGACGTGCAACTCGTCCTCCCCCATGGGAGCGCACCGCACCTCGGCGACAGACAGGCCGCCGTCCGGACCCACGCGATCGAACATGATGCTGCTGGGCCGTTGGTCGCGGAGCGCCCCGAGGTATACCGGCAGGCGCTCGTGGAGACCCGTGGGGATGAGCTCGGAGTAGCGGCGCCCGACCAGGCCCTCGAGCGGGCGGGCGAGCCAGTCGGCAAAGCCGGTCGAGCAGTCGACGAGCACCAGGTCGACGAGCGTGCCGGAGGCATCCCTGACCGCGGACCAGAAGGCCGTCGCGGTCGTTCCGGCGTCGAGGGCGAACCGGAGCCGACGCTCGGTCAGGTCATCCCCCATGAGGCATGTGTAGGTGCTTCCTCACGCGTGACGCAAGGTGCGCACGACTTCGAGAGTGAAACGTGAGGAAGTGCCTCGCTCCTCGCTCGCCTCGACGAGCCTGCGCTCCGGGGCTCGTTCCTCGCTCCTCGCTACGCCTCGGATCGATGCGGCTGCGCTCCGGGGCTCGTGCCTCGCTCCTCGCTACGCCTCGACGACCACCGGGATGATCATCGGCCGCCGCCGGTGCGTGCTGTTCACCCACTTGCCCACGACCCGCCGGATCCGCTGCTGCAGCTCGTGCGTGTCGTCGGCGCCGTCCGCCAGCGCCGCCTCGACGGCGCGCGTCACCTGCTCGGTGAGCGGGCGCGACCAGCTCGTCGTCCGCACCGAACCCGCGGGCGTGGATCTCCGGGCCGGCGACGATCACCGCCATCGACGATGTCGACGGCCACGAACACCGAGATGAAGCCCTCCTCGCCGAGGACGCGACGGTCCTTCAGCGACGTCTCGGTGACGTCGCCCACCCCGGACCCGTCCACGTAGACGTAGCCCACCGGCAGGTAGCCCACGATGGTCAGCCGGCCGTCGACCAGGTCCATCACGGTGCCGTCCTCCGCGATGACGACGCGCTCGGCCGGGATGCCCACGCTCATGGCGATCTGCGCGTTGGCCCGCATGTGCCGCCACTCGCCGTGCACCGGCAGGACGTTGCGCGGCTTGACGATGTTGTAGACGTACTGGAGCTCGCCGGCGGCGGCGTGACCCGAGACGTGCACGAGCGCATTGCCCTTGTGCACGACGTGCGCGCCGAGGCGCGCGAGCCCGTTGATGACCCGGAACACCGAGTTCTCGTTGCCGGGGATGAGGGAGGACGCCAGCACCACGGTGTCGCTCGGCCCCACGCTGATCGGGTGGTCGCGGTTCGCGATGCGCGACAGCACCGCCATCGGCTCGCCCTGCGACCCGGTGCAGATGAGCACGGCCTCGTCGTCGGGGATCGATGGCAGGTCGTCGGAGGACACGAGCATCCCGCCGGGGATCGTCAGGTAGCCGAGGTCGCGGGCGATGCCCATGTTGCGCACCATGGAGCGGCCCACGAACGCGATCTTGCGCCCGTGCAGCGCCGCCATGTCGATGATCTGCTGGATGCGGTGCACGTGCGACGCGAAGGACGCGACGATGATGCGACCTTCCGCCCGCAGGAACACCGCGTCCAGCACCGGGACGATGTCGCGCTCGCTGGAGACGAACCCCGGGACCTCGGCGTTGGTGCTGTCGACCATGAGCAGGTCGACGCCGGCGTCGCCCGAGCCGCGCGAAGCCGTTGAGGTCCGTGATCCGGCCGTCGAGCGGGAGCTGGTCCATCTTGAAGTCGCCGGTGTGCAGGACGACGCCCGCGGCCGTCCGGATGGCCAGGGCCATCGCGTCGGGAATGGAGTGGTTGACCGCCAGGAACTCGACCTCGAACGGCCCGAGGTGCACGCGCTGGCCGTCGGCCGCCTCCGTCGAGGAGAGCTTGATCCGGTGCTCGCGCAGCTTGGCCTCCACGAAGGCCAAGGTGAGGCGCGAGCCCAGGACCGGGATGTCGGCCCGCTGGCGCAGCAGGTACGGCAGCGCCCCGATGTGGTCCTCATGGCCGTGGGTGAGCACCACGGCCTCGATGTCGTCCAGCCGGTCGGCGATGGGGCCGAAGTCGGGGAGGATCAGGTCGACGCCCGGCTGGTTCTCCTCGGGGAACAGCACGCCGCAGTCGACGATGAGCAGCCGGCCATCCTGCTCGAAGACGGTCATGTTGCGACCGATCTCGCCGAGGCCGCCGAGCGCGCAGATGCGCAGGGTGCCCGGCTCGAGGGGCGGCGGCGGCGGGAGCTTGGCGTGGCTCATGCGACGAAGCCGCGGACGCCGCCGAGCGCCAGGTCGGCGCGCAGGTGCTCGCGCTGGGATTCGGTGGCGTCCACCAGCGGCAGCCGAACCGGACCGGACGGCAGCCCCTGCATGGCCAGGGCCGCCTTGGTCAGGATGACCCCCTGCGTCCGGAAGCACCCGACGTAGACAGGCAGCAGCGACGCATTGATCTCAGCGGCCTCCTGCGATCGGCCGTCCCACAGCGCCTCCGCCATGTCCTTCAGGCGATCGCCCACCAGGTGCCCCACGACCGAGATCATGCCGCCGGCGCCCAGCGCCAGCAGCGGCAGGTTGAGGATGTCGTCGCCGCAGTACCAGGCCAGCCCGGTGGTGGCCATGCCCTGCTGGGCGAAGTCGAGATCGCCCTTCGCGTCCTTGTTGGCGATGATGCGCGGGTGCTCGGCGATGCGGATGAGCGTCTCGAGCTCGATCGCCGTGCCGGTGCGCTTCGGGATGTCGTAGGTGAGCATGGGCAGGTCGGTGGCATCGGCGATGGCGTGGAAGTGCCGCACCAGCCCCTCCTGCGGCGGACGGTTGTAGTACGGGGTGACGGCCATCACGCCGTGGGCGCCGGCCTCGGCGGCCATGCGGGCGGCCTCGACGGAGTGCGCGGTGTCGTTGGTGCCGACTCCGGCGATGACGGTGGCGCGGTCGCCGACGGCGGCCAGGACTGCGCGCAGGACCGCGATGTCCTCCGCGTCGGTCTTGGTCGCCGACTCCCCCGTCGTGCCGTTGACGACCAGGCCGTCATGACGCAGGGTGTCGACGAGGTGGGCGGCGAGCCGCTCCGTGCCCTCCAGGTCGAGGGAGCCGTCCGCGTGGAAGGGCGTGACCATCGCCGTCAGCATGACGCCGAACGGGCTCTTCTGGGTGGTGGGACCTGGCATGCCCCAAGGCTATCGGGTGGCCCCGGTGCGGACTCCGGCTCAGGGGGCGACGCGGCCGTTCTTCACGAAGGCGGCGTGGGTGATGGGCATGAGCCGGGACCACTCCTCCTCGTACCGCTCGGCGACCATCTCGATCTCGCGCTGGGGGTATGAGGGGAAGTGCGACCCCTCGGCCTTGCGTCGCAGCGACAGGAAGTTCATGAGCGACCGAGCGTTGAGGGTGACATAGGCGCTGGAGTAGATGGACACCGGCAGCACCATGCGGGCCACCTCGCGGGCGATGCCCGCGTCGAGCATCCGGAGGTAGGACGCGTAGGCGGCGGAGCAGGCCGCGCGCATGTCCGAGTCGATGAGGTCGTACTGCTCGTCCGACCCGGGGAGGAACTCGTACGCGCCGGTCTTGCCGACCTGCACGACCGGGCGCGCGCGGTCCGGGACGTAGAACACCGGCTCGAGCTGGCGGTACCGACCGGACTCCTCGTTGTACGAGGCGATGCGATGGCGCATGTGCTCGCGCCAGACGAAGATCGGCGCTCGGACGAAGAACGTCATGGAGTTGTGCTCGAACGGGCTGCCGTGCCGGTCACGCATGAGGTAGTTCACGAGACCGGCGGACCGCTCGGCGTCGGCGTCCACGTCCTCGAGGGACTGCTCGCCGGCCGTCGACACGCGTGCGGCGAAGATGACATCGGCGTCGCTCGCACTGGCCCGGACCAGCTCGACGGTGACGTCGCTGCGGAAGGTGATCTCGTCCTTGGTCACGCCGCCACCCTATCGACGCGGCCGTGCGAATCCCGATCGGCGACTCGGCACAATGGGCGCATGCCTGAGTCCGGTGTCCGCCTCGCCCGCACCTCCGATGTCGACGGCGTCGCGGACGTCAACATCCGGTCATGGCGACAGCGATTCGCGGGCACCCTGCCCGCCGCGGTGCTCGCGGGGATGGACCGTGACGACCTCGCCATGGTCTGGGCCAGCGGCATCCTCAATCCCCCGACCCCGATGCACCGGCTGCTGGTGGCCGTCGAGTCAGGGCAGGTCGTCGGCTACGCGGCGCTCGGCCCGAGCCAGGACCCGGACGCGGACGCCGGCATCGGCGAGCTCCTCGCCCTGGAGGTGGATCCCGAGCAGCAGCGCGAGGGGCACGGTTCGAGGCTCATGGCCGCTGTCGTCGACCACGCGCGCGCGGCCGGCATGACCGAGCTGTCGGCCTGGTGCCCCCTGGCGGACGAGCCGCGGCGGGCGTTCCTGCAGGCCGCCGGCTGGGGGCCGGACACGGCGTACCGGGACCTGCTGGTCGGACAGGAGCCGGACGGCGCCGACCTCGTGGTGCGCGAGGCGCGGCTGGCGACGCGCCTGGACTGAGTCGTCAGGCTCCGGCGTCAGCGGCCGGCACCGGGCACAGGGAAAGGTGGCCCGGCGAGTCCCCCGCTCTCGCCGGACAAGGCCATCGTCCTGCACCCATGCACCGGGCGGCGACCTCCATCCGTCCCCTGTCCGGGGGACTCGGGGCGATCAGGGGCGCTCGAGCGGCCGATCCGCCGCGAGCAGGCCGTCGGTCCGGGCCGCCGCGTAGAGGTCGGTCCGGGTGCTGGCTGCTCGACCGGCCTGCCGGTACTTGGCGCGCACGCGGTCGAGGTACTCCTTCGCGGTGTGCGGCGAGACCCCCATCCGGTGGGCCACGGCGGCCACCTTGAGCCCAGCGGCATAGAGCCGCAGGGCCTCGAGCTCACGCGCACTCAGGTCCGGCGCCCCGGCGCTCGACATGAGGATCGTGGCGAGGTCGACCGAGAGGTAGAGCTCGCCGGCCGCGGCCGTGTGCAGCGCCTCGAGGAGCACCTCGACCGACACCCGCTTCGGGATGAAGCCCAGCGCGCCGGCCGCCAGTGCCGCCCGGATGGCCGACGCGTCGTCGAAGGCGCTGATCAGCAGCACCCGGGCCCCATGGCGCACGCAGGCCGCCGTGCTGTCCTGCACGGGTGCGGTGTCCGGGCCGAGGTCGACGTCCAGCAGGACGAGGGACGGATCGGTGGCCAGGGCCCCCAGCACGTCGAAGCCGGAGTACACGACCACGACGTCTTCCCCGGCGTGTGCCTCGACGAGCGCCCGGAGTCCCTCGCGCACGAGCTCGTGGTCGTCGACGAGAGCGAGCCGGATGGGCTCGGCACCCGGGGCCCTGTCCGTCACGGGGCCCCGACCATCGGACGTCGGATCTCCCACAGCATGGCCTCCGACTCCCCCGTCGACGGTCCGAGGTCGATTCCCGGCACGTCCAGCGACATCATCTCCTGACGGTGCACCGCGAGGACCGGAACGACGAGCCGGATCACGAGATGGTCGCCCTCGACCCGCGCGGTGAACCGCCCCTGCTCGCCGGGCTGCGCGCAGTCGACGGCTCGCGACAGCGACTCGGACCCGAAGCCGCCGTCGACCTCGGGTGCGCGCTCGGTCGTGACCTCCACGTCGAGGAACAGCCCGCGTCGTCGCGCCCGGACCGCCAGCGTCGTCGCCAGGCGGCGCACCTCGTCCGCCGATGGATCGACGCGGATGAGCGTGCGGATGAACCGCTCCTCCAGCGCCGCCTGCCGCCGAACGCCCTCGTCGTCGGGGTCCGCGGCACCCGATGCGAGGTCGTCGAGGAGGCCTACGGCCGTCGACTCGCGCATCGCGCCGTACCGCCGGCGCATCCGGAAGACGCTGTCGCGCGCCACCGCGAGTGCGGTCTCCTGGGCGGCCTGCGCGCGCCGGGTCCGCTCGATCCTGGCGCTGTTGCGTCGCGTGCTGCGGCCGAACAGCGCCGCCGCCAGCAGCACCGCGGTGCCGGGTGCCAGCACCTCGTGCAGCACGTCGCCCTGGATCAGCAGCCACGCCGGGACCACGACGAGCCACGCCCAGCCCGGACCGATCGCCACGACCACCAAGAAGAGCGCGGCGATCGCCACGGACGACCAGTCCACCCAGGGACCGCTCGCGTCGGCGGAGGTCGACCGAGTTTGCAGCGCGTAGACCACGGCGCCGAGGATCGCCACGACGATGACGACCCAGCCGGGCACCGGCCCCCGGCGGGCCTCCCACACCACGAGGAGCCCCAGGCCCACCGCCAGCGCGAAGGCCATCAGATCCTGCAGCGGCGCGACCACCGCGGGCCACCCGGCCACGAGGACCGCCAGCGAGTACAGGCCGAACGACGCGAGCACCGGAACGGCGAAGCCGAGCGTCGACGGCCGGAAGACCGCCGGTGCCGCCGGCTCGGGCGCCTGCCAGGAGAGCCCGACGCGCGTCCCGCCGCCCGGCGCGGACTCCACCTCGGCGAACCCGTCGACATCGGCCATCGCCTGGTGCACCGACGTGAGCAGACCGAGGCCGTCCGCCGTCCGCGGATCGAAGCCACGGCCGTCGTCGACCACCTCGACGTGAACGTCGGAGGCGTCGGCCGCGACCCACGCCCGGAGGGTGACGCGATCGGCGCGGGCGTGCCTCAGGACGTTGCTCAGCGCCTCGCGCGTCGCGGTCCTCAGAGCGACGTATGCCATCGGCGGGACGGATGCGAGCGGAGTGCAGTCGACGTCCACGGCGACGCCGTCGAGACCGAGGTCGATCAGCGAGCCCACCAGGTCTCGGTCGAGCCGGTGTTCTGACGGCTCGAGCGCCAGGTCGGGGTCCGTGCGCTCCTGCAGGTCGCGGAGCACCTGCGCGGACTCCGCGCAGCGCTCGGTGAGGCGCGCGCGCAGATCCGGCCGCGTGCCCAGGCCGCCACGGCTGACCGCCGTGAGGGTGTTGAGGACCGTCTCGTGCAGCACCCGCTCCTCGCGCCGAAGGGCACGCTCGACGCCCTCGGTGGCCAGTCGGTCCGACTCGGCCCGCCTCAGCGCCGTGCCCGCCGCGTCGGCCCGCACGGCATCGGTCATGACGAAGTGCCGCGCCGTCATCGTCAGGACGCCGGTCGTGAACGCCAGGCCCGGGTACAGCAGGTCCGTCGCCTCCGCCGGGACGCCCGTGCGGATGACAGCGACCTGGAAGATCGCGACCACCTCGAGGACCACGACGCCCGCCACCCAGCCCCACGCCACGCGCCACCCGAACAGCAGCCCGGCCAGCCCGGCCGGCAGCGCCGCGAAGTTGGACGCCGACGACCAGTCCGGGTCAGGCTGGCTGGCCTCCCCGAGCAGGACGACCGCGACCGCCACCACCAGGGCGACCACGTTGGCCGCGCGCGTCCACCGACGGCGGCGCTCGGTCCCGCGCAGGTGGGCGGCGAGCAGGGCTGCCCACGTGATGACCGGGGCCAGCAGGCAGGCGGCGACCAGCAGCGACTCCTGCCGGGTCGGCCAGAACGCCGGGTCCGCGATCAGCCACAGCGCCTGCCAGACGAGGGCGAACGAGACCGAGCCCCGGTCGACGACGGCGACCGCCGACGCCGGCGCCGGTCCCAGCACCGCGTCGCGCAGGCGCGTCAGGGCCGCCCGCATGCCCGACCCCCCGGTGACGACCCGTTCACGCGGTCAGCGTGGCACACCGGTCCCCCGTCGGTCCGGCCGTCCCGGGCGATAGCGTCCGGGACGTGCCCGACGCCGACCTGCAACCGCCCCACCGGCGGCGCATCACCTCCAACGCCGTCGGCATCGGACTGGCCACGGGGGCCTACGGACTGTCCTTCGGCGCCATCTCGGTGGCCAGCGGGCTCACCGCGCTGCAGACGCAGTCGCTCTCGCTCCTGATGTTCACGGGCGGGTCGCAGTTCGCGCTCGTGGGAGTCCTGGGCGCCGGGGGCGGAGCCGTCGCCGCGGTGCTGACCGCCTGGCTGCTCGGCGCCCGCAACAGCATGTATGCGCTCAGCATGGCCCCGACCCTGCAGGTCACGGGGCTGCGCCGGCTCGCGGCCGCGGAGCTGACGATCGACGAGTCGACCGCCATGGCGCTCGCGCATCCGGAGCCCTCGGCGGCCGCACGGCACGCGTTCTGGAGCACCGGCCTGTCGGTGTACGTGCTGTGGAACATCGGCACCCTCCTCGGCGCGCTCGGGGCTGCCGCGATCGGCGATCCGGCCACCCTCGGGCTCGATGCCGCCATCCCGGCCGCCTTCATCGCCTTGCTGTGGCCACGCCTGGTGGACCGCACGATGTGGGCCGTGGCCGCGGCGGGCGCGGCGGTGGCACTGGTCCTGACGCCGGTCCTGCGTCCGGGGCTGCCGGTGCTCGCAGCCGGCCTGGTCGCTCTCGTCGCATCCGCCCTGATCGGCAGGCGGTCGTGATGTGGGCCGCCGTCCTGATCGGCTCCCTCGGCTGCTACCTCGAGAAGCTGGTCGGCTACTTCCTCCCGCGCTCGGTGCTCGAGAACGCGTCGGTGCGCCGGGTCGCGGGGCTCCTGCCGGTCGCGCTCCTCGCCGCCCTGGTCGCGGTGCAGACCTTCGCCGTCGGCCAGACGCTCGTCATCGACGCCCGGCTCGCGGGTCTCGCCGCCGCCGTGATCGCCCTGGTGCTGCGCGCACCGTTCCTCGTCGTCGTGCTCGTGTCAGCGATCACGGCGGCCCTCCTGCGAGCGACGGGGCTGGGCACATGACCGACGAGCCGCGCAAGCCGATCTTCGGGTTCCTGTGGCCGTCGGCCGACCCCGACGCGCCCGTCGATGCGGCGTACGTGCAGGTCCGGCGGGTTCGCGTCACGGCGCGCGGCCCGATCCGCATCGTCGCGCTGGTCGTCGCCAGCATCGTCCTCATCTCGGTGACCGGGACGCAGATCCTCGCAGCGATGACCACGGGCCCGAGCGTCCTGACGGTGGCCGGGGCCGCCGTGTCCGCCAGCGTCCTGTTCGTCGTGCTGCGGGGCTGGGTGGTGGGCACCTTCGTGAACGATCACGGGGTCAGCGTCGAGACCACGTGGCGTCGCGTCACCACGCCCTGGGCGGAGGTCGCCTCGGTTGCCTGCGTCGACACCCGCACGCCGTTCCTGGGCCTGCCCCTGCGCGTGAGCGGCCAGCGGTCGTGCATCGTCACCACGGACGGGCGGACGATCCGCACCCACGTGTACTCGACGTCGCCGGACCTGTGGCTGCGTCCCGAGGCCTTCGACATGGCCCGCATCCGGCTCGAGCAGTGGCTGCCCCCCACCCTGCCAACGACCGACTAGGACGCCCCCGGTCCCGGCGCGCCGCCGCCGCCGCCGGGTCAGTGCGGCGGCGTGTGCTCGTGACCGGCGTGCCCGGCCGGCTCCAGCTGGAAGGTGCAGTGCTCCACGTCGAAGTGGTCGGCGAGGCAGTCGCCAAGCGCGTCGAGCACCTGCCCGCCACCGCCGCGGGCCAGCACCTCGTCAGCCACCACCACGTGCACGGAGAGCACCGGCACCCCGGACGTCAGGGTCCAGACATGCAGGTCGTGCGCGTCGATGACACCCGGGGTGGCCAGGAGGTGCGCCCGGACCTGGGCTACGTCCATGCCCTTGGGTGCCGCCTCGAGCAGGACATCGACGGCCTCGCGCAGGAGGGTCCACGTGCGCGGCAGGATCATCAGGGCCACGGCCACCGACGCGATCACGTCGGCCCGCTCCCAGCCGGTGAGGGCGATCATCAGGGCCGCCGCGATCACCGCGAGGGAGCCGAGGGTGTCGCCGAAGACCTCGAGGTAGGCGCCCTTGACGTTCAGGCTGGTCCGCGAGCCGGAGCGCAGGATCAGCAACCCGGCCAGGTTGGCGGCGAGGCCGACCGACGCGAAGACCAGCATCAGGCCACCCTCGACCTCGGGCGGGTCCGACCACCGCTGCCAGGCCTCGACCAGGATGAACACCGCAACCGCGAGCAGGAGCACCGCGTTGACCACCGCGGCGAGGATCTCCAGCCGGTAGTAGCCGTAGGTGCGCGCGTCGGTGGCCGGACGGCTCGCGAAGGTGACGGCGAGGACGGCCAGGGTGATGCCCGGCGACGTCGGTGAGCATGTGCCCGGCGTCGGCGATGAGCGCCAGGCTGCCGGTCAGCCATCCGCCGACCACCTCGACCACGAGCACCGCGGTCGTGATGACGAGCACCACGATCAGTTGACGTCGATGCGCACCGCCGGCGCTGACCGTCGGACCGTGCGCGTGGCCGCCGCCCATCACGGCCCGTGCAGGCGGATCGCCTCGCGCATCGCCGCCCGGGCGCGCTTGCGGTCACGGGCGTCGTCGTACCCGATCGCCAGCCGGTACCAGGCGCGCCAGTCGTCGGGATCCGCCTGCACCTGCGCCTCGTAGTCGACGAAACGGGCGTCAGCGGCCTCCTTGTCGATGCGGCCGGACGGCGTGCGGGGCAGGTCGTCGACCGGCAGGCCACCCGCCTGGCCGAGTTCACGGCCCAGGCGCTGGGTCCGCAGGCCGAACGCCAGCTCGCGCCACAGCACCCACGCTCCGATCAGCGGCAGGATCACGCACGCTGATGCCCAGCAGCACCGGGACGGGGTCGCCCGAGGCGATGAGCACGGCCGCGCGCATGCCGGCGAAGACGAGGTACACGGCCATCGCGGCCGCGAGGAGCCACGCGAGGGTGCGTGCGCTCACGCGCCGAGGACGAGGTAGTCGGCCAGGCCGACGGTCAGTCCGGGATGGCGGGCCACCTCTCGCACGCCGAGGAGCACGCCCGGCATGAACGAGGCGCGGTCGAGCGAGTCATGGCGGATCGTGAGGGTCTCCCCGACGCCGCCGAGGATCACCTCCTGGTGCGCGACGAGGCCCCGCACCCGCACGGAGTGCACGCGCACGCCGTCGACCAGTGCGCCCCGGGCGCCGGGAACCTCGTGCGCCGTGGCGTCCGGTGCCGGCGGCAGGCCCGCACGCGCCGCGGCGATGAGCTGCGCGGTGTGGGTCGCAGTTCCGGAGGGCGCGTCCACCTTGTCGGGGTGGTGCAGCTCAATGACCTCGGCCGACTCGAAGTAGGGCGCGGCCATGGCAGCGAAGCGCATCATGAGCACCGCGCCGATGCCGAAGTTGGGAGCGATGAGGACGCCCACCTCCGGGCGCTCGGCACACCATGCGCGGACCTGGTCCAGCTTGTCCTCGGTGAAGCCGGTGGTCCCGACCACGCAGTGGATGCCGCTGCCGATGCACGTCTTCAGGGTGCGCATCACGGCATCTGGAGTGGTGAAGTCGATGATCACATCGGACCCGGCCTGCGCCAGGGCGGTGGGCGGGACGCCCATGTCGACGGCGGCCACCAGGTGCATGTCATCCGCGCCCTTGACGGCCTCGACGGCGGCCATGCCCATGCGGCCCTTGGCGCCCACGACGCCCACCTTGATCACGCGGGCAACCCTACCCCGATGGCTGGTCAGGGGTGATCGTCAGCCGACGGCGTTGAACGTCGTCGTCTCGTCGAACGGGCCGATCACGGCAAGGGTGGCCGGCGCCGTGAGCAGGTCGCTCGCCACCGACCGGATGTCGTCGGACGTCACGGCGTCGACGCGGCCGAGCAGGTCGTCGATACCCAGCAGCGGGTCGTCGTGCAGCTCGCTCTTGGCGATGCGCGTCATGCGGGCTCCGGTGTCCTCCTGGCCGAGGACCGTGGCACCGCGCACCTGGCCCTTGCCCCGTCGGATCTCGTCGGCGGTGAGCCCGCCGTCTGCCACCGACTGCATCTCCGACAGGCAGACGTCCAGGACGGTGTCGACCTTCGCCGGGAGGCAGCCAACGTAGACGCCGAACATGCCGTCGTCGGAGTAGCCCTGGGCGTACGAGTAGACCGAGTACGCCAGCCCGCGCTTCTCCCGGACCTCCTGGAAGAGCCTGCTGCTCATGCCGCCGCCGAAGGCCGTCGACAGCACCGACAGCGCATAGCGGCGGCTGTCGCCGCGGGCCAGACCGGGCACGCCGAGAACGAGGTGCGCCTGCTCCGTCGGGCGCCGGTTCACGCGCATCCCCGCCGAGTGCGGGCGCGGGCGACGGGACGGGCGGGCCGGCTGCACCTCGGCGGAGGGGTCCAGCACCGGGGCGAACGCCGCGCGCACCTGGCGCACGACCGTGTCATGGTCGAGGTTGCCCGCCGCGGCCACCACCATGGACTCGGGGCGGTACTTGCGGCGGTAGAAGCCGTTGATGGACGTGCGGGAGATCCCGCTGATCGTCTCGATCGAGCCGAGGACGGGCCGCCCCAGCGGCGTGTCACCGAACATGGCGGCCGCGAACTCGTCGTGCACGACGTCGGTGGGATCGTCCTCGTGCATGGCGATCTCCTCGAGGATCACGCCCCGCTCACCCTCGACATCCTCGGCCCGGATGAGGGCATCGGTCACGACGTCGCAGACCACGTCGATCCCCAGCGGCAGGTCGACGTCGAGCACCCGCACGTAGTAGCAGGTGTACTCCTTCGTGGTGAAGGCGTTGAGGTCGCCGCCGACTGCCTCGATGGATGCGGAGATGTCCATGGCGGAGCGCTTGTGCGTGCCCTTGAACAGCAGGTGCTCGAGGTAGTGCGCCGAGCCCATCTGCCGACCGGTCTCGTCGCGCGATCCGACGTTGACCCAGACCCCGAACGCGACCGAGCGGACGCCCGGCACCTGCTCGGTGATCACGCGCAGGCCGCCCGGGAGGGTGGTGCGGCGGACGAGTCCGCCGTCACCCTCCCGAAGCAGCGTGCGAGTCTGCGCCTTAGGCATCGGCCGCCGCGTCGCCGCCCTCGAGGACGGGGACCAGCGACAGCTTGCCGCGGGAGTCGATCTCCTTGATCTCGACCTGGACCTTGCTGCCGACCTTGAGCACGTCCTCGACGTTCTCGACGCGCTTGCCGCCGGCCAGCTTCTTGATCTCCGAGATGTGCAGGAGGCCGTCCTTGCCCGGCATGAGCGACACGAACGCGCCGAACGTCGTGGTCTTGACCACGGTGCCCAGGTAGCGCTCGCCGATCTCCGGCATGGTCGGGTTGGCGATGTTGTTGATCGCCGTGCGAGCCGCCTCGGCGGACTCCCCGTTGGTGGCCCCGATGTAGATCGTGCCGTCGTCCTGGATCGTGATGTCGGCGCCGGTCTCCTCCTGGATCTGGTTGATGATCTTGCCCTTCGGCCCGATCACCTCGCCGATCTTGTCGACCGGGATCTGGATCGCGATCACGCGAGGGGCCGTGGGGGCCATCTCGTCGGGAGCGTCGATCGCCTCGTTCATCACCTCGAGGATCGTCATGCGGGCGTCGCGCGCCTGCTGCAGGGCCGCACCGAGGACCGACGCCGGGATGCCGTCGAGCTTGGTGTCGAGCTGCAGCGCGGTCACGAAGTCCTTGGTGCCGGCGACCTTGAAGTCCATGTCGCCGAAGGCGTCCTCGGCACCGAGGATGTCGGTGATGGCGACGTACTCGGTCTTGCCGTCGACCTCACCGGAGATGAGTCCCATCGCGATGCCGGCGACGGGTGCGCGCAGCGGCACGCCCGCGTTGAGCAGCGACATGGTGGATGCGCACACCGAGCCCATCGAGGTGGACCCGTTGGAGCCGAGGGCCTCGGAGACCTGACGGATCGCGTAGGGGAACTCCTCCTTGGACGGGAGCACGGGCAGGAGCGCCCGCTCGGCGAGCGCGCCGTGGCCGATCTCGCGGCGCTTGGGCGAGCCCACACGACCGGTCTCGCCGGTGGAGTACGGCGGGAAGTTGTAGTTGTGCATGTAGCGCTTGCGGTTCTCCGGGTTGAGCGTGTCGAGCTGCTGCTCCATGCGGAGCATGTTCAGCGTGGTGACGCCGAGGATCTGCGTCTCGCCGCGCTCGAACAGCGCCGACCCGTGCACGCGGGGCAGGACCTCGACCTCGGCCGAGAGCGTGCGGATGTCCGTCAGCCCACGACCGTCGATGCGGACCTTGTCGCGCAGGACGCGCTCGCGCACGACCTTCTTGGTGACGGAGCGGATCGCTGCCGACACCTCCTTCTCACGACCGGCGAACTCGGCGGCGAGCTCGGCCTGGGCGACCTTCTTGATGTCGTCGAGACGGCCCTCGCGCTCGGCCTTGCTCACGATCACCATGGCCTCGCGGACGTCGGCGACGGTGAGCCGCTCGACGGCCTCGTAGACGTCGTCCTGGTAGTCGAGGAACACCGGGAAGTCCTGCACCGGCTTGGCGGCCGCCGCGGCGAGCTCGGCCTGCGCCTCGCACAGGGTGCGGATGAACGGCTTGGCCGCGTCGAGTCCGGATGCGACGACCTCCTCCGTCGGCGCGGTCGCGCCGCCGGCGATGAGCTCGATCGTGCGCACGGTGGCCTCGGCCTCGACCATCATGATCGCGACGTCGTCACCGGCGATGCGGCCCGCGACGACCATGTCGAACACGGCCTCCTCGAGCTGCTCGTGCGTCGGGAAGGCGACCCACTGGCCGCGGATGAGGGCGACGCGGACGCCGCCGATCGGGCCGCTGAAGGGCAGGCCGGACAGCTGCGTCGACGCGGACGCGGCATTGATCGCCACGACGTCGTAGAGGTCGTTGGGGTTGAGCGCCATGACCGTGATGACGACCTGGACCTCGTTGCGCAGGCCCTTGGTGAAGGTCGGGCGCAGCGGCCGGTCGATCAGGCGGCAGGTGAGGATCGCGTCCTCGGACGGCCGGCCCTCGCGGCGGAAGAACGAGCCGGGGATGCGTCCCACGGCGTACATCCGCTCCTCGACGTCGACCGTGAGGGGGAAGAAGTCGAACTGCTCCTTCGGGGACTTCCCGGCGGTGGTGGCGCTCAGCAGCATGGTCTCGTCGTCGAGGTACACGGCGACGGAACCGGCGGCCTGGCGGGCCAGGCGGCCGGTCTCGAACTTGATGGTGCGCGTGCCGAACGAGCCGTTGTCGATGACGGCCTGGGCAACGCTGATCTGGGGACCCTCCACGGGTGCCTCCTGTTTCTGTGACAGGGGCGCACACGTTAAGCAGCCGGTGGCGGTCTTCGATCGAGGCCCACGGGAGAGCGCGCGCCACTGGCGGGCGTGCCCCGGAGGTCACTACCGAGGACCGACGGACGCTGCTGTCGCGGCGCCCCGGATTCGGGTTTCGGTATGGAGTTGTGGATGACTCCGGACGGTCCCCCGGGTGGGCGGACCGTCCGGTCGTGAGGGCTAGCGGCGGATGCCGAGCTTCTCGATGATGGCGCGGTAGCGCGCGATGTCGGTCTTGACCAGGTACTGGAGGAGCCGACGACGCTGACCGACCAGGAGCAGCAGGCCACGCCGGCTGTGATGGTCGTGCTTGTGCGTCTTGAGGTGCTCCGTCAGGTCGGAGATGCGACGCGTGAGCATCGCGATCTGGACCTCGGGGCTGCCGGTGTCGCCGGGCTTGGAGCCGTATTCGGCGATGATCTCCTGCTTGGTGGCGCTGTCGAGCGGCATGCATGTTCCCTTCGAGCACGCTCCGCGGAGGAGCGCTGCAGATGACACGAATCGCGGAGTAACGGCGTCGCCGCCGGCCCCAGGACCGTCTGTACCCCCTGAGGGTAGCAGCCGCGCGCGGTGCTCCGACCAGCCGGCGTCGGGCGCCGGCGTGACTCAGGGGCCGCGAGCAGGCGCCGGGCCTCGTCCGACGTCGACGGCCATGCGCGCGACCAGCCCGTCGACGTCGGCGAAGGTCTGCTGCCCCCGGATGCGGGCCACGAAGGCGACGTGCGCCTGCCGCCCGTACAGGTCGAGGTCGTCCCGGTCGAGGGCGTAGGCCTCGACCCGGCGCTCGCGACCGTCGAACTGCGGGTTCGTGCCGACCGAGATGGCCGCGGGGTACCGGTCCGCCGCCGACGTCGAGCCAGCCGGCGTACACCCCGTCGGCGGGCACGGTCGGGGTGCCGTCCCAGCGCAGGTTCGCCGTCGGGATAGCCGAGCTCGCGACCTCGGTGGTCGCCGTGCACCACCTCGCCGTCGAGGCGGTACGGCCGGCCCAGCGCTAGCGGCGGCGGCGGCCACGTCTCCCGCGGCGATGAGCGCCCGGGTCGCGGTCGACGACCAGCGCTCGCCGCCGTCCCCGACCAGCGGGGCCGCGACGGCCCGGAACCCGTGGCGCTGGCCCTCGACGACGAGGGTGTCGTAGGTACCGGCGGCTCCGGTGGCCGAACCGGAAGTCCTGCCCGACGACGACCTCGCGGACGTGCAGGCGCTCGACCAGCACCCGGTGCACGAAGTCCTGCGGGTCCATCGCCGCCAGCGCGGCGTCGAAGGTGAGCACGTCGACCGAGTCGGCACCGGCCTCCACGCAGCAGCTCGGCGCGGTGGGCGACGGTCGCGAGCGACGGCGGGGCCACCCGGGGGCCGACGACCGCCAGGGGATGCGGGTCGAAGGTGATGACGACCAGCGGGGCATGCCGAGCTCGTCGGCCCGCTCACGGGCCAGGCCGATCAGCGAGCGGTGGCCGCGGTGCACGCCGTCGAACACGCCGATGCACGCCACGCTGCCCCGCGGTCGTCCGCCACCGGGACCCCGCGGACCACGCGGGCCTCCCCGGGCACGTCGTCCTCGATGCGGCATCGTCATGGCCCGCCAACCCTAGGCGAACACGGCGAGGTAGCGGGCCAGGCCGTCGTCGTCGCGCGCGAGGGCAAGGAACTCCCCCGTCTCGTCGAGGACGGCGACCGGGTCGGCCGCGCCGGGCCCGGACCACGGGATCCGGCGGCCGACGCGGACCGCGGCTGCGTCGTCGGCACCGACGATCCACGGCTCGGAAGCACGCGCGCGGCCACGTCGGCCATGCCCGAGCAGGGCTGCGGGGCCGGCTGCCTCGAGGTGCGTCCAGGTCCGAGGGCGGATGTCGACGCCGAAGGGACCCACCCGGGTGCGACGCAGGCTGGTGAGGTGGCCGCCGACGCCGAGGTCGTCGCCCGAGGTCGCGGGCGATGGCCCGCACGTAGGTGCCCGTGCTGCACTCGACGTCGACGTCGACGTCGATCGCGTCGCGGCCCGCGGCGCATGTCGAGGACGTCGAGGCGCGTGATCTCGACGGTGCGCGACGGCAGCACGACGTCCTCGCCGCTGCGCACCCGGTCGTAGGCAGCGTCGCCCGTCGACCTTGACGGCGCTGACCGAGCTGGGCCGCTGCTCGCGGAGGCCCGACCTGGCTCGGCCAGGCCGGCGCGCAGGTCGCTCGTCTGTCACGCGGCGACAGCGCCTCCGGATCGGCGACGCTGAGCACGTCGCCCTCCGCGTCGTCGGTCACCGTGGCGGCACCGAGTCGGATCGTGGCGAGGTAGCGCTTGTCCCGCAGCGCGAGGTGGCCCAGCAGCCGCGTCGCGCGCTCGACCCCGACCACCAGGACGCCCGTGGCCATGGGGATCGAGCGTGCCGGCATGTCCGACCTTGCGGGTGCCCAGGATGCGCCGGACCCGGCCGACGACGTCGTGCGACGTCATCCCGCCGGGCTTGTCGACGACGAGGATCCCGGATGCGGTCACGCCGTCGTCCGCGGCCTCGTCGTCGTCCGGGTGCCGGTACGGATCCGCGTCACCGGCGTAGGTGGCGGTCGCGGCCTGCTCGTGGACCGCTGCGTCGGCGACCGCGGCCGCGGCGAGGAGCTCCTCGAGGTGCGCGGCCGTCTCCGGGATGGCGTCGGGGAAGAAGGCCAGGCTCGGGCGTGAACTTGACCCCGGTCTGGCGTGCCGACCTCGGTGCGCAGCACGCCCTTGGCGGACTCCAGCGCCGCGGCCGTGGACGGCGCGGGCCTCCTCGTCGCCGTACACGGTGTAGAACACCGAGGCCTCGCGGATGTCCGGCGTGACGCGCACGTCGGTGACCGTGATGAACCCCAGCCGCGGATCCTTGATCCGCTTCTCGAGCGTCTCCGCCACGATCACCTTGATGCGGTCGGCCATCTTGCGCTGGCGCGCCTCGCTGGTCATGCGTCCCTCCCATGTCGTTTCTCCCGTTCTCCGGGAGAGATCCTCGAATCCGCGCACCCGTGGCCCGTATTCGACCGTTTCTCCCGGAGAACGGGAGAAACGGTCGGGGGCGTCGGGGTGAGGCGGGGCGATCAGGGCTTGCGGGGCTTCTCGCGCATCTCGAAGGTCTCGATCACGTCGTCGACCTTCACGTCCTGGTAGTTGCCCAGGTTGATGCCGCACTCGAAGCCCTCGCGGACCTCGGTGGCGTCGTCCTTGAAGCGGCGCAGGCCGGCGATCGAGAGGTTGTCCGCCACCACGGCGCCGTCGCGGATCAGGCGCGCCTTGGCGTTGCGGCGCACCTCCCCGGACTGGACGAGGCAGCCGGCGATCGTGCCGAACTTGCTCGACTTGAACACCTCGCGCACCTCGGCGGTGCCGAGCTGCACCTCCTCGTAGATCGGCTTGAGCATGCCGCGCAGGGCCTGCTCGACCTCGTCGATCGCCTGGTAGATGACGCTGTAGAAGCGGACGTCGACGCCCTCCTCCGAGGCCAGCTCGGCGACCTTGCCCTCGGGCCGCACGTTGAAGCCGATGATGACGGCCTTCGACGCGCTGGCGAGGGTGACGTCGTTCTTGTTGATCGCGCCGACGCCGCGGTGGATGACGCGCAGGTTGACCTCGTCGCCCACGTCGATCTTGAGCAGCGCGTCCTCGAGCGCCTCGACCGAGCCGGACACGTCGCCCTTGATGATGAGCGTGAGCTCGGCGACCTCGCCCTTCTCCAGCGACTCGAGGAAGTCCTCGAGGGAGCGCTTGACGCGGTTCTTGGCCAGCAGCGCGTTGCGCTCGCGAGCCTGCCGCGTCTGGGCGATCTGACGTGCGACGCGGTCCTCGGCGACGACCATGAAGTTGTCACCAGCACCGGGCACCGACGTCAGTCCGAGCACCTGCACCGGCATGGACGGCAGCGCCACCTCGACCGGCTTGCCCTCGTCGTCGAGCATCGCGCGAACGCGTCCGAAGGCGTCGCCCGCGACGATGGAGTCGCCGGCGCGCAGCGTGCCGCGCTGGACGAGAACCGTCGCGACCGGACCTCGGCCACGGTCGAGGTGAGCCTCGATCGCCACACCCTGGGCGTCCTGATGCGGGTTGGCTCGCAGGTCCAGCGTCGCGTCGGCGGTCAGCAGCACTGCCTCGAGCAGGTTCTCGATGCCCACTCCCTGCTTCGCGGAGACGTCGACGAACATCGTGTCGCCGCCGAACTCCTCGGCGACCAGGCCGTACTCGGTGAGCTGGGCGCGCACCTTCATCGGGTCCGCGCCCTCCTTGTCGACCTTGTTGACCGCCACGACGATCGGCACGCCGGCCGCCTGCGCGTGGTTGAGCGCCTCGATCGTCTGCGGCTTCACGCCGTCGTCCGCCGCGACCACGAGGATCGAGATGTCCGTGACCTGGGCACCACGGGCGCGCATGGCCGTGAAGGCCTCGTGACCGGGCGTGTCGATGAAGGTGATCTTGCGCTCGACGCCCTCGCGGGTGTGCGTGGCGACCTGGTAGGCACCGATGTGCTGCGTGATGCCGCCGGCCTCGCTGCTGATGACGTTCGTCGAGCGGATCGCATCGAGCAGCTTCGTCTTGCCGTGGTCGACGTGACCCATGACGGTGACGACCGGCGGCCGGATCTCGAGATCGGACTCCTCGCCCTCGTCCTCGCCGAACTCGAGGTGGTAGGCCTCGAGCAGCTCGCGGTCCTCGTCCTCCGGGGACACGACCTCGACGTCGTAGTTGAGCTCGGTGCCGAGCAGGCGCAGCGTGTCGTCGTCGATCGACTGGGTCGCGGTGACCATCTCGCCGAGGCCGATGAGGACCTTGACGAGGTCAGCGGGCATCGCGTCGATCTTCTCGGCGAAGTCGGTCAGGCTGGCGCCGCGCGGCAGCCGCACGACCTCGCCCTGGCCGCGCTTGATCCGGACGCCGTCCATGATCGGCGCCTGCATGTTGTCGAACTCCTGGCGCTTCGCGCGCTTGGACTTGCGACCGCGCGACGGACGGCCACCGGGACGGCCGAACGCGCCGGCCGTCGTGCCACGGCCGCCGGGACCACCAGGACGACCGGGGAAGCCACCGGGGGCGCCACCGGGACCACCCGGACCTCGACCGGGACCACCGGCGCCGCCGGGACCACCGGGACGACCGGCGAAGCCGCCGCCGGCACCGCCGGGACCACCGGGACGGCCGGCGAAGCCGCCACCCGCACCGCCGGGACGCGCACCGGGACCACCCGGGCGCGCACCGGGACCGCCGGGACGGGCACCGGGACCACCGGGAGCGCCGGCGCGGGCGCATGGGGCGAGGCGGCATCGTGCCGGGATTGGGGCGCGGGGCGCCGGGCACGGCCGGGGCCGGGCGGCCCATGCCGGTGCCGGTGCCGTACGGGGTTGTTGCCCGGACGCGGACCGGCGGGGCGACCCATGCCGGTGCCGGTGCCGAACGGGTTGTTGCCCGGACGCGGACCGGCCGGACGCGGCGCCGGACGCGGCGCGTCGTCGGCGAGCGGCTCGGCTGGGGTCGCCGCTGGCGGCGGGCGCCGCGGGGGCGGGCGCCGCAGGCGCCGGTTCAGGCGACGGGAGCCACCGCAGCGGGGGTCTCGACGACGACGGGCGCCTCGACCGGCGCTGGGGCGGGCGCGGCCACCTCAGGTGCGGCCACGGCCTTCTTCGCCGTGGCCTTCTTGGCGGGGGCGGGCGCCGCTGCGGGCATCGCCTCGCGCAGCTTGCGGACCACGGGAGCCTCGACGGTGGACGAGGCGGACTTCACGAACTCACCCAGCTCCTGCAGCTTGGCGAGAACTTCCTTGCTGGAAACCCCGAGCTCCTTCGCGAGCTCATGGACCCGAACCTTCGACACGACTCTCCTGTCTTGGTCCGGGCAGGGTGCGCCGGACCGTCAGTGCAAGCGATACACGTTCATGCTCGCGTGCTCATGGGGTGTTCATCCTCGAACTCCCGATCCGCTCGTCCGGTGACGGTCACCGGCTGGTGGGGCGCGGGCGGTTGCCCGCGCCGGTCACTGCTCGCCTGCGCCGATCTCGGCCCGCAGGGCGGTCAGGTCCAAGGGACCGGCCACCCGCAGGGCTCGGGGAAGCGCCCGTCCGCGCTCGGCGCGGTCGAGGCACTGCTGGGTCGGATGGAGGTGAGCTCCCCGGCCCGGCAGCCGCCGATCGTGGTCCAGGACGCAGGCCCCGGCGATCGCGACAACCCTGATCAGTTCAGACGCGGCAGCCCGCTGACGGCACCCGACGCACATGCGCCGGGGGCCCGAGGTGCTGCTCGTCGACGAGTGTACCCCGCCGGACACCGCGCTCAGTCCGCAGTGGGCTCGTGTCGGTCCGGCCCGGGTGCCGGTGCCGCCACGGCCGTGTCGGACCGGATGTCGATGCGCCAGCCGGTGAGGCGGGCCGCCAGCCGGGCGTTCTGGCCCTCGCGGCCGATGGCGAGCGACAGCTGGTAGTCCGGGACGATGACGCGGGCGGCCCGGGCGACGGGGTCCACGATCAGCACCCCGGTCACCCGCGCGGGCGACAGGGCGTGCGCGATCATCTCCGCCGGATCCTCGCTGCTGTCGACGATGTCGATCTTCTCGCCGTTCAGCTCGGCCATGACCTGGCGCACCCGCTGCCCCAGGGGCCCGATGCAGGCGCCCTTGGCGTTGACCCCGGGAACCGTCGACTTCACCGCGATCTTCGTGCGGTGCCCGGCCTCGCGGGCGATCGCCGTGATCTGCACCGTGCCGTCGGCGATCTCGGGCACCTCGAGGGCGAACAGCTGCTTGACGAGGGCCGGGTGCGTGCGCGACACGGTCACCTGGGGGCCCTTGAAGCCCTTGCGGACGTTGGTGACGATCGCCTTGATGCGCGTGCCGTGCGGGTAGGACTCGCCCGGCGCCTGCTCCTCCGGCGGCAGGTTCGCCTCGACCTTGCCGATGTCGACGCGCACCATCCGCGGGTTGGTCGACTGCTGGACCACGCCGGACACGAGGTCGCCCTCGCGGCCGGTGAACTCGTTCGAGGGTGACGTCGCCCTCGGCCTCGCGCAGCCGCGCCAGCAGCACCTGCTTGGCCGTGGTCGCGGCGATGCGGCCGAAGCCGTCCGGGGTGTCGTCGAACTCCCGGACGATGACGCCGTCCTCGTCGGTCTCGGCGGCCCACACGGTGACGTGCCCGGTCTTGCGGTCGAGGGTGACGCGGGCCTTCGCGGCCGCTCCCTCCGTGCGGTGGTACGCCACCAGGAGCGCCTGCTCGATGGTCTCCACGACGAGGTCGAGGGACAGGTCCTTCTCGCGGACGAGGGCCCGGAGGGCGCTGACGTCGATGTCCATGGCCGCTACTCCTGCGTGTCGGGGGTCTGGGCGGTGTCTCGGTCGTCCGCGGCGTCGTCGGGTCGGTTGAACTCCACCTGCACCACGGCCCGCTGGACGTCGGACCGACGGATCACGACGTCACCGGCGTCGGTCGTCACCACGACCTCGTCGTCGGACGGGACATCGGTGATCCGTCCCTCGACGACGCTGCCGTCGGTGCGGGTGACGTGCACGAGGCGGGACTGGGCGCGGCGCCAGTGCCGGGCTTGGCTGAGGGGGCGGTCCACTCCGGGCGAGGTGACCTCGAGGACGAACGGGCCCGGGAGGGAATCGGACAGCGGCGGGGCGTCGAGCAGGCCGGACGCCAGCCGGCTGACCTCGGCCACGAGGTCGAGGTCGACGCCGCCGTCGCGGTCCACGACGATGCGCACGACGTGCCGCCGGCCGGCCTTCTGGATCTCGACTGACTCCACGTCGACCCCCAGACCATGCAGGGGCGCAGCGAGGGCCGCCTGAAGGGCGGCACTGGATGCCGACATGTCGCCTCCGGAGTCCTGTTGTGGTGGATCAGTTGTGTGCCGTGCACCCAGCACTGTACCCAGTGCATGCCATCCTTGGCACATGCCGGACGCCGTCGCCCTCACGCGCCGACAGGGGCTGATCGCGATGGCGCTGGCCGGCCCGGTGGCCCTGCTCGCGGCCTGCACTGGCGACGCCGAGCCGGCGCCCACGGCACCCGCCGACGGGTCCGCAGCCCCGGCGCCGACCGAGGCGACGGCGGCGCAGGAGGCGGTGCTCGTGGCGGCCTACGACGCCGCGCTCGGCGCCCTGCCCGACCTCGACGCCGACGCGGTCGCCCTGCTCACCTTGATCCGGGACCAGCACGCGCAGCACCGAGACGCGCTGGGCGGCAGCGCCGAGGAGGCGCCGGGGGTGGCCGCCCCTCAGTCCCGCGACGAGGCCATCGGCGCCCTCATCGATGCCGAGCGCGCGGCCACGCGTAGCCGCGTGCGGGCCTGCGTGGCGGCCACCGACCCCGAGGCCGCTCGCCTGCTGTCCTTGATCGCGGCGTCCGAGGCCAGTCACGTGCCGGCCCTTCGGGACCTGCGGCCATGACGCCGGTCGAGGCCTGGGGGGCAGTCGTGGCCGGCGAGGATGCGGCCATCTACGCCTACTCGGTGGCCGGGGCGCGGGTGGCAGGCGGGGCCCGTCGCCGTGCGCTCGCGGGCCTGGACGCCCATCGCGCCAGCCGATCGCGGGCGGCGAGCCTCGTGAGCGCGGCCGGGGGGACGGCACCGCCCGCCGCCGCGGCGTACGAGCTCCCGGCCGACGTTGCGACCCCCGAGGGCGCCCGCGCCACGATGGCGTCGGTCGACAACGCACTCGTCGCGACCTACGCCGACGCGGCCGCCGCGAGCCTCGACGCCGAGCGGCGCTGGGCTGCTCGCACCGGCGCCGAGTGCGCCACCCGGGCGGTCGCCTGGGGCGCCGCGCCGCAGGCTTTCCCGCAGGCCTCGCCCGCGTAGCGGCACCGGTCGCCCGGCCGACGCAGCGCTCGGGTCAGGCCACCAGGTCCCAGACCAGTCGGAGGATGAGGACGCCGACGACGCCCAGGAACACGAGGCGCACGAAGCCGCTGCCCCGGCTGATGGCCATGCGGGCGCCGAGGACGGCGCCGGCGAGGTTGCAGGCGCCCATGATCAGCCCCAAGCCCCACAGGACCGTTCCCGTCAGGCTGAACACCACGATGGCCGCCAGGTTCGTGCCCAGGTTGACGACCTTCGCCGTCGACGATGCGTTCAGGAACGAGTACCCGAGGACGGCCACCAGCACGATGAGCAGGAACGACCCCGTCCCTGGGCCGATCAGGCCGTCGTAGAACCCGATCGCCAGTCCGGCCGCTGCCGCGACCGCGTAGTGCCGACGCCGGCCGTGCCAGCGCAGCGCCTGCGTGCGGCCCATCTGCGGCCGGAGCAGGGTCCACGCCCAGACGGCCACGAGCAGGACGACGATGATCGGGCGGAACACCTCGGCGGGCAGCCGGCTGGCGGTCGCCGCCCCGAGCGCCGCGCCGGCAACCGCCGCGAGCGCCATGGGCAGCGCGGTGCGGACGTCCGGTGGCGCCTTGCGCGCGTAGGTGGCGGTGGCCGCACCGGTGCCGAGGATGCTCGACACCTTGTTCACGGCCAGCACCTGCACGGGCGGCATGGACGGGAAGGCGAGGAACAGCGCGGGCAGCTGCAGCAGCCCGCCGCCTCCGCTGACCGCGTCGATCCACCCGGCCAGCCCGGCGGCCAGGCACAGCAGGACCAGGGTTCCGGCGTCGGGCAGCTCGAACGCCCCGAGGGCGTCTATTGCCAGGACTCCACGATCGACACGACGTCGAGCAGGCGCTGCGCGATGGCGTCGGGGGTCGACGTCCGGATGGTCGAAGTGGTCGGGCACCTGCTCGCCCGGGATGGTGGAGTGCGGGATCCAGATGGTGCGCATGCCCGCCTGCTGCGCGCCGGCGATGTCGTCCCACAGCCGGTCGCCGACGTAGACCGACACGTCGGCCGTCACGCCGAGCGCGTCCAGGGCCATGCGGAACGCCTCGGCGTGCGGCTTGGCCACCGGCAGCTCGCTGGTGTACACCGCGGCGTCGATGTACGAGTCGAGGTCGTCGCGCGCGAACACCTCGCGGTGGTGGGTGCGCGGCCACATGGTGTTGCTCAGGACGCCGACGGAGTAGCCGCACCGCTTCAGGGTCGCGAACACCTCCTTCGCATCCTGGTCGGCCAGGGTGTGCGGAGCCCAGAAGTCGAGGTAGCAGGCGAGCGCGCTCAGGTGCCGGGCACCGTTGATGTCGATGCCCTCGTCGAGGAACAGCTGGTCGAGGGCGCCGGCCCCCTCGGCCCCCGTCGGTATCGCGCTGCCGGCGCCAGCGGGCGTCCTCGCGCTCCTTCAGCCGATGTGCGAGCGCGGCTGCGTTCTCCGGGTCGTACTCCTCGGAGTAGGCGTACCACTGGGCGAAGAGGTCGATGTCGTGCCAGGGCGTCAAGGTGCCGCCCCAGTCGAAGATCACGGCCCGGACCGGCACGTCAGCCGCCGACGATGGCGCGGATCTGGTCGGCCGCGCGGTCCGCCTCGACGTCCTGCCGCTCGCCGGACCGTCGGTCCTTGACCTCGACGAAGCCCTCGGCGAGTCGCTTGCCGACCACCACGATCGTCGGGATCCCGAGCAGTTCGGAGTCGTTGAACTTCACGCCGGGCGACACCCCGCGTCGGTCGTCGTAGAGCACGCGGACGCCGGCCGCGTCGAGCTCCGCGGCGAGGACCTCGGCCGCGTCGAACGGCTCGTCGGACTTGCCGGTGGCGATGAGGTGGACGTCGGCCGGGGCGATCTCCCGCGGCCAGATGATGCCCTTGTCGTCATGCGACTGCTCGGCGATGGCGGCGACGGCCCGCGAGACGCCGATGCCGTAGGAGCCCATCGTCACGGTGACCAGCTCGCCCTTCTCGTCGAGCACCTTGAGCCCGAGGGCCTCGGCGTACTTGCGTCCGAGCTGGAAGATGTGGCCGATCTCGATGCCGCGGGCGAGCACCAGTGCGCCGCCGCACGACGGGCAGGTGTCGCCGTCGCCGGACGTCGGCCACGTCGATGACGCCGTCGGCGGTGAAGTCGCGGCCGGCGACGAGGTCGTAGACGTGGTGGCCAGGGGTGTTCGCGCCGGTGATCCACCGGGTGCCGTCCACCACGCGTGGGTCGACCAGGAAGCGGATGCCGGAGGTGCCGGACTCCCCCAGCAGCGGTGGGCCGATGTAGCCCTTGACGAGGCTCGGGTGGTCCTTGAAGTCCGACTCCTCGAAGGGGCCGACGACGCTCGGCGTGAGCACGGCCTCCAGCCGCTTCATGTCGACCTCGCGGTCGCCGGGCAGCCCGATCGCGAGCGGCGCCTTGGTGCCGTCGGGCGCCGTCACCATCACGACGACGTTCTTGAGGGTGTCGGCACCGGTCCACGGACGGTCGGCCCGAGCGAGGTCGGGACGCTCGTTCGACACCGCCACCAGGGTGTCGATCGTCGGGGTGTCCGGAGTCTGCTCGACGTGCGCGGCGGGCAGGCCCTCGAGGGAGATCGGCTCGGGGGCAGGCGTGACGACGGCCTCGACGTTCGCGGCGTAGTCGCACGTGCCGCAGCGCACGAAGGAGTCCTCCCCCACGTCGGTGGGGGCGAGGAACTCCTCGCTCGCCGAGCCTCCCATCGCCCCGGACATCGCGGAGACGATGACGAACTCCAGGCCCAGGCGGTCGAAGGTCGTGATGTACGCGTCACGATGGCGCTGGTAGGACACCTCGAGCCCGGCGTCGTCGACGTCGAAGGAGTACGAGTCCTTCATGACGAACTCGCGACCGCGGAGGATGCCGGCGCGCGGGCGCGCCTCGTCGCGGAACTTGGTCTGGATCTGGTAGATCACCAGCGGCAGGTCCTTGTAGGACGAGTACTCGCCCTTCACGAGGAGGGTGAACATCTCCTCGTGGGTCGGACCCAGCAGGTAGTCGGCGCCCTTGCGGTCCTGCAGGCGGAAGAGCGTGTCGCCGTACTCGGTCCAGCGGTGCGTCTGCTCGTACGGCTCGCGCGGGAGCAACGAGGGGAAGTGCACTTCCTGGAAGCCGGCGCGGTCCATCTCGTCGCGGATGACCCGCTCGACGTTGCGGTACACGAGGAAGCCAAGCGGCATCCAGGTGAAGACGCCGGGGGCCACGCGACGCACGTACCCACCCCGCACCAGCAGCCGGTGGCTGGGGACCTCGGCGTCGGCCGGGTCGTCTCGGAGCGTGCGCAGGAACAGGGTCGACATCCTCAGGATCACGGGACCACCCTAGCCAGCCGCCTGCCGTGCGGGAGCCGGTGCTGGTTCGGTGCCGGAGGGCCGACGAGTCAGGTGCCGGCCCGCACCTCGAGGGCATCGAGGTCGCGCACAGCGAACCGCAGGTGCTCCCACTCCTCCTCCAGGATCACCTGAAGGCAGGACAGGGTGGTCTCGGGGTACCGAGGGTCCCACGGGTTCGCGTGCGTCTGCGCCAGCACGTCCGGCGTGACGGTGGCCAGGAAGTCGCGCACCATCGCGACGCGTCCGGCGCGGGCGTCCAGCACATCGGCATAGGTCGGCGTCGTCGAGGTGAAGACCGACATGTCGTTGCCGTCGGTCTGGTACTCGGCGTTGGGCAGCCCGAGCGGATGGAAGGGCCGGTCGAGTCCGAGCACCGCTCCGCGGAGCCAGACGTCGGTGGCCATGACGAGGTGGCGGAGCGTCTGGGCGAACGACCACTCCCCCGCGACCGATGCGTCGACCGTGTCCGCGGGCATGGCCGCGACCCGCTCGCAGGTGCCGGACCAGGCCGCCTCGAGCGCGGCCCATGCGGTGCGCAGCCCGTCGGGATCGCTCGCGCGGCGCTGCTCACGCCCGGGGAATCGGCGGTCGAGCTCGGCCTCGACGAAGGGGACGACGTCGACTCCGTTGACCGTCAGGGTGCTCTCGCCGTCCAGGAGCCACGGCGCATCGATGTCCGCGCCGCGCACGTGCACGGCGCGCATCACGACGCCGGAGAGGTCGGCCCGGACGAACCTGGCTCCGCTCAGGTCGACGTCGACGAACTCGGCCGGTGTCGGTGCGCCGGATGCGGGATCGGGGGCCATGGCTCCTCCGGGAGGATCAGGTCGGGTGCGGACCGGTCAGAACAGGACGGTGGCGAAGGACCCCTGCTCGACGAACCCGACGGCCCGGTACGACTTGCGGGCCGCGGTGTTGTAGCAGTTCACGTAGAGGGACACGCGTGGGGCGATGGACTCGCGCGCGAGGTCGACGACGGCGGCCATCCCGGCCTCGGAGTGCCGGCGGCCCCGCCATCGCGGGTCCACCCACACGCCCTGCACCTGGCACACGTCCTGGGCCACGGCCCCCACCTCGGCCTTGAAGACGACGACGTCGTCCTCGATGCGCACGAACGACCGTCCGGACCGGACGATCTCCGCGACCCGCGAGCGGTAGGCGCCGGCCATCCCGCCGGCGACCGGCGAGACGCCGACCTCGGCGGTGAACATGTCGACGCATGCGGGGACCAGCACGTCCAGGTCGGCCATCGTCGCCGCCCGGACCGCGTCGTCGGGACGCACGGCGGGCGGTCCGTCGATGACCATCACCGGCTGGTCGTCGCGCACCTCGCGAGCCGGGCCCCAGGCCGGCTCGAGCAGGCGCCACAGGTCGAGCACCTGGTCGGCGGGTCCGACGAACGACGAGCACCGACGACCGACCGGTCGCAGGCGGTCCGCGAAGGCAGCGCGGGAGGCCGGGGTCGTCGCGACGGGGACGAGGTTGGCTCCGCAGTACACGAGCGACTGCAGGCCGTCATCGGCGAAGTAGCCCAGCAGCTCGCCGCCCAACCGCCAGGGGTCGGCGCCGCCCACATGCAGCCGCGACGCGACGAAGCAGTTGGCGACCGGATCCGCGGCCAGGAGCGCCTGCGCCGTCGGGACGTCGCGCCCCGTGACGGTGCGGACGGAGCCGATGGCGGCGGAGACGGTCACGAGCGCGCAGTCCGGCTCAGGAGGTCGTGACGACGGGCTCGCCGGAGACGTCGGCCATGCTCTCGGCGAGCTTCATGGCCTCCTCGATCAGCGTCTCGACGATCTGCGACTCCGGAACCGTCTTGATGACCTCGCCGCGGACGAAGATCTGTCCCTTGCCGTTCCCGGACGCCACGCCGAGGTCGGCCTCCCGTGCCTCGCCGGGGCCGTTGACGACGCAGCCCATGACGGCCACGCGCAACGGCACGTCGAGCCCCTCCAGACCGGCGGTGACCTGCTCGGCCAGCGTGTACACGTCGACCTGGGCCCGTCCGCACGACGGGCACGAGACGATCTCGAGGCCGCGGGCCCGGAGATTGAGCGACTCCAGGATCTGCAGTCCGACCTTGACCTCCTCGACGGGGGGCGCCGACAGCGACACGCGGATGGTGTCCCCGATGCCCCGGCTGAGCAGGCCCCCGAACGCGACCGCCGACTTGATCGTGCCCTGGAACGTCGGACCCGCCTCGGTGACGCCGAGGTGGAGCGGGTAGTCGCACTGCTCGGCCAGCTGCATGTACGCCTGCATCATCACGACGGGATCGTGGTGCTTGACCGAGATCTTGATGTCGCGGAAGTCGTGCTCCTCGAACAAGGACGCCTCCCACAGCGCGGACTCCACCAGCGCCTCCGGCGTTGCCTTGCCGTACTTCTCGAGCAGTCGCTTGTCGAGGGAGCCGGCGTTGACACCGATGCGGATCGGCGTGCCGTGGTCCTTCGCCGCCCGGGCGATCTCCCCGACCTTGTCGTCGAACGCCTTGATGTTGCCGGGGTTCACCCGCACCGCGGCGCAGCCGGCCTCGATGGCGGCGAACACGTACTTGGGCTGGAAGTGGATGTCGGCGATCACCGGGATGCCGCTCTTGCGGGCGATGTCCGGCAGCGCGTCGGCGTCGTCCTGGCTCGGGACCGCGACGCGCACCACCTGGCAGCCGGCCGCGGTGAGCTCGGCGATCTGCTGCAGCGTGCTGTTGACGTCCGACGTCAGGGTCGTGCACATGGACTGCACGCTCACCGGAGCGTCGCCGCCGATCGCCACCGGGTGCGTGGGGTGCCGCAGGAGCAGCTGCCGCGAGACGCGGCGCGGGGCCACGACGGGCGCGGGCGCGGAGGGGATGCCCAGGTTGATCGTCACCCCGACATTATGCGCCCCACCACGTCATCCGCCTCGCGGTTGGCGCTCCGCGCCCGCCCGGCCGAGGCTGATGCCCCACCCCGCCCAGCTTGAGGTTGCGCGCGGATCCGGGCGCCGCGAAGCGCGCCAACCTCAAGGTCGGCGGTCAGCCCAGGGAGATCGGCTTGACCAGGTCGGCCCAGATCACGATGACGCCCATGGCCAGCAGCGCCGCGGCCACCACGTAGGCGACCGGCAGCAGGCGGGCGATGTCGACGGGGCCGGGGTCCGGGCGACCGCGCAGGCGGGCCAGCCGACGGCGGGCGCCCTCGTACAGCGCCCCGGCCACGTGCCCGCCGTCCAGCGGCAGGATCGGCAGCAGGTTGAACAGGAACAGGAACAGGTTGAGCGAGGCCGCGAGGCCCAGGAAGGTGGCCGTCTTCGCGACGAACGGCTGGTCCATCGCGGCGACGTCGCCGCCGATGCGGGTGACGCCCACCACGCTCACGGGGCTGTCGGCGGACCGCTCACCGCCGCCGATCAGGGTGTCGGTGACCAGTTCGTACAGCCGCACGGGCAGCATGAGCAGGGCCGTCACCGACCTGACCGTGATGTCCCACATGTACTCCGGCACCGACGTCCAGGGCTGGCCGACCCAGGCGAACTCCGGCCCGAGGCCGACGTACCCCGCGGTGACGAACTCCTCGGTCGGGTTGCCGTCGGCATCGAACGCCGGACGGACCGCGGTCGCGATGGTGACCGGGAGGTCGAGGGTGGCGCCATCGCGATCGACGGTGAACACCGCTTCCTCACCAGGGTGTGCCCGGATCCACGCCGTGGCGGCGTCCCAGTCGGTGGTGGGCACGGCGTCGATGGCGATCACGGTGTCGCCGGGCTGGAAGCCGGCGACCGCAGCCGGGGCGGGCTCGCTGCCCGTGGGGCACTGCCCGGACGGGAGCGGCTCCCCGGTCGGCTGCGCCGCGGTCGGGGTGCACGCCGCGACGCTGCTGACCGTGAGCGACGGCTGCGGGATGCCGATGCCGACGAGGAGGATGGAGAACAGGACGAACGCCAGCAGCAGGTTCATCGTCGGTCCGCCGAGCATCACGACGACGCGCTTGCGGACCGGCAGCCGGTAGAACGCGCGGTCCTCCTCGCCCGGCAGGACCTCCTCGGCCGACTGCCGGCGGGCGTCGCTGACCATCGTCGCGAACCTCCCGGTGGTCATGGACCGCGTGGTGCCGTCCTTGGCCGGGGGGATCATCCCGATCATCCGGATGTACCCGCCGAGCGGGACGGCCTTCGCGCCGTAGCGCGTCTCGCCGCGGATCGTCGACCAGAGCGTCGGGCCGAAGCCGATCATGTACTCGGTCACCTTCACCCCGAACAGCTTCGCCGGCAGGAGGTGGCCGAACTCATGCAGCGCGATGGAGAAGGCGATGAGAGCGGCGAAGATGAGGATGCCGATCACCTCAAGCACCGGACACCTCCCTCGCGATCTGATCCACGAGCTCGTCGGCCCGCCGACGCGCCCACGCGTCAGCACTAATGACGTTCGCGAGGCTCACATTGTTCCCGTCCAGCCACGCCGACCCCGGAGCGGCGGCGTCGCCTCCGGCGAGGTGCTCCCCGAGAACGCGCTCCACGGTGGCCACGATCCCGGGGAACGGCAGCCGTCCGGACTGGAAGGCTGAGACGGCAGCCTCGTCTGCGGCGTTGAACACCGCCGGCGCGGTGCCCCCTGCTCCGCCCGCCGTCCGGGCCAGCCCGACGGCCGGGAACGCCTCCTCGTCGAGGGGGAAGAACTCCCACGTCGTGGCGGCGGTCCAGTCGCAGGCCGGGGCGGCGTCAGGCACGCGATCCGGCCAGCTCATGCCCCAGGCGATGGGGATGCGCATGTCCGGGGGGCTGGCCTGGGCGATCGTCGACCCGTCGACGAACTCCACCATCGAGTGCACCACCGACTGCGGGTGCACGACGACGTCGATCGACGCGAACGGCACGTCGAACAGCAGGTGCGCCTCGATGACCTCGAGGCCCTTGTTCATCAGCGTGGCCGAGTTGATCGTGACCAGCGGGCCCATGGCCCAGGTGGGGTGGGCCAGTGCCTGCGCGACGGTGACCGAGGCCAGGGCGGCGCGGTCCCACCCCCGGAAGGGGCCGCCGCTGGCGGTCAGGACGAGCCGGCGCACCTCGTCGGCCGACCCGGACCGCAGGGCCTGCGCGAGGGCGGAGTGCTCGGAGTCCACCGGGACGATCTGGCCGGGCGTGGCGAGCGCCTTGACGAGCGGACCGCCGACGATCAGCGATTCCTTGTTGGCCAGGGCGAGCGTGCGCCCTGCCTCCAGGGCCGCCAGCGTCGGGCGCAGGCCGGCGGCGCCCGCGAGGCCGTTGAGGACGACGTCGCACTCCCAGCGGGCGAGGTCGGTGCTCGCATTGGTCCCGGCGAGGATGCGGGGCGGGCCGAACGCTCCGAGCGCGAAGCCGCGACTGCGTGCCTCGGCCGCGATGGCCTCCTCGAGCTCGGCGGCCGCCGGCTCGCTGCGGACGGCGACGGCCTCGACTCCGAAGTCGAGGACCTGCCGGGCGAGGAGCTCCACCTGGGCACCGCTGGCGGACAGGCCGACGATGGTGAAGCGGTCGGGGTTGCGGGACGCGACCTCGAGCGCCTGGGTGCCGATGGACCCGGTGCTCCCCAGGACCACGATCCGACGAGGGGCGGCCATGGGGTGAGGCTACCCGCGCGCGGCGGCCGGCGGCTGCACCGCGGCCAGCGCGAACCACAGGTCCGCGCGGACCGCGGGGTCGTCGAGCGGCCGGTCGAGCGCGGCCTCGGCCCGGCGCAGCCGGTGGCGAACGGTGTGCCGGTGGATCCCCAGCTGCTGGGCAGCGGCGTCGACCTGACCGTGCTGGTCGAGCCAGGCGCGCAGGGTGTCCATGAGCTCGGGGCCCTCGGGCGCGGTCATGAGCTCCCCGAGATAGCCGACCGCCCAGCCGGCGGTCGTGGCGGCGTCGATGAGCGAGGTGAGTCCCCGCGCCGGCTCCTCCCCGAAGGAGTGCAGCCCGGGACCGAGCGCCGCCGCGCGGTCGGCCTGCGCCACCGCCTGCTGGACGTTCGCCGGATCGGCCAGGTCGAGGACGCACGACATCCCGGCCGCGTGGACGCCGGGAGCGGTCATGACGGTGCGCAGGTCGTGCGGGAGCGTGCCGTCCGGGCCGACGGCGGCGAAGCCCGCGACCTCCCCCGACGGGCGGCGGCACAGGACGGCCTGCCCGGAGCGGTTGGCCTCGGTGACCGCGGACTCCGGAACCGGCTGGCCCGCGCTGCCGCGCAGGGTGAGGCCCACCCCCCTGCCGGTGGCCAGGCCGCCGAGCCCCAGGGAGTCCAGGACGTCCGGCCGCAGGCCGTGCAGGGTCCCGACCTCGACCAGCAGCCGACGCCAGGGCTCCATGCCCTCGTCCATCACGATCGGCCGTGACGTCTCCCAGGACAGCAGCGAGACCGCCAGGTTCATGACCGCCTGGTCCGCCGAGCGCAGCGGTCGCGGCGACCCCACCACGAGGAAGCCCTCGGCGGCCCCCTTCACCCCGATCGGCAGGATCACCACGTGCTCGTCCGCGGTCGCGATGGACGCCGAGGCGAGCAGCCCGCGCGGCCGGAGCCGGTCCACCTCGTCGACGAGCTCGGAGGCCCGCGCCGCCGCGGCCGCCGGATGCGCCGACTGGACGTCGCCCCCCGGGCTCAGGTGGAGCACGAAGCCGCCCACGTGCTTGGCCAGGACGCTGACGACGCCCGCCCCCGGGTGTCCGGCCGGGCGTGGGGCTCCGCCCGCGTCCGCCGGCTCGGCGAGCGCGGCCCTGATGAGACGGCGCTGGCAGTCGAAGGAGGCGGCGGACTCGGCGTACTCCTCCGCCGACAGCAGGCGTGACACCGCCTTGCTGAGGGCCACGAACGGCACCGGCTGCGGGACCTCGAGCACCGGCAGCCCGGCGCGCTCGGCGGCGGCCACCAGCGCCGGCGGGATCACCTGGTGGGTCAGGCCGACTCCGAAGCCCAGTCCGGCCACGTCGGCGGCCACCAGCCGGTCGACGTAGGCGCGCGCGGCAGCGTGGTCGTCGACGATGGACATCCCGGTCGTGAGCAGCAGGTCACCGCCCTCGAGCCAGGGCGTCGGGTCGGCGTGCTCGGAGACCGCGACCCAGCGCACCTCGCGGTCGAGGGCGGGCGACGTCGTGCGGACGAGCAGCCCGAGGTCGGGCAGGGCGGCCACCTGGCCGACGGTCAACGGCACGACAGCCTCCAACGATCCGGACAAGGCTACGCCGGGTCGATGTCCACAGTGGAGCGGGTATCCCGACCGGTCCGCCCCCTAGGCTCGAGGCACACACACCTGGGAGGACGGCACCATGACCGCGACTGCAGACCCCACGGCCACCACCGACGACCTGCCCCAGGAGCGCCGCCTCGTCACGGCCATCCCCGGGCCGAAGTCCCTCGCCCTGCAGGCGCGCAAGACCGGCGCCGTGTCGGCGGGCGTCGGCGTGACCCTCCCGGTCTACGTCGCTCGGGCCGGCGGCGGCGTCCTCGTGGACGTCGACGGCAACTCCCTCATCGACATGGGTTCCGGCATCGCCGTCACCACGGTCGGCAACGCGAACCCCGAGGTCGTCGCCGGCGTGCAGCGCCAGGTGGCGGAGTTCACCCACACCTGCTTCATGGTGACGCCGTACGCGGGCTACGTCGAGGTGTGCGAGGCGCTCAACCGGCTGACCCCCGGCGACCACGAGAAGCGATCGGCGCTGTTCAACTCCGGTGCGGAGGCCGTCGAGAACGCGGTCAAGATCGCGCGCGCCTACACCAAGCGCCAGGCCGTCGTGGTCGTCGAGCACGGCTACCACGGACGCACCAACCTGACGATGGCCCTGACCGCCAAGAGCATGCCGTACAAGCACTCCTTCGGCCCCTTCGCGCCCGAGGTCTACCGCGTGCCGACGTCGTACCCGTACCGCGACCGTGGACTCAAGGGACCGGAGATGGCGCAGATCGCCATCACCCGCATCGAGAAGGAGATCGGCGCGGCGAACGTCGCGGCCATCATCATCGAGCCCATCCAGGGCGAGGGCGGGTTCATCGTGCCCGGCGACGGCTACTTCGCCGCCATGGCCGACTTCGCGACCGCGAACGGCATCGTCTTCGTGGCCGACGAGATCCAGTCCGGCTTCTGCCGTACCGGCGACTGGTTCGCGAGCGAGTACGAGGGGGTCGTGCCCGACCTGATCACCACCGCCAAGGGCATCGCCGGCGGCATGCCGCTCGCGGCGGTGACCGGCCGCGCGGAGATGATGGACGCGGTCCACCCGGGCGGTCTGGGCGGCACCTACGGCGGCAACCCGGTCGCATGCGCAGCGGCCCTGGGCGCCATCTCGTGGATGGAGCAGCACGACGCGAACGGGCTGGCCAGGGCCATCGAGGCGCTCATGATGCCGCGCCTGCGTTCGATGGCCGAGCGCTACCCGGCCATCGGCGACATCCGCGGACGTGGCGCCATGATCGCCATCGAGCTCGTCCGGCCCGGCACCCTCGAGCCGGACGCGGACCTGGCTGCCGCCCTGAACCGTCACTGCCACAGCCATGGCGTCGTGACGCTGACGACCGGCACCTACGGGAACGTGTTCCGCTTCCTGCCGCCGCTGACCATGCCGGTCCACCTCCTGGAGGAGGCGCTGACCGTGCTCGAGCAGGGCTTCGAGAGCACCACCGCCTGACCCACCGACCACGGTGACACGCTCGGGGCCGAGGTCTAGCGTGGGCGTGGGCGCGTGAGCACGTGCCCGGACAGGGGGACGACATGCGCATGACCCGCACCCCGGCGATCGTGCTCGCCGGCCTCATCGCCGTTACGGCGCTCGCGGCGCCGGCAGCGGCCCGATCCGCGGACGTCCCGGCCTCGGCGGCCGTCATGGTCCCGGCCGCGCAGCAGTTCTACTGGGAGTGGAGCGACGGCGTCGACGCCAAGGTGCGCACCTTCCGCGAGAGCAAGTACCAGGTGGCCGAGAACCTGCCCCAGTTGATCGTCTTCGCCGAGCCCGCCCGCCCGCAGCAGTACGTCAAGCTGCAGTACAAGCAGGACGGGACCTGGAAGCGCGAGGACGCCGGGCTGACGAGCGGCAAGGGCCGGGTCGCCCTCGACCTGAACCCGTACTGCGAGGACGGGGACTGGTGCGACGGCACGTACCGGTACCGACTGCTGGTCAACGGCAAGTACACCAACTTCACGATCACGTACGCCGGCTGACACCTCCACGCGCGACGCGCGACGGGGGGCGGACCGCGCGGCCCGCCCCCCGATCACGTGCTCGGCTGCTACCCCTCGCGGATGCCGTACGGCTGGCCGTAGCCGTCGCGCATGAGCTCGAGGTACGGGACCGCGTCGAACGCCTCCGGGCCCAGGATGCCCGCACCGGACCACTGGCCGGTGGCGAGCAGTTCCAGGGCGATCACGGGGTTCATCGCGGTCTGCCAGACGACCGCCTGCACGCCGTACTGCGCCATCGTCCACTCGTTGTCGGCGACGTGGTACAGGTAGACCTCGCGCGGCGTGCCGTCGACGCCGGTGCCGGTGACCCACGTCCCGGCGCACGTCTTGCCGGTCATCTTGTCGCCGAGCGTCGCCGGGTCCGGCAGGGCTGCGGCCACCACGTCGCGGGGGCTGACCTGCTGCCCCTTGACCGTGACCGGCTCGGTCCGGTCGAGGCCGAGCTTGTGCAGCGTCTTGAGGACGTCGATGAACTCGTCGCCGAGGCCGTACTTGAAGGTCACGCGCTTGCAGTCGATCCAGCGCGGGACGAGGAGCACCTCCTCGTGCTCGACGTTGATGACCTCGACCGGACCGATGCCGTCCGGGAACTCGAACACCTCGGGCTCGGAGAACGGGGCGGTGGTGAACCAGCCGCGGTCCTTCTCCCACACGACCGGAGGGTTGAGGCACTCCTCGATCGTCGTCCAGATCGAGAACGACGGCGCGAAGTCGTAGCCCTCCACGACGAGGTTGGCGCCGTCGCGGATGCCGATCTCGTCGATCTCGCTGAACAGGTGGTCGGCGGCGTACCGGGCGAACACGTCGGCGAGCCCGGGCTCGACGCCCATGCCGCACAGCGCGAGCCGTCCCTTGGCACGCCAGTCGTCGTCGTGCGCGAACTGCTCGTCCCCGAGCTTCACGCCGACCTCGGCGTAGGGGTTGGCCGGGTGCGGCCGGGACAGGCTCATCGCGGTGTCGAGGTAGTCGGCCCCGGCCTGGTAGGCACCCTCGAAGATCGGCATGACGAAGCGCGGGTCGACGACGTTGAGCACGTGCGTGATCCCGTGCAGGCGACAGAGGTCGGCGACCGCCTCGGCGCTGGACGCGTCGACCTGGGCCGCGACGAAGCGGTCGTCCTGGATCCGGTCCACCACCGCCTTGGCTCGGGCAGCGTCGTAGTCCGACACCACCCATGTCTCGAAGTACTCACGACGGGCTGCGATGAGCGCCGCCGAGGTTCCGACTCCTCCTGCGCCGATGGCCAGGACTCGCATCACTACTCTCCAGGGATCCTGTCGGTGAGCAACGGCAGACGCGGATCCCACTGCGTGCCGTCACGTTCGTCCTTGCGACGGCGAGCGATCGCCGACAAGGCTTCGAGCACCACACGGTTGCCCAGCAGGGCGGTGATGTCCGCGTGGTCGAACGGGGGTGCCACCTCCACGACGTCCATGCCGAGGACGGGGAGCTCGTAGCAGATGCGGCGCACCGCATCGAGGAGTTGACGCGCGGACAGGCCGCCGGGTTCCGGGGTGCCGGTCCCGGGTGCGTGCCCGGGGTCGCACACGTCGATGTCGACACTGAGGAAGACGCCGTCGCAGTCGTCGACGGCGATGGCCAGGGCCTCGGTCAGGCAGGCATCCAGGCCGCGCGACACGATCTCGGTCATCTCGTAGCTGCGCATGCCCTGCTCCGCCATCCAGGCCAGGGTCTCCGGCGGGGGCCAGTAGCCACGCAGGCCGATCTGCAGGAACCGGTCGCCCCGCGCGGCGCCCGACTCGAGCAGCCGACGCATGGGCTGGCCGTGCCCCACCAGCGAGCCGAAGCTGATGTCTCCGGTGTCGGCATGCGCGTCGAAGTGGACGACGGACACGCGTCCCCAGCCGCGGGCCCGGGCAACTCCGGTCACGTCGGGCCAGGTGATCGTGTGGTCCCCGCCCAGGACGACGGGGATCGCCCCGCTCGCGGCGACCCGCTCGATCACGGTCTCGAGGTCGGCGCAGGAGCGGACGGCGTCGCCGCTGTACATCTCCACGTCACCCGCATCGACGACCCTCAGGTCGCGCAGGCCGTCGACGCGCAGGGCCAGCGACGGGCGAGATCCGTCGTGCTCGAGGTAGCAGGCGGCTCGGATGGCCGACGGACCGAAGCGAGCCCCGCTGCGGTAGGACGTGCCCCCGTCGAACGGGGCCCCGATGATCACGATGTCGGCGTCGGCGTAGGTCGAGGGGTCCTCGAGGTCGCAGCGATCCACCCCGAGGAACGTGTAGTCGGGGCCGAACATGGAGCCGTAGCGGGCCATCCGCCGACCCTAGCCGTCACGCCGTGCGGTCAGGCGGACTCTGGCACTCCAACCGGGACGGCCCGGGCGTCGAGGACCACCACGCCGTCCACCGTCACGAGCATCGGGTTGACCTCGAACTCCGCCCAGTCCGCCACCGCCGCACCCAGGCTCGAGAGCCGGGCGACCGCGTCGGCGGCAGCGTCGAGCGCCAGCGCGGGCGAGCCGCGGAACCCGGTGAGCAGCGGGGCCAGCCGCAGGCGGCCCAGGAGTTCGCGAGCGGCACCGACGTCGACCGGCGCGAGGGTGACCGCCGTGTCCTGCAGGACCTCGGCCAGCGTGCCGCCGGCCCCGACGGTAAGGACCGCGCCGAAGCGCGGATCTCGCACCACGCCCACGAGGAGCTCGACGCCCGCCGACCGGTCGACCATCGGCTCCACGACGATCGACGCACCGGGGAACCGCGCCACGAGGCGGTCGTACTGGTCGAGCAGGGCGTCCGCGTCGGGGATCCCGAGGACGACCCCGCCCTCGTCCGACTTGTGCAGCAGGCCGAGGGCCTTCAGCACGTACGGGGCTGGCAGCGTGCCGGCGGCAGCGAGCACCGCGGGCTGCGAGCCGACCTCGATCGACGTCGCCACCGGAACCCCGGCTTCGCGGATCACGGCCTTGAGTCCCGCATAGTCGTGGTGCTGGACTCCGACCGGAGCGGGCAGCTCCGGCAGGGGCCGGGTGGTCGGCTCGCCCAGGCGCACGAGCGCGGCGACCGCGTCCTCGACGGCCGCGAAGACCGGGATGCCGCCCGCGCGCAGCACGTCGAGGCTGGCGGACGGCCCGGACATCGACTGCACGACCACGGGCACGCCGCCGCGCCGGACGTCGGCGACGATCTCGTGGGCCGCCTCCACCTCCGCCCGGTCCAGGCCGCCCGCGAAGGCGTCCGCCGACGCGTACCCGCCGAAGTAGCCGGTCATGAGGACCGCGTCGATCGCGCTGTCCGCACGCAGGTGCGCCACGACGCGCGCGTAGCTCGACACGTCCTGCTCGCCGTAGCCCGCGAGGTCGACGGGGTTGGCGACCTCGGACTGCGGCCACAGCCCTGCCGCCAGGTCCCGCTGGCTGCGCGCCGCGAGCTCGGGCACCTCAAGGCCGGCCTGCTCGAGCGCCGAGGCCGCGAGCGTCCCGTGGCCTCCGCCGTCGGTGACGATCCCGATCCGCGTTCCGGTCCGGCGAGCCGGGTGCGCGAGGGCCCGCAGTGTCTGGGCCATCGCCCGGGGCGACTCGACGAGCCACGCGCCGCTGAACTCGCAGGACGCGACGATGACGTCGTGCGCGGACGTGAGGGCACCGGTGTGCGAGCGGGCGCTGCGACGGGCCGCCTCGCCCGCCCCCGCGGTGAGCAGCACCACCGGCTTGCCGGCGGCACGCACGCGCTGCGCGGCGGCGACGAACCCGCGGCCGTCACCCACGTCCTCCGCATAGACCGCCACCGCGCGGGTGCGGGGGTCGTCGACGCACGCGTCCAGCAGGTCGACGAGGGTCACGTCGGCCTGGTTGCCGATGGACACGAACCGCGAGAAGCCCAGTCGCTCGTCGGCGAACCAGCGCTGGAGCTCGAGGGCCAGGTTTCCGCTCTGGGACAGCAGCGCGACGTCGCCGGCTGGGAAGAGCCCGGCCGCGAGCCGCACGCCCGAGGCGTTGTCGACCAGCCCGAGGCAGTTGGGTCCGATCATCGCGGCGCCCGACGAGCGGATCCGCTCCACGAGGGCGGCCTGCAGCTGCTGGCCCTGCTCGTCCGACTCGCCCAGGCCCGACGTGATCGCCAGGATGCCGCGGGCGCCGGCAGCGAGGGCGTCGTCGACCACCGACGCCACCGCGGCCACCGGCACGCACACGACGACGAGATCAGCGCCGCCCGGGATCGCGGACACCGACGCGAATGCCGGTCGACCCAGCACGTGCGCCTTGGACTGGTTCACGAGGTGGACCGGCCGGTCGGCGGAGGACGAGAGCGCCGCACGGGCGATGCCATGTCCCCACTTGCCGGGATCGTCGGACGCGCCGACGACGGCGATGCTCCGGGGGTCGAAGAATGCCGAGAGGTCGCGGGAACCTTGACATCCCATGGGGCGAAGTCTAGCGTCCGTTTGACTGCTGTGTCAGTCAGTCGATCCCCGCATCCGTGCGGTCCGCGGCCAGGACGGAGCCCATGACCCGACCCGCTCCCCGACGCCGGTGACCGGCATCGAGCGCCGCGCCTTCCTCGGCGCACTCGGCGCGGTCGGCGCCGCAGCCCTGTCCGGCTGCGCGTTCACCCGCGAGGCGGTCTACCTGCCACCGCCACCCACCGGCACCCTCCCGGCGTCGGCCACCCCGACCGTCGACCTGCCGCCGGCGGTGACCCCGAAGGTCGACGGACCGCTCGTGTACTTCAACTGGGCCGACTTCATGGACCCGGCCATCTTCGAGGGCTTCAGCGAGGAGTACGGAGTCGAGGTCATCCAGTCGGCGTTCGACTCGATGGAGGCGCTGCGCGCGAAGATCGGCGCCGGCAACCGCTACGACGTGGTCTTCCCGACGGGCAAGACCGCCGAGCGCCTCCTGTTCGCCGGGCAGCTCCAGCGCATCGACCCGATGCAGCTGCCCGCGTTCGAACCGATCCCGGAGGCGTATCCCTTCTTCGCCTCGCCCTGGTACGACCCCACGATGCAGTACACGGCGCCGAACACGATGTACAAGACCGGGATCTGCTACCGCACCGACAAGGTCACCACCATGACCAGCACGTGGCGGGACATGTGGAACGAGCAGGCCAAGGGACGCATCTTCAACCTCGACGACCAGGACGAGGTGCTCGGCTTCGCAGCGCTGATGCTGGGGATCGACGTGAACACCGGCGACCCGGCCGAGCTGCAGGAGATCGTCGATCTCCTGCTCACGCAGACGCCCTACCTGCGCGGCTTCTCGTCGGCCGACGTCGACAACATGCTCTCGGGCAAGGCGTGGGTGCAGCAGATGTGGAGTGGCGACGTCCTCTCGCTGCTCGCCTACGCCGACGACCCCTCCGCGTACTCCTTCGTGACGTGCACCGACGGCGTCCCGGTGGGCAACGACACGTTCGCCGTCCCCGCCAACGCCGAGCACCCGGGAACGGCGCTGCTGTTCATCGACTACTGCCTGCGACCGGAGAACGCGAAGCTCAACGTCAAGTACCTGGGCTACCCCACCCCGGTGCCGGGAACAGAGAAGACCTACGCCCGCCTCGTGAAGGACATGCCGTCGGCGGTCATCACGGCCGATGAACTGGCGACGGGCGTGACGTTCCGGAACGTCTCCCCCGCTGCGGCCCGGGCGCGCGACCGGGCCTGGACCATGGTGAAGTCCGGATGACGGCGGCACCCGAGACTGTCGCCCCCCTGCCGCGGCCGCGCGGCCGGGACGGGCGCCGGCTGTGGGCCGGCCTCATCACCCCCGGCCTGGTGTGGATGATCGTGTTCTTCCTCATCGGGCTCGGCGTCATGTTCCTGCTGTCGTTCGGCATCACCGACGACATCGGCCAGCCGATCTTCTCGACCACGCTGGCCAACTACCAGGCGGTGTTCGACCCCATCTACCTCGAGCCGGTGCTGCGGTCCCTGGCCTACTCGGTCATCACGGTGATCCTGTGCCTGCTCATCGGCTACCCGGTCGCCTACGTGATCGCGCTGCACGGCGGCCGGTACCGCACGCTCCTCATCGGCGCCATCGTGCTCCCGTTCTTCGCCAACTACCTCGTCCGCATGTACGGCTGGAGCACGCTGCTCAACGACGACGGCGTGGTCAACGGCATCCTGCGCGCGACCGGCCTGTCGGAGGGCATCCAGTTCCTGAACACCCCCGGTGCCGTGGTCGGCGGACTCGTCTACGGGTTCATCGTGTTCATGATCCTGCCCATCTACGCCGTGCTCGAGCGGATGGACCGATCCCTGATCGAGGCGGGGCGCGACCTCTACGGCAGCGGCCCCGCGACGTTCTGGCACGTGACGCTGCCGATGAGCCGCGTCGGCGTCGCGTCCGGCTGCGTCCTCGTGATGCTCCCCGCGATGGGCGACTTCGTCAGCGCGCAGCTGCTCGGCGGCCCGGGAACGCTCATGATCGGCAGCGTCATCTCGTCGCAGTTCCTGGAGAGCCAGAACCTGCCGCTGGGCGCGGCGCTGACGGTCGTCCTCATGGTGCTGCTCATGGCTGGGACGCTGCTCTACCTGCGCTTCGCCCGCCGCGCCGAGGCGAGCGTGACCGAGTGACCGCGCCCACCCGCACGCCGCGTAGGCGCCCATCGATCGGCCGGCCCCGCCTGGCCATCGCGATCACGACCGTGTTCTTCGTCGTGTTCTACCTGCCGCTGGTCGTGGTGGTGCTGTTCTCGTTCAACTCCAAGAAGTCGCTGTCGACGTTCGGCGGGTTCAGCCTGCGCTGGTACCAGTCGCTGCCGGGCGACGAGGTGCTCGTGCAGTCGACGCAGGCCAGCCTCACGATGGCACTGGTGTCGATGGTCGGGGCCGTTGCCCTCGGGACGGCACTGGCGATCGGGCTGGTCCGCTCGCGCACGAAACTGGGGAACTGGGCCAACCTCGTGATGCTGCTGCCGCTGGCCACCCCGGAGATCGTCACCGGCGTCGGGTCGTACCTGTTCTTCCGGGGCTTCGACATCCCGTTCTCGATGACCACCGTGATCCTGGCCGAGATCACCTTCAGCATCTCGTACGTCACCGTGATCCTGCGGGCCCGCGTGGGCTCGCTCAATCCCGAGGCCGAGGAGGCTGCCATGGACCTCGGCGCGTCGCGGGCGCAGGCGGTCTGGTTCGTGACGCTCCCGGCGATCTGGCCCGGGATCCTCGCCGCGGCCCTCCTCATCTTCGCGCTCGTGTTCGACGACTTCGTCCTGGCACTGTTCACCACGGGCGTCTCGCCGCAGCCGCTGTCCGTCGTCATCTACTCGCAGATGCGCACGGGGGTGTCCCCGGCGATCAACGCGCTCGGGACGCTCATGCTGCTGTTCTCGGTGACGCTCATCGCCGTGTCGACGTTCCTCCCGCGCCTGCTCGGGCGACGCGGGGGCAGCTTCGACCTGATCAGGGGAGGCTGACATGACGTCACCGCTGCCATCGCCCACCGCCACTCCTGGCACCGACTCCGGCACGGCCGTCGGCCTTGTCGGCGTCACCAAGCGGTACGGCACCGCCGTGGCCGTCGACGACCTGCACCTCGACATCCACAGCGGCGAGTTCTTCTCCCTGCTCGGTCCCTCGGGCTGCGGCAAGACGACGACCCTGCGCATGGTCGGGGGCTTCGCAGACCCGACGTCGGGCGACATCCTGCTCGAGGGGCACTCGGTCATCGGCCTGCCGCCCAACCGCCGCAACGTCAACACGGTGTTCCAGAGCTACGCGCTGTTCGAGCACCTCAGTGTCGCCGACAACATCGCCTTCGGCCTGCGCCGACGCCGCCTCGGCCGCGACGAGATCGCCCGCCGGGTGGGTGAGGGCCTCGAGCTCGTCCAGCTCACGGACCGGGCGCGCAGCATGCCGCACGAGCTGTCCGGCGGCCAGAAGCAGCGGGTGGCCCTGGCCCGGGCCCTCGTCAACAAGCCGGCCGTCCTGCTCCTCGACGAGCCCCTCGGCGCCCTCGACCTCAAGCTGCGCCGCCAGATGCAGGTGGAGCTCAAGGCCATCCAGCGCGAGACGAGCATCACCTTCGTATTCGTGACCCACGACCAGGACGAGGCGCTGACGATGAGCGATCGCATCGCGGTCATGAACCGAGGCGTCGTGGAGCAGTGCGGCACCCCGGAGGACATCTACGAGCACCCCGTCACCGGCTTCGTGGCGGGCTTCATCGGCACGTCCAACCTCATGACCGGTCGGCTCGACGGCGAGCAGTTCGCGATCGAGAACGGGCCGTCGTTCACCGTGCAGGTCCCGGCGGGCATGCCCTCCGGCGGCGGGGTCAGCGTCACCATCCGGCCCGAGAAGATCTGGCTGTCCGACTTCGAGCCCGGGATGGTGCAACTGCCCGGCGTGCTCAAGGAGACCGTGTACTCCGGGTCGGTGACGCAGTACATCATCACGCTGGCCCCGGGCGTGGACGTCACCGCGCTGGAGCAGAACACCGACCGCTCCCGCCGCGAGGAGCGGTGGGACAACGGTCACCCTGTGACGGTCGGATGGCGGGTGCAGCACGGCGTCGTGCTCCCCTCCCAGGCCAGCGGCGCGGGTGGTACGGCATGAGCGCGACGACGACCAAGGCGGCTGCACCGCGCTTCGACAAGCAGCGACGCGAGCACATCCTGGAGGCGGCCGCCCACCTCATCGCCGAGCGCGGCCTGCACTCGGTGCGGGTCTCGGACATCGCGAAGGCGATCGGCACGACGAGCGGGACGGTCCACTACTACTTCCCGGCCAAGGACGACGTCCTCGACAGCGCGATCAACTGGGCCGTGGAGGCTGCCTTCACCCGGCAGGGGGCGGACCTGCGCTCGCTGGCCAGCGCACGCGACCGGCTCCTGAGACTGACCGAGCTCCAGCTCCCCACCACCCCGCAGGTGCGCGAGGAGTGGTCGATCTGGCTGCAGTACTGGACGGAGGCCAGCCTCCACCCGTCGCTGCGGGAGACCCACGCGGTCCACTTCGAGCGCTGGCACGCGACGGTGCGGTCCATCGTCGAGCGCGGCCAGCGTCAGGGCGAGTTCGGCGACCTTGACGCCGGGCTGTTCACCGACCAGTTCTCGGCGCTGGTCAACGGTGCCGGCACGCAGGTCCTCGCCGGCACCATGACGGTCGAGCGCATGCGCGAGGTCGTCACCGGCTTCATCGACGCGATGCTCGACGTCCGAGCGTGATCGACACCTCCGGGCTCGACGGTCCGCCGGCGGCACTGCTCGACGAGTGGTTCGACTACAACGGGCACCTGACGGACTGGGCGTACGCCCGGGTGCTCTCGGACGCCAACGAGCGTGTGCTGGCGTGGCTCGACCTCAGCGCCGACTACCTGCGCCGCACGGGCTGCTCGCTGTTCACCGTCGAGGTCACGCTGACGTACGCCGCGGAGGTGCGTGCCGGCGATCACCTTGCCTCTCGGTCCCGGGTCACGGAGGCCAGCGCGCGCAGCCTGCTGCTTGCTACCGACCTCGTGCGCGACGACGGAGCCGTCGCGGCGAACGCGCGCAGTCGCTACGTCCACGTGGCGCGGGCCACGGGCCGGTCGACGCCCTTCGACGAGGCCACCGCCGGGCACCTGTCCGCACTGGCGTGGGCCGACTAGCGACCGGTCCAGACCGGCGGACGCCGCTCGGTGAAGGCGCGCGCGCCCTCCTGGGCGTCCTCGGACCCGGCCACTGCGGCATAGGTGGCCAGCCGACCCGATCGCATCTCGGCGAAGCCGGCGCTCACGTCGAGCGCCTCGGTCGCGTCGAGCACCTCCAGCACCGCGCCCACCGACAGGGGTGCGCCGGCCGACGCGTGCTCCGCCAGCCGGACGGCCGCCTCCACCACGTCGGAGGGCGGGACGACGTCGTTGACCAGGCCCCAGCGAAGGGCCTCGTCCGCGGTGAGCCGGCGCCCGGTCAGCAGCAGCTCGACGGCGAGGGCGCGAGGCACGCGCCGCGGCAGGCGCAGCAGTCCGCCGGAGTCGGCGACCAGCCCCAGCGAGACCTCGGGCAGGGAGAACTCCGCGCTGGCGCTGGCGACGACGAGGTCGCAGGCGAGGACGAGCTCGAACCCGCCACCGATCGCCAGGCCGTTCACCGCGGCGACCAGCGGCGTACGCCGCCCGTGGTACTCCGTCACGCCGGCGAAGCCGCCCGGGCCGAAGTCGGCATCGGCCGCCTCGCCGGCGGCCGCAGCCTTGAGGTCCCAGCCCGCGCTGAAGAACCGCTCCCCCTCCCCGGTGAGGACGATCGCCCGGACGTCGGGATCCTGGTCGGCGGCCCGCACCGCCTCGTAGATGGCGAAGCTGGTGGGCGAATCGATCGCGTTTGCCTTCGGACGGTCGATCGTGACCAGCGCGATCGCCCCCCGCCGCTCGACGCGCACGGGCGGGCGCTCGCCGGCCCCCACGTCAGGCCCCCAGCGGGCGCAGGAGCCCGCGGCTGATGATGTGGCGCTGGATCTCGCTCGTCCCGTCCCAGATCCGCTCGACCCGGGCGTCGCGCCACCAGCGCTCCACCGGCGACTCGGCGACCAGGCCCATGCCGCCGAAGACCTGCACGGCGCGGTCGGTGATCCGTCCGAGGGCCTCCGTCGCGAACACCTTCGCCATCGCCACGTCGAGGTCGGTCATGACCCCGCGGTCGTGCCGGTCCGCGGCCTGCAACGTCAGCAGGTCCGCAGCCTCGAGCTCGACAGCGCTGTCGGCCAGCGGGAAGCTCACGCCCTGGAACCGGCCGATCGGCTGGCCGAACTGCTCGCGGGTGGCGGCCCACTCCAGGGAGGCCTCCAGGACCCGTCGGCCCCGGCCGACGCTGTTCGCCGCCACGGCCAGCCGCGTGGCACCGAGCCACTGCCCCATCAGCTCGAGGCCGCGGCCCTCCTCGCCGAGCAGCGCCGACTCCGGCACGCGGCAGTCCACGAAGCTCAGCTCGCACTGGTGGTACCCGCGGTGCGAGACGCACGCCGAGCCCCGCAGGACGGACAGGCCCGGCGCGTCGGTGTCGACGAGGAACGTGCTGATGAGCGGGCGCACTCCGCGGGACGTCTCGTTCGACCCGGTCACCGCGAACAGGATGACGAAGTCCGACCGGTCGGCGTGGCTGATGAAGTGCTTCGTCCCGTTGATGACGAAGTCCGATCCGTCGCGATCTGCCCGCGTCGTCATGGACTGGACGTCGGACCCGGCCCCGGGCTCGGTCATCGCCAGGCAGTCGTGACGCTCGCCACGAATGCTCGGCAGCAGGTACTCCTCGACCTGGTCCCCGGTGCAGCCGAGCAGGATGTTGCTCGGCCGGCCCACGAGCGACTGCAGGGCGTAGGACGCCCGGCCGAGCTCGCGCTCGACGAGCGTCAGGCTCACGCCTGTGAGGCCGCCGCCCCCGAGGTCCTCGGGCATGTTGGCCGCGTAGAGCCCGGAGGTGATGGCCGAGCGCTGGATCGCCTCGGCGATCTCGTCCGGCACGTCGTCGAGGCGGTCCACCAGCGCCTCATGCGGATACAGCTCACGCTCCACGAAGGAGCGCACGGTGGACACGATGAGGTCCTGCTCGTCGGTCAGCGTGAAGTCCACGGATGCTCCTAGGGGGTGTCGGGGAGGTGGATCGAACGGCCGATCCACCCGGGGCGGGGAACGCAGGCATGGGCCGTCGCGATCACCTCGAGGCGTTCGCGCAGGTACCCGGGGAACGGCGCCGTGCGCCCAGTGGCGGTGTCGACGTGCAGGAGCATCTGCTCCGCGGTCGCGATGACCTCGCCGGTCGAGCGCATCTCGTGCGCGATGTGCAGGCGCTTGGCGTCGACGCCGATGACCAGGAGCGTCAGCTCGAGCCGGTCGCCGACCGAGGCCTCGCGCAGGTTGCGCAGGTGGGTCTCGACGGTGAACAGCGAGAAGCCGGCGGCGCGGTACGCCTCGTCGATGCCCACGAAGCGGAAGAACGCATCGGACCCGTTGCCGAACGCCAGCAGGAACGCCGACTCCGTCATGTGGTCGTTGTAGTCGGCCCACGCCGCGGGGACGACGCAGTCGTGCAGGGCCAGCGGGACCGCGATCGGGCGGGACGCGTCCCAACCGGGGTGGGGCTGGCCCTCGTAGGGGGTCGTCACGCGGTCGGCGGCGGTCGGATCCACGGCGCACCCTTCGTTGACAATCCGGTCCTCAGGCCCAAGACTGGCCCTCGACTGACTGACGAGTCAGACAAACCGTACCGCACCCAGCCGCGGGCTGGCCATCGACCGGGAGCGACGATGCGACCCTTCTCCACCGCCTCCTTCATCACCTGCGCCGTCACCGGCGCAGGAGACTCCACCGGCGTCAGCGACAAGGTGCCGGTCACGCCGGCGCAGATCGCGGCGTCGGCCATCGAGGCCGCCGAGGCCGGGGCCGCCGTCGTGCACATCCACGTCCGCGACCCCCAGACCGGCAAGGGCGCCCGCGCGCCGCACCTGTACCGCGAGGTCGTCGAACGCGTGCGCGCCTCGTCGGTCGACGTCGTGCTCAACCTCACCACGGGGATGGGCGGCGACCTCGTCCTCGGCTCGGCCGAGGGACCGCTGCCCCCCGTGGTCGGAACGGACATGGCCGGTGCCACGGAGCGCCTCGAGCACATCGCCGAGCTCCTGCCGGAGATCTGCACGCTCGACGCCGGCACCATGAACTTCGCCGCCGGCGGCGAGTACATCATGGTGAACACCCCGGGCATGGTCCGCGCCATGGCACGGGGCATCAAGGACCTCGGCGTCCGTCCCGAGATGGAGATCTTCGACACCGGCGACCTCGTCCTCGTCAAGGAGCTCATCGGCGAGGGCCTGATCGACAATCCGGCCATGCTGCAGCTGTGCATGGGCATCCCGTACGGGGCCCCGAACGACCTCGGCACCGTCACCGCCCTCGTCAACCAGCTGCCGGACGACGCCGTGTTCTCCGCCTTCTCCATCGGTCGCTTCCAGCTGCCCTACGCGGCGCTGGCCCCCCTGCTCGGCGGCAACGTCCGGGTGGGACTGGAGGACAACCTCTACCTCTCGCGCGGCCAGCTGGCCACCAACGGCGACCTCGTGCACCGCGCGCGGACCATCCTCGAGGGGATGAACGTGCGCGTCATGGGCCCGGCCGAGGTGCGCGACACGCTGGGCCTGGTTCGACGTGGGTGAGCGGGTCATCACCAGGGTCGGCCTGCTCGGCGGCGGGGTCATCGGCGGTGGCTGGGCGGCCCGCTTCGCCCTGAACGGCGCGGACGTCGTGCTCTACGACCCGGCACCGGAGGCCGAGCGGACGACCGGAGAGATGCTCGACAACGCCCGCGCGGCCTGGCAGCGACTCGTGCGCGCGCCGCTGCCTCCCGAGGGGAGCGTCCGCGTCGTCCGCAGCGTGGCCGAGGCGGTCGACGGCGTGGACTTCGTCCAGGAGAGCGCCCCCGAGCGGCTCGACCTCAAGCGCGACCTGCTCGCCGAGGCGAGCGACGCCGCGGCCGCCCGACATCGTCATCGCCAGCTCCACCTCCGGCCTGCTGCCGACCCTGCTGCAGGAGCGCATGCGCGGACCCGAGCGGCTGGTGGTCGGCCACCCCTTCAACCCCGTGTACCTGCTGCCACTGGTGGAGGTGTGCCCGGGCGAGCAGACCTCGCCCGAGGCGTGCGACCGCGCGGTCGCGGTCTACGAGTCGATCGGCATGCGGCCGCTGGTGCTGCGCAAGGAGATCGACGGCTTCATCGCCGACCGCCTGCTCGAGGCACTGTGGCGCGAGGCCCTCTGGCTGGTCGCAGACGGGGTGGCCACGATGGAGGACGTCGACGACGCGATCCGCTTCGGCGCCGGGCTGCGCTGGTCCTTCATGGGCACGATGCTGACCTACCGGATCGCCGGCGGCGAGGGCGGCATGCGGCACTTCATGTCGCAGTTCGGCCCCGCCCTGCAATGGCCGTGGACGAAGCTCACCGACGTCCCGGAGATCACCGACGCCCTCCTCGACACCATGGCCGAGCAGTCGGACGCCCAGGCCGGTGGCGCGTCCATCCGCGAACTCGAGCGCCTGCGGGATGCGTGCCTGGTGTCCGTCATGCACGGCCTGGCCGACCAGGACTACGCGTCGGGCGCCGTCCTCCGGGCCTACGAGCGCAGGCTGGCCGACGACGCAGGCTAGGCGGTTCCGGGTGATCCGTCGCGCAGCCGCAGGTAGCGCGTGACGAACTCGTGCACGTACTCGTCCTTCTCCGGCAGCACGCCGCCGGCGAAGCCGCGGGACGACACCCCGCGCTGGACCCGCTCGGACACGGCGAAGTCCTGGCTCGAGACCAGCTCGCAGAAGTCGACGACCGGCGACGGGTCGAAGCCGGGCCGGGCGACGTCCTCCGCCACGAACAGGTACTGGGTGATCACCCGCGTCCGGTCGGCCGCCTCGGGCAGCAGCTGGGTGGCCACAGCACCGGTCCCGGAGATGTCCAGGAACATGTTGGGGATCAGCATCGCGCCGTAGATCGAGTTGGCCTCGAGCTCGGTCATGGTGGCCATCACCGTGAGGTCCGAGCGCCCCTGCGGGGCGTAGCTGTTGCCGCCGGCGGGCAGGGACACGCCGCCGTCGTCGCGACCGTCCTCCAGCACCCAGCCGGCCTTGTAGGCCTTCACCGTCTCGACGAGCTCCGGGTGCACCGACGGACAGTGCAGGCACTCGCAGTAGTTCTCGATGATGACCTTCCAGTTGGCGGCCACCACCGCCTCGGTGACAGCGCCGATGCGCAGCGCGCCGAGATCGAACCGCTCGAACCGGATCGGGTCGTCGAACTGGTCGGCCAGGGACGAGCGCAGCGGCGCGGGCTCCTCGCGGGACAGGTTGACGAAGACGAAGCCCTGCCACACATCGACGTGCACGGGCCACAGGGACAGCGCCGTGCGGTCGATCTCCTCCTCGCGCACGCGGGGGGTGGCCACCAGCGTGCCCTCGAGGTCGTAGCACCAGTTGTGGTACGGGCACATCAGCACGCCATTGGTCTCGCCGGCCGACCCGTCGCAGATCTGCGCCCCGCGGTGGCGGCACACGTTGTAGAACGCGCGCAGGCGGCCGTCCTTGCCGCAGATGACGATGACGCTCTCGCCGCAGACGTCGACCGCGAACCACCGACCCGCGACAGCGGCCTGCTCCACGCGCCCCGCGTACACCCAGGACGTCATGAACACCCGCGCCTTGTCGGTGCGGTACACCTCGGGATCGCTGTAGTCAGCCCCGGTCAGCGTCGCCCACGCCATGTCCCTGCTCCCGTCGTCGGCCCGGCATCAGCGTACCCGCGTCGTGCCGCCCCCACCCCCGAAAACCCTTGCCGGATGGCGGGTCTGGAGGCTGCCTCAGCTGTCGAAGCCCAGGCCCATGCGATCGAGCGTGCGCAACCACAGGTTCCGGTGCCCTGCGTTGGCGTCGGCCTTCGCGAGGGCGGAGGTCGTGAGCCCGATCCCCCAGGACCGGATCGGCTCCGGCGGGAACGGGAGCGGCTTGGTGCGAACCATCTCCAGCGCGGTGCGCTCGGTGGACCGGCCATCCACGAGGTCCAGCATCGTGGCGGCACCGAAGCGCGAGGCGCCCACACCCAGGCCGGTGTACCCCATCACGTAGCCCACCCGCCCATCGAACGCCGTGCCCCAGAACGCGCTGAACCGCGAGCACGTGTCGATCGCGCCGCCCCAGGCGTGCGAGAAGCGGATGCCGGCCAGCTGCGGGAACGTCTGCAGGAAGTGCTCGGCCAGGCGCTCGTACGACTCCGCGTGGTGGTCGTACTGAGGGCCGAAGCCGTTGCCGGCGTGGTAGATCGCGTCGTAGCCGCCCCACAGGATGCGGCCGTCCTCGGTGGTGCGGTAGTAGTGGAACTGGTTGCCGGTGTCACTGACGCCCTCGCGGCCGGACCAGCCGATGCTGCTCCACTGCGCGTCGGTCAGCGGCTCGGTGACCAGGACATAGTCGTAGACGGGGACGACGTAGTGGCGCAGTCGTCGCAGCAGGGGCGGGTAGGCGTTGGTCGCCAGCGCCACCCGCTGGGCCCGGATCGCGCCGCTGCGCGTCGCGGCGACGACGTCGTCACCGGCGGCCCTCAGGTCCGCGACGGGCGTGTGCTCGAACAGCCGCACCCCGAGATCGAGGCAGGCCTGGCGCAGGCCCCACGCAAGTCGAGCCGGATCAACCAGCGCGACCCCACCGTCGTCGTAGGCGGCGCCGAGGTACGTCGGTGAGTCGACCCGGGACCGCACCGCCCCCTCGTCGAGGTAGCGGACCGGCTCCCCCATCGCCGCCGCCTCGTCGACGTGGGCCTGGAGCCCCGGTACATGATGCGGCTCGACGGCAACGTCAAGCTCGCCCGTGCGCACGAAGTCGCAGGCGATGCCCAGCTCGGCGACCGTGGCCTCGATGGCACCGAGGTTCTCACGCCCGAGCCGCAGGAGGGTCGGCATGTCCTTCGGCCAGCGCTCCATGCCGTTGGCGAACCCGTGCGTCAGCGAGCTCGCGACGAAGCCGCCGTTCCTCCCCGTGGCACCGTCCGCGGCGCGCCCGCCGTCGACGAGCACGACGTCGCGCCCGGGGTCGGCCTGCTTGGCCAGCAGGGCCGTCCACAGGCCGGTGAACCCCGCGCCGACCACGAGCAGGTCGGCGTTCTCAGACCCGACGAGCCCGGGTCGCGGAGCGGGCCGCTCGACCCGGTCCAGCCAGAAGAAGGAATGACGGGCATCGGCCACCGACGCGCGGGCGTCGGGTCCGGGGATGTCGTGGAACTGCACGGAGGTTCTCCTTGGAGGCGTCGGGTCGGCGTGCGGAGCCGTCCGCTCCGTCGTCCCACCAGTCCCTTCGCGCTGCTAGCAGTCCCACGAAGGGTACGCGATCAGGCTCCCGTGACGGTGTTGAACCTGCGGTCGAGGGCCTCCGCCCGCTCGAGCGACAGGTCCGCGGTCACGTACGCCGCGGCCAGCACCTCTTCGGACGGGAAGATCCACGGGTCGTCGACCAGTGCGGGATCGACGTCCGCCATGGCGGCGCGGGCGCCCACGACGGGGCACACGTACTGGATGAACGCCGCCACCCGAGCCGCGACCTCGGGGTCGTAGTAGTAGTCCATCAGCCGCTCGGCGTTCGCCTTGTGCTGGGCCGCGGCCGGGATCATCATCGAGTCGGCCCAGACCAGGCCGCCGCTCTCGGGCATCGCGAAGCCGTAGTCCTCGCCGAGCGCGAGGACGTCACCCGACCAGCCCATGACGGCGATGAGGTCGCCGGAGTCGAGCCCGCTGATGTAGTCGTTCCCGGTGACCTGCCGGATCTGCCCGTTGTCGACGTACGTGGCGAGCGTGGCCAGCGCGGCGTCGAAGTCCGCGTCGGTGAAGTCCCCCGGGTCGAAGCCCTGCCAGGCGAGCATGAGGCCCATCGTGTCCATCGTCTCCGAGAGGATCGAGATGCGGCCCGACAGTCGGGGGTCGAAGAACTGGTCCAGCGACGTGATGCGATCGACGCCGAGCCGCTCCGTCAGCAGGGCGGCATTCCATCCGATGCCGGTGAAGCCGGACTGCCACGGCAGCGTGAACGTGCGGTCCGGGTCGAAGGGCACGCTGCGCAGCCGCGGCAGGAGGTTGCGCGCGTTGGGGATGAGCGAGTAGTCCAGGGGGGCCGCGTAGCCCTCCTCGACGAAGACCCGGGCGGTCTCCTCGCTGAACACCACGATGTCGCGCCCGATGTCGCGGCCCTCGTCGAGCTCCGTGCGCACCTTGGCGAGGAACTCGTCGCCGTCGTTGATGTCCGCCGTGTACTCGACCTCGAGGCCGGTCTCCGTGCGGAACGTGTCGAGCGTCGACGGGACGTCCTCGGTGCCCTCGTCGATGTACCCGGGCCAGTTGGAGAACCGAACGAGCGGGTCGGTCGAGGCTGGAGTCGACGCTGCCCCGGTGCTCTCGGCCGTGCTGCCGCCGCCACCGGCGCCGCACGCCGAGACCGCGACGCCGACTCCCCCTGCTGCTGCGAGGCGGAGCAGGGTCCGCCTCGAGACCGCCGTCAGCGGGACTCCAGCGCCCGCCGGCGGCGGTAGCTGACCACCTGGCCGCTGAGCACGATGACGAGGGCGATGACGAACACCAGGGACGCGAGCGCATTGACCTGCACCGGGATGCCGCGCTGCGCGGCGCCCCAGATGTAGATCGGGAAGGTCACGAGCGTGCCCGCGTTGAAGAAGCTGATGATGAAGTCGTCGAAGGACAGGGAGAAGCCCAGCAGCGCCGCCCCGACGATGCCCGGCAGCACGAGCGGGAACGTCACGTACCGGAAGACCGCCCTGGGGTCGGCGTACAGGTCGCGGGCCGCCTCCTCGAGCCTGGGGTCCATGCCCTGCAGGCGTGCCTTCACCGTGACCACGACGAACGAGATGATGAACATGATGTGGGCGATGATCACCGTCCCCTGGCCGAGTGGGAACCGCAGGTTCAGGAAGAGGGCCAGCAGGCTCGCACCCATGACCACCTCCGGGGTGGCCATCGGGAGGAAGATCAGCAGGTTCGTCGTGCTGCGCCCGCGGAAGCGGTAGCGCACGAGGGCGAACGCGATCATCGTGCCCAGGAGCGTCGCGATGAGCGTCGAGATGATGCCGATCTGGATGCTGGTGGCGAAGGAGGAGCACACACCCGGGACGCCGCAGAGATTGGTCCAGGCGTCGAGCGAGAACTCGTTCCAGCTGAGGTTGTACTTGCCCTCGGGGTTGTTGAAGCTCAGGATCATGATCACGGCGATCGGGATGAACAGGTAGACGAGCACGAGGATCGCGATTATCCCGATGAGGTTCTTCCGCAGCCAGCGCATCAGACGAGATCCTCCGTCCCCGCACGGCGGATATAGGTGAACACCAGGACGAGGATCGCCGCCATGAGCATGAACGACAGCGCGCTCGCGGTCGGATAGTCACGGAACTCGATGAAGTTGGTCTGGATCGCGTTGCCGATCATCCGGTTGCCCGTGGAGCCGAGCAGCTCCGCGTTGATGTAGTCGCCGGCCGCCGGGATGAACGTCAGCAGCGTTCCCGCGACGATGCCCGGCATCGACAGCGGCCAGGTGACCTTGCGGAACGCCGTCTGGGGCGACGCGTAGAGGTCGCTGGCGGCCTCGATGAGGCGCGGGTCGATCTTCTCCAGTGCCGCGTAGAGCGGCAGGATCATGAACGGCAGGAAGTTGTACGTCAGGCCGGCCACGACAGCGATCCCGGTGTTCAGGATGCGCCCGTCCGGGAGCAGGTGCAGCGCGTTCAGGGTGCTCGTGATGACGCCCTCGTCGGCGAGGATCGTCTTCCACGCGTACGTGCGCAGCAGGAACGAGGCGAACGAGGGGGCGATCACCAGGACGAGCATCAGCGATCGCCAGCGCCCGGCACGGAAGGCGATGAAGTAGGCCAGCGGATACGCGATCGCCAGCGCGAGCACGGTCGCGATCCCGGCGTACATGAACGACCGGAGGTACAGCTGCCAGTACTCCTGGAAGGCCTCGACGTAGTTGCCGAACTCCAGCCCGAAGGTGTACTTGCCCGACTTGCCGGGGATCGGCTGCTGCAGGCTCGTCATGAACAGCGTGACGAAGGGGATGGCGAAGAACACCGCGAGCCAGGCCATGCCCGGGAAGAGCAGCAGGTAGCCGGTGCGCGAGGTGCGCTGGGGGGCTGCGGGTGGCGCCCCCTGCACGGTCGAGGTGGGGACGACGGCGACCACGATCAGGCCTCCGGGGCGTCGGGGACGATGCTCGCGTTGAGGCTCTCGAGGGCCAGGACCTCCGGATCCACGCCGACCGATGTTCCGGCCGATCCGTCGAGGCCGAACGTGTGCTTGGGCGACCAGTGGATGACGACGTCGTCGCCGACCTCGCTGCGATCGCCCACCACCACGTTCTGCTCGAAGACGATGAGCTCCTGGTCCCACGGAGTCATCACGAGGTACTGGGTCGACACGCCCGTGTAGGAGACATCCGTCACCCGGCCGGTCAGCCGGTTGTGGTGCCCGGGGATGCGGTCGGCGTCCACGGCGTCGAGGATCGTGATCTTCTCGGGCCGCACGCCGACGATGGTGTCGGCTCCAGGAGCGAACGTGCGGTCCGACGGGATGGCGAACGTGAGCCCGTGGGACTCGACGAGGACGTCCTCCCCCGAGGTGCCGGAGCGCCGGCCCGTGATGAGGTTCGACTGGCCGAGGAAGTTGGCCACGAAGACCGTGCGCGGCAACTCGTAGATGTCGGCCGGGTGCCCCATCTGCTCGATGCGCCCCGCGTTCATGACCGCGACCGTGTCGGCCATCGTCATGGCCTCCTCCTGGTCGTGGGTGACGTGCACGAAGGTGGTGCCCACCTCGACCTGGATGCGCTTGAGCTCGATCTGCATCTGCCGGCGCAGCTTGAGGTCGAGCGCGCCCAGTGGCTCGTCGAGGAGGAGCACGTCCGGCCGGTTGATCAGGGCCCGGGCCACGGCGACGCGCTGCTGCTGGCCGCCGGACAGCTGCGACGGCTTGCGACGGGCCATGGGGCTCAGCTCGACCAGGTCGAGCATCGCCTCCACCGTGCCCTTCACGTCCTTGACCCCTCGGCGCCGCAGCCCGAAGGCCACGTTCTCGAAGATGTCGAGGTGCGGGAACAGGGCGTACGACTGGAAGACCGTGTTGACGGGGCGCTCGAAGGCGCGCAGCGACGTGATGTCCTTGTCGCCGATGCTGATCGTGCCCGCCGTCGGGTCCTCCAGGCCTGCGACCATGCGCAGGGTCGTGGTCTTGCCGCAGCCCGACGCGCCCAGCAGGGCGAAGAACGACCCCGCCGGGATCGTCAGGGTCAGGTCGTCCACGGCGGCATGATCACCGAACCGCTTCGTCAGGCTGCGCAGGTGCAGGTCGTCCACCGCGCGCGCGTCCGTCTGTGCCACCGGTACCTCTTCCTTCGTTGCTGTCGGGACAAGGGGCCTGTCAGTTGCCGATGGCCTTCTGGAACGCCCGCTCGTACTGCTCGTTCTGCTCGCCGGTCAGCTCCATGAACACGAACGTGCGGTCGAGCGTCGCCTCCGTCGGGAAGATGAACTCGTTGCTCGCCAGCGCCGGGTCGATCGACTCCATGGCAGCCTGGGCGCCTTCGACCGGGCAGATGTAGTTCACGTAGGCGGCCACCTCGGCCGCGACCTCGGGGTTGTAGTAGTAGTTCATGATCGTCTCGCCGTTCTTCTTGTGCGCGGCGAGCGCCGGGATCAGCATGTTGTCGGTCCAGAGGGTGCCGCCGGTCTCCGGGATCTCGAACGCGAACTCGTCCCCCAAGGCGAAGATGTCGCCGGACCACCCGATCACGGCGATGACATCACCGGACTCCAGGGCGGCGATGTAGTCGTTGCCGGTGACCTGGCGGATCTGGCCGCTGTCGACCTGCTTGGTGAGCTCCTCGATGGCGGCGTTGAACTGCTCGTCGGTGAAGTTCGAGGGGTCATTGCCCTGCGAGGCGATGATGCAGCCCATCGTGTCGCGCATCTCCGACAGCACCGTCACCCGGCCCTTGAGGGCCGGATCGAAGAGCTGGTCGAGGGTGGTCAGCTTCTCGTTGCCCGTGGCCTCCTTGTAGGCCGCCACGTTGTACCCGAGGCCGCCGATCCCCGACTGCCACGGAAGGGTGTACTCGCGGTTGGGGTCGAACGACACGCTCGAAAGGCGCGGAATGATGTTGCCCGAGTTCGGCATCTGCGACTTGTCGAGCTTCTGCGCGAAGCCGTTCTGGATCCACAGCGCCGCCATCCAGTCGGTCAGGACCACGATGTCGCGGCCGATGTCCTGGCCCTGCTCGAGCTGCGTGCGGACCTTGGCATAGAACTCGTTGTTGTCGTTGACGTCCTCGGTGTACGTGACGGTGATGCCGCTCTCCTTCTGGAAGGCCTCGAGGGTCGGGCGCTCGCCGGTCTCCTCGTTCACGTCGATGTAAAGGGGCCAGTTCGACCAGTTGGCGGTCTTCTCGGTGTCGCTCAGGTCCTCCGCTGCCGCCGCGGACGGCGCTCCGGTCCCCTCGGCTCCGGCGTCGCCCCCGGCTCCGCAGGCGGTGGCCAGCATCGCTGCGCCACCGAGCCCGGCGGCCTGGAGGAGGCGACGACGGGAGACGGCGGACCGCATGGTGCCGGCGAGGGCGGCGACGGTCTCGGGACGCTGCGAGGTCATGGAAGCTTCCTTCGGTTGAGGGGCGGTTGTGGTGGTGCCTACGGTGCGGTGAACACGGTGCGATGCCATTGTTTTCTGATATCCCCGGTGATGTCCATGGAGACGTGCTTGATGTTCGTGTACTCGTCGAACGAGTAGACCGACATGTCCTTGCCGAACCCCGACTGGCCGAAGCCGCCGTGCGGCATCTCGCTGACGATCGGGATGTGGTCGTTGATCCACACGCACCCGGCGCGGATCTCCCGCTGGGCGCGCAGGGCCCGGAACACGCTCGCGGTCCAGGCCGACGCTGCGAGCCCGAAGACGGTGTCGTTGGCGAGCGCGAGTCCCTCGTCGTCGGAGTCGAACGGCAGCACGACGAGAACGGGGCCGAACACCTCGTCGCGGACGATCTCCGACTCCTGCGGGGCATCGACGACGAGCGTCGGCTCGTAGTACGCGCCCCGGGCGAGGTCGCCGCCCGGCGCCTGGCCGCCGGTCACGATGCGCGCGTAGGCCCGCGTCCGGTCGACGAAGCCCGCGACCCGCTCGGCCTGACGGGCCGAGACCAGGGGGCCGAGGTCGGTGGCGGGGTCCTCGGGGGCGCCGAGCCGCACAGTGGCGTACAGGTCCGCGACTCCGGAGACGAACGCGTCGTACAGCGGCCGCTGGACGTAGGCCCGCGTGGCAGCCGTGCAGTCCTGGCCGGAGTTGATCAGCGACGCTGCGACGGCGCCGTGGACCGCCGCCTCGAGGTCGGCGTCGTCGAACACCACGAACGGGGCCTTGCCCCCCAGCTCGAGGTGGACCCGCTTGACGCTGGCGGTGGCCAGCTCCATGACGCGCTTGCCGACCCCGGTGGACCCGGTGAACGACACCATGGACACCAGCGGGTGGCTGACCAGCGCCTCGCCCGCATCCGGCCCCGCGCCGACGACCACGTTGACGACGCCAGCGGGGATCCCGGCGGCCACGCAGTCCTCGGCCAGCATCAGCGAGGTCAACGGCGTGATCTCCGCCGGCTTGAGCACGATCGTGTTGCCGGCCGCGATGGCAGGCAGGATCTTCCACATCGCCATCTGGAGCGGGTAGTTCCACGGCGCGATGGACCCGACGACGCCGATCGGCTCACGCCGGATGACGGAGGTGTGCGTGCCGTCGTACTCGGCGGACGCCCGACCCTCCAGGGTGCGGGCGGCCCCTGCGAAGAACGAGACGTTGTCGATCGAGCCGGGGACGTCGAACTCGGTGGTGAGGCGGATCGGCTTTCCGCACTGGCGCGTCTCGACCAGCGCGTACTCGTCCGCACGCGTCTGGAGCAGGGCTGCGAGCCGGGTCAGGGCCGCCGAGCGCTCGCCCGGGGTGGCTCGGGACCAGTCGGGGAAGGCCTCCGCGGCGGCGCGCACGGCGTCGTCGACGTCGGCGGCACCGGCGAGTGCGATCGTGGCGAGCACGGCGCCGTCGGCCGGGTTGACGACATCGGCGTGGGTCCCGGAGGTCCCGGCGCAGGCCGCTCCAGCGGCGAACACCGCGTCTGCCACGTACCCTCCTAGCCCCCGTCGACACCGCATCCGGGGACTACCCCTCGCGCGACCGCATACAACCACGGAAACCGCTGTGAGACAAGCCTTTGGACGATGAATTCACCCCGTTACCGCGGCGTAACAATTGGATTCCGTTGCCGATCAATCACTCGACGACGGATTCCTACACTCCGCGCAGCGATGGGACGGCCTTTGCGGCCGTCGCGAGGGCCGAGATCACGTGCTGCAGCTGGTCCGGGTCGTCCTCGTCGAGGATGCCCGTGGTCACCCGCACGTGCGCGCTTGATCCGCCGTCGACCATGAACGGCGACCCGGGCGAGACCCGGATCCCGAGCGCGGCGAGCGTGACCAGGGCCGACCGCTCGTCCGCGACCTCGACCCAGGCGTTGATGCCGTCCCCGGGAGTGCTGACCACGCCCTCCCCCGCCAGTCCGGCCCGCACGGCCAGGCTCCGGATGGCGTAGGTGGAACGAGCACGCGCCACTGCCGTGACGGCCGCGGGGTCGGTGAGCAGCTCCACCAGCACCGCCTGCAGGAGGCGGCTGGTCCACCCGGGACCGAGCATCCGCCGGGACACCAGCGGATCCACGACGTCGGCCGAGCCCCCCACGGCCGCGATACGCAGGTCGGGGCCGTGCGACTTCGAGTAGCTGCGGATGTGGACCGTGCGATCGGGCAGGTGCATGCCGAGGCTGACGTCCTCGCCGGTGGCGATGTCGCCCGAGTGGTCATCCTCCACGATCAGCGCGCGGTGCGCGGCGAGCAGGACGGCCAGCTCGCGGCAGCGCTCGATGGTCATGCTGACGCCGGTCGGGTTCTGCGCCCGCGGCTGCAGGAAGACCACGACGGGCCGCAGCGCGAGCGCCTGCTCGAGCGACGCCACCACCACCCCCTGGTCGTCCAGGTCCACGGGGAGGATCTCAGCCCCGGCACGCTCGAGCAGGTCCACCAGCGGCGGGAAGCCGGGGTTCTCCATGACCACCCGGTCGCCGAGGCGAACCACCAGGTCGACGATGCGGGACAGGGCGTCCAGTGCACCGTCGACCACCGTCAGCCGTGCGGGCAGGAACGGCCAGTCGCGGCGGAGCAGGTCCTCCAGCTCCGGCAGGACCGGATCATCCAGGTAGCTGGTGGTCCACGAGGTCGAGCGGGCCACGACGCGGTCCACCGCCTCGCGCAGCGGGGGCAGGAGATCCGGGTCCGGGGTACCGCTGGACAGGTTGAGGCCCTCGGCCAGCGGCGCGCCGCCGATGCCGAGGTAGCGGCTCGGCCTCGTCGGCTCGACGGTGTCGCGGACGTATGTGCCGGCCCGGCCGCGGGCCTGGATCGCACCCACGGCGCCCAGGGCCTGCCAGGCCTCGCTGACGGTCGCCGGGCTGACGCCGAGCTCCTTCGCCAGCTCGCGCACCGTCGGCAGCCGGTCTCCGGTCTGCAGGCGCCCGGCTCGGATGAGCCGGTGGACGGCGGCGGCGATGCCCTTGGGCGACCGGTCGAGTACCGCGTCGGCCACGATCCTGGTCGTCGGCTCGTCCTGCGTCGTCCCGTCGGGGAGCGCGGTGAGCGTCACGCTGCCTCCCGACCCCGCCGACCGACCCGCAAATGTGCCGGATCTTTGTGGAAATGCTGTTGTAACACAACCGAAAGTGTCTAGGGTCCAGAATCACACAAGCCCGTTCACCCGTCACGTCGAGCCCGGACCCCAGGGCACGAAGGAGGAACCATGACCGTCGTACGCGCCGCGCTGGTCCAGACCAGCTGGACCGGCGACAAGGAGTCGATGATCGTCGCGCACGAGGACTACGCCCGTCAGGCGGCGGCTCAGGGCGCGCAGGTGATCTGCTTCCAGGAGCTGTTCTACGGGCCGTACTTCTGCCAGGTGCAGGACAAGCAGTACTACGAGTACGCCGAGTCCATCCCCGGCCCCACCACCGAGCGGTTCCAGGCCCTCGCCAAGGAGCTCGGCATGGTGATGGTCCTGCCGATGTACGAGCAGGAGCAGCCCGGCGTGCTGTACAACACCGCCGCCGTCGTCGACGCCGACGGCACCTACCTCGGCAAGTACCGCAAGCAGCACATCCCCCACGTGAACGGCTTCTGGGAGAAGTTCTACTTCCGCCCGGGCAACGGCGGCTACCCGGTCTTCGACACCGCCGTCGGCAAGATCGGCGTCTACATCTGCTACGACCGTCACTTCCCCGAGGGCTGGCGGGCGCTCGGCCTGAACGGAGCGCAGATCGTCTTCAACCCCTCGGCCACGTCGCGCGGCCTGTCCCAGTACCTGTGGAGCATCGAGCAGCCGGCCGCCGCGGTCGCCAACGAGTACTACGTCGGCGCCATCAACCGCGTGGGCATCGAGCCGCTGGGCGACGACGACTTCTACGGCCAGTCGTACTTCATCGACCCCGAGGGCAACTACGTCGGCGACAAGGGCGACCCGTACCAGCCCGAGCTGATCGTCCGCGACCTCGACATGGACCTCCTCACCGAGGTCCGCAACCGCTGGCAGTTCTACCGCGACCGCCGGCCGGACGCCTACGACGACCTCGTCCGCCCGTAGCCCGAGACCGAAGGGACCACGCCATGACCATCCTCATCACCAACGGCACCGTCGTCACCGCCCAGGGCAGCATGCAGGCCGATGTCCTGGTGGACGGCGAGACCATCGCCGCCGTCCTCGCTCCCGGGGACGCCGTCCTCGGGGTCGACCTCGCGGCGTCGGTCGACCGCGTCATCGACGCCTCCGGGAAGTACGTCGTCCCGGGCGGCATCGACGGCCACACGCACATGGAGATGCCGTTCGGCGGCACCGTGGCGTCCGACACGTTCGAGACCGGCACCCGCGCCGCGGCCTGGGGCGGCACGACGACGATCATCGACTTCGCCGTGCAGAAGCAGGGCGAGCGCGTCCAGGACTGCCTCGCCGCCTGGCACGCGAAGGCCGACGGCAACTGCGCGATCGACTACGGGTTCCACCAGGTGGTCGGCGGCGTCGACAGCGAGTCGCTCAAGGCCATGGACGAGCTCGTCGACGAGGGCGTCACGACCTTCAAGCTGTTCATGGCCTACCCCGGCGTGTTCCTGAGCTCGGACGGCCAGATCCTGCAGGCGATGCAGCAGGCCGCCGGCAACGGCTCGATGATCATGATGCACGCCGAGAACGGCAGCGCGATCGACGTCCTCGTCGCCCAGGCACTGGCCGAGGGCAAGACCGACCCGAAGTACCACAGCCTCACCCGGCCGTGGGAGACCGAGGCGGAGGCCGTCAACCGCGCGATCATGCTGGCCCGGCTCACCGGGGCGCCGCTCTACATCGTGCACATGTCGGCGAAGCAGGCCGTCCAGGTGCTGCAGGCCAACCGCGACGAGGGCTGGAACGTCTTCGGGGAGACATGTCCCCAGTACCTGTACCTCTCGCTCGAGGATCAGCTGTCGCAGCCGGGCTTCGAGGGCGCGAAGTGGGTGTGCTCGACTCCCCTGCGGTCGAAGGCGGAGCAGCACCAGGACGAGCTGTGGCGCTACCTGCGCACCAATGACCTGTCCGTCATCAGCACCGACCACTGCCCCTTCTGCTTCAAGGAGCAGAAGGAGATGGGACTGGGCGACTTCTCGAAGATCCCGAACGGCATCGGGTCCGTCGAGCACCGCATGGACCTGATCTTCCAGGGCGTCGTGGAGGGCCGCATCAGCCTGGAGCGGTGGGTCGAGCTGTGCTCCACCACTCCGGCGCGCATGTTCGGGCTGTATGGCCGCAAGGGAGCCATCGCTCCGGGCTTCGACGCCGACATCGTGGTGTACGACCCCACCGGGCGCACGGAGATCGGGTTCCACAAGACCCACCACATGAGCATGGATCACTCCGCGTGGGAGGGCTTCGTCGTCGACGGCCATGTCGACACCGTCCTGTCGCGCGGCAAGGTCGTCATCGACGACAACACCTATCTCGGGACCAAGGGCGACGGCCGCTTCCTCAAGCGCGGCCTGTCCCAGTACCTGATCTGACCGGAGGACACGTGCGCACCATCGATCACTGGATCAACGGAACCCTCGTCCCGTCCACGTCCGGACGAACCGGCGTCGTCTACAACCCGGCCATCGGAGAGCAGCAGGCCGTCGTCGGGCTGGCGTCCGAGGCAGAGGTCGACGCCGCCGTCGCAGCCGCGAAGGCCGCCTTCCCGGCATGGCGATCGACGTCGCTCTCGCGTCGCGCCGAGGTCATGTTCGCGTTCCGCGGCCTCGTCGTGGAGCACCGTGACGAGATCGCCGAGCTCGTCTCGCTCGAGCACGGCAAGGTGCCCAGCGATGCCGCGGGCGAGCTCGCCCGCGGCATCGAGAACATCGAGTTCGCCTGCGGGATCCCCGCCATGCTCAAGGGCGGCTACTCGGAGGGCGTGTCCGGCGGCGTCGACGTCTACTCCATCCGGCAGCCCCTCGGGGTCGTCGCCGGGATCACGCCATTCAACTTCCCCGCGATGGTGCCCATGTGGATGTTCGCCAACGCCATCGCCACCGGCAACACCTTCGTGCTCAAGCCCAGCGAGAAGGACCCGTCGGTGGCCCTGCTGCTCGCCGACCTGCTCCGGCAGGCGGGCCTGCCGGAGGGGGTGTTCAACGTCGTGCAGGGCGACAAGACCGCGGTCGATCGCATCCTCGCCCATCCCGACATCGAGGCGGTCAGCTTCGTGGGCTCCACACCGATCGCGCAGTACATCTACGCCACCGGCACGGCCAACGGCAAGCGGGTCCAGGCCCTCGGCGGGCGCCAAGAACCACATGGTCGTGCTGCCGGACGCCGACATCAACATGGCCGCGGACGCCGCCGTCAGCGCGGCCTACGGCTCCGCCGGCGAGCGGTGCATGGCCATCTCGGTGGTCGTGGCGGTCGGCGGCGTCGGCGACCGGCTCGTGGACGCCATCACGGAGCGCCTGCCCAAGCTCGCCGTCGGTCCCGGCACCGATCCCGAGCGCGGAGATGGGCCCCCTGATCACCGGCGAGCACCGGGACAAGGTCGCCTCGTACCTCGAGACGGCTCCCTCGGAGGGTGCCACCGTCGTCGTCGACGGCCGCGACGCCGACCTGCCGAGCGAGGGCTTCTTCCTCGGCGTCTCGCTCCTCGATCACGTCACACCGGGCATGCGGTCGTACGACGACGAGATCTTCGGGCCGGTCCTGTCAGTGGTCCGAGTCGACACGTACGACGAGGCGGTCGACATGATCAACCGGCACCAGTACGGCAACGGCACAGCGATCTTCACGCGGGACGGCGGCGCGGCCAAGGCCTTCCAGTACGACATCAAGGTCGGGATGGTGGGGATCAACGTCCCGATCCCGGTCCCGGTGGCGTACTACAGCTTCGGCGGCTGGAAGGCGTCGATCTTCGGCGACAGCAACATCTACGGACCCGCCGGGGTGGACTTCTACACCCGCACGAAGACCGTGACGTCCCGCTGGCCGGACCCCGCGACCTCGTCCGTCGACCTCGGCTTCCCGCGTACGCGCTAGGCCCGTCCGTCTCGACTACCGAAAGGCGACCCATGGACATCGGCGTCGTTCTGCAGTGCACTCCCCCGGCGGCTCGCGTCGTCGACCTCGCGCGTCGGGCTGAGACCTATGGCTTCCAGTACGTCTGGACATTCGACTCCCACATCCTGTGGGAGGAGCCGTACGTGATCTACAGCAAGATCCTCGACGAGACGCGCAAGGTCATCGTCGGCCCGATGGTCACCAACCCGGCCACGCGCGACATCACGGTGACGGCATCGGTCTTCGCCACGCTCAACGAGATGTATGGCAACCGCACCGTCATCGGCATCGGGCGCGGCGACTCCGCGGTCCGCGTCACCAACGGCAAGCCCGTGAGCGTGGCCGAGCTCCGTCAGGCCGTGCTCGACGTCAAGGGGCTGGTCAACGGCGAGGCCATCGAGTACAAGGGCAACCACCTGCGCCTGCCGTGGGCCGGGGCCAGCCGGGCCGGCGTGTGGGTGGCCGCGTACGGCCCGAAGGTGCTCGCCCTCACCGGCGAGGTCGGCGACGGGTTCATCCTCCAGCTGGCCGATCCGCACATCGCAGAGTGGACGATCGCGGCCGTGCGGGATGCCGCCTCCGCAGCAGGGCGGGATCCGGACGACGTGTACATCTGCGTCGCCGCCCCGGCGTACGTCACGGACGGCTCGCCCGAGGCGCACGCCCACGCGCGCGACCAGCTGCGGTGGTTCGGCGGCATGGTGGGCAACCACGTCGCCGACATCGTCGCCCGGTACGGGGAGGACGGGGCGGCGGTCCCGCCGGCGCTCACCGACTACATCCGCAACCGGCAGGGCTACGACTACAACGAGCACGGCCAGGCCGGGAACACGCACACCGACTTCGTCCCGGACGAGATCGTCGACAGGTTCTGCATCATCGGGCCGCCGGAGGAGCACATCCGGCGGATCGACCGAGCTCAAGGCCCTGGGCGTCGACCAGTTCGCCGTGTACCTGCAGCACGACGACAAGGACCACACGCTCGCCCAGTACGGCGAGTCGATCATCCCGGCCGTGCAGGAGCACCTGCGCGCCACCACCTGATCGCGCCGGCAGCCGGACGGAAACAGGAGCGAAACATTGGTCATCGATAGTGCCGCTGTGCCAGCAGCGACCTCGGTACGACCACGCCGCCAGAGCACGATCGGGCGACGCCTTCGCCGGGGCGCCATCGGTGCGCTGTGGGCACTGGCCGGCGTCCTGCTGACCGTCCTGATGTGGGAGCTCGTCAAGTGGTTCGGCGGGGTGGTCTCCCTGCCGTTCAACACGAGCGACCAGGCCATGCCGCATGTGTGGACCATGCTGCAGGGCGCCAGCGCCCCCGAGGTCCGCGGGTCCGACACCACGGTGCTGCAGGCGGTGCTGACAGCAGCCGCCTACTCGCTGCTCATCGCCCTGGGTGGCTTCCTCATCGGGGTGGCGATCGGGCTGCTGCTCGCGATCGTCATGCAGCGCTTCGCCTTCCTGGAGAGAGGGCTGCTGCCCTTCGTCATCGCGTCCCAGACGGTGCCCCTCATCGCGCTGGCGCCGCTGATCACCGGGATCGGCAACCGCATCAGCTTCGGGCCGGTGCAGTGGAGCACGACCTACTCCGTCATGTTCATCGCCGCCTACCTCGCGTTCTTCCCCATGAGCGTCGGGGCACTTCGCGGGCTGCAGGCCCCCACGCCGACCTCCCTCGAGCTCATGCGCTCCTACGCTGCCACGCCGCGGGCCACCGTCATGAAGCTGCGCTTTCCCGCCTCGGTCCCCTACCTCGTCCCGGCCATGAAGGTCTCGGCCGCGGCCGCGGTGGTGGGCACGGTCGTCGCGGAGATCTCCACCGGCGTCCGAGGCGGGATCGGCCGCCTCATCCTGGAGTACTCGCGCGAGGCGACCTCCCAGCCCGCGAAGGTCTACGTGGCGGTCTTCGGGGCGATCGCCCTGGGGCTCGTCGCCGCCGGCCTCGTCACCCTGCTCGACCTGTACCTGACCCGCAATCTCCCCAAGGAGAGCACCGCATGACGACCATCACCGACGAGCTCGCCGTCCGCGCCGCGGGTGTCTGGAAGGTCTTCAACGAGGGCCTGCCCAACGAGGTGACCGCGCTCCAGGATGTCGATCTCGAGGTGCACACCGGGGAGTTCATCTCGCTCATCGGTCCTTCGGGCTGCGGCAAGAGCACCCTCCTGCGCGTCATCGCCGACCTCACCGACGCCACCCGTGGGTCGATGGAGGTCGCCGGCATGACCCCCGCCAAGGCGCGGGAGGAGCAGCGGTACGGCATCGCCTTCCAGCAGGCCGCCCTGTTCGACTGGCGCACCGTCCGCAGGAACGTCGAGCTCCCGCTCGAGCTGCAGGGCTGGTCCAGGGATCGCCGGCACGCGCGGGCGATGGAGCTGCTCGAGATGGTCCAGCTGTCCGAGTTCGCCGACCACCGGCCGTGGGAGCTGTCCGGCGGCATGCAGCAGCGCGTGGCCATCGCCCGGTCCCTGGCCGTCGATCCCCCGCTGCTGCTCATGGACGAGCCGTTCGGAGCGCTCGACGAGATGACGCGCGAGCGGATGCAGAACGAGCTGCTGCGGATCCGCGAGGAGACCGGCAAGAGCATCATCTTCGTCACCCACTCGATCCCCGAGGCGGTCTACCTGTCCGATCGCGTGGTGGTCATGTCGCCGCGCCCCGGCCGCATCACCGACATCGTGCCCGTGTCCCTGGGCGAGCGGGACGAGGACACCCGCGAGGCCGAGTCGTTCTTCGAGGCGGTCACCGCCGTCCGCGAGGCACTGCGCGGCCGGGGCAGCGGCGGCGTCCGGGCCCGGGTCGGCGAGGTCTGATGAGCGACCGCCTCCGCTCCGTCTGGCCGCCGGTCCTCATCGCGGTCGTGTTCCTGGCGGCCTGGCAGCTGCTGGTCGTCGTGCAGGACATCAAGCCTTACCTGCTGCCGGCGCCCAGCCTCATCGCATCCAACTTCTTCTCGGACCTGGGCCTCATGTGGGGCGCGGCGTTCTACACCGGGACGACGGCACTGCTCGGCCTGATGATCGGCACGGCGCTGGGGCTGCTGGCGGCACTGCTCGCCCAGCGCTTCATCGTCGTTAACAATCTGATCACACCGCTTGCCGCCGGTCTCGCGGCTGTGCCCATCATTGCCCTGACCCCCATCCTCAACAACATGTTCAACATCACCAGCCGCACGCCGCGCGTGCTGGTGACGACGATCATCGTGTTCTTCCCCATCTTCGTGAACGTCGTCCGCGGACTCACCCACGTCCTGCCGGTCCAAGTGGAGCTGATGCGCTCGATGAATGCCAGTCCACGCACGGTGCTGCGGGTGCTGCGCATCCCCAACGCGATCCCGTTCTTCTTCACCGGCATGAAGATCGCGGCCCCGCTCGCCGTGATCGCAGCGCTCGTGGCGGAGTACTTCGGCGGTCCGCAGGAAGGGCTGGGGTCGCGCATCGCGTCCAACGCCGCGAACACGGCGTACGGACGCGCCTGGGCGTACGTCGTCGCCTCCATCCTCACCGGCCTGCTCTTCTACGTCTGCGTGATCCTGGCCGAACGCTGGGTCGCCCCCTGGACCAACCGGCGCCCGCCCACCTGACCCCCCACCACCACCACCGATGCACCACAACCACCAAGGAGGAACCATGCGTCACACCGCACGCAGTCGATGGGTCGCCGCAGTCGGCGTCGCCGTCGTCGGCGCACTCGCACTCTCCGCATGCAGCAGCAGCTCGACATCGTCCGAGTCCTCGTCTGCAGCGGCGCCGGCGTCCTCGGCGGCGGCGGAGTCCGCGGCGCCGGCGTCCTCGGCAGCCGCAGAGGAGTGCACGACCCCGACCCCGGCCAGCCTCCAGCTGCAGTGGGTCGCCCAGGCGCAGTTCGCCGGCTACTACGCGGCGAAGGAGCTCGGCTACTACGGCGAGGAGTGCCTCGACGTCACCATCCTCGAGGGCGGCGTCGACATCGTTCCGCAGACGGTGCTCGCCCAGGGCGGCGCCGACTTCGCGATCTCGTGGGTGCCCAAGGCGCTCGCCTCGATCGAGCAGGGCGCGGCCATCACCAACGTGGCGCAGGTCTTCCAGAAGTCCGGCACGCGTCAGGTCTCCTTCGCGGACGCGGGCATCACCACGGCCGCCGACTTCAAGGGCAAGAAGATCGGCAACTGGGGCTTCGGCAACGAGTACGAGGTCTTCGCCGCCATCTCGAAGGCCGGCCTCGACCCGGCCGCTGACGTCGAGCTGGTCCAGCAGCAGTTCGACATGGCGGCCCTGCTCGCCGGCGAGATCGACGCCGCCGAGGCCATGACGTACAACGAGTACGCGCAGGTCCTCGAGGCCGTCAACCCGGACACCGGCGAGCTGTACACGCCGGAGGACTTCACCGTCGTCGACTACAACGACGAGGGCGTGGCCATGTACCAGGACGCCATCTGGGCCTCGACCGAGCGCCTGTCCGACCCGGCGTACCAGGACCTCACGCAGAAGTTCGTCACCGCGTCCCTCAAGGGCTGGATCTACTGCCGTGACAACGCGCAGGCGTGCGCGGACATCGTGCTGAACGCCGGGACCAAGCTCGGCGCGAGCCACCAGCTCTGGCAGATGAACGAGGTCAACAAGCTGATCTGGCCGTCCCCGGCCGGCGTCGGCGTCGTGGACCCGGCGCTGTGGGAGCAGACGGTCGCCGTTGCCCTCAACACCAAGAACCTCGAGGGCTCGACGATCATCACGGCCGAGCCGTCGGCCGACGCGTTCACGACCCAGTACGCCGAGGCGGCCAACGCGGCCCTCGAGGCGGAGGGCCTGAACACGACGGGCGACGCGTTCGCCCCGATCGAGGTCACCCTGAACGAGGGCGGCAACTAGCACCACACGAGGAAGGGGGGCGGTGGCCGTTGGCCACCGCCCCCCTTCGTCGTTGAGTGGCGGGTTGTGTACGCGCCACGCCGAAGGCGTGCGCGCACAACCCGCCACTCGACGGTCAGGCGATGCGAATCATCTTCTTGTTGATGAACTCCTCGATGCCGAGCGTGCCGAGTTCGCGTCCGAAACCCGAGCGCTTGGTACCGCCGAACGGGAGTTCGGGAGCATCGATGCCGACCCCGTTGACGAAGACCATGCCGGTATCGAGGGCCTGCGCCACCCGGAGCGCCTGGTCGGGGTCGGTCGTGAAGACGTAGGAGCCGAGGCCGTACGGGCGTGTCGTTGGCGATACGAACGGCATCGGCCTCGTCCACTGCCCGGTACACCTGCGCGACCGGCCCGAAGAGCTCCTCCTGCGAGATCTCGTTGTCGGGCGTCAGGCCGCTGAGGACTGCTGCGGGGAACCAGGCGTCCTTGCGCTCCCCGGCCGAGGCCAGGGTCGCGCCCTGCGCCACGGCGCGCTCGACCTGCCGAGCCAGATTCTCGGCCGCCGCCACCGAGCTCAGCGGGGCCGCGTCCAGGGCCAGCAGCTTCTCCGTGAACTTCTCGACGAAGGCGTCGTACAGCGAGTCGACGATGACCATGCGCTTGCCGGCGTTGCAGGCCTGCCCGTTGTTGTCCGTGCGGGCGAAGATCGCGGCATCGACGGTGGCGTCCAGATCGTCGGTGCTGAGCACGATGAACGGATCCGAGCCGCCGAGTTCGAGCACGCACCTTCTTGAGGTTGCGTCCGGCGATCTCCGCGACCGCCGCGCCGGCCCGCTCCGAGCCGGTGAGCGAGACACCGCGGATGCCCGGGTGGGCGATGATGTCGGCGATCTGCTCGTTCGTGGCGTAGATGTTGACGTACACCCCGGCGGGAACACCTGCCTCGTCGAAGATGCCCGCGATCAGCTCGGCCGACTCCGGACACTGCGGAGCGTGCTTGAGCAGGACGGTGTTGCCGACCACGAGGTTGGGGCCGGCGAACCGTGCCACCTGGTAGGCCGGGAAGTTCCACGGCATGATGCCGAGGAGCGCACCGACGGATGACGGACGGATGAAGGCCGACCCCTCACCGTCCAGCAGCGTGATCGCCTTGTCGGCGAGGAGCTCCTCGGCGTGGTCGGCGTAGTACTGGTAGATGGCACCGGAGAACTCGACCTCGCCGACGGCGTCCGCGAGCGGCTTGCCCATCTCACGAGACGATCGCCTCGCCGAGTTGCGTCGAGCGTTCGATGTGCAGGTCTCCGATGCGGCGGACGATGGCGGCCCGGTCCGCGATCGACCGGCTGGACCACTGCGCGTGGGCGCCGACGACCTGGTCGACGGCGGCGCCGATCTCCTGGTCGCTGGCCGTCGGATACGGACCGCACCTGCTCGCCGGTCGCCGGGTTGATCACCGCATACTCAGTCATACGTCTCCCTTGTTGGCCGAATAGCCTCGGACGATCACGCCGAATCTCTTCGGAATCCGTGGCTTGGAGGGCAATTTACCGCGAAATCACTTGCCAGCGCTAGTGCTCGTGGCCCATCATGACCGTCATGCCGCCGCGCGATCGGGTGCCCAGCACCCCCCTCGACGATGTCTCCAAGGCCATCATCGAGCAGCTGCAGCAGGACGGTCGTCGTCCCTACGCCGCGATCGGCAAGGCCGTCGGGCTGTCCGAGGCGGCCGTGCGGCAGCGCGTGCAGCGACTCCACGACTCCGGGGTCATGCAGATCGTGGCCGTCACCGATCCGCTGCAGGTGGGCTTCTCGCGGTCCGCGATGATCGGAATCCGAGTAGACGGCGATGCGGAGGCGGTAGCCGACACCGCTGGAGGGCATGCCCGAGGTCGACTACCTCGTGGTGTGCGCCGGCAACTTCGACATCCTCGCGGAGGTCGTGGCCGAGGACGATGACCACCTGCTCGAGGTCATCAACCGACGGATCCGCGCCATTCCCGAGGTGCGCTCCACCGAGACCTTCGTCTATCTGAAGCTGCGCAAGCAGATCTACACCTGGGGAACACGATGACCATCTCCGCTCAGTCCTTCACCGAGCCCGGCGCCGACGACCTCGCCGACCGGGCCCGCCACCACCTGTGGATGCCGTTCTCCCGGCACTCCGTGCTACTACGACGGCACCGGCCACGTGCCCGTCATCGTCAAGGGGCGACGGCGCCTACATCTGGGACGACCAGGGCAAGCGCTACCTCGACGGCCTCGCCGGGCTGTTCGTCGTGCAGGCCGGCCACGGCCGCACCGAGATCGGCGCCGCGATGGCCAAGCAGGCCGAGGAGCTCGCCTTCTTCCCGATCTGGTCGTACGCCCACCCGCGGGCCATCGAGCTGGCCGAGCGCCTCGCCGGCTACGCCCCCGGCGACCTCAACCGGGTGTTCTTCACCTCCGGCGGCGGCGAGGCGGTCGAGACCGCCTGGAAGCTGGCCAAGCAGTACTTCAAGCTGACCGGCAAGCCGACGCAAGTACAAGGTGATCAGCCGGTCGATCGCCTACCACGGCACGCCGCAGGGCGCCCTGTCGATCACCGGCATCCCCGTCGCCAAGATCCCGTTCGAGCCGCTCGTGCCCGGTGGCGTCAAGGTCCCGAACACCAACTTCTACCGCGCCCCCGAGGAGTTCAAGCACGACGAGAAGGCCTTCGGCCGATGGGCCGCCGACCGCATCGCCGAGGCCATCGAGTTCGAGGGCCCCGACAGCGTGGCGGCGGTCTTCCTCGAGCCGGTGCAGAACTCCGGCGGCTGCTTCCCGCCGCCGCCGGGATACCTCGAGCGCGTGCGGGAGATCTGCGACCAGTACGACGTCATCATGGTCGCCGACGAGACCATCACGTCGTTCGGCCGCATCGGCGACATGTTCGCGATGAACCGGTTCGGCGTCACTCCGGACATCATCACGTGCGCCAAGGGCATGACGTCCGGCTACTCCCCCATGGGCGCCATGATCGCCAGCGACCGGCTGTTCGAGCCGTTCAAGCACGGCACGACCTCGTTCCTGCACGGCTACACCTGGAGCGGTCACCCCGTGGGCGCCGCGGCGGCGCATGGCCAACCTCGACATCTTCGAGCGCGAGGGCATCCTCGAGCACGTCCGCGACGAACGAGGGGGCCTTCCGGCAGACCCTCGAGAAGCTCACCGACCTGCCGATCGTCGGCGACGTCCGCGGCGCCGGCTACTTCTACGGCATCGAGCTGGTCAAGGACAAGGTCACCCGCGAGACCTTCAACGACGACGAGGCCGAGCGGCTGCTGCGCGGCTTCCTGTCGAAGGCCCTGTTCGACGCCGGCCTGTACTGCCGCGCCGACGACCGCGGCGACCCGGTCGTGCAGCTCGCCCCGCCGCTGATCATCGGCCAGCCCGAGTTCGACGAGATCGAGCAGATCCTGCGGTCGGTGCTCACCGAGGCGTGGTCGATCCTGTGACCTCTGCTCCTGCGGCCTCCGCACCCGGGTCCTCCGAGCAGGACCCGGGTGCGCCGTCTTCCCGACAAGGCCGTCACCGACGTCGACGTCCTGCATGCGGTGCTCGACGCCGGACTGGTGGCGCACGTGGCGGTCGTCGACGACTGCCAGCCGTACGTGATCCCCGTGGCATACGCCCGCCGCGGCGACGAGGTGCTGTTCCACGGTTCCACCGGGTCCCGGCTGTTCCGGCTGCTCGCCGAGGGACGGCCGACCTGCCTGACCGTGACGCTGCTGGACGGGCTGGTCCTCGCGCGCAGCGCGTTCGAGTCGAGCATGAACTACCGGTCGCGTGGTCGTGCTGGGCCGGGCACGACGCCTCTCGGGCGACGACGAGGCCGACGCGCTGCGCATCATCGCCGAGCACCTGCTGCCCGGCCGGTGGGACGACGCACGCCAGCCGTCCAGGAAGGAGCGGGCGGCGACCATGACGCTCGCGCTCGACCTCGACGAGGCGTCGGTGAAGGTCGGCGACGGGTGGTCCGACCGACGATCCGGACGACCTGGAGGACCCGACGCTGATGCGACTGTGGGCCGGTCACGTGCCGATCGTCGAGGAGTTCGGCGAGCCGGTGCCCGATGCCCTCTGCCCGCCGGGGACCCCGGTGCCGGACTACGTGCGAGCCTGGAGGCGAGCGTGACCGACGACCTGCGACGGCTGTCGCTGTGGTGGGACACCCTGCCCGACGACCTGCGCCAGCCCCTCGGCACACCCCTGCCCGGCGACACCACGGCCGACGTCGCCATCGTCGGGGCCGGGTACACCGGCCTGTGGACCGCGTACTACCTGCTGCGCCAGGACCCGACGCTGCGCATCGTGATCCTCGAGGCGGAGCAGGCCGGCTTCGGCGCCAGCGGCCGCAACGGCGGCTGGGCCTCGGCCCTGTTCCCGGCCAGCCTGGCAGCCCTGGCCCGGCAGTCCGGTCGCGACGCGGCGGTGCGGCATGAAGCGCGCGATGTTCGACACCGTCGACGAGATCGGCCGGGTGGCGGCAGGCGGAGGGCTGGGACATCGACTGGGCGAAGGGCGGCACCGTCGTCGCTGCTCGGACGCCGCTGCAGCTGCGGACCGCGCGGGACGAGGTCGCGGACCTGCGCACGTGGGGCTTCGGCCCCGAGGACTACGTCCTTCTGGACGCGGCGCAGACGACTCGGCATGTCGGCGCGACCGACGTCCTGGGCGGCACCTACACCCCGCACTGCGCCGCGATCAACCCCGCCCGGCTGGTGCGCAGCCTGGCCCGCACCGTCGTCGCGGCCGGAGCGCGTGCTGCACGAGCAGCACGGCGGTCGAGGCCATCGAGCCGGGAATCGTGCGCACGGCTCGTGGCTCGGTGCGAGCGGAGATCGTCGTCCGCGCGACCGAGGGCTACACGCGCACCCTGCGCGGGCCAGACCCGCACGCTGGCGCCCGTCTACTCCCTCATGCTGGCGACCGAGCCGCTCCCCGCCGACGCGTGGGACCAGATCGGGCTCGGTCAGCGCGAGACCTTCGCCGACGGACGCCACCTCATCATCTACGGCCAGCGCACGGCCGACGACCGGCTCGCCTTCGGCGGCCGAGGCGCGCCGTACCACTTCGGCTCGCGCATCACTCCCGAGCAGGATCGCAATCCGGCGGTGCACAAGGCGCTCTGGGAGGTGCTCACCGACCTGTTCCCTGTGGTCAGCACGGCCGCGGTCACGCACACCTGGGGTGGTCCGCTGGGCGTCCCGCGCGACTGGTGGGCGTCATGCGGGCTCGACCGCCGGACCGGACTGGCCTGGTCGGGCGGCTACGTCGGCGACGGCGTCGGGCACGTCGAACCTCGGCGGGCGCACGCTCGCCGACCTCATCACGGGCACGGACTCGGACCTGACCACCCTGCCGTGGGTCGACCACCGCTCCAAGCCGTGGGAGCCCGAGCCGTTCCGCTGGATCGGTGCCAACGTCGGCCTGCGCGTCATGACCAGCGCCGACGACGTCGAGGCACGCACCGGCCGCCCGTCCAGGCGCGCAGCGCTGTTCGCGCGCAAGATCGGCCACTAGGCTCGCTCCACGTCGCGGCGGACACCGGGAGGAACCGTGGAGGTCAAGGAGCTCGGGCACCTCGTGCTCTATGTGCGCAACCTGGAGCGTTCTGCGCGCTTCTACCGCGACGTGCTCGGCTGGCGGCCGGTCGTCGACGAGGATGTGGCGTCCCTGCCCTTCCCCGCCTTCGCGTTCTCCGCACCGAGCCAGCGGACGCACCACGAGCTGCTCCTGATCGAGGTCGGTGACGACGCAACGCCGATCCCCCAGGGCCCGCGCGTCGGCCTGTATCACTTCGGGCTCAAGATCGGGGACAGCGACGACGACCTGCGGTCCGCGATCCAGACGCTGACGACCCACGGCGTCCCGATCCTGGGAGCCAGCGACCACACCGTGACGCACAGCCTCTACATCGCCGACCCGGACGGCAACGAGATCGAGCTCTACGTCGACGTGCCCGGGGTGGACTGGCGAGCCGACCCGACGCTGATCACCGCCCCGATCCGGCCGCTGCGGCTGTGACCGCAACGACGTCCCGCGTCTCGGACGCACTGCTGGTCGACATGACGAGATATCCCTGCAGGGCGAGGATTGCCGCGATCGCGACCACCTGACCCGCATTGAGGTGCACCTGGTAGCGCACCCGGTCGAGGACGACGACGGCCACCTGCAGGAGCACGATCCACGCCATCGTCACCACCGACAGCTCGGCGAGGTCGAGGAGGGACGCGTACACCCAGAACAGCAGGACGAAGACGGCGGCGCCGGCCAGGAACCACCCGACCGAATGCCGCGCGGCCAGGTTCTTGGCCGCCACCGCACCGAGCAGGTCGAGACCCGCGAGCAGTCCCGCCCCCAGCAGCAGCGCCACCGGGACGGAGAGGCGCTCAGGCAGGTGAAGCAGGGGGACCTCGACGGACGCCCAACCGGGATGGTGCAGCACGAAGACCCCCTGCTATGCGGATGGCGGCCCGCGGACCGAGGGCCGCTATCGCGTCGGCCCTCGCACGATCGTGCCCCGCGTGCGAGGGGGCGCGCATCGGGGAAACCCCTGCTCCTGGGCTGGAGCCGGCCGTGCGAAGGCCCGACGGGGCGCGGCGGCTGTCAGCCCGCGGCGAGCGGGTTGGGCTCCGAGGGGCCCACGCGCACGAGGCGATTGGCGTCCTGGTGCGCGAACGGCTCGGCATCTCCGTGCACCTGCAGCGTCGTGGTCTGCGTGTACGCCAGGCCGTCGTCGAGCACGCGGAAGGTGATCTCCCACGCCGTGGTGTGGAAGGCAGCATCGAGGAACGGATTCGTGACGATCCCGAAGTGCGGGTCGCCGACCGCCGCCCGCAGGGTGAACGCGCGCGCATCCGGGGCGACCACGCCGCCGGCCATGGCGACCTGGCCGCGCGGAATGGCGAGGGTCATGAGCACGCTGCTGGTCGCCGGCTCCCACAGCAGATAGCCAACCTGGTCGTGGAACGTCTCGACCTCCCCCGGATTGGTGATGTGCGTGTGGTAGCGCAGGCCGTAGAACAGCTGGGGGCCGTTCGTCTGCCGGTCGATCAGCTCGAACGTCCACCGCTCGACGTAGGGCTGGGTCTCCGGACCGTCCACCTGCGGATGGGTGTCGACGCCACCGTCCCCCTGCCACACGCCGGCGAACGGTGCCAGCGGACCGAGGTGGGAGAGCGTGTCATCGCTGCTCGGGGCCTCGGAGTAGATGTCGGCCAGGTAGGACGTCGGGAACGCGTCGTCGATCATGACCCGATGCTATGGGCGGTGTTCGGCGCAACGGGGATCGAGCGCGTCAGGGAGTGCCCGGTGCCGTGTACGCGGTCTTCGAGGTGGTGAAGAACTCGACCGCCGCCGTGCCCTGCTCGCGCGGACCATGACTGCTCTCGCCGCGCCCGCCGAAGGGGACGTGGAAGTCCACGCCGGCCGTCGGGAGGTTCACCATGACCATGCCGGCCTTCGAGTGGCGCTTGAAGTGCGACGCCTCCGCCAGGTCGGTGGTGCAGATTCCCGCCGACAGGTTCATCGTGCTGGCGTTGGCCGCAGCAAGTGCCTCCGGGTAGTCGGCCACGCGTACGACCGACATGACCGGACCGAAGACCTCCTCGCGGTTGATGGTGTGCGTGACGGAGGTGCCGACGGCGAGGGCCGGGGCGAGGAAGTGCCCGCTCCTGGCGTTCGACACCGGCTCCCCGCCGACGACCTCGGCGCCTTCCGCACGGGCGATGTCGAGGTAGCCACGGTCCTGGTCGAGCTGCCCGGCGTCGACCACCGGGCCCATGTCCACTCCCGCCGCGCGCGCATCGCCCACGCGCCATGAGCGCATGCGGTCGGTCAGGGCGCCCACGAATCGGTCGTGCACCGGGTCGGCCACCACGAGGATCGAGGACGCCGTGCAGCGCTGGCCGGTGGATCCGAAGCCGCCCTGCATCGCGCACTCCACCGCGACGGACAGGTCGGCGCGCTCGGTGACGACCAGCGGGTTCTTGCCGCCGAGCTCGAGCTGGACCTTCACGCCGGATCCGGCGGTGCTCGCCAGGATCCCCCGTCCGGTCTCGACCGAGCCGGTGAAGGTGACGGCGGACACCAGCGGGTCCCCGGTCAGCACCGGTCCGACCTGCGAGCCGCGACCCAGCACGAGGGACAGGACCCCGTCGGGCAGCCCGGCCCGGTTGAGGATGTCGACGAGCTCCCAGGCGCTGGCCGGCACCAGTTCGGCCGGCTTGAACACCACCGTGTTGCCGAAGGCCAGGGCCGGGGCGATCTTCCAGGCCGGGATGGCGATCGGGAAGTTCCACGGGGTGATCACGCTCACGACGCCGACCGGCTCGCGGGTGACGGTCACCTCGATGCCGGGCCGCACCGAGTCGAGTGCCTGCCCATGAGGCTGCAGGGCGACGCCAGCGAAGTACTTGAGGATCTGCGCCGCCCGCACCACCTCGCCACGCGCCTCCGGGTACGTCTTGCCCTCCTCGCGGGCCAGCAGATCCCCGAGCTCGTCGGCGCGGGCCATGACCTCGCTTCCGGCCCGGTCGAGGATCTCGGCGCGTTGCCAGGGCGTGGTGTGCGACCACGACGCGAACGCCTCTGCGGCGACCGTCACCGCGGCCTTCGCGGTCTCCGGTCCCGCGAGGCTCGCCACCGCCACCACATCCGTGAGGTCGGACGGATTGACGTCCGGGCGCTCCTCGTCGCCGGGAACGGGGACTCCCGCCAGCACCGAGGTGAGGGTGCGCGCGCTCATCGGTAGGCCGCGATGCCGGTGAGCGCCTCGCCGATCACGAGGGTGTGCATCTCGTTCGTCCCCTCGTACGTGTACACCGACTCGAGGTTGTTCATGTGACGGATCACCGGGTACTCCAGGGTGATGCCGTTGGCCCCGAGGATGCCGCGGCACTCGCGGGCGATGGCCAGGGCCTCGCGGGCGTTGTTCACCTTGCCCAGGCTGACCTGCTCGGGGCGGATGAGGTGCTCGTCCTTGAGCCGGCCCAGGTGCAGGGCCAGGAGCATGCCCTTGCCCAGCTCCAGGGCCATGTCGGCCAGCTTCTTCTGCGTGAGCTGGTAGGCAGCGATCGGCTTGTCGAACTGCTCGCGGGCGATGCTGTAGGCGATCGCGGTCTCGAGGCAGTCACGGGCTGCGCCCAGCGTGCCGAAGACGATGCCGTATCGGGCCTCGTTCAGGCACGACAGCGGGCCGCGCAGCGAGGCAACCTCGGGCAGGACGGCGTCGCCCGGCAGTCGTACCCCGTCGAGGACCAGCTCACTGGTCACCGATGCGCGGAGCGACATCTTCGCGTGGATCTCGTTGGCGCTGAAGCCGGGCGTGCCCGTCGGGACGACGAAGCCCCTGATGCCCTCGTCCGTGCGGGCCCACACCACCGCCACGTCCGCGACGTTGCCGTTCGTGATCCACATCTTCGAGCCGTCGAGCACCCAGTCGTCACCGTCACGACGCGCGCTGGTGCGCATGCCGCTGGGGTTGGACCCGAAGTCCGCCTCGGTCAGGCCGAAGCACCCGATCGCCTCGCCGGCTGCCATGCGGGGCAGCCACTCCTGCTTCTGCGCCTCGGACCCGAAGGCCCAGATCGCGTACATCGCCAGGGAGCCCTGGACGCTGACGAGGGAGCGGATTCCGGAGTCCCCCGCCTCGAGCTCCAGGCACGCGAGCCCGTAGGCGACCGCCGACGTGCCCTGGCAGCCGTAGCCCTCCAGGTGCATGCCCAGGACGCCCAGGCTGCCGAGGTCCTTGGCGAGCTCGCGAGCCGGGATCTGCCCGGCCTCGAACCAGTCGGCCACGTTCGGCCGGATCTCGGAGTCGACGTACTCGCGCACGACGTCGCGGATGGCGCGCTCCTCCTCAGAGAGCAGGTGGTCGATCGCGAACAGGCCGAAGGGGCTCTGCGGCGTGCTGGTCATCGTTCCTCCGTGGACGGTCGGGCGGCGCGGTCGGTGGATTGTATCCAATGTGCTGAGATTGTATCCAATTTGGTTCAGGGGTCCGGGCGGACGCGATCGAGCAGCGACCGGACTGCCTCGACCGAGTTCTCCCGGTGCTCGTCGTGCAGGGCGACCAGCGCGTCGGCGTCGCGCGAGCGCAGGGCGGCCAGCATGCGCGCATGCTCCCCCGCCACCCGCTCCCGGTTGGGTGGCGCACTGAAGTACAGCGCCCGGTACGCATCGGTCGCCTCCCACAGCTGGCGCAGGATCCGCGACAGCCGGGGCAGCCCCGCCGCGTCGAAGATCGCGAAGTGGAAACGCCGGTTGGCCGCCGTCATGGCGATGACGTCCTCGTCCGCGGCCGCTGCGTCGACATCGGCGAGCAGCACGGCCAGAGCCTCGACGTCGGCGTCCGTCAGGAGCGGTGTCGCATGGTGGATCGCCTCGGCCTCGAGGATCGTGCGCAGGCGGTACACCTCGAGCAGGTCTGCCACGCTGAGCTCGGCCACGAAGTAGCCGCGGTGCGGGTGGTAGACGACCTGCCCCTCGGTCTCCAGGGTCTTCAACGCCTCGCGGACGGGCACCCGGCTGACCCCGTAGCGCTCGGCGATCGCCTCCTGCACGATCTGGTCGCCCGGCCCGAGCGCGCCGGTGAGGATCTCCGACCGGAGCGAGGCGAGCACGGCGTCCTGGGCCGTCGCCCTGCGCTCGGACGTCACGACCGGTCCCAGCCGATGAGCTCGAGCACGGCCGCCCGGTCCTCGTCGACCTCCGGTGGGGCGGTGCGGTAGGCGGCCGGCGTCGCGGACAAGGTCACCGCGTTCGCCACCTGGCGCTGCGGGGCAGCGCGACGCGGGTCGGCGATCTCGACGATCGGCTGGAGCCCGAGGCGTTCGGCCAGCGCGAACCCCTGGGCGATGTCGTTGATCGGCCCGCATGGGATCCCGGCTGCGGTGATGCGCTCCTGCCACGCGTCCGCGGTGTCCTCCCGCAGTCGGCCCTCGATGAGCGCGGTGAGCTCCGTCGCGGTGCGCCACGCGGGCGGCATTGGTCGCGTAGCGTGCATCGCCGGCAGCCTCGGACAGGCCCAGCACGGCTGCCAGGCGAGCGAACTGCGCGTCGTTCCCGACCGCGATGACCATCGGACGATCGGCGGCGGCCAGCACTTCGTAGGGCGCGATCGACGGGTGCGCGTTGCCCATGAAGGCAGGCACGGAGCCTGCGCCGACGTACGCGGACGCCTGGTTGACCAGGCTCGACTGCAGGCTCGACAGCAAGGTGGCCTCCAGCCGCTGGCCTTCGCCGGTGCGGTCGCGGTGGTGCAGCGCGGCGAGGATTCCGACGGCCGCGTGGAGCCCGGTGAGGACGTCGACGACCGCGACGCCGGCCTTCGTCGGCTCGGTCGTGCCGGTGATGCTCATAAGGCCGCCCATGGCCTGGACGAGCAGGTCGTAGCCGGGCAGGTCGCGCCCGGCACCGGAGCCGAAGCCGCTGATCGAGCAGTACACGACCGCGGGGTTGACCGCGCGGACCTGGTCGTAGTCCAGGCCGAACCTGGTCAGGGATCCGGGCTTGTGGTTCTCCACCACCACGTCGGCACGGGCCGCGATCGCGAGCGCGATGGCGCGGTCGGCCGGGTCGCCCAGGTCGAGCCCGATCGACGCCTTGTTTCGGTTCACGGACTGGAAGTAGGTGGACTGCCCGTCGTCCGCGAAGGGCGGCCCCCAGGCCCGGGTGTCGTCGCCGGAGCCGGGTCGCTCGACCTTGACGACGGTGGCGCCCAGGTCGGCAAGCAGCATCGTCGCGTAGGGCCCGGCGAGGACCCGGGAGAAGTCGGCGACGATGATCCCGTCGAGTGCGCCTGTCACGGCGCAGATTGTATCCAATCCTCGGCGAGGCTGCTCACCCCTGCAGCAGCGGCGTGATCGCCTCGAGGACGCGGACGTCCTCGATGGTGCTGGGGACCGACTCCGGCCTGCCGTCGGCGATCCCCCGCATGGTGCGCCGCAGGATCTTTCCGGACCGAGTCTTGGGCAGGCCGGGGACGATGACGACCTCCTTGAGAGCGGCGACCGGTCCGATCTGGTCGCGCACGGCCGCGACGATCTGACGCTGCAGGTCCGCGGGTTCCACCACCGCCCCCGCCTTGAGGACGACGAACGCGCGTGGCACCTGGCCCTTGAGATCGTCGTGCACGCCGATGACCGCGCACTCCGCGACCAGCGGATGGGCCGCCACGACGGCCTCCATGGACCCGGTCGAGAGCCGATGCCCGGCAACGTTGATGACGTCGTCGGTGCGACCCATGACGTACACGTATCCGTCGTCGTCGACGTATCCGCCATCGCCGGTGGTGTAGCAGCCCTCGAACACCGACAGGTACGAGTCGATGTAGCGCTGGTCGTCACGCCACAGGGTCGGCAGCGTGCCCGGAGGCAGCGGCAGGCGGATGACGATGGCGCCGTCGGACCCCGTCGGCACATCCGCTCCGAACCCGTCGACGATGCGCACGTCGTAGCCCGGCACGGGCACCGACGGCGAGCCCGGCTTGATCGGCATCGGCTCGAGCCCGCGCAGGTTGCTGGCGATCGGCCACCCGGTCTCGGTCTGCCACCAGTTGTCCACGACGGGGACGCCCAGGTGGTCGGCCGCCCAGTGATAGGTGTCGGGGTCCAGCCGCTCGCCGGCCAGGTACAGGGCGCGCAGCGACGACACGTCGTGCTGGCCGATCATGGTGCCGTCCGGATCCTCCTTCTTGATGGCGCGGATCGCCGTCGGGGCGGTGAACAGGCCCGCGACGCCGTACTCCGCGATCACGCGCCAGAAGGCGCCGGGATCCGGCGTGCCGACGGGCTTGCCCTCGTACAGGACGGTCGTGGCGCCGCTGATCAGCGGCGCGTAGACGATGTACGAGTGCCCGACGACCCAGCCCACGTCGGACGCCGCCCACCACGTGTCGTCCGGACCCATGCCATAGACCGCGTCGAAGGACCACGCCATCGCGACCGCATGGCCGCCGTTGTCGCGCACCACGCCCTTGGGGCGCCCCGTCGTGCCCGACGTGTAGAGGATGTAGAGCGGATCGGTGGCGCCCACCGGCACCACCGGATGCGGGTCGGCCACCGCCATGCGCTCGTGCCAGTCGACGTCGTGCTCCCCCAACTGCGCCGGGGCCTGCGGACGCTGCAGCACGACCGAGGCGATCGGGGTGTGCCGGGCGAGGCTCAGGGCCTCGTCGAGCAGCGGCTTGTAGGCGACCACCCGTGACGGCTCGATCCCGCAGCTGGCCGCGACGATGACGGTCGGCTCCGCGTCGTCGATCCGGGCCGCCAGCTCGGCCGGCGCGAACCCGCCGAAGACCACCGAGTGCACGGCGCCGAGCCGAGCGCAGGCGAGCATGGCGACGACCGCCTCCGGGATCATCGGCATGTACACCAGCACCCGGTCACCGCGCCGGACGCCGAGGTCGGCCAGCACTCCCGCGAACCGCGCAACCATGTCGAGCAGGGCCCCGTAGGTGATGGCAGCCTTCGTGCCCGTCACGGGACTGTCGTACCGGATCGCGACGCGATCACCCCGGCCCGCGGCGACGTGCCGGTCGACGGCGTTGGCGCAGGTGTTCAGCACCCCGTCGGAGAACCACCGGTACAGCGGCGCAGCCGAGGCGTCGAGCCCGACAGTCGGCTCGCGCACCCAGTCGATGCGGTGGGCGGCCTCGAGCCAGAAGCCGGACGGGTCCGTGAGGGCTCGATCGCGGTCGTCCTCGTACTGACCCATCGGGTCCCCCTACTTCGTTGTCGCGGTCCGTTCGGCAGCCTCGTGCGCCCGTTGCTGGAGCGCCTTCTTCGCGGCGCCGCCCATGATCCGGATGAGCACGGCGATGAAGGCGATGTCGAGGGCCATCTGCACCATCGTCACGGACCGGGCCGGCACGGAGACGGGCGCGATGTCGCCGAAGCCGACCGTCGCGAGCACCGTGAGGGCGTAGTAGTACGACGAGAAGCCGGTCAGCTGCTCGGTGAAGGACTCAGGGCTCTCGATCGAGATGGTCACGTAGGTCATCGCGAAGATCGCCAGGAACATCGTGGCCGTGAGGATGAGCGCCTCGACCGCGCGCAGCGTGGGGAACCGCGCCTTGTACACGCCCCGGAGCTGCCGGATGAAGAACACCACGTAGACCGTGACGCCGACGATCGCGAGCAGCACCGGGTACACGAGCGAGTCCTCGGGTGTCTCGGGGGCCAGCGACATGAGCCAGAAGATGAAGGCGAAGCCCAGGATCAGGCGCAGCACCGTCGTGAGTACGACCACGACGAGCTCCCGTGTGCCGAGGCGGCGCGCCACGGCAGCCGGCTCCTCGTCATCGGGAATCCCTCCCATCGAGCTGATCGTCATGCGGTCAGTCTGCCACGACGCCAGTGGCGAGCAGGTGCCTCACGAGCTGGTGGCGGCCAGCTGGCCGCAGGCGCCGTCGATCTCGCGACCGCGGGTGTCGCGCACCGTCACGGGAACGCCGCGCCGCTCCAGGGCACGCACGAACGCGCGCTCGTCCTCGGGCCGGGACGCTGTCCACTTGGACCCGGGGGTGGGGTTGAGCGGGATGAGGTTCACGTGCACGAGGTGGCCGACGAGCAGGTCGGCGAGCAGGTCCGCCCGCCACTCCTGGTCGTTGATGTCCTTGATCAGGGCGTACTCGATGCTCACCCGACGGTGCGTGGCCCGGGCGTACTCCCACGCAGCGGACAGGACCTCGCGCACCGTCCACCGGGTGTTGACGGGCACCAGCGTGTCGCGGAGCCCGTCGTCGGGTGCGTGCAGCGAGACCGCGAGCGTCACGGGCAGACCCTCGGTCGCCAGCTGGCGCATGCGCGGCACGAGTCCGACCGTCGACACCGTGATGCCACGGGCACTGATCCCGAGCCCGCCGGGGGCGGGCTCGACCAGGCGTCGGACCGCCTCCACCACCGATCGGTAGTTGGCCAGCGGCTCCCCCATCCCCATGAACACGACGTTGGACACCCGTCCGGGGCCGCCGGCGATCTCGTCGCGCGCCAGCGCACGGGCCCCGGCCACCACCTGCTCGACGATCTCGGCCGTCGACAGGTTGCGCGTCAGCCCCGCCTGCCCGGTGGCGCAGAACGGGCAGTTCATGCCGCACCCGGCCTGGGAGGAGATGCACATGGTCACCCGCTCCGGGTAGCGCATGAGGACGCTCTCCACGAGGGCGCCGTCGTGCAGGCGCCACACCGTCTTGACCGTTGTTCCGCTGTCGCAGTCGATGGCCCGGACCGGGGTCAGCAGCGTCGGCAGGAGCGCGGCGGCGATGGCTTCCGAGGCGGCGGCGGGCACGTCGGTCCACTCGGCCGGGTCGATCGCTCAGGCGCCCCAGCCACTGGCGGGACACCTGATCGGCACGGAACGCGGGCAGGCCGAGCGCCGCCACCGCCGCGCGCCGGGCGGTCTCGTCGAGGTCCATGAGGTGGACCGGGGGCTTGCCACGGCGCGGGGCCTCGAAGACGAGCTCGCCGGGAGTCGGGGTCACGAGGTCAGGTCCCCGTGCCGCTGCCGAGGAACAGCGTGAACAGCGCCCACGAGGTGAACGCGTTCGGGATCAGGGAGTCGAAGCGGTCCATCATGCCGCCGTGGCCGGGCAGGAAGGTGCCCATGTCCTTGACCCCGAGGTCGCGCTTGATGGCGCTCTCCGCGAAGTCCCCGGCCGTCGCGGTGACGGTCATGACCAGGCCGGCGACGACGCCCTGCCACCACGGGGCCTCGAACAGGTACACCCAGCACAGCGCCCCGACGACCGCCTGCAGCAGGACCGACCCGGCGAAGCCCTCCCAGGACTTCTTCGGGCTGATGTGCGCCGCGATCGGGTGCTTGCCGAAGAGCACGCCCGCCGCATAGCCGCCGATGTCGTTGGCGATCGTCAGCAGGATGAACACCACGACCCGCTGGGCGCCGTTGTCGGCAGACAGGGTGAGGCTCAGGAAGCCGGCCATGAACGGCAGGTAGGCGATCGTGAACGCGCTGGCCGTGACGTCGCGGACGTAGCCCTCGTACCCGCGGCGGATGCGCCAGAAGAGCACGAGAAGGATCGCGATGCCCGTGGCCGCGAGCATCGCGACCGGGCCCCAGACGTAGGCGACCACCGGGATCGCGACCGTGGCCGCGTAGGCCGGCGTGCGCGCGACCTGGATGCCGGCGTTGCGGAACGCCGCGATGACCTCGCTGACGGCCACGAGCATCGTCGCGATGACGACGAGGACGAACAGCCACTTGAAGGTGAACAGGCTCAGGACGACCACCGCTGCCAGCACCACGCCCGAGGCGATCGCCGCGGGCAGGTTGCGTCCTGCCCGGGACTTGGCGGGCGGTGCGGAGTCGGCCTCACTCATCAGGAGAGCTCAGACCTCGAGGAGTTCGGCTTCTTTGTTCTTCAGGACCTCGTCGATGCGCTCGACGTGCTTGTGCGTGAGGTCGTCGAGGTGCTTCTCGGCGCGGCGCACGTCGTCCTCGCCCGCCTCCCCGTCCTTCTGCAGCTTGTCGAGGGCGTCCTTGGCGTGGCGGCGGATGTTGCGCACGGACACCCGCGCGTCCTCGGCCTTGTGCTTGGCGACCTTGATGTACTCGCGGCGGCGTTCCTCGGTGAGCTCGGGCAGGTTGACCCGGATGATCGAGCCGTCGTTGTTCGGGTTGATGCCGAGGTCGCTCTCGCGCAGGGCCTTCTCGACCGCGGCGAACGAGCCCTTGTCGTAGGGCGTGATGAGGATCGACCGGGCCTCGGGGATCTGGATGGAGGCGAGCTGGTTCACCGGGGTGAAGGTGCCGTAGTAGTCGACCATCACCTTGTTGAACATCGCGGACGTGGCGCGGCCGGTGCGGATGGTGCGAAGTCCTCGCGGGCCACGGCGATCGCCTTGTCCATCTTCTCCTCGGCGTCGAGGAGGATCTCGTCGATCTGGTCGCTCACCACTGCTCCTGTTCGTCCGATGTCGGCGCCCCGTGCGGGCGGCTCAGCTGCCTGCTGAGACTAGCGTCCCGATCGTCTCGCCCCGGACGGCGCGGGCGATGTTGCCCTCCACCAGCAGGTTGAACACGACGATGGGCAGGTCGTTGTCCTGGCACAGGCTGATCGCCGTGGCATCGGCCACCTTCAGCCCGCGGTTCAGCACCTCGGCGGGTGTCAGCCGGTCGAAGCGGACGGCGTCCGGATTCGTGCGCGGATCGGCGTCGTAGACCCCGTCGACACCCTTGGCCATGAGCACCACCTGGGCGCCGACCTCGAGCGCGCGCTGGGCGGCAGTCGTGTCGGTCGAGAAGTACGGCAGGCCCATGCCCGCGCCGAAGATGACGACGCGCCCCTTCTCCAGGTGGCGGATCGCCCGCCGCGGCACGTACGGCTCGGCGACCTGGCCCATGGCGATCGCCGTCTGCACCCGCGTCTCGACCCCTGCCTTCTCGCAGAAGTCCTGCAGGGCCAGGCAGTTCATCACGGTGCCGAGCATGCCCGATGTAGTCGGCGCGCGCGCGGTCCATGCCGCGCTCGGAGAGCATCGCGCCCCGGAAGTAGTTGCCGCCGCCGATGACCACGGCGACCTGCGTGCCGTGCCGCACGACGTCGGCGATCTGCGCGGCGATCGACGCGACGATGTCCGGGTCGACGCCCAGGCCGCCCCCGCCCGCGAACGCCTCGCCTGACAGCTTCAGCAGCACCCGGTGCCAGCCGCCCTCGGGCGCCTCGGGCCAGGTGTCGATGGTCCCCTCGAGAGACGGCTGAACGGCGCCGGTCGCATCCTGTTGGGTTCATGCTTCCCTCCGAGTCGTCCGACGCCGTCCAGTATCGCGTCTGGCTATGCCTGTCCGGGCTCGAACCGCGCGAACGCGGTCACCGTGGTCCCCGAGTCCGCGAGCACCTGCGCCACCGACCGCTTGCTGTCGACGACGCTGGGCTGCTCGAGCAGGACGGTGTCCTTGAAGAAGGCGTTGACGCGACCCTCGATGATCTTGGGCATGGCGGCCTCGGGCTTGCCCTCCTCCTTGGCCGTCTCCTCCGCGATGTGACGCTCGTTGGCGACGACCTCGGCCGACACCTCGTCACGCGTGAGGTACTGCGGACGCATGGCGGCCACCTGCATGGCCGCGCCGCGGGCAGCGGCCTCGTCGCCGGTGTAGGCCACGATCACGCCGACCTGCGGCGGCAGGTCGGAGGCGCGGTGGTGCAGGTAGATGGAGACCGGCGCCTCGAGCACGGCCACGCGGCCGAGCTCGATCTTCTCGCCGATCACGCCGGCCATCTCGCCCAGGGCTGTCGGCGACGGTGCGGCCGACGGACAGCGACGCCTCCAGCAGCGCATCGCGGTCGGCGACCTGTCCGGCGTTCGCGACGACCGCGATCTCGCCGGCCAGCGACAGGAAGTCGGCGTTCTTCGCGACGAAGTCGGTCTCGCACAGCAGCTCGATCAGGGCGTTGCCCTCGGCGGCCACGAGGCCGTTGGACGCCTCGCGCTCGGCGCCTCGCTTGGCGGCCTTCGCGGCACCGGAGATGCGCAGCAGCTCGACGGCCTTGTCGAAGTCGCCGTCGGTCTCCTCGAGCGCCTTCTTGCACTCCATCATTCCCGCGGCGGTGAGGTCGCGGAGCTTCTTGACGTCAGCGGCGGTGATTGTCGCCATGGTGATTCGTATGTCCTCCAGGTCAGGACGTGCGGGTGGTTCGCCGGACGGTGCCGGCAGGAGCGGGCAGACGTGCTCCGGCGGGCGCCGATGCGCCCGCCGGAGTGCGTCAGGGACTACTCGGGTGCGTCGGTCGCCTCGACGGCCTCGACGGCCTCGACGACCTCGACGGCAGCCTCGACGGCCTCCACGACCTCGACGGCCTCAGCGGCCTCGACGACGGCCTCGGGAGCCGCCTCGACGACGACCTCGGCGCGACGACGGGTGCCTCGGTGCCGGCCAGGAGCTCGCGCTCCCACTCGGCCAGCGGCTCCTCGACCTCGACGCTGCCGACGGAGCCGCCCGCGCGGGCCATGAGCCCGTCGGCGACGGCGTCGGCGATGACCCGGGTGAGCAGGGCGACGGAGCGGATCGCGTCGTCGTTGCCCGGGATCGGGAAGTCGACCTCGTCGGGATCGCAGTTGGTGTCGAGCACCGCGATGACCGGGATGCCGAGCTTGCGAGCCTCGCCGACGGCGATGTGCTCCTTCTTGGTGTCGACGATCCAGACGGCGCTCGGGATCTTCGTCATCTCGCGGATGCCGCCGAGGGTCTTGGTGAGCTTCTCCTTCTCGCGGCGCAGGACGAGGAGCTCCTTCTTCGTCAGGCCGGAGCCGGCGACGTCGTCGTAGTCGATCTCCTCGAGCTCCTTCAGGCGCTGGATGCGCTTGTGGACCGTCTGGAAGTTGGTGAGCATGCCACCGAGCCAGCGCTGGTTGACGTAGGGCATCCCGACGCGGGTCGCCTGCTCGGCGATCGCCTCCTGGCCCTGCTTCTTGGTGCCGATGAACATGACGGAGCCGCCGTGGGCGACGGTCTCCTTCACGAACTCGTAGGCGCGGTCGATGAACGACAGCGACTGCTGCAGATCGATGATGTAGATGCCATTGCGCTCGGTGAAGATGAAGCGCTTCATCTTGGGGTTCCAGCGACGGGTCTGGTGCCCGAAGTGGACACCGCTCTCGAGCAGCTGGCGCATGGTCACGACGGCCATGGATGCACTCCTGTTCGCGCCGGCCCCTGCGAGCCGACGCTGGTCGGTTGTCGGCACCGGTCGGCTGACCGGCACCCCTGACGACCCCCGTCGCTGATGCCTGCCGAAGCGGACCGACCAGCGAGCGGCCGCACGATGCGTGCGGGGTGGGTCGTGCGAAATCCCGGGCGAGCGGTCGGGACCGCTGTTCCGGGTGCCCCCATCCTACGGCCTCCCGGGTGGTGCTCCGTCCACAGGTCGCCCCCACCGCGGCCGCCGTGCCCCGCAGACCTGCGGACCTGGTCGCTGGGGTGGGATCGCGCGCCAGGCTCGCCCCATGCCGCTGCCCACCCGCCCGACCGCCGCCGTCACCGCGGCCCTCGCCCTCGCCGCTACCGCCGGGATCGCCGGAGCGCCGAGCGGTCTGTGGCCGGTCGACGACCCGCTTGTGACGTCCGGATTCCGGCCGCCGGCGCATGCGTGGGAGCGCGGCCACCGCGGCGTCGACCTCGCGGCCCGGACCGGCGACGAGGTGCGGCGCGGTCCTGTCGGGCGTGGTCACGGTGGCCGGCACGATCGCCGGCAAGCCGGTCGTGGCGGTCGCCCTGCCCGGTGACGCCCGGTCGCGGGTCACCTACGAGCCGGTCGTTGCCCGTGTGCGGGTGGGCACGGAGGTGCGCGCCGGTGACGTCCTCGGGGTGCTGGCCGCCACCGGGGGCCACTGCGGCGGGCGCGGCCGGGTGCCTGCACCTGGGACTTCGCACGCCCACCGGCTACCGCGACCCGCTCGCGCTGATCGAGCGCGCCCCGGCCGTGCTCAAGCCAGGCTGATCACGGCCCTGGACCCTCCGGGTCGTCCGCGCTGGCGGCGCGCGGATGGGCCAGCGCGAACGTCGCGCGCAGCCGCTCGACCGACACGTGGGTGTAGCGCTGGGTGGTGGCCAGGGTGGAGTGCCCGAGCAGCTCCTGCACCGTGCGCAGGTCGGCACCGCCCTCGAGAACATGGGTGGCGGCGGTGTGCCGCAGGCCGTGCGGGGCCACGTCCGGCACGCCGGCCCCGGCCGACAGCCGGTGGACCGCGGCCCGGACGGTCCGCTGGTCGATGCGTCCCCCGCGTACCCCCACGAACAGCGCCCGGCCCGCCGGCCCCGCGCGGCAGGAGTCCGCGGGCGCGGCGCCAGTCGTCGAGCGCCCGCGCAGCCGGCAGGCCGAACGGCACGGTTCGCTCCTTGCCGCCCTTGCCCAGCACCCGCAGGGTGCGGCGCGCGTCGTCGACATCGTCGTCGTCCAGCGAGCAGAGCTCGGCGACCCGGATCCCGGTGGCGTACAGCAGCTCCACGATGGCGCGGTCGCGGAGCGCGGCCGGGTCGCCGTCGTCGGCAGCCACCGCGGCGTGGGTCCATCAGGAGCGCCGCCTGCCTGGCGTCCAGCACGGTCGGCAGGGTGCGGGAGACCTGCGGACTGGTCAGTCGATCGCCCACGTCCGCGGTGGTGAGCCCGCGCCGGTAGCACCACGCCGTGAACGACCGAGCCGAGGCGGCCCGGCGGGCGATGGTGGCGCGCGCTCGACCGTGCCTGCTCTGCAGCGCCAGCCAGCCGCGAAGGTGTGCCAGCGTGATTCCCGGCACCGTCGTGACTTTCTGGGCCGCGCAGAAGGACAGCAGGTCGAGTACGTCGCCGCGGTAGGCGCGCACCGTGTGCGGGCTGCCGCCCCGTTCGTCCCGGATGTGCGCGATGAACCCCGCCAGCGGCGTCGCGAGGCCGTCCGGGAGCGTCACCGCCGCGTCTGCCTCACGTGCGGGGGACGTCGGACGGGACACCTCGCCATGGTCGCAAGCACCACGGAGTTCTCGCGTCAGGCGCGCGGGGCGCCGTCCCCACGGGCCAGCCGCCAGCCACGGGCATGCTCGTCCACCCGGCCCCTGGCGACGAGGATCCCCACGGCCGCGAGCACGTCGGGCCCGGCCAGCCCAGAGGCCCGGACGAGAGCCTCGAGGTCGAGCGGCGCGCGGGCCGGCAGCGCGTCGAGCACCCGGCGCTCCCGGTCCCCCAGGCCGTCGGGCAGCAGCCGGGCATCCCCGCGATCGGCGCGGGCCACCCCGCCGCTGCCCTCGGCGACGGCAGCGTCGCCGCCCAGCTCCAGCAGCCCGCGCACCTCGGCCGCCGATCCCACCAGCAGCGCCTCGCCGTCGCGCACCATGCGGTGGCAGCCCGCCGACGTCACGGAGGTCACCGGTCCGGGGACCGCGAGCACCGGGCGGTTCATCTCCCAGGCCGCCCGTGCGGTGGCGCGGGTGCCGGACCGCTCCGCCGCCTCGATGACCACGGTGGCCCGTCCCAGCGCGGCGATGACGCGGTTGCGGGTCAGGAAGCGCTGCCGCCGGACCGACTCCCCCGGCGGCGTCTCGCTCACGACGAGGCCCTCGTCGGCGATCCTCGCCAGCAGGGCCTCGTGCGCGCGCGGGTAGGCGACGTCGACGCCCCCGGCCACGATCGCGATGGTCGTCCCGCCGGCCGCAAGGGCGCCTCGATGGGCGGCCGCGTCGATCCCGAACGCCGCCCCGGACAGCACGGACCACCCGTGCCCGGCGAGCTCGGCCGCCCACGACCGGGCGACCTCCTCGCCGTACGAGGAGCACGCCCTCGCGCCGACCACCGACACCGACCTCAGGGCGAGCAGGCGCAGGTCGGCCGCGCCCGTGATCCACAGCGCGAGCGGCGCCTGGTCACCGAGGGCGTCGAGCTGCGTGGGCCACTCGCGGTCGACCCGGGTCACGACGCGCGCTCCGCAGCCGCGCCGTCGCTGCTCGGCCTCGCAGGGCCGGTAGGCGCCGAGGCGGGCGGCCAGGCCCTCGTCGTGGCGCAGGCCGGTGCGGCGCCTGCGGATGAGGTCGACCAGCCCGACCGGCCCGACCCGGGCCAGCAGCCGGCCCGCCTGCGCGTCCGCCGGCTCGACGCAGTGCGCGAGGGTGATCAGGGCCTCCCGCTCGCTCAGGTCGTCCACGCGGTGCTCACCCCCCGCAGGCCCATGGCCACGGCGAGGTCGTCGCAGCCCGGGCGTGCCCGGCCGGCGAGGTCGGCCACCGTCCACGCCATTCGCAGCACGCGGTCAGGTCCGCGCAGGTTGGCCGAGCGCCCGTCGAGCGCGGTGAGCATCTCGGCCGCAGCGGCGTCCGGGCGCCAGCGTCGTCGCAGCTCGCCCGCCGGGACATCGGCGTTGCACCGCCAGGGGTGCCCCGCGAGGCGATGCTCGGCGCGCTCGCGGGCGAGCGCGACCCGCTCCCGGACGGCGAGGCTGCCCTCGGCATCGGCGTCCGGTCGCAGGTCCGCGGCCGGGGGCCGGGCGATGGCGAGCCGGATGTCGATGCGGTCCAGCAGGGGCCCCGACAGCCGCGCGGCGTAGCGCCGCACCGCTGCCGGCGCGCATGAGCAGCCGCTTGCGGCACCCGAGCGCTGCCCGCACGGGCACGGGTTCGCCGCGATGACGAGCTGGAACCGCGCCGGCAGCCGACCGGACCAGCCGCTGCGCGCCAGGCTGACCCAGCCCGACTCCAGCGGCTGGCGCAGCCCCTCGAGCACCGGCCGCGCGAACTCCGGCGCCTCGTCGAGGAACAGCACGCCCCGGTGCGCGAGGGTCGCTGCCCCGGGCGACACGCGCGAGCCGTGGACCGCCCCGAGGACCGCGGCAGCCGAGGCTGAGTGGTGCGGCGCGCGCAGGTCCGGTCGCAGGTACGACCGCCCGCCACGCGGGTCGCCGGCCACCGCGTGGATCGCCGCCACCTCCACCGCGGCCGCGGCGTCGAGGTCCGGGAGCAGCCCCGGCAGGCGCTCCGCGAGCATCGTCTTGCCCACGCCCGGGGGGCCCGACCAGGGCCAGGTGGTGACCGCCCGCGGCTGCCACCTCCAGAGCCAGCCGGGCATGGGCGTGGCCGCGCACGTCACGCAGGTCCGGCTCCTCCGGTGACGGCCCCTGCTCGCCCGCCGGCCTTGCCACCGGATGCGCGCCCACGGGCTCCTCGCCCCGCAGCACGGCGACCACGTGGGCGAGGGAGTCGGCGAGCACGACGGTGATCCCGTCCAGCGGCGCCATCTCGTGTGCGCTCGCTGACGGCACGATGATCCGCTGCAGCCCGGCCGCCCGGGCCGCGAGCGCGCCGGCCAGCGCACCCCGCGTGGGACGCACCCTGCCGTCCAGCCCCAGCTCGCCGATGAAGGTCGTCGACGACAGGTCGACGTCGGTCAGCTGTCCGCTGGCCGCCAGCACCCCCACCGCCATGGGCAGGTCGAGCCCGGACCCCTGCTTGCGGACCTCCGCGGGCGACAGGCTGATCGTGATGCGCCGGTTGGGCCAGGTCCCCCCGGTCGCGTCGATCGCGCACCGGGCCCGTGAGCGAGCCTCGGTCACGGAGGTGTCGGGCAGGCCCACGACGCCCACGCTCGGGAGGCCATCGGAGATGTCGACCTCGACTCGCACCATCGCACCGCTGACCCCGGACAGCACGACGCCGTGCACCTGCGCGAGTGTCATCGTCACCGCACCCCGCGCACGTGCTGCAGGTCCGGCCGGCCATGGAGCGGCTGGACGATGGCGATGACGTCGAAGCGGATCTCGGGGACATGCAGTCCCTGGGCGTCCAGCCAGTGCAGAGCCAGCTCGCGCATGCGCCGCAACTTGCGCGGACCGACGGCCTCCGCCGGGTGACCGTAGGCCCCCGACCGACGTGTCTTGACCTCGCAGATGACGAGCGCGGCCCCGTCCCGTGCGACCACGTCGATCTCACCGGCCCGACAGCGCCAGTTGCGATCGAGGATCGTCAGTCCCTGCGCTCGCAGGTGATCCACTGCCAGGTCCTCGCCGTAGCGCCCGAGCGCATCCTGTGCCCGCATGAGGCCCCACCTCCCGAGCTGACCCTCGCGCCCGGAGTCGGAGCGAGGAACCGCTGCCCCGCCGGCTGTGGATGGGTGCGCGCCCCAGGGGCCCGGCTGTGCGTGGTCGTCTCCGTCAGGCCGGCTCGGCAGCCAGGTGCGCGGCGGCCTCGGCCAGCGCGGCCTGCCCGGCCTCGTCGAGGACCGGGTACTGCGGGTCGATCGTCATCAGCGTGCGCGCCAGGATCGCCGACACGCAGATCCGCGCGAACCACTTGCGGTCCGCGGGCACGACGTACCAGGGCGCCCACTCGGTGCTCGTGTGCGTGAGCATCTCCGAGTACGCCTCCTGGTAGGCATCCCAGTGCTCCCGCTCGCGGACGTCGCCCGGCGAGAACTTCCAGTTCTTCTCCGGCTCCTCCACGCGCGCCAGGAATCGCGTCCGCTGCTCCTCCTTCGAGAGGTTGAGGAAGACCTTCACGACCACGAATCCGTTGTCGACGAGATACCGCTCCCATGCGTTGATGTCGCGATAGCGCCGGTGCCACACGTCGTGGCCGCGCGCCGGCTTCGGCAGCCGCTGGCGCTCGAGGATCTCCGGATGGACCCGGGCGACGAGGACCTCCTCGTAGTACGACCGGTTGAAGATCCCGATGTCGCCCCTCGCGGGCAGCGCCCGTGCGCAGCGCCACAGGTAGTCGTGGTCCAGCTCCTCGGCCGACGGCGCCTTGAAGCTCGTCACGTGCACGCCCTGCGGGTTGACTCCGCTCATGACGTGCCGGATGGTGCCGTCCTTGCCCGCCGCATCCAGCGCCTGCAGGCACAGCAGGACCGCGTAGCTGTCCTGCGCAGCGAGCCGCTCCTGGTACTCGGCGAGGAGCTGGACGCCCTGCTGCAGGAGGCCCTCTCCGTCCTCCTTCGTCAGGAAGTCGGCCTTGTACGCCGGGTCGAAGTCGCGGGCGAGCACGACGTCGCTGCCCGGCTCGACGCGCAGGGGCGCGATGAGGGACTCGATCCGCTGGAACCTGTCGTCGGTCACCGCGCACTCCCGTCGTCGTTGCCGGTCACGCTAGCCGCGGGGCGTCCTCGACGTCGCCCGATCCGGGGAGCCGCCAGCTGCGCCGATGCTGCTCGCAGGGGCCGTAGCGGCGGATGGCCTCCATGTGCTCCGGTGCGGCGTAGCCCTTGTTCTCGTGCCAGGCGTACTGCGGATAGCCGAGCGCGAGCTCGACCATCATCGCGTCGCGCTCGCACTTGGCCAGCACGCTGGCCGCGGCGACTGAGGCGCACGTCATGTCGGCCTTGACCAGCGTCGTGACCGGGGGCACGTCGATGCCCCGGACGTCGGCATCCGTCGGCGGATCGAGCAGGCTGCCCTGAGCCGGCGGCGTGAGCCAGTCGTGGCTGCCGTCGAGGAGGACGGCCGCCGGCCGGACGGGCAGCATCGCGAGGGCGCGCAGGCCGGCCCGGCGCAGGGCGGCGATGATCCCCACCTCGTCGACCTCGGCCGCGGACGCGTGCCCGACGGCGGACGCGACCGCCCAGGACCGGATGCGCGGCACCAGCTCGAGGCGGGCACGCGGGGTCAGGAGCTTGCTGTCGCGGACCCCGGGCAGCGACCTGCGGACCGACACGTCGACCAGCACGACGCCGACCGACACCGGTCCGCCGAGAGCCCCCCGGCCCACCTCGTCGACGCCGCAGACGGTGGCGGCCCCGGATCGGAGGAGCGAGCGCTCCACGCGCAGCGTCACGGCGGAGGGCGGCATGCGACTAGGGCTTCGCGCCCTGGGTGATCTGCGGACTGCTGTAGATGTCGGGGATCGGGACCGTCGCGAACCGGTTGAACGGCCACAGGATCAGCACTACGCGGCCCACGACGTCCTCGTCCGGCACCGCGCCAGAGTCGGTCTCGAGGTGGTACCGCGAGTCGCGGGAGTCGCCTCGGTTGTCACCCATGACGAACACGCCGCCGTCCGGGACGACGACGTCGAACTGCACCTGGTTGGTCGGCCCCTTGATGTAGTCCTCGACCAGCGGCACCCCGTTGAGGACGATCCGGGCGTCGGCGTTGCAGCAGGAGATGCGGTCGCCGCCGATCGCGATCGCCCGCTTGACCAGGTCCTGCCCGGTGTCGCTCGGGAGCAGGCCGACGAACGTCAGGGCGGTCCGCAGCACGCCGCGCACGCCCTCGGGCGGTGCGGGCGGCTCCGGCAGCCAGCCGCCCGGGTCCTTGAACACGACCACCTCGCCGCGGCTGACGCCCGACATCGTGGTGGTGATCTTCGACGCGATGATGCGGTCGCTGATCAGCAGCGTGTCCTCCATGGAGGCGCTGGGAACGTAGAAGGCCTGGATGAGGAAGGCCCGCACCAGGGCCGAGAGGACGAGGGCCGCGACGATGATGATCGTCGTCTCGCGCACCCACCGGCCGGCGCTGCCGCGCTCGGGCCGCGGCGCGCGATCGCGGGCGTGCCGGCCGCGACCCACGGGGGGTTCGGGAAGGGGGGCGTGCGGGTCCCGGGCGGAGACCGCCATCAGGAGGCGTCCGTCGGGGCCGGGATCGAGGCGAAGGCGCTGGGGATCTCGAGGGACTGCATGTCCGACAGCGGCCAGATCACGGCCATGGCGCGGCCGACGACCTTCGACGCCGGCACGAAGCCGCCGCCCGGGTCACCCAGGTGGAACCGGGAGTCGGCGGAGTTGGACCGGTGGTCGCCCATGACCCACAGCATGCCCTCCGGAACCACCACATCGAAGTCTTGGATGCTCGGCGCGTCGTCGGGGAACAGGTACGCCTGCTCGTCCAGCGGCATGCCGTTGACGGTGACACGGCCCTCGGAGTCGCAGCAGGCCACTCGGTCGCCGGCCACGCCCATGACCCGCTTGATGTAGTCCGTCGAGTCCGGCTGCACGATGCCGATCGACTGCCCCACCCACGCCAGCGCGCCGGCGATCGGGTTGCGGTCCGGCGCCTGCGAGATGGGCGCGAGCGATCCAGCGGCGTCGAACACCACGATGTCGCCGCGCTCGATGTCGCGCAGGTGGTACACCGCCCGGTTGACCAGCACGCGGTCGCCCACGCTCAGCGTGTTCTCCATCGACCCCGAGGGGATCGAGAAGGGCTTGGCGACGAAGGTCGTGATCGCCAGCACGACGGCGACCGCGATGCCGATGGTGAGGGGGATGTCCCACCAGGGCTGACGATCCCGGTCAGCCAATCGGATCAGCCCTCGGTCTTGACGTTCTCGCGACGCTCGCGGATCTTGGCCTTCTTGCCGCGCAGGTCGCGCAGGTAGTAGAGCTTGGCCCGACGGACGTCACCGCGCGTCACGACCTCGATCTTCTCGATGATCGGCGTGTGCAGCGGGAACGTGCGCTCGACACCGACGCCGTACGACACCTTGCGGACCGTGAAGGTCTCGCTCACGCCGGCGCCGGAGCGGGCGATCACGACGCCCTGGAACACCTGGACACGGGTCTTGTTGCCCTCGACCACCTTGACGTGCACCTTGAGGGTGTCGCCAGCGCGGAAGTCGGGGAGGTCAGCCTTCAGTGAGGCTGCATCTACGGCGTCGAGGGTCTTCATGTCGGTGTCGCTTCCTGCAGGCGCCACAGGTCGCCCACGGTCGTGGGATGGGGTGGTGCTGCACGGCCGTGGCCGGGTGCCCGGAGCGGCCCGCGTCCCCTGTGGCGGGACGGACCGTGGACCGCATCACGCGGACCAGAGCCCCCCTAGTCTGCCACGATGGCCCCTCACCGCAAAAACCAGGGAGGCCACGTGTCCGTCCACCCGCGCGCCGGGCAGGTCGCCCAGGTCGCCGACCTCGTCGACGTCGCCGCCCTGGTCACCGCGTACTACGCCGTCCATCCCGACCCGACGGACGTGGCGCAGCGGGTTGCCTTCGGCACCTCGGGGCACCGCGGGTCCGCCTTCGACGGGGCGTTCAACGACGACCACATCGCCGCCACGACCCAGGCGATCTGCGATCACCGGGTGGCCGCAGGGATCGGCGGCCCGCTGTTCCTCGCCCGCGACACCCACGCCCTGAGCGAGCCGGCGTGGACCACGGCGCTCGAGGTCCTGGCCGCCAACGGCGTCCGCGTCCTGATCGACTCGGCGGACGGGTTCACCCCCACGCCCTCGCTGTCGCACGCGATCCTCGTTCACAACCGGGACCTCGCCGCCGACGACCCTCGACGCGCGGATGGCGTCGTCGTCACGCCCTCGCACAACCCGCCGCGCGACGGTGGCTTCAAGTACAACCCGCCGGACGGCGGTCCCGCGGGGGCCGACATCACCGGGCCGGTCCAGGACGCCGCGAACGCGTACCTGGCCGACCGCCTGGCCGGCGTGCGCCGCATCACTCTCGCGCAGGCGAGGGCGGTCGACACCACCGGGCGCCACGACTTCCTCGGCGAGTACGTCGACGACCTGCCCGCGGTCGTCGACCTCGACGCCATCCGATCCGCCGGGATCCGGATCGGCGCCGATCCACTCGGCGGCGCGAGCGTGGCCTACTGGGCAGCCATCGCCGACCGGCACGACCTCGACCTCACCGTCGTCAACCCGCTCGTCGACCCCGCCTGGCGCTTCATGACCTTGGACTGGGACGGCCGGATCCGGATGGACTGCTCGTCGCCGTACGCGATGGCGTCGCTGATCGGACGCCGTGACGAGTTCGCCATCGCCACCGGCAACGATGCCGACTCCGACCGGCACGGCATCGTGACCCCCGACGGCGGGCTCATGAACCCCAACCACTTCCTCGCCGTCGCGATCGACTACCTGATGTCCCATCGTCCCGACTGGCGGCCCGACGCCGCGGTCGGCAAGACCGTCGTCAGCTCGTCGATGATCGATCGCGTCGTCGCCGACCTCGGTCGCCGCCTCTGGGAGGTGCCGGTCGGATTCAAGTGGTTCGTGCCGGGACTGATCGACGGGTCGGTCGCCTTCGGCGGGGAGGAGAGCGCTGGCGCGTCCTTCCTGCGGGCCGACGGCTCCGTCTGGACCACGGACAAGGACGGCATCATCGCCGCCCTGCTCGCGTCGGAGATCCTCGCCGTGACCGGGCGGTCGCCGTCGCAGCGCTACCGCGAGCTGGCCGAGCGCTTCGGCGATCCGGCCTACGCCCGGGTGGACGCACCGGCGACCCGGGACCAGAAGGCGGCCCTCGCGCGGCTGTCCCCCGAGCAGGTCACCGCGACCGAGCTCGCGGGTGAGCCGATCACGGCACGGCTGACGCACGCGCCCGGGAACGGCGCGGCGATCGGCGGGCTGAAGGTCACCACGGAGAACGGCTGGTTCGCCGCCCGCCCGTCCGGCACCGAGGACGTCTACAAGATCTACGCGGAGTCGTTCCTCGGCGACGAGCACCTGGCCCGCATCCAGGCCGACGCGCGCGACGTGGTCACCGCCGCGCTGGCCTGACCCCGCCGAGCTTGAGCTTGGCGCCAGGTTCCGGCCGCCAGAGCGCCCGCAACCTCAAGGTCGGCGGGGACGGCCGCGCCCGCAACCTCAAGGTCGGCGGGGTCGGTCAGCCGGCGAGGTCGGGACGGTTGGCTCGAGTGCGGGCCCTCGCCTGCTCCAGGCGCCAGGCGGCGATCTGGCCGTGGTGCCCGCTCATGAGCACGTCGGGAACGTCGAGGCCGCGCCACGACGCCGGCTTGGTGTAGACCGGGCCCTCGAGCAGCCCCGCCATCGGTCCGGGCGCGAACGAGTCGTCGGTGACGCTCTCCGCGTTGCCCAGCACGCCCGGCACGAGGCGGGCCACCGCCTCGACGACGACCAGCGCGGCCGCCTCGCCCCCGGCCAGCACGTAGTCGCCGATGGACACCTCGCGGACGCCGGCCCAGTCCGCGCGCCCGGACACATGGGCCGCGACCCGCGCGTCGATCCCCTCGTACCGGCCGCAGGCCAGGACGAGCCACTCGTCGTCGGCCCACTCCTGCGCCGTGGCCTGCGTGAACAGCGACCCGGACGGCGTCGGGATCACGAGGGCCGGTCGCGTGGACGGGTCCGACGCCGCGACGGCGTCGAGCGCCTCCCCCCAGGGCAGGGGGCTCATGACCATGCCCGGGCCGCCGCCGTAGGGGGTGTCGTCCACCGTGTTGTGGCGGTCATGGGTGAAGGCGCGCAGGTCGTGGACCCGTAGGTCGATCAGCCCCGACTCGGCCGCCTTGCCCACGAGCGACAGGCGCAGGGGCTCCAGGTACGCCGGGAAGATCGACACGATGTCGATCCGCATCAGGCCCCGTCCTCGTCGAGCAGTCCGGCCGGAGGGTCGATGACGATCCGGCGTCCGACGACGTCGACCGTGGGCACGAAGGCCGCGAGGAACGGCACCAAGACCTCGCGGTCCTCGGGTCCGCGCACGACGAGCAGATCCTGGGACGGCAGGTGCAGGACCTCCTCGACCGCCCCGATGCTGGTCCCGTCGGCGAGCTCGACGGCGCAGCCGGTGAGCGTGCTGTCGTAGTACTCGTCGGGGTCGTCGGGGGTCTCGTCGTCCGCACGCTCGACGTGAAGCAGGAGTCCCCGCAGGGCCTCAGCGGCCGTGCGGTCGGGCACGCCCGCGAAGGTGACAAGCAGACGCCCCGAGTGCCAGTGCGTCCGATCGACGACCAGTTCGTGGACTGGTCCGTCGACCGACAGCACGGCACCCGGGGCGAATCGCTCGTCCGGCTCGTCGGTGCGCGGCTCGACCGTCACCTCTCCACGGATTCCGTGGGGACGGCCGATGCGCCCGACGACGACGCGCATGCGGTCTAGCGCTCGGCGACGTCGAGGAAGTCGATGCGCACGCCGCGGTCGTCGTTGAGCGCGGTCACGACCGTGCGCAGCGCGGTCGCGGTGCGACCCGAGCGGCCGATCACGCGACCCATGTCGTCGGGGTGCACCCGCACGTCGAGGGAGCGTCCACGGCGATTGGTCCGCATGCGCACGTCGACATCCTCGGGATGGTCGACGATGCCACGCACGAGGTGACCCAGGGCCTCCTCGAGCATCAGGCCTGAACCTCGTCAGCGGCCTCGACCACGGCCTCGACGGCCACCTCGTCGGCGACCTCGGCGATCTCGGCGGCCTCCTCGGCGACGACCTCGGCCTCAGCGGCCTGCGCCAGTGCCTCCTCGGCGACGAGTTCGGCAGCGACGGCTTCGGCGACAGCCTCCTCGGCGGCCACCTCAGCAGCGACGGCCTCGGCCACGGCCTCCTCGGCGACGACCTCGGCGACGACGGCCTCGACCGCAGCCTCCTCGGCCACCGCCTCGGCCACCTCAGCCACGACGACGGCCTCGACGGCCTTCTCGAGCTTCGGCTTCGGCGTGGACTTCGGCTCCTTGGCGGCAGCCTGGACGGCGGCCTCGAAGGCGATGGTCTTGTTGGGCTTCGGAGCGGCCACCTCGAGAGTGCCCTCCGCGCCCGGCAGGCCCTTGAACTTCTGCCAGTCGCCGGTCACCTTCAAGATGGCGGCCACGGCCTCGGTCGGCTGCGCGCCGACACCCAGCCAGTACTGGACGCGATCCGAGTCGACCTTGATCAGGCTCGGGTTGTCCATGGGCTGGTAGATGCCGATCTCCTCGATGGCGCGGCCATTGCGGGCCGTGCGGGAGTCGGCGACGACGATGCGGTACTGCGGGGCGTGGATCTTGCCCAGACGCTTCAACTTGATCTTGACGGCCACGGGTGGCATATCTCCTGTTGTGTGAGGCGGTGCGCGCCGTCCGTCGCGTGGGGACACGACTTCGGGCGAAGACCTTGCTGACTGCCGCTGCCGGAGGGATAGAGGGCCAACCGGGCGACAAGTGCCCCCATAGTCTGCCAGACGCACGGGCGCGGCCCGACCGCGGCCTCGTCCGCCGGGCGAGCGCCGGGAGCCGCACTGCACCATGATGGCTCGTGCAGGGGCCAGCGGTCCCCCGGCTCCTGCTCAGCCGAGGAGCGCCCATGACCGAGTTGGCCACCCCCACCGCCCCCGACGCGAGGTCAGCGGCAGCCCAGGCCCCCCTGTCCGACGCGGAACTACGCGGTGTCGACGCCTTCTGGCGCGCCTGCAACTACCTCACGGTCGGGCAGATCTACCTGGAGTCCGACCCCCTGCTGAGGGAGCCCCTGACCAGCGCGGACATCAAGCCCCGGCTGCTCGGGCACTGGGGCACCTCGCCCGGGCTGTCATTCGTCTACGCGCACGCCAACACGCTCATCCAGCGGACGGGGCAGGACACCATCTACCTGACCGGCCCCGGCCACGGTGGACCGGCGCTGGTCGCGGCCGCCTACCTCGAGGGGACCTACAGCGAGGTCTACCCGGACATCGCCCTCGACGCGGAGGGCATGCGTCGGCTGTTCCGGCAGTTCTCGTCCCCGGGCGGGATCCCCAGCCATGTTTCGGTGACGACCCCCGGCTCCATCCACGAGGGTGGTGAGCTCGGCTACGTCCTGATGCACGCCTTCGGTGCCGTCTTCGACAACCCCGACCTCCTCGCGCTCGCGATCGTCGGCGACGGGGAGGCCGAGACCGGACCGCTCGAGGGCTCGTGGAAGGGGATCTCCTTCCTCAACCCGGCGCACGACGGCGCCGTCCTGCCGATCCTCCATCTCAACGGGTACAAGATCGCCGGACCCACGGTGCTGGCCCGCAAGGACCCGGCACAGCTGAGGTCATTGCTCTCGGGCCACGGCTACGAGGTGCTCGAGGTGAGCGGCGACGACGTCCCCGGCATGCACCACCGGTTCCATGCCGTGCTGGCGGAGGCGTACGCGCGCATCCGTGCGATCCAGACGGCCGCCCGCGCCGGCGAGCCCCTCCCCCAGCCGCGGTGGCCGGTCATCGTGCTGCGCACCCCCAAGGGCTGGACCGGTCCCTGGGAGGTCGACGGGGTGCAGGTGACCGACTCGTGGCGGGCCCACCAGGTGCCGCTGTCCGGGGTGAAGGACAACCCGGCGCACCTGGCGATCCTCGAGGGCTGGATGCGGTCCTATCGGCCCGAGGAGCTCTTCGACGCCGACGGGGCACCACTGCCCGTCGTGCGCGGGAACGCGCCGGGTGGCGACCTGCGCATGTCGGCCACGCCGTACGCCAACGGTGGCAAGGACGTGCCGCCGTTCGTCATGCGCGACCTGTCGACGTACGAGGTCGGCGTCCCGGCACCCGGCGTGGACCAGGCGGAGTCGACGCGGCAGCTCGGCGCCATGATGCGGGACTTCTACGTGGACAACCCGACCACGTTCCGGCTGTCGAGCCCGGACGAGTCGAACAGCAACCGCGTGGGCGCGGTGTTCGAGGTGTCCGACCGCGCCTTCATGGAGCTCACCCTGCCGTCGGACGTCGCGCTGAGCGCCGACGGTCGCGTGATGGAGGTCCTGAGCGAGCACAACTGCCACGGCTGGATCGAGGCGTACACGCTGACCGGGCGTCAGGGCCTGTTCGCCACCTACGAGGCGTTCGCGATGGTGAGCGCGTCCATGACGATCCAGCACACGAAGTGGCTCGAGGAGGCGCACCACCTCGCCTGGCGCAACCCGGTGCCCTCCTTGAACATCCTGCTGACGAGCACCTGCTGGCGCAACGACCACAACGGCTTCAGCCACCAGGGCCCGGACCTCATCCAGAACGTCATCAACAAGCGCGGCACCGTGTCGCGCATCTACTTCCCCCCGGATGCGAACAGCCTCGTGGTGGTCGCCGATCACTGCTTCCGCACGCAGAACCGCGTCAACCTCATCGTGATCGACAAGCAGCCACAGCTGCAGTACCTCACGCTGGCCCAGGCGCGCGATCACTTCGACCGGGGCGCATCCATCTGGGACTGGGCGGGCAACGAGGATCCGGGGGGCGATCCGGACGTCGTGCTCGCCTCGGCGGGCGACGTCGTCACCATGGAGTCGCTGGCCGCGGCGCAGATCCTGCGCGAGCGGGTCCCGGACCTGCACGTGCGCTTCGTCAACGTCGTGGACATCATGTCCCTCATCCGCCCCAAGGACCATCCGCACGGCATGTCCGACCGGTACTTCGACGAACTGTTCACCGACGACCGCAACGTCATCTTCGCCTTCCACGGCTACCCGGGGGCCGTGCACCAGGTGGTCCACGGACGCCCCCACGCCGACCGGTTCCGGGCCCGGGGGTTCCTGGACCACGGCACCACCACCACGCCCTTCGACATGGTCGTGCGCAACAAGGTCGACCGGTACCACCTGACGATGGACGCCCTCAACAACGCGGAGCGCACCGTGCGCGGCTCTGACGCGCTGTACGCGTGGTGCCAGACGCAGCTGGAGCGCCACGAGCGGTACGTGGTGGAGAACCTGCAGGACCTGCGCCAGGTACGGGACTGGACGTGGGGGGCCCCGATCGAGCGGGACGACTGAGCGCGGCCGACGCGGCGCGGCCAGCAGAGCAGGTGCCGTGTCCGGCACAATGACCTCATGGCTGATCCGCTGCTCGACACGTCAGACGACCTGCCGCGCGAGACGGTGCCGGCGGGCACTGTCCTCATCGAGGAGGGCACGGACCCCGGCCGTCTGTTCATCCTCGAGGCCGGTGAGGTGGTCGTGGAGCGCGACGGCGTTCCCTTCGCGCGCATCGATCGGCCAGGGGCGGTGTTCGGGGAGATGGCCGCGGTGCTGCGGCAGCCCGCGACTGCGACCGCTCGAGCGGCGACGGAGGTGCGAGTCCGCGTCGCCACCGACCCCGAGGCCTTCCTCACCGACCGCCCCGGCGCCGCACTCGCCGTGCTGCGCGTGACGGCCGCCCGGCTGGACCGCATGACCCAGTACCTCGTCGACGTCAAGGCCCAGTTCGCCGAGGAAGACGGCCACCTCGGGATGGTCGGCTCCATCCTCGACACCCTGGTGCATCATCAGGGGCCGACGGCCAGGACGGGCTCCGCGCGCGATCCCGAGGGCGACCACGTCCACTGACCGGCCGTGGCCAGTTCAGTCCAGTCCGATCGTCTCGCTCGAGTAGACCCCGAACCACTCGGCCGTGCCAGCATCCGTGTCCACGGTGATGTGCGCGGGGATGGGGCCGCTGCGCTGCTTGCCGGCGTTCGTCACCACGGTGCGCCCCACGCGCGCGTGCCAGGAGCCGTCGTCCAGCCAGGGCGCTTGGTGGATGTGACCGCACAGGACGAGGTCGGGCTGGTACCTCTCGATCCAGCCGGCCAACTCGTGGTCGGGGAATTCCCGTCGGCCGTCTCGGCACAGGACGGTGCCCGCAGGGGGTGAGTGATACAGCCAGACCCAGCGCTCGGGTCGGTCGACTTCGCCACGCGCGATGAGGGCCCCGACCTCGGCCATGGACTCCGGGCCGTCCCACCAGGGGCAGATCGTGAAGCGGGTCCCGTCCAGGTCGAAGGAGGTGCCGTCCACGTGGATCCGGTCGCTGGCGGCCCGCTGTACCCATCCAGCAACCTGTTCCCCGTGTGACCCCGGCCCGTCGAGGTCGTGATTGCCCGATGACACGAGCACAACCGCCTTCTCGGACAGCACGGTGAGGTAGTGCTGCAGTACGACGACCTGCGCCTCGAACGGCACCGGGTTCACCACATCTGCTAGATCGCCCACGAGCGCGACGACGTCGGCCTCCTCGGCCGCGCGGACCAGCCAGTCATAGTGCGGCAGGCGGTAGTGCACGTCGGACAGCACGATGATGCGCACGGGTGCGGGTCCGTCAGCCGAGCAGGTTGCGGAGCTCGGGCGGGAGGGTGGACGGGTCGAACGCCTCGTCCATGGCAGGTTCGCTCGACGGACCGGCCGTCTCGATCGCGGCGCGCTTCGCGGGGTTGCCACTGCGGCTCTTGCCCTTGGCGGGCTTCTGCGCCTTGGCCATCTTGCCCTTGGACTTCTTGCTGCCGCCGAACCCTGGCATGCCGGGCATCCCGGGCATGCCCGGCATACCGCCCTTACCCATCTGCTTCATCATCTTCTGGGCGGAGGCGAATCGCTCGACAAGCCCGTTGACGTCGCTGACGCTGGATCCGGAGCCCTTCGCGATGCGCGCGCGTCGGGAGCCATTGAGGATCTTGGGATCGTGTCGCTCGGCGGGCGTCATCGACTGGATGATCGCTGCGACGCGGTCGAGCTCCTTGTCGTCCACCTGGTCCAGCTGGGCCTTCATCTCGCCCATTCCCGGCAGCATGCCGAGGATCTTCCCGAGCGAGCCCATCTTCTTGACGGCCTGCATCTGCTCCAGGAAGTCGTCAAGGGTGAAGTCCTCGCCGGTCGACACCTTGCGGGCCATGCGCTCGGCCTGCTCGGCATCGAACGCCTTCTCGGCCTGCTCGATGAGCGTCATGACATCGCCCATGTCAAGGATCCGCGAGGCCATGCGATCGGGGTGGAAGGTCTCGAAGTCCGACAGCTTCTCGCCGACCGACGCGAACATGATCGGGCGACCGGTCACCGTGACCACCGACAGCGCAGCGCCACCGCGCGCGTCACCGTCGAGCTTGGTCAGGACGACCGCGTCGAACCCCACCCCGGCCTGGAACTCCTCCGCTGTGCGTACGGCGTCCTGGCCGATCATCGCGTCGACGACCAGCAGCGTGTTGTCCGGTCGCGCCGCGTCGCGCACGTCGCGCAGCTGGCGCATGAGGTCGGCGTCGACGGCGAGGCGACCCGCCGTGTCGACGATGACGACGTCGTGGAGCTTGGCCTCGGCGAACTCGCGGGCGGCACGCGTCACCGCAACCGGGTCGCCGACCCCGTTCCCGGGCTCCGGCGCGAACACCACGACGCCGGCCTGCTCGCCCACGACCTTGAGCTGATCGACCGCATTGGGGCGCTGCAGGTCGGCCGCGACCAGCAGCGGCGCATGTCCCTCGCTCCGCAGGTGCAGGGCCAGCTTGCCGGCCAGTGTCGTCTTGCCCGCGCCCTGGAGGCCAGCCAGCAGGATGACGGTCGGGCCGGACTTGGCGAAGACCAGCCGTGCCGTGTCCCCGCCGAGGACGGCGACCAGCTCCTCGTGCACGATCTTGACGACCTGCTGGGCCGGGTTCAGCGCTCCCGACACCTCGGCCGACAGTGCCCGCTCCTTGACCGTCGAGGTGAACTGACGGACGACAGGCAGCGCGACGTCGGCCTCGAGCAGCGCGGTGCGGATCTCCCGAACGGTTGCGTCGACATCCGCCTCGGTCAGCCGGCCCTTGCCGCGCAGGCCCTTGAAGGTGGCGGACAGCCGGTCGGAGAGGGTGGCGAACACGGTCGTCAGCGTATCCGGCGTCCGGGGACGCCGATCAGGTGAGGGACGAAAGGACGGTGACGCGCAGCGCGGCGACTCTGTCCTCGCTCAGCGCCTCGCCGGTGGCATCCGTGACGAAGAACACGTCGACGGCGTCGGAGCCCAGCGTCGACACCTTCGCGCCGACGATGGCCGCGTCGGCGGCGGCCACGGCGCGCGCCACCCGGTACAGCAGTCCGGGCTCGTCGTGGGCCCGGACCTCGACGACGGCCGTCCCCCGGGACCCGCCGGCGCTGACCGAGACGAACGGCTGGGGATACTCGGCGCTGGCCTTGCGCGGGTACTCGGCCTCGCGCTTCGCCAGTCGCCCGGCCACGTCGTAGGTGCCGTCGACAGCGCGCCGGATGTCGTCGCTCAGCTGCTCGATCGATGGTGGGTCGCCGAAGGCCGGACGCACCGTCCATTCCTGCACGGCGCGGTCGCCGATAGTCGTCACGCGCGCCGCCAGGACGTTGAGTCGGTTCAGCGAGAGCACGCCCGCCACGAGGGCCAGGAGACCGACTCGGTCGGGAGCCGCCACGGTCACGATGCTCGTCGCATCGCGCACGTCCATGAGCACCCAGACGCCCGACTGCCGCAGGGCCACCTCCTGCTGCTCGGTGAGCTCCGGAGGCTCGGGCAGCGGGCGCCCGGACATGCTGGATCGGAGCCGGTCGGCGAGGTCGTTGATGAGGCTGAATCGCCACTCCGTGCAGACCGTGGGTCCGGTGGCCAGCGAATCGGCGATCGTCAGCTCATGGAGCAGGTCCACGGTCGCGGCGTCGCCGAGGACGTCGGCCACCTCGGTGATGATCTGCGGGTCCTCCAGGTCGCGGCGGGTGGCGGTGTCCGGGAGGAGCAGGTGGTGGCGCACCAGTGTCGCAATGACGGCGCGGTCTGCGGCGTCGAAGCCCATGCGCGCCGCGAGCCGCTCCGCCAGCTCGGACCCGACGACGCTGTGGTCCCCGCCGCGCGCCTTGCCGATGTCGTGCAGCAGGGCCGACACCAGGAGCAGGTCGGGACGCTCGACGTTGCGCGCGAGGCCGCCGGCCTGGACGGCCGTCTCGACGAGGTGGCGGTCGACCGTGAAGCGATGGAGGGCGTTGCGCTGCGGCGCCGACCGCACGATGTCCCAGCCCGGGATGAGTCGGGTGACGATCCCCGCCTGGTCGAGGGCCTCCCACACCGGCACGAGACTCGGGCCGGATCCGAGCAGGGACACGAACGACTCGCGGACCTCGCGCGACCAGGGCACCGCGGGCTCGTCGCCCTCGGTCGCCAGCCGCTCGACGGTGTGCGGCGACAGCGGCAGACCGGCCTGCGCGGCGGCTGCGGCAGCGCGCAGGAGCAGCCCCTCATCCGAGCCCGGTCGGGCCTCGAGCGCGAGGACGACCTCGCCGTCCTGCATGACGACGCCCTCGGCCAGCGGAAGCCGGGCCGCCGGGCGGCGGCGGATCGGCCGGAACCCGAGCCGCTGCCGGCTGCGGGTCAGGCGCTCGACCCGGTGCCAGGTCACGTCACTGGCATAGGCGATGGTGCGGGCACTGTCGTATACCGCGCGCAGCAGGGCGTCTGCGTCGGGCACCCCGACGAGCTCGACGGCCACGGCATCCTGTTCCTGCATGATCAGGCGATCGGCGCTGCGGCCCGAGACTCGCTGAAGGGCGTCCCGGACATCGAGCAGGAAGCCGACGGACTCCTGCCAGCCGGTGTGGGGGACGTCGGTCACCCAGGACGCGGCGACGCCCCTGAGGATCGTGGCGTCCCGCAGGCCGCCGTACGACTCCTTGAGGTCCGGCTCCACGAGTTGGCTCGCCTCGCCGAAGCGCTGGCGCCGGTCGACCACCAGGGCGTGCAGGTCGGCCAGCCGACGGTCGGCCATGGCACGCCAGTCCCCGAGGACGGCGGCCTGCAGCTGCTCGGCCATCGTGGCGTCACCGGCCACCACTCGGGCGTCCAGGAGACCGAGCACGACCTTGACGTCCTCGCTGGCCAGGCGCCGGGCCTCGCTGACGGTGCGAACGCTGTGGTCCAGCCGCTGCCCGGAGTCCCAGATCGGGTACCAGAGCGCCTCGGCGACGCGGGCCGCCTCGGACGCCCCTGACCGGTGCAGAAGCAGCAGGTCCAGGTCGCTGCCGGCCGTCAGCTCCCCGCGGCCGTAGCCGCCGACTGCCACGAGGCAGAACGGATCCGCCGCCGAGCGCGTCGCCGCGTCGAAGCCCTCCGCCAGCCACCCGTCGGTCAGGGATGTCAGCGCAGCACGTCGCCCCGGGCCCGAAAGCCCGGGGCGACGTACCAGCTCATCCCGTGCGGACGCGAACGTGATCGAATCCACTCGTGTCCCGTCCTACAGCGCTTCGGATCCGCGCTCGCCGGTGCGCACGCGCACGATCGTCTCGATCGAGCTGACCCAGACCTTGCCGTCACCGATCTTGCCGGTCGACGCCGAGGACACGATACCGTCCACGACATCGTCGACGCTCTCGTCCTCGACGACGATCTCAAGGCGCACCTTCGGCACCAGGTCGACCGTGTACTCGGCCCCCCGGTAGACCTCGGTGTGCCCCTTCTGCCGACCGTAGCCGGACGCCTCGGAGACGGTCAGGCCGTGGACGCCACGTGCCTCGAGGGCAGCCTTGACGTCATCCAGCTTGAAGGGCTTGATGATTGCGGTGATCAGCTTCATTTACTCCACCTCCGAGTTGTTGCGAGCAGCGTGGCCGATGCCGGCGAACACGCCGCCACCACCAGTGTCGCCCAGTTCGTAGCCGGTCTCGGCGTGCTCCGAGCGATCGATGCCGCCGACCTCCTGGTCCTCGGTGACCCGCAGGCCCATGACGACCTTGAGGATGACCGCGATGATCAGGGTCACCACCAGCGAGTAGCCCAGGACGGCTCCGGCTCCGACCACCTGCTTCCAGAGCTGGTCGAGTCCACCGCCGTACAGCAGACCGTCGATACCGGTCGGCGAGGCCGCGGTGGCGAACAGGCCGATCAGCAGGGTGCCCGTGAGTCCACCGACGAGGTGGACGCCCACCACGTCGAGCGAGTCGTCGTACTTGAACTTGTACTTCAGGCCCACGGCCAGGGCGCACAGCACGCCGGCGATGAGGCCGATCGCGAGTGCTCCCATGGGGCTCACCGCGGCACACGCCGGGGTGATGGCGACCAGTCCTGCGACGATGCCCGATGCGGCGCCGAGCGAGGTGGCATGCCCGTCCCGGAACTTCTCCGTGAGAAGCCAGCCCACGGCCGCAGCACACGTGGCCGCGAACGTGTTGATGAAGGCGACGGCAGCGGTGTTGTTGGCTGCGGTGGCGGAGCCGGCATTGAAGCCGAACCAGCCGAACCACAGGAGCGCTGCGCCGATCATCACGAGCGTGAGGTTGTGCGGCCTCATCGGCGTCTTCGGCCAGCCGAGACGCTTGCCGACCACGATCGCCAGCACCAGTCCGGCGATGCCGGCGTTGATGTGGACGGCCGTGCCGCCGGCGAAGTCGATCACGCCGTACTTGTAGATCCAGCCGCCGTTGTCACCGGCCAGGTTGAAGACCCAGTGCGCGACGGGGAAGTACACGAGGGTCGCCCAGATGCCTGCGAAGATGAGCCAGGCGGCGAACTTCATGCGGTCGGCGACGGCGCCGGCGATCAGCCCCACGGTGATGCAGGCGAACATGGCCTGGAAGGCCACGAATGCCATCGCCGGGTAGGTGACCTCCGGGTTGTCGACCATCAGGCCCTCGAGGCCCCAGTACTGGGTGATGTTGCCCAGCAGGCCGGCCTGGCCGTACGAGTCGCCGAACGACATCGAGTAGCCGTAGAGCACCCACAGGATGCCGACGATGAACAGGGCGCCCATCACCATCATGAGCATGTTGAGCACGGACTTGACCCGAACCATGCCTCCGTAGAAGAAGGCCAGTCCGGGGATCATGAGCAACACCAGGGCTGCTGATGTCAGCAGCCAGGCAGTGTCACCCGTATTGAGTGCAGATTCCATGCGAGTTCTCCCTCCAGTGGCGATCTTCACCTCGCGTTCTGAACATTCGCGGAGGGAGGTTTCGCTCGTCACGCCCTCGGGTTACCGATGCGTGTCCGGGGCGGCTGGCGGGTTAACAGTGGGTTACACGGCACCCCTCGCGCGGGGTGCGCCGGCCGGTCAGCCTTCGATGAGGGCGCTGACGAAGACCTCGGCGTCGAAGGGGGCCAGGTCGTCCGGGCCCTCCCCCAGCCCGACGAGCTTCACCGGGACGCCGAGCTCGCGCTGCACGGCGACCACGATGCCGCCGCGGGCGGTGCCGTCCAGCTTGGTCAGCACGATCCCGGTCACGTCGACGACCTCGGCGAACACGCGCGCCTGGACGAGGCCGTTCTGCCCCGTGGTCGCGTCGAGGACGAGGAGGACCTCGTCGATCGGCGACTGCTTCTCGATGACCCGCTTGACCTTGCCGAGCTCGTCCATGAGGCCGGTCTTCGTGTGCAGGCGGCCGGCCGTGTCGATGATCACGGTGTCCACCTCGGCCGCCGCCGCCGTCGACACGGCGTCGAACGCCACGGCGGCGGGGTCACCGCCCTCGGGACCACGCACCACGGCGGCACCGACGCGGTCTCCCCAGGTCTGCAGCTGCTGCGCTGCCGCCGCCCGGAACGTGTCGGCGGCCCCGAGGACGACGGTCTGCCCCGAGGCCACGGCCAGCCGGGCCAGCTTGCCGGTCGTGGTGGTCTTGCCCGTGCCGTTGACGCCGACCACGAGGACGACGCCGGGACGGCCGTCGACCCGCGCGGACCGCACCGTGCGGTCCATCGTGGGGTCGACGAGGACGAGGAGCTCCTCGTGGAGCATCTGGCGCACGAGGTCGGGATCGGACGTGCCCTCGACCTTCACCCGGGTGCGCAGGCGCGCCACCAGCTCCTGCGTCGGGGCGACGCCGAGATCCGCCGTCAGCAGGATCTCCTCGACCTCGTCCCACGTGTCCTCGTCGAGGGTCTCGCGGCTCAGCAGCGCCAGCAGTCCCCGGCCGAGGGCGTTCTGCGAGCGGGCCAGGCGGGCGCGCAGCCGCTGGAGGCGGCCGGCGGCCGGCTCGGGCACCTCGACGAGCAGGAGCCCCTCGAGATCCTCGGCCGACAGCTCCTCCGCCAGGGCCTCCTCGGACGGGGCCTGCGGCGCGGCGAGGGTCTCCCCCACCTCGATGACGTCGACCGTCCGGCGAGGCGTGTCGCGCGGCACCGAGTCGTCGTCGCCGACCCCGGGCGCGTAGTCGATCCCCGGCCGCGGTCGCGACTCGAGCGCGGCGCCTCCCGACCGACCCCGGCGGAGCGCCACGACGGCGACCACCGCGACGACGGCGATGACGAGGGCGAGAACGACGTACACCAGCGCGGAATCCATGAGCGGCATCCTCCCACGGGCCAAGATGAGGCCATGAGACCCGCGTGGATCCTGATCGCCTACGCGAGCCGTCGGGGCGGCGAACGTGGTCGGCGCCGCCACGGACACCACGGCCCTCGCCGACGCCACGAAGCCGCTGCTCATGCCGCTGCTGCTCGTCTGGGTGCTGGCCGCATCACGCGGCGCGGGGCCGGACCGCGATGCTGCGCTGGCTCGAGGCGGGGATCGCCGCCGCCTGGCTCGGCGACCTGCTCCTCATGGGCGAGGGCGACCTGTGGTTCGCCGGCGGGCTGGCCGCCTTCCTGGTGATGCAGCTGTGCTACCTGCGGTCCATCACCCTGATCCCGGGTCCCGGCCTGGTGCGGGCGTGGAGGATCGCGATCGTCCCCTACGTGCTGCTCTGGCTCGCCCTGAACGCCCTCGTGCTGCCCGGGGCCGGCGACATGCGCATCCCGGTCCTCGTCTACAGCACCGTCATCATCGTCACCGCGGTGGCCGCCCTGGACCTCGTCCTGCGGGTCCCGCGGCCGCTCGGCTGGCGGGTCGCCTTCGGCGCCCTCGTCTTCGTGCTGTCCGACGCCCTCATCGCCATGACGGCCTTCGGGCCGCTGTCCCCGGCCCCGGCCTGGCGCGCGGTCATCATGGCGACGTACGTGGTGGCGCAGGCGATGATCGTCACGGGCCTCACCGGCTGCTCGCTGGCGCGTGACGCGGTGCCCGTCAGGCGCTGACCGGCTCGCTCTCGCGCAGCCGCTGCCCGATCACCTGCGTGACGCCGTCGCCGCGCATCGAGACGCCGTAGAGGGCATCGGCGATCTCCATCGTGCGCTTCTGATGGGTGATGACGATGAGCTGGGACGTCGAGCGCAGCTCCTCGATGATGTCGATGAGGCGACCGAGGTTGACGTCGTCGAGGGCTGCCTCGACCTCGTCGAGGACGTAGAACGGGCTGGGCCGCGCCTTGAACAGCGCGACGAGGAAGGCCACGGCCGTGAGCGAGCGCTCGCCACCCGACAGCAGGGACAGCCGCTTCACCTTCTTGCCCGGGGGGCGTGCCTCGACGTCGACCCCGGTGTTCAGCATGTCGTCGGGATCGGTGAGCACGAGCCGGCCCTCGCCTCCGGGGAACAGGCGGCCGAAGATGCCCGCGAACTCCCGCTCGACCGCCTCGTAGGCCTCGGTGAACACCTGCAGGACGCGCGCGTCGACCTCCTTGACGATGTCGAGGAGGTCCTCGCGGCTGCGCTTGAGGTCATCGAGCTGCTCGCTGAGGAAGTTGTGCCGCTCCTCCATGGCGGTGAACTCCTCGAGGGCCAGCGGGTTCACCCTGCCGAGCAGCGCCAGGTCGCGCTCGGCCGCCTTGAGCCGCTTCTCCTGCTCGGTGCGCACGAACGGGTACGGCTCGGGCTCGACCTCGGGGACGTCGTCGCCGGGCGACCTCGGGGTGGGCGGCACCGGCTGCGTCGGGGCCGTACTCGGCCAGGAGCACGTCGGCCTCGATGCCGAAGTCCTCGAGCACCTTGTCCTCGACCTGGGTGATCCGCATGCGCTGCTCCGCGCGGGCCACTTCGTCGCGGTGCACCGAGTCCTTCAGCCGGTCGGCCTCGGCCGCCAGCTCGCGCAGGGAGGCTCGCACGCCCAGCAGCCGGGCGTCGCGCTCCTTGGCGGTGCGCTCGACGAGGGTGCGCTCGCGCCCGGCCGAGGCGGCCGAGGACTCGATGCGCGCCAGCGAGACGCGGGCCCCGGCGAGCACCGCCTGCGCCACCACGAGCTCGCGGGCGCGGCGCTCGCGCCGCTCGAGCGCAGCGGCGCGGGCCTGTCGCTCGTTGTGGGCGGCGCGCTCGAGCTGCTGAGCGCGGGCCGCGACCGCCGCGACGCGCTCCTCGGCGGTGCGCAGGGCCAGGCGGGCGTCGACCTCGTGGCGGCGGGCTGCCGAGGCGGCCGTGGCGAGCTGCTCGCGCTCATCGGACGCCGGCTCCGTCGTCGGCTCCTCCGCGGCCGCGGCCAGGCGTGCCTGCAGCTGGTCGAGCTGATCGATGTCGGCCGCCAGCGCGACCTCGGCCGCCGCCTTGGCCTGGGCGAGCCGGTCCGCCTCGGCCAGCGCGGAGCGGGCGACCTGGCCCAGCTGGCCGAGCTGCTCGGCAACCGCCGCCATCCGGGCGTCGGACTCGTGCAGCCGCGCCAGCGTGCCCTCGACCCGACGCGCGGCCGCCGCCTGCGCGGTGCGCGCGGTGGCCATGTCGAAGCGCAGGCGCTCAAGGTCGTGCCCGATGGCGTCGAGCGCGGCCGTGGTCTCGTCGTAGGCGGCCTGGACCTCGAGCAGGCTCGGCGTGCTCGCCGACCCGCCGTGGACGACGCCCTGCGCGAGCACGTCACCGTCGGGGGTGACGAACGACAGGCCGGGATGATGCGCGGCGAGGTCGGCGGCCTCGCGCAGGTCGGCCACGAGGCACCACCGCTCGAGCAGGTGGTCGACCACCGGCTGCAGGACGGCGTCGCAGTGAACGGAGTCCAGCAGCGGTCGGCCCGCGTCCCGGACCGGCGGCCGGCTCGGGCGGGCCGCCTCAGCGTCGGCGACGACGAGCGCGGCGCGGCCGGCGTCCTCGTCCTTCAGCAGGACGACGGCCTGCATGGCGGCGTCCATGCCGGTCACGACGACGGCATCGGCGACGTCGCCGAGGGCCGCGGCGACCGCGGTCTGGGCGCCGGCGTCCACGTGCAGGAGCGAGGCGAGGGGGCCGAGCACTCCGGTCAGGCGGTCCGACGCCCCGACCAGGCGTGCCCCGGCGTCCTTGCGCTCGAGCCCGAGGGCCAGCGCCTCGCCGCGCGCCGCGAGCGCCGCCCGCTCCCGCTCGGCCGCGGACTCGCGACCGCGCAGCTCCTCGATCGCCTGGTCGGCGGCGGCCAGCGCCGCCTCGGCGTGCTCGTGCTCCGCGTCGAGGCTGACCTCGCCCGCGTCGAGCCCGGCCACGTCCATCTCGATGCCCTGGAACTCCTGCTGGGCATGCTCGCCGCGGTGCCGTGCCTCGTCGATCTGGACGCCCAGCCGGCTGATCTCGGCACTGCGGGTCTCGGTGCGCGACCGTGCGGCGTTGACCTGGCCGGTCAGTCGGGCCAGCCCCTCGCGACGATCGGCGGCGGCCCGCGCCGCCTCGGCCACGCGGCGCTCCTCCGCGGCCGCGGCGCTCTCGGCGGCCAGCCGCGCGGACTCGGCCTGGGCCAGCGTCTCGCGCGAGGCCTCGACCTGCCGGCCGAGGTCGAACTCCTCGCTGCGAAGCGCACGGGCCTCGGCCTCGATCTGCTCCGGATCCCGGCCGGAGTCCTCCTCCTCGGGCTCCGGCTGGAGGTGGCGCACGCGCTCGGCCGAGAGCTGGACCAGCCCGATGAACCGCTCGCGCAGCCCGCTGAGCGCGAACCACGTCTCCTGTGCCGCCGTGACCTTCGGGGAGTCGAGGGCGGCCTGCTGCTCGGCCTCCTGCTCGTCGGCCAGCAGCGCCGCGAGCCGGGCGTCGACCTCCGCCTGGCGCTGGCGCAGGGCGGTCTCGTCGGCGACCTCCGCGGCCAGCGCGCCGGTGAGGGTCACGAGGTCGTCGGCCATGATCCGCAGGCGCGCATCGCGCACCTCGGACTGGATCACCACGGCACGCCGGGCCACCTCGGCCTGGCGACCGAGCGGCTTGAGCTGGCGCCGCAGCTCGGCGGTGAGGTCCTGCAGTCGGTTGAGATTGGCCTGCATCGCCTCCAGCTTGCGCAGCGCCTTCTCCTTGCGCTTGCGGTGCTTGAGGACGCCCGCCGCCTCCTCGATGATGTGACGGCGGTCCTCCGGGCGTCGCCTCGCAGGATCGTCCCGAGCCGGTTCTGCCCGACGATGACGTGCATCTCGCGCCCGATGCCGGAGTCGCTGAGCAGCTCCTGGACGTCGAGCAGGCGGCACTGCTCACCGTTGATCGAGTACTCCGAGCCGCCGTTGCGGAACAGCGTGCGGGAGATGGTGACCTCGGTGTACTCGATCGGCAGCGCGCCGTCGGAGTTGTCGATCGTCAGGGCCACCTCGGCGCGACCCAGCGGCGCCCGCCCGGCCGTGCCGGAGAAGATGACGTCCTCCATCTTGCCGCCGCGCAGCGACTTGGCGCCCTGCTCGCCCATGACCCAGGCGAGCGCGTCGACCACGTTGGACTTGCCCGACCCGTTCGGGCCCACGACGCATGTCACGCCCGGCTCGAAGTGGAGGGTGGTCGAGGAGGCGAAGGACTTGAAGCCCTTGAGCGTCAGGTTCTTCAGGTGCACGGCCGGACTCTACCTTTCCCCGTGACCCGCCTCCACGGGGGCCACGCTGGCAGCGCGGGCAGAAGAACGACGACCTGTTCATGAACGAGATGCGCCGGATGGGGGTGCCGCAGCGGGGGCACGGCAGCCCCTCCTGCCCGTAGGCCGCCAGGCTGCGGTCGAAGTAGCCGCTCTCGCCGTTGACGTTGACGTACAGCGCGTCGAAGCTCGTGCCCCCCTGGGCCAGGGCCTCGCCCATGACCTCGCGCACCGCGGCGAGCACGGTGCGGACGTCGGCCCGCGACAGTCGGCGCCCGGGTCGGGCCCCGTGGAGGGACGCCGCGCCACAGGGCCTCGTCCGCGTAGATGTTGCCGACGCCCGAGGCCACCGTCTGGTCGAGGAGGATCCGCTTGATCTCGGCGTCCCGCGCCCGGACCGCGCGGACGAAGCCGTCGTCGTCGAAGGCCGGGTCCAGCGGGTCGCGGGCGATGTGCGCGACCGGCTCGGGGATCCGGCCGCCGGAGCCGTCATCCACGAGGTCGGCCACCGCGAGGCCGCCGAACGTGCGCTGGTCGACGAAGCGCAGCTCGCGACCGCCATCCTCGAAGGCGATGCGCACGCGCAGGTGCTTCTCGTCGGGCGCCTCCGAAGGCTGCACCAGCAGCTGGCCGCTCATGCCGAGGTGGCCGACCAGGGCGCTCGCGGCGGGCTCGCCCTCGACGGCGAGCGGCAGCCACAGGTACTTGCCGCGACGCGAGGCGCACACGAGGGTCTGCCCGGCCAGCCGGGCCGCGAAGTCGGCCGCACCGGCGTCGTGCCGGCGGATGGCCCTCGGATGCCGCACCTCGACCTGGCGGACCGTGCGGCCGGCCACCCAGCGCGCCATGCCGGCGCGGACCACCTCGACCTCGGGGAGCTCGGGCATCGCGGGACGGCCTACGCGCCGGCCGGGCCGACGCCGGGGTGGTCGTGCAGGATGCGCGCGTAGGCCGCGGCGGCCGCCTTCTGCTCCGCCACCTTCTTCGAGCGCCCGGTCCCGTCGCCCAGGACGTCGCCCCCGACGACGACCTGCGCGGAGAACTCCTTGGCGTGGTCCGGCCCGACGTCGCTGACGCGGTACTCGGGCAGCCCGAGTCCGGCGGCCGCGGCCACCTCCTGCAGCGACGTCTTCCAGTCCAGCCCGGCCCCGAGGTCGGCGGCGCGCTCGATCAGGGGGTCGAAGAGCGAGTGGATGACCGTGCGGGCCACGTCGATGCCGGCGTCCAGGAACACCGCGCCGAAGACGGCCTCCATCGTGTCGGCCAGGATCGAGGACTTGTCCCGGCCGCCGGTGGTCTCCTCTCCGCGGCCGAGGTACACGTACTCCCCCAGTCCGAGGGTGCGCGCGACGTCGGCCAGGGCGCCCGCGTTGACGACGGCGGCCCTCAGCTTCGCCAGCTGGCCCTCGGGCCACTGCGGATACCGGTCGTACAGGGTCTCGGTGATGACGATGCCGAGCACCGAGTCGCCGAGGAACTCCAGCCGCTCGTTGGTCGGCAGCCCGCCGTTCTCGTACGCGAACGACCGGTGCGTCAGCGCCATGGTCAGCAGGTCGGCGTCCAGGTCCACGCCGAGGCTCTCCAGCAGGGCGGTCGTGTCGGTCCTCACGCGGGCGCCTCCCCGCCGAGGCGCCGCTGGACGGCGCCGACGAGGTCGCCAACGGTCCGGGCCTCGTCGAGGTCGGCGTCCGTCAGCTGGCACGACAGCCCGGAGCCCTCGGCCAGGGTCGCGACCGCGTCGCAGACGCAGACGGCGTCGGCCGGGGTCATGCCCACGCCCGAGAGCGGGGAGTCCGGGCGCAGCCGCGCCACGAGATCGGCCGGGAACACCAGCGCGAGGGCGTCCTCGACGAGGACGGCCGCGGTGCGGGAGTCCGGCGGCGGGGTCGCGGGTGTCGCGGCGGTCACGACCGGACCACCGTGGCCAGGGCGGCCTGGGTCGCCGGCACGAGCCCGGTCCGCGCCGCCCGCTGCGCGAGGCGCACGCAGGCGCAGATCTCCTCGGGGGTCCCCGCTCCGTGCCCGACGACGGTCACCCCGTTGACGCCGAGCAGCATGCCGCCGGCGAACTCCGACGTGGCCGTCTCCCGCACGATCGCGCGGGCCGGCTCAGGATCCCCGTACGCGGCACCCATGCGCTGCGCCGACCAGCGCACCGCGCCCTCGATCCCCTTGAGCAGCACGTTGCCGGTGAAGCCGTCGGTGACGACGACCTGGGCCCGATCACCGAGCGCGACGTCGTTCCCCTCGACGGCGCCGGCGTAGCGCACGCCGGAACCGGGCAGCGTCTCGGTCAGCAGGTCGTGGGTGGACTTGCGCAGCCGATCACCCTTGCCAGCCTCGCTGCCGATGGTCAGCAGCCCGACACCGGGATCGACGACGCCCAGGGCGCGGGCGTAGGCCCAGCCGGCCAGGGCGAACTGGCGCAGGACGTCGGGGGTGGCGTCCGGTGCGGCGCCGGCGTCGACGAGCACGACGGGACCGGCGAGCGCGGGCACCACCACGGCGATCGCCGGGCGGGACATGCCGGACACGCGGCCGAGGCCGAGGACGGCCGCGGCGACCGTCGCGCCGGTATGCCCGACGGACACGAAGCCGTCAGCGAGGCCGTTGGCGACGAGGCCGACGCCGACGGTGACGGTGACGTCGTCGTGCGAGCGGAGGGTCGACAGCGGGTTCCCGGCCATGGACGCGCCGCGACCCGCGTCGACGATGCGGACCGCGGAGGGGTCCACGCCACGCTCGGCCAGCAGGACGCGGGCGGACGCGGCCGGGCCGACCACGATGAGGTCGAGCGGGTCACTGGGGGCGCCGTCGGCGGCCGAGCCCGGCTCAGGCGCGACGCCGAGCAGTCGAGCGACCGCGTCGGCGACCACCGCAGGAGCCCCATCGCCGCCGAGCAGGTCGAGGGCGACAGTGGTCAACTGCTAGACGTCCAGGACGCGACGCTTGGCGTAGGTGCCGCAGGTCGGGCACGCCGTGTGCGCGAGCCGCTTCTCCTTGCAGCGCACGCAGGTGACCAGGGTGGGGGCCGAGGTCTTCCACTGCGAACGGCGGTGACGGGTGTTGGAGCGGGACGTCTTCCGCTTGGGAACTGGCACGGTGCTTCCTTCGGTCAGGGACTCGCGGCGCGAGGGTCCGGGCTTACTGCGCGTCCGGGTCCACGAGTGCGGCGAGTGCCGCCCAGCGCGGATCGGACGTTTCGTGCACGTGCTGCGGATCGTCCTCGAGCCGCACCCCGCAGTCGGGGCACAGTCCGAGGCAGTCCTCGCGGCACAGCGGGGCGAGCGGCAGGTCGAGCACCACAGCGTCCCGCAGCACCGGAGCCAGGTCGATCAGGTCGTCCTGGAGCACCGGCAGCGGATCCTCGGACTCATCCTCCTCCTCGACGATCGCGCCATGGGCGTCGGTCGGCGGGTATCGGAACAGCTCGGTGAGGTCGAACTCCTCGCGCCAGTCGAAGGGCTCCAGGCAGCGCGAGCACTCCGCGCCGATCTGGAGATCCGCCGTACCGGACACCAGGACGCCCTCGAGAACGGACTCCAACCGCAGATCCAGGTCGATTGGCGAACCCTCGGGCACCCGAGCCATCGCGACGCCAAGGTCAGCCGGAGCCGGGACGCGGCGGGTCACGGTGACCATCGACCCTGGTCTGCGCTGAAGCGTCCGCACGTCGAGGACGAGCGGGTTCTTCGGGTCGAGGCCGGTCACTGGGACCCTCCACTTTCGGCACGGCTAACCGTGGCCTCGCTAGAGGCCTCGGCCGGCAAGGCTACCCTGCGAGGCCCGGAACCGTGAAAACGGGCGGGTCCGCCGGGTGCGGCTGACGGGGCGAGCGGGGGCGTTCAGCGGCGCTCGTCGAACTCCGCGGGCATCTCGCCGAAGCCCGGGGTCGGCGAACGCGGCGTCGTCGTACACCGGCTCGGTCGCCGGCGCCAGCTCCTGGTACATCTGGCTGCGCAGCCGCTCGCGGCCCCGGTCCACCGTCTGCAGCGTCTTCTGCAGCGTGATCTCGAAGGTGGCGAGCTTGGCGTCGATGTAGTCGTCGGTCTCCTTGCGCATGTGGGCCGTCTCGCCGGCCGTGTGCCGGGTCAGGGCCTCGGCCTCGTCCACCGCGGCCAGGTAGACCTCGTGCTCGGAGACGAGGCGGTCGGCCTCGGCGCGGGCCCGCTCGAGGATGCGGTCGGCCTCGCGGCGGCCGTCCTGGACCACCGCCTCACGGTCGGCGAGGAGCTCGTCGGCCCGGTGCACCGACTCCGGCAGCAGCTGGCGGATCTCCTCGATGAGGTCGAGCACCTGGGAGCGATTGACGATGCACGATGCCGACAGCGGCATCGACTTCGCGTCCTCGATGAGGACGGCAAGCTCGTCGAGTCGTTCCTGAACGTCCACGAGGGCTCCTTGGGCGGCCGGCGGCTACTTCTGCAGCCCCATTGTGTCCGACAGTCGCGCCGCGAGCCGTTTCAACACGGCGTCAGGGACCAATCCGTCCACGTCGCCGCCGAACTTGGCGACCTCCTTGACCAGGCTCGACGACAGGAAGCTGTAGAGCGGGTTCGTCGTGATGAAGACGGTCTCGACCCCCGCCAGGCGGTAGTTCATCTGCGCCATCTGGAGCTCGTAGTCGAAGTCGCTGATGGCGCGCAGGCCCTTGACGATCGCCGTGACCCCGTGCTCCCGGCAGTAGTCGACGAGCAGCCCGTGGAACGAGTCGACGCGGACGTTCGGGTACGGGGCCACGACCTCGCGCAGCATCTCGATCCGCTCGTCGATGGTGAACAGGCCGGCCTTGGTGTGGTTGATGAGGACGGCCACGATCACCTCGTCGGCCATCGCCGACGCCCGGGCGAAGACGTCGAGGTGACCGTTCGTCACGGGGTCGAAGGATCCGGGGCACACGGCGGTGCGCATCAGGGGCTCTCCTCGGCTTGCGTGACGGCGTCCGCGTCCGCCGCTGATCGACCGTACCAAAGCACGGTGTCCCCGTACGGCCGACGACGCGGTTCGGGCCACGTGGGAGGAAGGGGGCAGTCGTGGTCGCGCGCGGGGCGCTCGACCACGACGACCGCGTCCGGGGCGACCCACCCGGCGGCGCGAGCGCCGCGAGCAGGTCGCGCACGTCCGCGGCCGGGACCGAGTAGGGCGGGTCGGCGAAGACCAGCGTGGCCGCCTGCGGGGCCGGCATGCCCGCGAGGGAGGCGACATCGCGCACGAGCACCTGCGCCCCGGCGCACCCGACCACCGCGACGTTCGCCGCGAGGACGCGCGCCGCGGCCCGGGACCTCTCCACCAGCACGGCGCGAGCGCGCCCCGCGGCTGAGGGCCTCGAGCCCGAGGGCGCCGCTGCCGGCGTACAGGTCCAGGACCCTCACCTCGGCCCAGGTGACGCCGTCGGCGCGCCACTGGCTGTCCAGGGTCGGAGAAGAGCGACTCGCGGACCCGGTCGGAGGTGGGACGCGTGCCCGCGTCGGGCACGGCCAGCCGTCGGCCGCGGGCCGCGCCGGCGATGATCCGCGTCATCCCTTCTCCAGGAACTCGGCGTGCTCGTCCTCGACGAGGACCGCGATCGCGTCGGCGAGGGCCGGCTGCCCCGCGAGGGCCGGATCCTCGGCCACGATCGCCACGGCGGCGCTGCGCGCGTCGACGATCACGTCCTCGTGTCGCGCCACCTCGAGCAGGCGCAGCGAGCGGTGCCGCCCCGACTGCGAGCTGCCCAGCACGTCGCCCTCCCGACGCAGCGCGAGATCGAGTGCCGAGAGCGCGAAGCCGTCCGTCGTCGAGGCGACGGCGTCCAGTCGGGCCCGGGCCGGCGACCCGGGCTCGGCATCGGTCACGAGCAGGCACAGGCCCGGCAGGCCGCCGCGGCCCACCCGGCCGCGCAGCTGGTGCAGCTGGGAGATCCCGAAGCGGTCGGCGTCCATGATCACCATCATCGTCGCGCCCGGGACGTCGACGCCGACCTCGACGACGGTCGTGGCGACAAGGACGTCGATCCCGTCCGGCGGCGCCGGTGTCGGCGAAGCGGCGCATGACGTCGTCCTTCTCCTCGCCGGGCAGGCGGCCGTGCAGGACGCCGAGCCGGATCCCGCCAGCTCGCGCCTCGGCCAGGGTGCGCGCCAGCGACAGGACCGCGGCAGCCGGGGCGGCATCGGCGTCGGTCTCGGCCGGCTCGTCCACGGCCCGGCCTCGGCAGCGCCTCGGCGTCCGCGTCGTCGTCGTCCCGCCGATCCGCGGGCAGACGACGAACACGCGGTGCCCGGCGGCCACCTCCTCGCGCACGCGCTGCCAGACCCGGGCCATGTGGACCGGCTGCTCGCGCGCGACCACGACGTGGGTCGAGATCGGCGCGCGACCGGCGGGCAGCTCCGACAGCGTCGAGACGTCGACGTCGCCGAAGACGGTCATCGCCACCGTGCGCGGGATCGGGGTCGCCGTCATGACCAGGACATGCGGTCGCGAGCCGTCCCGCGACTTCGCCGCCAGGGCGGCCCGCTGCTCGACCCCGAAGCGGTGCTGCTCGTCGACCACGACGAGTGCCAGGTCGTGGAAGTCGACGTTCTCCTGGATCAGCGCGTGCGTGCCGATGACGATGCCGGCGTCGCCGCTCACGATGTCGAGCAGGCGCCTGGCGCCGGTGGGCGCGTGCGCTGCGAGCCGGTCAGCAGCGCGACGCCGGGTGGCCTCGTCCGGCGACCCGAGCCGGCCGCCGTCGGCGAGCGGGCCGAGCAGCGTCGTGATGGACCGGTAGTGCTGGGCGGCGAGCACCTCGGTCGGCGCGAGCAGCGCCGCCTGTCCGCCGGCGTCGACGACGCGCAGCATCGCGCGCAGGGCGACCACCGTCTTGCCGCTGCCGACGTCGCCCTGCAGCAGTCGGTGCATCGGGTGGTCCTGGCCCATGTCCTCGTCGATGCGGGCCGCGACCGTCGCGCTGGCCCGCGGTCAGCTCGAACGGCAGTCGGGCGTCGAACGCGGTCAGCAGCGGGCTGCTGCTCGGCACCCGTCGGGTCGCCGGCAGGCGCCATGACCTCCGGCCCGACGCTGCGCCAGCAGCACCTGCAGGACGAAGGCCTCCTCGAACGCGCAGCCGCTCCGATCGCCCGGGTCGACGTCGCTCGCGGCTGGTCGGACGGTGCACCGCGTACAGCGCGTCCGACAGGCCGACGAGGCCGCGCGCGGCGCGCACGTCGTCGGGAATCGGGTCGGGCAGCTCGCCGAGGGAGTCCAGGACGACGTCGACGGCCTTGTGCACCTGCCACGAGGTGACGGACTTCGCGGCGGGGTAGATGGGGATCAGCGCGCCGGCGAACGTCGAGCACCGCGAGCGGGTCGTCGTCCACGCCCTCCGGCAGCAGCTCGAACTCCGGGTGGGTGAGCTGGAGCTGGCGCAGCGGAAGCGCGACACCTGGCCGGAGAACAGTCCCCGTCGGCCCACGGCCAGCTGGCCCTCCCGCCACCGCTGGTTGAAGAACGTCAGGGACATGGACGCCTGCCCGTCGGTGACGACGGCCTCGAGCAGGCTGCCGCGACGGTTGCGCATCGGCCGCACCGTCACCGACCGCACCTCGGCGAGCACCGTCGCCTGCTCCCCCTCCACGCAGCGTCGACAGGTCGGTCAGCTCGCCGCGCTCGGCGTAGCGACGCGGATAGTGCCGCAGCAGGTCCTCGACCGTCACCAGGCCAAGCCCCTTGCGCAGCGCGTCGGCCGTGCGGCCGCCGACGACCGACGTCAGGCGATCGTGGAGGACAGCCCTCACTCGACGCCCATGATGATCGGCCACAGCGGCTGGCCGCCGTCGTGAACGACGACCTCGACGAGCGGCTGGGTCGCGGGCCAGCCACTCGGGCAGTCCGTCGACCAGGTCCGGGCCGGCGTCGGCGCCCAGGACGAGGGTGACGAGCTCGCCGCCCACGGCGAGCATGCGTCCGAGGATGTCGCGCGCCACCTCCGCCGGATCGGATCCGATCGCGACGATGTCCCCGTCGACCAGCCCGAGGATGTCGCCCACCTCGCAGGGGCCGACCGTGGTCAGGGCGGCGCGACTGGCCACCGTGACGGCGGCGTAGCGCGTCGCCCCCGCCGCGCGGGTCATCGCCACGACGTCGTCGTCGAACCGTGCCGACGGGTCATGGACCGCCACCGCCGCCAGGGTCTGGACGATGGACCGGGTCGGGATCACCGACACCCGGACTCCGTCAGCCCGCGCCTGCTCGGCGGCCGCCTCGGCGACGCCCGTCGTGTCCTTGTCGCTGGGCAGCACGACGACCTCGGGCGCATGGGTGGCCCGGATGGCCGCCAGCAGTTCCGCGGTCGAGGGCCGCTGGCGGGCCGCGGCCGGGACCACCCCCACGCCCGCGCTACCGAGGAGGCCGGCCACTCCCGGCCCGTGCGACACCGCCACCAGTGCGCGGGCCGGGCGTCGTGGCCGAGATCACCGGCTCGAGGTGGGTGATGCGGATGCGGTACGGCCGGCCCGCCGCCATGGCCGCCTCCACCGCCGCGCCGGCGTCGTCGACATGGACGTGGACGTTCCACAGGCCGTCGCCCCCGACGACGACGAGGCTGTCGCCGAGCGCGTCGAGCCGGCGACTTCAGCGCGGCGGACGTGCGCCTCGTCCGCCTCGAGCAGGAACATCACCTCGTAGGCGGGGCCGCCGTAGTGCGGGTGGCGCCCACCTCGACCGCCACGGTGGGCGACGCGATGCGCGCCACGGCGCCGGCACCGCCCGGCGCCCCGGACACCGCCTGGGCCAGTGCCTCGAGGACCACCACCAGGCCCGGCTCCACCGGCATCGACGACTCCTGCCAGGCGCAGCGACTCGAGCATCGAGGGCGTGCGGGCCAGGGCGTCGCGGGCACCGTCCACGGCCGCCTGGACGACGGCGACGGCGTCGTCGGATCCCGCACTCGCGATCGCCCCCGCAGCATCGGCGGCCGCGCGGGCGACGGTGAGGATCGTCCCCTCGACGGGTCGGGCGACGGCCTCGTAGCCGAGGTCGGCGGCCCGCGCCAGCAGCCGATGGACGTCGGCTCCGACGAGCACCGACCCGTCTGGCAACGCCGACAGGATCTCGCCCGTGCCCCTCAGGATCTGCGACAAGATCACCCCGGAGTTCCCGCGCGCGCCCATGAGCGCGCCGGTCGACATCGCCCGCGCCGCCTGCTCGACGTCCGGCGCGTCCTCGGTCCAGCAGTCCTGCACTCCCTCGCACGCCGACTCCATCGTCAGGTAGAGGTTGGTGCCGGTGTCGCCGTCCGGGACCGGGAAGACGTTGAGGGCGTCGATCTCGGCCCGGGACTCCCCCAGGGCGGTCAGCGCGCGCACGGCCCAGTCCCGGACGAGGTCCGATGACACGATCGCGGGCACGGCGGGCCTCCTCATCACAGGGCGGTTCGTCCGACCGTACCCTCAATTTGGGAGTCGGACGGGCGCTCGGCTACCCTTGACCCTCGCGGTGCCTCGCGCCGCCGACCGAACCACCGATCCATCCACCATCGACCGACCGCCCGTCCGGGCGGATCCAGAAGGAGTGCACCGTGGCTGCCAACTGCGACGTCTGCGGCAAGGGCCCCAGCTTCGGGCACAGCATCTCGCATTCGCACCGCCGCACGAAGCGTCGCTGGAACCCGAACATCCAGCGGGTCCGCACGCTCGTCGGCCGTACCCCCAAGCGCCTGAACGTCTGCGCCGCGTGCCTGAAGGCCGGCAAGGTCGCCCGCGCCTGACCTGACCATCGACGAAGGGGCTGCCGCTCATGCGGCAGCCCCTTCGTCATGTCGCGGGCCAGGCGACCCGGTCGGCCCGGGATCAGGCGAAGTGCCGGTGGCCGCCACCCGCCTCGCGGACGACGCCGTCGACGAGGACGGCGGGCTCGCCGGCGCTGATGCGGCCGATCGTCTCGAATCCGTCGGGCACCGGACCGCTGAACGTCGCCAGGAGCGCGTGGTCCTCCCCGCCGCTGAGCATCCACTCGCGCGGGTCGACGTTGTAGGCGGCCGCGGCCGCCTGGAGCGGGTCGGGGATCTCCCAGTTCGAGGTGTCGATCTCCACCTGCACCCCGGACGCCACCGCAACGTGCCGGGCGTCGGCGACGAGCCCGTCGCTGACGTCGATCATGGCCGTCGCGCCGGCCAGTGCGGCCCGCGGTCCGGCCGCGTAGGGCGGCTGCGGGTAGCGATGCGCGTCCACGAGCACCTTGGGCGAGCGGAAGCCGCGTGACAGCAGGGCCAGTCCTGCGCCCGACCAGCCGAAGCGGCCGGCGATCGCCACGACGTCGCCGGCTCGTGCGCCGGAGCGCAGCACGGGCGGGCGCCCGTCGAGGTCGCCCATGGCTGTCACCGAGATGACCACCTGGGGTGCCTCCACGACGTCACCGCCGACGAGCACGGCGCCCACGAGGGCCGCCTCCTCACGGATGCCGGCAGCCAGGCTGACCGCCCACGCGGCCGGCAGGTCGGCAGGCGCCCCGAAGCCGACGACGAGGCTGGTCGCCGTCGCCCCCATCGCGGCGATGTCGGCCAGCGATGCGGCCGCCGCCTTGCGCCCGATGTCGATCGCCGTGGACCAGTCGCGGCGGAAGTGACGGCCCTCGACCAGCAGGTCGCACGTGATCGCCACGCGTCCGTCGGGGGCAGTGACGACGGCGGTGTCGTCCCCTGGGCCGACGAGCACGCCGGGGGGCAGGTCGAGCCCGGAGGTGATCCGCTCGATGAGGGCGAACTCCCCGACGTCCTGCAAGGTTCCACCGCTGTCGTTGGCCATGGGCGCTAGTCTCGCAGGCATGTCGGTGCAGGCGTACGTGCTGATCCAGACCGAGGTGGGCAAGGCCGCGACCGTGGTCCAGGCCATCCGCGACATTGCCGGGGTGACCCTGGCCGAGGACGTCACCGGACCCTACGACGTGATCGTCCGCGCCGAGGCCCGCACGATGGACGAGCTCGGCAAGCTCGTGGTCGCCCGCATCCAGGCGGTGCCCGGCATCACCCGCACCCTGACCTGCCCTGTGGTGAACCTCTAGCCGCTTCCTGCTCCACGCTCCCGCGGGCGTCAGTGCAGGCCGGTGCCCTTGCGCAGTGCGTCGGCGATCAGCCGGTCCACCAGCTCGGGATAGTCGATCCCCGTGACGCCCCACATCCGCGGGAACATCGAGATGGACGTGAAGCCCGGCATCGTGTTCACCTCGTTCAGCACGACCTCGCCGGACTCCCGGACGAAGAAGTCCACCCGCGCGAGCCCGTCGCAGGCAAGGGCGTCGAACGCCAGCACCGCCATCGCGCGGACCTGCGCCTCGACCTCGTCGGGCAGGTCGGCCGGCACCACCAGGGTCGCGGAGTCGTCGAGGTACTTCGCCTCGAAGTCGTAGAAGTCGTGGCGGGCGTTGACGATGATCTCAGCGCAGCGGCTGGCCCTGGGCTCGCCGTCGGAGTCGACCAGCACTCCGCACTCGATCTCGCGGGCGCCGCCGACGGCAGCCTCGACGATGACGCGCGGGTCGTGCTTGCGGGCCGCCTCGATGGCCTCGGCCACCGCCGGCGCGTCGGTCACCCGCACGATGCCCAGCGACGAGCCGGCCCGGGCGGGCTTGACGAACACCGGGAGCCCCAGGTTGGCGATGCGCTCGAGGACGCCCGCGGGATCCGCGCTCCAGGCCCGATCCGAGACGACGACGTAGCGCCCGACCTCGATGCCGGCGGCTGCCAGAGTTCCCTTCATGAACCCCTTGTCCATGGCCAGCGCGGACGACAGCACGCCCGAGCCGACGTACGGGACCCCCAGCGTCTCCAGCAGTCCCTGGACGGAGCCGTCCTCGCCCCAGGGACCATGGAGCACCGGGAACACGACGTCGACGTCGAGACAGGTCGCGAGGTCAGCCGCCGGCGCCCCGACCGAGACCTCCGGCAGCGCCCCGGCCTGCTCGAGGATCTCCAGTCCGCCGTCCTCGCCGCGCACCCAGCTGCCATCCCGCCGGATTCCGACGACGGACACCTCGTACCGCAGCGGATCGAGGGCCGCGACGATGCTGCGACCGCTGATGCAGGAGATGGCGTGCTCGCTGCTGCGGCCGCCGAGCAGGACGGCCACGCGGATGCGGTTCACGGGCACGACCGTACCCCGCGACCCCGCTGACGGCGGCTAGGGTCTGCGTGTGCCCCTGACGCCATCGGACGACGCGCCGCTGTCCGTCGAGACCCTCGTGGTGTCCGCGGGCCGCCCGACCGTCGCACCCGGGCAGCCGCTCAATGCCCCGATCGTCCCCTCGTCGGCCTTCCACGCCGGCGGGGACCATGAGTACGCGCGCGAGAGCGCCCCCACCACGTCCGCTGTGGAGGCGGCGCTGGGTGCCCTGGAGCACGGCACCGCGGTCGCCTTCGCGTCGGGCATGGCCGCCGCCAACGCGATGATGGACCTCGTTCCGCATGGGCGCGACCGTCGTCGCCCCGAGCGCCGCCTACACGGGGGTCGCCGTGCGGCTGCGCGAGCTGGCCGACTCCGGCCGCATCGCCCTGGTCATCGTGGACGCCGACGACACCGACGCGGTGGTGGCGGCCTGCACCGGCGCCTTCCTGCTGTGGCTGGAGTCCCCGACCAATCCGCTGCTGCAGGTGGCGGACCTGGCCGCGTGCGTCGACGCCGCCCACGCCGCCGGCGCGCTGGTCCTCGTCGACAACACGTTCGCCACCCCGATCCTGCAGACACCACTCGACCTCGGGGCGGACGTCGTCCTGCACAGCGTCACGAAGGCGCTGAGCGGGCATTCCGACCTGCTCATGGGGGCGTTGGTGGCAGGCGACCCCGACCTCGCCGAGCGCCTGCGCGTCCGTCGGGTCCTGCTCGGGGCGGCGCCGAGCGCCTTCGACTGCTATCTCGCCCTGCGGGGCATCCGCACGCTGGCGCTGCGCGTGCACAGATCCGAGGACAGCGCCCGCACGCTCGTGCCGCTGCTCGAGGCGCACCCGGTCGTCGAGCGTGTGCGCTACCCCGGATTCGGCAGTCTCGTCGCGATCGACGTGGTGGGTGGCGCCACCGTCGCGGACGCGCTCTGCGCGAATGTCGAGGTCTGGACGTACGCCACCAGCCTCGGCGGCGTGGAGTCGCTGCTGGAGCGTCGTCGCCGGTGGCCACTGGAGAGTCCCACCGTGCCCGAAGGGCTGGTACGGCTGTCCGTCGGCATCGAGTCCGTCGACGACCTGTGGCGCGACCTCGACCGGGCCCTGCGCGCCGCCCCGGATGCCGCCCGGCACGGATCCGCACCCGTCCGGCCCACGGCCGGCGGAGCCTGAGCCCTAGTCGCCCAGGAGGGCCTCGGCCTTGGTGTCGCGGGCCATGAAGGACGACGCCATCTGGCGCGGCGAGCGACCGTGGTGGACGACCTCGACGACCTGCTCGGTGATCGGCATCTCCACCCCGTGACCGCGAGCGAGATCGAGGATCGGCTGGCAGCTCTTGTAGCCCTCGCATGTCTGCCTCGTCGCGGCGATCGTGTCCTCGACCGACAGTCCACGGCCGAGGTTCACCCCGAACGTGCGGTTGCGCGACAGCGGCGACTGGCAGGTCGCGACGAGGTCGCCCACACCTGCGAGCCCCTGGAAGGTCAGCGGGTCGGCGCCCAGCGCGACCCCGAGACGGGCCATCTCCGCCAGACCCCGCGTGATCAGCGACGCCTGGGAGTTCTCGCCCAGACCCATGCCGACGGCCATGCCGTTGGCGAGCGCGATGACGTTCTTGACGGCACCGCCGATCTCAGTGCCGATCACGTCGGTGGTCCAGTAGGGACGGAAGTAGTCGGTCGTGCAGGCGTCCTGCAGCCGCCGCGCGCTGTGCTCGTCGGCGCACGCGACGGTGGTGGCCGCCGGCTGCCGCTCGGCGATCTCGCGGGCGAGGTTGGGCCCGGAGACCACGGCCACCCGGTCGCCGCCGACCGCGGCCGCCTCGCCGATCACCTCGCTCATGCGCTTGGTGGTCCCGAGCTCGATGCCCTTCATCAGGCTGACGAGGACGGCGTCGGCGTCGATGCCGCTCCCCCACGTGCCCAGGTTCTCGCGCAGCACCTGCGCCGGGACCGCGAGGACGACGAGCGAGGCACCCGCGGTCGCCTCGCGCGGATCCGTGGTGGCGACGATCCGGGCGGGCAGGTCGATGCCCGGGTGGTAGGCGTCGTTGCGATGCCGGTCGTTGATGTCGGCCGCCACCGCGGCGTCGCGGCCCCAGATGACCACCTCGCTGCCGGCGTCGGCGAGCACCATCCCGAAGGCGGTGCCCCACGAGCCGCTGCCCATGATCGCCACCCGTGTCATCGGGCCTCCCTCTCCTGCTGCCGGTGGGTGCCCATTGTGTCCGGTCGCCTCAGCATCCCGGTCACGGCTCTCCGACCGCGCCAGAGTCCGGCGGCCGTGCGTCGCGGCGGTAGACCATGCGCGCGGCGGGCGGCGACTCACCGCGGATGTCCGCCTCCAGCGCGGTGATGGCGTCCATCAGCCGTTCGCCCCCGATGGCCAGCGTGGCCGCGTCCATGGAACCGGCATCCAGGTCCGACAGGTCGACGGGCTCCCCGACCCGGATGTGCACGGTCTTGCGCGGCAGCAGCCGCAACTCCTTCACGTACGGTCGCATGACCTCGTGCGACGCCCCACTGCACCATCGGGAAGAGCGGCCGGCCCGAGGTCAGCGCCAGTCGCACGGCCCCGGTCTTGGCCGACATCGGCCAGATGTCCGGGTCACGCGTGATCGTGCCCTCGGGGTAGACCACGACGCACTCGCCGCGATCGAGGGCGGTGAGGGCATCGCGGATGGCGGTGCGGGCCTCGGCCGACTCGCGGTAGACGGGGATCTGCCCCGCGTGCCGGATGAGCGCCCCGAAGACCGGGACACGGAACACCGCCTCCTTGCCCAGGAACCGCGGCGGCCGATCGGCCTGCCAGAGGGCGAAGGCCACGACCGGCGGATCGAACCACGACGTGTGGTTGGGGGCCACGATGACGCCGCCGTCCACCTCCGTGAGCCGTTCCGTGCCGGCGATGTCCCACCGGACGACCGTCCGCATGATGGGCCAGAGGACCGCCACCGTGAAGCGGTAGGAGAAGCCCAGGCGCGTCACGCCTGCGCACTCGTGTCCCGCTGGCCATCGTCCCTCCCTCCGATCCCGCGAGACTAACCCGTCGCGGGCCGTCACGAGCCCTGACGGGCATGGTCACCTCGCACGGTGCCATGCGGTTGGATGACGACGTGGCACTCGAGGACGGCGTCGGCTGGTCGGTGATCATCCCCGTGAAGGCTCTGCACGCCGCGAAGTCCCGGATGAACGCCGCCATCCCCCCGGCCGAGCTCGCCTTCGCGTTCTTCGAGGACACCCTGGCCGCGGCCGTCGCATGCCCGCAGGTGTCCGAGGTGCTCGTCGCGACGCAGGACGCCCGCATCGCGGCCCGCGGCCGCTCGCAGGGCTGCCTCGTGGTCCGTGACAGTGAGCATCCGGGCATCAACGCCGCGGTCGCGTGGGCCGCGGACCACGCTCGTGCCGCGGACCGGCTCGCCGTGATCGTCTCGGACCTGCCGTGCCTGACCCCGGAGGCGCTCGGCTCGGTGCTCGGCGCGGCAGCCGGGCATGCGACCGCCTTCCTGGCCGATGCGGACGGCACCGGCACGGCGATGTGGTTCGCCACGGACGGCGCGACCGTGCGGACCCACTTCGGCGCCGACTCGCGCGCGAGCCACCAGGCCGCCGGTGCCGTCGACCTGGTCGATGCCCACCCTGCCTCCGCGCAGGCGTGGACGGTCGCCCGTCGCGACGTCGACACGGCTGCGGCCCTGGATGATGCGGCGCTTCTCGGCTTGGGCGAGCACACCACGCCGCACTCGATCAGGGGGCCGTCGCTGGCGAGGTCAGGACCGTCGTACAGCGCACCGACGACGAGGTCGTGCTCGTGGACGAGTACGGACGCCTCAGTGCGATCGCCGTGGCAGGTCGCGGTCGATGCCGGCCTCGTCGACCTGCGCCGCGGGCAGCGCGTGCGTGGTCGGGGTGCGGCGCCGACGGTTCCGCCTGCCTCGCCTTGCCCTAGCCACCGACGAGGCCCCCCACCCGAAGGTGAGGGGCCTCGCAGAGCGGGGAAGCAGGGGCGCTGCTACTTCTTGGCAACGGCCTTCTTGGCGGGGGCCTTCTTGACCGGAGCCGCCTTCTTCACGGGAGCGGCCTTCTTGACCGGAGCCGCCTTCTTCACGGGAGCGGCCTTCTTGACCGGAGCCGCCTTCTTCACGGGAGCGGCCTTCTTGACCGGAGCCGCCTTCTTCACCGGGCAGCGGCCTTCTTCACGGGAGCGGCCTTCTTGGCAGGGGCCTTGCTCACGATCTTCTTGGCACCGGACACCACGGCCTTGAACTCCGCACCCGGGCGGAACTTCGGAAGCTTGGTGGCCTTGATCTTCACGGTCTCGCCGGTGCGCGGGTTGCGGCCGAGGCGGGCCTTGCGGGCCTGGCTCTCGAACACGCCGAAGCCGCTGACGGCGACCTTCTCGCCGCGCACGACGGCCTTCTTCGTCTCCTCGATGAACGCCTCGACGATGTCGGCTGACGTCCTTCTTGCTGTGGCCCAGGCGGGTGGCCACGGCGTCGATCAGTTCTGCCTTGTTCACAGGAAAACCCCTCCGGAGGGTGTCAGAGCCGGCCGGCTGGCCGGTACCTCAGACCCTATGCCCGCCGCAGACGCTGACGGAAACCGCCACGCCGGGGATTGCGTTGCAGGGCAACAGTATTCGCTCGACTCAGTCCGGTGACGTGACCTAGGTCACCGGGGTCGTGGTCGGCTTGAACGACGGCCGACCGGCCTCGAACTCGGTGATCTGGTCGGCGGACTGCATCGTGATGCCGATGTCGTCGAGCCCCTCCATCAGGCGCCAGCGGACGTAGTCGTCCACGTCGAAGGCCGCGACCAGGTCGCCCGCGCGGATCTCGCGTCGATCCAGGTCGACGGTGACCTGGAGGTCCGGGTCGGCCTCGATCGCCGCCCACAGCCGCTCGACGACGTCCTGGTCCACCTGCGCCGTCAGGAGTCCGCCCTTGCCGGAGTTGCCCCGGAAGATGTCCGCGAACCGCGATGAGACGACCACCCGGAACCCGTAGTCCTGCAGGGCCCACACGGCGTGCTCGCGCGACGAGCCGGTCCCGAAGTCGGGCCCGGCCACGAGGATCGTGGCGCCCGCGTACTCGGGCTGGTTCAGGACGAAGGCCGGATCCTCGCGCCAGGCCGCGAACAGGCCGTCCTCGAACCCGTGGCGGGTGATCCGCTTCAGGTACTCCGCGGGGATGATCTGGTCGGTGTCGACGTTGCTGCGCCGCAGCGGCACGGCCGTTCCGGTGTGGACGACGAAGGACTCCATGGCGTGCTCCGATCAGGTCAGGCGACGGGGGTGAGGTCGGCGGGGGCGGCCAGGTGGCCGGCGACGGCGGTGGCCGCGGCGACGGCCGGCGACACGAGGTGGGTGCGGCCGCCGGGCCCCTGCCGACCCTCGAAGTTGCGGTTCGACGTGGACGCGCTGCGCTCGCCCGGGGCCAGCTTGTCCGGGTTCATGGCCAGGCACATCGAGCAGCCAGCCTCGCGCCACTCCGCGCCGGCCGCGACGAACACCTCGTCGAGGCCCTCGGCCTCGGCCTGCGTGCTTGACGCGGACCGAGCCCGGCACGACCAGCATCCGCACCGACGGCGGCCACCTGCCGGCCCCGCAGCACCTCCGCGACCGCGCGCAGGTCCTCGATGCGGCCGTTGGTGCACGAGCCGACGAACACCGTGTCGACGGCGATGTCGCGCAGCGGCATTCCCGGCGTGAGGTCCATGTACTCAAGGGCGCGCTCGATGGCGACGCGGTCCACGTCGTCGCGGGCGTCGTCGGGTGACGGCACCGACGCGGACAGCGGCAGGCCCTGTCCCGGGTTCGTCCCCCACGTGACGAACGGGCTCAGGGTCGTCGCATCGATGACGACCTCGGCGTCGTAGGTCGCGTCGACATCCGTGGGCAGGGTGCGCCAGTAGGCGACGCGCGGCGTCCCAGTCGGCGCCCGACGGTGCATGCGGTCGCCCCTCGAGGTAGGCGAACGTGGTCTCGTCGGGGGCCACCATGCCCAGCGCGCGCGCCGGCCTCGATCGACATGTTGCACAGGGTCATGCGACCCTCCATCGACAGGTCGCGGATGGCCGACCCGCGGTACTCCAGGACGTAGCCCTGGCCGCCGCCGGTGCCGATGCGGGCGATGACGGCAAGGGTGATGTCCTTGGCCGTGACGCCCGCGGGCAGTTCGCCGTCGACGGTGATCGCCATGGTCTTGAACGGCTTCAGCGGCAGCGTCTGCGTCGCGAGGACGTGCTCGACCTCGCTGGTGCCGATGCCGAAGGCCAGGGCCCCGAACGCGCCGTGCGTCGACGTGTGCGAGTCGCCGCACACCACCGTCATGCCCGGCTGGGTCAGGCCGAGCTGCGGGCCGACGACGTGCACGATGCCCTGCTCGATGTTGCCCAGCGAGTACACCGGGACGCCGAACTCCGCGCAGTTGCGCACGCAGGGCGTCGACCTGGGCCCGGGAGATCGGGTCGGCGATCGGCAGGGCGATGTCCTGGGTCGGGGACGTTGTGGTCCTCGGTGGCCAGCGTCAGGTCCGGACGGCGCACCGGGCGTCCGGTGGCGCGCAGTCCGTCGAACGCCTGCGGGCTGGTCACCTCGTGGACCAGGTGCAGGTCGATGTACAGCAGGTCGGGCTCGCCCTCGGCGTGCCGCACCACGTGGTCCTGCCCAGACCTTCTCCGCCAGCGTTCGTCCCATGAGTCCTCCACGTGCTCGTGACCGGCAGTCCGCCGCGTGTGCCGCGATGCCCTTGACATCTCACTATGTGAGACAGCAGTATCAATACGTGGACAAGTCTAGCGGAGTCGGCGTCGTTGACAAGACCGTGGCCCTGCTCGACGCCATCGCGCCGGTCCCCGCGCAGCCTCGCCGAGCTCGTCCAGGCGACCGGACTGCCCCGGCCGACGGCCCACCGCCTCGCCCTTGCCCTGGAGCGCCACGAGGTGCTGACACGCGACGGCGACGGGCGCTTCACCATCGGTGCCAGCGACGGCGCAGTGGGCCACGGGCGTCGACGCCTTCCGCGAGCCGGGCCGAGGAGGTCGTCCTGGCCCTGCGGGACGCGACCGGCGTGAGCGCCCAGGTCTACCGCCGCTCGGGTGACCGCCGCCTGTGCATCGCGGCGGCCGAGCCGGCGGCCGGCCTGCGCGACACCGTGCCGGTCGGCTCCCTGCTGACCCTCCGCGCCGGGTCGGCCGCCCAGGTGCTGGTCGCGTGGCTGCCGGCGGAGGAGCGGCGACGCTGATCCTGCAGGGCGCGGCGTTCACCGCCGACGACCTGGCGGCCGTGCGTCGACGCGGGTGGGCGCACAGCCTCGCCCAGCGCGAGCCGGGGGTCGCGTCCGTGAGCGTGCCGGTGCGCTCCGCTGGCGGCGACGTGGTCGCGGCCGTCAGCATCTCCGGGCCGGTCGACCGACTCGCGCGCCCGACGCGCCGCGCAGCGTCGCACCCTGCTTGCGGCCGCGGCCTCGCTGGCGGCCACCTGATCTGTGCACCGGCACCCCGCACCGCCCCGCAGCCTGCCCCCCGCCCCATCCCCGCCGACCTTGAGGTTCGCCGCGGCTACGGGCGCGGCGGGTGGCGCCAACCTCAAGGTGGGCGGACATGACGAAGGGCCCCCGGCGAACCGAGGGCCCTTCCCGCGTAGCCCCGACGGGATTCGAACCCGCGCTACCGCCTTGAGAGGGCGGCGTGCTAGGCCACTACACAACGGGGCCGTGCTGTGGTGATGCATCCGTGCGCTGAGGATCGTAGCGAACACGGGACAGGCGGTCCGACACGGGACCGCACGTCGCTGGGGTACCAGGACTCGAACCTAGACTAACTGAACCAGAATCAGTTGGGCTGCCAATTACCCCATACCCCAAGGCTGCCGATCGCTCGGCGTCAATCACTGGCTGGGAAAGTATAGACGAGGCCCCAGCCCGTCGATCACACCCTCCTACCCAGCCGCCCGCAGCCGCGCCAGCGTCCGCTCGCGGCCGAGGATCTCCAGCGACTCGAACAGCGGCGGCGACACCCGACGGCCACGTGACCGCAACGCGAACCGGGCCGAAGGCGACCTTGGGCTTGAGCCCGAGACCGTCGATCAGGGCCGCGCGCAGGGCCTGCTCGATCGGCTCCGCGCGCCAGTCCTCGAGCGCCTCGAGTGCCGCGACCGACGCCATCGATGACCGGCCGTGCGTCATCGGTGAGGACGGCGGCCGCGTCGGTCGGATCGACCTCGAACCGCTCAGGCGGCAGGAGCAGGAAGGCGAGCATCCCCACCGACTGGCGCAGCGTCTCCATGCGCTCCTGCACGAGCGGCACCGCGGCGTCGAGAACCGCGCGCTGCTCGGCGGTCACCGGCTCGGTCACCACGCCCGCGGCGACGAGGAACGGGATGATCCGCTCGACCAGGTCGGCGACGTCGATCCGCCGGATCCAGTCGCCGTTGATGGCGGTGGCCTTCTTGAGGTCGAACCGGGCCGGATTGGGGCTGACCCGCTCGAGGGTGAAGGCGCCGGCCATCTCGTCGAGGCTGAAGAACTCGCGGTCCTCGCCCATCGACCAGCCCAGCAGCGCCAGGTAGTTCAGCAGCGCCTCAGGCAGGTACCCCTCGTCGCGGTACCACTGCAGCGACGACTCCGGGTCGCGCTTCGACAGCTTGCGGTTGCCCTCGCCCATGACGTAGGGCAGGTGCCCGAACCTGGGTCGGGCCGGGCTCTCCCCCATCGCGACGAGCGCGTCGTGGAGCGCGATCTGGCGCGGCGTGGACGACAGCAGGTCCTCCCCGCGCAGGACGTGCGTCACGCGCATGGCGGCGTCGTCGACCGGGTTCGTCAGCGTGTACAGGGGCTCACCGTTGGCCCGGACGAGGACGTAGTCCGGCACCTGGTCCGCCGCGAACGTGATCGGCCCGCGCACGAGGTCGTCCCAGGTGCAGTCCGCATCGGGCATGCGGAATCGCAGGGCCGGCTGCCGGCCCTCGCGCCACGTACGCCGGCGACCTGCTCGTCCGACAGCGCGCGGCAGTGCCGGTCGTAGCCGGGCGGCCGCTTCTCGGCCTTCGCCCGCTCCCGGCGCTCCTCGAGCTCCTCCGGCGAGCAGTAGCAGTCGTACGCGAAGCCCTGCGTCGCGCAGCAGGTCGGCGATCCGCCGCGTAGTCGCCCCGCACCATGCGCTCGGACTGCCGGAACGGCCCGATGCCGCCCGGGTCCTTGCCCGGGCCCTCGTCCCAGTCGAGCCCGAGCCACGTCAGCGCGTCGAGCAGCGCCTCGTACGACTCCTCGCTGTCGCGGGCGCTGTCGGTGTCCTCGATGCGGAACACGAAGGTGCCGCCGGTGTGCCGCGCGTACGCCCAGTTGAACAGGGCCGTGCGCACCATGCCCACATGCGGATTGCCCGTGGGCGACGGGCAGAAGCGGACGCGGACGTTGCTGTCAGTCACGATCGATCACCGGATTCGTCAGGGTGCCAATGCCGTCGATGGAGACGGAGACCTCGTCGCCGGCCACCAGCGGGCCGACCCCGGCGGGCGTGCCGGTCAGGATGACGTCGCCGGGAAGCAGGGTCATGACCGAGCTGATCCACGCGACCAGCTCCGGTACGCCGCGCACCATGTCCCCGGTCACTCCGGCCTGCCGGACCTGGCCGTTGACCAGGCAGGTGATGTCGGCGTCGTCGAGGTCGACGCTCGTCTCGATCCAGGGGCCGAGCGGGCAGAACGAGTCGAAGCCCTTGGCCCGCCCCCACTGCCCGTCGGTGCGCTGGAGGTCGCGCGCGGTGACGTCGTTGGCGCAGGTGTACCCGAGCACGACCTCCGGCACGCGCTCCTCCGGGACGTCGCGGCACAGGCGCCCGATGACGACGGCGAGCTCCGCCTCGTGCTCGACCTGCTCGGACTGCCACGGCAGCGTGATCGGCTCGCCGGGCCCGATCACGCTGGTGCTGGGCTTGAGGAAGATCATCGGCGCGGGCGGCGGCGTGTCTCCGCCCATCTCACGCACGTGGTCGACGTAGTTCTTGGCCGACCGCGACGATCTTGCTCGGCAGCACCGGTGCCACCAGGCGGACGTCGGCCAGCGGCAGCACGCGGCCCTCGGGCTCGAAGGGGCCGAAGGGGTGGCTGCTGAGCAGCGCCACGGCCTCGCCCTCGAGGACCGCGTAGTGGAGTTCGTCGTCCACGGCGACCCGGCAGATGCGCACGCTCGGGAGCCTATCGGCCGCTACCGGCCCTCCCGCCGGAGCAGTCCGTACTTGACGGCGTCCTCGAGCGCGCGCCACGACGCGGCGATCACGTTCTCGTGGACGCCCACCGTGCTCCACGAGTCCACGCCGTCCGACGTGCCGATGAGGACGCGTGTCTTCGCGCCCGTCCCGCCCTTCTCGTCGAGGATGCGCACCTTGTAGTCGACGAGGCGCAGGGTGTCGAGGTCGGGATACGCCTGCACGATGGCACGGCGCATCGCGCGGTCGAGGGCGTTCACCGGACCGTTGCCCTCGGCCGTGGAGATGATCCGGTCCCCGTTGATCCAGATCTTCACCGTCGCCTCCGTCTTCACGACGCCGTCGGGGTCCTGCTCGACGATGGTGCGCCAGGACTCGACCTCGAAGGCCACCTCGCGGCCCTGGCCGTCGAGGATGAGCAACTCGAAGGACGCATCGGCCGCCTCGAAGGTCCAGCCCTCCGACTCCAGTCGCTTGACCTGCTCGACCACCTTCGTCACGACGTCCGGCTGCCCGCTGAGGTCGTGCCCGAGTTCGGCGCCCTTGAGCTCGATCGACGCCCGACCGGCCATCTCGGTCACGAGGACGTTCTGCTCGTTGCCGACGATCGCGGGGTCGATGTGGTTGTACAGCTCGGCGTTGACCTTGAGGGCACTGGCGTGCAGGCCCGCCTTGTGCGCGAAGGACGCCCAGCCGGCGTAGGGCTGGTGCGTGTTGGGGGCGATGTTGGCGATCTCTGCGATGGCGTGCGAGATGCGGACGGTCTCGGCCATGGCGCCCTCGGGCAGGCAGTCGATCCCCAGCTTGAGCTGCAGGTTGGGCACGACGACGAAGAGGTCGGCGTTGCCCGTGCGCTCCCCGTATCCGTTGGCCGTGCACTGCACGTGCGTGGCCCCCGCCTCGACCGCGGACACCGAGTTCGCGATGGCGCAGCCCGTGTCGTCCTGGCAGTGGATGCCGAGCCGGACCCCGGACCGGTCGCGCACGTCGCTGACGACCTCGAACAGCCCGTGCGGGAGCATGCCGCCGTTGGTGTCGCACAGCACTCCGACCGAGGCCCCCGCCTCGGCGGCCGCCACCAGGAGGCGCACCCCGTAGTCAGGATCGTGCTTGTAGCCGTCGAAGAAGTGCTCCATGTCGACGAACACCCGTCGGCCTTCGCCGACGAGGAAGCGAACGGTGTCCTGGACCATGGCCAGGTTCTCCTCGACCGTCGTGCGCAGGGCCTCGGCGACGTGGCGCACGTCGGACTTGGCGACGACCGTGATCACCGGCGCCATCGAGTCGACGAGGGCCCGCACCTGGAGGTCGTCCTCGACGCGCACGCCCGCCTTCCGCGTCGCCCCGAAGGCCACCAGCTCCGCGTGACGCAAGGTGAGCTCGGTCTGGGCGCGCTGGAAGAACTCGGTGTCCTTGGGCATGGCACCGGGCCACCCGCCCTCGATGAACCCGACTCCGTACTCGTCCAGCAGGCGGGCGACATCGAGCTTGTCGGCGACCGAGTAGGAGATGCCCTCCCGCTGGGCTCCGTCGCGCAGGGTCGTGTCGTAGACGTGGAAGCCGTCAGGACGTGCCATGGGAGTTCCTCACCCTCGTGCTCGTGTGCCCCGCCAACGAAAAAGCCCCTCGCGGGTGCGAAGGGCTGCGCGTCGACGTGGGGTCGACGCGCTAGTTAATGATGACGACGCTGTGGTGCACGGACCCGAGTCTGCCATACGCCCCGCGGGGGTGGCGCGGGGCGTGAGCCGCAGGCGTCAGCGGGCCACGCCCTCGACCCCGAAGGCCTGGTAGGCCGTCGAGCACCTGCGCATGCCACCGACCGTTGACGCGATCGACCCGGTCGAGGACCGCCTGCTGCTGCGTCATCGACTGCGGCAGGCTCCGATACCGGCGGACCTGGGTCTGCACGATCGCCAGTCCGCGCTGTGTCGACAGCGTCGACACGTACCCCCGAAGGTTCTCGCCGGGCTCGAGATAGGTCATCGCCGACCCCAGGCCGGTGAACGCGGCGTCCGTCTGGTCGTAGGCCTGGTCACCCGTGACGAGGACCTCAGCCTCGGTCGGGACCTTGGGGTCCCCCGTGCAGTCCGCCGCGCGCAGCGCGGTCAGGGCCTGCGCGGCCTTGGCAGCGCTGGCGTACTGGTACACCGTCACCGTTCCGTCGGTGTACGGGTTCACCTGGTAGCTGACGGACCCCGCCACGGCTGCCTTCGGGAGGGTCACGGCCCCCGTGGCCCCCCAGCAGACCGTGGGGGCAGCGTGGTCCGTGGTGCCGTAGAGGTACTGCCGCCATGGCCCGAGGGACATCGGGAACTGCACGCGCAGGACCATCTGCTGCATCATGGTCGGCGTCATCGGCTCGACGTCAGCGCCCTGCGCGGCAGGTGCGATCGTTGCCAACGCGAGCGCTGCCGCCCCCAGGGCGCCGAGGAGTCTGCGAATGGCCATGCCGTCATGCTCGCACCGACGTCACCGTCATTGCGACCGCAGACGGCCTCAGCAGATGGTGTGCAGCCAGTTGTGGGTGTCGGGCGACTGGCCGGTCTGGATGTCGAGCAGCGCCTGGCGCAGACGGGCGGTGACCGGACCCGTGCCGCCCTCCCCCACCGACCACGCGCCGCTCGTGCGCGACTTGACCTCGCCGACGGGCGTGATGACGGCCGCGGTGCCGCACGCGAAGACCTCGGTGATCTCGCCGGACGCGCAGCCCTCCCGCCACTGGTCGACGCTGATGCGGCCCTCCTCGGCCCGGATCCCGAGGTCGGAGGCCACCGTCAGCAGCGACGAGCGGGTGATGCCGGGCAGCAGCGAACCCGTGAGCTCGGGGGTGACCAGGCGTGCGGAGTCGCCGTGGCCGAGGACGAAGTAGAGGTTCATGCCCCCCATCTCCTCGATCCACATGCGCTCGACCGCGTCGAGCCAGACCACCTGGTCGCAGCCGTGCGCAGCAGCCTCGGCCTGCGCGACCAGCGACGCGGCGTAGTTGCCCGCGCACTTGGCCTCGCCGGTGCCGCCAGGAGCCGCGCGCACGTAGTCGTCGGAGATCCACACCGACACCGGCTTCAGCCCGCGCGGGAAGTAGGCACCCGCCGGCGAGGCGATGAGCAGGTACTCGTAGCGGTTGGCCGGGCGCACCCCCAGGCCCACCTCCGTGGAGATCATGAACGGGCGCAGGTACAGCGACTTCTCCTGCCCCGACGGGACCCAGTCACGGTCCTGGCGCACGAGGGCCTCGATGGACCCGACGAACAGTTCCACGGGCAGCTCCGCCATGGCCAACCGCCGGGCGGAGTTGGCGAAGCGCTCGGCGTTCTGAGTCGGCCGGAAGGTCCGGATCGAGCCATCGGCGTGGCGGTAGGCCTTGAGACCCTCGAAGATCGCCTGGCCGTAGTGCATGAAGTTGGTGGCCGGGTCGAGCTGGAGCGGCGCGTACGCCTCGAGCCGGGCGTCGTGCCACCCGTCCTCGACGGTCCAGGTGGCCCGCACCAGGTTGTCCGTGAACGATCGGCCGAAGCCCGGATCGGCGAGGATCGCGTCGCGCTCTGCCTGGGAAGCAGGATGGTCCGACGGGTTCAGGGAGATCGGCCACAGGGCGGTGCCGATGTCGGTCGTCGTCATGGTCGGAACCTACCCTTTCGACGCCGCCAGCGCACCGGCCGCGAGCGCGTCCCCGATCTCGGACGTGCCGCGCACCGAGGAGCCGCGGGAGGCCAGGTCGGCCGCGACGGACGCCTCCACCCACGACGCCGCAGCCGCCTCGCCGACGTGGTCGAGGAGCATGGCGAGGGACATGACCGTCGCGGTCGGGTCGGCCTTGCCCTGCCCGGCGATGTCCGGAGCCGACCCGTGGACCGGCTCGAACATGCTGGGGTTGCTGCGCGTCGGGTCGATGTTGCCGCTGGCCGCCAGGCCGATGCCGCCGCCGATCGCCGCGCCGATGTCGGTGAGGATGTCGCCGAAGAGGTTGTCGGTGACGATGACGTCGAAGCGCTCGGGGTTGGTCAGGAAGAACATCGACGCCGCGTCGACGTGGCAGTAGTCGGTCTGGACGTCCGGGTACTCCGCCTTGACGCGGTCGAAGGCCTGCTGCCAGGTCTGGCCGGCGTGGACGAGGACGTTGGTCTTGTGCACGAGCGTGACCTTCCTGCGCCGGCGCATCGCGCGCTCGAAGGCGTCACGGATGATGCGCTCGGCGCCGTAGGCCGTGTTGATGCTGACCTCGGTCGACACCTCCTGGGGCGTGCCCTTGCGCAGCGTGCCGCCGGCGCCGACGTACGGGCCCTCGGTGCCCTCACGGCACACGACGAAGTCGATGTCCTCCGGTCCCTTGCCCGCCAGCGGGCCGCTGGTCACCCCGGGGTACAGCCGGACCGGCCGGAGGTTGACGTGGTGGTCCATGACGAAGCGCAGCGGCAGCAGGACGCCGCGCTCGAGGATGCCCGGAGCGACGGAGGGGTCGCCGATGGCCCCCAGCAGGATCGCGTCATAGCCGCGCAGCTCGGCAACGACCTCGTCGGGGAGGAGCTCCCCGGTGGCGTTGTAGCGCCGCGCACCGAGGTCGTACTCCGTCGTCTGCACGTCGAGATCGGCCGCAGGTGCGATGGCCGCGAGGACCTTGACCGCCTCGGCGACGACCTCCGTGCCGATGCCGTCGCCGGGGATCAGGGCCAGGTTCAGGGTTCGTGACATGGGAGGAAGGCTAGTTCCCGTCCGGTGGCAACCTGAACGCGCATCCGTCATCGTTGGGAGCGGAGGTGCGTCATGGCACGCAAGCGCTGGAGTGACCTGACCGACCGCGAGAAGACGGCGATCCTCGTCGCCGGCTCGATCCAGATCTCCCTCGCTGCGACAGCGTGGATCGACCTGGCGCGACGCCCGTCCGAGCTCGTGCGCGGGCCCAAGCCGGCCTGGGCGCTGGCGATCGCCGTCAACTTCGTGGGCCCGATCGCCTACTTCACGGTCGGCCGGCGTCGGCCCGTCGCCGCGATCCCAGCACCGTGACGAGCTCGGCGGCGAGCAGCACGACGCTGAACGGCACCCAGACGGCTCTCTCGACCGCCGACGGTGTCGCGGCGTTCAGCAGGACGGCCAGCACGCCGTAGGCGACGGCTACCCAGCTGATGACGGTCGAGGCGCGTCGATGGTGGCGCAGCGGCCCCCAGCCGACACGACCGAGCAGACCGAGGGCGAGCACCACGAGGATCACGATCGACACGCCGGCCACCACGCGGCCGGAGGTGTCGAGTGCTCCGTCCACCCGCCCACCCTGCGTGAACTCCCCCCACGGCGCACCCAGGACCAGGGCCGCCTGGAAGGCGACGACAGCACCGAGCAGGACTCCGCAGACGACGGCCGCCACCCGTGCCATCATGACCGCGCCAGCTCGCGGTCCGTCGGCGCGGGCCGTCGCTCCCGGGCCATCAGCACCGTGATGATGACGATGTCCTGGACGACGTGGATCGTCCATGCCCATCCGATGCCGCCGGTCTGCAGGACGCTCAGGGTGAGGAACCAGCCCATGAAGCCGGCGAGGACGACACCCGGGACACGACCGGGGCTGCCGAACCAGTGCGGGATGCCGAAGACCGCGGCACCCACCATCGCCACCACGGCGGCCGACGTGACGGGACCCAGCGCCTCCGCCAGCGTGACCCGGAACAGCAGTTCCTCCGTCAGCGCGTTCGCGGCGGAGAAGACCACGGCGAGCGGCAGCGCACGTGCGAGCGCGGACGCGGTCAGCCCGGCACCGCGGCCGGCCTGGAACCACACCACGACGGCGGTCACCACGGTCATGACGACGAGGAAGGTCAGTCCGACCGTCGACCACGAGTCCCCGTCGGCGACGCCGAGCCATCCCAGGCCGCTGGCCGGGGCGGACCAGTCCCCCACCTGCAGGTAGTCGGCGTGGTCGGGCACCGTGAGGCGGACGAGCAGGACGGCGATGATCGCCACCGCGAAGGCGGCCGGCTGGTAGCGCCACGCCCGGGCGGCGTACGGGTTGCGCCCGCCCGCCCCGACGTCGCGGAATCGGCCACCCAGCCACAGCAGCGCGCCCGCGCCGCCGAGGACGACGAGCGGCGCCAGCCACGGCATCAGCGGACCTGCGCGTCCGCAAGGGTCACGCGCAGCCCCAGGTGCTGGATCTGTCCGCCGGCCGCCTTGCGCGCCTTGCGGGAGTTCAGCCAGCCCAGGATCCGACCCATGAGCCCGTAGCGCTTCTCGATGAGCCCCATCGTGCGCACCGTGCCGGCCTCGTCGTCGATCACCGCGGTACCCGAGACCACCAGCGCGTCCGCCTTGACCCGACCCCGCATGTCGCACGGTGAGATGACGACCGCCGGGTTGGCTCGCAGCCGCCGGACCTTGCCCGAGCCGGGGTCGGTGAGAATCCGGAGCACCTCGCCGTCGCGCACGACCCAGACGGGGGTGGGCACGGCGCTGCCGTCGGCCCGGAAGGTGGTCAGCGAGATGTACTTCGACGCGCCCAGCGTGTCGAGGGGAGCCGTGGTGGTCATGCCATATATCTAGCAGATATAGTCGCTGGATGGCAAGGACAGCGCAGACCCGCACCGCCGTGCTCGGCGCCCTGTCGGTCGAGCCCATGACCGGCTACGAGGTCCGACAGGTCATCACCGCCGTGCTCGGGCACTTCTGGCACGAGAGCTTCGGCCAGATCTACCCGTGCCTGGCGGAGCTGGAGGCCGCCGGCCTCGTCCGGGCCACGGCGGGCCAGCGCGCCAACTCGCGCCGCTTCGCGATCACCGACGCCGGGCGGGAGGAACTCGCCGCCCTGCTGGCCGAGCCTCCTGTCGCGCAGCCGCCACGCAACGGCACGCTCCTGCGCGTCTTCCTCGGACGCTCGCAGGACCCCTCCGCCCTCGCTGCCCTCCTCGACTCGCAGGAGGCCGAAGCCCGGGCGCGCATGGCCGGCTACGCCGCCATCCGGGCCGAGCTCGCGACGGACGAGGAGCACGCCGAGCACGTCCCCTACTGGACCGCGACGGTGCGGGCCGGCGAGCTCAGCACGCAGGCTCAGCTCCAGTGGCTGGCCGAGACCCGGGCGGCCCTGCTGCCACCTGCTACGCTTCCCGCATCATGACGTCGGCACTGCTCCTTCGCTGCCGCGACGAGGCCTAGACCACCGGCCCCCTCGTCGCGGGTTTCGTCGTTCGCCGGTAACAGCCAGTCGGCTATCCGCCCAGACGAGACCCCGAGGAGCACCACATGTCCGGCACGTTCGATCGCACCGTCCCCTACGGCACGCGCAACGCGCAGCAGCCGTCCCGCATGAGCTTCCAGCGCTACCAGCCGTTCGCCCCCATCGCGCTGCTCGACCGCACCTGGCCCAGCACCGTCATCACCGAGGCCCCGCGCTGGTGCGCGGTCGACCTGCGCGACGGGAACCAGGCCCTGATCGACCCGATGACCCCGCAGCGCAAGCTGCGCATGTTCAACCTGCTCGTGTCGATGGGCTACAAGGAGATCGAGGTCGGCTTCCCGTCGGCGTCGCAGACCGACTTCGACTTCGTGCGCATGCTGATCGAGGACGACCTCATCCCCGACGACGTCGTCATCCAGGTCCTGACGCAGTCCCGCGAGCACCTGATCGAGCGCACGTTCGACTCGATCAGGGGTGCGGACCAGGCCATCGTCCACCTGTACAACTCCACGTCCACCCTGCAGCGGCGCGTGGTCTTCGGGCTCGATCGTCCGGGCATCGTCGACATCGCGGTGCACGGCGCCCAGCTCTGCCAGAAGTACGCGGACCAGATCGCCGACGACACCGACGTGTTCTTCGAGTACTCCCCCGAGTCGTACACCGGCACCGAGCTGGAGTTCGCCGTCGAGGTGTGCGACGCCGTCACCGACGTCTGGCAGCCGACCCCGGACCGCAAGGTCATCCTGAACCTGCCCGCAACGGTCGAGATGGCCACGCCGAACGTGTACGCCGACTCCATCGAGTGGATGAGCCGGAACCTCGCCCGCCGCGATGGCGTGGTCCTGTCCCTGCACCCGCACAACGACCGCGGCACGGCGATCGCCGCCGCCGAGCTGGGCTACATGGCCGGCGCCGACCGCATCGAGGGCTGCCTGTTCGGCAACGGCGAGCGCACCGGCAACGTCTGCCTGGTCACGCTGGGCATGAACCTGTTCAGCCAGGGCGTCGACCCGCAGATCGACTTCAGCGACATCGACGAGATCCGGCGCACCGTCGAGTACTGCAACCAGATCCCCGTGCACGAACGGCACCCCTACGGCGGCGACCTCGTCTACACGGCGTTCTCGGGCTCCCACCAGGACGCCATCAACAAGGGCCTGAAGATGATGGAGTCCGACGCGGCGGCGGCGGGCGTCCCCGTCGACGAGTTCACGCTGGGACGTGCCCTACCTGCCGATCGACCCGCAGGACGTCGGCCGCACGTACGAGGCCGTCATCCGCGTCAACTCGCAGTCCGGCAAGGGCGGCGTCGCCTACATCATGCGCACGGAGCACAAGCTCGACCTGCCGCGTCGGCTCCAGATCGAGTTCTCGCAGGTCGTCCAGCAGGTGACCGACTCCGAGGGCGGCGAGGTCGGGCCCGGCGAGATGTGGGCAGCCTTCTCCGGCGAGTACCTGCCGGACCCCGAGGCTCCGTGGGGTCGCTTCCGCCTCATCGGCGTCAAGCAGGACTCGGCCGTCGACGGCGACACGAGCATCGACGTCGTCCTGCACGACGACAGGACAGGAGTTCCAGCTCGGCGGTCACGGCAACGGGCCCATCGCGGCCTTCTGCGACGCGCTCGCCACCCACGGCATCGACGTCCGCGTGCTCGACTACGCCGAGCACGCGATGTCGGCCGGCGGCGACGCCAAGGCAGCCTCCTACGTGGAGTGCGCCGTCGACGGCAAGGTGCTCTGGGGCGTCGGGATCGACCCGTCGATCACGACCTCGAGCCTCAAGGCCATCGTCAGCGCCGTGAACCGCGCCGTCCGCGAGGCGTGAGCGGCACCGAGGCTGCCCTCGCCACGCTCCGGGCCGCCGTCCCCAACGTGCGGGACGCCGGCGGACAGTCCACCGCATCGGGCGGGCGGATGCGTCGAGGCGTGGTCTACCGGAGCGCACAGCTGCTCGACCTGTCCGCCGACGCCCAGGACGCACTCCTGGCGCTGGGGGTGCGGACCGTGCACGACCTGCGCACGGCGGACGAGATCGCCCATCGGCGCGACACGCTGCCGGAGGGCATCACCCTCGTGGTCGACGACGTCCTCGCCGACCGCCCGCACAGCGGCGCGGCCGGCGTGGCGTCGATCGTCAACCAGCATGCCGACCGTGCGAGCGTCAGCGAACTGAACGCGGCGGTGGGCGGCGGCCGGGCCGCAGACGTGATGCGGGAGACCTACCGGCATCTGGTGACGCTGCCCTCGGCCCACCGGGGGTACCGACGGCTGCTGAGCGGCATCGCGAACGGTGATGACGCCACCGTGATCCACTGCACGGCGGGCAAGGACCGCTCCGGGTGGGCGGTGGCGCTGCTCCAGCTGGTCTGCGGGGTGTCGCGCGACGATGTCATGGCCGACTACCTGCTCAGCAACGACGCGATGGCCGCGGCCTACGGCCCGATGCTGGAGGCGTTCGCCCGCGAGGGCGGCGACGCCGAGGCGCTGGCGCACATGATCTACGTGGAGCCGGGCTACCTCGAGACCGCGCTCGCGGTCGTCGACGAGGAGTTCGGCGGTCTCGAGCGCTACCTTGCCACTGGCCTGGGCACGTCGGGAGCCGACGTCGACCGGCTGCGCACTCGCCTCCTTCGTTGAGTGGCGACACGTGCACGCCGGCCCACGGCGTGTCGCGCACACAACCCGCCACTCAACGAGGGGGGTCAGGCGTCGTCGTCGACCGCCGCGCTCTCGAACTGGCTGCGGTAGAGCCGGTAGTACGCGCCGCGGGCCTCGATCAGCGCGTCGTGGCTGCCCTGCTCGACGATGCGCCCCTGCTCGAGCACGATGATGACGTCGGCGTTGCGAATCGTGGACAGCCGATGCGCGATCACGAACGCGGTGCGACCGTGGCGCAGCTCGGCCATGGCCTGCTGGATCAGCACCTCCGTGCGCGTGTCGACCGAGCTCGTGGCCTCGTCCAGGATGAGCACCGCCGGGTCGGCCAGGAAGGCCCGCGCGATGGTGAGCAGCTGGCGCTCGCCGGCACTGATGTTGGACGCTCCCTCGGTCAGCATCGTCTCGTAGCCGTCGGGCAGCGTCCGCACGAAGTGGTCGACGCGGGCCGCGCGCGCGGCCGACTCGATCTGCTCCTCCGTCGCGTCCACGGCGCCGTAGGCGATGTTGTCGTGGATCGTGCCCTCGAACAGCCACGTGTCCTGTAGCACCATGCCGAAGGTGCGGCGGACGTCGTCGCGGCGCATCCCCATCGTCGACTCACCGTCCATGAGGATCCGACCGGAGTCGATGTCGTAGAAGCGCATGAGCAGGTTCACCAGGGTGGTCTTGCCCGCGCCGGTGGGCCCGACGATGGCCACGATCTCGCCGGGCTCGACGGACAGGGTGAAGTCCTCGATCAGCGGGGCGTCGGGCAGGTAGCGGAAGGCGACGTCCTCGAAGCTGATCCGTCCCGACGGATCCGAGAGGACGGTGGCGTCGGCCGGGTCGGCGGTCTCCTCCTCCTGGTCGAGCAGCTCGAACACGCGCTCAGCCGAGGCGATGCCCGACTGCAGGATGTTGGCGACGCCCGCGATCTGGGTGATCGGCATGGTGAACTGCCGCGAGTACTGGATGAAGGCCTGCACGTCGCCGAGGGACATGGAGCCGGTCGCCACGCGCATGCCGCCGATGACCGCGATGGCCACGTAGTTGAGGTTGGCGATGACAGTCAGCGCCGGCTGGATGATGCCGGAGATGAACTGGGCGCGGAAGCTGCTTTCGTACATGCGCTCGTTGGCGACGTCGAACTCGGCGATGGACGTCTGACGGTGTCCGAACACCTTGACGAGGTCGTGGCCGGAGAAGGTCTCCTCGACGAGTCCGTTCAGCGTGCCGGTCCACTTCCACTGGGAGACGAAGTGCGGCTGCGACCGCTTGGCGATCGCCATCGTGACGACGAACGACAGCGGGACCGTCAACAGTGAGATGACCGCCAGCAGCGGGCTGATCCAGAGCATCATGGCGAGCACGCCGAAGACCGTCAGCACGGCCGTGATGAGCTGCGTCAGCGTCTGCTGCAGGGTCGTCGAGATGTTGTCGATGTCGTTCGTGACCCGGCTGAGAACGTCACCGCGGGACGAGGAGTCGAAGTAGCGCAGCGGCAGGCGCCCGAGCTTCGCGTCGACCTCCTCGCGCAGCCGGTAGATGGTGCGCTGCGTGACGCCGGCCATGAGGTAGTTCTGCATCCAGCTGAGGATCGAGCTGACGACGTACACGACCGTGACGATCGCGAGAATCCGCGCCAGGGCGGTGAAATCGACGCCCTCCCCGGGGGTGAGCGTCATCGACGCGACCATGTCTGCGCGGTCGCTCTGCCCGGAGGCCTCGAGGGCGGCCACCGCCTGCGCCTGCGTCAGGCCGGCCGGCAGCTGGGCCCCGACGAAGCCATCGAAGATGATGTTGGTGGCGTTGCCCAGCAGCTTCGGGCCGAGGACCGCGAGGAAGACGCTGGCGAAGGCCAGCACGATGACCGCCACGACAATGAGTCGCTCCGGCCGCAGCCGGGAGCCGAACCGCCGCAGCGATCCGCGGAAGTCCTGCGCCTTCTCGCCCGAGGTCCCCTGCAGCCCCGACATCGGGCCGCCCCCCATCGGGCCGCCGGGCCGACGGGCGGGCGCGGCCGCCGCTGATCCGTGGCTCATGCGACGTCCTCCAGGGCCACCTGCGAGGCGACGATCTCGCGGTAGGCCTCGCAGTCCTCGATCAGTTCCGCGTGCCGTCCGATCCCGACGACGCGCCCCCCGTCGAGCACCACGATGCGGTCGGCGTCCATGATCGTGCTGACCCGCTGGGCGACGATGATCACCGTGCGCTCGCGGGTCCGCTGGGACAAGGCGGCCCGCAGCCGGGCGTCCGTCGTGTAGTCCAGGGCTGAGAAGCTGTCGTCGAACAGGTAGATGAGTGGGTCGCGCACGAGGCAGCGGGCGATGGCCAGCCGCTGGCGCTGGCCGCCGGAGAGGTTGACGCCGCCCTGGTCGATGGGAGCCGCGAGGCCCTCCGGCAGCAGGTCGACGAACTCCCGGGCCTGCGCGACCGTGAGGGCGTCCCACACCTCGTCATCCGTCGCGTCGGGCCTGCCGAACCGCACGTTGCTGCCCACGGTGCCGCCGAACAGGAAGCCGCGCTGGGGCACGAGCCCGAACAGGTCCCACAGCCGTTCGAGCGGGATGTCTCGCACGTCCACACCGTCGATGAGGACGGCGCCACCGGTCACGTCGAGCAGGCGCGGCAGCAGGTTGACCAGCGTGCTCTTGCCCGAGCCGGTGCCTCCGACGATCGCGGTGGTGGACCCCGGCTCGAGGACGAACGACACCTGGTCGAGAACGGACTCCTGCGCACCGGGGTACCGGAACTCGACGTCCCGCAGCTCGATCCGGCCGATCCGCGGCAACTCCTGCGCGAGTGGGGTGTCGGGCTCCCCGATCTCCGGAGTCGCCTGCAGGACGGCCTGGATCCGCTCCGCGGACGCGGCGGCCCGCGGGACCATCATCATGGTCATGACGGCCATCATGACCGCGAAGAGGATCTGCATGATGTAGGCCTGGAAGGCGAACAGGTTGCCGATGGGCATGCTGCCGTCCGCGACGAGGTGCCCGCCGAACCAGATCGTCGCGACGATCGTCAGGTTCATGATGAGCATGAGGCTCGGCATGATGAGCGCGAACAGGCGCGTCACCTTCAGCGCGGTGTCCGTGAGGTCGGTGTTCGCCTCCGCGAACCTCTCCTCCTCGTGGGCGGTGCGCACGAACGCCCGGATCACGCGGATGCCGGCCAGGTTCTCGCGCAGCACGCCGTTGACCCGGTCGACCTTGACCTGCATCACCCGGAAGAGCGGGACCGCCCGGAACACCATGTAGCCGATCACGGCGATCATGAGCGGCACGGTGACGATCAGCAGGCTGGACAGCTGCACGTTCTCGCGCATGGCCATGATCACGCCGCCGATGGCGGTGATCGGGGCCAGCACCATCATCGTCAGGCCCACCATGACCAGCATCTGGAGCTGCTGGACATCGTTGGTGTTGCGCGTGATCAGCGACGGGACCCCGAAGCCGTGCATCTGGCTGAGCGAGAAGCCCTCGACCTTGCGGAAGATGTCGCCGCGCACCTCGCGCCCGAATCGCATCGACGTGCGGGCGCTGTAGTAGACGGTCACGACGGACGCGATACCCAGGAGGATCGACAGGAGCAGCATGAGGCCGCCGACCCGCAGGATGTAGGAGGTGTCCCCCGTCACGACGCCGTAGTTGATGATGTCGGCATTGAGATTGGGCAGGAACAGGCTGGCGACCGCCTGGATCAGCAGGAGCAGGGCGATCAGCAGCAGCACCTTCCAGTGCGGGCGCAGGTACCGCGTCAGCAAGGGGGTCACGCCTGACCCTAACCCCCGCGGCTCACCCGATGGACTCGCGGGCGGTCTTCGCCCACTCGTCTCGGTGCAGCAGCTGTCGCCACCAGGCGACGACGTAGATCGGAAGCAGGCTCCAGCAGTAGAGGAGGTACGGGACGATGAGCGCCGCAGCGCGCCAGAACCGTCCCTGCCCCGCGATCATCTCGGCCCGGAACACGCCGATCGCGGTGCCGCCGAACCCGAGGACGAGCAGCAGCAGGAACACGGACACGTCCCAGTGCGGCTGCACGAGGTCGGGTGCGAAGACGAGCAGGGCCACAGCGGTGACGGTCGAGACCCCGATCAACGACTGGACGATCGGCTGGAGCAGCCAGTAGGCGCCGTCGAGCCGGGCGCCGCGGGACAGCGAGGTCCCGCGGAAGACCCCCACCCGGGAGATCGCCTGCATGTTGCCCTGGCACCAGCGGATGCGCTGTCGCAGGAGGCGGCGATAGCTGGACAGGCCCTGCTGGTCCACCGCGTGGCGCATCTCCTGCTGGCCCAGCCACCCCGTGGCGAACAGCGACAGTCCCAGGTCCTGGTCCTCGGTGAGGCGGTGCCGCCACGGCCCGTCCGACCTGCCCCGCCTCGATGTTCTGCTCGGCGATCTGGGTCAGGGCGGCCAGCCGGTTGATCTGCCCGTTGCCGCCCATCCCAGCCGACCCCCACGCCGACCTGCCCATCTGGAAGACGCTGCCGAAGACGCGGAACTCGACGTCCTGCATGTAGGCCAGCGCCTTGGCACGGTTGTAGATGCGCACGGCGAGCTGCACTCCCCCAACCCTGGGGTCGAGGAACCGGCTGGCGACGTCGTCGGCGAAGCCGGGGTCGAGCCGACCGTCGGCATCGACGATGACCACGAGGGTGCGCTCCTCGCCGAAGCGGTCCGCCAGCTCGGCGGGCATCTGCGCCCGCACGTCGCTCCACGCCTGGTTGAGTGCGGCCGCCTTGCCCTTTCGCGCGTCGGGCAGGACGCGGGTCAGGACCTGGAGGTCCGGGCTCGGATGCTCGGCGAGGATCTCGCCGGTGCGGTCGGAGGAGCCGTCGTTGATGACGACGAACCGTCGATGCGTCACGCGGATCTGCTCCAGGCGCGCGACGGTGTCCGCGATCGTCACCTCCTCGTTGAGGGCCGGGACGAGGAACACCCACAGGAACTGCGCCTCGTCGGCGGTCGCGGTCGGGCGACGCTGCTCGCTCCCCCCGCGAATCGACAGGCTGAGCACGAGCCCGAGCTGGATCACGCTGAGGATGAGGGCGACGAAGAACAGGACCTGGATGGGCCACGGAAGCCCCGAGAAGGGGTCGATCTCGGCGAGCCGGTCCCACATCGAGGGCTCCTAGAAGGTCAGGTGGCCGGCGCCGGCCACGTGCTCGGCGAGCTCGTCGTCCCACTCCTCCTCGGACAGGATCGGTGTCACCGCCGCGGGCCGGTAGCCGGCCGCCGTGAGGATGGCGCGGCGGCTGATGCCGCTGCCGAACCCGCGTGGCGGCTGGCCGCCGACCACGAGGTAGTCGACCAGGGCCCGGATCCGCTCGGCCGCGTGCCCGTCGCCGAACGGGTTGGCCGCCTCCGCCATGGCCGCGAGGCGGTCGGGATCCTCGAGCAGGGCCAGTGCGGTGCCGGCGATGACGGCCGGGTCCACCCCGACCAGCGCCAGGGTTCCGGCCTCGACCCCCTCCTGTCGCTCGGTCTCCTGCCGGGCCACGAGCACCGGCGTCCCCACGCTCGGGGCCTCCTCCTGGATGCCGCCCGAGTCCGTGATCGCGAGAGTGGCCGCCTCGAGGAGGTGGGCGAACTCGACGTAGCCGAGCGCGTCCACCAGCAGCACGTGCGGGTTCGCCCCCAGGACCTCGGTGAGCATCCGCCGCACCTCGGGGTTCGGGTGCATCGGAAGGACGACCGTGACGTCGGGGCGCGCGTCGGTGATCCGGTTCAGCGCGGATGCGATGTCGGCCAGATGCGGCCAGTTCTCCCGTCGGTGCAGCGTCGCGACGATGATGGGTCCGCCCGCGTGGACCAGGCGATGCAGGGCCGGGTCCGACCACGTGACCTGCTGGCGCGTCGCCCACATGAGGGCGTCGATGCTCGTGTTGCCGGACACGAACACGTGGGTGTCGGAGACCATCTCACGGATGAGGTTCGCCTCGTTGATGGCCGTCGGGGCGATCTGGACGAGGGCCAGGCGGGAGATGAGCTGGCGGTTCATCTCCTCGGGGAACGGCCCGCGGGGGTTGTACGTGCGCAGCCCGGCCTCGACGTGCACCACCGGGATGCCGGCCTGCGCCGAGGCCAGCCCGGCGGCCATGGCCGAGGTCGGTGTCCCCGTGCACCATGGTGGCGATGGTGTAGGGGTTCTCCCCCGGCACGTCATCCTCCTGCAGTTCGCGCGAGCAGGGCGCCGACGTCGGCCACGACCTGGGACGACAGTTCGTTGATCGTGCCGGTGCGTCGGGTGATGGACAGGCGGGCGTCGGACGGATCCCCGCCATCGAGAGCACGTCATCGGCCAGGTCGGTGTGCTGCCCGGTGGTCACCACGAAGGGATGCACGAACTCACTGCGCTGCAGCGCGTGGATGACCGGGAACATCTTGATCGCCTCGGGCCGGGTACCGACCACCACGACCACACGCAGGCGCGGGTCCGCCTCGGCTGCGGCCTGCTCAGTCGTCATCGCTTGTGACCTTCCGGTTCGGTTGCAGCGATGCTAGTTGCCGCGACGGCCCGAGCCGGTGGGGCGCGCACGAGATCACTCCTCGGGTGCGACCAGGACCTGCGACCGGCTGCGCTGGGCCCACCCCACGCACACCACCACGACGACAGCGGTCGCCACGGTCAACGGCGTCACCTGCTCCCCGAGCAGGAGGGCCGACCACAGCAGGGTGAGCAGCGCCTGCAGCTGCTGCACCTGACCGCCATAGGCGGCTCCGGCCAGCGACAGCCCGCGGTACCACGCGAAGAAGCCGAGGTACATGGACGACACTCCCAGCAGGATGAGCGCGGCCCACTCGCCGGACGTCGTGTCGTACTCGGCCGAGGTGCTCCACCACAGCACGAGCGACAGCGGCACCGTCACCGGCAGCGCCAGCACGACCACCCAGGAGATCACCTGCCATCCGGGCATCACCTTGGTGATCGCGGCCCCCTCGACGTAGCACCAGGACGAGCTGAGGACCGCACCGACGATCAGCAGGTCCGCCACGGCGTCGCCACCCTGGGCTCCGCCCTGGGCCAGCGCGAACACCACGAGGGCGATCGTGCCGCCGCCGGCGGCGAGCCAGAACTGCCGCGGGACGCGCTCGTGCGTGCGCAGGACGGCGAACAGGGCAGTCGTCAGGGGCATGAAGGCCGCGATGACGGCGGCATGGGCCGACGTGGTGCGCTCGAGCGCGAGGGCGAGCAGGATCGGCCAGCCGAAGACGGCGCCGAGCATCGTGAACAGCAGCGGCTTCAGATGCTCGCGGGCGGGCCACGGCACGCGCGCGATCCCCAGCAGGGTCACGGCCAGGGCGCCGGCGATGACAGCGCGCCCCATGGCCGTGAAGTACGGGTCGAACCCCCCGACGGCGACCTTCGTCAGGGGCAGGGAGAAGGAGAACAGCAGGACGCCCAGGAGCGCCCAGGCCAGCCCGGTCCGATGCACGCGGTCCACGGGCATCCTCCGGTCAGTCGAGGTCGACGGCCTTGCCGGAGTGCGCGCCGATCTCCGCGACGATCGCGTCGAGGCGGGCCGGCTCGATCACCGAGTCGACCGTGAGCACGATCAGCGCGTGGCCGGAGTCGTCGCGGCTGACCTGCATGCCGCCGATGTTGACGTCGCCCTCGCCGAGCACGCGTCCGACGACCCCGACGATGCCGGGCTTGTCGTGGTAGCGCAGGAACGCCATGTGATCGCTGACCGGGACGTCGACGTCGAAGGAGTCGACCTCGACGACCTTGGCGACGTTGCGCGCGCCGGCGACGGTGCCGGCGACGCTGACCTTCTGGCCGTCGGTCTGCGTCAGGGTCACCCGCAGCAGGGACCGGTGGTCCTCGCTCGTGCGGTCGGTCGTCAGCGCCACCTCGACACCGCGCTGCTCGGCGAGGACCGGAGCGTTGACGAACGACACCGGGTCGTGGACGAGCATCTGGAAGACGCCCTTGAGGGCCGACAGCTCGAGCACCCGCACGTCGTGGTCGGCGATCTCGCCGAGTGCCTCGACGTCGACGCGCACGACGGCCGCGTCGGCCAGGCCGCACGCGATCGCCCCGATCTTCTCGGCGAGGGGCAGCATCGGCTTGATGACCTCGTCGAGCTGACCGCCCTGCACGTTCACGGCATCGGGCACGAGCTCGCCGGACAGGGCCAGCCGGACCGACCGGGCGACCGCGATGCCGGCCTTCTCCTGGGCCTCGTCGGTGGAGGCGCCGAGGTGAGGCGTGGCGACGACGTTCTCGAGGCCGAACAGCGGCGAGTCGGTGCACGGCTCCTTGGCGTACACGTCCAGGCCGGCGCCGGCCACGCGGCCGTCGACCAGGGCCGAGTACAGCGCCGCCTCGTCGACGATGCCGCCGCGGGCCGCGTTGATGATGTGCACGGTCGGCTTGACCTTGTGCAGCTCGGCATCGCCGATGAGCCCGATGGTCTCGGCCGTCTTGGGCAGGTGCACGGTGATGAAGTCGCTCTCGGCCAGCAGGTCGTCGAGCGTCACCATGCGGACCCCGAGCTGCGCTGCCCGGGCCGGCTGCACGTAGGGGTCGTACGCGATCAGCTTGACGCCGAAGGCGCTTAGCCGCTGGGCGACGAGGACGCCGATCCGCCCGAGCCCCACGACGCCCACCACCTTGTCGGCGACCTCGACGCCGGTGTACTTGGAGCGCTTCCACTCGCCCTTGGCCAGCGCCGAGCTGGCCGGCACGACGTTGCGGGCCGACGCGAGCAGCAGGGCGACGGCCAGCTCGGCCGCGCTCACGATGTTGGACGTCGGGGCGTTGACGACCATGACGCCGGCCTGCGTGGCGGCCTTGATGTCGACGTTGTCGAGACCCACTCCTGCGCGTGCGATGACCTTCAGCCGCGGCGCCGCCGCGATGGCCTCAGCGTCGACCTGCGTGGCCGACCGGACGAGGATCGCGTCGACGTCGGCGATCGCCGGCAGCAGCGCCGCGCGGTCGGCTCCATCGCACGAGACGATCTCGAAGTCGGGGCCGAGCGCCTCGACCGTGGCAGGGGACAGTTCTTCGGCGATGAGCACGCGGGGCTTGGTCACGCGCGGAGTCTACCGACGCCCCGGAAGGGCGTCGGACCCCCGATCGACCGTGTGAGGCCGGTCACGGCCGCCTAGCGCGCGGCCGTGCCCTCGACGTAGTCGTCGCCCTTGTTGTCGACCCAGCTCATCAGCCCGCGCAGCTCGCGCCCGACCTTCTCGATCGGGTGCTGCTCGCCCTTGGCGCGCAGTGCCTTGAACTCCGGGCCACCGGCCAGCTGGTCGTCGACGAAGCGGTTGGCGAACGAGCCGTTCTGGATGTCGGCCAGGACGGCCTTCATGTTCTCCTTGACGTGCGGGTCGATGACCCGCGGCCCCGAGACGTAGTCGCCGTACTCGGCGGTGTCCGAGACGCTCCAGCGCTGCTTGGCGATGCCGCCCTCGTACATGAGGTCGACGATCAGCTTGAGCTCGTGCAGGCACTCGAAGTAGGCGACCTCGGGCTGGTAGCCGGCCTCGACGAGCGTCTCGAACCCGTACATGACCAGTTGCGACGCACCGCCGCACAGGACCGCCTGCTCACCGAACAGGTCGGTCTCGCACTCCTCGGTGAAGGTGGTCTTGATGCCGCCGGCGCGCAGGGAGCCGAGCGCCTTGGCGTACGACAGCGCCAGCGGCCACGCCTCGCCGGTCGCGTCCTGCTCGACGGCGACGATGGCGGGCACTCCGCGGCCGGCGACGTACTCGCGACGCACCAGGTGGCCGGGGCCCTTCGGGGCGACCATGCAGACGTCGACGAAGTCAGGCGGGGTGATGTAGCCGAAGCGGATGTTGAAGCCGTGCGCGAAGAACAGCGCGTCGCCCTCCTGCAGGTTCGGCTCGATGGACTCGCGGTACAGCGCGGCCTGGACGTGGTCGGGGGCCAGGATCATGATGACGTCGGCCTCGGCCGCAGCGGTCGACGGGATCGACGACCCGCAGCCCCGCCTCCTCGGCCTTCGCGGCGCTCGTCGAGCCCGGACGCAGCCCGACCCGCACGTCGACGCCCGAGTCGCGCAGCGACATGGCATGCGCGTGCCCCTGGCTGCCGAAGCCGATGATCGCGACGACGCGGTTCTGGATGATGGACAGGTCGGCGTCGTCCTCGTAGAACAGTTCGGCCACGGTGGGCTCTCCTCTTTCGGTCGGGTGTGTGCGAAGGGTATCTGGCTGGTCAGGGACGGGGCTCAGGCGGATCTGTCGACCGGACGGACCGAGCGGTCGGTGATGGAGCGTGGGCCACGACCGACGGCGACGAGCCCGGACTTGACCAGCTCCTTGATGCCGAACGGCTCGAGCACCCTCAGCAGTGCCTGCAGCTTGTCGACCTTGCCGGTGGCCTCGATCGTGACCGACTCCGCCGACACGTCGACGACCTTGGCCCGGAACAGCTGCGCGGTCTCGAGGATGTGCGACCGGGTGTCCATGTCGGACTTGACCTTCACGAGCATGATCTCGCGCTGAACGGACGCGTCGGGGTCGAGCTCGACGATCTTGAGCACGTTGATGAGCTTGTTCAGCTGCTTGGTGACCTGCTCGAGCGGGAGCCCCTCGACGCTGACGACGATCGTCATGCGCGAGACCTCGGCCATCTCGGTCGGGCCGACCGCCAGCGACTCGATGTTGAATCCGCGGCGCGAGAACAGGCTGGCGACCCGGGCCAGGACGCCCGGCTTGTTCTCGACCAGGACGGAGAGCGTGTGTCGGGACATCAGTCGTCCGACCCCCAATCAGGTGCCATCGAACGAGCGACCATGATGTCGTCGTTGCTGGTTCCGGCGGCCACCATCGGCCACACCATCGCGTCCTTGTGGACCACGAAGTCGATGACCACGGGCGCGTCGTTCATGCCCATGGCCTTCTCGATCGTCGCGTCGACCTGCTCCGGCGACTCGCAGCGCAGGCCGTAGCAGCCGTACGCCTCCGCGAGCCTGACGAAGTCGGGGATGCGATGCGACTCGAGGTTCGTGTTCGAGTAGCGCTCGTTGTAGAACAGCGTCTGCCACTGGCGGACCATGCCGAGGTTGCCGTTGTTGATCAGCGCCACCTTGATGGGGATGTCGTTGATCGCGCAGGTGGCAAGCTCCTGGTTCGTCATCTGGAAGCAGCCGTCGCCGTCGATCGCCCACACGGTGGCGTCGGGGCGCCCCACCTTCGCACCCATGGCCGCCGGGACGGCGAAGCCCATCGTGCCGAGACCGCCGGAGTTGATCCACGTGTTGGGGTTCTCGTACTTGACGAACTGGGCGCCCCACATCTGGTGCTGGCCCACCCCCGCGACGTAGATGGAGTCGGGCCCGGAGATGGCGCCCAGCCGCTCGATGGCGTACTGCGGTGCCAGGGTGCCGTCCTCGAACGTCTCGTACCCGAGGGGGTAGGTGTCGCGCATGCGGTTGAGGAGGGACCACCACGCCTCGTAGTCGCCGACCGCGCCCGCAGCCTGCTCGGCCTCGATGGCCGTCACGAGCTCGGGGATGATCTCGGACAGGTCGCCGACGATCGGGACGTCGGCCTGCCTGTTCTTGCCGATCTCCGCAGGGTCGATGTCCGCGTGGATCACGGCCGCACCAGGCGCGAAGGACGACAGCTTCCCGGTCACTCGGTCGTCGAAGCGCGCTCCGAGGGTGATCAGCAGGTCCGACTTCTGCAGGGCGCCCACAGCCGCGACGGTGCCGTGCATGCCGGGCATGCCCAGGTGCAGCGGGTGCGAGTCGGGGAAGGCCCCGCGCGCCATCAGGGTGGTGACGACCGGGATGCCGGTCAGCTCGGCCAGGCGACGCAGCGGTCCGGCCGCGCCGGCACGGATGACACCGCCGCCCACGTACAGGACCGGCTGCCGGGCGCCCATGATCATGCGTGCGGCCTCGCGCACCTGCTTCGAGTGCGGCTTCGTCACCGGGTGGTAGCCGGGCAGGTCCATCTGCACGGGCCACGAGAACTCGGTCTCGGCCTGCAGGGCGTCCTTGGACACATCCACCAGCACGGGACCGGGGCGGCCGGTCGACGCGAGGTGGAAGGCCTCGGCGACCGCGCGCGGGATGTCGTCGGGGTTGGTGACGAGGAAGTTGTGCTTGGTGATGGGCATCGTGATGCCGCGGATGTCGGCCTCCTGGAAGGCATCCGTGCCGATCGCCCCGCTGGGCACCTGGCCGGTGATCGCCACCATCGGGACGGAGTCCATGTTGGCGTCGGCGATCGGCGTCACGAGGTTGGTCGCCCCCGGCCCGCTCGTCGCCATGCAGACGCCGACCCGGCCGGTCGCGGCCGCATAGCCCTCGGCGGCGTGGCCGGCCCCCTGCTCGTGCCGGACGAGGATGTGCCGGATCTTCCGCGAGTCCATCAGCGGGTCGTACAGCGGCAGGATCGCTCCCCCGGGGATGCCGAAGACATCGGTCGCCCCCGCCGCCTCGAGTGCGTACACCAGACTCTGCGCCCCGGTGATCTTCTCGCCCATCTCTGCCGTTCCTCTGCTCGACGCCTCAATGAAAAACCCCCCGACCCAATACGGGTAACGGAGGGAGCGCGCGGATGACCTGGGGTCAGCCCACGCGCCTGCGTACTACGAGAATTCGTGCCACGTGGCGAACCCTACCAACCTTTCCCCCGTGGTGCGGTGTGGCCCCCGAATCGGTCGGTTCCGGGGCCGCACCGCACCCGCTGCGGACGGTCGTGGGCGAAGGCTCGCCTAGTCGCAGACGGCGCCGCGGGAGGCGGAGCCGACGAGGCGCGCGTACTTGGCCAGCACGCCACGGGTGTACCGCGGCGGCAGCGGCTCGAACGCGGCCCGGCGACTGGCCAGCTCGGCGTCGTCGACCAGCAGGTCGAGCGTGCGGTTCGGGATGTCGATCCGGATCCGGTCGCCGGTGCGGACCAGGCCGATCGGGCCGCCGTCCACCGCCTCGGGAGCCACGTGGCCGACGCACAGGCCCGTGGTGCCGCCGGAGAAGCGCCCGTCGGTGATGAGCATGACGTCCTTGCCGAGGCCGGCGCCCTTGATCGCGCCGGTGATCATCAGCATCTCGCGCATGCCGGGACCGCCCTTGGGCCCCTCGTAGCGGATGACGACGACATCCCCCTTCTGGATCGTGCCGTCCTCGAGGGCCGCCATCGCGGACTGCTCGCGCTCGAACACCCGCGCGACCCCCTCGAAGACGTCGACCGGGACGCCCGCGTTCTTGACCACCGCGCCCTCGGGGCACAGCGACCCCGACAGGATCGTGATGCCGCCGCTGGTGGCCAGCGCATGGCGCGAGGCGTGCAGGATCTCGCCGTCCGGGTCCGGCGGGTTGATGTCGGCGAGGTTCTCGGCCACGGTCTTGCCCGTGACCGTGAGGCAGTCTCCGTGCAGCAGCCCGGCGTCGAGCAGCGCGCGCATGATGACGGGGACGCCACCGACCCGGTCGACGTCGCTCATGACATACCGGCCGAACGGCTTGACGTCGGCCAGCAGCGGCACCTTCGCTCCGATGCGGTGGAAGTCCTCCATCTCGAGGTCGACATCGGCCTCGTGCGCCAGCGCCAGCAGGTGCAGCACGGCGTTGGTGGAGCCGCCGAAGGCCATGACCACGGCGATCGCGTTCTCGAGCGAGCGCTTCGTGATGATGTCGCGGGTCGTGATGCCCTGGCGGATCAGCTCGACCACCGCCTCCCCCGACCGCCGGGCGAAGCCGTCACGGCGCCGGTCGACCGCCGGCGGCGCAGCGGACCCCGGCAGGGACATGCCCATGGCCTCGGCCGCGCTCGCCATCGTGTTGGCGGTGTACATGCCGCCGCAGGCGCCCTCGCCCGGGCAGATCGCCCGCTCGATGAGATCGACGTCCTCGCGCGACATCAGCCCGCGAGCACAGGCACCGACGGCCTCGAAGGCGTCGATGATCGTCACGTCTCGCTCCGACCCGTCCGACAGCTTGACGTGTCCGGGGAGGATCGAGCCGGCGTAGACGAACACGGACGCCACGTCGATGCGCGCCGACGCCATGAGCATTCCCGGAAGCGACTTGTCGCACCCGGCGAAGGTCACCATGCCGTCGAGCCGCTCGGCCTGCATGACCGCCTCGACGGAGTCGGCGATGATCTCGCGGGAGACGAGCGAGAAGTGCATCCCCTCGTGACCCATGGAGATGCCGTCCGACACCGAGATCGTGCCGAACTGCAGCGGGTAGCCGCCTGCCGCGTGGACGCCCTCCTTGGCCGAGCGGGCGAGCCGCTCGAGGGACAGGTTGCACGGGGTGATCTCGTTCCAGCTCGACGCGACGCCGATCTGCGGCTTGGGGAAGTCCTCGTCGGACATCCCGACGGCCCGGAGCATGCCGCGTGCGGCGGCCCGCTCGAGTCCATCGGTCACATCGGAGCTGCGCGGCTTCATGTCGGTCATGACACTCAGCCTATTGACTCACCCGGCGGGGCAGTACCAAGCCTCCTGCTGGGCGATGACGCCCTTCTGCGCGGGGCCGAACCCACCGGTCGACTGCGCCGTGGGCTGGATCCAGGCGAGCGGGACCGTCGTCTTCTGGGAGGCATCCGGGAAGGCGGGCATGGTCACGCGCCGCACGATGACGTTCAGCGTGACCTCCGGCTGCGTCGTGCCGGACCAGCAGGCGGTGGCCTTCTTGGCCTTGACCGCCTGCGCCTTGGTCACGCGCGTGCCCGGCGCGATGCCCTGGTACTGGGTGACGATGACCGGCTCCGCGTCGATGTCCATCTTCCAGCGGGGGGTGATGTTGAAGGACAGGCCCGCGGTCAGGCTGGTCGGGATCGACGCGAACGCACTGCCGTCGATGACGGTCGTCGTCGCGAACGTCACCGGGTCCTGGCCGGTGATCGCCCACACGGGCGTGATCTGGCAGCCGTTGCAGCCGGTGACCTTGAAGCGTGATGTTCGTGACCCCCTCGGACAGCGCGGGAGGCGCGATGACCGCCAACGCGGCGACGCTCAGCGCTGCGGTCATGGCTGCGACGACTCTCTTCACGGGGCCTCCAGGCGCTTCGGTGCAGTGGCTACGCCTGCGACACTACGGACTGCAGCGGCTCCCCCGCCGCAACACGCCGCACCTGCTCGGTCACGAGCCGGCGCGCGCGCGGGAGGAAGGCGCTGGAGTTGCCGCCGACGTGCGGGCTGACGAGCACTCCCGGCAGCCGCCACAGCGGGTGGTCCGCCGGCAGCGGCTCGGGATCGGTGACGTCGAGGGCCGCGCGGATGCGTCCTGTGGCGACCTCGGCCACCAGCGCATGCGTGTCGACCACCGGTCCCCGAGCCACGTTGACCAGCAGCGCACCGTCGGGGATGGCGCGCAGGAAGGCAGCGTCGACGAGGTGCCGGGTGTCGTCCGTGAGCGGCACCGCAAGGACGACGACATCGCTCGCGCGGAGCAGGTCGGGCAGGTCCGCGAGCGCGTGCACTCCCGGCCGGGCGCGACGGGCCACCATCGTCACCTCGGTCTCGAAGGGCTCGAGCCGACGCCGGATGGCCTGGCCGACCCCGCCGGCCCCGATGACGAGGACGTTCCGGTCGGCTAGGGCGGTGCGGCGACCGGCAGCCCACGTACCGTGCGGCATGGCTCGTGCGAAGTCGTCGATCCCGCGCAGCGAGGCGAGGATGAGCCCCACGGCCAGCTCGGCGGTGCTCGCGTCGTGCACGCCCGCGGCGTTGCACAGCGTCACGCCGTCGGGCAGGTACGGCAGGGCATGATCGAAGCCTGCCGTCAGCAACTGGGCCACGCGCAGGCGCGGCATGCGTGCCATCAGCGCGAGGTCGTCGGCCGGCCCCATGTACCGCGGGACGTAGAACTCGACCTCGGCCAGCGGTGCCGACTCGGGCCCGGCCGCGTACGCCTCGATGCCGGGTCCGGCCTCGACTCCGAGGTCCGCCGGGACGAGCACCGTCATGCCGGTGGCGCGCCTACTCCGCGACGCCGAGCCGCTCGAGCAGCAAGGCTCGCACCTTGGCGGCGTCGGCCTGGCCTCGCGTGGACTTCATGACCGCTCCGACGATGGCGCCGGCCGCCTGCACCTTGCCGCCGCGGATCTTCTCGGCCACGTCCGGCTGGGCGGCGAGGGCCTCGTCGATCGCCGCGAGCAGCGCGGAGTCGTCGCTGACGACGGCCAATCCGCGGGCTGCGACGATCTCGTCGACGTCGCCCTCGCCGGCGATGATCGCCTCGAAGACCTGGCGGGCGAGCTTGTCATTCAGGCTGCCGTCGGCCATCAGGTCCTCGACGCGGCGGATCTGCGCCGGCGTGACGGGCACGTCCGCGAGCTCGATGCCGCGGTCGTTGGCGATGCGCGAGAACTCACCGGTCCACCACTTGCGCGCCGCAGCGGGATCGACGCCGTCCGCGATGGCCGCCTCGACGAGCTCGAGAGCGCCGGCGTTCACCATGGTCTGGAACTCGTGGTCGCCGATCCCCCACTCGGCACGCAGGCGCGCACGGCGCACGGACGGCAGCTCCGGCAGCGTCGCGCGCAGCTCCTCGATCCACTCCACGGTGGGTGCGACCGGCACGAGGTCGGGCTCGGGGAAGTAGCGGTAGTCCTCCGCCTGCTCCTTCGAGCGACCCGACGTCGACCGGCCGGTGTCCTCGTGGAAGTGGCGGGTCTCCTGGACGACGCGGCCGCCGGACGAGAGCACCGCGGCCTGGCGCTCGATCTCGGAGTGGACCGCGCGCTCGACACTGCGAAGGGAGTTGACGTTCTTCGTCTCGCTCCGCGTGCCCCACGGCTCACCGGGACGTCCGAGGGACACGTTCACGTCGCAGCGCAGTGAGCCCTCCTCCATGCGCACGTCGGACACTCCGAGCGCCCGCATGAGGTCGCGGAGCTCGGTGACGTAGGCCTTGGCCACCGCGGGCGCGTACCGGCCGGTTCCGGTGATCGGCTTCGTCACGATCTCGATGAGGGGAATGCCGGCGCGGTTGTAGTCGACCAGCGAGTAGTCCGCTCCATGGATGCGGCCGGTGGCGCCGCCGGCGTGCGTCAGCTTGCCGGTGTCCTCCTCCATGTGCACCCGCTCGATCTCGACCCGGAAGACGCGTGGGCCCTCGTCGGTGTCGACGGTGACGTCGAGGTAGCCGTCCGAGCACAGCGGCTCGTCGTACTGGCTGATCTGGTAGTCCTTCGGCATGTCCGGGTAGAAGTAGTTCTTCCGGGCGAACCGGCACCACGGGGCGATCCCGCAGTTCAGCGCCAGGCCCATGCGGATCGTCGACTCGACGGCCGCGCGGTTGACGACCGGCAGGGAGCCGGGCAGGCCGAGGCACACGGGGCAGACCTGCGTGTTCGCGTCGGCGCCGAAGGCCGTCGGGCAGGAGCAGAACATCTTGGAGTTGGTGCCGAGCTCGACATGCGTCTCGAGCCCGATGACCGGCTCGAACTGCGCGAGCGCGTCGGCGTAGTCCATGGTGTCGTGGGCAGTGGTCATAGGGCCGGTGCCTCCTGGATGAGCAGGTGTCCCCAGCGGTCGACGAGGGCCGCCTCGAGCGCCGAGCCGACGAGGTAGAGCCGGTCGTCCGCCATCGGCGGCGCCATGATCTGCAGGCCCACCGGGAGTCCGTCCTCGGGCGCGAGTCCGACTGGCAGCGACATCGCCGCGTTGCCGGCGAGGTTCACCGGGATCGTGGCGATGTCGTTGAGGTACATCGCGATGGGGTCGTCGACCTTGTCCCCGATGCGGAAGGCGGTCGTCGGAGCCGTGGGCGAGATGAGGACGTCGACCTGCTCGAAGGCCGCCGCGAAGTCACGCGTGATCAGGGTGCGGACCTTCTGCGCCTGCCCGTAGTAGGCGTCGTAGTACCCGCTCGACAGGGCGTACGTGCCGATCATGATGCGGCGCTTCACCTCGTCGCCGAAGCCGGCCTCGCGGGTGAGGGCCATGACCTCCTCGACGGACCGCTGCCCGTCGTCGCCGGCCCGCAGCCCGTACCGCATGCCGTCGAAGCGGGCAAGGTTGCTGGACGCCTCGGACGGGAGGATGAGGTAGTACGCCGCGAGCGCGTAGTCGAAGTTGGGGCACGAGACCTCGACCACCTCGGCACCCAGCGCCGAGAGGATCTCGACCGCCTCGCTGAAGCGCTGCGAGACGCCGGCCTGGTAGCCCTCGCCGCCGAGCTCCTTGACGAGGCCGATCCGCATGCCGCGCACGTCGCCGCGTCGTGCGGCCGCGACGACGTCGGGGACGGGCGCGTCGATCGAGGTGGAGTCGCGCGGGTCGTGGCCGGCGATGGTGGCGTGCAGCAGTGCGGCGTCGAGGACGGTGCGGGCGCAGGGCCCGGCCTGGTCCAGCGACGACGCGAGCGCCACCAGCCCGTAGCGCGATACGCCGCCGTAGGTCGGCTTCACGCCCACGGTCCCGGTGACGGCAGCCGGCTGGCGGATGGAGCCGCCGGTGTCGGTGCCGATCGCCAGCGGCGCCTCGAAGGACGCCAGGGCGGCCGCCGAGCCGCCGCCGGAGCCGCCGGGGATGCGCTCGAGGTCCCACGGGTTGTGCGTGGGACCGTAGGCCGAGTGCTCGGTCGAGGAGCCCATGGCGAACTCGTCCATGTTGGTCTTGCCGAGGATGACGACGTCGGCACGGCGCAGCCGCTCGACGACGGTCGAGTCGTACGGGGGGCGCCAGCCCTCGAGCACGCGCGAGCCGCAGGTCGTCGGTACGCCGGACATCGTCAGGACGTCCTTCAGGGCCAGCGGGACGCCGGCGAGGGGACCCAGCGGAGCACCGTCGGCACGCTTGCGGTCGACGGCCTGCGCCGCCGCGATGGCGGCGTCCGCGGTCACGTGCAGGAAGGCGTGGACCCTGTCGTCGACCGCGGCGATCCGGTCGAGGTGCGCGCGCGTGACCTCCTCGGACGACACCTCGCCCTCGGCGATGGCGCTGGCCAGCACGGACGCGTCCTGCCGGACGAGGTCGCCCTCCATGTGCCCCACGGCTACTCCTCGTCCAGGATGCGGGGGACGCGGAAGCGGTCGTCCTCCCAGGCGGGCGCACCGGCGGCCACGACGTCGCGGTCCAGACCCGGGTGGGCGACGTCCTCGCGGTACACGTTCTCGACCGGGATCGGATGCGAGGTGGGCGGGATGTCGTCCGCGGCGACCTCGGACACGCGCGCCACCGACTGCAGGATGACGTCGAGCTGCCCCGCGTAGTGGTCGAGCTCGTCGGGACGAAGCTGCAGGCGGGCCAGGCGGGCGAGGTGCTCCACCTCGGCCCTGGTGATCGCGGTCATGGTCCGATCCTATTGAGGCTGGGCGGGAGGCACGGACGGGCCTTGGTGTCAGACCCCCGGACTAGCGTCGCAGCATGGACGACGCCGGGGCACGCGCACACGCAGCGGTCGATGCCCGCGCGGACGTCCACTGCGCCTTCGACCTCGACGTGCGTATCGCCCTCGACGTGGACGTGGATCTCGACGTCGATCTGGACCTCGCACCTGCTCGTGCTCACGGATGGCGAGGCGCCCGCCTCCGTGCGCCTGGCGGCGGCGCAGTCGCTGCCGCCGAGCGGTGCCGTGGTCAGCGCGCTGGCATCGATCGATCCGTCCCGGCTGTCCCCCGCCGACACTCTGTCCTGGCTGCAGGCGCTCCAAGGGTGCCGCTCTCTGCTGGCCGCCCTCGAGGCCGAGGGTCTCGTGGCCGCGGCGGGACCCGCACCCGTGGTCGACACCTACGAGGTTCGCCCAGACGACGTCGAGTCGCACGAAGTTGCACGGTGTCGAACCCGGCATACGTGGCCGCGAAGGTACGGTCGTCCGCGGCCCACGTCAGCGCGCTGGCGGAACCGCTCCGACGGATGCGCCGACTGGACCGCCCTGCGCCCGACGGTCCGCATGGCAGGTCACGGCCCTCGCTGACTGCGTGACTGCCTCGCCCCAGACGGCCGCACCGCGACTCGGCGTAGGACGCCTGGCCGGCTGCTCCGCAGACGATCCGCATCGACCAGACCTCCCCGGATGTGCGGACGTGATCCGGCTGCGCTGTCCCGGCTGCCGACGCCGCCGTCCAGGATCCCTGGTCGACGTCATGGCACGACGTCGACGGCCCGTCCGTGCTGTCCGCCCGCAGGACACGACCGAAGCCCTCCGGTTCGTCGAGCGGTGCGGAGCAGGCCCATGCGAACGGCCTTGGTGGCACGTCGACCGCCGGTCCGACGGGCGCCGCGACGATCGTGCTAGTGCCCGGCGATCGCGGCCGCGCGGACCGCCAGGACACGGCACACCGAGGCCGTGCGGGCCGTCACCACGCAGGCCGACGAGCGTCGTGTCGAGCCGCGCGCGCATGGCCGTTCGGGGACGTGTCTCCCTCGAGACGATGCTCGGCCTGTCGCAGCAGCCCGGCACGCTCGAAGGCTCCGGACGCCATCGGCGCGGGTGCCGTGCTCGATCTCCTGCGCGAGTGCGGATCGGCGATCGGCGATGTACCGGCTCGTGGTCGACCCCGAGGGCCGGCTCCTCGACGTGGGCCGCGAGCGGTACGAGATCAGCGACGCCCAGCGCGAGTTCGTGGCACGCCGCGACGTCACCTGCCGGTTCCCCGGCTGCGGTGCCCGTGCCGACCGCTGCCAGGTCGACCACGCCATCGGATGGACGGACGGTGGCGCCACCGACGTCGCCAATCTGGGCGCACTGTGTGCCCGGCACCACAACCTGAAGACGCACGGGGGGTGGCGCATCGAGGACTCGCAGGCTGATGGCGGGTGCGTCTGGCGCTCGCCACGCCTCGCGCGCTACGAGCACGAGCCTGCGGCGCTGCTCCCGCCGGGACTCCCTCCACCTGCGCTCGCCGCCGTTCTGACCGCCGCCCTAGGCTCGGCACGAACGCCGGGCCGTGGCCGGGGATGATCCGCGCGGGCTCGAGCGCCAGGATCCGCTCGCGCGAGCGCCTCAGCACGTCCGCGTCAGGTGCGTAGGGATCCTCGTCCGGCCCGCCCTCGTACCACCAGGCGTGCGTGCACACGACCAGTCCGTCGTCCGTTCGCACGAGGGTGGAGAGGTCCTCGTTGGTGTGCCCGGGCGTGAGGATCAGCGAGATGTCATCCGACAGCCGGCGGCCCTCGGCATCGTCGTCACGCCACAGGTCGCCGGAGTACACGGCCGCGAAGTCGTGGAACCGGGCCGCCGGGAACAGCGCCGCGTTCAGGGTGTGATCGATGTGCTGGTGGCTGAAGACGACGTCCGTGATCTGCTCCGGGTCGATGCCGAGCGCGGCCAGCGGATCGAGGATGGCGGCGCGGGTCGCCACGAGGCCGGGATCGACGATCACGTGGGTGTCGCCCTGGGCGGCATAGACCACCGAGGAGCCGACCCGCAGGCCCGCCTCCTCCTCGGGGCCGACGTAGCCGGCGTGCAGGAGGTGCAGGGCTGCGGTCATGAGGTCTCCGTTCGGTGGGTGAGGGCGGCCTCGACGCCCTCGGTGAGGAGGGCCTGGAAGCCGTCGAGCCCGACGACAGGGACGCCCAGGCTGAGTGCCTTGTCGAGCTTGGAGCCGGCGTTGTCGCCGGCGACGACGAGCTGGGTCTTCTTCGAGACAGAGGACGCGACCTTGCCGCCGAGGTCGGTGACAGCGGCGGCTGCGGAGTCGCGCGTGAAACCCTCGATCGACCCGGTGATGACGACAGTCACCCCGACGAGCGGCTGGGGTCCGGTGTCGACGACCTCGTCGGCCATCCGCACGCGGCCGCGGCGCCACTTCTCGACGATGTCGCGGTGCCAGGGCTCGGCGAACCACTCGATGACCGCCTCGGCGATGACCGCGCCCACCCCGTCGGTATCGGCGAGGGCCTCGGCGGACGCCTCGACGATCGCGTCGATCGAGTGGAACCGGCGGGCCAGCCCCTGGGCGGCGGTCGGGCCGACGTGCCGGATCGACAGGGCGACGAGCACGCGCCACAACGGCTGCTGGCGCGCGACGTCGAGGTTCGCGAGCATCGCCTTCGCGTTCTCGGACAGTTGCGGACCGGACTCGTCGCGGCCGGGCTCGCGCGTGAAGAACGGGCAGCGCAGCAGGTCCGCCGGCTCGAGCAGGAACAGGTCGCCCTCGTCCTGCACCAGGCCGCAGTCCAGCAGGGCCACCGCGGCCTTGTAGCCCAGCCCCTCGATGTCCAGGGCCCCGCGTGACGCGACGTGGAACAGCCGCTCGCGCATCTGCGCCGGGCAGGAGCGGGCGTTCGGGCAGCGGATGTCCTTGTCGCCCTCCTTCTCCGGGCGCAGCGCCGTGCCGCAGTCCGGGCACGCCGTCGGCATGACGAAGGCCCGCTCGCCGCCGGTGCGCTCCTCGACCACCGGTCCGAGCACCTCGGGGATCACGTCGCCGGCCTTGCGCAGGAACACCATGTCGCCGATGAGCACGCCCTTGCGCTCGACCTCGTACGCGTTGTGCAGCGTCGCCATCTCGACCGTCGAGCCGGCCACCCGGACCGGTGCCATGACGGCGTACGGCGTGACCCGGCCGGTGCGTCCGACGTTCACGCGGATGTCGAGCAGCCGGGTACGCACGACCTCGGGCGGGTACTTGTACGCGATCGCCCACCGCGGCGCCCGCGACGTCTCGCCGAGCTGCTGCTGCAGGGAGATGTCGTCGACCTTGACGACGACGCCGTCGATCTCGTGCTCGACCTCGTGGCGGTGCTCGCCGTAGTACTGCACGTAGGCCGTCACGCCCGCCGCGTCGGGGTGCACCTTCGCCCGGCTGCTGACCGGGAGCCCGAGGTCGGCCAGCACCTCGTACCCCTCGCTCTGCCGCGAGATCCTCACGCCGTCGACCGCGCCGATCCCGTGGACCGTCAGCCGCAGCGCGTTCAGGCGCGCGACCGCGCGGCCCAGCTCGGCCTCCATGCGCGCCAGCCGGCCCTCGGCCCGCTCCCCGGTGCGCCCCTCGGCACGCACGGCGGCCAGCTCGGCCTCCCGGCGGTCGACCCGCTGGCGCAGCGAGCCGGCCGCGGTGTTGCGCGGGTTGGCGAACGCCGGCAGGCCCAGGTCCTGCTGCTCGCGGTTGATCCGCTCGAAGTCGACGACCGGCATGAACACCTCGCCGCGCACCTCCAGCAGCGGCGGCACCGGACGCCCGGACGCCGACTTCAGCACGGCCGGGACGGCGGCCACGAAGCGGGCGTTGTACGTGACGTCCTCGCCCACCCGGCCGTCGCCGCGCGTGGCGAGGGTGCGCAGCCGACCGTCGACGTACACGGCGTCGACGGCAAGGCCGTCGATCTTCAGCTCGCACAGCAGGTCCGGCACCGACCCCAGGCCCGACTCGACCCGGTCGAGCCACGCCTGCAGCTCCTCGGGATCGAAGGCATTGTCGAGGGAGTAGAGGCGCTGCAGGTGCTCCACCGGCTCGAACATCTCCGACCGCTGGCCTCCCACGGTCTGCGTCGGCGACTCCCCGCTGACCAGGTGCGGGAAGGCCTGCTCGAGTTCCACCAGCTCGGCGTACAGCACGTCGTACTCGGCGTCCGACAGCGTCGGCGCGTCCTGCTGGTAGTACGCCACGCGAGCGGCGTTGATCGCGTCGACCAGCTCCGTCCAGCGGGCGCGGGCCGCCCCGGACGAGGCGGGGACGGCGGAGGAGTGCGATGCCATTGACCCATCGTGCCGCAGGGGGCCGACGGCTGCTTGACTGATCGGATGGCTGCCGACGAAATCGGGGGGACAGCACCGGCCCAGACGGTCGACGCGAGTGCACCCGTGGGACAGCACTGGGTCCGTCACACCGCCTTGTTCCTGAGCGGGCAGACCGTCTCGCTGTTCGGGTCATCGCTCGTCCAGTACGCGATCCTGTGGTACCTGACGCTGACGACGCAGTCCGGCGTCGTCCTGACCCTGGCGATGGCCTTCGGCTTCCTGCCCCAGGCCGTGACGTCGATCTTCGGCGGCGTGTGGGCGGACCGGCACAACCGGAAGTTCCTGCTGATCGGCGCCGACGCGACCATCGCGGCGTCGACGCTCGTCCTGGCCATCCTGCTGTGGCAGGGCACGGACGACCTCTGGCTGGTCTACGCCACGCTGGCCATCCGATCGGCGGGTGCCGGCATCCAGACGCCCGCGGTCGGCGCCCTGCTGCCCCAGATCGTCCCCGCGCCGGCGCTCATGCGGGTCAACGGCATCAACATGAGCATCCAGTCGGCGATGATGCTGCTCGCTCCGGCAGCGGCCGCTGCCCTGTTCGCCTGGCTCGGGCTCCAGGCGGTCCTGATCGTCGACGTCGCCACGGCGATCATCGGCATCGGGCTCGTCGCACTGATCCCCGTCGCGACCGTCCTGCGCACCACCGTGTCCACCGGCTACTTCGGTGACCTGCGGGCCGGGCTGGCGTACGTGCGTGACCATCGCGTCATCCGCGTGGTGCTCATCTACTTCGCGATCGTCATGGTCCTCATGGCGCCACCGGGCTACCTCAGCCCGCTGATGGTCGTGCGCACGTTCGGCGAGGAGGTCTGGAAGCTCACCGTGAACGAGCTCGCCTTCGGGGTCGGCATGCTCGCCGGTGGCGCGGTGATCGCGGCCTGGGGCGGCTGGCGCGACCGCATGCGGATGCTGCGCGCAACGTCCTTCGCCTTCGGGCTGCTGTCGATCGCGCTGGGCCTGTCGGGCAGCATCTTCGGCTGGTCGGGCAGCTTCGCGGCCTACCTCGCCTTCATGCTCGTGCTCGGCGGTGCGGTGTCGTTCTTCTCCACGACGTCGATGACGTTGTTCCAGGAGCAGGTCGAGGGCGAGATGCAGGGGCGCGTGTTCGGCGTCCAGGGCATCGTCATGGCGCTGGCCATGCCGGTCGGCATGCTCATCTTCGGTCCGCTGTCCGACACGATCTCGATCGAGTGGATCACCATCATCGCCGGGCTGCTGACGCTGGTCGTGACGGCCGTGGTCGGCTACCACGCCCCCAAGGCGCTCAAGCCCGAGGCCTGACCTGGCCGGCCGCACTCAGCGGCTCGGATCGACGTCCGCTTCGTCGTGGCGCACGACGCGACCCACGGCCCGGCACGCGGCCAGGGCGGTGCGCGCCCAGTCGGGGCTCGCTCCCGCCAGCCCGCAGGTGGGAGTGACGGCCACCTGGGCCAGCCAGCGGTCGTCCTCCAGCCCCAGCCGGTGCAGCAGGTCGCGCAGGGGCGCGCTGGCCGTCCGGTCGCTCGGTGCCTCCGAGCCGATCGACGGCACGGCTCCGGCCAGGATCCCCAGGCCCGCCTCCCACGCCTGCCCCAGCGCCTCGTCCCGAGCAGAGCCCGAGCCGGTGATGTCGACGCTGACGAAGCGCCCGCCCGACGACCGCACGAGATCGATCGGGGCGTCTGCGGCGCAGCAGTGCACGCCCGGCACGGCGCCGGACTCGGCGGCACGGGCCAGGACATGCCCGAGGATGCGCTCGGCCACCTGGGGGTCGACGGCCCGATAGGTGGACAGGCCACTGGAGGTCCCGATGCGTCCGGCCAGCACGGCCGGCAGGCTCGGCTCGTCGAGCTGGACGACCACGCCTGCCGCATGCGGCAGGCGGCGGCGCAGGTCCGCGACGTGCCCGGCGATCGCCTCCCCCAGCGCCTGAGCCAGGTCCCAGCTCGCACCCGGGTCGCGCAGGGCTCGCTCCCCTGTGCGCAGCTCCACCGCGGCGGCCATGGTCCACGGGCCGACCACCTGGCACTTCACCGGACCGTCGTAGTCGGTGGCGGCCTCCTCCAGCGCGTCGAGGTCCTCGCGCAGGTAGGACTCGGCCCGACGCATCTGCCGCCCCACCGCACCGGCCACCCGCCAGCCCGCAGGCGTGGTCTCCAGCCCCAGCCGCGACTCGACCAGCGCCAGCATGCCTGCGGTGCGGCCGACCATGTCGGCGCCCGGACCGCGTGCCGGCAGCTCCGCCACGTGGACGAACCCGGGCAGCTCCCCGGCCACGATGCGCGCGGCCTCGATCGCCGAGGTGCCCGGCAGCGAACCCACCCCGGTCGCCGCGACGGCGCCCCAGGGAACGGTCATGCGGTGACGACCCGGTGCGTGGCGGCGACCGTCGCCGAGCCCAGCACGCGCGTTCCGTCGTACAGGACGACGGCCTGCCCCGGCGCGAGTCCGCGGATCGACTCGTCGAGGTCCACGAGCACCCGGTCGTCCACGAGCCTGGCCCGAGCCGGCACCGGCGCACCGTGCGCACGGACCTGCGCCGACACCACCGTCGGCTCCGCGCCCAGGGGGCGACCGGCCCACACCGGCCGGATGCCCTCGATCGCGTCGACGTCGAGGAGCTCCGGGCGGCCCACGCGGACGGTGCTCGTGCTGATGTCCACGTCGACGACGTACCTCGGGGCGCCGTCGGCGGCCGGGACCCGCAGGTTGAGTCCGCGTCGCTGGCCGATGGTGAACGCGTGGGCGCCGTCGTGCCGCGCCACCACGTCACCGGTGTCCACGTCGATCACGTCTCCGGGGGCGGAGCCCAGGCGCGCGCGCAGGAAGCCCGCGGTGTCGCCGTCGGGGATGAAGCAGATGTCGTGGCTGTCCGGCTTGCGCGCCACCCTCAGTCCCCGCGCCTGCGCCTCGTCGCGCACGGCCGACTTCACGTCGTCCCCCAGCGGGAACGCGGAGTGCGCCAGCTGCTCACGGTCGAGGACCCCGAGCACGTACGACTGGTCCTTGTCCGGATCGACGGCTCGGTGCAGCTCAGGACCGTCCGGACCCTCGACCACCCGTGCGTAGTGGCCGGTCGCCACCACGTCGAAGTCGAGCGCCCGAGCGCGATCGAGCACGGCGGAGAACTTGATCCGCTCGTTGCAGCGCAGGCAGGGATTCGGGGTGCGACCGTGCCGGTACTCGTCGACGAAGTCGTCGACCACGTCGGTCGAGAATCGGCTCGACAGGTCCCACACGTAGAACGGGATGCCCAGCTGGTCGGCCACGCGCCGGGCGTCCCGCGCGTCGTCGAGCGTGCAGCATCCGCGGGATCCGGCGCCCGCCGCTGCGGAGGTGCGTGACAGGGCCAGGTGGACCCCGACGACCTCGTGGCCGGCATCCACCATCCGGGCCGCCGCGACCGAGGAGTCCACGCCCCCGGACATGGCGGCGATGACGCGCATGTCAGCTGGCCCTGGGGGCGAGCGAGCCGGCCCGGCGCGCCCGCTCGACGACTCCGGGCAGGGCGGCCACGACCGCGGCCACGTCGTGCGCCGTCGAGCCCTCGCCGAGGCTGAAGCGCAGCGACGAGCGCGCCAGCGGCTCGCCGACCCCCATCGCCAGCAGGACGTGGCTGGGCTCCGGTATTCCGGCAGTGCAGGCCGACCCGGTCGAGCAGTCGATGCCCGCCGCGTCGAGGAGCATGAGCAGCAGGTCGCCCTCGCAGCCGGGGAAGGACAGGTGCGCGTTGCCGGGCAGTCGCTCGTCGGCGCCGGTGCCGGGGTCGCCGTTCAGGATCGCGTCGGGGACCGCCGCCAGGATTCCGGCGACGAGTTCCTGCCGCAGCGCGGCGAGGCGACGAGCTCGAGCGGCCTGCCCGGTGACCGCATGCTCGACGGCGACGGCGAACCCCGCGATTGCTGCGGCATCCAGCGTGCCGGACCGCACGTCGCGCTCCTGACCGCCCCCATGCAGCACCGGCGTGAGTGAGACCCGGGGATCGACGACCAGCGCGCCGACGCCGAACGGGCCGCCGATCTTGTGGCTGCTCAGGGTGACCGCATCGGCCCCGAGCTCGCCGAGATCGAGGGGAAGGTACCCGAGGGCCTGCACGGCGTCGGTGTGGAAGGGCACGCCCGCTCGCCGGCACTCCTCGGCGATCGCATGCACCGGCTGGACCGTGCCGATCTCGTTGTTGGCCCACATCACCGTGCACAGGGCGACGGGCGCCGCGCCCCTCAGGGTCCGGGTGATCTCGTCGACATCGACGCGACCTGCCTCGTCGACGCCGAGCCACAGGACGCGGGCCTCCTGCGACTCCTCGAGCCACAGCAGGGGGTCGAGCACCGCGTGGTGCTCGATGGCGGAGGCCGCGATGCCGCCGGCGCCCACGGACTCGCGACGAGCCCAGTACAGGCCCTTGATGGCGAGGTTGTCCGCCTCCGTGCCGCCGGAGGTGAAGACGACGGCGCTGGGGCGCACCCGCAGGTGCTCAGCGATCGACTCGCGGGACTCCTCGACCACTCGACGAGCGCGGCGGCCCGAGGCATGCAGCGAGGACGGGTTGCCGACGACCTCGGACTGGGCCAGCCAGGCCGCGCGCGCGGCAGGGAGCATCGGCGTCGTCGCCGCGTTGTCCAGGTAGACCCGACCCTCCACGACGGCCCATCGTAGTCAGGCGGCGATCAGGCGCGGTTCGTGATCTCCTGGGTGAGCTGCGGGACGACGGCGAACAGGTCGCCGACGACGCCGAAGTCGGCGAGCTCGAAGATCGGCGCCTCGGGGTCCTTGTTGACCACGACGATGGTCTTGGAGGTCTGCATCCCGGCCCGGTGCTGGATCGCGCCGGAGATCCCGTTGGCGATGTACAGCTGCGGGGAGACGGTCTTGCCGGTCTGCCCGACCTGGTACTGGTGCGGGTACCAGCCGGCGTCGGTGGCCGCCCGGGACGCGCCGACGGCCGCCCCGAGGGCGTCGGCCAGCGCCTCGATCACCGCGAAGCCCTCCGGCGAGCCCACCCCGCGACCACCGGAGACCACGATCGCGGCCTCCGTCAGGTCCGGGCGACCGCCCTTGGCCGCCACCGTGCGACCGGTCACCGTCGCCTTGGTGGCCGCATCCGAGAGCGCAACCGTCACGTCCACCTTCGCCGGCGTCGCGGCAGCGGCCTCGGGCGCGACGGAGTTGCCGCGCACCGTGAAGATCGGGGTGCCGCGCGTCACCGACGAGTGCACGACCGTCGAGCCGCCGAACACCGACTGCGTCGCCACGAGGGCGGCGTCGACGTCGACGGCGTCGGTGATGACGCCCGAGTCGGCCTTGACCGCGAGCCGGCCGGCGATCTCCTTGCCGTCGGCGGTCGAGGCGATGAGCACGGCCGTGGGGGACTTCTCGGCGACCAGCTGCGCGAGGACCTCCGCGACCGGGGCCACCGGGTGCTTCGCCAGCGCGGCGTCACCGGCGACGTACACCGTCGCGGCGCCGTACTCGCCGAGGGCGGCCAGCGCTGCGTCGTCGCAGCCGGCGCCCACCCACACCGCGCTCGGCTCGCCGAGCCGGCGGGCCAGGGTCAGCAGCTCCGACGTGACCTTCTTGACCGTTCCGTCCGTCTGCTCGACGAGGACCAGGACTTCACCCATGACGTTGCTTCCCTCTCTTCGGACGGCTCAGATGAACTTGTGCTCGGACAGGTACGCGGCGACCTTGACGCCGCCGTCGCCCTCGTCGGTGACGACGGTGCCCGCGGCCTTCGGCGGCCGGGCCGCGAAGTCCACCACCGTGCTCCACGCGGCCGACAGGCCCAGGCGGCCCGCATCCAGGCCCGCGTCGGCGACGGTCAGCGTCTCGACCGGCTTCTTCTTCGCCGCCATGATCCCCTTGAACGACGGGTACCGCGGCTCGTTGATCTTCTCCACCACCGACACCACCGCCGGCGTCGCCGCCTCCACCGTGTCGTACCCGGTCTCGGTGGCGCGCTGGATCGTGACCGTGCTGCCCGCGACGTCGACCTTCTGCGCGAACGTCAGCTGCGCCCAGCCCAGCCGCTCGGCGACCATCGCCGGCACCACGGACATCCGCGCGTCCGTCGACTCCGAGCCGAACAGCACCAGGTCGAACCCGCGCCCCGACAGCACCTCGGCCAGGGCGTAGCTCGTGGCGAGCGCATCCGAGCCGTGGAAGGTGTCGTCGACCAGGTGCACGCCCGCGTCGGCGCCCATGCTCAGGGCCTTGCGCACCGTCTCCGACGCGCGGTCCGGGCCCATCGTCACCACGACGACCTCACCGCCGTGCGCCTCCACCAGCTTCAGCGCCTCCTCGACCGCATACTCGTCGAGCTCGTTCATCACCCCGTCCGCCGACTGCCGGTCCAGCGTCGAGTCCGACGCCTGCAGCGCCTTCTCCGCCCACGTGTCCGGAACCTGCTTCACACAGACAGCGATCTTCATGAGGGTGACTCTCCTTCAGGAATGTCGTTAGTTACTCGCCAGTAATATAGTCCATCGGCCGTCATCACCCGGCGGCCGGAACCCTACGCGATCAGCTCCCGATAGGCGTCGTCGGTGCGGTCCGCGATGACCGCCCAGCCGAAGCGCTCCGCCAGGTCCGCGCGCGCCGCCCGGGCGCGGCGACGCGCCTCCGACCGGTCCGAGAGCACCTGCGCGAGCGCCGCCGCCAGGTCGGCCGGATCCCCCGGGCTGAACTCCCATCCGGTCCGCCCCTCGTCGACGATCTCGGCCAGGCCGCCGGTGCGCGACACGACCAGGGGCGCGCCCAGGGCCATCGCCTCGAGCGCGACGAAGCCGAAGGGCTCGTACAGGGACGGGACCACGGCCGCATCCGCGGCCGACACGATGGCCCGCAGGTCCGCCTCGGAGACGAACCCCGCGAAGGTGACGGCCTCTCCGAGCCGGCGGCGGCGGGCGTGGGCCCGCAGGTCGCGATCGGCCGCACCGGCCCCGATGACGACCGCGCGGGCGTCGGGCACGGTGGTGCGCAGGATGGGCATCGCGTCGATCAGGGTCTGCACGCCCTTCTCGACCTCCAGCCGGCCGGCGAAGGCGATGAGCGGGCGCCCGTGCTGCCGGCGGGCGGCGCGACGGCGGCCCTCGGTGGAGGTCCACTCGTCCGGGTCGATCCCGTTGGGGATGACGTGGATCCCGTCCGTAGAACGGCCGAACAGGTCGGTCACCTCGTCGCGCATGTACTCGCTGCAGACGATGACGCCGTCCGCGTGCCGCACCGCCCACTCCTCGGTGGAGTCGATGTCGCGGGACAGGTCCGTCATGAGCACGCCGCGCTGGCGGCCGGACTCCGTGGCGTGCACGGTCAGCATGAACGGCAGGCCCGCCGCCTCCTGCAGCAGCACCGAGGCCTGCGCGACGAGCCAGTCGTGGCCGTGCACGACGTCGGGCCGCCAGTCGCTGATGAGGGCCAGGCCGGCGCGCGTGACCGCCACGTTGAAGCCGAACGTCCAGGCGATGAAGCGCACCCGCCAGTCGGCGACGTCCGGGGCGTCGCGGCGGACGCGGATGACTCGCACGCCGTCGACGCACCTCGTCGGGCGCGGCGTCGTCGCTCCACTGCGTGATCACCACGACGTCGTCGCCCCGCGCGGCCTGCGCGCGCGCCAGCGCGTGGACATGACGGCCGAGCCCGCCGTAGACGACGGGCGGGTACTCCCAGGACAGGTGCAGGATCCGCATCAGTTGCCGGTGAACTCCGCGCGGCGCTTCTCGACGAACGCCTCCATCCCGAGGGTCTGGTCGTCGGTCGCGAACAGGGCGGCGAACCGCACGCGCTCGATGTCGAGCCCGGTGGCGAGGTCGACGTCCATGCCGTGGTCGATGGCCTCCTTGGCCGCGCGCAGCGCCAGCGCCGGGCCGCGGGCCAGGCGCACGGCCAGGTCACGAGCGGTCGCGTACACCTCGTCCGCACTGACGACCTGATTCACCAGGCCGATGGCCAGCGCCTCGGCCGCGTCCACCTGTCGCCCGGTGAGCACGAGGTCCTTCGCGCGCGAGACGCCGACGAGCCGCGGGAGGCGCTGGGTGCCGCCGGCCCCCGGGATGATCCCCAGGAGGATCTCCGGCTGTCCGAGCTTCGCGTCGTCGGCGGCGATCCGCAGGTCGCAGCACAGCGTCAGCTCGCATCCGCCGCCGAGGGCGTAGCCGGTCACGGCCGCGATCGTCGGCTGCGGGATGCGGGCGACGGCGGTGAACGCGTCCTGCAGCCCGACCGACGCCCGCAGCATGTCCTGGTACGTCATGCCGGCCATCTCCTTGATGTCCGCACCCGCCGCGAACACCTTCGGCCCTCCGTACAGGATCACCGCGCCGACGTCCGCACGACCGCTCACGTCCTCGGCGGCCTGCTTGATCTCACGCTGCATCTGCAGGCACAGGGCGTTCATCGGCGGCCGCTGCAGCAGGATCGTGGCGACCCCCTCCTCGACCTCGACGGAGATGAAATCGGCCATCGTGCACCCGCCTTCCGCTCGACGTCCGGGCGCGTCCCGGGACCGTCGTGGCCGAGCGTAGTGGCGCGTCGGTCGGCGGACCGACGGGCTGTAGCGTGTGCCCGGTGACACGTCACGGCGCAGCCGGTTGGGACCCGCTCGGGGTGACCCCGGACCGGCACGGCGGGGCCAACGTCGCCATCTGGGCCCAGGGCGCGTCAGCCGTGGACCTCTGCGTGTTCGACGAGGCCGGCCGCGAGGAGCGCATCCCCCTCACCGAGCGCGTGTTCAACGTCTTCCACCGCCACCTGACCGACCTTCCGGCCGGAACCCGGTACGGCTTCCGCGTCCAGGGCGAGTGGAACCCCGCGATCGGTCATCGCTGGAACGCCAGCAAGCTCCTGCTCGATCCCTACGCGAAGGCGATCGACGGGGCGTTCCGCCTCAGCCCGGCCGTCTACGGACACGTGGGCAGCGACGACCTCGTCCGCAACCTCGCCGACTCGGCGCCGTTCGTCCCGAAGTCCGTGGTGGTCGACGACCACTTCGACTGGGGCGACGACCAGTCCCCCGGCACCGCCTGGGGCGACACCGTCATCTACGAGACCCATGTGCGGGGCCTGACCAGGCTCCACCCCTCGATCCCCGAGCACGAGCGCGGGACCTACGCCGGCCTTACGCACCCGGCGGTCCTGGAGCACCTCACCACCCTCGGAGTCACGGCGATCGAGCTGCTCCCCGTCCACCACTTCCTCGACGAGGTGCACCTGCTCGAGGACGGCCTCACCAACTACTGGGGCTACAACTCCATCGGCTACTTCGCTCCGCATGCCGCCTACTCGTCCACGGGTTCCCGCGGCGGGCAGGTCTCGGAGTTCAAGCGCATGGTCAAGGCCATGCACGCGGCCGGCCTCGAGGTGATCCTCGACGTCGTCTACAACCACACGGCCGAGGGCAACCAGCTCGGGCCCACGCTCGCCTTCCGCGGCATCGACAACGACGACTACTACCACCTGCGCGAGGGCGGCCGGTTCTACGCCGACTACACCGGATGCGGCAACACCCTCGACGTGTCCAAGCCCCACGTCCTGCAGCTGGTGATGGACTCGCTGCGCTACTGGGTCGAGGAGATGCACGTCGACGGCTTCCGGTTCGACCTCGCGTCGGCCCTGGCGCGGTCGTTCCACGACGTCAACATGCTCGGCAACTTCATGACGACGATCCAGCAGGACCCCGTGCTCCGGCGGGTCAAGCTGATCGCCGAGCCCTGGGACGTCGGCCCGGGCGGCTACCAGGTGGGTGAGTTCCCTCCGCTGTGGACCGAGTGGAACGACAAGTACCGCGACAACATCCGGGACTTCTGGCGCGGCCAGGCCGGGATCGGCGAGCTGGGCTGGCGCCTGTCCGGCTCTGCCGACCTGTATGCCAGCGAGGGCCGGCGCCCCTTCGCCTCCATCAACTTCGTGACCGCGCACGACGGCTTCACCCTTCGCGACCTCGTGTCCTACGACCACAAGCACAACATGGCGAACCTCGAGGGCAACCGCGACGGCACCGACAACAACCGCTCGTCCAACAACGGCGTCGAGGGCGAGACCGACGACCCGGCGATCAACGCGGTCCGGCACCGCCAGCTGCGCAACCTGCTGGCCACGCTGCTGCTGTCGACGGGCGTCCCGATGATCAGTGGCGGCGACGAGTTCGGCCGCACCCAGCTGGGCAACAACAACGCCTACTGCCAGGACAACGAGATCTCCTGGTTCCACTGGGACTGGGAGCCCTGGCAGTCCGACCTCAAGGTCTTCGCGAGCGAGGTGCTGCACCTGCGCCGCTTGCACAGCGCCTTCCGGCAGCGGTACTTCTTCGACGGCAAGCCGCTGCACGCGGGGGGGCCGAAGGACCTCGCCTGGATCGCCCCCGACGGCCACGAGGTGGCCGAGAACGACTGGCACAGCGCCGACGCGCGCACGCTGGGCATGTTCCTCGCCGGCGAGAGCCACGGCCTGGACGACGAGGGCCGGCCGATCCGCGACCAGTCGTTCCTCGTGCTGCTGCACGCCGGTCGAGCACCGGTCGAGTTCACGCTCCCGGGGGCGCCTTACGGACGCGCGTACCGGCTCATCATCGACACCGCGACCGGCCAGGCGGCGGAGTCCGGCGAGGACCTGGCCGCGGGCCAGGCCGTCACGCTGTCACCCGGCACCCTGCTGTGCTTCCACGCACTGCCTGCGGTGACCTAGCGCAGGACCCCGTCCGCCAGGCCCACCGTCAGCGCCGGGACGACCTGCAGTCCCAGCTCCTCCGAGGCGGCAAGCCCGCTGTGCTGCGGCAGGGCCCGCACCGTGTAGCCGAACGGTCCGTTGCGGTCGAGGTCGATGACGAGCCGGTACTGCCAGCGGTTGCCGTCGTACGACTCCACAGCCTCCATGGCCGCGTGCGAGGGCTCGACGAGACGGTCGTCGGCGTCGACACGGCCGTACACCGCCTGCACGACGACGTCCGCGGGCGTCAGCTGCCCGAGGGCGACGAACGCACGGATGGTGATGGGCGTGCCCTGCATGACGGCGTCTCCGACGCCGTCGGCCTCGACGTGCTCGATGCGCAGCGACGGCCACTCCGCGCGGACCACCTTCTTCCACCCGGCGAGGTCGCGGGCGATCGCGAAGTCGGCCGCCTCGACGGCGCGGGACGAGATCGCCGCCGGCATGTAGAGGCGGGTCACGTACTCGCGCAGCATGCGGCTGGCCAGGACCTTCGGGCCGAGGGTGCGCAGCGTGTGCTTCAGCATCGCCAGCCACCTCGGCGGCAGCCCGTTGTCGTCACGGCGGTAGAAGGCAGGAGCGACGGAGTTCTCGATGAGGTTGTACAGCGCCTCGGCCTCGAGGTCGTCGCGGCGATCGGCATCATCGATGCCGTCGGCGGTCGGGATCGCCCAGCCGTTCTCGCCGTCGAACCACTCGTCCCACCACCCGTCCAGGATGGACAGGTTCAGCGCGCCGTTGAGGGCGGCCTTCATGCCGGACGTGCCGCTGGCCTCCAGCGGACGGATGGGGTTGTTCAGCCAGACGTCGCAGCCCGGGTACAGCGTCGTCGCCATGGCGATGTCGTAGTCGGGCAGGAAGACGATCCGCTCGCGCACGTCCTCCGCGTCCGCGAATCGCACGAGCTCCTGGATCAGCCGCTTGCCGCCGTCGTCGGCGGGGTGCGCCTTGCCGGCCACGACGAGCTGCACCGGGCGCTCGGGATCGGTGAGCAGCGCCTTGCAGGCGGGCCGGATCGCGCAGCATCAGCGTCAGCCGCTTGTAGGACGGCACCCGGCGGGCGAAGCCGATCGTCAGCACGTCGGGATCGAGAACGGTGTCGATCCAGCCCAGCTCGGCGTCGGTGGAGCCGCGGTTGACCCACGACTCGCGCAGCATGGAGCGGGCCATGTCGACGAGGTCCTGACGCAGGGCGCGCTTGATCGCCCAGAGCTGGTCGTCGGGGGCGTCGGCGATGACTGCCCAGCCCTCGGCGTCGTCGATCGAGGCCCCGTGGGCGAGGTCGAGGACCTGCCGCGCGACCCATGTCGGCGCGTGCACGCCGTTGGTGATCGAGGTGATCGGCACGTCGTCGCTGTCGAACCCGGACCACAGCCCGGCGAACATCCCGCGGGACACGTGGCCGTGCAGCAGGCTCACGCCGTTGGCGCGCTGGGCCAGGCGCAGGCCCATGACGGCCATGTTGAACACGGCCGGGTCGCCGCCCTCGTAGGTCTCGGCTCCGAGCTCGAGGATGCGGTCGACGGGCACGCCGGGCGAGGCGTTGTCGCCGCCGAAGTGCTGGGCGATCAGGTCGATCGGGAAGCGGTCGATGCCGGCCGGAACGGGCGTGTGGGTCGTGAAGACCGTCCCCGCGCGCCCGGCCTCGAGCGCCTCGTCGAAGGTCATGCGCGGGTTCTCGGACACCAGCTCGCGGATGCGCTCGAGGCCGAGGAAGCCGGCGTGGCCCTCGTTGGTGTGGAACACCTCCGGCGCCGGCATGGCCGCGTGATGCGGCAGTAGGCGCGCAGCGCGCGGATGCCGCCGATGCCGAGCAGCATCTCCTGCTGGAGGCGGTGCTCGCTGCCGCCGCCGTACAGCCGGTCGGTGACCTCGCGCTCGGACGGGCTGTTCTCCTCGACGTCGGAGTCGAGCATGAGCAGCGGGACGCGACCGACCTGGGCGACCCAGATGCGGGCGGCGATGAACCGGCCGCCGGGCAGGCCGACGGCCACCTTGGCGGGGCTGCCGTCCGGCCTCGCGCAGCAGCGACACGGGGCTGCCGTCGGGATCCGTGACCGGGTAGCGCTCCTGCTGCCAGCCGTCGCGCGACAGCGACTGCTTGAAGTAGCCCGACCGGTAGAACAGGCCGATCGCGATGATCGGCACGCCGAGGTCGCTGGCGGTCTTCAGGTGGTCGCCGGCGAGGATGCCCAGGCCCCCGGAGTACTGCGGGAGCGCCGACGCGATGCCGTACTCCGGCGAGAAGTACGCGATGCCGGCGGGCGCGTCCGGGCCCAGCGACTGGAACCAGCGGTCCGACGCCAGGTAGGCGTCGCAGGTCGTCGCGGCAGCGATCGGCCCACTCCACGAAGCTCGGGTCGGCCGACAGCGCGGCCAGCCGCTCGGCCGACACCTCGCCCAGCAGCCGCACGGGGTCGTGACCGCCCTCGTCCCACAGCTCGGGGTCGACGGCCGCGAACAGGTCGCGGGTCGCCGGGTGCCAGGACCACCGCAGGTTGATGGCGAGCTCCTCCAGGGCGCGGAGGTTCTCGGGCAGGACGGTGCGGACGGTGAATCGTCGGATCGCTCTCACGGCGCACACGGTAGCGCCAACGGCCCGGGCCGGCCCGCTCCGGGGCGGCAATTCGGTCATGTAAATGCCTGAATCTTCCATGCAACGCAAATTCTTTCACTCTGGTCGCGCGCGTCGCCCCCATCGCCGGCCGCGAGGGCGCTCGTCGCCTCGTGCGATCCCCCCTGAGCGCGGTGCACCCGCCATTAGGCTGCGAGCATGGCGGCTGCGCGACGGACGAGGTCCACCCCGGCGACCACGCCGGCGGCCCCGGCCGTTCCCGACTCCCCTGCCGTGTCCCCGGCCGCGCCGGCCGCCCCCTGGCGCCCGCGGCTGCTCGAGCCGCCGCCGGAGCTCGCCGGCCGGTTCCCGATCACCGACGTGTCCCCCACGAGCCTGGGCGGGCGCCGGCCGGCGGCGGCCGCCGTCGGCGAGGCCATCCCCGTGCGCGCCACCGCGTTCCGCGAGGGCCACGACAGCATGGGGCTGACCGTGACGCTGGCCGATCCGGCCGGAGCCACCGTCGAGACGGTGCGGATGGCCCCCGAGCCCACCGGGCTCGACACCTGGGTCGGCCACGTCCGCCCCACCACCGTGGGCGACTGGTCCTTCACCCTCGAGGCCTGGGGCAGCCCCTGGGACACGTGGGTCCACCGAGCCACCATCAAGATCCCGGCCGGGGTCGACGTCGAGCTCGAGCTGCTCGAGGGCTCGCTCCTGCTCGAGCGGGCCGCGCGCGAGCTCCCCGCCGACGCTGCGGCCGACGGCCGCGCCGTGCTCCTGACCGCGGCCTCGACCCTCGTGTCGACCGCCCTGCCCGTGCCGGTGCGCCTGGCCGCCGGCACCGACCCCGCCGTCACCGACATCCTGGCCCGCTTCCCGCTGCGCGAGGGCGTCACGGCCAGTGGCCCGTGGCCCCTGCGCGTCCAGCGCCGACGAGCCCTCGTCGGGGCGTGGTACGAGTTCTTCCCGCGCAGCGAGGGCGCCAGCCTGGACCCGCCGGTGACCGGGCACCTTCGCCACGGCGGCCGCGCGCCTCGACGCCGTAGCCGACATGGGCTTCGACGTCGTCTACGTGCCGCCGATCCACCCGATCGGGCGGGTCAACCGCAAGGGACCCGAACAACACGCTCACGCCCGGCCCCGACGACCCCGGCTCCCCCTGGGCCATCGGGTCGGCCGAGGGCGGCCACGACGCGATCCACCCCGACCTCGGCACCATCGACGACTTCGACGCCTTCGTCGCGCGCACGAGCGCGCTCGGCATGGAGATCGCGATCGACCTCGCGCTGCAGGCGGCGCCCGACCATCCGTGGGTCGCCGCCCATCCCGAGTGGTTCACGACGCGCGCCGACGGCACCATCGCCTACGCCGAGAACCCGCCCAAGAAGTACCAGGACATCTACCCGCTGAACTTCGACAACGACCCCGAGGGCCTGTACGCCGAGGTCGAGCGCGTCGTGCGCTACTGGATGTCGCACGGCGTGCGCATCTTCCGCGTCGACAACCCGCACACCAAGCCGCTGTGGGTCTGGGACCGGCTGCTCGACCAGCATCTTCGCGACCGACCCGGACGTGCTGTTCCTGGCCGAGGCGTTCACCCGCCCGCCGATGATGCGGGCCCTGGCCGAGGTCGGCTACCAGCAGAGCTACACCTACTTCACCTGGCGCAACAGCCGCGACGAGCTCGAGCAGTACGCCACGCGAGCTCGCCGGACCCGCCGCCGCCTACATGCGACCGAACTTCTTCGTCAACACCCCCGACATCCTCCCGGAGTACCTGCAGCACTCCGGTCCGGCCGGCTTCGCCATCCGCGCGACGCTGGCGGCGACCCTGTCGCCCACCTACGGCGTGTACAGCGGCTTCGAGCTGTACGAGCACGTGGCCGTGCGCCCGGGCAGCGAGGAGTACCTCGACTCGGAGAAGTACCAGTACCGGCCGCGCGACTGGGAGCTGGCGCGCAAGCAGGGCCGCACGCTCGCGCCGTACCTCACCCAGCTCAACGCGATCCGCCGCGCGCACCCGGCGCTGCAGGACCTGCGGTCCCTGCGCTTCCACGGCTCGCGACAACGCCGACGTCATCGCGTTCTCGAAGCAGGACGGCGACGACACCGTCCTGGTCGTGTGCACCCTCGATCCCGCGCGCGAGCACGAGGCGACGGTCTGGTGGGACCTCGGCGCGATCGGGCTGCCCGACGGCGAGCGCTTCGTCGCCCACGACCTCGTCACCGACCTGACGTGGACATGGGGCCCCAGCACCTACGTCCGCCTGCGACCGTGGGAGCACGTGGCCCACATCGTCCACGTCCGCCGCCTCTGACGCACGCACCACGGCACGGCCCCGCACCACCCGACCACCGATCCAACGGAGCAGCAATGTCGCAGACGTCACCCGGTCCGGCACCGCGCGAGGTGTCCGTGCTCGACCTCGACCGGCTCGTCGACGGGTGGCACCACGACCCGCACTCGATCCTCGGCCCGCACTCCGAGGCGGACGTCGTCACCATCCGCGTCCTGCGTCCCGGGGCCGAGGCCGTCACGCTCGTCACGCCGGACGGGCGCTTCCCGCTCGCGCACGAGCATCGTGGCGTCTGGGTCGTCGCGCTCGCCGGCACCGTCGGTGCCCGACTACTCCGTCGACGTCGAGTACGCCGGCGACGATCGTGCCCGGCGACGACCCCTACCGCTTCCTGCCCACGCTCGGCGACATCGACCTGCACCTGATCGGCGAGGGCCGGCACGAGCAGCTCTGGGAGGTGCTGGGAGCGCACGTGCGCGCCTACCAGACGTCCCTCGGCGTCGTCAGCGGCGTCTCCTTCGCGGTGTGGGCGCCGAACGCCCAGGGCGTGCGCGTGACCGGGGACTTCAACTACTGGGACGGCACCGCGCACCCGATGCGCTCGCTCGGCTCGACGGGGATCTGGGAGCTCTACATCCCCAACATCGGCGACGGCACCGTCTACAAGTTCCAGATCCTCGGCCGCGACGGCGCCTGGCGCGAGAAGGCCGACCCGTTCGCCTTCGCCACCGAGGTGCCGCCGGCCACCGGGTCGGTCGTGTACACCCCCGAGCTACGCCTGGTCCGACGATGACTGGCTCCAGACGCGGGCCGTCACGCACCAGCACAAGCGGCCGGTGTCGATCTACGAGGTGCACCTCGGGTCGTGGCGCGTCGGCCTGGACTACCGCCAGCTCGCCGACGAGCTCACCGAGTACGTGCGCGACGCCGGCTTCACTCACGTCGAGTTCCTCCCGGTGGCCGAGCACCCGTATGGACCCTCGTGGGGCTACCAGGTCACGTCCTACTTCGCGCCCACCGCGCGCTTCGGCAGCCCGGACGACCTGCGGTACCTGATCGACACCCTGCATCAGGCCGGGATCGGCGTCCTGGTCGACTGGGTGCCGGCGCACTTCCCCAAGGACGAGTGGGCGCTGGCCCGCTTCGACGGCACGCCGCTGTACGAGCACGCCGATCCGCGGCGCGGCGAGCAGCCGGACTGGGGCACGTACGTGTTCGACTTCGGCCGCACCGAGGTGCGCAACTTCCTGGTGGCCAACGCCCTGTACTGGCTGGAGGAGTACCACGTCGACGGACTGCGGGTCGATGCCGTCGCGTCGATGCTCTACCTGGACTACTCGCGCAAGGACGGCGAGTGGTACCCCAATCAGTACGGCGGCCGCGAGAACCTCGAGGCGGTGGCCTTCCTGCAGGAGCTCAACGCGACGGTCTACAAGCGCGTGCCCGGCGTCACGATGATCGCCGAGGAGTCCACCGCGTGGCCGGGCGTCACGCGCCCGACGTTCCTCGGCGGCCTGGGCTTCGGCTTCAAGTGGAACATGGGCTGGATGCACGACTCACTGGAGTACATCTCGCACGAGCCGATCCATCGTCAGTTCCACCACAACGAGATGACCTTCTCGATGGTGTACGCGTACAGCGAGCACTTCATCCTGCCGATCTCGCACGACGAGGTCGTCCACGGCAAGGGCTCGCTGATCGACCGCATGCCCGGCGACCGCTGGCAGGAGCTCGCGAACCTGCGCTCGTACCTGGCCTTCATGTGGGGTCACCCCGGCAAGAAGCTGCTGTTCATGGGCTCGGAGTTCGCGCAGTCCTCGGAGTGGTCCAGCGAGCGGAGCCTCGACTGGTGGCTCCTGCAGTTCCCCGAGCACGCCGGCGTCCTGCGCGCCGTGACCGACCTCAACGCCCTCTATGCGAGCACGCCCGGCGCTGTGGCAGCGGGACGACGATCCCGCCGGCTTCGAGTGGATCGACGCCAACGACTCGGCGTCCAACGCCTTCAGCTGGCTGCGCTGGGACGACGACGGCGGCTGCGTGGCCGTCATGGCGAACCTGTCCCCCGTGCCCCGCGAGGGCTACCGCCTCGGCCTGCCGTTCGAGGGGACGTGGACGGAGATCCTCAACACCGACGCCGTCGCGTACGGCGGCTCGGGCCTGGGCAACTTCGGCGCGATCCAGTCCGAGGGAGTGTCCTGGCACGGACGCCCCGCCTCGGCGCAGATCATCCTGCCGCCCCTGTCGACCAGCTACTTCCGCTACGACGGAACGGCTGAGCGGCGCGCCTAGAACAGCGCGCTGGCGAGGTCGCGCCGGGCCGGCGTGACAGCGGGGTCATCGCCCGCGAGCATGAAGTAGTCCACGACCCGCAGCCGCGCGGCCTCGCGCTCGTCGCCGAAGGACTCCCGCACCGCCCGGATGCCCAGGGCGAAGGCGGTGGGCCAGTCGTTGCCCAGCGCCGCGAAGTCAGCCCGCACGAGCAGCGACTCGGGGGCGTCGTCGGTCGGCTCGGTGACGCCCTCGGTTCGGGCGTAGACGCCGACCATGGCCAGCCCGGCGGCCGCATCGGCGTCGGCCGGATTGGCCGCGAGCATCGCCTCGTACGCGACGCGGGCACCGGACCAGTCGCCGGCCTCGATGGCGACGAAGGCGGCCTCGAACCGGGGATCAAGCGGCTCGACGATCTCCTCGACCGGCTCGTCCGCGACCTCGACGGGCACGTCGGTGATGGTGCCGCTCACGCCCTGCTCGGCGGCCACCCGCAGCAGCTCGTCGAGGATCTGGCGGATCTGCGCCTCCGGGTACGCCCCCTGGAACAGCGGGATCGGCTGCCCGGCGATCACCGCGAAGACCGACGGGATCGACTGCACCTGGAAGGCCGCGGCGATCTGCTGCTCCGCGTCGACGTCGACCTTGGCCAGCACCCAGCGTCCGCCGTCCTCGGCGGCCAGCTTCTCGAGGATGGGCGAGAGCTGCTTGCACGGCCCGCACCACTCAGCCCAGAGGTCGAGCACGACCGGCACCTGCATCGACCGGTCGATCACCTCGGCCTGGAACGCCTCCGTCGTGACGTCGATGACGACGCCGGCCGGTGCGTTCGCGACGGCCTCGGCCGCCTTCTGCTGGTTCTGCCGTGCGGTGGCCAGGGCGCCGAGGTCGACGGCGCCGCGGGCGGAGAAGGGAGTCGATGCCATGGCGGCATTCTCCCCTATCGGCGCGGCAGCGCCGCGCCGGTGTCAGCGGATGAGACCGCGGTTGCGCAGCGTCCGCGTGCGCAGCGGCGAGAACACCAATCGCTCGATCAGGATTCCGACAGCCATGATCATCGCGATCGCACCGAGGATGAGAGCCATGTCGCCGAGGGATCGGCCCGTGTCGAGCATCTGGCCGAGCCCCGGGCCGAGGGCCGGAGAGACCGCGATGAGCTCAGCGGCCATCAGCGAGCGCCACGCGAAGGCCCAGCCCTGCTCGAGCCCGGCGAGGTAGCCCGGCCACGCCGCTGGCAGCACGATCCGCCAGGTCCGGCCGAACCCCTTGGCGCCCATGACCTGGCCCGCCCTCAGGTAGATGGGCGGGATCTGGTCCATGCCGGCGAGCAGGCCGTTGGCGATCGAGGGCACGGCCCCGAGCAGGACGACCGCGAAGATCGTCGCGTCCGACAGTCCGAACCAGATGATCGCCGCGGGCACCCAGGCCACCGACGGCAGCTGCTGCAGGCCGGTGAGGATCGGGCCGAAGATGGCGCGCAGCTTCGGGTAGAAGCCGAGGGTGAGTCCGATGGGCGTCGCCACGAGGATCGAGATGACGAACCCCTGGGCGGCGCGTCGGATGCTGTTGATGCTGGACTGCCACAGGAGGTCCTGCTCGGCCTGCACCCGCAGGGCGTCGAGCACCTGTCCGGGCCCGGGGAGGATGTAGTCCGGCTGGAGCTGGAGCCAGAAGACGATCTGCCAGATGAGGATGATCACCGCGATCGCGATCAGCGGGGACAGCAGCCGAGCCAGGTAGGTCTTGGCGCTCGGCTTCTGCCGGCCGCCGGTCTCGAGGTTGTCGAGGCCGGATTCGAGGCGCTTGAGGTCGGTCGCGGTCGAGCCGTCGATGCTCTGCTCAGTTGGCATGGCGGATGATCTCCTTGCGCAGGTCGTCCGTGATCTCGCTGGCGAGGTTGGCCACGTCGGGCGAGTCGAGCCGCCAGGGCTCGTGGCCACCGATGTTCCATTCACGGATGATGCGGCCGGGTCGCGACGACATCAGGAGCACGCGCTGGCTGAGTCGCACAGCCTCGCGGACGTTGTGGGTCACGAAGATGATGGCCAGCCCCGTCTCGAGCCAGATGCGCGTCAGCTCCTCGTGGAGGAGGTCGCGCGTGATGGCGTCGAGGGCGGCGAACGGCTCGTCCATGAGCAGGATGGAGCGGCCCTGCGCGAGCGAGCGTGCGATAGCGACGCGCTGGCGCATGCCACCGGAGAGCTCGTGGGGCCGCTGGTTGTACGAGCGGTCGAGATGGACGAGCGCGAGCAGCTCCTCGGCGCGCGCCCTGCGCTGGCTCTTCGGGAACGCCCGCGAAGGTCAGGGCCAGCTCGACGTTCTTGCCCGCGGTCAGCCACGGCATGAGTGCGGCCTCCTGGAACATGAAGGCCGGGCGCCCGGACGTCTCCACGGTGCCGGACGTCTGCTTGTCGAGCCCGCTGATGATGTTCAGCAGGGTCGACTTGCCGCAGCCCGAGGCCCCCACCAGGGACACGAACTCACCAGGGCGCACATCCAGTGTCAGGTCGTCGATGATGATCGGCCCGTCCGACTGGAACTGCTTGACCACGTGCTCGAGCCGGACGGCGTAGTCCCCGTCGGACGTCTCGGGCACCGGATGTGCGCCACTGGTGAGTGTCATGTCTTCTCCTGCGTGATGGGGTTACTGGCGTCCGAGGCCCTCGGCGGAGACGGTGCGCGCCCTCGCCGCCTTGAGCACCTGGTTGAGCAGCCGCAGGTCGTAGATGCCCTGCAGCTTGTTCTGCCCGAGGGTCAGCAGCCCGGCGTTGACGGCGTCGTCCGCGCTCTTGGCCAGCGTCTTGGGCAGCGGGTTCCACGTGAACTTCAGGTTCCCCCAGGCGCGCGTGATCACGGCGTCGGGCAACGGTCGACCGGTCCACTTGGTGATCTGCTCCTGGACGACGTCCTTGGACTTGGTGACGTTGGTGGCGATGTACTTGATGGCGCTGTTGTTCGCCTGGATGATCGAGCGCACGGTCCCCGGGTACTTGTTGAGGAAGCCCTGCGAGGAGATGATGTTCGTGGTCACGAACTCACCGTTGGGCCACAAGGACTTCTCGTCGAGGAAGACCCTGTGCGCCGGCCTCGAGGACCAGCCGCGACGCCCAGGGCTCAGGCAGCCAGGCGCCGTCGATCTCGCCCTTCTTGAACAGCGCGAGTGAGTTGGCGTTGTCGGTCGGCGTGATCGTGACATCGCCCGAGCCGGTGGTGGACGTCTTCAGGCCGTTGTCCTTGAGCCAGGACCGAAGGGCGACGTCCTGGGTGTTGCCGAGCTGCGGGGTGGCGATCTTCTTCCCCTTCAGGTCCGACACCGAGGTGATGCCGGGCTTGACCACGAGCGACGCGCCGCCGGACGTGGCGCCGGACACGACGCGCAGGAGGGTCCCACCGGTCGAGGTGTAGCCCGAGATAGACGGGTTGGGGCCGATGTAGGACACGTCGATGGCGCCGCCCTTCATGGCCTCGACGACCGCGGGGCCGGCGTTGAAGGCCGTGTACTCGATCTTCGTGCCGTCCTTGCCGAGGAACGTCTCGAACAGGCGCAGCTGCTGGGCGACGAGGGCGGGTGCATGCGTCACGTTGGCGAAGAAGCCGATGCGGACGACGGGCGCCGTCGCGAGCTTGGGCAGCGTGTTTGCTGCCGGCTCGACGACCGGGCGGGCAGCCTGGGCAGGGCTGGCCAGCCCAGGCGTGATGGCCAGCAAGGCGGCGGCGGCGATGCCGACGACCGCCGTGCGGCGGGTGAGGCGGAAGGCGGACATACAGGTTCTCCTTGTCGGACGCGGCCCGGTGGGGCCGCAAACCGGAAGACGTCGTGGCTACCTCTAGTTTGTCTACCGATTTAGTGGCAATATAGCGGTCGTGTCGCCCTTGGCCAAGCTCCCGCGTGTCGCTGGCGCAGACCGTGGTCGACGGGTACTTTTCTATCTTGTCTACAGACTTAGATGCAAATCCGACACGCGGTGAGGAGACACATGGGCGACTCCCCTTCCGACGGTGGAGCACGGCGGGTCGCTGGCCAGCGCCGCCGTTCCACCCGCGAGAATGCTGGGATGCATGTCTCCGCGAAGGCCGACTACGGGATGCGTGCGCTGCTCGAGCTCGCGGCTGCCTACGAGCAGAACCCCACCCGCCTGGTCAAGGGCGAGGCCATCGCCACCGCACAGGAGATCCCCCTGAAGTTCCTCGAGGGGATCCTGCGCCAGTTGCGCCAGTCCGGCATCGTCACCAGCCAGCGGGGTGCCGACGGCGGGTACCGACTCGACCGCAATCCGGCGGACGTCTCGATCGCCGACGTGGTGCGCGCGCTGGACGGGCCACTCGCCGCCGTGCGCGGGCGCCGCCCGGAGGACCTGGACTACCCGGGCGCCGCTGAGCACCTCCGCGAGGTCTGGATTGCCGTGCGCGCATCGATGCGGCACGTTCTCGAGCACATCAGCCTGGCTGACGTCGCCGCCGGCCGACTCCCGGCCCCGGTCACGGAGCTGCTCGTCTGAACCCGGAGCCTGGCAGCGCCGCTAGGGCGGCGCTGGGCGTTGTATATAATCCCTACTGGTACACTTGGAATTCCACTTCGTACCCAAGGAGAACGATGCGCACCCGTCGCTACCCCGCCTTCCTTGCCGCTCTGACGCTCGTCGCCGGGCTGGGCCTGTCCGCGTGCGGCGGGGCCGAGCCGGCCGGAAACGCCTCGTCGTTCGGCAACGTCAGCGGCTCCGCCGTTCCGGTCGCAGATGAGCTGACGGCGCTGTGCGAGCAGATCGTCACGCAGGCGCTGCCGGCCGACGCCGCGGCCGCGCTGGCGGAGGCGAGCGGCTACGAGGCTCGCGTCGTCAGCATCGACGGCGAGGCCCAGGCAGTCACCAAGGACCTCCGCGAGGACCGCATGAACTTCGAGATCGAGGCCGACATCGTCACCGGCTGCACCGTCGGCTGACCCGAACTGCACCGGCTCCCTCGTGGTCGTCAGGTGACTCGCCAGCGGAGCAACTGGTCGCGCACGGCGGGGTTCTCGGTCCCCGCACCCAGGAGGAGCGCCCCAGCGATGTCCTCGACGTTCCCGAATGCGGCGCCGTGCAGCAACGACCGCACCGTCATCTCCCGCATGTCTGTGCGCGCGGCAAGGGACCTCAACTCCTCGATCCACTGAACCGTGCTGGGATGCCCATGCTGGACTCCCAGAGAACACTGCGCATCGAGGATGTACGCGTCCAGCCATGCATACGCATCTGGGAGCCGGTCGTTTCGTGCACGAGCGTCGGCCAGCCGCTCAAACGCCCCGTCGAGATCCCCTCGGGTCGCGGCAAGCAGCCCCAGACCCCGGGACGAGAGTCCCTCCCAGCACGGATCCTCCAGCAGACATGCGCGGGCGAACGCCTGCTCGAGCAAGGCAGAGGCCTCACCCGTCCGGCCCAGCGCGAGCTCCACTTCGCCGAGCAGGCCCTGCGGCCAGGGAAGGAAAGCCAACCAGCGCTCGCGCTCGGCGACCGTGACGGCCTGGGACAGCGACTCGCTGGCCTCGGCGAGCTCCCCCGACGCAGGAGGTGTATCCGCCCGACCATTGACATCGCGTAGGCCTCGAGTCGACCATCCCCACTCTCGCGCGCGAGATGCGTCCCAGTCGCGAGGGCGGCCATGGCACGCGAGTACTCGCCGCGGTCACTGCCGACTGATCCGAGGTAGATGCGGACCTTGGCCGCCGTCGATGATCCGTCCGCAGCATGCGACTGGGCATTGCGCAACCAGAACTCGGCGCGGTCATACCGGCCCCGGAGGAAGTCGACGTAACCCAGCTCGCTACGCACCTCCGACAGGGCTCCGGCATCGCCGTTCGACGACGCGATCAGGTCGGCTTCGTGGAGGGTCTCGAGCCCCTCCTCGTCGAAGCCGCGGATCGAGTGAATGAGCGCCTCACCCAGGACCAGCCGCGATGCGACGCGCAGGGCGTCGTCCTCCGTCGCATCCGCCAGGAGGATCGCAGTGCGCAGCGACTCCACGCCCGCAGGGCCGGCACCCGCAGCGACAGCGGCGGCACCCGACTCCAGGATCGCGTTAATGGAGGATCGGCTCGCGGGGCGGCGTGTCCGCCCGTCTCCCTCCCGCAACGCCGACACAACTGCACGTCCCGGGGTCTCCCCGAGCTCTGCGTCCAGACGCGCGGCGAGCGCGTCGAAGTGCTCCTGGGCAGCCCGCGGATTGCCCATCCGTCGGTGGATCCTGATGACCAGCGCGTGGCAGTCCTCGTCCAGCGGTGCCAGGCGTCCAGCCCGTTCGGCGTAGCCCAGCAGCTGACGCCAGATCGCCGAGCGACAGCGACGCCAGGGCGCCCTCGTGCAGGACCTCCTCGGTGACGGCAGCAAGGCGGCGGCGCTCCATGACCAGCCATGACTCGAAACCCGCGGCTCCGCGTACGGTGAGGCCTTCGAGCAGCTCACCCCCGAGGGAGTCGAGGGTGACCGCCTCCGCCCAGCCTCCCCGCACCACCCGGTCCACGTCGATGACAGCATCGCCGGGGAGCCCGATGACAACCGGGTCTCCTGCGACCGATCCGAGATCCCTGAGCGCCCGACGTACCTCCGCGAGATTCCATCGCAGGGCGCGAAGGGGATCATCGGCATCGTCGAAGAGGAGGTCGGCCAGTTGGGAGCGCGACGGCGGCCGATCCCCCAGGAGGACATAGGCCAGCAGGGCCCAGCTCTTCTGGCTGCGGAACTGGTAGGTGGGCTCGCCATCGATGAGGATCCGCGGGCGACCGAGGAGCTGGACGGTAACGCTCACGTGAGGCATGGTCGCAGGTTCGCGACCGTGGGGGCGAGCAACCGATGACTGCGCCCCCACGGCCACACCCGTCAGTCGAACTGCGCGACGGGGTAGATCTCATCCGCCACGAGGCCGTGCGCCTCGCGGTGGACGGTGTTGGCGGCCTCGGCGTCGGGAGCCTCGACGAGGCAGAAGATCTTCCCTGCTGACTCGTCGACCCAGTAGCGCAAGTAGGAGACCCCGTGGGCTGCCTGTGTCTCGAGGTCTGCCCGGTGGGCGCCCGCGACGGCATCGGCCGTCACCCCGCCGTCGATGTTGTGTACGTCCATGAACAGTGCCATGTGCTCTCCCAGTGGTCGGGACCGCGCCCAGCCGGGCGGGTCGTCGTGTGCCACCAGAACATCGCACCGGCGTGTGATGGGGCGTGTGACGCTGCAACCGCCTCTGCTCGCCCTCCACGAGTCGGGCGGCAGCGGTGTGCGGGTCGATCTCCCCCGCGGCCACGGCGGCTGCGGCCGCGGTCAGGCGGTCAGAGCCCGCACCGGCCTCGAGCCGGCGGCGCAGGAGCGCCACGGCCAGCGCCTCGACCTCGTCCCGGGCCCGTCGGACCCGCCGCACCTCGAGCTCGCCGGTGTCGACGAGCCAGGCCCGATGGGCATCGATCGCCTCGACGAGCCGGTCGATCCCCTCCCCCGACGACGCCACCGTCTTGACCACCGGGGGGTCCCACGTCCGCTCCGCGTTCTTGCCCAGCGCGATCATGTTGCGCAACTCCCGCACCGTGGAGTCGGCGCCGTCGCGATCGGCCTTGTTCACCACGAAGACGTCGCCGATCTCCAGGATCCCCGCCTTGGCGGCCTGGATGCTGTCCCCCATGCCCGGGGCCACGAGCACCAGCGTCGTGTCGGCCGCGGCAGCCACCTCCACCTCGGACTGCCCGACCCCCACGGTCTCGATGAGCACGACGTCGAAGCCGGCCGCATCGAGGACGCGCAGCGCCTGAGGCGTAGTGGCCGCCAGGCCGCCGAGGTGACCCCGCGACGCCATCGACCGGATGAAGACGCCCGGATCGGTGGCGTGCTCCTGCATCCGGATGCGGTCGCCGAGAAGGGCGCCGCCCGAGAAGGGCGATGACGGATCGACGGCGATGACCCCGACCCGGTCGCCGCGGCCGCGAAGGGCGGCGATGATCGCCGACGTCGTCGTGCTCTTCCCCACCCCCGGCGAGCCGGTGATGCCGATGACGGCGGCCCGGCCCGACGTGGGCGGCGAGCTCGCCCATGAGGCCGGGGACCTCGGGCGAGCCGTCCTCGATGAGCGAGATCAGCCGGGCGATGTCGCGCGTGCGTCCCTCACGAGCGCCCGCGACCAGCGTCGGAACATCCCTGCTCACCCGTGCGCCCGCCCGCTACGAGGCCGGGACACGGACGAGGAGGGCGTCGCCCTGGCCTCCGCCGCCGCACAGCGCCGCGGCTCCGATGCCACCGCCGCGGCGGCGCAGCTCGAGGGCGAGCGACAGCACGATCCGAGCGCCGGACATCCCGACCGGATGGCCGAGGGCGATGGCGCCGCCGTTGACGTTCACGATGTCGTCGCTGACGCCGAGCTTGGCCGTGGACACGATGCCGACGGACGCGAACGCCTCGTTGAGCTCGAACAGGTCGACGTCGGAGACCTCGATCCCCTCGCGCGCGCAGGCCTTCAGGATGGCGTTCGCCGGCTGCTCCTGCAGCGAGGCGTCCGGACCGGCGACGACGCCGTGGGCGCCGATCTCCGCCAGCCACTCCAGCCCGAGCTCCTCCGCCTTCGCCCTGCTCATGACGACGACGGCCGCGGCCCCGTCGGAGATCTGCGACGCGTTTCCTGCCGTGATCGTGCCGTCCTTCGCGAAGGCGGGGCGCAGCCGGCCAGCGACTCCTCCGTCGTCTCCGCGCGGACGCCCTCGTCGGTCGAGACCACCACCGGATCGCCCTTGCGCTGCGGGACGCTGACCGGCGTGATCTCCTCGGCCAGCTTGTCGGCCGCGGCTGCGGCGCGTGCGTGCGAGCGGGCGCTGAAGGCGTCCTGCTCCTCGCGGGTGAGGCCGTACTTCCCGTTGTAGCGCTCCGTGCTCTCGCCCATCGCGCACTCGTCGAACGCGCAGGTGAGGGCGTCGAAGGCCATCGAGTCGATCATCTTCCAGTCGCCGTACTTGACGCCCTCGCGCGAGCCCACGAGCAGGTGCGGCGCGTTCGTCATCGACTCCATGCCACCTGCGACGACGATGTCGAACTCGCCGGCGCGGATCGAGCTGGTCGGCCAGCGCGATCGCGTCGATGCCGGACAGGCAGACCTTGTTGACCGTCAGCGCGGGCACGTCCATCGGGATCCCCGCCTTCACCGCGGCCTGGCGCGCGGTGATCTGGCCGGCCCCGGCCTGGAGGACCTGTCCCATGATCACGTAGTCGACCTGCTCCGGCGCGACACCGGCGCGCTCGAGGGCCGCCTTGATGGCGAAGCCGCCGAGATCGGTGCCACTGAACGACTTCAGCGAGCCCTGCAGCCGACCCATCGGCGTGCGTGCTCCTGCGACGATGACCGATCCGTTCGAGAAGGACATCCCCTCACCCAACCTCTCTGCGATGGTGACACCATATTGCCCATGGAATCCCTGCTGACGCGCATCGACCACGTGGGGATCGCCGTCCCCGACCTCGACGAGGCCATCGCCTTCTACGGGCGGGCGTTCGGCCTCTCGGTCGTCCACGAGGAGGTCAACGAGGAGCAGGGCGTCCGCGAGGCGATGCTGGCCGTGGGCGATTCCGGGTCATGCATCCAGCTCCTCGCCCCGCTGTCGCCGGAGTCGACCATCGCCAAGTTCCTCGACCGCTCCGGCCCCGGGATCCAGCAGGTGGCCTATGGCGTCGACGACGTCGAGGCGACCGCCACCGCATTGCGCGCTGCCGGAGTGCGCATGCTCTATGACACCGCCAGGCGCGGCACGGCCGGCTCCCGCGTCAACTTCTGCCACCCCAAGGACTGCGGTGGCGTGCTCGTGGAGCTCGTGCAGGCGGCGCCGGACGGCGCCCACTAGCCCCGACGCCGGTCCCTGGCCTCAGGAGGCCGTGCCGAAGTCCACGTCGGCGGCCGCGACGGTGCCGGCCGTGCGTCCCGGCGCCGACTGCTGCGTCCAGTACAGGTTCGTGTGCGCGATGACGTCCCCCGGCGGGGGCGCGCCCCAGGCCGTCAGGTCCTCGGTGGTGTGCGCGTCGCGGACGAGGATCGCGTCGTAGCCGCGCACGAGCGCACCGTGCAGGGTCGAGCGGACGCAGGCGTCGGTCTGCGCCCCCACCACGATGAGCCGGCCGACGCCCAGGTCGGACAGGACCGCCTCGAGCGTCGGTGTCCTCGAAGGAGTCGCCGTAGCACTTCTCGATGCGCGGCTCGGCGTCGTCGGGCGACAGCTCGGGCACGATCTGCCACGCGTCGCTCCCGAGCGGCAGTCCCTCGTCGGAGTGCTGGACCCACACCACCGGCACGGCCTCGGCCCGCGCGCGGGTCACGAGGCCGTCGATGGCGTCAACCACCGCTGCGCGCTCGTGCGCGCCCTCGACCACGCCGTTCTGCACGTCGATGACGAGAAGTGCCGTGCCGGGCCGATCCACGAGTGTGGCCATGATCACTCCTGACGAGGGGGTGCCGTCGAAGGTGCCACGATAACGCCCACGCCCCCGTGCAGGGCCGGGGTTCGCAGCCGGATCGCCCCCACCGGCGTGGCAGGATGCCAAGGGACGACCACTGAATCGGAGGCCCACGATGGACCGGATCCGCGACGCGATCGTGGAGGGTGCCCCCGCCGGGGAGTTCGCCAGCATCGAGGTCCCGGAGACGTACCGGGCGGTCACGATCCACAAGGACGAGCAGGACATGTTCGCAGGACTGCCGGCCAGCGAGAAGGACCCGCGGCGGTCGATGCACCTGGACGACGTGCCGGTCCCCGAGCTCGCGCCGGGCGAGGCCCTGATCGCGGTGATGGCGTCCAGCGTCAACTACAACACCGTGTGGTCGAGCATCTTCGAGCCGGTGTCCACGTTCGGGTTCCTGGAGCGGTACGGGCGCACGCACGCCGACGCCAAGCGGCACGACCTGCCGTACCACGTGATCGGCTCGGACGCGTCCGGCGTGGTCCTGAGGGTGGGCCCCGGCGTCAACGCCTGGAAGCCCGGCGACCAGGTCGTCGCCCACTGCCTGTCCGTCGAGCTGGAGTCACCGGCAGGGCACAACGACACGATGATGGATCCCGAGCAGCGGATCTGGGGCTTCGAGACGAACTTCGGCGGGCTCGCCGAGCTGTGCGTCGTGAAGTCGAACCAGCTCATGCCCAAGCCCGCGCACCTCACGTGGGAGGAAGCTGCCTCCCCGGGCCTGGTCAACTCGACCGCCTACCGGCAGCTGGTGTCCCGCAACGGCGCCGGGATGAAGCAGGGCGACGTCGTCCTGATCTGGGGCGCGTCGGGCGGGCTCGGGTCGTACGCGACGCAGTACGCGGTCAACGGCGGCGCGATCCCCGTCTGCGTGGTCTCCAGCCCGGAGAAGGCCGACCTGTGCCGGGCGATGGGCGCCGACCTCGTCATCGACCGCAGCGCCGAGGGCTACCGGTTCTGGAAGGACGCGCACACCCAGGACCCGAAGGAGTGGCAGCGCCTGGGCAAGCGCATCCGCGAGCTGACCGGCGGCGACGACCCCGACATCGTGTTCGAGCACCCCGGTCGGGAGACGTTCGGCGCCAGCGTCTACGTCACCCGCAAGGGCGGCACGATCGTCACCTGCGCGTCCACCAGCGGGTTCATGCACGAGTACGACAACCGCTACCTGTGGATGAACCTCAAGCGGATCATCGGCAGCCATTTCGCGAACTACCGCGAGGCCTACGAGGCCAACCGCCTCATCGCCAAGGGCATGATCCACCCCACCCTGTCGAAGGCCTTCCCGCTGGAGGAGGCCGGTCAGGCGGCGTACGAGGTGCACCGCAACGCGCACCAGGGCAAGGTCGGCGTCCTCGCGCTCGCCCCGGAGCCCGGCCTGGGCGTCACCGACCCCGAGTTCCGCGAGCGATTCACCACGCAGATCAACCGGTTCCGCAACTCCTGAGGGCTCCGAGCACGCCGTAGCATGGACGCGTGACCGCGACGCCTGCCCGCGCCGAGCAGGTGCCGTGGCTGCTGGATCGCGGGCGGCGCAAGGGCGAGATGGGCTACCTGCCCGGGCTCGACGGCCTGCGTGCGCTCGCCGTCATCGGCGTGCTGCTCTACCACGCCGACCTCACCTGGATCAGCGGTGGCTACCTCGGCGTCGACGTGTTCTTCGTACTGAGCGGGTTCCTCATCACCTCGCTGATCCTCGAGGAGTTCGACCGCACCGGGCGCATCGACTTCGGCCGGTTCTACCTCGGACGCGCACGACGCCTGCTGCCTCCGCTGCTGCTCATGCTCGCCGTCGTCGCGGTGGCCGCGGCCTTCTTCTACCGTGATGTCGCCTCGCAGGTCAGGGCCGACACCATCGCGTCCCTGTTCTACGTGAACAACTGGTGGTACGTCTTCAACGACAGCTCGTACTTCGAGTTCATCGGGCGCCCGCCGCTGCTCAAGCACCTGTGGTCGCTGGCCGTCGAGGAGCAGTTCTACCTCGCATGGCCGGCCATCGCGTACCTCGTCGCGCGTCGGGCGGGCCGTCGAGGCGTCCGCCTCACCGCGATCGCGCTCGCCGTGCTCTCGACGGCCTGGATGATCGTCCTGTCGGTCCAGAACGGCTTCCCCGACTACGCCGACCCGAGCCGTGCCTACTTCGGCACCGACTCGCACGCGATGGGCCTGCTCGTCGGCGCCGCGCTCGCCACCGCATGGCGGCCCGGGCGCCTCAACCCGGTCCTGCCCACGGGGGCGAAGGCCGTCATCAGCGGAGTCGGCATCGCCGCGCTGCTCGGCGTCGTGTGGTTCTTCCTCTTCGTCGGCGAGTTCACGCCGTGGATGTACCGCAGCGGCGGCTTCCTCGTCCTCGCCGTGATCGTCGCGCTCCTCATCGCCATGGCCACGCACCCGGGGGCGCCGTTCGGCGGCTGGCTCGGCACGCAGCCGTGGCGGTACGTCGGTCAGCGCTCCTACGGGCTCTACCTGTGGCACTGGCCGATCTTCATGGTCACGCGACCGGTGCTCGACATCCCGCTGGACGGCATCGCGCTGCTGGCCCTGCGCCTCGCCCTGACCTTCGCCGTGGCCGAGCTGAGCTTCCGCTTCCTCGAGATGCCCATCCGGCGCGGCGCGATCGACCGGTGGGTGTCGGCCTGGCGCGCCTCGACCGGGGTCGAGCGCACCCGCCGCACCCGCCGGGGCGCCGGCGTCGTCGCCGGCGCGGCGGCCGGCGTCCTCGTCGTCGGATTCGCCCTCTCGACCGCGCCCGCCCCCTCGGCGGCCGCAGGGCTGCCAGACGACGTGACCGCCGCCATGGGCCTGGCCTCCGGCGGACCCACCGAGGTGAGCCTCGACGACCCCACCCCCACTCCCACGCCGTCCGGGACCTCGACTGCGGCGGCCAGCGCCGGCCCGACGCCGGAGGCCACGGAGTCGGCCTCCCCGAACGGAAACCTCAGCGCCGTCGGCGACTCCGTCATGCTCGGGGCCCGCGACACCCTCAAGCAGGTGATCCCCGGCACGAAGGTCGACGCCGCGGTCTCCCGGTTCCCCGGCGCCTTCATCGGCCGGCTGAAGAGGTACGTGGCCCGGGACAAGCTGGCACCGGTCGTGGTGCTGCATCCGGGCACCAACGGCGTCCTGCCCGAGGACATGATGCGGGAGATGCTCGACATCCTGGAGGACACGCCGCGGGTCGTCGTCGTCAACGACAGCATGCCGCGCAGCTGGCGCGCGCCCAACAACAAGGTCATCGCGGAGGTCGTCCCCGACTATCCGAACGCGGTGCTGGCGGACTGGTACGCGGCGGCGAAGGACCATCCGGACTACTTCGTGTCCGACGGCATCCACCTGACCGCGAAGGGCGCTCGCGCCTACGCGCAGCTGATCAAGAGGTCCGCGGGCCTCTGACGACGTCGAGGAACCGCCGCATCGCCGCCGTGACCACCTCGGGTCGCTCCACGTTGGCGAGGTGACCGGCCTGCGGCACCACGACGAGGTCGGCATCCGACGATGCCGCACGCATGATCTCCTGCTCGGCGCGGGAGGCCAGCGCGTCCTCCTCGCCCCAGACCACCAGGGTGGGCGCATCGACCGACCCGAGCACGTCCACCGAGTCTGGTCGAACGGCCATCGCTCGCTGGTACCAGGCCACGGTGTCGGCCTCTGCGGCCGCGATCCACGACCGCACGGTCTCGACGACCTCCGGCCGCTGCGCCCGCGTGGTGTCGCCCAGCAGTCCGGGGAGGACCGCCTGCTCGAGGATCCGCGCGCAGTCGTCCGGCGACTCCAGCACCAGTCGCGCCAGTCGCTCGCGGTTCTCCCGGGCCGGGTCGGCGTCGGCGGTGGCCTTGGTGTCGCACAGCACGAGACCGGCGGCCACGTCCGGACGCCGACGCAGCACCGCCATGGCGACGTACCCGCCCAGGGACACCCCCGCGAGCACGCACCGGTCGACCCCGCGATCGTCGAGCATCGCGAGCACCTCGTCGGCGACCAGGTCGAGCGACGGTTCGCCGTCCAGGAGGGCCGACTCCCCGAAGCCCGGCAGGTCCGGCACGAGCACGCGCCAGCCCGCGCCGGCGAGGTCGTCCGCCTGCGGGCGCCACAGGCGGCCGTCGCAGGGGAAGGCGTGCAGGAGGACGACGACCGGACCGTCGCCGGTGTCGCGCACGTGCATGCTCATATGTCGCTCCACCGATCCATGGGGCCGCTCCACTGCGTCGGCAGCGGCGAGCGGCCCGGCGCGACGATGCCGACGACCTCGTCGAGGACGATCTTGACGTACTTCTCCCCCACCCACAGGTGCCGTGGCACCGTCCACCGCGCGCACCTGCGACTGCGGCAGGACGCCGAACCGGGTCCGTGCGGCATCCGGCACCAGGTAGTCGTCGAGCTCCGGCACGAGGCAGATCACGGGACGCGCGCCGGGCGCCCAGGACCGGAGCTCGTCGTCGGTGGTGAAGCGCAGCGGCGGCGACAGCAGGATCGCGCCCGCGCACCGGGTCCACGTCGCCGTGCTTGAGGATCACGTCGGTGCCGAACGACCAGCCCACCAGCCACGGGTCGGGCAGCCCCCGGCGACGCACCTCGTCGATGGCCGCCAGGAGGTCGATGCCCTCCCCGCGCGCCTCGTCGAAGGACCCCTCGCTGGTGCCGGCCGCGCTGGTGGTGCCGCGGGTGTTGAAGCGGAGCACGGCAAGGTCGGCGAGCGCCGGGAGACGCCAGGCCATCTTGCGCAGCACGTGGCTGTCCATCATGCCGCCGTGCGTCGGCAGCGGGTGCACCGTCACGATCGTGCCCACCGGCGGCGGCCTCGACCGGCAGCGCGAGCTCCCCCACCAGCGTCAGGCCGTCCGCGGTGCGCAGGTGCAGGGGCTCCCGGCGCGCGGGCAGCACCGAGTTCGCGACGACGGAGTCGGTCACGGTCAGCGTCCCGTCCGCGGGCCGCGGCGGTCGCGGGCGGCCCAGCAGGGGGTGTGCCAGTGCCGGCGGCGCTCGAGCCCCGCCGGGTCGTCGGCGGGGTAGGCCACCGTGTGCGGCGTCGCCGGCCGGATCTCCTGGTCGCAGCCCGGGCAACGGTAGGCCTTGGTGGCGGCGGCGCCGGTGACCCGCTGGACCACCCAGTCGCCGTCGGGATGGGACTCGGTCGTGCGGCTCGCGTACGCCGGTCCGAGCTCACGCGCGCCGTCGTCACGTCGACGGTGCTTGCGACCCATCAGGCGTAGGCCCGGAAACCGCGGCCGGTCTTGCGTCCGAGGTACCCCGCCGTGACCAGGTGCTCGAGGCGCGGGGCGGGCGCGAAGCCCGGCTCGCGGAACTCCCGGTAGAGGGTCTGCTGGATGGCCAGCGAGACGTCGAGCCCGACCACGTCGAGCAGCTCGAACGGCCCCATCGGGTAGCCGCAGCCCTTCTTCATCGCGAGGTCGATGTCGTCGGCCGACGCGTAGTTGGCCTCGAGCATCTTGATCGCGTCGTTGAGGTAGGGGAACAGCAGCGCGTTGACGATGAAGCCGGCGCGATCGCCGCAGGTGACGGGGTGCTTGCCGATGGCCGTGCAGACGGCGACGGCCGTGTCGACCACGTCGGCGGCTGGTCGCGACGGTGCGCACCACCTCTACGAGCCTCATCAGAGGCGCCGGGTTGAAGAAGTGGAGCCCGACCACGTCCTCCGGGCGCGAGGTCACGATGGCCATCTCGATGACCGGCAGGCTCGACGTCGTGGTCGCGAGGATCGCGCCCGGTCGGCAGATGCGGTCCAGGGCGACGAACAGCTCGGTCTTGACTGCGATGTCCTCGACGACCGCCTCGACCACGAGGTCGGCGGTCGGCCAGCTCGGACAGGTCGGCCGTGCCCCGGACGCGCGCCAGCGCCGCGTCACGGGCGTCCGGCTCGAGCTTGCCCCTGTCGACGGCCTTGGCCAGCGATGCCGCGATGCGACCGGTGGCCGTCGCCGCCTTGTCGGCGCTGCGGGCGACGAGGACGACGTCCAGCCCGCCCTTGGCGAACACCTCGGCGATGCCGCTGGCCATCGTGCCGGACCCGACGACTCCCACGACGGCGATGTCGCGCGTCTGGCCTGCGTCGGCGCTGCTGCCCTCGCGCGCATCGGTGACGACCGGCGAGCCGGGCCCCTCGTACTGGTAGAAGCCGCGCCCGGACTTGCGGCCCCGCAGGCCGGCCGTGACGAGCTGCTTGAGGATCGGCGCCGGCGCGTGGAGGCGGTCGCGGCCCTGCTTGTACATCGTGTCGAGGATCTCGTAGGCGGTGTCGAGCCCGATGAGGTCGAGCAGCATCAGCGGCCCCATGGGGTAGCCGCAGCCCAGCCGCATGGCGGCGTCGATGTCCTCGCGGCTGGCATAGCGCGACTCGAACATCGACACCGCATGGTTCAGGTAGCCGAACAGCAGCGCGTTGGCGATGAAGCCGGCGCGGTCGCCGATGACCACCGGCTCCTTGCCCAGGGACCTCGCGAAGGCGACGGCCTCGTCGACGACGTCCTGCGACGTCACGACGGTGCGGACGACCTCCACGAAGGCCTGCACGGGTGCCGGATTGAAGAAGTGGATGCCGACGACGTTGGCCGGTCGGCGCGTGGCGACCGCGATGTCCGTCACCGACAGCGACGACGTGTTGCTGGCCAGGATCGCGTGCGGCCCCACGACCTCGTCGACCCGCGAGAACAGGTCCTTCTTGAGCTCGAGGTTCTCGCTGACCGCCTCGATCACGAGGTCGCACGGGGCCAGAGCGGGCAGGTCCGTGGTGAACGACACGCGACCCAGCAGTGCGGTGCGGTCGTCCTCGGAGAGCTTGCCGCGCGCCACCGCGCGCGCCGTCGACTTCTCCAGGCGGCCGCGACCGAGCTCGAGAGCCGCCGTGCTGCTCTCGATGGCGACGACGGCATAGCCGTTGCGGGCGATCACCTCGGCGATCCCGGCACCCATGGTGCCCAACCCGATGATGCCGACCGTCGCGATGCTCATCGTCGTCCTTCCTCCGGCCCGCGTGGGGCGCCTCGTGTCCATCGAGCCTATCCCCCGGCATTCGGCGATCGGCGGCCACGACCGGCACGCCGACGGCACAATGCGCAGGTGGCATGGAGCAGGGGCGCGCAGGCACGACGCCCGTCCCTTCTCGCGGCCCTGATCCTCGCTCTGGCCGTCGTGACACCCGCGGCGCTGGCCCCGCTCGCGCACGCCGCCGACCCCGTGTCCGAGCTGGCCGAGCGCTACGCCCCGATCGTCGTGGTGCGCGACCAGCCGGAGCCCTGCGGGGAGGGCGAGCCGTACCTGCCGTCCCCCGTCGAGGCGGTGCTCGGACACCCGGATGTCGTCCTGCGCGGACCGGACGGGCAGGCGATCGCCTCTCCCACGTCGGCTGATCTCGCAGGCAAGGGCGACGGGTGGTACGTCGATCTCCCGGGCAATCCCCTGTCACCGGGCTGCGACTACGAGACGTGGTTCCGCAGCACCAGCACGCAGCATGTCCCGACCGTCTACGCCCGCGTGGCCACCGACCCGGCGCACCCCGGGATGCTCGCGCTGCAGTACTGGTTCTTCTGGGTCTTCAACGACTGGAACGACCGGCACGAGGGCGACTGGGAGATGGTGCAGCTGCTGTTCGAGGCGGACACCGTCGAGGCGGCGCTGGCCGGAGCACCGGCCAGCGCCGCCTTCGCGCAGCACGAGGGATCGGAGACGGCGGCGTGGACCGACGACAAGCTCCTCCGGGTGGGCGACCGCATCGTCGTATACCCGGGCCAGGGCTCGCACGCCGCGTACTACACGCAGTCGCAGTGGTTCGGGAAGTCCGCGGCGGCCGGCTTCGGGTGCGATGACACCACGGCCGAGGGCATCGAGGTGCGGCCGGAGGTCGTCGTCCTGCCGGCGGCCACCACGCCCGGGTTCGAGTGGCTCGACTTCACCGGCCGGTGGGGGCAGCAGGCCCCCTCCTTCAACAACGGCCCCACCGGGCCCAACACCAAGACGCAGTGGGCGGCCCCGGTCACCTGGCAGGTCGAGGAGGGGCGCGACGGCGCGGTGGCCCTGCCCGTCGTCGGGGGTCCAGCGGTGGACTCCTTCTGCGAGCTCACGCGCGCCGGCTCGCTGCTGTTCATCGCCGCCCTCGACCAGCCGCTGCTCGTCGCGGCACTGGTCCTGGCGGCGGTCGTGGCCCTGGTCCTGCTGGTGCGCGCCACCCGCTGGCGGCACGGGGGCGACCGCCAGCCCGATCGCGAGCGGCGGGCCGGCCAGGTGGTCTCGGCCTCGTTCGGCATCCTCTTCCGCAGCGCGCGGGCGCTGGCCCCGATCATGCTCACCGTGGGCCTGGCGACGGCCGGGGCGCTGGCGCTCCAGCGGCTCGCCCTGCACCGGCGCCCGACCGGCGACCTCACCGACGTCAACGGCCTCGGCGACAGCGGGTGGGCCATCCTGCTCGCCCTGCTGGCGGCCTTCGCGCTGGCGCCGGTCGTCTCCGTCGCGCTCGCTGCCACCTGCCGCGTCGTCGAGGACCTCGCCCGCGAGTCGCCGTCCGCACGCCTGGCGCGCCATCGGCCTCGCGGTGCGCCACCCGTCGGGGGCGATCGTCCAGCTGGTCCTGTTCTTCGTCGTCACGCTGCTCGCATCCTCGCTGTTCGCCCTGCCGATCGCCCTCGTCCTCATCGCCTTCTGGGCCGTGGCGATGCCGGCGGCCGTGATCGAGGACCGGGGCGTGATCGCCGCCTTCCGCCGCAGCACCGCACTGACGAAGGGCCGGCGCTGGCGCGCCGTGCTCCTGAGCGCCCTGCTCGTGTGGATCGGCTTCAGCGTCCCGGGCGCCCTGGGCGGCCTGCTGCTGCTCGTCACCGGGTGGCCGTTCTGGGTGTCGAACGTGGTCGCGATCGTCGCGGGCGCGATCCTGCTGCCGTTCTCGGCGATCGGCCTGACCCTGCAGTACTACGACTTCCGGCAGGAGGAGTCGCGGGACGCCAGGCGTCCCGGCACCCTAGAACAGCCGCAGTCCCGGGTCGTCGCTGCCCTTGAGGGCGTCGTAGTCGAGGACGACGCAGCGGATGCCCCGGTCCTCGGCCAGCACGCGGGCCTGGGGCTTGATCTCCTGGGCCGCGAAGACGCCCGCCACGGGAGCGAGCAGCGGATCGCGGTTCAGCAGCTCGAGGTACCGGGTCAGCTGCTCCACCCCGTCGATCTCGCCGCGCCGCTTGATCTCCACCGCCACCGACGCGCCCGCCTCGTCGCGGCACAGCAGGTCCACCGGCCCGATCGCCGTCGGGTACTCGCGCCGCACGAGGGACCAGCCCTCGCCGAGCACGGTGACGTGCGTGGCGAGCAGCTTCTGCAGGTGGGCCTCGACCCCGTCCTTCACCAGGCCCGGGTCCACGCCGAGATCGTGGTCGGTCGTGTGGAGGACCTCGTGGACGCTGATGACCAGCTGCTCCCCGCCCTTGTTCTCGACCGTCCACACCTCGACGACGTCCGGCTCGTCCGAGGCGCTCACGCGCGTCACGCAGGGCGGGCTCATCCAGTTGAGGGGCTTGTACGAGCCGCCGTCGGAGTGGATGAGCACGGAGCCGTCGGCCTTCACCATGATCAGGCGCCGGGCCTCGGGCAGATGCGCCGTGAGGCGGCCGACGTAGTCGACACTGCACCGCGCCACCAGGATCCGCACCCGCGCAGACTATCCACCCGCCATGCCCGTCGGCGGCGTGCCATGATCGTCGCGTGACCGAGCCCGCCGTCATCGTCGACGACGTGCGCAAGCGATACGGGGACCTCTGGGCCCTCGACGGCGCCAGCTTCGAGATCGCCGAGGGCGAGTGCTTCGCCCTCCTGGGCCCGAACGGGGCCGGCAAGACCACCGTGACGGAGATCCTCGAGGGCTACCGATCGCGCGACTCCGGCGAGGCCCGCGTCCTGGGCCAGGACCCGCAGCACGGCGACCGGCACTGGCGCACGCAACTGGGCATCGTCCTGCAGTCCGACCGCGACCTCGGCGACCTCACGGTCTCCGAGGCGGTGCACCACTTCGCCGGCTACTACCCGCAGCCCCGCGACCCGGACGAGGTGATCGACGCGGTCGGGCTGGCGGAGAAGCGCACGTCGCGCAACGAGAAGCTGTCCGGCGGCCAGCGCCGTCGACTCGACGTCGCGCTCGGGATCATCGGCCGGCCCCGCGTGCTCTTCCTGGACGAGCCGACGACCGGGTTCGACCCCGAGGCGCGCCGCGACTTCTGGGGGCTCATCGAGGGACTCAAGGCCGAGGGCACCACGATCCTGCTCACGACGCACTACCTGGAGGAGGCCGAGCAGCTCGCCGACCGGGTCGCCGTGATCTCCTCCGGCCGGGTGCTGGCCTGCGACGCCCCCGAGCGGCTCGGCGGGCGCGAGCGCGGCACCGCGCGCGTGGGATGGCTCGAGGACGGGGCCAGGGTCGAGGCGCAGACGATGGACCCGACCCGCACCGTCGTGGAGCTGTCCGCGCGGTTCGGCGGCGAGGTCCCCGGCCTGACCGTGCACCGCGAGAGCCTCGAGGACGTGTACCTCGCCATGCTGGGGGCCGATCGGTACGTCGAGGGAGGCGACAGCCTGTGAGCGCGCCAGCATCCACCGCCCTGCCGACCACCTGGTCCATCGGCCGGCGCCGCATCTCCGTGGAGCTCAAGCAGTTCTTCCGCGACCGCAACTCGGCCCTGTGGAACTTCGCCTTCCCCGTGATCCTGCTGGTGATCTTCGGATCGGTGTTCGGCGGCCAGAGCATCGCCCCCGACATCACCTTCGCGCGCTACTTCGTCGCCGGCATGATCGCGTCCGGCGTGCTGTACACGTCGTTCCAGAACCTCGCGATCGCCATCCCCCTCGAGCGCGAGGACGGGACCCTGAAGCGGCTGCAGGGCACGCCGATGCCCAAGGCCTCGTACTTCGTCGGCAAGATCGGCACCGTCTTCGTCGCGTACGTCGCCCAGGTGACGATCCTCATCACCGTCGGCATGCTCTTCTACGGGATCAAGCTGCCGAGCACGAGCCTGCAGTGGTTCACCTTCCTGTGGGCCAGCGTGCTGGGGCTGATCGGCTGCACCTTGCTCGGCATCGCGTTCAGCGTCGTCCCGAAGACGGGGCGCGGAGCATCGGCGGTCGTGTCCCCGATCGTGCTGGTGCTGCAGTTCACGTCCGGGGTGTTCTTCGTGTTCACGCAGCTGCCGCAGTGGATGCAGGTATTCGCCTCGATCTTCCCGCTGAAGTGGCTCGCGCAGGCGATGCGCAGCGTCTTCCTCCCCGAGTCGGCCGCCGCCCTCGAGGTCTCGGGCAGCTGGGAGCTGGGCATGTGCGCATTCATGCTCGCCCTGTGGTGCGTCATCGGCCTGGTGCTGGCCATCGTCTTCTTCCGCTGGACGCCGCGCGGCTCCAACTAGGGCCGCATCCCAGGGGTAGCGGACTCCGCCCGGCTGCAGCACGATGGAGCCGTGCCCGCCTGGAACTCCTTCTCCTTCGCCTTCGGCCCCCTCGTGGCGGTCGTGCTGGTGGGGCTCTTCGCCGTGATCCTGCGCTGGGCGTTCAGCCGCGGGTCCTCAGTCGTGGCCGCGGCACCGCGCCCCGGGCCCGTCCGACGAGTACGGACTGCTGGTCCCCATCGCCTCTCCCACCACCTACATCGAGGGCGAGGTGGTGCGCCGACGTTTGGAGGACTCCGGCGTGCGCGCCACGCTGGCGACGACGCTCGACGGTCCCCGGGTCATGGTGTGGCCGCAGGACGCCGCGCGAGCCCGCGAGGTGCTCGCTAGCGGTCGGTGACCTCGGCCCGGGTGATCTGCGCCCCGAGCGACTGCAGCGCGGGCACGAAGCCCGCATAGCCGCGGTCGATGTGCCCGACCCCGTAGACGGTGGTCTGCCCCTCCGCGACGAGCCCGGCGAGCACGAGGCCCGCCCCCGCGCGGATGTCCGTCGCCTCCACCGGCGCCGCGGACAGGCAGGAGCGTCCGCGCACGAGGGCGTGGTGACCGTCGGTCCGCACGTCGGCGCCGAGACGGGCCAGTTCCTGCACGAAGCGGAAGCGCGCCTCGAACAGGTTCTCGGTGACGAGCGCGGCACCCTCGGACACCGAGTTCAGCGCGATGAACTGCGGCTGGAGATCGGTGGGGAAGCCCGGGTACGGGAGCGTCACGATGTCGACGGCGCGCGGCCGCGTCTCCATGGTCACCCGGAAGCCGTCCGGGAGGGTCGACACGCTCGCGCCGCAGGTCACGAGCTTCTCCAGCGCGATGCTCAGGTGGTCTGCGTTCGCCTGCCGGATCGTGACGTCGCCTCGGGTCATCGTGGCGGCCACCGCCCAGGTACCGGCGACGATGCGGTCGGGCACGGTGGCGTGAGTCACCGGCGCGAGCCGGTCGACGCCTTCGATGGTGAGCGTGGACGAGCCGATGCCGTCGATGCGCGCCCCCATGGCCGTCAGCATCGAGCAGATGTCGACGATCTCCGGCTCGCGGGCGGCATTGTCGATGACCGTCTCCCCGCGGGCGAGCACCGCGGCCATGAGGATCGTCTCCGTGGCCCCGACGCTCGGGAAGTCGAGCCACGTCCGCGCGCCGGTCAGGCCGTCGTGGGCCTGCGCGACGAGGTAGCCGTGCTCGCTCGTGACGTGGGCGCCCATGCGGCGCAGTCCGTCCACGTGCATGTCCAGGCCGCGGGACCCGATGTTGTCGCCGCCGGGAAGGGCGACGTCGGCGGCACCGACTCGCGCCACCAGCGGTCCCAGCACGCAGATCGATGCGCGCATGCGGCGGACGAGGTCGTAGTCGGCGCGGTGGTCCGGCTCCTGCGGCACGTCGATGCTCACCGTGCCGCCCGCGAGGTCGTGCACCACGACGCAGCCCAGGCGCCGCAGCAGCTCGGCCATGATCTCGACGTCGAGGATGTCCGGGACGTTCGTGATCGTGCTGGTGCCGGGTGCGAGGAGCGCGGCGGCCATCAGCTTCAGGACCGAGTTCTTCGCCCCCGTCAGCGACACCTCGCCCGCCAGCCGGCGACCCCCCGTGACCCTCAGCACCTCCACGTCGGCATCGTACGGCGGCCGGTGTCGTAGGGTCGGGGCATGGTCAACCTCACCCGCATCTACACCCGTACCGGCGACGACGGCACCACCTCGCTGGGCGACATGAGCCGCACCGGCAAGAACGATCCCCGGCTGAAGGCCTACGCCGATGTCGACGAGGCGAACTGCTCGATCGGGGTGGCGCTGGCCAGCGTCGAGCTCCCCGAGGACGTGCGGACGCTGCTCGTGGCCATCCAGAACGACCTGTTCGACGTGGGGGCCGACCTGTGCACCCCGGTGGTCGAGAACCCGGCGCACCCCCCGCTGCGCGTGACGCAGGCATACGTCGATCGACTCGAGCACGCGTGCGACGAGTTCAACGCCCGGCTGGAGCCGCTGCGCTCGTTCGTCCTGCCCGGCGGCACGCTGGCGTCGTCCCTGCTGCACGTCGCCCGCACCGTCGTCCGACGAGCGGAGCGCTCCACGTGGGCGGCGCTCGATACGTACCACGGCGGCATGAACCCGCTGACGGCCACGTACCTGAACCGGCTCAGCGACCTGCTGTTCATCCTCGGCCGCCTGGCCAACAAGGATGCCGGCGGCGACGTGCTGTGGCAGCCCGGCGCCAACCGCTGACTCGTTGAGTGGCGACTTGTGCGCGCGACACGCCGGTCGCCCACGTCCACGTCCCGCCACTCAACGAGGGTGGTGGGGCTAGCGGGTGTGGACGCCCTTCGCGATCCCGGCGACCTGGATCCGGGTCTCCGCCCGGCGAAGCGCTGAGGCCTCGTCATCGGTGACCTGGCCGTCGGCCTGGATGCGCGCGAGGGCAGCCTGTGCCCGCTCGAGGTCGATGTCCTCGGCGAGCTCGGCCACCTCGGCGATGACGTTCACCTCGTTGCCTGACACCGAGAAGAACCCGCCGTGCACGGCGACGACCAGTCGGCTGCCGTCGAGCTCCTCGATCCGCAGCGGGCTCTCCACCAGCAGCGCGAGCACCGGCTCGTGGTTCGGCAGGATGCCGATGTCACCCTCGGGCGTCTTCGCCACCAGGGACTTCGCCTGACCGGACCACAGGGCACGCTCGGCCGAGACGACCGCGACGTTGAGGACCTTCTCTCCGTCAGCCATGGTCGGCTAGTTGCCCTTCGCGAGGGACGCCGCGTTCTTCTCGACGTCCTCGATGCCGCCGGCCATGAAGAAGGCCTGCTCGGGGAGGTGGTCGTACACGCCCTCGCACAGTGCCTTGAACGACGCGATGGTCTCCTCGACCGGCACGAACGAGCCGGGCTGGCCGGTGAAGGCCTCGGCCACGAACATGTTCTGCGACAGGAAGCGCTGGATGCGACGCGCACGACCGACGAGGATCTTGTCCTCCTCGGACAGCTCGTCGATGCCGAGGATGGCGATGATGTCCTGGAGGTCCTTGTAGCGCTGCAGGATCTCCTTGACGCGGGCCGCCACGGCGTAGTGCTCCTCGCCGACGTACCGCGGGTCGAGGATGCGCGACATCGAGTCGAGCGGGTCGACGGCCGGGTAGATGCCCAGCTCGGAGATCGGACGGCTCAGGGTCGTCGTGGCGTCGAGGTGGGCGAACGTGGTGGCCGGAGCCGGGTCGGTCAGGTCGTCGGCCGGCACGTAGATGGCCTGCAGCGACGTGATCGAGTGGCCGCGCGTCGAGGTGATGCGCTCCTGCAGCTGCCCCATCTCGTCGGCCAGTGTCGGCTGGTACCCGACGGCGGACGGCATGCGGCCGAGCAGGGTCGAGACCTCGGAGCCGGCCTGCGTGAAGCGGAAGATGTTGTCGATGAACAGCAGCACGTCCTGCTTCTGCACGTCGCGGAAGTACTCCGCCATCGTCAGCGCCGACAGGGCGACGCGCAGGCGGGTGCCCGGCGGCTCGTCCATCTGGCCGAAGACGAGGGCGGTCTTCTCCAGGACGCCGGACTCGCTCATCTCGAGGAAGAGGTCGTTGCCCTCACGGGTGCGCTCGCCGACCCCGGCGAACACCGACACGCCGCTGAAGTTCTCGGCGACGCGGTAGATCATCTCCTGGATGAGGACGGTCTTGCCGACGCCGGCCCCGCCGAACAGGCCGATCTTGCCGCCCTTGACGTACGGGGTCAGCAGGTCGATGACCTTGATGCCGGTCCAGAAGACCTCGGTCTTGGACTCGAGCTGGTCGAAGGCCGGCGCCTGACGGTGGATGCTCCACCGGTCGGTGATCTCCAGCGACGACTCCGGGACGTCGAGCGGGATGCCCAGGGTGTTCCAGACGTGGCCCTTGGTGACGTCGCCGACCGGGCACGGTGATCGAGTCGCCGGTGTCGCGCACCTCGGCGCCGCGCACGAGGCCGTCGGTGGGCTGCATCGAGATGGCGCGCACCATGTTGTCGCCGATGTGCTGGGCGACCTCGAGGGTGAGGGTGCGGTTGCCGCCACCCTCCTCGCCCTGGTCGAAGTTCACGTCGACGTGCAGCGCGTTGAACAGCTCGGGCATGGCCTCGACGGGGAACTCCACGTCGACGACGGGGCCGGTGACACGGGCCACGCGGCCCACGCCGGTCTTGGTCTCAGTCGTTGCGGTCATCTGCGTTCCCTCTCCTAGCGCGCGCCTGACAGCGCGTCTGCGCCGCCGACGATCTCGCTGATTTCCTGGGTGATCTCGGACTGGCGTGCCTGGTTCGCTTGCCGGGACAGCGACTTGATCATGTCCTCGGCGTTGTCGGTGGCGGACTTCATCGCACGCCGGCGGGCGGCGTGCTCGGACGCCGCAGACATGAGCAGCGCGGTGTAGACGGTGTGGTCGATGTAGCGCGGCAGCAGCCCGTCGAGGACGGTCTCCGCGTCGGGCTCGAACTCGTAGAGGGCGGACGGCTGCGCGCCCTCCTCCTTCACGATCGACCTCGTCGACGACCTCGAGCGGCAGGATCCGGCGGATCCGCGCCTCCTGCGAGACCATCGAGAGGAAGTGCGTGTAGACGATGTGGATCTCGTCGACGCCGCCCTCCTCCGTCGGGGTCATGAAGGCGGCCAGCAGGTCCTCGCCGATGCGCCTTGGCGTCGGCGTAGGTCGGCTGGTCGGTGAAGCCGGTGTACTCCCCGCCCATGTCGCGCTCGCGGAACCGGTAGTACGAGACGCCCTTGCGGCCCACGACGTAGGGCACCACGGAGATGCCCTTCTCGCGCAGGTTCGTGGTCAGCGCCTCGGCCTCCTTGATGGCGTTGGACGAGTAGGCGCCCGCCAGGCCGCGGTCGGCCGTGACGACGAGCACCGCCGCCTTGGTGCGGTTCTCGGTGTTGGCCATCAGCGGGTGCTTCGACACGTCGGTCGCATCCGTGGCGGCCGCGTTGATGGCCGCGTACAGGTGCGTGAGGTACGGCAGCGACGCCTCGAGGCGCTGCTGCGCCTTCACGATGCGCGACGAAGCGATGAGCTCCATCGCCTTCGTGATCTTCTTGGTCGCCTGCACGGACTTGATGCGCCGCCGGTAGACCCGCAGTTGTGCGCCCATGTCGGCTAGCCCCGCACCGCCCGCTTGATCTGCGTGTGGTCGATCTCCTCGTCGGCGACCGCGGCCACCGGCTCGTCGTTGACGAGCAGGTGACCGGCAGTGGTGGTGAACTGCTTCTTGAACTCGCCGATGGCGCCCTGCAGCACCGACACGGTGTCGTCGGACAGCTCGGTGGTGCTGCGGATGGACTCCAGCACCTCGGGCTTGCTGCGATCGAGGAAGTCGAGGAACTCGGCGTCGAACCGGCGGATGTCCTCGACCGGGACGTCGTCGAGGGCGCCCGATGGTGCCGGACCACACCGACACGACCTCGCGCTCCATCGACTGCGGCTGGTACTGCGGCTGCTTGAGCAGCTCCACCAGGCGCACGCCGCGCTCGAGCTGCGCCTTCGACGCCGCGTCGAGGTCGGAGCCGAAGGCGGCGAACGCCTCGAGCTCGCGGAACTGGGCGAGGTTCAGGCGCAGGCTGCCGGCGACCTTGCGCATCGCCTTGGGCTGCGCCGAGCCGCCGACGCGGGACACCGAGATGCCGACGTTGATGGCCGGACGGACACCGGAGTTGAACAGGTCGGACTCCAGGAAGCACCTGTCCGTCGGTGATGGAGATGACGTTGGTCGGGATGTACGCCGACACGTCGTTGGCCTTGGTCTCGATGATCGGCAGCCCCGTCATCGAGCCCGCGCCGAGGTCGTCGGACAGCTTCGCGCAGCGCTCGAGCAAGCGGCTGTGCAGGTAGAAGACGTCACCGGGGTACGCCTCGCGGCCCGGCGGGCGGCGCAGCAGGAGCGACACGGCGCGGTAGGCCTCGGCCTGCTTCGACAGGTCGTCGAACACGATGAGGACGTGCTTGCCCTGGTACATCCAGTGCTGGCCGATGGCCGAGCCGGTGTAGGGCGCCAGGTACTTGAAGCCGGCGGGGTCGGACGCCGGGGCGGCGACGATGGTGGTGTACTCCATCGCGCCGTACTCCTCGAGGGCGCCCTTCACCGAGGCGATGGTCGAGCCCTTCTGGCCGATGGCGACGTAGATGCAGCGGACCTGCTTCTTCGGGTCGCCGGACTTCCAGTTCTCGCGCTGGTTGAGGATCGTGTCGAGGCAGACGGCGGTCTTGCCGGTCTGGCGGTCGCCGATGATCAGCTGACGCTGGCCGCGCCCGATGGCGGTCATCGCGTCGATGGCCTTGATGCCGGTCTGCATCGGCTCCTTGACGGGCTGGCGCTGGACGACCGTCGGCGCCTGCACCTCGAGGGCACGGCGCCCCTCGGCGACGATCGGGCCGAGGCCGTCGATCGGGTTGCCCAGGGGGTCGACCACGCGGCCCATGAAGCCGTCGCCGACCGGGACCGAGAGCACCTCGCCGGTGCGGCGGACCGCCTGGCCCTCCTCGATCTTGGAGCCGTCGCCGAGCAGCACGACGCCGATCTCGCGCACGTCGAGGTTGAGGGCCACGCCGAGCAGGCCGCCCTCGAACTCCAGCAGCTCGTTCGTCATGGCCGAGTGGAGGCCCTCGACGCGCGCGATGCCGTCGCCGGTCTCCATGACGCGGCCGACCTCTTCGCGGGCGGTGCCCGGCGAGTACGCCGCGACGTTCCGCTCGATCGCATCCCGGATCTCTTCCGGCCGGATCGTCAGCTCCGTCATGGTGTCCTGCTCTCTTTCTCGGCCCGCGGGGCGGGCGCCTGTCGGATGGTGAGGTGTGTCGGTGTGCTCGTCAGCCCAGCAGGGCCCGGCGAGCGCCTGTCCATGCGTGAGGCCACGGTGCCGTCGATGACCTCGTCGCCGATGCGTGACGTGGACGCCGCCCAGGACGGCCGGATCGACGGCCACGTTGAGCCGCACCGTGCGGCCCTTCAGCCGGGTCAGGGCGTCGGCGAGCCGGCGCTGCTGGGTGGGGTCCAGGGGTGCGGCCACCCGGACCTCGGCGACGACGCGCTCGCGCTGCTTCGCGGCGAGGCCGCAGAGCTCGTCGACGACGGAGTCGATGCGGCGGCCGTGCAGGTGGCCCACCGCGTACTCGAGCACCTGCCGCGTCGCTCCGGTGGCGCGACCGCGAAGGAGGTCGGCGCACGATCGCGGCCTTCGTCGCCGACGACTGGGCCGGGTCCGTGAGGGTCATCTGGAGGGCCGAGGAGGAGTCGAGTGCCCGTCCGAAGTGGAAGAGCTGCTCCTCGGTGGCGTCCAGCGTCCCGTCGGCCTCGGCGACGGTGAAGGCCGCCTGGTCGGCGAGCTGCTCCAGCCCGAGGACGAGGTCGATGTCGGACGACCAGCGCTGGTCCACGGCATGGCTCACGACAGTCGACGGCGAGGTCGCTGATCTTGCCGGCGAACAGCTGCTGGACGAGGCCGTCGCGCACGACGTGCGGCTGGCCCGAGTCGGCCAGCGTGGTGCGCAGCTGCCCCTCGCGGTCGAGGACGTCGGCGACGGCGAACAGCTCGCCGGCGAGCAGCGCGAAGCCCGGCTCCTGCCGGCGGGCGTCAAGGCCCTCCTGGCAGGCAGCGAGGCTGTCGCGACTGGATCCGAGCATCACGCCTGCCCGTCCGCCTGGCCCGCGGCGGAGCCGGCGGCCTGGCGCTCGAGGTCGGCGATGAAGTCCTCGACGGTCTGGCGGACGCGGGCGTCGTCGGTGAGCGACTGCCCGACCACCTTGCCCGCGAGGGTCACCGAGAGCTCGCCGATCTGCCGCGTCAGCGCGGAGGTCGCCTGCGAGCGGTCGGCCGCCAGCTGGGCCTCGGCCTGGGCCGTGACCTGGGCCGCGGCCGCACGCGCCTCGCTGCGGGCCTCCTCGATGATGGCCGACCGGTCGGCCTGCGCCTGCGTGCGGATGGCCGAGGCCTCCTCGCGCGCCTGAGCGAGCTGCGCCCGGTACTCCTCTGCCAGCGCCTTGGCCTCGGCCTCGGCGTTGGCAGCGCGCTCGATGCCGCCCTCGATGGCGTTCGTGCGCTCCTCGAGGGTCTTCTTGATCCCCGGCAGCGCGAACTTGGCCAGGCCGCCGAACACCACGATGAACGCGATGATGCCGATGATCAGCTCATCGATCGGGACCGAGAGGACGGAGGGCATCTCCTCGCCCTCGGCGCCCGACGCGGCGAGCACGGAGCTGGCTGCGGCAATGACGTTAATCACGACGTGACCTTCCCAGATCGATCAGTGGACGAGACCGTGACGGTGACGGTCAGACGCCGTAGACGAACGGGGCGACGAAGCCGATGAGGGCCAGCGCCTCGGTGAGGGCGAAGCCCAGGATCATGTTCTGGCGGATCACGCCGTAGGCCTCGGGCTGGCGGGCGATGGCCTGCACGCCCTGACCGAAGATGATGCCGATGCCGACGCCGGGGCCGATGGCCGCGAGGCCGTAGCCGATCGAGCCGAGAGATCCGGTGACTTCCGCGAGAAGCGACATGTCGTTTCCTTTACCTTCCTGGCCAGCGGTCGTTCCGCCGGTCTGGGGACCATGGGTGGGCAGTGCGTGTTCAGTTGTGGACGTGCGTGGTGCTGGTCAGTGCTCCGCGTGCAGCGCGCCTGCGATGTAGACGGCTGCGAGCAGCGTGAAGATGTAGGCCTGCAGCGCCTGGATCAGGACCTCGAAGGCGGTCAGGGCGATCGCGACGGCGAAGGAGGCCACCGACCCGAGGATGCCGACGACGCTGGCGCTGATGAGGTAGAAGGCCGCCACGCTGAAGGATGCGATCAGCAGGTGGCCGGCGAACATGTTGGCGAACAGACGGATGGCGTGCGTGGCCGGGCGGACGATGATGTTGGACATGAACTCCAGCGGGGCCAGGAGCACGTACATCGCCTTCGGGACGCCGGGCGGGAACATCATGTTCTTGAAGAACCCGCCGAAGCCCTGCTCGGTAGATGCCGATCGGCACCCAGGTCACGTACACGATGAGCGCGAAGGCCACCGGGATCGCGAAGATCGACGTGACCGGGATCTGGGCGAAGGGCACGATCCCCATGAAGTTGCACAGCCACACCAGGAAGAAGAAGGAGAACAGGAAGGGGACGAACTTGTCGCCCTCCTTGCCCATCGCCTCGCGGGCGATGCCGTCGCGGATGAACAGGTAGCCCATCTCGCCGACGTTCTGGGCGCCCCGCGGCACGAGCTTCGGGCTGCGGAAGGCGTAGATGAAGAACGCGAGGATGAGGATCACGCAGAGGAACAGCAGGATCGTGATCTTGGAGATGTGGAACTCGAGGCTGCCGATCGTGAACGTGAAGACCGCGTCGAACTGGAAGATCTCAGCGCCGGGAGCGGGGAATCCGCACCCGGACATCAGGTGGCAGTCCAGGCCGCCTGACGCGACCACTCTCTCAGATGACACCAGGCTCCTCCATGCCCCGCAAGACCGAGCTCGTTCCGACTGTCACGGTGTGTCCTGACCCTGCCGCACCTCGTCGTCCCGAGTCTCCTTGGCGAGGCTCGAGAACACGAGGTAGTACGACAGTGCAAGTCCCACGATCGCCCCGATGGCCATCAGCAGCGCCTGGTGACCGATCCACCTGGACACCAGCCAGCCGAGGCCGGTGTAGAGGATCAGGCCCGCCATGAGACGACTGCTGGTGACCCACGCCGAGTCGGACATCCTCCGGGCATCGTCCATCGTGACGGTCCGCCTTCGCGCGCCCGAACCGTACCATCCGGAGCGGCTGCCAGACGTCCGGGGGGCGCTCACGGTCGGGCCTCCGGATCGACGTACAGGATCTTGGTGCGCCACGTCGCGACGGCCGACGCGAGGATCCATGTCAGGGCGCACGCGATGATCGTCGAGGCGAACACCTTGGGCGCGAAGAAGGTGGCCTCGCGCAGCAGCAGCAGGAGCAGGAACAGCACCAGAATCTGGCCCATGTAGACGACCAGGGCGGTCATGAATGCGGTGTCCGGACTCGTGCGCAGCGTGCGTCCGACGATGTACTGGCCAACCGCGAAGAACGTCACCGCGATGACCGTCCCGAGCACGCCGGCGAGGAGCCCCTTCGACCCCGCCACGACGGTCCCGACCACGGTGCAGATGACGCCCACCGCCAGCGTGATCATGGCGGCCCGGCGCAGGACGAGGGAGTCGTTCGAGGGCACGCATTGACGCTATCGCACCCCGCGCGAGTCCCCCAAACCGCTGACGGCCCAACGGGAGTGGCCTTGCTCACGGCGCCGGGTGCGCTACGTCAGGCGCCCGTCCCGGTCCGCAGCGGCCGTACCTCGGCGGGCGCCGGCGGCACCGGGGCGCCGGACCGCGAAGATCAGCAGGCCCAGGCCCACCAGGAAGCCGATCGCGGCGTAGCCCAGGGGCACGAAGGCCACCGCGACCGCGGTCCCGGCGATGAGGGCGGTCCAGGCGTACATCAGCAGGACGGCCCGGACCTGCGAGTGCCCCATCTCCAGCAGCCGGTGGTGCAGGTGCTGCTTGTCCGGCGCGAACGGGTTGCGCCCGGCCCGGGTGCGACGGATCGACCGCGAGCATCAGGTCCATCAGCGGCACGGCCATGACCGCGATCGGCAGCAGCACCGGCAGCAGCGCGGGGAACAGCGTGCCACCGGCCACGGCGCTGGGATCGACCTGGCCCGACAGCGTGATGGTGCCCGCGGCCAGCAGCAGGCCCAGGGTCATCGAGCCGGTGTCACCCATGAACACCCGGGCCGGGAAGAAGTTGTTGCGGCAGGAAGCCCAGGCACATCCCCACGAGGAGGACGGACACCAGCGTGGCGAGGGTCGCCCGCTCGAAGCCGAGCTCGACCGAGAGCAGGTACGAGTACGCGAAGAACGCTCCCGCCGCCACCGCGACGATGCCGGCCGCCAGCCCGTCGAGCCCGTCGACGAAGTTGATGGCATTGATGCTGACGAGCACGATGATCACGGTGAACAGCACGCTGGTGATCGGGATCGAGGACGAACGTGCCGCCGATCGGCAGCCAGATGACAGCGATGCCCTGGAAGGCCATGACGCCCGCCGCGAGCACCTGCCCGGCCAGCTTGGTCGGCGCGTCCAGGCCCCACCGGTCGTCGATGACGCCCAGCGCGACGATGATCGCCACGCCGGACAGCAGCGCCAGCGCGGTGTCGGACTGCTCGAAGACCGAGCGCATCAGCGGAAGCTTGCTGGCCAGCAGGAGGCCTGCGAGCAGGCCGCCGACCATCGCCAGGCCGCCCAGGCGCGGGGTCGGGGAGTCATGGACGTCGCGATCGCGCACCGCGGCCATGAAGCCGAACCGCAGTGCCAGCGCCCGGACCGGAGGGGTCAGCAGGTACGTGACCGCCGCGGCGGCCAGCAGGCACAGCAGGTACTCGCGCATGCGGCGGTCAGCCCCGCGGGTACGCCGGGTGTCGGGTGACCAGCTCGGTCACGCCCTCCGCGACCGCGGCCGCATCGGATCCGTCGGAGTCGCGCACGGCCCGGCCGATGAAGGCGGCCACCTGGGCCATGTCGTCCTGCGTCATCCCCTGCGTCGTCACGGCCGGCGTGCCGACCCGGATGCCGGAGCCCTTCGACGGCGGCTGCGGGTCGTACGGGATGGCGTTCTTGTTCAGGGTGATGCGGGCCGCGTCGCAGCGCGTCTCGGCCACGTCGCCGGTGACTCCCAGCGACTGGATGTCGATCAGCGCCAGATGCGTGTCGGTGCCGCCGCTGACCGGACGCATGCCCTCGGCGGCCAGCCCGGCCGCCAGCGCCTGGGCGTTCGCGATGACCTGCGCCGCGTACTCCTGGTAGGCCGGAGTCGACGCCTCCTTCAGCGCGACCGCCTTGGCCGCGACCGCGTGCATGAGCGGGCCGCCCTGCATCATCGGGAACACGGCCTTGTCGATCGCCGCCGCGTGCTCCTCCTTGCACAGGATCATGCCGCCGCGGGGGCCGCGCAGGACCTTGTGCGTGGTGAACGTGACGACGTCGGCGTACGGCACCGGGCTGGGGATGGCCTTGCCCGCCACGAGGCCGATGAAGTGCGCCGCGTCGACCATGAGGATGGCGCCGACCTCGTCGGCGATCTCGCGGAAGGCCGCGAAGTCGATCAGGCGCGGGTAGGCCGTGGCGCCCGTGATGATCATCTTCGGGCGGTGCTGCAGGGCCATCGCCCGAACCTCGTCGTAGTCGATCAGCTCGGTGTCCTGGCGCACGCCGTAGGACACGATGTCGAACCACTTGCCCGAGAAGTTGACCTTGGAGCCGTGGGTCAGGTGGCCGCCGTGCGGCAGGCTCATCGCCAGCACGGTGTCGCCGGGCATCACGAAGGCCCCGTAGGCCGCGATGTTCGCGCTCGCCCCGCTGTGCGGCTGCAGGTTGGCGTGGTCGGCGTCGAACAGCGCCTTGGCGCGCTCGATGCCGATGACCTCGGCGCGGTCGACCTCGGCGCAGCCGCCGTAGTACCGGCGCCCCGGGTAGCCCTCCGCGTACTTGTTGCTCAGCGTCGAGCCCAGCGCAGCGAGCACGGCCGGCGAGGTGAAGTTCTCGCTGGCGATCAGCTGCAGTCCGCCGCGCAGGCGGTCCAGCTCCGACAGCACGATCGACGCGATCTCGGGGTCCTCCGCGGCCAGCTCGTCGAAGTCGGGTCCCCAGAACGGCGTGCTGTTCATGCGTCTTCCTCTCGTGGAGCCGGTGCTGCGCGCGACGTCACTCTACGCGGTGGCGGGGTCGTCCCCGCCGATCACATGCGGACACACCGCCCGCAGCCGTTCGGCGGCGATCTCGCCGATCCGCACCACGACGGGCGCGTCGCCGGTGACGTCGACGACGGTGCTCGGCAGCGCCGCCGGGTCCGTCAGGTCGCCGGCATCGAGGGCCAGGCCGACCGACTCGCCCAGCTGCGTCGAGCGCGTCGTCGACGTCGACCGGGGCCGGCATGCCGGGCAGGTTCGCGGTCGTCACCACCAGGGGCCCCGACCTGGCCAGCAGCGCGAGCGCGACCGGGTGCAGCGGCATGCGCACGGCGAGCGCCGCGTCGGATCGGCAGGTCCCAGGCGAGGGTCGTCGCCGGCGAGAGGAGCAACGTCAACGGTCCGGGCCAGAACGCCTCCATGAGGGCTCGCGCGTCGTCCGGGACGCGGGCGGCGATGCCGGGCACCGTCGGCGCGTGCACCCACCATCACCGGCAGCGGCACGTGCGCGTCGTAGCCCTTCGCCTCGCGCAGCGCCGCGACGCCGCGTGCGGGAGAAGGCATCCGTCGCCAGCGCGTACACCGACTCCGTGGGGATGAGGACGAGGTCGCCGCGCCGGACGGCCGCGCAGGCCTGCGGCCACCGCGCGGTCGCGGTGCGCGCCGTCGGCGCAGGGGATGCGCTGCGTCACGGCTCGGCACCGCCTCGCGAGGGTGAACCGCGGCAGCCCGTTGAGGTCGATCCGATCGGCGACCGACTCGAAGACCGGGCGTCCCGACCGGCTGGGCCAGTGACTCGCGGCGAGGTCGGCGTCCACGAGCATGGCCGACGCGGCGCCCGGCACGCCCGCGGTCCCGGCGGCGGGGCCCTGGACGTCGGCGTGCTCGACCACGACCAGCCCCCCGGGCCGCAGCAGGATGGCGGCGGTGCGCAGGACGCCGCGCACGACGTCGAGGCCGTCCTCTCCCCCGTACAGCGCCATCCGCGGCTCGTGGTCGCGGACCTCGGGCTCGCGCGGGATCATCTGGTCGGGGATGTAGGGCGGGTTGGTGACGACGACGGCGACCTGCCCGGCCAGCCGGGCGAGCGGATGCCCGGGGTCGGCGACGGTGGTGGCGTCGTGGTGCACGACGTCGACCCGGGACCCGGCCTCGGTGATGCGCTGGTCGAGCCGGGCGACGTTGCGACGGGTCCACGTGATCGCGTCGTCGCTCAGCTCGACGGCGTGGACGCGGGCCCCTTCCACCTCGACGGCCAGCGAGATGGCGATGGCACCGCTGCCGGCGCACAGGTCGACGGCGATCCGCTGTCCGGCCGGCTGCGCGGCGAGCTCGCGGAGGCCCGCCTCGGTGGCCAGCTCGGTCTCCGGGCGCGGGATGAAGACCCCTGGTCCGACCTCGACCTCGATCCGGCGGAAACCCGTGGTGCCGAGGATGTGCTGCAGCGGCACCCGGGAGAGCCGACGGGTCAGCAGCTGCTCGATGCGGACCTTCTGGTCGGGGGTCACCGGCTCCTGGAGGAACAGCCGTCCGCGCGTGGTGCCGAGGGCGAACGCCACGATCTCGGCGGCGTCAACCGAGGGGGACGGGATGCGCACGGCGCCGAGCCGGTGCTCCGCGTCGAAGAGGACGTCGCGCACCGTCACCCGACCGCCGAGCGTCTGGTCCTCGGTCCACGACATCAGCCCGTGCCCACCTCGCTCAGCCGGCTGGCCCGATCGGCCTCCACGCAGGCATCCACGACCGCGTCGAGGTCGCCGTCGAGCACCTGGTCGAGATTGTGCGCCTTGAAGCCGACGCGGTGGTCGCTGAGGCGGTTCTCGGGGAAGTTGTAGGTGCGGATGCGCTCGCTCCGGTCGACCGTGCGCACCTGCGACCGGCGCACGTCGGAGGCCTCCTTCGCCGCCTGCTCCTCGGCGACCGCGAGGAGCCGGGCCCGCAGGATGCGCAGGGCCGACTCCTTGTTCTGGAGCTGGCTCTTCTCGTTCTGGCACGACACCACGACGCCCGTGGGCAGGTGGGTGATGCGCACGGCCGAGTCGGTCGTGTTGACGCTCTGCCCGCCGGGACCGGACGACCGGTAGACGTCGATCCGCAGGTCGTTGGCGTCGATGACGACGTCGACCTCCTCCGCCTCGGGCAGAACGAGCACGCCTGCGGCGGACGTGTGGATGCGGCCCTGGGACTCCGTCACCGGGACCCGCTGGACGCGGTGGACGCCGCCCTCGAACTTCAGTCGCGCGTACGGTGCGTCGCCCGGGCTCCGGAACGCCCTTGGCCTTCATGGCGATGGAGATGTCCTTGTACCCGCCCAGGTCGGACTCGACGGCATCGAGGACCTGCGTGGTCCAGCCACGTCGCTCGGCGTAGCGCATGTACATGCGAGCCAGGTCGCCGGCGAACAGGGCCGACTCCTCGCCGCCCTCCCCTGCCTTGACCTCGACGATGACGTCCTTGTCGTCCATCGGATCGCGCGGCAGGAGCAGCGTGCGCAGTCGCTCGGCTGCCACCTCGGTGCGCTCCTCCAGCGCAGTGACCTCGTCGGCGAAGGACGGGTCCTCGGCCACGAACTCGCGCGCCGCCGCCAGGTCGCCGCTCGCCGACGCCCATTCGCGGTAGGCGGCCACGACGGGCCGCAGCTGCGCGTAGCGGCGCCCGAGCTGGCGCGCCGCGGCCTGGTCGCCATGGACGTCGGGATTGGCGAGCTGGCGCTCGACTTCCATGTACTCATCGACGAGGTCGACGCAGGACTCGAACACGGCTCACTCCCTTCGGTCGGGGTGCGGACAGCAGACCGGGCGCCGGTCGGGGGCCGACCGCGCGACGGGGGAGACACGCGGCCGACCCCGGGCCGGCGCCCGGGAGGCTGAACTAGTTGCTGGTGGTCTTACCGTAGCGGCTCTCCCACTTCGCCACACGGCCACCGGTGTCGAGGATCTTCTGCTTGCCGGTGTAGAACGGGTGGCACTGCGAGCACACGTCGGCGTGGATCACGCCGTTCTTGGCGGTGCTGCGCGTGGTGAACGTGCTGCCGCAACTGCACGTCACGGTGGTCTCCGCGTATGCGGGGTGGATATCAGCCTTCATCATCGTCCCTTCCGAGGTCCCGGGTCGGCCCGCCCGGATGGGCAGCCGTGAACCGGAACCGAATCAGTATGCCATTGCCCCGGCCCTACACGAAATCCCGTGGGGGGCTCTGGCGGGGTCAGTCGTCGTCGCGCTTGCCGCCCACGGCCGGGGCCGTCTGCTGGACCTGGAGCAGGAACTCGTTGTTGCTCTGGGTCTCGCGGAGCTTGTTGAGGAGCAGCTCGATCGACTGCTGCTGGTCGAGGGCGTGGAGCACCCGACGCAGCTTCCAGACGATCTTGAGCTCCTCGGCTGACATGAGGAGATCCTCCTTGCGGGTGCCCGAGGCGTCGACGTCGACGGCGGGGAAGACCCGCTTGTCGGCCAGGCGCCGGTCGAGCTTGAGCTCCATGTTCCCGGTGCCCTTGAACTCCTCGAAGATGACCTCGTCCATGCGCGAGCCGGTCTCGACGAGCGCGGTGGCGAGGATCGTCAGCGACCCACCGTGCTCGATGTTGCGAGCGGCGCCGAAGAAGCGCTTCGGCGGGTACAGCGCCGTGGAGTCCACGCCGCCGGACAGGATGCGCCCGGATGCCGGTGCCGCGAGGTTGTAGGCGCGGCCCAGGCGGGTCATCGAGTCGAGCAGGACGACGACGTCGTGGCCGAGCTCCACCAGGCGCTTGGCGCGCTCGATCGACAGCTCCGCGATGATGGTGTGGTCCTCGGCGGGACGGTCGAAGGTCGAGGCGATGACCTCGCCCTTCACCGAACGCTGCATGTCGGTGACCTCCTCGGGACGCTCGTCCACCAGGACGACCATGAGGTGCACCTCGGGGTTGTTCGTGACGATGGCGTTCGCGATGGCCTGCAGCACCATCGTCTTGCCGGCCTTGGGCGGCGAGACGATCAGGCCGCGCTGGCCCTTGCCGATCGGCGCCACGAGATCGATGACGCGCGTGGTGAGGTTTCCGGGAGTGGTCTCGAGCCGGAGCCGGTCCTGCGGGTACAGCGGCGTCAGCTTGGAGAACTCCGGACGGTTGCGGGCGGCCTCGAGCGGCCCGCCGTTGACCGTGTCGATGCGGACCAGCGGGTTGAACTTCTCCTTGCGGTCGCCGTCCTTCGGCGCCTTGGTCGCGCCGGTCACCGCGTCGCCCTTGCGCAGGCCGTGCTTGCGCACCATCGACAGCGAGACGTAGACGTCGTTGTGGCCCGGGCAGGTACCCGCTCGTGCGGACGAAGGCGTAGTTCTCCATCACGTCGAGGATGCCTGCGACCGGCACGAGGACGTCGTCCTCGCCGATCTCCGGCTCGACGTCGTTGTAGGGGGCGCCGCCGCGCTGCGGACGGTCCCGGCGGTCGCGGAAGCGGTCACGGCCACGCCGGCGACGGCGGCTGCCGTCCTCGCCGACCTCGCTGCGATCCGGACCGGCGTCGCGGTCGTTGCGGTTCCCGCCGTCGTTGCGGTTCCCGCCGTCGTTGCGGTTCCCGCCGTCGTTGCGGTTGCCCCGGTCGTTGCGGTTGCCCCGGTCGTTGCGGTTGCCGCCGTCGTTGCGGTTGCCGCCGTCGTTGCGGGCGCCGTCGTTGCGCTGCCCACCGTCGTTGCGGCTCCCGCCACGGTCCTCGGGGGCCTCGCGGCCGGAGGCCGCCGGCTGGGTGGTCTGATCCTGCGTGTCGCGGACCTGGGTGTCGCGCTCCTGGGCGGGAGCCGCGGGGCTCACGTCGGCGGCGGGCTGCTCGGCCGGGGCCTGCTCGCGGCGGGCCGCACGGCGGGGGCGCTCAGTGGCCGCGCTGCCGTTCGAGGAGCCCTGCCGGTCGGCGATCGCGGCGACGAGGTCGCCCTTGCGCATGCCGCTGGCGCCGGAGATGCCCATCTGCTGGGCGAGCTGCTTGAGCTCAGGCAGGAGCATGGCTGAGAGGCCAGCACCCGAGCCTTTGGTTTCGGTCACGAATGTCCTTCTGGGTTGCCCTCGCGTTGAGGGATTTCGGGTGCCCACGAGTGCTCGAGAATGCGGCCTTCGTAGGGATCGTCCAGTGCGCTCGTGTCATCGTGGTCGGACGTTCACCGCGAGATCACGTGGCGGGGACGGATCGTTTTCCGGGGGAACCGGCGAGCCGCCGTCATCTGGAACGTGATCAGCATAACACCACGCCCGGCCGCAGCCCCCGAACCGGGTCAGGGCAGCGGGGGGACGGGGACCTCGCGCGCGCCCATCGGGGCCACCTCGATCGCCTCGACGAGCCAGCCCGGATCGGCCACCGCGCGGACGCGGGCGTCGTCGCCGTCGAGCGGGAACGCGAGCACCGCGGGGCCAGCGCCGGAGATCACCGCGGGGACCCCGGCGGTGCGCAGGGCGCGGACGACCTCGACAGAGGCGGGGTAGGCCGACGCCCGGTGGTCCTGGTGGAGGCGATCGGCGGTGGCGCTCATGAGCCGGCCGGGATCGGTGACCATGGCGTGGACGAGGAGGGCCGAACGAGCGACGTTCGCGCTGGCATCGGCGAGCGTGACGGTGTCCGGCAGGAGCGCGCGGGCCGTCGTGGTCGCCAGGCCGGTCGGCGGCACCAGCACGACCGGACGCACGTCCGGGTGCGGGTCCATCCGGACGGCGTCGGCGAAGCCGTCGTCCTCCAGCCACGCCACCGTGAAACCGCCGTAGAGCGCAGCCGCGAGATTGTCCGGATGGTTCTCCTGCCGGAGCGCCAGCTGCAGGACGTCGCTGTCCGACATGCGCTCCCGGCCGTCGTCGACCATGGCCCGCGCCAGGACGATGCCGCCGATGATGGCCGCGGCGGACGATCCGAGCCCACTGCCGTGCGGGATGGCGTTGACGCACCGCAGCACGAAGCCGGGAACGGGGACGTCGAGCCATGCGAACGCCGCCAGCATCGACCGGGCGACGAGGTGCGACTCGTCGAGCGGGACGTCCCCGGCCCCCTCCCCGCGACCTCGATCAGGATTCCCTCGTCGTCGGTGACCATCGCGATCACCTCGTCGACGACGGCCAGCGCGAGCCCGGCGCTGTCGAAGGCCGGCCCGAGGTTCGCGCTGCTGGCCGGCACGAGCACGCGGACGGCGTCGCGTCGCAGGACGGACATCGCTACGCCAGGCCCAGGGCGTGCGCGACCGCGGCCGCGTCCACGGGCACGACCGTCGGCTCGGCCGCCGAGTCGAGGGCCCACTGAGTGTCCTTGAGGCCGTGTCCGGTGAGGGTGCACACGATGACCTGCCCCGGGTCGACCAGTCCGGCCGCATGCGCCTTGAGCAGGCCGGCGACACTCGCCGCGCTCGCCGGCTCGCAGAACAGCGCCTCGCGGGCTGCGACGAAGCGGTAGGCGTCCAGGATCTCGTCGTCGGTGACGGCGTCGATCATCCCGCCGGAGGAGTCGCGAGCGTCCACGGCGCCGTCCCACGATGCGGGGTTGCCGATGCGGATGGCCGTCGCGATGGTCTCCGGGTGCAGCACCGGCTCCCCGCTGACCAGCGGCGCCGCGCCGGCTGCCTGGAATCCCCACATGCGGGGCGCGCTCGTCGCCACGCCATCGGCGAGGTACTCGCTGTAGCCCTTCCAGTAGGCCGTGATGTTGCCGGCGTTCCCGACGGGCAGGCAGTGGATGTCCGGCGCGCGGCCGAGCTGGTCGACGATCTCGAAGGCGGCGGTCTTCTGCCCCTCGATGCGAGCCGGGTTGACGCTGTTGACGAGCTCGACGGGGTAGTCGACGGCCAGCTTGCGGGCCAGCTCCAGGCAGTCGTCGAAGTTGCCGTCGATCTGCAGGAGCATCGCGCCGTGGGCGATCGCCTGTGCCAGCTTGCCCATGGCGATCTTGCCCTGCGGGACCAGGACGGCGCAGGTCATGCCGGCCTTCGCGGCGTAGGCCGCAGCGCTCGCCGACGTGTTGCCGGTGGACGCGCAGATGACGGCCCGGGCCCCGGACTCGGCGGCCTTCGAGATGGCCAGCGTCATGCCGCGGTCCTTGAAGGAGCCGGTCGGGTTGGCCCCGTCGTACTTCAGCCAGACCTCGCAGCCCACGCGATCGCCGAGCACGTCGGCCCGCACCAGCGGGGTGCCGCCCTCGCGCAGCGAGACGACCGGTGTCGCATCCGTGACCGGCAGCCGATCGCGGTACTCCTCGATGAGGCCACGCCAGACATGCGCCATGACTACGCTCCCGCCTCGCCCTCGACCCGCATCACGCCGAGCACCCGGCGGACGGTGTCGAGCCCGCTGAGCTGCTCGACCGTCTTGTGCAGCGCCGCGTCGCTGGCCCGGTGCGTGCGCACGATGAGCCCGGCCTCGTCGCCATGGCCGTCCTGCCGCACCACCTGGATGCTCACGCCGTTGTCGGAGAAGGCGGACGCGATGCTCGCCAGCACGCCAGGGCGATCGGTCACCGACAGGTTGACGTAGTAGCGGGTGAGCGCGGCGCCGATCGGCAGCACGGGCAGGTTGGAGTAGGTGCTCTCCCCCGGCCCGAGCCCTCCGCTGACCCGGTTGCGGGCGGCGGTGACGACGTCGCCGAGGACCGCGCTGGCCGTCGGCGCACCACCGGCGCCGCGGCCGTAGAACATGACCTCGCCCGCCGACTCCGCCTCGATGAACACCGCGTTGAACGCTCCGCGGACGCTGGCAAGCGGATGGCTGCGCGGCAGCATCGTCGGATGCACGCGCACGATCACGCCCGCGTCGGTGCGCTCGGCCACCGCGAGCAGCTTGATGACGAAGCCCATCTGCTGGGCGGCGCGGATGTCCTCGGCGGTCACGCGCGTGATGCCCTCGCAGTACACGTCGTCCAGCGTCACCCGGGTGTGGAAGGCCAGCTCGGCGAGGATGGCCGCCTTGGCCGCCGCGTCGTGCCCGTCGACGTCGAGGCTCGGGTCGGCCTCGAGGTAGCCCAGCGCCTCCGCCTCCGCGAAGACGTCGGAGTACTGGACGCCCTCCTCGTCCATCTTGGTGAGCATGAAGTTCGTGGTGCCGTTCACGATCCCGAGGACCTTGGTGACGCGATCCCCGGACAGCGACTCGCGCAGCGGCCGCAGCAGCGGGATCGCCCCGGCAACGGCACCCTCGAAGTACAGGTCGACGCCGTTGCGGCCCGCCGCTTCGTAGAGCGAGGCGCCGTCGGCGGCGAGCAGGGCCTTGTTGGCCGTCACGACGCTCGAGCCGGCGGCCATGGCCGACAGGATGAGGCTGCGGGCGGGCTCGATGCCGCCGATCAGCTCGACCACGATGTCCGCCCCGCTGGCGGCCACGGCCTCGGCGTCGTCGGTGAGGACCTCCGTCGGGATCCCGGGGCGGTCCTTGGACAGGTCGCGCACGGCCACGGCGACCAGTCGCACGGGTGCCCCCGCCCGCTCCTCGAGGTCGTGCGCGTTCTCGACGAGCAGCCGGGCGACCGACGCCCCCACGGTGCCGCCGCCGAGGAGGGCAACGGTCAGGGGCCGCGCCTGGGCAGCGGACGACATGCGAGCTCCTCGTGACGTGCGGTCGATGATCCGGGGGACAGCCTCTCAGGTCCCCCGCCCGCATCGCGAACCCGGTTCGCGGTCGCGCGCGCCTTCCCGGAATACTGCGGCCCGCGCGGGACCATGTGCGCAATCGCCGACCGGCGCCCTGACGTCGGTCCCCCCTGGAGGTATGTCATGAACACCGCAGCCCGGAAGCTGCTCGCCGAGTTCGTCGGCACCTTCCTGCTCGTCTTCCTGGCCGTGGGCGCAGCCGTGTTCGGCATCGGCGCCAAGGTCGGGGTCGACGGGGCCGGCCCCGGGAACGGCGTCGTGGGCGTCGCCCTCGCGTTCGGACTCGTCCTGCTGGCCATCGCCTACGCGTTCGGGCCTGTCTCGGGCGCGCACGTCAACCCGGCCGTCACGCTGGCCATGCTCCTGGGCCGCCGGATGCCCACCAACGAGGCCGTCGGGTACTGGATCGCGCAGTTCCTCGGCGCGATCCTCGGCGCCGCCTTCCTCAAGCTGTTCGTGTCCTCGTTCGGCGTCACCGACTACACCGGCGCCCTCGGCACCAACGGCTACGACAACGGTGCCATCAACATGGCGGGCGCCTTCGTCCTCGAGGTCCTGCTCACCGCCGCGTTCGTCCTGGTGATCCTCCTGGTCACCGAGCGCATCGCGGCACCGGGCTTCGCGGGCATCGCCATCGGCCTGGCCCTGACCGTCGTGCACCTCGTGGGCATCCCGCTGACCGGCACGTCGGTCAACCCGGCGCGCTCGTTCGGCCCGGCCCTGTTCGAGGGCGGCACCGCGCTCAGCCAGGTCTGGCTGTTCATCCTCGCGCCGCTCGTGGGCGCGGTCGTGGCCGCCATCGTCTGGAAGCTCACCCGCACCGACGTCGAGGAGCCGGAGAAGCTGGTCGCCGGCGCCGAGCGCGAGTAGCACCACCCGCACGTCGAATCCACAGCTGCAGCGTCACACCCAGCCGGAGTTTGCGACGGCAGCGTGCGGACTTCTGCTGTCAGGCGCCGGGATCGAGGCGCAGCAGGTCGTCCAGCGTCTCCCGGCGCAGCAGGACGCGCGTGCGGCCCTCGGCGGCGGCCACCACCGCCGGCCGGGGCAGGTAGTTGTAGTTCGACGCCATCGACCGGCAGTAGGCCCCCGTGGCCGCGACCGCGAGCAGGTCGCCGGGCGCGAGGTCGGCCGGCAGCCAGGCGTCCCGCACGACGATGTCGCCGCTCTCGCAGTGCTTGCCCACGACCCGGCTCAGCACCGGCTCGGCCGACGACTCGCGGGAGGCCAGCACCACGGAGTACTCCGCGTCGTACAGGGCCGTGCGGATGTTGTCGCTCATGCCGCCGTCGACCGACACGTAGGTCCGCACCGCGCCGCGGTCGAGGTCGACCGCCTTGACCGTGCCCACCTCGTAGATCGTCACCGCCGCCGGACCGACGATGGCCCGGCCCGGCTCGAAGGCCAGCGCCGGCATCGGGATCCCCGCGGCCGCGCACTCCTTGCCGACGATCTCGCCGATCTGGAACGCCATGTCGGGGACGTCGAGCGGGTCGTCGGACTCCAGGTAGGCGATGCCCATGCCCGCCACCGAGGTTGAGCTCCTCGACCTCGATCCCCTGCTCGTCCCAGATCCGCTGCGCGACGGAGACGACCCGGGCGGCGGCCACCTCGAAGCCGGCGGCGTCGAAGATCTGCGAGCCGATGTGCGAGTGCAGGCCGACGAGGTCGAGGCTGGGCAGCTTCGCGATCCGGCGCACGGCCTCCTCGGCGGCGCCCGAGCCGACCGACAGCCCGAACTTCTGGTCCTCGTGCGCCGTGGCGATGAACTCGTGCGTATGCGCCTCGACCCCCACGGTCACCCGGACCAGGACCGGCTGGACGATGCCGGCCCGAGCCGCGGCGTCGGCGACGCGGACGATGTCCTCGAACGAGTCGATGACGATCCGGCCGACCCGGGCCGCCACCGCGGCGTCGATCTCCTCCGCCGACTTGTTGTTGCCGTGCATGAGGAGCCGATCCCCGGGCACGCCCGCGCGCAGGGCCACCGCGAGCTCGCCGCCGGACGCCACGTCGATGCCCAGCCCCTCCTCGGTCGACCCACCGCGCGATGGTGGTCGTCAGGAAGGCCTTGGCCGCGTAGTACACGAGCCGGGCGCCCGCGTCGACGTAGGCGCCGCGGTACCGGCGAGCACGGTCGCGCAGGTCGGCCTCGTCGAGCAGGAACAGCGGAGAGGCAGTGCTCGGCGACGGCGTCCCGGACGTCGACGCCGCCGATCTCGAGCGCGCCGCTCGCGTTGCGTCGACAGGACGCCGGCCAGACGCGCGGCGAGAGGGCGTTCATCTCCCGCGACGACGAGGGCCGCTCGGCGTCGGCATGCGCCGACACGCCGTCGGCGTGGAGAGGTCCAGCGGGATGGGCGCGCACACGTGAAGGCTAGGCCATCCGCGGCTGCCTACATGCGGTCCGGGGCGCTCACGCCGAGCAGGCCGAGGCCGTTCGCGATCGTCTGACGGGACGCTGCGCACAGCCACAGCCTGGCGACATGGAGCGGTGCGAGCTGCTCGTCGCCACGGGGAAGCACCCAGCACACGTCGTAGAAGCGGTGGTAGGCCGTGGCGAGGTCCTCCAGGTAGCGGGCGACCCGGTGCGGCTCGCGGAGCTCGGCGGCGCTGGCGACGATCCGCGGGAACTCCGCCAGCATGCCGAGGAGGTTGTTCTCGCGCTCGTGGTCGAGGAGGGCGGGTTCGAACTCGGCGGCGCGCCAGTCGATGCCCAGCTCGGCGGCGTTGCGCAGCACCGACGCGATCCGGGCGTGCGCGTACTGGACGTAGAAGACCGGGTTGTCGTTCGTCGCCCGGGTCATCTCCTCCAGGTCGAGGGTGAGCGGCGAGTCGGCCGGGTAGCGGGCGAGCGTGTAGCGGGCGGCGTCCACGCCGACCTCCTCGACCAGGTCGTCCAGGGTGACGATCGTGCCGGCGCGCTTGGACAGCCGGACCTCCTCGCCGCCCCGCGTGATCTTCACGAGCTGGCCGATCAGCACCTCGATGGCGTCGTCCATGTCGTCGCCCGCGCAGGCCGCGACGGCCCTCAGCCGGTTCACGTAGCCGTGATGGTCGGCACCCAGCAGGTAGATGTTGAGGTCGAACCCGCGGGCCCGCTTGTCGACGTAATAGGCGGTGTCGGCAGCGAAGTAGGTGTACTCGCCGTCGGCCTTGATGAGGACCCGGTCCTTGTCGTCGCCGAAGTCCGTGGTGCGCAGCCAGACCGCGCCGTCCTGCTCGAACACGTGACCCTGCTCCATGAGCGTGGCCAGGCCGCGCACGACAGCGCCGGACTCGTACAGCGACCGCTCGGAGTACCAGACGTCGAAGTGCGTGCGGAACAGCTCGAGGACCTGCTGCTGCTGCTTGAGCTGGAGGGCGTAGGCGGCCTCGCGGAAGGCGACCAGCTGCTCGTCGTCCGGCAGGTCGCGGATGCCCGGCCGGGCGATGACGATGGCCGCGGCGAGATCGAGGATGTAGCCGCCGTGGTAGCCGTCCTCCGGCACCGGGCCGGCCGTTGGCCGCCGCCATGACCGACGCGCCGAACTTGTCCATCTGCACGCCGCGGTCGTTGATGTAGAACTCCGTGCTGACCGTGGCTCCCGCGGCCGTCAGGACCCGGGCGATGGCATCGCCGATGGCGGCCCAGCGGGTGTGGCCCAGGTGCAGGGGTCCCGTGGGGTTGGCGGAGATGAACTCGACGTTGACGACCCGACCGGCCAGCGCGGTGCCGTTGCCCCACGCCTGGCCCGCCTCCACCACGGTGCGCGCGAGCTCGCCCTGGCTGGCGGTCTCGAGCCGGATGTTCACGAAGCCCGGCCCGGCGACCTCGGCGGAGGCGACCCCCGGCACGGTGGCGATCCGCTCGGCCAGCAGAGCCGCCAGGTCGCGGGGCGGCATGCCGCTGGACTTCGCGAGGGCCAGGGCGACGCCGGTGGCGTAGTCGCCGTGGTCGCGCGACTTCGGCCGTTCGATCCGCACCTCCGGTGCGGAGTCGAGCGTGAGGCGCCCCTCGGCCGCCAGGGCGGCGACGATGTCGGTCACGGCGGCGGCCAGCTGATCGGGAGTCACGGCGTGAGCCTATCCGCGAGGCGGACGCGCCCTTCTCACCGTGCGCTCAGCGGCGCTATGCTCATGGCAGTCAGGCACCGAGCCGGGCATCCGCTCGGCTCGTTCGTTTTTCGCAAGGAGATTCCGCATCATGGCTCAAGGAACCGTCAAGTGGTTCAACGCTGAGAAGGGCTTCGGCTTCATCGCCCAGGCCGACGGCGGCCCGGACGTCTTCGTCCACTACTCGGCCATCCAGTCCGATGGCTACCGCTCGCTCGACGAGAACCAGGCCGTCGAGTTCGACATCGTCCAGGGTCCCAAGGGCCCGCAGGCTGACAACGTCCGCGTCGCCTAGCCACTCGAGTCGTCTGCCGATCCCGGTCGATTCACCCTCCCGCGGGGGGAATCGGCCGGGATCGGTGCTGTTCGGGCCAGTGGGGGCTATGCTCTCCTCAGGCAAGGCCACATCAGCACCACCGTTCTGAGATGCCCGCCCTCGTGGTGGGCATCCGTGTTTCTGAGCTTGTGCACAGATCCGGGACGACGGGTTTGAACGGCTAGGCCCCGTGCCGGGCAACCGTCCGGCATGAGTGTTCCGGCAAGGAGAATGCGCATCATGGCTCAAGGCACCGTCAAGTGGTTCAACGCTGAGAAGGGCTTCGGCTTCATCGCCCAGGCCGACGGCGGCCCGGACGTCTTCGTCCACTACTCGGCCATCCAGTCCGATGGCTACCGCTCGCTCGACGAGAACCAGGCCGTCGAGTTCGACATCGTCCAGGGCCCCAAGGGCCCGCAGGCCGACAAGGTCCGCATCGCCTGAGCGAACGGACATCCGAAGGGCCCCGCCGTCTGGCGGGGCCCTTCGCCGTTCCGGCGGCGCTCACCGGCCCGGCGGCACCCAGTCGTCCTCGAGCACCGCGTAGACGATCTCGTCGTTCCACTCTCCCTTGACGAACTCGTTCTCCCTCAAGTGCGCCTCCCGCCGCATGCCGAGCCGCTCGAGCACCCGCGCCGACGCCGCGTTCCGCGCCTCGATCCGCCCGACCACCCGGTGCGCGTCCAGCTCGTCGAAGGCCAGCGCCACCATGGCCGCGGCCGCCTCCGTGGCGAGCCCGCGCCCGCCCGCCTCCGGCAGGAAGCAGTACCCGATCTCGCACTGTCGGTGCGTGCGGCTGACGAGACTCACGCCCACCTCGCCCACGTATCGCCCCGCCTCCTCCACCGCCAGGTTCACCCAGTGGCCCTCGTCCGGCAGCGAGGAGTCCAGCCGCAGTGCCAGGTGAGCCGCAGCCTGCTCGCGGTCCATCGGCTCGTCGTAGAGGTAGCGGACGACCTCCGGGTCGCCGTAGAGGCGCAGGTGGTCGTCGAGGTCGTCGGCGGTGAGTGCGCGCAGGACGAGGCGCTCGGTGTGCATCGGCAGGTGCATGGGGGCGATCGTACGGTCGCCGACCGACGTCCGGGGGTGGACTGTCCGGGCCCCCCGTCCCCCGACGCGAGGCCCGGACAGTCGCGTTGTGCCCGACCCGGGTGCCGCCCAAACACGACCGTCCCCAGGGGTCCGGTGCCCGCGGGTGCGGCACAATGGGCTCATGGCCGAGGACGAGATCGAGCGGCTCCTGCGGGAGGTCAACTCCACCACCGGGCAGTCGGGGGCGAGCACGCCGGCGGTGCCCTCGCCGGCCGGCGTCGCGAAGGCGGACACGTCCGGCGGGGGCGGCCGGCTGGCGTTCGCCGGGATCGCGGCCGTGGCGCTCGGCGGTGCGACGTTCGTCGGCAGCCTGCTGACACCCTTCACCGACAACTTCTGGACCGCCGTGGGGGCTGCGGGCGGTGCCTTCGTCACGGGACTGGTGGCTGGTCCCCCGCGATGGTTCTCGTCCTGACGTCGCGACGCCTGCGGCTGTCGGCCTCGACGATGGCGCCCCACAGCAGTGCCACGAAGCACAGGTAGAGCCACAGCAGGATGACCACGGCGGTGCCGAACAGCAGCACCGTGACGCTCAGGCTGGCCGAGAACCGCACGTACAGGCCGACACCGATGGTGGCAGCCAGGATGCCCAGGGTGGCGACCGGCGGCCCGGGCGAGGTCCACGGAACCCGCTGGGCCCGGTTGGGCGCGTGCTGGAGGATCCAGCGGGCGCCGACGAAGACCAGCGCCATCGCAGCCGCCCACTCGAGCAGCCAGTTCCCGGTGACGGTGAGCGCGCTCTGCAGGCCGAGCCACTCCAGGACCTTGGGCACCAGGGTGAGCAGGAGCACCACCGCGACACCGATGACCATGCCCGCGAGGGTCACGAGCGTGGCGATGCCCCGCTCGATGAGCCCGCTGCGGGTCTCGGTGACCCCGGCGATGGTGTTCATCGCCAGTCGGAGGCCGAACACGACCTTGGACGCGGCGTAGACAGCGATCACGGTGCTCACCACTGCCGTGATGCTGAAGGCGGTGGTCGAGGCCCGCTCGACGGTGAGCGCGAGCGCCTCGACGATGGGCTTGAGGTCGCCCATGGCCTCGGGTGAGCGCTCGGCGAGGCGCTCCAGGACGCTGCGGATGTCGGCCGGGTCGAGCACGAGTCCCGCGAGCGTCCCGAACGCCAGGGCGGCCGGCGCCAGGGACAGGGCGACGAAGTAGGCAAGGCCGCCGGCGGCGAGGGAGGATCGGGTCCGCGTGTACTCCAGGCCGAGCGCGGACGCCCAGTCGACCACCCGACGCATGCGCTCCCTCACGCGCCCATCCTGTCGGACGGACGCCCCGCGGGGCTCCCCCGCCTCGCTGGTAGCCTGTGTCGGCCCGAGCCCCCGTAGCTCAGGGGATAGAGCGCCGGTTTCCGGTACCGAAGGTCGCAGGTTCGAATCCTGCCGGGGGCGCAACGCAACTTCGACTCCTCCCGGAGGCGCGACGTGGACGAGCCGGTCGGCGTGCGCCTGCAGGACCGCGACGAACGCGTGCACTTCGCCGTCGCCGGCTCGAGCCTGTACCCCGTCATCGTCGGCGTGTTCGTGGGCGTCCTGCTCATCTCGAACATCGGCGCGACGAAGCTGATCTCCTTCGGGCCGGTCATCACCGACGGCGGGGCCTTCCTGTTCCCGCTGACCTACATCATCGGCGACATCCTCAGCGAGGTGTACGGACTGCGCGCTGCCCGCCGCGCGATCCTCATCGGCTTCGCGATGCTCGTCCTTGCGGCCCTGACGTTCTGGCTGGTGCAGGTCTCGCCGCCGGCCGACGCCTATGAGAACCAGGAGGCCTTCGAGGCGGTGCTCGGGTTCGTGCCCCGGATCGTCCTCGCGAGCATCTGCGGCTACCTGGCCGGCCAGCTGCTCAACGCCTACGTGCTCGTCAAGATCAAGGAGCGGACGAAGGAGCGCGCCCTCTGGCTGCGCCTCATCGGTTCGACCGTCGTCGGCGAGTTCGCCGACACCCTGGTGTTCTGCGCGGTGGCGTTCTACGGCGTGATCACCGGGGCGGAGTTCCTCAACTACGTTCTGGTCGGATACCTGTACAAGACCCTGCTCGAGGTCGTGCTCCTGCCGGTGACGTACCCGGTGATCAGGGCGGTGAAGCGGCGCGAGCCGACGTACGGGCTGGCGACCACCGGCTCCTAGGCGAGCCGCCCGAGCACCTCGTCGCGATGCTCGCGGAAGGTGCCGTCGAGGATGCTGGCCCGGATCTGCTCGATGAGGCGCACGATGTAACGCTCGTTGTGGATGGTGGCCAGCGTCGAGGCGAGCATCTCCTTCGCCTTGAACAGGTGGTGCACGTATGCGCGCGTGTAGGTCGTGCAGGTGAAGCAGTCGCACGCGTCGTCGATCGGCCCGAAGTCGTTACGGTAACGGCCGTTCGTCAGGTGGAATCGCCGCGTGCGGTGGTAGACGGTGCCGTTGCGGGCGTTGCGGGACGGGGCCACGCAGTCGAAGGTGTCGGCGCCGTTCTCGACGGCGGTGAAGACGTCGACGGGGTCCCCGATCCCCAGCAGGTGGCGCGGCCGGGACTCGGGGAGCTCCTCGCACACCCACCTCACGATGGTCCCGAGGCGGTCCTTCTCCAGCGCACCGCCGATGCCGTACCCGTCCACGTCGAGGCCGGCCAGCCCCCGTGCCGACTCCCGGCGCAGGTCCTCGTACTGCGCGCCCTGCACGACCGCGAACAGCGCCTGGTACGGCCGGTCGGGTCGAGCCGCCGTCAGCCGGCGGTGCTCGGCCACGCAGCGCTGCGCCCAGGCGTGCGTCCGCGCAACCGACCGCTCCTGGTACTCCCGGGTGTTGAGGAGCGTCGTGCACTCGTCGAAGGCGAAGATCACATCCGCGCCGAGCCGGTGCTGGACGTCCATCGACACCTCAGGGGTGAAGCGGTGCAGCGCGCCATCGAGGTGGGACTTGAAGGTCACGCCGTCGTCGTCCACGTGGGCGAGGCGATCCTTGCCCTCGGCGATGACGTCGTCCGACCGCACGGATCGCGCGTCCATCGCCAGGATCTTCTTGAAGCCCACCCCCAGGGACAGGACCTGGAAGCCGCCGCTGTCGGTCATCGTCGGGCCGTCCCAGCCCATGAAGGCGGCCAGGCCCCCGGCGGCGTCGACGATGTCGGCGCCGGGCTGGAGGTACAGGTGGTACGCGTTGGCGAGGATCACCTGCGCGCCCAGGTCGCGCATCATGCCCGGCAGGACGGCCTTGACGGTCGCCTTCGTTCCGACCGGGGTGAACGCCGGGGTCCGGATGTCGCCGTGCGGGGTGTGCATGACCCCCGCGCGGCCCAGGCCCCCGTCCAGGCGCGCCTCGACCTCGAAGGTGAATCCGGGGTCCGGCCGAGAAGGCATCCCCCGACCCTAGCCGCGGGCCGCGGAGCCCACCCCTCCCCCGCCATCGACGTCCCATCGACGTCCGACGACGACCTCAGGCGTCGATGTCACGGATGCTGCGCACGAACAGCACGGAGGTGGACGTCACGACGAGCACCCCCGCGAACGCCAGGTAGGTCGCCCGGACGCCCCACGCCTCCACCATGGCCCCGGCCAGGAGGAAGGCCAGCGGCGGGGACGCGTAGAACAGGGACATCTGGACGCCGTACACCCGGCCCTGGGCGTCGGGTGCCACCCGCCGCTGCACCAGGGTGTTCATCAGCGGATTGAACGGACCCCAGGCCAGCCCCAGGACGAAGCCCGCGATCACCATCACCCACAGCGGGGGAAGCAGCGCCAGCGGGACGATGGACGCCATCGTCCCGATGAGGACCAGCCGCACCATCTGGTACCTGCGTCCAGCGCTCGGCGAGCCATCCGTACCCGAACGCCCCGATGACGCTGCCGGCCGACATCGCGGACACGAGGATCCCCAGGCTGACGGGTGAGCCCAGCTCGGTGAAGTAGGCGGTGAGCACGACGGACTCGGTGGGCAGGTACACCGCCGCCAGCACCATGAGGGCGATCGTCATCGCCCGCAGGGCGGTGTCGTTCCAGAGCACCGTGGCCCCGAGGGCCAGCCCCCGCCACGGACTCTCCTCGTGCGCTCGGGTGCGTCGTGCGTCCTGACCCGCATCCCCGATGCGCAGCGCCACCACCGTGAGAACGGCGAGGACGAAGAGCCCGAACGGCACCCAGAACACGTCGACATCGCCGAGCACGCCGATGAGGATCGCGCCGAGCGCCGGTCCGACCGTCCAGCCCACGGCGAACACGCCCTCGTGGATGCCGTTCAGGCGGTCGACCGGGTAGCCCGACGCCGCAGCCACGTCCGGCAGCATCGACTTGCGGGCCGTGTACCCGGCCGGGTCGAAGGTGGCGCCGAGCACAGCCAGGCCGAGGATCCAGCCGAAGGTCAAGTCCCCGAGGGCGATCAGCGGGAACGCCGCGACGGAGACGGCCGACAGGACGTCGGACACGATGCTCACGATGCGTCGGCCGAACCGGTCGATGAGGATCCCCACGAGCGGGGAGACCACGATCCCGGGCAGCGAGGCGAGCGCGACGACGAGGCCCGCCGACACGGCCGAGCCGGTCCGGGCCAGGACGAGCCACGGGATGGCGATCATCACGACCGCGTTGGCGATGCCGGACGCGGCGTTCGCCGCCTCGAGGAGGACGATCGGGCGCCAGCGGTACGCCTGCACGAGGAGGACTCCCATCTCGGGCCCCGACACGACCGGGTCGGCTCGACGATCGCGTCACGTCATCCTGCCAGCCTGCAGAATGCGCCCATGACATCGCCCGAGATCGGCATCACGATCGATGCCGCAGGCATCGCCACCAACGTCCACCTCGCCGGGGAGGGACCGCCCGTGCTCCTGCTGCACGGCTCCGGGCCGGGCGTCTCGGCCTGGGCCAACTGGCGACTGACGATCCCGGTGCTGGCCCGGCAGTTCACGGTGGTCGCCCCGGATGTCGTCGGCTTCGGCTTCACGGCGCGTCCGGACGGCTGCGCCTACGACCTGGACACCTGGACGGCGCATGCCCTGGGCGTGCTCGATGCCCTGGGCATCGAGCGGGCGCACATCGTCGGCAACTCCTTCGGCGGTGCCCTGGCCATGGCCCTGGCGATCCGGCACCCGGAGCGCGTGGCCGGGCTGGTGCTCATGGGGTCCGTCGGGGTGCCGTTCGCGATCACGCCGGGCCTCGACGCGGTCTGGGGCTACGAGCCCTCGGTCCCGGCGATGGAGCAGCTGCTGACCCTCTTCGCATACGACCGCTCGCTGATCGGACCCGACCTCGCGCGGCTGCGGTATGAGGCGAGCATCAGGCCCGGAGTCCAGGAGGCATACCGGTCGATGTTCCCGGCACCCCGGCAGGCGGCCCTGGACGCGATGACGCATGCCGTCGCGGACATCGCCGCGATCCGGGCACCCACGCTGATCGTGCATGGTCGCGACGATCGGGTTATCCCGCTGCAGAACGCCCTCGACCTGCTCGGGCTGATCGACACATCGCAGCTGCACGTGTTCGGGCGGTGCGGTCACTGGACGCAGCTCGAGCACCCCGCGGAGTTCACTGCACTGGTGACGGATTTCCTTCGCGCGCAGGGATGATCGACGTTCTCGCGTGACCGCTGCGAAGCCTGATGATGCGTGTGGTGCGAGGGTCAGGATTTCCTTGGAAATCTTTGGCGAATCCCTTGCGACGAATGCGTGAGCGCGAGTAGAACTTACCTACCGCACCGCAAGGTGCGGGTCGATCCGGAAAGTGAAGTCAATCGACGAAGGCGACCCATTGGGGACGTCATCGAAGGACCCCCGAGTGCTGGCGGGGGCGGCGGAACGGAACAGGTCGAGGAAGCGAGAACGACATCGCCGGTGCTCCGGAAACGGAGCGCGAGCGCCGCGCTCTGCACTTGGCGCGGGCGCCCCGAGAGATCGGGCGGTGGTCGGGCGCTTCCATGCGAAGGCCCCTCGAACTCATACTTCGAGGGGCCTTCCGCATTTATACGCCGGCGGCGGTCAGTTGCCCGGGAGCGCCACGCCGTCAGCGGCCGCGAACGACGCCGCGAGCCGTCGCAGCCCCTCGTCGATGCCCACCTCCGGACGCCACTGCAGGGCGGACCGCGTCTCGCGCTGGTCGAACCAGTGGGCGGTGGCCAGCTGCTCGGCGACGAAGGCCGTCAGGGGCGGTTCGTCGGGCCGCCGCCGCCATGCGCGCTCGACGACGGCGCCAGCCGAGCGCGCCACCGGGAACGGCAGGTGTCGGGTCGGGGCTCGGCCGCCGGCCGCCCACGCGATGCGCGTGACGAGCTCGGCCACCGTGCGCGGCTGGCCGTTGGACACCACGAACGCCCGCCCGCGGACCGGTGGGCTCTCGCACCGGTCCAGGCCCTGGGCGATGGCGGTGGCGGCGTTGTCGACGTAGGTGGTGTCGATCAGGGCGGCCCCGTCGTCGACGAGGACCAGCCGGCCGGCGCGCGCCCGCTGGGCGATCCGCCCGACCAGCTGCGTGTCCCCCGGTCCCCACACGAGGTGCGGTCGCAGCGCGGTGACGGCGAAGCCTGGACGGTCGGCAGCGAGGGCGAGCACCTCGGCCATCGCCTTGCTGCGGGCGTAGGACCCCGGGCCCCCTGCGGGTCGGCGGGAGTCGCTCCTACTCCGACGAGGGGCTCCCCGGCGTGGGCCACCGACGGCGAGGAGATGTGCACGAATCTGGTGGCACCCGCGGCCGCCGCGGCCTCCAGCGCCAGGCGCGTGCCCTCGACGTTGGTCCGCTCGAACTCCGCCCACGGACCCACCATCGACACCTTCGCCGCAAGATGGACGACCGCATCCTGCCCGTGCATCGCGGCCGACACCGCTGAGCGATCGGTGATGTCGCCGCGGACCTCGGTCACGTCGTCGCCCTGCCCTGCGGCCCCCCGCTGGAAGGAGGTCACCAGGTGTCCCCGACGGGCGAGCTCGCGCACGACAGCGGATCCGAGCAGGCCTCGTCCTCCGGTGACGAGGACCCTCATGCGGAGCCCGTCCGGGCACCGGCACGCCGTGGCCCCGGTCGACCGGCGAGTCGGGCCTGCGCCCAGGCCGCCAGCGCGGTCCGGTCGATCTTGGACCGGTGCCGGATGTCGACGGGCAGGCTCGCGGCCTCGAGCACGGCGGCGACGTCGACGTCCACCACCGCGCGAATCTCGTCGACCAGCGCGAGGTCCGCCAGTCCGGTGCGCGCCGACGCCGTCACGACGACGACCACGACCTGCTGGGTGCCCACCGGCCCGACGCCGACGCAGGCCGCCTGGACGACGGCGGGCAGGCTCTGGACCGCCTGCTCGATCCGCACCGGGGCGACCGGGCCTGCAGCCGTCGTGACGACATGCGCCAGGCGGCCGCCGATCCACAGCCGGCCGGCGGCGTCGAGGGACCCGATGTCTCCGGTGCGATGCCACCCGTGGTCCCGGGCGCTCGCGCGCTCGGTGGCCCACAGCCGGTCGTAGCGGTCCTTCTGGTGCGGGGCGCTCACGACGACCTCCCCGAGGACATCCGCATCGCTCGTGAGCTCGCCGGTCGCCCGCCCGAGGGCGTCGATCGCGCTGATCCGGACCTCGACGCCGGGCACCGGGGCGCCGACGAGCACGCCGGGTCCCGGACCGGCGGCGTCGATCTCCTGGACGGTGACGTCGGTGACCGGCAGGACCTCGGTCATGCCGTACGGCGTGCGGATCTGCGCCCCGGGGCACAGGCGGCCCATGCCGTGCAGGAGCGCCACCGGCACGGGAGCACCGGCGCCCATGACGAGGCGCAGGCCGCCCAGCGCCTCCAGCTCGGCGTCGTCGAGGGCATCGGCGCTCTCGAGGATGCTCGTCAGCGCGGCCGGCGACGCCCACACGAGGGTGCCGAGCACGGTCCCGACGGCGTCGGCGAAGGCACGGGCCGTCAGCGTGCTGGGCTTCGTGACGTCCATGTCGGGGATGACCGATGCGATCCCGAGCGTCGGACCGAGGACGGCCCAGGGGGCGAAGGCCGCCACGAGCGCGTCCTCATCCGTGATCGCGTAGTGGCGACGCAGGACGTCGCGCGTGCGCTGGACCTGCCGATGGCGGTAGACGACGCCCTTGGCCGGTCCGGTCGAGCCGGAGGTGAATGCCACGACGGCCTCGGCGTCGCCGGACGGCGGTGCCGGCAGCGTCGGCCGAGCCGAGCCGAGGGCGGCGATCGCCGGCAGGTCGGCGGTGCCGATCCGGCGCCCGGGCAGGCGCAGTGCGCGCACGAGCGCCATGGCGCGCGGGATCGCGATCACATGCTGGACGCCGGCACCGCGCAGCGCGCGGTGGATGCCCCGGACCCCGAGGCCCGCGTCGGTCACCACCACGCACGCCCCGATCCGCCAGCAGGCGTAGACCACGGCGATGAGGTCGGCACCGGGGGTGATCAGCACGGCGACGCGGTCGCCGGCCCGGATGCCCCGCGCGGTCAGGCCGGCGGCGAGGAGGTCGACGTTGTGGGCCAGCAGCGACCAGGGGATCCGGCGCCAGCCGCCGGCGCCGTCCGGCTCGGCCAGCGCGACCTCGCCGGGGGTGGACCGCGCACGGCGATCGAGGTCCGCCCACAGCGGCTCCCCCTCCCCCGCGTTCTCGTCACGCGTGGCGGCATTCGGGTACGGCGCGGCCTCCGCGTCGGACGCCGCATCGGGCACCGGCAGGTCGGCCACCCACTGCAGCAGGTCGCTCACGAGCGTGGGTGCGTCCTCGCTGACGAGGTGGCGGGCGCCCTCGTAGCGGTGGACGTCCGCGTGCGGGAGGCGGTCGAGCAGGTCGGTCAGGTAGCGATCGGAGAACACGGGGTCGCCCGGACCCCACAGGAGCAGGACCGGGACGTCGGCCAGGGTGCGGATCCCCTCGGCGACGCCGGCCAGCGCGGCGGCGCTGGGGTGGTCGTCCTCCAGCGGGATGTCCGCGACGAAGGTCGCCACCGCCTCGCGGCGCGCGGCACCCGCGTAGGGCGCGGCGAAGGCATCGGCGACCTCGCGGGACATGCCACGTCCGCTCAGGCCCGTCGTGGCACGGACGAAGGCGGGGGTGCGGACCGTGTTCGCGCGCAGCAGCGGCGCCGAGCGCGCCAGCCGGATGACGGCCGGGGCCGGTGAGCCGGCCGGCTGGTGCACCGCGGTGTTCAGGAGGACGACGCCCGCCAGTTGCTCGCGGTGGGCCAGCGCCCATCCGAGGGAGATCGGGCCGCCCCAGTCGTGGGCGACCGTGATCACCGGGCCGACGATGCCGAGCGCATCCGCGACGGTGCCGAGATCGTCCACCCGCTGCGCCAGCCGGCGCACGGTGTGGGTGCGCTCGGAGTAGCCCATGTCGAGCTGGTCCACCGCCACCACCCTGACGTCGGCGGGAGCCTCGGCCAGCAGGCGACGCCACAGGTACGACCACGTCGGGTTGCCGTGAACGCACAGGAGGGTCAGCGCGGGAGCCTGCTCCGAGTGCTGCGCATGGGTGTCGAGGACGTGCCAGGTGCGCGGAACGCCGTCGGAGTCACGGGCAGTGACGAGCCGCGACCACTGCGGGTCGAGCCCGGGCAGCCCGGCCGGGGGAAGCGTCGCGGCGTCGCTGCCGTCCCGCGTCACCACGCGATTTCGATGACCGCGGAGTTGAGTCCGGAGCCGATGCCCATGCATGCGATCCGCTGGCCGGCCTCGAAGCCCGCTGCGTTCAGGGCGAGGGTGAACGGCACCGAGGCGGGGCCGATGTTGCCGCGCGTCGGGAAGATCACCGGGGTGCGCTCGGGGTCGATCGCCAGCGAGCTCGTGATGGCGGCCGTGTGGACCTTGGACACCTGGTGGATGACGTAGGCGTCGAGGTCGGACCAGTCGAAGTGCTCGGCCGCCTCGGTCCACGTGTCGATCGCCAGCACCACCCCCGCCTCGAGCAGGGCCCGCGAGTCGGTGGTCATGCGGTCGAGGTCACCGACGCAGAGCCGGTTGTGCTGCGTCGCGGCGCGGCTGACGCCGCCCACGAACCGATGGCCGGACGGGTGGTCGCTGGCCCGCCCGAGCACCATGGCGGCGGAACCCGAGCCGAGCGTCAGCGTCGCGAAGTTGTCCAGGACGTCGTCCTTGGTCGCCTCGGGCTGCTGCAGTCGCGCGATCGTCGCCTGCTGGGGGCGGCGGCTGCCCTCGCCGTCGACGACCAGCGCGTAGTCGATCTGCCCGGAGTCGATCATCATCGCGGCGAGCTGCATGCCGTTCATGAAGCCGAGGCAGGCGTTCGCCAGATCGAAGTTGAGGCAGGCCGTCGACAGTCCGAGCTGCTCGTGCACGTCGACCGATGCGGAGGGCTCGAGGTGGTCGCGGCACACCGAGGTGTCGATGACCAGCCCGATGCTGGACGGATCGATCCCGGCCTCGGCGATCGCCTTGGCACCGGCCATGGACGCGGCGTCCGCGAAGGTGACGTCCTCGGGCCACCACCGACGCTCCGAGATTCCGGCCAGCGCCTCGAGCATGCCCGGGCGCAGCCCGACCCGCTCGTAGGTGCCGGCGAGCTGCTCATCGAACTCGGCGGACGACACCACGATGGGCGCGTCCACGGCCGTCACCGACAAGATCGCGGTGTCCGTGTAGCGAAATGTCGCGTTGCCCGTCATGGAATCCTCTCGGCCCCCCGAGCGGGGGACGGTGCGACAAGCCTGCCATGCGACGTCCGCGGGCCGTGCAACGGTGTGACTGCCTGCCCGTCGGCGGTGTTCGGGTGACGTACGGTGATGGCGTGCATCCGACGCCCGCCAGGTCCCGCAACGCCCGCCGACGCGTGATCCGCCTCACGGCCCTGACGGCCGCGGCGACACTGGCCCTGCCCCTGCTGGGCACGGGTCCGGCGGGGGCCGTAGCGCCGAGCCTGCCTGCGGCGGACGTTCCCCCGGCCCTGAGCGCCTTCTACGCCCAGACCCTGGCCTGGGCCCCGTGCGGCGACGACATGACCTGCTCGTGGCTCACCGTGCCGCGGGACTACTCGCAGCCGGACGGCGCCACGATCCGCATCCGGGTCTCGCGGGTGGCCGCCTCGGACCCGGCCGCCCGCCAGGGCGCCGTTGTGGTCAACCCCGGAGGCCCGGGCGCGTCCGGGCTCGACATGCCCTCGTACGTCGCCGGGGCCATCGCCCCCGAGGTGGCCCGCGAGTTCGACATCGTCGGATTCGACACCCGCGGCGTCGGTCGGTCCGCCCCCATCACCTGCATGACCGGAGCCCAGACCACGCGCTGGCTTCGCGCCGACGGCGCACCCGACACCCGCGCCGAGCAGGCCCGGCTCATGTCGCTGGGCGCCCGTCTCGCCCGTGGCTGCCTGTCCATGTCCCCGCAGATCGCGCGGCATGTGGGAACCGAGGACACCGTCCGCGACCTCGACATCCTGCGGGCCGCACTCGGCGAGGTGCGCCTCAACTGGCTCGGGTACTCGTACGGGACGTACGTCGGGACCCTGTACGCCGAGACGTTCCCGGAGACCGTCGGCCGCTTCGTGCTCGACGGCGCGTTGGACCCGAGCCTGGACATCATGGAGGTCTCCCGAGGGCAGTCCCGGGGCTTCCAGGTCGCGATGACGCGGTTCGCGGCGGACTGCAGCACCCGCTCGACGTGCCCGTTCGCCGGGGGCACGAAGGCCGTCCTGGCGGGAGTCAACCGGATCCTCGCCCAGGTCGACTCAGATCCGCTGCCGGCCGGCGAGGACGGGGACCTGGTCCAGGCCGAGGCCCTGAGCGCCCTGTTCTACGCGATGTACTCCCCCGTCCTGTGGTCGCCGCTTCGGCAGGCGCTGAAGCAGGCGAAGGCCGGCAACGGTCTCGGCCTCCAGCTCATCGCGGACTATGCGAACGAGCGGACGGGCCCCACCTCCTACGCCACCAACATGGCCTCGGCCTTCCCCGCCATCTCCTGCTGGGACACCCCCGCCGCACCCGGGGCGAGCGGCCTGCGCGCGGCCGCACGCGCCTGGTCCCGGGGCGCCCCCGTTCCGGACATGGCCCGCGCCCTGGCCTGGGGCAACGCCCCCTGCTCGCAGTGGTACGGGCACGCGGCCCGGCAGCCGGCGCCTGCGTCGTCCACGACCACGGCGCCGATCCTCGTCGTCGGGACGACCTACGACCCGGCCACGCCGTACCCGTGGGCGCAGGCGCTGCACCGCCAATTGGCGACCTCGACGCTGCTCACCTACGTCGGTGACGGCCACACCGCCTTCGGCGCCGGCTCGGACTGCATCGACGACGCGGTCACCGGCTATCTGCTGACCGGCACCCCGCCCGCCGCCGGGCACCACCTGCCGCTGACCCCGACCGCCCGCCCGAGCGCCGCCCGCCCGGAGAAAGAGGGCGACCCCGTCACGGCGGCTCCGTCGGGGACTGCAGCCGGCACTAGGAACCGGCTGCAGCCTCCTGTGGTGCCGCGCCCGGCACTAGGAACCAGGCGCGACCTCCGGTTGGGGGTGCACCCGGACTAGGAACCGAGTGCAGCCTCGGGAGCTGCGTGACGGGGTCGCCCGGTCGGGGACCGCGTCGGTGGAGCGACTAGCGGTTGTTCGTGGTGAAGACGTGCATGCCCGCCCCGGCGGCCACCAGCGCAGCCGCGACGATCATCGCGGCGCCCCAGACCGGGAAGTCCTGGCCGGGAGCGGACGAGCCGCCACCGGCAGGGACCGACGAGGGAACCGTGGCTGCCGCGGGAATCCCGGCGACCTGCGCCGCGCTGGGCGCCTGGGCGGCGGCCGGCTTGGTGACCGCCACCCGGGATGGTGGCGGCGGCCGGAGCGACCACCTGTACCGCGGGGGCGGTCGCGGGGAGGGCGGCCTGGGCGGCGGCCACGAGGCCGCGCTCGGTGCCGCCGGACTCGCTGCCAGCGTCCGTCGGGTCCACCGGATCGGTCGGATCGACCGGGTCCGTCGGGTCGACCGGGTCCGTCGGGTCGACCGGGTCCGTCGGGTCGACCGGGTCCGTCGGGTCGACCGGGTCCGTCGGCGTCGACCGGATCCGTCGGATCGACCGGGTCCGTCGGGTCCACCGGATCCGTCGGATCGACCGGGTCGACCGGGTCCACCGGATCCGTCGGGTCAACCGGATCCGTCACGCACTCCTGCGCCTGCTGCTCGGCGACCTCGGCCTCGTGCTCGCAGTCACGGGCCTCGCGCTCCTTGGTGTTCGCCTCGTCACGTCGGTGCCCGGCGTCCGAGCGCTCGTGCTTCGCGTGGTCGCGACGGTCACGAGCATGGGACCGCGCGTCATCAGCGCGGTGCCGGCGGCCCTCGTCGCTCGCATGATCGTGGGCGTCGCGCTCGGCGTCGTCCGCGTCGTGCTCCGCGGCGTCGGCGTCGTGCTCCGCCTTCTCGGCGGCACGCTCCGCGTCGTCCGCGGCCTTCGTCGCCCGGTCGGCCTCGGCCCGCTTCTCGTGCGCACGATCGCGCTTGTCCTTGGCCGACCCGTGCTCGACGCTGCAGTCAGCGGACTGCGAGCCCCCGTTGTGGGCGGCAGCCGCCGGGCTGAGTGCGATGGCGGTCATGAGGGACAGTCCGAGCGCTCCGCAGACGACCGAGCCCTTGAGGGCCAGCGAGCGGGCGGTGGTGCGGGTCATCGAGTCTCCTAGTCATCGCGGCTGGTCCGCCTGCGCGGGGCCGTCGGCCTTTCGTAGGAGTGACTATCCCGAGCGGTACTCACGTCCGCCTCACGCCCGCGTGCCCGATCTCTCACAACCGGCGCTCGAACCTCTCGGCCGGCAGGCCCCGCGAGGACGGAGGGCCGATCGGCGCCGAGAGGGAACCGCGAGGATCAGCCCTTGGACTGCTTGTCGGGGTCGTCTGGGTCGCCCAGGCTCGACAGGAACTGCTCGACCTGGGCCGCGATCTCGTCTCCGGACGGCATGCCCGAGTCGGCGTGGTCGGCCAGCCCGCCGGCGGCACCGGCAGTCAGGGCGGCCATCTGGTCGTACTGCTGCTCGAGGGCGGCCACGACGGTGGCGAACTCGTCGTTGCCCTCGAGCTGCTGCGCCACCTCGGCATCCGCCCGCCGCGCCGCGGGCTCGAGGTCGGCCACCGGGAAGCGCGAGCCCGGTCGCCTGGACGACCCCCGCCAGCAGCGTGGTCGCCGCACGCGGGAACTCGAACTGGACGAGGTAGTGCGGCACCTGGGCGGTGACGCCCATCGACGGCACGCCCCGCTGCCCGAGATGGAGCTCGAGCATCGCCCCGACGTGACCGGGCACCTCGATCTCGCCCAGCGCGGACACGTGACCGGCGACCAGCTCCGGCTCGCTGCCGTGCACGGTGATCCCCAGCGGGCGGGTGTGCGGGATGGGCCACGGGATGGCCGAGAGGCCGACCGCCAGCCGGACGTCGTACCGGTCGACCAGGCCGTCGACCGCCGCCATGAAGCGCAGCCATTGGTAGTCGGGTTCCGGACCGGTGAGGAGGAGGAAGCGCTGCCCCACCGCGTCGACGAGCTCGTGCAGCACGATCTGCTGCACCTCCACCGAGGCGAAGTGGTCGACGACATAGGACATGCGCGGGCGACGGGCGCGGTAGTCCAGCAGCTCGTCGGCGTCGAACGATGCGACCAGGGTGTGGGCGCAGGAGGCGAGCAGATGGTCGGCCGCCAGGCGAACGCCGGACCCCGCATCCACGAACCCGGAGAAGGCATACAGCAGCACCGGCCGTTCGTCGAAGTGCACCTCACGGTGCACCGTCACGAGCTCATCGGGCGATCGCATGCCTCACCTCCACCGGGACGTCGTCATGGGCACCAACCCGCGCGCACGCGCTCGTGCTTCCGCCGTTCGCCGAGAGCGAACCCGGGGGTCAGGCCTCCGGCTCGGCCGCGGGCTTGGCGCGCTTGCGGGCGGCCGGCTTCCGGGCCGGCGCCTCGTCGGCGGCCGGCTCGTCGGCGGCGGCTCGTCGGTGGTGTCCGCGGGCGCGGCCTCCACGGCCTCGGCCGCATCGCTCGCCGCGGCCTCGGCCGCCTCGGACACCGCGCCGGCCACCTCATGGGCGGTCTGCCCGTGGCCTGGGCGAGCTCCTCGGCCTTCCGGCTGGTCTTGTCGGCCACGCTGGAGGCGGAGACGCCGATCGTCGCGGCGGCGTCCGCGACCTTCTGAGCGGCCGTGTCGGCGGCCCCCGAGACGGCCGTGGCCGCGACGGCGACCTTGCCGGCCGCCGTGTCCGCCGCTGTGGAGACGGAGTCGGCCCAGATGTCCGCCGTCGACGACACCCCGTTGGTCGCCCCCCTCATCCGCCAGGCGATCACGCCTGCGGCTGCTCCCGCGGCAGCGGCGACGATCAGCAGTGCCTTCTTCATCTGTCCTCCTTTGTCCCCCGGACGCTAACACCCACGCGCGCCGGTCACCGTGTGAACGGTCGGGCGACCGGCTACGACCTGCCGCGCCCGCCCCGCTGGGCGTCCTTGAGGTAGCCGAGGAAGCGCTGGGTGACCTGCGGACTGCCGAGGAACTGGTCGCGCCCCGCCTCGTCCAGGGTCAGGGCGTACTCGCACACCTGCGACCAGGCCACGCCGACCGCCTTCGTGAGTGCGCCGGCCACCGTGGCAGAGATCGCCGAGCCGGCGATGGCCCCGCCGGGCACGAACTTCAGCAGGCTCGTGACGGCGTACCGGCCGGCCATCGTGGCGCCGCCGGTGAGGACGACCGAGCCCGCCGTGGCCAGCGCCTTGGACCGGTTGGGGGGCAGGCCGTAGGCCGCGGTGATCCGGGCGATCATGGTGACCTGGTTGGGGACGAGCAGGGCCGCGTCAGCGAACGGGATCGGGGTTGCCCCGACGCCAGCGGCGACCACGACGGCCTGGTTGATGATCGCCGCGACGGCTTTTTTCTTGCGCCCGATGTCGAGCGTCTGGGCAGCCGTCAGCGCGGCCTCGGCGACTTCCGGGATGACGAGGTAGGTGTCGTCCAGCAGGTCCTGGAGGCCGAAGACGGGGCTCTGCGTGAACGCATCCGACAGCGCGTTGGTCAGCACCACCCGTCCGTGCGGGCGGATCGGCAGGCCCAGGGAGGCGATGTAGTCGGCGAACTCGGCAGCCTCGGGGTGCACCTCGCCATCGCGGCTGGGCACCTGCGTCATGACCAGGATGACCGGCAGCCCCAGGGCGGCCAGCTCGCGGACGAACTGCTCCTGCGCCCGCTCGAACCGGCGGTCGGACCAGCGCACCAGGTACCAGACCGCGTGGATCTGCTCGCTGACCGCACGGGAGCGATGGTCGGCGATCAGGCGGCGCAGGCCGTCGACGATCACGTCGCCCGCCGTGCCGGTCTCGAATCCCTCCGAGTCGTACAGGCCGAGGAAGCCGTCAGGGTGCCGGTAGTAGACCAGCCCGCGGGTGACCGGGGAACCGACGCCCGTCGCGGCGACGTCGCGGCCGAAGACGGCGTTCACGAGCGTGGACTTGCCCACCCCCGTCTTGCCGAACACCGCGAGGTTGAAGCAGCCCAGGGCGCTGAACGCCTCGGCGAGCCGCTGCTCGAACATGCCCTCGACCTGGCCCTTGGTGAGGTCGGGGGTGCCCGCCGGTGGGACTCCTCCCGGGGGTCCCGCGGGCTCGATGGTCACGCCGCCACGGTACGCGGGGCGCCGGGGTTGGACAAACACCGCGCCGTCCGGGTTACCGTGGAGGCATGAGCGCCCCCCGCGAGCCGGCGCGCCCACGTGCCCGCCGGTCGCGGTTCGGCGCGATCGTGGCGCTGGTCGTCGTCGTGTCCCTGGCCGCCTCCACCCTGGTCGGCGGGTGGCTGGCGGTGCGCGGGGTGCAGGACTCCGGGCTGCTCGGCGGCCCCGCGGTCGTCCCCGCCGAGTACCGCACCGTCGTGACCAAGGCGGCCAAGCGGTGCGACCAGGTTCCCGTCGAGGTGCTGGCCGCGCAGATCGCCGCGGAGAGCGGCTGGGACAGCACCGCCGTCTCGCCGGCCGGCGCCCAGGGCATCGCGCAGTTCATGCCCGCCGTGTGGGAGCAGTACGGCATCGATGCCAACGGCGACGGCGAGGCGAGCATCTGGGACCCCGTGGACGCGATCCACTCGGCCGCAGAGCTCAACTGCGTGAACCGCCAGCTGGTGCGAAGCGCGTCGGGCAACCGGCTGCGCAACACGCTCGCCGCCTACAACGCCGGCTATGGCTCGGTCCTGAAGTACGACGGGGTCCCGCCCTACCCCGAGACCGAGGCGTACGTCGAGCGCATCCTCGAGACGTCGAAGACGATCGTCGTGCGCGACACCAGCGTCTAGCTCGGGCTCGGCGCAGTCGCGGCGGGCTCGGACGTGAAGACCTGGCGCAGCACGGCGTCGGCCTGCAGGTCACTGCCGCTGCTGACGCCCCACGTCTTGAACTCGCGCATCAAGGCCTCTCGCGCCCGAGCCACCTGCTCGGTGACGACGCGCTTCTGCGCCCATTCCAGCTCTCGGGCCCGCAGGGCGCGCTCGATGTCGAGCAACTGCTGCGCTGTGACCGGCAGGTCGTACGCCGCGGAGACGAAGCGTGCGATGTCCTCGCGATAGTCGTGGCCGCGGCGCCCGAACGTGCCCGGGATGACATCCATCGCGTTGACCAGGTCGATCCCCGTCAGGATGAAACTCACGCCGGGCCGCCACGTCGTCGAGCGAGGCACCCGCGGCGGGCGCTGCTCGGGCGGCCCGAGCCACCAGGGACGGCGCAGCAGGATGTTCGTCCCGAACTTGGGGATCGGGTCGTCGTAGTGGCTGATGAGCACATGACGGACGCGCTCGCGCTGCTCCTGGGGCAGATCGACGAACTGGCCGAAGTCGTCGACCTCGATGACCTTGCCCTCGGGATCGACCTTGTCCGGCTGGATGCGCCACCCCTTCGCGAACTCCGTGGCCGAGGGAGTCCCCAGGAAGATGGACGAGTGCACGAAGTCGCGGTCCATCGCCTCCACCGTGCGGTGGCGCCAGATGTCCTGCATCGTCAGGGCACCCAGGCTCTCCCCGAACAGCACGAAGCGCGGGCGCTTCTGCGGGTCCATCCCGCGCAGGTACCCCGTCATCGCGTGCATGAGGTCGCGGTTCTGCTCGACCGCGAGGCCGGTGCGCGTCAGCGACATCGACGACGGCAGCATCGAGTACTGCATGGTGGCGATCGCACAGTCGCCGAGCGTCATGTACTCCAGTGCCTCGGCCAGGACGTAGTTGATGTAGCCCGATCCGGTCGGTGACGCGAAGCAGAGCACCTTGCGCTCGAACGCGCCCGTGCGCACGAGCTCGTCCATCACGAGATCGACGCGGTCCTCGACCTCGGGGGCGGCGTCGAGCCCGACGAACACCCGGATGGGGTCGGCGACCGCGGGCTCGCCCATGACCTCGGCGATCTCCTCGCGGCTGAGCACCATGTTGACGAAACGCCGGCCCTCGCGCGACAGCGAGTCGAAGGACACGACGCTGTCGGGGCTGCCGGAGACCATGGACGACTGGGCGGCCACGTCGTAGGCGGGCTCGATCGCGGCGCCGCCCTGCTCCACGCGACGCACGGCGTACTCGTACCCGGCGTAGATGCCCCCGCCCAGCAGCGTCAGCGCCAGCGCATGGCCGATCGGGTTGGAGACCACGTCGTAGTTCGGTGCCACGCGGGCGATCCCGCGGGAAACCCCGTGCGCGATGAGGCGCTCCCCCAGCTGGAGGCCGATGACGCCCGCGCCGACCCCTACTGCGATGCCGCCTGACTTCAGCGGCGAGACGTTCTCGATCGTGGTGTCGCCCATCTCGGCGGCCTTGGAGTGCACACGGTGGATGTGCCACGCGGACACCGCCACGCCGGCCGGAAGCGCCAGCGGGAGGCGGGTCATCCACCGGCTGCTCGGGTTGCGCTGGAAGGCGAGGTCACCGGCTCCGATGACCGACGACAGCGCCGCCCCCATGGCGGCCACGCGGGCCGTGCGGTTGGCGGCCACGCGCAGCAGCCCACGCCTCAGAGGCTCGTCCTCGCGAGGGGGCAGGGCCCGCGACACGCCCTCGGCGACGGCCCCGATCACGGCGTTGGTGCCGACCGTGAACGCCAGCCGAGCCGATGCCGACGCGGTGTCCGCGCGCCCACCGGTGACGATCCGGCCGACGGACTCGATAGCGCTCTGCGCCACCGTCACGGCGGAGAGCGTCGCAGCCGCGATGACGCCGGTGGCGATTGCCTGGTCGAGGGTCTTGCGCGGCTGCAGCCCGGGCTCGAACGACGGTCCGACCGACGCCGCGGCCGCGAAGAGTGCCACGCGCTCGGTGAGGCTGCGATCGGGTCCCATCGCGCCGATGATCCGATCGACCACGCCGCCGCCTCCGGGGACCGCGCCCCCCTGCACCACGTCAGAATCCATGTCGGCATCCTGTCACGGCTCCCCCATGGATTGCCCGGAGCGTCAGGAACCGATCACGATGGACTGGACGTTGTCGACGACCAGCCGACCGTCCCCTGTCCACAGCCGCCGATGCTCGGTCGTGAAGCCGTCGATGGCGCCGCTCACGAAGGAATGATGCAGCAGCGGCTCATCCGGCCGCAGGTCAGCCGGATCGATGGCGAGCGCGCCGAGGAAATTGACGGTGGCGATCCGCGGCATCTGCGACACGACCGCGAGGCTCGCCGGCCACCACGCATCGACGAGCGCCAGCAGCGACGCGGCCGACCAGGGGGTCGGCTCGGCGAAGCGGATCCATCCCAGGGACTCGGCAGCACCGCCGCCGAAGGGGACGCCCGTTACGGCATGTGCCACGTAGTGCTGGGCGAACACCGGGCTCAGTCCCTCGACGAACGGGACGATCGGGACGTCGGCCGCGGGCGGTGCCGACGGGGCCTGGACCGCCTGCCATCCCGGGACGTCCAGTCCGGGCGTGGGCTGGCGCGGCGAGCCGAGGATGCCTACCGCGCTGGCGACGCACTCGTCGTCACGGACGGCGACCGCGGACCAGGTCGACATCGCACTGCCGATGCGGACCGGCCGCACCTCGATGTGGTGGACGCCCACGCGCGCGGGGGCGACGATCTGCAGCGTCAGGCTGCGCAGGCTCCGAGCGGGATCGGGCTCCGACGCCTCGATCGCCCGAGCCAGCGCACCGACGACCAGTCCGCCCCAGGCGCCGCGTCCCTGCTGCCACCCGTCCGGGACCTCCCACCGGAAGCCCCCCGTGGAGTCGGGCCGGATGCCGCTGGCCTGCTGGAACCCGGACGCGTCGCGAGCGTCAGGCACCGACGGGCCGACCGCCGCTTCCGACCGTGGCATTCGACGTGTCGACGCTCCCGTTCACGCTCCCCAGTGCGGACTTCTTCAGCCACTGATCCCAGGGGATGTTCCAGAGCCCGCCCGGGCCGTTCCACGACTGGACCGTCTCGCCGCCGGTGTTGACGTACTCGACGACGTCACCGGGAACGGTCTTGTCGAAGATCCACTTGGCGTCCTGCTCGAACATGTTCGTGCAGCCGTGCGAGCCGTTGTACCGGCCGATGCGGCTGTAGGCCCACTTCGCCGTGTGGATGAACTCACCGGTCGGCGTGAGGCGGGTGTTCCAGGGGGCGACGAGCTCGTAGGGAGCCTCGACCGCCGGGTCGAGGTTCAGCGACGTGCTCGTGTAGGTGTGCGTCGGCTCCTTGTCGGTGCTGATCACCTTGACGCCGTTGCGCGTCTCCCACTCGTCCTTGCCGAGCGAGACGCCGAACGTCTTCACCTTGTGGCCGTCGATGTAGACCTTCATCTGGCTCTTGGAGCCGTCCACGCGCGCGATGAGCTTGCGCGCCGTGCGGAAGGTGTATGTCGTGGCGAGCGTGCCCGACCCCACGACGTAGTCCTTGCCCTGCTTGCCCATGACGGCCCGGTCCATGGTCGACGTGATCGTGATCGTCGCGCGGCCGGGCCAGTACTTCTCGGGCCGGAACACGACGGTGCGATCGCTGACCCAGCCCCAGGCGCCCTTGACGGTGCGGGTGCGGCCGTCCTCGAGGAGCGCCCTGACCGAGAGGTGGCTCTCCACGACGCGCTTGTCGGGGATGGCTCGCGAGAAGGTCAGCTGAGGCAGCGTGCCCACACCGAGCCGGTACGCGGAGCCGTCGACGCCCAGGCGGTTTCCGGCGGCGTTGAACGACGCCTTGACCCACACGCGCGGCTTGGGCAGCTTCTTCGGCTTGTCGGGGTCGGTGCCCGCCGGCACCGACGGCATCCCGTTCGCGGGGACGCTCGCCAGGCTCGGCCCGGCGGCGTTCACCGCGCGCAGGGCGACCGTGTAGGAGCGGCCGTTCGTCAGGTTCGTCAGCGTGCACGTCCCGCTGGTCCCGACGCAGGGCCACCAGGTCGCCCCGGCGTCCACGGTCACCTCGTAGCCCGTGACCGGGCTGCCGCCGTCGCTCACCGGCGGCGGTGTAGGCCACCACCAGCTGGCCGGACACGGCGCCGCCGGTGACCTTGGTGATGACCGGCGCGGCCGGAACCACGACGCGCGGTGCGGCCGAGGCCGACGGCGACGCGACGGGCGAGGGGGTGGTCGCGGCCAGCGCGGGGCCAGCCGCCAGGAGCCGACGACACGGCCAGGCCGGCGGTCGAGACCGCTACGACGAGGAGTCGGGAGAGGGAAGCCACCGCACTAGGGTACGGCCCCCGCGGGTGTGGTAATGCCGCTACGGTCGCCCTGAGCCGGTCGCCGTCGGGGACCGGCGGATCCTGTGACCCGAATCACGGAGGCAGCATGGCGCACGGAGGACCGGTGATCGCCGCATCCGGGCCGGCCGAGTCGTACCGCACCGGCCGCGTCGTGCGGCTCGCGAGCACCGCTGCGATGGGCGGCTTCCTCTTCGGGTTCGACTCGGCGGTCATCAACGGCGCGAACACCGCCATCGCGGAGACCTTCAACCTCGGATCCGGCGTCATGGCCTTCGTCGTGTCCATCGCCCTCATCGGCTCGGCGGTGGGCGCGTGGTTCGCCGGCCAGCTCGCCGACACCTTCGGCCGCCGCAAGGTCATGCTGATCGCGGCGCTGCTGTTCGCGGCCAGCGCGGTCGGGACCGCCTTCCCGCCGAACGTCGAGGTCCTCATGCTCTGGCGCCTCGTCGGCGGCGCGGGGATCGGCGTGGCGAGCGTCGTGGCCCCCATGTACATCGCGGAGATCGCGCCGGCCCAGCTGCGCGGCCGGCTCGGCTCGCTGCAGCAGCTCGCCATCGTCCTGGGGATCTTCGCGACGGGCGTCACCAACTACCTCATCGTGTCGGCCGCCGGGAGCTCGACCTCGGACTGGCTGCTCGGCATCGAGGCGTGGCGCTGGATGTTCCTCATCATGCTCATCCCGGCCGCCCTGTACTTCTTCATGGCCCTGCGCATCCCGGAGTCGCCCCGCTACCTCGTGGAGACCGGTCGCCTCGACGAGGCGCGCGCGGTCCTCGAGTCGGTCTTCACCACCGACCAGAGCGCCAAGGTCATCGACATCGAGCGGACCATGGACAGCGACCACAAGTTCAGCATGGGCGACCTGCGCGGACCGCGCTTCGGCCTGCTGCCCATCGTCTGGATCGGCATCCTGCTCAGCGCCTTCCAGCAGTTCGTCGGGATCAACGCCGTCTTCTACTACTCCAACCTCATCTGGGAGTCGGTCGGCTTCAGCCAGGACCAGGCGTTCCTCACGTCGATGATCACGAACGCCGTCAACGTCGCCACCACCCTCGTGGCGATCGCCCTGATCGACCGCATCGGGCGCAAGCGGCTGCTGCTCATCGGCTCGTCCGGGATGGTCGTCATGCTCGCGGCCCTGACGTTCATCTTCGGCACCGCGCCCCAGGTCGCCACGGCGTCCGGCGGCACCGAGCCGTCCCTCGCCGGGGCCACCGCCACCATGGCCGTCCTGGCGTTCAACCTCTACGTCGTGTTCTTCGGCATGTCCTGGGGGCCGGTGGTCTGGGTCCTGCTCGGCGAGATGTTCCCCAACCGCATCCGGGCCGCTGCGCTGGCCCTGGCCGCGTCGGCCCAGTGGATCGCGAACTTCATCGTCTCGACGGCGTTCCCGCCGGTCGCCGCCCGCAGCCTCACGATCGCCTACGGCATCTTCACGGTCTTCGCCCTCGCGTCGATCTTCTTCGTCCGGACCAAGGTCCCGGAGACCACCGGCCGCTCACTCGAGCAGATCAGCGAGACCGTCGACGCCTGATCGACGTCAGGCGGGCGCGGCGAGGTATCCCAGCAGGATTCCGATGACCGGCCGCAGGGCGGCGGGCACGGCCGTCTCGGTGGCCGTCACGGTGACACCGTCGGCGGTCACCGCGTACTCGAACATGTCAGCGCCGGGAGCCGGGTAGTCGGGCTTGAGCCCGGGAAGGTCGGCAGCCCGCAGGGCGGTCCGCAGGCGCACGAGCTGGCGGGCCCGCAGGGTGAAGACCTCGGGCGCGGCTCCGTGCGGGGTCACCCTGACGCGCCCGTCCTCGGTCACGACGACCCGGTCCACGAAGCCGGCGAAGCCGCCGGAGCGGACCAGCCGCACCAGGAGGGCCTGTGATCGCCCCGGATCGGAGGATGGGACCGCGACCGGGCCCGTGGTCGTCCCGGTCGTCCCGGTCGGGACCGCGGGTGCGGGCGCGGCCGCGAGCACGGTCGCGAGAAGGCCGGCCACGATGCCGGCTGCCACCGCTGCTCTCGCCATGGGGTCATTGTGCCCCGACCGCTAGCGTGGGCACGTGACGATCCAAGGCCCCACGCTGCAGGTCACCTCGCTCACGAAGACGTTCGGCCGGCTCAAGCCCGTGACCGCCGTCGACGACCTCACCTTCGAGGTGCGACCCGGCCGGGTGACCGGCTTCCTCGGGCCCAACGGGTCCGGCAAGACCACGACGCTGCGCTGCCTGCTCGGCCTGGTGAGACAGTCGTCCGGTTCCGCTCTCATCGATGGGGCGGCGTACTCCGACCTGCCGCACCCGGCGCAGGTGGTCGGCGCGGCCCTGGAGGCCAGCGGCTTCCATCCGGGACGCAGCGGTCGCAACCACCTGCGCGTCCTCGCGACGGCCAGCGCCCTGCCCGAGAGCCGGGTCGACGACGTCCTCGAGCAGGTGGGACTCGCCGACGCCGCCCGCCGACGGGTCGTCGAGTACTCCCTCGGGATGCGCCAGCGGCTGGCGCTGGGCGCGGCCCTGCTCGGCGAGCCGACCGCCCTCGTGCTGGACGAGCCCGCCAACGGACTCGACCCGGAGGGCATCGCGTGGCTCCGGGGCTTCCTGCAGTCGCAGGCGGCCGACGGCCGCACCGTGCTGGTGTCGAGCCATGTGCTCGCCGAGGTCCAGCAGACGGTGGACGACGTCGTGATCATCAAGCAGGGACGCCTCGTTCATGCCGGACCGCTGGCGGCGCTCGCGGCGGTGTCGCGCGTGGTCGTCCGCACGCCCCAGGCCGATCGACTCGCCGCGGCCCTCGCGGCGCAGGCGGGTGTCAGCGTGGAGCGAGCACCGGACGGCGCCCTGACCGTCGTCGGGCTGACCGCCCCGGCTGTGGGTGGCGTGGCGTTCGCCGAGGGGTGCGAGCTGCACGAGCTCGCGACCCGCGCGGACGGCCTCGAACAGGTGTTCCTGGACCTGACTGCGGGGACGTCATGAGCGGCACGTGGGGCCCGCTGCTCGCCGCGGAGTGGCGCAAGGTCACGACGACCAAGATGCTCTGGGTCCTGGGTCTCGTCGGGGTCGCCTACAGCGTGGTGAACGCCGGCACCCTGGTCCTGCTCGCGGCCGAGATCGTGCCGGGCATCCCGTCCGCCGGTGAGGGCAGCATGCTGCTCGACCCCGACTACATCACCTCGCTGATCGCCCAGGCGAGCACCGCGGCGACGTTCGTCCTCATCCTCGGGATCATCGCGGTGACCGGGGAGTTCCGGCACATGACCATCACGTCGACCTTCCTCGCCGCCCCGCGTCGCGGCCGCGTCCTGGTCGCGAAGATGGGCCTCTACGGGATCCTGGGCGCCCTCATCGCCGTCGTGACGACCGCGGTCGTCACCGCGGGCGTCGTCGTCGCGCTGCTCCCGTTCGACCACGCGCCCGTGAGCGCCTCCACCGTGCTGGCGGTCCTCATCGGCGCCGTCCTGGGTTTCGCGCTCTACGCGGTCGTCGGGGTCAGCCTGGGTGCGCTCATCAAGAGCCAGATCGCCGCCATCATCCTCGCGCTGGTCTGGGTGCTGCTCCTCGAGGCGATCGCCAGCCTGGTCTTCCCCGCGGCGGCCAAGTGGCTGCCCGGCGGCGCCCTCCAGTCCGTCATGGACGTCAATGTGACGACGGACATGACGGGGCAGCTCGTCGACGCCGACCGACTCCCCGCGTGGGGCGGCGCGCTCGTGCTGCTGGCCTACGCCGCGGTCTTCGGCGTGATCGCGATGCGCACGACCCTGCGGCGCGACATCACCTGACGCCACCGGTCACGACGTCGCCACGCAGGGCGTGGTCGCGGGCTCGAGAGCAGGGTCGGCAGGCCAGCGCGACCGGACTACTCTGGTGTCACCCTGCGCGCCGCGGCTGCACCGCGAGCGTCCACGCGAGAGGACCGTGACGTGGCGACCGAGACGCCCGAGAGCCGGCTGGTGTCGTTCGGCGCGAACGAATGGCTCGTCGACGAGATCTACGAGCAGTTCCTGGCCGATCCGGCCAGCGTCGACCCCGCATGGTGGGAGTTCTTCGAGGGCTACGTGCCGCCGGACTACTCGCCGATGGCCGCCCACCCCGCTCCGGCCGCATCAGCGCCGGCCGCGACGCCCGTCGCACCCGCTGCGGCCACCCCGGCCGAGGCTGCCTCCTCGCCCGCCGCCCCGGACGCCGTGTCCACGACGCACCTGGCCCCGGGCACCACGACGTTGCCGGCGAGCGCGCCCGCCGCCGAGCTCGACCTCGTCGTGCTGAAGGGTCCCGCGGCGCGGGTCGTCGACAACATGGAGTCGAGCCTGACCGTGCCCACCGCCACGAGCGTGCGGGCCGTCCCGGCCAAGCTGCTCATCGACAACCGCACCGTCATCAACAACCACCTGGCCCGCGGCCGGGGTGGCAAGGTCTCGTTCACGCACCTCATCGGGTACGCGATCGTCCGCGCGCTGGCGGACAACCCGGCGATGAACAACGCCTTCGCCGAGGTCGACGGCAAGCCGGCCGTGCAGCGCAACCACGAGGTGAACCTGGGACTGGCCATCGACCTCGCCAAGCCCGACGGAACGCGTCAGCTCCTCGTCCCGAGCATCAAGTCGGCCGAGCGCATGGACTTCGCCACCTTCTGGGCCACCTACGAGGACCTCGTCCGCAAGGCGCGGACGGGCAAGCTCCAGGTCAGCGACTTCACCGGCACGACCATCTCGCTCACCAATCCCGGCACGATCGGCACGCAGCTGTCCGTCGCCCGCCTCATGAGCGGCCAGGGCTGCATCGTCGGCGTCGGCGCCATGGAGTACCCGGCCGAGTGGCAGGGGGCGTCGGCGGAGGCGCTGGCCCGCAACGCCGTCTCCAAGATCCTCACGCTGACGAGCACCTACGACCACCGCGTCATCCAGGGCGCGCAGTCCGGTGAGTTCCTGCGTCGCATCCACGGGCTGCTGCTCGGCGAGGACGACTTCTTCGGCGAGGTCTTCCGGTCGCTGCGCATCCCCTACGAGCCGGTCCGCTGGGCACAGGACATCTCGGCCAGCCACGAGACCGACCTCAGCAAGACCGTCCGGGTCCAGGAGATCATCCACGCGTACCGCGTGCGCGGGCACCTCATGGCCGACACGAACCCGCTTGAGTACGAGCAGAGGATGCACCCCGACCTCGACGTCCTGCAGCACGGCCTGACGCTGTGGGACCTCGACCGCGAGTTCGCCACCGGCGGTTTCGGCGGCCGGCCGCTGCTGAAGCTGCGCGAGATCCTCGGCGTCCTGCGCGACTCCTACACCCGCACGGTCGGCGTCGAGTACATGCACATGCAGGACCCCGACGAGCGGGCGTGGATCCAGGCCCACGTCGAGGTCCCGCACGAGCGCACCGCGCGCGCCGAGCAGCTGCGCATCCTGCACAAGCTGAACGAGGCCGAGGCGCTCGAGTCGTTCCTCCAGACGAAGTACGTGGGCCAGAAGCGCTTCTCGCTGGAGGGCAGCGAGTCACTCATCCCCCTCCTCGATGCCGTCCTCATCAGCGCCTCGAACGACAGCATCGTCGAGGTCGCCATCGGCATGCCGCACCGTGGCCGGCTCAATGTCCTCACCAACATCGCGGGCAAGTCCTACGGCCAGGTCTTCCGTGAGTTCGAGGGCGACTTCGGCGACGACCAGGTCCAGGGCTCGGGCGACGTGAAGTACCACCTGGGGACGAGCGGCCACTTCACCGCGCCCGACGGCTCGCAGACCCGCGTGTACCTCGCCGCCAACCCGTCGCACCTCGAGGCGGTCAATCCGGTGCTCGAGGGGATCGTCCGCGCCAAGCAGGACCGGCTCCCCCGCGAGGACGCCTTCAGCGTGCTCCCGGTGCTCATCCACGGCGACGCCGCGTTCGCCGGGCAGGGCGTCGTCGCCGAGACGCTGCAGATGTCGCAGATCCAGGGCTACCGCACCGGCGGCACGATCCACGTGGTCGTCAACAACCAGGTCGGCTTCACCACGAGCCCCAAGTACAGCCGCTCGTCGGTGTACTCGACCGACGTCGCCCGCATGGTCCAGGCGCCGATCTTCCACGTGAACGGCGACGACCCCGAGGCCGTCGTCCGCGTCGCCGAGCTCGCGTTCGCCTACCGGCAGACGTTCCACAAGGACGTCGTCATCGACCTCGTGACATACCGCAAGCGCGGACACAACGAGGCGGACGACCCGTCGCTCACTCAGCCGCTCATGTACGCGATCATCGACCAGAAGCGCTCGGTGCGGAAGCACTACACCGAGTCGCTCATCGGCCGAGGCGACATCACCCTCGAGGAGGCCGAGACCGCCCTGCGCCACTTCCAGGAGCAGCTCGAGCGCATCTTCCAGGAGACCCGAGCCGATGACGGCGAGACGTCGTTCAGCCCGTCGAAGGCCGACGTCGTGACCGAGGGTCAGCGCACCCTGACGCCGCAGGGCCCGGCGGCCGAGATCGACACCGCCATCTCGCAGGAGCAGATCGAGACGGTCATCGCCTCGCAGCTGACGATGCCGGAGGACTTCACCATCCACCCACGGCTGCAGCCGCAGCTGCAGCGACGCTCGAGCATGGTCGCGGACGACGCGATCGACTGGGGCATGGCGGAGGCGCTGGCGATCGGCGGCCTGCTGATGGAGGGGCGCACGGTGCGCCTCGCCGGCCAGGACGTCCGTCGCGGCACGTTCGGCCACCGGCACATGGTCATCGTCGACAAGGAGACCGGCTGGCAGTACAAGCCGCTCAAGCAGTGCTACCGCGACGGCGGCAAGCTCTACGTCTTCGACTCCCTGCTCAGCGAGTTCGCCGCCATGGGCTTCGAGTACGGCTACTCGGTGGCGCGGCCGGACGCGCTGGTCATGTGGGAGGCCCAGTTCGGCGACTTCGCCGACGGCGCCCAGACGATCATCGACGAGTTCATCTCGTCCGGCGAGCAGAAGTGGGGCCAGCGGTCCTCGCTCACCCTGCTGCTCCCCCACGGCTTCGAGGGCCAGGGACCGGACCACTCGTCGGCCCGGATCGAGCGCTACCTGCAGCTGTGCGCGCAGGACAACATGATCGTTGCGATGCCCTCGACACCGGCCAGCTACTTCCACATCCTGCGGCTGCAGGCCAACGCCAAGATCGTCCGGCCGCTCATCGTCTTCACGCCGAAGTCGCTGCTGCGCTCGAAGCAGGCCGTGTCGACGAAGGCGGAGTTCACCAGCGGCCACTTCCACCCGATGATCACCGATCCTGACTTCGAGGGCCCGCAGATCCGGAAGGTGCTCATGTGCAGCGGCAAGGTCTACTACGACCTGCTGGCGCACCGGGCCGCAGCACGGCATCACCGACGTCGCGATCCTGCGGTTCGAGCGGCTGTACCCGCTGCCCTTCCGCACCCTGCCGCCGGCGCTCGAGAACTACCCGAACGCCGAGCTGACCTGGGTGCAGGAGGAGCCGGCCAACCAGGGCGCGTGGTCGTTCGTCGCCATGAACCTGCCGGAGATCGTCCAGCGACCGGTCTCCGGGGTCACGCGACCGGCGTCGTCGTCGCCCGCCGTCGGCACGCACCAGCGGCACGAGCAGGAGCAGCGCGCCGTGGTCGAGCAGGCGTTCGCGTAGGCCCGCATGTACTTCACCGACCGCGGCATCGAGGAGCTGCAGAGCCGGCGTGGCGAGGACGAGGTCACCGTCGAGTGGCTCGCCGAGCGGCTGCGCGAGTTCGTCGACCTGAACCCGGAGTTCGAGACGCCGATCGAGCGGTTCGCCACCTGGCTGGCCCGCCACGACGACGACGACTGATCCGTTTCTCCCGTCCTCCGGGACAACGGGCTGAATCGCGACCGATCAGCCCCGCATTCGCACCGTTCTCCCGGTCGGCTTCGCGAGGCGCCCGTCGCCGCGCGGGGTGTCTACCGGGTCAGGACGAGCTTGCCGCGCACATCGCCGTCGTTCATGACGGCGAAGGCCTCGGCCGCGCGCTCCATCGGCAGCACCCGATCGACGACGGGCCGCACGCCGGTGCGCACCAGCAGGTCGACCAGCTCGCGGAGCTGCGGCGATCGTGCCCATGGTCGACCCGACGATGCTGAGCTGGAGGAAGAACACCCGGTTGAGGTCGGCCGGCGGGTTGGCTCCCGACGTCGCGCCGGAGATCACGATCCGCCCACCGGGCCGCAGCGCCGCAGCGAGTGCCCCCACGTCGCCTCGCCGACGGTCTCCATGACGGCGTCCACCTGCTCGGGGAGTCGGGCCCCGCTGGCGCGAAGGCCGCCTCCGCGCCGAGGGACAGTGGCCCACTCGCGCTTCGCCTCGTCGCGCGAGGTCACCCAGACGCGCCGCCCGAGCGCGGTCCCGAGCACGATCGAGTGCGGTGGACACGCCGCCACCAGCCCCCTGGACCAGGAGCGTGTCGCCCGGCGCCGTCGCGGACTTCTCCGCGATCATGCGGTAGGCCGTGAGCTAGGCCGTCGGCAGGCACGCGGCCTCCTCGAAGGTCAGCTCCGACGGCTTGTCGACGAGGTTGTGGGCCGGCACGCGGACGAACTCCGCGAGCGTGCCCGGGTACACGCTCGCTGAGCAGGCTGCGGCGCGGGTCCAGCGTCTCGTCGCCCTCACCGGCGGCGGTGTCGCCGACCACCGCGTGGACGATGACCTCGCGCCCGTCGTCGGTGACGCCCGCGGCGTCGGTCCCGAGGATCATCGGGAGCCTGCTCGGCCTTGAGGGCCTGGCCGGTCAGCGCGAACACGTCGTGGTGGTTCAGGCTCGCCGCCCGCACGTGCACCGTGACCCAGTCGTCGGGGGTCGGCGGCTGCGGCAGGTCGCCCACGGCCAGGCACGACATCGGGTCGAGCGGGATTCACGCCGGTGGCGTAGACAGCGAACATGGCGCGACCCTATCCGCGCGTCGGCGCAGGCGCCGGACGGCTAGATGCAGAACTCGTTGCCCTCGGGGTCGGTCATGGTCACCCAGGTGTGCGGCCCCTGCCGACCCTCGTGCAGGACCGTCGCCCCGCGTTCGACCAGCCGGGCACGGATCGCCTCGACGTCCTCGTCCCCCGCCCGCAGGTCCAGGTGGATGCGGTTCTTGCCGGCCTTCGGCTCGGGCACCTCCTGGAACAGCACCCGCGGGCTGCCTGGTCCGGCGCCCGCCGGTGCCCCGATCGCCGCGCCCGCCCGCCAGACGAGGGCGCCGCGATGCGTCGCCGTCTCCGACTCGGTGGCATGGCCCTCCGCGACCATCCGACGGATGAAGTCCTCGTCCTGCGGCTCCACCTCCCAGCCGAGGGTCTCGGCCCACCAGTCGGCGAGGTCGTGCGGGCGGGCGCAGTCGACGGTGACCTGGAAGGTGAGTGCCATGGCGGGACGGTACGCCGCGATCAGGCGCCGCGGTAGGTGAACGGGAACACCTGGTCCGACGGCCCCTCAGCCCGCAGGCGCAGCAGCATCTCGGCGGCCTCGTCAAGGGTCGGGTGGTGCCCGTCCGCGACCGGCCAGCAGGCGGTCATGGGCTCGGTGGCCCGCTCGAACCACCGGTACCGGTCCCGAAGCGCGATCCGATGCTGGTCGAACCCGATGACGAAGGCGCGCAGCGCCGCGAGGTCGCGCCACACCGACAGGTTGACCAGCAGGCGGTCGTCATCGAGCAGGCGGTAGCTCGTCGACCCGGGCCCGTCCTCGTCGCGCAGCCGCCAGAGGAACCCGTCGGCAGCCTCGGCTGCGGCGTTCACCTCCGCCAACTGGTCGACGAAGTCGGCCATCTCAGGAGAGTCGATGGGGAAGAGCACGTGTCCGACGTTCAGCTGGGCCAGCGGCATGGCCTCATCCTTGCCCGGGAGTGCGGTGACGTAGCGGCCGGTACCGCCACCACAGCCGCCCGACCACGAGGGACTCCGGCACGACCCCGAAGCGGCGACTGTCCTCGCTGGCATCCGGATTGTCGCCGAGAACCCACCAGCCGTCGCTGTCACGCCGCGCCAGGCGCTTGACGATCAGGGCGTCAGGGCGGCGCGGGTGCACCATCAGGGCCGCATCGCCGACGCGGAGCCGCGCCGTCCGTCGGACCAGCCACCAGTCCCCGTTGCGCAGCGCCGGCTCCATCGACGGCCCGACGACGCGGACGCGCGTGACTCCCAGCACGAGGCCCATCCTGCCTGCTGCCGGCCGCACCGATCGGCGCTATCGTCTACTCGCGGCCCGATGCCTGCACCCACCCGCTACCGAGGAGTCCCATGCTCACGAGTCTCGTCAGCACGCTGCTGGCCCCGCGCACCACCGCCTACGCCCACTGCGACCTGCCGTGCGGCGTCTACGACCCGGCCCAGGCCCGGCTCGAGGCCGAGTCCGTGAAGGCCTGCATGGTCAAGTACCACGGCTCCGACGACCCCGAGTTCAAGGCGCCGCGCGATCGCCATCAAGGAGGAGCGCTCCGCACATGGTCAAGGAGCACCTGTGGGTGCTGTGGACCGACTACTTCAAGGCCCCCCACTTCGAGGCGTACCCGCAGCTGAACGACCTGTTCAACCAGGCCACGAAGCTCGCCGGCGCCGGCGGCACGAAGGGCACGACCGACGTCGCGGTCGCCGACGACCTGCTCGCCAAGATCGACGAGATCGCGGTCATCTTCTGGGAGACCAAGAAGGCGTAGCCGACCTCAGACACTCCGACACCCGGGGTTCATCTCCGCGTGTCGCTTCCGAGATCCCCGTCGACGTGTCGGCGGGGATCTCGTGTCGGTGCTGCCTCGTGGGCGACCATCGGCGCCCGTGCGGATCTACCCTTGAGTCATGGCGACGGCCACCGCCGGCCAGTTCGCCCCGGGGTGGTATCCCGACCCCGGCCAACGGGGGCGTCAGCGCTATTGGTCGGGCACCGAGTGGACCGCCTGGGTGAGCGAGGGCTCGGACGCGACGATCGCCCCGGTCGTGCCACGGCGCATCCTGACCGAGGCCGATGTCGGCAGCGCTGAGTTCGTGACGACCATCCTCATTCCCGAGGCGATGTGGTCGCACGTCATCAAGACCGAGCAGGCCATCGCTCTCGTGGACCTCACCCGATCCCTGATGGCCGAGGCTGCCGCGCAGGCTCCCGCACCCCCCGCGGCCGAGGACGTCGTGCAGGCCCCCGCGCCGCCCGCGGCCGAGGACGTGGTGCGGGCCCCTGCGCCCACCGCGCCACCGCCACCTCCACCTCCACCCGCACCCAAGGTCCCGGCCCCCCGGCCCCGCGAGGCAGGGCCGGTCACCCTCTGGTGGCGGCGCGCGCGCACCACCGTCGGATCCGATCTCGCACTGCACGGACTGGCCTACCTCGGCGTGCTCCTCCTCTTCGTGGGGGCGTTCGGGCTGGTCGCATTCGCCTTCGGAGACGTCGCCCAGGGGGCCAGGCCCGTCGCCGAACTGGCCATCGCGGCCAGCCCCTTCGCTGCAGCTGCCCTGCTGCTCCGTCGCGGCGCCCACGTCGCCGGAAGGGCCCTGGAGCTGTCCGGTGGCCTCCTCCTGCCGACCATGCTGGTCACCTCGTTCCTCGACGGCGTCCCGGTGCCGCCCGACCTCGTCGGGCCCGCCCTCGCCGTCACGCTCACGGCTGTGATGTCCGCCTGCGGTCTCGCCTACTGGCTGTGGTCCCGCGCTCATCGCCAGTCCGCCCTCCGCTACCTGGTGGCGCCGATGGCCTGGCTGGCGGTGGCACTGGCCACGATGGGGGTCGGGCAGCCGATCCCGTCGGGCAAGGACGTGGCGAGCGCATCGGCCGCGCAGGTCGCAGCCGTCTCTGCGGCGATCGTCGTGAGCCTCGCACTGGCGCGCTGGCGTCGCACCGCTCCGCTCGCCGCGCCCACGATGACGTCCGCCGCGACAGGCACTGTCGTGGTCGGCCTCCTGGCCCTCCTCACCTGGTACGCAGAGGACTGCCCACCGGTAGCGGTCGCGGTGACGGGCGTGATGGGAGTCCTGCTGCTGGAACTCCTTGATGTTCGCGTCCCGGCATCAGTCCTCGAGGTGCTGGAACTGGCATGGTGGACTGCCGTCGGGCTGGCCCTCACGATCAGCCTCGGCCCCGGACCCGCCGCGCTCGTGGCTGCCGCTGGCTTCGTGGCGCTCATCGAGCGGCTGGCCGCTCGCACGGCCGCCACCGCCGTACTTCTCCTGGCCAGCGGCTGCCTCGTCGCCAGTCTGGCTCTGGCGTTCGCCGAGCCGTGGTGGGCGTTCGCCGCCGTGACGGGCGTGGCTCTGTGGGCCCACGTGCGCCGCATCGTGCCCTTCCCCGGCGTGCCCTCGTCCGATCGCCTGGCCGACGCGGCCGCGGGCATCCTCCCGGCCGGTGCAGTCGCCGCGCTGGCGCTGGCCACCGACGATCGCGCACTGGCACTGGTCGTCGCGTCCGGTCTGGTCCTCCTGGCGACGGTGCCGGCCACGTACCCGGTGCTGCGACGCGATGCTGCCGACGAGTTCTGGACTCTCTGGTGGCGCATGGCGGCGGCGATCGTGGTCGCCCTCGTGGCGGTGGCGCAGGCGCAGACTGCCGCCCTAGAGCAGCGCGACCTGATCGCCCGCTCCGTCGTGCTCTCCGTGATCTGCCTCGCGACCGCCCTCGGGCCGGTGTCGAGGACGTTGCGCCCGTGGCTCACCCTCGGCCTGGCCGGCTGGGCCTGGGTGGCCGTGTGCGACCTCCTGGGCGCCACCGCAGCCACCACGTCCGTACCGATTGCCCTGGTCGCGCTGGGAGCGGTGCTCGTGGCCCACGTCGACCGTCGCCTCGACACCAGCACCGCCGCCAGCCTCGGCTGGGCAGGCCATGCCCTCGGCGTGGCGGCGATCGGACTGACCGACCTCGGCTGGAGCTCGGCCGTCGCGGTGGCCCTCTCGACCATCGGCTGGCTCATGACCAGCGTGGCCGATGCCCGCGACCGGTCACCGCTGACCGCGGTGCTCACGGCAGGGAACGTGCAGGTCCGGTACGTGCCATGGGTGATGGTTGCGATCGGCCTGCCCGGCACAGCGTTCCTGGCCCTCAATGCCGCCGGCCTCGTCGACGGGGCGACGCCGTGGGCGAGCGCGGTCGCCGTCGCCACGGCGCTCGCGTATGCGGCGGCCTCCCGCCTGCCGCTCGGCCCTCGCGGGGTCGCCGTGACGACGTGGTCCGCATGCGCCGCCGCGATCCTCGCTCCGGTCCTCGGCCGTCGAACCGTGGCCGGCGGCGGGCGGCCTGCTGGCACTGATCCTGACGACGATCATCCTGCCCACCGCCCACCGTCCGCGAGCCATGGGCTGGCTGGCCTGGTCGGCCATCGCCCCGATGATCGGCCTGGCGGCCGTGCAGGTGTTCGACGCGGCAGCCCCGCTGAGCAACGCCCAGGCGGCGTCCGTCACCCTCGTCACGGTGGGCGGCGTCCTGGCGTTCGGCTCAGCCCTCGCCGACCTGCCCGGACGACGGTGGCTGCCCACCTGGCGTCCGCGTCGTGAGTCGCTGCTTGCCCCCTGGGTCATCGGCGGGGCCGAGGTCGTGGTCGGAACCGCCATGGCGTGGGTCGCCTTCCCCGGCTCTGCCCGCGGGTGGCTGACGATCGGCGCCGCGACGATCCTGCTCGGCGTCGGCGTGGTCATGCGGATCGGGTTGCTCGGCGGGGTGTCCGCGTTCCTTTCGTGGGCCGGGATCCTGGCGATAACGGACGCCACGGTGCTCGAATTCGTCTGGATCGCTCCCGCCGCCACGGCCGTGCTCCTCCTGGCGGCTGACATCCTCGGCAGGCTGACCTCCGAGTCCCGCTGGTGGGCGCGCTGGGACGTGGCGATCTTCGCGGTCGCGCACGTGACCGCGGCAACGTCGCTGGTGGCGGCGATCGGGACCGGCCACGCGGCGGCGATCATGATGATCATCGGAGCGATGGCCATCGCCGTGGCGGTGCGCATGCGGTCCGTGACGTGGGTCGCACTCGTGTACGCGGGCGGAGGAGTCCTCCTCGTCCTCGCGGGAGCAGCCCTGTTTGGACCAGGCTGGCTCGCCCTGACCCTGGCGTGCCTATCGGCCGCCCTGACCGCCCTCGCGTTCGTCGCACACGGTCCGATCAGGTGGGCGGCCCAGGTGATGGGGGCTGCCGCAGCACTCTGTGCGTGGTTGGCACTGGTCCGCTGGCTTGCCTGGACGCAGCAGCTCGGCGTCGACGCCACGTGCCTTGGCGCGGCAATCCTCGTCGTCGTCATCGCCGGCTTGATTCGTGGCGGACTGCTGGACCGGTCGTGGGGAATCACCTGGGGCGGCGTCGCGTCGCTGTCGGTTGTCGCAGGCGTCCTGCTCGCGGACGTCCCCTTCGACGGGGGGCAGCCGTTCGCTGCGGTGGGCTGGCCAACGGTGCTGGCCCCGGCGCTGCTCGGCGCCGGCTGGGTCGTGGCGGCGCGACCGATGGCCCTTGACTGGTTGCGCGAACTGTCCGCAGTCGCCTTGCTGGTGGCCGAGGCTCAGTGGCTCCTGATGCCCGGGGCCAGCGCGTGGTCGCGAGTCGCCCTGCTCACGACGACGTCCCTCGCCGCAGCCCTCGCCACCGCCGTACTGGCCCGTCGTGGCGAACCGGGACCGTGGCTGCGCCCCACCGTCGTCGTGGGGGTCGCCACCACCGTCGGCGCCGTCGTCGCAGGGGCCAGCACGTCGTCGCCTCCACACCTCGTCGTTCCGGCGCTGCTGGCGGCAGCCGTGCAGGCGGCGGTCCTCGGCACCGCGTTCCAGTCGACGCTGGTGCGGGCGGCAAGCCCACTGCTCGCCTACGTGGCCTGGCTCGCCTTCGCTGGCCAGGCGCTGGCGGGGAACGCCCAGTGGTACACGGTGCCGCTCGGCGGCGCACTGCTCCTGGCAGTAGGCATCGTTCGACACGACGCCCGCGCGAAGCACCGCGACCCTCGCGGGGGAATCGTTGTTCCCTTGGAGCTACTCGGGGTGGCCTTCCTCGTGGGAGCAGCGCTCGTGCAGGCCGTGGTCGACTCCTTGGCGTACGCAGCGATCGCGATCGCGATCGGGGCGGGCGTCGCGGGCTGGGGTGCAGTCACGAGGGTCCGGCGACGCGTGGTCTACGGCGCGGTTGTCGTTGTCATCGCCGTCGTCGAGTTGATCGCGGTCCCACTCGTGCGCCTGCTTCCGGCCATGGGCAGTGTCGGAGTGTGGATCCTCATCGCCGCGGTCGGGCTCCTGGCCATCGGGGCAGCGACGCTGCTCGAGGCAAGTCGCGCCGCCGTCCGCAAGGTCGCCGCGGGGTTCACGGAGTCGACCCGCGGCTGGGAGTAGCGCCATCATCGAAGGGTGCGACCTGGTCACGGGCGCACCGACCACCCTTGCCGAGGCGCACCGGCCGGCGTTCGTCTTGCCGGTGGGGATAATCCACGGATGGACTACGCGTTCGACGCCCCACTGTGGCGCTGGGAGGGGGAGGCAGCCTGGTACTTCGTCTCCCTGCCCGAGGACGTGGCCGACGAGATCGAGGACACCCCGGCACAGCGCGGCGGCTTCGGCTCGATCCGCGTCGAGGTCCGCGTCGGCAGCACGACGTGGTCCACGTCGCTGTTCCCCGATACCAAGCGCGGCACCTTCCTCCTGCCCATGAAGAAGCAGGTCCGTGACCGGGAGGGACTGGCCGAGGGCGAGAACGTCGCCATCCAGCTCAGCATCGCCGACTGACGATCCGGCGACGCGGGCGTGCTTGAGCCCCGCGAGCCCCTCGCGCCGCCCTAGGCTGACGGCATGCCGCAGGGGACGATCCGCCGTGCTGAGCCAGACGACGTCGCGGAGATCCTCACCATGGTGCGCGAGCTCGCGGACTACGAGCGCGCGGTGCACGAGGTCACCGCCACGCACGAGCAGTTCGAGCAGGCCCTGTTCGGCCCCGACCCCAAGGTCTTCGCGCACGTCGTGGAGCACGAGTCCCCCGACGGCACCCGACTGGGCGGCTTCGCCATGTGGTTCCTCAACTTCTCGACGTGGCTCGGGCGGCACGGCATCTACCTCGAGGACCTCTACGTGCGGCCCTCCCTTCGCGGGACCGGGTACGGCAAGGCACTTCTGGCTGCGCTGGCCCAGGAGTGCCTCGACCACGGCTATGGGCGGCTCGAGTGGTGGGTCCTCGACTGGAACGAGCCGGCCCTGGGCTTCTACCGCAGCATCGGCGCCCAGCCGATGGACGAGTGGACGGTCCACCGGGTGACCGGTCCGGATCTGCACGACCTGGCGCAAGGAGGATCACAATGACCGGCCCGGTGACCCTGACATTCCCCGCGCACGCCCGCAATGTGGCGCTGGCCCGATCGCTGGCCGCCGCGATGTCGGCGCGTGCCGACCTGCCGATCGACCAGCTCGAGGACGTCCGCCTCGCGGTGGACGAGGCGGTCAGCCAGCTCATCCTGACGGCCAGGCCGGACGCCCTCGTCACGTGCGTGTTCACCGTGACGGCGACGGGCCTCGAGCGTGGACGTGTCCACACCCAACGGCCAGCGAGCAGCCGCCGCCTACCGACACCTTCAGCTGGACCGTGCTGCGCGCCCTCGTCGACTCGGTGACCGCCGAGGTGTCCGGCGGGGTCGTCACCCTCGCCCTCGCCGTCGAGCGGCAGGCCTCGGTGGACGTGTGAGCGAACCCGGACGCTCGACGCGGGCGGAGGAGCAGCGTCGGCGTGAGCACGCGCTCTTCGACGAGCGCTCGGCCCTGGCCCCGGAGGACCCGCGTCGCGATGCGATCCGCGACGAGCTCATCACGATGCACCTTCCGCTGGTGCGGCATCTGGCCTGGCGGTACCGCGATCGCGGCGAGCTCCACGACGACCTGGTCCAGGTCGGGACGGTCGGGCTCATCAAGGCCGTCGACCGATTCGATCCTGGCAAGGGCGTGGAGTTCTCGACGTTCGCCACCCCCACCATCCTGGGCGAGATCAAGCGCCACTTCCGTGATCGGGCCTGGGCGGTCCGGGTGCCGCGACGACTGCAGGAGCTGCAGTCCCAGGTGGCAGCGCGAACGGACGATCTCACGCGTGCGCTGCAGCGCTCGCCCACCGTGGCGGAGCTGGCATTGGCCCTCGACGTGAGCGAGGAGGACGTCCTCGACGCGCTCGAGGCTCGGCACGCGTACGCCACCGACTCGCTGGACGCAGCCGGGGTCGGCGACGAGAGCGGTGCGCTGGGCAGACGGATCGGCATGGACGAGCCCGGCTTCGAGGAGATCGAGGACCGCGAGGCCCTGCGGCCGCTGCTGGAGCAGCTGCCCGACCGCGAGCGGCGGATCATCGGCCTGCGCTTCTTCCGCAACATGAGCCAGAGCCAGATCGCCGAGGAGCTCGGCATCTCCCAGATGCATGTCTCGCGCCTGCTGGCACGCTCGCTCGGAACCCTGCGGGCGGGCCTCGCTCCGGCGTAGCGGGAGTGGCTAGGCCTGCTCGTCGATGGCCCGCGACACCGACGGGGCGAACGACAGGGCCAGGCCGAGCAGGGCCACCAGCGCCACGCCGACGCCCACGGCGCGCTCCACCGTCCCGGTCGACTGCGCCAGCTCGTAGCCGATGAGGATCGCGATGATCTGCGCGAGGAGGAACGGGGCCCGGGCCCACCGTCGCGCCAGCCACCAGCCGCGGGCCACCCACACCATCGCCAGTCCCAGGGCTGCCAGGATCACGACGAGCAGGAGGACGGCGGGCACGTTCGACACGTCGGACGGACCCGTCACCCCGACCCGGATGGCCTCGACGGCATCGAACACCGCGTAGGCGAGCAGCCCCAGCCCCTCGACCAGCGCGATCAGCGCCAGGACCACGAGAGGACGGTCCGGTGCACTCACGCGTCCCACGCTATCGCCCGCCGCACTAGGCTCGAATGCGTGCGCGGTCTCCTGGTCGTCAACCCCCGCGCGACGACGACCTCCCCCCGCGTGATCGACGTCATCGTGCACGCTCTGTCCGACCAGCTCGACCTCGACGTCACCGTCACCACCCATCAGGGCCACGGCATGATGCTCGGGGAGTCGGCACTCGAACTGGGGCTCGACATCGTCGTGACGCTCGGCGGCGACGGCGTCGTGAACGAGGTCGTCAACGGCATGCTCAGCCGTGGGCCGGGGCCGGCGGTGCCGCTCCTCGCGACAGTGCCCGGCGGCAGCGGCAACGTCTTCGCCCGCACGCTCGGCCTGCCCAACGACCCCGTCGAGGCGACCGGCATCCTGCTCGACCGGATCCGGGAGGGGGCCAGCCGGACGATCGGGATCGGCCGCGCGAACGACCGCTGGTTCCTCGCCAACGCGGGCATCGGCCTGGACGCGGAGATCATCGCCGCCATGGAGCGGCATCGGAAGGCGGGCCGCACCGCGACTCCGCAGCGCTACCTGAGCACGACGCTGATGCAGTTCTTCCGCGGCACCAACCGCAAGGAGCCCGCCCTCACCCTGACCCGGCACACCGGACCCGACGTTCCGGTCGACCGGGCGGTCGAGCGGGTGGAGGGCCTGTTCCTCGCCGTCGTGCAGAACACCTCGCCGTGGACCTTCTACGGCTCCCGGCCCATCAACCCGTGCCCCGAGGCCTCCTTCGACACCGGGCTCGACGTGTTCTCGCTGCGCCGGATGCGGGTGCCGACGGCGCTGGTCGCCACCCGTCGGCTCCTCACCGGCTCGACCAGCGGCGGCGACGCCCGGGGCGGGATCCTCGTCTGGCACGACCAGCCGGCCTTCACCCTGACGGCCCAGCGCCCGATGGAGCTGCAGATCGACGGCGAGGGCATGGGACCGACCACGGAGGTGGTCTTCACCGCCCATCCGGACGCGCTCCGGGTGGTGTGCTGACTGCAAGCGTTTTCTCGCCCGTCCGATAGTCGGTGAGACATTTCGGGAATACCCGACTTCTGTGACCTCTTTGTGATCTAGCCGACAGCCGAACGGGCCCGGAAACGGCGTTTTCCCCTTGTGGGCATCCGGAACGTCTGCGAACCTATACAGGCCCGTTGTTTCCACGGTTGGCTGCCACCCTCACGAGTCCCCTCCGGGAGACCCCCGGAAGGGTCCGGTTGTGCCAGCACGTGAAAGCAATCACGAGCACCGGAGGACCCCGGTGCCTCCGAAGTGGAGTGATACGCATGGACTGGCGCCATGAGGCCGCCTGCCGTGACGAGGACCCTGAGCTGTTCTTCCCCATCGGCAACACCGGACCTGCCTTGGTCCAGATCGAAGAGGCCAAGGCAGTGTGTCGGCGATGCAGCGTGGTCGACGAATGCCTCCGCTGGGCTCTCGAGACCGGGCAGGACGCCGGCGTCTGGGGCGGGCTGAGCGAGGACGAGCGGCGCGCTCTCAAGCGTCGCAACGCCCGCCTGCGCGCTCGCAGCAACGCCTAGTCCCGCGTATCGAGGTCACCCACACTCGTTACCCCACCGTCGCCGCGTCAGCGCGGGGCCGGTACCTGCACGTGCACGCGCGTGCCCAGGCCCGGCCCGCCGATGACGTCGCACTCCCCGTGCAGGTCGCCGGTCACCAGCGACGTGACGATGCTCAGTCCGAGACCGGGCTCGGATGCGTCGAACCCCTCGGGCAGCCCGACGCCATCGTCGGCGACGGTCATCACCAGCGAGTCGCTGGCATCGTCACGACCCAGCAGCACGTGGATGGTCGTGGCGCGAGCGTGCTCGACCGCGTTGTGGAGCAGCTCGGACACGATCATGGCGAGGGGCGTGGCGAAGTCCGAGGGCAGGGAGCCCCACGATCCCTCCCGCACGATCCGCGCTGACGGGCCGCCTGCCGCATAGGCCGGAGCGAGGTCGCGGACCAGGCCCACGACCCGATCGACGATCTCGTCGAAGTCGACGCGCTCCCCCGCCTCGGCGGACAAGGACTCGTGCACGACGGCGATCGCCGCCACCCGGAGCTCGGCCTCGGCCAGCGCCTCCTTCGCCTCGGCGGTCGTCGCGCGCCGTGCCTGCAGGCGCAGCATCGCCGCCACCGTCTGCAGGTTGTTCTTCACCCGGTGGTGGATCTCCCGGATGGTGGCCTCCTTGCTGAGGAGGGCACGCTCCCGGCGCCGCAGGTCCGTGACGTCCTGCAGGAAGACCAGCGCGCCGATCGGCAGGCCCTCGCGCTCGAGCGGCACGCCGCGAAGGAGCACCACCGCCGTCTGGTTCTCGATGTCGGCCCGGCCCGCCGAACGCCCGCTGGCCACCGACGACAGCACCTCGTCCATCGGGCCGTGCCGATGCGACAGGCGCACCGCCAGCTCGGCCAGCGAGGAGCCCGACCACGTCGGTGGCCAGGCCGAGCCGGCGCAGGGCACTGACCGCGTTCGGGCTGGCGTACGTCACCTGCCCCGACGCGTCGAGTCGGACGATGCCGTCCCCGACGCGAGGGGTCTCCATGGTGTCCGAGTCCGACTCCGCGACGGGGAAGCCGCCCCTCGACGAGCATCGTCGAGCAGGGCGTCGGCCGAGGTGAGGTAGATCTCCTCGAGCTGGCCGGCCACGCGCGGCGCGGCCGACGCGTGGCGGGCGAGCACCCCGATCACGCCGCTCGTGGCGCCTGATCGGGTACGCCTCGACCCCGCTGGGAACCCACGGGTGCTGGATGTCGCGCAGCGTCACGGCGCGGCGAACGCCGCCGCCTGGTCGAGCTGCGGATAGCGCCCGCGCGGCACGAAGGTGCCCACGACGTCGTCGGGGACGGCGGTGGGAGCCGTGGTCGGCCGCACCTGCGCCACCGCCACGAGCCCGGCGTCGTTCCAGGTCGGGACCCACAGCACGAGGTCGCTCAGCGACAGGTCGGCCAGCAGCGACCACTGCTCGACCAGCCGGGCCAGCGCGTCGACGTCGTCGGCGCCCAGGTCCGAGCGGTCCTCGACGAGGCGCGTCAGCGTGGCCATGAGCGACGACGATACGCCCTACCAGAAGTGCAGCCGGGAGATCGGCACCGTGGCGACGGGGTCCATCGTGAGCCGGTCGCCGTTCCAGGTCACCTCGGAGCCGTCGTCACGCACCCGGACCTCGCCCACGCCCACATGCCGCACGAGGTCCGAGGCCCGCACCGTGCGGCAGTCGCGCACCGGAACGACCCGCCGGGCCACCGGCGCCGGCGACTCTGCGACCGCGGCGGCGTTCGAGAACAGGACGGCGAGATCCGACGGGACCACGCCGAGTGCGCCGTACTGCGGCCCCAGCACGAGGGGCTCGGCGGAGTCGATGCTCGCGTTGGGATCGCCGGTCACCCCCCAGGCCGGGAAGCCGCCCTTGATCACCAGCTGCGGCTTGGCCGCGAAGAAGTCCGGCCGCCACAGGACGATGTCCGCGAGGTGGCCGACGGCCAGCCGCCCGACCTCGTGGGCCAGCCCGTGCACCAGGGCGGGGTTCACCGTGATCTTGGCCAGGTAGCGCAGGATGCGGTCGTTGTCGTCGGTCCCACCCTGTGCCTGCTCGTCGAGGCCGGCCATCACCCCGGCCAGCGCGAACGTGCGCCACCAGGTCTCGCCCGCGCGGCCCATCCCCTGGGCGTCCGACGACGTCACGCCGATGACCCCGAGGTCGTGGAGTCGCCCCTCCGCCGCCATCGTGACGCCACGCACGCGCGACCGCGCGATGCGGATGTCGCTGTCGTTGTCGGGGTTCATGCCGTGGCACAGCAGGATCATGTCGAGGTGCTCGGCAACCGCGTTCACGCCGAACGGCAGTGTCGGGTTGGTCGACGAGGCGAGCACGTTGTCGACGCCCGCGAGCTGCAGGACGTTCGGCGCGTGGCCTCCCCCGCACCCCTCGACGTGGTAGGCGTGCAGCGCCCGGCCGTCGAGGACGGCGAGGGTGTCCTCGACCGACATGGTCTCGTTGAGGCCGTCGGTGTGCAGGGCGACCTGGATGTCGACGGCGTCTGCCACGCGCAGCGCGGTGTCGATCGTCCTGAGCGTGGCGCCGGTGTCCTCGTGCACCTTGAGCCCGCAGACGTGCGCCCCGACCGCCTCGCGGATGGCAGCATCCCGGGACGACGACCCGCGACCGAGCAGGCCGACGTTGACGGGGAACGAGTCCATCGCCCGCAGCCCGCGCTCGAGCACCCACGCCGATCCGAGCCCGACGCCCCACATGGGCCCGGCCTCCTGCCCGATGACCGTGGTGACACCCGAGGAGATCTCCGCCTCGAAGACCCGAGGGCTGAGCGTGTGCACGTGCGTGTCGATGCCGCCCGGCGTGGCGATCAGACCGTCGCCGTCGATCACCGCGGTCCCGGTGCCGACGACGATGTCGATGCCGTCGGACGTGTCGGGGTTGCCGGCCTTCCCGATGCCGCAGATGCGCCCTTCGCGGATGCCGATGCTGGCCACCCGGACGCCGTCGACCGGGTCGAGGACGACCACGTTGGTGATGAGCAGGTCGCACGACTCCTGCGCCGAGACCGCCCGCAGCCCGATGCCGTCGCGACCGGTCTTCGCGAAGCCCACGCGGAGCTCCTCGCCGCGGTCGGCCACGCGATCGGCGATCCGCAGGCGCAGGCGGGTGTCGCCGAGGACGACGACGTCGCCCACCAGCGGCCCGTACTCGCGGCTCATCGGTCGCCCTCCGGCCGACGGACGCGCATGAGGGCCGCGATCGCACCGGCCGCGCCATCGGTTTCGCCTGCCGGCGATCCGTCGGCCACATCGAGGTAGCCGCACGCGCGCAGCGTGGCCAGGGCCCGCTGGCGGACCTCCGGGTCGTCGAGCGGTCCGTCGATGACCCCGGTGTTCCCGACGACCACCCGCGCGCCGGTGATCGGCGTGACCGGGAGGTCGATCGACTCCCCCGGGCGGATCCACACCGTCTCGCCCGTCGGGATGGCCAGTCGCATGCCGTAGGCGGCCGAGCGGTCCAGTCGCAGTCGCGGGTTCACCTCGGCCAGGTGGATATGGGAGGTCAGCCCGATCGCCGTGCTCGACTCGTTGGTGACGGTGACCCGGCCGCGGGCGGGTGGCGCGCCGTCCTCGTCGGTCTCGTCGGACGCTTCCGCCCCTGGGGCATGCGCCTCCGCCCCGAACGGCTCCTTGATGACCACGAGCCGGGTGCCGTCGTCGAAGCGCGCCTCCACCCGGATCTCGCTCAGCGACGCCGGCACGCCGGGCAGGACGTCGGCCGCCGTCAGCAGGACACGGCCTCGGTCACGCGCCTCGACGAGCGACAGCCCGTCTCGGGCCCACTCGCAGACGGCGTCCGCGATGAGCGCCCGGGCCTCCGGGACGTTGAGGCGCAGGCCGCGCTCGCGGCGGCGCTGGGCGAGGGATGCCTGCAGGTGCAGCAGCAGGCGGTCCCCCTCGCCGGGGGTCATCGGCATGTCAGCCTCCGTGGACGCGGTGCCCGTCGCACCAGGTGCCGAGCACCGCGATCTCCTCGATGCCCAACGGTGGCACCCTACGCGGATCCTCGGCCAGGAGGACGAGGTCCGCGCGGGCGCCGGCGCGCAGCGTTCCGCCGCGGTCATCGCCTGCCTGGAAGGCCACGCCCGATGTATACGCGGCGAGCGCCTGCTCCACGGTGACGCGCTCCTCCGGCATCCACGCATCACGGTCGTCACCCTCGGTCATCTGCCGGGTCACGGCCACCTGGATGCCGGCCAGGGGCGCGTGCGTCGACACCGGCCAGTCGCTCCCGAACGACACCATCGCACCGGTATCGAGGATCGTGCGGACCATGTACTGGCGGTCCGTGCGCGCCTGCCCGAGCCGTGGAGCCGTCAGCTCGACCTGCAGGGGGTCGCGCTTGGCCCAGTAGGGCTCGAAGTTGGCGATGACGCCCAGGTCCGCGAAACGAGCGATGTCCGCGGAGTCGACGATCTGCGTGTGGGCGATCGTCGCCCGGCGATCACGGGCCCCGTTGACGACGACCGCGTGCTCGATCGCGTCGAGCGACATCCGGGCAGCCGCGTCCCCGATCGCGTGGATGTGGGGTGCGAACCCGAGCGCGTCGACCGCCGCGACGGCCGCACGCAGGTCGTCCGGCTCCCAGTTCGGCATGCCGCGCGAGTGCGGGCAGTCGCAGTAGGGCTCCAGCATCGCGCCAGTGCCCGACTCGATGACCCCGTCCGCGAAGAACTTGACCGTCGTGGCGGTCAGGCGCCCCGGAGCCGCCGTCGCGACGCGCTCGCGCGCGGCCGCGAAGTGCGCCAGCTGGTCGCGCCACGTGCCCGGGTCGCACCACAGGCCGAGGTCGGCGCGGAACGCGAGCACGCCCTCCGCGGCGGCCGCCAGCCACGAGTCGACGTCGGCGGGCTCGATCCACGCGTCCTGCACCCACACGATGCCGGCCGAGGTGAAGCTCGCGGATGCCAGCAGGAGGGCATCCAGCGCCTGCTGCCGCGTCATCGTCGGCATGAGGTCGTACACGGGTCGCCAGGCGCCCCATTCGCGCAGCGTCCCCACCGGCGAGCCGTCCTCGTCCCGGACGATCTGCCCGTCATGCGGCTCCGGGGTCTGCGCCGTGTACCCCACGCGACGCAGCGCCTCGGAGTTGACCCAGACGGTGTGGTAGTCGGTGGCGCGGATCACGACCGGGCGGTCAGGGACCTCGGCGTCGAGCCAGGCGGCCAGGAAGATGCCTCCCGGGGCGAGCGCGTGGTCGAACCCCTCACCCCGGACCCACTCGACCTCCGGATGCTCGCCGGGCCCACCGGCCGACAGCGGCCGCGATGTCCGAGCGCAGTCGCGTGGTCTCGCACCGGGGCGAGCGCGTGCTCGAACCCGCCCGGGATCGCGTGCACGTGACCGTCGCGGAAGCCGCAGCAGACGAAGCCGCCTGCCGCGTCGATGACCTCGTCCGCGGCCAGTCCGCGGGCCGCATCACCCAGCGCGAGGATCCCTCCCGTGTCGAACGTCACGGCGTCCGACTCCACGACGCCGCCGGAGGACAACGGCACGCCCGTCCACACGACCGCGTTCTCGATGCGGGTGACGGGCATGTCGGAGATAGTAGGCCGATGCCCAGCCCCCTCGTGATCCGTGTCGCGACCGTGTCCGACCACGCCGCGGCCGGTGCGATCTGCGTGGCGGCCTACGACGCGGCCGGCCAGCTCGAGCCGGGCTCGCCCTACGCCGCGACGCTGCGGGACACCGCCGCACGCGCGGCAGAGGGCGTCCTTCTCGTTGCGGAGCGCGCCGGGGTGGTCGTCGGGACCGTGACCATCTGCCCGACCGGCTCCGCCTTCCACGAGATCGGCCGGGAGGACGAGCTGGAGTTCCGGTTCCTGGCAGTGGACCCCGCGGCCTGGCGCACTGGGGTCGGGGACGCGCTCGTCCAGGCGTGCGAGGAGCGGGCGCGGCAGGCCGGCCTGCGCGCGCTGGCGATCTGCGTGCGCGACATCAACACGGGTGCGGCGGCGATGTACGAGCGGATGGGGTTCGCCCGCGTCCCGGAGCGCGACTGGACCCCGCGCGAGGGCGTCGACCTGCTGGCGCTGACCCGCCCCATCCCCTATTCGGAGGTCAGAGCAGGATCGCGATGACGTCGCCCTCGCGGACGACGTCGCCCGGGCGCCACGCTGATCTCGCTCACGGTGCCCGGCGACTCGACGACGACCGGGATCTCCATCTTCATGGACTCGAGGATCACGATGGTGTCGCCCACCACCACGGCGTCACCCACCTGCGCGATGACCGAATGCACCGAGGCCACCATCTCGGCCCGCAGCGTCTGCTCCACGTCGTCTCCCCGATCCCTCGACTGGACCGAAGGCTAGTCGCCGCGGCCGGTGGAGCGGTAGGTGATCGAGATCTGGCGGATGCTCGTGACGATGCGCACCCGCAACTGGTCGGGTGCCGACTCGCATGCGCACGAGCGGTGCACGAGCGACTTCACGGACTGCTCGAGGGCGAACTGGCGCAGGCACGGGCCACACTCGTCCAGGTGCTCCGCGATGCGGCGCCGGTCGTCGATCGACACCTCGCCGTCGAGGAAGCCGTAGAGCAGCTCGAGGACCTCGGAGCAGTCCGTCTCGTGCGGCTGGCCGCAGCTCACGACAGATCACCTCCGTCCGCGGGGACGGTTGCGGGGATCAGGCCGCGCTCGATCGCGTAGTCCTCCAGCAGGCCGCGCAGGAGCTTGCGGCCACGGTGCAGTCGTGACATCACGGTGCCCACCGGCGTGTCCATGATCTCGGCGATCTCCTTGTACGAGAAGCCCTCGACATCGGCCAGGTAGACGGCCATGCGGAAGTCCTCGGGCAGGGCCGCCAGGGCTTCGACGACGTCGGTGTCCGCGAGGCGATCGAGGGCCTCCGCCTCCGCCGAGCGCAGGCCCCGCGACGTGTGGCTCTCCGCCTCGTGGATCTGCCCGTCGGAGAGGTCGTCGGTTCCGGTCTGGAAGGGCTGCCGCTGCCGCTTGCGGTAGATGTTGATGTAGGTGTTGGTCAGGATGCGGAACAGCCAGGCCTTGAGGTTCGTGCCGTCGGTGAACGACCCGAAGGCGGCGAAGGCCTTCAGGTACGTCTCCTGCACCAGATCCTCGGCGTCGGCGGGGTTGCGCGTCATGCGCATGGCGGCGCCGTACAGCTGATTGAGGTACTGCATGGCGTCGCGCTCGAACCGGGCGGTCCGCGCCTCCGCGGACTCGTCGGGCGCCTCGGTGCCGTTGTCCACGGCGTCGTCATCCATCGGCGCCGAGCCTAGCCCGATTCCGCCTCCGGGCAGGTCGAGGGTCGGGAGACCGCCTTCGGCGGCAGCGATGAGCAGCACACCGGCCCCAACGCGGGCCGCCTCCGGTTCATTCCGCCACCTGCCGCAGGAGGCGGACCACCTCGCCGACAGGGGCGAACAGGTCGGTCCGTGCGAGCGAGTGGTCCGCGCCGCGGACCCGCACCACATCGGCCCCCGGAGCCGCCCTGGCGACCTCACGGGCGGACCCGAACGGGTCGCGGTCGCCCTGCACCACGAGGACCGGCACCACGGGGGCGCGGAGCTCACCGGACCGGGAGCGGTCACGGCGGCCAGGCGGGTGCAGGGGGAAGGCGAGGCAGACGACGGCGGCCGCCCGGAGTTCGGACGCGGTGCGACAGGCCACCCGCGCCCCGGCCGACCGGCCGCCCACGACCACCGGGGCCCCGGGCCGAAGCGTGCGGACGACCGTGATCCAGGCGAGGTCCAAGGTGGCGGGCGCGGGGGCGATCCGTCGGCCGGCCACGCGCCAGGGCTGCTCCACGAGCACGACGCGGAAGCCGGCGGCCACGACCCCGGCCGCCACCTGCTGCAGGTCGACCGACTCGATGCCGCCGCCGGCCCCGTGGCCCAGCACGAGGACGGGCGCGGACGCAGACCCGGGCGGCGTCCATCCGTGCAGGCGCGCGATCCCGACTGGCGTCGGGACGTCGCGCGTGCGTCGGCGACCGGGCAGGTCCGGCGGCGGCGAGGTCACGTCAGAACAGCGCGCTGGGGTCGACGTCCTCGGCCGGCAGCGGCGCGATCAGCTCCGGCCCGTTGTTCCGGACGCTGTTGACCGCCGTGGACACCGGGTAGGCCTCGAGTGGCGCGGCGGCCGCCGGGCGCAGCAGCGCAGCGGACTCCGCTGCGCCATGGGCCGGGTCGAGCCATGCCTGCCAGTCGGCGGGGGCGATCGTCATCGGCATGCGGTCGTGGATCCGGCCCACCTCGTCCGACGCCTCCGTGGTGATCACCGTGCAGGTCAGCCGCCAGGCCGCAGGGTCGTCGTCCTCGCGCGTCGGGTCGCGCCACCACTCGTAGAGGCCGGCCATCGCCAGCGACGAGCCGTCCGCGGGATGGATGTAGAAGGGCTGCTTGAGCGGCTTGCCGCCCTTGCCCAGCGGTGCGTCGGGCGACGTCGGCAGGTACCACTCGTAGTAGCCGTCCGCCGGGATCAGGCAGCGCCGCTTGGCGAAGGCCCGACGGAAGGCCGGCTTCTCGGCCACGGTCTCGGCACGGGCGTTGATCATGCGACTGCCGATCGACGGATCCTTGGCCCAGGAGGGCACCAGGCCCCAGCGGCCGATCACCAGGGCCCGCTCCGCGACAGCGTCGCGGTCCCGCTCCACGACGAGGTACACCTTCTTCGTCGGGGCCACGTTGAAGTCCGGCTGCAGCGACTCCTCGGGGGTCGCCTCGACCTCGAACTCCTCGGCCAGGGCCGCCGGGTCCTTCGCCGCTGCGTAGCGTCCGCACATGGGCTAAGCCTCCCCCCGTGGTGCCTGCCCGGTCGAGTCCGCCGTCGACGTCGGGTAGTCCGCCGCCTGCGAGCGTACGTGCTCGAGGCGGCCCAGGAGGGAGACCGAGGTCAGCGCGTCTCCTGCGTCCTGCTCGCGGGCAAGCACGTCGCGGGCTGCCGCCTGCAGTCGCTGGGCCAGCCGTTCCTCCGCGCCCGCGCTCGCCTCTCGATCGGTCGCGCCCACCGGGACGTCACCGGTGCCGAGCACCGCCTCGAGCAGGTCGACGACATCGACGACGAGGCTGCCGAACTCCACGCCGGTCAGGCTCGGCTCGGGTTCGGCGCGGTCGTAGGCCCGGTTCGCGGCCCCGACGATGCCTCGCACCTGGACGCCGATCCCGCTCAGCCGCCGCAGGCGCACGGCTCGCTCCTCGAGGTCGGCCGGCACGTCGCCCGCCCGCAGGTTGAACTGCGAACCCTCGACGAGGCTGAGCAGGGCCGAGCGAGCGTCGTCGGCGAGCGACCGCAGGCGCCGGCTCGGTCCGACGTACGCGTGCAGCACGTCGGCCGGCAGCACCCGTCGGGGCTCGGCCGACTCCAGGCCGACGTCGCGCAGCGTGGTGATGATGCCGTCCCTGAACGACCGCATCGCCACCTCGAAGGCCGCGGGCTTGGGCCGGGGCGGGTACACGAAAACCGCGACCAGGCCGACCGCGCCTCCGATCACGACGTCGAGGACGCGCCAGGCATCCTGCTGCATCGTGCCCGGCCCGAGCGCGAGCACGAAGACGACGGCCACGGGGATCTGGAGCTGCCCGCCGAGGGACCACGGGAGCCGACGGGCGATGAGGAGCGCGACGAGGACGCCGATGAGGAAGGACCACCAGCTCAGCCCCACCAGGTTGACGTACACGGAGGCCACCAGCACGCCGATCCCCGTACCCAGCACCCGCTGGACGGACACGCCCAGCGTCGTCCACGGGGACGACTGCACCACGAGGAGCGTGGTGATCGGGGCGAACAGCGCGAACGTGCTCTGCGACACCGCCTCGGCGATCATCCAGGACACCGTGACGGCGATCGCGATGCGCAGGGCATGCCGGGCCGAGCCGATTCCCTGGGGGCGCTGCCGGAGGACGTCTGCGAGGCGAAGGTCGGGCAGCAGGTCCTCCAGGTCGGAGGGCTGGGCGTCATGCGGCCGCGGCATGGGCACACAGTAGGCGTCATGACATCCGCCGCGGCGGATCGTGCCCGACCGTCGGGTCGCCGGCCGTGCGGCGCGCCTGCCGCCAGGGCATCCTCGTAGACTCCCCCCGTGCAGGCGACGACAAGACGGATGGTGCGGTCGGGCATGACCGCCGGCGCCCTCGTCGTCCTGACCGTCGCGGGGCACACCGGTGCCGGTGGCGCCGCCCCGGACGCCGTCGGTCTGGCCGTAGTGATGGTGCTGGCCCTCGGCCTCACCGTCGCCACCAGCGCCCGACCGCCGCGACCGCTGCGACTGCTCGGCTTCCTGCTCGGCGGCCAGGCCCTGCTCCACGTGGTGCTCACGATGTCCGGCACGCACGGTCACATGGCCTCGATCGCCGGCCCCAGCACCGCCGCCATGATCGGCGCGCACGTGGCCGCCGGCCTGGTGGCGACCGTGGTCCTGCTGCACGCTGACGACCTGATCGACCGCTGGCAGACGCTGCTGCTCACCGCCCTGGGAGTCGTCCCCGCGGAGCCGCCGACGATCGCCGCAGCCAGGCCGGTCGAAATCGCCCACGGATCCGCCCGCTCGCTCGACGCGCTGCTCCATCAGGTCGTGCGCCGCGGTCCACCCGCGGCCGTTCCCGCCTGACCGCAGCCCGTCACCGCCCTCGGCGGAGGTGGTGCTGCGCCGTTCGCACACCACTACTCCGCAAAGGACCCACGATGTCTACTGTTCGACGTTCCACCACCATCATCACGCGCATCACCACCGCGGCGGCACTCGTTGTCGGCCTCGGTGTCATGGCGACTCCGGCCTCTGCTCATGAGACCCCGGTCAAGGGCTCGACGTGCCAGATGTCCGGCATGACCGAGATCGACCACGGCAAGGTCTACGTGTGCACCAGCAAGGGAGCCGGCACGAAGCCCCGCTGGGGTGCGGGCCTGCCGATCTCCGCCTCCAAGCTGACGATGTCCGACGGGTGGGCCAAGGCGGCCGCCAAGGGCATGTCCGCGGCGTTCGGCATGATCATGAACCCCACGGCCAAGCCGGTCCGCATCATCGGGGCGTTCAGCGACGTGTCGAAGGTGCTGCAGCTGCACGAGGTCGTCGACAAGGACGGCAGCATGGTCATGCAGCAGAAGAACGGCGGCTTCGTCATCCCCGCCGGCGGCATGCTGACCCTCAAGCCGGGCGGCAACCACGTCATGTTCATGAACCTCACGAAGCCGATCAAGGCCGGTGACATGGTGCCCGTCACCCTCATCGCGTCCGACGGATCGCTGTTCAAGACGAAGGTCCTGGGCAAGGTCTTCAACGGCGGCAACGAGACCTACATGCCGGGGATGTAGTCCCACGATGACGCATAACCCTGCCCTCACCCGGCGAGGCGTCCTCGCCGCCGGTGGTGCCGCGATCCTCGGCGCCGCCGGCGGGTTCGCCCTGGGCAGCCGGTCCGAGGGAGGCGACCCCACCGCGGGGTCGGCTCCCTCGGCCGGGCCGTCCCCGGCGGCCTCCCACAGCGCGGCCCCCGAAGCCGCATCGGCGAGCGCAGTGGTGGCCTTCCACGGTCCGCACCAGGCCGGCGTCGACACGGCGCCGACGACACTGCAGGCCTTCGTCGGTCTCGACCTGCGTGACGACGACCCCGCGAGCGCCGACGCCGTGCTGCGCCTGGTGAGCGACGACGCCGCCCGCCTGACCCAGGGACTGCCGGCGCTCGGCGACACCGAGCCGGCACTCGCGGCCCACCCGCACCGCCTGACCGTCACCGTCGGGCTGGGCCGCAGCCTGTTCATGCGGACCGGCCTCGTCGACAGCATCCCGGCAGCCCTCGTCGAGATCCCCCCGTTCACGACGGACCGCTTCGAGGACGAGTGGCCCCAGACCGACCTGGTGGTGCAGGTCGGCAGCGACGACGCCGTGACCCTCGCGCACACCGTGCGGATGCTGACGAAGGACCTCTCGACCCTGACGCGCGTGCGGTGGATCCAGAACGGCTTCCGGTCCGCCGAGCCGGCTCTGCCCGGCAGCACCGCGACCAGGAACCTCATGGGCCAGGTCGACGGCACCGTGAACCCCGCCTCGGACGAGTACGACGCCGCGGTGTGGATCCCGGACGGCCCGGCGTGGCTCGCCGGCGGGACCGTCCTGGTCCTGCGTCGCATCCGCATGCTGCTCGACACCTGGGAGGTCCTCGACCTCGCCGTGCAGGAGTCCGTCATGGGCCGTCGGCTCGACACCGGAGCACCTATCGGCGCGGTGGCCGAGACCGACCCGGTGCCGTTCGACGACGTCGACGAGGTCGGTCTGCCTGTCATCGCCCAGGACGCGCACGTGCGGGTGGCGCATGCCAGCAGCCCCGCCGAGATGATCCTGCGACGGCCGTACTCGTACGACAACGGCATGCGCGACGGGACCAACGACGTCGGGCTGCTCTTCGCCGCGTACACCCGCGATCCGTCCGTGTCATTCATCCCGATGCAGGAGCGCATAGCGCAATCGGACGCCTTCAACAGGTGGAACACCACCATCGGGTCCGCGGCCTACCTGATCCCGGCCGGCGCACCCGAGGGCGGCTACGTGGGCCAGGGGTTGTTCGCATGAGTCGCTCGCGCCCAACGGCTCCGCGCGCGGCCCGCGTGATCGGCGCGCTGCTGGCGTCAGGCCTCCTTGCGGCGCTGTCGCTGATCGGTCTCGCGACCAGCGCCGCCGCGCACGCCTCCCAGACGGGGGCCGAGCCGGCCGCAGACAGTGTGCTCACCACGGCCCCGGACCGGGTGGTCATCACCTTCGACGCCGCATTGATGGACGTGGGCGCGGCGCTGGTCGTCCGGGACTCGGCCCGCGCTGACGTCACGTCCGGACCGACGACGGTGCGCGCGAACACCATCACCGTGCCCCTGCGACCGGGCCTCGGCGCCGGCACGTACACGGTGGCCTACCGAGTGGTCTCGGCCGACGGGCACCCGGTGAGCACCAGTTATGAGTTCTCGGTCGCCGGCCCCGCCAGTTCGGCGCCGGCAACGGCTTCGATGTCGGCGGCCCCTGACCCGCACGACCCCGAGCCGACGACCACTGAGCCCGGGGCCCCCGCGTCGTCGGCCGCTGCGCCGTCGGCCGAGGCCCTGCCCTCCCCGGGCGCGTCGTCCGCCGTGAGCCTCGGGGTCCTGGCCCTCGTGGTCGCCGTCGCGGGAGCCGGTGCCGTGGCGCTGGTGGTCGTCATTCGTCGGCGCTGACCGCGCCGGTGGGCGATAGCCTTGCCGTGATGACGACGACCGAGAACGTGACCACGCCGGCCCTGTGGCCCGCCCCGACGGCACCCGGCCCGATCGCCGCCGTCGCGCCCGTTCCCGGCAGCAAGTCGGCCAGCAACCGTGCGCTCATCCTCGCCGCCATCTCCGACGGTCCCAGCACCATCAGCGGGCTGCTGGACGCCCGCGACACTCAGTTGATGATGGCCGGCCTGCGACTGCTCGGCAACGAGGTGCATGTCACGTCGCGCGACGCGGTCGGCAACGTCACGGTCACGGTGACCCCGCACTTCATGCGCGGTCCGGCGGCGATCGACGTCGGTCTGGCCGGCACCGTGATGAGATTCCTTCCTCCCGTGGCCGCGCTGGCTCACGGCGAGATCACCTTCGACGGCGATCCGCACGCACGCCGTCGTCCGATGGCCACGGTCATCGAGTCCCTCAAGGACCTCGGCGTCACCGTGTTCGACCGCGGCACGGGCCGGCTGCCGTTCACGATCGAGGCGACCGGCGAGGTGACCGGCGGCGAGGTGTGGGTCGACGCGTCCAAGTCGAGCCAGTTCATCTCGGGCCTGCTGCTCAGCGCAGCCCGGTTCAACGCCGGGGTGACCGTGCATCACGTCGGGCCGCCCGTCCCGAGCATGCCGCACATCGACATGACCATCGCGATGCTCGCGGAGCACGGCGTCACGGTGCGACGCGACGGCGAGTCCGTGTGGCACGTCGACCCGCATGACGTGGCCGCGGTCGACCGGACGATCGAGCCCGACCTCTCCAACGCGGCGCCGTTCCTCGCCGCTGCGATGGCCGCCGGCGGCACTGTCACGGTGCCCGGCTGGCCGCTGGCGACCACGCAGCCGGGCGACGCGATCCGCGGCCTGCTCGAGCGCATGGGCGCCACCATCGACCTGACTGCGGACGGACTCACCCTGACCGGCGGCGCGATCCACGGCATCGACGTCGACCTGTCCGAGGTCGGCGAGCTCGCCCCGGTGCTGACCGCGCTCGCCGCCCTGGCCGACGGGCCGAGCCGCTTGCGCGGCATCGGGCACCTGCGCGGCCATGAGACCGACCGGCTGGCGGCGCTGGCAAGCGAGGTGACCTCTCTCGGCGGGTCCGTCGAGGAGACCGACGACGGGCTGGCGATCGTCCCCCGCCCCCTGCACGGCGGCCTCGTGCGCACCTACGGTGACCACCGGATGGCGACGGCCGCGGCGGTGCTCGGGCTCCGGGTGCCCGGCATCGAGATCGAGGACATCGGCACGACCGCGAAGACGCTCCCGGACTTCGAACAGCGCTGGCTCGACCTCGTCGGGTCCGCCGAGAGCCCGGCGACCACCGCGTGACGCGCAAGCACCACCTGCTGGACGAGGACGACGTCCGCGTACGGCCCGGCAAGGGCAAGTCCCGACCGCGCTCGAAGGAGCGGCCCGAGCACGCACAGGCGCAGCCCGGCACCGTCATGACGGTCGATCGGGGCCGGTTCACGGTCGAGCTGGACGACGGCACCGACGTGTACGCCATCAAGGCCCGCGAGCTCGGGCGCAAGGGCATCGTGGTCGGCGACCACGTCGACATCGTCGGCGACGTGTCCGGGGACACCGACACGCAGGGTCGCATCGTCCGTCGATCCGAACGGATCTCCACTCTCCGCCGCACGGCCGACGACACCGATCCGGTGGAGCGGGTGGTCGTCGCCAACGCCACACAGCTCGCCGTCGTCACCGCCACCGTCGACCCTGAGCCGCGCACCGGCCTCATCGACCGCGCGGTCGTGGCGGCCCTCGACGCCGGCATCGAGCCCATGCTCGTGGTCACCAAGACCGACATGCGCTCGGCCGACCAGCTCCTCGCGCTCTACGGGCCGCTCGAGCTGCCGCTGTTCCTCGTCGCGAGCAAACGCGTCCCCGACGCCCTGCGCGAGGCGCTGGCCGACGAGTGCACCGTCCTCGTGGGTCACTCGGGCGTCGGCAAGTCCACGCTCGTGAACTCCCTGATCCCCGACGCCGAGCGGCTCACGGGGCACGTGAACGCCGTCACCGGACGCGGCCGGCACACGTCCACGAGCGTCGTCGCGCTGCACCTGCCCGGGGGCGGCATGATCATCGACACCCCCGGCATCCGCTCCTTCGGGCTGGCGCACGTGGACCTGGCCCGCGTCATCGCGGCCTTCCCCGACCTCGACGCCCTCACCGGCGACTGCCCGCGGTCCTGCTCGCACGACGAGCCCGAGTGCGCCCTCAACACCGCTCTCGAGGGTGCGACCGCGCCGTCGAACCTTGCCGAGCGCGTGGAGTCGCTACGGCGCCTCGTGCGCAGCCGGTCGACGGCTCCGGACGACGACCCGGGAGCCTAGTTGTTGCCGGGCGTCGTGGCCTCGACGATGGACGACCACACCGCAGTCGCGCCGGTGTGCCCGGTGCGCAGGGTCCAGTAGAGCGCGAAGACCGCCACGACCACCGAGACCACCGCCAGTACCGTCGCCCAAGCGGTGCGCGATCGGTTCAGCGGGATGCCGCGGTCCACCAGCCACAGCCCGGCCAGTGCGGCGAACAGGATGCCCGCGACGAGCGGCATCACGGCGCCGAAGTCAGCGTGCTCCTGGGGAAGCCCGACGCGGACGGCGAAGACCTCGCCGGACTGCTTGGCGACGATGCAGGCGAGCGCGCTGATGCCCGCGAGGATGACCACCAGCGGCCCGAAGCGCCGCGAGAACCACGGCAGGAAGGCCATGAGGATGCCGCCGATCGCCGCGAGCGGGACAAGCACGACGGCCGCGTGCACGACGAGCGCGTGCGTCGGCAGCCCGGCGATCGTGTCCAGGTACGAGTTCACGGGGCAACTGTAGGGGTCCGCGGGCGCGCGGGAACAGATGCACGAGGGCGGTCGATGGCTCCCGTGCGGGTACGTTTGGCACCGTGACCGGTCACCCCCTGGCAGACGATCTCGACTTCGCTCTCGGCCTCGCCGACCTCGCGGACGGGATAGCGATGGCCAGCTTCCGGGCCGTCGATCTCGTCGTCGAGACCAAGCCCGACCTCAGCCCGGTTTCCGAGGCCGACCGCGCCGTGGAGCGCGCCCTCCGCGATCGGATCGCCGCCTCGCGGCCGTCGGACTCCATCCTCGGCGAGGAGTACGGGGTCGACGGGGACGCCCGTCGCCGGTGGATCATCGACCCGATCGACGGCACGAAGAACTACGTGCGCGGCGTTCCGGTCTGGGCCACCCTGATCGCCCTCGTGGAGGACGGCGAGATCGTCCTCGGGCGTCGTGTCCGCTCCTGCCCTCGGCACGCCGGTGGTGGGCGACGCCGTGGCGCCGGCGCCTTCGTGGTGGACCCGGGCGCCGCCGGAGCCGCGGCGACTGCGGGTGAGCGCGGTCGCGAGCCTCGCCGACGCGTCGTTCTCGCTTCTCGGACGCGGTCGGCTGGGCGGAGCGCGGGGCCGCGGAAGGGCTGCGCACCCTGCTCGCAGCGACCTGGCGCCAGCGCGCCTACGGGGACTTCTGGTCGCACATGATGGTCGCCGAGGGCGTGGTCGACATCGCCGCCGAGCCGGTTCTCGAGAGCTACGACATGGCCGCGCTGGTGCCGATCGTCGAGGAGGCCGGCGGCCGCCTCACGGCCTTCGACGGCACGCCCGCCCTCGTCGGCGGATCCGCGCTGTCGACGAACGGCGCTGCTCCATCCCGGCCTGGTCGGCCCTGCTGCGCCCCTCGGGGGTAGTGACAATCTCGCGCGTGCACGGCAGCATGGGCGGCACTAGGAACCTGTGGAGGTGCCCGATGCAACTGTCCACGATCATCGCCGCCAAGGGCGGCTTCGTCGCCACGATCCAGCCGGACGCGTCGGTCAGCGATCTCGTCGCCATGCTCGCCGAGCACGGCGTGGGCGCCCTCGTGGTTTCCGCCGACGGCCGCACGATCACGGGCATCGTCTCCGAGCGCGACGTCGTGCGCGCCATGAGCCGCGGCGCCGACGCGCTCCAGCAGCCCGTGGCGTCGATCATGACGTCGCACGTGTTCTGCGCACCGCCCGAGGCACATGTCGACGAGCTGATGCAGGTCATGACCGAGAAGCGCGTGCGGCACATCCCGGTGACCGACCCCGACGGCGTGCTGCTGGGCATCGTCAGCATCGGCGACGTCGTCAAGTCACGGCTGAGCGAGCTCGAGGGCGAGCGCAGCGCCCTGCTGGACTACATCACGAAGGGCTAGCGGAGTCGCCCGTGAGCGAGCGACCCGCGAAGCGGCGCGCACATCACGCCGCCGGGTCACCCGCAGCGGCAGCCCGTCACCGGGCGCACCGTCACCAACGGCTCCGCATCGGGGCACGTGGTGCCGTCGGGATACGACAGCGCGTACCGGCCGGCGACCGCCGCCAGCATCAGCACCCCCTCCACGTAGGCGAAGTCGCGTCCGATGCACTGGCGCAGGCCCGCCCCGAAGGGGATGAACGCGGTGCGGTCGGCCTCGCCGGACAGGAAGCGGTCGGGCCGGAACTCCTGCGGGGCGGGCCAGACGGCCGGGTGCCGGTGCAGCAGCCAGGGGCTGAGGATGACCAGCGACGAGGACGGCACCTCATGGCCGCCGAGCACGTCGTCCTCCAACGCCTTGCGGGTGATCAGCCACGCCGGCGGGTACAGGCGCAGCGCCTCGTCCATGACCGCCCTGGCCAACGGCAGTCGCGCGTAGTCCGCGAACGTCGCGGCCCGGCCGCCGAGCACCGCGTCCGACTCGTCCTGCAGGTCGCGCTGCACGTCGGGATGGGCGGCCAGCAGCGCCCAGGCCCAGGTCAGGGCACTGGCCACCGTCTCGTGCCCGGCGACGATGAACGTCACCACCTGGTCGCGGATCTCGTGCACGCGTCAGCCGGCCGCCGGCAGTCGTCGCGCGATCCGATGCAGCAGGTCGAGCATGTCCTCGGCCTGACCGGCGGGGCGCTCGCGGCGCTCGCGCATCATGCGCAGGACCGCGCCGTCGAGCTCGCGGACCGCAGCCTGCAGGCGGCGATTGGCGGGCGTGGGCACCCAGGCCGGCGGGGTGATGGGCACGCGAGCACGCGCGACCACCACGTCGAGCGCGGACAGCGTCGCCCGGGCGAGGCGATCGGCGTCCGCCGACAGATCGGTCCCGAACAGGGCATGGCCGACCACCTCGAGCGCCGCGTGCATCATCGCCGCGTCGACGTCGACGACCGCGCCGGCGGGAGCGCGTCCCAGTCTCGGAGCATGCGCTGAATCGCCGACGTCGACGTGGCTCGACGATGTGCTCGAGCGTCTCGTGATGGAAGGCCGGCTGCACCAGCGGCCGCTGCCGCCGCCACGGCTCGGTGTCGGCGACGAGCAGGCCCTCGCCGGTCACCAGGGCCAGCGAGCGGTACTGGATCGTGGACTTGCCGTAGGCGCGGCCGTTGGAGACCAGCACGCGGCGGACCCCGTCGGGGTCGTTGACCAGGTAGCTCGGCGGGCGCGGGATCGGGAACTGCACGACGTCGCCGTACTCGTCGCCACACCGACTCGAGGTAGGCCAGCGGGTTGCGGCGGATCGGCGCCGAAGGCCCGGAGCATGTCCGGGCCGAGCGGTCCGGGCGCGGTGGCGGGCGTGCCGACGAAGGTCCGTCCGGCCCACGACGCCGTCGATCCCCGTGCCCGGTCACGTCAGTCGGTCGGGGTGAGGTGTCGGCGGACGTGTCCCTGCGCATGCGCGATCGCGTCCGGCAGCGACGTGAACACATGGTGGTCGGCACCCAGGGCGTCGAGTGCGCCCACCACCTCGAGGATGTGGTGCGGACGCGCACCCACGCCGCACAGCAGCACGGCGATGCCGCGCGAGCGCAGGCCGGTGATGATCTCCGCCAGCGCGTGCCCGCCACTGGCGTCGATCACGCGCACCCCTCCGAGCCGAAGGATGACGACCCGCACCTCGCTCACGCTGACGAACTCGTCGAGGAACTGCTGCGCGGCGCCGAAGAACAGAGCTCCGTCGAGCCGGTAGACCGCGATGTGCTCGCGCAGCAGTCGGCCCTCCTCGTCGTCGCTCAGGGTCTCGGGATCCGCCACGTCCTCCTGCTCGACCGTGCTGCTCTTCGCCACCGCGCGCAGCGCGAGCACCGCCGCGACGGCGATGCCGATCTCGACTGCGAGGATCAGGTCGAACACGACCGTCGCAGCCGCGGTGAGCACCATGACCAGGGCGTCGGAGCGCGTGGAGTGCAGGATCGACACGGCCGAGCGCCGGTCGACCATGCGGACCGCCGTGACCATGAGGACGCCGGCGAGGGCGGCCAGCGGGATCACCGCGACCAGCGACCCGCGCGAACACGACGACGAGCAGGATCAGCAGCGAGTGGACGATCGCGGACACCCGGGTGCGAGCGCCGGCGCGCACGTTCACCGCGGTGCGGGCGATCGCACCGGTGGCCGGCATGCCGCCGAACATCCCGCTGGCCACGTTGGCCAGCCCCTGGCCGAACAGCTCCCGGTCGGGGTTCAGGCGCGACGTGCCGGTCATGCCGTCGGCGACCCGCGCGGACAGCAGGCTCTCGATCGCGGCCAGCGCGGCGACCGCCAGCGCGGCCGAGAACAGGGCGCTGGTCGTCGCCGTGTCGAGGACCGGCAGGCGTGGCGTCGGCAGCCCGCCCGGCAGCGGCCCGATCGTCATCACGTCGAGCGCGCAGCCACGTCGCCGCGAGGGTTGCCAGGACGATCGCGATGATCGACGCCGGCAGCGACCGCCGGATGCGCGGCAGCCCCACCATCAGGATCGCCACCAGGGCCACGAGGGCGAGTGACGGGAGCGCGGCCGCCCAGTCGGCCGTGGCGATCGCGCGCACGGCGACCAGGGCGGTGTTCTCCCCCTCGGGCTTGGGCATGTTCAGGGCCAGCGGGACCTGCTGCAGGAAGATGATCGTCGCGATCCCGATGGTGAACCCCTCGACGACCGGCCAGGGGATGAAGGTGACCGCTCGGCCCAGACCGAGCAGTCCCATGGCCATGACCATGCCGCCGGCCATGATCGCCACCGGGATCACGGCCTCCGCACCGAACCGCGACACGATCGGCACCAGGACGACGGCCATGGCCCCCGTCGGGCCGGACACCTGGAGGTTCGAGCCGCCGAAGACCGCGGCGACCAGGCCGGCCACGATCGCGGTGACGAGGCCGGCCGCCGCGCCGACCCCGGACGTCACGCCGAAGGCCAGGGCCAGCGGCAGTGCGACGACGCCCACGGTGACGCCGGCGAGCACGTCCGAGCGCCAGCTGCGCCCGAGCCCGGCGTAGTCGGACGCCTCCGGCAGCACCCGCTGCCGCAGCACGTCGAGGGCCTCGCGGGCGCTCATGACAGGGGGGTGAGCGCGTTCTCGGTGACCACGAGCCGGACCCGGCCGCTGACGTGGGCCAGCGAGTCAGCGGCCGTGGCGCGCCCGACCTCGCTCGCGTACGCCGCGTCGAAATCGGCCCGGGAGTCGAACCACAGTTCGGACACACCGTCGATGCCGGCCTCCTCGTGGCCCTCGTCAACCACGTTCAGGACGACCTTGCGCACGTTCGGCAGCCCCGAGGCGAGGGGAACGTGCTCGTCCAGCCACCAGGCGACGAACTCCTCGTGCGTCATGTCGGCCCGGCGGGTCAGCATGATCATGGCCTTGAACACGGCGGCTCCTCTAGGCCGAAGGCTTCTGGACGCGGGCGTTGGGGCGGCCGCCGGTACTCAGCGCCAGGGCGATGAGGATCTCGCCCGGTCGCGGGTGCGTCGGGCACGCGGATGTCGATCGAGTCCATGTCGTCGAAGACCCAGCGGTCGTTCCGGTTGCCGAGGGGCACGGTGATCGACGATCCGGGACCCCCGACCGACTTGGTGCCGGGGATGATGTCGGCGCCGCCACCGAGGGCGGCCCGCACGGGTGCCCCGAAGCGCGGGTGCAGGACCGCCGCGGTGTGCTCGCGATCGCCGTCGATGCCGACGATGGCGGCCTTCCCGTAGCCGCGGACATCCGACGCCGATGCCCCCGCGGCCGCCAGGACCGCGAGCGCGCGCTCGACGAGCACGACGGCGGCCTCGGCGCCCAGAGCCTCGAGCGGCTCGAGGTCGGCGACCGACCCCTGCCCGGCGAGCGGGTTGGCCACCACGACGACAGCGGTGGCGACGAGGGTGGGCGGGTCGACCGGAGCCCCGGCCTCGCGCAGCGTCTGCTGCACGCTCGCCGTGATGCTGCGGATCTCCATCAGGTCGCCTCGCTCATACCGCGCCGCTGCCGACGAGCGGGCGCACCTGGTACAGCGTGGTGCGCTCGACCAGCCGACGGCCGATCGGCTCGACCACGCCCCGCAGCTCCTCGACGGTGATGCCCTGGCCGTGAGCCGCCCCCGCCGCTCGCGAGATGTTCTCGTCCATGAGCGTGCCGCCGAGGTCGTTGACCCCCGCGCGGAGGAGCTGCTGGGCGCCCTGGACACCTAGCTTGACCCAGGAGGCCTGGACGTTGTCGATGTGGCCGTGGTAGCCGATGCGACCGACGGCATGCATGAGGACCGTCTCGCGCCAGGTGGGTCCGCGCCGTGCCCGGCGCTTGAGGTAGATGGGCGAGGCCATGTGCACGAACGGCAGCGGGATGAACTCCGTGAAGCCACCGGTGCGCTTCTGCACCTCGCGGGTGCGCACGATGTGCCGCGCCCAGTGCACGGGCTCCTCGACGCTGCCGAACATGATGGTGACGTTGGATCGCAGGCCGATGGAGTGCGCGAGCTCGTGGCAGTCCAGCCACTCGCTCGTGGTGATCTTGTCCGGGCACAGCACCTCGCGGATGCGGTCGTCGAGAATCTCCGCGGCCGTGCCGGGCAGCGACGCCAGGCCGGCGTCCTTCATGCGTCGCAGGTACGACTCGAGCGGCTCGCCGAGGCGCCGGGCACCCTCGGTGACCTCCAGTGCCGTGAACCCGTGGACATGCATCTGCGGAACGGCGGCCTTGACCGCCCGGCAGACCTCGACGTAGTAGTCGCCGTCGAAGTCCGGGTGGATGCCGCCCTGGAGGCACACCTCGGAGGCCCCCAGCTCGGCAGCCTCGCGCACGCGATCGGCGATCTCGTCGTTGCTGAGCAGGTATGGCCGCCCCCGCAGGTTCAGCGACAGCGGACCCTTGGAGAACCCGCAGAACGAGCACTTGAAGGTGCACACGTTGGTGTAGTTGATGTTGCGGTTGCGCACGAAGGTCACGTCGTCTCCGTTGACCTGCTGCCGAAGACCGTCGGCGAACTCGGCCACCGCGACCACCTCGGGCCCGCGCGACTCGAACAGTGTCGTCAGCTCATCGACACCGGGCTCCTGCCCGGACGCCACGCCTGCGAGCACCTCGGTGACAGCGCTGCCCGCATGCGACGGCCCGGGGACCAGCAGCATGGGGGCCCGGTCGGCACCGGAGTACCAGGCTGTCGACCGGCGGCCCACCTGGATGACCTCGGCACCGGTGCCGACGTTGGCGGCCGCCTCGTGCCGCTCGGGAAAGGCCGAACCCGGGTCGTCGCGCCCCATGCCCTCGGCATCGGAGCGGTCCATCACCGCGAACCGCACGTTCGCGTCCAGCCAGCGCCGGCCGTCACGGGCGAATTCGGGGTAGACCGTCAGGCGCGGCGCGAGGGCCAGGCCCCGCGCCTCGGTCAGCGCCCGCAGCGACTCGATGTGCGGCCAGGGGCGCTCGGGGTTGACATGGTCGAGCGTCACCGGCGAGATCCCGCCGAAGTCGTCGATGCCGGCGTCGAGCAGGATCCCGGGGTCGTCGACCAGGTTCGGCGGCGCCTGCAGGTGCACGTCGTCGGGGAGGATCGCCCGCGCGAGGCCGATCGCGTCGACGAGGTCGTCGACCGAGCAGGCCGGATGGTCGCGCATGAGGGTGCCCGGCTTCGGCACGAAGTTCTGGACGATCACCTCCTGCACGTGTCCGAACTCCCGGTGGGCGGCCGCGATGGCCTCAAGCGCCACGATGCGGTCGGTCCGCGACTCGCCGATGCCGACGAGGATGCCGGTGGTGAACGGGATCGCCAGTTCGCCGGCCCAGCGCAGGGTCGCCAGCCGACGCTCAGGGTCCTTGTCCGGCGCGCCGCGGTGCGCCGGCAGGTCGGGATTGAGGGTCTCGATCATCATCCCCTGGCTCGGCGCCACCCGGCGCAGCGCGGCGAGGTCTGCGCGGCCGAGGGCGCCGGCGTTGGCGTGCGGCAGCAGTCCGGTCTCGTCGAGGACCACCTGGGCCGCATGGGCGAGGTAGTCGACGGTCGTCCCGAAGCCGTGCTCGCGCAGCCAGTCGGCGGCCACGGCGTAGCGGTCCTCGGGGAACTCCCCCAGGGTGAACAGCGCCTCGTGGCACCCGGCCTCGGCGCCGGCGCGGGCGATCGCCAGCACCTCGTCGACCCCGAGGTAGGGCGCTGGCAGGTGGGGCGGGGACTGCGCGAAGGTGCAGTAGCCGCAGCGGTCGCGGCACAGGTGGGTGAGCGGGATGAACACCTTGGGTGAGTACGTGATGGTCCGGCGGCCACGGCGCAGCGCGCGGTTCGCGGTCACCGTGCCTCCGTTCGGACTGTGAGGGGCCATCGTTGCACACCCCATTAACGGGGCCCCGGCGCCGGTGGCCTTGCAAGTTCTTGCGTGAACCTGCTCACATTCGGGCAGATTTGTTTGATCTTGAGACAAATCTGAGACATAATCGTTATGTCCGACGGGAGACCCCCGAAGGGCACCAGGCACCAGACCGACAACAACAGGAGTGATCCTCCGTGAAGCCCTTCGCGAACGTGTTCGCAACCCTCTTCGGCAGCCACGAGTCCGATCCCGCGACCGCGCGCAGCCGCCAGATCCACCGCGAGTGGGACCGTCAGCGCGCACTTGCCGTGACGCCCGCCGAGCGGGAGGAGATCGACGCGATCTTCTCGCGCAACCTCTAGGACCCGACCACCCGACGCCCCCCTGGCCCCACGGCCACGGGGGCGTCGGCCGTGTCAGGCGAAGGTGACAGTCAGGGGCGCGTGGTCGCTCCAGCGCTCGTCGTAGGACGCCGCCTTCCCGACCGTCGCTCCCGTGCAGCGGCGCGCCAGCCCGGCGGTGGCGAGGGCGTAGTCGATGCGCCAACCGCCATCGGTGTCGAAGCTCCGGCCGCGCCACGACCACCAGGTGTAGGGCCCTGGCCCCGGCCCCCCGTGCGCACGACCGAGATCCACCCAGTGGCGGGCCAGCCAGCGATCCAGATAGGCGCGCTCGTCCTCCAGGAAGCCCGCCTTGCCCCGGTTGCCCTTCCAGTTCTTGATGTCCACCTCGCGATGCGCGACGTTGAGGTCTCCGCACAGCAGGACATGTCCAGCGCGTCGCGCGGCTGCCCGCCGCAGCCGCTCCAATCGGACCGACATCGCATCGAGGAAGGCGTACTTGTCGTCCTGCCGGGCAGTCCCCGCCTCCCCGGTGTGGACGTACGCCGACACGACCGTCAGCGGCCCGACCGGGGTGTCGAGGTCGGTCTCGACCCACCGGCCCTGGCCGTCCATGCCGGTCAGGCCCACCTCAGTGCGCACCGCCGACGGCTGCTCGCGCGTGAGGATCGCCACCCCGGCCCGGCCCAACGCAGGCGCCGGGGCGTGCGACACGTGCCAGTCGCGAAGGCCTGACTCGGCCAGGGCCTCGTGCAGCTGGGCATGCGTGGCCCGCACCTCCTGCAGGCACACGACGTCGGGTGCCGCCTCAGCGAGCCACGCGAGGCCACCACGCCTGGCGGCCGCCCGGATCCCATTCACGTTGGCCGTGACGACGCAGAGCCCGGTCACGCCCCCGACCAGTCGGTCTCGGCGGCGACGCGCAGGGCCTGCGCCGCGATCGTGAGTGCGGGGTTCTGCGCACCGGACGACGGGAAGAAGGCGGAGTCGACGACGAACAGGTTGGCCACGTCGTGGGAGCGGCACCACCCGTCGAGCACGCTGCTGCGCGGATCCGTCCCGGCGACGGCCGTCCCGCACATGTGGCTGTTCATGCTGATGTCGAAGCGCTGCTCGAACACGGCCCGATAGCCGGCTCGGTGGAGGACCTTCTTGGCCCGCGCCAGGAGGGCCTCGTGCCGGTCGTAGTTGGTGCGGCGCCACGACACCTGGATGCGTCCCTCGGCATCCACGGTGACGCGGTTGTGCACCGACGGCAGGTCCTCGCTCATGACGACCCATTCGACGCTGCGGTCCGCGACGCGGTCCAGCAGGGCCAGCGGCGTGCGCGTCGCGTACGACTTCATCATGGAGCCCTGGACCTTGCCGATGAGCTGCATCGCCCCGCCGGGGAAACCGTCGCCGAGGTCGTCGTAGAAGTCGTTGACCGCCATGGTCTTCTGGAAGACGACATCGTTGCGGCGACGGGGGTCGACCGCCGCGATGTGCGTGTTGTTGTGCACCATGTAGTTGCGCCCGAGAAGTCCGCTGGAGTTGGCGACCCCCGTCGGGAAGCGCTCGGAGCGGCTGGCCAGCAGGAGTGCGGCCGAGTTGGCGGCCCCCGCGGACAGGACGAAGGTGGCGCCGCCCACCTCCAGCGGCTCCCCGTCGACCTCGCCGAGCAGCCGCGCCACCCGGCCGTCCGGCCCCACCTCGAGCGAGCGCACCCGGGCGCCGGTCATGAGCCGCACGCTGCCGCCGGCCAGCGCGGGAGCGAGCGCGCAGGTCTCGGCGTCGGACTTCGCACCGAGCCGGCACGGGAACCCGTCGCAGGTCTGGCAGCGCACGCAGCTCCCGCCGGGACGCAGGTCGATGCCCATGGAGGTGCTGGACGGATGCAGTCCCTGCTCCTCGAGCCGTGCGATCGCCTCGAGGATGTAGGGCTCGTGCGGCAGCGCCGGGTACGGGAACGGGCTGCTGCGCCACGGTTCGGTCGGGTCCTCGCCCATGGCGCCGTGCACCCGGTAGAGGGACTCGGCCTGGCCGTAGTACGGCTCGAGATCGGCGTAGGAGAAGGGCCAGGCTGGCGACACGCCTGACGGGTACTCGGTCGCGACGAAGTCGCGCTCACGCAGCCGCGGGAGGCTCGCGCCGTAGACCTTGGTGTTCCCGCCGACCACGTAGTGCACGCCCGGGTGGAACTCCGCCCCGTCGTCGTCGAGCCACGTCTCGTCCGGCTTGTAGCGGCGATCGAGGAAGACCGCCTCGGGTGACCAGTTCTGCGACTCTCGCGGGAGGACCTGCCCGCGCTCGAGCACCAGGGTGTCGATCCCCCGCTGTGCCAGGCCCCAGGCGAGCGTTCCACCGCCCATGCCGCTGCCGACGATGACGACCTGCGCGGACTCGGATCTCACGCTCGCCAACCTAGTGGCTGCCGTCAGCCGAGCTCGAACGACGTGATGCCGAACACCCGGGACAGGGGCAGTCCCGGGTCGTCACCCCGGTACATGCGCGCCGTCTCGAAGACCGGTGCCATGTCGTGCGCTCGCGCGAGCGCGACCGCGGCCCCATGAGGCTCGGGCACATCCAGGAACACCGTGGCCCCGGCGCCCGCATGGGCCGCCAGGCTCGAGAGGAGGTCCGCCGCGACGCCCGCGTCGTCCGCGAACAGCGGCCCGACCTTCCACCCGTCGACACACGGCCGGATGACCCCGTAGCCGGCCAGCCCGGTCGCGGTCCTGACGGCGGCGGCCGCGGCGCGCGGCTGGGCGAGCCACGCGGCCAGGAAGGCCGGACGGGCGTCGCCGAAGCACGGCTCGTCGTAGGCCGTCACCTGCGGCAGGTCGGTCGGCTCCAGCCGGACCACGCCGGGACGCCACTGGCCGACCACCTGTCCGCCGTATCTGATGTTGCGGTGCGCGAGGCGGAAGCCGGACCGGGCGTAGTTCTCCTGCTGGGCCACGACCCCGTCCAGACCGGCCGACAGTCCGTCGAGGCGCTCCATCGCCGCGCCCCAGAGCCGCAACCCGAGCCCCCGACCGCGGAAGGCGGGATCGACGATGTAGAGCCCGACGAAGCCCAGGCGCGTGCGGTAGCGGACCGCGGAGATCGTGGCCACCGGCACCCCGCCGACCCGGCCGATCAGGAAACCGTCCGGGTCGGCGGCGCGGAAGCACGCGGCGTCCGCCAGGCCGGGGTTCCACCCCTCGCGCTCGGCCCACGCCAAGGCGAGGGCGACCTCGCCTGCCGTCATCGTGGTGATGTCCAGGTCGGCGTCGCTCACGACGGGTCGTCCTCGGCCGTGACGAAGTCGATGAGCTCCTCCACACGGCCCAGCAGCGCCGGCTCGAGGTCGGTGAAGTCGTCGACACCGGCCAGCAGGCGCCGCCAGACGAGTGCCGTGTCGTCCTCCCAGCCCAGTGCGGCGCACACCCCCTGCTTCCAGGGCACGTCCCGCGGGACGTCCGGCCAGGCGGGGATGCCCACGGTCCCGGGCCGGATCGCCTGCCAGACGTCGACGTACGGGTGCCCCACCACCAGCACATCACCGGGCCACTCGTCCATGACGGCATCGGCGATGCGCGTCTCCTTGCTGCCGGGGACGAGGTGGTCGACGAGCACGCCGATGCGTCGACCGGCAGCAGGCCCGACGTCGCGCAGCCGAGCTGCAAGCTCGTCGATGCCGTCGAGCGACTCGACCACGACACCGGCGAGCCTCAGGTCGGAACCCCACACGCGCTCGACGAGCTCCGCGTCGTGGCGCCCCTCGACCCAGATCCGGGAGGACCGCGCGACGCGGGCTCGCTGACCGGCCACCGCCACCGATCCCGACGCAGTCCGTCCGCGGGCCGGCGGCGCGGCGACGCGGGGGCGGGCCAGGTCGACCAGCTCCCCGTCCACGAGGAAGGACGGCCCGGGGGCGAAGGGCCGCCGCGCACCATGTCGGTCCTCGAGCACGACCGCCCAGCCGTCGGGTCCGCGCTCCCAGCCGACCACCGCGCCGCACCAGCCTGAGCGCGCGCACTCGACGACCAGTCCCGGGGTGCCGTCCACCGTCCGAACGCGGGGGCGCCCCGCCCGCGGATCGGTTGCGAGGACGTCGTTGCCGTACCGGTCACCAGCCACGGCGCGACCCTACGTCGCCCGCAGGTCGCAGCCTCGCAGACTTGCGGCGGTACGGTCGCGACGTGGAGTGGACGAACGGTGGTCCCGTCACCGTCGACGGCGAGCGACTGACGCGCGACGGGCTCCTCGAGGCCGCCCTCGCCGCGGCGCCGGCGCTGGCATCGGAGTCGGTGGTGGCCGTCGTGGCCGAGCCGACGCTCTCCACGGTCGTGACCATCGTTGCCGCGATGACCGCGGGCGTCCCGGTCGTCCCGCTGAGTCCGGATGCCGGCCCCCGCGAGCGCGAGCACGTCCTGGCCGATTCCGGCGCCACGGCGATCGTCCGTGATGGTGCACTCACCGCGCTCCCGGCTGGCGCCGCATCGTCGCGGCCGGACGCCGCCCTGCTGCTCTACACCAGCGGCACGACAGGACCACCGAAGGGCGTGCCGCTCACCCGATCGGCCATCGACGCCTGCATCGCGGGACTGGCGGACGCGTGGCAGTGGACACCGGACGACACGCTGGTCCACGGGCTCCCGCTGCATCACGTGCACGGCCTGGTGCTCGGCGTCCTCGGTCCGCTGATCGTCGGATCCGGGCTCGAGCACACCGGCCGGCCGACACCCCCGGCCTACGCCGCCGCCGCCGGCTCCCTGTACTTCGGGGTGCCCACCGTGTGGTCGCGCATCGCCCGGGATGCGCAGGCGGCCCGCGCACTGCGCGGCGCCCGGCTCCTCGTGTCCGGCAGCGCGGCCCTGCCGTCGCCCGTCTTCGACGCCCTGGTCGACCTCGTCGGGCACGCCCCCGTCGAGCGGTACGGCATGACGGAGACCCTCATCACGCTTGGCAGCGCGGACCGATCGCCCCGCGGTGCGCGGCAGCGTCGGGGCCCCGCTTCCTGGCGTGCGCATCCGCATCGTCGACGACGGTGGCGCGCCGATCGATGACGGCCAGATCGGCGAGCTCCAGGTGGCCGGGCCATCCGTGATGCCCGGGTACCTGAATCGGCCCGACGCTGATGCCGCATCGTTCACTGCGGACGGGTGGTTCCGGACCGGGGACGTGGCGCGCGTGGACCCGGCCGGTGACCACCGCATCGTGGGGCGGGCCTCCACCGATCTCATCAAGAGCGGCGGCTACCGCATCGGCGCGGGAGAGATCGAGGATGCGCTGCTGGCGCATCCGGCGGTGAGCGAGGCTGCCGTCGTGGGCCTTCCCGACGACGACCTGGGCCAGCGCATCGTCGCGTTCGTCGTCGCAGAGGGCGTGGATGCCGACACCCTGATCTCCCTCGTCGCCACCTCGGTGTCGTGGCACAAGCGACCGCGCGCAAGTCGTCTTCGTCGACGCCCTGCCGCGCAACGCCATGGGAAAGGTGGACAAGTCGGGCCTTCGCGCGTGAGGTCCCCCTACGATGGCGGCACCGACGACGGATGAGGACCCGCCATGACCGTGATCACGCCCCGACGCCGAGTCACCCGGATCGCTGCTCTCGCAGGCGCCTGCGCCCTCGCGGTCGCGGCCCTCAGCGGCTGCATCAAGGTGCAGGCCGATGTGACCGTCAACGCGGACGCCACGGCCAGCGGCACCGTCGGCTTCGCCTTCCAGAAGCAGGCCGCGACCCTCATGGGGATCAGTGACCTGACCACGTTCCAGTCGCAGATCAAGGAAGGCGACCTCGCCGACTCCGGCCTTGGCACCCTCGACTCCTGCGAGGCGTCCGAGACCGACGTCGACTTCGTCTACTCCTGCACCTTCTCCGACCAGGCCTTCACCGACGCCACCGGCATCTGGTCGATCGCCAAGCAGGGCGACAACGTGGTCTTCCACATGGTCAACGAGGGACAGACCGGCACCGAGGGCAGCGACGCCGCCGCGCTCCTCGGAGACGCCTCGCTCGGCTCGATCGACGTCAAGGTCACCTTCCCCGGCCCGATCACCGACATCACCGGCACCGGGGCCACGAAGACCTCCGACACGACGGCGACCATCACCGGAACGATGATGACGCCGTACGACGTGACGATCACCAGCGAGTCGTCCGGTGGCGGCTCGTCGATCGCGCAGCTGCTCGTCATCCTCGCCGCCATCGCCGTGGTGGCGCTGATCGTGATCGTCATCGTCGTCCTGCTGGTGCGCCGCCGTAAGCCGCCGGCCGCGGAAGCTCCGGTGGACGTCGCCGGCAGCGCCGCGCCGACCGGTGGCATCGTCCTCGGGGACGCCGGCGCCGCGGGAGCCGCCGCCGTCGTCGTGTCCGAGACCGTCACCGAGGCTCCCGCCGAGACCGTCACCGAGACCGTCACCGAGGCTCCCGCCGACCGACGGTCACCGAGACGATCGCCGAGGCTCCCGCCGAGACCGTCACCGAGGTCACCGAGACCGTCGCCGACGTTCCCGCCGAGACCGTCACCGAGGTCACCGAGACGTCGCCGAGGCTCCCGCCGAGACCGTCACCGAGGTCACCGAGACCGTCGCCGACGCTCCCGCCGAGGCCGTCACCGAGGTCACCGAGACCGTCGCCGACGCGACCCCCGAGGACCCGGGCACTCCCCTGCCGTAGCCGACCTCCTAGGGCAGGTGATCGGGGTGCGCGATCGAGGCCCGGATCGCCCGTGCACGCGCCCGCCATGCCGCCAGCGCCTCGTCGACGTCGATGGCTCGGAAGGACACGAGGTCGCCCTGAGCCAGCAGGCTCAGGCGGTCGAGGTCGGCTGACGCCACCACGGCGACCACCGGGTATCCACCGGTCAGCCCGCCATCGGGCCCCAGGACGATCGGCTCGCCGCCCGGTGGCAGCTGGATGGCCCCGGGCACGACGGGCATGCTCGCCACCGGGTGCGAGGCGCCCATGAGCCCGCCCGCGAGGCGCAGGCCGGAGCGAGCCGCGACAGCGACGGTCCACGCGGATGACATGAACGACCGCAGTCCGGGGTGCCCTGCCGGCACCACGCGCACGCGGCCGGTCGGCGAGGACAGCGGGCGGTGGAACGCGCCCACCCGCGCGCGGCCACCGGGTGTCGGCTCGCCTTCGAGGGTGGCGCCCGCGCGGATGGACTCACCCCCCGAGCCGAGAGAAGGTGTCGGTTGAGGCCGACCCGAGGGTGAGCGGCGCCTGCCACCCGTCCACCACCAGGTACACCGGGCCGGGTCCACCCGTTCGCACCAGGAGCGTGCTGCCTGTCGAGAGGAGCAGGGCGGCCCCGACGGCAGCCCGGCGTCCGTCGATGAGGCACGTCGCCGGCCCGACGACCGCGAGGACGAGGTCTGCCCTCGCCTCGAGCACGAGTTCGCCGGAGAGCAGCTCGATGGCGGGAAGCCGGGGGTCCGGGCCACCAGCGATCAGGGCAGTCGCGACGAGGTAGCGCTCGCGGTGCAGCGCCCCAGCCGTCGGGACGCCCACCTGCGTCATCCCCTGCCGCCCGCCGTCCTGCACGGTCGCGAGCCCGACGTCGACGACTCCCGCCAGCACGCGGCTCACGGTCGGTCCTCGACGAACACGACCACATCCCCGGGCCCCAGCAGCGCCGGGCGCGCCAGGTCGGCGACGTCGAACAGTCGCACGGTCGTCCGTCCCAGGAGCAGCCAGCCGCCCGGCATGGCCGCTGGATAGACCGCGCTCATGCCGGCCGCAACCGCCACACTGCCCGACGCGACCTGTGCCCGCGGCGTGTCGAGGCGGGCGAGCGCATCCCAGCCGACCGTGGGTGGCCCGTCGGGTACCAGATAGGCGAACCCAGGCGCGAAGCCCATCATCGCGACGATCCAGCGCTGCGCCCGGTGAGCGGCCCCGACCTCTGCGGGCGCGCAGCCGAGCCCCTCGGCGACCGCGTGCAGGTCAGGTCCGTCGTAGGTGACGGGGATGGTGATGGTCCGCGACGTCGATGGCGAGGCCGACTCGGTCAACCCGACCGAGTCGATCGCGGCCCGCGTCACCTCCAGCAGGTCGGCCGCCGGCTCGGGCCACTCCACCAGCACGGACTCCATGCCCGCGCGGACCCGCGCGTCCGGCAGGCACGCAGCGAGCCGCGCCGCGAGGCCCGAGCGCCACGGCGGGGACGACAGCTCGACGAGCACGGCGCGGTCCCCGAAGCCGACGATCCGCCGGACACCCGCGTACGCCCCGGTCACATGGTCCCGATCACCGGGCGGATGACGACGCCCCGGCCCTCGAGGTCCGAGCGCACGAGGCCCGCGAGCCGGACCGCTCCCGGCGTGTCTCCGTGCAGGCAGATGGTCTCGGCGTGCAGGGTGATGCGCGTCCCGTCCGACGCGATGACCTCGTCGTCGAGCACGATGCGTCGGACCTGGTCAAGCACCGCTGACGCGTCCGTGAGCACGGAGCCCTCCAGGGTGCGCGGAACCAGCGAGCCGTCCCGGGCGTAGGCCCGGTCGGCGAAGGCCTCGACGACGTAGCGGACCGATGCGTCGGCGCACGCCTGCACCAGCACCGCCGACGGCGGTCCGACCACCGCGATGGCAGCATCCACGGTGCCGTCGGCCACGGCCAGCCGGATTCCCTCGAGGAAGGCCCACGCCTGCGCGACGTCGGCCGCGACGTCGGCATAGAGCGCCCCGTGCGCCTTCACGTGCGCGAGGCGAGCCCCGTGGGCCGTGCACGCCGCGGCCACCGCCGCCACCTGCTCCTGCACGAAGGCGCTGACGGACACGGTGTCGTGGTCCGCCGCGCGCGAGATGCGGCCGAAGCCGGCGCGGTCGGGGTACGACGGGTGTGCGCCCACGGAAACGCCGCAGGCGAGCGCCAGCCGGACCGTCGCGTCGAGGACGTCGCCTCCCCCGGCGTGACCGCCGGCCGCGACACTGGCGCTGGTGACGACGGGTAGAAGCGCGGCGTCGTCGCCGCACTCCTCGCCGACGTCGGCATTGAGGTCGATGGCGCGCGTCACGCGAGGAGTCTAGGTTCGCGGCCGGCAGGCCGCGCGGATCGAGCGACGCTACTTGGCGAGGTAGAACCGGAGCTCGGTCGGCTCCCGCAGGAGGTCGGCGAGCACGGCGTTGCCGTGCCGGACATGGTCGGACTGCATGTGCAGGTCCCAGTCCGGACGCGAGCGGAACTTCTCCAGCATGTACCAGGTGTGCGGATCCTCGTCGGAGACCACGAGCTCCATGAACACGCAGCCATCCTCCTGGTGGGTGCCCGCCATCAGTGCGCGCAGCGCCTGCTCGGCCTCATCGGCGCACTCGGGTCGCGGACGGATGACGGCGATGAGGAACAGCGGCGTGCTGCTCACGTCCACGGTGCCTCCTCGATCGATGCCGGCCTGCCGTAAAGGTATCCCTGCCCGCGGTCGCAGCCCATCTCCAGAAGCCGCTGTGCCTGTGTCGACGACTCGATGCCTTCGGCCACCACCGTGAAGCCCAGCTCGTGGGAAACCGAGATCAGCGCGCTCACGATCGCCGTCTTGCGGTCGTCGATGCCGATGTCGTCGGTGAACGACTTGTCGATCTTGACGATGTCGACGGGGAACTGGGTCAGCCACGAGAGGCTGGAGTAGCCGGTACCGAAGTCGTCGAGGGAGACCCGCACGCCCGCCGCGCTGAGCCGGGCCAGCTCCCGGCCCGAGCGACCGGGGTCGTGGATGAGGGCGGTCTCGGTCACCTCGACCGCAAGCCACTCCGGCAGCACCCCGGCGAACGACGCCTGCTCGAGCAGGTAGGTGGCGAAGCCGTCCTCGCGCAGCTGCGTCGGACTCACGTTGATCGACAGCAGGTGCTCGTGACCCCGCTCGCGCATGCGGACCAGATCCGTCAGTGACTGCTGCACGACCCACGCGCCCATCGGCACCACGAGGCCGGTCGCCTCGGCCTGGGGGACGAAGTCGGCCGGCATCAGCAGCCCGCCGTCGCGGCCCCGCATGCGCACGAGCGCCTCGACTCCCACGACCTGGGCGTCCACCAGGGCGACGATGGGCTGGTAGTGCAGAACGAGCCCGCCGGTATCGATGGCACGGCGCAGCTCGTGCTGGATCGACACCGCATGCTGAACCTGGTCGTCCACCGCGCGCTCGTACACCTCGATGCGGTTGCGGCCCAGCTCCTTCGCGCGGTACATGGCAAGGTCGGCCCGGCGCAGGAGCTCGTCGACCGTCACATCGGGGTCCGACGCCATCGCGATCCCGATGCTCATCGCTGGGCGGAACACCTGCTCCTCGAGCGCCCAGGGCGCACTCAGCTTGTCCTGCAGCCGCATGGCCAGGAGCACGGCATCGGCGGGATCGGTGATGCCCTCCCCCATCGCGACGAACTCGTCGCCGCCCAGTCGGGCGATCGTGTCCTCGGGCCGCACGGCCGCCCGGAGCCGCTGCGACACCTCGACGAGCAGCTGGTCGCCGACGGCGTGCCCGAGACTGTCGTTGACGTCCTTGAAGTGGTCCAGGTCGCAGAAGAGCACGGTCACCACCCCCGGGTGGCGGCGCAGCCGCTGCAGGGCGGCGTCCATGCGCTCGTGCAGGGCCCGGCGGTTGGGCAGGCCCGTCACGGCGTCGCGCATCGCCTGGTCGGACAGGGCGGCCTCCGCCTCCCTCCGGGCCGTGACGTCCTCGAACTGCGCCACCACCTCGAGCTCGTCGAGGCTCGCACCCGGAACCGCCGCGGCGCTCATGAGCACCCAGACCGTCCGTCCGTCCTGCGTGAGCATGCGCAGCTCGCGCTGGCGCACCACGGGCGCGTCCGTCGTACCCGTGAACCGCGTCGCCGACGTGAGCACGCCGAGCGCCGTCTCGGCATCCTCCGGGTGCACGTGCTCCATCAGGTCGCAGTCGGCGATGTTGCCGGGGTCGGCTGCGAGCAGCGTGCACATGGCCGCATTCGCGGCCTCGATCCTGGGTCCGTGTCTTTCCGTGACGGACATGCGAACGGCCGGGGTCGGGGAGAGCTCGAAGACCGCGTGCAGGAGCTCGGACTGCCGCTGCTCGCGCCGCCGCGCCAGCACCACCTCGGTCACGTCCGTGGCGATCCCGCCGACGCCCCACACGGATCCGTCGGCGTTGCGCAGGGGGAACTTGGTGCTCAGGTAGTGGCGAGAGGCGCCGGCCGGGTCGGGGTTGCCCTCCTCCGTCCGCCGGGGGGCATTGCCGTCCATCACCTCCCGGTCGACGGCGATGAAGGCCTCCGCTCCCGACTTGGGCCACAGGTCGAGGTCGGACCGACCGATGGTCTCCTCGGGCGCCTGGCCGGTCGCGTCGGACCAGGCCCGGTTGACCATGACGTAGCGTCCGCGCTCGGCATCGCCGGCGTCGTAGGACTTGGCGAAGATGATGGCGTCGCTGCCGTCGACGACCTCGCGCAGCAGCCGCGAGGCCTCGCCGAGCCGCGCCTGCGAGCGCAGTCTGGCGTCGCGCAGGACCCCGAGGGTCAGCAGCGACCCCGCCATGACGACGCCGTAGAGCTCGGCGGCGGCGAGCCGGTCGAGGACGTCGCCGCTGACCGCGGAGAAGGCGCCGTAGCCGTCGACGGTGGCGACCGCCGCCATCCAGTAGACGGCGGCGTTGACCGGGGTGACGGCGCGCGCGCCCAGCCGGACCGCGATCCACAGCGAGGGCAGGATGGCGAGGTAGGGCCAGCCCACCAGGCCCTGGTTGTCGGGGTCCACCAGGTAGAAGATCGCGTAGGCGACCCCGAGGGCGAGCACGGAGACGACCGCGAACTCGGCCGACCGGTGCCACGACCACTGCGACGGCCCCCTGATGAGGATCACCGCCGGCATGATGCACACCAGCCCGAACATGTCGTCCAGGGCCCAGGTGCGGACGCTGCGCCAGAACTCGTCCACCGGCTCACCGGTGACCAGCAGGAACAGGGCTGCGAGGGTGGCCGCGACCAGCGCCACGACGACGGCGATCGAGACGAGCCAGAGGACGTCGCCGGGAGTGCCCAGCCGAACCGCGCCCGTGCGCCGCAGCAGCGTCACCAGCACCCAGATCTCGGCGGCGATGCCGACGCCGACGCCGACGCTGTCGAACAGCGGCGTGCCCTCGTAGGTGAACCGGACGGTGACGCCCACCAACGCACCCAGGCTCATGGCGGGCACGAGCGGCGGGGGCAGGCGCACGGCGATGCCCACGACGAGGCCGAGAAGGATGCCCAGCAGGATCAGCCCGGTCTCGCCGATCAGGCTCAGCGGCGCGTACCCCGGCAGGATCGCGTAGAACGCGGCGCTCACGGCGAAGGCGGTTGCTGCCGCAGCCCACGGGTACCCGTGCAGTGGGGTCCGCGGTCGCGTCGCCGAGGCGGCTGCCGTCACGTCGAGCACCTCCCCACCCCGTCAGGCCGACCCTAGTGTCCGACCGCGCCCCACCCCGTGATCAGCGCGCGATCCACGGGACGCTCGGTTAACCCGCCCGTCACGGAGGGCCCCTAGGATCGGCCCGGACATTCCGCACGAGCCGAGGACGCCCATGCGCAAGCTGCTGATCGCCAATCGTGGCGAGATCGCCATCCGTGCCGCGCGGGCCGCCCGCGAGCTGGGCATCACCTCGGTGGCGATGTACAGCGCCGAGGACCGCAGCGCCCTGCACCGGCTGATCGCCGACGAGGCGTACCAGATCGGCGAGGCCGGGCATCCGGTCCGCACCTACCTCGACATCCCCGCCATCATCGAGATCGCACGCCAGTCCGGAGCCGATGCCGTCTACCCCGGGTACGGCTTCCTCAGCGAGTCCGCGGTGTTCGCCCAGGCCGTGATCGATGCCGGCCTGACCTGGGTGGGTCCCACGCCGGAGACGCTGGTGCTCACCGGCGACAAGGTGCGCGGACGCGAGTCCGCCCGGCGCGCGGGCGTCCCGGTCCTCGGCGCCTCCGGCCCGGTGGCCACGCTGCAGGAGGGCCTCGCCGAGGCCGAGCGCATCGGGTACCCGGTCTTCATCAAGGCCTCTGCCGGCGGCGGCGGTCGCGGCCTGCGTCGCGTCGACACCCCCGACGAGGCAGCGCTGGTGTTCGACTCGGCTCGGCGCGAGGCGGCCGCCGCCTTCGGCGACGACACCCTGTTCATCGAGCAGGCGGTCGTGCGACCGCGTCACGTCGAGGTGCAGATCCTCGCCGACGGCCTCGGCAACGTCGTCCACCTGTACGAGCGCGACTGCTCCGTGCAGCGCCGGCACCAGAAGGTCGTCGAGATCGCGCCGGCACCCGGCCTGCCCCGCGAGCTGGTCGAGCGCCTGTGCGCCGACGCCGTCAGCTTCGCCCGCGAGGTCGCCTACAAGGCGGCCGGCACCGTCGAGTTCCTCGTCTGGACCGATCCGCAGGGTCGGGCGCCCGCGCACGTGGCGGGCTACGGCTACTCCTTCATCGAGATGAACCCGCGCATCCAGGTCGAGCACACCGTGACCGAGGAGGTCACCGGGATCGACCTCGTGCTGTCGCAGCTGCGCATCTGCCGCGGCGAGTCCCTGGCGGACCTCGGCATCGCGCAGGAGGGCATCAGCGTCCAGCGCAGCGCCATCCAGTGCCGGCTCACGACGGAGGACCCCTCCGACGACTTCCGGCCGGCGACCGGCACGATCGTCGTCTACCGCTCGCCCGGCGGCCCCGGCGTGCGGCTCGACGGTGCCACGTACGCCGGCGCCGACGTCACGCCCTTCTACGACTCGCTGCTGGTCAAGCTGACCACCAGCGGCGCCGACTTCACCAGCGCCGCCCGCCGCGCGCGACGGGCACTGTCGGAGTTCCAGGTCCGCGGTGTCGCGACGAACGTGAGCTTCCTGCGCGCCCTGCTGAGCGACCCGGACTTCCTGGCCGGCGACCTCACCACGGCCTTCCTCGACGAGCACCCCTCGCTGATGTCAGCCATGCCGGGAGCCTCGCTGGGGGCTGCGTCCGGCCTCCTGCTGAGGCTGTCCGAGGTGACCGTCAACCGCCCGAACGGCGAGGCGCGCACGAGCCTGCAGGACCCCACGGCCCTGCTTCCCGCCGACCCGGCGGCGCGTGAGCGCCCGATCCAGACCGCCAAGCAGGTCCTCGACGAGGCCGGCCCCGAGGCGCTGGCCGCCTGGCTGCGGGGGCTCGGCCACGTCACGGTGACGGACACGACTCTGCGCGATGCCCACCAGTCCCTGCTCGCGACCCGCGTCCGTACGCGCGACCTGGTCGCCGGCGCGAGGGCGCAGGCGGCCGCGCTGCCGGGGCTGTTCAGCCTCGAGTGCTGGGGCGGCGCCACCTTCGACGCAGCGCTGCGCTTCCTGGGCGACGACCCGTGGACGCGGCTGGAGCTCCTGCGGTCCGCCGCTCCCGGGGTGATGACCCAGATGCTCATCCGGGGCCGCAACGCCCTGGGGTACGCCCCGTACCCGGAGGACGTCGTCACGGCGTTCGTGGGCGAGGCACGCCAGGCCGGCATGGACGTCTTCCGGGTGTTCGACGCGCTGAACTCCGTCGCCAAGACCCGACCGGTCATCGACGCCGTGCGCGAGCACGGCGGCTACGCCGAGGGCGCCATCTGCTACACCTCCGACCTGCTCGACCCGGCCGAGACCACCTACACGCTCGACTACTACCTGCGCATCGCCGAGCAGTACGTCCAGGCGGGCGCGCATGGCCTGGTCATCAAGGACATGGCCGGACTGCTCCGACCGCCAGCCGCCGACGTCCTCGTGCGGTCGCTGCGCGATCGGTTCGACCTGCCGGTGCGCCTGCACACCCACGACACCGCCGGCGGTCAGTTGGCCACCTATCTCGCCGCCATCGCCGCGGGGGTGGACGGCGTCGACTGCGCGTCCGCACCGCTGGCCTCCGGCGGGAGCCAGCCCAGCCTGGGCGCGCTGCTCGCCGCGCTCGCGCACACCGATCGCGACCCGGCGGCCGGCGGTGGCCTCGCCCTCGGCGACGCCGCGGCTCTCGAGCCGTACTGGTCCGCCGTCCGCGACCTGTACGCCCCGTTCGAGGCGGGCCAGCGCTCGCCGGCCACGAGCGTGTACCGGCACGAGGTACCAGGCGGGCAGCTGTCGAACCTGCGCGCGCAGGCCGACGCCCTCGGCGTCGGTGGCCGTTTCGCCGAGGTCCTCGAGGCGTACCACGAGGCCAACCTGCTGCTGGGGCGCCCGGTGAAGGTGACCCCGAGCAGCAAGGTCGTCGGCGACCTTGCCGTATGGATGGTCGCCGCCGGCGTGACGCGCGCGGAGCTCGACGCCGACCCGGCCCGCCACGACCTGCCCGCGTCCGTCATCGCCTTCCTGCAGGGCCAGCTCGGCGTCCCCGAGGGCGGCTTCCTCGAGCCCTTCACCAGCCAGGTGCTCGCGGGCAAGCCGCCGCTGGCGGATCCGGTGTTCAACGCGGCCGATCGGGCCGCCCTGTCCGACCCGGCCTCGCGCAGGGCCGCGCTGACCCGGCTGATGCTGCCCGCGGAGGCGGCCGGATTCGAGGCGTCCCGTCGGACGTACGGCGACGTGTCGCTGCTGCCGACCCACGCCTACCTGTACGGCCTCCAGCCGGGCAGCACCGTGGCGATCGACATCGCGCCGGGCCAGCAGATGTTCGTGGACCTCGACGCGATCGGCGACCTCGACGAGGCGGGGCGGCGCAGCGTTCACCTGCGCGCCAACGGCCAGCCGATCGCGCTGCGCGTCGTGGACGAGCGGGCGCCCAGGACCGCGAACGTCCGCCCCAAGGCCGAGGCCGGCAACCCGGGGCACCTCGGCGCCTCGGTGCCCGGCGTCATCAGCGTGCTCGTGAAGCCCGGCGACCAGGTGCAGGCCGGCGACAAGGTCGCCATCATCGAGGCGATGAAGATGGAGTCGGCTGTCACGGCGGGTACCGCCGGCACCGTCGATGCCGTCCATGTCCAGGACAAGGCGCAGGTCGAGCCCGGCGATCTCATCGTCGCGATGACCCCCGCACCCCCGGCCTGAGCCGTCGGCACGCCTGACGCGCGCGGCTAGGGTGGGCCCATGTCGGACACCACGGGCGGGTACACCAGCGAGCAGCTGGCTGCGGAACTCGCCGAGCTCGAGTTGCCCACCTTCAGCCCGGCGGAGGCGGTTGCGCTCGGGCTGCTGGCCACGGACCGGGCCATCACGCAGGACCTCGCCATCGTGATCGAGGTGCACCACCTCGGTCGCCTCGTCTACCGCGCCGCCCTGCCGGGCTCACTGCCGGACTCCGACGACTGGATCGCGCGCAAGCGCCGAGTGGTCGAGCGGTATCACCGGTCGACGCTCGCGACCAAGGTGAAGTACCAGGAGCGGGGCACGACCTTCAACGAGTCGACCGGGCTCAGCGAGCTCGAGTACGCCTCGCACGGAGGCGGCATGCCGATCATCGTGGCGGGCGTCGGCGTGGTCGGCGGCTTCTACGCCTCCGGGCTCCCCGAGGTCGAGGACCACCAGTTCCTCGTCGCGTGCCTGCGCGACCTCAAGGGTCCGTCCAGCGCTACAGGCTGAACCCCGGCGGCTGGGCGAGCCCGGGGTGCTCCGCGTCGAATCGACGGACCGCCGCCAGGCTGCGCAGCCAGTCGTAGTACAGCTCCTTGGCCGACACCAGTTCGACGCCCTCGCGGGCCAGGCGCCGGATCCCGTTGACGTGCCCCTGCCCCGCAGAGAACACCGCGTCGTGCACCACGACGCTGCGCAGCCCCTCCGCCTGCCATCCCAGGGCCGAGTGCGCGATGCACACGTCGGTCTCCATCCCCACCAGCACCACGGTGCTGGCCCTCGTCATCCGGACGGCCGCCGCGATCGCGGGATTGTCCGCCGCCCCGAACACTGTCTTGTCGAATCGGGCTGCGGCTCCGACCGCGCGGGCGACCTCCGGGTCGGTCGGCCCGTTGGTGACCGCGTCCTCCTCCGTGACGACCACCGGCACCCGCAGCGCGGTGGCCAGCCCCGCCACCCAGGCCGCCGTGTCGAGCGCCGCGCGCATCCGCGCACGGTCCACGTCCGACCGGCTCGGCCCGTAGAAGCCGTCCTGCGCATCGACGACGACCAGGACGCACGCCGTGCGCTCGATGAGGGGCATGACGGCTCCCGCCTACCGTGTCCGCGTCCGGTCGGCCTGCTGCGCGAGGCGACGCACCAGGTCGTCGTGATCCCAGCCCTCGGCGAGCGCCTGGCGCACGAGGTCGGCCTGGGTGGGTGGCGCCAGGCCGTCGACCGGCTGGTCCCGGTCCAGATTGGTCGGGAAGGCGTACCCCTCGGCACTGGCGCTGACGACGTTGTCGATCGCCCGTGGGTCCCAGCCCTCGGTGAGCTGCGCCTTCACCAGGTCGTCGTAGATCGCCGCGCACACCCGCTCGCGGTCGATGGTCTCCATGGCCCGACCGAAGGCCGACGACACCTGCACGAGGTTCGCCATCCGGCGCACGTCCGAGGTCCGATTGGTGCCGGCCGCGTGGAACAGCGCCGGGTTGAAGAAGACGGCGTCCCCTGCGGCGAGCGGGAGCTGGACGAAGCTCTCCTCGAAGTAGCGACGGAACTCCGGGAGCCGCCATGCGACGTAGCCGGGCAGATACGCCTGGGACCGCGGAAGCAGCTGCGTGGGACCGCTCTCGACCGGCATGTCCGTGTGCGCGATCGCACCCTGGAGGGTGAGGTAGGGGGACAGCGCGTGCACCTGCGACGGGTACTCGATCACCGACTCGCGGGACTGGAATCCGAGGTGGTAGTCGCGGTGGGCGGCCTGGGCGGCCCCGCCGGGATTGACCACGTTGACCTGCGAGGTCACCTGGTAGTGCGGGCCGAGCCACGCCTGCGACACCAGGGCGAGGACGTCGTTCGCGTAGTACCGGACGAACAGGTCCGGAGCCCGCACCGCCAGCTTCTCCAGCGCGTTCCAGATGCGGTCGTTGGCCCCCGGTGCCCCGAAGTGGTCACCGGCCGGCCCACCAGCGGCGCGCTGCTCGGCGATGATCTCCTCGAACGCCGCGGTCACCGCGGCCAGCACCTGCCGGTCCGCGAAGGCGCCACGGAACGCCACGACGCCCGGCCCGTCGGACAGCGCCCGGACGAGCTCGGCCTGCAGGAGCCGTCGCTCGACGGGATCCGACATCGCGGCGGCGATCAGCTCACGCTCGTAGACGAGGACGCCGTCCACCAGGCGGCGCGCGTACGGGTAGTCCTCGAGCAGGGTCGGCACGGAGGTGAGAGCGACCAGGTCCGCGAGGTCGCAGTCCTCGGGCGACAGCCACCTCGCGGCACCCGTCGGAGTGATCATCCGCGCGCTCCTTGCCCGTCGTCGGCGCCGTGCACCAGGCCGGCGACGGCTTCCACACAGGCTTCGACGTCACCGTCGGCGGGGAACAGGCTCGCGGCGGACAGGACGATGCCCCGCGTGCCGGGTGCGCGCAGGGCCTCGCGCCAGGACTCCAGCCGGTCGGCCACGTCGCCCTCCGCGTGCACCAGGGCGGGAAGCGTCACGGCCCGCGTCACGGATGCCAGCCCGTCGATCGCGGGCAGCACGAGCCACGTGAAGCCCGACCGCGCACCAAGGCCGGCGGCGATCGTCGTCGCCCGCATGACGGCACTGACCGAGCGGTCCTCACGCGACTCCCCGCCGTCGCGGGCACACCACAGCGGCGCGACGAGAGCCATCGTCGTCGCGCCCGACAGTTCCGTCACCGCACGGCCGCATGCCTCGACCACGGACTCACTGCGCGGGTCGCCGGGGTCGATCCGCACGACGAGGCGGCCACCGTCCAGGTGGCTGGCGACGATGGTCTCCGCGTCGTAGCCCGAGAAGGCCCCGGCCACGAACGGCGATCCCGCCGTGCCCCCGTGGTTCATCGAGCCGACGAGGAGCTTGCGCTCGACCACCTCGAGCAGGGCCAGGTCGTCGAGCAGGTCAGCCGTCCCGATCACGCCGTCGACGCGCGGGTTCGCCAGGGCGATGACGAGGCGCCGGAGAAGCTCGCCTCGGTCGGCCAGACCGTGGGCGTCACCGGGCGTGGCGAGCAGGCCGGCTCCGGGCTGGTCGGCCTCGATCAGCAGCAGCCGGGCGGAGTGACCCGCCACCGCTCGGCGCCGACGCGTGGCGTGGCGATTGCGGACGACCTCGGGCAGTCGCGCCCGCGTTTCCCGAATGGACGCCAGTCGGTCCGCGAACTCGGTGTCCTCCATGCATGCCCTCCTCAGCGGTCGGGGTTCGGCAGCGTGACGTCGCGGACGAAGGCCTCCAGTTCCGTGTTGGCGGCGAGGAACTGGCGAAGCGTCCGGGTGGTGGCGCCGTAGCCGGTGAACTGCGCCGGTGTGAGGCCATCCTCGTCGTACGCCTTGCGGAACTCGGCGAAACTGTCGTACAGGTCCTCGACGATACGCGGATCCACCGGATCGAGCAGCCGATGCGTCGGCTCGATCCCGCTGGCGTTCAGCCGCTTCTGCCAGCCGAACGGCGGCGAGATGACGACGTCCCCGCCGATGAACTGGCTCCAGTGCATGTGGTTGCGGAACGCGGCGGACAGCAGGCGCGTGCGGTAGCCCCGCTCCTGGTAGAGCGAGTAGGCCTTCTTGAACACCGCCACCCCCGCCCACTCCGTGATCCCCGGGTCCACCGTGATCTGGTCCCGCTCGGCCGACACCCGCATCCAGTCGTCGGTGCGGCCCACCATGATCGTGCAGACCGGACCCATGGTGCTCACGTCGAGACCCTCGGCCTCGCGGCGCCGCAGGCCGCGCTCGACGGCCTCGGCCACCGCGATGGCCTGCGCGACCGTGAAGGACACCGTGGCGTTGATGCTGACCCCGCGGTAGGTGGCCTCCTCGAAGGCCTCGACGCCTGCCGTGGTCACCGGGATCTTGACGATCATGTTGGGGGCCAGCGACGCGAACTCGACGGCTTGGTCCACGATCGCCGCCGGGTCCCGGTAGAGCCGCGGGTCGGTCTGGATCGACAGTCGGCCGTTGATCCCCGCATACCGCTCGAACGCCGGCTCGAGCAGCGCGGCGGCCTCGATGGACAGGCGCCGGACCATCGCCCAGCCGATCTCGTCCTCGGTGGCGGTGGGGTGCTCGGCGGCGTACTCGCGGATGCGACCGGACCAGGTCGGGGCATCCGCCTTGAGGGCGGCCAGCGCGATGACGGGATTGCAGGTCGCGCCCACCGCGCCCCAGCCGATCGCCTGGGCCAGCTCGACCGGGTCGGCCGAGTCGTTCCACAGGCACGTGGGGGTGGTCTGTGTCATCCGCAGCAGCGGTGACTGGCTCATCGAGGCCTCCTGGCTCAGGACTGGGTGGGGAATCCGAGGTTGATGCCGCCGTGGCTCGGGTCAAGCCACCGGCTCGTGACGACCTTGCCGCGGGTGAAGAAGTGCACGCCGTCCGCGCCGTGCGCGTGCGAGTCGCCGAACAGCGACGCCTTCCATCCGCCGAAGGAGTAGTAGGCCATCGGCACCGGGATCGGCACGTTCACGCCGATCATTCCCACCTCGATCTCGTTCTGGAACCGGCGGGCAGCACCGCCGTCATTCGTGAAGATCGCAGTGCCGTTGCCGTACGGATGATCGTTGATGAGCTGGACGCCTGCCTCGAACGAGGGCACCCGGACCACGCTGAGCACGGGGCCGAAGATCTCGTCGGAGTAGATGCTCATGTCGGTGGTGACGTGGTCGAAGAGCGTCGGCAGCAGCCAGAAGCCGTTCTCGTCGCCGTCGACCTTGATCTCGCGTCCGTCGACGACCAGCGTCGCTCCCGCGGCCTCACCCGCGTCGACGTACGACCGCACCTTGTCGCGGTGCACGCCGGTGACGAGCGGGCCCATGTCCGTGCCGCGACGCCCGTCACCGGTCGTCAGCGACGGCATGCGCTGGGCGATCTTCGCGACCAGCTCGTCGCCGATCGGATCGACGGCGAGGACGACGGAGATGGCCATGCACCGCTCCCCCGCCGAGCCGAACCCGGCGTTGACCGCCTGATCGGCGGCCAGGTCGAGGTCGGCGTCCGGAAGGACCAGCATGTGGTTCTTCGCGCCGCCCAGCGCCTGGACCCGCTTGCCGTTGCGGGTGCCGGTCTCGTAGATGTACTGCGCGATGGGAGTGGAGCCGACGAACGAGATGCTCTTCACGTCGCGGTTCTCAAGGAGTCCGTCGACGGCCTCCTTGTCGCCGTGGACGACATTGAAGACGCCGTCGGGCAGGCCCGCCTGCTTCCAGAGCTCGGCGATCAGCATGATCGCCGAGGGGTCCTTCTCGCTCGGCTTCACGATCACGGTGTTGCCGGTCGCGATGGCGATCGGGAAGAACCACATCGGGACCATGGCCGGGAAGTTGAATGGCGAGATGATCCCGACCACGCCCAGTGGCTGCCGGATGGAGTAGACGTCCACGCCGGTCGACACGCCCTCCGAGAACCCGCCCTTCAGCAGGTGCGGGATGCCACAGGCGAACTCGACGACCTCCTGGCCGCGGGTCACCTCGCCGAGGGCGTCGCTGAGCACCTTCCCGTGCTCGTCGGTGATGAGCGCCGCGACCTTCTCCTTGTTCGCGTTGAGCAGCTCGCGGAAGGCGAACAGCACCTGGGTGCGCTTGGTCAGCGACGCGTCACGCCACGCGGGGTAGGCGGCCTTCGCGACCGCGACCGCGTCGTCGAGGGTCGCGCGCGAGGCGAAGTCCACGGTCTTGGTGACCTGTCCGGTGGCGGGGTCGTACACGTCCCCCGTCCGCTCGGCGGTGCCGGACCACAGCCGGCCGTTGATCCAGTGGGTGACGCGTGCGCTCATGCGGTCCTGCCTCAGGTAGTCGGATGCCTCGGATCCTACGCCGCCGTTTCCGCAATAGTCAATATGTCTTTACAAATGCTCGGCACCGTCGTATCGTGCGACTGTGGACGTCGCCCTCAGCCTGGATCGGACGAGCCGCGTGCCGCTGTACTTCCAGGTCGCCCAGCAGCTCGAGGAGGCGATCCGCGACGGGCGCCTGTCCCCCGGCGACCGAATCGACACCGAGACCGAGCTCGCCGAGCGGCTCGGACTGGGCCGGCCCACCGTGCGCCAGGCGGTGCAGGAACTGGTCAGCAAGGGCCTGCTGGTCCGCCGGCGCGGGGTGGGGACCCAGGTGGTCGCACCCCAGGTGCATCGCCCGCTGGAGCTCACCAGCCTGTTCGACGACCTCGCCGCCGCCGGACGGCGTCCGGCCACTCGCGTCCTGGACCTGCGCGAGGTGGCGGCCGACGACGACGTTGCCGCAGCCCTCAGCCTGGCGGCCGGGACGGCGGTCACGTATCTCGAGCGCCTGCGGCTGCAGGGCGACACCCCCATCGCGCTGATGCAGAACTGGCTGCCGGGCGGGGTCGTCCCCGTCGACACCGAGACGCTCGAGGCGCACGGGCTGTATGAGTTGATGCGCGGCTCGGGCGTGAACCTGCGCATCGCGCACCAGCGCATCGGAGCCCGGGCCGCGACGAAGCGTGAGGCGTCGTTGCTCGACGTCACGTCGGGTGCGCCCCTGCTCACCATGCAGCGGACCTCGTTCGACGACTCCGGCCGCGCCATCGAGTATGCGTGCCACTGCTACCGGGCCGACGCGCACACCTTCGACGCCACGCTCGTCAGCCGCTGACGCCCGCCCGCCCGCATCGGCGACGCCGACGGGACCTCCGTCACCGATCGCCCACCACTTGTTGAGCGTTCAACGGCCGTACGTCCCGGCGCGGAGGGGGTCTTTCGTCCTGACCTGTGTTCTGGACAGGTAGTTGAGCGTGCACCTGCTTCCCATCGGCCGTCGACCGGAGGAAGGTGGACGGTGTCGGTCAAGGGTTGGCCGACGTGGGGAGGCTCAAACAACATGTCCGGTCATTCAGGATCCGGCACCGCCAAGTGGGTAAGCATCGTCGTCATGGTCATCGGCGCGATCATGGTCGTCACCGGCGCCGTCACGTACGCGCAGGTCAGCAGCACGCTGTCAGCCGAGAACATCACCGTGTCGGACGACGCCAGCTGCCTCGGCGGCCAGGCGGTCAACGGCCCGTTCGCGGCGTACTGCGAGGCGGACATCATCGCCCACCATGCGCTCGAGGCGACGGGTGGCAAGACCTACGCCCAGCTCGACCGTGAGGACCCGCTGCGCGAGGTGGCGATGAACGGATCGTTCCTCCGCGCCTCGCTGTTCACCTCGGTGCTCGCGTTCGGCGTCGCCTTCATGGCGATCGGGGTCGGCATCGTCTTCGTGCTCATCGGCGTGGCCCTGCTCAACCTGTCCGGTCGAGTCGGCGGCGCCAAGGCCGCCTAGCCCGGACGAACGACGAGGGGCGGGTCCATTCGGACCCGCCCCTCGAACGTGTGCGGAGTGCGTCAGCAGGCGTGCTGGAGCTCGCGCTCCTCAGCGGCGACCTGGGCGTCGCGCAGGCGCGCGGCGACCTGGACGGCGACACGGGCGTAGGCGCGGATGCGCACGACCTCGGGCTCGTCCTCGTCGACCATGAGGCTGACCAGGAGCTCGTTGACTCCGAGATCGCGCGCGGTGTGCGCGAGGAGCAGCAGGTTCACCGGGTCAGCGGTGATGCCACCAGCCTCGAGCGTGAAGTCCAGGGACTTGATGCGCGCCGTGGTCGTGTGGGTGTCGGTGAACATGTGGTGCTCCTTTCGTCTTCAACCATGGTAGGCAACCGGCTACATAAAGAAAAGCGATGGATTTTTATCGTGTCGATCAGATAGCGTGATGCCTATGTCCTTCGACGACATCCAGATCAGGCACCTCAACGCCCTCCGCGCGGTGGCCGAGGAGGGATCCTTCGTGGGCGCGGCCGACGTCCTCGGCTTCTCGCAGGCGGCGATCAGCCAGCAGATCGGCGGGCTGGAGAAGGCCGTGGGCCAGCCGCTCTTCGACCGACCCGGCGGACCGCGCCCCGTGACGCTCACCCCCGCCGGCCGCCTGCTGCTCGCGCACGCCGACGCCATCGCCGAGCGCCTCGCCGCCGCCGAGCTCGACCTGGCCGACCTCGCGTCCGGCACGGCTGGCCGGCTGCGGATCGGCACCTACCAGAGCGTCTCCGTGCAGCTGCTTCCCGAGGTGGTCCGCGAGATGCGGGCAGCGGCGCCGAACATCGCGATCAGTCTCATCGAGCACGACGACAACGACAGCCTCATCGACGACCTGCTGGACGGCCAGATCGACGTGACCTTCCTGACCGGGCCCTACGAGGACAGTCGGCTCGACATCGTGGAGCTGGGCTTCGACCCGTTCGTCGCGGTGCTCGGCACGGACAGCGAGTTCGCGCTGCAGCATCCAGGCCGGACGTTCCCGACCCGGGCCCTGGCCGATGTCGCGATGGTCGGCCAGCACGCATGCGACTGCCAGGCGGCGATCGACGACGGGCTCCGCGCCACGGGCGTCCGGCCGAAGTACGCGTTCCGCAGCAACGACAACGGCGCCATGCAGGGCATGGTCCGGGCCGGAATGGGACCGGCGGTCATGCCCCTGCTCGCGGTGGACACTGCCGATCCGGGCATCGTCGTCAAGCGACTCGACCCGCCGCTGGACCCGCGCACGATCCTGATCGCGGTGCCCAACGGCGCTACGCCGATGCCGGCTGCAGCGCGGTTCGTCCGCATCGCCAAGACCGAGTGCCGCAAGCGACTGTCCCGCGCGGCGCGATGAGCCGACGACGCCGTCGTCGGCTCATCGCCGCCGGACGCGCGTCAGCAGTGCCAGCGACCGCCGCCCCAGTGCGCGATGCCTGAGCCGGTGTGCTCCCAGTTGGCGACTGTGTGGAAGGCGGCATCCTGCCAGTAGCGCGGCCATGTGTTCATCGGCTTGGCGCGCAGGGACGACAGGACCTTCTTGGCGGCCTTCTCGCCCATGAGCCTCTTGTGCTCCTTGAGCATCATCCAGGTCGCACCTCGCGCCAGGGACGCGGACACCTGGTACGCGCCGCGGTAGGCGCCGCTCGGGTTGACCACGTCGTAGTGGCCCTCGCTCTCGCGATCGACGATGCAGCGGCGCTTGGGCTCGATCGCTGCTCGGTAGTACGTGCCCTTGTAGAGGCTGGCCTCGACGCCACGCATGTCCTTGGTGGCCTTCGACTGCAAGGTGAATCGGGTGAACTTGGCGTAGGCGGCCGCCTGCACCTGACGGGCGCTGACCGCCCGGCTGGGCCGCGTCGCCGCGCTCACGCTGACGGCGGTACCCGCCGCTGCGACGGATCCGCGCCACGAGGTGGGCGCCGCGGTCATGACGGTGGCCGTCGCGGCCGCGTCGATCACGTCTGCCGCCACCGGTGCCGGTGCGGCCGAGGCCGACCCGACCGAAGCGGTCAGCAGCACGGTCGCTGCCACGACGCTGACGCCCTTGGCGCCCCGAACGATCCTGCTCTTCGACATACATCCTCTTGCGACAGCACCGGCGGACCGGTGCGTGGACGCGATGGGGGTCCCTGCCGCAGCGAGGACTCTGGTCCGCCTCGCCTGGCTCTCCAGCCGCGCGCCAGTCAGGAGCGAGTCTCACGCCCTGACGGTGCTGGTCACCCGGCTCCCGGCGGCGGCTACCGCCGGGTCATCGCGAAGTCGTGCTTCGCCGGACGGCCAGCGCTGGTCGCTGACGAACTCAGTCAGCCAGACACCATGGGGAAGGCCGCCATCCGAGGAAAAGTCTATGCAGCGCAACGACATCAAGCCACTCAGCAGCGGGCCGCGGAGAGGCTCCTCGTGGGCGGAATGTCCGATTGTGGCGGTCTGTGACGTGAGATGCGCCACATCCCACGGGGCCGTCCGTGCACTCGTGAATGTGACGTGTCTCTCGTCAGATGACAGCGCTTACGGCGTGTCGGTCGCGCCTCAGCCCAGGCCCTTGGCCGCCAGCCAGGCGGCGGCGGCATCGGTCGCCGCCTCCCGGTCGATGTCGACCTGCTTGTTGAGCTGGACCAGGTCGGCCGTGGTCAGCACCGCGGAGATGGAGTCCAGGGCCGCGACCACCTCGGGAGTCGCCACGGTGGTCCGCACCGCCGGCACGAGGTTGTCGACGTTCTGCAGGCCCAGGTCGTCCTCGAGCACGACGAAGCCGAGATCCGCGACCGAGCCGTCGGAGCTGAACACCAGGCCCATGTCGACCTGGCCCTGATCGATCGCGGCCTTCGTCAGCGGGCCGCCGGCGTCCAGCGGGACGAACTCCGCGATGGTCATGCCGTACGCGTTCTCCAGCCCCGGCTTGCAGAACGGGCGCTCGGGGCACTCGGGCGGACCGGCCATCCGCAGGTCGTTCTCCTGGCTCCACGCCGCGAGGTCGGACAGCGTTGCGAGGGAGTTCGCCTTCGCGAAGTCCTCGGTGACAGCGAAGGCATTGACGTCGTCGGCCTCGGCCGGATCCAGCAGCGTGATGCCCAGCGGCTCGGCGAGTGCCCTCGCTGCCGCGAGGGTGCGCTCGACGTTGTTGTTGGCGACCGACGCGGCGTCGGGGCCGTTGACCTTCAGGTTGAGGAACTCGGCGAACGTCCCGAGGTACTCCGGGACGACCTCCACCTCGCCGGCCTCCAGCGCAGGCTCCAGCACCTCGCGGTTGGTCGACTGCACGATCTCGGTCTCGATGCCCGCCTTGCGCAGGGCGCCCGCGTACAGCTCGGCCATGATCTGGCTCTCCGTGAAGTTGAAGGCGCCGATGGTGACCGGCCCGTCGAGCGTGACCGGTGCTGCGCTGGACTCGGGGCTCGCAGCCGCACTGGCCGCGGCGCTGGCGGACTCGGAGGCGACCGGGGCCGCGGCCGATGACGAGGGCGAACCGGAGTCCGATGCGGACGAGCAGGCTGCCAGAACGAGGGCGGAGGCGGCGACGAGGGCGGCGATCCTGAGCTTCGCAGTCATGGGCGAACCCTAGCCCGATATGACCGATTTCACGACTGCGCGGGCGCCGCCAGCACCCGCTGCGCGCCCGCCAGCACCAATTCGGTGCCCATCGTCAGCACTGCCACGAGGATGACGCCGGCCAGCACCATGACGCGGTCCTGGAGCGCGAAGCCGTCCAGGATCAGCCGCCCCAGGCCTCCCCCGCCGACGAAGGCCGCCAGGGTCGCGGTGGCGGCGGTCTGGACGAAGGCGGTGCGCAGCCCCGCGAAGATGAGCGGCACCGCGAGCGGAAGCTCGACCGATCGCAGGACCTGTCCGCCGCTCATGCCCATCGCCACCGCCGCCGAGCGCACGCGGTCCTCCACCGTGCGCACCCCCACGTACGCGTTCGTGATGATGGGAGGGATGGCGAAGACGATCAGCGCGAGCACGGCAGCGAGCGTGCCCACCCCGATCGCCGAGATCGACGCGAACAGCAGCAGGAGGGCGAAGGTGGGCACGGCGCGCCCCAGGTTGGCCACGCTCGTCACGGCGCCGCCGAATCGTCCAGCGTGCCCGGCAGCGACGCCGATCGGCAGCGCCACCAGGGCCGCGATCCCGACGGCCACGCCGGTCAGGACGACCTGCTGCAGCACGCGCACCCACACGCCGGTCGGCCCGCTCCAGTTGGCCGGGTCGGCGAACCAGTCCCACACGGTCATGCCTGCCTCCGCGACCACGGCGTGAGCAGGGCCTGGACACCGGACAGCGCCGACTCGAGCACCAGTGCCAGCGCCATCGTCAGGACGATCCCCAGCACGATAGGTGCGCGGTAGAAGTTGTTCGTGAACGCTGCCAGCACGATCTGGCCGAGTCCGCCGTGACCGACGAGGGCGCCGATCATCACGAGCCCGACCGTCGAGACCGTGGCCAGGCGGATGCCCGCCATCACCGCCGGCAGGGCGATCGGCAGTCCGATGCGCAGCAGCACCTGGTGTTCGCGGTACCCCATCCCGCGGGCGGCCGACATGACGTGATCCGGCACTCCCTGCAGCCCCACGATCGTGTTGCGCAGGATCACGAGCAGGGCGTACAGCGCCAGCGCGACGATCACCGTCGTCGAGGACAGCCCGAACACGGGCCACAGTCCGGTGATCAGCGCCAGCGACGGCACCGTGTACAGCAGACCCGAGAGCACGAGCGACGGCGTGACGAGCCAGCCGACCCGGACGGCGACGAGGGCGAGCGGGATGGCGACGAGAGTGGCGAGGCCCACGGCGACCACCGTGATGATGATGTGCTCCACCAGTGCATCGAGGATCGCGGGCCACGACCGTGTGACATAGTCCATGCTGAACCAGGGGTTGTCCCCGGCAGCAGAGGGCAGGACCTGCATCCATGGAGTCTACGGAGACACCCGCCCCGCGCATCGAGTTGCGCGGCGTGCGCAAGGACTTCGGCCAGGTCACGGCGATCGCTGATCTCTCGCTGTCGATCGTCGACGGCGAGGTGTTCGTCCTGCTCGGGCAGTCCGGCTGCGGCAAGTCGACCGTCCTCCAGCTCGTGAACCGCATGCTCGACCCCGATGGCGGGCGCATCCTCGTCGGCGGCGTCGACGTCGCGTCGATGGACCCGGTCGTCCTGCGCCGCACCATCGGCTATGTCATCCAGCAGATCGGGCTGTTCCCCCATCGCACGGTGGCGTCCAACGTCGGGACCGTCTGCGCGCTCTCCGGGTGGGACCGACGAGCCACCCGCGCACGCGTGTCGGAGATGCTGGAGCTCGTCGGACTTCCGCCCGCGCAGTTCGCGTCCCGCTACCCGCATCAGCTCTCCGGCGGCCAGCAGCAGCGCGTGGGAGTCGCGCGCGCCCTCGCCGCCTCCCCGCCACTGCTGCTGATGGACGAGCCCTTCGGCGCCCTCGACCCGCAGATCCGGCGCGGGCTGCAGGCCGAGTTCCGCACGTGGGTTCGCGAGCTGGGCACGACGGTCGTGTTCGTCACGCACGACGTCGACGAGGCCACGGTGCTCGCCGACCGCATCGCGGTGCTCGGGCCGCACGGCCGACTCGACCAGGTCGGCTCACCCGCGGAGGTCCTGGGGCGGCCGGCCACGGCCGACGTGGCCGAGTTCCTCGGTGCCGACCGGATCCTGCGGCGGCTGTCGGTGGTGCCCGTGCGTGCCGCGGTCGAGCCGACGCCAGCGCCGTCCGGATCGAGTCACGTCGATGCCGACGCCACGGCCTACGACGCGCTGCTGGCGCTCATCGAGTCACCGACCGGAGTCGTCGCGGTGTCGACCGGCGGATCACTCGCCTGGCCCGCTCTGGCCGCCCTGGCCCGCGACACCTGACGCGGCGCCGGCCGCCAGCCGGGCGATCTCGGCCTCCTCGTCGGTGGGGACCACGAGGATCCGGATCGGCCCGGTCCCGTCGTCGACTGACCGGACACCGGATTCCGGCGCGTCGTTGCGGTCCGCGTCGATGCGGATGCCCAGGTGGCCCAGCGGTTCGCAGACCTCCCAGCGCAGGTCGGCGTCGTGCTCGCCGATGCCGGCCGTGAAGACCAGCGCCTGGACGCCGGGGACGTTCGCCAGGTAGCTGCCGATGTAGGAGCGGATCCGGTACGCGTACACGCCGCGAGCGAGCGCCGCCCGCTCGTCGCCTGCGGCTGCCCTGGCCCGCACCTCGCGCATGTCCTGGCTGCCGGCCATGCCCTTCAGCCCGCTCTCCTTGTTCAGCAGCGTGTCGACCTCGTCGAGCGACATCCCCCCGACACGGATCAGCTGGAAGACCACGGCGGGGTCGATGTCTCCGGCCCGCGTGCCCATGGCCAGCCCCTGGAGCGGGGACAGTCCCATCGTCGTGTCGACGCTGCGGCCGTCGCGGACCGCGGCCATCGAGGCGCCGTTGCCGAGATGGCAGATGATGAGGGTGGCCTGGTCGACGCGGCACGCCGAGGAACGCCGCGGCCGCCCGGGTCACGTACTGGTAGCTGGTGCCGTGGAAGCCGTACTTGCGCAGGTGCAGGTCCCGCGCGAGGTCCGCCGGCAGCGCGTAGCGTGTACGCCTCGGGTGGCAGGGTCGCGTGGAAGGCGGTGTCGAACACCGCGACGTGCGGCACGTCGGGAAGCAGCCGACGCAGCGCCCGTATGCCCAGCAGACCGGCCGGGTTGTGCAGCGGCGCGAGCGGGATCAGCCGCTCGATCGTCGCCTCCACGTCGTCGTCGACGACGACAGGGTCCCGGTACTCGCTGCCTCCGTGGACGACGCGATGCCCGACCGCCGCCAGGTGCGGCAGGACCTCCGGGTCCGACGACAGGACCTCGAGCATGCGGGCGAGAGCCGCCTCATGATCGGGCAGGCCTCCCGGCAGCTCCATGACCCGTCCGTCGGCCCACTCGTGGTGGAGCACTGGCGACGCCTCGCCGATGCGCTCGACCAGGCCCTTGGCCACGCCACGTGCCGTCGCCAGCCTCGACGACCTGGTACTTCAGGCTCGACGAGCCGGAGTTCACGACGAGGACGAGGCTCACGCGGACGCCTGCTGCGCCTGGATCGCGGTGATGGCCACGGTGTTGATGATGTCGGGCACCGTGCACCCGCGCGAGAGGTCGTTGACCGGCTTGCGCAGGCCCTGCAGCACCGGACCGATCGCCACCGCGCCCGCCGACCGCTGCACGGCCTTGTAGGTCGTGTTGCCCGTGTTGAGGTCGGGGAACACCAGGACGGTGGCGCGACCGGCCACCGGGTTGTCGGGCATCTTCGCGTGCCCGACCGACGGGTCGACGGCGGCGTCGTACTGGATGGGCCCGGCCAGCGGGAGGTCGGGTCGGCGCTGGGCGACGAGCGCGGTGGCGGCGCGCACCTTGTCGACGTCGCTGCCCGTGCCGGAGGTGCCGGTGGAGTACGACACCATCGCCAGCCTCGGCTCGACGCCGAAGGCACGCGCGGTGTCGGCGCTGCTCACCGCGATGTCCGCGAGCTGCTCGGACGTGGGGTCGGGGTTGACCGCGCAGTCGGCGAAGACGAGGACGCGGTCGGGCAGGCACATGAGGAACGCGCTGGAGACGAGCGAGGCGTCGGGGGTGGTCCGGATGATCTCGAGTGCCGGCCTGATCGTGTGCGCGGTGGTGTGAGCGGCGCCGGAGACCATGCCGTCGACGCGTCCGGTGTGGACCAGCAGGGTGCCGAAGTACGAGGGGTCGATCACGGTGTCGAGCGCCTGCTCCAGGGTCACGCCCTTGCTCGCCCGCAGCTCCGCGTAGATCGCCGCGAACTCCTCGCGCAGGGGCGACGTGGCCGGGTCGATGATGTCCATGCCGGCCAGGTCGACGCCGCTGGCGACAGCCGTCGCCTGGATCTCGCGCGGACTGCCGAGCAGCGTGATGTCGACGACCCCGGCATGGACCAGTTCCTCGACGGCCCGCAGGACCCGCTCGTCCGTGCCCTCGGGCATGACGATCCGACGCCGGTCCGAGCGGGCGCGCTCGAGGAGGCCGAATGAGAACATCAGCGGGGTGATCGCCTCGGGGTGCGAGAGCCGGATCTGCGACGTCAGCGACTCGGCCTCCACGCCCGCGCTGAACTCCCCCAGCGCGGCCGCGATCTTGCGTCGGCTCGTCGAACGGATCTCACCGCGCAGGGCCTCGAGCGCGTGGAGGGTCGCGTAGGTGTCGCCCTCCACCGCGACGACGGGCATGCCGGACGCCGACAGCAGCGACTGCGTCATCGGGTCCGGCCGGTGGCCGCAGGTCAGCACGACCCCCGCGGGCGTCGGCATGTCGCGGCTGAGCGCAGATGCCGCGGTCCCCACGGCCAGGTCGGCCCGGTCCCCGGACGCGACGACGAGGGCGCCGTCGCGCAGGGCCGGCAGGAGGGTCTGCAGGTGCCCGGACCCGGCGACGTAGGCGTCGACCTCGCGCTGGAGGCTCTCCGGGCTGCCGACCAGAACGGTGCCGCCCAGGCCGGTCGCCACCTCCTCGACCGTCAGGGCGGACAGCACCGGCAGGTCTCGCAGGACGTAGACCGGTGGCACGTGCGCCTGCTCGGCGAGCCGGCGCCGGACGTCCTCGACGATGGCGGGGTCCACGCGATTGACGATGGTCGCGACGATCGAGCAGCCGAGTCGGGTCAGCAGTCCCGTCGAGGAGTCCATGGCATGGTCGATCCCCGCCTCGTCGAGACCGTTGCCGCTGACCACAGCCAGCACCGGCGCACCCATGTTGGCGGCCAGGCGGGCGTTCAGCGACAGCTCCGTCGCCGGCGACGGACCGGTGAAGTCGGTCCCGATCACGAGGACGAAGTCGTAGGCCTCCTTCATGTGCAGGAACTCGTCGACGAGGTGCGCGACCAGGCGAGCGTCGCCGTCCTCGTCGACGTACGAGGCCGCCTCCGCGTAGGTCAGGCCGACCGCATGATCGCCCTGCACCTGGTAGCGCTCGCCGAGCAGGTCGAGCAGGACGTCGCGGTCGTGGCTGCCGTCGACGATCGGACGGAACACGCCGATGCGGCCGACCTGGCGGGCCAGCGTCTCGAGGGTGCCGAGGGCGACCACGGCCTTGCCCGCACGGATACTGGTGGAGGTGAGGTAGAGGCAGTCGGACACGTCGTCCCGTTTCGTCGAAGACCGGTCCGTCCGACCGTACGCTGTGACCGGGTGCGTTGTCGGCTGCGCCCCCCGGGGGGAGGAGTCCCATGGACGGCGAGTGGCAGCCGCGGTGGCTGGCGGGCCTGTCTCTCGGCCTCCTCGCGTGCCTGTCCCTGCTCGTGATCCCGGTCGAGTCCACCCTGTGGGTGCTGGTGGCGCGCGGAACCGGCGTGGTCGCCCTCGCTGTGTTCCTCGCCACCAACCTGCGGCTGCCCCCGGCCACGCGCCGCGTCTGGTGGGCCGTGTGGGTCTACGAGGTCCTGACGGTCACTGGGGACATCGTCTACGACGTCCAGCAGCGGTACGTCGGCGAGCCGCCGTTCCCCGGACCGGCCGACGCGTTCTACCTCGCCGCCTACGTCTTCGCCTTCATCGCGCTGCTGCTGCTCGTGCGCGGCGTGCATCCCGGGCGGGACCGCGAGGCCTGGATCGACACGGTGATCGTCACCGTTGCGGCAGCATCGGTCGTGGGGGTCTTCGTCGCCGCACCGACCATCGCCGACTCCGCGACGACCGACGTCGGGACCGCGATCGCCCTGCTCTACCCGCTGCTCGACATCATCGTGCTCTCCGGACTCATCCGGCTGCTCGTGGGTGGCCGACGCGCCAACCCTGCGCTGGCCCTGCTCGTCACCGCCTTCGGACTCACCCTCGCCGCCGACCTCGTGTACAACCTGCTCACCAGCAACGGGCTGGACGATCTCTCACCGGCCTGGCTCGACGCCCTGTTCCTGGCCTCCCTCGTGGTGATGACGGCCGCCGCGAGCGCACCGGGCGCCACGACCATGAACGCACCGGTCGTGCGCTCGGCCGAGGCGCGCGCCACTAGCAGCGCCGTGTGGCTGTCCATCGGAGTCCTCACGATCCCCACGATCCTCCTGGTCGTGGCCTGGAAGCGAGGGAGAGGTCGCCGCGCGCGTGCTCACGGTCGCGTCCATCCTCGTCATCCTGCTCGTGCTCTGGCGGCTGCGCCGGCTGCTGGCGACCGTGCAGGAGCAGTCGGCGCAGCTGACCTCCCAGGCCCGCACCGACGGGCTGACCGGCATCGCGAACCGCCGCACCCTCGACTACGAGATGGAGCGGCTGGACAGCACGACGCTCTCGCCACGGCCATCGCTCACAGTCGCCATGCTGGACCTCGACCACTTCAAGAACTACAACGACCGCTTCGGTCACCGGGCCGGCGACGACCTGCTGATCCACGCCGCCCGGGCGTGGCGCGATGCACTCGGCGGCCAGGGGTTCGTCGCGCGCTACGGCGGGGAGGAGTTCACCATCCTGCTGCCCGGAGTCGACCTCGTCGGATCGCGCTCGATCATCGAGGCCGTGCGACGGGCCACGCCCGAGGGCATGACGGTCTCGGTCGGCGTGGCCGAGCGCTCCAGCGACGAGACCGGGTTCCAGACCCTCCACCGCGCGGACCGGGCGCTGTACCGCGCCAAGGAGGCCGGCCGCGATCGCATCGTGGCCGACTCCCGCGCGGTGGGCGATCCCCGGACCTGACGCGACCGCTGCCGGCGGCGGCTCAGTGCGGCAGCACGATCACCTGACGGTCGATGACGACCTCGGCCTGCACCTCCGCGACGACATCGACGCCGTCCGCCAGGTGCACGACGATGCCACTGATGTACGCCACGTCGACGGGCTCCGAGCCACGCGCGAGCTCCACGAAGCGCCGGATGTCCGCGACGGCGGCCACGCGGGTGAGCTCGGTCAGCTCCGGGAGGCTGGGCACGTCCGCATCGCCGATCGCCAGCGCCAGCCGCATGCGCAGCAGCGACTGCTCCACGTCGTCGGCGTCGAGCGCGAAGGCGCGCTGCCCGACGAGCAGCTCGTCGCGGAAGGCGATGAGGGCCCCGCACGCCGAGGAGCCCCGGTGCATCCCGCGGCGCTGGACCCGGCCGACCTCGCCTTCCTCGTCGATGCCGAGGTGGGGCAGGCAGAACACGACGAACCGGTGCCGACCGTCCTCGCCAGGGACGTGACTCAGTGCCGCCTGCAGGCCCGTGCGACCGGCGAAGACCAGCCCGGCCAGCGATCCGATCTCGAAGGGACGGCCCCACACCCGCGCGACGGACTCGTCGAAGCCGGACATCAGCTCGTCCCGGCACACGTCGACGAGGGCGAGGCAGTTGGACGGACGGAAGCCCACCCGCGCGAGGGCCCACTCCGACCACGTGATGAAGTCCTCGACGGAGACGGTCTCGTCGAACAGGCGGGACGCGACCTCGCGGGAGAGGTCCATGGATCAGCGGGCGATCAATGCGACCACGACGATCCCGATGGCGACGGCGGCACCGATCGCGATCCAGGGCGCGGAGCGCCGGACCCGGTGGAACCGCGGCTTTCCGGAGCCGTCGGAGATCTCACCGGACGCGCGCAGGCGGTCGTTGCTGCGCGCGATCCGGTTGGCCCGGGCGATGCGCTCCTCGGCGGTCTCCTCCCTGGGCCCGCCGGAGACGAAGTCCTCGTCGAGGACGAGCTCGTCGAAGGGGTCGGGTTCGGCGGTCATCGCTCTCCTCGGCGTGGCGGCGGTGTACGGGTCCAGCGTACGTTCCGATGCGCCGTGACCGCTCAGGCGGCGCCGACGTGCGCGACGACCAGGTCGGCGAAGCGCTGCGGGTCGTGCAGGTGCGGCTCGTGGCCGGCGCCGGGGAAGACCACCAGGCGGCTGCCGTCGAGGAGCGCGTGGGCCTTCTCGCCATGGGCCAGCGGGATCATCGGGTCCTTGTCACCCCACACGATCAGGACGCGCGGGCCCTCCATCAGGTGCAGCTTGTCGAGCGCCGAGACGCGCTGCCCCCGCGGGCTCACGACGCTGCGCAGGGTGGCGAGGAAGGCCTCGCGTCGGTCCTGCTCCCCCAGCCACGACACCGTCTCCAGCGCGCGCGGGCTCAGCGCGTGCGGCTCCCACCCGATCCGCGCGAGCTGCGCGCCGACCCAGCTCGCGCCGCCGAGGGTGCGCGGGTTGATCGCCCACCGGATGGCGAGCTCGGAGCCGGGCAGGGCGGCGGCCCGGAGCCCGGTGAAGGTCTCCTCCCCCAGCCCGCCGCTGGACTCCAGGACCATCGCCTCCACGCGGCCGGGGAACTGGTAGGCGAACTGCATCGCGACGCCACCGCCCAGGGAGTGGCCGACCAGGTGCACCGAGTCGATGCCGAGATGGTCGAGCAGGTCACGCAGGGTGCTCGCCAGCGAGCCGAGGCTGTAGTCGCCCGGGCCCTTGGACGACTCACCGTGGCCGGGCAGGTCCACGGCGACCACGCGCAGCCCCGTCGCGGAGAGGCGCTCGGGGATGTCGGCCCAGGTGTCGGCGTTCGAGCCGATCCCGTGGACCATGAGCAGGGGCGTCCCGGTCCCGGGGAGGTCGCGATAGGCGACCTGCCGCCCGTTGAGGCTGGCGCGGGCGCGCGGCGCCGGCGACGCGGCGCCGGCCTGGGTGCCGGGCGTGGGTGCTGGGCTGGGTGCGTGGGCTGGCTCATGTCGGGGCCTTCCTGCTCGTGCGTACCCTTCGGTAACTTACTGTACCGTAGGTTACGGAAGCGTAGGTTGTGTTCCGCGGACGCATCGCGCCGGCGGCCGCGCGATCGGCCGCCGTGCGCCACCTACGCTGGGCCGGTGCCGCCCGTCGACCTGCCCCGCGCGCGGGTGGCGGTGTCGGTGCTGTTCATCGTCAACGCGTTCGCCCTGAGCGCGTGGCTCCCCCGCCTGGCCGAGCTGCAGGACGGGCTCGGCCTGGACGCGGCCCAGCTGGGCCTGGTGCTCTCCATGGGCGCCGCGGGCGGGCTCCTCGTCGGACCGCTGGGCGGGTACCTGGTCGCCCGGTCCAACAGCGCCCGCGTGAGCGTCGCGACCTTCGCCCTGATGGTTCCCGTGGTTCCGCTCATCGGGATCGCGCCGTCCGGCTGGACGCTCGCGCTCGTCCTGCTCGTGGTCGGTGCGCTGGACGCCGTGATGGATGGCGCGATGAACGCCCACGGACTGCGCGTGCAGCACGCGTACGGCCGGTCCATCATCAACGGCTTCCACGGCTACTGGTCGCTGGGCACGGTCGCGGGCGGAGTGATCGGGAGCCTCGCGCTCGCCGCAGGCGTGCCGATCTCGTGGATGCTGGCCGCCATCACCCTCGCCAGTGCGGTGCTCGTGGCGGTCACCGGACGCTGGCTCCTCCCCGGGCGCGATCCTGACGCCCACCTGTCCGACGAGGACGCGATGGCCGAGGCGACCTCCACCGCGGATCCGGCGTCCGTGTCCCCGGGGTCCGGGCGGGCGCTGGGGCGCGTGACCCTCCTGCTCGGACTGTTCACCCTGCTGGCCGTGGTGATCGAGGACATCCCCGCACGCTGGAGCTCGATCTACCTCACCGACATCGGCGCGCCGGATGCCCTCGTGGGCCTCGGGTTCACCGCCTTCACCATCGCGATGACGGTTGGGCGCTTCACCGGCGATCGCGTGGTCAACCGTGTCGGCGAGGCCGCCGTCGTCAGATGGAGCATGCTCTTCGCCGCGATCGCCCTGGGCGCCGCACTGATCGTCGGCACCGCGTGGGCGTTCATCGCGGCCTGCGTCGTGCTCGGACTCGCGGTGGCCACTCTCTTCCCCGCCGCGATGCACGCGGCGACCCGCATCCCGGGGGTGCGTCCGGCGATGGGAGTGGCCACCGTCGGCTGGATCGCCCGGGGTGGGTTCGTCGTCGCGCCGATGGTGGTCGGACTCGTCGCCGAGCGCTACGGGATCGCGTGGGGGCTGACGGTCCCCATCGTCGCCGCGGCCGCGCTGGTTCCGCTGAGCGCGATCCTGCGCCCCGCCCCCGCGGAGCGCCTACCCTGAGGCATGCCCGTCTCCCGATCCATCCGGCTGGCCCGCCGCCCTGTCGGCACCCCGGCCCCCGAGGACTTCCGCATCTCGACCGACGAGGTCCCCGACCCCGGGCCCGGCCAGGTCCTGGTGCGGGTCCTGCTCATCTCGCTCGATCCCGCCATGCGTGGCTGGCTCGACGACCGGCCCTCGTACCTGCCTCCGGTGGGCATCGACGAGGTGATGCGCGCCGGCGGCGTGGGTGAGGTGGTGGCCTCGGCCCACCCCCGCTTCCCGGTGGGCACGCTCGTGCAGGGCACGACCGGCGTGCAGGAGTACGCGGTCCTCGACGCCGCGGGGCTGACGAGGGTCGATCCCGAGCTCGGGACCCCGTCGATGTACCTCGGGGTCCTCGGCACGACCGGCCTGACCGCGTACTTCGGGCTCTTCACGCACGGCGCGGCCCGCGCGGGCGACACCGTGCTGGTGTCGGCGGCGGCCGGCGCAGTCGGCTCGGTCGCCGGGCAGCTCGCTCGCATCGCCGGGTGCCGGGCCGTCGGCGTCGCTGGCGGACCCGACAAGTGCGCCTACGTCACCGGAACGCTGGGCCTGGACGCCGCCGTCGACTACAAGTCCCCGTCGTTGCGATCCGCGATCCGCGAGGCGTGCCCGGACGGCATCGACGTCTACTTCGACAACGTCGGCGGGGACGTCCTCAACGCCGCCCTGGCGAACCTGGCCATGCACGCACGGATCGTCGTGTGCGGCGCGATCTCGCAGTACAACGCCGAGGCGCCGACGCCCGGGCCCTCGAACTACATGGCGCTGCTGGTGCGCCGGGCGACGATGTCAGGCTTCCTCGTGTTCGACCACGCGGCCGAGTACCGGTCGGCCCGCCGTCGGCTGGCCCGGTGGGTCGCCGACGGGCAGCTCGTGGCCGCCGAGACGGTCGTGGCCGGATCGGTCGCCGACTTCCATGCGGTGTTCCTGCGCCTGTTCTCCGGTGAGAACATCGGCAAGCTCGTGCTCGACATCTCCGCCTAGGCCGCACGTCCCCCTTCACCTCACCCAGGGAGCCACATGAACCCCGCCACCTCGCTGTCCGGCCGCACCGCCGTCGTCACCGGTGCCTCCCGCGGCATCGGGCGCGCAATCGCCGACCTGCTGGCGGACCAGGGTGCAGCCGTCGTCCTCGTGTCGCGCTCCGCGGCGGCCCTCGAGGAGGCGGTCGAGTCGATCACCGCCCGGGGCGGCCGGGCGATCGCCGTGCCCGCCGACGTGACGGACCCGGAGTGCGGCCGAGCTCATCGTCGCCGAGTCGCTGGCCGCGTTCGGCGGTCTCGACATCCTGGTGAACAACGCCGGCGGCAACTCGTTCATGTCGCCGCTCGAGAGCATGCGGTTCACCGGCTGGCAGAAGGCGTTCGTGCTGAACGTCGACTCGACGGTCCGGCTGATCCAGGCCGCGCTGCCGTCGATGATCGCCGGCGGCCACGGCTCGATCGTCAACGTGTCGTCGGTGACGGGGCTGCGCGGGTCGCCGCTGATGTCGCACTACGGGGCGGCCAAGGCGGCGGTGGTGTCCCTCACCCAGAGCCTGGGCGTCGAGCTCGGCGAGCGGGGCGTGCGCGCCAACGCGCTCGTCCCGGGCTGGGTGGAGACCGACCTCACCGGCTTCCTGCGAACCGACGGTGGAGTCGAGGACGTCCTGCTCTCGCGGGTGCCGATGCGGCGCTGGGGCACGCCCGAGGAGATCGCCCAGGGCGCGCTGTTCCTGGCCAGCGACGCCTCGTCGTTCATGACCGGGCAGGTGCTCGATCCTCGACGGCGGCCTCAGCGCCAACCCCTGATCCCGCTCAGCCCCCGGCTGCGAGCACAAGCGCCACGACGTCGACCGCGACCACCAGCAGCAGCGCCCGGAAGGTCGTCGAGGCGGACGAGGATCGCCACGACCACAGCGCGGCGACCGCGAACGCCAGCAGTGCCGCCGCAGCCACCACCGGCCGAGACGTCGCGGTGACGGCGACGAGGATGGCCGTCCCCACCGCGAGCAGCGACCAGCACAGCAGGCCGGACCGGCGCGCGCCCAGGCGCACGACCAGTCCGCCGATGCCGGCCGCGCGATCGGACTCCACGTCGGGAATGGCGTTCGCCAGGTGCGCGCTGACCCCGACGATGGCGAACACCGCGACCGTCCATGGCGCGGGCGGCGTGCCGTCGAGTCCGTAGGTCAGGAAGGGCGGCACCGCGCCGAAGGCCAACGCATAGGGCACCCACGAGGCCGCCGTCCTCGACAGCCGCAGGTTGTACAGCCACGCCATGGCGACGCTGAACACGTGGAAGCTGCCGCCGATCGCCCCCGCGGCCACCCAGCTCAGGGCCGCGGACACCGCGAGGGAGCCAAGCGCGACGGTCCACAGCACCCGGACGGAGACGGCGGCCGCGACGACGGGCTTGCCGATCCGCCCGGCCCGCGCGTCGAGCTCCGCGTCGTGCGCGTCGTTGCTCCACCCGACGGAGAGCTGCCCGGCCAGGACGGCGACGACCAGGATCGCGAATGGCGCTTCGCGCCAGCCGAGGCTCCACGCGAAGGCGCCGATGACCGCCGTGACAGCCACCGTCGGGAGCGGATGGCAGGCCCCCACGAGGCCTCGCGCGATGCGCATCGACGCCTCCTTAGGGGCGGTCTCGCCGCCCACGGACCGTTCAGGCTCCGACGCTAGCGTCACACGGGGGGCCGCGCCCCGGGCTTGGGCACGCACCGCACGGCCTCGATACGCTGCACCCGTCGGGCGACCGCTCGCACGAGACAAGGAGTCGGCCCGTGAACATGATCCTCACCATCGCCGGTGTGGCGCTGCTCCTCATCGGCGCCATCGCCCTCGGCCTGAAGTTCTTCAACACGTCCGTGGAGCAGGAGGAGGAGAAGAAGGGCTGGGACGAGTGACGGCTGCGTCGCGCAGACACACGGCGCGCACGGGCCTAGCCTGACCCGATGACGATCGCCGTTGCGCCGCCGACGTGGCGGCGCTACGTACCGATCGCCGGGTGGCTCCCGCACTACCGCCGGTCCTACGTAGCCGGGGACCTGCTCGCCGGACTCGTGGTCGCGGCGCTGGCGATCCCCCAGTCCCTCGGCTACGCGGGCATCGCCGGGGTCCCCATCCTCGTCGGCCTGTACGCCATCCCCCTCGCACTGGTCGCGTACGCCGTCCTCGGCTCGTCACCGCACCTCGTCGTCGGTCCGGTCTCCACCGTCTCGGTGCTCACCGGATCGCTGGTCGCCGACATGGCACGTGGCGATCCGGGCAAGGCCGTCGCCTTCGCCTCGGCGCTGGCCATCGGCGCCGGCCTCGGGCTGCTCATCGGCGGGCTCGCGCGACTCGGGTGGGCCGCGGAGTTCATGTCCCGGCCCATCGTCACGGGCTTCGTCTTCGGCCTGGTGATCCTGATCATCATCGGCGAGGTGCCGAGCCTGCTCGGCATGCCCGCCACCGCGGGCAAGGTCCAGGACCGCGTCCTGTCGATCGTCACGTCGCTGTCCGACGTGAATCCCACCACCGCCCTCGTCGGCCTGCTCGCCCTCGTGGTCCTGTTCGGCGGGGCCAGGCTGGTACCGCGCGTCCCCTGGGGGCTCGTGGTGCTCGTCGGGTCGATCGCGGCGTCCTCGCTGCTCGACCTCGAGGCAAGCGGAGTCGTCACCGTCGGTCCGGTCCCGCAGGGACTGCCGCCCCTCGGGCTGCCGGATGTCGGGCTCGGCGACCTGTCGTCGATCGCCTTCGGCGGGCTGGCGCTCGCGCTCGTCGGGCTGGCGGAGGGGCTCAGTGCCGCCCGGCTGTTCGCCGCCCGCGAGGGCTACTCGGTCGACACCGACCAGGAGCTGCTGGCGACGGGTGCGGCCAACATCGCCGCCGGCGTCTCCGGTGGCATCGGGGTCGCGGGGTCGCTGTCGAAGACGGCCGCGTCGCGCCGGTCCGGCGGGTCGACGCAGCTGACCGGGGTGACGGCGGCCGTCATCGTGCTCGTCGTGCTGGTGGCGCTGGCCGACCTGCTCGCCCCCCTCCCGCGCGCCGTGCTGTCGGCCATCGTGATCCAGGCGGTGTGGGGCCTGATGGACGTGTCCGCGCTGCGCCGGTACCAGTCCATCCGCCGCAACGACTTCGTCGCCGCCATCGCCGCGATGGTGGGGGTGCTGATCCTCGGCCCGCTCTACGGCCTGCTGGTGGCGATCGGCCTGGCGGTGCTGGGCCTGGTCTACCGGTCGAGTCGGGTCGAGACCGACATCATGGGGAAGGTCCCCGGCGAGAAGGCGGCCTGGGGCAGCATCGTCGAGCACCCGGAGCGCCGCACCTACGACGGCGTCGTCGTCATCCGCCTCGATGCACCGCTGTTCTGGGCGAACGCCACCGAGATCCACGACCGGGTCCTGGCCACCTTGGACACCACGCCCGACGCGCGCGCGGTCCTGCTCGACCTGGAGGCCACGAGCCAGCTCGACACCACGAGCATCGACATGCTCGAGCTGCTCCTGACGCGGCTGCACGAGCGCGGGATCGAGCTGTACCTGGTCCGCGTCTTCTACCGCGCGCGCGTGACGCTGGCCCGGGCCGGATTCATCGACGCGCTGGGCGAGGACCACATGTGGCACAGCATCTCCGCCGGGGTCCGGGCTGCTCGCTCGGCTCTGGGGATCGCCGGCAAGTCGCACGCGCAGGCGACGGGCGCGGCCGGGTCGTCGGACCTGGCCGACGACGATATGGATGTCGACGACGAGCCCGCTGCGGAGCAGATCGTGGTGGACCACGACGTCACGCCGCACGAAGTCGACGAGGACAGCGGGGAGGTCGCACCCCGGGGCGGGTACCAGGATCCGGACCGCGGCGCGCGCGGCCGGGCCAAGGGAGCACGCCCCGCGGGCGACTGAGCCCGTCGATGGTCCGCGCTGCCCATGATCGGGTCAGCGGCGGCGCGACCGGGCTCGCTGGGAGGGCCGCGACGATCGCGTGGCGGCCGACGAGGGCACGCGTGCGCCGGCCCGGCCCGGTGCGGGAGCCTGCCCGACGGGGAGGCCCTCCCACGTCGCCGTCACCCCGGCCTTGGTGAGCAGGGACCTCACCTCGGCGACCTGGTCGCGCGTGGCGATCGTGACCACCTGTCCGGCGGCGCCGGCCCGCGCCGTGCGCCCGGAGCGGTGGACGTAGGCCTTGTGCTCGACCGGCGGATCAGCGTGCACGACCAGCGGCACGTCGTCGACGTGAATGCCTCGGGCGGCGATGTCCGTGGCGACCAGGGCGGTCGCGCGGCCGTCCGAGAACGCCGCGAGGTTGCGCTCACGCGCCCCCTGCGACAGGTTGCCGTGGAGGTCGACGGCGCCGACGCCGGCCGCCTCTAGCTTGCGGGCGAGCTGGCGCGCGCGGTGCTTGGTGCGAGTGAACACGACGACGCGGCCGCTGCGCGCCAGGCGCGCGATCTCGTCGATCCGGGCCTCGGGCTCCACCACGATCACCCGGTGCTCGAGGAGGACGGGCGCCTCGACTCCAGCTGCGTGCGAGACGGGGTCGTGCATGAACCGTGACACCAGGACGTCGACGCCGCCGGCGAGCGTGGCGGAGAAGAGCATGCGCTGGCCCCGGGCTGGCGTGGCGTCGAGAATGCGGGTGACCATCGGAAGAAAGCCCTGGTCGGCCATGTGATCGGCCTCGTCGAGGACGCACACCTCGACGCGGTCGAGCCGGGCGTGTCCGCTGGCCATGAGGTCGATCAGCCGGCCCGGGCACGCGATCACGATCTCGGTGCCGGAGGCCAGCGCCGTTCGCTGAGTGCCGTAGCCGACGCCGCCGAAGACGGTGACGGCGCGCAGACCGTAGCGAGCCGCCAGCGGGCCGATGACCGCCGCCACCTGGGTGGCGAGCTCACGCGTGGGCACCAGCACGAGCGCGCGCGGGCGCCCCGGCTGCGGCGCGGTGGGGGTGGCGCCGAGGCGGGCCACGAGGGGCAGGGCGAAGGCCAGGGTCTTGCCGGACCCGGTGCGCCCCTGACCGAGGACATCGCGCCCCGCGAGGGCATCGGGCAGCGTGGCGGTCTGGATCGGGAACGGCTCGGTCAGCCGCTGGGCGTCGAGCACGGTGACGAGGGGGGCGGGAACGCCGAGCGCGGCGAAGCCGTTCTCCGGGCGAGCGGCCGTGGCCGGCTCAGGGACGCGCAGGGTGGGCACGGACGAGTGCTGCGAAGTACGGATGGGAGCTCCTTAGGCGGGTTTCCGCGAACCTGACCTACGAGGAGCACGCGCCGCACACGCGGCTACAAACCAATTGGAGTCCCAGTCTACCCCGGCAGCGCGCGCCGCCCCGCCACGCGCGATCCGGACCCGTCGCGGGCGGCGCGGCCTGTACGGTCGGTTCGGGGCCGGACGGTCGTGCCCCGCAGGAGGAGGAGTCATGGGCGGAGTGCTCGTCGCGGTCATCGTCATCGTGCTGCTCGTCGTCGTCGGGCTGTTCGTGGTCGCCCAGTTCAACCGGCTGCGCCGCCTTGATGTGCTGGCCCAGGGCGCGTGGGCGGGAATCGACACGCTGCTCGCGAAGCGGGCCGACCTCATCCCCAACCTCGTCGAGACGGTCAAGGGCTCGGCCGACTTCGAGCGCGGCACGATGGAGGACGTCACCCAGGCGAGGGCCAAGGCCGCCGGCGCGACCACCGTCGCGCAGACAGCCGCTGCCGATGGCGAGCTGACGCAGGCGCTGGGTCGGCTGTTCGCCGTCGCCGAGGCGTACCCGCAGCTCACCGCCACCGCCAACTTCCGTGACCTGCAGGGCCAGCTCGGCCAGGTCGAGGGCGAACTTCAGTTCGCCCGGCAGTACTACAACGACTCCGTCGTGAACCTCAACACGGCCCTGCGCACGATCCCGTCCATGTGGTTCGCCGGCATGGCCTCGGTGCATGAGCGCGAGATGTACGCCGAGCCCGATGCAGGCCGCCGGGCCGCTCCGACCGTCGACTTCTGATGGCCGCCCTGCGTCGCAGGGCGACCGTCCTCCTGGGATCCCTGCTGCTGGCCTGCGCGGCGGTCGTGGGCCTGGCACCCGCCGCGGCGGCCGAGAGCATCCGCGAGTTCGACGTCGCCGTGACCATCGCGCCGGACACCTCCTTCCGGGTGGTCGAGACCATCCGCTACGACTTCGAGTCCGAGTACCGCCACGGCATCTTCCGCGACATACCCGTGTACGACGAGACGCTGACCGGCTTGCGCCGTCAGTACGGCGTGACCGTCGACGGCGTCACGCTCGACGGCGGTCCGGTCCCCTGGGTCACGTCGGACAACGGGCCATTCCTGAACCTGCGGATCGGCGACCCCAACGTCACCATCACCGGGCCGCACACCTACGTGGTCGAGTACACAGTCACCGACGGGCTGCGCGTGATCACCGCGGACGACGCGGCCGATCCGCTCATGCCCGCAGCCGTGTCCGAGGGCGACGTCGAGTTGTTCTGGGACTTCGTCGGCACGGGGTGGGACGTGCCCATCGCCTCGGCTCGAGCGTCGGTCAGCGGACCCGCCGACGCGCTCAGTGCCGTCTGCTACTACGGGCCGCCAGGATCCGACACGCGGTGCCCCTCGGCGGTGGTGCGCTCGTTCGCCATCCTGGGCGGCGTGCCCCTGGGCGCGGGCGAGGCGCTCAGCGGCGCGATTGTGTACCCGGCGGCAGCCTTCACCGTCGTGCCCCGTGAGAACACGCAGCAGGGCCTTCCGTCCAACCCGCTCGTCGGCTTCGCCTTCGCGCTCATCCCGGCCGGGCTGCTCGCCTTCGTCCCGATCGGGATCGCGGTGTCACGGCGGCGTGCCGACGCGGGTGCTCCCGTTCCCGGCGCACCACCCCAGTACGCGCCACCCGATGGCCTCACGCCCGCAGAGATGCACGCGGCGTGGCAGGGGCGCAAGGGCACCGCCGAGTCGCGAGTGCTCGTGGCCACGCTGCTCGACCTCGCCGCACGCCGGTGGATCAACGTCTCCGCCGCACCCGGGGCGGACCTCACGGTCGAGTGGGTGGGCACCGGCACCCCGCCGCTTCGGCCGTGGGAGGAGTCGCTGCTGGGCGCGGTGCTCAAGGGCGGCCGCAGCGCCACGCTCACCGGGTACGACAAGGGGTTGGCAGAGCTCTGGCGATCCTCGTTCCGCGACCTCGTCGACGCCCAGGAGGCGACCGGACGGCGCAATCCGCGGGGTGACGAGCCCGACAAGCGCTGGCGATGGCTCGGCCTCCTGACGCTGCCTCTCCTCGGCCTCGGCTTCGTCAGCATCTTCTTCGACGTCCCCTTCCTGACGGCAGTCCTGCTGACCACCGGCGTCGGGGCCCTCCTTGGGTTCTTCATCGCGCGCGCCATCACCCCGCGGCAGCAGACGGAGCAGTCGGCGCGCTTCCTCGCCGAGGTCGCCGGCTTCCGAACCGTCCTCGGGACCGACGCGGCCGCCGCGCGCCGCGAGTTCGCGCAGCGCTCGGGGCTCTCCCCTGCGGCGATCTTCGCGACGATGCTGCCGTTCGCGGTCGTGTTCGCCCTCGAGGACTCGTGGATCGGCGCCTTCCCGGACCTCACCCCGGACCAGCTCGTGAGCAGCGGCTTCTATGTCACCAGCATCGGATCGATGAACAGCCTGGTCAGCAGCGGCACGACGTCGGTATCGAGCGCCATGACAGCGCCGAGCAGCGGCTCCGGCGGGGGCGGGTCGTCCGGCGGCGGGGGCGGCGGCGGGGGCGGCGGCTCGTGGTGAGCCGGCCGAGTCGGGACTAGGCCGGACCCCAGGTGTGGTGGACCGCCTCGACGTTGTTGCCGTCGGGGTCGCGCACGAACGCTCCGTAGTAGCCGGCGTGGTACTCCGGCCACATGCGCGGCTCATGGAGCACCTCGGCCCCCAGCCGGACGGCAGCGTCGCGGAAGGCGTCGACGGCCTCGCGTGACGGCGCCCCGAACGCGATGTGCGTCTCGCGGAAGCCGTCGCCGCTGTCGAACGGGCCGAGCCAGAAGGAGGGAAAGTCGGTCCCGTAGCCGACGACGTCGCCGAACTCCATCACGCGCCTGCCACCGAGAGTCGCCAGGACGGCGTCATAGAAGCGGGCGCTGGCCGCGGGGTCGGCGCACTGAATCGAGAGGTGGTCGATCACCCGCCCAGCGTGCCACGCGAGCGGCGGCGACGTCGGCGGATGCTCAGGATCCCTCGGCCTTGCACGCCTTGATGAGGTTGCGGATCCCCTGGATGTCAGCGGGGCTGAACTCGTTGTTCATGTCGACGAGGTAGTACATGACATCCTCGAGCTCGCTGCCGTGCGCCAGCCCGAGGGCATGGCCGATCTCGTGCAGGTACAGCGCGTTCTGGTGCTCGGCCGAGATGCGCTTCACATAGTCGATGCTCAGCACCACGCTGCCCTCGGTGATCTCCTTCGAGTCAAGCCACACCTTCGTCGGCGAGGCGAAACCGACCGTTCGGGTGTCCAGCAAGGACGACTCAGCGTCGTTCAGGAACGCGAAGTACAGGTGCCGCGCGCTGGGATGGACGTCGCTGGTGACGACGAAACTCGTGTCGTCGTAGATCACCGGGACCTGGCCGACGTACTCGAACGTCAGGCCCGACACCTCGCCCCACTGCGCGAGGTCCTTGGTGATCTGCCCGACCGCGATCTCGGACTCCGCGGGGCTGACCCGGCTGGTGTCCACGCTCCAGGTGATGGGGGTCTCGCAGTCGGCCCATCCGCTGTCGATCAGCTCCGGCGAGCTCTCCGCGAAGATGGAGGCGACCTGCGACTCGCCGTACGCGACCACGCCGATGATCGACAGGAACGCCGCTGCCACGACGACGGTGCCCAGCTGCCACAGCGGCTTGGGCCGGCGCCGGTCCACGCCGCGCCGGCGGTCGGTGCTGCGTCGTTCCGTCCCGACCGCGGTGGCATGACGGCCGCCTCGACGGCGATCGCCCTGGCGCCGGTCTGCCTGCCGTCGATCCGGGGGGTGCGTCTTCTGGAAGTACAGGGAGCCGAGCAGGCCCAGCCCGTACATGATCACCAGCAGCAGGATCCACCAGTACCAGCTCATCTCCGCCCCCCTCCCGTGCCCAGTATTGACCCGCCGAGCCCGAGGGTGGCACCCAAACCGGCCAGCGGCAGCGCGAAGTCGGCGGTAGCGTCGCCGCATGGGCGGCGGACGGCACAGCGCTGAGCGTTCGCACGCGCCCACGGTGCCGGTCCGGGCGTGGGGGGAGATCCCGCTTCGGGAGGTGTCCGGGCTGGCCAGTGGACCCGGGCTGCGCGGTCCACTGCTGGTCGCCGTCGGCGACCGCGGCCCGGACGTGGCGTTCGCCGCGATCCTGCCCTCAGCCGACCACGCCTCCCAGATCGGCGCGTGGGAGCGCATCGACCTGTCGGCCCTGCCCGCACCGCTCGGCGTGCCGCGCGTCGAGCAGGCCGAAGCGGTCGCGCTGGACGGCGGCGGATCGGCCGTGGTGCTGATCGAGGACCCCGCCCTGCTGCTCGTCCTCGACGTGCGCGAGCCGCGGCTCACGGCCGCCTACCGCCTGGTCGTCGACGGCATCGACGCCCTGGAGGATTCGTGGACCACCGAGGCCGGCAGCAGGGGCGAGGGCGTGGTGCTCATGCGCGGCGGCCACGTCCTGGTGGTCAAGGAGAAGCGACCCGCCGGACTCGTGGAGTTCGGTCCCCCCGGCGACGCGGCCCTCGGGGTCTCCGCCGGGACGATGCTGGTGGGTGCGCCGTGGGAGCCCCCCAAGGCGCCGGAACTGGTCGCACTGGCCTGGTGGGCCGGTGACGGGACACTGGCGGACCACTCCGACGCGGCCGTGAGTCCCGACGGGACGCTGTACCTGCTGTCCGACCAGACCTCCGCAGTCGGCGAGGTGCGGCTGCCGCTGCGGCCCGGGGACGCCACGGCGCCGATCGCCCGCTCCTGGTCACTGGATCGCGGCATCGAGAAGGCCGAGGGCCTGTGCTTCCTGCCGGACGGGACAGCCCTCGTGGCCGTCGACCGGGCCGGCCACGGTCGCAACGTGGCGTTCCTGCCCGCCCCGCGCGACTGGCCGAGCCCGGACGGAGACTGACGTCACTCGTCGCGGGACGGCCCGTCGGGGGTGACCTCGCCGCTCAGGGCGGCGGCCGCCTGGACCATGTAGGTGAGGACGCGCGAGAGGTGCGCGGGCACGAGGGGTCGGCCGTCGACGCTGCCCGACACCCACAGGCGCTCGTCCAGGGTCGAGAAGGTGACGAAGGCGGAGCCCGCGTTCTCGTCGTTCAGCAGCGCCAGCAGCTCGTGGGTGGTGCGGAAGTGCCCGGCCAGCCTCAGCTCGAGGCTGACGACGAAGTCGCTGAGGACTCCGACGAACAAGGTGCCCAATTCCGTCTCGGCGGCCAGCGACCCATCGGGAAGCGCCGTGAGCTCCATGCCGAACATCGACGCGAACAGGTCGGCGACCACGCGCACGAGGGCCTCGTCGTCCGGGGCCGACACCACGGTGGCCAGGTCGGCGTCGCGGTCGGGGTCGACGACGAACTCGTCAGGCGCGAACTCGTCCATGGCGTCTCCAACCTCGATGCCTTCGACCCTACGCCGATGCGCCGGACGATGGCGCGTGGTCATACTGGTGGTCACCACGGCAGAGGGAGGATCCATGAGCACCAACGACGAGGGCCGGGCCGACTGGCAGGGCGTGGGCGACGCGTTCCGCACGCTCGGCCAGCGGCTCAAGGGTCACGCCGTCGACGCCGGCGGCAAGATCAGCGCGGCCAACGAGCAGGCGGACGGCGTCACGGACCAGGTGACCTCCGCCGTCAAGGCGGCCGTGGCGAAGCTCGACGAGACCTCCACCGACCCCGAGGTGGCCGCAGCCACGAAGGACGCAACCGCGCGCCTGCTCGATGCGATCAAGGCCGAGCTCACCGGTGGGCCGGCCACGCCCGCGCCGACCGAGCCCGAGTCGCCCAAGGCCGTCGAGCCCGGCGAGGCGCCGGAGCGCCAAGCGCCCGAAGCGCCCGAGGCACGGTCCTAGGCGACCACGCCCGGGTCCCGGGTGTGGTGCAGCCACCACAGGCCAACCACGGGAAGGATGAGCGGGACGAAGCCGTAGCCGCTGCCGAACCCCGACCAGACCGATGCGGACGGGAACGCGTCGGGCAGCGCCAGGCTCAGGACGCCCACGGCCAGGACGCCGACCAGTTCGACCGTGATCGCGGCGGTGGCCACACGACGCGAAGTCCGGTCGCCGCGGGCCAGTGCGACCGTGGCGACGATGTACACCACCGCCGCCAGTGCGGACAGCAGGTACGCCACCGGGGCCTCGCCGAGCCTGGTCGCGACCTGGATGGCACTGCGCGCGGTGGCGGCCACGGCGAAGATCGCGTAGACCGTCACGAGGACGCGGCCGAAGCCTCGTCCGGTCGACCGCGTCGGGTGACCGGCGGCGTCAGGCACCGGAACCGGCCCACACCTGCTGGACGCGCACCACGAGGATAGGCAGCACGACGAGGACGACGGCCAGCACGCCGGCCGACGCGCGCGACCTCTCGTCGCGCACCCACCAGTACGCGGCCGGCAGCACGGCCGCGCACGCGAGGAGGTACCCGACGAACTCCGCGCGGGCGAGGTCCTGCTCCGCGCCGGCCATCTGGACGATGCCGCCGACGAGGAAGACCAGCAGCAGGACCTCGAGCACGGCACCGGCCACGAGGAGGGCCCGGCCTGGAGGCCGGTTCAGCACCACGAGGACCACGGCCCACGCGGCGAGCAGCAGCGAGCCGATGATGATGGCGGTCGCGAAGGGCCCGGTCACCCGCGGATTCTCGCACCACCTGCCGGACTACTCGATGGACCACGCCACGTTGAGGGTGACGCTCACCTGCGTGGTCCCGGCCTCGATGGGCGTCGGCACCTTCTCCGCCGGCGCGGCGGCCGAGTCGGCGTACGCGATCGGGGGCGGCGCGATGGCCGAGGACGACTCCGACACCGAGGCCACCGGGCCGAGGGTGAAGCCCAGCAGCGACGCGTACTGCTCCGCCTGCGCCTGGGCGATGTCGACGGCCTGCGCGCGCGCCTTGTTCGCAGCCACGGTCGGATCGGTCACGAACGGCGTGAGCGAGTCGATCCGCACGGCGTTGCCGCCGGCCGCCACGGCCGCGTCCAGGGTGGCGCCGGCAGTCTGCGAGGTCGCGCAGCGTCACCGTGATCGACTGCGACGCCCGGAAGCCGATCTGCTCCTGCCCGCCGTCGTTCGTGTAGTTGTACACCGGGCCCGACGCTCACGCCCTGGGTCGCGATGTCCGCCTCAGCCACGCCGGCGGCCGTGAGGGCGTCGAGCACCTTCGTCGTCGCCACGGCGGCCGTCTCCTGGGCGGTCTGCGCGGAGGCGGGGTCGGTGACCTCGACCGTGATCGTGGCCCGTGCCGCGTCCGGGACGGCGTCGGCCTGGCCGGTGGCCGACACGCTCACGGTGCGAGCCTGCTCCGGCGGGGCCGTGGTCACGGTCGTCGGCGAGCAGGCCGTCAGGGCGAGGACCGCGAGGGCGATCACGGGAACGGCTGTCACGAGGCGTCGGGTCATGCCTCCATAGTGCACCGACGGACCGCGGAACCCGGCCGCGGGACACGCGCGAGACGATCAGGCCGGCGCGGCCAGCTGCGAGAGCGTCGCGTCCTGGAACGGGTTGGCCAGCGTCTGGCCGTTGACGATGACCGTGGGGGTTCCGCCCACCCCGCGGGTGAAGCCGGCCTGCGTCGAGGCGGCCACGAACGGCACGTTCTCCTCCGCCGTGATGCACGCGAGGGCGTCCTTCGACGCGCCGGCCTTCGTGGCGAGGTCGACGAGGACCTTGGCGGTGAACTGGCCGGGCGGCTCGGACGGGTCGGCCGTCGCGAAGAGCGAGCGTGAGAACGGCACGAACACGTCGACACCGTCGCGATCGATCACGCAGGCGGCCGCGCTGGCCGCACGGGCCGATGCGCCGGCCGGGGTGAGCGCCGTGCTCGTCTCGCCCAGGAAGGCGAGGTTGTACTGCTTGACGAGGAGATCGGACCCCGGCTGCATCGCGCGATCGGCGAGCGCGGTCCCGATCGTCTGCTCCCAGCGCTGGCAGAAGGGGCACTGGTAGTCGATGTACACCTCGACGACGTTGCTCGCGTCCGGGTCGCCGATGAGCAGGGCGCCGGTGGCATCCGCACCCGCCGGCACGGTGACTCCCGTGAGTGCCGCCGCCGCGCCGAGCTGCGGGACGCCGGTGGCCTGGGGCGTCGGCGCGGCCGTGGCCTGGGGCGTGGGCTGGGCGGTCGCCTGGGGCGTCGTGCCCGTGACGGTCGCCGCAGCGAGCGCGGCGGCATCGGCCTGCTGGCCGAACGCGGCGACGTCGGCGCGCAGCTCGTCGATCTGCTGCCGGCCGCCGGCGAGTGCCATGGCCAGTCCGAACATGAGCACGACCAGGAGGACGAGGCAGGCGAAGAGCAGGTACCGCACGGTGCGCAACTGGCCGCGTAGGCTCGCCATCCCGGCCGTGGACGGGCCGCCGGCCGGCGGCGGCGCACCCGCGCCGCCGTAGCCCGTGACCACGGTCGGTGCAGGCACGGGGGCGGGCGTCGGGTCGACGGGCTGGTGCGGGCCTTCGCTCATGGCCCCACAGTAATCGCCAGCCCCGAAATCCCGCTGAGGGAGAGCCCGGCCCGGCCGCACGGGGATGGCGCACAATGGACCGATGCCCGTGCTCCCCCGCTCCGTCGTCGCTCTGGCCCTATGCCTGCTCGCGACCGGCACCCTGGTGGCACCGCCCGCGGTAGCGCGCCCGCAGAGCGCGGACGCCGACGAGGTCTCGGCCCCGCGCCCGCGCATCGACCGCCTCATGCAGCGGCGCTGGCACGATCCGCGCCTGGGGCGCGATGTCGGATTCCTCGTGCTGGACGCCGCAACCGGCGAGGTGCTGTCCGCCCATCGCGCAGACCGCCCGATGCAGGCCGCCTCGAACATGAAGATCCTCACGGCGGTGACGTCCCTGGCGACCATGGGACCCGACCGGCGGTTCCAGACCCGGGTGCTGGCCAGCCCCCAGCCCGGTCATGTCATCCTCCATGGCGGCGGCGACCCGCTGCTGTCCCGCAGCGGGCTGAGCGCACCTGGCGAGGCAGACGGCCGCAGCGCTCGGTGCGGGTGCGTCGGTGGTGGTTCACGTGGACGGCAGCCTGTTCCCCGGCACCAGCCAGGCCCCGGGCTGGGTGGATGCCTACCTCGGCAGCTCCGTCGGGCTCGTCCAGTCGCTCGCGATGCGCGGCGATCGCAGTCGCACGCCGGCCCGCAACGCCGCCGAGCACTTCGCCGCCGCCCTGCGCGCCCAGGGCGTCCGAGCCCGGGTCGGTGCGAACGAGGTCGCCCCGCCCGCGCCGGCCGTGCTCGCCACGGCCCCCGGGCACACCGTTGCCGACGCCGTCGCGGTGATGCTCAACGAGTCCGAGAGCGCTGTCGCGGAGGTGCTGTTCCGCCAGGTGGCGATCGCGGTGGGCCAGCCACCCACCTGGGCGGGGTCGCAGCAAGCCGCCCGCGAGACGCTCCAGGGCCTGGGCATCGATATCAGCGGCGCGCGGCTGGTGGACGGCAGTGGGCTGTCCCGGGACGACGCCATCAGCCCACGCCTCGTCGCCGACGTCCTGCGGCTGGCGCGCGTGACCGAGCCCGACCGCTTCCGCGCGATGTTCGTGCCCGCGGCGATGCCCGTGGCGGGGCGCACCGGCACCCTGACGAGTGCCTACGGTCGCTACAGCACGGCGCCGTCGTCCTGCGCGCGCGGCGCGGTGCAGGCCAAGACCGGCACCATCCTCGGCACCATCGCGCTGTCCGGCGTGGCGGACACGGTCTTCGGCCGTCAGCGGATCTTCTCGATCATCGTCAACGACCGGCCGCAGCGCTACGACGCGCTGGCGACCCGGCGTGCCGTCGACGGACTGGCCGCCACGGTCACGGGCTGCTGGGACTAGCCGGGCTCGGCACCGGACGCAGGTGGCTGCGGTCGCGGGGGACGGCGCCGCTGGTTGCGGCGTCGCCGCCCAGGCGCTTGTCGACCAGCATGCGCACCACGATGCCGACGACCGCGCCGAAGATGGCGAAGGGCGCCATCGTCACCCCGCCGTCGGCGACCAGCGCCGCGGCGAGCAGGGCCGAGGTCGCTGGGAGCCGCAGCATCGCCGCGACGGCTGCCGCGATGCCCGCGGCGGCGAGCGGCGAGACGGAGCCGTCCGGCATCAGCAGGGCCAGCAGGACTCCTGCTCCGACGCCGAGGAACGTCGCGGGGAAGATCGGACCGCCGCGGTAACCGCCGCCGAGGGCCACGCCGTAGGCGATCGCCTTGCCGACCAGGATCACGATCACGGCGGTGACCGAGGTCTCGGCCACCAGGGCACCCATGCCCTCGACGCCGCTGAAGAGGATGACCTCCTGCGGCAGCCCGAAGCCGGCCTCGGCGACCAGCAGCACCAGTGCGGTCACGATCGCGGCGCCGTAGAGCACCGGTACGGGCCGGCGACGTGCCACGCGGTCGACGGCCACGCCCAGCGACCGGGCCGACACGGCGACGATCGGCCGCGACGACGGCGACGAGCGAGCCCGCGCAGGATGTCCCCCGGCAGGATCTCCGGGTACGCCGGCAGGCCGGGCACCGCGAGCGTCGAGACTCCCGAAACCCGGCAGGCCGAAGATCCCGACCTGGGTCAGGTAGCCGGCGCCGAGCGCGACGAACACGGGAGTGATGACGGCGGCGGGCACGAGGCCGGCGGCGGCGAACTCCAGGATCATGAAGCCGGTCACGAAGGGGTTGCCCAGCACGGCGCCGATCGCCGCGACGCCGCCGAGCAGCATGGCGGCCCGGCGGGCCTGCGGCTCCGCACGACGGGCGACGATCGCCCCGACGGCGGTGCCCAGGACGATCAGCGGGGCCTCGGGTCCGAGGACGAGGCCGAAGACGAGGGTGAACAGCGCCGCGAGGAGCACCGACGGCACCATGCTCAGCGGGTCGTCGAAGTGGAAGCCGGTGAGCGGCCCGTTGCCGGTGGCCCCGGGCAGGCGCCGGGCGAGGGCCACGCCGGTGGCGCCGATCGAGCAGCAGGATCGCGGACAGCCACCATGGCGCCGCCGACCAGCCCATGGCCTCCGGCAGGGTGCTGAACATCAGGTCCTGGCCGGCCTCGACGAGCGCGAGGAAGGCCGAGCCGGCGGCGGCGCCGAGCACCCCGAGGACGAGGGCCAGGACGAGCATGCGGATCATCGACGGCTGCTGCGGCATTCGCGAACCGTATCCGGCCGGGGGGCGGTCGGTACGGCTGACGGGTCCGCTCGCGAATCTCGGGGGTTGTGGCACGATCCATAGCGAAGGTATGGCACGATCTACACGGTTCGGGCGCGGGGGAACCGAACACCCGGTCCTCCGTCTGCGCATGCGCAAGCATGTAGGGGGGTGCGCAGGCGGAGGACCGGCCCACCTGATCGATGCGCGCAGGCGCCTCGGTCAGCCGTCCGGCGATGAGGTGCCCATGCCCAGGCCAGCCCGACGCCCGGCCACGATGCGCGACGTCGCGCAGCGGGCCGGCGTGTCCCGGTCCCTCGTCTCGACGGTCTTCCGCGACGTCCCCGGGGCCAGCCCCGCCACCCGTGCGCGCATCCTGGCCGCCGCGACCGAGCTCGGGTACCGCCCCGACGAGCGGGCCCGTCAACTGCGCAGCCGTGAGTCGCGGCTGATCGGCGTCACGCTGACGGCCACCCACCCGTTCCACGTGGCCTTCACCGACGACCTGCACGACGATGCCGACCTGCACGGGTTCGAGATCGCGCTGAGCCTGAGCACGCGGGGCCGCTCGCTCGCCCGGGCCGTCGACCTGCTGCTCGCGCAGCGCTGCGCCGCGCTGATCATGGTCGGTCCTACGGCGCCGGAGGCCGAGATCGAGCGGATCGCCATCGCCGCGGAGATTCCGACGGTCGTGGTCGACCGGCAGATCGACCTGCCCGGCATCGACGCTCTGCGCATCGACGACACCGCCGGCCTGATGGCCGCGGTGTCGCACCTGGCCGGACAGGGTCACCGCCGGATCTGGCACGCCGACGGAGGCGCCTACGTCAGCGCCCATCCGCGCCGCGCGGCCTACCAGAACGCGATGCGGGCGCACGGGCTCGAGCAGTACGCGCGCGTCGTGCCCTCGGGCGGGCGTGCGATGGACGGCGCGGCGACCGCGATGGCGATGCTCGACGCCGGCGCCCTGCCCACGGCGATCGTCGCCTACAACGACCGCGCCGCGTGCGGGCTCATCGACGTGTTCTGGCGCAGCGGGGTGCGGGTTCCCCAGGACCTCTCCATCGTGGGGTTCGACAACATCCCCGAGGCCGACATGCCGCACATGTCCATCACCACCGTCGAACAGCGCCCCGACGTCCTGGTGGCCGCCACCGTGGAGACCGTCACGGCGAGGATCCAGGGGGCCCCCTCACGCGGGCTCCGGCTCATCCCCCCTGGGCCGCTGATCGTGCGCTCGAGCAGCGGTCCCGTGCGGCGCGACGAGATCCTGCGGCCGGCCTGAAGCGGCCTCCGCCGGCTCAGCCTGCGTGGCCCGTCCCCGCTGGGTACCGTGGACTTGACTCCTAGGGAAGGGACCGCCGTGAACGCCGAGATGCTCGAGAAGATGAGGAACGGGAAGGGCTTCATCGCGGCCCTCGACCAGAGCGGCGGCAGCACCCCCAAGGCGCTGCGCCTGTATGGCGTGGAGGAGTCCGCATACGCGTCCGAGGAGGAGATGTTCGACCTCATCCACGGGATGCGCGCGCGCATCATCACGAGCCCGTCGTTCAACGGCGATCGCATCCTCGGCGCGATCCTGTTCGAGATGACGATGGACCGGCAGGTGGACGGCGTCGGGACGGCCGAGTTCCTGTGGACACGCAAGCAGGTCGTGCCGTTCCTCAAGGTCGACAAGGGCCTGGCGGACGAGGTGGACGGCGCGCAGGTCATGAAGCCGATGCCGGACCTGGACGCCCTGCTCGCACGCGCGCTCGAGCACGGCGTGTTCGGCACGAAGATGCGCTCGGTGATCAAGCTGGCCAACCCGGCCGGCGTGGCGGCGGTAGTCGACCAGCAGTTCGAGATCGGACGCCAGATCCTCGCGGCCGGCCTCGTCCCGATCATCGAGCCCGAGGTCGACATCCACAGCCCCGAGAAGCAGGCGGCCGAAGACCTGCTGAAGGCGGCCCTCACCGCGCAGCTCGACGCGCTGCCCGACGGCCAGCAGGTCATGCTCAAGCTGACCCTGCCGAGCACGGACGACTTCTACGCCGACATCGTCGCCCATCCCCGCGTGCTGCGCGTCGTGGCGCTGTCCGGTGGCTACAGCCGCGCTGAGGCCGACGCCCTGCTGCGTCGCAACCACGGCGTCGTCGCGTCGTTCTCGCGGGCCCTCACCGAGGGGCTCAGCGCCCAGCAGTCGGATGCGGAGTTCGACGCCGAGCTGGACGCCACCATCCAGAGCATCTACGACGCCTCCATCACCTGACCCCCACCCCCTCCCTTGTTGAGTGGCGGGTTGTGTACGCCCCGGCACGGCGTGTCGGCGCCACAACCCGCCACTCAACGAGTCAGGTGAGCAGGGTGAGGGTGTCGCCGACGGCGATCCGGCCGGGCGTGACGCACGCGCGCGTAGACGCCGAAGTTGAAGCCGGGCCCGAAGACCGAGTCCTGGCGGCCGCGGTAGTCCCCGATGAGCGCGAGGGTCCTGAGGTCGACGGCACCGGTCTCCGGGTTGCGGGTCGTCCCCGCGCACCGCTGCACCGGGTCCCCCGACCTCGATGACGGCGCTGCCGATCCGCACCTGCCGGCCGAGCCAGCCGTCCTCCGCATGGGCGGCGGCGCCGTCGAACTCGATCAGCATGCGGAACCGGCGGCCGTCCACTGCCGGCACCTGCGCCTGCTCGGCCAGCCGGTCGAGCGAGGCCTGGCCCAGCAGCGTCAGCGGCTCCACGTCATGTCCGCCCCCGGGTCGGGCGGCCCGCACCAGACGCAGCGCCCGGCCCGCGCGGGCTGACAGCAGGTCGTCCCAGGGGCCGGGAGCGAACGTCCCGTCCACGGCCCGGAAGGCGAAGAAGTCGGCCGTGTGGGCCGCGCCGGCGACCACCGGGCCCTCCGCCAGCACGTCGGCGCCGTCCCGGATCGTGAGTCGCTCGGCGTCCGGATCGTAGACAGCATGCAGGCCCACCAGCCCACCGGTCTTGGCGATGGACACGAGCGCGTCCCGCTCGTCGACGAGGTAGAACACGCGATCACCGGCGACGCCGGCCTCGGTCACCTCGATGCTCTCGGGGTGATGCAGCGCGAGTCCCTTGACGGGTGTGGTCGACAGCCGGGTGACGTGCATGCCCCACCGTACTGATCCCGCCGGCGTCCGGACGTCCCCCTGCACCGGACCGTCCCGCTAAGTAGTATGACGTCCACATATCTGTCGAGGGAGCTGTCCATGCCGGTCATCGAGGGTCCGATCCTGGCTCCTGACGTCGCCCAGTGGGCACGCAGCGCGGACGTCGTCGTGATCGGCCTCGGCATCGCCGGCTCCTGCGCCGCGATCGCCGCGCAGGCCGCGGGCGCCGACGTGCTGGTCCTCGAGCGGGCCGGTGCCGGCGGAGGCGCGAGCGCCTTGTCGCAGGGGCAGTTCTACCTCGGTGGCGGTACCGCGGTGCAGACGGCGTGCGGATACACCGACTCCCCCGAGGAGATGTACCGCTTCATGCGGGCCGTCACCACGACCGACGAGGAGGAGAAGCTGCGGGTGTTCTGCGACGAGAGCGTCGCGCAGTTCGACTGGCTCGAGGCCCAGGGTGTGCCCTTCGCCCGCCTCGCCTACAAGCACAAGGCGGTCTACACGCGAACCGGCGAGGGCCTCCTCACGACCGGCAACGAGAAGGCCTGGCCGTTCCGCGAGCAGGCCGTGCCCGCGCCGCGCGGTCACCAGGTCTCCGGCGAAGGGGAGATCAGCGGCGGCACTGTCGCCATGCGCGCGATCCTCGGCACCGTCGAGCGCGAGCAGGTCCCGGTCGATCTACGAGGCGAACGTGATCGCCCTGGTGCAGGACGCCGACGGTCGCGTCGTCGGGGTGAAGATGCGCAAGGACGGCGCCGACGAGTACGTGGCGGCCAGGAAGGGCGTCATCCTCGCGGCCGGCAGCTTCAACCTGAACGAGGAGATCACGGCCGCGAACATGCCGCTCTTCGCCGAGTACGGAAAGCCCCTGGGTGAGCCGACCAACGACGGGGCCGGACTGCTGCTCGGCCGCACGGTGGGCGTGGCCGAACGCGGCATGCAGGGACTGATCGCCACCGCGTCCATCTACCCGCCGGAGGACCTCATCAAGGGGATCGTCGTCAACGCAGCGTGGCGAGCGCTTCGTGGCGGAGGACGTGTACCACGGGCGGATGTCGCACCACATCGCCCGCCAGCCGGGGGCGAAGGCCTTCCTGATCCTCGACGAGGAGATCTTCGCCTATCCCAAGCACGGGTCGCACACCTTCGTCGACGCCTTCGAGACCGTGGCGGAGATGGAGCAGGCGCTCGGCGTGCCGGCCGGATCGCCTGGCGGCGACGCTCGCTCGCTACAACGCCGACGTCGAGTCCGGCGAGGACGCGCAGTTCCACAAGGCGGCTGAGTGGCTGAAGGTCCTCTCGGCGCCGTACGCGGTGTTCGAGATCTCCGTCCCCCGGTCGGACTACCACTGGATGTCACTGGGCGGACTGGTCACCGACGCCGACGGGCGCGCCCTGCGCGCCGACGGCACGCCGGTGCCCGGCCTCTACGCGGCCGGGGCCTGCACCAGCCACCTGCCGCAGGACGGCGACGAGTACGCCAGCGGGATGAGCCTGGCCGCCGGATCGATCTTCGGCCGCCGTGCCGGCACCCACGCGGCCGCGTCCTGATGGCGACTCGACCACCGGACGGCCTCACGCCCGCGGCTGATCGCCGTCGACCTCGACGGCACGCTGGTGCCGCAGAGCGGCGGCGTCCCGGACGGCGTCGCCGATGCGGTGGCCCGCGTCACCGAGGCCGGCGCCATCGTGGTCGCTGCGACCGGCCGTTCACTCACGACGACCGGCTTCGTCGCGCGCGACGCCGGCATGCACGAGTTCGCGGTCGTGAGCAACGGCGCGATGATCATCACGGTCGACCCGGAGTCCGTGGTCGAGGCGATGACCTTCGATGCCGGTCCCCTGCTCGACGAACTGGCGCCCCTGCTGCCGTCAGCCTCCTTCGCCGTGGAGCGCGCCGACGGGGTCTTCCTCACCAGCCAGTTCTTCGTCGACGAGGGAGTCTCGTTCGACATCCGCGAGGTGCCGTTCGACGCAGCTGTCCGCGGATCCGGTCGTGCGGGTCGTGATCCGCAGCAGCGACCACATGGAGGAGGGGCTCGGCCCGATCGTGCGCCACCTCGACATGCACTCCATCGCGTTCGGGATCACCGACGTCGCCTGGCTCGACCTCGGGATCAAGGGGGTCACGAAGGCAACCGGGCTGCAGAAGCTGTGCGACCGCCTCGGGATCGACCGCAGCGAGGTGCTGGCCATCGGCGACGCCATGAACGACGTCGAGATGCTCGAGTGGGCCGGCTACTCGGTGGCCATGGGGTCGGCGCGACCGGCCATCCAGGCGATCGCCGACTACGTCACCGAGCCCCGTCCCGGGGCGCGGCGTGATCGAGGTGCTCGACCGCCTCTACCGCTGAGTCCGCGCCCAGGCCTCGACTCAGCGGTGCTCGACGGACTTGCCGCCGTCGCGCCCGCCGCCGATCAGCAGGTTCTGACCGGTGACCCACCCCGCCGCCGGCGACGCGAGGTACAGCACGGCTGCCGCCATGTCCTCCGGCGTGCCCATCCGACCCAGCGGCACGGTCGCCGCGAGCTTCGCGAGGTCGGCCTCGGTGAACTGCAGCACCCGGTAGAACGAGTCGGTCGGCACCATCCCGGGCGAGATCGCGTTGACCCGGATGCCGTAGGGCGCGAGCTCCGCCGCCATGGTCTGCGTGAGATTCAGCAGCGCCGCCTTCGACGCGGCGTAGGCGCCGGTGTTGGGGGCCGCCCGCATGCCCGCTCCGGACGAGACGTTGACGATGGCCCCGCCGTTCGTCATCCGCAGGGCCGCCTCCCGCGAGCCGGCGAAGGCCGCGAGCAGGTTGAGCTCGAACATGTCGCGCATCTGCTCGTCCGTGGTGACGGTGAGCGGCTGCACGTGCGCGTCGTCGGTGCCCCCGGCGTTGTTCACCCAGATGTCGAGGTGCCCGAACTCGTCGACGGCCAGCTGCGCCAGTCGTTGCGGCGTCCCGGGCTCCCGGAGGTCGGCGGGCGCCTCGACGGCCCGACGACCCATGGCGCGCACCTGCGCCGCCACCTCCGCGACGTCGTCGGCCCGACGGCTCGTGACCACGACGTCGGCGCCGGCCTCCGCCAGCGCGATCGCGATCGCGCGGCCGATGCCCCGGCCCGAGCCGGTGACGACGGCGACCTGGCCGTCCACGCGGAACAGATCAAGGATGGACATCGCCCTAGCCCTTCGGCGTGAACGTGATGCGCAGGTCTCGCAGCGAGTAGAAGATCAGGCCCTCGACCCGCTCCGGCGTGTAGTCCGGCGCGAGCGCGATGTCGTCCATCCGGTCGAGGATCTGGTCGAACGCGATCATGATCTCCTGCATGGCCAGCGGCTGTCCCACGCAGAAGTGCGGACCTCGCGAGAACGTGAGCTGCTTGCTCGCATTCGGCGCGGGTGATGTCGAATCGTCCGCCATCGGGGAAGACGCTGTCGTCCAGGTTCGCCGAGCCGTAGCGGGTGTGCAGGATGCTGTTGGCCGGGATGTGCACGCCGCTGAGCTCCGAGTCGACCGTCGAGCGCCGGAACAGGCCCTGCACGGAGCTCGCGACCCGCAGGGCCTCGTCGGCGAAGTTGCGCAGCAGGGACCGATCGGCGCGCAGGAGCTCCATCTGGTCGGGGTTCTCGATGAGCAGCAGCATGGCGTTGGCGATGGCGTCGGCGGTCGTGGTGTACCCGCCGGTGACCAGCTGGTTCATGATGTTCTGCAGCTCGGCCATGGTCAGCGGCGCGTCGCCCTCGGTGGACTCCGCGACCAGCGCCGACATGAGGTCGCCGGTGGGGTTCGCCATGCGCTCCTCGAGCAGCGGGGCGAAGAAGCGCTGCGCCTCCGCCTCGATCTCCGAGTAGTGGCGCGCCGACTCCTCGTCGACGAGCAGGCCCTGCGCCGGGGCGAGCATCGCATCGGCCCACCGCTTGAACGTCGCGATCTCCTTCGCGTCGAGACCGATCTGCTCGCCGATGACGAGGCCGGGCAGCGGGAAGGCGAAGTCGGCCACGAAGTCGCAGGTCCCGGCGTCGATGAAGGAGTCGATGAGCGTCGCACTGGTGCGCTCGACGCTGGGGACCATGCCCTTGACCATCGGCGGCGTGAACGCCCGGTTCAGGAGGCGGCGGTAGCGGCTGTGCTCGGGCGGATCGGTGCGCTGCAGCGTCTGGACGTGACCCCAGCCGACCTCCGCGAGGTGCTCGTCGTACATGCGCCCGAGGTCCGCGGCAGCCTCGCCGGCGAGATGCTCGATGAGGATGTCGTTCGAGTAGGTGACCGGGTCCGACAGCACCGTCCGGAGGTCCTCGTAGGTGGAGATGACGTAGAACCCGGTCTCCGGCATGCGGTAGACGGGCGCCTTGCTGCGCAGCTGCTGCGTAGTACGGGAACGGGCAGGCCTGGACGTCGGGATCGAGGAGGCTGCCCTCGATGCTGGGCGCTGCGGTATCCGTCATGTCGACTCCAGGCTCGAGGGGAAGCCTCATCAGACCAGCGGTACCGGGGCCTGTCAAGGGATTCGTCTAGACAGGCTGGGCGTCAGTACACGATGCCGAACACCCGGCTGCCGCAGGCCTGGCAGAGCTCGTCGCCCAGCGCGTGCTCGGGCGCCACCACCGACCCGCAGTAGCGGCACGTCACCAGTCGAGCCGCCTGCTCGGCGGCGACCGCGTCGACGGTCGTCCCGAGGCGCGCCACCAGTGCGTCCACGTCCGCCGCGGCGGCGTCGACACCCGGGACGGCCAGCTCCACGATGGGCTCGACGATCGCCCACCGCAGGGTCGCGGGCCCGTGCCACTGGCCGGACGACGGTCCGATGCGCAGCAACCGGTCGCCGTCGTCGATCAGGATCCCGACGGACGGCCCTGCACGGCCGACGAACAGCGTGCCCGGACGCAGCATCTCGTCCGACTCGTCGCGCCGCATCACGAACCACGGTCCGCCGATCGCCGACAGCAGCTCCCCTGGCCCTACCCGCAGTCGCTGCGCCAGCTGCGTGAGGTCGGTCTCGTCGACCCACATCGGCTGCGGTCGCCTGCGGCCGTCCGGCATCGCGTCGTGGGTCATGCGCGTCAGCGGTTCGCGTACTCGGCCGCGGCGCTGCGGCCCGCCCGGGATCCCACCACGACCGCCCCGACGGCTGCGCCCACGAGCCCGGCGCCGAGGAACAAGGAGACGAGGGCGGGCACGTCCCCGCCGGGACGGAACACGGCGAGCAGGAAGCCCATCGTCCCGATGAGCGCGCCGGCACCCAGCAGGATCGGCCCGCCGGCGCGCTGGGCCGCATCGCGCGCGGCGGCGCGGGCCGGGGCGTCGCTGCCCGACCGCCGGACGAGCCGACCATCGGACGCGGCCCAGCCGAACGCCCCGACGACCACTCCGACGACGAGCCACAGGACCGCGAGTGCCATGGCCGAAGTGTGGCGCACGCGGTAGGCCGCGTGCTCGGCCGCCACTGCAATACCGTGGACCGCGACAGGACGGGGACGCCATGCCAGCGCGCACGTGGCCGCAGCGGCCGGACTTCGCCGACGACTCGGAGCGTCTGGCCTGGGAGGCCCTGGTCACCTGGCTGCGTGACGACGACGTCCTGCTCCACGGCGTGCGCTTCACCGATATCGAGTACGGCGACGTGGAGATCGACCTCCTGGTGCTCATGCCCGAGGCCGGTGCGGTCGCCATCGAGGTCAAGGGCGGGCATGTCACGTACGCCAACGGGGGGTTTCGGCAGTCCGGCATCAGCGGCGCGCACCCGATCGACCCCGTCGGACAGGCCCGTCGAGGCGCGCACGCACTCCGACGCTTCCTCGAGAACCAGCCGACGTGGTCACGCGGCCGCGTGCGCGCGACGTGGCTGGCGTGCTTCCCGTACACGGAGGTCACCGGAGCGATGGGGCCTGAGGGGCGAGCCGACGTCCTGGTCGGCGCGTCGGACCTGCCCGGCCTCGCGCAGCGCGCCTACGACCGGCTGCGGGACCCCTCCCTGCAGTCGCCGCTGCCGGTGCGCGGCTGGGTCGACTCGGCACTCGACCACCTGCTGGGCACCACCAGCGAGGCGGCCGAGACCCGAGCCCGCTCCGTGGCCCGGCTCGAGCACGTCGACGCCCTGACCCATGACCAGGCGGCCCTGCTGACCTTCGCGGCCCCGAACCGGCGGTACGAGATCTCGGGCTCGGCGGGCACGGGCAAGACGTGGCTGGCGATGGAGCAGGCCCGCCGCTGGGCCGAGGACGGTGAGCGCGTGTGCTTCGTCTCGTACGGTCGCGGCGTGGCCGAGTACGTGCGCCGCGCGACGGCGGACTTCCGCCGGCCCCTCTCCTTCGTCGGCACCTTCCACCAGCTCGGGTTCACCTGGGGAGTACAGGCGGGTACGGATGCCGACGCCGCCTTCTGGGAGGAGGAGGCCCCCCGCCTGATGCTGCCGGCGGCCGCGGCGCTGCCCGACTCGGAACGGTTCACCGCCTTCGTCGTCGACGAGGCGCAGGACTTCGCCGACGACTGGTGGCCGGCCCTGCTCCAGAGCGGGACACCGGACTACCGCCTCGCGGTGCTGCGCGACGACGAGCAGGCGGTGTTCACCAGCCGTCGGGGACGACCGGAGGTGCCGCTGACGCCCTTCGCCCTCCGGGAGAACCTCCGCAACCCGGTGCAGGTCGTCGACACGTTCCGCCCCCTGATCGCCGCCGCCGTGGATGCGCGCGGTGGGGACGGCTTCCCGGTGGAGTTCCGCCCGTGCGAGGCCGACGACGTCATCGCGGCGGCGGACGACGCGGTCGAGTCGCTGCTCGACGACCACGGATGGCTGCCCGAGGACATCGCCGTGCTCACGACCGCGCACCGCCATCCGGTGCAGCTCGAGTCGGCCGGCGACAAGTCCGCCTACTGGGACGACTTCTTCGGACCCGGGGTCTTCTACTCGACGGTGGCCGGCTTCAAGGGGCTCGAGCGACCGGTCGTCGTCCTGGCCGTCGACGGCTTCCACGCCGGTGTCGACCCGCACAGCGTCCTGTACGCGGGGATGAGCCGGGCCCGGGACCTGCTCGTCGTCGTGGGACCGGAGGACGGGATCGAAGGGGCGGCCGGAGCCAAGGTGCTGCGTCGCCTGCGCCGGCGCTGAGCCCTACGCGCGCTGGAACAGGCCCAGGAGGTCGTCGTACTGGCCGATGACGTAGGCCGCGTCCCCTCCCCGCACGACGGCGGCGGTGCTCGGGGGGTGCTCGAGGGCCCCTCCTGCCTCGGGGCGCTCCAGGGCGACCACCCTGGCGCGAGCGCCCAGCTCGCTCACCGCGACGCCGTCGAGCTCGCTCCCCGGCTGGATCGCCAGGCGGGCAGCGATGAACAGCGACGGACCTACGTAGAACGTGCCCAGGATGTCGATCCCCAGCGCCGCGCCCACGAACCAGGGCGACGCCAGCTCCGCGATGGAGCGCGGGATTCCCGCGTCGAGCTCGGACCCGATGAGGCGGGCGAGGTTGCGGCTGAAGACCCGCAGGGCGATCGGCACAGGACGATCCCCCACGGTGCCCCGCACCGCCAGGCCCGTCTCGATGTTCAGCAGGTCGTCACTCGTGAGCACCGCAACGCCGGCGGCTCGCTCGACGCCCGCGGCCGCGAGCGTCTCGGTCAGCGTGGCATCGCCGATGAGCACCGGCACCCGCAGTTCGCGCATCTGCGGCACGAACCGCTGCCCCTCGCCGCCATCGATGACGGCCACCTCGTAGCCCGACTGGTGCAGTTCCATGGCGACCTTGGCGCCCACCCGGCCCAGGCCGACCACGACGATGTGCCCCTTCATCCCGGTGAGCCGCTGCCGGCCCAGTGACTGCTCCAGCCGGCGGGTCACGAGGGCGTTGGTGAGCAGGGCGGTCGCGATCGCCACGAGCGCGGCACCGACGACGATGAGCAGGATCGCCCACAGGCGCAGCCAGCTCGGCTGGTCGCGGAAGTAGAAGTCGCCGAAGCCGACGGTCGCGATCGTCTCTGCGGTGAAGTAGACGGCGTCGAGGACGCTCATGTGCGTGCCGTCCTCCTCCTCGTAGCCGTTGGTGAGGACGAGGATGGAGATGACGCCCAGCGCGGCGAGGATCGCGAAGGCGATGCGGAACGGCCGGTCCACGGCGTCGCTCATCGCGGCGAGGGCCTCGCGCACCCGGCGGCGCAGGTTCGGGCCCAGGGCCCGCACGTGGTCGGTGTCGGGAGCAATGCCGCTGGACTCGTACTCCGCGACCGTGCCGATGAGGGTGACGAGGTCGCCGGCCGCGACGACGTCGTCGCCGTGCGGGCAGGCGACGAGGCCGCCTCCGTCGGCGGCCTGCGTCGCCACCGGCGCGAGATCGCCCCACATCGACCGGATCGTCCCGCCGCGCGGCGCGGGGTACGTCGCGACCACGAAGAGAGCCTCGCCCAGCGTCACCGGGTGCGCGGAACGTGCCGTGGCCACCTCCACGAAGGACGTCGACGCCAGCTCGGCGACGTCGAGCACCGCGCCCGGCTGGGCAACCGACGTCATGGCGGTGCCCACCGACGAGTTGGCCATCCGGACGACGACGCGCACCTCGGGGGCGGCATCGCGGGCCAGCATCGCCAGCCGGATGTTGCGCAGGTCGTCGTCGGTCACGCACAGGACGGCGAGCGCGCTGCCGACGTCGACCGCATGGAGGGTGTCCTGGCTGTCGCCGTATCCCGCCAGGTAGGTCGCTCCCCAGCGCTGGAGGTCCACCTGCTGGGCGGCATCCGCGGCGGCGTCCACGACGATGACCCGCAGCCCCGCGGAGGTGAGCTGCCGCACGATGCGACGTCCCACGCCCTGGAACCCGAAGACGACGACGTGCCCACGGCCGGCGCCCGCATCGGCGGGCGCTCGGCCCGCATCCCCGTCCACGGTCGCGAATCTATTCGGAATCCGCGCCGAACACCGGCCGACCGGGCCGGCTCGGTACCATCGCGACCATGAGCACCGTGCACATCGAGCCCGAGAGCCCCTCCTGGACGACCACCAAGGTCGTCGCCGTCATCGTCGCGATCCTCACCGCCGGCTACATGCTGCCGTGGGCGATCGCCGCGGTCCGCGACGTCCCCCACTGGTCGGTGTTCTGGGTGAACCTGCTGCTCGGCTGGACCATCGTCGGCTGGATCGTCGCCCTGGTGATGTCCCTTCGCGCGCAGCGTCAGGTCATCGTCGGCTAGCAGCACATGCATTCCCTGGCCGCCGCGGCGTAGCCTGAACACGGGTGCTGGTGCACCCGCGCAGCGCAGGGAGTGGTCCATGACCACGATGAAGCAGGCCGCAGGTGACTTCCTCGCCTGTCGCCGCATCGCGGTCACGGGCGTGTCACGGAATCCCAGCGGGCATGGCAGCAATGCCGTCTACCTCCGGCTTCGCGATCGCGGCTACACGGTGTTCGCGGTGAATCCGAACGCCGAGTCGGTCGAGGGTGATCCCGCCTACGCCGGCCTCGCTGCGATTCCCGGAGGGGTCGAGGCGGTCGTCATCGGCACCCGGCCCGAGCGGGCCGAGGCGACGATGCGCGAGGCGGTCGAACTGGGCATCACGCGAGTCTGGATGCACCGGGCGTTCGGTGCCGGCAGCGTCTCGGACGCGGCGACGCGCTACGGCCGCGCCTTCGGAGTGACGGTGATCGACGGCGGGTGCCCGCTCATGTTCGCGCCCACCTCAGACGGCGGGCATCGCGCGATGTGTCGACTCCTGACGCTCACGGGCACCGTGCCCCGACGCGTGTGAGCGTTGCCTACCCGGCCGGCGGCAGGGCCCCGTAGGCCCGCGTCGGGATCAGGCGAGCCACGATCCGCTCATCGGCCACCATCGCCTGCCGGTACTCAGCCCAGTCCGGGTGCTCCCCCTGGAGGGCGCGGTAGAGCTCGACCAGTTCGTCCACGGTGGCGTCATCCGGGGACCCAGCCGGCTGCGTGAGGTCGGCGTCCGCCTCGATGACCGTGTACGACCAGAAGTCCGGCGCCGTCACGTGCAGCGACACTCGCGGGTCGCGGCGCATGTTCGCGGTCTTCGCCCGTGTCGCTGTCACGGACACCCGGATGATGCCGTCCGAGCCGACGGCGAACATGACGTTCGACGCCTGGGGTCGGCCGTCCGCCTTGATGGTCATGAGTACGCCGCGGCGCTCGCCTGCGGCGTACTCGAGTGCTCGGTCGAGGTCCATTCGTGCAGTGTCCACCCACGCGCGCCTGCGCGCTCGTTCACCAGGCGTAGGCCTCCGGGGCCTCGCCACCGGGACCGGGGAAGATCTCGTCGAGGCGGGCGAGGGCGGCCTCGTCGAGCGTCACGTCGAGTGCACGCAGGGCGCTGTCGAGCTGGTCCATCGTGCGCGGGCCGACGATCGGCGCGGTCACGGCGGGCTGGTGCAGCAGCCAGGCCAGCGCGACGTCGCCGGGGGCCTCGCCCCGTTCGTCGCAGAACGACTCCCAGGCCTCGATGGCGTCACGATGCGCAGTCGAGGGAGTCGGACGCCCGGCCGCCGCTGCTGCGGTGCACGTCGCCGTCGGCCATCTTGCGCAGGATGCCCCCGAGCAGGCCGCCGTGCAGCGGCGACCACGGGATGATGCCGATGCCGTAGGCCTGCGCCGCAGGCAGCACTTCCAGTTCCACCGTGCGCTCGACGAGGTTGTAGATCGACTGCTCGCTCACCAGGCCGAGCTGGCCGCGGCGGGTGGCGGCCTCCTGGCCCTGCACGAGGTGCCAGCCCGCGAAGTTCGACGACCCGACGTAGATGACCTTGCCCTGCTGGCGCAGGACCTCCATCGCCTCCCAGATCTCGTCCCACGGGGTCGCGCGGTCGATGTGGTGCATCTGGTAGAGGTCGATGTGGTCGGTCTGCATCCGGCGCAGCGAGGCGTCGCACGCGCGCCGGATGTTCAGGGCCGACAGCTTGCCGTCGTTCGGCCACGTTCCCATGTCGCCGTAGAGCTTGGTGGCCAGCACCGTGCGCTCGCGCCGGCCGCCGCCCTGCGCGAACCACTCCCCGAGGATCGTCTCGGTGAGGCCGCGGTTCTCGCCCCATCCGTAGACGTTGGCCGAGTCGAAGAAGTTGATGCCCTGCGCGTGGGCGTGGTCCATGATCGCGAAGGAGTCGGATCGGTCGGTGACCGGGCCGAAGTTCATGGTGCCGAGGCAGATGCGGCTGACGGACAGCCCGGTGCGGCCGAGATGCGTGTACTTCAACGTGGGCTCCCTGGGCTCGCGTGCTGAGCCGACCCTAGCCCCGTTCGAGACCGGCAATCCCATACCCCTGGGGGTACGATCGAGCCATGACCGCGTCCCTGACCCCCCGTTCCGACGACGCGCAGCCGGAGCACCACCACAGCCATCGGCGCTACATCGCCTTCGCCGTCATCCTCGGCACGGTGATCCTCACCTTCGCGGCGCTGTCCATCTTCGTGGTGATCCGGACCGCCTGACGGCGTCCGGCCCCCGTCAGGGGAAGGAGATGGTCGCCCGCACCATCTGGTGGTCGGACGCCTGGTACTCGCGGTCGAACGTCCCGTCCGGGTTGAGATGGATGACCACCTCGTAGTCGAGGGCCTGGAGGCCGCCGCCGCGCGTCATCACGTAGTCGATCCGCGTGGCGTCCAGGACGGGGTTGCGCCGGCTCGTTCGGAACACGTACGGCTTGGCCGGGAAGCCCTGCTCCTGGACCGACAGCAGGGGGTTGTGGTTGATGGTCGAGTACTGGACGTTGCGACGATCCGGGGCGGTCCCCGCATCGGCCCAGCCGCGATCGACCAGCACCTGCTGCACCCCGGCCGGCTGGCGCTTGCGGTAGGAGTTGAGGTCGGCCATCAGTACGACGGGCACGCCGGTCATCCCGTGCGCCGCGTTCCAGGCGTCGATCCACGGGTCGAGTGCCGCGCCGAAGGCGACCCGCGACGCCTCGCTGGCGGCGTCCTTCGCCGAGTCCGTGTGCACCGAGAGCGCGAGGAAGGCCCCGGTGCCGGCGACTCCCTCGAGGTAGGCCCACGTCACCTTGCGGGTCGCGGCGTCGGCCGTGAGCCCGGGCGCGATGCCTGACATCGGCAGCGTCCCCGCGGACGGGGTGGCATTGGGCGTCGCGGCCTGACGCACCGTGCGGGTGTTGAACAGGATGCCCGTGGTGTGCGTGCATGCCTTCGCCCCGGGCGCCGTCCACCGGCACTGGTCCGAGTCCTTCGTGACCTCGGGTGCCGCGAAGCCGGCCGGGGCCATCAGGTTCTGGACGTCCAGCAATTGGGTCTTCGCGGTCGACGTCGGGTTGAAGGTGAGCTCCTGCAGCCCGACGACGTCGAGCCCGGCCTCGCCGATGACCCGGGCGACCCGCTCGCGACGCACGTCCCACGAGGGGGCCGGCGGGTCGCAGTCGACCTTGCAGACGTTGAACGAGGCGAACACCAGGGCCGGCCCAGCCGTCCCGGCCAGCGGTGCCACGGTGACGGCCACCGGCTGGTCCGTGGTCAGGGGTGCCGGAGCGGACGGGCTGCCGAGCGCGAGCAGCGCGGCCACCGAGGCTGCCGCCAGCCCGGCGACCGAGAACAGTCGCCACCGCATCGCACACCTCCCGCGCCGCGCGCCTCCACGGCGCGCCGAGCCATGCTAGGGGCGGGTCCGAGGCAGCGGGGATGGACATATCCGGCCATGACCCGAAATACCTGCATTTCGCGTACTTTTCGCGACACCCACCGTCAGTTGATGATCTGGCCCCGCTCGTCGGCTCGCAGGACCGCCAGCCGGTCGCGCCACTCCTGCAGCGCCTCGGGAGTCAGCCGGGTCCAGTCGTCCACCTCGCCGAGGATCCGCAGGGGCTCAGCACTGCGGTACGAACGCGTGGGGTTGCCCGGGAACTTCTTGTCGGTCACGTTGGGGTCATCCTCGAAGGCGCCGGTCGGCTCCACGAGGTAGACCCGCGGGGCGGCATCGCCGGGCGCGAGCTCGGCCGCGAGCCCGGCGCCGTCGCGAAGCGCCGTGAAGTAGACATGGTTCATCACGACCTCGGGCCGGTAGTTCGAACGGAAGCCGGCGGTCAGGAGCTCGCCCACCCGCAGGTCGGCCTTCGTGCCGTGGAAGAACGGTCCCTCGTCCAGAACCTCGCTCACCGCGACAGCGTATGCGACGGCGCCGCTACGAGGCCGGCTTCTCAGCGACGCAGCGGCGCTGCCTGCCCGTAGAGGTAGCCCTGCCCCATCTGCCAGCCCTGCTCGGCGAGCACCTCCGCCTGCTCGGCCCGCTCGATGCCCTCGGCCACCGTGCTCAGGCCGAGCCCCGCGGCCAGTCCGACCAGGCCGATCGACAGCCGGCTCGCACGGGTGTCCTCCACGCTGACGCCATCGGTGAAGGACTTGTCCAGCTTCAGCCCGCTGATCGGCAGCTCGCGCAGGTGGCTGATGGACGAGAACCCGGTGCCGAAGTCGTCGACCCACCACCCGATGCCACGGTCGGCGATGGACAGCATGGTCTGCGTGATGCTCGCCGTCACGTGGAAGAGGGCAGTCTCGGTGACCTCGAAGTGCAGGCGTCGCGGATCCACGCCACTGGCGTCGAGGAGGTCGGCAACGTCGCCGGCGAAGCCCTCCGAGGCGAGCGAGGCGGCGGAGACGTTGAAGCCGAAGGCGATGTCGTCCGCCGAGGCTGCTGCCGCCTGCAGCACCTGACGCAGCATCGTGCGGTCGATCGCGAGGATGGCGCCGGTGCGCTGCGCGATGCCCAGGAAGGTGTCAGGCAGGTGGACGGTGCCATCGGCGTCGATCCAGCGCACGAGGGCCTCGTAGCCCACGGTCTGTCCGGTGCCGAGGTCCACGACCGGCATGAACCACGGCACGATCCGGTCCTCGTCGATCGCCCGTCGCAGCCCTGACTGGGTCGCGAGGTCGTCGCGGGTGCGCACCCCGACGTTGCCGTCGAGGAACTCCCAGCGGTCGGTGCCTCGGGATGCCGCCTGGCGCATGGCCGCGGTGGCGTCGCGCATGAGTTCGTCGGCGTCCTCGCCCTCGGTGAGCGCGATCCCGATGCACGCGGACACGTCGATCACGGCTCCGCCGACGTCGATCGGGCCGCGGACGGCATCGAGGATCCGGTCGGCCGCGGCCGCGGCGTCCGATGCCGACGCGATGTCGCGCAGGACGATGACGAACTCGTCCCCCGCCACCCGTGCCACGCGGTCATGCGCGCCCGCGGCGAGCACGAGCCGGTCGGCGACGGCCCGCAGCACCCGGTCGCCCGCCGAGTAGGTGTAGCCCTGGTTCACCGCGGTCATGCCATCGACTCCGACGCACAGCAGTGCCCACGTCCGGCCGGGGTCCCGGGTCTCGAGCAGGTCGCGGATCCGCTGGAGGGCCAGGGACCGCCGCGCGAGCCCGGTGAGCCCGTCGAAGTCGACCTCGTGGGCGAGGGCCTGGCTCGTCCGGATCTTGTCGTCGACGTCGCGCACCGCCACGACCAGGCCCGTGGCGGTGCCGGCGTCGTCGCGCACGACTCGGGGTGTCGACTCCATCCACCGGGCGTCACCGGACGCCGTCAGGTAGCGCACCACGTAGGCGTCGGCGTGGCCGCTCGAGGATGTCGCCGGTGGCTCCCTCCAGCAGCGCGAGCTCGTCGGGATGGATGAGCGTGCGCAGGTTCGTCCCGACGAGCTCGTCAGGTCGGTAGCCCGAGCACGGCGTGCACCGACGGGCGACGCCCACTGCACCCGGGCGCTCGCGTCGGTGGCGATGACCATGTCCATGACGTTCTCGGCAAGCATCCGGTATCGCGCCTCGGACTCGGCGAGGGCTGTGCGGGCGCGCACCTCCTCGTCGACCAGGCGGAAGCTGACGATCACGTCCTGACCGACCCGACGAGCGCGGGTCGAGAGCCAGTGGTACGAGCCGTTCGCCGCGAGCATCCGCAACGTCAGGGGCTCGAGGTCGACCGCGCCGTCGTGGGCAGCGGCGACCCCGGCCGCGGTCATGCTCGCGGCGGCCACCTCGACGTCCGCCGGATGCACGAGGTGCCACGGCTGGGTGCCGACGAGCTCGGCGGGGGTCCAGCCCAGCGCCTGGGTGACCGACGGCGAGATCCACCTGGAGGGTGCCGTCGGTCCCCACCCGGATCACGATGTCCGACGCGTTCTCCGCGAGCATCCGGAACTGCTCCTCGCTGTCACGCAGCCGCTGCACGGTGTCCATCTCGACGGTGACATCGACGATCTGCGCCATGGTGAACGCCATGGCGCCCCTGCGCGTCACGCACGCTGGAAACCGTGACGTCACCCCACACCGTCGTCCCGTCCGGTCGCACGTAGCGCTTGCGCCTGCGGAACGAGTCGCGGGTCCCGGCGAGGAGCCCGGCCACGAGGTCCGTGTCGACGTCGAGATCGTCCGGATGCGTGAGCTCGCTGCCACGTCACGATGAGCAGGGTGGCCTCGTCGCGGCCCAGGAACGTGCACACCGCGGCGTTCAGCGCGCACGATGCGACCCCGGCGGCGGGCTCGACAGCACCATGCCGACCCCGGCGTTCTGCATCGTCAGCCGGAAGAGCCGGTCGCCGTCCAGCGCCGCCGCCAGGTCGTCGATGCGGGTCGGCTCGGACGCGGGCACGCTCATACTTCGGCCCCCAGACGATCGCCGTGCTCATGTTCCCCCGTACGCGAGCAGCCTCCCACCCTGACGGCCGCGTATCAACGCATCACGGCGGTCGGCATGATCGGCGAGGCGCGGCCTGATCCCTCCTCGATTCGGGTCCACGACGCGATCCGTGCTACCGTCATGGCAGTTGCTCGCCACCATGGCTGAGCATCTGGTCACGACCCGGCACGGTGATTGCCCCCGATGGAGGCTCCCGAGCGAGGCCCGACCACAGACACTTGGCGAAGCGTCCCCAGCACGGATGCGCGCCGCAGGAGAGGTACCACCGCAATGACACGCACCACGATTTCCCTTATCCAGTCCGCTCGCCCGTTCGTCGATGACGAGCATCGCGAGCCCATGGGCCTGGCCGACCGCGACAGCTGTCGCGAGTGCCACGAGCCGATCCTTCGCACCACGGCGCCCGGCCTGTGCTGGCGCTGCATGCCCTGCGCTGCCGCGTAGCTCAGGGCGGGGCGACCACCCGCTGGTAGTCGTCCTCGAGCCGCTCGATGTCGTCCTCCCGGAACTCACCGAAGGCGACTTCGAGCATGCGCGCCGGCACCTCACCTGGGTTGCCCATCCGATGGGTGGCGCCTCGGGGCACCATGAGCCGTTCGCCGATCATGAGTGTCGAACGGCGCCCGTCGACCTCGACGTCCAGGCGACCGTCGATCAGCTGCCACAGCTCATCCCGATCGTGATGACGCTGCAGGGACAGGCGCTGCCCCGGGTCCACGGTGATCACCTTCACCGTGGCTCGGCGGTTCGTCACGAACTGCTCGAACCGCCCCCACGGGCGCTCCACGGTCGTGACGTCATCGAGCGGGCTGCTGCGTCCGGTCATAGCGACTGAGCTTCGGCAAACGACGACGCCCGCTCCGGCGGTGCGAGCAGCGCCGCGAGCAGGTCGGGGAGGTCGACGACGGCGAACCTGATAGACGAGTCGGCGCATCCATAAGGCATGACCACGACGTCCCCGTGGACGATGGCCCCGCACGTGTAGACCACGTTCGGGACGTAACCCTCGCGGTCCACCGCGCCGGGGGTGAGCAGGGGTTCGTCGAGCACGCCGATGACCCGGGTCGGATCGTCGAGGTCGAGGAGCATGGCGCCGATGCTGTAGACCCGCATCGGGCCCACCCCGTGGGTGAGAACGAGCCAGCCCGCGATCGTCTCGATCGGCGACGAGCACGCGCCGAGCTGGATCACGTCCCACGGGCGCCCGGGCGTGAGCACGACGTCGGGCGACCCCCAGCGATGACCGTCCGGGGATCGCGCGACGCTGATGTTCTCGCGGTCCCACCGCGACAGGCACCACAGGTCCCCGTCGATGCGTCGGGGGAACAGTGCCATGCCCTTGTTCTGTGCGGCCGCCCCGATCATCGGGGTCGACATCGAAGGTCCGGAAGTCGCGCGTGCGGATCGAGTGCGGCGCCACGTGCTGTCCGTCGAAGGCCGTGTACGTGCCCACGTAGTCGACGACGCCGTCCTCGTCGGTGAAGCTCACCAGACGGACATCCTCGATGCCATGGCTCTCCGCCTGACTGTGCGGCACGATGACGCACTGCCGACAGGTCGGCATCCTCGGCGAAGTGCCGGCGATAGCTGGACGCCGCCGTGCGCCGGATGCGCGCGAGGAGCCCGTCGGATCGCTCACGCCCTGGACTGTCGAGCGCGTTCGACGCCAGCACGGCGTCCAGGTCGGCGGGTGTGAACGTGCTCGGGAGCAGCCGCAGGACGCTCTCCGCCGCCACGGCGTACCCGTGCTGGTCGAGTGAGGCGCGCAGGAACTCGACCGACATGGCGAGGTCGGTCGTCGTTCCGGTGTCGAGACACCGGCCCGGTTCGTCGATGCGGATCTCGCCGTCCGGGGCCAGGACCCCCGTGCGGAACTCGAGGCTGGACACGTGGCCCTCCCCCACGGCGCGCAAGGTCATCACGACGCGCAGTTCACCCGGAGCGCACCCGTCCTGGGACGGATGGGCGACGATCGACGGGTTGCACAGGGCCGCCGCCTCGATCGCGTACTCGTGCGTGAGACACGCACCGATCAGGTCGATGCGGTCGATGCTGAGCCCCTCGTCGAGCACGCCACCGGGCAGGCGGTGCGCGACGAACTCGACATGCTCGCGGAACGTCGCGCGCAGGTCGCTGTGGCGACCGGCGAACGACGCGAGGAGGCCCGTGACCGTGTCCGAGACCTCCGACTCCGACATCGCCAGCACCCTCTGCACCACCGCCTCGGCTCGCGAGATGCCCACGATCTGGGTCTCCTCGCCAGGATGGAAGGGCCGCGTGATGACGCGACGGGGGTCGGGGAGGAGGTGGACGCGCGAGTGTCGGACGAGCAGACCCGGGTTCACGCGCTGGGCACGAGAACGCGAGCGACCTGCTGCATCGTCGAGAGCATCGCCAGTGTGGACTCGGCCCCGCGGTTCTCGTTGCGGCCATGGCGCTCGAGTCCGTCGAAGCCCGCGCCGTCGCGGTGATCGAGCATGGCCACGCCGACATCGTTGCGGCCCTCGAACCAGGCGCCGCACAGCTCGATCGCGTCATTCCACGACCGGTCTCCGGTGATCGCGAAAGCCCTTGCGCACGCGTCGGCGAGCGCCGCCACCTCGATGGGCTGCTGATCGAAGCCCGGGCGGGGTTCACCGAGGTACCAACCGCCCACCGGGGTCACCGACAGGTGCCCGTCGCGCGTCTCCACGTCGACCAGCCAGCGCAGCATCATCAGGCCGTTCTCGAGCGCCAGGTGGTCACCGAGCAGGCTTCCCGCGGCGAGCAGGGTCTCCGCAAGTGCGGCGTTCGCGTAGCGCAGTCGCGCTTCCGGCCAGGGCCACGAGCCGCCACGGCCGGGTCGGCCGATCAGGTCCGCGGCCACCCACAGCAGCTGTCGGGCCACCGTGTGGTCCGGTACCACCGCGATCACCTCGGCCGCTCCCAGTGCCGCGAAGGCCATGGATCGAGACCACGGCGACCGCCGCACGCCGCCACGCTCGAATGCCGCGAGGGCCTGCCCGGCAGGGTCTGCGCCACGGGCGACCGCCGTTCCGAGGCCCCACAACGCGCGACCCCAGCAGTCCTCCAGGCTGGGCAGGTCTGTCCAGGTGCCGTCCGCGCTGCGCCGGTTGTGGAACCGTCCGTCGGACGCCTGAGCCGCGCACACGAAGGCGAGGTAGGTGGCGGACAGGTCCCGGCATCGCGCGTCCAGCACCGGCTCACGCAGGGTGACCACGAGGCCGCGCGCGACATCGTCCACGCAGTAGCCGTGCTCCATGCGCGGGATGGTGCCGCGCGCATGCTCGAACAGCCCGACCGAGTCGCTCATGTGCGCGAGGTGGTCGAAGCGCACCGCTGAGGCGCTCATGCGCTCACCGCGACGCTCTCGACCTGAGCCAGGCTGCCCGCGAGGTCGCGATAGCGAGCCCCGACTGCTGACCACAGCAGCTCCGGCGCGAGGTGTCGCGCCTTCGCCGACATGCGCTCGGCCACGGCGGGGTCGGTGAGGATGTCGCGCAGGGCGTGCGCGATCTGCGCGGGATCCTGACGGTCGACGAGCGCACCCACGCCACCGGCCAGCAGCTCGACGGCATGCGGGAAGCGCGTCGAGACGACCGGCTTGCCGGCGGTGATGGCCTCGACGAGGACACCGGAGGTGACCTGGTCGAGGGAGTCGTAGGGAAGCAGGATGATGTCGGCGTCCTGGACGATCCGCTGGAGGTCCTTCGTCGCGAGGTACCGGTCCTCGAAGGCGACCAGGCCGTCCACACCGAGTCGCCGCGATTCGGCAACGAGCATGCGGCGGTATGCCTCGCCCTCGCGCTCCACCACCTTCGGGTGCGTCTGCCCCACGATCCGGTACAGGGGCTGCGGGTCGAGATCGCGTAGGGCGGCCATCGCGGCGATGCCCCACTCGATCCCCTTACCCTCGCCGAGCAGGCCCCAGGTCAGGACGACCGGGCGCTCGCTCGTCGGCCTGGTCGTGGCAGCGGTCAGGGTCAGGTGCGTGTCACCGGCACCGTGCGGGATGACGACGATCCGGCCGGGATCGACGCCGTACTGCTCCACCAGGCGCTGCCGGGCCGTCCACGTCATCGTGACGACGACATCGGACAAGGACACGAGCTCGTTCAGGATCTCGCGCTGGCTCAGCGTCGGGGCGGTCAGGACCGTGTGAAGCACGGAGACCATCGGGACGGTGAGTGCCCGACAGACGGCCAGCACATCGACACCGTCCTGGCCGCCGAAGATGCCGTACTCGTGCTGGACGATCACCACATCCCTGGAGTTCAGGTGGGCCGCGACCGCTGCGGCGCCACCGCTGGATCCGCGCACCCACTGGTGACTGACCTCGGGCGGGTAGTCGTGGCGCCGGGCGTCTCCGACCGCGACGACCGAGACGATGTCGCCCGGTGACCGCAGCGACTCGACGAGAGCGGCGCTGAAGGTGGCGAGTCCGCACTGCGTGGGCGGGTAGGTGCTGAGGATTCCATAGGTGGTGGTCATGACGCTGCCTTCCTGAGCAGGTCAACGCCGAAGCCAGCGCTGAGACGGCCTCTTCGAGGGCCGTTCGTGCGCGCACGTTGCGCCGCGGATACCCCACCGGATGCCAGACGGCCCGGGGTTCAGCCTCGACTCGACTGTCGAGGAATGCGCCCCTGCGAGAGGGGCGACCGATGCCCTGACCTTACCAGCAGTGAGGTACCCCGGATCCCGCGCCGACGTGCTCAGGCGTGCGGTGGATCCGTGTGGCATGGTGGAGTCCGACCCTTGGAGCCCTCGGTGCCCGCTTCGATCGACCGTCCCTGGCTGGCGCAGTACGCGCCCGCCGTCCCCGAGGAGATCGACGTCCCCGCCGACACCCTCTGTGACCTGCTCGACGACGCCGTGTCCCGATTCGCCGACCATGAGGCGCTCGACTTCTTCGGCGCGACGACCACCTACGCCGAGCTCGGGGCGTCCGTCGCCTCCGCGGCCGAGGTCCTCCGCCGACGTGGCGTCGTCGCCGGCGACCGGGTCGCGCTGGTGCTGCCCAACTGCCCCCAGCACGTGGTGGCGTTCTACGCCGTCCTGCGCCTGGGTGCCATCGTCGTCGAGCACAACCCGCTGTACACCGCCGACGAGCTCGCCACGCAGTTCGCCGACCACGGCGCCCGGGTCGCCATCGCCTGGGACAAGGTCGTGCCCACGCTGCAGGGCCTCGACGCCGCGCATCGCTCCGTCGGACGTCCTCGCCGTCGACCTGACCCGCGGGCTGCCCACCGGCAAGCGGGTGGCCCTGCGCCTCCCGATCGCCCGCGCCCGCGCCCAGCGCGCCGCGATGACGTCACGCGTGCCCGGCGTCCCCTCGTGGGACACCCTCGTCCGCCGCTCCTCGCCCATCGCCGCCGATCACCCCCGACCGACGGCGGACGACGTCGCCGCGCTGCAGTACACCGGCGGCACCACCGGCGTCCCCAAGGGCGCCATGCTCACGCACCGAAACCTGCGGGCGAATGCCGCCCAGGGCCGAGCCTGGGTGCCCGGACTGCTCGACGGACGCGAGGTCATCTACGGCCTCCTCCCGCTGTTCCACGCGTACGGGCTCACCCTGTGCCTGACCTTCGCGATCAGCATCGGCGCCACGCTCGTGCTGTTCCCGCGCTTCGACGCGGAGCAGGCCCTCGACGCCTTCGAGCGTCGACCCGCGACCTTCCTGCCCGGCGTGCCGCCGATGTACGAGGCGCTGGCCACCGCCGCCGTGGCCCGCGGTACCGACCTGCACTCGGTGCGCTTCGCGATCTCCGGCGCCATGGCGCTCCCCACGCCCGTCGTCGACCACTGGGAGGCCGTCACCGGCGGGCATGCTCGTGGAGGGCTACGGCATGACCGAGACGTCGCCGATCACCGTCGGCAACCCGCTCGCCAGCCACCGTCGCGCCGGGATCCATCGGGGTGCCGTTCCCCTCCACCGACGTGCGCGTCGTCGACCCGCACGACCCCGTCACCGACCGCGAGCCGGGCGACCCGGGCGAGCTCCTCGTGCGCGGCCCGCAGGTCTTCCTCGGCTACTGGAACCGGCCGGAGGAGACGGCCGAGGTGCTGCTGCCCGGCGGCTGGATGCGCACCGGCGACATCGTCCTGATGGACGAGGACGGCTTCATCACGCTCATCGACCGGATCAAGGAGCTGATCATCACCGGCGGCTTCAACGTCTACCCGTCGCAGGTCGAGGACGCCCTGCGCCAGGTGCCGGGCGTCATGGACGCAGCCGCGGTGGGCCTGCCAGACGGCTCCGGCGGCGAGCGGGTGGTGGCGGCGATCGTCGTCGAGCCAGGTCTCCACCTCGACCCCGAGGCGGTGCGCGACGCCACGCGCGAGCACCTCACCGGCTACAAGGTCCCCCGACAGGTGTTCATCGTCGACGAGCTGCCGAGGTCCATGATCGGCAAGGTGCTGCACCGCCAGGTGCGCGCCCAGCTGCTCAACCACCCCGAGCAGCGCTGACGGCTACGAGGCGCGCCCCAACGCGGCAATGATGTTGATCGTCACCGCGATGATGATGGCACCGAAGAAGAACGAGATGAGGGCCTGCCTCAGGACCGCCATCCGAATGGCGGTCTTCTGCACGGCGGTGTCGGACACCTGGAACGTCATGCCGACGGTGAAGGCCACGTAGGCGAAGTCCCGGTAGCAGGGCGGGTCGCCTTCGTTGAAGGCCAGGCCGCCGACGGGCTCGGCGTAGTAGAGCCGTGCATACGCCAGCATGAAGACGGTGTGCACGACCATCCACGACACGACGATGCAGACGACACCGAGGCTGACCGCCAGCCACTCGTCGCTGCCGGCCGGGACGATGACGAACGCGACGGCGAGGATGCTCCCGACGGCGACCGCCAGCAGGACCAGATCGCGGATGGGCCGAGACGGGTCCTCTCGCCGCGCCACCGCACGCGTGTGCTCCGCGCCCATCGGCCACAGCGATGCCCATGTCCACGTGAGGAAGACGACGGCTGCTGCGATCCAGCCCGCGAGACCGCCGAGTCGGGCCGAGTGGAGGGCGCCGACGACCAGCCCGACCGCCAGCCCGACGCTCGCGGAGGCTACGACGTGTGTCAGGGCACCGGCGCGCTGCCACGGACGCAGACCCCTGAGCGCGTCCCGAGCCGGTCTGCCGTCTGACATGCCGCCATCGTGCTCCTACCGCGCGAGCGAGTCCACGATCCGGCCGAAGACCCGCGGCATGGCCCGCGCTGACGGCACGATGATCGAACGCACGCGCGGACGCGCCGCTGCCACAAGCAGGCCGCTCGTCAGCCAGCGGTAGGAGCGCGTGAGGCGGGTCCACTCACGCTCGTAGTCCTCCGGGCGGTCCTCCGCGAGGGCCGCGACCAGGGCCTCGGCGGTGGCGAAGCCGACCCGCAGGCCCTCGCCGGTGAGCGCGTCGACGTACCCGGCCGCGTCGCCGACGAGGAGCGACGCGCCCGGACGCCGGGACCGCACGCGCTGGCGCAGCGGCCCGGCCCCGCGCAGCGTGCTGGCGGTCGCGGCATCCCCGAGCGTGCGCGCGAGGACGGGCAGGCGCGCGATCGCGGCGGCCAGGTGGAGCGGGCGCCTCGCCGAGCGCGGCCACCCCGACCAGGTTCGCGCCCACGGGCGTGACGTACACCTCCGCGTCCGGGAGCCAGTGCACCTCGACGACGTCGTCCCAGGGGGCGACCTCGAAGTGCTGGCGCACGCCGAAGCGCTGACGGGTCGAGGCGGCCTCCGTCATGCCGGCGAGCCGTCGCACCTGCGAGTGCAGTCCGTCCGCCCCCACGAGGTACCGGGCGCGCACGCCGGCCGCTCGGACGCCGTCGGCGTCCTGCTCGAACTCGTCCACCCGCCCCTGCTCGAACGACACGCCGACCTCGCGGGCGCGATCGCGGAGGCAGTCGTGCAGGTCGGTCCGCCGCACTCCTCGGCCCGGCCCGGCCGTGAAGCGCGCGCGCACGGACCGCTCCCCCGAGACGTAGCGGATGCCCACGAAGTCGCGTCCCGGCGGATCGACTCCGAGGGCCTCGAGGTGGTCCAGCGCATCGGGCATGAGCCCCTCGCCGCAGGCCTTGTCGACGGGACCCGGTCGCGGTTCGACGACGGTGACGTCGAGGCCGCGCAGGCGGGCGCCGATGGCGGTCGCCAGGCCCACCGGGCCGCCGCCGGCGACCAGGAGGTCGATCACGGCGACGGGGCTGGGAGCGTGGCGAGTGCCGCGTTCTCCACTCGCAGGCGCACGGCGAGCAGCGGGAGGTTGAGGACCGTGAAGACGAGCGCCGTGACCCAGGCGAAGCCGACCATGGGCAGGGCGATCCCCTCGATGACGACCGCGACGTAGTTGGGGTGGCTCAGCCAGCGGTACGGCCCGCCCGTCACGCGCGGCAGTCCGGGCACGACGACGACCCGCGTGTTCCAGCGTCGGCCGAGGGTCGTGATGCACCACCAGCGCAGGGCCTGCGAGCGCGAGGACCAGCGCGAGCATCGTCCACGACAGCGCGGGCACGAGCGGCCGCTGCCACACCCACACCTCGACGAGCGAGCCCGACGAGCAGGAACGACGTGCAGCACGACCATGAACGGGTAGTGGGAGTGGCCGTACTCGACACCGCCGTGCTCGCGGCTCCAGCGCAGGTTGCGCGGGACACCACCAGCTCGACGACCCGTTCGACCGCGACGAGCACGATGAGCACGGTGAACAGCACGAACGCCCGTCATGCGCTCACCACTCCAGCAGCACGAGCTCGGCGCAGAACCCCGGGCCCATGGCGAGCAGCAGGCCCGGCGTGCCCGGCTCGGGGCGGGCGGTGCCACGCCCGGCGAGGGTGTCCGCGAGGACGTGCAGCACCGAGGCCGACGACAGGTTGCCGACGCGCGGCCAGCGACCGCCACGTCACGTCGAGCTCTCCGTCGTGCAGGTCGAGGCGTCGCTCCATCGCCTCGAGCACGCTGCGGCCCCCCGGGATGGCAGACCCACGTCGCGATGTCGCGGGTCTTGAGGTCGTGGTCGGTCAGGAAGCGCGGCCACGTCGTCGCCGAGGTGCTCGGTGATCACGTCGGCGACCCCGGCCGACAGCACGATGCGGAAGCCGCTGCCGCCGATGTCCCAGCCCATCATGCGCTCGGTGTCGGGGTACATGCGGCTGCGCGAGGACGACCACGACCGGGCCCGGACAGGCCCATCGTCTCGGCCCTGCGCGTCGCCCACCATCACGACCGCGGCCGCGCCGTCGCCGAACAGCCCGCTCGCCACGATGTTGGGCATCGAGACGTCGTCGCGCTGCACGGTCAGCGAGCACAGCTCGACGGACAGCAGGACGGCCACGTCGTCGGGGTGCCCGACGAGGTAGTCGTGCAGGCGGGCGATGCCGGCCGCGCCGGCCACGCAGCCCAGCCCGAACACCGGCACGCGCTTGACGTCGGGGCGCAGCCCGAGCCGGGGGACGAGCAGCGCCTCGATCGACGGTGCCGCGATGCCCGTCACGGTGGTGGCCATGACCAGGTCGACGTCGGACGCCGCCAGCCCGGCGGCCGTCGAGCGCCCCGTCCACGGCCTGCGCCCCGAGGTCGACGCCGACCCGGATGAACGCGTCGTTGGCGTCACCGAAGCCGTCGAGCGCCGCGTAGTCCTCGAGCGGCAGCGCCAGGTTCCGGTGCGTCGACGCCCGTGGCGGCGTGGATGCGCTCGATGACCTGCCGGTGCTCGCCCGTCGGGCGACACGACCGCGGCGAACGCGTCGGTGATGCCGCCTGCGGGTAGCCGTGTGGACCCACGACCCCGTGCACCGCCGCGATCGTCGTCACCTCGTGATCGTAGGTGTGAAACCTCCGATGCGACAGCCCGCGGCATCGGCGCCTACTCGGTGCTGATCGCCGCCAGCACGTTGAGCCGTCCGGCGCGGAAGGCCGGCCACAGTGCCGCGAGGACTCCCACGACCCCGGCGAGGACGAGGAACACGACCAGGCCCGTCCAGGGGATGTCGAGGACCTCGACTCCCTGATCGACGAGCGTGCGCTGCAGGGCGACGGCGAACCAGACGCCCAGCACGAGGCCGACGACGGCGCCGTACACCGCGATCACGAGGGCCTCGAGCACCACCATGGTCCGGATCTGGCGTCGCAGCGCTCCGACGGCACGGAGCATGCCGATCTCCCGGGTGCGTTCGACCACGGAGAGCACGAGCGTGTTCACGATGCCGAGCACGGCGATCAGGATGGCGAGGCTGAGCAGCATGACCATGATCAGCAGCACCTGGTCGACGCTCGCGGTGATCTGCTGGGTGAACTCGGCCTGGCTCTGCACCTGCACCGTCGGATCGTCGGCGAGCGCAGCCGTCATGGCCGCCTGCACCGCGTCGAGATCGGCGTCCGGCGCCGTCTTGACGTACACGACGTAGGCGCCGAGGTCGACCCCTGCATCGACCAGGGACTCGGTGCTCACGACGTACCCCGTGAACGCGCCGGCCGGCTCATAGATGCCCGCGACCGCGTACTGCGCCTCCCCCGTCGCGACCGTCACGGCCACCGGGTCGCCGAGGGCCAGGCCCACGTCTGAGGCGGTCTGCGAGTCGACGACCACGCCATCACCGGCGAGGCCGTCGAGCGAGCCTGCCGTGAGGGTGAGAGTGACCATCTGGGGGAACGTCGCCGGGTCCACGCCGACGAGCGCGGTCTGTGAGCCGTCGACCAGCGCCGGGACCAGCTGGACCGGCGAGACCACCGCGACGCCCGGCACCTGGGCCACCGTGCCCGCGACCGTGTCGGGAACCGGTCGCTGCGCCTGGTTCGACACGAGGAACTGGGCCCCCACGACGCGGTCGATCACCTGGGTGATCGAGGTCTTGGCCGACGTCGCGAAGATCGTCAGCGCCGACACCAGCGCCAGGCCGATCATGAGCGCGGAGGCGGTCGCGGCAGTGCGGCGAGGCTGGCGCTCGGCGTTCTGGACGGCGAGCGAGCCGACGGTGCCGAACAGCCGCGGGAAGGCGAACCCCAGGGTCCGCACGAGTGGACCGGCGATCGCGGGGCTGACCACGATGGCGCCGATGAGGGCTGCCACCACCCCGAGGCCGACGAGCTGCGAGCCCGAGCCCCCGCCCGCCATGGCACCGGCCGTCATCATGCCGAGGCCGGCGACGAGCAGCAGGGCTCCCGCGATAGCGCGGAAGCGCAGCGCCCGCGACGGGAGGGCGACGTCGTCGCGCAGCGCGGCCATCGGCGGGATGCGCGAGGCCCGGATCGCCGGGGCCAGCGCCGCCGCGACCGTCACGAGCACGCCGATGAGGATGCCCACGACGACGGTGCGCGGCGACACCACGAGGCCGTCGGTGGGGATCTCCGCACCGATCGCGGCGAACAGCCCCTGCAGGCCGTAGGCCACGGCCACGCCGAGGGCGAGGCCGAGCAGGGCGCCGACGAGGCCGAGGCCGAAGGACTCGGCGATCAGCGAGCGCACGATCTGACCGCGCGTGGCACCGAGGGCGCGCAGGAGCGCCAGCTCGCGGCTGCGCTGCGCGACCAGCATGGAGAAGGTGTTGAGGATGATGAAGCTGCCGACGAACAGGGCGATGCCCGCGAACACCAGAAGGAAGATGTTGATGAAGGCGAGGCCGGAGGCCACGTCGGCCGCGGCCTGGTCGGCTGCCTCCTCCCCGGTGCGGACCGTGACGCCGTCGCCCACGGCCGCGCGGATGTCGGCGGCCAGGTCGTCCTGCGTCACTCCCTCGGCCGCTACCGCGTCGATCTCGGTGAAGACGTCCTCGCCGGAGAGCAGGAGCTCCTGGGCGTACGCCGTGTCGAACGAGGCGATGGTGGCACCGGCGAGATTCCCCGACGTCCCGTACCGGAACACGCCGACGAGGGTGGCGTCAGTGGGCCCGGTGGGAGCGACGAGCGAGACGGTGTCGCCGACTGCGTACCCGGCCTTCTCGGCGGAGACGGAGTCGATCGCGACCTCGCCGTCGGCCGCCGGGCCGCGACCCTCGACGAGCCGGAAGGGCGTCAGGTCCTCGTCGTCGTCCCAGTTGCTGCCGAACTGCGGCGCACCCGGGGTGCCGAGCACGGTGCCGTCGAGCCCCACGATGGCCACGCCGTCGAGGAGCACCTGCCCGCCGGCCTTCGCGACGCCGGGAACGGCCCGGATGTCGTCCAGCAGGGCGGCCGGCATCGTGGCGGCCGGGCCCACGATGCCGCTCGCCTCGATCGACTCCTCCGGCGTCACGACGACGTCGGTCGTCGTGTCGGCGAACAGGTTCGTGAAGGTGTTGTTGAGGGTGTCGGTGAAGATCAGGGTGCCGACGACGAACCCGACGCCGAGGACGATCGCGACTCCGGAGAGGACGAGTCGGAGCTTGTGGTGGAGCAGGCTTCGCCATGCGCTGCGCAACATGACGCTACGACCTCCGGCCCTTGCCGTCGAAGCCCTTCATGCGGTCGAGCACCCGCTCGGCCGTCGGGTCGTCCATCGTGTCGACGATGTGTCCGTCGGCGAGGAACAGCACGTGATCGGCGTACGAGGCCGCGGTCGGGTCATGCGTGACCATCACGATGGTCTGGCCGAAGGTGTCGACGCTGGTGCGCAGGAATCCGAGCACCTCGGCTCCGGCGCGGGAGTCCAGGTTGCCGGTCGGCTCGTCCGCGAAGACGATCTGCGGCCGGCTCGCCAGCGCGCGAGCAGCGGCCACGCGCTGCTGCTGGCCACCCGAGAGCTGGCTGGGTCGGTTGCCGAGCCGGTCGCGCAGGCCGATGGTGTCGATGACGGTGTCGAGCCACTCGGTGTCGACCTTGCGGCCGGCGATGTCCATCGGCAGCGTGATGTTCTCGCGCGCCGACAGTGTCGGCACGAGGTTGAACGCCTGGAACACGAAGCCCACCGCGTCGCGGCGCAGCCGGGTCAGGTCGTTGTCCTTCAGCGAGGTGAGATCCACGTCGCCGATGTACACATTCCCCGACGTGGCCGAGTCGAGCCCGGCGCACACGTGCATCAACGTGGACTTGCCCGACCCGGACGGGCCCATGATGGCGGTGAAGCGCCCCCGCGGGAACTCCACCGAGACCGAGTCCAGGGCGGTGACCGCGGTGTCACCCTCCCCGTAGACCTTGGTGAGGTCGACCGCTCGAGCGGCCGGAGCCGACGAGGGGGCTGGTGGATTCTGGGCGACGGTGTCCGAGGTCATGGCTCCACCCTGCTGGTCGACGTCACCGCGGCGCATCCGGGGGCAACCCCTGCTCGACCCTGAACTTCCCCCTGAGCCGGCCAGGGTGGGCCCTGATGCGCCGAGGGTCCCGGTCGGGACCTCGGCGTCCCGCCATCCTAGGCGGGCGGCAGGATTCCGCCCGCGCGCCGAATCGTCAGATGCCGGGATCCGTCAGGCAGTGCACCTGCACGCCCGCCCAGGCGAAGAACGGCTGCTTGTTGCTCGCCGAGGCACGGATCACGACGTCGATCGGACCAGCGACGAGGGCGCCGGTCGTCGTGGCGACGGGGACGAGCTGATTGGTGGAGTTGATGCCCACGACCGGAGCGGGCTGCACCGAGGACTGCGCAGCGATCTCCGCGCTCCAGTTCGGGGCGTCCTTCTGGATGATCTCCAGGCCCAGGTCGATGCGCTCGCAGCCGTGGCCGTCCGGCACCTTGAGGGTGACCTCCTCGAGGTAGTAGTCACGCGCGGCCATGGTCACCGGTCCGAAGGCGTGCGACTTGTTGAACAGGTCCCAGGTGTAGATGCCGTAGGTCTTCACGTACATCGACGGCGACGTGGCCGAGCCGCTGATGATCCGGAACCGGTTCACGCCCTGCGGCAGACCGCTCGCGCTGACCGTGCCCTTCGATCCGCTCCTCTTGACGGTGGCCTGACGCTTCCACGACTTCGTGGTGGGATCGAACCACTGCAGGTAGGCGGTTCCGCGCGGCAGGCTGCTGGCGACGAACACGGCCGTTCCGCCGGCGTCGGTCCACGGGGTGGTGGCGGTAGCGGTGATCGTGACGCGTGATGGCTGCACCGCCTCGGCGGCTCCGGGCGCGACGAGCCCCGCCAGTCCGACGGTGAGTGCGAGCACGACGATTCTGCGGACCACGGCCCCTCCTTCATCTCCTGAGTGAGGCTGGGCCGAGGCTAGCGGCTCCGGGCCGCGCGGTCATCCCCTTCGCGGCACGCTCGACGGCCGTGGGGATTCGTGCGCGGGCGGCCCGGCAGGACATGATTCGGACATGTCCACCTCGAGGTCGGCGTCGCGCCGCGCGGTCGACGCCTGGCCGGCCGTGATCCCCATCGTCGCGGTCGCGGGGCTCGCCCTCCTGTGGGGCCGTGACCTGGGCGGCGTGACCCTTGCCATCGCCCTGCTGCTGCTCGGCGGGGCCGTGATCGCGGCGGTGCACCACGCCGAAGTCATCGCGGAGCGCGTCGGCGAGCCGTTCGGCTCCCTCGTCCTCGCCGTCGCCGTGACGGTGATCGAGGTCTCGCTCATCGTCGTCCTCATGGTGTCGTCGGACTCCGGCAAGCCGACGCTTGCCCGCGACACCGTGTTCGCGGCCATCATGATCACCTGCAACGGAATCGTCGGGCTGGCGATCCTGACGTCCACGTGGCGCGGCGGCGTCGCCCGCTTCAACCCCGCCGGCACCGGGGCCGCCCTCGCGAGCATCGTGGCGCTCGCCGGGCTCAGCCTGGTGCTGCCGACCTTCACGACCAGCACGCCCGGCCCGACGTTCTCCTCGACGCAGCTGGTCTTCGCCGCGATCGCCTCGCTGGCCCTCTACCTCCTCTACGTGTTCGTCCAGGCGGTCCGCCATCGCGACTACTTCCTCGCGCCGGCAGGCTCGGGCGCCGACGCGCAGGAACCGGCCCCGAGCCACCCGCACGGCAACGCCTGGGCGAGCCTGACCCTGCTGATCGTCGCCCTGGTGGCCGTGGTCGGCCTCGGCAAGGTCGCCTCCCCGTCGATCGAGGAGGCGGTCGTCGGAGCCGGACTCCCCATCACCGTCGTAGCCGTCGCCATCGCCCTGATCGTGCTGCTGCCGGAGTCGCTCGCGGCCTGGCGGGCGGCACGGCGCGGGCAGGTCCAGACCAGCTTCAACCTCGCCTACGGCTCGGCGATGGCGAGCATCGGCCTCACGATCCCCGCGGTCGCCGTGGTCTCCTGGATCCTCGACACCCAGCTCCAGCTGGGCCTGGGGCCGGTGGAGCTCGTCCTCCTCGCCCTCACCGCCGTCATCAGCCTGCTCACGGTGACCCCGGGACGGGCCACGCTGCTCCAGGGCGGGGTGCACCTCGCGGTGTTCGCCGGGTTCCTGGTCCTGGCCTTCAGCCCCTAGGCCGCGGCACCGCGCCCACCTGCCCTGTCCGGGAGAGCCGCTATCATATGAGTGCACATCAACACTCATATGGGAGCATCATGCCGACGACCGCCGCGCGCAGCAGGGTCACCACCGATGCGCCACCGTCCCGTGACCTCGACCTGACCGATCTCGCCACCCGCCGACGCCTCACCGCCTCCGCCGTTCCGGCGGTCCTGACCCTCACCGGGCTGTGGCACCTGACCGACCAGCAGACCGCCGACCTGCTCGGTGGCGTGTCCGTGAGCACGGTCCGCCGGTGGCGACGGCAGGCCCCCGACGATCTCGGCATCGACGGTCTCACGCGCGCGTCCTACCTGCTCGGCATCTACCGGGCCCTCCACGTCATCCTGGACGACCCCAACGCCGACGCCTGGATGACGACCCCGAACGCCGCTGCTCTCTTCGGCGGGCGCACCCCGCTGGCCGTGGTCACCCGCGGCGGCATCCTGGCGCTTGATCGCGTGCGCGCGCATCTCGACGCCGTGCGCGGCGGCCGGTGAGGATCGCGCACGTCGACGTGCGCGACTCAGTCCGCCTCGTCGACTCCCGCTACGACCTCCCCGGCACGGCGGCGCACGCGTTCGACGCCCTGGCCGACGACGCGGGCGCCGTGGCAGACCTCGTCGACCTCGCCCAGGTCACCAGCGCGCGCGACATCGCCGAGCGCGGCGACAACCCGGACTTCGCGCGCAACCTCCTCGTCGCGGGCGTCCGCTTCGCCGACGTGATCAACGCGGCCTTCGCCTACCCCGCGGGGCACGGCACGGGCGGCGGACGGTTCAACGACGAGAGCATCGGGGCCTGGTACGCCGGTCTCGATCTCGCTACGGCGTGCGCGGAGGTCGAGCACCATCGCACCCGGTTCCTCTCCGACGGCGGCATCCTGGCGGCGGACCTGTCGTTCACCCCCTACCTCGCCGACGTCAACGCCGAGCTCGCGCTGCTCACCCCCCGCACCGATCGCGCCCTCCTCGAGCCCGACGACTACCGCGCCTCGCAGCACTTCGCCGACACCTGCCGCGGACAGCAGGTGGCGGGCATCCGCTACCCGTCCGTGCGCCGCCGCGGCGGAACCAATCTGGCGGCGCTCGTTCCGCACGTCGTGCAGAACGTCCGGCGCGAGCCGCCCCACGCGGCCCGCTGGGAGAGCGGACGGTTCACGTGGACGTGATCCCGGTGACCGGACCGCTCGTCTTCTTCACCGGCGCCGGCATCTCCGTCGGCGCCGGGCTGCCCACCTACCGCGGGCGCGGCGGCCTGTACGAGAACACCGACCTCGAGCCGCCGCACGCCACCGACGTCACCCCTGCGCGGCTCCCGGCCCTGTGGGAGCGGCTTCGGCCCCGGCTGGCGGCGGCCACCGACCTTCGACCGGCGCCGGCACACCTGGCCATCGCCCGCCTCGAGGCGACCCTCCCCGAGTCCGTCACGGTGGTGACCCAGAACGTCGACGGGCTGCACCACGCGGCGGGCAGCCGGGACGTGCACGAACTGCACGGGAGCCTGCGGTCGATGCGGTGCGTGGCGGCGGGGCATGTGCACCAGACCGCGGACGCCGAGTGGGCCGACGACGGCGTGCCGCTCTGCCCGGCCTGCGGCGCGCTCTGCCGCCCCGATGTCGTGCTGTTCGGGGAGCCGCTGCCCGCCGCGGCGTGGGAGGCATCCGTCCGGGCGCTCGGACGGGCATCGACGGTGGTCGCCGTCGGCACCTCGGCGCAGGTGTACCCGGCCGCGGGCCTCATCACCCGTGAGCGCTCCCCCGGGGCGGCCCGCCTGTGGGTCAATCCCGAGACCCCGCCGCCGGACGAGGGCTGGCAGTGGCTGCGCGGCGACGCGGACACCCAGCTCAACCGGCTGGTCATCTGATCCGAATCGCCATCGGTCGCCACGACACCGTGTTCCGTGCGAGGGACAATCGAAGTGCCGGGGGAGGCAGCCATGAAGCGAATCCTGTTGGCCCTGATCACCGTCCTAGCATTCGTCGTGGCGGCCATACCGGCCTCGGCCGACGTCGAACGGGGCCAGCCGCGCATCGCGGGTGGTACCGGGGCGGCCGGCAATCCCGCCGCCGTCATGATCGTGTTGTACGACGGTACCGACGCGTACGTCTGCAGCGCCGCGATGTGGCGTCCGCGCCTGCTCCTGACCGCTGCCCACTGCACCATCGACCCGCGCACCGGCGGCGCGTTCGCCGAGACCTTCGTGTTCCCGCCGGGCTCCGGACTGTCTCGACCTACGGATGTGCGCGTGGTGCAGGCGTGGCGCGTTCCCGGCTACGCATGGGACCCCGTGAACATCGCTCCTGACGACCTGGCCGTCCTGCAGCTCGATCGCGACCTCGCACCAGCGGCCTTCGCACGGCTGGCGACGAGCGAGGAGATGTCACGGTGGGCCGATGAGGACGCGCTCGTCGAGCACGTCGGGTACGGCATGACCAGCCCGACCGAGTGGAACGGGCAGCCCATGACGATCACCCTTCCCCTCGTTGCGTTCACGCCGACGACCCGCTACGGCATGACGTTCGTGACGGCGGGCACCACGGATCGCGGCCTGTGCCCGGGTGACAGCGGCAGCCCGGTGTTCCGGCACGACACCGACGGCTCCTACAAGCTGCTGGGCATCATCTCCGGGGGTGAAGGCCCCTGCAGTGAGGACGCGCCCTCCACCTCGGTGGCGCTCGGCTTCTTCGCGCTGGGGTATGCCTCGCTCCTGAACCCGGCCCTCGTGGCTGCTGGCTACGCGCCCATCCCGGGTGCGCCCGCCGACGTCACCTTCGTCGGTCGCAACCGCGTCGTCACCGTCGCGTGGCAGCCCCCCGCGACCGCACCGGAGACCATCACCGGCTACGAGGTGATCGACGCCCAGGGCACCGTCGTGTGCAGCACCACGGCCACGACGTGCGCGATCGCTGACCTGGCCGACGGCCAGTACGCCTACGCGGTCCGGTCTCGCAACGCCGATGCCGAGGGCGACGCGTCCCCGCCGACCGCCCTTCCTGTGGCCATCGCCGGCCCCACCCAGTTGGCGCCACCGACCGTCACCCTCACGCATCGCACGCGCGCGACGTTCTCGATCTCCTCCCTGGCACTCACCTCATCTGCGGTCGTCACCCAGTACGTCGTGCGCGGCACGGACGGTCGGACGGCGTGCACGCTGTCCGCACCCGACTTCGATCCCGCCGCCCCGACTGTCCGCTGCCGGGCCACGCTGAAGGGATCGGGAGCCAAGCGCTTCACGGTGCAGGCCAACACCGAGATGGGTCCGTCGCCGGTGTCGCTGCCCAGCAGGCCGGTGCGCGTCGGGTAGCGGAGGAGGCCAGCACCATGTCAAGGCGGTTGATGCGGTCGGCGGTTCTGACCCTCGCGCTCGCGGCCAGCCTGGTCGGCTGTTCGGCTCCATCGGGAACCGTGACAGTCGGGGCCTCCGCCTCCACGGCGGCCAGTTCCCCGTCCACGGGCGAGTCCACCGCACTGACAGCGCAATTGGTGCCGGTCCCCGGCTTCCAGTACATGGACATCTCCGATGCCGAGCGGGCGCTGCAACTCGCCGCCCTGCCTTCGCACATCACTGCGGCCTCGTTCCACGGCGTGGTCGACGAGTCATCTGGCGCCGAGGCCGTGTTCCTGGCCCTGTACGAGGGCGACCCTGGCGACGCGGCCCATTCGGAGAGCTACGCCCAGCGCATGGCATCCGCCTCTCTGGAGACGGATGCACCCGAGGCACTGTCCTTCGCCGGCCAGCGGGTGTGGTTCGCAGAGGAACCGGCGAACACCGACTCGCGCTACCAGTACTTCTGGGACCGGCGGGGGACCCTCGGCTGGGTCGACGGACCTGATCGCGCGGTCGTCGAGCGCTTCCTCTCCGGCTACTTCACCGCAGTTGGCGTGGCCGCTCGAGCCGACCCTCTCGAACGGCCCCTGATCGACGTGCCGGGGTACTCGTTCACCCGCGCGATCGAACCGTCATCCGAGAAGGAGGCCGTGCTCGACGCGCTCCCCGACGCGACGGAGGCCCGACTCCTGTACGCCTTCGACCGCGAACACGCGTTCGGCGGACTCGTGCTCGCCGGCCCCGTCGCGCCGATGACCGGCCCCGACCTCCTCTCGGCGGCGCAGGCGTGGCAGACCGCGACGGCTGGTGCCGGAAGCGGAGCCCTGGCTCCGGGGGCGGACCTCCAGGTGAGCGACCTCGTGGTGCACCGGCTGGACGACGCGGCCGGCGAGTTCTCGATGTTCGTCTGGCAAGGCCCGGACACTGGCGTGGTCGCTTGGCTCGCGACCACCCGCCCTGACCTCGGCGTGGATCTCGTCACCGCCATCGCCGGCCGGACCTGACCGTTACGCTCGCGGGCATGCGCCTGCCCACCCGCCACCGCACTCCCGTGGTCGTGCTCCTGACCGCCGTCCTCAGCGTCGCCGTTGCCGCCCCGGTGCTGGCAGCCGAGGGGCCGAATGCGTATGAGTCCGCGCAGGTCGGGCTGACCTACACCGTCTACGAGCCGTCCCGCACGCTCGGTCTGGCCCGCTCGGACTTCGAGCTGGAGGACTGCGCCCCGGGCCGCGACGAGCAGATCAACGCGGACTACGGTCGCGAGGGCGAAGGCCGGTGGATCCAGCTCAACCAGTCGCAGAAGGGGTGCCAGGACGGCCCCGACGGAGTGGGCCCGACCGCCACCTTCACCGTACGGGGAGCGACCGCCACGGTGATGGGCGACTGCCCGGGCCAGGCCAGCACATGCTCCAAGGCGACCCGGGCCGGTGCCCGACGGGGCGCGTACACCACCGTCACGCTGCCCAGTGCCGGCGACGGCCTCAGCGCCACCTACGTCGAGGTGTACTCGGCCCGCGTGCCGCTGTGGCGGATCAAGGCGTTCATCCGGGGCCTCGTCCCGGCTCAGTAGCGGACGCGGGGACCCGCGCAGCGCATTCGCTGTCGGTGGCGCGGACTAGCATGCCCACGCGTCGGAGGCACGCGTCTCCGGGCACCAGGCGACGAAGGAGCGGGGGACCTTGAGGCTGCTCCACACGTCCGACTGGCACCTCGGCCGGTCCCTGGAGACGGTGGCCCTGGTCGACCACCAGCGCGACTTCCTGGTCTGGCTCGCCGATCTGGCGCGTGAGCGGTCCGTCGACGCCATCGTCGTCAGTGGCGACGTGCACGACCGGGCGATCCCCTCGGTCGACGCGGTGCGGCTGCTGCAGGACGCCATGGTGCGCCTGCACGCGCAGTGCCCGGTCGTGCTGATCTCCGGGAACCACGACTCCCCCACCCGGCTGGGCTTCGGCGGCCCCCTGCTCGAGGCGATCGGCGTCCACTTCCGCTCGACCGTCCACGACATCGCCCGACCGGTCGTGCTGACCGGCGCCGACGGCGTGGTGGTGCTCGCGTACGGCATCCCCTATCTCGAGCCGGAGGTGGTCCGCGCCGCACTCGACGCCGACAAGTCCCACCACGGCGTCCTCACCGCCGCCATGGACCGGGTGCGCTCCGACCTCGACGCCCGCCGCGCCGCGGCGGCCGCGGCCGGCCAGCCGCCGCCCCGGTCCGTCGTCGTGTCCCACGCGTTCATCACCGGCGGAGCCGCGAGCGACTCCGAGCGCGACGTCAGCGTCGGCGGCGTCGCCGACGCCCCGGCGTCGGTGTACGCGGGCGTCGACTACGTCGCCCTCGGGCACCTGCACGGCCCCCAGACGATCAGCGCCGCTGGGTCCCCGGTCGTCCGCTACAGCGGGTCACCGCTGGCCTACTCGTTCTCCGAGGCGGCGCACGTCAAGAGCGTGACGATCGTCGACATCGATGCCGATGGCAGGGTCTCGTATGACACGGTGCCGACGCCCGTGCCACGGCGGCTGGCCAAGCTCACCGGCGACCTCGACCTGCTGCTCGAGGATCCCCGGCTGGAGGATTTCGCGAATCACTGGGTCTGGGCCGATCTCACCGACGCGCGCCGTCCCGAGGACGCCATGGCCCGGGTGCAGACCCGGTTCCCCCACGCCATCGCGCTGTCGTGGCTGGCGCGGCAGGACGGTGCCCCACTCGCCAGCGTCGACGTGCGGGTGGACCCGGCGAACGCGTCGCCCGCCGAGGTCGTCCTGTCCTTCATCGAGCACGTGACGTCCCAGCCGCCCACCGACGCCGAGGTCGTCCTCGTCCACGAGTCGGTCGAGCGCGTCCGCCTCGCCGAGGTGGCCGAGTGAGACTGCACCGGCTCGAACTCATCGGGGTCGGCCCCTTCCGCGAGCGCCAGGAGATCGACTTCGACGCCCTGTCGGAGTCCGGCCTGTTCCTGATCGACGGACCCACCGGCTCGGGCAAGACCACGATCATCGATGCCATCGTCTATGCCCTGTTCGGCGACGTGTCCGGGGGCGCCGAGTCCGCTGCAAGCCGCATGCGCAGCACCTTCTGCTCCGACGACGACCCCACCGGCGTCAGCCTCGAGTTCACCGTCGACGGCCGACGGCACCGCATCACGCGCGTGCCCGCTCACGCCCGCGATCCTCAGCAGCCCGGACGCGCGCCCAAGCGCGTCACGTCGCAGGTCCTCACCGAGCTGGCCGACGACGGCAGCGACCGGCTCGTCCTCGTGCGGTCCGGCGAGGTGCGCCGTCACGTCGAAGGACTGCTCGACATGACGTCCGAGCAGTTCCGTCAGCTGGTCGTGCTGCCGCAGGGTCGCTTCGCCGACCTGCTGCGCATGTCCCCGACCGAGCGGCTCGCCGCCCTCGCGACCCTGCTCGACCACGACGAGCTGTTCCGCAGGGTCCAGGACGACCTCAAGCTGCGGGGCCTGCAGGCCGAGGACCTCCGGCGCGAGGCGCGGGCAGCGGCGCAGGCACAGGCGCAGGGCCTCGCCGGCCGGCTGCGGGTCCACCTCGACGCCCAGGCATCCACCCGCCGCCGTCGACGTCACCGATGCGTCCGCCTCCGACGACGCTCGCCTGGCCGTCGTCGATGCGCTCCTGGCCAGCCTGGGCGGCCAGGCTGAGTACGCGGCCCGCGAGCGCGATGCCCTCGCCACGACCGCCCAGGCACTCCGGGCGTCGGCCCTGCACGCGCAGGAGGTAGTGGCCGCGCTGGCAGCCGTGCTCGACGCCCAGGAGGCTGTGCAGGCAGCCGAGCGCGGTCTCGACAGCCAGGACACCGATGTGCCCGCGACCGAGGTCCCGCTTCGGATCGGATCGCTGCGGGTGAAGGAGGGCGCCCTCGGCGAGCACGCGGAGTGGGAGTCCCAGGGCTCGGTCCGCGCCGCCGACCGGGCCGACCGGGCCGCCCAGGAGACCGCCCATCGAGCAGCGGCCGAAGGCCTGCGCGAGCAGAAGGCCTCGATCCCCGAGCAGCGGGCCGATCTCGAGCGGCGTCGAGCCGAGGCCCAGGCCCTCGCCGGTACCGCTGCCACGGCCGCCGACGAGCAGGCCCGGTGGGCGGCTCTCGTGGGCAAGGCCGAGGAGCTCGCCGCCCTCACCCCGACGCTCGACCAGGCGGCCTCCGCGCTGGCAGATGCCCAGGAGAGGGCGGGCGCCGCGACCGTGGCGGTCACGGCCGCGCACGAGGCCTGGATCGACCTTGTCGATCGCCAGCGCGATGACCAGGCCGCGCGGCTGGCCAGCCTGCTGGAGCCGGGCGGCTCCTGCCCGGTGTGCGGCTCCGTCGACCACCCCCATCCGGCCCAGCCGTCGCACGGCCATGCCCTGGTCGTCGACGAGCAGGTCACGACGGCGCGGCGGATCGCGGACGAGGCCCACGAGTCCGCGCAGGCGGCCACCGCGGCGGTCACGGCCGCCCGCGATGTCTGGCTCGGACTCGAGCGGCAGGTGTCCGTGCTGGGCGGAGCCCTCGGCGACCGCACCCCGGAGCAGATCAGGGCGGAGTACGAGGCTGCGGTCGCGGCCGTGGACGCGGCCGACGAGGCCGGGCAGGCGGTCGTCGCCCTGGAGGCTGCGCTCCTCGACGTCGCCGAGGCCGAGGGCTCCCTCGACGCCGCGATCGCGGAGCAGGAGACCCAGGCCGCCAGCATCCACGGTGCCCTCGCGCAGCTCGAGGCGGCCGAGGCCGAGGGCCTGGGACGGGTGCGTGTCGCCATCGGGGACGCCGAGTCGGCCACCGCGCTGCTGGCCCACACCCGCGCGCGGATCGCCGCACTGACCGCACTTCAGGAGTCCAGGACCGCTCTCGACGCGGCGGCGGCGTCCGTGCCGGCCCTGCAGCGCCAGCTCTCCGTGGACGAGGCCCGAGCCGCGGCCGACGCCGCCGAGGTCGAGGCCGACGCCGCGGAGCGGGCGCACACCGCGATGTCAGAGACCGCCGCCACCCTGGCCGCGACGGTCACCGAGGCGTCGCCGATGCGCAGACCGGCTGGCGGCAGCCCTGGCCCACCGCCGAGCCGTCGACGACCAGACCGCCGCTGCCGTCTCGCTCGCCCAGCTGGCGGCCGGCGTGAACACGCGCAAGCTGCCCCTGCGCAGCTACGCCCTGCAACGCCGGTTCGAGTCCGTCCTGGCCGCGGCGACCGTGCACCTCGAGCGCATGAGCGCCGGCAAGTTCTCCTTCGAGCTCGACGACGAGGCCGCAGCGGGCCACTCCGGGCTCGGCATCGTCGTCCATGACGCCTGGACCGGGCACCGCCAGGACCCCAAGGCGCTCTCCGGCGGCGAGACCTTCTACGCCGCGCTGTCGCTGGCGCTGGGCCTGGCCGACGTCGTGCGCGGCGAGGCCGGCGGGTCGGCGCTGGAGACGCTGTTCATCGACGAGGGGTTCGGCTCACTCGACCAGGACACCCTCTACCAGGTGCTCGACCAGCTCGACGCCATGCGCTCGGGCGGCCGCGTCGTCGGCGTCATCAGTCACGTCACGGAGATGAAGGAGTCGATCCCCGACCGCATCGAGGTCCTGCGCGGCCCCGATCGCACGAGCCGCGTGCGGCGGCCCGGCGCCGATCTCATCGACGCCGAGACAGGAGCGATCGACTAGACGGCCGACCAACCACCGTCCACCGGCACCACGATGCCGCTGATGTCGCTGGCGGCATCGGAGGCGAGGAAGACGATCGCCGCCGCCACCTCGCTGGCCTCGGCCACCCGACCCAGGCTGCCCATGTACCCGCCGATGATCCCCGGCCCCTCGGTCCCCTCGATGGGCGTGACGGTGATGTTCGTCGCCGTCGCTCCCGGGGCCACCGCATTCACGCGGATCCCGCGAGTCCGGTACATGATGGCCGCCGACTTCGTCAGGCCGACGATCCCGTGCTTGGACACCGTGTAGGCCGTGCCGGCGCAACTGCCCCGGAAGGCCGCCTCGGAGGCCGTGTTCACGATCGCCCCCTTGCCTGCTGCCAGCATGTGCGGCACCACTGCCCGGATGAGCCGGAACGGGGCGGTCAGGTTGACGGCCATGACCATCTCCCACTCGACGTCGGTCACCTCGTCCGGCGCCGTCATCGCATCCATGATCCCGGCGTTGTTGACGAGCACGTCGATGCCGCCGTACTCCGCGACGGTGGTGGCGACCACGCGATCGATGACCGCCTGATCGCTGATGTCGCCGGTCACGGCGATGGCAGTGCCGCCCTCGGCCCTGATCTCCTCCACCACCGACTCCGCCCGCCCGGGCATCAGGTCCGCGACCACGACCTTGGCGCCGAGGCCGGCGAACTGCCGGGCGGCAGCCTGCCCGATTCCCGAGCCCGCGCCGGTCACGATGACCCGCGCTCCGTCCAGTCCGGTCATGTCCACCATGTCACTCCCCTGCCCTTCTTCGCGCGGGCCTTCGCTCACGCGCTCCTGGCCGCGTCGAGCAGCATGCGCCGCTCGGCGACGGCGATGGCGCGGCGGGTTCGGTCCACCGCGTCGGCGTTGGCCGAGATCGACGTGATCCCGAACCGCACCAGCTGCTCGGCGAAGGCCGGGTCGTTGGACGGGGCCTGACCGCACAGCGACGAGGTGATGCCGGCCGCTCGACTGGCCTCGATGATCCGGCGGATCGCATCGAGCACGGCGGCGTCGGACTCGTCGAACAGGTCGGCGCACACCTCGGAGTCGCGGTCGACGCCGAGCATCAGCTGCGTCAGGTCGTTCGACCCGATGGAGACGCCGTCGATGCCCATCGCCGCGTACTCAGGGATCCGGTACACGACGGAGGGCACCTCGGCCATCACCCACCGGTGCAGGCCGCGTTGGCGACCCAGCGGACTCGCCTCCACGAGCTCCAGGCAGGCCTCCAGCTCCCAGGCCGTCCGCACGAACGGGATCATCAGGTGCAGGTTCGGGGTCTGCTCCCGGACGCGCGCCAGGACCTCGAGCTCGAGGCTGAAGAGGTCCGGCTCGCGCACGTACCGGTAGCAGCCGCGGTACCCGATCATCGGGTTCTCCTCCTGCGGCTCGAACCGCTCGCCTCCGACCAGCCCGCGGAACTCGTTCGTGCGGAAGTCGATGCTCCGGTAGATGACCGGCCGTGGGGCGAACGGGGTGGTGATGCGCAGGAGCGACGCCGACATCGCGTCGATGAACTCCTGACGCCCGCCGCGGGCGAGCAGCTCACGCGGGTGCATGCCACCGAGAGCGTCGGAGATCATGAACTCGGCCCGCAGCAGCCCGACGCCGTCGACGGGCAGGGCGGCCACCGCCTCGGCGTGCTCGGCCATGGCGAGGTTGACGTACAGCAGCGTCGCCAGCGGCTCCGCAGCCGATACCGCCACGCGGGTCTCGGTGTGCGCCGCCACGATCGGCTGAGCCGGCACGACGTCGCCGGCGAGCACGCGACCGCCCGTGGCATCGACGGTCACGAGCTGACCCGTGCTCAGGGTCGTGGTCCCCGTGCGCGTGCCCACGATGCACGGCACGCCGACCTCGCGAGCCACGATGGCGGCGTGGCAGGTCATGCCACCGCCGTCAGTGACCAGCGCACTGGCGCGCTTGATGGTCGGCACCCAGTCCGGACTGGTCATGACGGCCACCAGGACCTCGCCGTCCACGAGCGTGGCGCCCTCCTTGGGCGATGCGAGGATGCGCACCGGTCCGGCGACGATCCCCGGGGCGGCCGACTGGCCGGTCAGCAGCACCTCGGCGGTTTCCATCGCGGCAGGTGCGGTGGTGGCGAGGCGGTCGAGGGTGGTGATCGGCCGCGACTGCAGGATGTGCCACTCGTCGCCCGTCGTGGCCCACTCGATGTCCTGGGGCGCCTCGTAGTGCTCATGGACACCCATTCCGATCCTCGCCAGGGCCAGCACCTCGTCGTCGTCCAGCACCCGGCGGTCGGCTTCGGCGGATCCGAGGTCGATGCGTGCATCGTGCCCGTCGGGGCCGCGCACGATCTCGAAGGCCTTGTGCCCGATCCGCACCGACACGATCCGAGGACCGTGTACGTCGACGACGTACGTGTCGGGTTCGACCTCGCCGCCGACCACGACCTCACCGAGGCCGAAGGCCCCCTCGATGACGATGCGTGAGGGGTCGCCGGTCGTGGGGTCCGCGGTGAACATCACGCCGGACCGATCGGCATCCACCATCAGCTGCACGACGACGGCAAGGGCCGGCTCGAGGTCGATGCCCTGCGTCAGGCGGTAGGACACCACGCGGTCGCCGAACAGGGAGGTCCAGCAGTCACGCACGGCCTGGACCAGCTCGTCCTCGCCGCGCACGTTGGTGAAGGTCGCGTTCATGCCGGCGAACGAGGTGTCCTTGCTGTCCTCCGCTGTGGCCGACGAGCGCACGGCCACCGCCACGTCGTGCCCCAGCCCGCGGTATGACTCGACCAGTGCCGCCCGCAGGGCGTCCGGGACGGGGACCTTGGCCACCAGGGCGCGCAGCTCCTCGGCCACCGCGCCCAGGTCTCGCGTGGCCGCCGACGCCGACCGCTCGCGTACCTCCGTTCGCACACCTGCCTCGTCCAGCGCAGCGAGATACGCCTGGGCGGTGATCACGAACCCCGGTGGGACCGGGAGCCCGGCTCCCACCAGCTCGCCGAGATTGGCTCCCTTGCCTCCGACGACGGCGACGTCGTCGATTCCGACTGCCGAGAGGGGGACGACCCAGGTGGTGGTCATCGTGCTCACGTCCTTCCGATGGACGGTCCTACGGGATGCGCAGGGTGATGTACTCGATGAGGCCGACGAGGCTTCGGGCCTGCGCGTAGTCGGCCTCGGGGATCTCGACTCCGGTCTCGTCGGCGACCAGCTCGACGAGCGTCTGGAAGTCCAGGGAGTCGAGGTCGGCCGCGCGACGCAGGTCAGCGTTCGGGTCGAGAGCCGTCACATCGACCTCAGGGGCGATCTGCCGGATCAGGCCTGCGACTGCGGTGGGTACGTCTGCGGTCTTCATAGCGTCTCCGGCTTCTGCAGTGCGGCGTCGATCGCCGTCAGGAAGAGTCCTCCCCGGTGGCCGTCGGTGACGCGGTGGTCCGCGGCGAGCGTCGCCACGGTGACGCGCCGGACGGTGAGCATCCGCTCCACCGCCCACGGCTGCTCGTGGATCCGGCCGAAGCCGACGAGCGCGACCTGCGGCGGGTAGATGACGCCGTGCACGAGGTCGACGCCCTGCTCCCCGAGGTTCGTGACGGTCAGCGTCGGGTCGGACATCTCGGACGACCGCAGGCGGCCGCCGCGGGCGCGAGCCCCGACGTCCTTCAGCCCCGCCATGACCTCGTCGAGGCTCAGCAGGTCGACATCGTGCAGGGCGGGTGCGATGAGGCCACCGCCGCGCAGCGCGACGGCCACGCCCAGGTGCACGTGCTCGGCGGCGCGGAACATCCCGTCGACGAAGAAGCCGTTCACCTCGGGCACCTCGCGCGCCGCGACCGCGGTCGCTTTGAGCAGGAGCGCCGCCGGCAGGATGCGCCGTGCGACCGGCCGCTCGGCGTTGGCGCGCTCGAGCCAGGTGAGCGCGGCATCGAGATCGATGGTCGTCTGCAGGTAGTAGTGCGGGATCTCCCGCTTGGACCGTGCCATGAGGGCGGCGATGGCCGCGCGCATGGCCTCGGGGTGGGAGGTCGCCGTCGGTGCCGAGTCGCGCGTCGGTGCGGGGTCGCGCGTCGGTGCGGTCGGCGGGGAGGCGATGGCAGGACCGGGGCCGCCAGCGGCCCGCAGCACGTCATCCATGGTCACGGCCCCACCGGGACCGGAGCCCTCCACCGAGGCGAGGTCGACGCCGACCTCCGCCGCCTTGCGCCGGGCCAGGGGCGACGCGGGACGGTGCAGCGCCGGCGACCCGGGCCGGGGTGGCGCGGGGGGGCTCGGCACTGCAGGGGCCGTGACGTCCACGGCCGTCGTCGCCGGCTCGTCCGGCCGCTCCGGCCCGCGCGGCACCGTCGTCGCTCCATGCGTGGCCAGCAGAGCCATCGGCGTGCCCACGCTGACCGTGGTGCCGGGCTCGACCAGAAGCTCGCTGACCGTCCCGTCCTCGAACACCTCGATGTCGATGGCGGACTTGGACGTGTCGACGACGGCGATGATGTCGCCCCGGTGCACGGCGTCCCCTGGCTGCACCAGCCACTCGAGCAGCGTGCCCTCGGTCATGTCGGCGCCCAGCGACGGCATGCGGAACTCAGCCATGGCCGCCCACCACCTGGCGCGCCGCCGCGGTGATGCGGTCGACGTTGGGCAGGGCGGCCTGCTCGAGGTGCCGGGGGTACGGGATCGGCACCTCGACGGCCGCGACCCTCGCCACCGGGGCGTCGAGGTCGTAGAACGCGCCCTCGGCGATCCGCGCGGCGATCTCTGCGGACATGCCGACGCTGCGCCACCCTTCGTCGACGACGACGGCCCGGTGGGTGCGGGCCACCGAGTCGAGCACCGTGGCATCGTCGAGCGGGCGAAGCGTGCGCAGATCGACGACGTCGGCCTCGATTCCGTCCGCTGCGAGGACGTCCGCCGCGGCGAGGCAGGTCGCGAGGCTGCCGCCGTAGGTCACGATCGTGAGGTCGGCGCCCGTGCGACGAAGGGCGGCGGTGTCGAGGTCCACGGCTCCGGCCTCCACCGGTACCTCGCCGGCCTGGTTGTACAGCGATCCGTGCTCGAAGATCACCACCGGATCCGGGTCCTCGAGTGCGGTCCACAGCATCCCGCGGGCATCGGCCACGGTGGCGGGCGCGACGACCCGCAGCCCTGGGATGTGGGCGTAGTAGCCCTCCAGGGAGTGCGAGTGCTGCGCGGCCAGCTGGCGGCCGGCGCCGGTCGTCATGCGGATGACGAGGGGGACGTTGAACTGGCCCCCGCTCATGTGGAGCACCGTGGCGGCCGTGTTGAGGATCTGGTCGAGGGCGAGCAGGGAGAAGTTGACGGTCATGATCTCGACGATGGGGCGCATCCCGCCGAGCGCCGCACCGATGCCGGCCCCGACGAACCCGGACTCCGACAGCGGGGTGTCGCGGATGCGGTCCTCGCCGAACTCCTCGAGCAGCCCGAGGCTCACGCCGAAGCCGCCGCCGTACCGGCCGACGTCCTCGCCCATGAGGAAGACGCGGTCGTCGCGACGCATCGCATCGGCCATCGCCTCTCGGACGGCCTCGCGGTAGGTGATGGTGCGCGTGGCGGCATCAGCGGGCAGGGCAGTGGTCGCGGTCATGGCAGGGCTCCCCCGCTGGTGACGAAGCGCTCGAGCGTCGAGACGTCCTCGTCGGTCCCGGCCTCGGCGAACGCAACCGATGCCTCTACCTCGCCCCCGACCTCGTCGTCGATCCGGCTGAGGTCCTCCGGGCCGGCGAGGCCGAGCTCCGCGAGCCGACCCGCCAGCAGCAGGAGGGGGTCGCGCTCCTTCCAGCGCTCCACCTCCGCGCGGTCGCGGTAGCGATCGGGGTCGTACATGGAGTGCGCCCGGAACCGGTAGGTGCGGGCCTCGAGGAACACCGGTCCGCCGCTGTCGCGCACGAGGGCCACGGCGCGGCCTGCCGCATGCCAGACCGCCTCGACGTCCATCCCGTCGCAGGACCACGCCGGAACTTCGTAGGCGGCCGCCTTGACGGCGAGGTTGGTCTCGGACTCCGACCGGTCCAGCGCGGTGCCCATGGCGTAGAGGTTGTTCTCGCACAGGAAGAGAACCGGCAGCCGCCACACGGCCGCGAGGTTGATCGCCTCGTGGAACTCGCCCTCGGCCATCGCCCCCTCGCCGAAGAAGCACGCCGTCACGCGATCGCGACCCTGCATGCGGTCGGCCAGGGCCAGGCCCACCGCGAGCGGCAGGCCGCCGGCGACGATGGCGTTGCCACCGTAGAAGCGCGTCGGTCCGTGGAACAGGTGCATGGAGCCGCCTCGACCACCGCTGACTCCCTCGACCTTGCCCAGCATCTCGGCCATGACCGCATCGATGGGGACCCCTCGGGCGAGGGCATGGCCGTGGTCCCGGTATGTCGTGACCACGGCATCGTCCGACCGCAGGTGGTCCATCACGCCCGGTGGCGACGGCCTCCTCGCCGATGTAGAGGTGGACGAAGCCGCGGATGCGCTCACCGCTGTACAGCTCCGCGCAGCGCTCCTCGAACCGCCGGATGCGCAGCATCTGCCGGTAGAGGCCGAGCAGGTCGGGTTCTCGCTGCATCATGGCGACACCCCCAGAGTCGACACGTCGCCCTCGGGCAGCCCGAGCTCACGCGCCTTCAGCAGGCGCCGCATGATCTTCCCGCTCTGGGTGAGGGGCAGGTGCTCGGAGAACTCGATCCGGCGCGGGGCGACCGCCGAACCCAGGTGCGTGCGGGCCAGGCCCACCAGCTCGCGGCGCAACTGCTCGCTCGGCTCGAAGCCGGCCTTCAGCTCGACGAAGGCCTTCACGGTCTCGCCCACCAGCGGGTCCGGGACGCCGATGACGCCTGCCTCCGCGACGGCCGGGTGCTGCATGAGCACGCTCTCCACCTCGAACGGGCCGATCAGGTGGCCGGCGGACTTGATGACGTCGTCCCCGCGGCCCACGAACCAGACGTAGCCGTCCGCATCGACACGGGCCAGATCTCCCGAGAGGTACCAGCCGCCGGCGAAGCAGGCGGCATACCGCTCGGGGGCGTTCAGGTAGGTGCGCATGAGCGACGGCCAGGGCGTGCGCAGGGCGATCTCGCCCTCCTCGCCGACCGTGTCGACCAGGACGGGTTTCCCGTCGTAGTCCAGCACCCGATCGCCGGACGCGTCGTGCTGCACGAGGGCGAGGCTCGTCCCCGGGACCGGCCGCCCCATGGAGCCGGGCCGGATCGGCAGCCCGGGGACGTTGGCGACCATGATCGCGCCCGTCTCGGTCTGCCACCACGTGTCGTGGATCGCCAGGCCCAGCACTCTCTCGCCCCAGATGACGACCTCCGGGTTGAGTGGCTCGCCCACGCTGGCCACATGCCGCACGCCCGTCAGGTCGTGGCCCGACGGCAGGGCGTCCCCGGCCTTCATCAGCATGCGCAGCGCCGTGGGCGCGGTGTACCAGACGGTGACGTGCTCGCGCTCGAGCAGGTCGTACCACCGCAGCGCGTCGAACTCGCACTCGTCGACCAGGCACGTGACACCGCACGTGAGCGGCGCGACGACACCGTAGGACGTTCCGGTGACCCAGCCGGGGTCAGCGGTGCACCAGTACGTGTCACCCGGGCGCAGTCCCAGGACGTGCCGGCCGGTCGCGTAGTGCGCCACGGCGGCGTCGTGGACATGCACCGCGCCCTTGGGCATGCCCGTGGTCCCGCTGGTGAAGTGGACGAAGGCCATGTCCTCGGGATCGGTGGCGGGGATGGTGAAGTCCGGCGACGCCGCCTCCATGAGCGGGGCCAGCGCGTGCAGGCCCGGTCCCTCGAGGGCCTCAGCGCCATCGCCGACCAGGAGCACCCAGGCCAGATCGGGCAGGGAGTCACGGACGGGCTGCACCTTCTGCCGGTACGCCGCCGGCGTCGTCACGAGCACCCGGCCGCGGCCCGAGCGCATCCGCTGCCGCACCGGCTCCGGTCCGAACGCGGAGAACAGCGGGGCGACTCCGCACCGCGCCTTCAAGGCGCCCAGCATCGCCACGTAGAGCTCCGGGCACCGGCCGCACAACGTGAAGACGAGGTCGCCGGGCTGCACGCCGAGGCCGACGAGCACATGGGCGAAGCGGTTGGTCTCACGCGCCAGGTCGGCGTAGGTGAGCTCCCGGTCGACACCGTTCTCCGCGAGGAAGCGAAAGGCCACAACGTGGCCGCGCCCACCCGAGACGTGACGGTCGACCGCCTCGTAGGCGATGTTCAGGCCTCCGCCCGGGAGTCCGTCGAGCCCTTCGCGTGCGGCTGTCCACCACCGCTGTCGCTCGGCGTCCATGACCGAGCCCGGGACCTGCGTCGTCGTTGTCATGTCAACACCCCCGCGGGTGTGCGTGCGTGCGGCGCCCGGAGGACGCCGCCTGGCGCGGCTAGTCCCGCGCCTGGATCACATGCGTGCCGCTGCCGGGGAACACGAGGGACTCGTGCCCGTTGTCCGACCAGCGCACGAGGTAGGGCGGCCCGCCGTCCTCACCGTGGACCTCGAGGATCTCGCCGTCACGCGTCGCATCATCGACATGCGCGCCGAGGACGACGAGTCGATCGCCAACCGATGCCTTCATCTGGACCTCCCGGTGAGGGGCTGCCTGTGTCTTTCAGGCTACGCCGATCGCACCCCCGAAGGCGGTCGCGTCATCCACCGCCGAGTCCACGGCTGGGCGTCGCCCGGGGCCCCGGAAGGACGCCCCTCCGTGGACTCGGCGCGCCACGCGGGCGCACACTCTCCACCATGGCCCTCGTCCCGTCCGACCCCTCCCCGAACGGGCGGTCCCCCGACGCCCGCAGCCAGCCCCGCAGCCGATTCACGACGACGATGGCCGAGCTCGAGGCGCAGGCGCACGTCCCGCTGGAGAACCAGGTCGAGGCTCAGGCCACGTCGCCGGCCCGGCCGTCCAGCGCGGCATGGGACGAGGAGCGCCGTCAACTGCGTCTCGCCGGCGGGCCGATGTGAGGCTCGACGCAACGAGCCGTCACGTCTCGGGGTTGTGCAGGACCGCGGCGCCGCCGAACGCTCCCGCGGCGAGGTCCGCGAGGGCCCGGTCGGCCTCCGCCATCGGGTAGGCGACCGTCGTCGCGCGCACGCCCGAGTCGCTGGGCCAGCCGGAGGAACTCCTCACCGTCGGCCCGCGTGTTGGCAGTGACGCTGCGCAGGACGCGCTCCTGGAACAGCTCGCGGTCGTAGTCCAGCGCCGGGATGTCCGAGAGCCAGATCCCGGCGGTCGCGAGGGTGCCCCCTCGATCCAGGGCGCGCAGTGCCACCGGGACCAGTTCGCCCGCGGGCGCGAAGAGGATCGCACCGTCGAGCGGCTCGGGCGGCTCATCCGCCGCACCGCCCACCGAGTCGCAGCCGAGCTCGACCGCCAGTCGCGCGGTTGTGCTCCCCGCGCGTGAGCACGTGCACCCGCAGCCCCTGGGCCAGCGCCAGCTGCGCCGTCAGGTGGGCCGATCCGCCGAAGCCGTAGATCCCCAGTCGGCCGCCGGGCGGGACGCCGGCCGTGCGCAGCGCGCGATAGCCGATGATGCCGGCGCACAGCAGCGGCGCCGCCTGCTCGTCGTCGATCCCGTCGGGCAGCAGGTAGGCGAAGCGCTCGTCGACCAGGCAGTAGTCCGCATAGCCCCCGTCGACGTCCCACCCGGTGAAGGTCGGGGCGAGGCACAGGTTCTCGCGGCCGGCGCGGCAGTAGCGGCAGGTGCCGTCCGTCGACCCCAGCCACGCCACCCCGACTCGATCCCCCACCGCGAGGCGAGCGACCCCTGGACCGAGCAGGTCGACGTGGCCGACGACCTCGTGCCCGGGCACCGTGTCGGGTCGGTGCGGCGTCAGATCGCCCTCGGCCAGGTGCAGGTCGGTCCGGCACACCCCGCAGCACTGCACCCGCACCCGGACCTGCCCGGGACCGGGCACAGGGTCGGGGACGTCGACCCGCGCCAGCGGGCCCGAGCCGATCGGCCCGGGAGTGCGGACGACCCATGCGCGCATGACGTCAGCGGCTGTCGCGCTTCCCCTGCCAGCGGGCGTTGGCGCCCTGGTTGGCCGCGCGCTTCTTCTCGCTCACCGGCGACCGCAGGCTGCGGTCTCCCGTGCGCTTCGGCGCGACGGTTCGTCCCTTGCCTGGCGCAGGGGCCCCGGCGGCGGCCTTCGTGCCACCGGCCTTGGCGGCGGCGGCAGCAGCGAGCCGTTCGTCGCGCAGCCCGCGCGCGGACTCCCGCGCCAGCTTGGCCAGGCGCGCACTCACCCGGCCCAGGGCCTCCTCGAACGCCTCCACCTTCAGCCGCGCGTGCGCGTTCTCCGCGTGGGCCTTGCCGCGTCCGCCCTTCGCCGAGACCTTGGTGCTCGCGCCACGCCGGTAGACGCCCTGCGCGCGGTTGCGGGCGCGCAGAACGCGCGTGTGCAGCGCGGAGGTGTCGTCCTCGTCGAGCAGCGCGAGGGCCGCCGGCTCCGTCTCCGCGACGAGCAGCCGCTCGCTGGAGTTGAGCGCGGCGAGCAGGGTCTTGTTCATGCGTGCCTCCGATGGGCTGGGTGCGGATGACCCCACGCTAGTGGCGGCGAGTCGACGTCGCGAGAGGATGCGCGGGTGAGCGCGACGATGCAGGCGAAGGGCGTGGCTGCGGGCCACGGCGAGCGTGAGCTGTTCTCCGGGCTCGACCTGATCGTGGCTCCCGGGGACGTCATCGGGCTCGTCGGACCGAACGGCGCCGGCAAGACGACGCTGCTGCGCATGCTCGCCGGACTGCGCGCGCCGGACGACGGCACCATCAGCATCGCGCCACCGACGGCGAACATCGGCTACCTCACCCAGGAGCCCGAGGCCCTCGACGGTGAGAGCGTTCGCGCGCACCTGGCGAGGCGGACGGGAGTCGCGGACGCGCAGGCGGAGTTCGATCGCCAGTCGGCCGCCCTCGCGGTCGACCACGAGGCCGCCGCGTCCGCCTACTCGGACGCCCTGGACCACTGGCTGGCCCTGGGCGGTGCGGACTTCGACGAGCGGCTCGCCGAGGTGGTCGCGGACATCGGGCTCGACGTCGACCTGGACCTGCCGATGACAGCCCTGTCCGGCGGGCAGGCGGCCCGTGCCGGCCTCGCGGCGCTACTGCTGTCGCGGTTCGACGCCTACCTCCTCGACGAGCCGACCAACAACCTCGACAGTGAGGGACTGGACGTCCTCGAGGAGTTCGTGCTCGGACTGGACGCCCCCGTCGTGGTCGTCAGTCACGACCGCGAGTTCCTCGCGCGCACCGTGACCAGCGTCGTGGAGATCGACCGCAGCCTCCAGCGCATCTCCACGTATGGAGGGGGCTACGAGTCGTATCTCGACGAGCGTTCCGTGGCACGGCGGCAGGCTCGTCTGGATTTCGAGCAGTACGCCGGACGGCGCGCGGAGCTCGAGGCCCGGGCGCGGACGCAGCGCGCCTGGATGGAGAAGGGCGTGAAGAACGCGCGACGCAAGAGCAAGGACAACGACAAGATCGGGCGCGCGTTCCGCACCGAGTCCACGGAGAAGCAGGCCGCCAAGGCACGCCAGAGCGAGCGCATGATCGAGCGCCTCACCGTCGTCGAGGAGCCCCGCAAGGAGTGGCAGCTGCAGTTCACCATCGCGGCAGCGCCGCGATCCGGCGACGTCGTGTGCGTGGCACGCGCGGCGACCGTGAGCCGAGGCGGGTTCCGACTCGGACCCGTCGACCTCCAGCTCGCGCTGCGCGACCGGATTGCCGTGACCGGTCCCAACGGCGCCGGGCAAGTCGACGCTGCTGGCCCTGCTGCTCGGGAGGATCGCGCCCGACACCGGGTCGGTCAGCCTCGGCGCCGGGGTCGTCGTCGGCGAGGTCGACCAGGCCCGCGCCCTCTTCGAGGGGGACGAGCCGCTGGTCGACGCCTTCGCCCGCGAGGTGCCGGACTGGCCCACGGCGGACGTGCGCACCCTCCTCGCCAAGTTCGGCCTGGGCGTGCACCAGGCCTTCCGCACGGCCGCGTCGCTGTCTCCCGGCGAGCGCACCCGGGCGGCGCTCGCCCTCCTGCAAGCGCGTGGAGTCAACCTGCTCGTCCTCGACGAGCCGACCAACCACCTCGACCTGCCGGCCATCGAGCAGCTCGAGGAGGCGCTGGAGTCATTCGACGGCACGGTGCTGCTGGTCACCCACGACCGGCGGATGCTCGACACCGTGCGCCTGACCCGACGCTGGCACGTCGAGGACGGCCAGGTCACCGAGGTCACCGCGAACTGACGTCCGGCCGTGGAGGGAGTCAGGACCGTTGCGGCCTGTCCCGCCCGTACTTGCGCTTGAGGATCTCGATCGGATCGTGCTCACTGTCCTGCTGGGCGGGGCCGAACAGGGTCAGCCCCAGCCACTGGATCCGGTAGGCGAGGGAGTCGACCACTCGTGAGATCGGGCTGCCTGCGGGCATCGCCAACACCTCCGGTGTGGCTGGGCACGTGTGGCGCAGGCGTGCAGCCGCCACCCCCGTGCGTCATTCAGGCTAGGCATGCACGCGCGCCGGGGTCAAGGTCCCGTCACCTCCGTCTCGGCAGAAGGAGGTCTTGACGAGCAGCACGTACTCTGGACGCAGAGGTGGCTGCGATGTCCAGGACGACGAACCCCGAGCCGCCGGTGCCGGACGAGCTCGCGCTGGAAGTGTGGGACGACGAGGCACCGGCAACCCTGCCTGCCGAGCCCGACCGGATCCAGGACGACGACGAACCCCGACACCTGCGCGACATCCCCATCGGGGCGGGCACGCGCGGGTGGCGCACGGAACGGGACTGGCTCGGGCCGGTCGCCGTGCCCAGCGATCGCTACTGGGGGGCGCAGACGCAGCGCAGCCTCGAGCACTTCGCGATCGGCCGCCATCGCATGCCGATCGAGGTGTACCGCGCGTACGGGCACGTGAAGAAGGCGGCGGCGATGGCGAACGTGGCCGCCGGCATCCTCCCGAAGTGGAAGGCCGCGGCCATCGTGCGCGCGTGCGACGAGATCACCGCGGGGCTGCTCGACGACCACCTCCCGCTCGACGTCTACCAGAGCGGGTCCGGCACGCAGACCAACGCCAACGTCAACGAGGTCATCGCCAACCGCGGCAACCAGCTGCTGGGCGCACGCCTGGGCGCCGACGCTCCGCTGCACCCGAACGACGACGTCAACATGAGCCAGTCGAGCAACGACACGTTCGTGACCGCCATGCACGTGGCGGCCTACCGGGTCACGGCGGAGAACACGCTGCCCGCGCTGTCGTCGCTGCGCAGCAGCCTCGCCGAGCGCGCCGACGACTGGGCGCTGGTGCTGAAGGTCGGACGCACGCACCTGATGGACGCCACCCCGCTGACGGTGGGCGAGGAGTGGTCGGGCTACGTCGCCGCACTGGGCCAGGCGATGGACGATGTCCGCGCACGCGATGGGCGGACTGCTCGACGTGGCCCTCGGCGGCACGGCCGTCGGCACCGGCCTCAACGCTCCCCCCGGCTACACGGAGTCGGCCACGCGCTTCCTCGCGGAGTCGACGCGCCTGCCCGTGCGCCCGGCCGCCGAACCCGTTCGCCGCCCAGGCGACCATCGATGCCCTGGTGCGGGCCCACGCCGCGCTGAAGTCGACCGCGGTCACGCTGTTCAAGATCGCCAACGACCTGCGGTGGCTCGCGTCCGGTCCTCGGCAGGGGCTCGGCGAGCTGCTCATCCCGGCGAACGAGCCGGGGTCGACGATCATGCCGGGCAAGGTGAACCCGACCCAGGCCGAGGTCATGCTGATGGCCTGCCTGCAGGTGATGGGCAACGACACCACGGTCGCGATGGCCGGCGCCGAGGGCAACTTCGAGCTGAACGCGTTCCGCCCGATCGCGATCGCCAACTACGTCGACTCCGCGGAACTGCTGGCCGGCGCCGCTCGCAACCTCGCCGAGTTCCTCGTCGACGGCGCTGCGCTGGACGAGGACCAACTCGCGGAGAACACCCGTTCGTCGGTCATGGTCGTCACGGCGCTGACCCCCATCATCGGCTACGAGCACGCGGCCCAGGTGGCGGCGAAGGCGAACGCCCTCGGCATCCCCGTCCGCGAGGCCGCACTGAGCCTGGGAGTCGGGGCCGACGAGTTCGACGCCGCTGTCGGCACCTGGTCCGGTTGACGAGGGGCCCAGCTCCCGTCAGTCGAACTCCGGGTTCCTCAGGTCGAGGAAGGTGATCGGGCCGTCGAGGAGGTCCACCCACTCCGGCGGCCCGTCGCCCTCCATGGTCGCCTCCGCGGCCCGGGCCTCGGCCTCGCTGCTGAAGTAGACGAGCTGCGTGAATCCGCCGTCCCCGTGCCAGGCGATCAGGCCGCCCACGATGTCCGGTCGCGAGACTCGCAGGTCGGCCTCCATGGCCCGACCCGCCTCGCGCATGCGCTCGGGGTCCTTGGCCCGGCCCGACATCACCTGCACGAACCCGGCGCGGTCCGACCCGCCGTCGAGCATGAGGTCCACCTCGGCGCAGTCGTGGAACTCCACGTCGCCGGCGAAGGCGGGGGCGGTCTCCGCCCACCACCGTCCCTGCTCGGGTCGGTCGCTGCTGGCGCGCGCGGCGTCCGCGGACGCGAACCGCACCGCCATGAAGGCCGTCCCGTCGTCGGTGACCCCGCCGGTGGATCCGAGGAAGCCGGTGGCCCCCGGCATGAGCTCGCTCCGCCACCGCTCCCGCTGGGCCTGGAGCAGGATGGGGTCCGCGACGGTGCCGGAGATGGTCTGCACGAACATGGCGCCTCCCTTCACGGGCAGCCCCCCGCCGAGAGGCTCGGCTGCGCCGCTCATGGCGTCAGGATCCTCCGAGACCGCCCGTGGGGGAAGGGGTGCGAGGCGGGCTGTCGCCGTACGTGTGCCCGGTCGAGTAGCGAGCCCCGGCCACGCCGGCCATCAGGGCTCCCAGCTCGCTGACGTCGTCGGCCGTCAGGACGAGGTCCGCCGCAGCGGCGTTCTCGGTGAGGTAGGCGCGGCGCTTGGTGCCCGGGATCGGGACGACGTCTGGCCCCTGGGCCAGCACCCACGCGATCGCCAGCTGGCCCGCGGTGCACCCGCGGGCCGCCGCGTTGGCGGTGAACGCCTCCACCAGCAGCCGGTTGTGCTCGAAGTTGGCGTCCGAGAAGCGGGGGCCCGCCCGCCGATAGTCGGCGTCATCGAGGTCCTGGAGGTCGCGCACAGCACCGGTCAGCAGGCCACGCCCCAGCGGGCAGTACGGCACGATGCCGGTGCCCACCTCTCGCGCGACCGGCAGCACCTCCGGCTCGAGGTCGCGGGTCCACAGCGACCACTCGCTCTGCAGGGCCGCAATGGGGTGGACGGCCGACGCGCGGCGCAACGACGCGGCGCTCGCCTCCGACAGCCCGAGGTGCAGCGCCTTCCCGCTGGCGACGATGTCGGCCATCGCCCCGACGGTCTCCTCGATCGGGACGGCCGGATCGACGCGGTGCAGGTACCACAGGTCGACGTGGTCGGTGCGCAGTCGTCGCAGGCTTCCGTCGATGGCCGCGCGCGCGTCCTCGGGACGACCCGAGACCGTGCCGTCCGGGCGGAACCCGAACTTCGTCGCGATGACCACACGATCGCGGTGCCGCGCGAGCACCGGCCCGATGAGCTCCTCGTTGCCCCCTGCGCCGTAGATCTCGGCGGTGTCCCAGAACGTGACGCCGAGATCGACGGCGAGCTCCAGCGTGGCCGTGGCCTCGGACGCGTCGGCCGTGCCGTACACGTCCGACATCGGCATGCAGCCGAGTCCGAGGGCGCTGACGTGCAGTCCGGACGTGCCGAGGCTGCGGGTCTGCATCGTCCGATCGTAGGCGCTCGCGCCTGCCGGCTCCGCGCCGTGGATGCCCGTACTGTCGAGACGAGACGAGGGACGGGATGCGAACGAGCGCTGCACTGCTGCTGGCCGCGCTGCTGCTGGGCGTGTGCGCTCCCGCGCTGCCGCCGGCATCCGCCCACGCTGCCAGCCCCGCCCAGCGCCCCGCCACGACGGCCGTCGACGCCCTGGCCACCCTGCCGGTCAAGGGCCGCGCGCCGAAGACCGGCTACTCACGGGAGGCGTTCGGCCCCGACTGGGCCGACGTGGACGGCAACGGGTGCGACACCCGCAACGACATCCTGCAGCGCGACCTGAGGCGCACGAAGGTCATCGACGGATGCCGCGTGCTATCAGGCGTGCTCGCGCCCGATCCGTACACCAACCGGACCCTGACGTTCGTGTACGGGCGCTCGGTGATCGACATCGACCACGTCGTGTCCTTGTCGGACGCCTGGCAGAAGGGTGCCTTCGCGTGGAGCGAGGGTCGACGGACCCGGTTCGCGAACGACCCGCTCAACCTGCTCGCGGTCGACTACTCGGCCAACCGGCAGAAGGGTGACTCGGACGCGGCCTCGTGGCTGCCCGCCAATCGCGCGTATCGGTGTCCGTTCGTGGCGCGTCAGGTCGCCGTCAAGGCGCGCTACGGGCTCTGGGTCACGGCGGCCGAGAGGGCCGCCGTCGCCCGGGTGCTCGCGCGCTGCCCGCTGCAGGCGCTGCCCGCCCGCTGACCGGCTCAGGCGGCGATAGGTACCGGCAGGGGTGACTGCACCTCGACCGGAACCGGCATCGGCTCGCCGCCGCCCGGACCGCCGCCGGACGGGAAGGTGCCGACACTCCAGAAGAAGGCCTCCGGGTCGGGGCAGCAGCGTCCGTCGCGCAGGCCGGTCACGAGGACCGTCGCGGCGTGCGTCGGGTCCTGCTCGACGCGCCACCAGTTGCGCGTGGTCTCGTCCGGCGGCAGCCAGCCCGACCGTCGAAGCGCCAGCTCGTCGATCGGCCAGTCGCCGCGACCGAGGTAGTGCTCGGAGACCACCTCGCAGTACCAGCCGTCGGCGTCGCGGGCGCACTGCACGTACGGGCAGGGATCCCAGCGACGTGCGGCGATGTACTCGATGACCAGGAACCGCTGCGGTCGCAGCCCCGCGAGCACCGTGTCCACCTGTTCGGCCAGCTCCGTCCATGTCCGGGCCTGGGTCTGCGTCATGTCCTCACCTCTCGCTCGTGGCCCACCCTCGCCGAGGGGTCTGACACTGCTCGAGCACCCGGAGCGGGCTGGTGGGTACGGTCGGCCCATGGCACACGGCCGGACGATCGTCTTCGTGCACGGCAAGGGCGGTCCGGAGGATGCCGCACGCTGGCTCGACCCGCTCAACGCCGGACTCACCGCCCAGCACTACCCGCGCCTGACGGCACCGCCGGATCGCGTCGTCGCCGTCGAGTACCTCGACGCGCTGCTCGCGGGGGACCCCGGCGACGAGCCCCCGGTCACCTGGGAGCCGCCCGGGTCGCAGGAGCGGCATCAGGGGTGGGACGACTACCTCGTGCGAGCCGACGTGCTGGCCCGCGCGCTGGCATCGGCGCGCAACGAGCCCCGCGGGCCCGATGCGCGGGTGTTCAGCGACACCAAGGTGCCGGACGCCGTCGCGTCGACGATGAACGCGGTGACCCAGTACGCCCACTCGCGCCGGCACCGGCACGCGGCGTGGCGCGAGGTCCTCGCGCAGCTGCCCACCGCCGACAGTGTCGTCGTCATCGCGCACAGCCTCGGCTCGGTCGTCATGATCGACCTGCTGCGCCGACTGCCTCCCGGCCTGCGCATCGACCTGCTCGTCACGATCGGATCGCCCATGGGCGTCCCGATCCTGCGGTCGCATCACGGTGGCATCGACGAGGCCGACGGCTTCCCGACCGACCGGGTCCGCGCATGGGTCAACGTCTTCGACCCCGGCGACCTCGTCACCGTCGGCCGCGGGGCGAGCCGCTACTTCCCCGCCGCACTCGACCAGCCCGTGCACACCGGCGACGCCCACACGCTGGCGGCCTACATGTCGCACCCGGTCACCGCGGCGGCCGTCGGGCTCGCGCTGTTCGGCCCGGGCCTGGCTCCGGCGGAGTCCGCCACCCCGGTACGCCGGCTGGACCCACGATGGGACGCGCTGCTGCTCGCCTTCGGGTACACCCAGGCCCTGTGGTCCACCTGCGACACCGACAAGTGGGGCTTCCGCCGCACCCTCGACACCGCCCGGCGGGCCCTGGCACAGCGCACGGTCGCGAACAACGAGAAGCAGTACGCCGTCATCATGGCGCGCGCGGAGGCGGCACCCGGGTCGGAACGCGACGACCTCCTGTCGCAGGCGTTCTCGTCGCCCGTCGCCCCGGGCCGCTGCCCCACCGAGGTGGACCTCCTCGTCCATGCCACCTCGCTCGTCCATGGCCGCTTCGGCCTCGACGACCTCGTCATCGCCGGCGTCGAGCTGCTCCTCACGCCGGCGCTGCCTCCGTTCGACGTCGACATCGACCGGGTCCACGCGCGCCACGCCCTCGCCGCACTCGTCGAGGAGATCGGCATCCCGGACTCCGGCCTGCCCTCGACCGAGTTCGCCGAGCACCTGGCGGAGGCGGTCAGGCAGGCTCGGGCCGTGCTCGCCGATGCCGGGTTCCCGTGGGGTCGCGTCCTCATCGGCACCGGCATCGGGCTCATGGCCCTCACCGGAGTCGGGCTCGTCCTCGCGGCACCGGTCGGACTCGCCGGCGCAGCGGCGATCGCCAGCACGCTCGCCACCTTCGGGCCCGGGAGGCATGGTCGGCGGCATCGCGACGCTCACCGCCCTGACCGGCGTCGCGACCGCCGCGACCGTCGCCGGCACGGCACTCGAGCTGCGGCCCGGCGACCCCGGCTACGCGGCCGTGCGGTCGGCGATGGCCTCGCAGCTGGCCGACCTGCCCTCCGCGCAGCTGCGCACGTCGGTCGCAGGGATGCTCGCCGTGGTCTCGGCTCGGCGGCGCCTGGGGCTACCGGTGGACGCCTCGCCCGCCGAGGAGCTCCTGCTCGAGGCGGAGGCGATCGTCGCCCACGAGTCCGCGCTGCACGACGCGATCGCCCCCGGGCGCACGGTCACGAAGGACTGGCGAGCCAAGGGGCGCATCCTGCGCCGGGCGCTGGAGTGGCTGGCGCAGGAGGGCGACGACGTCGGCCTGCCCGCGATCGATCGCGCGCAGGTGCTCGAGGCGATCACCGAACGTCCGGCGGACTGACCGCCGCCGCGTCAGCCGACGGCCGCCTGCTCCTCCGCGACCGTCGCGAGCACCTGCGCGAACGTGTCCGGGGCCTGGGCTCCCGAGACCCCGTACCGGCCGTCGATGACGTAGAACGGAACGCCGTTGATGCCGTACTCCCGGGCCTGCTCGATGTCCGCCTGGACGGCGTCGGCGTAGGTGCCCTCGCGCAGGGCGGCCAGCACCTCGTCGCGATCCAGGCCTGCGTCGACGGCGAGGTCCGCGAGGTCGTCGTCGCGTCCGATGTGCCGGCCCTCGATGAAGTAGGCGCCCAGCAGCCGCTCCTTCATCTCCTCCTGGCGTCCCCGCGCCTTGGCCAGGTGGAGCACCTGGTGGGCCTTGAGCGTGCGGGTGTGCTGCAGGGCACCGAAGTCGTAGGCCAGCCCCTCCTCAGCCGCCAGCGTGGTCACCTGGTCGAGCATCTGCCGCACCTGCGGCTCGGGCAGTCCCTTGAAGCGCTGGAGGAAGTCCACCTCGCTGCCGTCGAAGTCGACGGGGGTGTCCGGCGACAGCTCGAAGGAGTGGAACTCCACCTCGACGGGCACATCGCCGCCCGCAGCCGCGAAGCGGCGCACGCCCTCCTCGAACCGCCGCTTGCCGATGTAGCACCAGGGGCAGGCCACATCGGACCAGACATCGACCTTGATGCTCATGCGTGTCGCCCCTTGTTGTTGACGGTTCATCTACATCAACAGTACCCGACGCAGGCCAGGGGGCGAGCCGGCAGTCAGTAGCTGCGCAGCTCGATGACGGTGCCGTCCGGATCGCTCACGTACAGGCTCCGGGCATACCCCTGCGCACCGAACAGCCCCTCGGTCGGGCCGCTGACCACCTCGAGTAGTCCTGACGCCGCAACGGCGTCGAGATCCGTTGGTGCGATCACCAGGCAGAGGTGGTCGAGGTTGGCCCCTGAACGCTCACCGAGCGCGAGGTCGATCAGCGTGGTCGCGTCGATCCTGACCGACGGGAAGGGAGCATCCCCTCGTCGCCACTCCTCCACCCGCACCCCGTCCAACCCGAGCACGTCGGTGTAGAACGCGAGCGCACGTTCGACATCCGACGTGGTGAGCACGATGTGGTCCAGGCCGACGACCGTCACAAGCGCATCCATGGCGGCGAGCGTACGTCGCCGAGCCCCGATCGAGTGCTCCTAGGCTGACGCCATGCCACCGACACCTCCCCCGACCAGCGTGCGGGTGGACGCGTGGACCTGGGCGGTGCGCATCTTCCCGACCCGCTCAGCCGCGGCGGCCGCGTGCCGAGGCGGTCACGTCAAGGTCAACGGGGCGAGCGCCAAGCCGGCGCAGCAGGTGCGTGTCGGCGACACGATCAAGGCTCGCACCGAGGGCGGCGCGCGCGTCGTCGTGGTCACCGGGCTGATCGAGAAGCGGACGAGCGCCCCGCTCGCGGTGCAGAACTACGAGGACCACAGTCCCCCGCCGCCGCCTCGCGACGCGATCAGCGCACCGCCGCCGCAACGGGAGCGCGGTGCCGGACGTCCGACGAAGCGCGACCGGCGCCAGGTCGAGCGCCTGCGCGGTCGCGACTGACGGGTGCGGATCGTGACCATCGCCCTCGCCTCGGTGCTGGGCAGCATCCCACCGCTGCGACTGAGTCGGCGCGCGACACCTCACCCGATCGGCCTACCGTTGAGGTAGGTGAGGTGTGCCATGGCGAACGACGAGCCGGGCGGCACGGGTCCGACGCCGGCGGAGGATCTTCAGGCGTTCGCGGCGTTGACGGCAGCCGCGAGTGACACCCCGATCGAGTTGACACCCGAAGGGCGGCGCGGAGGCCTGCCACGGCTGCACATCACCGTTCTCGTGGCGGTCCTGCTCGTCGTGGCGGCCCTGATCGTCATCGCCCTCGCCCTGCGCTCCGGCGAGGTGACGGACACCGGAACGACGTCCGGTCCCGCGCCGGCTGCTCCCGCTGCGCCGGCTGCTCCCGCTGCCGACGCTGCCGCCGCACCGCAGTCGATCGAGGACTGCGCCGTGGATCCGGCCGTCGTGTCAGCCACCGCCGACCTCACGTCGACCAGCAGCACGGACCACGCCACCGTCTTCCAGGGCGTGGCCACCCTGACCAACACCGCGGATGTCCCGGTCTACGTTGCGCTGCGCCTGTCGCAGAGCACGGGGAGTGCGGAGCGCAACGGGCGTACCGACGAGGGGTGGTTCGGCGGTCCGTACCTCCTGGCACCCGGCGAGTCGCGAGAGGAGCGGCTGTCGGCACAGGAGTTCACCGACGGCGAGGAGACGTGGACGCTCGTGACGGACTACGCAGCCTTCGCCGGCACGACGGCATGCCTCGACCTGATGCTCGAGGCGGATCCCCAGGGATACGAGGACCTCGCAACCCGCATCCCCGACCCCTTCCCTGCGGGGCCGGCCTCCTGAGCTGCTCGCCGGGCATCGCATCTGCTCCCCTCCCGGTCTAGCGTGGGGCCATGCGAGCCATGATCGTCAAGGAGTTCCGCGAGCTGCGCCGCGACCGGCGCACCCTCGGCATGCTCATCGTGATGCCGCTGCTGCTGCTGGTGATCTTCGGCTACGCCGCCAACTTCTACGTCTCGCAGCGTGACGACGGCGGTCGTCGGACCGCAGGCGGCAGCGGCCGCGGCGATGCTGCCCGTCTTCTTCGACGTCACCATCATCGAGCCCGACGTGGACCGAGGCGGACGCCGAGGCAGCTGCTGCAGGACAACACGGTCGACGTCGTCATCGTGACCGGTCAGCAGCCGGCGCTCGCCCTGGTCGACGGCTCGAACCTGTTCGCCGCGCAGTCGATCCGTGTCGGTCCTCAACCGGTTCCCGCGACCAGGTGACGACGCAGATCCTGTACAACCCCGACCTGAAGACGTCGTGGGTCATGATCCCGGCGATCATCGGCCTGATCCTGACGTTCATCGGCACGATCGTCACGAGCATCGGGCTGGTGCGCGAGCGGGAGACGGGCACGCTCGAGCAGCTGGCCGTCATGCCGATCAAGCCGAGCACGCGTGATCATCGGCAAGATCGCGCCGTACTTCCTCGTGGCGTCGATCGACATGGTCGTCATCACGGTGCTCGGGATGCTGCTGTTCGGCGTGCCCTTCAACGGCAACGTGCTGGTGCTTCGCCCTCGGCGCCGCCCTGTTCCTGTTCGTCGTGCTCGGCCTCGGCGTGTTCATCTCGACGATCTCGCAGACGACGGGGCAGGCGATCCAGACGGCGTTCTTCTTCCTGCTGCCGCAGATCCTGCTGTCCGGCATGATCTTCCCGCTCGACGCGATGGCGGCGGGCGTGCGCTGGATCGGCTACCTGCTGCCGCTGACCTACTTCACGATGATCTCGCAAGGGCGTCATGCTGCGCGGCGCCTCCCTCGACCTCGCTGTGGCTCCCGTTCCTCGTGCTCACCGTCATGGCCGTCGTCGTCTTCACCGGTGCCACGCTGCGGTTCCGCCGCGACCTCGCCCCGGGTCGCCGGCGGCGGCAGCGGCACGAGCAGCCGCGCCGAGGCCGGGAGCGCATGACCTACGCCGTCCGCTCGGCGACGGTGCGCTTCGGCGACACCGTCGCCCTCGACGACGTCAGCCGTCGACGATCGAGCCGGGATCGGTCGTCGCCGTCGTGGGCGGCGACGGCGCCGGCAAGACCACGCTGCTGCGCGCACTCGTCGGCGAGGTCGCGCCTCGACAGCGGCGAGGTCGTGGCCCCGCCCCCGGAGCGGATCGGCTACCTGCCCGCGAGCCGCGGGCAGCTGGTCGGCCCTGACGGTGCGCGCAGAACATGGACTTCGTCGGCGGCATCTACGGCCTGACCGGTGACGCGCCCTGGCGTCCCGGCGCGAGCCGAGCTGCTCGAGCGCGCCGGCGCTCACCGACGCCGCCGACCGGCTCGCGTCGCAGCTGTCCGGCGGCATGCGCCGCAAGCTCGGGCTTCGGCATGGCGATGCTGCACGAGCCGCCGCTGCTCGTGCTGGACGAGCCGAGCACGGGCGTCGACCCGTGAGCCGCATCGACCTGTGGCGCCTGGTGTCCGAGGCGGCCGCGGCCGGCGCCGCGGTGCGTCATGTCGACCACCTACCTCGACGAGGCCGAGCGGGCCGCCAGCCTGCTCGTCCTCGACGGCGGCCGCGTGCTCGCCGAGCGGCACGCTCGACGAGGTGCTGGCGACGTTCCACGGGGCGATCGGTGCGCCGACCGCGCCCGGCTCGTCGCGCGTGGGCCTGGCGTCGCGGCCGCGTCTTCCACGAGTACTGGCCCGCCGGGCGCGCCGGTCCGCCGGCGGCGCCGACGCGGTCGCCGCCGGACCTCGAGGACGTCGTCATCGCCCTGTCCCTCGACGTCGCACGCGAGGCGGAGGCGGCGCGCATGAGCGCCGACGGTGCTGCTGCGGGCCGACCAGGCGTCGCGCGCCTTCGGTGACGTTCGCTCGCGGTCGACGACGTCACCATGCACGTCGGCCGCGGCGAGGTCGTCGGGCTGCTCGGGCGCGAACGGCGCGGGCAAGACGACGCTCATCCGCATGCTGCTCGGCCTGCTGGCCACGACGTCGGGCACGGTCGAGCTGCTCGGCGGTCCGCCGGACCGCGAGCGCCGACGCGCGCTCGGCTACGTGCCGCAGGGCCTCGGCCTCTACCGCGACCTCACCGTGCGCGAGAACCTCGCCTTCGTCGCGCAGGCCTACGGCGCACCCGGCGCCGGACCTGCCCGACGCCGCTGCGCGGCCAGCGCCGACCGGCTCGTCGGCGACCTGTCGCTCGGCCTGCAGCGGCAGCTGGCGTTCCTCGCCGCGCTCGCCCACGCCCCGCAGGTGCTCGTCCTCGACGAGCCGACCTCGGGCGTCGATGCCGCTCGCCCGGGCCGACGCTGTGGGACACGATCCACGAGCAGGCCGAGCGCGGCGTCGGCGTGCTCGTCACCACGCACTACATGCAGCGAGGCCGAGCAGTGCGACCGGCTGCTGCTCATGTCGCAGGGCGCGGCTGGTGGCGCAGGGCAGCGAGGCCGACATCGTCGGCACGACGACCGCGGTGGCCGTCCGCACCGACGACTGGGCGCGGGCGTTCGCCGCTGCTGAACGCCGCGGACCAGCCGGTCATGCTCGCCGGCCGCGACGTGCGCGTGGCCGACGCCGACGCCGACGCACGTGCGCGCGCTCCTGTCGCCGGGGGGCATGAGCGCCGACGTCGTCGCCGTGCCCGCGACGATCGAGGAGACCATGATGGCGCTGGCGCGGACCGCTGGACGCTCCTAGCCCGTCGCGACCGTAGCCTCAGCCGATCCCCCGCGACACGGCGCGACGGCGCGGTTCCACGCGGCCCCTGCCTTATCGTCGCCGTGTCGGGCACTGCGCGAGCTGCCACGCACCCCAGCGGAGGTCGGATGCGCAAGCACACGCATCAGGGTCACGATGGCCCGCAGGAACCGCGTGCCCGCGCGCCACGACACCCCCTCACCCTGCTGCTCGGACTCCTCCTCGTGGCCGGACTCATCGGGGTGACCGCGTACGCCGCGGTCACGCTCTACCAGGACTACGCCTGGCGGGCCACGGCGCAGGAGACCGCGGCCGGGGTGGCCCGGGCGGTCCAGGAGTTCAGCGAGACGGACGTGTCGACCCCGACGCCGGTCGACGCCGTCGACGCGACCCCGACCGCCGGCCAGGTCGCGCTCGACTCCCTTCCGTACGCAGCCGACCTGCCCCCGGACGTGGCCCGCCTGCGGATCACCGAGGGTGGCTCCCTGTCCGTCGTGACGTCGTCCGGCGCGCTGTGCTCCGGCCTGACCCTCGACATGACCGACTCCGACGGCACGGCGAGGGGTGCCTTCCAGTGCGGCGACGCCCTGACGCCCCCGGCCCCTCAGGCGCCGGCCACGACCCCACGCGACGGCTCCGTCACGCTCGAGTGGGCGCATCCGCCGGTGCCCGTCGAGGACTACTCCGTCGCGTACTCCGCCAACGAGGGCACCACATGGATCGAGGTCGACGACGGGGTCTCCGCCGTCTCCCGGGTGACCGTGCGCGAGCTGGACAACGGCCGCGACTACCTGTTCCGGATCAGTGCCGTGAACCTCGTCGGCGAGTCACCCGCCACGACGACGCGCGCCACGCCGTTCACCAGCCCGGGGGCACCGACCGGCGTACGGGCGGTAGGCGGGTTCTCGGCCATCGTCACGTGGACCGCGCCGGTGGACGACGGCGGGCGGCCTGTGACCGGTTTCGTGGTGACGGGCGAGCCGACGGGCACCTGCCTCGTGGCGGCGAGCGCGACCCGGTGCGAGCTGACCGACCTCCCGGCGGCGCCCGGCTACACCTTCACCGTGCGGGCGACGAACGAGGCCGGCGCGAGCGCCCCCAGCGCGACCACGCCCCCCGTGTCGGTGTACTCGGCCCCCGGACGCCCCGTCGCCCTCGACGCCGCCCCCGGCAACCAGCTCGCCCTCCTGACGTGGACGCCGCCGCTGCAGGACGGCAACACCCCCATCACCGACTACCTCGTCGACTACCGGGTCGTCGGCGAGGCGGACTGGATCACCGTGGCGCATCCCGAGTCCCCGGACACCACGCGCGTCGTCAGCGGCCTCGTCAACGGCACGTCGTACGAGTTCCAGGTGCGTGCCGTGAACGAAGCGGGCGTGTCCGACCCGCCGCTGACCCTCGCCGCCACGACCCCCGCCACCGTCCCCGGTGGGGTGCCGACCCTGACCCAGGTGAGCGGAAACGAGTCGTCGACCCTCACCTGGACCGCCCCTGCGACCGACGGCGAGTCGCCGCTGACCGACTACGCGATCCAGTTCCACGCCAAGGGCGATCCGTGGCAGGACTACGCGCGCCCGGACGAGCACGGCCCTGACCGCCGACGTGACCGGGCTCGAGAACGGCACCACGTACGCGTTCCGCGTGGCCGCCGTCAACGCCATGGGGCAGGGGCCGTGGTCGCCGCGGGTGCTCGGACGTCCCGTCGGGCCGCCCGGGCCGGTCGTCGAGCCGGAGTCCGTCGGGTCCCTCACCGCGATCGAGCTGACATGGGAGCCGCCGGAGAACGACGGCGGCCGGCGCCTGCTGGGGTACCGCGTGGAGTACAAGGTCTCCGCCGACATCGACTGGATCACCCTGCCGCGCATCCCGAGCGACGTGACGACCGCGACGGTCGAGGACCTCGTGGCCGGCGAGGCCTACGACTTCCGCATCATGGCGGTCAGCCGCGCGGGCATCGGCCCGGCAACCGTCGACGGCAGCGACCGGCCGACCCTGGCTGGCGTGATCGCGGACGAGACGCCGCCGGCGCCCAAGGGGCTCACCGCCATCCCCGGCGACGGCAGCGTCACGCTGCGCTGGCGCGCCTCCCCGGCCGGTCCTGACTCCCCCATCACGGCGTACACCGTCACCGGAGTCCCCACCGGCTCCTGCACCACCAAGCGCCTGACCTGCGTGGTGCGCGGGCTGACCAACGGCACGCCGATCAGCTTCACCGTGTCCGCGTCGAACAAGAACATCACCGGACCGGAGTCCAAGCCGGTGACGGCCACCCCGAAGGTCTTCAACGAGGCAAGCGGCGGCGAGGTCTCGACGTACACCCGGGGCGGGCGCACCTTCCGGGTGCACACCTTCTTCACGGGCGGCACCTTCACGGTGGCCGCCGGCGGGCTGCCGTTCTCCGTCCTCGTCGTGGCGGGTGGCGCCGGGAGCAGCGTAGGGGCCGACGGCTCGGTCGTGGTCGGCGGCGGTGGCGCGATCCTCGAGGCCGGACGGGTGCGCCTGCCCGACGGCGCGCTCGCCGTGGGCGTCGGGGCCGGCGGGTCCCCGGGGAGCACGGGCGGGGCCTCCGCCCTCGACGGGGTGGGCACCGCTCCCGGCGGGTCCGTCACGCCCGGGGAGTTCTCCCCCGTGACGACCTCGGACATCTCCGGCACCGAGGTGTCGTACGGCGGCAACGGCACGCCCACCAGCGGTCCCGGGGTGGACGGCCGCGGCACCGGTGGCGGCGGCCCGGAGGCGAACCGCGGCGGCAACGGCATCGTCATCATCCGCTACGAGGTCGCGCGCTAGCCGTGCCCGACGAGGAGGGGGACAGCAGGGGCGACGGGCTTCCCGAGCCCACCACCTCCCATACCGGTTACGGTCGCACGCGGGTCAGCGGCTCGAAGACCGTCATCGTGAAGCGCACTGTCCGACGGCCGTCATTTCGGTAGGCATGGGGCACATCCGCCACCAGGCTGGCGGCGTCGCCCGTGCGCAGCCGCTGCACCTCCTGGTCGACCGTGAGCGTCAACTCACCCGACAGGACGTGCACGAGCTCGCGCGTGCCCGCCCGGTGCGCCTCGGACGCGTGCACCTCGCCAGGCTCAAGCGACCAGTCCCAGAGCTCGAGCATGTCGGGGGTGTCGGCTGAGGCGACGAGGACTGCCGCGCCGCCAGAGGCACCTCGCCACAGCGGCTCACGATCGGCTCGGGTCGAGGTGACGATGCGACCCTCGGGAGGCGCTCCGACGACGAGTTCGGACAGGCTCACGTGCAAGGCGGTTGCCAGGCGCAGCAGCGTGGCGATGCTCGCGTTGCTCGTACCCGCCTCCACATTCACGATCATCCGGCGGCTCACGCCGCTGATCTCCGCCAGCTGGTCGAGTGTCCAGCCCCCCTGCAGCCGCGCCGTGCGAACCCGACGCCCGATCGCCTCCGGGATCTGCTCGACCATGGACTCGATGCTCACCGCGCCTCCATGGTGCACAGCGTAGTGCAGTATTCTGCACTATGACCTCCACGCCACTGCATCGCGTGCCGGCCTGGACGCTGGCTGCCACCGCGATGCTGTCGGTTCAACTGGGCGCCGCCATCTCGGTCGGCCTGTTCGACGAGATCGGCGTGGCCGGCACGGCGTGGCTGCGGCTGACCCTCGGCGCAATCGGGTTCATCGCCATCGCACGTCCGCGCTACTGGCGATGGTCGTGGCGGGAACTCCGGGCCCCCATCGTGCTCGGCGTCGTGTCGGCGATCATGACGCTGAGCTTCCTGGCCGCCATCGAACTGCTCCCCCTGGGAACAGCGGTAGCCATCGAGTTCCTCGGGCCGCTGACCGTGGCGGCGATCCACAGTCACAGCCGTCGGGCCCTGGCCTGGCCGGGCCTGGCCCTCATCGGGGTCGTGCTGCTGACCGAGCCGTGGCAGGGGACCGCCAGCCTCGCCGGGATCATGTTCGCGGCGATCGCCGGTGCCGGCTGGGGCCTGTACATCGTCATCACCCAGCACGTGGGCGATCGCTTCGGTGGCGTCGACGGGCTGGCCATCTCCCTGCCGGTGGCGGCTGTCGTCACCGCGGTCGTGGGTGTGCCGCAGGCATGGGGCCACCTCACGCTGCACGTTTTGCTGGTCGGCATCGCCGCCGCCGTGCTGCTGCCCCTGATCCCTTGGACGCTGGAGCTGTACGCCCTTCGCCGCCTGACGAAGGCGGCATTCGGAACGCTCATGGCGCTCGAGCCTGCGATCGCTCTCGTCATCGGCCTGGTGGTGCTGCGGCAGGTGCCCACCGGTCCCCAGTTGCTGGGCATCGCGTGCGTCGTCGGGCGCCGGTATCGCCGCCGAGCGCACCGGCGAACGCGGCCCCGGGGCTCCGGACTTCGAGGCGGGCGTCGGTCCTGCCGTTCACCTCCCGCACGCCTCAGACACGTCCGATCACCACCCCTAGGCCACTTCGTCGCGATAGAGGTGGGCCTAGTGTCGACGGGGACGCGATGAGGGGACGAGCATGACGACAGCCGAGGACGACCGCCTGGCCGAGGCGCGCGCGGGCGCGGCCGACTGGCGCCGCTGGGGCACCTACCTGAGCGAACGGGCGTGGGGCACCGTGCGCGAGGACTACAGCGCCGACGGCGACGCCTGGAACTACTTCCCGTTCGAGCATGCGCGCAGCCGGGCCTACCGCTGGAACGAGGACGGCCTGGCCGGCTGGTGCGACCGCGACCAGACCATCTGCCTGGGCCTGGCGCCTGTGGAACGGCAACGACGCCGATCCTCAAGGAGCGCCCGTACGGCCTCACCAACGAGCAGGGCAACCACGGCGAGGACGTCAAGGACTACTGGTTCTACACCGACAACCTGCCCACCCACGCCTACGCCGTCGATGGTCTACAAGTACCCGCAGGCCGCGTTCCCCTACGACGACCTCCTGCGACGCCAACGCGGCCCGCGGCCCGGACGTCGGCGAGTACGAGCTGTTCGACGCCCTGCGACGACGACTGGCTCGCGAACCGCTACTTCGACGTCGCAGGTCGAGTACGCCAAGGCCGACCCCGAGGACGTCGTGTGCCGCATCACCGTCACCAACCGCGGCCCCGACCCCGCACCCATCCACGTCCTGCCGCAGCTCTGGTACCGCAACACCTGGTCCTGGGAGCCGGGCAGCGGTGCGCCGCGGATCACGCAAGGTCGCGCGACGGCGTGGCCCGCACGACGCACCCGGCGCTCGGCGACCGCTGGTTGTACGTCACGTCGTCCGACGGGTCGCGCCCCGACCTGGCTGTTCTGCGAGAACGAGACGAACAACGAGGCGCCTGTTCGGCTCGCCGAACGCCTCGGCCACCGCCAAGGACGGCATCGACGACGTACGTCGTGCACGGGCGAGCCGACGCGGTCGAGCACGGCCGAGGGCAGCAAGGCCGCGGCGCATCGTCGCGGCGACCGTGCCGCGCGGGCGAGTCGCATCGACCGTGACGGTGCGCTTCGCGCCGGCCGACCTCGCGCTGCCGTTCGACGACGCCGACGCGGTCCTCGCGGCGCGCAAGGCCGAGGCCGACGAGTTCTACGACGCCTCGCGGCCGCCGACGCTCGACCGACGACGAGCGGCTCGTGCAGCGGCAGGCGCTCGCCGGGCTGCTGTGGTGCAAGCAGTACTACCACTACGAGGTGCGCCGCTGGCTCCAGGGCGATCCCGACCGAGCCGCCCCCGCCGGACGAGCGCTGGCACGGGCCGCAACAGCGACTGGCAGCACCTCGTCAATCGACGACGTCATCCTCATGCCCGATGCCTGGGAGTACCCCTGGTACGCCGCCTGGGACCTCGCGTTCCACTGCGTCACCATGGCCCTGATCGACCCGGACTTCGCCAAGGAGCAGGTGCTGCTCCTGCTGTCGTCCATCTACCAGCACCCGCACGGCCAGATCCCCGCCTACGAGTGGAACTTCGGCGACACCAACCCGCCGGTGCACGCCTGGGCGGCCTGGCAGGTCTACCAGCTCGACCGGCGCGGCCACCGGCGTCGGCGACCGCGACTTCCTGGCGCAGGCCTACCGCGCCGTGACGCTCGACGTGATGTGGTGGCTCAACCAGAAGGACGCCGCCGAACCGCGGCGTGTTCGGCGGCGGCTTCCTCGGCATGGACAACATCGGCGTCTTCGACCGCGACCAGCCGCTGCCCACGGGCGGCGACTCTGGCGCAGGTCGACGGCACCGCCTGGATGGCCGCCCTCGTCCTGCAGATGCTCGAGATCACGGTCGAGCTCGCCCACGCACGACCCCGGCTACGACTGCGCATGTTCGGCCGCTGGGTGTGGGACGGCTGGCTGATCGCGAACGCCCTCGAGAAGGGCGCCGGGCACGTCAGCTTCTGGAACGAGGAGACCGGCTTCTACCACGACGTCATCGAGTTCCCCGACGGCTCGGCGCAGTCCCTCGAGGTCTTCTCGATGCAGTCGCTGGTGCCGCTGTTCGCCTGCATCTCGATCCCGGTCGACGGCGACGTGCCGCGATCGAGACGATCAACGCCGAGGTCGAGCGCGCTGCGCACGCGCCTACCACGTGCCCGAACGGCGGCGCGCGTCCGGCTCGCGCGGCGGCGACGGCACGCACGTGATGATCGCGGTCGTCGACCAGGACCGGCTGGCGCAGCATGCTCGAGCGCCTGCTCGACCCCGCGCAGTTCCTGTCCCCGTACGGCATCCGGTCGCTGTCGAAGTACCACCAGGACCACCCGTACGTCTACCACGTCGAACGGGACGGACGTACAGCGTCGAGTACATGCCGGCGGAGTCGCGCAACCGGATGTTCGGCGGCAACTCCAACTGGCGCGGGCCGATCTGGTTCCCGATGAACTTCCTGCTCGTGCAGTCGCTGAACGCCTACGCCCGCTTCCTCGGCGACACCTTCACCGTGCCGGACCCCACCGGCAGCGGGCACCAGGTGCCCCTGGCCGCGGTCGCCGACGACCTGGCCGACGCGGCTGTGCGCGATCTTCGTGCGCGACGACGACGGCCGACGGGCCGTGCTTCGGCGGCAACGACTACTTCCAGAACGATCCGCACTGGCGCGACCTCGTGCCGTTCCACGAGTACTTCGACGGCGACGACGGCCACGGCGTGGGCGCCAGCCACCAGACCGGCTGGACCGCCACCGTCGCCCTGCTGCTGCAGTTCCGCGGCGCGCTGCGCTTCGACGACCTCTCGCACTGACCTCTCAAGGAACGAGGAGACATGGGTAACGAACTGTCCGGCAAGGTGGCCATCGTCACCGGCGGCAACAGCGGGATCGGCGCGGCCGTCGTGCTCGCACTTGCGGAGGCGGGCGCGAAGGTCGTCATCGACTACGTCGCCCACCCCGAGGCGACCGACGCGCTCGAGAAGCAGATCGCGGCGCTCGGCGACCAGTCGATCGGCGTGGATGCCGACATCAGCACCGTCGACGGCGTGCAGGCCCTCGTCGACGCCGCGGTGACGACGTTCGGCCGGCTCGACATCATGGTCAACAACGCCGGCATGGAGACGCGCACATCGGTGCTCGAGACCACCGAGAAGCAGTACGACACGGTGCTGGCCGTCAACCTGAAGAGCGCCTTCTTCGGCGTGCAGCTCGCGGCCAAGCAGATGATCGCCCAGGGCGGCGGTGGCGTCGATCGTCAACACCTCGTCGGTGCACGAGGACTGGCCGATGCCCGGCAACACGCCGTACTGCGTGACCAAGGGCGGCATGCGCATGCTCGACCCGCACGGCCGGCGTCGAGCTGGCCGCGCAAGGGCGTGCGGGTCGTCAACGTCGCGCCCGGCGCGGTGGCGACGCCGATCAACACCGTGGAGATGGACCCGGCCACGCTGACGAAGCTCGACGACTACATCCCGCTGGGCCGGATGGCCAAGCCCGAGGAGATCGCCAGCGTCGTCGTGTTCGTCGCGAGCGACGCGGCCAGCTACCTGACCGCGACGACGATCTTCGCCGACGGCGGCATCATGATGCAGAGCCCCGGGCTGTAGCCGTGGGCTGACGGCCGGACGTCCCGCGGGCGTGCGCGGGACGCTGCGTCACTCCGGCCACTCCGTCACGATCCCACTGCCAGGCGGCAGCGGCACGACGAGCTCGCCGCACTGCGAGCACTGCACGCGATCGGCATCGTCCTCGGACCGATCGCGGCCGGCGAACCCGCAGAACTCGCACACGTAGTCGACTGCCATCTCTCCTCCAGGGCTCTCTGGCTCGTCCGACCTACGGCCGCACCACCCGGCAGCGATCGCTGCCGCGCGGGACCGCGGTCTGGTCGTCGATGTACTCGTACCCCGGGCAGTTCCAGATCGCTGTCGCCGACGCCGATGTAGATCTGCTCCCCCACGCTGTCGTCCATGGCGGTCGAGCAGCTCAGCCCGAGGTTCGGGTCGAGGATGCACAGCGGGTACGGCATCGTGCGCCGGCCCAGCTCGACGAGTCGCTCGAGCGGGACGACGCGGGCGCTCGCGAAACGAGCCTGTCGCCGCGGCGTGGCCGGGCTGATCGCGATGCGGCCGAAGGACAGCGAGCATGTCTCCGCCGGTGAACGGCGCCCGGCACGGCACCCGCGCCGACCGTGCCGCCAGCCATGCCGAACCGGACGATCTCGTTGGAGCGGACCAGCAGGCACTCGAGCCACACGTAGTCGCCCGCCACGCGACGGCAGGCGACCGTCCGGTCCGGATTGGTGAAGACCGAGCGCGCGGATCGGGCTCGCCCACCCCGGTGTCGAACGGCGGTCGGGGCGCGGTCGCGGCCTGGCGGTCACCCGCCCCGATGCGCGGGCCGGCGCTCGCGACGGGCTGGCCCAACGCGACCATGGCCAGAACCGCCAGTCCTGCTGCCATCCACCCGCGCGATCGTGCGCTCACGCTCGCTCACCCCTTCGCGGCAACCCGCGCTCGCGACACTACGCGCGCCACCCCACCGTTGCCCGGCGACGAGACGGAGGCCAGCGCACGAGCGCGCTCGGCGCGTCAGCCGACGAGCTGGAGCACCTGCCACACACAGCCCGCGAGCGCGGCGACGACGATAACCGCCAGGTAGAGCAGCACGAGGCGGACGTCGCGCAGGTAGCAGCGGCTGCGCGTGAGGCCGGCCTGGTGCGCCTTCCAGTAGCCGGCCAGCCCAGCACGGCGAACACCAGCACCGCGAACGGGCCGAAGATCCACGTCAGCAGCGCGACGGTCGTGAAGATGCACAGCCGCAGCGGGTCGAACGGTGCGGTGCTCTCGGGCGGCGCACCGGGCACCGGCCGCTCCGGGACCGGACCGGGTACGCCGGCGCGCCCTGCAGCGTCCGCAGGCGGCTCATGAGTGCCTCCGTCTCGAGGGTCGGCACCGGGATCGGTACTGGGTGCGGGACAGCCGCCGAGATGCGCTGCGCCGACAGCGCCGGCCACGCCTGCACCGCGCAGAACGGGGCGCACTGGTCCGCGTCGCCGACCGGGTGCCGACGTGCACGCAGCACTGCGTGAGCCGCTCCTCGATCATCGTGTTGCATGTCCATGAACGGCTTCACCGTGACGCGCACGACCCGCTCGGCCGAGCATCCGGCGCAGCCGCTCCTGCCGCCGGGCAGGCCCGCGGCGGCCGCGAGCTTCACGCAGCGTCGAGATGCCCAGGTCGCAGGTCTCGCAGACGTCGCGCCACAGCGTCGCCGATGGTCGGGTGCGACAGCGACGACTGCTCGCTCAGCAGGCCGAGCAGCGACTGCCTTGCACGGCCTCGCGCAGCTCGCGCGGGACCTCGTCGTCGGCGATCCGGTTGGCGACCAGGTCGAGGTTCTCGAGCAGCCGGTCGTGGCCGATGAGCGACACGAGCGACCGCCACTCGCCGGAGTCGGTGCGCAGCAGGTAGCCGATGCTCGCAGCAGTGCGGGTGCGAGCACGGCAGGGCGGTGAGGTCGCGCCAGGTGACGAGGCCGTCCGTCTGCGGGCCGAGGCGCGCGAGCGCACCGGTGTGCGTGAGCCGGTCGAGCGGGTCGATCGTCCCCGCGCGGCCGGAGCCGAACACCGGCTGGATCGACACGCCTCCGACGTACGGCGTCTCGAGCGCCACCCGGATCACGTCGCCGATCTCGTCGTCGTTGACGCCGAGGGCCGCGGTCATCGTGAGGGTGGTGAAGACCTCCGCCTCGCGACAGCCGCCGCACGGCGCGCGCCTTGATCGCCGCGCAGGTCGCCGCCGCGGTGGTGCCGCGAGGTCTCGGCGCGCAGCCCGTCGAACTGCAGGTAGACCTCGACCCGCTCGCGGTGCCGGTGGAACAGCTCGAGCAGCGTCGTCGTCGCGGGCGAGCGCGATGCCGTTGGTGTTGACCAGGATGCGCACGACGTTGCGCGCGACGAGCCCGTCGAGCAGCTCGGGCAGCTGCGGGTGCAGGGTCGGCTCCCCGCCGCTGATCATCACGACGTCGAGGCGGCCGTTCTCGCGCGCGATCCGCTGGTCGACGTTGGCGAGGACCTCCGCGACGGGCACGACGCCGCGCAGCTCGGGCGAGGACGTCGGCGAAGCACGTCGGGCAGCGCAGGTTGCAGCTCTCGATGACGTCCTCGAGCAGGATGCACGTGTGCTGGGTCTGCATCTCGCCCAGCCCGCGCAGGTAGGCCGACGGCACCGGGTCGAAGTTGCCCGGCGGTGTCGGGCACGTGCCACTTCGTCGGCGCGGTCCACTGCTCGAGGTAGGTGAGGATCTCCGGGATCGTCGTCGTAGAGCGTGCGGACGAAGCCGTGGTCGGGGCAGCCCCGCTCGAGCCAGACCCGGCCGTCGCGCTCGGCGAGCCAGCCCGTGAGCCGCTGCACCTCCGCGAGAGCTCCGGGCCCTCGTCGTGGCACGTCGGGCAGAACGCGTTGACGTAGCGGTGGATGCGGTCGCCGCGCAGCGGCATGCCCGCACCGAACGTGAGCTGGCTGGGGAGCCGCGAGGTTCGGCTCGGACGTGAGGGTCACGAGAACAGCGGGGTGTAGAGGTTGCCGCTGAACACCGCGCTGCAGATCCCCGCCGTCACGAACAGCCCGATGCCCAGGCCGAGCAGCACGCCCGCGAGCACGCTGCGGTAGCGCACGGTCGGGTTGCTGTTGAGCAGGAAGAACAGCGAGGCGATGAGCACCAGCGGCACGAGGAGCCCGACGAACGGGACGATCCAGGTCGCCACCGCCACCACCGCGACGACGATGCCGGTGGTCCACAGCATCGTGCGGGTGTCGTAGCGGCGCGGATCGCCCGCGCTGGAGCGGTACTCCGGCTGCGGCTGCCGGCTGCCGGCAGCGGCGGTGGCGGAGGCGGGACCGGGGCGCGGCTCGGGTCCGGGGGCTCGAAGGGGTTGCGCTCCTCCGGCGGCTCGACGGGGTCGGTCATGCGGCACCTCTCACGGGAGTGCGGACGATCGGGAGCAGCCGGTCGTAGACGCCGCGCCGGGCCGCGCGCCAGACGCGGATCGCGAGCAGCGGCGAGAGCAGGAGCAGGAAGACCTGCGAGCGCGTGAGCCCCCCGATGTCGGGCGGGTTCGCGCGGGTGAACTCGACGCCGAACCGGAACACGGCGTACGCCGCGAGGAACAGCACGAACGTCTCGCCGGGCCGTGCACGCGGTCGCGCAGCCAGAGCAGGGCGACGAACGCGAGCACGCAGAACACGATCTCGTAGAGGAACGAGGGGTGCATCGGACGCCGGCCACGCACCCCGGGCACTCGGGGATGCTCGACGCGACGGCGGGTCGACCGTGACGCCCCACGGCAGCGAGGTCGGACGGCCCGGGGCCTCGGTGAGCAGGCACCCGATGCGGCCGACGGCGAGACCGATCGCGACCGCGGGCGCGAACAGGTCGCCGGTGCGGTACGGTGTAGCCGCCGACGCGCTTGCCGACGAGCGCCCCGACGTACGCGCCCGACAGCCCGCCCAGGATGACTGCGCCCACCCTGCTCCACGCCCAGACGACGGCGCGGGCCCGTCCTGCGTCGCGGCATCGAGCACGCCGGCCAGCCGCGCGCCGACCGCGCCGCCGACCACGAGGCCGACGATCACGGGGATGAGCCGCTCGTCCCACACGGCGGCGACGGCACTCGAGGACGAAGACGGCCAGGCCGACGACGAACCCGAGCGCCACGAAGGTCTCGTGCGAGTAGATCGGCTGCCCGCCCACGGTGAACAGGATCTGGTGCACGGCTAGGCCCCGGGCCGACGGCCCAAGAACGGGCGATGGGAGGCGTGGGCCATGCGACACCGTACCGCCGCGACGGGCGAGACCGGGTCGAAGTCGGACCCCCACAGCCCTCGATACTCACAGGATGTACAGCATCTCCTGGTACGTCGGCAGCGGCCACAGGTCGTCGGCGACGACGCCCTCGAGCGAGTCGGCGGCCGTGCGGACCGCGGTCATCGCCGGCAGCAGCGCGTCGCGGGCGTAGGTCGGCCTCGGCCTGCACGTCGTGGCCCGTGCTCCCCCGCGATCGCCTCGCCCAGCGCCGTGAGCGCCGCCCGCAGGTCGGCCAGCGGCGTCGAGACCGGCTCGAGCGTCGACGGTGTCGGCCTCGACACCGGCGGCCTTGAGCGCACGCGACGTTCTGCGCCAGCTCGGTCTGGTAGCGCAGCGGCGGCGGGCAGCACCATCGTGCTGCCCATCTCGTAGGTCAGCCGGGCCTCGACGCCGATGCTCATGGCGTACTGCTCGAGGCCGATCTCGTAGCGGCTGTGCATCTCGCGGTGCGCTGAACACGTTGTACTTCTCGAACAGCTCGATCGGCCGGCTCGGAGATCAGCTCGGGCAGCGCGTCGATCGTCGTGCGCAGGTTCGGCAGGCCGCGCTCGGCTCGGCCTCGATCTGCCACTCGTCGGAGTAGCCGTTGCCGTTGAAGACGACCGCGCCGTGGTTGGTGATGATCTCGGTGAGGATCGTCTGCACGGCCTCGTTGAACTCGGTGCCGTCGGCGACGCGCGGCCTCGAGCTCGGTCGCGATGTAGTCGAGCGCCTCGGCCATGATCGTGTTGATCGTCGACCATCGGGCCGGCGACCGACTGCATCGAGCCGGGGGCGCGGAACTCGAAGCGGTTGCCGGTGAAGGCGAACGGGCTGGTGCGGTTGCGGTCGCCCGGGTCCGTGGGCAGCGTCGGGCAGCGTGTCGACGCCGATCGTCAGCGTGCCCTTGCCCTTGGACGACGTCGCGCCGCCCTTGGCGATCTGGTCGAACACGTCGGCGAGCTGGTCGCCGAGGAAGATCGAGATGATCGCCGGCGGCGCCTCGTTGGCGCCGAGGCGGTGGTCGTTGCTGGCCGAGGCGACCGACGCCCGCAGCAGCCCGCCGTACAGGTGCACCGCGCGGATGACGGCGGCGCAGAACACGAGGAACTGCGCGTTGTCGTGCGGGTTGTCGCCGGGCACGCAGCAGGTTGCCCTGCTGGCGTTGCCGAGCGAGAAGTTGACGTGCTTGCCCGAGCCGTTGACGCCGGCGAACGGCTTCTCGTGGAACAGGCACTCCATGCCGTGCTTCTTGGCGATGGTCTTGAAGGTCGTCATCAGCAGCTGCTGGTGGTCGGCGGCGACGTTGGCGCGCTCGAACATCGGCGCGATCTCGAACTGGCCGGGCGCGACCTCGTTGTGGCGGGTCTTGGCCGGGATGCCGAGCTTGAACAGCTCGCGCTCGGTGTCCATCATGAAGCCGAGCACGCGCTCGGGGATGGCGCCGAAGTAGTGGTCGTCGAACTCCTGGCCCTTGGGCGGCTTGGCGCCGAACAGCGTGCGGCCGGCGTTGAGCAGGTCGGGCCGGGCGAGGAAGAAGTGCCGGTCGATCAGGAAGTACTCCTGCTCGGCGCCGCAGTAGCGACACGACGCGGTCGGGCTCGTGGCCGAACAGCTGCAGCACGCGCTCGGCGTGCTCGGCCATCGCCTGCTGCGAGCGCAGCAGCGGCGTCTTGTGGTCGAGCGCCTCGCCGGTCATCGAGACGAAGACGGTCGGGATGCACAGCGTGTTGCCGTTCGGGTTCTCCAGGACGTACGCCGGGCTGGTCACGTCCCAGCCGGTGTAGCCGCGGGCCTCGAAGGTGTTGCGCAGGCCGCCGTTGGGGAAGCTGGACGCGTCCGGCTCGCCCTGGACCAGGGTCTTGCCGGCGAACTCGGCGATGCGCCGAGCCGTCGCCGACGGGCTCGAGGAAGCTGTCGTGCTTCTCCGCGGTCAGGCCGGTCAGCGGGTAGAAGACGTGCGCGTAGTGGGTCGCGCCCTTCTCCATGCGCCCAGTCCTTCATCGCCGAGGCGACGGCGTCGGCGACCAGCGGGTCCAGCGGAGCCGAGTGCTCGATCGTCGCCATGACCGACTTGTAGACCGCCTTGGGCAGCCGCTGCTGCATGACCGTGCTGCTGAAGACGTTCAGGCCGAAGATCTCCCCCGGCGTCTCCGACTCGGTCGAAGCTGACGGCCGGAGGCACGTAGGCCTCGACGTCCTTGATGGCCTGCAGACGGACGGCATTCCCACTCATTGCGGCTCCCACGGTTCGCGACGGTCTCGCTCGTGAGGGCCACGATCGTGGAGCAATGATTCGGGCGGGTTTCGTCAGCGTGACGACTTCCGCCCAGCCGGGGCTCGTCAGTCGAAGAAGACGCTCGCCTTGCGGCCGTAGAGCAGGACGAGGACCACGATCGCCACGAGTGCCTGGACGATGCCGGTGAGCCGGTGCCCGTCGACGGTGAACAGCGTCCAGATCCCGCCCGCGAGGGAGATCACGGTGACGATCGCGACGAGCAGCCGGGAGAACCGGCTGCCGTTGAACAGGCCGCGAGCGACGCCGAGGTACACCAGCCCGACGATGATGAGGACGATCGCCGTGGCGAGCAACTCGTTGTCCGGGCCGAGGTTGAACAGGGCCAGCACACCGCCCGCGAGGCTGAGCACGCCCCAGATCACGATGATGGCACCCACCAGGGTGACTCCGAACGGACGAACTCCCGCCATGTCGACCTCCTTGTCGGTTCTGCACCGCGAACGTATCGCCCGGCACGCCGTGCGACGCGCGCGCAACGCAGCGTGAATCCTGCGTGATGCGCCGATACCCCCTACTGTCCGAACATGAGGGCTGCTGACGCTGATCGCCGGGCCCGAGAGCGCGGCCCGCGCGTCGTGTCCCCGTGAGCCTCTCCGCGCACGCAGCAGCGCAGGCGCTGCTCTGGGGCACCGACGCCCAGGGCTGGGCGATGTACGCCGAGCCGCTCAACGAGCCCCTGTTCCTGGCGGTCCTGGCACGCCGCCGAGGTCGGACCGGGGACGCGGGTCCTCGACGTCGGCTGCGGCACCGGCGGAGCCCTGCAGCTGGCCCGGCGCGCGGGCGCAGAGGTCACCGGGCTCGACGTCGCCGCACCGCTGCTCGCCCTCGCCCAGGACCGGCTGCCCGGGGCGCAGATCGTCCTCGGCGAGGCCGACGCCCTGCCGTTCCCCGACGCGAGCTTCGACGCCGTGCTGGGCATCAACGCCTTCCAGTTCGCCGCCGATCCGACGACCGCGCTGCGCGAGGCCGCGCGCGTCCTCGCGCCCGGCGGCCGGCTCGTCGCCAGCCTCTTCGCCGATCGGAAGCGGGTCGAGTCGACCGTGATCCACGAGGCGCTCGCCCACGTCGGCGGCCAGACAGACGCAGCCACCCCGCACGCTCCATACCTGCTCTCGGAGCCTGGGGCCCTGGAGACAGCGATGGCCGAGGCCGGCCTCGCGGTGGTCAGCAGCGGCGAGGTGACCTGCGTGTGGGAGTACCGACGACATCGAGACCCTCGTCCGGGGCAGCCTGTCGTCCGCCGGTGGGGCCCGGGCGCTGTCGGTGGTGCCGCGCGCGGAGGCCGCTGCGGCCATCAAGACACGCAGCCCAGCCCTTCCTGGGCTCGGACGGGCGAGTGCGGATGACCAACGTGTTCCGGTGGGTCCGCGCGGAGCCGCTCGGCTCCTGACGCGGCGGGCCGAGTCGCGCTACTGGCTCGCGACCGACGGCGACGGCGCCGCGGACGGGCTGGCGACGGCGGACGGCGTGGCCGTGGGCGTCGGGGTCGCCGGCTTGGGCGATGGCGTCGGCGACGCGACCGGCTTCGGCACCTTCGGCTTCGTGAGCGGCTTGATGGTCGCGGTGCGCTGCTTGTCGAGCAGCACGACCCACAGCTGCCCCGGCTTGAAGGTCATGAGCGAGCCGTCGCGCAGCGTGAACGTCGTGCCCGACTTGGCGTTGGGCCGGCTCCACGTGGTCTTCCACACGCGACCGTCGCGCAGCACCATCGCCGTGCCCGACCCGATCGTCTCGGCGTGCGGGGTGTTGCCGCCGCCCTTGTCCCAGAACTGCGACTTGCGCTGCTTCACGTACTGGATCACGACGGTTGCCGCGCGCTGCCCGCCGCTCCACTCCTCGGCGCGCGCCGGCTGGCCGTTGAGCGACACGCGGTACTCGTCGCCCTTCTTGTCGTACGCGAACCCGGCGGAGGCGTAGCCCCATGCCATCGACGCCGTCGTGGCGTTGAGGCCGCCGAGCGGCGGGGTCTCGTCGAAGACGAAGCCCATGTCGCGGGCCTTCGTCGCCTTCGGCGCGCGGGCGACGCCCTTGCGGCCATCGAAGTAGAGGTTGTACGGGCGCGCGGCGGGAGGTGTCGCGGCTGTAGCCGGTGCCCGAGGTGTACGGCGACACGTCGTAGATCGACGCCGCCTTGAGGTACGGGAACATCTTGCGCTGGGCGCCCGAGTAGCCGAACGCCGGCTTGCCGTACTGCGCGAACAGGTCGATGTCGGTGATGCGGGCCGAGCGGATCGGGCCGATCCGCGAGGGGATCCGGCTGGAGAACACCGCCGCGAGGCGCGTGATGCCGTACTCGACCTCCTCGACGTAGACGACGTCCGCATCGATGAGGCCCGCATGCGGCTGGGCGTTCGAGGTGTTGTCGAGCTTCATCACCAGGACCGGCTTGTACGTGCCGATCGGCAGCCCGTTGAGCGGCGACGTGCCGATGGGGTTGGCCGGCATGGGCACGGCTGGGCGGTTGTCGGGCGCCGGCACGCCGCCCGAGGGGTTCTTCTTCGTGGCCGTCGGGGTGGGCGTGGGCGTCGGGCTCGGCGACGCGGAGGCGCTCGGGCTGGCGGATCCCGGGCTCGGAGACGGGGACGCGACGCCAGGCGTGCCGGACGGCGGGGACGCGGAGGGGCTCGCGGACCCTGATCCGGCCGAGGGCGACGGGGAGGTGGACCCGGAGGCCGATGCCGCCGGCGTGCCGCTGGCAGGGGTCGGGGTCGACTCCTCCCCGGTCGGGCTCACCGAGCACGCGGCGAGGACGCCCGCACAGGCGAGGGCTGCCATCGTCGCGATCGGTCGTCTCACCTCGTCAGGGTATGTCGGGACCGCCGCCGGGGCCGGCACCGACCGGCCGCGTCGGCTCCCCCTACCAGCGGCCCGCCTGCTCCGGTGGCCGGACGGGCATCGCCCCATGCCACTCGTCAGGTGTACGTTCGCGGCACGGGGACCGCGATCGCTCTGTTCGACGATCGGTTCGGGTCCTCCGCACCGGTTGCCTGGGGAGGAACCGGTGAACCGAAGACTCGCGTGCCTGGCAACGACCATCGCGGCCGGGTCCCTCCTGGTGACCGCGCTCGCGACCCCTCCCGCTCTGGCGGACGACGGAACCACGGAGACGGATCGGGCCTCGGCGACCCAGCCTGTCGAGGTGACGGTGCCGCTTCGCACCCTCGAGTCCCCCGGCAGGACCGGGATGAACGGCGTCGTCGAGATCCGCCTGGGCCGCTCGGAGCCCTTCCTCGTCATGCTCGACACCGGCTCGGTCGGGCTGCGCGTGTTCCCCGGCGCCTGGAGCCGGACGCCCCGCTCCGTGCGGATCACCGACTCGCGCCTCACGGTCCCGGCCCGCTCCGGCAGCACGCGCGGCTTCCTCGCCGCGCGCCCCCTTCACGATCGGAGGCGTGACGTCCACCCGCAGCGTCGGCTTCCAGTACGTCGACACCGACAGCGCCTACATCGGGCAGTGGGCGCGGCTGGGCGTCTACGGGATCCTCGGAATCGGCACCGGGCGCTACGACCTGTCGAACCCGCTCGCCACCCTCCCCGGCAGTGTCGGGCAGCACTGGAGCATCCGCTTCGGCGGCGACCCGGCGACCGGGCGTCCCGGGGGCGGCTCCCTCGTCCTCGGCGCACAGGTGCCCGCGAGCGCCACCGCGACGTTCCCCCTGCCACCACTCGGCCCGGACTCCAACGGCGCCCTGCTCTGGGACGACCACAAGGCGGCCGGGTGCTGGGACGTCGGCCTCGGGCCTGTGCAGTGCGTCGACACGTGGTTCGACTCCGGGTTCGACGTGATGCGGGTCGCGGGCTCGGCCTTCGCGCGCGTCCCCCGCACGCCCACGAGCACCGTGCGACCCGGCACCGCGATCTCGATGGCCGCCTCCGGCAGCACCTTCACGGCCTGGCGGTTCCGCGCTGGACCGACGCGGTCCCTCGACTTCGTGCGCGTCGTCCCGCGCGGGCGGGCGCACATCAACACCGGCAACGCCCTCTACTTCCAGTACACCGTGACGTACGACGTCGAGCGCGGACTGGTCAGCCTCAGCCACCCCTCCGCCTCCTAGCGCGCAGACAGGATCCGCCATGACACCGGACGAGACCGACGACCACCGACGACGAGCCTGAGCCGCCGCCGACTCCTGCAGGCGATGGGCATCGCCGGCGCCGCCGCGGCCGGGATGGCCGCCACGGCCGGCACCGCGCAGGCCGCTCCCCTGCAGCCCTTCCGGCCGCGCGGACGACTGCGCCGCCGCCCGAACTTCCTGGTCTTCATCGTCGACGAGCAGCGGATGCCGCCGGTCTACGAGAGCGAGACGCTCAGCGCGTGGCGTCAGCGCAACCTGCCCGCCCAGAACCGGCTGCGCGCGCACGGACTCGACTTCACCCAGCACCACATCATGAGCGCCGCATGCGCCCCGAGCCGCGCGTCCATCTTCACCGGCCAGTACCCGTCGCTGCACGGGGTCTCGCAGACCACGGGCGCGGCCAAGGGCGCTCAACGAGAGCGACACCTACTGGCTCGATCCGGCCACGCGTCCCCACGATGGGCTCGTGGTTCCGCGCCGGCGGGCTACGACACCTACTACAAGGGCAAGTGGCACGTCAGCGACGGCGACCTCTACCAGCCCGGCAGCCACAACCCGCTGCCGTCGTACAACCAGAACGGCGTGCGCGACCCGTACCTCGAGGACATCTACCTCGAGGCCGGCATCCTCGAGGACTACGGCTTCACCGGCTGGATCGGCCCGGAGCCGCACGGCAGCAACCCGCTGAACTCGGGCTCGTCCGCACCGGGCGGGCGCGGTCGCGACCAGGTGTTCGCCCAGTGGGGCGTCGAGCAGCTGCAGGCGCTGCGCACGTCGCCCAAGCCGTGGCTGCTCGTCAACTCCTTCGTCAACCCCCACGACATCACCCTGTGGGGCGACCTGACGGTCGCCCAGGGCAGCTTCTACCTCGAGCAGCAGCTGGCCGGCTCCGACGTCCCGCGCGACCTGTTCGACCCCAGCTACCGCGCGTCGGAGAAGGACGACCTGACCACGAAGCCGGACGCGCAGGCGAGCTACCGGGCGCAGTACCCGCTGGCGTTCCAGCCGCTCAAGCGACACCGAGCGGTACCAGCGGTTCTACTACCAGCTGCAGAAGAACGTCGACGAGCACATCGGCACGGTCCTGCGAGCACTGACGAAGTCCGGTCCGCAGTACCGCGACACCATCGTCATCTACCTCTCCGACCACGGCGAGCTGCTCGGATCCCACGGCGGCATGTTCCAGAAGTGGGCGGCTGCATACGACGAAGTACTGCGCGTCCCCCTCGTCTTCCACAACCCCGAGCTGTTCCCGACCTCCGAGTCGACCGATCTGCTGACGAGTCACGCCGACCTCATTCCCACCATGCTCGGACTCGCCGGGCTCGACCCGAAGGTGCTGGCCCGTCAGCTGCGCACGACGCACACGCAGGTGCGCGAGCTGCCCGGACGCGACCTGTCGGGCTTCGTGCTCGGCGAGGTCGACGAGGCGCAGGTCCCCGGGGACTCCGTGTACTTCATGACCGACGACCAGCCGTTCTCCGGTTCGCAGAACGTCTCGTGGCTCGGCACCATGTATGCGCCCATCGCCCAGCCCAGCCACCTGGAGTCGATCGTCGACGACCCTGCCCACCGGCGAGGGCGGCGCGCGCGAGCAGCTGGAAGCTCGTGCGCTACTGGGACAACCCGGCCTTCTGGTAGCACCCCGAACACCCAGGACGTGCTCACGCTCGTGAAGGGCGTCGTCAACAACCCCGGCAACACCGTCGCCGTCACCACCGTCAAGACGGCGCAGCCGACGAACGGCCAGATCGGCCCCGCACCGGACCAGTGGGAGGCCTACAACGTCACCCGCGATCCGATGGAGGTCATCAACCTGGCCACCGACCCGAACAGCTCGGACATCGTCTCCCTGCTGCAGGGGATCCTCAACAAGCAGCGGAAGCTCAAGCGGCTCACCCCGCTCGAGGAGCCCTACGCGGACGGCTCGCAGGTGCAGATCGGCTTCAACCCGACGGCCAGCCTGGCGGGCGTGACCGCCTAAGCGTGGGCGCGCGCCGCGCGGGTCATGCCGAACGTACTGACGGACGCGTACTCTCGGCTCATGACCGCATCCCGCACGTCCCGCGTCCTTGCCCTGCTGTCCGCGGCCACGCTGGCCGCCGTTGCCGTCACGATGGCGACCCCCGCCGCGTCCGCGTCCCCGGCCGCCCCGACGGCCAAGCGCTACCCGACGCTCATCGTGCGCGACCTCCCCGCGCAGGTGCGGCTCGTGCCCGGGGAGCGCGTGAAGATCGTCCAGTCGACGAACGTGACGACGGGCTACTCGTTCTTCGCCGACGGTGGCTGCTGCACGGCTGCGGACAAGGCGATCGCGCGGGTGTCGAAGGGCGTCTACCGCGCTCCGGCGAGCACCGGCGGCATGGTCGGGGTGCCGGGCACCACGACGTGGACCGTGACCGCCCTCCGCCCCGGAACGACCGACATCCAGATCATCACCCGCCCGCCGGGAGTCGAGAACACGATGCAGGACGAGACCGTCGGCACCCTCCACGTGATCGTGATGCCGCGGGGGTAGCGACGTTCACCGAGGACGCGGGCGGCGCCTGACGTGCCCGTGAGGCTGCGCGGCCTCACCGTGTGGACGGTTGTCACCGGCGCCGCTCTCGGCCTCAGCGCATGCTCGCCGGAGGCTGCGCCGTCCGCGTGCGACAGCCGGGTCATCGTCGACGAGGTCCCCGCCTGGGCGTCGACTGGCTTCACCCCCGGCGCCCGCGTCCCGCACGTGGTCGGGGCCGACGGCCGCATCGTCGCCGTCATGTTCGCCGACCGGCTCATGGCCGCCGAAGGCCCGACCCCGGTCAACAAGGTGCTCTTCGTGCCGCGCGAACCCCTGGCCGGCCCGTCGCCCCTGCGCATCGACGCCCGACTCGAGGGCACGGGTCCCGTCGTGCGCCGCGAACGCGTCGAAGGACCCGGCCCGGGCTCGCTCGACCTGCCGACGCCCGGATGCTGGCGACTGGTCCTGACGTGGGCCGACCAGCGCGACACCCTCGACCTGCGCTACGAGTGATCGGGTCGTCTTCGGCTATTCCCCCCGGGGTGACTGCGGACTACCGTGACGCCTATTCGCATCCGGCACCGACCGAGAGGCGGCGCCCCGACAGAATCGAGGGCACATGCCCACGTACATGGATGTGCACGTCAACATGGTCGGCGTCACCGCCGACGCCCTGCTCGAAGCGCACCAGGCAGACCTCGCCATCCAGGGCGACGAGGGTGTCGACTTCCAGAAGGCCTGGGCCGATCCCGTGACCGGCCACGTGTTCTGCCTGTCCGAGGCTCCCAGCGCCGAAGCCGTTCGACGCATCCACGAACGGGCGGGCCATCCGGCCGACGAGGTGCACGAGATCACGGTCACGGCGTAGCCGCCATCCGTCGACTCCCGGGCGTTGCGCAGGTCAGCTGGCGACCCGGGGGCCGGCGCGGGCCACTGCGTCGCGATCGAAGGCATCGCCGGTCGACCATGCATGCGGACCGGTGATGACGAGGGCGGACACCGGCTCGTGCGCCAGCGCGGCCAGTCCCGCCGCGCCCTGCACGAGCAGCGCGGTGGCGAGCGCATCCGCGCGGCCGCCGTCCGCGGCGAGCACGCTGGCGGAGTCGACGGTCACGACCGGACGGCCGGTCTCCGGGTCCACGATGTGGTCGCCCTGCTCGTATCGCCCCGACGTGGCCAGGTGTGCGTCGTGCACCAGCACGGTCGTGATGATCTGCTGCCGGTCGCGCGGGTCGGCCACGCCCAGGCGCCAGCCGTCGACGTCCTCGGCGGCGCGTCCGCGGCAGCGTCACGTCGCCGGCGGCGTTCACGGAGACGTTCGCGAAGCCGTGGTCGAGCGAGGATCGCGGCGGCACGGTCGGCTCCCCACCCCTTGACGTATCCGGACGGGTCGAAGCCCCCGGGTGCGCGCCACGGGTTGAACGCGCCGCGCGTCACCCGTGTCACCTCGGCGCAGCCGTCGATCACCTCGACGCACCGCGGCGGGGGCGTCGGCGGGGGCCAGCGCGCGGGTGCGGATCGCCGTGACGGCCGAGTCCTCGCGGAAGGGCGACAGCCACGCGTCGATCCGGTGCAGTTCCTCGGCTGCAGCGGCACACGCCACGCGCGCGACGTCAGGGTCGACGGACGGACCGCGGAGATCGAAGGTCACGACGGTGCCCCAGACCTCCTCGCGGTGCACATGCCGCTGCCACGTCGTGGACATCATGCGCTGCGGCTCGTGATGCCGGCTGACACCAGCGCCGACTGCAGGCTCGAGGTGAAGGCGCGCGTCGTCCATGACGCCCCGGACACCCCGTCGATGGACGCGGACTGCGCCGCCATCGCCTGCTTCTGCAGCGCCGGGATCGCGTAGGCGTTGATCTGCTGCGACTTGCGGTCGTTGCGCGGGTAGGCGATCGCCGTCACCTTGGTGAGCTTCCCGTTCTTCACCTTCACGGTGACCTGCACCGGGCCGAACGGCGTGCTCACGCTCGGTCCGGTCACGGTGCGGGCCGTCACCACGGCGGTCTCGGCGGCCTGTGCCGGCGCCGATGTCAGCGCGGCCAGCACGGCTCCGCCGACGGCTGCTCCGCCCAGCATCCGCCGGTTCATGCCAGGCCTGCCTGGGTCAGGGCCGACTGCAGGCTCTGGGCGAAGCCGGCCGAGGTGTACGAGGCGCCGGAGATGCCGTCGAGGCTCGCCGACTGGGCGGTGATCGCCTGCTGCTCCAGCTCGGGGATCGCGTAGGCGCTGATCTGCGAGGACTTCGGATCGTCCTGCGGCACCGCGATCGCGGTCACGTCGGTGATCGTCGAACCCTCGACGGTCACCTCCACCTGGACGGCCCCGAATCCGGTCTCGACCGCATCACCGGTGTACGTCTGTGACGTCACCGCGGGGGCCGCCGCCTGCGCGGACGTCACCGCGGAGGTTGCTGCCTGCGACGACGTCTCCACGGTGGCGGCGGCTGCGGGTGACCCGCTGCCGAACAGCGCTCCCGGCTGGTACGACAGGACGGCGGCGGCACCGGCGACCGTGCCGACCCCGACGAGGATGGCTCTCTTCATGTCTGTCTCCTCCTAGAACTCGAACGACTCGTGGTGGACGCGGTCGGCCGGGATGCCGAGCGCGGAGGCGGCCTCGCCGACGGCGGTCGGTGAACCCCGTCGGGCCGCACGCGTACACATCGGCGTGCGCGATGCCGGGCACGAGGTCACGCAGCAGGCCGGCCGTGAGGGGCCACTGACGCCGCGAGCCCGCGAGCACGTGGACGCGGATGCGCCCACCGGAGTCGTCGGGCGATCCGCCGCAGCTCGTCGACCAGCGGCGCCGGTTCCGCATGCACCCGGTAGATGACATCGGCGCGGACGACGGACGGGAGCTCGTCGAGCAGCGCGCGCAGCGGCGTGATGCCGACCCCGGCGCCGACCAGGACGAGGTGGTCGGTTCGGCGGCGGTCCACGCGGAACGCGCCGTACGGGCCTTCGACGAACACCGGCGTGCCGGGCGCGAGGGTCGCCAGCGACCCGGACTGGTCGCCGAGGTCCTTGACGGTGATGCGCATGCTCGTGCGCGTCGGGCCGGCCGACAGCGAGTACGGGTGGCCCTGCCACCACCAGCGGCGGGTGCCGAATCGGAAGGACATCCACTGCCCGCCCTGCGCACCCATCCGGTGCAGGTCACGACCCGCGAGGTGGACGTGCACCGTCTCGTGGTCGACCTGCTCGACCGCGGCGACGCGTAGGCCGTGGCGCAGCGACTGGCGGATCGGTGCGCCGAAGCGGAAGACGAGGATGGCAGCGCCGATGCCCACGTAGAGCGCGATCCACCATGCCCGCGCCAGCGGGGCGTTGATGAAGACGGACCCGGACTCGATCTGGTGGCCGAAGGCGAGCGCGACGGCGAGGTAGAAGTACAGGTGGGCGATGTGCCACGTCTCGTACTTCATGCGCGCACGGATCCGGCGCCAGGAGATGACGCCCAGGCCCACCATCATCAGCGTGGCGGCCATCGCGGGCAGCATCCACGCGGTGCCGAACGTCAGCGCCACCAGCTCGCTCCACCACGTCGTGCCGAGCATCGCGGCGTACCCGAGGGTGGTCAGCACGACATGGGCGACGATCAGCAGCAGCGTCCAGGGGCCGAGCGTGCGATGCCACGCGGTGAGCCGGTCCTGCCCCACCTCGTGCTCGAGGAACGGCAGGCGCGCCATGAGCAGGATGCTCAGCAGCGCCGCGTACGTCCCGGCCATCGCGGTCACGATCCCGAGCGCGTTGGGGATCGCCCCCGCCACGCTCCAGTCGGTGGCGGTCAGGGCCGGCAGGGTGAACGCGGCCGTGATCCCGGCCCCGACGCCGGCGGCCAGCGCGGCGAGGTTGCCCGCCCGACGGCTCGGGTGCCGACGGCGCGGGGTGCGTGTCGGGGCTTCGACGGGTGCCTCGTACGTGATGACCGGTGCCTCGGTGATCGTCATGCCGCCAGCATGGCCGCCGAATGTTCGAGGGGTGTTCGGGCAACCTTGTGCGCACCTGAGAACTTGCTGTGAGTCGTTCCGTGCGCGAGGTCAGGGCTTCTCAGTCGTCGGCGGGACGCCGGCCAGCGGCAGGCGCAGGGTGATCGTGGTGCCCGATGTGCCGTCCGAGCTCGCCGTGACGGTGCCGCCATGGGCCTCCACCAACTCGCGGACGACCGCCAGTCCGATCCCCGATCCGGGCACCTCGCGGTCGGCCGCGCCCCGCCACAGGCGCTCGAAGACATGCGGCAGGTCGGCCGCGTCGATTCCCGGCCCGGTGTCCGCTACGACAACGACGGCCCAGCCGTTCGACGTCGTCAGGCCGACGGCGACCCGGTCCCCCGAGCGGCAGTAGCGCGCGGCGTTGCCCAGCAGGTTGCCGATCACCTGGTGGAGCCGATCGGGATCGCCGTCGACCTCCACCGACGGCGCCAGATCCGTCGAGACCTCCACGCCCGCGGTGTCGAGGGCTGGTCGCCCGGCGACCACGGCGTCCGCGATCAGGGCACTGAGGTCCGTACGCTGGCGACGCATCGAGGCAGCGGCGGTCTCGGCTGCGGAGAGGTCGGCAAGATCCTGCACGACCCGCCCCAGCCGAAGCGACTGGCTGTGCAGGGCGGCAAGCCGCTCCCGATCCGGCTCGACGAAGCCATCACGCAGTTCCTCAAGGCCGGCCTGCAGCGCCGCGAGTGGCGTCCGGAGCTCGTGGGCCACATCGGCGGCCATGTTTCGTCGGATCGTCTCGGCCCGGACGACGTCGTCGGCGCTGGCGTCGAAGGCACGGGCGAGTTCGCCGAGCTCCCCCGGCGCCTCTGCGTCGACGGGGTCGGCGCGTGCCGAGCGGTCACCCGCCGCGAACGCCCGTGCGGTGCCGGACAGCCGCACCAGCGGGCGGGAGATGCGACGGGACACGTACCAGGCCACGACGAACGCCACGGCCAGCGAGGCGACCGCGGCAACCAGGATCCACGTCCACGCCACCGTCTGCGCGGTCGACGCCGATGATGCGCCGAAGCCGAGCCGGACGCTTCCGACCTCGACGCCGTCGACGACGACGGGAGCGGTCACGCCTCCTCGGCCCATGGCACCGGCGCCCTGGCCCATCATCACCCCGGTCGGCGACGACACCACCTGCCCGCTCGCGTCGCGCACGACGAGCCCGGCGCCCGCCGCGTCGGCGATGCTGGCCGCTCGGGTGAGATCGGCACCGCCCCAGCCCCCCGCCGACACGTACGCGTCGGCGCTGGCCGCGGCCGCGGCGTCCGCGACCTCCTGATGCCGGGCGTCCTCCCCGGCCGTCAGCCCACGAGCCGTCCCGACGAGTGCCGCCACCGTGAGCACGGCCACGGATGTGAGCGCCACGAGGACGAAGGCCGCCAGCAGCCGGCGCCCCAGCGGACCCAGTCCGCGTCGCTCAGGCGTCACGCGCGATCCCCATCCGGTATCCCACGCCGACGACTGTCTCGACGATGGACGCGCGCCTCGTCTCCGAGCTTGCGGCGCAGGTTCTTCACGTGCGAGTCGATGGTCCGCTCGTAGCCCGGCGAACTCGTACCCGCGCACCTGGTTGACCAGTTCCAGCCGCGAGTAGACCCGCCCCGGCCGGCCCGCCAGCGCGGTGAGGATGCCCCACTCCGATGGCGTGAGGTCCAGCAGTCGCTCGTCGATGCGGGCCTCGTGCCGCGGGGCGTCGATGCGCAGCCGGCCGTTCCCGAACGATGCCTCGTCCTCGTGCGGGCTCACACCGTGACGCCCCAGCACCGCGCCCACGCGCAGCACGACCTCCTGCGGGCTGAACGGCTTGGTGACGTAGTCGTCCGCCCCGCGCTCCAGTCCGGCGATGCGGTCCTCCACGGCGCTGCGGGCGGTCAGCGCGATCACGGCGACGCCGACGACCCTTGCAGCATCGAGCACCTCGAGACCGTCGATGTCGGGCAGGCCGAGGTCGAGCAGCACGAGGTCGGGGGCACCCTCGTAGAGCAGCCTGATGGCCTCCGCCCCCGAGCCGGTCGTGAGGACGGCGTGACCGGCGCGCTCGAGATACCGGCGCAGGACGTCGCGGATGTCGCGTTCATCCTCCACGACGAGTATCGAGGCCACGTGGTCATCATGCCCAAGCCGCCGGTCGCGTGCGCTCCCCACCGGAAGGCCCACACGAATCTCCACACGATCTCCACATCACGACCATGGACCGACCACACGTGCCCTCGACAGTGGTGCGTGAGAAGAACACCGATACGGCTGGACCCCGGCCCAGCAGACGAAGGAGACAGTCATGCGTCGCACCCGCACCATCGTGAGCATCGCCGCCATCGGCCTGACGGCTGTCGCCGTCGCTGCCGCCCCCGCCATCGCCGCCAACGGACCCGGGAACGGCACGGCCGGTAGCACCGCGACCTGCACCGGCACCGGCACCGCACAGGGCGGATCGTCGGGCATGGGCCGCTGGGGCGCCGGCTCGGGTTCCGGCATGGGCGCCGGCATGGGCTCGGCCGCGGGACGCGGCACCGGCATCACCGCCCCCTCCGGCACCTTGACCACGGCCCAGCGGGCCGAGGTCGCCGCCATGGCCGAGGAGGAGAAGCTCGCCCACGACCTGTACGTGGCGCTGGGTGCGAAGTTCCCCGAGCTCATGCAGTTCAGCCGCATCCAGGCCGCGGAGAGCCGGCACCTGGACGCCGTCCAAGCGCTCATGACGCGCTACGGCATCGCGGATCCCACCATCGGCCAGGCGACCGGTGAGTTCACGGCGCCCTTCCAGGCCCTCTACGACTCCCTGCTGGCCGGCGCCACCACTCCGGCGGCCGCTCTCGCCGCCGGGATCGCCGTCGAGAAGGCCGACATCGCCGACCTCGACGCCAGCCTGGCAACCGTCACGGCTCCCGACGTCGTGCAGGTCTTCACGAACCTGCGTGCCGGCAGCGTCAAGCACCTAGCCGCGTTCTCCCGCTAGGCGCGCGCACAGGATGAGGGGACCGAGCACCTGCTCGGTCCCCTCATCCACGATCCGGCACTCCCCGCCCATCGCTCGTCGACGGGCGAACGGCTGGTGCGGCTAACGGCGAACGGAGATCCGCATGGGCGCCGCGGTCAGCAGCGCCCCGCCCCTGGTCACGGCGACGATGGTGACCGTGTGGACGCGACCGGCGTGGGCGGGCCGGCCGGTGACCACGCCGGTGGCATGGTTCAGGCGCAGGCCCGTGGGGAGCTTTCCGCGGGACGTGCGGAACACGACGACGTCACGCACGCCGGTGACGGTCGGCCGGACCGACGCGCGATGTCCCGCCCGCAGGTGCGGGTGCGCCGGGTAGGCGATGGAGGTCGCGCCGACCCGTCCCACGACGAAGATGAAGGACGCGGCCGCGCTGCCGGCCGGGCCCGTCTGTGCGACGCGCAACGGCGTCGGCCTCAGCACCGGTGCCGACGGGCGACCGCTGATCACGCCGGTGGCCGGATCGAATCGCGTCCCGGCGGGCAGCTCGCCGCACACCAGTCGGTATGTCGCCCCGGGCATCGGTGCGCTCGTGGTCGGCGCGATGGTCGTGACCTTGCCGACGGTGCCGATGTTCTGCGCCGCGTACTGCAGGGTCACCGCGTCCGCCTCGACGCGCGTGGTGAACTGGCCCAGCACCGTCGAGCCATCAGCGAGCGACGCGCGCACCGTGGTCGTGTACGAGCCCGGGGTCGTCGTGACCCCGAACAGCACGCCCGTCGTGCGGTCGAGCTGCATCCCGGGGGCGAGGCCGCCGCCCACCACCGTGAACGCCTTCGCCTTCCCCATCCCGCGGGTGTTGGGCGCCATCGTCAGCTGGGAGCCGACCGTGGAGTACTGGCTCGGGTAGAGGGTGCCGTCCTGCGCGAGGCAGGGAGCGTCGGAGGCGGCGTCACCCGTCGTCGCGGCCACGGCGCCGTTGCTGCCCGTCCCGGCGCCGTTGCTGGTCCCGGGTACGGATGATGACGGCTGCGCCGGCGGAGCGGCGACGGGCGAGGTGGCGGTCGAGCCGACCGCGGTGCCCGGAGCGGCCGGCGTCGCGGTGGGGTCCTTCGCGAACGTCACCTGGGTCGACGGGGTCGCCTCGGTGACCAGCGGTCCGCCCTCGTCCGCGCCGACCGCGCGCAGCGTCAAGGCCAGGCTCCTGGCCGTGAGACCGCTGACCGTGAACGAGCCCCCGACCCCGTTGACGGGCGCGACGCCGCCCGGGCGCAGCCACGGGCCGGCGTCGATGCGGTATTCGATGCCCTGCACCCCCGTCGGGTCCGGCAACGAGTAGTTGACGGTCATGAGGCCACCGACCGGAACGGTCACCGGCTTCCCGTCCACGCGAGGGGCGGCGGGCGGTGTCCAGACCGGAGTGGTCGTGCACGGTGACGGCGCTGCGGCACCCGAGGCGGTGACGGTGAAGCGGTAGGACGTGCCGGGCGTCAGGCCGGTGACGGCGGCACTGGTCGTCCCCGCACCGCTCGAAACCGGCTGCGCCAGCGCAGGCGTGGCGGTGATGTCGTAGGACGGTGACGCCGCCGGATCGGTCCACGACACCGTCGCGTCGGTGGGCCCGCCCAGCGTCGCGGTGCAGGTCAGGAGCCACGCCGTGCCCTGCGCTGAGCCGGTCGCGGGGTTCGTGAAGAGGGTTGCGGGGATATAGAGATTGGCTGCGCTCACGGTCAGGACGCCCGATGCGCTCACAGCGAAGGTGATCGATCCGTTGCACGGGCTGTACCGCTCCGTGAAGAAGACCGCGGAGTCGCCCGAGAACGTCGACGTGTCGCAGGACTCGCTTCGCACAGGGTTCTTCACCGTGACCTTGCCACGGACGATCGTGCCGTCCGTCACGCGGAGATTCCTCACGTCGACGGTTGCCTGGCTTCCGACGCCGTCGTCCAGCGTGAACGTCCCGCTCGGGAAGTCCCATGTGGTGGTCGCGCTGGCGGGCGGTGCCGTGCCGGCCAGCATCGCGATCAGGATGGCGACCGCGCTCGCGGCAGCAGTGAACCGTCGTCCCATCGGAGCCCCCCAGCGTCGACTGGGCGAAAGCATACGCCGTGTAAGGACGGTGTCTCTCCACAGGCGCGATCGCTCCCAGTTGTGTAAGGTCGAACGAGGCCTTGTAAGGACAGGAGTGCGATGACCACGGCGGATCGTCCCGGCGTGACGTCTCGCATCAGGCCCGGAGCGGGCCGCAAGCGGATCTGGCGGATCGACGACACCCGCCGCTTCCCACTGCCTGTCATCGTCGACCACCAGTACGTCGACCCAGCCACCGGTGAGGTGGGATGGCGGATCGAGGCGACCATCGACCTCGTCGACGGCGAGCCCGCCCTGGTCCGCATGAACGCGCACGCCCCGGCCGGGCTGGACGCCTACCGCATGCAGCGCGAGTTCCGGTGGGCCTCGCCTCTCGAGATCGTGCGCGTCGGCGTCCCGTCGCTGCTGGCGCGCGGCCTCGACCCCTTCGCCACCGACCTGCCCCTGACCGGCTTCCCCGAGGCCGCCGACCTTCGGCAGCCGTCGAACGAGCCGCTCAGCGACACCTTCCTCGAGGACATCGCCCGCGAGTACCTGGAGGTCGGCCGCGGCTACGCGAGGGCGATCTCGCAGGAACGTGGGGTGTCGGAGCGCACGGTCGTGAGCTGGGTCGAGAAGGCACGACGACGCGGGATCCTCACGCCGGTGCGCCAGGGCAGCTTCGGCGGATCTATCGTCCCGACGTCGCGACGCCGTCGCTCCTGAGCACCCTCCACCGTGGGAAGTGTCGTAGCCTCGTCGCGTGACGATCGACCAGGTGACGTCGGCTGAGGAGGACCCCGGCTTCTTCCGGCGGAACCGCGTCGCCCGCATCGTGGTCGGCGCGGTCATCTCGGTCCTGCTCGCGGCTGCATACCTGTTCGGCATCCAGTCCTACCGCTCAGGCGTGGCCCAGTCGCTGCCCGAGCAGAACCCCCCGGCGGGCGGCGTCTCGGTCGTGATCGTGCCCGAGCGCGTGTCGGCCGACGAGCAGGAGCTGCCCGCGCAGGTGCTCGTGTTCCCCTCCCCCGAGCTCCTCGACGCCGCGGGCCTGCTCACGCAGGAGCTCGAGGTCCGCATCCAGCCGGCCGTGTCCGGCCAGATCCTCCTGCTGCCCGCCGGCGAGCCGCCGGCGCCGCAGGCCGTCGTGCTCCCCGCCGCGGGCATCGTGCAGGAGTACCCGTTCGACTCGTACGCCGTCTCGGCGGACGTGCAGGTGCACACGCTGTTCGCGGACTCCTACGACGCCCTGCCGCTCGACGCCTCGCTGTTCTTCCGCGTGCCCGGCTGGAGCGCGAGTGGCACGAAGGCGACGGCCAGCGCGGCCGAGGGCACGCTGCTCGCGACCGACGTCGTGCGCGACGGCTCGACCCGCTCGATCGCGCTGCTCATCCTCCTGCTCATGGTGATCCTCGCCGTCATCGCGATCCTGGTCACCGGCTCCGCCACCCGCGGCCGCATGAGGCTCGAGCTGTCGGTGGCCAGCTGGATGACGGCGCTGCTGTTCGCGCTCATCCCCCTGCGGGGCTTCCTGCCCGGCGACCCGCCCCTGGGCTCGTGGATCGACGTGCTCGTGTTCTTCTGGGTCGAGCTGATCCTCATGGTGTCGGTGGCGGCGGTCGTCACGACGATCCTGCTGCGCGCCTCCGACGCGCGCCGCCATCCGGACGAGGTCAGTCCGGCACGGTGACGCGGTCCGCCTTCGTCTTCGCGGGCATCATGAACATGAACGTGCGCATGAAGAACAGCGTCACCTTCTGCTTGCCGCTCACATCGCCCGTCTCGACGACCGACTTGAGCGAGGCCAGGATGCCCTGCCAGGTCGCGTCGACCTTGTCCATCTTCGCGTCGGCCGGCCAGCCGCTGTTGACCAGCGTCACCTGCGTGCCGCCAGTGACCGGCTCGAGCGTCCACGTGACGACGGTCAGCGGGTCGTCGCGCATCGTGAGGACCTGCGTGTGGCTGAACAGCGTGGGCGGCTCGCAGGCGACGACGCGTCCGATCATGAAGACCCGGGAGCCGTCCTCGGAGCGGTAGTAGAGCGGATCGCCGGGCACGAAGGTGGTGTCGAGGACGGAGTCCAGCTGCGCGCGCTGCTTCGTCCCGACCTTGGTGATCTCCGCCCAGACGGCCTCGATCGGTGCGTTGATGGTGAGGGAATGACGGATCTCGCGGTCAGCCACTGATCTTCCAATCGTCGAGGATGGGGTCGTCCTGCGTGCCGGGCCGGGCGGCCGCCTCGCTGGCGTCGCGCACGGCGATCAGCGCAGCGGCCCAGGGCCCGCTGGTCGGGGAGACCCACCGCTGGTGGATCTCCTGGATGGGGACGGGGTTCAGCGAGTTGATGCGAACCCGACCCTGCTTCTGGCTGGTCACGAGCCCGGCTGAGCGCAGGACCTCGAGGTGGGCCATGACGACGTGACGATCCAGGCCCAGTTCGGTGACCAGCTCGCCGGTCCGGCGGGGTCCGGTGAAGAGGGCATCGAGGATCGACCGCCGGGTGGAGTGGGCCAGGGCCTTCCACACCGCGTCGTCGTCAGGTAAGAGATTCATTACGTAAAGAATTGCCTACATCTGGCCGGCGGTCAAGACCCCCCGCCTCAGTGCGTCGGCGCCGATCCGGCGGTGCGATCCCGACCGGGACAGCGGCACTCCCGCCCTAGGCTGGGGTGACGGGATCCGCCGGCGGCGGGCAAGAGGGGGGTGGCGATGCGTCCTGACGTGGCCTACGTCTACGTGCGCGACCTCATCGAGCGCATGACCGGCTCGCGCCCGGAACCAGACCATGACGGCGACCTTCCGGTGCACTTCCACGGAGCGCAGTTCTTCGTGCGCGTCGTGGGTCCCGTCAACCCGTGGGTGCAGGTCTTCAGCGTCGCCGTCAGCGATATCGGGCCGACGCCGGGTCTGATGACGGCCCTGAACGAGATCAACACCCTCATCCACTTCGCGCGCGCCTTCCACGTCGGCGAGCAGGTCATCGTGGAGTCGGAGATCTGGGCCGAGGACGTCACCCCGGCCAACTTCCTGGCCGCCTGCCAGAACGTCGCGTCGGCCACCGATGCGTTCGCTCCCCGCATCGTCGACCAGTTCGGAGGGCACCCGCTGTTCGAGTCGTCGAAGTCCGAGGCGTACCAGCAGGGCGAACTGCCGCTTGGCCCGCTCGGGCGGCCAGGCGACGACGACCCGGACGAGCTCGCGCCCGGAACCCGCACCGAGGCCAGCCCCTACCTGTAGACCGACGTCCGCACCCGCACGACGGCTGTGGGTGTCGGCGCTGGACGCGGCGCTGCCTAGGCTGGCCCGCATGAAGGCCGCCGTCGTCGCCCATCCCGGCAAGATCGGGGACGTCACGCGCGCACGGGCGCTGGTCGCCGACGTGGCGTCGCGCTGGGACGGCGGCGAGATCGACTGGTACGAGACAACCGTCGACGATCCCGGTCCGGGTCAGGCTCGCGCGGCGCTGGACGCCGGGGCCGAGATCGTCGTCGCCTGGGGCGGCGACGGGACGGTCATGGCCGTCGCGGGCGTGCTGGAGGGCACCGACGCGGCTCTCGGCATCATGCCCGGCGGCACGGGCAACCTGCTCGCACGCCACCTCGGCATCCCGCTGACGGCGCCCGAGGCGCTGGCCGTCGCCCTCGAGGGCACCACGCGCCGCATCGACCTGATGGACGTCTACCTCGGCAAGGGGGTGCACCGGCGCAGCGCCGTCATGTGCGGCATGGGCTGGGACGCGGCCATGATGGGTGCCCCCGAGGAGCTCAAGCGACGCCTGCGCTGGGGGGCCTACGTCGTGCAGGGCGCCAAGACCCTCCGCCAGCGGCCCATGAAGCTGCGCCTGTCCGTCGACGGCGGTCCCGAGCGCCATCTGCACGGCCACACCGTGCTCGTCGCGAACATCGGCACCCTCGTGGCCGGCCTCCAGCTGCTGCCCGAGGCGCAGATCGACGACGGGATGCTCGACGTGCTCGTGATCGACCCGTCCAACCCGGTGGACTGGCTGCGCACGACGGCCGGGGTCGTGCGCGGCACGGCCGCCGAGCACGATCCGTCCCGCATCCACTTCACCGGGCGCGAGGTCGTCATCTCCACCGGCACCTCACGGCCGCGCCAGGTCGACGGCGACCTCGTCGACAACGGCTACGGCTTCCGGGTGACGGTGCTTCCCGATGCGCTCGCCGTGCGCGTGCCCGCCTCCGGCTCGAGTCGTCGCGCAGAGGAGAAGTCGTCATGAGCCCGGTCCTGGTGGTGGGTGCTGGCCTGTCGGGAATCGCGACGGCGCTGGGGGTCGCGCTTCGCGGCGGCGAGGCCGTCGTGTTCGAGTCCTCGCCGCTGATCGGAGGGGCGGCGGCCGCCTCCGGCGGCATGGTGTGGTGCGCGGCCAACCACGTGATGGCGCGCGAGGGCCTGACTGACTCGCTCGATCTCGGCGAGGCCTACGTGCGCGGCATCAGCTACGCCGCGCCGGAACTGATCGACGAGCAGGCGCTGCAGCGCTGGCTCACGCAGTCGCCGGTCGCCATGGAGTACTGGGAGCGCAACGGCGCGATCACCTGGGAGATCATCCCCGACCTCGCCGACTACCACGCCGAGGCGCCCGGCGCCCTCCCGCTCGGCCGCTACCTCACCAACGCTCCGATCTCGGGCTCGGCACTGGGGCCGTGGCGCGAGCGGCTGCGCGTGGGCACGAGCTTCCCGATCGGCATGACGTATGCGGAGATGCACCTCAAGGGCCGACGGGGATCGCTCACCGGCCAGGACGAGGACCAGGAGATCGCCACGCATGGCGGCGTACCTGCGTTCGGCAGCAGCATCTCGGCGGCGAACCCCCTCGATCGGCTGACCTTCGGGACCGGCGTCGTGGCCTCCTTCCTGGCCCGGGCCGTCCAGGAGCCGGGCATCACGTGGCACGTCGAGACACCTGTCGCGGACCTGCTGGTCGACGCGGGCGGCTCGGTCACCGGGCTGGTGGCCACGGTCGACGGCGAGCGCCGGGAGTTCCACGGACCGGTGGTCCTCGCTACCAGCACCTACGACTGGAACCCTGCTCTGGTGAAGGAGTTCCTCGGGCTCGACCCCGAGGACTTCTCCAGCCTGGCCCCCACCAGCCTGGACGGCTCCGGTATCGAGATGGCCGTCCGCGCCGGCGCTGACATCGCGCGCGTCCCGGCGACGAGCGTGCCCATCGTGCCCGGGTGGAGTTCCCATGCACCCACGGGCGTGACGAACGGGCCGGAGTACGCGCTCCCGCACTGCTTCATGGTCGACGCCACCGGCCAGCGCTTCGCCGACGACTCGTACTGGGTCTCCATCGTGAAGCGAGGCCTGGGCGACACCCCCCGGCACCTGCCGTTCTACCTGATCTGGGACGAGCAGCACCACCGCAAGTACGGTCTGGGCCTCACGCCACCAGGCGGCGAGTACCCCGGCGAGTTCGTCCACTCGGCGTCGTCGCTGGAGGCGCTGGCCCTGAGCCTGGGGATCGATCCCGAGGGTCTCGTGGCCACAGCGTCCGGCTTCAATGCCGGAGCGCGTGCCGGCGTCGACCCGGAGTTCGGCCGCGGCTCCGTCGACTTCGTCAAGCGGTTCTGCGGCGACCCCGCACACGAGCCGAATCCCGTGCTCGGCGCCGTCGAGCAGGCGCCGTTCTTCGGCACCCGGCTCAAGTTCGTCGGGACAGGCATCGGGTCCAGCGGCATCCGGATCGACGGCGACGGGCGCGTGCTGAATGCGCAGCGCGAGCCGATCGGCGGCCTCTACGCCGCAGGGTCCGTGGCGGCACTGACCGCCATGGGCAGCGGCTACAACTCGGGGTTCGCGCTGGGGCGTGGCCTCACGCTGGCGATGCTGATCGCGGAGGAGCTCGTCCCGAGCGGCACTACCTGAGCAGCGCCTGCGCTCGGTACGCTCCTTCGCCATGAGCCGGATCTTCGCGATGCCTGTGTCGTCGGTCTACCCGCACTATGTGAACAAGGTGGAGCGCAAGGGGCGCACGGTGGCCGAGCTCGACGAGGTCATCTGCTGGCTCACCGGTTTCGACGAGGCACAGCTGAAGCGCTACCTGAAGGACGACACCAGCTTCGAGCAGTTCTTCGCCGACGCTCCCATGAACCCGAATGCCACGTTGATCACCGGCACGGTCTGCGGGATCCGGGTCGAGAACGTCGAGGACCCGCTGATGCAGAAGATCCGGTACCTCGACAAGCTCGTCGACGAGCTCGCGAAGGGCCGCCCGATGGAGAAGGTCCTGCGCGCGTGAGCCCACGGCTCGCGCGCGGGCCGCTCAGTACTCGCCCTTGATGACGAAGTAGGACCCCCGGATCGTCCCGGCGAGCTTCGACTTCTGGCGCGCGAACTTGAACGACGCAGCGAGCTCGGCCGGCACGTCCATACCGTCCGAGAGCTTGAACCCGACGGCCCGCTTGCCGCCGTCCGCGAGGGTGTACAGGACGTTGATCGACAGCCCGCTCTCGTAGAACACGTATGTCCAGCGGATGCCGTCGACCTCGAACTGCGTCGCCTCGAGGGGCTTCGAGTCGATGACGAGGCCGCGCTCCTTGTCGAGGATTCGGCTGACGTAGGCGACCAGCGCCTTCGCCTTGCTCGCCGGCTCGACCGTGAAGGCGTGCCCGTACTTGGTGCTGAAGTACCGGGCCTCGTTCGCCCGCAGCCCGGCGAGGGCGTCCGCAACAGGCGACGACTCCAGCCCCTGCGTCGAGACCGTCGCGAAGTCCACCGTGTATGGCATGTGCCCTCCCAGGCCGACGTGTCGTGATGGACACGACAGGAGCATCCCCGGCCGGGACTCACCTGTCTAGAGCGCAGATCCCCCTGGTCCTCGCGGGCCCGACCTCGCGCCGGCGGCGCGGTCGCGGAGGTAGGCCTGCTCGGCCAGGTTCGTGGTCCGCTCGGCCGCGAGGTCGAACGACCCGGCCGCCTCGTCGCGACGACCCAGTCGCTCCAGCAGGTCGCCGCGGGTCGCATGCCACAGGTGGTAGCCGGTCAGGGAGGTCAGCGTGTCGACGTCGACCAGCGCCTGCGCCGGGCCGTCGACCTCGGCCCGGGCGACCGCGCGGTTGAGCCGGACGACGTCGCTCGGCGCGAGCGCGAGCAGCTGGTCGTACAGCGCGACCACAGATGTCCAGTCGGTGTCGTCCACGTGCGCGGCATCGCTGTGCACGGCGGCGATCGCTGCCTGCACCTGGTACGGCCCCGGCGTCCCCCTGCGCAGGCACGCGCGCACCAGGTCCTGACCCTCGCGCACCAGTGCGGCGTCCCACCGTGACCGGTCCTGGTCGGCCAGGCGCACGAGGGAGCCGTCCACCGCGACCCGGGCCGGACGGCGGGACTCCGAGAGCAGCAGCAGGGCCAGCAGGCCGGTCGCCTCGGGCTCGTCGGGCATGAGCGCGACCAGCAGCCGAGCCAGGCGCACCGCCTCGGCGGCAAGGTCGACCCGATCGAGGCGGTCGCCCGTCGTGGAGATGTACCCCTCGTTGTAGACGAGGTAGACGACCGACAGCACCGGGCGCAGTCGCGCCGGCAGTTCGTGCTCGTCCGGCACGCGATAGGGGATGTGCGCGTCGCGGATCTTGCCCTTCGCACGGACGATCCGCTGCGCCATGGTCGGCTCGGGGACCAGGAACGCGCGCGCCACCTCACCCGTCGTGAGGCCGGCGATCATGCGGAGCGTGAGCGCGACCTGCGCTGCGGGCGCCAGCGCCGGATGGCAGCAGGTGAACACGAGGCGCAGCCGGTCGTCCTCCACGGTCGCCACCTCCCGGACGTCGTTCGTGAACAGCAGCGCCGCCTGAGCGTGACGGTCGGCGCGGCTGCCCTCCCGGCGCCAGCGGTCGATGGCCCGGTTGCGTGCGGTCGTGACGATCCAGCCGGTCGGGGACGGCGGCACGCCAGTGCGTGGCCATGACTCGAGCGCGGCCAGCAGGGCGTCCTGAACCGCCTCCTCCGCGAGCCCGAGGTCGCCGAGGAGGCGGGTCAGCGTGGCGACGGCGCGGCCGTAGTCGGCGCGGAAGACCCGCTCGATCTCGACGCGGTCGACCGCCTCTGCCACGAGTGTCAGCCGTCGATGCCCTGGAAGGGGCGCACTTCGACGTCGCCCTCGCACGCCCGCGCGCCCTTCTCCGCCCACGCGAGCGCCTCGGCCTCGTCGGCCACCTCGAGGACCCAGAAGCCGCCGATGTGCTCCTTGCTCTCGAGGTAGGGGCCGTCGGTGCGCTCGATGGCGCCGTCGCGCACGCGCACGACGCGTGCCGTCGTCGAGGGCTGCAGTCCCCCGGCGAAGACCCAGACGCCGGCGGCCTGCATCTCGGCGTTGACCTTGCCGGTGGCGGCGTACGCACGCTCCATGTGCTCGGGCGTGGAGTACACGGGGGTGTCGTCGTTGTGGACGGACAGCAGGTACTGCGGCATGTCAGGCTCCTTGTCCGGCGGCCGGTCGGTCCGGCCTCCTCACCCTGTGCACGAATCCATTCTGGCCGTCTCGACATTTCTGACACCACACCCGTTGACCCGAACCATCCGTAAGTCTAGACTTACCGATGTGACGGCATCCGCGACGCTGACCCGGACCCTGGCTGCACTGGGCGATCCGACGCGGCGAGCGGTGCTCGACGGACTCCGGGCCGGGGAGCGATCGGTCGGGGACCTCGCCGCCGATCTGCCGGTCTCACGCCCGGCCGTGTCACAGCACTTGGCCGTTCTGCTGCAGTGCGGCCTGGTCAAGGAGCGTGCCGCCGGAACGCGCCGGCTGTATCGGATCGAGGCCTCGGGGTTCGAGCCCGTCCGCGACTACATCGAGGGGTTCTGGACCCAGGTGCTCGGCGCATACGCCGAGGCCGCAGCAGCTCAAGCCGCCAGGGAAGGACGATCATGAACGAGTCCGCCGTTGTCGTCGAGGTGGTTGTGCCCCTCGCGCCGTCAGACGCCTTTGCGCTGTTCACCGAGCGGATCGCATCGTGGTGGCCGCTCGAGAGCCACTCGGTATTCGGCAGTGAGGCGGCAAGCCTGCGGTTCCCCAACCAGGTGGGCGGAGCAATCGTCGAGGTGTCGTCCTCCGGCGAGGAGACCACGTGGGGCACTGTTCTTGAGTACTCGACTCCCGACCGCCTGCGCTTCTCATGGCACCCCGGTCGCGGAGCTGACACGGCGCAGGCGGTCGAGGTCGAGTTCACCCCGAGCGCGCACGGAACGGTCGTGCGCCTGCGCCACGACGGCTGGGAGGCGCTGGCGGGCCGGGCCAGCGAGGTCCGCGCCAGCTACGCCACCGGCTGGGTGGCCGTCCTGGAGCGCTTCACCGCAGTTGTGCCAGACCACCGCTGACACCACGGTCACGGAGAGGTTGGAGGCTATGCCCCGCGGGTTCTAGGCGCGAATCACCCCTACGCTCCCTGGAACGGCCGCACCTCGATGGGCTGGCCGATCGCGTCGGCCAGCCTCGTCGCCCAGCCCAGCGCCACGTCGAGATCGGCGACGTCCACGATGACGATGCCGCCGACCAACTCCTTGGTCTCCAGGAAGGGACCGTCCGTCACGACCGTGTCGCCGCTGCGGGTGTCGACCACCGTGGCGGACGACGGGTCATGCAGACCCCCGGCGAACACCCACGCTCCCGCGGCGCGCAGGTCGGCATCCACCTCACCGACGCGGCGCATGATCGCGTCGAGCGCCTCCGGGTCGGGCTGGACCGCGTCGGCGGGGTGACAGATCGAGAGCAGGTACTGCGGCATGGCGACTCCTCACGCTGACGGCCGCCCGGTGCGGCCTCCACCCACTGCACGAACGCGGTGGCCCCGGATCGACACCGAGCCGAACTCGATCAGAGCTCGGACAGCTCGCCGACCACATGGTCGCCCAGGCCACGGATGTACGAGACCGGGTCGCCGGTGAACGGCATCACGTGGACCTCCTCGACGCCCACCTCGGCGAACGAGCGCATCTGCTCGACGAAGGCCCGTCCCCCGGACTCGTCGGTCTCGACCGGCCCGGTCCACAGGATCGTCCGGCGGATCGACGCGAAGTCAGCCTCGAGGTCCCGGCAGTGCTCCTCGAGGACGCCGAGCTTCGCCTGGACCACGTCGGCCCCGGACTGCGGCCCGGTGAAGAAGTTGCACGCGTCCGCGTACTGCGCCACGAGCCTGAGCGTCTTCCGCTCCCCCATCCCGCCGATCATGATGGGCGGGTGCGGCCGCGAGATCGGCTGCGGCGTGTTGATGGTCTCGGCCAGGGAGTAGTGGGTGCCCTCGTAAGGACCGTCGTCCTCGCTCCACATCTGGTGCACGATCTGCAGCGTCTCCTCGAGCCGCTCGAATCGCTCGGCGACGGGCGGGAACGGGACCCCCAGTCGCGAGGTGCTCGCGCTCGTACCACGCCGCGCCGAGGCCGAGCACGGCCCGACCGCCGGACAGCACGTCGAGGGTCGTCACGATCTTGGCGAGCAGCCCCGGGTAGCGATACGTCACGCCGGTGACGAGCAGCTGCAGCTCGACTGTCGACGTGTGCGCCGCCAGGAAGCCGAGCGTCGTATAGCCCTCCAGCATGGGCTTCTCCGGCCCGCCGGCCATCTCCATCTGGAAGTAGTGGTCCATGACCGAGAGGTTGTCGAGCCCCGCCTCCTCGACCGCTCGGCCCACGTCGGCGAGGGTGGGGCCGATGGCACCCGCACCCCCGGGGAACTCGAAGTCGATGATGTGGACACCGAGCCGCATGCGTGCCTCCAGGAGTACGCGGGCCCGGCGCGCGCACTGCTCGTCGAGTCCCGCGGCACCAGTATCCACGGACGACGCCCGGATGGCCTCCCGTGGTTGTCGCCGCGGGAACCACCGTGCCAAGGTGTGCGGGCTGTCGCGTCACGTCCTCCACCCGCGGTGATGGAGCGAGGGCAGCGCAGCCACCGAGCCGGAGGAGCAGTCATGACCGAGTACCTCATCTACTTCAACCAGCAGTGGGTCGGCGACCACACCGAGGAGTGGTTCCGCAGCCGTGGACCGCTCGCCAAGGCCGTGGTGGACGAGATGAAGACGGCCGGGGTGCTGGTCTTCGCCGGCGGACTCGAGGAGGAGATCGAGAGCGCCTTCGGCGCCGACGCCACCAGCGGGACGCTCGCGTTCACCGACGGCCCCCTCGGCGCATCCAGCGAGTTCCTGGGCGGGATGACCATCGTGGCCGTGGCGGACGATGATGAGGCGCGGATGTGGGCCGGCAGGATCGCTGAGGCGTGCGGTTGGCCGCAGGAGGTGCGGCGGTTCAAGACATGGGGGCCCAGTGACTGACACAGGACCGGATCCGATCAGCATGGGCCAGCCGACCATGCCGGCCCAGGCGCTGAGGACGACGCTGGAGTCGGATGACGAGTCGGTGCGGCTGCAGGCGGCCCTCGCGGCCGGGCGCAACCCCGCCCCGGCGTACGTCGAGGTGCTGGTCGATCGCTGCGCCGTCGAGCCCGACTTCTACGTGCGCGACATGCTGACCTGGGCACTCACCTGCCACGACTCGTCGGTGGTCGTCCCGCGGCTGCTGACGGAGCTCGGATCCGACGTGCCCCAGGCCCGCGCTCAGGCCCTCCACACGCTGTCGAAGATCGGGGATCCCGGCACCTGGCCCGCGATCTCCGCGAGCCTCCTGCAGGACCCCGACGACGAGGTCGCGCGGGCTGCGTGGCGGACAGCCGCGGTGCTCGTGCCAGCCGATGAGGTGACGGCCCTGGCCGAGACGCTGGCCACCCAGTTCACCCGCGGCGATCGTGACCTCCAGCTGAGCCTCAGCCGGGCCCTGGTCGCGCTCGGCGACGGCGCCACGGCGGCGATCGCACGAGCGACGACCGACCCGGACCCCGGCGTCCGCGCGCACGCCATCGCCACCGACAGGCTCCGGCAGGACCCCGAGGCGGACTTCGACGCGGCCATCGCCGAGGCGCAGCGAGTCTTCACGCTGCGGGGCGCACCGCTCGTCAACGACTGAGGACGCCTCAGCCGGGTAGCGCGAGCCCGTCGAGCCAGGCCTGCCACGCCGGTTGCGCCAGCCGCGCGTATTCCGCCGCGTCAGCGGAGAACATGTACGCCCGGGCACCCGCGATCGCTGAGTCCTCGCCCATGCCGAACGAGGAGACGGTGAGCATGCCCGGCACCGGTTCGGTGAGCCGCACCAGCGCCTGCCGCTCGCCGACCCGCTCGACGGTGCCCGTCGCTCCGAGCACGTCGACTCTCTCGCCTTCGACCTGCAGGCCGAGCGCATCGCGCAGGGTCGACCAGAGCACGCCTTCCTCGACGGGGTGCGTGGCGCTCGCCTCGAACTGCACGGCCTCCTGTCCGGGGAAGTGCGACAGGTAGAGGCGGAGATTGTCGAAGAAGGGCATCCAGTTGGCGCCCATCTCGTCCCAGAACTCCGACTCCCAGTCGGCGCCTCGTCCGAAGCCACTGCTGGTGACGCGCACGATGCAGGTGCCGCCGGACTGGGCCTCGATCAGGAACTCCGACGTGAGCGCGCTGAGTGCGTCGGGCTCCTGGCCCATGAGGGCGGCCCAGTCCTCCTGGTACTCGATGCGGCGCGGCGGGTCCCAGCCGGTGACGAAGCCGTCCGAGCCCATCTCGGGACCCATGCTGAAGTGGACGGCACCGCCCTCTCGCTCCTCCAACTCGGTCGGCAGGAACCAGGCGCTCATGCCCGTGGCGGTGGCGACGGCCTGCCAGACCTGCTCGGGGGTGCCGGGCACCTCGACGCTGAACTCCAGGTGGTACGGGACGTTCGGGGGCGTGCTCATCTGCTCTCCTCAGGAAGGGGGTGGGCTGCGACGACGAGCCGGTGCGGGCGCCCGTCGTCGTGGTGGTAGCGAGCGGCCAGATCCAGCACCGCGGCAGTCAGGTCGTCCGCGAATGCTGCCCGGTCGGCGGCAGACCGGAAGCCGATCTGCGTGTCGATCGTCAGCGTGGGCACGCGCGCCCCGGACGAACCGGCGCGATGCACCAGGGCGCCCACCTCGCGTACCAGCCGACCGGCAAGGGCGACGAGGTACCCAGCCGACAGGTGGTCGGCGTTGGCATCCGGGTCGGCGGCCGACGCGCTGACCGCGGCCGGGGACACCACGTACGACGCCGCCGATGCCTGCAGGACGCGCTCGGTGATCCCGCCGTGCCGGCGTTCCTCGGCCAGCTCGACCAGGCCGTGCGCCTCGAGCGCCTTCAGGTGGTAGTTGACCTTCTGGCGGGCGATGCCGACCCGGGCGGCGAGCCCAGCGGCAGAAGCCGGGACGGCCAACTCGCCGAGCAGCCGGGCCCGGACCGGGTCCAGCGCAAGGGCAGCCGCCTCCGCGTCCTCGATGACCTCGACGTCCTGCATGGCGGTACCGTGCCATTGACAGGAATATTGTCAATAGCACGGTTGTCCCTGGGCGCCCCCTCGGACCCCCTGTCGTGAGGGCGCTTCCTGTAGTTGAATCTCCGGCACGCACGGCACTGTCTGGTCGCGGCGGACAGGAAGTCCGCCTCGCCAGCGGCGAGGAGATGGTCCGGTAGGAGGGCGCATGAGGCCTTGGGTCAATCGCCGGCCACGAGCATGAGCGCGGACCCGGCGACGCACATCCGCACCCCCGATCAGCGGGTGCGCGTCTTCGTGTCCTCGACGCTCGTCGAGCTGGCCGAGGAGCGCGCGGCCGTGCGTCAGGCGATCGAGACTCTGCGCCTCACGCCGGTGATGTTCGAGCTGGGAGCACGCCCGTACCCGCCGAGGGCGCTGTACCGCGCATACCTCGCCCAGAGCCACGTGTTCCTCGGCATGTACTGGCAGTCCTACGGCTGGGTCGCACCCGACGAGGACGTCTCGGGCCTCGAGGACGAGTACCTGCTGTCCGACGGGCGGCCGCGCCTGCTCTACGTCAAGCAGCCTGCTCCCGACCGGGAGGACAAGCTCAACGAGCTGCTGCACCGGATCCAGGCCGAGGACGAGGCCTCGTACCGCAGGTTCACCAGCGTCGACGAGCTCGCTGCCCTCATCAAGGATGACCTGATCGTGCTGCTGACCGAGCGGTTCGAGAGCGGACTCGAAGCCTCTACCCAAACCCCCTCGCGACCCATGTCGGTCCCACCGGTGCCGATCACGCCCACCATCGGCCGCGTGCACGAACTCGACGAGATCCACCGACTGGTCACCGGCGGGTGTCGCCTCCTGACGCTCACCGGGCCGGGCGGGGTGGGCAAGAGCCGGCTTGCCCTCGAGGCGTGCAGGCAGCTCGTCGAGACCTTTCCCGACGGCATCGCGTTCATCCCCCTCGAGTCCGTCACCGAGGCCGGGGCGGTCGCGCGCGTGATTGCCGAGCGGATCGGAGCGTCGGTGGAGGGCAGCCAGCCTCCTCTCGAATCCGCCGTCGACCGGCTCCAGGGGCAGCGCGCGCTGCTCATGATCGACAACTTCGAGCAGGTGCTGGAGGCCAGGCTGGCGATTGCCGAACTGCTCGACCGCTGCCCCGGCGTGTCGGTGCTGGTGACGAGCCGTCGCCCGCTTCGCCTGCGCGGCGAGCACCTGATCACGCTGGCGCCCTTGTTCGTGCCGGCGGACGATGACGGCGTGCCGACCGGCACGGCGGTGGAGGCGATCATCCAGGCACCCGCGGTCCGACTGTTCGAGGAGAGAGCCCGTCAGGTGCGGTCCGACTTCGTCGTCGACGCGTCGAACGCGGAGGCGGTGGCCGCGCTCGTGCGACGCCTCGACGGACTCCCCCTCGCCATCGAGCTGGCCGCCGCACGCACGAGCATCCTGGAACCTGGGCAGATGCTGGAGCGACTCGAACGCGGCGCCACAGTGCCCATGTCGGCGGGCGCGGACTTCCCCGAACGCCAACGCACCCTGAGGGCGACACTGGAGTGGAGCCACGCGCTGCTGACGCCGGCCCAGCAGACGCTCCTCGCTCGACTGAGCGTCTTCGCGGACGGAGCAACCCTCGAGGCGATCGAGGCCGTGTGCTCAGGGCATCCGGTCGACGACCTGCTCGACGACCTCTCCACCCTGCTCGATGACGGATTCCTCGTGGCGCAGCGCGGATCCGATGGAGGGCAGCCGCGCTTCGTCCTGCTCACCACTGTTCGTCCCTTCGCCGCTGAGCACCTCGACGAGGGCTCCGAGAGGCGCGAGGTGATCGAGCGCTTCGTGTCATGGGCGTTGGGGATCTCGGCGGCTGGCGACCCGCTGCTCCACCACGATGCGGCCGCGCGATGGCCCGACCTGCAGTTCGAGGCACGCAACCTCGAGCGGGCGGCGCAGATCCTCATCGATGCCGGAGACCACGAGCGGTTCGTCCGGCTCGCCTGGGGCATTCTCGACTGGATGTGGCTGTTCGGCCGGATCCAGGAGCTGGCTGCATGGACCCAGCGGGCGTACGACGACTGCTTCTCCACGACGAGGCGGGCCGAGCAGCCGTACCAGTACCGCCTTCGAGCGGCAGCCTCGTGGACTCGGTTCGTGCTGGGTGACGTGGACGGAGCCCTCGCGGCGCAGGAGGGCGTCGACATCGAGGCGTTGGCGGAGTCCGACCCGGCGTGCGCTGCCCTGCTGGAGGTGAATCGTGCTCTCGCCTTGCCGCTGGTCGCCGACGGGGAGGAGAACCGGCGCTCGGCGACTCGAGCGCGCGACCTCGCCGACTCCATCGGCTTCACGTCCGTCTCGGCCTACAGCCGGATCGTCCTCGCCGGAATCAGCGTGTCCAGGGGTGACTTCACCGCCGCCGAGCAGCACGGGCGAGAGGCGCTCGAACTGGGCGTCCGGTACGACATGCGCGGCGTGATCGCTCAGCAGCGAGGGGTGCTCGGACTCGCCGCGATCCTGCAGGGACACCTCGACGCGGGGCGCGACCAGCTCGTGGCCGCCCGCGAGGTGCTGCGAACGGTCCCCGGGCAGGTGCAGGCGGCGCTCCTCCTCGGCCCAGCCTCAGCGCTCGCCGCGGCCGAAGGCCGGACCGACGACGCGATCCTCGCCTCGGCGGTGTCCGACGCTGTGCTCGGGCGGCTGGGTCTGGCTCGGTGGCCGATGCACGAGCAGGCTCGCCTCGCGCTGGCGCCGGGGCTCACTCCCGAGCAGGCCGAGCGCGACGCCATCGCCGCGCGGGCGCAGGCGGCTGACGTGTGGGACGTCCTCGATGTAGCGCTCGGACTCCCCCGCTGAGCCCACATGCGCCGATCCCTGATGGGCGATGGGCGACGCGACCTACGGCGCGCCGCTAGTCCTGTGCGGCATCCGAGGCGAGGCGGGCAGACATCGCGTCCAGAACGCTGTGGTTCAGGTTCGGGAGTCGATCCCGCAAGGCGGAGAGACCGGAGCTTCGCAGCACCAGGGCGTCGATCGCTGACGTGGCCGTGACGGTGGCCGTCCGCGGGACCCCGTCGAGGGAGGCGATCTCGCCGCAGAAGTCCCCCGGACCGAGTGTCGTCAGTAGCGCGCCGCCCTTACGGACGTCTGCGGACCCGCTGAGGATGATGAAGAAGTCACTCCCATGGGTCCCCTCGCGGATCAGATCCTGCCCGGCCGCCAGGCTGAATCTGTCGGCAGCGCTCGCTACCAGACCGACTTCCTTCTTCGTGCAGGTCGAGAAGAGGGGCACCGCCTTGATGGCGGCCTCCTTGGTCATCATGGACGGCGACGTTACAGCGGCCACTCGGCACACACAAGGCTGCCGCGTCACCGTGAAACGAAGAAGGACCGGCCCATTGGGCCGGTCCTTCTTCGAGTGGTAGCGGGGACAGGATTTGAACCTGTGACCTCTGGGTTATGAGCCCAGCGAGCTACCGAGCTGCTCCACCCCGCGTCGATTGCTCCGTAAGGATACGTGCCCTACGGCGCAGACTCCAAATCGGGGGTCAAGGGGCGAAGGCTCTCCGCCGAGGCAGGCTCCGAAGGCCCGGCCCAGGCGCTGCGGTAGATCAGCGCCCACGCCGTGGTGGCCCAGACGGCCCCGAAGCCGCCGACCAGCCAGACGATGAGCGAGGCGAGCGGGTTGCGCGTGAAGAAGGTGAACAGGCCGGCCCCGAGGTCGGCGACGACCAGGACGACGCCGATGATCGTCACCGTCACCAGCCAGCGCCAGAACCTGCGCCCCAGCGTCCGGACGTTGACCGTCAGCGGACGGCTGCGACCGTCCAGCACGGCGAGGAGCAGGAACGGCAGCAGCGCGGCGATCACGAGACCGGGGAGGGAGTAGAGGGCCAGGCCGATCGTCACGGCGACCAGCCACCCGAGCGCCCACAGCGTGAACGGCAGCAGGTGGGCCCGCAGGCGGGCTGTTGCAGCGCCCCAGCCGACGGTCCCGTCGGGTACCTGCAGCGCTGTGCTCGCGACGAGGCCGAAGCCGACACCGAACGCGAGCGCGCTGAGCAGCGCCGACAGCACCACCCACCAGGTGGCGTCGTACGTGAACGGCGGCCAGACGAGCAGCGCCTGAACGAGGGCGTTGACGACCACCACGGGAAGGACCACCCGCCAGCCGCGCCACAGCCGGACGAACCCCGACGCGAGCGCGGAGACCCGGTACAGGCGCGGGGTCTGGTCCGGCCGTCATCCGTCCACCTCGGTGCTTACACCGGTGCCGGCCCGCGCCGCGTCGTCGAGGACGCGCTGCACGTCGCCGTCGTAGATGACCTCTCCCCCGACGGTGACCGTCATGGTGTGCGGCTTGGTGGTGACGTCGGCGCTCACGCTGACGCGACTGCCGTCGGTGAGACTGCCGACGCAGGCGACGGCGGTGCCGGCCAGGGTGCAGGCCGGGGCCTCGAGGATGCCGAACTTGCGCTGCAGCAGCACGTCGGTGGCGGCGAACGTCACGCCGGTGACGGCGTCTCCGCCGACGGGGGCCAGCGCGTCGAGCTGCGAGGTGCAGCCGCCGAGCAGGCCCGACACCATCACCGCCGACGCGGCGACGACCATCCGGACGCCCCTCATGCCGACCACCCCGACTCCCACGCCATGATCCGCGCCCGATCGGCGGCCTGGGCCGCCTCCAGGGCGGCGTCGGTGATCGCCGACAGGTCGAACGGGGCCGGCAGCAGCAGTTCGGTGTTGCGGTCCAGCGGCGAGCCGATCCGCATGGTGGGGTTCTCCACCCAGTCGTTGGCGGAGAACTGACGGCTCAGGCTCGCCAGTCCGGTCGGCGTCAGGTCGCCGTCCCACTCCGCCGGCGACGCGTGGTCCAGGGCGGTGGTGAACAGGCTCAGCGTGCCGTCGCGGTTGTCGACGATCTCGATCACCTGCTGCTGCTGCGGGTACTCCACGCACGAGGCAGTGGTGATCTCCCACAGCCCGCCCGGGCGGCCGTCGGTCCGCTTGTGCGCGGTGATCGTGTTGATGTGCGTGTGCCCGTTGATCCACGCGACGGCGTTGGGATGGTCGAGCAGCATGGCGACCAGCTCGTCGGCGTGCACCAGCCGCTGCGGCTGCGTCGCCAGCGTGGCGTTGTTCTCGAGGGTGAGCGAGTTGTGGTGGCTGAAGATCAGCGCCAGTCGGCCGTCGGCCTGCGCCTGCGCGAGCCCGGCTCGCAGCCACTCGAACTGCTCCTCGGGCACCGCGCCGTCGGGCCCGGCCACCTGGTTGCAGGTGTCGAGGCCGAAGGCGCGCACGAAGGGGCCGATGTCGGCAGACCAGTACGTGCGGCCGGTGTCGAGGTTGGCCTGGGTGAAGCCATGCCCGAGGGGGCCGGGGTTCGGCGTCGTCTCGAAGTGCGCGCGCATGAAGTCCTGCTGCTCGAGCAGCCGGCGCTCGGGGTCCGCGCTCACGGTCCGGGTGCCGTAGTGGAACCCGAGGTTCGTGGTGACGGCGTGGATCGCGCGCGTGAGCGCCGACGTCTCGACGGCCCAGTCCTGCACGAAGTCGAGTCCGAGCGCCTGCCAGTCCCAGTACTTCCGGTCGCCGATCGCGAACTCCCGGTAGGCCATCGGGACCTCGAGCGTGCCGAGCAGGAGGGTGTCGTGGTTGCCGTAGATGCCGTACCAGGGCACCGGCATGCCGCCGCTGTCGACCTCCTGCGTGACGGCGGCCTCGAGCAGGCCGGGCACGGAGGGGAAGCCGTAGTTGCCGAACCAGTCGGCCGCGGGGTTGTCCGGGTGGTACGCCCAGTACGCCTCGTCCCACGCCTGCACGCCCTCGTAGACGCCGACCGCCCCGGAGTTGGGCACCAGCGGAGTGCCGTCGAGCAGGTCGATGTACCAGCGGGTCTCGAGGTGGCTCAGCATGTCGGCGGTGTCGCCCGTGACGAAGGCGGCCGCCAGGGGTGCGCCGGTGACCTGGCTGATCCGCACGTCGGCGATGCTGCGCACCATCGCCGCCCCGACGTGGGTGGTCAGCGTGTCGTGCGGACGGAAGGCTCCGGCCCAGGTCGAGTGATCCTGCGCGATGAGCGGCTCGAGCCGCGCAGGGCTCTGCGCGTCGATGATGTGCATGTCCGACAGGTGGCCCAGGTACAGGATCGACCGCCGGCGGGACTGCCGCGCCGGGTCCGGGATCTCGCCCAGCAGGTCGAGCCGGGCCAGGTGCGGCTCCCCGTCACGCGTGAACAGGTGCCGGTACCGACGGTTGACCTCGGGTCCGATGGCGATCGCCTGCTGAAGCGTGCTGATGCCCGGCCCCGGCGCCGCCGGTGCGGCCAGCACGTGGCCGAGTGCGCGCTGCGGCAGCGCCCAGGCCGCCGAGAGTCCGGCCACCGTGGCGAGGAACGCGCGCCTGCTGAGTCCTGGCATTGCGGCATCCTCTCGCAGGTGCGCTCGACGCGGGTGCATTGATGGTTGGCGCCGTCCGTGTCCTGCCCGCGGGGTTTGACCGGCTACGCGCGCGCTTACCCACCCATCCCGCGGGGGTCGGGGCTACCGTCGCGCCATGTCCCCCCGACGCGGCCTCGCCGCCACCGCCACGCTCCTCATCGTCGCCGGCGTCGTCGCTGGCGCGCTCGCGTCCCCCGCCACCGCCGCGAGCCCGTCCCTGCAGGGCACGGTCACGTGGACCACCACGTCGGTCTACAACAAGGACGTGCCCGGCGGTGACCTCACCACGGGCACCGAGACCCGCACGGTGACGATGAAGCTGAAGATGACGCGCCGGTCCGGAGCCGCGTACTGGCAGGTCGAGGACAACGGCAGCTCGTACGACGGGACGTACACCCTGGCCACGACCCGCCTGGAGCGGAACAGCGGTGGCGGCGTCGACTGCACGGTCACCCACGCCGTCACGGCACCCGCCGGCGGCGCACTGCCGAAGAAGCCGACCAGCACGAAGGCGCCGGCCCTGTTCTCCGACATCCGCCCCGGCACCTCGTCCCTGGGGTCCAAGACCAAGGCGATCGTCCTCACGCCGATCCTGCGGTACTCCGGCCAGGACACCACGACGTACACCGGCTCGGGCATCAGCCCCTGCCAGGACGGCCAGGACGTGGATCCGATCGAGGGCTCGCTGTCCCCCAGCGACGACGCGCGCCGCATCTGCTACCCCAAGGGCACGAGCGCGGCCAGCGCCCGGGCGAACGCCAACGACGTCGTCGGCGCGTGGAACAACAAGAAGAAGGCGTTCGTCTTCGACTGCACGACGACCTACGACGACGGCAACGGCGCCACCGTCACGACGACACTGTCGGGGTCGCTCAAGCTCAAGTAGCCCTGCCGTCAGTCGCCCCGCGCGCCGGCTCGCCCGCGCAGGCGCTTGGTGGCGCCGCGGCTCTTCTTCGCCTGGATGCGCCTGTCGATCGATGCCTTGCTCGGTCGGGTGGGGCGTCGCTTGCGCGGCGGCGGCGCCGTCGCCTCACGCAGCACGTCCGCCAGCCGTCGCTCGGCCGCCCGTCGGTTCTGGAACTGCGAGCGCTGCTCGGATGCTGTGATCACCAGGATCCCGTCCTGCAGGCGTCCGGCGAGCCGCTCGAGCGCGCGGGCGCGCAGGTGCTCGGGGATGCTCGGGCTCGTCGCCACGTCGAACGCCAGCTGCACCCGGGAGTCCGTGGTGTTGACGCTCTGCCCGCCGGGGCCGCCGGAGCGGGAGAACCGCCACTCGAGCTCGTGCGGCGGGATCACGACGGCACCGCGGATGTGCACGCCCTCGTCCATGCCCCAAGGATGACGCATCGACGAGTGGGCCGTGCCGCACGGCCCGGAGGCCGTCGCGTGACAATGGGGCCATGACGCTGGCGGGACTGGGATGGCTGCCGTGGCGCGGCGCCGTCGTGGCCACCGTCGTCCTGCTCGTGCTCATGGGCCTGCTGGCCCTGAGCCCGCGCACGCGGCGCGGCATGCGGGTCGCGGGCGAGGCCGCGCTGATCCTCGCCCTCTATGCCGTGTGGCAGGTCGTCGCGGCCAACACCACCGGGGGCGTCGAGGGAGCGGCGGACGCCGGCCTCTGGATCGCGCGACTGCAGGATGCCCTCGCCTTCCCCAGCGAGGCATGGCTGCAGCAGATGGTCATCGCCAACGAGTCGATCATCGCGGTGGCCGACTGGTACTACGTGGCCCTGCACATCCCGATGCTCGTCGTCACCCTCCTGTGGGTCCTGTTCCTGCACCTGCGTGACTGGGCCTTCGCCCGCACCACGATCGTGCTGCTCACGGGCATGTGCCTGCTGGTGCAGTTCAAGCCGGTGGCGCCCCCGCGACTGCTGCCCGCAGCTCGGGATCATCGACACCGCGCTGGAGCACGGCCGATCCGTGTACGGCGCCGTCGCCGGCGCCAACCAGCTGTCCGCCATGCCGTCGGTGCACATCGCGTGGGCCTCGGCCGTGGCGCTCATCATCATCGTGACCGCGCGCACGCCCTGGCGGTGGCTGGCGATCGGCTATCCGGTCCTCACGCTCTGGGTGGTCGTGGTGACCGGCAACCACTTCATCCTCGACGGCGTCGTGTCGGTGCTGCTGCTCGGGCTGCGCCGTCGGGCATCGCCCTGTGCTTCCCGTCGCAGCGACCGGCCCGGCTGGCCTGGATCCGCATGCCGTGGGAGCCCGAACCGCCGCCGGTCCACGAAGGCGAGCCGGACGGCCTGCTGCCGGCTACGCCTGGGAGCGTTCGGTGACCAGCCAGACGAAGGACTGCGTCGCGCCGGTCGGGGTGACGTGCTCCTCGCGGCGCGTGCCGACCACCCGGAAGCCGGGACCCATCGCGCGGGCGAGGTCGTCGGCGCCGTAGCGGGTCACCGGCAGCCCCGAGCACATCTGCGGGCCGTCCTCCGGCGAAGGTGGCCATGATGACGTGCCCGCCCGGCGGGACGCTGGCGCGCACGAGGTCCCAGTAGCGCCGCTGGTCTGCGGGGTCGGTGAGGAAGTGGTACGCGGCGCGGTCGTGCCAGACGTCGAAGGTGCGGTCCGGCTCCCACTCGCGCACGTCGGTCGCGACCCAGGCCACCGGTGCCTCGCCCACGCGCGCACGCGAGGCGGCGAGGGCCTGCTGGCTGAGGTCGACCACCGTCAGGTCGCGGAAGCCGGCGGCGAGCAGGTGGTCGACCAGGCGACTGGCGCCGCCGCCCACATCGACCACGGACGCGGAGTGGTCGGCGACCTCGCCGATGAGAGTCGAGGCTCGCGACGGGCTCGTCCTGGAACCACGAGACCTGCGTGTCGCCGATCGTGGCGTAGCGGCCGTCCCAGTACCCGGCGCTGCCGAGGACCGGATCGGGTCCGGTCATCAGGCCGCCGTGCCCTCGGACTGCGTCTGGTCCGGCGACGGCGTCGAACTGTCGGGCAGCAGGCCACCGCCGGTGAGCGCCGCCTCCGCCTCGGCCGCCGCGTCGAGCGCGGCCTTGAGGCGTGCCTGGGCCTCGCCGTACGCGGCGAAGTCGCCGCGCGCGAGGGCCGCCTGGCCGTCGTCGTAGGCGCTCTGCGCCTGGGTGATCGCAATGGCGAGGTCCGTCGCCGGGTCGCCCGTCGTCGGCTCCGTCGGGGTCGGAGTCGGGGTCGGCGTGCCGTCGCCGCCGTCCGTTCCACCCTCCTCCGGGGTCGGATCGACGGTGGAGTCCGGCGACGTGCCGAACACCTTGGCGAGCGCGACGTCGAGGGTGTTCTCCATCGCCACATTGGCGCCGTAGCCGACGAGCACCTTGCGCAGCAGCGGGTAGCCGCCGGTGTTGGCGCGGATGTACACCGGCTCGATGTAGAGCAGGCCGTCGTTGAAGGGCAGGCTCAGCAGGTTGCCCAGCTCGACGTCGGAGCCGCCGGCGCGCAGCAGCGACAGCTGCGAGCTCACCAGCGGGTCGGACTCGAAGTTGTTCTGGACCTGCTGCGGACCGGGGATGGTCGTGTTGCTCGGCAGCTGGAGGACGCGCATCTTCCCGTAGCCCTCTCCCGGCGCCGAGTCGACGGCCATGAAGGCGGCCAGCGTCTGCCGCCGTTGCGGGGCGAACGTCGTGGTGAGCGAGAACGTCGGCTCCTCCTGCCCCGGCATCTGCAGGGTCAGGTAGTACGGCGGCTGGAAGACCTGGGCCGGGCTGACCGTCGGGTCGTCCGGGACGATCCACACGTCGGTGCCGTTGTAGAACGTGGACGCGTCGGTCACGTGGTACCGGCTCAGGATCGTGCGCTGGATCTTGAACATGTCCTGCGGGTACCGCACGTGCGCGAGCACGTCAGGCGGACATCCCCGACTTGGGCTCGACGATGCCCGGGAAGGCGTTCATCCACGTCAGCAGCACCGGGTCGGTCTCGTCCCAGGCGTACAGCGTCACCGTGCCGTCGTACGCGTCGACGACCGCCTTGACGGAGTTGCGCACGTAGTTCGCCTGGTCGGCCGGCAGCAGCGTGCTCGGCAGCGTGCGAGTGCTCACCGAGTCGGCGGTCGCGTCGCTCAGGCTCACGCGACTGCTGTAGGGGTAGGCGTTCGACAGCGTGTAGCCGTCGACGATCCACTTGATGCGACCGTCCGCCACGACGGGGTACGGATCCTGGTCGAGGGTGAGCCACGGTGCGACCTTCTCGACGCGGGTCAGCGGATCGCGGTCCCACATGATGCGCGAGTCGGCGTTGACGAGGTCGGACAGCAGGATGTTGGCGTCCTGGAACTTGGTGGCGAACAGCATCCGCCCGAGCAGCGAGCCCATCGGGACGCCGCCGGTGCCGGTGTACGTGTTGGTCTTCTGGCCGGTCGGGCTGGCGTCGTCCGGGTAGTCGAGCTCGACCGGAGCGCGAGCCCGCGGGCGCGCCGACGATGCTGTACACCGGGCTCAGCTCGCCGAAGTACACCCGCGGCTGCTGCACGTCGAGTCCGCCGGTGGGCGGGATGTCGCTCTCGAAGAAGTCCGGCTGGCCGTTCGACAGCGCCGTGTTGTCGTACGCCGCCACGAGGCCGTAGCCGTGCGTGTAGACGAGGCGGTCGTTGGTCCAGTTGCGCTGGCCGTCGGGGATGCCGGCGAGGTTGATCTCGCGCACGGCCACCACGGCACCGCGCTTGTCCTCGTCGAGCGTGTAGCGGTCGACGTCGAGCTTGTTGTTGAACGAGTAGTAGCCGCGGATCTGCTGCAGCTGGTTGTACGTCGGGCGACACGACGGCCGGGTCGAGCAGGCGGATCGCGTTCAGCGTGCCGGCGCTGGCGTCGAGCACCTCGGCGGTCGGCGGCGAGACGGTGCCCGCGTAGTCGGACGACCTCGGAGTCGGCGATGTCGTAGGCGGCGCGGGTGGCGTTGATGTTGCGCTCCAGGTACGGCTGCTCGCGTACGAGCTCGCTGGGACGCACCTGGAACTGCTGCACGATGAGCGGGTAGACCGTGCCGACGACGATGCTGGTCACGACGAGCAGGACGGCGCCGATCACCGGGATCGCCCAGCGGCGACGGAAGACGTTCACGAAGAACAGCGCGGCCACGAGCAGCGACACCGCGGCGAGGATGTTCAGGGCCGGGAGCACCGCGTAGACGTCGGTGTACTTCAGGCCGGTGAAGCCCGCGACCAGCTGCTGGCTCTGCGTCGCCAGCTCGAAGCGGTCGAACCAGTAGGACACGGCCTTGAGCAGCACGAACAGGCCGATGAGGAGGCTGAGCTGCGACTGCGCGGCGGCCGACGCGCGATCGCCCTTCGGCTGCAGCCGCAGTCCGCCGTACACGTACTGCACCGCGACGACGGCGAGCAGGCACAGCAGGACGACGCCGAACGCGAAGCCGATGACGAACCGGATGAACGGGAGCGTGAACGTGTAGAACGACAGGTCGAGGCCGAACTGCGGATCCTCGATGCCGAACGGCACCGCGTTCTTCCACAGCAGGTAGGTGCCCCACTCGGAGGCGGCCGTCAGGCCCGTCACGAAGCCAAGGCCGCAGGGCCACGACGATGGTGATGCGGCGACGGTACGGCTCGAGGGCGACGCGGTAGCGCTCGAGGCTGGCCTGCTCCGGCGTCATCCCGCGGAAGGTCGGCCGCGTGCGCCAGGCGATCCACATGGCGATCGCCGACCGCCAGGCCCATGATGGTCCCGAACACGCCGAACATGAGAGCCCGCGTGACCAGCGACGTCGTGAAGACCTCGGTCTTGTCGACCGACACGAACCACAGCCAGTCGGTGTAGAAGCCGGTGAACACCACGAAGCTGCCCACGAGCAGGGCCAGCACGATGATCGTGGGCAGGAGCACGCCGCGGCGTCGCGGGCGGGCCTCAGGTGCGGGGGCGCCGGGACCGCCCATGCCGGGCATCTCGAAGGTCACTTCACCAACCTACGTCACGGGGGCGGGGCAGGTTGCCACGGGCTTGCCCGCGTTGTAGTCCTCGATGGCCTGCACGGCCTCGGCGAGCGTGGTCACCGGGCACCACGGTCAGTCCGTCGGGGATGTGACCGGACGCCTCGGTGCAGTGCGTCCTTCGGCATGACGAACAGCGTCGCGCCCGCGTTGCGAGCCCCGGCCAGCTTCTGCCGGATGCCGCCGATCGGCCCGACCGTGCCGTCGGGCTCGATCGTGCCCGGTGCCCGCGACGTGCTTGCCGGCGACAAGGTCGTCGGGCGTGAGCTTGTCGACGATGCCCGTGGCGAACATGAGCCCGGCGCTCGGGTCCGCCGACCTTCTCGAGGGTGAAGGTGATGGGGAAGCCGGCCGAGTAGAACTCGCCGACGCCGATTCCGATGTACGGGATCGTGTCGTCGTCCGGGTTGGCCGCGGAGGTGAGGGACACCGTCTGCTCGACGTCGTCCTGCATCACCCCGTCGACCTCGACGCCGTCACGTCGGACGACCAGCTCGAACGTCGTGCCGATCGGCTTGGCCCGGATCGCCTCGGCCACCTGCGCCGGGCGCGGTGATCTCGACGCCGTCGACGCTGACGATCTCGTCCTTGGGCAGGAGCACGCCGTCCGCCGGCGTGTCGGTGTACACCGCCGTGACGACGACCTCCGCGACGACCGGCTTGCCGAGGTAGGCCATGGCGGCCGCGACGGCATTGGACTCCGACGTGCTGAACAGCATCGCCTGCCGCTGCTGGACCTCCTCACCGGTGACGTCGTCCGGGAAGATCAGCTCGCGCGGCACGACCGCGTCGGACGGGTCCAGCCACGAGGCGATCGCATCGACGAAGGTCAGCCCACCGCGCGGGCCACCGGACTCCAGCACCGTCGTCATGTCGAGGTTGCCGCTGACCGGGTAGGTCTGCGTCCCGCTGATCTCGATGACCGGCTGGCCGTCGTTCTCGCCGATGACGTTGTAGGTGGGCCCGGGCGCCAGCTTCACGAACGGCACCGGCATGAGGAAGGCGACGCCCAGCAGCAGCAGCGTCGTGGTGCCGCTGATGATGAGCATCCAGCCACGGCGGGTCGGGTGCGTCAGCGCATGCCACCAGCCGGTGCTCGGCGGCGCTGGGTCGATGCTCGGCTCCGCGGGCTCGGAGTCGGTCTGGATGCCGTCGGTCACGCAGAGGCCCCGTTCTGCGACTCGTCGACCGGCGGCAGCCCGGTGGCCGGGTCGATGATGCGGGCGTTGCCGCTGGGCGGCATCGGCCGCTCCATGGCCTCCTGCATGCGCCGCAGTCGCTGCATCGAGTCCTCCGCTGTCGTGGGCTTGGCCGGTCGGCTGCGCAGCATGACGAACAGCACCGCAAGGACGGTGGCTGCCAGCGGGATGAGCCACCAGGCCAGCGCTGACACCACAGACTCCTCGGGCGGACGACATGCTGCGCTCGGATGGGACGACAGGTCCCGCGCAGCGGTTCCCCCCAGGGTACGCGAGGCGGGGCGGGGCGCCGAAAAGCGACGGACCCCCGGGGCTCTCCACTCGTTCGCCTTCCCCTTGCGAACGAGCGTGTTATCCCGGGGGTCCAACGGGCCTGAACCTAGGGAGTGCGCGAGGCCGGAGTCAATGCGAACGACCGAATCCCGTCCGCGTGCCTGTGGATCACCTGTGCACCCGCTGTGCACGCACCAGCGTGTCGCTGTGGACGGAAGGTGCACGACGCTGGGGACGAGCCTGAGGATGGCGCCGCGCAATGCGGCGCTGACCAGCGGAAACGCTGTGCCCAGCCTGTGGACGAAAGAAAGTTCGAATCCTTCACGGCGTGTTCACCGTGCGGTCGTGGACCGCTATCCGCGGGCGAGCCGGATGTCGCCGCCTACCCTGACGTACCCGAGGGCGGCGTTCAGTGCCCGCATGCGCTCGTTGCGCGCCTCATTCGTGGTGCGCACCGCTCGTGCCCCCTGCTCGTACGCCAGTCGGTGGGCAGCCTGCTTGACCGCCCTGCCCATGCCCGTTCCCCTAGCGCGGGGCGCGGTGGCGGTGAACACCACGTACCACTCGCCACCCTCGCGCGGGTCGATGACCGTCGCCGCCAGCGTGCCGACGTCGTCGAACAGGACCACCCACACGGCCCGCGGGGCAACCTGGAGCACCACGCTGGTCGACATGGAGTTGCCGTAGTCGGCCGACTCGGGGTAGTCCCCGACCTCGGCAAGGAAGGCATCGAGTTCGCGCGAGGCCGCAGCGGACTCCGCCCCCACGTGCACCTCGAGCACGCCCGCGGGAAGGGCAGGGACGACCGGCTCGTCCGTGAGGGCGAGGACGGACTCGACACCATGGCCGAGGACCTCGAAGCCCCAGTGGCGCGCCACTGCCAGTGATCGCTCGTCGTGGTCGGGCATACCCGCGGTTGCCAGGCCATCGGGCACGGTCGGCCAGACGTCGGCGAACAAGGCCGAGCCGACCCCGCGGCCGCGGACCGTGGGCGTCACGACGACGCTGACCAGGGGTCGAGGCACCCCCTCGAACTCCGCGACACACCCCACTCCCACCGGCTCGCCATCGAGCTCGGCGACCCGCAGGCGAATCAGGCGGGCGCCCTCACCGGTGAGGACGCGCCGATAGCTCTCTGCCGGAAAGGACGGGTCCCACCCGACGAGCAGGTCCGTGCACCATTCGACGTCCGACTCAGCGAAGTCGCGCACACGCGGCCGTCACGGCGGGGTCAGCCCTCGCGCAGCGCGGTCGCGATGATCGCGCGCACCGACGGGTCCAGCGGGGAGGGCAGGGCGTCGACCGGGAACCACTGGAGGTCGTCGGACTCGGCGCTCATGACGGCCGTGGCATCGGCGGGCACGAGGGCCAGGTACTGGACATCGAGGTGCTCGTTCATCGAGCCACCGCAGGGAACGGGGTGCCGGTCGAGCCTGATCGGCTGCTCGGACATGGCGACCGTGGGCGATGCCGCTCTCCTCGATCGTCTCGCGCCGCGCCGCCGCGAGCAGCGTCTCGTCGCCGACCTCGCAGTGGCCGCCGAGCTGCAGCCACCGGCCGACCTTGGGATGCAGGGTCAGCAGCACGCGCGTGCGGCCCTCGTCCATGACCAGGGCGCTGGCCGTCAGATGCCCGGTGCCGCAGTCCCGTGACATGCCCTCCGGGAACTCGCGCAGGAACCGCAGGTAGTCGTCGCGCAGCATGCGCTGCTCCGGCTCCGGGTGGTCCCAGGCCGTCAGCACGCCCATGGCGTCCTCGTGCAGGCGCAGGTAGCCCGGATCGATCACGGTGCGGCAGGCCCGTCGACGATGTCTCCCGGGTCGTCCGGCACCTCGAACTCGAGCTCGGTCGCGCTGTCCTCGATGAAGCCGAGCGGGTCGGCCAGGTCGTCGGGGCCGGGCAGCAGGTCGGGGTGCGCCCACAGCGCGTCGCGCGCCTCCACGCCGCGGCCGGCCCGCACGACGGCGAACAAGGTGGCGGCCTCGCGCGCCAGCCGGGGCCGCAGCTCCATGCCGACGAGGGTGGCGAACGTGCGCTCGGCGGGGCCGCCGGCCGCACGACGGCGCCGCATCGTCTCGCGCAGTTGCACCGAGGACGGCAGGCGATCGGCGATCGCGGTGTCGACGACGTCGTCGACCCAGCCCTCGACGAGGGCGAGCAGCGTCTCCAGCCGTGCGATGGCCGCGCGCTGCTCGTCGGTGTCCTCGGGCTGGAGCAGCCCGCTGCTCATGAGCTGCTGCAGGGCCTCGGGGTTGCTCACGTCGACCTCGCCCATCGCCTCCGCGAGCCGGGCCTGGTCGACGCGCACGCCGCGGGCGTACTCCTCGACCGCGCCGATGACCCGCGGACGCAGCCACGCCACGTGCGCGAACAGCCGCTGGTGCGCGGACTCGCGCAGCGCCAGGTACAGGCGGACGTCGTCGACCGACAGGCCGAGCCCCTCGCTGAAGGCCTCGACGTTGCGCGGCAGCATCGCGGTCTGCGGCTCGGTGGTCAGCGGGATGCCGATGTCGGACGAGCTGACGACGTCGGATGCCAGGGCCGCGAGCGCCTGCCCGAGCTGCATGCTGAACGCGGCCGCGCCGAGCTGCTGCATCATGCCCAGCATCGGAGCCATCATCTGCGCCATCTCCGGCGGCACGCCGTCCGGGAACATGCCGCGGAACTGCTCGGGGAGGTTCTCGCTCAACGTGGCGAGGTCGATCTCCTGGCCCGCGGCGCCCGGGAAGGACTGACCGACGACCTGCTGCATGTGCTCGGCGATCGGCGCGATGATCGTGCGCCACACGGGCGTGGTGGCCTCGAGCCACTCGGAGCGACTCCACGCGACCGGGGCGGCCGTGGTCGCCGGGAAGGTGACGGCCGGATCGAGCCACACGTCGGCCAGGCGGACGGACTCGGTGACGGCGCGACGGTCGGCGTCCGCCACCGACGGGTCGCCCGCGGCCACGAGGGCCTTGCGCGCGATGTCGGTGACCATCGCCCAGTTCACCGGGCCGCCCGCGTCCGGACCGCTCTGGCCCGCCTGCATCATGGCGCCGAGCTGCTGCAGCGCGGCACCGAGGTTGTTCATGTCGAAGCCGCCGGCTCCGAAGCCGAAGCCCGGGACGCCCGGGCCGCCGGGGCCCTGTGGCCCGCCGGGGCCGTCCGGATCGTCGCCACCCATGCCGAAGCCAAACGGAACGCTCATGCATCAACGGTATACGGCTGCAGCGACCGGCCGCCGCGTCCGGCGTTCGCCCTCAGCGAGCGAGCCCGCTCGATCGCTGTCAATGCATGTTGACACCCGCGCAAGCGTCATCCATAGTTGACGCATGCCCGACGTCGACGCACTCACCCACGCAGCTGCCGATGCGGATCCGGCCACCGGCCTGAGGGCCGCGGCCGCCTTGCGGCGGCTCGCCGAGTTCATGGAGACGACCCAGGTGCGCAACGCCCGCCGCCTGGGGTGGTCGTGGCAGGACGTGGCCGACGTGCTGGGGGTCTCCCGGCAGGCGGTGCACAAGAAGTACGCAGCCCTCGAGAAGCAGGAAGGTGGACGCGATGTTTGAGCGCTTCAGCACCCAGGCCCGGCAGGTGGTGGCTGCCGCGCGACAGGAGGCAGTGGATCGACGTTCCGCGCGCATCGGCACCGAGGACCTCCTCGTCGGCCTCGTGACCGTCGCCGAGAGCGGGACCGCCGCGGTCCTCGCCGACGCCGGCGTGACCGTCCAACGGGTGCGCGCGGTGGTCGCCGCGAGCGCCGCCGGTGGGCGAGCCGCCTTCGACGCGGGTGACGTGCAGGCACTCGCCGCCCTCGGCATCGACCTGGAGGCCGTGCTGGCCCGGATGAAGGACCAGTTCGGCGCCGAGCCCGAGCCGGCATCCGCGAGGGCATGGCGATCGACGTCGCGCCTCACGCCGCACGCAAGGAAGGCCCTGCAGGTCGCGCTGCGCGAGGCCGTCTGGATGAAGGACCGCAGCATCCGCTCCGAGCACCTGCTGCTCGGACTGCTGCGCGCGGGCGACGGCCGCGCCTGTGCCGTGCTGGACGAGCTCGGCGTGGACCGGGACGCCCTTCGCGCCGCGACGCTCCGCGCTGCCACCCGCGCGGCCTGACCGGCCCGGCAACAGGACGAGGGGGCGACCTCTCGGTCGCCCCCTCGTCGTGCGCTCGAAGCGCGAGGTTGCGTCAGCCGGGTGTCGACCCGGCCGGGCTGGTTAGGCCTTGCCCAGGATGCGCGTCACCTTGGTGCCGCACACGGGGCAGATGCCCTTGGCGAAACGGCGACCGTTCGTCTCCTCGACGTGGCCGGTGAACTCCCGCTTCTCCTTGCACTTCACGCAGTACGCCTCGCCGGTGTAGCTCTCGGCCATGGGGCCCTCCTGTTGATCCGTAAGTACCGCGTGGCCGCGGTCGGCAGCTGGTGCCACCTAAGGGGTTGCCCCCGCTTGGTCGGCTCCACCCTAGGACAGCCCTGAGGGCAAAGCCCTCACGCGGGGCCGTGCTCCGTGGCGTGGCGAAGGGAATCCTGTGGATAACTTCGGACTAATCACCACATTAGGGATATTCGCGGTAGCACCAGGTGCGCGGCAGCCCCTCGTTCCACTCGGTCGCCGTCGGCACGGTGACGACCGCGCCGGCCCGCAGAGGGCACGCGCCCGCTCCCGAAGCACGCCACGTCCGGGGTACGCGTCGTAGAACGCGGTCCACATCACCCACTGCGTCACCTGCCAGCGCGGCCGCATGGTGCACGGCACCGTGACCGGGGCGGCCGTCGGCGAGCGGCCCTCGCTGGCGTCCGAGCAGTAGCGCAGGGCCGCCCTCTCCGCGCGACCGAGCCGCTCGATGCGCGAGTCCAGCGTGACCGCGGTGGCCGGCTCACGGCCGTCGAGCCGGACCGCCACGGCACCGCAGACATACGCGGGCGACGCCTGCCGAACGGCGAACGAGCGGGCCTCGACGCGGAGCGGGTCGTCGACGATGCCGGCCGGGCTCCGGTTGACGCCGACGGCGTTCCAGACGTCGAGCGGCCCGCACTGCCCCGCCGCGAACTCGAAGGCGTTCACGTCCTGCGGCACGACGCCGGTCTCCGTCACCTGGAACGTGTGCGGCTGCGAGCAGGGCACGGCGTCGACGTCGGGCCAGTAGGCGACGGCTCCGGCCGCGGCGGCGCCATCGGGGGTGCCCATGTCGAGCCGCGAGTCGCTGAGGTCGAAGCAGTCCCCCACGCCCGGGGTGGCGACGGCGGGCGCGGAGTGGACCGGTGCCACTCCCGTGAGCACGCTGACCGCCACGACGCCGACCGGAACGAGGACGCCGACGAGCACGCGTGCACGGACCATCGCCCCTCCTCGCGGTCGACGCGTCCGATCATGGCCGCCCCGGGGTGGTCACACAACCACAGCGGCGCAAGGATGCGGGCGTGACCCAGAATCCCCCCGCCGCCCCCGACATCGCCATCGACGAGGCGGCCCTGCTCGACGACCTGCTCAGCCTGCTGAGCATCCCGTCCGTCAGCGGCAGCCCGGCCGAGCTCGAGGTGCAGGACCATCTGGCCACCACGTGGCGCGCGGAGGGTCTCGACGTGGACCGCTGGGACATCGACGTGGAGGGCCTGACCCGCGACGCGGAGTTCCCCGGCATGGAGGTGCCGCGGGCCGCGGCCGTCGGCGTCACCGCCCGCCTGGCCGGCGACGGCACCGGGCGCGACGCTGCTGCTCAACGGCCACACCGACGTCGTCCCGCCCGGCGACCCCGACGCCTGGACCGGCGACCCCTTCGCTCCACGCCTGATCGAGGTCGACGGGGCAGACGCGCGTCGTGGCCCGCGGCGCGTGCGACATGAAGGCGGGCGTCGTGGCGATGTGGGCCGCCGTGCGAGCGGTCAAGGAGGCCGGCGTGCCCCTGCGCGGCGACGTCGTGCTGGCGCCGGTGTCCGGCGAGGAGGACGGCGGACTCGGCACCTTCGCGCTGCTGCGACACGGCGTGACGGCCGACATGTGCGTGGTGCCGGAGCCGACGTCGATGGACGTCATGCCGGCCAACGGGGGCGCGCTGACCTTCCGCCTCACGGTTCGCGGGCTGGCCACGCACGCGGCCCGACGCACCGACGGCGTCAGCGCGATCGAGAAGTTCTACCCGGTCCTCGAGGCGCTGCGCGAGCTGGAGAGCCGTCGCAACGCCGAGGTCGACGTCGTGATGCAGCGGTGGCCGCTGGCCTACCCGCTGTCGATCGGCACCGTGCACGCCGGCGACTGGGCCTCGACCGTGCCGGACCTGCTGACCGCGGAGGGCCGGCTCGGGGTGGCGCTCGGCGAGACCAACGCGCAAGCGCGCGCAGCCCTGGAGTCCGCCGTGGCGCAGGCGTGCGCCCGCGACCCCTGGCTCGCGGCGCACCCCGTCGAGGTCACCTGGTGGGGCGGGCAGTTCGCGTCCGGCCGCACGCCCGCCGACGCCCCCGTGATCTCGCTCGTGTCGGAGGTCCAGCGGTCACTGCGCGGGCGCGATCCCGAGGTGTACGGAGGGCCGTACGGCTCCGACCTGCGGTTGCTCGTGGGCATCGGCGGCATCCCCACGGTCCAGTGGGGTCCCGGTGACGCCGGCGTCGCGCACTCCGCCGACGAGTGGGTGGCCATGGACGAGGTGCTCGACACCGCCCGCGGGCTGGTCCGCCTCATCCTCACGGTGTGCGGCTGACGAGAGCCGTCGGGGCGGACCACCCCGACCGCCCCCGACCGACGCGCATCGCCCACGGCCTCGACCGAGCCGTCGGCGGCCCGGCGCACCGCGTGGACGCCGCCGAAGAACAGGTTCGGGCTCGGCCACGGCTCGACCCCGGGCCAGCCGCGCCGGCGCACGAGCGCCGCGAGCTCCGTCAGGTCGCCGGGCGGCAGCCCGGGCTCGACGTGCACCGGGCCGGTGCCGGTCGGCGTGGACGCGCGGCGCGTCGACCGCGACGGCGAGCGGCGCACCCTCGTCCACCAGGCGCACCAGCGTGCACAGCAGGGCCGACCGGATTCGCTCACTTCCGCCGGTGCCCAGCGCGGCGCGTGACCCGTCCGGCAGGTCGACGAGCGTCGGCGCCATCATCGAGCCCATCCGGGCACCGGGCGGCAGTGCCGACCCGTCAGCGGGCCGCAGGTCCTCCTCGCCGAGCATGTTGTTGAGCGTCACGCCCCACCCCGGCACGACGGTCCCCGAGCCCGACCCGTTCGACGTCGTCAGCGCCGCGAACGAGCCGTCGGCGTCGACGACCGACACGTGCGTCGTCCCGGTCGGCACCTGGCCCGGGCCGCGCAGCCGCGCGGTCGCGTCCGCCAGCGCCTCGGCGAGCGCTGCCCACCGGATGCCGCCCGGGGGCGTCGTGCTCCAGCACCGCGAGCGCCGAGAGGACGATCGAGCCGCCCACCGAGGGCGGCGGGTTCGAGAACACGCGCGCTCCCCGCCGCTCCCAGGCCAGCGCCTCGCGGTGCACCGCGCGGTAGTCGGCGAGGTCCCTCGGCGTCAGCAGGCCGCCACCGCCCTCGGATGCCGACACCAGCGGACCGGCGAAGGCGACGTCTGACAGGGAGGTGATGCGCCCCGCCCCCACCTCCTCGAGCAGGCGGGCGAGCGCCGGGTTGGCATACCTCCCGTCGGCCTCCGCCTGCGCGAAGAGTGCTCGACTGTCGGGGGTGAGGGCCAGCAGGTCGCTGACGAGGTGCAGGAACACCCGCTGGCCGCTCGACAGCACCACCCCGCGTCGGGCGTACTCGACCGCCGGCGCCACCACGACGTCGAGCGGCAGCCGGCCCCAGCGTCGATGCGCATCCAGGTACCCGGTCAGGCAGCCCGGCACCGCGACGCTGCCCCACCCGCCGTGGAAGACCTGCTCGCTGCTCGTGGCCGCCGACCCGGTTCGGGCGAAGTCGACGACGACCGTCTCGAGGTGCGGACTCCTGGTGTCGACGGCGCCGAGCCCGGGCACGTCGACGAAGAAGTCCAGCACCGACGGCACGCCGTCGACGGGAGCGTGGAGGAGGAAGCCCCCGCCGCCCAGGCTCGCCAGCACCGGCTCGGACAGGACGGCCGTCAGGCCGCCGCTGATGGCGGCGTCGACCGCCGAGCCGCCCGCGACCAGCGTTGCCGTCGCGGCCGCGACCACCTCGGCCGAGCCCGCCGCGACGGCGGCTGATCCCGGCGGTCCGACCACGCGGGCGGCACGTCCGGGAGGCGTCGTCACGCCCGGCACGCTACCGCCCGGAGGGTGGCGGCGCGGGTCAGCGCTGTGCCACGCTGCCCGCATGACCGCCATCGCCCGCCTCGGCTGTACCGCCATCGACTGCCCCGATCCGCGCGCGCTCGCCGGCGTTCTACTCGGCCATCACCGGATGGCCGATCAACGAGGGCGGATCAGACGACGAGTGGGTCACGCTCCGGGCCGACGGCGCGACCACGCTGGCGTTCCAGCGGGTGGCCGGCTACCGGCCGCCCGAGTGGCCGGGGCAGGAGCAGCCGCAGCAGGCCCACCTCGACTTCTACGTCGGGGATCTGGACGAGGGCGAGCGACGCGTGCTGGACCTGGGCGCCCGCAAGCACGAGGTGCAGCCCGGCGGCGACTTCCGGGTCTACCTCGACCCGGCCGGTCACCCGTTCTGCCTCTGCCAGGAGGGATAGCCACCGATCGAGAGCCGGTGTAGCCGATCCTTACCCGCCCTTTACGTCCGGGTGGTACCCCTGCCCCGCGGCGTGGTGGACACTGGACGCGCATGTCCCAGCCGATCCCTGACGAAGGACTGAAGCCATGACCGCCACGCGCACCGCCCGACGCATCGTGACCGCCGTCGCCACCGTCGCCCTGCTCGCCACGGGTCCAGGCGTGATCGGCGTGGCGTCCGCCCATGACAACGGCGGCGGATCGGGCCAGTCGGGACTGTCGTCCGAGCTCGTCGCCAACCAGCCGCTCGTCGATGCCGTGAAGGCCGCGCGCGAGGCGTTCAGGACCAGCGCCAAGGCCGCAGCCGAGACGTACCGCACTGCCCTCGCCCCGGTCCGCACGGCGATCGAGTCCGCCACCGCGACGCAGCGCGCGGCGGTGAAGACGGCACGCGATGCCCTCAAGGCCGCTCACGAAGCCGGCACCGACACCACGACGGCCAAGACGGACTTCCTCAACGCCGTCAAGGCGTACCGGGACGCGGTGGCTGCGGCGAAGACCGCGCAGCAGGGCGTCATCGACGCCGCGAACGCCGCGTTCAAGACCGCCATCACGGCTGCTGAGGCGACCTACGTGGCGGCCATCAACGCCGCGTTCGCCACCCACGCCCCCGGCACCACGGTGCCCCCGCGCCTGCTCAAGCCGGGTGGGTTCCGCGGCTGGGGGCACGACCACGGGCTCGGCCTCGGAATGGGCATGGGGAAGGGTCACGGTCGGGGCCACCGATAGCCCCCCGGGCCGGTGGTGACACCACCGTCCTGCGCACCCCGCGCCTGTGTCTGCGTCCGCTGGCGGTCGACGACCAGGACGCCATCCTCCGCCTGCATGAGCACTCCGACGTCTGGCAGGTCTTCGGCGACGACCCGGCCGTGGTCGCCGTCTCCGCCGTGGCCTTCCTGAACTCCTTCCTCGACCGCGATCCGGCCGCCGGCGAGGCCCCCTGGGCGATCGAGCTCGACACGGACCTCACGGACCTGGCCGGCCGGCCGCCGGCAGGGCTCGTGGGCATCGTGGGCCTGTGGCCGACGGCCTTCGACCCGCCGTTCGCCCACCGCGCCGATCCCTGCATCGAGATCGGCTGGCGGCTCGCCCGCCCCTGGTGGGGCCAGGGACTCGTGACCGAGGCTGCCGCCACCTGCCTGGCCCATGGTCGAGACGCGCTGGGCCTGCCCGAGGTGGTCGCGTTCACGAGCGCGGGCAACCAGCGCTCGCGAGCCGTCATGACCCGCCTGGGCATGCTGCCGGACACCGATGCGGACTTCGACCATCAGCGGCTGCCGGCGGACGATCCGCGCCGGCGCCATGTGGTGTATCGCACGAACTGGTAGTCGCGAGTTCGCCTGCGCCGTCCACCCCACCATGTTTGACTGTGCCCCGACACGGGGAGAACCGAACCATGCTGCGCGACGTCCTGGCCGGGATCACGGCCTCCATTGCCTCCATCGACGAGGGTTCCGGCACCTGGACGTGCCTGGGCCTGGTCGACACCCGTGACGACGTCGCGGTCGTCCGGAATGCCCTCGGGCCGCGCTACGAGGTGCTGGCCGAGCCCTTCGAGGAGAACGTCGCGATCGCCGGCGGCCACCCGTGGATCCGCGCAGCCACGACGTGGGAGATCTGGGCCCGCTTCGCCATCGCCTAGCGCACCACCCCTGTGGAGCGCGACTGGCGATCCACAGCAGCTGGCGTCCACCCTCCCGGGATGAGCCGTCATCTCGCACCCGTCCCATCCGCGGTCCCGGCCGGGCTGGTCCTCCCCGAGCTCGCCGCATACTCCCGTCCGCGCCTGCGTGACGACGTTCCCGTCCTGTGGCGCGAGGCGACGTCGATCCAACTGGGCGACGACGTCGTCCTCGACCGCGTGTCCCGCGGGCAGGTCGCCTGGCTCACCTCACTCGACGGGCTGCGCACTTCAGCCCAGGTCGAGGTCGAGCTCCCGCTACCCGTCGCCGACGCGAGACGGCTGCTGCGCGGCGCCTGCGCGGCAGCCGCCCTGGAGGACGCCGCCCGCATCCCCGACGCCCTGCGCTGGGCCCAGGCTCAGGACCGCGACGCGGCCGCGCAGCGGTTCGGCGCCGTCCTGCGCACCTACCGGGACCTGGACACCGCCTTCGACGCCATGGCCGCCCGCCAGCGCAGCACCATCGCGATCCTGGGCTCGGGGGCGCTCGCCGACGACCTCGCGGACGCCTGCCGCGACTCCGGGCTGACGGTGGTCGACGACCGGCACGCCACCGTGACGATCCTCGCCGACGGACTCCACCCCGATGTGCCCGCGCACTTCGACCATCAGGCCCAGGACCGACCCCATCTGGCTGTCGCGGTGCTGGCCGATCGCGCCCTCGTCGGACCGCTCGTCCTGCCCGGCCGCACAGGCTGCCTGCGCTGCGCCCACCTGCACCACCGCGACGCCGACCCGGCTTGGCCGCTGCTCGCCGTGCAGTGGTCCCAGGCGCTGACCGGGATGCCCTGCCGGCCGGTCGATCCCGTGCTGGTCCGGCTCGCCGCCCTGCAGGCGGTGCTGCTGGTCCGCGCCTGGCTGGACCGACCCGACCAGCCGGACCAGTGGTCCGGATTCGCGGTCGAGGTGCGGCTTCCGGACGGCCTCGCGGCCCGGGTGGCGAGGCCGGCACATCCGCTCTGCGGCTGCCGCTGGCCCGCCGCGTGACCCGCCGTGGAGCGGCGATCGTGCGGATGCCGCCCCGGCACGCGACAATGACCCCGTGCCGGAGATCCCCAGGAACGCCCTCACGCGCAGCGTGAAGATGGCTGCGATCCCGGCGTCCTATGCCGGGCGCACCGCGTGGGGCTTCGGCAAGCGCATGGGCGGCAAGCCCGCCGAGGCCGTGACCGCCGAGCTCCAGGCCCGCACCGCCGAGCAGATGTTCAAGGTGCTCGGCGAGCTCAAGGGCGGCGCCATGAAGCTGGGGCAGGCGATGAGCCTGTACGAGGCGGCCATGCCCGAGGACCTCGCCGGCCCGTACCGCGCCGCGCTCACCAAGCTGCAGGACGCCGCTCCCCCGCTGCCGGCGGCCTCGATCCACGCCATCCTCGCCGACGAGCTCGGCGCGGACTGGCGATCACGGTTCGCGGAGTTCGACGACACGCCGGCCGCGGCGGCGTCCATCGGCCAGGTGCACAAGGCGATCTGGCACGACGGCCGCGTCGTCGCCGTCAAGGTGCAGTACCCCGGCGCGGACAAGGCCTTCATCTCCGATCTCAACCAGATGACCCGCATGGGCCGCATGTTCGCGTCGTGGATCCCCGGCATGGACATCAAGCCGCTGCTCGAGGAGCTCAAGGAGCGGGCCATCGAGGAGCTCGACTACCTGCGGGAGTCGCGCAGCCAGCGCGCCTTCGCCGCGGCCTTCGAGGGCGACCCGGAGTTCCTCATCCCACACGTCCTCGCAGGCGCGCCGCACGTCCTGGTGTCGGAGTGGGTCGACGGCACGCCGCTGTCGGCGATCATCGCCGACGGCACGCCCGAGGAGCGCAACCGCGCCGGAGAGCTGTACGAGCGGTTCCTGCTGTCCGGCCCCGCGCGCGCCGGACTCATGCACTCCGACCCGCACCCGGGCAACTTCCGCATCACGCCCGAGGGCAAGTTCTGCGTCCTCGACTTCGGCGCGGTCGCCGAACTGCCCGACGGCCTGCCGACCGCCATGGGCACCCTGCTGCGCATCGCGCTGTCGGGCGACGCGCACACCGTCTACGAGGGCCTTCGCGAGGAGGGCTTCATCCGGCCCAACGTCGAGGTCGACCCCGAGCAGGTGCTGAACTACCTCGACCCGTTCGTGGAGCCCGCGCGACACGAGACGTTCCACTTCACCCGGGCCTGGCTGCGCGGGCAGTTCATGCGCATGAACGATGTCCGCAACCCGGACTTCACGATCGGCCTGAAGCTGAACCTGCCGCCGTCCTACGCCCTGATCCACCGCGTCTGGCTCGGCAGCATCGCGGTCCTGTGCCAGCTCGACGCGACCGTGCCGATGCGCAGCGAGCTCGAGCAGTGGGTGCCGACCTTCACCGACAGCTGACGCCGTCCGCGCGCCTCGTCACGCCACCGTCACCCGGGGTCGACCCACGTGATGCCGCGCCCGCTCAAGGGCGAGCCCGGCCACGACGCCCAGGGCGACCGCGACGAGTGCCACCGCCAGGGTCTGCCAGGACGTGACATCGATCCCGCCCTGCGTCGTGACGACGGGATCGCTCGAGCCTCCAGGCTCCGGCGGCACCATGGCGTAGGCCGCGAGAGTCATTGCAGCGCAATGACTCTCGCGCAGACCAACCGTCGCGCAGCCTGCTGACCCCGCCATACACCGCTTCGCGTATGGCCTCGGCATACGCCGAATGGCGCATTCCCCCGGTGACTGCAAGTCGGTAGCCTGAGACGACCAGCGGTGCGGTGGGAGGTCGCATGAGCGAGACGATCGGGATCTCCGATACGGACCTGCGAAGCCTGCTCGACGTCGTGGACCGAGGTCGTTGCGGCGGCCCGGGCGAGCACGTTCCCACCTCTGTGCTCTGCGACCTCGTCACTGTCGTCGCCTGCGACGAGGTGACCTTCCAGGTGATGGATCCGTATCGTCAGGCAGGATCCGTTCAGGATGTCGAGGCGATCACGCACGCCGGCGACGACGAGGAATGGGACCTGTGGTGGCCGGCCTTCTGGGAGCACTGCAGCTACTCCCTGCGGTCCGGCGACTACGTGTCGGTAACCCGAGGGTCCGACGCATTGCCAGGTCGGACCGTGGGTCCGCACTGGTCGGCGTACCTCGAGGCGAGTCCCGAGAGCGGAGCGCACCACGCGATGGTCTCGCTGCCGCCCGCAGGGTCGACCGATCGGCGACTGCTCCTGTGGCGGGAGTCCGGGCCGGACTTCAGCGACCGCGACATCCACCTGCTGTCGCTGCTGCGTCCGCATCTCGTCGACGTGTTCGACCGCCACCAGGAGGCGCGCGAGGGGACGCCCGACCTCACCGCACGGCAGCGGGAGATCCTCCGCCTCGTCGCGGACGGCCTGACGAACGGCCAGATCGCCCGTCGTCTCGGACTCGCGGACGCAACGGTGCGCAAGCACCTCGAGAACACGTACGCACGGCTCGGCGTCACGAGCCGCACGGCCGCGGTGACGTCGGCCCGGCGGTTCGATCGGGCCATCTGATCGGCCTGGGCGGCGCGGCGACGGTCACCTCGTCCGCTAGGACGGGGCCGACTCGTCCCACGACTGACGGGTCACCCACGTGGTGCCGGTTGCCACGTCACTGAGCGAGCGGCCGTCCGTCCTCCGCCAGGCCACGACGCCCTCCACCACGAGGACCGCGACGAACGCCAGCAGCCCGAAGACGGCCAGCACCAGCCACCGCGCCGCCCACCGCACCAGCAGGCGCCAGCGCGGCGCGGGCCGGCCGTCGACGGTGACGAGGGCAAGCCGCACCGAGGCGGCGCCCGGACCCGAGCGTGTGCGCCGCAGTGCCGGCACCAGCACGAAGAGCGTGAACGAGCAGGCGATGCCGATCTCCAGGAAGGGCGCCGAGCCCTCGTCCGGGGCGTCCGAGACGACCTCGAACCCGAGCAGGACCCCGAGCGCGACCAGCAGGTACACGAGCGTGTCGATGCCGACCGCCAGGGACCGCCGGCCCCACGAGGGCGGCGCGAGATCCGGGGTCGGACGAGGAGCAGGGTCCGGCAGGAGCCGCCGCAGCGCCAGGCCGACGAACCAGCCCAGCAGGCCGCCGATGGTGTTGGTGAGCAGGTCGTCGACGTCTGCGAGCCGGTACGGGCAGGGTGCCAGGCCCCACAACCCCGTGCCCTGGGTCAGCTCGATGGCCAGGGAGACGCCGATCGCGGCCACCCCTGCCACCCACAGCGGCCGGCGCCACCGGTACGCCACGAGCACGCCCAGCGGCACGAAGAACACGATGTTCATGACGACCTGCAGGACCACGCCCGACAGCAGCGTCTGCATGATCGTGTGGTCGTGGAGGTAGAGGGCGACATCGTCGAGCGAGGCCATGGGCGTGAGCTGCCAGTACGTCAGGTCCTCGCGGCGGACGCAGAAGTCATTGGCGAAGTCCGGCAGCGGGAACAGCGTGAACGCGACGAGCGCGCACGCGTAGAGCACCGTCGCGGCCGACACCAGCGCAGGCCAGCCGCGCAGCAGCCCGAAGCGCCGGTACTGGTGGTGGATCCATGGGGCGATGGCCAGCAGGGCCAGCACCGCGAAGAAGGCGACGGCGTACATCGCCTCGGTGATCCAGACGTGCATCGGCGAACAGTACTGACGTCAGGAGTGGTCGCTGACCAGCGACAGGACGTCTGCGCCGTAGGCGGCCAGCTTCATCGGGCCGATGCCGGGGATGTCGGCCAGCGCGGCCTCGTCGGTGGGGCACTGCTCGGCGATGGCGATGAGCGTGACGTCCGTGAACACGACGTAGGCCGGCACCGACTTCTCCTTCGAGACCGATGACCGCCAGGACCGCAGGGCGTCGAGCAGGTCGTCGTTCAGGTCGGACGGGCATGTCTGGCACCGTCCGAGCGTGCGCTCCTGCGCCGTGACCAGCCCCTTGCGGCAGACCCGGCAGCGGCCCGGGCCCTTGCGCGGCCGCTCCCCGCGGGCCCGGCCCGACCCGCGCCGCACCACGCCACCGGTGAGCGCGTCCCCCACGCCCGCCACGCCGGCCAGCGCCTCGGCGAGGAACGGGCTGACCGCGCCGGGTCGCCGCACCGCCGGGCTGCCGCGCTCGCGCCCACGACAGGTGGAGCCGATCGGCGGCACGGGTGATCGCCACGTAGGCCAGGCGACGCTCCTCCTCGACCTGCTCGGGGGTCTCCGCGTACTGCAGCGGGAGAAGGCCGTCGCTGCAGCCGACCACGAAGACGACCTTCCACTCCAGGCCCTTGGCGGCATGGATGGACGCGAGCGTGGCACCGTCGGCGACCGGTGCGTGCTGCGCGTCGGCGCGGGCATCGAGCTCGCGGACGAAGTCGGACAGCGAGTCGCCCAGGGTCGGAGCCAGCTCGTCGGCCAGGGTGGCCAGGGCCGACAGCGACTCCCAGCGCTCACGCACGGCCCCCGCGGTGCGGGGCGACTCGGGCGTCCAGCCCACGACCCCCAGCACGGCGCGCACCTCGTCGCCGAGGGACCCCGATCCCGGCTCGCCGCGCGCAGCCCCGCGCAGCCGGGTGATCGCCTCGCGCACCTCGGGGCGGTCGAAGAACCGTTCGGTCCCGCGCAGCACGACCGGCACGCCGGCATTGGCGAAGGCCGTCTCGAGCTCGGCCGACTGGGCGTTGATGCGGAACAGCACGGCGATGTCGCGCGCCGGCACGCCCTCGGCGATGTGCTGGGCCACCCGGGCCGCGACCTTCTGTGCCTCCTCGACGTCGTCGGACCACGCGTCGATGCTGGGCTCGGGGCCGGCGTCGCGCTGGGACGCGAGGACCAGCGTGGTCGCCGGAGCCGGTCGCTGCCCGCGAGATCACCGAGTTCGCCAGGGACACGATCTGCGGCGTGCACCGATAGCACCGCACGAGGCGCACCTCGGTGGCGTCCGGGTACGCGTCGCGGAACGACGTGAGGTAGGTCGGCGAGGCGCCGGTGAAGGTGTAGATCGTCTGGTTGGCGTCACCGACGACGCACACGTCGTCGCGATCCCCGAGCCACAGCCCCAGCAGCCGGTGCTGCAGGGGGTTGACGTCCTGGAACTCGTCGACGGTGAACCACCTGTAAGCCGCGCGCACCGCGTCGGCGATGTCGGGCCGGTCGGCGAGCGCACCCGCCGTGACCAGCAGGACGTCCTCGAAGTCGAGCAGGCCGCGCGTCGCCTTCGCGTCCTCGTAGGCGGTCTGGACCTGGGCCAGCACGGCTGCGTCGACGGCCAGCGTGCGGGAGACGGCCGCGGCGCGCGTGCCGATGGCCGGACCCGACAGGAAGTTGACCTTGGCCCACTCCAGGTCGCCGGTGAGGTCGCGCACCATGGCCTGGTTCGGGCGCAGTTGCAGGCGACCGGCCACCTCGGAGACCAGACGCGCCTTGCTCGGAAGGAGCTCGGGGAACTGCGCCGCCGCTGAGCCGCGGCCAGAAGAAGCGGAGCTGGCGCAGCGCCGCGGCATGGAACGTGCGGACCTGCACCCCGTCGACGCCCAGCTCGCGCAGCCGGACGCGCATCTCGCCGGCCGCCCGCGTCGTGAAGGTGACCGCGAGCGTGCGGCGCGGGTCGTGCTGGTCGGTTGCCACAGCGTGCGCGATGCGGTGCGTGATGGCGCGGGTCTTGCCGGTGCCCAGCGCCGGCCAGCACGACCACCGGCCCGTGCACCGCCTCGGCCACCGCGCGCTGCTCGTCGTCGAGCCCGTCGAGGGTGCGGTCGGCCATGCCCGGATGCTCGCATGCCGGCCTGACGCCTCCCTCGCCGGGCGGTCCGCTCCCCTGCGGGATAGCGTGCTGCCGTGACGACAGCGACGGACGTGACCATCTACAGCACCTCCTGGTGCGGCTACTGCCACCGCCTGATGGCGCAGATGTCGCGCGAGGGGATCACCTTCACCTCCGTCGACATCGAGGTCGACCCGGCCGCGGCGGCGTTCGTCGAGTCGGTCAACGGCGGCAACCAGACGGTCCCCACCGTGGTCTTCGAGGACGGCACGGTCCTGACCAACCCGCCGATCGCCACGGTCAAGGGCAAGCTCGGGCGCTGACGCCGCGGCGCCTCGCCGCGCAACCGCACACCAGCCTTGGCTAGCGTGCGGGCGTGGGCACCGGCTCACCCGATCCCCTGGAGCCCTCGTGCGCCGAACCGCCGTCCCCGCCGTCCTGCTCACCATCGTCGGAGGACTTGTGCTCGCCGGCTGCTCCATGTCGTCGACCCTCGACACCGCCTCGCTGCAGGACAAGGTGACCACCCAGATCACCGAGCAGGTCGGCGGCACCTGGACCGTCGTCTGCCCCGAGGACGTCCCGATCTCGACTGGCGCCACCTTCACCTGCACCGCGACCGACGAGGCCGGCGCGACCAGCACCGTCACCGTGACCCAGACCGACGATCAGGGCAACGTGACCTGGGAGATCCCCAGCACCGGACTCGACACCGCCCTGCTGCAGACGAGCGTCGCCGACGAGCTCGCGAGCCAGGTGGGCGGCACCTGGACCGTCGTCTGCCCGGCGGACATCGCGATGGACAAGGGCGCGACCTTCACCTGCGATGCGACGAACGCCGACGGCGAGACCGCGACCATCGGCGTCACGCAGACCGACGACGAGGGCAACGTGACCTGGGAGCTGGTCTCCTAGCGCACGAGGGGTCGAGACCAGGTTCCCGGCAGCTCCGCGCCGTACCAGCGCTCGACGAGTCGACGGGCGATCGACACCGGCGGGGGCAGTCGGACGGCGCCGCTCGCACACGCTGCCGCGAGCTCCTCGCGCGTGAACCAGCGAGCCTCGGCGATCTCGTCTCCGTCGACCTGCACGGTCGGGTCGTCGGCCCACGCGTGGTAGCCGAGCATGAGCGAGCACGGGAACGGCCAGGGCTGGCTGCCCAGGTAGCGGATGTCGTCCGGCCCGTCGGCGATCACGACCCCGGACTCCTCGCGGACCTCGCGCCGCAGCGCGGACTCGGCGGACTCCCCGGACTCCACGAAGCCGGCGAGCGTCGAGAACCAGCCCTCCGCCCAGCGGCCCTGCCGGCCCAGCAGCGCCCGGTCCTGCCGGTCGCGGACGAGGACGATGACGGCCGGGTCGGTACGCGGGAAGTGCTCGGTCTCGTCCGCCGGGCAGCGGCGCGACCAGCCGGCCATGCTCTGCTCGGTCGGTGACGCCGCACCGGGGGCAGCGCAGGTGCGTGCGAGTTCCAGTTGTCGAGGGCGACCGCCGTCACCATCAGGCCGGCGTCGCGGTCGCCGAGATCGGCCCCCGCCTGGCGCAGGTCCGCCCAGCCCTCGTCCGCGCGCTCGGCATGGTGCTCGGCGAAGTAGGTCACGCCGCCGTCGACGCCCAGGAGGGTCAGCTCGATCTCCGGGTCGACGTCGGTCGCGGGCCGGAAGGCCAGAGCGGTTCCGGAACCCTCGGCCATGCGCGCTGCCCCGTCCGCCACCTGCATCACGCGCGAGGCCGGATCCGCCCGACGCGCGGCGACCCACGATGCGTCCCCGCGGTGCTCGGCGGCGCGGTCGACCCCCGAGCGCGCGAGCACCAGGTTGCCCAGCAGCTGACGTTCGGGGTCCATGGACGGCGAGCCTAACGTCGCGCCTTCGGACCGCGCCGCAGCCGCCGTGACACGATGACCGGACCTACTTCCCACAGGACCGCGACGTGAACGTCTTCATCCGGCAGCTGACCGGCATCCGCTTCATCGCGGCCGCCTGGGTCCTGCTGTACCACCTGCAGGGGCCGCTCAACACAGCTCCACCTGCTGCTGCCGGTGTTCTCGGACGTCCTGCGGGTCGGACGGCTCGGCGTCGACCTGTTCTTCGCCCTCTCGGGCTTCATCCTCACCCACACCTACCTGCGACGGCTCGGCCCTGCCGTGCGGGTGCGCGGCACCGTCGACTTCTGGTGGCTGCGACTGGCCCGCATCTACCCCGTGCACATCGTCATGCTCTTCATCGCCGGCGGCGCGGTCGTCGCGCAGGCGAAGGTCACCGGGGAGTCGCTGGATCGCGACTGGCTGAACCCGATCGACTTCGCCAAGAACCTGTTCCTGGTGCAGGAGTGGGGGCCGGAGCCGCAGCGCGGCTGGAACTTCGTGGCGTGGTCGCTGTCGATGGAGTGGCTGGCCTACCTCGTCTTCCCGCTGCTCGTCCTGCTGCTGTGGTTCCTGCACCGCACGCGTGGCAACCCCGGTGCTCGTGCTCGCCTGGCTGGTGGCGCTGGCTCCGCTGGTCGTCTACGGCCTGTCGACGTCCGACCCGTACTACACCGACAACTGGGGCTCGACGTACCGCATCCTCACCGAGTTCACCGCCGGTGCCATCACCTACCTGATCGTGTGCCGGTTCCTGCCCGGCGACCGGCTGTCCGAGCCCGCGTCGCCTCGCGTGGAGCGCACCGCATCGGTGCTGTCCGTGGTGCTGCCGATCCTCGTGGTCGCTCGGTGCGGTGTTCCTCGGCTCGTGGGCTCCGGCTCAGCCGCCCTCCGTCGGGCCTCGACGGCGACGTGGAGCCGCTGCCGCCGTACTACCACCTGCTGCTGGTGCCGCTGCTGATCTGCTGGATCGGCGCGCTGGCCCTGTCGCGCCGCGGCATCGCACGCTTCCTGTCCACCCGCGCGCTGGTGCTCGGCGGCTTCATCTCGTACTCGCTGTACATGACGCACCTGGTCTGGTTCGGCCTCTGGCGCGCGGGGATGCGGGCCGCGGGCATCGACGAGCGGCCCGCTGTACGCGCTGGCCTTCGTGGTCCTCGTCGGTCGGAGCGCTCGTCCTCGCCTGGCTGATGTGGCGGTTCGTCGAGGAGCCGGCCCGCGAGTGGATGCGCGGACTGGTCGGCGTGCGGCGGCGACCGACCGAGGAGGCCGGCGAGGCCATCGCCGAGGCCGACCCGGCGGACCATGGCGACGAGCACGCCGCGGATCCCGTGGACGTGGCGACCGCGCCGACCGATCCGTTCGTCGCCCAGGAGCAGGACCCCGACGGCACCACGTAGCGCCTCCTTCGTCGAGTGGGCGCCGGCGGCCCGGTCGCACGGCCGCAGACGGGCCGCCAGCGACCACTCGACGAGTCAGCGCAGGAGCGTGGCGAGGGCGTCGGTGGTGTCCGGGCGCAGTACCTCGCCGGTGCCGACGATCACGAAGGCCGCGGACACCTGCTCGACCGGCACCCCGGCCAGGCGCGCCCAGGCCAGCCGGTAGATCGCCAGCTGCATCGGGTCGACGTTCCGGGCCGACCCGGTCTTCCAGTCGACGACGTCGAACACCGTGCCCGGCTCCGTCGAGTCGAACACCGCGTCGATGCGCCCGTTGCACCACCCGCCCGCCGACCATCAGCGCGAACGGGGCCTCGACCGCGACCGGCGTGCGACGGGCGTACGGGCCGCTCTCGAAGGCCGCCTTGCAGCTCGGCCAGGGCGTCGTCGCTGGCGATGTCGGCGTCGGCCGAGCCCGGGCAGGTCGTCGGGATCGAGCAGCGACTGCTGGCCGTACCGGGTCTCGACCCACGCGTGGAACGCGTGCCACGACGGGCCGCCGGAGCCGGCGGTCGAGGCATCGGACGGGCCAGCTCGAGCGGCCACCGCGTCCGGCTCCGCGAGCGCGCGCATGAGCGTGCTCGCCGACACCGCGTCGGGCAGGCGAACGTCACGCACGGTCGCGTGGCGCGCCCGGGCCTCCTCGAGCAGCGCCGCATCAGGACGTCCCACTCCTGGATGCGGGCCCGGTCGGCCGGGGACGCACCCGGCAGCGCCGCCGCCGCCACGCCCGGCAGTGCCGGCTGCTGCTGCGTCACCGCCGCCACCGCATGCGCCGACTCGAGCAGGCGTGCGCGCCGCTGCTCGTCCGGGGCGGGCGGCCAGGCCAGCGGGACGGCGGCCGCCTCGACCACCGGGCTGACGGCGCCCTCCTCGGGAGGCGGCGCCCAGTGCACCACCTCGCCGGCGCCGTCGAGGCAGGCCTCGCGCACCATCGTGAGGAAGTCGTCGGGACCCCGAGGCCTCGACTGGCTCGGCCCCCACCAGTGGCCGGACACGGCCAGGCCCCGCTCCGCCCGGGTGAAGGCCACGTAGGCCAGCCGCTGGTTCTCGAGCGCCGTCAGCTCGCGCCAGGACCGACTTGTACTCCTCGAAGTCCTTCGCCCGGGGGCCTTCGCCGAGGTCGGGGAAGGAGTCGAGCGCATCGGTGCAGTCGGCGCGCAGCGGCCACGGGACGGTGCTGGCGCTGGTCGGCCACGATGGCCGGCCGCGGCCGCCCGGGAAGGCACCCTGCGAGACGAACGGCACGAACACGTACCCGTACTCCAGCCCCTTGGCCTTGTGCACGGTGAGCAGCTGGACCGCGTCGGCCGGACCGGCGACCTCGAGCTCGAGGTCGAGGTCGAAGCGCTCGGCGTCGCGCAGTCGGCTGAGGAACGCGCCGAGCGTCAGCCGGCCGTCGATCTCGGTGAACTCCGACGGCGAGGTCGAGGAAGGCGTGCAGGGCATGCTGCTGCTGGCCCGACACGGCCGGCTCGCCGAGCGAGGCCTCGACCTCCAGGCCGGTCTCGCGCATCACGCGCAGGACGAACTCCGGCAGCGGCTCGCCCGCGTGCGCGCGCAGCCGGCGCAGTTCGGCCGCCATGTCGGTGAAGCGCGCGACCGCCTCCGGCGAGTAGTCGTCGACGGTCGCCGAGGTCGTCGAGCGCCTCGGTCAGGGAGACCGACTCCACGATGTCGGTGCCCGACACCGCGTCGTCGAGGGCGGCGTCGATCGAGCCCGAGTCGGAGCGGTGTCGGCCACCGGCCAGGTGGGCGGCCCGGCCGCCCAGGGCCGCCAGGTCGCGGGCGCCGATCCGCCAGCGCGAACCGACGGCGAGCCGCACGAACTGCGGGTTGGCGGTCGGGTCGTGGAGCACCTCGAGCATGGACCGCAGCTCCACGACGGCCGGCTGCGCCAGCAGCGCGGCCGCGCCGACGAGCTGGGTCGGGATGCCGCGCGACCTCAGCGCCGCGTCGACGACGACGAGGTCGCGGCTGGTGGCGGCGAGCACCGCGATGTCGCGCCAGCGGACCTCGTGCCCGGCCCGGGGCCGGTGCGTGTCGGCGATCTCCTGCACGAGCCAGTCGACCTCCTGCCCGTACGTCTCGAACAGCGCACAGGACACCGCACCCGGACCCTTGTCCCTCGGCCCGGCCGTCAGCGGCTCGACCCCGCTGTGCACCGACCGCAGGTGCGCGGACGTGCGGTTGGCGACCTCCAGGATGTTGGGCCCGCTGCGACGCGTCTGCGACAGCGTGAAGCGGATCGGCGACGACCGCTCGCCGGCCGACCGGGAAGTGCTGGGGGAAGTTCTCGATGTTGTCGACGCTGGCCCCGCGCCAGCCGTAGATGGCCTGGCACGGGTCGCCCACCGCCATCACCGGGTGGCCGTCGCCGAAGGCCCGCTGCAGCAGGACCCGCTGCGCGATCGAGGTGTCCTGGTACTCGTCGAGGAGCACGACGCCGTAGCGCTCGCGAAGGTCGGCGACGACGTCCGGGAAGCGGTGCACGATCTCGCCGGCGAGCCTGATCTGGTCGGCGAAGTCGAGCACGTCCCGGCCGGCCTTCTCCGCCCGCCACTGATCCACGAGCGCGGCCAGGACGCTGCGCCGCTGCGACGTCGCCAGCATGTCGCGGCCGGTCTTCTGCAGGGTGCCCAGCGACGCGAGTCGCGCAGCCATGTCGTCGTCGTACGCGCGCAGGTCCGCGGGCTCGATGCCGAGCTCGGTCAGCTCGTCGTCCAGCCGCAGCAGGTCGCCGGTGACCGAGACCGGCTGGCGCCCGAAGACGGACAGGGGCAGCGCGGTGCGGCACACCACGCGGTAGGCCAGTTGCTGGCGGGCGCCGTCGGTGAGCATCGTCGCGCCGGGCTCGCGGCCGAGCCGGATGCCGTGCTCGCTGAGGATCCGCGCCGAGAACGCGTGGTAGGTGAGCACCTGCGGCTCGCCGATCGGATCGCCGTCGGCATCGCTCGCCTCGATGAGGCCGTCCGCCACCAGCGCCCCGACGGACGCGCGCATCGAGCCGAGCAGCTGTGCCGCCGCCTTCGTGGTGAAGGTCAGGCCGAGCACCGCGTCGGGCCGCGCGTATCCGCTGCCGACCAGCCAGGCGACGCGGGCTGCCATCGACGTGGTCTTGCCGGACCCGGCACCGGCGACGATGACGGCCGGGTCCAGGCCCGTGGACACCGCGGCCCACTGCTGGTCGGTGAGGGTCTTGCCCAGCACGGTGTCCAGGCGCGCGCGGGACAGCTCCGCACGCGGCACGTCGGTCGGCTCGAGGGTGGTCACGGGGTCACCTGCTCTCCCTCACGCTGCGCGGGGCAGGTCGAGCGGTAGGCGCAGTAGCGGCAGGCCGGTCCCACCGTCGCGACGAACTCCTCGGACCGCACCAGGTGCGCGGCCTGGCCGAGCTTCACCTCGACCCACGTCGGGTCCTCGGGCCCGAGCGCGGCCTGGAACTGGACCTTGGGCTCGGCCACTCCCTCGACGCGTCGACGCGCAGCTGCACCAGCGCCGCTCCGCCGACCTCGACCGGCTCCCGGTCGCCTACCGCCTCGGCGTCGTCGGCGTCCGTCGGCTCGAGTCCGCCGGCTCGGATGAGCAGCTGGTAGACGCCCAGCTGCCCGTGCTCGGGGATGTCCTTGTCCGCGAACGGCCTGCGCATGTTCTTCAGGTCGATGGGCACCAGCCGACCCTCGTCGTCGCTGCTCGACCCGGTCGATGTAGCCGGACAGCCGCACGCGCTCGTCGTCCCCATCGGGGCCGGGGACGGTGACCTCGGCGTACACCCGGGACTCGGTGCCGACGAGCTCGCGGTCGGCTCGCAGGTGGTAGCCCGAGGAACCGGGCCAGCGCCGCGCGCGCCTCACGCCGCTCCGACTCCGACTGCCAGCCGGCCTCGAAGCGCAGCTCGGACCACACCCGGTCGACCTCCGCGTCCATGTCGTCGAGGACCTCCGGGACGTCGCCCTTCGCGACGAAGTCGGCCACGGCGTGGACGACGCTGCCGAAGCTGGTCGCGGTGCCCCGCGGCGTCTCGGCCCTGACCTCGTGCTCGAGGAACCACTTGAGCGGGCAGCCCAGCAGGCCGTCGAGCCCGCTCCCGGACAGCGAGACGGGCAGGTCGGGTGGGCGCACCGGACGCAGGCTCTCGGTGCGGTCGCGGATCCCCCACCACGTGCTGGGATCAGCGAGGGGCACCAGCGGTTCGCCATCGTCGTCGCGCTCGGCCGCCATCAGGGCCAGGCGCTCCTGCGCTGCCCGGCGCAGGGCCGGCGAGGCTGCCGGATCCATGGCCACGGCGCGGAGCTCGGCCACCAGCCCGGTGAGCGAGACGTGGTGGCGGGGCCGACCGGCCACCGACGCGCACGCCTCGGGATCCAGCACGGCCTCGACGTCGGCCAGGAACCGGCTCGGCTGCTCACCTCCGTCGTCGCGCTCGTCGACGGCGGTCAGGTGCAGCCGGCGCCGGGCCCGGGTGCAGGCCACGTAGAACAGGCGCCGCTCCTCCTCGAGCAGGTCGGCCGGCCGGGGGCCTGCGCCGATGCCGGTGCTCGTGAGCTCCTCCGCGCGCAGAGTCGATCCGCGGGCCCGCAGGTCGGGCCAGATGCCCTCCTGGGCACCGACCACCCAGACCTCGTCCCACTCCAGGCCCTTGGAGCGGTGCGCGGTGAGGATGCGCACGGCGTCGGCCCGCGTGCCCCGATCGGCCACCGGCTCGCCCGGGATCTGCTGGTCGGCGAGCGACTCCAGGAAGGTCCGTACGCCGAGGAACCCCGGGTATCGCCCGGCCAGCCGCTCCGCGGCGTCGAACAGGGCCATGACGGCGTCGAGGTCGTGGTCTGCCGACCGCGATCCGCGCAGGGCTGCGGCGCGCAGCCGGTTCGGCCAGCCGTGTGGGACCGCGCCGCCGGTCCACAGGTTCCACAGGACCTCCTCGGGGGAGGCTCCGTCGGCGATGAGTCGCTGGGTCTGGCTGACGAGGATCCGCAAGCCGTCCCGCCGCCACCGTGACCGGGTCATGCTCGTCGAGCGGGGAGCGCTGCGGCACGGCCACGATGAAGTCACGGATCAGCAGGTCCGACGGCGGCGTCGCGAAACCGGTCTCGTGGTGTGCCGCGCGCAGGGCGCGACCGAGACGGCGCAGGTCGGCGGCCGTCAGCCCGACCAGCGGCCCGGTCAGCACGTCCGCCACCTGTGCCGCGGACGCCGACGCGGGGTGGGCGGCGAGCGACAGCGCCGCCAGCAGGGCGGCGACGGCCGGCTCGGACCGCAGCGGGATCTCGTCGGCGGCGACCACGACCGGCACACCGGCCGCGTGCAGGGAACGCTGGAGGGCAGGGATCTGGTTGCCCGAGCGCACGAGCACGGCGAGCTCGCGCCACGGCACCTCACGGCGGACGTGGGCCAGCCGCAGCTCGCGCGCGATGTGCGCGGCCTGGGCGCCGGAGTCGTCATAGCGGTGCACCGTGACCGAGGCCGTCGACTCCTCGGACGCCGACTCGCAGCGCGGGTGCCGGTGCCGCTGCAGGACGTCGCTCGCGAGGCGTCCGGGGAGCCGCGGCCCGAGGACGGCCTCGGCGGCCGCCCGGATGCGCGGCCCGAAGCGCCGCGTCCGCTCCAGGACGACGACCGGGGCGGCGCTCCCGTCGGCGGCGCGGAACCGGTCGGGGAAGTCGAGGATGCCCGCGACGTCGGCGCCGCGGAAGCCGTAGATGGACTGGTCGGGGTCCCCCACCGCGACCAGGGTGGTCGTCGGGGTCGCGAGCGCGCGCAGCAGCGCCACCTGCAGCGGATCGGTGTCCTGGTACTCGTCGACGTAGATCGCCCGGTACTGGCGCCGCAGTGCCTCACCGACGGCCGGCTCGTGTGCGCGCACGAGGGCGCGGAACAGCAGCTCGCCGTAGTCCATGACGTTCTCCAGGACCATGACCTCCTGCTCCTGCCGGGCCAGCTGGCCGACCGCGACCCAGGACTGGCGGCCGGAGGCCGCCCCGATCCGCCGCAGGTCGCCGCCCTCGAGCCCGAGCTCGCGGGCCCGGGCCAGCACGGCTCGCACCTCGGCGGCCAGGCCGAGGGTCGGCAGGCCCCGACCAGCTCCTCGGGCCAGTCGACGGCGCCGTCCTCGACCGCCCCGCGCAGGAGCTCGCGGATCCGGACGTCCTCCTCGGCGCCCGACATCAGCCGCGGCGGGTCGAGGTACTCCTCACGGGAGTCGGTCCGCCGGAGCAGGCCGTAGGCGAACGAGTGGAAGGTCGCGACCGTGGGCGCGAGGCCCCCGCCCAGGCGACGGGTGACCCGCTCGCGCAGCTCCGTGGCCGCCCTGCGTCCGAACGTCAGCGCCAGCACCTGGTCGGGGGCCAGCGGCGACACCGGATCGGCCAGCTGCGCGCAGATGGCCTCCACGATGGTCGTCGTCTTGCCGGTGCCAGGGCCGGCCAGCACCAGCAGCGGCCCACCGCGGTGCCCGACGACGGCTCGCTGCTGGTCGTCGAGGGCTGCGGGGACGGGTGGCGGCGCCGGGCTGAGGTCCAGTCGCCACTCCACTGACCATGGATACCACCCGGGTCCGACGGCCCGGGTGCACGGTCTGGGACGATCACCCAGTGAGTTCCCAGGTCCCGGCGCCGAGTGACACCCCGGCCGCCGCCGACGGCCCCGCCGGGGACGACGGGTCCGAGCTCCCGGCCGCCGCGCCGGACGTCGCCCCCGAGCCCGAGCCCTCCGTCGTGATCGAGGACGGGGTGATCCCCCCGCGGCTGCGCCGGCCCCTCGACCTGGCCCGCTTCGTCCTCGCCATCGTCATCGCCGCGGCCACGATCCTCATCGCCTACGTCGCCACCAGCACGGCGGCGGGCATCGACAGCGACATCACCACCGGGGCGTCACTGCTGCCGTCGTTCATCGTGCTGGCGCTCAACATCATCGGCGGCATCGGCACGCTGGGCCTGCCGATCGCCGCCGCCGTCGCCCTCACCCTGCGACGGCGCCTGCGGCAGCTGTTCGACTCGTTCGTCGCCCTGCTCATCGCCGTCGTCCTGCTGACGCTGGCGTCCTACGCACTCACCAACGCCGACGTCCCGCGCCTGCTGGCTGCGCTGGCCGGCTCGACGAGCCCCGACAGCGTCGCGACGGCGCCGATCCTGGGCGGCCTCATCGCCTTCGTCACCGTCGCCCGCCTCATGTCGCGCCGGCCGTGGAACCTCCTCACGATCCTCGTCATCGGCTCGCTGGTGATCGTGACGCTGCTGAGCGGCGGCATCGCCATCGCCGGTGTGGGGCTGTCGATCGCGCTCGGATGGGCGATCGGCCTCATGACCCGGTACATCGCCGGCACGCCGACCACGCGGCCGACCGGACTCGAGGTCGCCGAGGCGCTGACCCGCGGCGGCTACCCCGTCACTGTCCTGCAGGCCAGGGAGTCCACCTCTCGCGGGCGGCGGTACATGGCCACCACCCGCGCCGGCAGCCGCCTTCTCGTCACGGTCCTGGACCGCGACCTCGAGGGTGCCGGCCTGGCGAACGCGATCTGGACAGGACTGCGGCTGCGGGACGACAGCACCACCGGTGCCTTCAACATGCGCCGCTCGCTGGACCATGCGGCCCTCGTCGCCTTCGCGGCGCAGGCCGCCGGAGCGCCCGCGCCACGCCTGCTGCTCGCCGCGGAGGTGGGCCCGGACTCGGTGCTGCTCGCCTACGAGCTCGTCGCCGGCACGCGGTTCTGCAACCTCGACGACATCTCCGACACCGACCTCGAGCAGGCGTGGCGCGCCATGCGCACCCTGCACGAGAACGAGATCACGCACCGATCCCTCACTGCCGAGCACCTGCTGCGGGCCGAGGACGGCTCCGTGTGGCTGATCGGCGGAGAGACCGGCAGCATCGCCGCGGGCGACGTCGCCGAGCGGATCGACACTGCCGAGCTGCTCGCCACCATCGCGATGCTGACCAGCGTCGAGCGCGCCGTCGCCACCGGACGCCAGGTGCTGGGCGTCACCGAGCTCGCCAAGGCGCTGCCGGCACTGCAGCCGGTGGCGCTGTCGCCCGTGACCCGCAAGGCCCTGCGCAAGAACAAGGGGCTCATGGTCCGGCTGCGCGACGCGCTGGCTGAGATCCGGCCCGGCGCCGACGCCGAGCAGATCAACTTCGAGCGGGTCCGTCCGCGCACGCTGATCATGATCATCGTCGGCAGCATCGCCGGGTACGTCCTGCTGTCGCAGCTCGCCCAGGTCGACCTGGTCGGCCTGCTGCGGACGGCCGACTGGCGCTGGATCGTCGCGGCCCTGGTGCTGAGCGTTGTCACCTTCGTGGGCGCGGCCTGGTCCCTGTCGGGGTTCGTGCCCGAGCACCTCCCCCTGCACCGGACGATCCTGGCGCAGCTGGCCGGGTCCTTCGCGACGCTGGTCTCCCCGCCCACCATCGGCTCGATCGCCATCAACGTCCGCTTCCTGCAGAAGGCCGGCCTGCACCCCGCGCTGGCCGGCGCCAGCGTCGGCGTCTCGCAGGTGATGGCATTCGTCTTCCACATCGGGCTGCTCTTCGTCTTCGGTATCGCCGCCGGGACGCAGTCCGACCACACGTTCGATCCCCCGCAGTGGGTCGTCATCGGCGTCATCGCGCTGATCGTGGTGGCGCTCGGCCTCATCGCGGTGCCCGCGGTGCGCCACATGATCGTCAAGCGCGTCCGGCCGACGCTCAAGGAGGTCATCCCGCGCCTGGTGACCGTGGTGCAGCGGCCGATCAAGCTGCTCGAGGGCATCGGCGGCATCCTGCTCCTGAACGCGGCGTTCATCGGCGTGCTCTACGCCAGCGTGGAGGCCTTCGGGGGCAGCATGAGCATTGCCGTCATCGCCGTCGTGTACCTCGCCGGCGCGACCCTGGGCCAGGCGGCGCCCACGCCAGGCGGCCTCGGTGCCGTCGAGGCGGCGCTGGCAGCCGGCCTCACGGCCGGCGGCCTCGACGCCGGGCTCGCGGTGTCCGCCGTGCTCCTCTACCGTCTTGTCACGTTCTGGCTGCCCACCGTCCCGGGCTACTGGGCCTTCAACTGGCTGACCAAGAAGGGCGCACTATGAGCGACCAGCACCAGCACGTCCGACTGACCTTCCCGCCGGGGCCGGCGACCGAACCGGTGATCTACGAGATCGTGACGCGGTTCGACGTCGTCCCCAACATCCGGCGGGCGGCGATCCACGACCACAGCGGCTGGATGGTGTGCGACCTGGGTGGCAGCGCGGAGTCCGTCGACGCGGCCATCGCGTACATGCGGTCCATCGGCGTCGAGGTCGCGCGCGCCGAGGGCGACGTCCTCGAGGGCTGACGTCCGGCGCTCAGCTGGCCGCCTGCCGACGCACCGCCCAGCGGCGCTCGGCCTCGCTCAGGCCGCCCCAGACGCCGGACTCCTGACCGGTGCTGATCGCGTACGCGAGGCAGTCCACGACGACGGGGCAGCGGACGCACACCGCCTTCGCCTTCTCCACCTGCAGCATCACCTGACCGGGCGACCCGACCGGGAAGAACAACTCCGGGTCCTCGTCGCGACAGGCTCCCATTCGTGGCCACTCCATGGCGCGACGCTACGGTCGCCGCATTACGGGCGACGACACGCGACGTGACGATCCGGTGACGCGCACATGACGGGGCCCCACCGGATGGTGGGGCCCCGCGCGTGCCGCCGGATCCCGGCGTGTCGCGCATCGGCTATCCGTTGCGCCGCACCGAGAGTCGGGTGGCAGAGGCGACCGCGCCGACCGTGGCGAGCGCCAGCAGCGCGAGCGCCCAGACGGGAGCCTGCGGTGCGGTGCTGCCGTCACCGGCAGGGACCGCCGCCGGCAGCGTGGCCGCTGCAGGAGCCGCGACCGTGGCGGCCGCGACCTCGGTCACCGGTTCCGCGACCGTGCCGGGCTGGACCGGGGCGACCGTCACCGGAACGCACGCGCCGAGCTTGGCACCGGCCGGGGTCTTGGCAGCCAGGTCGGCCTGGGCCGCGGCGTCAGCCTTCTGCTGCGCCACGAAGTTGGCATCGGCCTGGGACACCGTGCTGGTGGCCGCACCGGTGCCGGTGTAGTCCACGACGACCGTCGTGCCGTCCACCGTGCAGTAGTCCACGGAGCCGTCCGCGGCGCCTGTCGCGCTGTACGTCAGACCCGGAGGCGTGCACATGCCGGGCGTGGCACCCTCGGTGACCTTGGCCTTGTCCATCGGCGAGGTTCTGCTCCGCGAGCGCCTGTGCGCAGCCGCGGCCTGTCCCTGCGTCATCGGGCACTCGGGGAACGTCTGCGGGTACCCGCTGGTGACGACGTAGTACTGCGCCGTGCCGCTGCCGGTCCACGTCAGGTTCTTCGTCGATCCGGTCGCCACGCAGTACTCGCCGCTGCCGTTGAGGTTCACGGTGACCGGCTCGGCACTTGTAGTTCGGCGGCGGGCACTTCCCGACGACGAGCCGTGATCCCTGGCAGCGCGCGTGCATGTCCTTCTGCATCGGCCACGGATCGTCACGAACGCCGTCCGACCGTAAGCGCCGCCCTCCATCGGGTAGTCGCTCGTCACCTGCTCAGGCCGCTGGCCGGTCCCGAACGGGAACTCGACCGGTCCGGATGTCTTCGGCCCCAGGACTCACCGGTCCAGGACACGACCGTGTCCTTGCCCGTGCAGAGGTCGCCAGTCGGCCGCCCGGTTGGCAGGCACGGTCACCGCTTGCAGCCCCAGTCGGGCACGCCTGCGCCGCAGGCGCCATCGCAACCACGCCGGTCAGGGAGAGCGCCAGCGTCATGCCGACGGTCGCCAGACCGGCGAGTGCCTTCTTCCATCCTGTCGTCCCACGCGTTGTATGAACGCGCTCCTTCCCTGTTGTCATCAGGCCCGCCTCCTCCACTCGTGGTGTGAGGCCTTGCACCTTCAGGATGCGCGGGCCGGGGCGTGCCGCCGCGGACCTGCACGATCAGTGCTCGGACGACGACCGCAATGCTCGGTCAGACCTTCGCGAGGACGGCCACTCGGACCGGCATCAGCGGTGCGCGCGCGTAGAATGTGCACATGGCAGGACCGCATCGGCGGCCCTGCCATCCGCATGCGGGACGTCAGTAGGCGGGCTTGTACGGCTCGATCTGGTGCACCCACGCCAGGATTCCGCCGCCGACGTGGATGGCGTCCGAGAAGCCTGCTCCCTTGACGACGGCCAGCGCCTCGGCCGATCGGCCGCCCACCTTGCAGTGCAGCACGATCTGCTTGTCCGACGGGCAGCTGCTCGAGGGCCGACCCGTCGAGGAACTGCCCCTTGGGGATCAGGACGGCGCCGTCGATGCTGACGATCTCGAACTCACCGGGCTCGCGGACGTCGATGAGCACGAAGTCGATATCGCCCGCCTCGCGGGCGTCGAGCATGTCCTTCAGCTGCACGACGGAGATCGTCGACTCGCGGGCGGCCTCGGCCGCCTCCTCCGAGATGGTCCCGCAGAACGCCTCGTAGTCGATGAGCTCGGTGACCGTGGCGTGCTCGCCGCACACCGCGCAGTTCGGGTCCTTGCGGATCTTCACCTGTCGGTACGTCATCTCCAGCGCGTCGTACACCATGAGGCGCCCGAGGAGGGTCTCGCCGATTCCGGTGAGCAGCTTGATGGCCTCGGTGACCTGGATGGAGCCGATCGAGGCGCAGAGCACGCCGAGCACGCCACCCTCGGCGCACGAGGGCACCATGCCCGGCGGCGGCGGCTCGGGGTACAGGCAGCGGTAGCAGGGTCCGTACTCCGCCCAGAACACGCTCGCCTGGCCGTCGAAGCGGTAGATCGACCCCCACACATACGGCTTGCCGAGCAGGACGCACGCGTCGTTGACGAGGTAGCGCGTCGCGAAGTTGTCGGTTCCGTCGACGATGAGGTCGTACTGCGCGAACAGGTCGAAGACGTTCGTCGAGTCGAGGCGGTCGGTGTGCAGGTTGACCTGGACGTAGGGGTTGATCTCCAGCACGCTGTCGCGGGCGCTCTCGGCCTTCGGTCGTCCGATGTCGCTCTGCCCGTGGATGATCTGGCGCTGCAGGTTGCTCTCGTCGACGGTGTCGAACTCGACGATGCCGAGGGTGCCGACCCCGGCCGCCGCGAGGTACATCAGGGCCGGACTGCCCAGCCCGCCCGCGCCGACGCACAGGACCTTCGCGTTCTTCAGCCGCTTCTGCCCCGCCATCCCGACGTCGGGGATGATCAGGTGACGGCTGTACCGGCGGACCTCGTCGATGGACAGGGTCTCGGCCGGCTCGACGAGCGGGGGCAGGCTCACGGATGCTCCAGGTCTCGGGTGCGGGTGTCCGACAGTAACCTCCGGCGGCGGCAGGGCATTCCCATGGGCTGCCTCCTGCAAACCCCTCGCAGCAACGACGGCCTACGGTGGGCCGATGCCGTGGGATGCGAGCGCCGAGGGGGTGATGGCCCTGCCGTCGGGGCGCCTCGTGCGCGGCCGGGGACTGCGGCATGCGCTGCCCGCCGGTCCGGAGCCTGCGCTGGGCGTCTACCTCCTGGCCCGGCCGCCGGAGCCGATGGCGTGGGAGGCCCAATGGGTGAGGTGGCGCGACTTCCGCCTGCCGTCGGACCCCCCTGCGCTGCGCGCGATCCTGCTGCAGGCGTGGGAGCGCGCCCCGGACGAGCGGGTCGAGCTCGCCTGCCGCGGCGGCCGCGGGCGAACCGGGACGGCGCTGGCCTGCCTGGCCGTCCTCGACGGCGTCCCGGCGACCGACGCGACCGCGTACGTCCGGCGGCACTACTCCCCGCACGCCGTGGAGACGCCCAGCCAACGGGCCTTCGTCACCACCTTCCTCCCCCGTTGAGTGGCGGCTTGTGCACGCCTTCGCACGGCGTGTCGCGCACACAACCCGCCACTCAACGAAGGAGGGGCTACTCGGTGCCGGAAGAGGTCGTGCCCTGCGCCACGAGGTTGCGCATCGCGCGCAGGGCGACCGACAACGTCGCGAGGTCGGGGTCCTCGACCGCCGCGATGTCCTCCAGCGTCGTGCGGGCGCGCGCGACGCCCTGCTGGTGAGCGGTCTCCCACTCGGTCAGGCGGTCCAGCGGCGCGACCTCCGGCGACGTGGAGCGCAGGATCCGCGACGTCAGCCCCGCCACCACTGCGTACAGGTCGCTGCGCAGCGCCTGCCGCGCGAGCGCGCTCCAGCGATCGCCGCGCGGAAGGTCGGTGATGCGCACGAGGGTGCGGTCGATGTCGTAGCGCTCGGACACCGTGAAGTACAGCGGCACGACGGTGTCGGGGCTCTCCCCGGTGCGCACGCAGATGTCGGTGATGTCCAGCAGCGCGAAGACGTCGAGGGCCGCCGCGATGCTGCGCGCGAGCGCGTCCGGTGCCCCGGCCGCGACGAACCGCTGGGTCAGCCGCTCGAAGCGCTCCCGCTCCTTGCCCAGCAGGTGGGTGGGCACGGCGTGCGCGCGATCGACCACGAGCGCCGCGAATCGGTCGATCTCGCCCTGGACGTCGAGCGAGCCGCCACGGGTCTGGAGGAACCACCGGGTGGCCCGATCGAGCAGGCGCCGGATCTCCAGGTGGAGGGCACACTGCGCCGACGTCGGGATGAGGTTGTCCTGGGCATTGATCTCGTCCCAGATGCGATCGATCCCGAAGATCTCGACCGCCGCGGACGCGGCGCGCACGACCTCGACGGCGCTGGCGCCGGTCTCCTCCATCGCGCGGAACACGAAGGTGATCCCGGCGACGTTGAGCAGCCGGTTGACCGTGACGGTGCTGATGATCTGCTGGCGCAGCTGGTGCGTGTCCAGCGCCTCGCCGAACCGCTGGGCCAGCGTCGGCGGGAAGTAGTCGACGAGCGCCCTGCCGAAGTAGGGCTCGTCGGCGAGTCCCGACTCGTTGAGCTCCTGTGTCAGCCAGATCTTGGCGTAGGCCAGCAGCACCGACAGCTCCGGCGAGGTCAGCCCCTCCCCGGCGAGCCGCCGCGTGCGGAACTCCTCGTCGTCCGGCAGGAACTCCAGTGCGCGGTCGAGCAGGCCCACCCGCTCCAGCTCGCGCACCATCCGCTGGTGCACCGTGACGAGGCTCGTGGCGCCCGCCCGCGCATTGCCCAGCACGACGTTCTGGCCGTAGTTGTCCTCGAGGACCTGCTCGGCCACGACGTCCGTCATCTCCGCGAGCAGCGCGGTGCGATCGTCCTCCGGCAGCCGTCCCTGCCGGACGAGGGAGTCGAGCAGGATCTTGATGTTCACCTCGTGGTCCGAGGTGTCCACGCCGGCGGAGTTGTCGATGGCGTCGGTGTTCAGCCGCACGCCATGGCGCGCCGCCTCCACCCTCCCCAGCTGCGTCATGCCGAGGTTGCCACCCTCCCCCACGACCCGGCACCGCAGCTCGGTTCCGTTGATGCGGATTCGGTCGTTCGCCTTGTCGCCGACATCGGCATTGGTCTCAGTCTGCGCCTTCACGTACGTGCCGATGCCGCCGTTCCAGAGCAGGTCGACCGGCGCCGTGAGCGCGGCGCGGATCAGCTCGTCCGGCGTGAGCTCCGAGACGGTGACCGCGATGCCGAGGGCCTCGGCCATCTGCGGCGTGATCTCGATCGACTTCAGGGTGCGCGGGAAGACGCCGCCGCCCGCCGAGATCAGCGAGGCGTCGTAGTCGCCCCACGACGAGCGCGGCAGGTCGAAGAGCCGGCGACGCTCGGCGAAGGAGCGCGCCGCGTCGGGATCAGGGTCGACGAACACATGCCGATGGTCGAAGGCCACGAGGAGCCGGATGTGCTCGCTCAGGAGCATGCCGTTGCCGAACACGTCGCCGCTCATGTCGCCGACGCCGGCCACGGTGAAGTCCTGCGTCTGGGTGTCGACCCCGAGCTCGCGGAAGTGCCGCTTCACCGACTCCCACGCCCCGCGCGCCGTGATCCCCATGGCCTTGTGGTCGTAGCCCACCGATCCGCCGGAGGCGAAGGCGTCGCCCAGCCAGAAGCCGTACTCGGCCGAGATGGAGTTCGCGAGGTCGGAGAACGTCGCCGTCCCCTTGTCCGCCGCGACCACGAGGTACGGGTCGTCGCTGTCGTGCCGCACGACGTCGGTGGGCGGGACGATACGACCGTCGACGAGGTTGTCGGTGATGTCGAGCATGGACATGATGAACTCGCGGTACGCCGCCTTGCCCTCGGCCAGCCACGCATCGCGGTCCACGGAGGGGTCGGGCAGGCGCTTGGCGTAGAAGCCGCCCTTCGCCCCGACCGGGACGATCACGGCGTTCTTGACCTCCTGGGCCTTGACCAGCCCGAGCACCTCCGTGCGGAAGTCCTCCTGCCGGTCGCTCCAGCGCAGGCCGCCGCGCGCCACGCTGCCGAATCGCAGGTGCACCCCCTCCACGCGCGGGGCGTACACCCAGATCTCGTAGTGCGGCCGGGGCAGCGGCAGGTCAGGGATGCTCCGTGGATCGAACTTGAAGGCGACCGACGAGCGGTCGATTCCGTCGTCGTCCACCTGGAAGTAGTTGGTCCGCAGGGTCGCGTTGATCATCGCCAGGAAGGTGCGCATGATGCGGTCCTGGTCGAGGCTGGCGACCGCGTCCAGCGCCTCCTCGATCTGCCCGACGACGTCGGCACTGGCCTGCGCGCGCCCGTCGACGTCGCCCGGCGCGAACCGCGTCTCGAAGAGCCGCACGAGCAGTCGCGTGATGCCCACGTTGGCCACGGCGACGTCCTCGATGTAGCGCTGGCTGAAGGTCGAGCCCACCTGGCGCATGTAGCGCGCGTAGGCGCGGATGACGAGGGCCTGACGCCACCGCAGCCCGCCCCGCACGATCAGCGCGTTGAAGCCGTCGACACCGCACCGGTCCACCCAGATCGCGCCGAAGGCCTCCTCGAACCGCTCCGCGAGCGACGCTCGGCCGATGATCTCGCCAGCCGGCAGCCGCATGCCGAAGTCGAGGATCCAGGCGGGCTCGCGCAGCGACCGCGCGATCTCGTACGGGTACTCGTCGACGACGTCGACGCCCATCGACTGCAGGATCGGCAGGACCCGGGACAGGGACATGGCCGGCCCCACCCGGGTGATCTTCAGGCGCAGGTCTCGGCGATCGCCGTTGGCGGGCTCGTAGATCTCCAGCGACAGCTCCCCCGGAGCGAGAGCCTCGATCACGAGGGCGTCGTTGACGCCGCGCGCCGGCCCGAAGTCCTCCTTGTACGCCTCCGGGAAGGCGTGCGCGAAGGCGCGCAGGAGGGGTGCGGCCTCGGACTCCCCCACCCGGGTGGCGAGAGACGACGTGAAGTCGTCCTCCCAGCTGCGGGTGGCTGCCGCGACCTGCGCCTCGAGGGCGTGCTGGTCGAGCGAGGGCAGCCCCTGACCCATCGGCACCCGGATGACGAAGTGCAGTCGCGCGAGGACCGACTCGGACACGCGCGCGGTGTAGTCGACGGTGGCCCCGCCGATCGCCTCCATCAGCAGCCGCTCGACGCGCAGCCGGACCTGCGTGGTGTAGCGGTCACGGGGCAGGTAGACCAGGCAGGACATGAACCGCCCGTAGTCGTCCGCCCGCAGGTACAGGCGCGTCTGCCGGCGCTCCTGCAGGTGCAGCACCGACCGGGCGATCTCGGCCAGCTGGGCGTCATGGACCTGGAACAGCTCGTCGCGCGGGTATGTCTCCAGGAACTGCAGGAGGTCCTTCGCGTCGTGCGACGCTGGCACGTAGTCGAGCGCGGCCTCGAGGTGCCGGGCCTTCATGCGCAGGATCGGGATGTCGAGCACGCTCTGCGTGTACGCGCTCGAGGAGTACAGGCCGAGGAATCGACGCTCCCCGACGACCGCCCCGGAGGCGTCGAAGGTCTTGATGCCGATGTAGTCGAGGTAGACCGACCGGTGCACGGTGGAACGCGAGTTCGCCTTGGTCAGTACCAGCAGCTCGGGCTGGCGCGCGAGCGCTCGCACTGCGGGCGGCAGCGCCGCGAAGCTCTGCGACACGCCCGTGCTCGACAGGTCCTGCGTCTCGGCGCTGAGGATGCCGAGCCCACTGCCGTCGACGGGGACCAGCACGTCCTCGCCGGCCAGCGTCCTCAGGGCGTACTCGCGGTACCCCAGGAAGGTGAGGTTGTCGTCGGCAAGCCAGCGCAGCAGGTCCACGCCCTCGTCCACCTGCTCCGAGGGCAGCCCGGGCGGCGGGAACGCGCTGATCTCCTCGGCCAGGATGATCGCCCGCGAGCGCATGGCCCGCCAGTCGCGCACCGCGAGCCGGACGTCGAGGAGCACGTCGGCGATCATCGACTCGACGCCGGCAGCCGACGCGTCCTGGTAGTCGTGCTCCATCTCGATCCACATCCACGACTCCGCGAGCGCATCGCCGGGCCGGTCGTCGTCGACGTCGATGTCGAGGATCTCCAGCAGGCGGCCGGCGGCGTCACGACGGACCACGAGCTGCGGGTGGAGCACGAGGTGGATCGCCCGCCCCTGCAGTCCGAGGGCGTTCGTGACCGAGTCGACGAGGAACGGCATGTCGTCGGTGACGATCTGCAGCACCGACTCGGCGCTGTCGGGGTCCGTATGCGAGGCCCGGACGAGCGCATCGCCGACAACGCGGTCGCGGGCGAACTCGACGAGTGAGGCCGCATGCCCGGCCAGGCCGTCGACCGGGTGGGAGCGCACGTCCTCCTCGGCCAGGTAGCGGGTGAACCGCGTCGTGAGGAGCCGGACGTCGGGGTCCGGGATGGCCGCCAGGGTCTCGTGCAGCGACGGATGCGGGCTGGTGGTCACGTGATCGCCTCTTCACACGACTGACGGGCCGCACGGGACCCGGGGGTCGCACGCCGTTGTGCGACAACGCCGTCAACGGTATCCGTCCGGACGGGCCGGCGCGGTGCGATCCGGGGCTCCACAGCGGACGCATCTGCGGGGATGCCTGTCCCGGGTGGACGCGCCCTCGGGCATGATGGCTGCTACGACCGAGGAACGCGGCTTGCCGCGGGAATGGATGAGACGTGGCCACGGCACTGGAGTTCGAGCAGTCCTTCAACGCGCCCCCGACGACGGTCATGGGCATGCTGCGGGACCCCGACTACGTCCGGGAGAAGGGCGAGCGGACGGGCAGCCACGACATCTCGGTCGACGTCGCCGACACCGACGACGGCGGCGTGGTCATCACGTGCACCCGATCCATGCCTGCCGAGGTCCCGTCGTACGCGGCCCCGTTCGTCGGCGACACGATCACCATCACAGAGGTGCAGACGTGGGCCGCGCCGGCCGCCGACGGATCCTGCTCGGCTGAGGTCACCGTCGAGTTCAACTCGCCGATCTCCTACCGCGGGACCATCGCCCTCGGCGCCGGACCGGACGGGTCGCTGGCCCGCAACCAGGGCTCGTTCAAGGCGAGCGTGCCGTTCGTCGGGGGCAAGGTCGAGCGCGTCGCCGCCGAGCAGACCGAGCGGTACCTCGCCAAGGAGGTCACGGTCGGGAACGAGTGGCTGGCCCGCTAGCCCGACCCTCCGGCAACTCCCCACCGCTTCCCAGCCACCTCACAGGGTCCTCCCAGCGAGCGCTCCTACCTTCGCATCACCGGGCACAGAGCGTGCCCGCGCGGATGCGGAGGTCCTCATGTCCCAGCTGGCCATGGTCGCGCTCGATCTGGTGGCCGTCGGCATTCTCACCTTCGGCCTGTACTTCCCCCGGCACCGGCGCCGTGACCTCGTGGTCGCGTACCTGGTGGTCAACGTGGGGGTCCTCGCCGTGGCGACGGTGCTGTCGAACAGCACCGCGAGCCTCGGCCTGGGCCTCGGCCTGTTCGGCGTGCTGTCGATCATCCGCCTGCGGTCGACCGAGATCGACCAGCGGGAGGTCGCCTACTACTTCTCGGCGCTTGCGCTCGGGCTGATCGCCGGGCTCACTCCTGCGTCCGATGCCGTGAGCCTCGCCCTGATGGCTCTCGTGCTGGCCGCCGTCGCGATCGGCGACCATCCCCGCCTGTTCCGCCGGTACCGCCAGCAGGTCGTCCTGGTGGATCGCGCCTTCGCGTCGGAGACCGCGCTGCAGGCGCATCTCGAAGGCCTGCTCGGCGCATCCGTGCGCTCGATGACCGTCAGGAAGCTCGACCTCGTCAACGACACCACCCTCGTGGACGTCCGCTACGAGGTCGGGGCCCCGACGCGGACCGACGAGCTCGCCCCGGTGCAGCAGGGAGCCCGCGATGCCTGACGTCGTGACCGAGTCGACCCTGAGCGCCTTCGACCCCGTGGACCTCGACGAGTTGAACGCCCACGCGGCCAACCTGACGCGGGTGGACCGCAAGTACGCCATCAGAGCCGACGACCTGGCCGGCGTCGTCGCCGGGCTCGACCCCCGCACCCGCGTCCTCGAGATCGACGGCCTGCGTGGGTTTCGCTACTCATCGGTGTACTTCGACACGGCGTCGCGGGAGTGCTTCCGCCTCGCGGCGCACCGCCGTCGGCGCCGGTTCAAGGTGCGCACGCGTACCTACGTCGACGCCGGCGAGTGCTGGCTCGAGGTCAAGACCCGGGGTGGCCGGCACCGGACGGTCAAGGCCCGCACGCCCCACCCGGCCGCAGACCACTCACTCCTCACCGACGCGGCCGCGGCGTTCGTCGCCGGCGTGCTCACCGAACGCGGCCTGGACACCGGCCCGGCCGAGGGGCTCGCGGCCACGCTGGGCACCGCGTTCACCCGCATGACGCTCTGGCTGCCGGGTGACAGCAGTCGGGCGACGATCGACCGCGAGCTGCGCGTCTCGACCGACGGAGTGACCCGCGCGGACTTCCCCGGTGCGGTGATCCTCGAGACCAAGTCGGGCACCAGCCCCTCGGGGATCGACCGGCTGCTCTGGTCGCGCGGAATCCGGCCGGCGAAGGTGTCGAAGTTCGCGATCGGGATGGCCGCCCTCGACGGCGACCTCCCGCACAACCGCTGGCAGCGCGTGATGCGCGGGCCGCTGGCTCCCCGCTACGTCGACCCCCGGGCGCAGCCCACCGGCGCCCCCTCCACACACAACCCCAGCACGGCTCACGAGAGGACATCACGATGACGCGCACCGGACGACTCGGCCGGACCATGAGCGGCCTTGCCGGCGCCCTGGCCCTGGCCGTGGCCCTGACGGCCTGCGGCTCGGCGACCGACGCCCCCGCGACGACGGCGGCCGCGTCAGCGACGAGCGAGTCGGCCGCCCCCGCCGCGACGACCGCCGCCAGCACCGAGGTGGCCGCGGTGCCCGACGGCACCCCCGCGACGGTCGAGGACGCGGCGGCAGGCAACGCCGCCACCCATCTCGATGAGGCCGACCTCGAGTGGGACCCGGCCGACGAGACAGCCATCACGCTCACGGGCGAGACCACGACGATCACGGAGCCGGGCACGTACCGGGTCACGGGGTCGATCAGCGACGGACAGCTCGTCATTGACAGCAGCGCCAGCGGGCTGGTCCGGGTGATCCTGGACGGCGTGGACATCTCCAGCTCGTCGAGCGCCGCCGTCCTCGTGGCCGAGGCCGACGAGGTCATGATCGTCCTCGCCGATGGCAGCACGAACACCCTGAGCGATGCCGACTCCTACGCCGAGGATGCCGAGGTGAACGCGGCCCTGTTCAGCACCGCGCCGTTGACGATCACAGGGACCGGAGCGCTGACCGTCACGGGCAACGGGAACGACGGCATCACGAGCAAGGACGGCCTCGTCATCGACGCCGGCGCGATCACCGTGACCGCAGCGGACGACGCCGTCCGAGGGAAGGACTACCTGGTCGTGCGCGACGGGACGCTGGTGCTCACGGCCGGCGGCGACGGACTGTCGTCGGACAACGACTCCGACGCATCCCTGGGATACGTGCTGGTGGAGGGCGGATCGATCACGATCGACGCGGAGCTCGACGGGATCCAGGCCTTCACGGACGTCATCCTGGCCGCCGGCACAGTGGACATCACGGCCGGCGACGACGGAGTGAACGCGGGCACGCTCGTGTTCGTGGCGGATCCCTCGATCACGGTGACCGCCGGCGGCGACGGGATCCACTCCGACCTCATGCTCGTCACGACCGGGGGCGACATCGATGTCGCCGGGTCCACCGAGGGCCTCGAGGCCGTCTCGATGACGATCGCCGGCGGGGTGATCGACGTGGTGGCCACCGACGACGGCATCAACATCGCCGGGGAGGTCACCGACGCGAGCGCCTACCTGCTGACGTTGACCGGAGGCACCGTCAACGTGACGGCGCAGGGGGACGGCCTCGACGCCAACGGCAGCATCGCGATGAGCGGCGGCACCCTCACGATCACCGGGCCCACGAGCGACGGCAACGGGGCGATCGACTTCGACGGGAGCTTCGACATCTCCGGCGGCACGCTGCTCGCGCTGGGCAGCTCCGGAATGGCCATGGCCCCGGACGCATCGTCGGCGCAGGCGTCGATCCTGGCGGCGCTCGGCACCGCCTACCCGGCGGGATCGGTCGTGACCGTGCTGGCCGACGACGGCGCCGCAGCTGGTGACGTACACCGCCACTCAGGCGCTTCAGCTCGATCGCATACTCCGACGCGGCGCTGGTGTCGGGCCAGTCGTACACCGTCGCGGTGGACGGCACGGCGGTCGGGACCACCGTGGCGGGCGAGTACGCCACCGGAGGCGGTCCCGGAGGCGGCGGTCCGGGTCAGCGGCCCTGACGGGTGCCGGGTCTCACCCGGTCGCCGGCACGTCCTCCGATGCCTGCCAGGCACTCATGCTGGTGCGCATCGACGTCTCGAGGACGTGCCGGCGGCGGGTGTCGTCCATGAGGTTGGCGCCGATCGCCACGAGGTCCTCCGGGCCCGGGCCCACCATGCGGACGTGCACGCCGGCCGCCCGGACGACGGCGGCCTCGGACCGGGCTGCCTTGGTGACCTCGGCGCGCCAGCGACGCTCCAGGCGGGCGGTGACGGTGTGCGGATGGTCCATGGCGAACGAGATCATGGGGGCGATGACGTACACCTCGTCGAGCCCGGCGTGCGCGACCACGTCGATCGACGTCGCGGACACCGCACCGCCGTCGACGTACGTTCGGCCGTTGATGGTGACCGGCGCGAACCAGCCCGGGATCGCGCATGAGGCCATGACCGCGCTGGACAGCGGCGCGACGGGCGCGCCGGGACGGCCGAAGACGACGCGCTTGCCGTCCTCGTAGTCCATCGCGACCACCCAGACCCCGCGATGCGCCGACCACTCGCCGAAGGGCGTGACCGCGTCGACGAGGTGACCGATGCGCTCGAGCGATCGGGTGCCCTCGGGCATGAACGCCGACAGCACGGTCGTGGCCGGCATCTGACGCAGGTTGCGCAGGCTCGTGCCGATGAGCCGCGGCGAGCCCGGACCGAGCAGCTTGGGCATTCCGGGACGTCGGCCGCCGGTGGCCTGGACCGGGTCGAAGTCGTAGCCCGCGAGCGGACCGGCCGTGACGACCTCCTCGCTGTAGTGCTGGCGCAGCTGGTCGACGGAGACGCCAGCCCCGACGAGTGCGGTCAGGACCGACCCGGCCGAGGTGCCCACGATGATGTCCGCGTCGGCTGCCGCGAATCCGTAGCGCTCCTGCATGGCTGCGAGCGCTCCGACCGCCCACGTGCCGCCGAGCACTCCGCCGCCGCCGAGCACGAGGCCTCGGCGCAGCGGACGTCCGGCGTCGTCGCTCATGGCGACGCGGCCGCACCGCCGTCGCGGGGACGACGGGTGCGGGGCTTCGAGGTGGTGGCGGGCGGTGTTGCCGAGGCTCCCCCGACCACGCGCAGGGTGCGGGCCGACTGCTCGCTGCGAGCGCGCAGCTCGTCGGCGGACTCCTGCAGGCAGGTGACGAGGACGTCGAGGTCGGGCAGCGCGTCGCGATCGGCGTACAGCCCGAAGTACACGCCGCCGTCGTAGGAGATCAGCCCGATGCTCAGCGCCTGGTTCTTGGTCAGCGGCACCACGGGGTAGGCCGCGATCATCCGCGACCCCGCCGCGTACAGCGGGCGCTGCGGACCCGGCACATTGGTGATGACGAGGTTGTAGGCGCGGCTCGAGAGCGTGGAGCCGACGCGGGCACCGAGTGCGTGCAGGGTCGGCGGTCCGAAGCCGGCGATGTTGACGATCGCGTCGGCGCCGACGAACTGGCTGCCCTCCTCGAGCTGGGCCAGCTGGTACGAGATCTGCTGGAGCCGCACCGCCGGGTCGGGCTCACCCACCGGGAGCTCGACCAGGGTCGCGGAGACGCGGTTGCCGCCCGAGTGCCCGGAGGCGGCCGACGACACCGCCACGCTGATGGGCAGCATCGCCTTGATGTGGTCGCCCTGCGCGACCGGCATGCCCCGCGCCAGCAGCCAGGCCCGCAGGGCGCCGGTGACGACGGCCAGGATCGTGTCGTTGACGGTCCCGCCGAGGGAGGCGCGCACCGCCTTGATCTCCGCCAGCGGGAGGTCGACCGTGGCGAAGCGCCGCTGCTCGCCGATGGGCACGTTGAGCGGGCTCGGCACGGGCGGGCGGGCCACTGCCAGTGCGGCGGACAGCACGCCGGCGGCCCGGCCACCGATGCGCGCTGCCGTACGCGAGACGTCCGAGACCGTGCCCCGGACCGCCTCCACCGCGGCCGCGGGCCGGGTGGTGAGCTCGGTGAACGCCTGCGCCAGCAACTCGACATCGGTGGGCTCCGGCCGCGGGCGCCAGCTGTCGCCCGGCGCCGGGGCCGGCTCCTCCGTCGGGTCGAGCATGACCTGCGCGATATCGACCGCCGAGAGCCCGTCGACCAGCGACTGATGGCTCTTGCTCACGATCGCGAAGTTGCCGTCGGCCAGGCCCTCGACGAGGTACATCTCCCACAGCGGGCGGCTGCGGTCGAGGGGGCGGCTCATGAGGCGGGCTACCAGCTCGTTCAACTGCTCGCGCGAGCCCGGCTTGGGCAGGGCCGAGCGGCGAACGTGGAAGGTGACGTCGAAGCGCTCGTCGTCGACCCAGACCGGGCGGGCGACGCCCAGCGGCACGTCCCGGATGCGCTGCCGGTACCGCGGGACGAAGGGGATGCGCTGACGGATCAGCCGGACCAGGCGCTCGTGGTCGAAGCCGCCCGGCGGCGGGGTGAAGATCGCGACCCCACCGGCGTGCATCGGGGTGGTGGCGTCCTCCATGAACAGGAAGGAGGCATCGATGGCCGACATCCGACTGGGCACGCGCACCTCCTTCGGGTCAGCAAGCGGCCCTGCGGGGCAGGGCCGTGCTACTCGCCAGTATCTATGGTGGCACGACCTCGGTCGCCACGGCTGCCAGAGCGCGGCGGATCCTCGAACGCCGGGCGCCCTCGCCGAGGGACCGCCCGCGCCGCCAGCAGGCCTCGAGTGCTCGTGGATCGGAGGGCACCGGGGCCACGGCGGCGCTCACCCCGCACGCCCGTACGGCGTCGATCCACGGCCCGGCCGCACCTCGGGCCCGGTTGCACACCACCGTGACGGCGGCCCCGCCGATCGTGCTCGACGCTGCGATCCACCCGACCGACAGTCGGGCCGCCCCGAGCGCCGACCCGTCCCCCACCGCGAGCACGTGGTCGGCGACCGACATCGCGCCGAGGGCGGCCGCGTTCCGCCGCCGGCCGAGAGGCCCGGCGGCATCGTCGTCCTCCAGGCAGAAGCCCACGTCCACGACGGTCACGTCGAAGGCGGTGCGGCAGCACTCCCACACCGCGTCGAGCGCCGCCGGGCGCAGATCCGCCCAGCCGTCGGCCGGAGCCAGGCCGGTCAGCACGTGGAGTCCGTGCCGCAGCCGCCGTGTCGAGGCCTGCAGCGTCGCGCTGGTGATCGTGCCGGTGTCGGCATGGCGACAGGCCCTGGCCAGTCCACCCGAGTCGTCGAGGATGCCCAGGGTGAGCGCGACCGACGGGGCGTAGGTGTCGGCGTCGACCAGGCACACGCTGCGCCCCGCGTCGCTCAGCGCCTCGGCGACTCCCACCGCGATCGTGGTGCGCCCGGGTGCGCCCATCGGCCCCCAGACCGCGATCAGGCGGCCGCGAGCCTGGAGAGCCGCGCCACCCGCCTCCGGCTGCTCCCACATTCCGGTGGGCCACACGCCCGTCGACGACGGGAGTCCCGAGCCGGGGTCCACGGCGGAACCGAGGGCGGCCAGTGTCGCGGCCGGGGTCGGGCCGGCCACCAGCACCGTCTCGACGCCCCACCGCCGCAGGTGCGCGACCCCCTGCTCGTCCTCCGCGATACCGACCACGAACCGTCCGGTCGGAACGCGAAGCCGCGCGACCGCGTCGGCGGACAGTCGCGGCAGCGCGGGCGAGACCACGACGGCCGCAGTGGGATCCGCCGCTGCCGCGGCCAGCAGGTCGACCGCGTCCACGCAGCGGCGCAGCACCTGAAGGCCGGCGCCGGCCGCACCCGTCACGAGCTGCGGCTCCTGGCCGAGTTCGGGCACGGCCAGCAGGATGGCGATCACGAGCGCACCGCCTGGCTCGTCGCCGGCACCGCAACCAGGTCGACCGCGCCGCCGCGCGTCGCCGACACCAGCACCCCCACCTCGCCCGCCGGCACCTCCAGGACGATGCCGATCTCGCCGCTCAGCCCGAGGTCGTCCGCCGCCACGGCCGCGACGGTGACGTCGGACAGCGCCTGCTCGGGGAGCTCGGCCGACGCGGTTGCCGCGTCCGGCGGCGTGGTCCACACGTCGACGACGTCGCCGGGCATGATCCCCGGCGGCGCATGGCGCGGGTCGACGGACACGGTGACCCGCCTGGTCGGGAAGGAGGTGGGCGGCTCGATCGCGGTCGCCGACAGCAGCTCGCCGGCCGCGACGGGCCAGCGCAGGACACCGTCCAGGACGTCGCCGGGGCGCGCGTAACGCTGGCCCACGATGCCGCTCGGCACCGCCACCGCGATCAGGTCGAGCGGCGCGGACCCGGCGGCCAGGTCACGCGTGGTCCGCCACACCGTGACGGTGTCCTGGCCGGCCGACAGCAGTCGCGCGCCCGCGACCGTCGACACCACCAGCAAGGCCACGCCCAGCCAGAGCCGCGCATCCCCCATCCGCGCCGCCGGCAGCCGTCGTGCTGCGGGCGCCTGCGTGGTCTCTCGCACCGTGCCCCGCGTGCTTCGTCGTGGCCATCGGCCGGTCATCGCCACCCCCCAGGTCGTCGTGCCCGTCAGCATCACCCGCCGGGCGGGAAATCGCGAACGGCTGTCCACAGGCGGCCCGTCGCGCGACGCAGCGTCCACCGATTTGGCACGATCGCCCCATGACGTCGCGCTTCCTCACCCTCGCGGACGTCGCCGAGACCCTCAACATCTCGGCGGCGCAGACGTACGCACTCGTGCGCAGCGGGGACCTGCCGGCGATCAAGATCGGCGGGCGCGGCCAGTGGCGCGTCGAGGACACCGCACTCGAGGAGTTCATCGCCCGCAAGTACGAGCAGACCCGGGCCTTCGTGAAGGCCCACCCCTTCGGAGCGGACGAGCCGGACTGAGCGCGCTGCGCTGCTACCGGTCCGACCAGGCCTCGACCGCCGCCAGCGCGATCGTGACCACCTGGCCGTGCTGCGCGAGGTCCACGTGGTCGGCGCCTACGCGCAGCGGTCGTCCGCAGACCCACCGGCGGTCGCAGGTGAGTGCCGCGACCCACGCATCGGCCTGCCACGCGTCGCGCAGCCACCCGGTCAGCGTCCGTCCGGGGACCTCGTACTCCCGCCGCAGACCCGGGTGCGACCCGGTGGCCGTCACGATGGCGGCACTGGACACGTGGAGGATGCGGCCCCCGAGTTCGCGCACGGTCAGGTGGTCGACGATCCGCGGGCTGGACGAGCCGTCGAGGGCACCGTCGATCACGTGGCCGCAACGCAGCAGCAGGCTGACCGGACCCGTGCGGTCCACCAGCCGCAGCCGCGCGGCCTCGGCGACGAACACCTCGTACGCCTCGTCGCGCATGTCCGCGTCGCGTTCGGCTGCCAGGGCTGCCGCCAGCTCGCGCCAGTCGTCCTTTCGGTCCATGCAGCCGGTCTTCCCGGTGCCGCGCGCCGGGAAACCACCCGTAGCGGACGCTGACCGGTCAGGACCGCGGGCCTTGTGAGGCCCTCCGTGCGCTGCGGTGCGCGGCCGTCGCAGCGATGACCGGTCCCTGACCGACCGCCAGGTTTCGTCGGGCGTCTGAGCCGGGAACACCACCGCCGTCCACACCACGGACAGACACCTTGACGCCGCCCCAGTGACGTCATATAAAAGCAAACGCACGCAAACACATGGATTCAGCCGGGTTGCAGACCGACCCGGCCCCGCGATTCCCCCGGCGCGGCTTCCGCACTCTCGATGCCGAAGGACAGCGCCGTGAACACCAGCAGTCGACCCCTGACCCCATCCGCTCCCGCACCACTGGTCCGGCGCCCGCACGACCTGCGCGTCGTCCACGGATGCCCGGATCCGGAGCAGCTCGCCCTGCCCTACGACTGGGAGGTGTCCCCCGGTGTGCCGGCGGTCCCGCCCGTGCCGGCCGGGCTGCGGGTCGTCGGCGCCGAGGCACCCTCACCCGAACTCGCCGGGCTTCCGGACCCCGGCCCATGGGCCGCCCGACTGGCGCGGGCGGTCGCCGAGGTCTCGGTCGGGGCCCGTCCCCCCGGGCAGCTGACCCGCTGGGTCGCGCGCGACGAACTGGCCCGACTGGCCCGGCGCGGCACCCACGTGGCCCGTCATCCGTCCAGCCGCGCGCAGCGAGGCGTCGCCCGGCTGCGCACCGTCCGGGCCGTCCGGGTCTGCCCGGTGGCACCCGGAATCGTCGAGACCTCTGCGGTGCTGGTCGGCGGCGAGCGCGCTCAGGCGATCGCCATGCGGCTGGAGGCCGTCGAAGGCCGGTGGCTCGCGACCGTGGTCGTGCTCGGCTAGCGACGCTTCCGGTTCTGCCGCTCGGCGCGACGTCGCTCGGCCCGGGACGCGTTGGGATCGACCTCGACGATCCCGCCGTCCTCGACCTCCATCTGACCGCGGGCGACACCGCCGTCCTCGCTCGGAGCGGAGTACTCCATGTGCTGCGGGCGGGACGGGCCGAGGCCCTTGGCGACGATGGATGGGCTCCCTGACTCGGCAGTCGCCGGCGCCGGCTGCGTGGCGGCCTGCTTGGCGCCTGCCGACACCGCTGCGGCCAGACCTGCGGTGGCCGACGACGTGGTGGCGTCCGCGAGCCCCTCGACGGCCGCCGCCGTCTCCTCCGAGACCGGTGGGTTCACCTGCACCTCGACGTTGAACAGGTAGCCGACCGTCTCCTCCTTGATGGCGTCCATCATGGCGGTGAACAGGTCGAAGCCCTCGCGCTGGTACTCGATCAGCGGATCGCGCTGCGCCATGGCGCGCAGGCCGATGCCGTCGCGCAGGTAGTCCATCTCGTAGAGGTGCTCGCGCCACTTGCGGTCGAGCACCGAGAGGATCACGCGGCGCTCGAGCTCGCGCGTGACCTGCTCGCCCAGGGTCTCCTCGCGGTGGTCGTACGCCGCCTGCGCGTCGTCGACGAGCTCGGTCACGAGGAAGTCCGAGCTCAGGCCGGCCCGCGTGCCGCCGGAGCGGTCCTCGAGCTCCTCCACCGTGACCTGCACGGGGTAGAGCTGCTTCAGTGCGGTCCACAGCTGCTCGAGGTCCCACGACTCGGGATAGCCCTCGGAGGTCGCCGCCTGCACGTACCCGGTCACTGTGTCGGTGATGAAGGTGCGGACCTGGTCCTGGATGTCCTCGCCCTCGAGGACGCGGCGGCGCTCGGCGTAGATGACCAGTCGCTGGCGGTTGAGGACGTCGTCGTACTTCAGGACGTCCTTGCGGATCTCGAAGTTCTGCGCCTCCACCTGCGACTGGGCGGAGCGGATGGCGTTGGTCACCATCTTCGCCTCGATCGGCACGTCGTCCGGCACGTTGAACCGGCGCAGGAAGGCGTCGACCATGTCGGACTTGAACAGCCGCATGAGGTCGTCCTCGAGTGACAGGTAGAACTGGGACTCGCCCGGGTCGCCCTGGCGTCCGGAGCGCCCGCGCAGCTGGTTGTCGATGCGGCGCGACTCGTGGCGCTCGGTGGCCAGCACGTACAGCCCGCCGAGGGACGTGACCTCCTCGTGCTCGGCGCGCACGGCACCCTTCTGCCGCTCGATCTCCTCGTGCCAGGCGATCTCGTAGGCCTCCGGGTCCTCGACCGGCGACATCCCGCGCTGCTCGAGCGCGGCCGCGGCCATGAACTCGGGGTTGCCACCCAGGATGATGTCGGTGCCGCGTCCGGCCATGTTCGTGGCGACGACGACGGCTCCGCGCCGGCCCGCCTGCGCGACGATCGCGGCCTCGCGCTCGTGGTGCTTGGCGTTCAGGACCTCGTGCGGGACGCCGTTCTGCTTGAGCAGTCGCGACAGGGTCTCGGACTTCTCGACGCTGGTGGTGCCGACGAGGATCGGCTGGCCGAGCTGGTGGCGCTCGACGATGTCCTCGAGGACGGCGTTGTACTTGGCCTCCTCGGTCCGGTAGACGAGGTCGGCGTTGTCGAGGCGCACCATGTCGCGGTTCGTCGGGATCGGGACGACGCCGAGGTTGTAGATCTGGTTGAACTCCGCGGCCTCCGTCATCGCCGTGCCCGTCATGCCGGACAGCTTGGAGTACAGGCGGAAGAAGTTCTGCAGCGTGATCGTGGCCAGGGTCTGGTTCTCGGCCTTGACCTCGACGCCCTCCTTGGCCTCGATCGACTGGTGCAGACCCTCGTTGTAGCGCCGGCCCGACAGGATGCGGCCGGTGTGCTCGTCGACGATGATGACCTCGCCGTTCATGACCACGTAGTCGCGGTCCTTCTTGAACAGCTCCTTGGCGCGGATCGCGTTGTTGAGGAAGCCCACGAGCGGCGTGTTGACGGTGTCGTAGAGGTTGTCGATGCCGATCTGGTCCTCGACCTTGTCGATGGCCGCCTCGAGCACGCCCACCGTGCGCTTCTTCTCGTCGACCTCGTAGTCCTGGTCGCGCTTGAGCAGGCGACGCGATCCGGGCGAACTCCTGGTACCACGTGGTGGCCTGGTCGGCCGGGCCGCTGATGATGAGCGGGGTGCGTGCCTCGTCGATCAGGATCGAGTCGACCTCGTCGACGACCGCGAAGTTGTGGCCGCGCTGGACCATCTCGTCCTTCGACCACGCCATGTTGTCGCGCAGGTAGTCGAAGCCGAACTCGTTGTTGGTGCCGTACGTGATGTCGGCGGCGTAGGCGACACGGCGCTCGGCCGGGGTCATGTCGGCGAGGATCACTCCGACCTCGAGGCCCAGGAAGCGGTGGATGCGTCCCATCCACTCGGAGTCGCGCTCGGCGAGGTAGTCGTTGACGGTGACGACATGGACGCCGTCGCCGGACAGCGCATTGAGGTAGGCCGGGAGCGTGGCGACGAGGGTCTTGCCCTCACCGGTCTTCATCTCCGCGATGTTGCCCAGGTGCAGGGCGCCTCCGCCCATGATCTGCACGTCGTAGTGGCGCTGCCCCAGGGTGCGCTTGGCGGCCTCGCGGACGGTGGCGAAGGCCTCGGGCAGCAGGTCGTCGAGGGACTCGCCGTCGGCGTACCGCTTCTTGTACTCGTCGGTCAGGGCGCGCAGGTCGGCATCCGACAGGTCAACGAACTGGTCCTCGATGGCGTTGACGGCCTTCGCGATGCCGTCCAGCTTGCGCAGGACCTTGCCCTCGCCAGCGCGAAGGATCTTGTCGAGCACTCCCACAGCGGTGCGACCTTTCCGTCGGGTGCGTCCCGGGGCGCCCGATGGCGCGCAGACGCGAGCGGCCGGTCGGCCGCTGCCTCCCATCGTAGATGGCGGGGTCGGATCCGCTCATGCGGCAGTGCGAGACTGGGCCCCATGGCCCCGGCGAGCGTGCCCACGCCCCCCGTGCTCAGCGACGGGGTCGTCAGCCTGCGCGCACCCCGTCCCGACGACGCCGACGACATCACGCTCGGCTGCCAGGACGCGCAGAACGCCCTCTGGACGACCGTCCCGGTCCCCTACGCCCGTCAGGACGCCGATGCCTGGCTCGCGCTGCGGCCGACCACCGCCGACTGGTGGGCCTCCCCGACGTGGAGCATCACGGTGCTGCCCTCCGACCGCTGGTGCGGCAACATCGACCTCCGGCTGGACGGCGAGGGCGGCGCCGAGGTCGGGTACCTCCTCGCGCCCTGGGCCCGCGGGCACGGACACGCCGCGCGAGCGCTGCGACTGGCCAGCGCCTGGGCCTTCTCCGGGCTGCGCCTCTCCGTGGTCACCTGGTACGCGTACCTCGGGAACGAGGCCTCCCGCAAGACCGCCCGGACGGTGGGGTTCCAGGTCCCCGAGCACGTCTTCCGGGCCTACGGCGCCCAGCGCGGCGAGCGGCGCGACTCGTGGATCGGCACCCTCACCCCCGAGGACCTCGCGGCGGCGGCCGGCCGCGCCGACGCCAAGGCCCAGTACCTGGGTCCCGCGCTCACCCGGCGCGAGCTCGACGTGCTCAGGCACCTGACCCGCGGCCAGTCGAACCGGTCGGTCGCCGCCGAGCTCGGCATCAGCGAGAACACCGTGAAGAACCACGTCCGCAGCATTCTCGAGAAGCTGCAGGCGAAGTCGCGGGGCGAGGCGGTCGTCATCGGCCTGCGCCAGGGCCTGACCTCGCTGCCCGGCTGAGCCGCGGTCCGGCATCCCCAGGCCCACGTAGGCGCCCGCCCGACCCCGGCGGCCCCTGGCACGGTGTGAGGCGTGGCCACCCCCTCCGTCCTCCTCGACCTCCTCGATCTCGTGCTCGGGCGTCGGTGCCTGGGATGCGACCGCTCCGGGCGCCCGCTGTGCTCCGTGTGCCTCACCGCGATGCGCGGACAGACGCGTCAGATCCCCGCACGGGAGCCGCTGCCCCCGGTCGTCGCGGCCATCGCGTATGACGCGATGGGTCGCCGCGCGATCCTCGAGTACAAGGAGCGCGGCTGCCGAAGCCTGGCCCCCATGCTCGGAGTGCTCCTGGCCGATGCGCTGCAGGCGCACGCTCGCCGCCTCGGCTCCGCGTCGGTCATCGTGGTGCCTGTCCCCAGCCATCGGCACGCCGCACGCGGGTTCGACGCCCTCGGCGGCATCGTGGCAGCGGCGCGACGCGATCTCGAGCGTCGCGGCGTCGTCGTCGCCGTGCGCCGCCCCCTGCGCTCGGCCGCGCCCTACCGACCGCTGAAGGGGCTGGGCCGGTCCGACCGTCAGGCCCAGGTGGCCGGGGCGTTCCGGCCCGTGGCCCATGGACCCGGGCCGCGCGGCGCGGGCCCCCTCATCCTCGTCGACGACGTCGTGACCAGCGGCGCGACCGCGGGCGAAGCCGTCCGGTGCCTGCGGTCGGTGGGCCTGCGCGTCGACGGCGTCGCCGCCATCGCTGCCGTCAGCCGGGGTACGTGGGCGACGATCCCCGGACCCGCTCGGCCCATGCACCGGCCGTGAACTCGTAGACGAGGCCATCGGCGGCGCCCACCAGCGTGGGCAGCCCCGGAGCCGCGCCGATCGTGACGGGAGCCTCCGGGGTCCCGAGCGAGGTGGACGAGCCGCGCGCCAGCGAGACGTCGAACACCTGGAGCGTGCCGGCGCTCTCGCTCCCGAGCACGGAGATCGTGTCGGCCCCCGACCACGCGGCGTCCACCACCTCCACCAGGCGCGACTCGATCCGCAGGGGGGCGTTGACGAGGATGCGTGACGAGCTACCCGCGGTTCGCACGATGCGGGCCAGGAGCACCCCGGTACGCGGTCCGCGGCGCACGATGAGCACCGCGCGGGTGCCGTCACGCGAGGGGACCGCGCCGATCAGGCTCGTGCGCTTGCCCAGCCCGGACACGGTGATGGGCTCCGACGTGCCGTCGCCGCTGACGGCCAGCAGGCCCTTGTCCTCGTCGACCACCCACACCGACGTCCCGTCGAAGGCGAGCCCCGTGGGGTTGCCGGCCTCGAGGATCCGGATCATCGGGGAGCCCGCGAGCATGCGACCCTCCCACACGGCGCCGTCCGGGTCGATGCCCGCGATCGTCTGCGAGTCGTTCGACACGGCGATGTCGACGAGAGTGATCTCGCCGGTGCCCGCGCCACCGGCCACCGGCCGCACGCCGTCGGGGATGAGGCGCACCGCGCCCTCGGGGCGCGCGGCGTACCCCGCCGATCCAGCAGGCAGGCCGTTGGGGTCCACGGCCGGCCACGCGTCGCGCGGCTGCGGGGTCGGCGTGCCGGGCACGAGCAGCGGCTGGCCTCCGGCCGTGATGTCGACCGCCTGCACGTCGGGCAACTGCCGCAGCGTCCACACGATCTGCTGCGAGAGCGCCTGGCGCGTCTGGTCGTCGGCCTGGCGGGCGTTCGCCGTGAGGTCAACCCGGGCCACTCCCGCCTCGATCGGGACGGCGTCGATGTTCAGCCGCACGCCAGCCGGGAACCCCGTGCGCACAGCGGGCTCGAGCCAGTCGCTCGGTCCGGCGACGAGCCCGCGGACCAGCGTGGTGGCCAGGCCGGGCCCGATGACCGGGACCATGCGCGGATCGGGGACCAGCGTCCGGAACGACGGGTTGAAGAAGTACACCGCGAAGCTGCGGAACGCCCGATCGACGTCGGACTGTGAGAGCAGGAGGCCCGGGGGCAGGTCCGAGATCCGCCACTCCCCGTCGACCTTCGTGAGCCGGAACGACGTCCGCAGCTCGGCCGACGGACCGGCCACCTCGAAGCGGCCGTTGGACGCGATCTCGCCTGCCTGGTCCGCACTCACCACGACCGTCGTGCCCAGCTCCGTCAGCGCCGCGGCCCCGTCGTACACCGACACGCCCGCGCCGGTGTTCCACTCGGTGCTGGCCGCCGGGGTCAGGTACTGGCGGGCGACGGCGTGGTCGCCGTCGAAGGAAGCGGAGGCATCGAGGAACCCCTGGACCACCTGCGTGGGCGTCATGCCGGGCCGCGGCTCGCGGGCGATCACGCGGATGAACTGGTCCTCCGGATCGACGCCGACCTGCTCACCCTGCTCGATCGGCCCGGTAGTCGGGACCTGCGCCTTCATGGAGGACGACACCCCGCCGCAGCCGGAGGCCAGCGTCGCGACGACGAGCCCGAGCACGACGTGCCGCAGCACGCGGGGGGTCCAGGTCATGACCCCTCCCGGCGACTGTTGATGACGAAGGTCGCGGCCGGCGAGGATGCCGAGACCTCGTCGTGCTCGATGCCGGGCTCCCGCTCGCGCGGGTCGGCCACGACGACGTCGTCGTCCTCGCCCTCAGGCGCCAGCGGCAGCGGCGACTCGGTGATCGCCACCGAGCGCGTCCGCGGGAGCGTCAGCCGGAAGCAGGCGCCCTTGCCGGGCTCGCCCCACGACTCCAGCCATCCGCCGTGCAGCCGCGCGTCCTCGAGCGAGATCGCCAGGCCCAGGCCGGTGCCGCCGGTCGTGCGCGCGCGTGCCGGGTCGGCGCGCCAGAAGCGGTTGAACACCAGGGCCGCCTCCCCGGGACGCAGCCCGACGCCGAAGTCGCGCACCGAGACGGCGACGGCGTCCTCGCTGTGGGCGATCCGGACGTCGACACCGCGGAGGTCGCCGTGCTCGATCGCGTTCTCGATGAGGTTCCGGACGATGCGGTGCACGCGGCGGGGGTCGCACTCGACGGGGCAGGTCTCGTCCGTGGACACCAAGCGGATGTCCAGCCCGTTGCGCTCCGCCAGCGGCTCGGCCGCATCGATGGTGCGCTGGACCAGCGACACGAGGTCCGTCCGCTCGACGTCGAGCACGGCGGCACCGGCGTCGAACCGCGAGATCTCGAGCAGGTCGACGAGCAGTGCCTCGAAGCGGTCGAGCTGGTTCTGCAGCAGCTCGACGGCCCGTGACGTCGGGGCGTCGAGCTGGACCCGGTCCTCGTAGACGACGTCGGCGGCCATGCGGATCGTCGTCAGCGGCGTGCGCAGCTCGTGGGACACGTCGGACACGAAGCGCTGCTGGACCCGGGAGAGCTCCTCGAGCTGGCGGATCTGGCGGGCCAGGCTGACCGCCATCGCGTTGAACGAGGTGGCCAGGCGGGCGAGGTCGTCGGTGCCCTTGACCTTCATGCGCTCGGACAGGTGGCCCTCGGCCAGTCGAGCGGCGGTCTGCGAGGCGGCGCGCACGGGCACCACGACCTGCCGCGTCACCAGCCAGGCCACGAAGGCGAGCAGGAGCACCAGCAGGATCCCCGTGTAGACCACGGACGAGCGCACGAGGTCGAGGGTCGACTGCTCCTGGGACAGCGGGAACAGGTAGTACAGCTCGTAGGCGCCCACGGTCGGCACGAGCAGCGGAGCGCCGACGACCAGGCCGGGGGTGCTGCGGCCGTCGAGGAACTGGATCTCGCTGTACGTCCACGACTGGCGCTGCGAGTCCACCACGGCCTGGCGCAGCCCCACCGGCACGCTCGACTCCGCGACCAGGTTCGTGCCGCGCTCGGGAGCGTCACCGCTGGGCTGCGACGACAGGAGCAGCACGTCGAAGGTCGACGGCGAGCCGGCCCGCGCGGCGAGCGCACTGACGACGCTGTCCACCAGCCGGGAGGCCGACGGCGTCGAGGGGCCGGTGTCGGCCGCGTCCAGGATGCGCTGCGCCTCGCCGAGCCCGGCCGAGGCCTCCCCCACGGAGATGCGCTCCTTGGCGTCGAGCAGCCCGGTCGTCACGCGGGACAGCAGCGACAGCCCCAGCACGCCCACGACGATCACCGACAGCACGAGGGTGGTCACGGTCACGCGCAGCCACAGTGATCGCCGCCACCCCCGGGCGATCGCGCGCGGCACGGCCAGGAGGATGCGTGAGATCGCCATCAGGATGCGGGTCATGGAGCGCATGGCCAGCGACTACGCCGGGCCCGCCTTGTAGCCCACGCCGCGCACGGTCAGCACGATGTCGGGGCGCTCCGGATCGCGCTCGACCTTGGCCCGGAGCCGCTGCACGTGGACGTTGACCAGCCGGGTGTCGGCGGCGTGGCGGTAGCCCCACACCTCCTGCAGCAGGACCTCGCGGGTGAAGACCTGACCGGGCTTGCGCGCCAGGCACACCAGGAGGTCGAACTCCAGCGGCGTCAGCGAGAGCACCTCCCCCGACCGCTTCACCGTGTGGCCGTTGACGTCGATCTCCAGGTCACCGACCAGGAGGACCTGCGCCGGACTGTCGTCGTTGCGCCGGATGCGCGCACGGATGCGGGCGACCAGCTCCTTCGGCTTGAACGGCTTCACGACATAGTCATCCGCGCCGGACTCGAGGCCGACGACGACGTCGACGGTGTCGCTCTTCGCGGTCAGCATGACGATCGGCGTGCCGGACTCCGCGCGGATGGCGCGGCACACGTCGATGCCGTCGCGCCCGGGCAGCATGAGGTCGAGCAGGACGAGGTCGGGCTTGCTGTCGCGGAACGCCTCGAGGGCCTCGGCGCCGTCACCGCAGAAGACCGGCTCGAAGCCCTCCCCGCGCAGGACGATGCCCAGCATCTCCGACAGCGCGGCGTCATCGTCGACGACGAGAACGCGTCCACGCGATGCCCCGGCAGGGCCGGAGTGGGAGACGGTCATGACCCTATGGTGACATCTGGCACGCCGACGAGGAGCAATATGGCTCCCGGGGCGTTGATCAGCCCATGCGCGACCATCGCCGAGCCCGTCGAACCGGTCTTCCAGCGCACCCATCCGAGCACGAGCCCCGTGGGCAGCAGGATGAAGAACCGCAGGGGCTCGAAGTGGAAGCCGGCGAAGACCACGGCGGAGACGACGATGGTCAGGACACCGTTCAGGCCGCGCTTGCGCAGGGCGGCGTACAGGAAGCCGCGGAAGTAGAGCTCCTCGACGATCGGCGCGCCGACCATCACCAGAAGGGCGAACACCGTGAGGGACAGCCGACCGGCAGAGTCGGTGAGGGACTCGGCGGCCTCGCCGGCCGACGACGTGAGGTCGGGGACGAACAGGCGCGTGATGAGCGCCGCGATGCCGGCCGTCATCAGTCCGGCCGCGCCGGCCAGCACGCCCCAGCCGGTGTCCGGCCACGTCAGGCGCAGGCCGAGGTCGATGCGCGGGCCGTTGCCGCGACGCACGGTCGCGAGGACGGGCCAGCCGGCGAAGGCCAGCCACGGTGCGGTCGTGCCGATGAGGATCTGGACTCCCACGGGGGCATCCACGGCGTAGAGGGCGCCGCCCACCGCCAGGCCGATGACCAGGGCCGCGATGCCAGCGAGCACGACGTCCCACAGGCCCCACCGGGGCGAGCGCAGCGTCCGCCCGTCGGCCAGCGCCTGCACCACCGTGACGGGGCACCCCGGGTAGTCGGCCGGGGGCAGCGGTCGGGTCACCCCGCCACCGTACGCGAGCGGTGAGGGGCGGCCCCGGCTCGGCGCCCGCGCGGGGCCACGCCTCCCCGCTCGTCGGGGCTGGGTGCACGGACGCGGCAACGGCGATAGCGTCACGCGCGTGACCGAGCAGCGCCCCCCGTCGAAGAACCCATGGCTCGCCATGAACCCGATGCCGCGGGCGATCGGCATCGTCCTGATCGTCGTCGGTGGGGTGTGGTTCCTGCAGGGCATCGGCGTCGCGCAGGGCAGCGTCATGACCGGGCGCCCGCTGTGGGCGGTGCTCGGGGTCGCCGCCGTGGTGGCTGGCGCCCTGGTCCTGCGGCGGTCCCTCAACGCCGCGCGGGCGCAGATCCCGACTGAGGACGACACACCTCCGCCGGACGAACCCACCCAGTAGCCCGATCCTGCAGGTGACGTCACTCTGGACCCAGGGTGCGACGCCTGCTGCAGGATCCTCGGTTGCCGGCTCAGGCGCGCTCGGACTCCCACGCCCGGACGAGCGCCCGGGGGGCACGCAGCCGCCAGGAGTCGGTGACCAGTTCGGTCGCTGCGGCCTTGCTGAGGGTCGCGAGGCGGCCCAGCACGATGGCGTGACCGTCGTAGTGCGGCGTCGTGAGGAAGACATCGGGGTCCGCGGCGACCAGCGCTCGCTTCTCGTCCTCCGAGTCCACCCAGACCACCAGGGCGGCCTCGTCCCGGTTCACGGAGGCGAAGATCCTCGGTTTCGTGCGCCACGAGGGCCGGCCCTCGTAGGACGCCTGCTCGTAGGCACCGGGCAGCGCCAGCGCCGCAGCGCGGATGTCGGCTTCGCTCACCACGACGCGATCGTGGCACGTCGAGCGTCCCGGCTGCCGGGACTAACGCACGAATCCGGGCCCGAAGGGCCCGGATTCGTGTCGTTGTCCCGGAGGACGGGAGAAACGGATCAGTAGCGGTAGTGGTCGGCCTTGTAGGGGCCGGCCACGTCGACGCCGAGGTACTCGGCCTGCTGCTTGCTCAGCTCGGTGAGGCGGACGCCGAGGGCGTCGAGGTGCAGGCGCGCCACCTTCTCGTCGAGGTGCTTGGGCAGCACGTAGACGCCCAGCGGGTACTGGTCGAGCTTGGTGAACAGCTCGATCTGCGCCAGCACCTGGTTGGTGAAGGAGTTCGACATCACGAACGACGGGTGGCCGGTCGCGTTGCCGAGGTTCAGCAGGCGCCCCTCCGACAGCATGATGATCGAGTGGCCGTCGGCGAAGGTCCACTCGTCGACCTGAGGCTTGATCGTCTTGCGACGGATCCCCGGGGTCGCGGCGAGGCCGGCGATGTCGATCTCGTTGTCGAAGTGGCCGATGTTGCCCACGATCGCCTGGTGCTTCATCCGGGCCATGTCGTCGACGTTGATGACGTCGTAGCAGCCGGTGGCCGTGATGAAGATGTCGGCGATGCCGACGACGTCGTCGAGCGTGGCGACCTGGTAGCCGTCCATCGCCGCCTGCAGTGCGCAGATCGGGTCGATCTCGGTGATGATCACGCGAGCACCCTGGCCGCGCAGCGAGTCGGCCGAGCCCTTGCCGACGTCGCCGAAGCCGCAGACGACGGCGACCTTGCCGCCGATCATCGTGTCGGTGGCGCGGTTGATGCCGTCGATGAGCGAGTGGCGGCAGCCGTACTTGTTGTCGAACTTGCTCTTGGTGACCGAGTCGTTGACGTTGATCGCCGGGAAGAGCAGCGTGCCCTCGCGCATCATCTCGTAGAGACGGTGCACGCCCGTGGTGGTCTCCTCGGTCACGCCCTTGATGCCGGCGGCGATGGTCGTCCAGCGCTGCGGGTCCTCGGCGAGCGAGCGGCGCAGCGTCTCGAGGACGACCGCGTACTCCTCCGACGTGGTCTCGTCCGGCGACGGCACGACGCCGGCGGCCTCGAACTCCTTGCCCTTGTGCACGAGCAGCGTGGCGTCGCCGCCGTCGTCGAGGATCATGTTGGGGCCCTTGCCGTCCGGCCACATCAGGACCTGCTCGGTGCACCACCAGTACTCCGGCAGCGTCTCGCCCTTCCAGGCGTAGACCGGCACGCCGGCGGGGGCGTCGACGGTGCCCGTCGGGCCGACCACGACCGCGGCGGCCGCGTGATCCTGGGTGGAGAAGATGTTGCAGGACACCCAGCGCACCTCGGCGCCGAGCTCGACCAGGGTCTCGATGAGAACCGCGGTCTGGATGGTCATGTGCAGCGACCCGGTGATGCGGGCGCCGGTCAGCGGCTTGCTCACGCCGAACTCGGCGCGCATCGCCATGAGGCCGGGCATCTCGTGCTCGGCGAGGCGGATCTCGTCCCGGCCGAACTCGGCGAGCGAGAGATCGGCGACCTTGTAGTCGGGGGTGCCGTCGGGCTTGGTCACGGACATGCGAAGAACTCCTCGGGTGCGATGTGGCGCGAACGGCACGAGGCTTCGTTGGTTCGCAGGAAGGGCTCGCCGCAGGCGAGCACCGGGACGGGAACCAGGGCTCCGGACCATCTCCAGCGCCCCCATTCTGCCAGATCGGCGGCCGCGGCGCCAGCCACGACGAGGCAGGACGGCCGGTTTCGACTTGGGGCAACCCCTGCACCCGCGCTCGAGCCGGACCTACCATGGCGCGGGGACATCGGGTCCCCGCCGGCCGCGAGGGGGGACCGTGCTCACGCAGGACGGCGTCCACGCGGACGCCTCGCAGACCGCGCACGCCGACCAGGTGGATGCGCGGATCCTGTCCGAGCTCGCCGAGAATCTCGCCGACGTCCTCTACGTGATCCAGCTCCTGCCCGAGTTCCGGTTCGAGTACGTCTCCGAGTCCGTGCAGCGGATGGTGGGCTACACCGCCGAGGAGCACTACGACGATCCCGGTCTCGCCGCCCGCCTGGCACCCCCGGACGAGCTCGAGAAGTTCGCGCGCTGGGTCGCCGAGAGCCCGGACGGTCCCCTGGAGTTCACCAAGCAGTGGACCGCCCGCGACGGCAGCACCGTCTGGGCACACCACCGCTGCCGGCGCCTGACGCGACCGGACGGGTCCGTCGCGCTGTACGGCGCCGCGCGCGACATCACTGCCCAGTGGGAGGCCGAGCGCGAGCTCGCCGCCAGCCAGGAGCGCTACCGGCTGCTGGCGGAGAACGCCTCCGACGTCGTGTGGCGCACCGATCCGGACGCGCTCGTCGAGTGGGTCTCGCCCTCCGTGGCGTCGGTCATCGGCTGGTCGCAGGCCGAGATGGTCGGAACCCGGATCACCGACCTCGTCCACCCCGACGACCTCCAGCGCGTCCAGCACGCGGGCACGGCCGCGAACGACGGCGACCGCGTGTCCTTCGAGGCCCGCTACCGGTGCAAGGACGGCAGCTACCGCTGGCTCGAGGTCACCGCTCGTCCTCTCCGGGATGACGCCGGCGAGATCGTCGGACGCGCCGGCAGCTGCCGCGACGTGCACTCCGAGGTGGAGGCCTACCAGGCCCTCGAGCGCAGCGAGCAGCGCTTCCGGCTGGCGATGGAGTCCGCACCCACCGGGATGGCGGTCCTCGACCTCGACGGACGCTTCATCGAGGTGAACGCCGAGCTCAGCCGGATGCTCGGGCACGACTCCGGGTGGCTGCTCACGCACACCGTCGCCGATGTCGTCCACCCGTCCGACGACGACATCGAGCTGCGCCTGCGCGACGAGGTCCTGTCCGGGCGCCGCGAGTCCGCGGCCAGCGAGATCCGGCTCGTGCGCAACGACCACGCCCTGGTCTGGGTCCAGCTGGCCATCGGCCTGCTGCGCGACGAGGACGGCATCCCGCTGTCCTTCGTCTCGCAGTTCGTGAACGTGACCGAGGCCCATGACGCCCGCGAGGCGCTGCGGTTCATGGCGACGCACGACCCACTGACGCTGCTGCTGAACCGCCGCGAGCTGCTCGTGCGGATGAGCCTCGTGCTGGCCCACCAGCCGCGCGGGAACACCCGCATGGCCGTGCTGTTCGCGGACCTCGACGGACTCAAGCAGGTGAACGACACCTATGGGCATGCGGCCGGCGACCAGCTCATCGTGGAGGCCGGCCGGCGCATCGCCGCGCCGGTGCGCGACCAGGACCTCACCGCGCGGATCGGCGGCGACGAGTTCGTCGTCGTCCTCCCCGAGGTGACCGATGTCGAGGCCGCGCTGGCCGTCGCGTCCAAGATCAGCGACGCCATCGCCCAGCCCGCGTTCATCGCCGGGCGGGAGGTGCCCCTCGGCGTGAGCATCGGCGTGGCCGTGGCCCGCGACGGGGAGGATGCCACCAGCCTGCTGCGGCGCGCTGATGCCGCCCTCTACCGGGCGAAGGACTCAGGAGGCAGCCGCATCGAGGTCGACGACCCGACCGGCTGACCGCGACCTACGCGGTCGTGGTGCGGTCGAGATCGGGCTCCAGGAACACGTACCTCGCCGTCGGTACGGCCGCCCGCAGGGCCGCCTCCGCCGCATCGATGTCCCGTGCGATCTCGGCACCCGTGCCCCCGTGGGCGATCGCGATCTTCGCCGCGACGAGCAACTCGTCGGGACCCACGTGCAGGGTGCGCAGGTGGATCACGCGGAGCACGCCGTCCGAGGACTCCAGGGCCGCGCGGATCGCCGCCACCTCCTCCGGCAGCGCGCCCTCGCCGACCAGCATGGCGGTCATCTCCATCGCGAGGAAGATCGCGATGACCACGAGCAGCGTGCCGACCGCCATGGCCCCCATCGCGTCGAAGCGGCCGTTGCCGGTGATGACGGCGAGCCCCACGCCCAGCAGCGCGAACACCAGGCCCACGAGGGCGCCGGCATCCTCGAGCAGGATCACCGGGAGCTCGGGCTGCCGAGCGTCGCGCACGAACTTGGCCATCGATCGATCGCCGCGGGAGTGGTTCGCCTCGCGGATGGCCGTGCGGAACGAGAAGGACTCCAGCACGATCGCGACCAGCAGGACGACGACGGCGATCCACCAGTCGTTCAGCGGCTCGGGGTGCTGCCACTTGTGCCAGCCCTCGTACAGCGAGAACAGGCCGCCGACGAGGAACAGCACGATCGCGACGACGAAGCCGTAGACATAGCGGCGCCGGCCGTAGCCGAACGGGTGGTGCTCGTCCGCCGTCTTCTTCGAGCGCTTGTTCCCGATGAGGAGCAGCACCTGATTGCCCGAGTCGGCGACGGAGTGAATCGCCTCCGACAGCATCGACGACGAGCCGGTGAAGGCGAACGCCACGAACTTGCTGACGGCGATGCCCAGGTTCGCCAGCAGCGCGGCCACGACCGCCTTCATCCCGCCCTCAGTGCTCACGTGCCTGCCTGCCCCTCGTCATCTCTCGGTCGACTGGACGACGGCCACGAGGCCGGCGGCGTGGACGAAGCTGTCGGCGTCCTCGGCCGAGATCACGGCCGCCGTGCCGGGACGCAGCGTGATCTCGCCGAACTCGGACTCGACGCGGGCGGAGCCCTCGATCAGCAGCACGATGCGGTAGGCACCGCTCGGGATGCGCTCCTCGCCCTCGGTGACCATGCGGACCACGAACGGAGCGTTGACCGGCCAGATCAGGTCGCCGTGGCCCGTACGCATCACCTGCGGGTCGAGGTCGGCGGACAGCGCGCGCAGGGCGTGGTCGACGAAGACCGGCTTGGTCGTGAGCCCGAGCCGGATCACGTTGTCGGACGACGTCATGACCTCCAGGCCGGTGCCCCGGATGTAGCTGTGCGGCACGCCCGCGGGGACGTACACGGCCTCGCCCGCCGCCAGCCTCAGGTAGGCCAGCAGCGGGGTGAGCAGGGCGCCGGCGTCCCCCGGGTACATCTGCGCGACCGTGTCGTACGCGGCCGCATCATCGGCCGGCAGCCCGGCGGCGCGCGCCGCGTCGCCGAGCGAGGCCACCGCCTGCGGGGTCGCGCAGGCGAGCAGCAGCGGGACGGCCGCGAAGCGGTCGCCCGCGCGGAGGGCCGCGACGGCCGCCTGCGTCCCCTCGACGGCGGCGAGGATCGCAGCCGCCTCGTCCAGCGCGCGCCAGCCGGCGAAGGCCTCGAAGTCCTCCAGCGCCACCAGCATCTCGGTCTTCTCGAACGGGTCGCTGTAGACGAGCGAGGCGCCGGCCTGCTGCTGGTCCTGCCAGCCGGCGGCGGCCACGTCCTGCTGGGGATGGACCTGGACCGACAGTGGCCGCGCCGCAGCGAGGAGCTTGACGAGCAGCGGGATCGCGGCGATGTCGAAGTGGTCGGCCAGGTGCTCGCCGGTCGGCTCGCCCTCGACGTCGATCAGCGGTGACGGACCGCCCGGATGCACGCCGAACCACAGCTCGGCCTGCGGCAGGCCGGTCGCCTGCCCGCTCCACGGCTGGAGGCCGTCGACGATCCCCCAGTCGTACTCCTTGATCGCCCCCCGCACGATGAGCATCCGATCAGCCCCCCGCGGGCGTGCCGACGCCCTGCGGTCCGGGGATGGCCTCGTCGAGGAGCATCACCGGGATGCCCGTCGCGCACCTCGAACGAGGTGCGGCACTGCGTGCAGACGACCCGGCCGCTCGCCTCGTCAGCCTCGACGGAGGCGTGTGCCGGGCACGGGCAGGCCAGGACGTCCCACAGCTCGGCGGGGATGCCCAGCGGGGCGGGGCGTCCGGAGGCGGCGGTCATGAGCGGACCCCCGCGCGCATCATCGCCAGCACCTCGTCGCGGATCGCGGCCATGCGATCCTCGTTCGCGGCCTCGACGTTCAGGCGCAGGAGCGGCTCGGTGTTGCTGGGCCGGACGTTGAACCACCAGTCGTCGCCCGACACCGTCATGCCGTCGAGGTCGTCGATGTCGGTGATCCCGCGCGCGACGAACTCGTCGCGGATCGCCTGGGTGACGGCGGCCTGGTCGGCGACCTCGGTGTTGATCTCGCCGCTGGCGACGTAGCGGTCGAAGGGTGCGAGCAGGCTCGAGAGCGTCGTGCCCTCCGGGGTCTCCCCCAGGGCCGCGAGCGTGTGCAGGGCAGCGAGCATGCCCGAGTCGGCGCGCCAGAAGTCGCGGAAGTAGAAGTGGCCGGAGTGCTCACCGCCGAACACCGCGCCGGTCTCGGCCATCGTCGCCTTGATGAAGGAATGGCCGACGCGGGTGCGCACGGGGATGCCGCCGCACTCGACGATCACCTCGGGCACGGCCTTCGACGTGATCAGGTTGTGGATGATCGTGCTCCCCGGGTGCTTGGCGAGCTCGCGCGAGGCGATCAGCGCCGTCAGGGTCGACGGATTGACGATCTCGCCGCGCTCGTCCACGACGAAGCACCGGTCCGCGTCGCCGTCGAACGCCAGCCCGAGATCGGCACCGAGCTCGCGCACCCGTGCCTGCAGGTCGCGCATGTTCTCGTCGTCGATCGGGTTGGCCTCGTGGTTGGGGAAGGTCCCGTCCAGTTCGAAGTACATGGCGTCGATGTCGAGGGGCAGCGCGGGCAGGCCAGCCTCGTCACCGAGGACGGCGGGCACCGTGAAGCCGCCCATGCCGTTCCCGGCGTCGACGACGACGGACAGCCGGCGGACTGCCGGACACGTCGACCAGCTCGCGCAGGAAGCCCGCGTAGTCCACGAGCATGTCCTGCTCGCGGACCTCGCCCAGCGGCCCGTCGTAGGCGGGGACGCCCTCGAGGATCATGCGCGTGATGTCGCGAAGGCCGGAGTCCTGGCCGACCGGAGCAGCACCCTGACGGCACAGCTTGATGCCGTTGTACTGCGCCGGGTTGTGGCTGGCGGTGAACATGGCGCCCGGCAGGTCGAGCCGGCCGGAGGCGAAGTAGAGGCCGTCGGTGCTGGCCAGCCCGATGAGGACGACGTCGCACCCCTGCTCGCGGACCCCCTCGGCGAACGAGGCCACGAGGGACGGGCCGGAGGGACGCATGTCGTGCGCGATGACGACCGCACCGGGCCCGCCGTCGCGCGCCGCCACCCCGAGCACGCGGACGAAGGCGGCGCCGACGTCGTGGGCGAGCTGCTCGTCGAGCTGGTCGGGATAGGTGCCTCGAACGTCGTAGGCCTTGATGACCGCGTCTAGGTTGCGCACGCGGCAAGGCTACCGCTCACGCGACGGCCGTCGGTCCGTCGCGTCAGTCGTCGAAGCCCTCGAAGCCGCTGAAGAGGTCCGGCTCGTGGCTGTCGGTGTCGACGTCGTCGACCGACGTCAGCATGCGCAGGTGTCCCTTGCGCGCGACCTCCACCGAGCCGTTGGGCACCGAGGACGCCGACTCCGCGGTCGTGTCGTACCGCGGACGGGCGGCCTCGCGGACGGCATTGGCGAGTGCCTCGAGGTCGTCGCTGGTCGGCTTGAGGGCGTCGGGGTCCGGGGTGATGCGCACGATCTCCCAGCCGCGCGGCGCCGTCAGCCGCTCACTGTGCATCGCGCACAGGTCGTAGCAGTGCGGCTCGGCGTAGGTGGCCAGCGGCCCGAGGACGGCCGTGGAGTCGGCGTACACGTAGGTCAGGGTGGCGACGGCCGTGCTGCTGCACGAGGGCTTCGAGCAACGTCGACGACTCACGGGTCGCACGCTAGTGGGGGCGACCTCGGGCAGGGCGGCGGCGCGCCGATGGTCCACGGTCGCGTGGCGCCGCAGGGCTAGCCGACCGGGACGGCGGGATCCTGCACGGCCGTCGGGACGACCACCTGCGATGCGCAGCGGATTCCACGGGTAGCCCGTGACGAGGTCGCCGAACCGCGACTGCTCGCGGACGCGGTGCGCGACCAGGACGGGCCCGGACCCCTCGACGGGCGTGACGACGGCCGTGTACCAGTCGATGCCGGCAGGCGGCGCCGAGCTTGATGTAGCGGATCTTGCCGGCGCCGATGGTGATGCGTCGCGCAGGCGTCGGGTCCGCGGCCTCCTTGCCGCCGCGGAACGGCAGCAGCACGATGTCGACCTCGGCGGCGGTGTCGGGGGCGGTGATGGACACCCGCACGTCGGTCGCCGCGCGCACCGGCAGGCCGCTGACCGCCGCCGGGCCCGAGGAAGGGCTGCGCACCCGCCGTGAAGGCGGTCTCGTCCTGCACGTTGCGGCCGCCGAAGAACTGCCGCATGCCCGCCACGATCGGCACGTCGGACGTGAGCTCCAAGGTGGCCGGCTTCTTGTCGAGGACCGGCGCCATGTCGATGGTCACGACCGAGTCGGCGGTCACCTCGACCTCGAGCGCTCCGCGGGCGCGAACGTGCCGTCGGCGCGCGATCACCCGGATCCTGACGATGGCGTCGTCCTCGCCCGGCGCCGCGATCGACAGCACGCGTGCGCCGTCGCCGCTGATGATGCCCGGGCACGTAGACCTTGGTGCGCCGGCGCCGCGGCCTGCGGGATCCAGTCGGTGCCGACGGTCGCCAGGCCGGCCTGCTGCTCGTCGTCGACGGAGGCGCCGACGCGGCCGGTGCGGGCGAGCACCTGCACGGCCGTCGCCGTGACCCCGGGCGCGAGCACGTCGAGCCGCACCACGAGCCGGTCCTCGCCCTTCACCACCAGGCCGCGGCCGGCCGGCGCGTCGATCAGGCCCTCCGGACCGCGGATGAGCACGTCGACGACCGCCGCCGTCTCGTCGGGGTTGACCAGCACGATGCGGGTCTGGCGGCCGGCGATCGCGCCGCCGCCGACGAACCAGAACTCCGACGCCGCCGGGGCGCACGAGGTGCTGGCCATGCCGCGGCCCCGCCCGCCGGGATCCCGACCCCACTGGTCGGCGACCAGGCCCGGGCGCGAGGCCGCCCTCGCCGTAGGCCTCGGATCGCCGGCAGCCGGGTGCCGAAGGCCTCGATCTGGGCCTGGCCGCCCGGGACGAGGATCTTGGAGGACGCCGACTCCTTGCCGGGCAGCGTCTCGCAGGCCCGCGCGGCCGCTCGGTCGCGCGTCCTGGCCCGGCTGGCCCGGGACGACCGCCGCGGTCACCCGGACGCCGAGGTCGGTGCCGGCGCCCGGCTCCGGGCACAGCAGGACGGTGGAGCCGATCGGCTCGACCGAGGTGGCGCCCTCGGTGACCTGCGGCCTGGGCTGCTGGACGCAGGGTGGCGACGAGCGTGAGGCCCGCGGTGACCGCGACGGCGACGACGAGCACGCGGGCGCCCGCCGAACGGCGAGCCGCCGTCGCGCAGCCCCGGCCGCGGCCGGCGGCGGCGCGCCGGTGCCGCCGCCGTCGACCGAGCCCTCGCCGAGCGGCATCGGCGACAGTCGTCGACCCGTGCCCTCGGCGGGTCAGCGGCATCCGCGAAGCTCCGGCGAGCTCGCTCGAGCCGACCGTGCGTCGACGCAGGGCCGTCCGGATCCGGCCGTCTGCCTCGGGCAGCGCGCTCCGCCGCGACTCGTCGGCGTCGAGGGCGCATCGCGCGTCGCCGGCCGACGGCGACCGGGCAGCCGGCTCGGACGTCCGGGCCATCGTCGTCGTCGAGGTCCGGGATCGGGATCCGACCCGCCGACGCTCGGGCAGGGCCATGACGACGAGGGCGAGGAGCACGACGAACTGCAGCCACAGCCAGCGCGATCCGCGGCGATGTCGTCGAAGCGTCACGGTCACCGCGGGCGTGCCCTCGGGCGACCTCGAAGCCCTGCGACCAGGCGAGCAGGCCCGGGCCGGCGACCGCCGCGAGGTCGGTCGTCGTGCCGTCGGCGGCGCGCACGACGGCTCGCCAGCCCGGCGTCGACGCTCGCGCCCGGTCACGAGCGTCCGCGCGCCGGCGCCGTCGGGCATCGGCCTGGTCGATGTACGGATCGGCGGTGACCGTGCCCGTCGGCGGCGATGCCGACCGGGGTCTGCTTGTCGTCGGCTGACGACGCGGGCCCGCGAGGTCGACGCCCGCGACCCGCCACAGCACCTCGCCCTCGGAGTTGGACAGGCGGCGCAGGCCCGGGCTCGCCGTCGAGGGTGGGCACGAGGTCGCTCGGACGTCCCGCGGCGCCAGCACCACGTAGCGGATCCCGTAGCCGGCGAGCGCCTCGATCTCGTCGCCGCCGCGACCGGACGCCATGGCGGCCACGTACGGGTCGAGGGCCTCCCACACCGCGGCCGGCGGGCCGGTCTCGGCGTCGCCGAGCACGGGGCCCGGGCCCGTTGAGCAGGCTGTAGCGCACGCGGCCGGCCGTGTCGTCGGCGATCGACCAGGGTGCGGGGCGCCTGGGCGCTCTCGGCGTCGGCCGCGACGAAGGCCGGCACGGACGACGCGGGCGCCTTGCGCACCACGAGTCGACGCCGGTCGACGAACCAGCCGGCCGAGAGCACCGGCGCCAGCAGCGCGACGACCGCGACGACCAGGGCGATCGGCTGGCCGAGGGTGAAGCTCGCCCCGACGAAGCCGCGTGCGCAGGCCGTCGACCGCGATCGCGGCCATCGCGATCAGCGCCAGGCCGAGCAGCAGGGTCGCCTGGCCGGGCCACGGCCGGACCTCCGCGGTGGCGCCGGGCGGCGTGACGAGCACGATCGACTGGAGCGAGCCCGATGACGAGGGCGAGGCCGCCGAGGATCGCGAAGCCGCCGATGACGCGCAGCCGGTCGGCCCGCAGCAGGGCCAGCAGCCCGGCCAGCGACGATGCCCGCCGGTCAGCCACAGCGGCGTCATGCCGGGGCCGCCCGGGTGCAGCAGCAGCACGTCCCACGGCCGCAGGTCGGGGTCGGTGATCGACGGCGGTGTTCAGCCCGGGCTCGAGCAGCAGCAGGGCCGGGTGGGTGAAGAGGTACAGCGACCACGGCAGCAGCAGCACGACCGGGGCGAGCAGCCCGAGCGGCCAGGCGGCCCGGCGACCGGCCGCGCGCCGGCGCCGTCGCGTGGACCGCAGGTAGACGACGCCGCCGATGCCGGCCACCAGCAGCACGAGCCACAGGGCCGGCGCGACCGACAGGACGATCGCCACGAGGATGGCCGTGCCGGCGGAGCGGCGCAGCGTGCCGCTGGGCCGCGAGATGCGCACGAGCGAGCGGATGGCGAAGGGCAGCACGATGGCCGCGATGGTGGTGCCGATGCGACCCGACGGCCACCGCCCCGGTCATGGCGGGCAGCAGCGCGTAGGCGGCGCCGGCCCAGACCCGGATCGCCTTGCTGCGGCACGAGGCCGCGCAGGGTGACGTAGGCGCTCCAGCCGGCGATCGGGATGCCGAGCAGGAGCAGGACGGTGACCGCCGACCGGCGCCTTGCCGAGCAGCAGGAACGCCGACGGCCGCGATCGCCGCGAGGTAGGGCGGCGCGGGCGTCGTCGAGCCGGGCCCGACGTCGTGCCACGCCTGCCGGTAGGTCTCCCACAGGTCGCTCGCGCCGGGCGGCGCCGGCAGCAGCGCACCGCCCTGGAGGACGCCGTCGCCGAGCCACAGGCCGCGCGTGCCGATCACCGCGACGAGCACGAGCAGGACGCCGAGCAGGACGCTCGGCGAGCGCAGGACGCGTCGCAGGAGTCCGCTGGAGCCGTCGTCCATGAAGTCGGCGTCGTCGCCGACCGGGCCGCTGTCGAGCGCGCTGACCGCGGTCGTCGGGGTGGAGGCGGAGCTCGTCGTCAGGACGCCGGTCAGGGCCTCGAGGCGCCTGCCGCGCCTGCGCGCCGGCGCTCGGCCGCAGGTGCTTGACGGCGCTGGCCGGCTCGGTCGAGGTGCGGTTCGACGAGCGCGTGCGACGCGCGGACCTTCGACGGGTGCAGGGCCAGGGCCAGCACGGCCTGCACCTCGTCGCGAGCGGCCGACACGTCCTTGCCGAGCAGGTAGATGCCCGCGCGCACGAGGCTGCCCAGCAGCAGCCGCAGGGCGACGAAGGGCGCGGCCAGCGAGGTCGCCTGCGCCAGCAGGACGTGGACCGCGGCCTCGCGGTCGGCGCGATGCGGCCGCGGCGCGACGTCGTCGGCCCGGCGGCCGTGCGCCGACGCCTCGCGGTGGTGGATCACGGCGTCGGTGGCGACGAGGACGCGCTCGCCCACGCGGTGCGCCCGCCAGCAGAAGTCGAGGTCGTCGCGGAACAGCGGCAGCGAGGGGTCGAAGCCCTCGAGCGCGTCCCAGACGTCGCGCCGGACGAGCATGCCCGCCGAGCTGACGGCCAGCACGTCGCGGACGCCGTCGTGCTGGCCCTGGTCGTGCTCGCGTCGCTCGAGGCCGGTGATGCGCCGCCCCGAGCCGCTGACCGTCACGCCGGCCTCGAGCAGCAGCCGGCGGTCGTGCCAGCCGAGCACCTTGGGGCCGAGGATCGCGGCGCTGGGGTTGTCGTCGGCGGTGTCGAGGAGGGCGGCGAGGCAGTCGACGCTGGGGGCGCGGTCGTCGTGCAGCAGCCACACCCACGACACGACGTCGGGCGCGAAGGGCTCCCGCGCGCGCGGCGCGAGCCGCTCGAGGCCGATCCGGACGGCCTCGCCGAAGCCGACGCGGTGCTCGAGGCGCACGGTGCGGTCCGGCGCCGAACGAGCGCGGCGAGCAGGTCCGGGCTCGCGTCCACCGAGCCGGTGTCGACGCCGACCGCGGCGTCGGGGAGTCGGGTCTGGGCGGCCAGGGTCGTCAGGACCGCGGGCAGCCACACGGCGCCGTCGTGGGCGACGACCACGGCGGTCACGTGATGCTGGCGGCGCGGGAGCGCCTCGGGCTCGTCCTCCAGCGCGAGGTAGTCCTCGACGCTGAACCACTCGGTGGTCTGGGTGGTCTCGACCGGGCGCTCGTCCGGCTGAGCCGTCGCGCTGGGGTGCCGAGGGGCTCGAAGGTGACGGCGTCGAGGGCGCCCGTCACGTGCTGGTCGAAGTCGTCACCGAGGTCTCGGCGCGGGGCTGCTCGCCTCGTCTGCGCCTCGTCGTCCGTCACCTGAGGAACTGTACGTGGTGAGTCGTCGCCCGCCGCCGACCCGCGCCGCGCCGGCGACGTGGCCCGTGGGCTCGGGTCAGACGGCCCGCTTCTTCAGTCGACGGCGCTCACGCTCGGACAGGCCGCCCCAGATGCCGAACCGCTCGTCGGACTGCAGCGCGTACTCCAGGCACTCGACCCGCACCTCGCACGACAGGCAGACCTTCTTGGCCTCGCGGGTGCTGCCGCCCTTCTCGGGGAAGAAGGCCTCGGGGTCGGTCTGAGCGCACAGGGCGCGCTCCTGCCATGCCAACTCCTCGACGTCAGACAGGGGCACCAGCACCATGTCAGCCACGCGGGGAACCTCCTCGACCCAAGGCGGCGAACGTCACCGTTGGGACGTATTACAGGGGTGTCATTTACCGAAGTCAAGCGGAAACCCGACATATCGGACAGCAAACCCACTTTTTCGGCAGGAAAGGCCATTTCGCCCGGCGTGGGGGCTGGATTCGGGCCGGTCCCGAGGCCGACGCGGGCCTCGGGACCGGCACGGTACTCGGGTCAGGCAGCCGGCGCGACCTGCGCCAGGAAGCCGGTCAGCAGCGCCTCGTACCGGGCGCGGTCGACGTTCCACGACTCCATGTGCCCGGCTCCCTCGAAGAGCTCGAGGGTCACCGTGCCGGGGCCTGCGGCCGACGCGAAGCCCTGCGTTCACCTCGGGCGGCACCGTGCCGTCCTCGGTCCCCTGGACGATGAGCATCGGCGTCGTGAACCGGTCGGCACGCGCCACGTAGTCCGCCGCCGTCGGCGTCGAAGCCGTAGCGCCACGACGCCACCTGCATCGCGCCGTTCGCGACGACGGCCGGCAGGCCCATGTCCTGCGCCGCCAGGGTCACGATCTGCGGGAAGCTGGTCATCGGGGCGTCCAGGAAGGCGCCGACGACCCGGTCGGCCAGTGCCGAGTTCTCGCAGGAAGGCCAGCGACGCGGCCCCGCCCATGCTCGCCCCCGCGAGCACGATGCGCTCGGCGCCGTTGTCGAGCGCGTACTGGACGGCCCCCTCGAGGTCCTGCCACTCGTCCACGCCGAACTGCCCGTAGCCGTTGCCGGCCGGTGCCTGCGGGTCGTTGCGGTACTGGATCAGCAGCATCGGGTAGCCCAGCGGCGCCACCGTGCTGGCGATGCGCAGGCCCTCGCGCGGCGTCTCGCCGCGTCCGTGCACGAAGACCACCCAGGTGCTGGACGTGCCCGGGATGAACCAGGCCGGCGTCGGGACCCAGGGGCGAGTCGTAGAGCACGTCCTCGTAGTCGAGCCCCAGACCCACCTTCGGGTCGACCGGGAAGTACGACCCGTCGAGGGCCACGCGGTCACCGACGAGGACGGCCGGTGGGAGCACCTGCGCCGTGATGGTCCGGGTGCCGGCGCGCGTGTCGCCCGTGCCCGTCGTGACCGGATCCGACGTCTGGAGGTAGCCGCCGCCCTCGGCGGCCAGGCCGCTGAGCCCGTGGTCACCCCAGCCGCCGGGCACGTCGGCATAGGAGACGCTCGTGTCGTCGATCGCGGTGACGGTCATCGCGAATCCCGCGTCCGGCTGCGGGATCACGGCACTGTCGCCGATCCGCCCGCTGAAGTACCACAGGCCGCCGGCGACGAGAACGACGAGGACGGCGACAACTGCGCCGAGCACCACCCACGGCCATCGACGGCGACGACGCGGGGCGACGTGCCCGGCCGGGTCCGGCGGACTCATCTCCGCTCGGGTGTCCGGTGCGGTCGACGCGTTCTCGACCGGTGGTGCGAGTGGTTGCCTGGCGACCCCGTGGGCCGCGATGTCTTCGGCCATGACTCCAGTGTGATCCCGGCCACGCCGCGATGTCGTGCCGGCGCGGATCGGGGCGGCCGGGGGCGGAACGGGTCTGACAGGATGACCGGATGCGCATCACGGTCCTCGCGGGCGGCATCGGCGGCAGCCGGTTCCTGCGGGGGCTGCGGCACCTCGTCGAGCAGGACGCGGCCCCGGCCGAGATCACCGTCATCGTCAACACCGGGGACGACATCTGGGTCCACGGCCTGCGGGTCTGCCCCGACCTCGACACCGTCATGTACACCCTCGGCGGGGGCATCAGCGAGGAGCGCGGCTGGGGGCGCGAGGGCGAGACCTTCACGGTCAAGGACGAGCTCGCCGCGTACGGCGTCGAGCCGACGTGGTTCGGGCTCGGCGACAAGGACATCGCCACGCATCTCGTCCGCACCCAGTCCCTCGCCGCCGGCTACACCCTGACGGACGTCACGGCCGCCCTGTGCGACCGCTGGCAGCCGCGCGTGCGCCTGCTGCCGATGTCGGACGACCGGGCCGAGACGCACGTCGTCGTCGACGACCCCACCGGCGCCACGACGCCCGAGGGCACGCCGCTCCGCACCGCCATCCACTTCCAGGAGTGGTGGATCCGGTACCGCGCCGAGCTGCCCGCATACGGATTCGTCCTGGTCGGCAGCGACACCGCGAAGCCCGGCCCGGGCGTCCTCGAGGCGATCCTCGACGCCGACGTCGTGCTGCTGCCACCGAGCAACCCCGTCGTCTCGATCGGCACCATCCTGCGCATCGACGGCATCGCCGACGCGCTTCGCCGGACACCCGCGCCCGTGGTGGCCGTCTCCCCCATCGTCGGCGGCGCACCCGTGCGGGGCATGGCCGATGCCTGCCTGTCCGCGATCGGGGTCGAGACCTCCGCCGCGGCCGTCGCCGCGCACTACGGCGCCCGGTCGTCCGGCGGCGTGCTGGACGCCTGGCTCGTCGACACGGCCGATGCCGCCGCCGTGCCCGGCATCGAGGCGGCCGGCATCCGGTGCCGCGCGATCCCCGCGATGATGACGGACGTCGCCACCACCGCCGCCATGGCTGCGGAATGCCTCGCCGAGGCCGCCGCGGTGCGCGCGCGGGCGATGACCCGGCCGCCGGTGCAGGCCGTCGCCCTCGACGGCATCGGACCGATCACCGCCGGTGACGACCTCGCGGCCGTCATCCACGAGGCGAGCCGCGCCGTCGCATGGCCGGACGCGACCGCGGGGCTCGCCGACGGCGACATCGTCGTCGTGACCAGCAAGGTCGTGTCGAAGGCGGAGGGCCGCGTGGTGGCCGCCGCCTCGCGAGACGCCGCCATCGACGCGGAGACCGTGCGCGTCGTCGCCACGAAGGAGACGCCGCGCGGTCGGACGCGGATAGTCCAGACGGCACACGGACTGGTCATGGCCGCGGCGGGCGTCGACGCGAGCAATGTGGAGTCCGGTCACGTGGTGCTGCTCCCGGCCGACTCCGATGCCTCGGCCCGGGACCTGCGGCGCGTGCTGGCCGACCTGACGGGACTGCGGCTCGGAGTGGTCGTCACGGACACCATGGGCCGGCCGTGGCGCATGGGGGTCACCGACGTCGCGATCGGCGCGGCCGGGGTGCTCGCCCTCGACGACTTCACCGGCAGCCGCGACACCTTCGGGCACACGCTGGAGATGACGGTGGTGGCGATCGTCGACGAGGTCGCCGCCGCAACCGACCTCGTCAAGGGCAAGGTCGACGGGTGCCCCGTGGCCGTCGTGCGCGGCCTCGGCGCCTATCGTGACCGACGAGGACGGCCCGGGTGCGGCCGCCGTCGTGCGACCGCTGGACGAGGACCTGTTCACCCTCGGCACGCACGAGGCCCTCGCCGAGGGACGCCGCACCGCGGCCGGCGCGCGGCGCACGGTCCGGTCCTTCACCGACGAGCCGGTGCCCGACGCCGTGATCGAGTCGGCGGTCGCGGCGGCCATCACGGCACCGGCCCCGCACCACGCGCAGCCCTGGCGCTTCGTCGGCCTGCGGGCGGGTGCGGAGCGCGACCGGCTGCTCGACGCGATGCGCGCGCGCTGGGCGGCCGACCTGCGCGACCTCGACGGGTTCGACGAGGCGGCGATCACCCGCCGGCTGCGTCGTGGCGACCTGCTGCGCGAGGCGCCGCTGCTCCTCCTGCCGTTCCTCGAGCTCGACGCGGCGGCGCACGCCTACCCCGACGACCGACGGCGCGGCTTCGAGCGCGACCTGTTCGTGGCGGCCGGCGGGGCGGCCGTGCAGAACCTGATGGTGGCCCTGGCGGCCGACGGATGGGGTTCGGCCTGGGTGTCCTCGACGATGTTCTGCCCGGACATCGTCCGCGGCCGTGCTCGACGTGCCGGCCACCTGGCAGCCGCTCGGCGCCGTCGCCGTCGGCCGGCCGGGCGCAGCCGCGCCGCCGCGCGCCCCGCGCGACCCTCGCGACTTCCTCGAGATCCGACCGGCATGACGTCCTCGCCGCGAGCGCGGTCGCTGCGCTGCCGACTGGGCTTCCACGCGTGGGTGATCCGCACGAACGACACCGGCGAGCGCTACGAGGAGTGCCGGCGCTGCGGCGAGGTGGGGACCGACATGCCGCAGGGGCTGGGCTGGCAGCTGCCTCCGCAGTGACGCGCCCGGCACCGACGCCGCTGGTCAGCGATTGCCGGTGGTCGGCGATCGTCATGCGCGGGCCGCGGGCCGGGCGCGACGACGTCCGACAGCTCGACGAGGCGCTGCACGCGGAACCGGTGGCCGGCGAACGGCTCCAGGAGCGCGAGCATCTCCTCGTCCGTGCCGTGCATCCCGCCCGTGAAGGCGTAGACGACCTGCTTCGGCAGGTGGAAGTCGCCCACCGAGACCGCATCCGCGTCGCCCAGGGCCCGCTGGGCCACCTCCGCCACGGTCCAGGGCCCGATGCCCCTCACCGCCGACAGCCGCGCCGCGGCCCGCCTCGAGCGGCAGGTCGACGCACTGCTCCAGCCGACCGGCGACCGCCATGGCCGTGAGAATCGTCGCGGACTGCTTCGGGCCGACCCCCCAGCGGTGCCACGCCCAGGACGGCACCCGGCGGATCGCCTCCGGCGAGGGCGGCACCCGCAGGTGCGCCGGGCCAGGGCCCGGGGCGGGCGTGCCGGTCTCCGCGACCAGCGAGCGCCAGGCGCGCCGGGACTGCACGCCGGTCACCTTCTGCTCGAGGACGGCGACGACCAGGGCCTCGACGACGCGGCGCGCTGCGGGGCACGCGCCACCGGTCGCGGTACCGGCGCCACGTGGGCTGCAGGGCCGGCGGAAGCTCGTCGGCGGGGAAGCCGGTGGGGTCGTCATCGGCACCGAGGAGCGACGGCAGGCGGTCGACCAGCCACTCGGCTCCGGGCCCCCAGCCGGCGGCCTGCACGGCAGCGCCGTCGGCGCGTACGCGCATGGTGCCGGGGCCCTGCGGAGTCAGGGAGGTCCACCAGAGCGCGGTGTCATGCTCGAAGGACACCGTCGGGTCGGTCCGGCCGCGCACGAACGAGCCCAGCACCGCCCGCAGGTCGACCCGGTAGGGCGCCGCCCAGTGGGCCTGCGCGTCAGGCGTCGCTGGAGTACCGGACGCTGACATCGCCGAGATGCGCACCGGGCCAGACCCGCACGCCGTCGAGCAGCTCGTTGCCGCGGCCGACCACGGCGCCGTCGCCGATGACCGCGCCGCGCAGCACCGTCCCAGCACCGATGACGGCGCCCACGCCGACGATGCTGTTGACCACGTGGGCGCCTTCGGCGATCTGCGCACCGTCGAACACGACCGCGCCGGTCACGACGGCGCCACTGCCGACCACCGCGTCGCGGCCGATGACCGTGCCGCCGTGGACCTGGGCGTCGTCGGAGATCTGCGCCCCGTCGAGCGCCAGGAAGTCGCCGTGCGACGGGACCGCCGGCGACGGTGCCGCACCCAGGACGAGGTCGCATGACCCCTGGACGAAGGACAGCGGCGTGCCCAGGTCGAGCCAGTAGCCCTTGTCGACGACTCCGGTCACGACCGCCCCCTCGGCGAGGAGCCCCGGGAAGGTCTCGCGCTCGACCGAGACCGGGCGCCCACCCGGGATCCGGTCGATGACGCTGCGTCGGAAGACGTAGCAGCCGGCGTTGATGTTGTTGGTGACGATCTCCTCGTCGGTGGTCGGCTTCTCGAGGAAGGCCGTGACACGTCCGGCGCGGTCGGTGGGGACGAGGCCGTAGGCGCGCGGGTCCTCGACGGGAGTGAGGTACAAGGTCACGTCGCTGGTCGTGGCGCGGTGGTGCGCCACCAGTCCCGCGATGTCGACGCCGCTCAGGACGTCGCCGTTGAAGATCAGGACCGGCTCGTCGGGGCCGCTCTCCAGGTACGGCAGCGCGTGGCGGATCGCGCCGCCGGTGCCGAGGGGCTCGTCCTCCGTCGCGATGACCACCTCGATCCCGAGATCGGTGCCGTCGATGAAGGCGCGGAAGGTCTCGGCCTTGTACGACGTGGCGAGGACGATCCGCGTGACCCCGGCATCGCGGGCACGGGTGATCTGGTGCACGGTGAAGGGCACCCCCGCCACGGGCAGCATCGGCTTGGGCGTGTTGATGGTCAGCGGGCGCAGGCGGGTTCCCTGGCCTCCGACGAGGAGGACGGCTTCGGTCACCGCGCAAGGGTCCCACAGGAGCCTCGCCGCACTCTCGGTACCGTGCCGCTGTGACCGACGTGTGGACGCTCCTGCAGGCCCGCGCCCGCCGCCAGCCCGGGAGCCCGGTCGTGACCTTCGTCGACACCACGAGCGGCACGCGAACCGAGTTGTCGGCGGCGTCCCTGCAGAACGCCGCGGCGAAGATCGCCAACGCCCTTCGCGACTCGTTCGACCTGGAGCCGGGATCGCGGGTCGGCCTGCGGATCCCCCAGCACTGGCAGCGGTCCGCGTGGTGCGCCGGCGTCTGGACCGCCGGCTGCGTGGCGGTCCTCGACGAGGACGCCGACTCCCTCGACCTCGTCGTCGCCGGGCCGCGCGAGGCGTCGAGGCAGGCCTCGTGCCCCGTGGTCGTCGTCTCGCTGCACCCCCTCGGGCTGCCGATCCACGAGGCGCTGCCGGCGGGCGTCGAGGACGTGACGCTCGCGGTCCGGCAGCAGCCCGACGCGTACCTGTACGAGCCGCCCGCCTTCGGCCTGCCGGCGCTGGTCCTCGCCGGCCGCATGCTCAGCCAGGAGCAGGTGCTCGCGGCGGCGCGTGAGCGCGCGGACCAGTGGAGCCTGGCCGCCGGCGGCCGACTCCTCGCGGGTGAGGATCTCGACTCCGACGATGCGTGGATGGCGGCCCTGGCGGTGCCGCTGTCCGTCGACGCCTCTGTCGTCCTGGTCGCAGGGGACCATGGACTCGACGCCGTGGCGGCGCAGGAGCGCACGACCGCGCTCGCGTCGTCATCCTGACCTCCCCCGGAGGAGGATGGCGGGACCGACATCGCCTGCCGATGGGATCCGCCCGTGCGTCGGCTCATCTGGTTCACCGCCCTCGCCTACCTGTTCTCGTGGAGCTGGTGGATCCCCATGGCGGTGGCCGGCATCGTCGTCGAGCCCGGGCAGGGGTGGCCGACGCACCTCCCAGGGCTGCTCGGCCCGGCCCTGGCCGCCGTGCTCGTCACCGCCGTCGGCGACGGTCGTCCGGGACTGGCCGACCTCTGGTCGCGGATCGTCCGCTGGCGAGTGCCCTGGGTCTGGTACGCGATCGTGGCCGCGACCGCCACCATGGCGCTGCTCCCGCTCGCCGCGGGCTCCGCGGTGCCGGCTGAACTCACGGTCTACTCGGGAGCACCCGCGGCGGGACTGTGGGTCCTCGTGTACGTCGTGCTCGTCAACGGCTTCGGCGAGGAGATCGGCTGGCGCGGCTTCCTGGCGGACCGGCTGCTCGATCGCACGAGCCGGGCGGCCACGTCCCTGATCGTGTGGGTCGTGTGGGCGGGCTGGCACCTGCCCCTGTTCTGGATCGTCGGCAACTTCCGTGATCTCGGGATCGGCGGGACGATCGGGTGGATCGTGGGCATCGGGTTCGGCTCCGTACTCCTGACCTGGATGTACCAGTCGGCCGGCCGGTCGATCCTGATCGTCGCCCTCTGGCACACGGCCTACAACTTCACGACCGCGACGCAGGCCTCCGCCGGCGTCGCGGCAGCCGTGGCGAGCACGATCGTGATCACGGCGAGCGTCACGATCCTGTGCCTGCCCTCGTCGTGGAGGCCACCCGGCAGCGACGTCAGCGCATTGCGACGGTGAACTCCGGGCTCACGCCCACCACGGCGCCCTTGCGCACGACGAGCACCCGGTAGGTGCCGGCACCGGCCGGCTTCGCCTTGCGGACGACGAAGCGGTAGCGGCCCTTGCTGGTGGTGCGGTCGGTGCCGATCGTGGTCCACTCCCCGTTCACGAGCCGCTGCCGCTGAGCCTTCAGGCGGGCCTTGGCCGGCCGAACCACGCCGACGACGCGGTAGGACCCGCCGGTGCGCACCGTCACGGTCACCGGCGTCAGCAGCGACACGGTGCGCTGCTTGACCGTCGAGGTGGGCGCGGGCGCCGGAGCGGGGGCTGGAGCCGGCGCAGGGGCGGGTGCCGGAGCCGGTCCGGCGGCGCCTGCGTTGCCGTCGACCGCCGTGACGAACGACGACTTGAGGCCGAGCGCGCCCTGCAGCTGGTTGCCGGTGCGCGTCACGGTGGTGCCGTCGGCGAGGGTCGCGGTCGCGGTCTTCACCGCACCGGAGACGAACCGCTCGGTGATGTCGAGCTTCCAGACCTGCGATGTGCCGAAGGCCTTGGCCATCTGCGCCTGCGACACGGTGACGGTCCAGGACCTGTTGGGGTTGTCCTCGTTGAGCGCATAGGGATCCGGCACGCTGACGGCGTACGGCAGCGTCCCGCCCCAGACGTCCTGGACCGACTGCGTGGCGCCGCCGCTCGACGCGCTGTAGAAGGCACTGATCGGCTGGCCGTTGTAGAGGATCGCCAGGCCCGTCGCTGTCCGAGGCGTGCGTGGCGTTGACCGCGTCCACCCACAGGTTGCCCTTCGCCGAGGTCGCCTTGAGCGAGCCGGTGAAGGTCTGGTCGTAGTAGGGGCCGCCGCCGTCGTCCATGTGGCAGCCGCACGCCTGACGGGTGCCCCGCGCGACCTTGCTGAGCGCGTAGGTCCGTGCGGCGAGCACCTGCGCCTGCAGCGCCGCCGCGGGCCACGAGCTCGAGACCTCGGAGATGCCGTACAGGTACTCGTCGTGCACGCGCACCGAGTTGACGACGTTCAGCCGGACGCCGCTCGAGGTCGAGACCGGAGCGATGTCGACGGAGCCGTACCGGTAGCGGTGGCCGGAGGAGTCCAGCGACGTGCTCGGGCCCGGCGACGTTGAGCAGCGTGGGGCCGCCGGCCGCGCCGCCGGGGTTGCGCGTCCCGGCCCAGCGCACCGTCACCGACGGCGCCGTGCCAAGGTCGACGGACTGCCCGCCGGCGACGCGCGTGACGGCGACACCGGCGTCCTTCACCCGGAACCGGAACTCGTCGAGCGGGCCGCCGACAGTCACGGTCGGGCCGACCGTGACCTCGATGGCGCCGCCCGACGGATCGAGTCCCTCAGACCGGATCTTGGCCGACGACACCTGGTAGAGCAGGTTGATGCGGGCCTCCATGTCGTCCTGGACCGGGGTCACGCTCGTGCCGGTGTAGTAGTGCGTCACGATGCCGGTCGCGTCGAACCCGGCCTTCGCCATGCCGTAGGCGCCCCACTGCGACATGCCGACCGCGTGCCCGAAGCCGGCGCCGGTGAGGGAGAACTGCGTGGGGGGAACGGGCTCGTCGGCGGCGGCAGATGACTGCCACCCGGCCGGCGCGACGACCGGCAGCAGGAGGCTCGCGACCACGACGGCCAGCACCAGCAGTGCGGGCCGCGGGCGGGCCGGCCGACGCCGACGGACGTTCACGCAGGGGCTCCTCGGGGCGGGACGGTGGCGCGTGCGCAGACACCGGTCAGCGACCACGGTGCCACAGAAGCACGCGCATCTCCACTTCCCACGAGCCCCGAGTGTCACTTTCGTCACAGGGGTCGCGGGTCCGCGCGGGAACCTCCCCGGGCCCGGGTGCGTCGGTACGGAGCAGGACCGCTCAGCGCTTACCATGGCTGCGCGGGCCTGATCCGCACTCGGCCGCACGGCCGGCCCGACCCGACCCGACCTCGAGGACTCCCCCATGACCGCAGCCGGCTCCCGCACGGGCCGTCGTGTCGGTCGGGTGCTGGTCACCCTCGTGTCCGTCCTCGTGCTGCTCACGACGGTCGTCGGGGCCGGCGTCAGCGTCGTCATGGGCCAGTTGCAGGGCAACATCACCGCCGTCGACATCAGCGAGCAGCTGGGCTCGACCACGCCGCCGCGCCCGATCGCCGAGGTCAACGAGGAGACCGGGACGTACGACCCCCTGAACATCGTGCTGATGGGCAGCGACACCCGCGAGGGCAAGGGCAACGGCGGGTTCGGCAGCGCCACCGACATCGGCGGCCAGCGCTCCGACACCGTGATCGTGCTCCACATCGCCGGGGACCGGAAGTCCGCGATCGGCGTCAGCATCCCGCGCGACACCGTCATCACGCTGCCCACGTGCAAGAACGACGGCAAGAAGGTCGGCGGCTACACCGGCCGCTTCAACCAGGCGATCGAGATCGGCGGCCCGGGCTGCACCATCAAGGCCATCAAGGAGATGTCCGGCCTCGACATCAGCAACTTCATGCTGGTCGACTTCGGCGGCTTCAAGCGCATCGTCGACGCCGTCGGCGGCGTCGAGATCTGCCTCGCCGCCCCCGTCGACGACCCGCTCAGCGGGCTCAAGCTCGACAAGGGCACGCACGTCGTCGACGGCAAGCAGGCGCTCGCCTTCGTGCGCGTGCGCCACGGCATCGCCGACGGCTCGGACACGTCGCGCATCCGGCGTCAGCAGGCGTTCATCGCCTCCCTCATGCGCAAGGTCCTGTCCAGCGGCACGCTGCTGAACCCGGCAGTCGCTGCTCGGGGTCCTCAACGCCGCCACCGAGTCGCTGACGGCCGACCCGCAGCTGGCCGACATCACCAACCTCAAGGACCTCGCGCTCAGCCTGAAGGACCTCAAGCCGTCGAACGTCACCTTCACGACGCTGCCCTGGACCCCGAACGGCGACAACGCCACGGTCAGCGTCAACACCAAGAAGGCGCAGCCGATCTGGGACGCGATGAAGAACGACACGCCCTGGCCGCCGGCCGACGCCTCCGGCGAGCAGCAGCCCCTGCTGAAGTCGAAGCCCGAGACGATCCACGTCAACGTCCTCAACGGCACCGGCGTCAAGGGCAGGGCCAAGAAGGTCGCCAAGCAGCTGCGCAAGCAGGGCTTCATCGTCGAGCAGGTCGGCAACGCCGACACGTCGACGTCGCCGTCACCACCGTGCAGTACGACCCCAAGTGGGACCAGTCGGCCAAGACCCTGATCTACGCGGCCGGGCGCCGAGCAGTCCGAGTCCGTCAAGAAGCTGGGCTCGACCCTCAACCTGATGATCGGCTCCGACTTCACCTCCGTCAAGGAGGTCGAGATCCTCGACATCACCCAGGACTACACCGCCCAGGTCAACACCGGCGACGAGAACTACTGCGCCTCCTGACCGGTCAGCGGCCGCCCAGGAAGTCGTCCACCAGGCGCGCCGTCCGCGCCGGGGCCTGGAACAGGAACGAGTGGCCGGCGTCGGGCACGAGCGTCAGCTCCGCGCCCGGGATCGTGCTCGCGATCAGCACCGAGTTGGCCGGCGGCGTGACCACGTCGCGCGATCCCGTCACCACCAGCGTGCGCAGGTCCAGCGTCGCGAGGTCCGCGAGGTTGCGGCCCGAGGCCAGCCACGGGTCCTCCGCGGCGACCATGGCGTCGAAGACCCGCGGCGGGGACCCGGTCGGGCGGGTACCGGCCCTCCTTCGTCGCGCGATCGACGCGAGCGATGAACGCCCAGCCGCGGTCGCGCTGGCCCGGCGGATAGTTGGTGCGGACGTACTCGTCCAGGCCGGCGCCGGCGTCGGAGTCCTCGGCCTGCACCCACGGCGGACCCAGCACGGCGGACGGCCCACCGGGGTTCGTGCCGGCCAGCACGAGCGACCGGACGCGCTCAGGGGCGCGCACCGCCATCCGCTGGGCCACGAACCCACCCATCGACCAGCCGAGGACGTCGACGCGCGGATGGTGGAGTGCGTCAGCGAGACCGAGGACGACGCCCGCGAGCGCGTCGAACGTCAGGCGCCCCGGCAGGGCTGCGGACTGCCCGAGGCCGGGGTAGTCGAACACCACGACCTGACGGTGCCGCGCGAGGGCCCCGAGCAGGGCCGGGTCCCACTCCGCCATGGGTGAGCCGGTGCCGTTCAGCAGGAGCAGCGGCACGCCGCGCCGGGGCCCGAGGGTCGCGTAGGCCAGGGCCTGACCCTCGACCGACGCCGTGCGGACGTCCAGCCGCACGCGATCGGCCGGGGTGGCCGACGCCGCGCTGGCGCTGGCGCTGGCCAGACAGGCACCCAGGAGGACCGTCGCGAGGACGACCATCCTGGTCACCGGACGGCGCGGGCGGGGGGTCACTCAGATCACCGGGGGACGGCCGGCCTTGGTCATCTCCCAGACCGTCCGCCACCGCATCGGCCGGCGCCCGGACGGCCTGGTCTGGAGCCCCTCCTTCAGGCCGGCGAACCACGCTCCGAGGGCGTCGCGGTCGTGCACCCGCAGGACCGTCATGCCGACCCACGTCCCCACATACAGGGGCTCGAGGACGACCGGCAGGTTGCGCCGGGCCAGCCACACCCGGTTCCGGGCGTTGAGCCGGTAGTAGACGTCGTGGCGCGCCGGGTCGATCACGGGATGGTGGGCGACGAGGTCCGCCGCGTACCAGGGCGTGGAGCCGGCGTCCCACACCCGCCACACCAGGTCGATGCCCTCGTGGGCGTAGAAGAAGTCGTCCGGCCATCCGCCGACGGCGTCGAACACCGACCGGCGGATCGCCACTGCCCCCTCCCACAGCGCCGTGGCCGGCCCCGACTCGTAGCGGGTTGCCGACCCGGAGCCGCGGCACCCATCGGCGCGGTGCGGGCACGCCCGTCGGGTCCTCCACGCGCGGCTGGACCAGCCCGAGCGCGGGATCCGCCGCGAAGCGCTCGGCGATGCTGAGCAGGAAGCGCGGGTCCGGCAGCGAGGCGTCGTCGTCGAGGAAGAACAGCAGGTCCCCGGAGACGAGCGGGACGCCGGCGTTGCGGCCGGCGGGGATGCCGACGTTCTCCGGCAGGTGCAGGCCACGCACCCCCGGCGGGAGCCCGGTGGGGTCCCAGCTGTTGCCGACCACGACGACGTCGGTCTCGACTCCCTCCTGCGCCAGGATCGAGCGCAGGCCGCGCTCGAGGTCGTCCGGGCGCGTGCCCATGGTCAGCACGACGACGCCGAACCGGGGCGTGGAGCCGGTCATCGCAGCCGGCTCGACGACAGGATCGAGGCCAGGTGGCCGACGACGGTGATGACACCGAAGACGGCCAGGAAGGCCACGAGGAAGCGGGTCGCGGCGAGGTCGCCGAGGAGCAGGTCGCCGACGGCTGCGAGAAGGGCGAGGATCGTCAGCTCGACCGAGTGGTACGCACGGTGGAACGGGAAGAAGCGGACGAGCGACCGGATGCGGCGCAGGCCACCGGACCTCGGCGCCGCCACCTCCGCCTTCTCCTCGAGCCGCGGCATGTTGTTGTACGCCCGCGACACGTGGACCATGTCGTTGAGCGACTTGTTGTACAGGACGATGACCGACACGAGCGCGCCGATCAGGGGCCACGGTGAGTCGAGCCAGCCGGCCTGCGGGAAGCCGGCGGCGCGCAGGCCCAGGGCGATCGGGATGAGGCCCTCGGTCGTGTAGTGCCCGACGCGGTCGATGAACACGCCCTTGGGCGAGGTCGTCTGGCGCCAGCGCGCGACCTCGCCGTCCGAGCAGTCCCAGAGCATCTGCAGCTGCCCGAGCAGGACGGCCAGCACCGCGCCCGGCATGCCGGGGATGAGCAGCGCCAGCGCCGCGGACACCCCGGTCGCGACCATCAGCCACGTGACGCCGTTGGCCGTGATCGGCGTGCGCAGCAGCACCCGCGTGAGGTACGGCGACAGCCGACGCAGGTAGACGTCGGCGACCCAGTGCTCGGAGTTGCGGCGTCCCCGCACGGCCGGGGGCTGGCCCACCTCGCGGATCTGCGCCACGGTGGGCCGCTCGGGGCGCACGACAGGCTCCTGCCCCGACATCACGCCCGAGCCTTCGGCTGCACGGACAACCACTGTACGGAGGCGACGACGACGAACAGCGCAGCCAGCAGCCCGACTCCCCACGCGAGCCCGGTGGCCAGGGCCGCTGCCCCGACGGCGGCGAGCACGAGCACGAGGACCGTGCGGCCCTCCCAGCCCAGGCCCAGCCACACCAGCCAGCGCGGTGGCGCGCTGTCCTGCATGGCCCGGTAGAGCGTGTCGTAGTGGTGGAAGGCCACGACCGCCATCCACCAGAAGGCCACGACGACGACCGTCGGGTGCCACCAGAGTGCGACGACGGCGACGACGCCGAGCTCGAGCCAGCCGCAGCAGGGCCGGCACCGCCCAGGCGGCCCGGTTGGCCCACCACCGCTGCCGCGTCGATGCCGGGACGAGGGCGCCGAGCAGGCCCAGGACCGGCCCGGAGTCCCCCTGCCGCGACAGCAGCAGGACGCCCGCGGGCGGGCGTCGGTCCGCGCCAGGTGAGGGTGCGCAGCGTGCGCCCGGCCGTGACGTAGGCCAGGGCCACGCAGTCCGGCGGCGAGCAGGACGCCCAGGGCCCAGGTCGGCCCCAGCAGCGCCGCGAACACGCTGATGATGAGCCACCGCTCCCCGATCGGCAGGTGGATCGCGCGCTTGGCCCACCGGACCGCGTCGCGCCGGTTCATCCGGGTGGACATCTCCATGGCACCGCTGACCGACCAGCCGCCCGCGGCCCCGGCGGCCCCGTCGTCGGCGATCGGCGACGTCGCGCGCGGGCACGTACGCCTCGCGCATGCGCTGCACGCGCGAGAAGTCGTAGTCCGACATGTGCCGTGTCGTCTGCAGGACGATCAGCACGACGGCCAGCCACCAGATGTCGGCGCCCAGGCGCGCCGCGCCGTACGCCAGGCCCGCGTAGGCGAGGAACTCCTTGACCCGGTCGGTGGAGGCGTCGAGCCAGGCGCCGAGGGCGGAGAACCGACGCGTCGCGCGGGCCACCTCCCCGTCGACGCAGTCGATCACGAGGCTCGCCTGCAGCAGCACGGCCCCGAGCACGCAGCGCCCAGCGATCGCCCAGCGCGAAGGCCGCTGCCGCCGCGATGCCGACCGCGAACGAGAGCAGGGTGATCGCGTTGGGGCGTCCACCCCAGGCGCAGCGCGCCGCGGGTGAGCGGCTTGGACAGCCGGCGGACGACGAACGTCGAGTAGAAGCCGTCGTCGACGCGGTTGGCCTGCAGCGACGCGATGCGCGTGTCGGACACCGAGTGCGCCTCGGCGCGGGCGCGCTCGATGTCCTGGGGCGACCGGAACCACGGCACGTCGACCATGTCGACGGCGCGCAGCGTGACGCCGCCGCGGACCAGGGCCACCGCGACCAGCTCGACGAGGTCGGACCCGTCCGATCGCCACGGAGCCGGCCGCCAGCGCGTCGGCCAGGTCCGCCACGGCACCGGCCGCGGCCGGTGCGTCGGCCACGGCCACGACCAGGGCCCCGACGGAGCGGTGGTCGGGCGCGGTGACGTCGTGGAACGCGCTGCCGACGCTGGTCACGACGTGGTGCCGGACCCGGACGTCGGCATCCGACGAGGCGGGTCGCACGAGCAGCGAGGTCGGCGCGAACGGGTCGCGAGCCAGCGGGGCCAGGGCGGCCTCGGCCACCACGAGATCAGCCGCCTGGACCAGCACGGCGGCCGAGGCCGAGGCGAGGGCGGTGGCGAGCGCCCGTACCGACTGCTCGGGGCTGAGCCCGGCGTCGGGCACCGATACGCGGAGGTCGGTCACGGGCGAAGGGACTTCAGCCGCCACCGCAGCCTGAGGTCCTCCTTCGTGCGTGACCACAGCTCGTCGCGCAGGTCCCGGGCGGACAGCTCGGGAGTTGCCGCGGGTCTCCTCGATCACCGTGACCACCGCCTGGACGGCGGCGGCGGTGGGCAGCTCGACGTTCACCGACTCCGGCGGCGGCGGCGGCGAGCCGACCCGGGCCCCGAGGGCGTCGAGGTCGCCGAGGATCCGCGCGCCCGTCGCCCGGATGCCGGCCACGCTCGCGGCCCCGCGCTCGGCTGCCGCGTCCAGCGCCCAGTCCGGGGTGTGCAGGCGCGGCTCGTCGGGGCCGGGCTCGCGCCCCTCCACCATGCCCAGAGCGACGCCCCGGCGGACGAAGCGGACGTACTCGTCCCAGGTCAGGTCGGTCTTGACGCGCCGGTTGAGGCCGATGAGGAACTGGCCTCGGCCGCCGTCATGGACCGGTTCGAGGTGAGGTTCATGCGCGACACGAGCAGGTCCTCGGGCACGTCGAGCAGCTGCGCGAACGTGCGGTACATCGCGGTCATGTCGACGTCCTCGAGCACCACGACGGTGACGTTCTCGGGCCCGAGGGCGTCGACCCAGCGGCCGACCACCGACGCGTGGTCGTTGCGTCGCCAGAACGAGGGCGTCATGTTCCCCGGCGCCTCGGTGTCGAGCATGTTGTGCAGCCACTTGTCGTAGTTGGCGACGAGGCCGTACTTCAGGTACTGCTGCCACGACGACGGCAGGAGCTTGCCGAGGTTGCGCAGCGTCACGACCACGTGGACGCGGTCGAGCCCGAGGTCCTCGCCGATCTGGCGGGCGACCGTCGGCGTCGGACTCGCAGAAGAACTCGCTGCTGATCGCCACCCGGCCCGGTGCTTGCGTGCCTGCTCCACGAGCCACGTGTAGTGCGACATGTCGTACGACTCGCCGCCGCGGTCCTTCCAGCCCCATGTGCGCTGCGTGACGGCCAGGGCGGACCGGTGCTGGGCCTTGCGCTTGCCCGGATAGAGCACGCCCAGCTTCTTCAGCTCGGGGCGCGCGTCGGCGAGCGCGGCCTGGATGGCGGTCGTGCCGGTCTTGTGGACGCCCACGTGGAGCAGGACGCCGTCCGCCGGCAGCGGCGGCACGACGGGGAACAGGGTCCCGGCGGGGCGGTCCCCCGAGATGGCCTCGGCCGAGGATGACATGGGACGCAGCCTAGATGAAGTCCTCGTCGTCATCGTCGTCCGATTCGTCCATGACGAAGTGCACCTGGTCCTTGGGCGGCTTGATGCCCTTCAGCAGCTCGAGCGCGTCCGCCACCGAGGTCTGGGCGACGATCTGCCCGGCATCGAGCAGGACGGCCCGATCGCAGAACCGACGCAGTTCGCTGGGCTTGTCGCTGACGACGAGGAAGGACACCCCGTCCGCGCGCATCGCCTCGACGATCTCCCAGCACTCGCGCTGGAACGGCGGCTGCCCCACGATCAGCGCCTGCGAGATCGCGAACGCACGCGAGCCGGTGGCCATCGCGATCGACCACGCGAGCCGACCGCGCACCGCGCGCGACGTGTCACCCAGGAACTTGTCCAGGATCTTGCCCACGTTCGCCCGCTCGACGATGGCCGGCAGCCGGGTGGTGATCTCCTCCGGCTGCATCCCGAGCAGGCCGCCGAGCAGGTAGATGTTCTGCCGCACGGTGTACCGGCGGCTGAAGGCCCCGCCGAGGTTCATGACCGGCACGATCGGCACGCTGCGCCGGACCGTCCCCTCGTCCGGCATCAGCGTCCCGACCGCCAGGCGCAGGAGCTGGTCGCGCCCCGACCCCTGGTGCCCGACGACGGCGACCGACTCGCCCGCCGCGACGGACACGGTGGCGTCGCGCAGGAACCACACCTCGTCGCGCGCGACGTCGCCGGCGATCCGACGGATCCTGTTGCGCCGCTGGGCTCCGCGCCGCCGCTGTCGACGGGGCAGGCGAACGCCGGCGCCGTCGAACTCCACGACGGAGCCGAGGTCGGGGGTCAGTCGGATGCGCGCCACCTCACGCCTCCTTGAGGATGCGCGGCTCGAGCCGGCGGAAGGCCACATAGCCGGCGACGAAGATGATCAGGCACAGTGCGAGGGACACGCCGAAGTGCATCCACGACTCGTGCTCCTCGGGCCACCAGCCGATGCGGTAGAGCCCCAGCGGCGCGACGAGCGGGTTCAGGGCGGCGTAGGGGCGGATCGCCTCGGGGATGTTGCTGATCGAGTACAGGACGGGCGTGAGGTAGAACATCGCCCGCATGACGATCCGCACGATGCGCGCGAGGTCGGGGACGACGACGGCCCACGACGCGATGAGGAGCCCCAGCCCGTACATGAGGACGAACTGCAGCGCGACCCCCACGGGGAACAGGAGCACCATCGGTCCGGGCCACGTCCGGGTGAGCGCCATCGCCACGAGGATGACCGGCAGCGACAGGATGAACTCCATCATCGTGACGATGAGCACCCTCAGCACCCACAGCTCCGTGGGCAGCAGGCTCACCCGCAGCTGACCCTTGTTCTTCTGGAACACCCGCGCCATCGACGAGATGCCCTTCGTGAACCACCACCAGGGCAGGATCGCGATGGACAGGAACAGCAGGTACGGCTGGAGCCCGAGCTGCCGCGGCCCGAGCAGCATCGAGAACACGAACCACAGGACGATCGACATGCCCAGCGGCTCGATGATCGTCCACAGGTAGCCGAGGCGGAACTTGGTGTACTGCCTCTGCAGGTCCCGGAGGACGAGGAGCCGCAGCACCTGACGGTGCTGCCAGAGGGATCGCACGCTGGTTACGATAGGTCACACCCGAGATCGCCCCGCCACGTGCCACGCGGTCCCTCAGGTGCAGGAGCCGACCAGGACCGACGAGCAGGCGGAGACAGTGAGCACAGCAGGGCAGTCCGGTGGGGCGTTCACCCGCTTCACCAAGAAGGCGGCGCGGGCCGTCGCGAACCGCCTCCGCCAGTACGGGGCCGGGGAGTCCGACGGCTTCGACCTCAGCGCCGTGCCGAGCTCCGACGTCGCCCTCTACTTCGCCGACACGCCGCACAAGCTGTACCAGCTCACGCAGTGGCTGCCGGTGTTCGAGGAGCGCGACGACGTCCGGACGATCGTCGTCGTGCGCAGCCGCGAGACCTTCGAGGCGCTCGGCAGCCGCACCCGGCTCCAGGTCCTCCTGGTCCCGCGATACGAGGACCTCATGGCCCTGTACGACCGCGCCGACTTCCACGCCGTCGTGTACGTGAACAACGGCTGGACGAACTTCCAGTCACTGTCGTTCCAGCAGGCCGTGCACATCCACGTGAACCACGGGGAGAGCGACAAGATCTGCATGGTCAGCAACCAGGCGAAGGCGTACGACAAGGTGTTCGTCGCCGGAGAGGCCGCGGTACGGCGGCATGCGGCAGCGCTGGCGTGGTTCGATCCCGCCCACCTCGTGCGCGTCGGGCGTCCGCAGCTCGACCTTCCCGTCGCCCCCGCCGTGCCCCCCTTCGGCGGCCCGACGATCACGTACGCGCCGACGTGGGAGGGCGAGGACGACGCCAACAACTACACCTCCGTCGACCGCTTCGGGGCCCGCATCATCGCGGCCGCGCTCGCCCAGCCAGGCGCCCGCGTCCTGTACAAGCCGCACCCCCGCGTGGCCACCTCGAAGGACGCCGGCGGTCGCCGCCGGGCATGCGGAGATCGTCCGGCTGATGGAGCGCGCCGCGGCCCAGGATCCTCAGCGCGGGCACGCCGTCCTCATGGGCGCCGACGTGCTCGGGGTCATCCGGTCGACCGACCTCATGATCGCCGACGTGTCCAGCGTCAGCCTCGACCACCTGTACCTGAGGCCCGACGCTCCCCTGGTCCTCAGCGACCGGCGCTCGAGTCGCCAGCAGCTGCTCCAGGACGCCCCCGTCGCCTCCGGTGCCCACGTGGTCGACCAGACCACGATCGGCACGCTCCAGGCCGACCTGTCCGCGCTGCTCGCCGACGACCATCTGCGCGCGCGCCGCCACGAGCTGCGTGACCTCTACTTCGACTCCCTCGCGCCCGGCCAGAGCACCCAGCGGTTCTGGAGCGAGCTGGAGAGCGCCATCGCCCATCACGACACCGCCCTGCGCGAGCTGAGCCGTGTCCGCGTCATCGAGGAGACCGCATGACCACCCAGGCCGTGATCCTCGCCGCTGGCATGGGCACCCGGCTCGGGCGCCCGTGGCCCAAGCCGCTCACGCCGCTGTCCGACGGGCGCACGATCATGCAGCAGCAGATGGACAACCTCCTCGGCGCCTTCGCGGACGTGCGGATCATGACGGTCATCGGCTTCAAGCTGGAGCTGATCCTCGAGGCGTTCCCCGACGTGACCTACGTCTACAACGAGAGCTACGACCAGACGAACACCAACCGCAGCCTGCTCAAGGCCCTGCGGCAGTCGGCCGATGGCGGCGTGCTCTGGATGAACGGTGACGTGGTCTTCGACCCGCAGGTGCTCGAGCGCGTGAAGGACCTCATCGCCGGCGAGCAGTCGTTCATCTGCGTCAACACCGCCGTGGTCGGCGACGAGGAGGTCAAGTACACCGTGGATGGCGACGGGTTCGTCCTCGGCCTGTCGAAGACCGTGACCGACGCCCTCGGCGAGTCGGTCGGCATCAACTACGTCGGTGCGGCGGACAAGCCCCGGCTCATCGAGCGGCTCGCCGAGTGCGAGGACGGCGACTACTTCGAGCGCGGCCTCGAGCTCATGATCGAGAAGGACGGGGTCCGCGTCGTGCCGTTCGACATCCGCGACCTGTTCGCCGTCGAGGTCGACTTCGAGGAAGACCTCAGTCGGGCCAACCAGCACCTCTAGCCCTTTGTTGAGTGGCGGGTTGTGCGCGCCACGCGTCGGCGTGTCGCGCGCACAACCCGCCACTCAACGGGGAGTTAGCGGAGGGTGGCGGCGAGCAGGCCCTCCCACTGGTCCAGGACGGCTGGCGCGCGGTAGGGCAGCACCGCCTCGCGGGCCAGGGAGCCGAGGGCGGCCCGCTGCCCCGGATCGCCCATCAGCCGGTCCAGCTCGACAGCCAGGGCGTCGGGATCGGCTCGCGGCACCAGCCGCGCGGCCGACCCGTCGCGCGCGAGCAGGCGCACGCCGGCCGAGCAGTCGGTGGCCACGCACGGCAGGCCCATCGCCATCGCCTCCGCCAGCGCCAGCGGCAGCCCCTCCGTGAGCGAGGGCAGCGCCAGGATGCCGGACCCGCGCAGCTGCTCCTCGCTGTCGGTCACGGCGCCGGCGAACTCGACCCGGTCCGCTCCCGCCGGAAGTGCGGCTGCGCGGGCGCGCACCGCACCCTCCTCCGGCCCGGTCCCGACGAACCGAAGTCGCCACTGCGGATGCCGGTCGGCGACCTGGGCCCAGGCGTCCAGCAGGAAGGTCGGCCCCTTCTCCACGGACAGCCGGCCCAGGTAGGTCACGACCGGAGGCCTGTCGGCGGGCGTCACGGGCGCGTCGGGCCAGAACGCGAGCGGGTTCGGCAGCCAGCCGGTGTTGTTGAGCCCGGCCCGGCGGAAGGCGTCGGCATCGGCCGGCGTCAGCAGGGTCACGGCGTCCACGTCGCGGTACAGGCGCAGGGCCCGCGGCAGGTCGCGACCGGCCGCCGCGGCCTCGAACGACGAGTGGTACTGCCCGATGACCGCCCACGCCGTCGTGCGGCACCTCGGCCAGGTGCTCCATCGCCCACAGCTGGGACGTGACGACCACCCCCGGCGGACCGTCGGCCAGCACCTCGCCCAGCCTGGCCACGGCCGCCTCGCGCAGGGACGCCCGCTCCTGGATGCGCTCGCGGGTGGCACGCGAGCGTCGTGATGCCCACCCCCGGTCGGTGGGCGGGGCCGGCCACGGTCGGCTCATCAGGGTGAACCGGCGCACCGCGGGATCGAGTCCGTAGTCGTGCCGAGGCGTGACGGGCGCGACTCCGACGAGATCGACCAGGTAGCCGCGTTCTGCGAGCCCGCCGGCCACGACGTGCACCACCCGCTGGGCCCCGCCGACCTCGTCGATGTTGTTGGCCATCAGCACCACGCGCGTGGTCATCGGTGCCCGCCGGTCCGGGTGGCCGCCGGGGACGGGGCCACGATCGCTGCGACGGCCCGGGTCGCGGCCATGCTCCGTCGGCCGCTCCGCAGCGGTCCGACGCGAACTCGCGTCGGTCGTCGCGGTGCCGCGCGTCCCACTCCTGCGGGCCGTCGAGGAACGACGCCACCTCCGCCAGCAGCGCGGACTCGTCCAGGACCAGGGGTCCTGGACTCCCCGGCCAGGGGTACAGCCCGTGGGTGCGGTTGACGTAGACCTCGCGGTCCGGCTGGAACAGGACGATGGGCACGTCGAGCAGCGCGGCGTCACCGATCACCGACGAGTAGTCCGACACGACGAGGTCGCAGGCCGCCAGCAACCGACCGAGGTCCCGCTCGGAGCCGGCGTCCCGGACGGCGTATCTCAGCCGTGCGGGCACGTCGTATCGCGCCGGCGCGTCCGGGTGCAGCAGCAGGTAGGCACGATCGCCCAGCGCCTCGCACCACCGCGGCAGGTCGAGCAGCCGGTCGACGTCGTCCGGATGCTGGGTTCGCCAGGCGGGGGCGTACAGGACGATGCGGCGGTCCGCGGGCAGGTCGAGCGCATGGCGCGGCCTCCGCGACGGCCGCCGGCCCGGCCAGACGGAGGGCGCGGGCGTCGTCGGCGCGCGCCAGCCCGGTGACCACCACCTCGCCGTCGAACGCGCGACCGCTGCGGATGGCGCGCGACGTCGGACGGCGACACGGCGAGGGCGAGAGTCGTCCGGGCCGCGCGGAGTCGCACGTCGCGGGTCGCGGACAGGTCGACGAGCACGCTCGGGTCGTCCAGTCCCACGCGCGTGATCGGCGACCCCTGGTCCGGTCATGACCGCCCGTGCGCGCCGGGGGCGCCGGACCGTCAGGGGCGAGGTCCCGTCGTCGACCCAGTACCGGGCCCGGACCAGCAGCCACTGGTGTCGCAGGCTGTAGCGCTCGACCGGCTCCGCGTACGGGGGCACGTCCTCGAAGGCGCTGCGGCGGACCCACGCCTGCCGGATCTCCGGATGCAGCTCGTGCAGGCGTGCGCTGATGGCGCGAGGCTCCCCCGACACCGCGCGGCCGCTGACGCTCTCGAACACCGCGAGCCGCCGGGCGGGCAGCAGGGCACCGACGCGCTGGACCGCACCCGGCAGGGCCTCGTCGAGGACGCGCTGGAGGCGACGCACGCCCGGGACCCGCGACCAGCGCGCAGACCAGGAGCCACCCACGCGCCGGGCCGCCGGCCCGCCAGCCGACGGCGCCGTTCTCGTAGGGCTCGAGCACGCACGCACCGGGCCCACCGGCCCGCACCCGCCCGGTGAACGGCACCTCCGCAGCGGGGACCGCGTGCTGGCTCGCGCGGACGCTCACCACGTTCACGTGCTCGCCGCGGCGCAGGGCCAGCCCCAGCGTGCCGCGGTCCTTGGGCTCCAGCGGTCGTGGCAGCACGGACTCGGGGCGCCCGTGGGCTCGCCACGTCCAGGTCGGGCCCGAGGTGGACGTCCACGTCGCCGGTATCGCCATCGCCGTGCGGTCCCCGGCGACGAGGACCCGCAGCTCGATCGCGTCGACCGCGCCGAGCGAGCCGTCGAAGTCCACGGTCGAGCCCGACGCGGTGACGACGCCGTCGTCGACCGTGAGCGCGTCCAGGACGTGCAGGTACCGGCGCTGGGTGAACGGCACCTCGAGCGGGCGCAGCTCCGTCACGTCGAGCCAGTCGCGCACGTCGAAGCCCGCGACGTCGGGCCCGGTCAGCAGGTGCTCGCACGCCCACCGCTCGTGACCGTCCTCCCGGACGACGGGTGCGCCCGACCACCGAGGCCCACTTGACCGTCCGCATGGCCGCCCGCACGCCCTCGAGGTCGCCGACCAGCAGGTGGTAGATCGCGACGCGCAGGGCGGGGCGCACCTCCCACGCGGGCGCGAGGTTGACCGAGTCGACGTATGGGCGCAGTCGCTGCATGAGCTCGCGCGCGGTGTCGTCGTCGGCCTCGAGGATCGACGACAGGTACAGGTACAGGTCGTGGCGGAGGAACTTGAGGTCCTTGATCCGTTGGATGGAGGCCAGGCCGCGCTCGGCCAGGAATGCGTCGATGCGACGGTTGACCTCGATCCGGCTGTCGACGTTGCGCACCTCGTTGCGGCGCTGCGTGATCGACGGCTCGTCGGAGAGCCGGTCGACGTACCAGAGGTACACCGTCTCGGGGATGGCCGCGAGCCGCCCGGCGGCCGCGAACGCCTCCATCGTGAACAGCTGGTCCTCGAAGAGCAGTCCCTCGGGGAAGGCGATGCCGGCCTCCTCGAGCATCGTCCGACGGTAGATCTTGTTCACCGAGATGGTGTCGTAGACGAGCTCGGGGAAGGACTCCAGGCCCGCTTCCACGCGAGTGGCGTCGTGGACCTCCGGGCGCCACCGCCGGCGCCGCCCGGTGGCCACGTCGACGCGCTCCGCGGTGCCGCACACGATGTCGGCGTCGAGCCGCTCCGCGGCGAGGAGCAGGTTCTTGCATGCGTGCCGCTCGTACTCGTCGTCGGAGTCGCAGAACATGACCCACGTGCCGCGAGCAAGGCTCATGCCGCGGTTGCGCGGCGCGCTGCAGCCACCGGAGTTCTGGTCCAGCCGCTCGTACCGGATGCGCGGATCCGACTCCGCCAGGGCCCGCACGACCTCGGGCGTGCGATCGGTCGACGCATCGTCGACGACGACGATCTCCAGCGACCGCAGCGTCTGCCGCTGGAGGGACCGGATGGCCCGCGGCAGCCGCTCAGCGTCGTTGTACGAGATGAGGACGACGGTGACGTCCGGCCCGCTCATCGCCGGCTTCTCAGCTCTCGGGCCCTGTCGATGAGCACGGCGACGCGGGCGTCGAAGCTGTGGTGCTCCGCGATGCGGGTCGCGAGGCGCAGGCGCTCATCGCGGCTGGGGAACGCCTCGTCGAGGTCCCCCGCCAGCAGTCGCCGCAGGTCGTCCGCGTCGGCGTACGTGCGCACCACGCTGCCGAAGACGTCGGCCAGGCCGGTGGCGTCATCGGTCACGATGCGGCTCGCGCAGGCCGCAGCGTCGAAGAGCCGGTTGGACAGGAAGCCCTGGGCGGCCATGTCCGGCCAGTGGTCGTTGAGCACGGCGCCGGCGGACGCGTAGGCCGCCGGGAGCGAGTCGTTGGCGAGGAACTCGGCACTGATGCGGTCGGCCGGGAGGAAGTCGCCCCATCCGACGCCGTACACCGACACCGGGATCCCGGCGTCGACCGCGTCGCGCACGATCGGACGGAACTCCCCGCGAGTCGAGCCGACGAAGAGCAGCCGCTCCCCCGCGTCCGGCTCACCGGCCGTCGGGGAGAACCGGGACGGATCGGTGGCCTGCAGCAACGGCGTCACGGGGACGCCGAACTCGTCCGACTGCGCGCGGGCCCAGTGCTCGCTGGCGGCGAACACCGCGTCGTACTGCGCCGGCTCGTCCGGCTCGACGAGCTCCGGGTGGCTGATCACCCAGAGCAGCCACGTCGCGTCGCCGCGTCGCGGGATGATCCGGCGCAGGCCGCGCAGCACCAGGACCACGTCGTCGCGCTCACGCGCCTCGGACGTGGCACCGCCGCGGAAGACCAGGCGCGCGTCCTCGCCCGCCCGGACGAGGGCTGCCACGAGGTCGCGGGCGAACCAGGTGTCACCCCACTGCTCCCCGGCCTCGCCCTTGGGAGCGGCGACGACGACGGACCAGTGCATCGGCACAGGACGCTTGCGACGGAACACCGGTCAGCCCCGCTCTGCCGTCGAGGCCGCCGCGCGCTCGGCCCGGGTCAGGCCGCGCAGGAAGCCCAGCCCCCAGGACCCGTGCATGGTTGCGTAGACGACGGGAAGCGCGGCGGCCTCGCGCGGGCGCAGTCGTGGCTCGGCGAGCGCGCTCTGCGCACTGGCGGCCAGGTTCAGCGCGGCGTAGCCGACGGGAGCGGCCAGTCCCACGGCCGTGAGCCACGGCTGCCGGGTCGCTGCCCCGATGCCGGCCAGCACGACGCCGGTCGCAACCCCGACGACGGCGACGGGGGCGGCCAGGTAGCGCAGCGACACCGTCTCGGGATGCCGTCGGCTCACCTCGCGGCGCCAGCGGCCGTAGTCGTGGTACTGCCTGGCCAGCGCCTTGAGGGTGTGCCGGGGCCGGTACGTCACGCGCATGCCGGGGGTGAACCACACGAGCCCGCCGGTCTGCCGGATGCGCAGGTTCATCTCCCAGTCCTGTGCCCGCACCATCGACTCGTCGTAGCCGCCGACCCGCACGAGGGCGTCGCGACGGAAGCAGCCCAAGTAGACGGTGAGGGCCTCTCCCGGCTCCCCGCCGACGTGGAAGGACGCTCCGCCCACGCCGAAGCGCGACGTCATGGCACGGGCCACGGTGCGCTCGAAGTCGGTGGTGCCCTCGGCGGCCATGACGCCGCCGACGTTGTCGGCGCCCGTCTCCTCGAGGGTCTGAACCCCGGTGCGCACGTAGTCGCGCGGCACCATCGCGTGCCCGTCGATGCGGACGACGACGTCGCTGTCGACCGCCGCGATGGCCGCGTTGAGCCCGGACGGCGTGCGGCCGCTGGGGTTGTCGACGACCTGGACATGCGCGTGGGTGGCGGCGAGCGACGCGGCGACCTCGTGCGTGCGGTCCTTCGACGGGCCCACCGCGATCACGATGTCGAGGTCGCCGGGGTAGTCCTGGTCGAGGAGGCGGTCGACGGCGTCGCGCAGGTGGCGCTCCTCGTTGACGACCGTCATGACGATGGCGACCCGGGGCCAGGCGCGCGTCATGCGTGGCCTCCGGCGGCGGGCATCGGCGCGGTGCCGAAGCAGGCGTGCTGGACGACACCGGGATACGTGGAGGTCACCTTGGTGAGGAAGTGCTCGTCGCGCACGTCGGCTGTGTGCCCTGCCGAGTGACGCACGTAGACATACCCCAGCCCGTGCGTCCGGTAGACGAGACCGCCGTCGGCGAGGACGCGGTCGAGCAGTGCGCGGTCGACTGACCGGGGCACGGGGCGCCATCCGCCGACGGAGGCGAGGTCGGCGCGCGAGACGAGGATCGTGCCGCCGGCCACGAAGCCCGCGTAGCGCTCGGCGGGATACGACGGCCGGAAGACGGTGACGTCCTGGGATTCCAGGTGCACCCAGTCGAGCGCCTTGCCCACGACCTGCGCGCCCGAGTACTGCCGGGCCAGGACGAGGTCCCACACGTGCTCGGGTCCGTACCGGTCGTCGTCGTCCATCTTCGTCAGCAACTCGCCCTCGGCCCGGTCGCAGCACGACTGGAGCGCCTCGCCGAGGGTGCGGTCGGCGCCCACGGCCACGACCGTCACCGGATGCGGGACGTCCTGCGCCAGCTCCCAGACACGGGAGGCGTCGACGCCGTCCCCGTGCACGCCCACCACGACCTCGAGCCGGGGGTAGCGCAGCGTCGACACCTGGCGCAGGGCCTGCTCCACGTGATCGGGTCGATGGGTGACGAGCACGACGCTGACGCTGGGCCACGCGTCCAGGGCAGCGGTCGGGCCGTACTGGCGCAGCGCGTGCCGGCGCTCGTGCACCGACCACGCCTGCCAGGCGAGGTGATCGTCCATGTCGGGCAGCGGGTCGGCCGGTGAGGCGACAACGATCCCGCAGGCGCTGAGCTGTCGCGCGATCGCTGCGGGCAGGGAGTCGGTCACGATCACCCGGGTGTCACGCAGGGCCGCGACCCCCGCCGCGGTGAGGGAGCCGTCGATGACGACCTCCGACCCGGTCGCCCGGACCGTGACGACGCCGGCGTCGGCGGTCGCCGTCGCCACGCCGTCGGGTCCCACCGATCGTCGGCCGACCGGGCGGTGCACCGAGGGGTCCACGCTCACCTCATGGGCCCGTCCGTCGCGGGTCCAGCGTCCCTCCTCGACGACCACGGTCGAGGCGCGGCCCGGATCCGCGGGCGCCCCGGCGGCAGGTACGACGAGCAGGTCGCACCGGCGGACATGCGCGTCGCGCGCCTCCCCCTCGAGCAGGACGTCGTGGATCTGGGACGCCAGCGACGATGCGGCCGGCGGCAGCCCGGCGGTGAAGGTGAGCATCGCCCCGGCGGGGGTCGAGGGCACGGGCTGAAGGCAGCGCACGGCCGCGGCGAGCAGCAGGGCCGCATCGACCGGGGCAGCAGCCGTCATGGCGAGGTGGACGCCGGAGTCACGCGGCTCGATCGTCAGTGCCGTCAGGCCGGCCAGTCCGGGGCGGCCGAGCCACCCCGCCTTGGGCGGCCGCCACGAGGCCACGACCAGGTCGAGCTCGGTCAGGCCCGCGGACCCGACGCTGGTGACAGCGAGCTCGCGCACGGCCTGCATCCCGTCGGCGCGCACATGCCAGGCCGCGCCACCGCGTCTCGAACGCACCCGGGCACCCGGGAGCTGCGGCACCGTCACACGCAGCACTGTATTCGGTCGGGGTGTCCCCCGGTCGGCTAGCGGCCGAGCACCTGCTTGGCCATCACGATGCGCTGCACCTGGTTGGTGCCCTCGTAGATCTGGGTGATCTTGGCATCGCGCATGTACCGCTCGACGGGCCAGTCACGCGTGTAGCCGGCCCCGCCGAGCGCCTGCACGGCGTCGGTGGTGATCTCCATGGCGACGTCGGACGCGAAGCACTTGGCGGCCGCCCCGAAGAAGGTCAGGTCCGGGTCCTGCCGCTCGCTCTTGGCCGCCGCGACGTACACGAGCTGCCGAGCCGCCTCGAGCTTCATGGCCATGTCGGCGATCATGAACTGGATCCCCTGGAACGCGGCGATGGGCTTGCCGAACTGCTGGCGGTCCTTGACGTACGCGGAGGCGACGTCGAGGGCGCCCTGCGCGATGCCGACGGCCTGGGCCCCGATCGTCACGCGGGTGTGGTCGAGGGTGGCCATCGCGGTCTGGAAGCCGGTGCCCGGATCGCCGACGATGCGGTCACCGGGGATCCAGCAGTCGTCGAACAGGATCTCGCGCGTCGGGGAGCCGTGGATGCCGAGCTTGCGCTCCGGCGTGCCCAGCGAGAAGCCCGGGTCGTCGGCATGCACGACGAACGCCGAGATCCCGCGGCTGCCGGCATCGGGATCGGTCACGGCCATCACCGTGTAGTAGGTGGAGACGCCGGCGTTCGTGATCCAGCTCTTCTGGCCGTTGAGGACCCACCCGTCGCGGCTGGCCACGGCGCGCGTCTTCATCGACGCGGCGTCGCTGCCGGCCTCGCGCTCGCTGAGTGCGTACGAGAACATCGCCTCGCCACTGGCGACCTGCGGCAGGTACGACTTCAGGAGCGCCTCGTCACCGCCGACGAGCAGCGGCATGGTGCCGAGCTTGTTGACCGCGGGGATGAGCGAGCTCGACGTGCACGCGCGGGCGACCTCCTCGATGACGAGGCAGGCAGCGAGCGCGTCGCCGCCCTCCCCGCCGTACTCCTCGGGGATGTGGATCGCGTGGAAGCCCGATCCGCGCAGCGCCTCGTACACGTCCCACGGGAACTCGCCAGTCTCGTCGACCTCGGCTGCACGCGGCGCGATCTTGTCCGTCACGAGCGCGCGCACGGCCTCCCGCAGCGCCTGGTGCTCGTCGGTGAGGTTGAATTGTTGGAAGTCCATGTTTCCGGCCACGGCGGACACCCTACTAGCCTGTGGCCATGTCGCTACGTCTGTCCGTCATCGGGACCGGGTACCTCGGCGCCACGCATGCCGCATGCATGGCCGAGCTCGGTTTCGAGGTGATCGGGCTCGACGTCGACCCCGCCAAAGTGGAGACCCTGCGGGGCGGCCGGGTGCCCTTCTACGAGCCCGGGCTCGACGACGTCCTGGCCCGCAACATCGAGGCGGGGCGCCTGTCCTTCACCACCTCGTTCGAGGAGGTCGGCGCCTTCGCCGACGTTCACTTCATCTGCGTAGGCACGCCGCAGGCGGCCGGTGCGCAGCGGGCCGACATGTCGCAGGTGTTCGGGTCGGTGGCCTCGCTCACGCCGCACCTGCGGCCCGGCGCCCTCGTCGTGGGCAAGTCCACCGTGCCGGTGGGGACCGCCGCGCAGCTCGCCGCCCAGCTGGCGACCACGGCCGCGGAGGACGTCGAGGTGGCGTGGAACCCGGAGTTCCTGCGCGAGGGGTTCGCGGTCGAGGACACCCTGCATCCGGACCGGCTCGTCGTCGGGACGGCCTCCCCGCGTGCCGAGCAGCTGCTGCGTGAGGTCTACGCCCCGATCATCGCCGAGGGCGTCCCCTTCCTCGTCACCGACTTCCCGACCGCCGAGCTCGTCAAGGTCGCCGCCAACTCCTTCCTCGCCACGAAGATCTCGTTCATCAATGCCATGGCGGAGGTCTGCGAGGCCGCGGGCGCCGACGTCACCCAGCTGGCCACCGCGATCGGCTACGACCCCCGCATCGGCAGTCGCTTCCTGGCGGCCGGGCTCGGCTTCGGCGGCGGCTGTCTTCCCAAGGACATCCGGGCCTTCATGGCGCGGGCCGGCGAGCTGGGCGCCGAGGACGCGGTGGCCTTCCTCCGCGAGGTCGACCAGATCAACCTGCGTCGGCGCGCGGCCACCGTCGACCTCGCCCGCGAGGCCCTCGGCGGCGCGTTCCGCGGCCACCGCATCACGGTGCTCGGCGCCACCTTCAAGCCGGACAGCGACGACGTGCGCGACTCGCCCTCGCTCGACGTCGCGGTGGCCATGAGCAACGCCGGCGCCGACGTCGTCGTGCACGATCCCAAGGGACTGGTCAACGCCGAGCGGGTCTACCCGCACCTGAGGTACGTCGCCGACCTCCACGCCGCGCTGGCGGGTGCGCACCTCGTCGTCCTGGGCACCGAGTGGCGCGAGTACCGCGAGCTCGACCCGTGCTCGATCACCGACGTCGTGGCCGATCGGCACGTCATCGACGGCCGCAATGCGCTCGATCCGCAGGCCTGGCGCGACGCTGGCTGGACGTACCGGGCCCTCGGCCGCCCCACCGCATGAACAGACCGGAGGAGATCCGGGACGTCCTCACCGGCTCCCGCACCTGGTTCGTCGTCGGCCTCGGTGACAACCCGGACCGGGACGCCTTCGGGGTGGCCCGCTACCTGCAGCAGCAGGGCAAGCGCATCGTGCCCGTCCATCCCCGCGCGCAGACCGTTCACGGCGAGCGCGGCTACGCCACCATCGCCGAGGCCGCTGCCGAGCTCGGTCCGCCCGATGTCGTCGATGTCTTCGTGAACTCCAGCCGGGCAGGTGAGTTCGCCGACCAGGCCATCGCTTCCGGCGCTGGATGCGTCTGGTTCCAGTTCGGCGTGATCGACGACGACGCGGCGCAGCGAGTCACCGACGCGGGCCTCACGATGGTGATGGACCGGTGCCCGCTGGTGGAGTATCCGAGGCTGCTCGACTGACGGCGTACGGTCGCTCGACGCGGGCGCTGATCGCCGCATCGGCGATGACGACGACGCTGCCGAGGGCGATCACCGGCCGTCAGCTCACCGCTCGAGGTTGGCGTTCTTCGCCTTCGCCTGCGCATTGAGGTCGCCCTGGAAGGCCACCATCGCGGTGACGAGGTCGGGGTCGGCCACGCCGAGGATCCGCACCGCGAGGAGGCCGGCGTTGCGGGCGTTGCCGATGGCGACCGTCGCGACCGGCACCCCGGCGGGCATCTGCACGATCGACAGCAGGGAGTCCATCCCGTCGAGCGTCGACAGCGGAACCGGCACCCCGATGACCGGCAGGGGGGTCAGGGACGCGAGCATGCCCGGGAGGTGCGCCGCTCCTCCCGCACCGGCGATCACCACCTTGAACCCCCGGTCGGCCGCCTCGGCGCCGAAGGCGACCATCTCGTGCGGCATGCGATGGGCCGACAGCACCATCGCCTCGAACGGCACGCCGAAGTCCTCGAGCACGGTCGCTGCCGCCTGCATCACCGGCCAGTCGGAGTCGCTGCCCATGCAGATCGCGACCAGGGGGCTCTCACTCATCGACGACTCCCGCGAAGTAGTCGGCCGCGTGGCGGCCGCGTGCCAATAGTCCCTCAAGGTCGTGCCCGATGACGGTCACGTGGCCGACCTTGCGACCCGGGCGGACCGCCTTGCCGTACAGGTGCACCTTGACGCCGGGGTCGCGGGCCAGCACGTGCCGGTAGGCCGAGTAGAGGTCGCCGACGTCGCCGCCGAGGATGTTGACCATCACGGCGTACGGCGCCACGGCGGACGGATCGCCCAGCGGCAGGTCGAGCACGGCACGGAGGTGGTTCTCGAACTGGCTGGTGCGCGCCCCCTCGATGCTCCAGTGCCCCGAGTTGTGGGGCCTCATGGCGAGTTCGTTGACGTAGAGGTCACGGCCATCGTCGAACATCTCGACGGCGAGCATGCCGGTGACGTTCAGGTCGCGGGCGATGCGCAGCGCGATCTCCTGGGCAGCCACGGCCCGCTCCGCCGGCAGCCCGGGCGCCGGCGCCACCACCTCGGCGCAGATGCCGTTGGCCTGCACGGTCCGCACCACCGGGTACGCCACCGCCTGGCCGTGCGGCGAGCGCGCCACCTGCGCGGACAGCTCCTGCACGAAGTCGATCCGCTCCTCCGCCAGCCAGCGGGCGCCCGATGCAAGCGGGACGGCGAGCACCTCGGCCGCATGCGCCGGGGACTCGACGACCCAGACGCCGCGTCCGTCGTACCCGCCCCGGGAGGTCTTGAGCACGAGGGGCCACCCGACCTCGTCGGCGAAGTCGACCACGTGGTCGATCGCCGAGACGGCACGCCAGCGTGGGCAGGGCACACCGATGTCGGTCAGCGCCTGGCGCATGTGCAGCTTGTCCTGTGCGTGGAAGAGCGCGGAGGGCCCCGGGCGCACCGCGATCCCCCGGGCCTCCAGCATCTCCAGGTGGGCCGGCGGCACGTGCTCGTGGTCGAAGGTCACGACGTCGCAGCCGTCGGCGAACGACAGGAGGGCGTCGAGGTCGTCGTGCCGGCCGATCGCCACGTCGTGGATCACCTGGGCCGCGGACTCGTCGGCATCGGCGGCGAGGACGCGCAGCCCCACCCCCAGGGCCGCCGCAGGAGCCGCGGTCATCCGGGCGAGCTGGCCTCCGCCCACGATGCCCACGCGGGGGGCGCCGCCGGTATCCACGGGGGAAACCTACTCGGTCGCCGCATAGACTCCCCGGCATGCCCGAGAGCGCCCCTGCCGCGAGTCCCCGGAGGGGGCTTCGCCAGCGGGTGCACGAGTCCCTGGGCACCCTCGCGCGCGAGATCGCCAAGTTCGGGATCGTCGGGAGCATGTCCTTCGTCATCGACGTCGGCCTGTTCAACCTGCTGCTGTACTTCGGCCCGCTGGAGGGCAAGCCGCTGACCGCCAAGGTCGTCAGCGTCGCGGTCGCCACGACGTTCGCCTACTTCGGCAACCGCTACTGGACGTTCCGTCATCGCGGCCGCACGAACATGGGCCGCGAGTACGTCCTGTTCTTCCTGCTCAACGGCGTCGCGATGCTCATCGCGGTGGGCTGCCTGTGGGTCAGCCACTACCTGCTGGGGCTCGACTCCGCGCTGGCGGACAACATCAGCGCCAACGTGGTCGGGCTGGCCCTGGGCACGCTCTTCCGGTTCTGGTCCTACCGCAAGTGGGTCTTCCCCGAGGTTCCCGACGATCCTGCCGACCAGGAGCTCGCGGAGCGCGACGCCGCCACGCCCATCTAGCCGCCCGCGCGACCTCAGGTGGCGCTGTTGGGCGGGAGCTGCGTGGAGCCGCCGCGACGGCGCTGCTCGTCAGCCTCGATGAACCGGTAGACGTCGCGCTGGATGTCCTCGACGTCCGGGACGTCGCGGATCGTGAGCCCGTCGTTCTCTCCGGCGGACTGGATGACCAGGCCCCCGTAGTTGAGGATGCGGCCCATCATCGGCACGAAGAACGACACGTTGTTGATCTTGGCCAGAGGCATGTCCTTGCCCTGCCGCGTGATGATGCCGGACCGCACGATGATGCGACGGTCGGTGAAGACGTAGTCGGTCGTGAGCCATCGCAGGAACGGCACCACGGCCCACAGCACCAGGACGAGGACGCCGCCGGCGATCACGATCCAGCGCAGGAACTCCCAGCCGGAGATGTTGCTGACGATCCACGACATGATCCAGGTCATGACGAACACGGTGACGAGCAGCACGATGGCCGGCACGAACAGGCCCCGCCAGTGCGGCCGTGTCTCGAACTGGATCTTCTCGTCAGGCGCGAGCAGCTTCTCCGGGTAGCCCATGATCAGATCGTGGCATGGATGACGTCACCGGCGGCGACAGACACCGTTTTCTCCGCGGTGCGGACGTGGAGCTGGCCGTCGTCGCCGACGCCGACGGCGCGTCCGACGAGGGTCTCGCCCGTGGGCAGCACGACCGACACGTCGCGCCCGATCGTCAGGCACCTCTCGCGATAGGCGTCCATGGCCAGTGCGCCGCCTTCGCGCCGCAGGTCGGAGACGGCCGAGTGCAGCACGGTCAGGATGTCGACGAGCAGGTCGCCGCGCGCGACGTGCGTTCCCTCGAGCGCCAGCGACGTCGCGGCCGGGACCGGCAGTCCCTGCGCGTCCTGGCTGACATTGACGCCGATCCCGATGACGACCGCGTCGTCGCCGTCGCTCTCGGAGAGGATGCCGGCGAGCTTGCGCGGCCCGGGGCCGCCGTCCAGTGCCGGACCGTCGACCACCACGTCGTTCGGCCACTTCAGGCTCGCCTCGACGCCGTGCCGCCGCGCCGCCTCGACGACGGCGACGCCCGCCAGCAGCGGCAGCAGCCCGCTCCCCGCGGCAGGCGCCATCCGCACCAGGACGCTGCACCACAGGCCGGTGCCGGGCTCGCTGACCCACGACCGGCCCAGCCGGCCCCGTCCGGCGGTCTGCTCGTCGGCGACGACGACGGTCCCCTCCGGGGCTCCGTCCCGCGCCAGGCCCATGACGTCGGCGTTGGTCGAGCCGGTCGACGGTACGACGATCGGGCGCGGCCACGGGACCTCGCGGTCGGCCAGGCGGCGCTCGACGTAGGCGGCATCCACTGGCGTCACTAACTCGTCACTCACCCCACTAAGGTAGCCAGTCGAGGCCTAGGAGGAGCGATGACCGCGGCACCTGTCGACGAGACCACCCCGAACCCGCGCACCACGGCAGGCAAGGCGGCCGACCTCGCGGAGCGCCGCGCGCAGGCGCTCAGCCGCCGACAGGACGCGGTCGACAAGCAGCACAAGCGGGGCAAGCAGACCGCCATGGAGCGCGTCGTCGCCCTGCTCGACGAGGACTCCTTCCAGCAGCTCGACGGCCTGGCGAAGCACCGCTCCTACGCCTTCGGCCTCGAGGCGATCCGCCCGTACGGCGACGGAGTCGTCACCGGCTACGGGACCATCGACGGCCGTCCGGTCTGCGTGTTCGCCCAGGACTTCACCGTCTTCGGCGGCTCCCTCGGCGAGGTCTTCGGCGAGAAGATCGTGAAGGTCATGGACATGGCCATGAAGATCGGCTGTCCGGTGATCGGCATCAACGACTCCGGTGGTGCCCGCATCCAGGAGGGTGTGGTCGCCCTCGGCCTCTACGGCGAGATCTTCCGGCGCAACGTCGCTGCCTCCGGCGTCGTCCCCCAGATCTCCCTCGTCATGGGCCCGTGCGCCGGCGGAGCCGTGTACTCACCGGCCATCACTGACTTCACGATCATGGTCGACCAGACCTCGCACATGTTCATCACGGGCCCCGACGTCATCAAGACGGTCACCGGCGAGGACGTCGAGTTCGAGGACCTCGGCGGCGCTCGCACCCATAACTCCAAGTCCGGCGTCGCCCACTACATGGCCACCGACGAGGACGACGCCCTCGAGTACGTCAAGGCGCTGCTGTCGTACCTGCCGTCGAACAACCTCGAGGACCCGCCCACCTACCCCTTCGAGGCGGACCTCTCCTTCACCGACGAGGACTACGAGCTCGACACGCTCATGCCCGACTCGCCCAACCAGCCCTACGACATGCACCGCGTCATCGAGCACCTGCTCGACGACGGCGACTTCCTCGAGACGCAGCCGCTGTTCGCCCCCAACATCCTGTGCGGCTTCGGCCGGATCGAGGGGCACGCGGTGGGCATCGTGGCCAATCAGCCCATGCAGTTCGCCGGCACGCTCGACATCGACGCCTCCGAGAAGGCGGCGCGCTTCGTGCGCACGTGCGACGCCTTCAACCTGCCGGTCCTCACCCTCGTCGACGTGCCCGGCTTCCTGCCCGGGACCGACCAGGAGTGGGACGGCATCATCCGCCGTGGAGCGAAGCTCATCTACGCCTACGCCGAGGCCACCGTCCCCCTCGTGACGATGATCACCCGCAAGGCCTACGGCGGTGCCTACGACGTCATGGGCTCCAAGCACCTCGGCGCCGACATCAACCTGGCCTGGCCCACGGCCGAGATCGCCGTCATGGGCGCGCAGGGCGCCGCCAACATCCTCTACCGCAAGGAGATCGCCGCGGCCGAGGACGCCGATGTCGAGCGCAAGCGGCTCATCGACGAGTACCAGGACACCCTGGCCAACCCGTACATCGCAGCCGAGCGCGGCTACATCGACCGCGTGATCTTCCCGCACGAGTCGCGGATGATGATCACCCGCGCGCTGCGCGCCCTGCGCAACAAGCGGGCCAACCGGCCGCCGCGCAAGCACGGGAACATTCCCCTGTGACGGCCCAAGGAGCGAGCGGCGAGGCGCGGGAGCCGCTGTTGCGCGTGGTTTCCGGCTCGCCGAACGCCGACGAGCTGGCGGTCGTCGTCGCCGTGCTGTCGACCCGCGGCTCGGCGCCGGCCGACGTGCCTGCGTTCAGCCTCTGGGCGCGCAAGAGCCGCAACGTCCGACCGATCCTGCGTCCGGGCTACGGGGCGTGGCGCGCCTCGACGATGCCGCGCTAGAGGCGATGACCGAGCTCGTCCTCGCCTCGGCCTCACCGGCGCGGCACACCCTGCTGGTCAACGCCGGGATCGTCCCCCAGGTGATCGTCAGCGACGTCGACGAGGACGCCCTCCTCGCGGACCTGGGACCCCGACCCCCGGCGACCCTCTGCCTGGACCTCGCCCGGGCCAAGGCGCGCGACGTCGCCGGCCGGCTCACCTCCGCTCACGACGTCGTCGTCATCGGCTGCGACTCGATGCTCGAGATCGACGGCGTCGCGTACGGCAAGCCCGCCTCCGCCGAGCAGGCCAAGCAGCGCTGGCTGCGCGACATGGCCGGCTCGCACGGGACGCTCCACACCGGGCACTGGCTCATCCGTCCCGCCACCGGGCAGGAGGTCGGCGAGGTCGCGAGCACCGTCGTGTGGCACGCCTCGCCCAGCGAGCAGGAGATCGACGCCTACATCGCGACCGGAGAACCACTGCGAGTGGCGGGCGCGTTCACCCTCGACGGCCTCGGGGCTCCGTTCGTGGAGCGCATCGAGGGCGACCCCTCGAACGTCATCGGGCTCTCGCTGCCGCTGCTGCGCCTGCTGCTCCAGCGGATGGGGATCGTCTGGACCGACCTGTGGCCTTTGCCATAGTCCCTCGGGCACCATGGGGGTCCCACAGTCGATACGCTGCCTCGCGGGTCCCATGCGAAGTCCGGACCTCCACCAGAGAGAGGGTCCTCACGACGTGCATACCGTCCTGATCGCCAACCGTGGCGAGATCGCCATCCGCGTCATCCGGGCCTGCAAGGATGCCGGCCTCAAGTCGGTCGCCGTGTATGCCGATCCCGATCGTGACGCCCTCCACGTGCGACTTGCCGACCAGGCCTTCGCCCTCGGCGGCTCGACGGCCGCCGAGAGCTACCTCGTGATGCCGAAGATCCTCGACGCGGCCAAGCAGTCCGGCGCCGACGCCGTGCACCCCGGCTACGGATTCCTCTCCGAGAACGCCGACTTCGCGCAGGCCGTCATCGATGCCGGGCTCACGTGGATCGGGCCGCCCCCGGACGCGATCCGGTCCCTCGGCGACAAGGTCTCCGCCCGCCACATCGCCCAGCGGGCCGGCGCGCCCCAGGTGCCCGGCACGGCCGATCCGGTGACCGGTTCCGACGAGGTCGTCGCCTTCGCTCGCGAGCACGGACTGCCGGTGGCCATCAAGGCTGCCTTCGGCGGCGGCGGCCGCGGCCTGAAGGTCGCCCGCACGCTGGAGGAGATCCCCGACCTGTACGACTCGGCGGTACGCGAGGCGGTGGCCGCCTTCGGCCGCGGCGAGTGCTTCGTCGAGCGCTACCTCGACAACCCGCGGCACGTCGAGACCCAGTGCCTCGCCGACACCCACGGCAATGTCGTGGTGGTCTCCACCCGCGACTGCTCGCTGCAGCGCCGGCACCAGAAGCTGGTCGAGGAGGCGCCCGCGCCGTTCCTCACCGACGCGCAGCTGCACGAGCTGTACGCGTCCTCGAAGGCCATCATCAAGGAGGCCGGCTACTACAACGCCGGCACCTGCGAGTTCCTGGTCGGCACCGACGGCACCATCTCCTTCCTCGAGGTCAACACCCGCCTCCAGGTCGAGCACCCCGTCACCGAGGAGGTCGCGGGCATCGACCTGGTCCGCGAGCAGTTCCGCATCGCCGAGGGCGGCGTCATCGACTACGACGATCCGGTCCTGCGCGGGCACTCCTTCGAGTTCCGCATCAACGGCGAGGACCCGGGCCGCAACTTCCTCCCGGCCCCCGGCGTCCTGTCGGTCTGGAAGCCCCCGAGCGGCCCGGGCGTGCGGGTGGACTCCGGGTTCGAGGCCGGAGACGTCATCGGCGGCAACTTCGACTCCCTGCTGGCCAAGCTGGTCGTCACCGGCGCCACGCGTGAGGAGGCACTGGAGCGGTCTCGCCGCGCCCTCGACGAGTTCGAGGTCGAGGGCATCGCCACCGCCCTGACCTTCCACCGCGCCGTCGTGCGCGACCCGGCCTTCGCGCCGGCGCCCGGCGTCGACTTCACCGTGCACACGCGCTGGATCGAGACCGAGTTCGACAACACCATCCCCGCGTACACCGGCGCGACCGACGCCATGGTCGAGCCCGAGCAGCGCGAGACCGTGGTCGTCGAGGTCGGCGGCAAGCGGGTCGAGGTGACGCTGCCGGCCGGGCTCGGCGCTGGCTCCGGCACCGCCGCAGGACCCGGCCCGAAGAAGCGCAAGGCGGGTGGCAAGAAGGCCGGCGCCGGTGCGACCGGCGACTCCCTCGTGGCGCCGATGCAGGGCACCATCGTCAAGGTCGAGGTCACCGAGGGCCAGGAGGTCGCCGAGGGCGACCTCGTCGTCGTCCTCGAGGCCATGAAGATGGAGCAGCCCCTCACCGCGCACAAGGCGGGCACCATCACCAAGCTCTCGGCGGAGGTCGGGTCGACTGTCCCCACCGGCACGGTGCTCTGCGAGATCACCGGCTGATCTCGCGGCCGCGGCCGCGACCACGTAACGTGGAAGCATGTCGCGACTCGTCCGCTCCCTGACCGCGCTCGCCGCCGTCCTCACCGTCGCCGTGGCGACCGCCCCAGGGGCTCTCGCGGCCCCGGACGTCAGCGAGGCGGCTTCCGCCCTCCGGTCCGGCGCGGCCGTGTACAGCGATCCCGCAGCCGAGAACGCGCTGTCCGACAGCGAGGTCGCCGACCTCACCGGCCCAGGTCGCCGCCAGCGGCGTCCCCATCTTCGTGGCCGTGCTGCCGGAGTCGGCGTCCGATGGCGGGACCGTCGCGCAGACCGGTCAGGCGCTCGAGCAGGAGGTCGGGCTCGACGGGGTCTACGCCGTCATCGTCGGCGACCAGTTCCGGGCCGACTCGACGAATCCGGCCAAGGATGTCTCCGCCCTCGCCACCCAGGCCTTCCGCGCCGAGCGGGCGAACGGCCCCTACGCCGTCCTCTCGTCGTTCGTCGCCCTGACCGCTGCCGAGTTCGGCACCGGGACCACCGGCACCTCGGAGTCCGGCGGCAGTGGCGTCGGCGGCATGGTGTTCCTGCTCGTCCTGCTCATCGGCGGCGCGATCGTCGTCGTGGTGCTCGTGCGCCGCACCCGTCGGCAGCAGGCCGAGCAGCTCGCTGCCGTCCGGACGACGGTCGACCAGGACATCACCGAGTACGGCGAGCGCCTCGGCTCCTTCAGCCTCGCCGACCCGGACTTCGACGACGCGACGCGGGCCGACATGCAGCGCGCCCTGGACTCCTACGACACCGCCAAGTCCGCCGTCGCCGTCATGCGCCGGCCCCAGGACGCGGCCAGCGTCACGACGGCCCTCGAGGACGGCCGCTACGCGCTGGCCTGCGTCGAGGCCCGCCTCCAGCAGCAGCCGCTGCCCGAGCGGCGACCGCCCTGCTTCGTGGACCCCCGGCACGGCCCCAGCGTCGCCGACGTCCTGTGGGCGCCGCCGGGGCTCGGCGAGCGCGACGTCCCGATGTGCGCGGCGTGCCGCACCACCGTCGAGTCCGGTGGTCAGCCGGCCGCCCTCCAGGTCGCGACCGCCGGCGGCCAGCGGCCGTACTACCAGGCCGGACCGGAGTACGGCGCCTATGCGCAGGGGTACTACTCACCCTTCGGCAGCATCATGACGGCCGTCGTGGTCGGCACCATGCTCAGCAGCATGTGGCACGCGCCGATGATCACGTCGTCCGGCGTGGACGCGGCCGGCTTCGGCGGCGCGGGCGGGGCGGGCGGCTGGGGCGACGGCGGCGGCTTCGGCGGCGGCGGGTTCGGTGGCGGCGGACTTCGGCGGCGGCGGCGACTTCTAGTCGCCGCGCGATCGACGTCGGCGAGCACACGCTGCAGGCGGTCGGCGTGGACGCGGCCGGTGAGGCGGTCTCACTGACCCTCGGCGTGTCTGTGGTGAGCCCGCCCATCGCCGCCGCATACACGACGGTCTACCTAGGCTCGGTGGTCGCGCCCCGCGTCGGCGGCTCGCTGGCTTCCGGCGCCCCGATGGCCATCCGGGTGATCGTTCGTGATGGCGCGAGGGGCGGCAAGCGCGTCTCCGACCACGTCGGCGCAGAGCTGTCCGCGGCGTGTGCCGTCACCGCCACAGTCCGCAGCGGCACGGTCACGGGCCAGCGGAGCTGCCTGCGATACCGCGCGGCTCAGGATCTCTTCGTGGGGTCCTGGCGCAGAGGAACGCGGGTCGCGTCACCCATCGAACTCAGTGTCAAGCTGGCCAGCACGGGGCGAGTCGTCGAGATCAGCCGACCCGTCCGAGTCTCGAGGTAGCGCCTCAGCCGTCGCCAGGGCGCGGCAGGGGTGCTCGCGCAGGCGCGTCACGTAGTCCGACGGCGCACCCCCCGCCTCCGCGGCGTCGGCGATGACGCCCAGGTAGTGCGCCGACGGCAGGCCGCCCTCGTAGGCGTCGAGCACGTACAGCCAGGCCAGTGCCTCGCCGTCGAGCGTGTCGACGCGCACGCGGATCTTGCGCCACAGGCCCAGATCGGTGCCCTCCCAGGCGTCCAGGGCGGCCTCGTCCTGCGGCGGCACGTCGTACAGCATGACGAACACGGACTCGCGGTCGTCCTCGACGACCGTCGCGAGGGCGCCGTCCCAGCCCACGTCCTCGCCGGCGAAGGTCATCCGCCAGCCCCGCAGCCATCCGGGTCCGCGCTCGGGTGAGGCCGGTGCCCTCGACGCCATCCGGTGCGGATCGAGGTTCGAGCCGTAGGCCGCGTAGAGGGTCACGGCGACCAGCGTATGGAATGCACGACCGGTACGGAAGAATGCGGGCGTGTCACGGGCGCGGCCGAGGAGCGGGGAGCAGGCATGACGAGCGTGGTCATCATCGGCGGCGGTCCGGGCGGGTATGAGGCCGCCCTCGTCGGACGCCAGCTCGGGGCCGATGTCACGCTCGTGGATCGCGACGGCGTGGGCGGTTCGGCCGTGCTGACCGACTGCGTCCCGAGCAAGGCCCTGGTGGCCACGGCCAACGTCATCACCGGGGCGGCGGCCAGCGGGTCGCTGGGCGTGCTCATCAACGGGCGCACCCCGCATCCCTCGATGATCGGCGTCGACCTGCGGGCGGTCAATGCGCGCATCAAGGCGCTCGCGTCGACGCAGAGCGCCGACATCGCCGCTCGCCTGGCCCGTGAGGGCATCGAGGTCGTCTCAGGCACGGCCCGCTTCGACGCCGCTGGCCAGGTCACGGTCACGAGGCCGGACGGCCACCTCGAGGTCCTCGCCCCCGACGTGGTCCTGATCGCCACGGGCGCCCGTCCGCGGGTCCTGCCCGATGCCCTGCCCGACGGCGAGCGCATCCTCACGTGGGAGCAGGTCTACGACCTCGACGAGGTGCCCGAACGGCTCATCGTGGTCGGATCCGGCGTCACCGGCGCCGAGTTCGCCGGCGCCTACCACGCGCTCGGCGGCAATGTCGTGCTCGTCTCCTCCCGCGATCGCGTCCTGCCGGGAGAGGATCCGGACGCAGCCCGGGTCCTGGAGGAGGTGTACGGCCACCGGGGCCTGGAGGTCCTGGCCCGCTCGCGGGCGGTCTCGGCCCAGCGCACGGAGGACGGCGTCGAGGTCACGCTCGACACCGGCGACATCGTCCGCGGATCGCACGTGCTGATGGCGGTCGGCTCCCTGCCGAACACCGATGACCTGGGCCTGGAGGCCGCCGGGATCGGCACCGACGACCGCGGCTTCATCACCGTGGACCGGGTGTCGCGCACCTCGCGCAGCGGCGTGTACGCGGCCGGGGACTGCACCGGGGTCCTCATGCTCGCCTCCGTCGCGGCGATGCAGGGCCGGATCGCCATGTGGCACGCGCTCGGGGATGCCGTCACCCCCATCGAGCTCACGACGGTGTCGAGCACGGTGTTCACGCACCCCGAGATCGCCACGGTCGGGCTCACCCAGCGGGACCTCGACGAGGGCCGCTTCCGCGGCGACGTCGTCCTCGTGCCGCTCGCCCCCAATGCGCGGGCCAAGATGGACGACCAGCACGACGGCTTCGTCAAGCTGTTCTGCCGGCGCGGCTCCCGGATCGTGGCCGGCGCGGTCATCGTCAGCCCGCACGCCAGCGAGCTGATCCACCCCCTGACGATCGCCGTCGAGCAGCGCCTCACCGTCGACCAGCTGGCGTCCACCTTCACCGTCTACCCCAGCCTGTCGGGGTCCATCGCCGAGGCCGCGCGGCGCCTCCACATCGCCGCCGAGTAGCACCGGGGGCGCCCATGGCGCGGTTAGCGGGTGACCGCTGGCCGTGACCGTTATCGTCGGTCCGTGAGCATGCATCCGAGCACCCAGCTGGCCACGGACCGCGCTGCGGAGGCCGCCGCAGTCCTCGCCGACCTGACCGGTCACGCGACGCACGACGTGGCGGTGGTCCTCGGGTCCGGCTGGGTGCCGGCCGCCGACCTGCTCGGGCGCACGACGGCCGACCTGGCGGTCACCGACCTGCCCCACTTCGCACCGCCGGCAGTGGCGGGCCATGCCGGACGGATCCGCAGCGTCGACGCCGACGGCATCCGCGTGCTCGTCTTCCTCGGCCGCACGCACCTGTACGAGGAGCGAGGGGTGGACGCGGTCACGCACGGCGTCCGGACCGCCGCGGCCGCCGGCTGCCGCACCGTCGTCCTCACCAACGGATGCGGCGGGCTCGACCCCTCGTGGCGACCGGGGACCCCCGTGCTGATCGCCGACCACATCAACCTCACCGGGGCCTCACCCCTGCACGGTGCGCACTTCGTCGACCTCACCGACCTGTACTCCTCGCGCCTGCGCGCGCTGTGCCGGCAGCTCGAGCCCGGACTGCCCGAAGGCGTGTACGCGCAGTTCCACGGACCCATGTACGAGACACCGGCCGAGATCGCGATGGTCCGCGCCATCGGCGGCACCCTGGTCGGCATGAGCACGGCCCTCGAGGCGATCGTGAGCCGCGCCGAGGGCATGGAGGTCCTCGGCCTGTCGCTCGTGACGAATCTGGCGGCTGGCATGTCGGGCGAGCCGCTGAACCACGCGGAGGTGCTCGAGGCCGGACGCGAGGCCGCGACGCGCATGGGCGACCTCCTGGCCCGCGTGATCAGGCAGCTGTGACCGGGGACGTGGCGGTGAGCCCGCTCGAGCAGGCGCGCGCGTGGGTCGCTGACGATCCCGACGCCCGCATGCGCTCAGCCCTCCTCGCCCTGGTGCAGCGGGCCGAGAACGGCGACCCGGCAGCGCTGGCGGAGCTCGCCGACGCCTTCGACGGCACCCTCGCCTTCGGCACCGCCGGGCTCCGGGGCCGAGTGGGTCCGGGCCCCAACCGGATGAACGTCGTGGTGGTCGCCCGTGCCGCCGCGGGCCTGGCCCGCTACCTGAACGAGCGCGGCGGCGGGGCCGTGGTCATCGGGTTCGACGCCCGGCACGACTCGGACCTGTTCGCCAACGCGACCGCCCAGATCCTCACCGGCGCGGGGCTGAGCGTGCTCATGCTCCCCGGTCCGCTGCCCACGCCGGTCCTCGCCTACGCCATCCGGCACCTCGGGTGCGCCGCCGGCGTGATGGTGACGGCCAGCCACAACCCCGCTGCCGACAACGGCTACAAGGTGTACCTCGGCGACGGCAGCCAGATCGTGCCGCCGGCGGACGAGGAGATCAGCGCGCACATTGCGACGGTCGCGGCCCTCGGTCCGGTCGCTGACCTCCCCCACGGCGACGAATGGGTCACGCTCGGAGACGAGATCATCGCCTCGTACGTCGCCCGCGCCGCGTCCCTCACCGAGCCCGGGCCCCCGCTGCACCTGCGGATCGCGTACACCGCCATGCACGGCGTGGGCGGAGCCACCTTCCTGCGGATCCTCGAGGCAGCCGGGTTCCCCGAGCCGGTGGTAGTCGAGGAGCAGTTCCGGCCGGACCCGGACTTCCCGACGGTGGCGTTCCCCAATCCCGAGGAGCCGGGCGCCATGGACCGCGCCCTGGCCCTGGCCGCCGATCAGGCCGCCGACATCCTCATCGCCCACGACCCCGATGCCGACCGGTGCGCGGTCGGCGTGCCGACGCCCACCGGCTGGCGCATGCTGACCGGCGACGAGGTCGGATCGCTGCTGGCCTGGTGGATCGCGGCCGGCAACCGACGCCTGAACCGGCGCTGCGTCTTCGCCCAGTCGATCGTGTCGGGCACCATGCTCGCGAGGATCGCCGAGGCCGCGCACATCGAGTACGCGCAGACCCTCACCGGTTTCAAGTGGATCGCCCGCGTGCCCGACCTCACCTTCGGCTACGAGGAGGCCCTCGGCTACTGCGTCGACCCGAACGCCGTCCGTGACAAGGACGGCCTCACGGCGGCCCTCCTCGTCGTCGAGATGGCCGCTCGCCTGCGCTCCTGGAACGGGGATCTCGTCCAGGTCCTCGACGACCTCGCCTCCGAGTACGGCGTGCACGCCACCACTCAGGTCTCGGTGCGCGTCGACGACCCGGCCCGCATCCTCGAGGTCATGGCAGCGGTCCGCTCTGACCCGCCGACCACCATCGGCGGCATCGCCGTCGCCTCTGTCGACGACCTCGCCGCAGGCGCAGACGGCATGCCCCCCACCGACGGAATGCGGTTCCTCCTAGCCACCGGAGCCCGCGTCGTCATCCGGCCCAGCGGCACCGAGCCGAAGGTGAAGTGCTACCTGCAGAGCGTGGTCCCCGTCGGGGGCGGCGATCTCGCGGCGGCTCGGGCGCAGGCCGACGAGGAGCTTCGGGCCATCGGTGCCGAGGTCTCCCGATGGCTAGAGTAGATAGGTGATCCTTCCCACCAGCGTGGACGACGCGAGCACCGCGTCGCTGCGGAGCCTGCTCCACGGCCTGCCGGGCGTCGACGAGGTCGGGGCGCACGGACGCACGGCCACCCTCGGCACCCGTTCGATCAAGGCCGCCTCGAAGGCGTGGGCCATCGACCTGGCGATCAGCATGGTCGACCTGACGACGCTCGAGGGCATGGATACCGCCGGCAAGGTGCGCGCCCTGTGCGCCAAGGCGCTGCGGCCCGACCCGACGGACGCGAGCACCCCGAGCGTCGCCGCCGTCTGCGTCTACGGGGACCTCGTCGGGGTCGCGCGCGCCGCCGTCGGCGATGACCTGCACGTGGCCGCCGTCGCCACCGCCTTCCCCTCCGGCCGCGCGAGCCTGACGGTCAAGCTCACCGACACCGCCGAGGCCGTCGCCGCCGGGGCCGACGAGATCGACATGGTGATCGACCGCGGAGCGTTCCTGAGCGGTGACTACGGCCTCGTGTTCGACGAGATCGTCGCCGTGAAACAGGCCTGCGGACCCGCCCACCTCAAGGTGATCCTCGAGACCGGCGAGCTGCGGACCCTCGACAACGTCCGACGGGCCTCCTGGCTGGCGATGCTCGCGGGCGCCGACTTCATCAAGACCTCCACCGGCAAGGTCAGCCCGGCAGCGACGCCCCCGGTCACCCTCGTCATGCTCGAGGCGGTCCGAGACTTCCACGAGTCGACCGGGCGCCTCATCGGCGTGAAGGCCGCTGGTGGCATCCGGACGAGCAAGGACGCCATCAAGTACCTCGTGCTCGTGAACGAGACCGTGGGCGACGCCTGGCTCACCCCGGACCTGTTCCGGTTCGGCGCGTCCACCCTGCTCAACGACCTGCTGCTCCAGCGGCAGCGGATGACCACGGGGCACTACTCCGGTCCCGACTACGTCACGATCGACTGACGGGAGAAGCCGTGACCTTCGAGTACGCCCCCGCCCCCGAATCACGCGCGGTCGTGGACATCGCCAGTTCGTACGGGCTGTTCATCGACGGGGCCTTCACGGACGCTGCTGGGGGCGCGTCCTTCAAGACGATCAATCCGGCCACCGAAGAGGTGCTGTCCGAGGTGGCCGAGGCGGGTGCCGCCGACGTCGATCGGGCCGTCCGCGCCGCGCGCACCGCGTACGAGACGGTGTGGGGGCCCATGTCCGGGCGCGATCGCGCCAAGTACCTCTACCGCATCGCGCGCCTGATCCAGGAGCGCTCCCGGGAGCTCGCGGTCCTCGAGTCGCTCGACAACGGCAAGCCCATCCGCGAATCGCGCGACGTCGACCTCCCGCTCGTGGCCGCCCACTTCTTCTACCACGCGGGCTGGGCGGACAAGCTCGATCACGCCGGCTTCGGCCCGGCTCCCCGCCCGATCGGCGTGGCCGCCCAGATCATCCCCTGGAACTTCCCGCTGCTCATGCTCGCCTGGAAGGTCGCGCCCGCACTGGCCTGCGGCAACACGGTCGTCCTCAAGCCGGCCGAGACGACACCGCTGACCGCGCTCGCCTTCGCCGACATCTGCCGGCAGGCCGACCTCCCGCCCGGTGTCGTGAACATCCTGACCGGCGCGGGCGAGACGGGCCGGCTGCTCGTCGAGCACCCCGGGGTCGACAAGGTCGCCTTCACGGGCTCGACACAGGTCGGCAAGGAGATCATGCGCTCGCTCGCCGGGTCGACGACGCGCCTCACGCTCGAGCTCGGCGGCAAGGCCGCCAACATCGTCTTCGACGACGCGCCCGTCGACCAGGCCGTCGAGGGCATCGTCAACGGCATCTACTTCAACCAGGGGCACGTGTGCTGCGCCGGCTCCCGGCTGCTGGTGCAGGAGTCCGTCGCCGAGGAGGTCGTCGAGTCCCTCAAGCGGCGGCTCGGGACGCTGCGCCTGGGCGACCCGCTCGACAAGAACACCGACATCGGCGCCATCAACTCCGCGGAGCAGCTGGCCCGGATCACCGCGCTGGTGGCCAGCGGCGAGGACGAGGGGGCCGATCGCTGGAGCGCCCCCTGCGAGCTGCCGGCCGTCGGCTGGTGGTTCCCACCGACGGTGTTCACCGACGTCACGCAGGCGCATCGCATCGCGCGCGAGGAGATCTTCGGCCCGGTGCTGTCCGTCCTGACCTTCCGGACGCCGGACGAGGCGGTCGAGAAGGCCAACAACACTCCGTACGGTCTCTCGGCCGGCGTCTGGACCGAGAAGGGCAGCCGGATCCTGTGGATGGCCCAGCGGCTGCGGGCCGGGGTGGTCTGGGCCAACACCTTCAACCGCTTCGATCCCACCAGCCCGTTCGGCGGCTACAAGGAGTCCGGGTTCGGACGCGAGGGCGGAGTCCAGGGCCTCGGGGCCTACCTGACGACGGAGGAGTCCCGATGAGCGAGCGACTCGAGGTGCGCAAGACCTACAAGCTCTTCGTGGGCGGCGCCTTCCCGCGCAGCGAGTCCGGACGCACCTACGAGGTCACGGACGCCGGCGGCACCTTCCTGGCGAACGCGGCCCGCGCATCGCGCAAGGACGGTCGCGATGCCGTGCTCGCCGCCCGCGCCGGCTTCGGCCGGTGGAGCACTGCGACCCCGTACAACCGCGGCCAGGTGCTGTATCGGATCGCCGAGGTCATGGAGGGCCGCCGCGCCCAGTTCGTCGCCGACGTGCAGGCGGCGGAGGGGTCGAGCGGCACCGACGCCTCCGAGCAGGTGGACGCGGCGATCGACCGCTGGGTCTGGTACGCCGGATGGGCGGACAAGCTGGCCCAGGCGCTCGGATCCGCGAACCCGGTCGCCGGCCCGTACTTCAACTTCTCGATCCCGGAGCCCAGCGGCGTCGTGGTCGTAGTCGCACCCGAGACGTCGAGCCTCCTCGGGCTCGTCAGCGTCGTCGCCCCCGCGCTCGTCTCCGGCAACGCGGTCATCGCGCTCGCCAGCCAGAGCCGTCCGATCCCGGCGATCACGCTCACCGAGGTGCTCGCGACCAGCGACGTGCCCGCCGGCGCCGTCAACGTCCTCACCGGCGATGCGGCCGAGATCATGCCGTGGCTCGCGGCCCATGCGGACGTCAATGCGGTCGACCTCGCCGGGATCGACGATCCGGTGCTGGCGACGAGCCTGGAGCGCGAGGCGGCCGGCACGGTCACCCGCGTGCGCCGGCCGGAGCCGGAGGCGGACTGGTCCGCGGATCCCGGGCTCTCGCGCATCCGCTCCTTCGTGGAGACGAAGACGGTCTGGCACCCCATGGGGGTGTGAGCGTGGCACTCACCTGGAAGGCGCTCTCGGACGCGCGGGGGCCGGTGCTGCGCTACGTGGCCGAGGACCGCGAGGGCACGCCGATCGCCGACCTCGCCCGCGTGGTCTCCGGCCGCACCGCCGCCGACGCGGCCGCATCCGCGACGGTCCACCTCCCGGCGTGGCTGCTGGCCACCGAGGACCTCGCCCTGGCCAACCGGCTGGTGATGGCCGGGGCCACCCCCAAGCGGCACGCCATCGTGATGCAGTGCGACCTGCGCGAGCCGCTGCCCGCCGAGGTCGAGGACCCGCGCTTCACCTGGCAGCCGCTGCCCACCACGGACGACTCGGAGCGGTGGACGGCGATCCTGCCCAGCTGGCGTGCGGCGTTCCCAGCCGACCACCCCGACCACTTCGCGGGCGACGATCCGCTCGCCATCGGGTTCATCATGCGCCTCGTGGACGGGTCCGAACTCGGCCCGCTCCACCGCTCGTCCACGCTGCTCGCCGATGCGACCGGCCGCCCGGTCGCCGGGATCATCATCAACGTGCGGTCGCAGGACCCGCCCTGGGGCGGTCCGTGGATCGCCGACCTGTGGCGTGATCCCTCGCTTCGCGGCACGGCCGTGGGACCGCTGCTGATCGCGCACGCCAAGAGACTCCTCGCCGACGACGGCTTCGTCTCCCTCGGACTGGCCGTCACGTCAGGCAACCCCGCCCGGACGACCTACCAGGAGCAGTGCTTCCGGACGGTCGTGGAGTCGCAGACCCTGCTGCTTCCCGGGCGGCCGCAGCCGACGCGCTACTCCTCCGCCGACCGCTGACGCTTGCGCCACACGACCAGGACGACGACGGCGACGGCCACCACGCCGATCCCCACGGCCACGTAGGGCGCCAACCTGCGCCCGTTCACGATGGCCGACTCGGCTCGGACCAGGGCGTCGTCGGTCACGCCGAGCACCGCATCGGTCTTGTCGAGCGCGTCACGCACGCGGTCGAGCTCGTAGCGCAGGTCGGTCACGTGCCCGTGTCCGCTCTCGACGACTTCCAGGATCGCCACGTCGCACCTCTCGTCAGTTGGTCCTGCTGCAGTCACGCCCAGCCTACGCCAGCGGGACGGCGTCACGACCGGTCGCGAAGGGCCCACCGTCGCCGCGCGATCAGCAGCAGCGACCCCGGATGGCGCCAGGAGAAGGGCGGGACCGGCGCCGGCTGGTCGTGCGTCCCGAGCAAGCGCGGGACGAGCTCGCGGCGCGCCAGCCGCTGCGCCTCGTCGTCGTATCCGACCCGGAGCAGCCAGGCCACGAGGTTGAGATAGGTGAGCGTCACCATGTCACCCCGCTGCTCGTCCGTTGCACCCGACCACACCCCGCCCTCGTGCAGGGCGGACGTGGTGGGCCGGATCTCGTCGCCGAGGTAGGCGCCGGCGCCCGCATGGCCGAGCATGCGCGCGAGGAAGACGTCGCCGAGCGGGGAGTGGGCCAGCTCGCTGGGATACGGGGCCAGCACGTTGCGGAAGCACAGCGAGGACTGGCAGAAGAACAGGGAACCGGCCTCCGCGATCTCGGCCGACGTCCAGTTCCGACGCCAGGCGTCCTCCATCATCGGGTAGGTGAGCGTCCCCGACCGGTTCTGGCGAACGGCGTCGTGGAACGTGAACGCGAACTGCGGATGGCGCTCGAGGAAGTCGACCTGCGTCTGCGCCTTGCGGACGTCGGTCCAGTGGTCGTCGGCGTCGCAGAACAGGACGTACTCGCCGCGGGCGTGGCGCAGGGCGGTGGCCATGGCATGACCGGGGCACCCGGAGTTGGTCTCGGGCAGGATGAGGCGGAAGCGCCCCGGCCATCGGGCGGCATACGACGCCAGGACATCCCGCGTGCCGTCCTCCGAGGCGTCGTCATGGACCACGATCTCGACGTCGAAGTCGACCTCCTGGGCCAGGAAGGCATCCAAGCACTGCCCGACGAAGTCGACGTGGTTGTAGGAGATGCACACGAAGCTGGCCTTGGGCCGCACGCCGGTATCGACGTCGGCGTCCTCGCGCGCGCTCACGGAACGAACCCCCCTGCAGCGGATCGACCGCTAGCGGCTCAGCCGATCGGCCAGGACGGCGCGCAGCGATGCGTACTCGGGCTTGATGCGCTCGTTGATGATGGCCAGCCGGTCGTCGAACGGGAGGAAGGCGCTCTTCATCGCATTCACGGTGAACCACTGGAGGTCGTCCAGGCCGTAGCCGAACGCATCGCTGAGCAACTCCATCTCGTCGCGTCATCGACGTGTCGGACATCAGGCGGTTGTCGGTGTTGACCGTCACGCGGAACCCGAGCCGGCGCAGCAGGCCGATCGGATGCCGCTCGATGCTCTCGGCAGCCCCGGTCTGCACGTTGGACGACGGGCACATCTCCAGCGGGATGCGTCGATCACGCACGTACGCGGCCAGCCGTCCCAGCTGGGGCTCGCCGTCCGGGGCGATCTCGATGTCGTCGACGATGCGGACGCCGTGACCCAGCCGGTCGGCTCCACACCACTGCAGCGCCTCCCAGATGCTCGGGAGCCCGAACGCCTCGCCCGCGTGGATCGTGAAGTGCGCGTTCTCCCGACGCAGGTACTCGAAGGCGTCGAGATGACGGGTCGGAGGGAACCCCGCCTCCGCCCCCGCGATGTCGAAGCCCACGACGCCGCGGTCGCGGTACTCGACGGAGAGCTCGGCGATACGACGGGAGTGCGTGGCCGTGCGGATCGCGGTGAGGAGGACGCCAATGCGGATCGGGTGTCCGGCCTCGGCCGCCAGTCGCTGACCCTCGGCGAAGCCTGCCAGCACGGCCTCGACCACCTGGTGCTCGTCCAGCCCCTTCTCGACATGCAGCTCGGGGGCGAACCGCACCTCCGCGTAGACCACGAAGTCGGCCGCAAGATCCTCGGCGCACTCGCGCGCGACCCGGCGCAGCGCCTCCGCGGTCTGGGTGACACCCACCGTGTGCGCGAACGTCTCCAGGTACCGCTCCAGCGACCCGGAGGAGGCGGCCTCGACGAACCAGGCGCGCAGCTCGTCGGGATCCGTGCTCGGCAGCCCGTCGTACCCGTCGGCCGCCGCGAGCTCGATGATCGTCCCAGGCCGCAGCCCACCGTCCAGGTGGTCGTGGAGGAGCACCTTCGGCGCGCGCGCGACGAGGTCGGCGGGAACGGGGGCGTACGTGCCGGCGTCGGAGACCATGCCCCGAACCTAGTCGATCGCACGACCGGGCCGCCGTCTCCCGGGGCAGGCTCCGCCGCCGGTCCGGCGACCGCCGGTCCTCGGGCGTGCGGCTAGGGTCCGATGGTGGTCAGCATCGTCTTCGGGCTCGCGACAGCGGTGTTCTTCGCCAGCAGCAGCCTCATGTCCTCCCGTGCCGTGAAGGTGATCGGCTCGTGGTCGTCGGTCGCCTGGGCGATGCTCGTCGGTCTCGTCATCACCCTGCCGTTCCTCGTCTCGTCCGGCGTGCCGGACGCGCTCGGCTCGAGCCTGGGATGGATGGTCGCCTCCGGAGCGGGCAACGTGGCCGGCCTCGTGCTCGCCGGGCTGGCCTTCCGCGTGGGCAAGGTCGGCGTCGTCGCCCCGATCCTCGCCACCGAGGGTGCCATCTCGGCCGTGATCGCTGCCCTCCTCGGCGAGAGCGTCGCCCCGATCGTCGCCTTCTTCCTCCTGTTGATCGTCGGCGGCATCGTCCTGTCGGCGGTCGCCCCCGACCCCGAGCCCCTGGAGCATGAGCGACCCGTCGCGGCGGTCACGCTCGCGACCTGCGGTGCACTGGTCTTCGGGGTGTCGCTGTTCGCGGCGGGGCACACCAGCGCCGACCTGCCGATCGCGTGGGTCCTCCTGCCGGCCCGGCTCGTCGGCGTCCTCGCGCTGACCATCCCGCTCGCCCTCGCCGGGCGGCTGCGGCTGACGCGCGGCACCGCGCCGCTCGTGGTCGGCATGGGTGTCGCCGAGGTCGTCGGCTTCACCTGCTTCGCGATCGGCGCCCAGTACCAGGTCGCCATCACGTCGGTCCTGGCATCGCAGTTCGCGCCGATCGCCGCGGTGATGGCGTACCTGCTGTTCCGCGAGCGGCTCGGCCGGCTTCAGATCACCGGCGTCGCGATCCTGGTGGTCGCGGTGACGGCCCTGAGCTTCGCCACCTGACGCCGGGTCTACTCGACCGGATCCCGGTCGTACTCGTCGTCGTCGTCCCGGTGGACCCGGTCGCCGTGGAACGCGGGCAGGCACACCGCGATGTACCTGGCGCCCTCGTGCGTCGTGTACCGGATCCGCTCGCCGCCGCGGGTGATCACGGCCTGCCCCGAACGCACGTGGATCACGCCATCGTCGTGCTCGACGTCGATGGAGCCCTCGAGGACGATCGTGAACTCGTCGAACTCCGGCTCCTGGGCGGGCTCCTCCCACCCGGCCGGGGCCAGCATGTGCGCGACCGAGACGAGGTCGTCGCCGCTGGAGGCGTGCCCCACGTACTCCTCGATGAGCTTGCCGCCCGGGACGGGGATCAACGCGGGGGCCGGGATGAGCTCGGGCACGTCAGCGCTCCGATCCGTCGAGCACGACCGTCCGGCGCGGCGACATGCCCGCGGCCCGGTAGAGCGGCATCGATGAAGTCCATCGTGACCACCGCGTCGTCGGCGTCCGTCCGCATCGGCTCACCGTCCCGGACGAGCCGCGCGAAGGCCTCGAGCTGGTAGGTGTAGCTCGAGCGCGAGCCGAGGTGCTCGGTCCGCTGATCGAGTCCCACCGTGACGATGATCCGGTCGTCCACGTGCGGAAGCAGGAAGGCCGGGGCGTACGCCTCTCCGGCCGAGCCGACCAGGCGCAGGGAGAAGTCGAGCACCCCATGCGTCATGCTCGACTCCAGGGACGCCGTCAGTCCGTTCGGGTACTCGATGTCCGCAGCGATCCAGGCGTCGACGCCCGGCTGCGAGGGGATCTCACCGCCGCGGGCGCGCACGATGATCGGCTCCCCGCCGGCCAGCGGGGCGAGATCGCGAAGGGCGTGCACGGCGTAGCAGCCGACGTCCATCAGCCCGCCGCCGGCGAGCGACGCATCCCAGCGCGGGTCCCCGGGCGGCGGGCGGCGGCATCAGCATGCGCGCCTCGACGCGGACGAGCTCGCCGATCTCGCCGTTGCCTGCGAGGTCGAGCATGCGCTCCATCAGCGGGTGGTAGGCGTAGTGGAAGGCCTCGACGCAGTGCACGCCGGCCGCGGCCGCCGCGTCGCGAACGACCCGGGCCTCCTCGGCGTTGCTGGCGAACGGCTTCTCGCTGAGGACGTGCTTGCCGGCCGCGATGGCGGCCAGGTTCCAGGGGCCATGCAGCCCGTTGGCCAGCGGGTTGTAGACCGCCTCGACCTCGGGATCGTCGATGACATCGCGGTAGGTCGCGAGGACCCGCTCGATCCCGTGCTGAGCGGCGAACTGCCTCCGCGCGCCGGGGATCGCGCGCCGCGACAGCGACCAGCCGGTGTCCGGTCAGGTGCGCCGGCTCGATGATGGCGACGTCGCTGATCCGGGCCGCACCCAGCAGGCCCAGCCGCAGCGGCTCCGGCGCGTCACTCACGGGCGAGGGAGAGAACCGCGAAGGCGCCGAGCGCCAGCAGGAGCACGCCGGCCATCGCGGCCGACGCGACGTCGCCGTCGTTCATCAGCCCGATCCCGTAGGTGACCAGCCCCGAGATGATCAGGACCATGATCAGGCCCGCGATCGGGTGGCCCTTCTGCGCATGCTCGCTCACGTTGTCGTCCTCTTTCGTCAGATGCTGTGCGGAGTCGGTGGTGTCAGTCCACCCTGCCCACGACCAGTGGGAGCCGCTCAATCGTAGAGCCTGGGGGCCCCACCTCGACAGCGCCGTCCAGGGCCTGCTGAGCGAACGCGAAACGACGGGTCTCGTCGGTCAGCAGGGTCAGCAGGGGCTCCCCCGCACGCACCGCGTCGCCGGGCTTGGCGTGCAGCAGGATGCCGGCACCCGCGGACACCGGGTCCTCCTTGCGGGCACGCCCGGCGCCGAGTCGCCATGCCGCGATGCCGATGCCCAGGGCGTCCATCCGCGTGACGACGCCGTCCGTCTGCGCCCGGACGATCTCGTTCTCCCGCGCCTGCGGCAGGTGCGCCGACGGGTCGCCGCCCTGCGCCCGGATCATCCGGTTCCAGGCGTCCATGGCCCGCCCATCCTGCAGGGTGTCAGCCGGGTCGATGCCGCGGATGCCCGCGAGATCGAGCATCTCGCGGGCCAGCAGGATCGTCAGCTCGATGACGTCGGCCGGGCCACCGCCGGCCAGCACGTCGACCGACTCGCGCACCTCGATGGCGTTCCCGACGGCGAGCCCCAGGGGCACGTCCATCGCGGTGATGAGGGCGCGGGTGGTGACCCCCGCGTCGTTCCCGAGCCGGACCATCGTCTCGGCGAGCCTGCGCGACTGGGCGGGGTCCTGCATGAAGGCGCCCGAACCAGTCTTGACGTCGAGGACGAGGCCGCCGGCCCCTTCGGCGATCTTCTTGCTCATGATGCTGCTGGCGATCAGCGGGATGGCCTCCACCGTGCCGGTCACGTCCCGCAGCGCGTACAGCTTGCGGTCGGCCGGCGCCAGGCCGTCGCCCGCGGCGCAGATCACCCCGCCCACGTCGCGCAGCACCGTCATCATCTCGTCGTTGGTCAGCAGCGCGCGCCAGCCGGGGATCGACTCCAGCTTGTCGAGCGTGCCGCCGGTGTGGCCGAGGCCGCGACCGCTGAGCTGCGGCACGGCAGCGCCGCACGCCGCCACCACGGGTACGAGTGGGAGGGTGATCTTGTCGCCCACCCCGCCGGTCGAGTGCTTGTCCACGGTGGGCCGTGGCAGGGTGCTGAAGTCCATCCGCTCGCCGGTGTCGATCATCGCGTTCGTCCAGCGGACGATCTCGGCATCGGTCATGCCGTTCAGGAGGATCGCCATCGCGAGGGCGGACATCTGCTCGTCGGCCACCTCGCCGCGCGTGTAGGCGTCGACGACCCAGTCGATCTGACCGGCAGTCAGGGCGTGGCCGTCGCGCTTGGCCTTGATGACATCGACGGCCGCGTACTGCTCAGCCATGGAAGGTCCGTCCTTCGGCTCGCTCGACGAGGTCGTCGGGGCCGAACGCCTGCGGCAGGATCTCGCTCAACGGCTTGACCCCCTCGGGCGTCTTGAGCACCGTGGTGGGCCGGCCGTTCTCCCACAGGAGCTGGCGGCACCGGCCGCAGGGCATGAGCGGCTGGCCGTGCTGGTCGACGCATGACACGGCCACCAGTCGCCCTCCGCCGGTCGCGTGGAGGCTCGAGACCATGCCGCACTCGGCGCACAGGCCCACGCCGTAGGCGGCGTTCTCCACGTTGCAGCCGGTGACGATGCGCCCGTCGTCCACGAGCCCGGCGACCCCGACCTTGAAGCGCGAGTACGGGGCATAGGCCCGTCGCATGATGTCGACGGCGGCGGCGTCGAGCACCGCCCAGTCGACCGGGTCCCCGCCGTGCTCGGGCACCCCTACTCCTTCTCGTAGGGCTGGCCGTCGGCCGCCGGCGGCCGGGCGCGACCCACGAGCCCGGCCACGACGACGATCGTGACCAGATAGGGGGCCATCGCCAGGAACTCGGTCGGGATGGGCGTGTCGAGGAGGGCGAACTTCTCCTCCAGCGACTCCGAGAAGCCGAAGATGAGCGCCGCGCCGAACGCTCCGATGGGGTTCCAGGCGCCGAAGATCATGGCCGCGAGGCCGATGAACCCTCGGCCGCCGGTGAGGCCCTCGTCGAACCGGCCCACCGTGCCGAGCGTGAACCACGCGCCGGCGAAGCCGCCCACCATGCCGCCGTAGACGACCGCGAGGTAGCGCACCTTCGACACGCTCACGCCGAGGCTGTCAGCGGCCTTGGGGTTCTCCCCCACGGACCGCGTCCGCAGGCCCCAGCGCGTGCGGAAGAGCAGGTAGGTGACCGATCCCACCAGGACGAACATCGCGTACACGATGATCGTCTGGTTGAAGAACATCGGCCCGATGATGGGGATGTTCGACAGCACGGGGATGGCCACCGCCGGGAAGATCGGCGCGTCGTTCCACTCGGGCCGGTCGACCAGCAACTGCGACGTCAGGAACGACGTCAGGCCGAGCACGAGGATGTTGATCACGACGCCGATGATGATCTGGTCGACCCGGAAGTTGATGGCGAGCACGGCCAGGAGCAGGGCCAGCACGCCGCCGGTCAGCGTGGCGGCCAGCAGCCCCACCCAGCCGCCCAGGAGCGAGCCCATGACGACACCTGTGAAGGCACCGCCGAGCAGCATGCCCTCGATGCCGATGTTCACGACGCCGGACCGCTCGCACAGGATGCCGCTCAGCGCGCCCAGCGCGATGGGCGTGCAGCGCGCGACCGTCGCGACCAGCATGCTCTCGAGGTTGAACTCCTGGCCCGCGGTCGCCCACACCATCATGGCGACGGTGAAGACCCCGAACGAGATGCCGAGGATGAGGGTCGACCGGCGCTGGAACCCGCGCACGAACTGCGAGCCGCCGAGGAAGCCGAGCACCATGGCGAGCATCCACAGGGCGGGCTGGACGGGGATCACGAGCGGGTCGAGCTGGATCGACTCGTAGGGCAGGCTCAGCCCGAACGTGGCATCACCCTCGACATTCGGCAGGAACAGCACCACGACGAGGGCCGCCATGAGCAGCATGACGATGCCGATCACCCGGGCGCGCTTGACCTGGCTCCTGGACAGGGCCTTGGTGCGCTTCTCGGACGCCTCGTAGGGCTCCAGCGATGGCGCGTTGTACGTCTCGCTCACGATCCCCACCCCCGGCTGATCTGCGTCGAGGACGCGTCGGTCTTGATGCGGTAGATGGCGCTGATGAGCGCGGGCGCCGCGACGAAGATGATGATCAGGGCCTGGATGACCGAGATGAGGTCGATGCCGACGTCGGCGTTGGCCTGCATGTACTGCCCTCCGGCATTGAGCCCGCCGAACAGCAGGGCGGCGAGAACCACACCGAACGGGTTGGAGCGACCGAGCAGTGCCACGGCGATGCCGTCGAAGCCCAGGCCCGCGTTGAAGCCCGGACTGGCCCGGTCGAGCACGCCGAGCACCTGTCCGGTGCCGGCCAGCCCGGCGAGGCCGCCGGCCAGCATCATGACGAGGATGTACACGCGGCCGACGGACATGCCGGCGTACCGCGCCGCGCTGGGGTTGGCGCCGACCGCCCGGAACTCGAACCCGGTGTTCGTGCGGAACAGCAGCCACCAGACGAAGACGGCCGCACCGAGGGCCAGGAACAGCCCCAGGTGGACCTTCGCGGCCGGGTCGGCCCAGCCCAGGAGGGCCGGCAGCTGCGCGCTCGGCTCGATGTTCTTGGAGATCGGGTCGTTGCGGCCCTCGCGCTGGAACAGCTCGGTCTTGCAGCAGGTAGTCGACGAGGCGGTAGGCGATGTAGTTGAGCATGATCGTCGTGATGACCTCATGGGCGCCCGTCTTGGCCTTGAGGAAGCCCGGGATGAAGCCCCACACGGCCCCGCCGATGATCCCGGCCACCACCGCCAGCGGCAGGTGGATGAACCACGGCAGTCCGGTGATCGAGAAGCCGACCAGCACCGCCGTCATGCCGCCGATGAGCAGCTGCCCCTCACCGCCGATGTTGAACAGGCCGGCCCGGAAGGCCACGGCGACCGCGAGGCCGGTGAGGATGAGGGGCGTCGCCTCCGTCAGGGTCGCGGAGATGGCCCGCAGCGATCCGACCGAGCCCTGGAGCAGGGCCCCGTAGGCCTCGAGCATCTCCTGGAAGCTCGAGCCGGTGAGCATGATGATGACGGCGCCGATGACCAGGGCGGTGAACACGGCCAGCGCCGGGATGACCAGCCCGGTCTTCCAGTCCGTCGCGGTCGTCAGCCTGCGCAGGAACGACGGCCCGGGGCCGTCGTCCGGCTCGATGACGGTCTGGCCGTCGGGCGAGATGATGCTCATGCTGCCTTCCCCGCCATGAACAGCCCGATCTCCATCGGCGTGGTCTCGGATGTCGTGCGTTCGGCGACGATCCGCCCGTCGTACATCACCAGGATGCGGTCGGACAGCGCGAAGATCTCGTCGAGCTCGGTGGAGACGATGAGGATCGCCTTCCCCTCGTCGCGCTTGCGCACGATCTGCTCGTGGATGTACTCGATGGACCCGACGTCGATGCCGCGGGTCGGCTGGGCGCACAGCACCAGCGGCACGTCGCGACTGAACTCGCGGGCCACGATCATCTTCTGTGCATTGCCTCCCGACAGCGCGCCGCCGGTGTTGTCGATGAGCGGCGGCCGCACGTCGTACGCCTCGACGAGCGCCTCCGCGGACTCCCGGATCGCGTCGCCGTGCAGCAGTCCGCGCCGCGAGTACGGAGGGCCGTAGTAGGAGTCGAGGATGAGGTTCTCCGCGACAGTGAAGGACTCCACCATTCCCATGTGGTTGCGGTCCTCGGGGACGTGGGCGATCCCCGCCTGGTGCCGCTGCCGTGGGCTGTAGCGGCTGATGTCGGACCCGAGCATGTCGATCCGACCGGAGGTGATGGGGAGCAGGCCGGTGATCGCCTCGACGAGCTCGGTCTGGCCGTTGCCCTGGATGCCCGCGACGCCGACGATCTCGCCGGCCCGCACCTCGAGGTCGACGTGGTCGAGCACGGCTCGGCCGTACTCGTCCACCATGTGGACGCTGCTGAGCTGCAGGACGGTGTCTCCCGGCGTGGCCACGGTCTTGTCGACGGTCAGGTCGATCTCGCGGCCCACCATCATCGAGGCCAGGAGCTCGGGGGTCGCGGTGGCCGGGTCGGCGTGCCCGGCGACCTTGCCCCCGCGCAGCACGGTGATGTCGTCCGCGATGGCGAGGGCTTCCTTGAGCTTGTGGGTGATGAAGATGATGGTGGCGCCGCGCCCCTTGAGCTCGGCGACGATCCCGAAGAACTCCTCGACCTCCTGCGGCGTGAGGACGGCCGTGGGCTCGTCGAACACGAGGATGCGGGCGCCGCGGAGCAGCACCTTGATGATCTCGACCCGCTGCTGGATGCCGACCGGGAGGTCCTCGACGAGGGCGTCCGGGTCGACCGCCAGGCCGTACCGCTCGGAGATCTCCCGGACCTCGGTGCGCGCACCCGAGCGATTGAGGATGCCCGGGCCCCTCACCGGCTCGACCCCGAGCACCACGTTCTCCCAGACCGAGAACACCGGGACCAGCATGAAGTGCTGGTGGACCATGCCGATCCCGGCCTTGATGGCGTCGCCGGGGTCGTTGAACTTCTGGACGACGCCGTCGATCACGACCTCGCCCGCGTCGGGGTGGTAGATGCCCGACAGCACGTTCATGAGGGTGCTCTTGCCGGCCCCGTTCTCCCCGATGAGGGCGAGCACCTTGCCCGACCGAGCCGTCAGGGAGACGTTGTCGTTGGCGAGCACGCCGGGGAACTGCTTGGTGATTCCGCGCAGTTCGAGTTCCATCTGGCCATCCTTGATCCGGGCTGCGACCGACTGTCCAAACCTACCCACGAATGCGGAGGGAGGGGCCCGAAACCGGACCCCTCCCCACGCGTTGTGGTGCGGGCGTACTACTCGGTCTTGACGCTGACCGTGCCGTCGATGATGCCGGCCTTGATCGTGTCGATCTGGGCCTTGAGCTCGGCCGGGACCGCGGCGTCGAAATCGTGGTACGGGGCCAGGCCCACGCCCTCGTTCTCGAGCGTTCCGACGGTGACGCCACCCTCGAAGGTGCCGTCGACGACCGACTGGATCGCGTTGAACGTGGTGACGTCCATGTTCTTCAGCACCGAGGTGAGGTACACGGCCTGGTTGGCCGTATCCGACTCGTACTGGTCGCTGTCGACACCGATGATCATGAGCTTGTCGGTGCCGAGCTCGCTGGCGAGGGCTGCGGAGCCCAGGCCGACCGGGCCGGCGACGGGCATGACGATGTCAGCGCCCTCGTCGACCAGGTTCTGCGCGAAGGTGCGGCCGTCATCGAGGCTCTCGAAGTTCTCGGTGAACAGGCCCTTCTGCTTGGCCGGATCCCAGCCGAGCACCTCGACGGCCGTGCCGTTGTCGGCGTTGTACTTCTGGACGCCGTTGTAGAAGCCGTCCATGAAGATCGTCACCGGCGGGATGTTGATGCCACCGAAGGTGCCGACCTTGCCGGACTTCGACATGCCCGCGGCGAGGTAGCCGGCGAGGAACGCAGCCTCATCGGTGTTGAACACCTGGCCGAGCACGTTGTTGTTGGCGATCTGCGGGGTGCCGTCCTCGTTCTCGCCGTACGCGTAGTCGACGATGGTGAAGGGCACGTCCGGGTTGGCGTTCGCGGCCTCCATCGTGGCATCGCCGAGCAGGAAGCCGACGGTCACGATGATGTTGCAGCCCTGGTCGATGAACGACTGGATGTTGGTGGCGTAGTCGGTCTCGGCCTGGGACTCCAGGACGGCCGCCTCGACACCGAGCTGCTCCTGGGCGTCGGTGACGCCCTTGAACGCCTTCTGGTTGAAGCCCTTGTCGTCGACGCCACCGACGTCGGTGACCTCGCAGGCCTTGATCATGGCGGCGGCAGGCTCGGAAGCAGCCGGCTCGGAAGCGGCAGCGGAGGCAGCGGCGCTGCTGGCCGGCGCGGCTGCGCTCGACTCCGACGAGGTGCTGCTGGAGCTACAGCCAGCCAGCGCCATCGCCGACACGGCGACGATCGCCGCGGCGAACTTGATGTTGGTCTTCAATGTTTCTCCTTGTTTGGTGGCAGGTCGCCGTCATGGCGCACGCACATGGCCTCACCCTAGCCATCCGGAAGCCGGTGGCGCGCACAGCATCGGAGCCGCATCCAGATCGTTACCGCGTGTTCACAAATGCAGGCGCGGGAACGTGATCCGGGTCACGGGACCCCGGGGACGTGCGTGGCAGCCGCCTACGGCAGGGCGGCGATGCGGTCGAGCAGCATGGTCACGAAACGATCACGATCGATGTCCAGGCCGACCCGAGCGTTCACCGGGAGCCCGGTCACGGACCACCGGTCGGCGACCGTGCGGCCGAGGCACAGGGTGGACTGGGTTTCGATCTGAACATTCATCGGCAGGGTGGTGACCAGCGTCGGGTCGATGAGGTGCGCGATGGTGACGGCGTCGTGGATGGGTCCGCCCTCCCAGCCGAACCGCTGCTGGTGGAAGCCCACGAAGTGGTCCAGCAGCTCGGCGACGAACAGGCCGGCGCGGCCCGTGGAGCGCAGGACGTCGGCGTGCGCGTCGGTGAGCCAGGCCCGATGGGTGACCTCGAGGCCGATCATCGTCAGGGCGATCGCGTCGGCCGGGTCGCCCTCGCCCGGCGCTCGGGCCGCGCGGAAGACGATGTCGGCCGCGTGGGGATCCACCCAGATGTTGAACTCCGCCGCCGGGGTCCAGTTGCCGAGGTCGATCGCTCCGCCCATGATCACGAGCTCGCGGATTCGCGTGCGCAGGTGCGGCAGGCGCTCGACGACGTCCGCCATGTTCGTGAGGGGGCCGGTCGCGACCAGGGTCACCGGCTCGTCCGAGTCGAGCAGCACCTGCTCGATCAGCTCGATCGCCGGCACGTCGAGGGCGGAACGGCTCGGCTCCGCCGGCAGGGGCCCGGCGAGGCCGCTCTCCCCGTGCATGACCGCGGCCGTGGAGAGGTCGCGCACCCTCGGCCGGTCGCGGCCGGCCGCGACCGGGATGTCCGGCCGGTCCACCATGTCGAGCACCCGAAGGGCGTTGCGGGTGGTGTTGTCGAGGGTGACGTTGCCGGCGACCGTCGTGACCGCGCGCAGGTCGATGCCCGGGTCCGACACGGCCAGCATGATCGCGATCGCGTCGTCGTGCCCCGGGTCGCAGTCGAGCAGGACCGGTCGGGGCGTCGCCATGCGCCCAGCCTAGGGCGGTGGCGGGTCGGGGCGCGGTCCTAGAAGGCGTCGGCCGGGACGTACTGGCCCCACACGTCGCGCAGCGCGTCCGAGACCTCCCCGACCGTCGCACGGGCGCGCAGGGCGTCCCGCATCGGGTACAGCAGGTTGTCGCTGGTGGCGGCGGTCTCGCGGATGCGCTGGAGGTGACCGGTCACCTCGTCGTTGTCGCGCTCGGCGCGCAGGGCCTCGAGCCGGGCGCACTGCTCCGCCTCGATCGCCGGGTTCACGCGGAGGGGCTCATAGTGCTCCTTGCCCTCGACCGTGAAGCGGTTGACGCCCACGACCGTGCGCTCACCGGAGTCGATCTCGAGCTGCACCTGGTAGGCCGACCGCTCGATCTCCCCCTTCTGGAAGCCCTGCTCTATGGCCGCGACCGACCCGCCCATCTCGTCGATCTGGGCGATGAGCCGGCTGGCGGCCTCGTCGATCCCGTCGGTCAGGCTCTCCACGACGTAGGAGCCCGCGAACGGGTCGACGGTGTCGCACACATCGGTCTCGTAGGCCAGGACCTGCTGCGTGCGCAGGGCCAGCCGGGCCGCCTTCTCCGACGGCAGGGCGATCGCCTCGTCGAAGGAGTTCGTGTGGAGCGACTGCGTGCCGCCGAGGGCGGCCGCCAGTCCCTGGACCGCGACCCGGACCATGTTGACCTCGGGCTGCTGGGCCGTCAGCTGCACGCCGGCCGTCTGCGTGTGGAACCGGAGCATCCACGACTTGGGGTTCTTCGCGCCGAAGCGGTCGCGCATGATCCGCGCCCACATGCGACGGGCCGCACGGAACTTGGCGACCTCCTCGAGGATGGTGGTGCGGGACACGAAGAAGAAGGCGAGGCGGGGGCCGAACTCGTCGACGTCCTGGCCCGACTCCACGGCCGCCTTGACGTACTCGATGCCGTCGGCGAGCGTGAACGCCACCTCCTGCACGGGGGTCGCCCCGGCCTCGGCCATGTGGTACCCGGAGATCGAGATGGTGTTCCACTTGGGGATCTCGTTGCGGCAGTAGGTGAAGATGTCGGTGATCAGGCGCAGGGACTGGGCGGGCGGGTAGATGTACGTGCCGCGAGCGATGTACTCCTTCAGCACGTCGTTCTGGATCGTGCCGTTCAGGTCGGCCGCGGCGACGCCCTGCTCCTCGGCGACCAGCTGGTAGAGCAGCAGCAGGACGGCCGCGGGAGCGTTGATGGTCATCGACGTGGACACCTCGTCCAGCGGGATCCCGTCGAACAGGATGCGCATGTCGTCGATCGAGTCGATCGCGACGCCCACCTTGCCGACCTCGCCGTGGGCGAGGGGGTGGTCGGAGTCGTAGCCCATCTGCGTGGGCAGGTCGAAGGCCACCGACAGCCCGGTGGTGCCAGCGGCGAGCAGCTGCTTGTAGCGCGCGTTGGACTCGACCGCGGTCCCGAAGCCCGCGTACTGCCGCATGGTCCACGGCCGACCGGTGTACATGCTCGGGTAGACGCCACGCGTGTACGGGTAGGCGCCCGGGTCGCCCAGGGCGGTGCCCGGGTCCCAGCCGTCGAGGTCCGTCGGCCCGTACACCGGTGCGAAGGGAAGGCCTGACTGGGTGACGGCGTCCATCTCATCCTCCGGAAGGGTCCGTGCCCCGCCGCGGGCGACGGGGACGAAGCTGTGACTCACAACATAGGGCGGCGGCACCGATCCCGTCGCGACGGGTCCGGCCGACCTCGGTACTGTGTGCTCAGCGCACTCCGGATGCGCGCGGACGCGCTCCCGGAGGGCATTCCCGAGGAGGTTCGCGTGGTCGGTACGCCGGTCGGCACGCTGTACCGCGGTGGCGAAGGCATGTGGACATGGGTCCTCCATCGCATCACTGGCGTGTCCGTCTTCTTCTTCCTGCTCGTCCACGTCCTGGACACCGCGCTCGTGCGGGTGTCCCCCGAGGACTACGACCTGGTCATCGCGTCCTACAAGACGCCGATCGTCAACCTCCTCGAGGTCGGCCTGGTCGGCGCCGTCCTCTACCACGCGCTCAACGGCCTGCGGATCATCCTCGTGGACTTCTGGGCCAAGGGGCCGCGCTACCAGCGGCAGATGACCTGGGCCATCGGCACGGTGTGGATCGTCCTCATGCTGCCGGGCGCCTTCTTCATGCTCAAGCACACCGTCGAGGCCTTGTTCGGGAGCACCTCATGAGCACGACGTCGCAGCCCGGTCCCGTCAGCATCCCGGCGCCGCGGACCCCCCAGCGCAACGGCCAGCGCAGCAACTTCGAGCTGTACTCGTGGCTGTTCATGCGGATCTCCGGCATCGTGCTGGTCTTCCTCGTGCTCGGTCACCTGCTCATCATGAACGTCCTCGACGGCGGCGTGCAGCGCATCAACTTCGCCTTCGTCGCCGGGCGCTGGAGCAGCCCGTTCTGGCAGACCTGGGACCTCCTGATGCTGTGGCTCGCGCTGCTGCACGGCACCAACGGCATGCGCACGATCATCAACGACTACGCCGAGCGCGACCAGACGAGGTTCTGGCTGAAGATGCTGCTGTACGTGGCCGCCGGCTTCACCGTGATTCTCGGGACGCTCGTCATCTTCACCTTCGACCCGAACATCGGCTAACTCGCACCGGGAGACGCACGCCATGCAGACCCACTCCTTCGACGTGGTCATCGTCGGCGCCGGCGGCGCCGGGATGAGGGCCGCGCTCGAGTCCAGCACGCGCGCCCGCACCGCCGTGCTCACGAAGCTGTACCCGACGCGCTCCCACACGGGGGCGGCGCAGGGCGGCATGTGCGCCGCGCTGGCCAACGTCGAGGACGACAACTGGGAGTGGCACACCTTCGACACCGTCAAGGGCGGTGACTACCTGGTCGACCAGGATGCGGCCGAGATCATGTGCAAGGAGGCCATCGACGCCGTCCTCGACCTCGAGAAGATGGGCCTGCCGTTCAACCGCACGCCCGAGGGCCGCATCGACCAGCGTCGCTTCGGCGGCCACACGCGCAACCACGGCGAGGCCGCCGTGCGCCGCGCCTGCTACGCGGCCGACCGAACCGGCCACATGATCCTGCAGACCCTGTACCAGAACTGCATCAAGCAGAACGTCGAGTTCTACAACGAGTTCTACGTGCTCGACCTGCTGCTCACCGAGGTCGACGGAGAGCCGGTCACGTCGGGCGTCGTGGCGTACGAGCTCGCCACCGGCGAGATCCACATCTTCCGCGCCAAGGCCGTCATCTTCGCCACCGGCGGGTTCGGCAAGGTCTGGAAGACCACCTCGAACGCGCACACGCTCACCGGGGACGGCATGGGGATCGTCCTGCGCAAGGGCCTCCCGCTCGAGGACATGGAGTTCTACCAGTTCCACCCGACGGGCCTGGCCGGCCTGGGCGTCCTGCTCACCGAGGGTGCCCGTGGCGAGGGCGGGATCCTGCGCAACGCCACCGGCGAGCGGTTCATGGAGCGCTACGCACCCACCATCAAGGACCTCGCCCCACGCGACATGGTGTCGCGCGCCATGGTCCTGGAGGTGCGCGAGGGCCGCGGCGCCGGCCCCAACAAGGACTACGTCTACCTCGACCTCACGCACCTGCCCAAGGAGCAGATCGAGGCCAAGCTGCCGGACATCACCGAGTTCGCCCGCACCTACCTCGGCGTCGACCCGGTGACCGAGCTCGTTCCCGTGTTCCCGACCGCGCACTACGCCATGGGAGGCATCCCCACCGACGTCGAGACCCGGGTCCTGCGCGACAACGAGCACGTCATCCCGGGCCTGTACGCCGCGGGCGAGTGCGCATGCGTGTCCGTCCACGGCTCCAACCGCCTCGGCACCAACTCGCTGCTCGACATCAACGTCTTCGGGCGCCGGGCCGGCATCGCCGCAGCCGACTACGCCAACCAGGCGGAATTCGTCGAGCTGCCGGAGGACGCCCAGGGGCAGACCATCACCCTGGTCGAGGAGCTGCGCTCCAGCACCGGAGGCGAGCGCGTGGCCGTCCTGCGTCGCGAGATGCAGGAGACCATGGACATGAACGCGCAGGTCTACCGCAACGAGGCGACCCTGAAGCAGGCCCTCAGCGACGTCCAGGAGCTGCGTCGTCGGTACCGCAACGTCGCGATCCAGGACAAGGGCGTGCGCTACAACACCGATCTGCTGGAGGCCATCGAGCTCGGCTTCCTGCTCGACCTCGCGGAGCTGGTCGTCGTCGGGGCGCTCGAGCGCAAGGAGTCGCGCGGCGGTCACGCGCGCGAGGACTACCCCACGCGCGACGACGTCAACTACATGCGGCACACGATGGCCTACCGTCGCACCGACGAGTCCGGCCAGGAGTACGTCCAGCTCGACTACAAGCCCGTCGTCGTGACCCGATACCAGCCGATGGAGCGAAAGTACTGATGACTGCCACCGTCGAGGTTCCCGAGTTCGTGGTCCCGGTCGCCACGGACGTGACGTTCCGCGTCCGCCGCTTCCGGCCCGAGATCGACGAGGAGCCGCACTGGGAGGAGTACACGGTCGCGCTGTACCCCACCGATCGCGTGCTCACCGCCCTGGAGAAGATCAAGGGCGAGATCGACGGCAGCCTGACCTTCCGTCGCTCCTGCGGCCACGGCATCTGCGGCTCCGACGCGATGCGCATCAACGGGCGCAACCGCCTCGCGTGCAAGACGCTCGTGAAGGACCTCGACATCAGCAAGCCGATCACCGTCGAGGCGATCAAGGGCCTGCCGCTGGAGAAGGACCTCGTGGTCGACATGGAGCCGTTCTTCGACGCGTACCGCGCCGTGCTCCCGTTCCTCATCACCGATGGGCACGAGCCGAGCAAGGAGCGCATCCAGTCCGCCGAGGACCGGGCCAAGTTCGACGACACCACGAAGTGCATCCTGTGCGCCTGCTGCACCACCTCCTGCCCGGTCTACTGGACCGACGGCCAGTACTTCGGCCCCGCCGCGATCGTGGCCGCGAACCGCTTCATCTTCGACAGCCGCGACGCCGGCGCGGAGCAGCGGCTGGAGATCCTGAACGAGAAGGAGGGCGTGTGGCGCTGCCGCACGACCTTCAACTGCACCGATGCCTGCCCGCGCGGCATCGAGGTGACCCAGGCGATCCAGCAGGTCAAGCGCGCGCTGATCTTCCGGAAGGTCTGAGCGAGGAGCGTGCCTCGCGGCGCGTGCCGAGCAGCACGAGCAGCAGGGCTCCGGCACTCGAGAGCAGCAGCAGCAGGGGCAAGGTGGCGACCGGGCCGATCAGCGCCGCCACGACCGGCGGCACGATCGCCCCGCCGAGGAACTGCGCCGTGCCGAGCAGGGCAGACATCGTCCCAGCCACGTGACCGTGCGGGCCGAGCCCGAGGACCTGAGCGTTGGCGATCATGCCGCCATAGGCGCCCATGATCAGGACGGTGAGGACGATCGCCCACCCCACCGGAGCGATCAGGATCGTCGTGACGACGATGAGACATGCCCCTGACGTGATGAGAACGAGCCCGCGAACGAGCGCCGCACGCGGGCCGATTCCCAGGACCGCCCGGCTGTTGATGGTCGCCCCGATGACGAAGGCAAGGGAGTTCGCGGCCACGATGAACGCGTACTGCTGGGGCGTGAGCCCGTACCAGTCGATGAAGTAGAACGGGCTCGTGGCCGACCAGCTGAAGCTGATCACGCCGACCAGCGTGGTCACGGCGAGCACCACGAGGACCTTCCGGTCGGTCAGCAGCTCCCGCAGGGCCGCCCTCGTGCCGACCGCCTCCGAGTCATGCCCCAGTCGGCGGTCCGCGGGCAGCGTCTCGGGGAACCACAGCACGGCCGCCGCCAGGCTCAGCACGGCGATCACTGCGAGCGCGACGAACAGGCCCCGCCAGCTGGTGAACAGCAGGATGACGCCGCCGAGGACCGGACCGACGACGGGGGCCAGGCCGATGATCGCCAGCAGCCGCGACAGCGCCTGCGCCGTCTGCCTTCCGGAGGTCATGTCGCGGATCGACGCCCGACCGATCACCGGCCCTGCTGCTCCCGCGAACCCCTGCACGAGGCGGAGCGCGATGAGCACCCACATCGACGGCGCGAGGGCGCACAGCGCCGTGGCGACAGCGAACAGCGCCATCCCGGCGATCATCAGGCGTCGGCGCCCCCACCGGTCGCTGAGGGAGCCGAGCACGAACTGCCCCACGGCAAGCCCGATGAGGGCGGCCGACACGGTGAGCATCGCCTGAGGGATGGTGGCCCCGAGGTCGTCCGCCAGCGAGGGCAGCGCCGGCAGGTAGAAGCTGGTCGCCAGCGGCTGCAGCATCGCGACCAGGCCGATGACCACATAGGTCCGCACCGTCAGCGTGGGCGGCGGGGGGGTCATCCCGAGACGCTATCGGTCGCGGTCCATCTGTGCTGTAATCACGGAAGACTCATCTAGACGACCTGGAGCCGCCGTGCCCGAGATCACCGGAAGCCTGCTCGATCCCGAGGTTGCCGCCTGTCCGTGGGCCTTCTACGCCCAGGTGCGCGACACCGCGCCGGTGTACCGCATGCCCGAGACCGGGTTCTACCTCGTCTCCCGCTACGAGGACCTGCGGACGGTGGCGTCCGACCCCGAGACCTTCTCCAACAGCATCGTCCACGAGCAGTACACCGGCGAGTCGGGCAGCCACCTCGGGCGCATGTACGAGGAGCGGCTGTCGGAGATCGGGTGGGGTCACGTGCAGACGCTGCACCGCACGGATCCACCCGAGCACGGCCGCTACCGTCGACTGCTCAACCGCGCCCTGTCGCCCACGCGGGTATCGGGCATGGTGCCGTCCGTGCACCGGCTCACGGACGAGCTCATCGACGCCTTCATCGGCCGAGGCGAGTGCGACTTCGTCGCCGAGTTCGCCTTCCCCCTGCCGGGCCTGGTCATCGCCGAGCAGCTGGGCCTCGACTCCGCGCAGATCACGACCTTCAAGCGGTGGGCGGACGCCATGCTCGCGCCTGCCCAGGGGCTGCTCACGGACGAGGCGGCGGTGCGTCACTACTCCGACGTCGAGGCGGAGGCGCAGCACTATCTCGCCGGGGTGCTCGACGAACGCCGGGCTCACCCGCAGGACGACTGGATGTCAGCATTGGTCGCCGATCCGGAGGACGGGGACGAGCCGTACAGCATGCACGAGCTGCAGAACCTCATGCACCAGCTCGTCACGGGGGGCTACACGACCACCGCCGACGCCCTCGCCAACGCCATGCTGCTCCTGCTGGAGCACCCGGCGCAGCTCGAGCTCCTCCGCGACGACCGGTCGCTGCTGCGCAACTTCGCTGACGAGGCCCTGCGGCATTCGAGCTCCGTCCAGGGGCTGTTCCGACGCGCCACCCGCGAGGTCGAGCTGGGCGGCGTGGTGATCCCGCAGGACGCCATCCTCCACATCCGGTACGGCGCCGCCAACCGTGACGAGGCCGTCTTCGAGGACGGCGACACGTTCGACATCACGCGAGAGAACGCGGGCAAGCACGTCGGGTTCTCCCGCGGTCCGCACTTCTGCGTCGGCCGAGCCCTTGCCCTGCAGGAGATGATGATCGCGTTCGACCACCTCCTCGACCGCCTGGACGACATCGCGATCGCCCCCGGGGCAACACTGGAGCGCGCCCCCGGGTTCTTCCTCTACTCGCTCGTGGACCTGCCGATCACCTTCCAGCCGCGCCGGGCCGGCTAGTCACCCGCCCTGCCCTCGGCCTACAGGTCGACGGCGAAGTACTGCGTCTCGAGGAACTCGTGGATGCCGGCGAAGCCGCCCTCGCGGCCCAGCCCCGACTCCTTCATGCCGCCGAACGGGGCCGCCGGATCCGAGGCCAGTCCGCGGTTGATCGCGACCATGCCGGACTCCATGCGACGGGCCAGCTTCACGCCGGTGCCCGGGTCCTTCGCGTAGATGTACGAGATGAGCCCGTACTCGGTGTCGTTCGCCATGCGCACGGCCTCGTCCTCGTCCTCGAAGGTGACGATCGGAGCCACCGGCCCGAACACCTCGTTGCGCGTCAGCGTCGAGCCGTGCACCACGTCGCGGATGACGTAGGGGGCGATGAAGGCGCCGAGGTCGGGCACCGTCGACGACGGGGTGGCCACGACGCCCTCCCCGACGGCCTCCTGCAGCAGCTCGAGGATCTTGTCGCGCTCCTTGACCGACACCATGGCGCCGAGGTCGTTGGCCGAGTCGACGCCGGGACCGATCTTGAGGCCCGCGAAGGCACTCTCCAGCTTGCTGGTGAACTCCGGCGCCAGCGACGCATGCACGTAGAAGCGGTTGGCCGCCGTGCACGCCGCGCCGCCGTTGCGCATCTTGGCGATCATGGCGCCCGCCACGGCCGCGTCGACGTCGGCGCCCTCGAACACGACGAACGGGGCGTTGCCGCCGAGTTCCATGGAGGACGGCAGGACGCGCTCGGCGGTCTGCTTCAGCAGCATCTTGCCCGACGAAGGTCGAGCCGGTGAAGGACAGCGTCGCGATGCGCGGGTCGGCCAGGATCGCCGACGACACCGGGCCGGTCTGGCTCGTCGTGATGATGTTGACGACGCCGGCGGGCGCGCCCGCCCGCTGCAGGACGTCGCCGATCCACAGCGCCGTCAGCGGCGTCTCGCTGGCCGGCTTGAGGACCGCCGTGCACCCGGCTGCCAGCGCCGGCGCGAGCTTGCGCGTGGCCATCGCCGCGGGGAAGTTCCAGGGGGTGATCATGTACGCCACGCCCATCGGCCGATGGTCGGTGATGATCGTCTTGTCACGGGCTGGCGCGTACCGGAAGCCGCCCTCGATCCGCGAGGCCTCCTCGGAGAACCACCGGAAGAACTCGGCCGCGTACGTCGCCTCGCCGAGGGCGTCGCGCCAGGCCTTGCCGTTCTCGAGCGAGATGATCCGCGCGCACGTCTCGAGCTCGGCCGTCATGATCTCGAACGCGCGGCGCAGCACCTCCGCCCGCTGCCGGGCCGGGGTGACCGACCAGGTCTGGAACGCGTCGTGCGCTGCAGCCACGGCGTCGAGTCCGTCGCTGACCGCCGCATCGCCGATCTCCGCGAGCACCGTGAAGGTCGCCGGATCCATCACCGGCAGCCGCTTCTGCGTCTGCTGCCACTCCCCGCCGATCAGCAGACCAGTGGGCGCTGCGAGAGACGACATGGGACCTCCTGGGTGCGTGGCTGGGGCTTCGAGCCTACCCGCGCGCCTAGCATGGAGGGCGATGCGCGGACTCCATGCTGGACATCCTCGCCGTACCCGGATGGCCGGGGCGGCGCTCGCCGCGTGCCTCGCCGCCGCCGGCCTCCTGGCCGGTCCGGCTGCGGCCGAGACCCTCGGGGGCGAGCAGCTGGCCCGCACCACCCGCACCGTCACCCTGGAACCGGGAGCACGAGCCCCTCCCCGAGGTGTGGGCCGAGACCTGGATCCTCGCCGACGCGACCACCGGCGAGGTCCTGGCACAGAAGGGCTCGCATGTGCAGCGGGCCCCGGCCAGCACGCTGAAGATGCTCACTGCCCTGGCCGTCCTGCCACGCACGACTCCCGAGACCACGTGGGTCGCCACCGAGCGCGCTGCGACGATCTACGGCGAGCGCGTCGGCCTGAAGGTCGGCCGCACCTACACCCTCGACGAGCTCTGGTATGCCGTCTTCCTCCCCAGCGCGAACGATGCCGCCATCGGGGTGGCGCAGGCGAACGGCGGCGTGCGCGCCACCGTCCGGCAGATGAACGAGGTGGCCCAGGAGCTGCAACGCCCTCGACACGGTGGCCAAGAACACCAGCGGACTCGACGCGCCCGGCCAGCTGAGCAGCGCCTACGACCTCGCCCTCATCGCGCGGGCGGGGCTTCAGCGCCCCGACTTCGCCACGTACGCCGGCACGGCCCGCTCGGAGTTCCCCGACGTCAAGGGCAAGGGCAGCCATCCGATCTACACGACCAACCGCCTGCTGCTGCACGGCTGGAAGGGCGTGATCGGCGTCAAGACCGGCTTCACGTCGCGCGCCGGTCGCACCTATGTCGGCGCGGCGACCCGGCAAGGTCGGACGCTCCTCGTCGCCATGATGGGCATCCACGAGTCGAGCGAGACCGCCGCCAAGAAGCTGCTCAAGTGGGGGTTCGCCAACGCCGACAAGGTCACGCCGGTGGGGGTGCTGGTGGATCCCGGAGACCTGCCGGAGGCACCTGTCGCGACCGCTCCCGCGGAACCCGTCGGCCTGCCCGGCGGGGACGGCGCTGCGGCCACATCGGCCGCGGGCCCGTCCGACTCGCCGGCCGCCATGTCGAGTGCGGCGATCGTGGGGGCCCTCGTGCTCGCCGGTGTGGCAGGCGCGGCGTTCCTGCTGCGTCGGCGCGCCGGTCAGCCGTCCGGGCGGCACGCCGCCTGAGGGTCTCACGCTCCGGTGAAGGGGAACTCCCGGACCGGGCGCCAGACGCCGTCGATGTGCTCGTACCAGCCCATGGACGCGACGTCCACGGCCGCCTCGAAGCCCGAGAGCTCGCACTCTGCCTCGTCGAGCACCTCGTCGGGAACGTCATGCGCGATGGTCACGTGCGGGTGGTAGGCGTACCTGGCGTCGACGGCCATGTCGCCGGAGCGCACGCACTGCTCGAGCCGCGCGCACTCCGCGGCCCCGTCGACCACCCGGATGAACACGACCGGCGACACCGGACGGAACGTCCCGGTCCCGCGCAGGACCACGGTGAACGGCGCGGTGGCCCGGGCGACGGCGGCCAGGTGCGACTCGACGACGGGCATCGCGTCGGCGTCGACGTCGATCGGCGCCAGGACCGTCACGTGGGCCGGGAGATCGGACGAGGAGGGGTCGAATCGGCCGCGGGCAGCGTCGATCTGCTCCCGGACGGGCGACGGGATCGCCAGCACCACGCCGATGGTGTGCCCGGCGACGCCGTCGCCGGCCATCAGGCCGGGTCCAGCGGGACGAACCCCACTCGCTGGTAGACGTCGCCCAGCGTGACGGTGGCGGTGGCCCGGGCCTTGTGCGCACCGACGGTCATGAGGCGACGCAGCTCGGCCGGGTCGCCGAGCAGCTCGTGCACCCGCTCGCGGATCGGCCGGACGGCGTCCACGACGATCTCGGCGGTATCGCCCTTCAGGTCCCCGTAGCCGCGCCCGGCATACGACTCGACCAGCGCGTCGATCGTCCGACCGGTCAGAGCCGACTGGATCGTCAGGAGGTTGGAGACGCCTGGCTTGTGCTCCGGGTCGAAGAGGATGTCGCGCTCGCTGTCGGTCACTGCGCTCTTGATCTTCTTGGCCAGCGTCTTGTCGTCGTCGAGAAGGAAGGCGCAGCCGGATGGGCTCGACTTGCTCATCTTCGCGGTGGGGTCCTGCAGATCCACGATCTTGGCCGTCTCCTTGACGATCAACGGCTCGGGAACGGTCAGCGTCGCGCCGAACTTGGCGTTGAAGCGCTGGGCCAGGTCGCGGGTCAGCTCGAGGTGCTGGCGCTGGTCCTCCCCGACCGGTACGGCATCGGCCTGGTAGATGAGGATGTCGGCCGCCTGAAGGATGGGATACGTGTACAGCCCGACCGTGACGCGGGCGGCTCCCTCCTTCTGCGACTTGTCCTTGAACTGCGTCATCCGACCGGCCTCGCCGAAGCCCGTCTGGCACTCCAGCACCCACGCCAGCTGGCTGTGCTCGGGCACCTGGCTCTGCACGAACACGGTCGAGCGCTCGGGATCCAGGCCGATCGCCAGCAGCTGCGCGAAGGACGCGTAGGTCCGCCGGCGCAGCGTCTCCGGGTCGTGGTCGACGGTGATCGCATGCTGGTCGACGACGCAGTAGTAGGCGTCGTGCGTGGCCTGCAACCGCACCCACTCGCGCAGCGCACCCAGGTAGTTGCCGAGGTGGAACGCGTCGGCCGTGGGCTGGATGCCCGACAGGACGCGCGGGGGCCGGGAGGGCGCGGGAGTCATGCCGTCATTGTGTCGCATGCCCCGTCGGCGCCGACGGGGCCTCGTCTCCCGGCGGGACGGGTGCGTCGGCCCGCTCGGCGTCGTTCGCCTCCGCGCGCGCGATGCGCGTCACGCGGACGCGCGCGACCCGTCGACCGTCGAGCTCGATCACCTCGAAGGCGTGGCCGTCCTCCACGACGGTGTCGCCGAGCAGCGGCACCCGTCCGAGCCTGGCGATCACGAAGCCGGCCACCGTCTCGTAGGGTCCGTCCGGAAGGGCCACCCCGGTGGTGTCGGTCGAAGTCCTCGAGGTTCAGCAGGCCGTCGACGGTGTGGACGCCGAAGGCGACGCTCTCCTCGGTCGGGCGCTCGACGTCGTACTCGTCCTGGATGTCGCCGATCAGCTCCTCGACGAGGTCCTCCATCGTGATGATGCCGGCCGTGCCCCCGTACTCGTCCTGGACGATGGCGAGGTGCTGGCGCAGGCGCCGCATCTCCGTCAGGGTGCTGAGCACCTCCTTGCTGCCCGGGAACGCCGTGATGTCGCGGGCGAGGTCGCCGACGCGGATCGAGCGCTCGGCGACGTCGGGGGCGAGGATGTCGCGCACGTGGACGAAGCCGATGACGTCGTCGGCTGAGTCGCGGATGACCGGGTAGCGGCTGTGCGGCATGTCCGACACGACCTTGGCCGCCTTGAACACCGGCATCGACGCCTCGAGGAAGTCGACCTCCGTTCGCGGCAGCATGACCTCGCGCAGCTCGCGGTCGCCGGCGGCGAAGACGTCGTCGATGAGCTCGCGCTCCTCGACCGTCAGCTCGCCGTGGCCGGCGACCAGGTCGCGCAGCTCCTCGCCGCTGATCTGCTCCTTCGCCCCGTGGGGGTCGATGCCGAGCAGCCGCACGATGGCGTCGGTCGACACCGACAGGGCCACGATGAACGGCTTGAAGACCTTCGCGATGACGTCGATCGGAGCCGCGACGAACAGCGCCACCTTCTCCACCCGCTGCAGGGCGATGCGCTTGGGCACCAGCTCGCCCAGGACGAGGGACAGGTACGCGATGACGATGGTGACGAGGATGAACGCGATCGTGTCGGCGAGGCCCTGCGCCATCCCCCAGCCGACGAACACCGGGGCCAGCGTGGGGGCGATCGTGGCGGCGCCGAAGCCGGCCGAGATGAACCCCGCCAGGGTCACGCCGACCTGGCCCGCGGCCAGGTACCGGTTGGGGTCGGCGGTCAGGAGCGGCCAGGCGACGGCCGCGCCGGCTCTCCTCGGCAAGGCGCTGCACCTGCGACTCGCGCAGGGAGACCAGGGCCAGCTCGGCGGCGGCGAAGAAGCCACCGATCAGCACGAACAGGAGCACCACGAGGACGTTGACCCAGAGGTCACTCATGGAACCGAACCCTACTGGCACCCGGGGACGGCGACTGCGTCAGTCGTGGCTGGCAGATGCCCGATCTGTCCAGCCACGACTGACGCAGCACGGAGAGGATGGCGCCTACGCCATCGCCTTCTGCAGGTTCTCGTCGATCGACCCCAGGAAGTCCTGCGTGGTCTGCCACGGCGCGTCGCGGCCGATGAGCAGGGCGAGGTCCTTGGTCATCTTGCCCTCCTCGACCGTCTCGACGCAGACCCGCTCGAGGGTGCGCGCGAAGTCGGACACGGCGGGGGTGCCGTCGAGCTTGCCGCGGTGCTCGAGACCGCGCGTCCACGCGAAGATCGACGCGATCGGGTTGGTCGACGTCGCCTCGCCCTTCTGGTGCTGGCGGTAGTGGCGCGTCACCGTGCCGTGCGCGGCCTCGGCCTCGACGGTGCGGCCGTCCGGGGTCATGAGGACCGACGTCATGAGGCCGAGCGAGCCGAAGCCCTGGGCGACGGTGTCGGACTGGACGTCGCCGTCGTAGTTCTTGCAGGCCCAGACGTAGCCGCCCTCCCACTTCATGGCCGCAGCGACCATGTCGTCGATCAGCCGGTGCTCGTAGGTGATGCCGGCCGCCTCGAACTCGCCCTTGAACTCGGTCTCGTAGACCTCGGCGAAGATGTCCTTGAACTGGCCGTCGTAGGCCTTGAGGATCGTGTTCTTGGTCGACAGGTAGACCGGGTAGTTGCGGTTGAGGCCGTAGCGCATCGACGCCCGGGCGAAGTCGCGGATCGACTCGTCGAGGTTGTACATGCCCATCGCGACGCCGCCGCCCGGGAAGTCGAACACGTTGAACTCCATCGGCTCGGAGCCGTCCTGCGGAGTGAACGTCATCGTCAGCGTGCCGGCGGACGGCACCTTGAAGTCGGTCGCCTTGTACTGGTCGCCGAAGGCGTGACGGCCGACGACGATCGGCTTCGTCCAGCCCGGCACCAGGCGCGGGATGTTCGAGATGATGATCGGCTCGCGGAAGATGACGCCGCCGAGGATGTTGCGGATCGTGCCGTTGGGCGACTTCCACATCTTCTTGAGGCCGAACTCCTCGACGCGCGCCTCGTCGGGCGTGATGGTGGCGCACTTGACGCCGACGCCGTACTTCTGGATGGCGATGGCGGAGTCGATCGTCACCTGGTCGTCGGTGGCGTCGCGGTGCTCGATGCCGAGGTCGTAGTACTGCAGGTCGACGTCGAGGTACTTGCAGGATGAGCTCGTCCTTGATGAACTGCCAGATGATCCGCGTCATCTCGTCGCCGTCGAGCTCGACGACCGGGTTCACAACCTTGATCTTGCTCACGTGTTCCGCTCCTTCTCCGCTTCTCCCGTATTGCGGGAGAAACGCACGAATGTGGGCCGTACCGGGGCTCTTCGGCCGTTTCTCCCGCGTTGCGGGAGAAACGGGGTGGGTCGGGTGGGGTGGGGGTGGGGCTCAGAGGTCCTTGACGTCGGCCTGCTTGGCCTTGACGGCCTCGTAGGCCTCGACCAGCAGGGCCTTCTCGGCGTCGGTCAGCGGGCGTCTCGACGACCTTCACGATGCCCTCGCGACCGATCTCGGCCTCGACGCCGAGGTAGGCGCCGGCCAGGCCGTACTCGCCGTCGACCCAGGCGCACACCGGCATGACCGCGTGCGCGTCCTCGTGCACGGCCTTGGCCATGCGGGCCGCGGCCGCGGACGGTGCGTAGTAGGCCGAGCCGGTCTTGAGCAGCGCGACGACCTCGGCACCGCCGTTGCGCGTGCGCACGACCAGCTCCTCGATCTCGTCGGCCGACAGCAGGTCGGTCAGCGGCTTGCCGTCGACGGTGCAGGCGGACGCGACCGGGACCATCGTGTCGCCGTGCGACCCGAGCGTCAGCGTGGTCACCGAGGCGACCGGAACGCCGAGCCTCTCGGCGACGAAGTTCGTGAACCGCGCGGTGTCGAGCATCCCGGCCTGGCCGATGACGCGCTTGTAGGGGAAGCCGCTGACGATCTGCGCCAGCGCGGTCATCTCGTCGAGCGGGTTGGCCACGTTGATGATGACGGCCTCGGGGGCGTGCTTCGCGATGTTCTCCGCGACCGCGCGCATGATCTTGGCGTTGGTCTCGATGAGGTCCATGCGGCTCATGCCGGGCTTGCGCGGCAGGCCGGCCGTGATGACGACGATCTCCGAGCCCTGGATGGCCTCGTAGCCCTCGCCGTTCGGGCCGGTGGTCTGGCCGACGACCGTGGTCTCGAAGCCCTCGATCCAGCGGGACTGGTTCAGGTCGAGGGCCAGGCCCTCGGGCTTGCCCTCGATGACGTCGGTGAGGACGACCGTCTCGAAGATGTCGTACTGCGCCAGGCGCAGTGCGGTGGTGGATCCGTAGAAGCCTGCTCCGATTACTGAGACCTTGCCGCTGCGTGCCATGGCGAAGATGTGCCTTCCGGACGGGTGGACGGGGAGAAATCTTGACGTCAAGATATCGCAGGGGGCGCGGGGGTCGCCACGCCGGACCGCTCGCCTCATGCCGGTCCAGTCGCGGTGCCCCTCATGGTGTCCGGCCCACCCATCGCGCGCATACCTCGACGAGGCGCGTGTTGGCCTCTGGCTCCCCGATCGTGATCCGCACGCCCTCCCCCGCGAAGGGCCGGACCGACAGGCCGACGCTCTCGCACGCGGCCGCGAAGTCGAGGGTGCGCTCGCCCAGCCGCAGCCACACGAAGTTGGCCTCCGTGTCGGCCGGCTGCAGGCCGACCGCCGTCAGGCCGGCCACCACCCGGTCGCGCTCGTCCACGATCGTGCCGCACCCGCGCGAGCAGCTCGTCCTCGGCCGCGAGCGACGCGACGGCGGCGACCTGCGCCAGGGTCGACACCCCGAACGGCACCTGGACCTTGCGCATGCGCCTCGGTCACGTCGTCGTGGGCGATGCAGTACCCGACGCGCAGCCCAGCGAGGCCGTACGCCTTGGAGAACGTGCGCAGCACGGCGACGTTGTCGTACTCGCGGTAGAAGTCCAGGCCGTCCGGGATGCGCGCCGGGTCGACGAACTCCGTGTAGGCCTCGTCGAGCACGACGAGGACGTCGCGCGGCACCTGCGGCCAGGAAGTCCTCCAGCGCCGGCCGTCCGACCGCCGTGCCGGTCGGGTTGTTCGGGTTGCACACCAGGACGAGCCGCGTGGTCTCGTCGATGGCCGCCAGCATCGCGGCGAGGTCATGTCGGTCGTCGGCGTCCAGCGGAACCGCGCTGCGCGGTGGCCCCGGCGATCTGCGTCATGATCGGGTAGGCCTCGAAGGACCGCCACGCGAACAGGACGCCGTCGCCGGGCCCGCTGGTGATCTGCACCAGCTGCTGCAGCATGCCGACGCTGCCGGTGCCGACCGAGACGTGGTCGACGCGGCACGTCGAACCGCGCCGACGAGCGCCCGCAGCAGATCGGCCGAGCCGTAGTCCGGGTACCGGTGCATCTCGCGTAGCGCCAGTTCGGTCGCCTTGAGGACCGACGGCAGCGGGTCGTGGTGGTTCTCGTTGCTGGAGAGCTTGAACGGCGGTGACGCCCGCGACGGCGGTGGCCGGCTGGCCGGCCTTGTACGCGGGGATGCCGTCGAGCGCGGGGCGCAGGCGTGGTCCGGTCATGTCGTCCTCCTCGGCGCGGACCCTAGCGAGTCCCACGCACGGCTCCGAGGATCGGGTGGCCCCAGCGCTGGCACACCGGGAATCATGGGCAGTCATGACCGACCTCCAGCAGTGGCTCCCGCGCGGCGTCGCCGCCGTCGACGCGTGGATGGCGCAGTTCGGCGCCTTCGAGCAGCATCCCGTCGCTCCGCGTGGCCGACGACGCCCTCGCGGCGGCGTTCACCCGGCTGACCGAGCGCCTGCAGGACAACTACCCGTTCGGGCACCCGCACTACGTCGGGCAGATGCTCAAGCCACCGCACCCCGCGGCCGTGCTCGGCTACGTCACGGCGATGCTCATCAACCCGAACAACCACGCCCTCGACGGCGGTCCGGCCACGGCGCAGATGGAGAAGGAGGTCGTCGCGCGCCTCGCGACGATGTTCGGCTTCGAGCAGCACCTCGGCCACCTGACGTCCAGCGGCACGATCGCCAACCTCGAGGCGCTGTGGGCCGCCCGCGAGTCGCACCCCGGCAAGGCGATCGCCTACAGCGCCGACGCGCACTACACGCACTCGCGCATGTGCCAGGTGATCGGCGTGGAGGGCATCGCGATCGCGCACCGACGCCGCCGGTCGCATGGACCTCGCGGCGCTCGAGCAGGTCCTGGCGACCGGGCGCGTCGGCACGGTCGTGGCGACGCTGGGCACCACCGGGCTCGGCGCCCTCGACCCGCTGCCCGAGCATCGTCGACCTCGCCCGCGCGCACGGAGCCCGCGTCCACGTCGACACGGCCTACGGCGGCTTCTTCGCGCTCGATCGCCGACGACTCCGCCGACGGCGTCGCGCGCGCCCCCTACGCCGCCATCGCCGACGTCGACAGCGTCGTCGTCGACCCGCACAAGCACGGCCTGCAGCCCTACGGCTGCGGCGCCGTGCTGTTCTCCGACCCGTCGGTCGGCCGCTTCTACGTGCACGACTCGCCCTACACGTACTTCTCCTCCGACGAGCTGCACCTCGGCGAGATCTCCCTCGAGTGCAGCCGCGCGGGCGCCGCCGCGGCAGCACTGTGGCTCACCCTCGAGGTGATCCCGCTGACCGATGACGGCCTGGGTCAGGTGCTGCGCGCCAACCGGCGTGGGGCGCTGGAGTGGACCCGCCTGCTCGAGGCCTCCGATGTCTTCACCGCCGTACCAGGCACCCGAGCTCGACATCGTGACCTACTTCCCCTCCGGCGCGACGATGTCCGCCGTCGACGAGGCCAGCTCGGCGCTGTTCCACGCTGCGGCCGCGCTGCCGCCCGCCGAGCAGGTCCACCTGGCGACCTACGCCGTGACGGCCGACGGGTCTGGCCGCGCGCGGGCACGACCTCGAGCCCGACCTCGGCGCGGCCCGCATCATGCGCAGCACCGTCATGAAGCCGGAGTCGGCCGACGCGGTGCCGGAGATCCACGCCCGGCTGGAGTCGCTGCTCCGCCGACCTTGAGCTTGGCGCCCGCCCGACCGGGCGGAACCGCCCGCAACCTCAAGGTCGACGGGGTCGGTAGCATCCGGCAGCACTGAAGGAGGACACGCGTGGACAAGGTGGTCGCGAGCGCGGCGCGAGGCGGTGGCCGACATCGGCTCCGGGGCTTCCCTGGCCGTGGGCGGGTTCGGCCTGAACGGGATCCCGAGCGTGCTGATCGCGGCGCTGCTGGCGCAGGGGGCGACCGACCTGCGGGTGGTGAGCAACAACTGCGGCGTCGACGACTGGGGGCTGGGGCTGCTGCTGAGCGCGGGCCGGATCGCCCGGACGACGTCGTCGTACGTCGGGGAGAACAAGGAGTTCGAGCGGCAGTTCCTGACCGGTGAGCTGGAGGTGGAGCTCATCCCGCAGGGCACGCTGGCCGAGCGGCTGCGCGCCGGCGGTGCGGGGATCCCCGCGTTCTACACCCCGGCGGGCGTCGGCACGCCGGTCGCCGACGGCGGGATGCCGCTGCGGCACGCGCCGGACGGCTCGGTGTCGGTGGCCTCGGAGCCCAAGGAGGTGCGGGAGTTCGACGGCCGCGAGCTACGTCCTCGAGCGCGGCATCACCACCGACTTCGCGCTGGTGCGGGCCTCGGTCGGGGACCGGCACGGCAACCTGGTGTTCGACAAGGCGACCCGCAACTTCAACCCGCTGGCCGCGATGGCCGGGCGGATCACGATCGCCGAGGTCGAGCGGCTGGTCGAGCCGGGCGAGATCCCGCCCGAGAACGTCCACACCCCGGGGGTGTTCGTGCAGCGCGTCGTGGTGCTGACCCCGGACGAGGTCGCCGCGAAGCGGATCGAGCGCCGGACGGTGACCGCGTGAGCACTCCCGACTTCACCCCGGACGACTACCGCGACGCCCTGATGTCCACCGTCGAGGACGCCGAAGGAGGCCACGATGGCGCTGACGCGTGAGCAGCTCGCCGCGCGCGTGGCCCTCGAGCTCGCCGACGGCCAGTACGTCAACCTCGGCATCGGCCTGCCCACCCTCGTCCCGAACCACCTGCCCGACGACGTCCACGTCGTCCTGCAGTCCGAGAACGGCATCCTCGGCACCGGCCCGTACCCGGCCGAGGCCGACGTCGACGCCGACCTCATCAACGCCGGCAAGGAGACCGTCACCGTCATCCCCGGCGCCGCCTTCTTCGACTCCGCCACCAGCTTCGGCATGATCCGCGGCGGCCACATCGACGTCGCCGTCCTCGGCGCCATGCAGGTCTCCGCCGCCGGCGACCTCGCCAACTGGATGATCCCCGGCAAGATGGTCAAGGGCATGGGCGGCGCGATGGACCTCGTCCACGGCGCCAAGCGCGTCATCGTCATGATGGAGCACACCGCCAAGGACGGCAGCCACAAGATCGTCCAGAACTGCACCCTGCCCCTGACCGGCCGGGCCGTCGTCCACCGCATCATCACCGACCTCGCCGTCATCGACGTCACCCCCCACGGCCTCGTCCTCATCGAGACCGCACCCGGCGTCACCGCCGACGACGTCCGCGCCGCCACCGGCGCGGCGCTGGCCTCATGATCGACCTCCCGGCCCCCCCGCCGCCGTGGGAGCTGCCGCTGCCCCCGGCCGTCGGCATGACGGCATCCACGTCCTGCGCGGTGTCCGCTTCGTGTCGGAGGTGGGCTTCCGGCCGGTGCGCATGGACCTGTACCTGCCCGGCGGTCGGCCCGGCGCCGGCCGTCATCTTCATCCACGGCGGCGCGTGGCTGTTCGGCGACCGCGACGGCGTCGGACCGATGTACATGACGATGGTGCCCGACGTCTTCACCGCGCTGGCGCAGCGCGGCATCGCCGTCGTCTCCGTCGACTACCGCATGACCGGAGGAGGCGCTCTTCCCGGCGCAGCTGCACGACGTGGCCGCCGCCCACCGGTTCGTCGTCGCCCGGGCCGACGAGCTGGGCATCGACGCCTGCCGGCTGGCCGTCTGGGGCGAGTCCGCCGGCGGCCACCTCGCGATGCTGCTCGCCTTCTGCCAGGGGGATGCCGAGGCCCTGGGGACCAGCGGGGCCGCCGTCGACTGCCCGCCTCTGGTCGGCGCTCGTCGACTGGTACGGCGTCGGCGGACATCCGCCTCCCGATGGGTGAGGCGCTCATGCCCGGGCCGACGCCCGGAGGAGCGCCTCGTCGGCGGACCCGATCGACGAGCACCCGGCCCTGGCCGAGGCGGCGTCGCCGATCGCGCACGTGTCAGCCGGTGCGCCGCCCGACGCTCGTCGTGCACGGCACCGGCGACACCCTCATCCCGGTCGAGCGCTCGCAGGAAGTGGTCGCCGCGCTGCGGGGCGCGGGTGTCGACGTCGAGGCGCTGTGGATCGACGGCGCCCAGCATGCCTGGCTCGGATCTCCGGCTGCCGCCGATCAGGCGCTCGACGCCACGGTGGCGTTCCTGCAGCGTCGGCTGGGCTAGCGACCCGCCGTCACGCCGCGGCGACCGGCCAGCACACCACCGTGCGCGGCTCGGCGACCTCGGGACCGTCGAGGTAGCACTCCCACGGCCGCCCCGCGCGCGTGTGCCCGGTGTCCTCGAGCCAGGTCTCGAGCGCGCTGTAGGCGGCGCCGAGATCCGAGTACGACCCCACATGAAGGGTGCTGGCCACCAGGCCGGCGGGCAGCCGACCGGAGTACACCCGTCCGCTGGGAGCGACCGGCTCGGCCACCGGGAACCCCGCCTCGATCGAGAAGCCGTCGCCGTCGATGTCGTAGCGCGCGAACGGCGGGCCGGTGATGGCCGACTCGGGCACCACCGACATGAGCTCGGTGTAGGCGCCACCGAGGAACTCGGGGATGCCGTCATGCGCGACGTGACCGGCCACCAGGGCAGTCGCCTGCTCCGCGCGCGGCTCGACTGCGATCGTGTAGTCCATGGACCCTCCTCGACTGCGGGGCACTAGCTCGGGGCCGGAACCCAGAACGTGAAGACGGTCAGCCCGATCCCCAGCACGCCCAGCGTCAGGACATCGATCTTGCGTGACCGCACGACGAGCATGCCCGCATCCGCATCGGGGAGCAACAGTCTCAGGAAGGCGGCGAGCAGCACGCTGGCCGAGAGCACGATCGACCCGCGGCGGAAGTAGTCCATCGCGATAAGCCCCATGGCGACGGCCACGCCCAGCAGGACGAGGGTGATCGGCCACTGGGCGAACCAGGAGCGTGGGGCCGCGGGGCGGATCGGGACGACGGTCGCCGACGGTCCGTCGTCGGTCTCGTCACCGGTCCGCGCCACGGCCCCATCGTGCCACTGCTCCCGCAGCGTCGTTCGCCCAGCCGTCGATCAGGCGAGGGCCGCCTCGGCCGCCTCGACGACGTTGGTGATGAGCATCGCGCGGGTCATCGGCCCGACGCCGCCGGGCATGGGGGCCACGAAGCCGGCCACCTCGCTGACCTCCGGGTGCACGTCGCCGACCAGCCCGGCGTCGGTGCGCGTGATGCCCACGTCGAGGACGGCAGCGCCGGGGCGGACGAGGTCGGCGGTCACCAGGTGCGGGACGCCGGCGGCGGCGACGATGATGTCGGCCGTGCGCAGGTGCGCGGCGAGGTCCTTCGTGCCGGTGTGGCACAGCGTCACGGTGGCGTTCTCGGACTTGCGGGTGAGCAGCAGGCCGAGCGGCCGGCCGACGGTCACCCCACGGCCCACGACGACGACCTCGGCGCCGTTGATCTCGACCCCGTAGCGCCGCAGCAGCTCGACGATGCCGCGGGGGGTGCACGGCAGCGGCGCGGGCTCGCCGAGCACGAGCCGGCCGAGGTTGGTGGGATGCAGCCCGTCGGCGTCCTTGCCCGGGTCCATCAAGGTCAGCACGCGATTGGCGTCGAGGTGCTTGGGCAGCGGCAGCTGGACGATGTACCCGGTGACCGACGGATCCGCGTTCAGGCGGCGGATCTCGTCGTCGAGCTGCGCCTGCGTGGTGTCGGCCGGCAGGTCGACGCGGATGGAGGCGATGCCCACCTCGGCGCAGTCCTTGTGCTTGCCGCCCACGTAGGCGTGGCTTCCCGGGGTCGTCCCCGACCAGGACGGTGCCCAGTCCGGGCATGACGCCCGCCGCCCGCAGCGCGTCCACCCGCTGCCGGAGCTCGGCCTTCACGTGCGCCGCGGTCGCCTTGCCGTCGAGGATCACTGCAGTCATGGCGCGGATTCTCGCACGCCCACCGGGCCTACGGGCGCCCGCGTCCTCGAGCGGCAATCGCGACCGCCACGAACGCCAGCAGCACCCCGATCACGAGGTTGATGGCGAGATCGGTGCCAGCCGTGGGTGCGACGACGTCGAGCAGCAGCGCTCCCGACAACTGCCCGGCGATCGTGACACACCGCGAACAAGAGCACGCCTACCAACGGGACGGCCCACGACGCGATGGCAATGAAGACAATGCCGATCACGCCGCCGAGGTAGAGCCACCAGGGACCGTCAGGGTCAGAGCCGAGGGACCTTGACCGACACGCGCCCACACCACGCCGAAGGCGAGACCCAGGGCCAGAGTGCCCAAGGCGAAGTTGTAGAACGTCGCGGACATGGGGTTCTGAGCGGCGCGAGCCACCCGCCCGTTGATCGCCTGCTGAACGGCGATCACCAGCTCCCGCGCTGAAGGCGAGCAGGACGGCGCCGACAGAGAAGTCGCCCGAGCCGAACCGGTTCCACACGGCGACCGTCACCGCCAGGATCGCCACGACGGCGGAGACGACGCGCCTCGTGGTGATGGCCTGCGTGCCGGCCGGGCCGAGGCCCGCTCGGTCGACGAGCAGGGAGTTGCTGCTCTGCCCCGCCACCACAGCCACCGTGAAGACGGCGACGCCGAGGACGGGCACCGCGGCCGTCTGGACTCCGACGAAGAACCCGCCCAGGACACCCCCGAGGACGTGCCACCACGTCAGTGCGCCGGATCGTACGGCCGCCGGGATGCGCACGACCCCTGTCCGAACTGGCCGGACGACAGCGACGATGACGACGAGGATGACCAAGCCCGATCCGAAGCTGAACACCGCCGCCTCGAGACCGTTGCCGAGCTCCACGGAGAGCTGGCCGTTGATGCGCGCCTGAACCGCGGTCAGCGTTCCGACGACGAAGCTGGCCGCCAGAGGGAGCGCTCGCGGCACGACCATCAGTGGAAGAAGTGCCGCGTGCCGGTCACGTACATGGTCACGCCGGCCGCGCGCGCGGCCGCGAAGACCTCCTCGTCGCGCACGGAACCCCCCGGCTGGACGACGGCGCGCACGCCCGCGTCGAGCAGGACCTGGAGTCCGTCGGCGAACGGGAAGAACGCATCCGAGGCGGCCACCGAGCCGGCCGCCCGGTCGCCCGCACGCTCGACGGACAGCCGCGCACTGTCGACCCGGTTGACCTGGCCCATGCCCACGCCGACGGCGGCCCCGCCGTCGGCCAGCAGGATCGCGTTCGACTTCACGGAGCGGCAGGCGCGCCACGCGAACTCGAGGTCGCGCATCGTGGCCTCGTCGGCCGGCTCGCCGCTGACCAGGGTCCAGGTGCCCGGATCGTCGCCCTCGGCGTCGACGGCGTCGGCGACCTGGAGGAGCACGCCGCCGGAGATCGAGCGGGACTCGATGTGCGACCCCATGTGCGGGCCGGCGACCTGCAGCACGCGCAGGTTCTTCTTCGCGGCCAGCACCTCGAGCGCTGCAGATTCGTACGACGGCGCCACGACGACCTCGGTGAACACGTCGCCCATGGCCTGGGCCATCGCGACCGTCACCTCGCGATTCGATGCCACGACTCCGCCGAAGGCCGACACCGGATCGGTGGCGAACGCGCGGCGGTAGGCGTCGGCGACGTCGGATCCGACCGCGATGCCGCACGGATTGGCGTGCTTGATGATCGCCACCGCCGGCTCGAGGTGGTCGAACGCGGCGCGCCGGGCGGCATCGGCGTCGACGTAGTTGTTGTACGACATCTGCTTGCCCTGCAGTTGGACGGCGCCGGCGAGGGCGGGCTCGTGGTGGGCGGAGAGGTACACGGCCGCCCGCTGGTGGGGGTTCTCGCCGTAGCGCAGGACGTCGCCGCGCTTCCACGCCCCGCCGAGCCAGGCCGGGAAGCCGTCGCCGTCCGGGTCCGGCGCGACGACGCTGCCGAGCCACGACGCCACCGCGATGTCGTAGGTCGCCGTGTGCGCGAAGGCCTCCACGGCCAGGTGGGCGCGCTCGTCGAGCGTGAAGCCGCCGGCGGCCACGGCCGCGAGCACGTCGGAGTAGCGCGTCGGTGACGTGACGATGGCGACGTTCGCGTAGTTCTTCGCCGAGGCCCGCACCATCGCCGGACCGCCGATGTCGATCTGCTCCACGCAGTCGTCGATGCCCGCGCCGGACGCGACGGTCTGCTCGAAGGGGTAGAGGTTCACGACGACGAGCTCGAAGGCGAGGATCCCGAGGTCCTCCAGCTGCTCGCGGTGCGAGTCCTTGCGCAGATCGGCCAGCAGCCCGCCGTGGATGTGGGGATGCAGGGTCTTCACGCGACCGTCGAGCGTCTCCGGGAAGCCGGTGACGTCGCCGACGGGCGTGACCGGAACGCCGGCGGCCGCGATGGTGCTCGCGGTCGAGCCGGTGGACACGATCTCGATCCCGGCCAGGCTCAGCCCTCGAGCCAGCTCCTCGAGTCCGCTCTTGTCGTACACCGAGACAAGGGCCCTGCGTACCGGGCGCCGGGTGTCGCTCACGGGTTCTCTCCGATCAGTCGAGCCAGTGTCTCCACCAGCAGGGGGCGTTCGACGTCCTTGATGCGCTCATGGAGGGTCGCCTCGTCGTCACCGGGCAGCACCGGAACCGCGCGCTGGGCGAGGATCGGGCCGGTGTCGACGCCATGGTCGACCACGTGCACCGTGCAGCCGGTGACCGCGACGCCGTACGCGAGGGCGTCGCGCACGCCGTGGGCGCCCGGGAACGACGGCAGCAGGGCGGGGTGCGTGTTGATGACCTGGCCGGGGAAGGCGTCGACGAAGCCCGGGCCGAGGATCCTCATGAAGCCGGCGCTCACCACCCAGTCGGGGTCGAGGTCGAGCACGCGCTCGGTCAGGGCCTGGTTCCAGGCCGCCCGGTCGGGGTGGTCGCGTGGGTCCTCCACGAACGTCGCGATCCCGGCGGCCGCGGCCCGGGTCAGGGCCTGGGCCTGCGGGCTGTCGCTGCCGACCGCCACAACCTGGGCATCGAGGCTGCCGTCGGCCGTGGCGTCGATCACGCTCTGCAGGAGGGTGCCGGATCCGGAGGCGAGGACCACGATGCGGGCGGGCACACCCGAACCCTATCGACTGGCCGCCGGCTGTCCCCGGGCCCGCAGGTCCGGGGACAGCCGGCGTGGACCGGACTCCTGAGGCGGTCAGCTGTTGATCAGCGCCTCCCAGGAGGTCGGTTCGATGGCGGGGCCGTCCAGCGATCGCCGCGCCGGCGGAGTGACGACCACCCGATCCGGCTGTGACCTCATCTCCATGGTGAGGTGCCCGATCACCGTCCCGTCAGACAAGGTGGCCAGCACGACATCGGAGACCGCCCCCGCGCTCACCGTCGTCGACTCGACGACCGAGCCACCGGGCGGTGCGTAGGTGGCGACGAAGGTCTGCGAGCCGTCCGCACCCGTGGACACGTCATATGTGGTCCCCGCCGGCCATGAGCCATCGATCCAGTAGGCCCAGAAGTCGGCGCCCTGCCGGTAGGTCACCCATCCGGGGCCCATCAGGTGCCATTTGAGATCACCGAAGTCGGCTGCCGACATCTCCCAGCATCGGTCGACCCGCATGCACTTCATCACGTAGGTCGCGGTCGGCTGGGCCTCCAGCCACATCAGGGAACCGTCCGGATTCACCGACATCTCGATCGACGACCCCTCCAGGGGATCGCTCGCCCGCACGATCAAGGTCGTGCCCTTGCTGAACACGCCGGATGCGGCGACAGCCGCGTCGCGGGCAGCCTCGAATCCGGCGCCGTCAGCGGGCTGCGCCACCGCTGACGACATCGTCGCCGGCAGGCCGACGGGCATCACCAGGGCTCCGGCGGTGAGAAGGGCAACCACTGACATGAGCCGTCCGATGGTACGCACCGGAATCACCTGCCCCCGTTCTCGGCTGATTCCAGTGTCTCTCCGAGGACGATGGCTGTCGCGGCCAAGCGGGCTAGACGATCGGCTCCCGGTTGAACTGGCGGTACATGTGCACCGTGAACAGGCAGGCGAACGGCAGCGTCACCAGCGTGAGGATGCCGAAGAACAGGCCGCCCAGGATCGACACGAGGGCGTTGATCAGCGTCATGATCACGGCCGGGCCCACGTTCTTCGTGACGGCCTGCACGCTCGCCTTCATGGCGTCCCCGACGCCCATCCCCTTGTCCAGGATGTAGTACGGACCCAGCTGCAGCAGGAAGAGCACGACGAGCCCGGGCAGGATGCACAGCGCCAGGCCCACGACGAACAAGATGGCGAAGACGATGACGTAGAGGATGTACGTCCCCAGGTGCTGCGTGGTGAACATCTCCGAGAACGAGGGCGTGATGCCCTGGGAGCTGCGGACCGCCGCTCGCTGGACACCGATCTGCGCGATGAAGGCCAGCAGGGAGAACACCAGCGCGATCGCGATGCTCGACGATGGCACTGATGCCGATGGCGGCGGTGCAGGCGTTCAGCTGGCCGGTCGTCTCGGGGTTCGAGCAGTCCGTGATGATGTTCTGCAGCGGGCGCGTGCCGACCTGCTGCACGAGCTGGATGACGGTGACCACGGCCGCGAGGCCCACGAAGGCAGCCGCATTCGACTTGAACCGGTCGAAGCCCCACGAGATGGCGGCCCCCACGTCGATGCGCGCCGGGCTGGGGCCGGGGGGAATCGGCAGGTCGCCGGGCGGGGTCTGGTCAGCCATCAGGTCGTCCTCTCAGGGGGCATCGTCGACGAGGCTATCGCCCGCGACCTCGTCGTCGGTCACTGTGGCGACCGCCAGGCTGGGCCGTCGCGCCGAGCCCGGCACGACCGAGCTCGGGGCCGCGCCCAGCACCACGAGGACTGCGCCGAGGACGCCGACCGTCAGGGGCGAGGGCCCGAGGTGCTCGAGCCGGAGGTCGCCCAGGGAGCCCGATGCGAGGAGGGCGGCGAGCGCGAGGGCGCAGCCCGCGACGACCGCTGCCCCGACCGCGAGAGCCAACCGGATCAGCCTCGCCTGGTCCCGGGCCGCCCGGCCGATCATGACGCCGGCCACGACCCCCGCGAGGACGCCGGCCACCGGCATCGCCCAGGCCAGCGGGCTGGCCGTGGCCGGCAGGGCGGCCAGCAGGGGGAAGGGCGGCAGCAGCGTGGGTGGGGTGGTCGCGATGAAGGGGGACACCGTCACCGCGGGACCGATGACGACGCCCGGCGCCCATGGTGTACGCCGCGCCCCAGACGGCAGCCACAGGCGCGTACGCCAGCCCGAGCAGCGCCAGGCCGAGTCCACCCCACACCCCGGCCCGAAGCGACTGCGCCATGGTGATCGCATCGTCCATGTGCAGCAGCAGCGACGCAGTCGCGGCCACCGCCCCGAGCCCGACGATCACGAAGGCGGCTGCGACTCCTGACCGCAGCACGAGGGGCACTCCCGGCACCGGGACCAGGTCCTCGAGCCGGTACCCCGCTGCCCGCAGGGCACCCCAGGAGAGGGCGGCGACGGCCAGGCCGAACGCCGCAGGGACGGCCCGCACCGGCGAGACGGAGGCGACCGGTCCCGCGGTGACGACGGCGACCACGGCCGTCACGAGGGCGTAGGCCACCGCTCCGCTCACGACGAGGACGGCCAGCGGCCGCAGGCTCGCCGCGCCGGACCGGCGGGCCGCCCAGCCGCCCCCGTAGCCGAGCAGGAGCAGCGGGATCAGCGTCAGGCCCCACGGCAGCAGCGAGTAGGTCACTCCGGCGATCGGAGACGGCCCCGCCGCCGGCGACCAGCCAGATCAGGCCGGCGACCCGGAGCGACTCCAGCCACGTCAGGCCCGAGGCCGGCGAGGCCATCCAGACGATCAGCATGGGCACGGCCGCGAGGGCGAGTCCCAGGAGGGCGGCCCACGCGGCGGCGCTCACGCCCACCAGCCACGGTGCGGACGCCCCCGTCCCGACGGAGCCACGCACGCGGGCACCGGCAGCGCCGGCCACGGTGCGCAGGCGCTGGCCGAGGCCGCTGCGCTCGCCCGGGATCGGGGAGCGCTGCGCCGGCGGCAGCGTGGGGGCGGTCACCGGTCCAGAATCTCAGGTGGGGCGTCCCGCGGCCCGGACCGCCACGCGCTCTCAGCCGTGCACGATCAGCCACACGGCGGCGACGCCGCTGAGCCCCAGCGCGACCGTGGTGAAGACCCGCTCGTCCATGCGCCGGAACAGCGCGATGCCCGCCAGCGCCCCGAGGACCAGGACCGGGGCGAGCCACAGGTCCGCCACCAGCGTCTCGCGGGTGATGAATCCCAGGCCTCCGACGATGGGCACCTTGATGACGTTCAGGACGAAGAAGAACCACGCCGACGTCCCCATGAAGGCGAGCATCGACACCCGCATCTTCACGAGGTACAGCGTCATGGCGGTTCCGCCGGCGTTGGCGGCCATCGTCGTCATGCCGGCGAGGGTGCCGAAGAACGCGATCCCGGCACGGCTGGTCATCGGCTCGAGCGCGCGATGGCTCGCTGCCTCCGACCGCCGACGCCACACCTCCAGGGCGAGCGAGGCGAGGATGAGCACGCCGATGATGCGGCCGAGCGCGCGCCACGGGCAGGAGCCGGAAGAGCACGGCGGTGATGACGAAGCCGAGGAGCACACCGGGCACGAGTCGGCGGATCAGCCCCCAGTCGGCGTGCTGCCGGTACCGGGCCAGGGCGAACAGGTCGCCGAGGATCAGCAGCGGGACCATGAGCCCGGACGCCACGGTCGCGCCGAGCGCCGCGGCCAGCAGCGGCCCGGCGAGGACGCCGGCGACCGGCATCGCGGTCTTGGAGCACGCCGTAGAGGAACACGGCCACGAGCACGACCGCGATCAGGATCGGCGTCCAGGTCTCCGGCACTCAGCCATCCTCCCGCCCCGTCGACCGTTGAGTGGCGGGTCGTGCGCGCACGCCTTCGGCGTGGCGCGTACACAACCCGCCACTCAACGGGGGAGGCGACGGCTAGAGGGAGGTGACGATCTCCCGCATGAGGGCGGCGGTGGCGGAGGGGGTCTTGCCGACGCGGACGCCGACGGCCTCGAGGGCCTCCTGCTTGGCGGCGGCGGTGCCGGCGGAGCCGGAGACGATGGCGCCGGCGTGGCCCATGGTCTTGCCCTCGGGGGCGGTGAAGCCGGCGACGTAGCCGACGACGGGCTTGGTGACGTGGTCCTTGATGAAGGCCGCGGCGCGCTCCTCGGCGTCGCCGCCGATCTCGCCGATCATGACGATGGCGTCGGTCTCGGGGTCGTCCTGGAACGCCGCGAGGCAGTCGATGTGGGTGGTGCCGATGATCGGGTCGCCGCCGATGCCCACGCAGGTGGAGAAGCCGAGGTCGCGCAGCTCGTACATCATCTGGTAGGTCAGGGTGCCGGACTTGGAGACCAGCCCGATGCGGCCGGCCTGCGTGATGGTGGCCGGGATGATGCCGGCGTTGGACTTGCCGGGGCTGATGATGCCCGGGCAGTTCGGGCCGATGATGCGGGTGGTGCCGGCGTTGACCGCGTACTGGAAGAACTGCGCGGTGTCGTGCACGGGGATGCCCTCGGTGATGACCACGGCCAGCGGGATCGCCGCGTCGACGGCCTCCTCGACGGCGGCCTTCGCGAAGCGCGGCGGCACGAAGACGACGGACACGTTGGCGCCGGTGGCGTCCATCGCCGCGGCGACGTCGTTGAACACCGGGATCCCGTCGAGGTCCTGCCCGGCCTTGCCCGGGGTGACGCCGGCGACGATCTGCGCGCCGGAGGCCGCGCATGCAGCCGCGTGTGCTTGGTGCCCTCGGACCCGGTCATGCCCTGCACCAGGATGCGGGAGTTCTCGTCCAGCCAGATAGCCATCGCGCGTGCCCCTACTTCCCGGCCGCGCGGGCGGCGGCCAGCTCGGCCACCCGTCGCGCAGCGCCATCCATGGTGTCGACCAGCTCGATCAGGTCGTGCTCGGCCTCGGTCAGGATCCGACGGCCCTCCTCGGCGTTGTTGCCGTCGATGCGGCACACGATCGGCTTGGTCACCGGCTCGCCCTTCGCCGCCAGCATCGCGATCGCCTGCACGATCCCGTTGGCGACCGCGTCGCACGAGGTGATCCCGCCGAACACGTTCACGAACACCGCCTCGACCTCCGGGTCGTTCAGCACGATGTCGAGGCCGTTGGCCATGACCTCCGCGCTCGCGCCGCCGCCGATGTCCAGGAAGTTCGCCGGCTTGACCCCGCCGAACTCCTCGCCCGCGTACGCGACCACGTCCAGGGTGCTCATCACCAGGCCCGCGCCGTTGCCCACGATCCCGACCTGCCCGTGCAGCTTCACGTAGTTCAGGTCGAACTCCGCCGCCCGCAGCTCGATCGGATCGGTGTTGTCGCGGTCCACGAAGTCCGCATGCGACGCGTGCCGGTAGTGCGCGTTGTCGTCCAGCGTCACCTTGCCGTCCAGCGCCAGCACCTGCACCCGTCGGCGTCAGCGCCAGCGGGTTCACCTCCACCAGCGTCGCGTCCTCCTCGATCAGGACCCGCCACAGCTTCACCAGGATGTCCTCGACCTGCGCCTTGCACCGCCTCCGGGAACCGCGCCGCCTCGACGATCTCCGCCGCCTTCGCCGGCGTGCACCCCTCCAGGGCGTCCACGCGGATCATCGCCAGCTCCTCCGGACGGGTCGCGGCGACCTCCTCGATCTCCATCCCACCGGCCACGCTGGCCATCGCGAGGAAAGTCCGGTTCGCCCGGTCCAGCAGGAACGACACGTAGTACTCGTCCGCGATGTCACTGGCCTCGTTGACCAGCACCTTGTAGACCGTGTGGCCCTTGATGTCCATCCCCAGGATCGCCCTCGCGAGCTCCTGCGCCTCATCCGGCTTGTCCGCCAGCTTCACGCCACCGGCCTTGCCACGGCCACCGGTCTTCACCTGTGCCTTGATCACCACCTGCGAGCCGATCTTGCGAGCCGCCTCACGCGCTGCGTCCGCGGTGGTGCAGACCTCCCCCGCCGTGACCGGGACGTTGTGCTTCCCGAACAGATGCTTCGCCTGGTACTCGTACAGATCCATCGGTCGCCTCCGCGTCGGTGCTAAGTACTAGGACTTCCAAGCAACGGGCCGACTCTACCGACGCCCGTGACGCCCGTCACTACCGGGTGATGTGATCTTCGACCCACTGCACGATGTCCTGGGTCGGCGTGCCGGGAGTGAAGATCCGCGCGACGCCCATCTCCTCGAGCACGGGGATGTCGTCGTCCGGGATGATCCCGCCGCCGAACACCACGATGTCGGTGGCGTCCTTGGCCTTCAGCAGGTCCATCACCTCGGCGAACAGCGTGAGGTGCGCCCCGGACAGGACCGACAGGCCGATCACGTCGGCGTCCTCCTGGATCGCGGCGTCGACGATCTGGGCCGGGCGTCTGGTGCAGGCCCGTGTAGACCACCTCGATGCCGGCGTCGCGCAGGGCCCGGGCGACGACCTTCGCGCCCCGGTCATGCCCGTCGAGCCCGGGCTTGGCCACCACCACGCGAATCGGTGCCGACATGACCGTCCTCCCACGCTCCCGGCGGGCGGACCGCCCGCCACCTGACTGCCCGCACACTACCGCTCGGGTCGGGTGCAAGACTCTGCAGCGTGACGGACTCCACCCCGGCCCTGCGCATCCTCGCGCTGGGCGGCAGCACCAAGCCGATGGCCGCCTCCGAGCGGGCGCTGCGGTTCGCCGCGCAGGCGGCGATGGACGCCGGCGCGCAGGTCACCTTCGTCACCGGGCGCGACCTCATGCTGCCGATGTACGACACCGAGACGACCGAGCGCACGGAGCAGACGCGGGCGCTGGTCGAGGCGATGCGCGCGGCCGACGGCCTGCTGATCGCCAGCCCCGGCTACCACGGCTCGGTCAGCGGCATGATCAAGAACGCGCTCGACTACGCCGAGGACCTCCGCTTCGACGAGCGCCCCTACCTCGAGGATCGTGCCGTCGGGCTCATCGGCATCGCCCACGGATGGCAGACCGCGGTCGGCACCCTGAACCAGCTGCGACAGGTCGTGCACGCCCTGCGCGGCTGGCCGGCGCCCCTGGGCGTGGCGATCAACGACTCGGCGGGGCTGATCGGCGAGGACGCCGAGTCGTCCGATCCCGCCGTCGTCCGACAGCTGCGCACGATGGGCGAGCAGGTGGTGTCGTTCGCCACCGCCCAGCGCCGCGGCCGGGCCTAGAGTGAAGCCATGGTGACCGCCCTGTGCTTCATCACGGCCGACCCCAGTCGCGTCAACGAGGTCGGCTCCGAGATCGCCCGGCTGCCCCAGGTGCGCGTCGTGTACTCCGTCACCGGTGAGCTCGACATCGTCGCCATCGTCGAGGTCCCCGACCTCGAGTCGGTCCCGACGGTGGTGACCGACGGCATCGGAGCCGTCCCCGGCGTCCTGACGACGCAGACGCACATCGCCTTCCGCACCTACCGCCCCGACGACCTCGGCGCCGGGTTCTCGCTGGGGTACTGAATGGACCTGTGGTCGATCGTGCCGGCCGGTGCCCGGGCGCTGCTGTCGCCCTCCGGTGCGGTCGGTGTCGTGGTCGAAGGCGTCTGGGTAGCCGTGCACCTGGCGCTCTACCCGTGGGGCCTGCTCGAGGACCGGCTCGACGAGGCCTCGCACATGGGGGTGGGGCACCTGTCCCCCGTCCAGCGCGGCCTCATCGTCAGCGACGTCGAGGCGGCCGGAACGCCGATCATCCTGGTCCACGGCGTCATCGACAACCGCAGCATCTTCATGCTGCTCCGGCGGGCCCTGCGCGGTCGCGGCTTCGGCCGCATGTACGCGCTGAACTACTCCCCGTTCACCGACGACATCGCCGACGTCGCGGTGCGGCTGGGCACCCTGATCGAGGACGTGTGCGAGCAGACCGGCTACGAGCGGGTGCACATCATCGGGCACTCGATGGGCGGCCTGATCGCGCGCTACTACGTGCAGCGGCTCGGCGGCGACGCCCACGTCCACACGGTGTGCACGCTCGGGCACGCCGCACTGCGGCACGGTCCCGGCCCAGGTCGTGCCGTGGCCGGTCATCCGGCAGATGCGGCCCTCCAGCCACATCCTCAGCGAGCTCGCCGAGCCCGCACCCGGCTGCCGCACCCGGTTCATCGCCATCTGGTCCGACCTCGACCAGCTCGTCCTGCCGCAGCGCAACGCGCGCATCCAGCACCCGGACCTGCAAGGCCCGCAACGTGCTCATCCGCGGGATCGGCCACATGTCGCTGCCGGTCGACCGCCGCGTCGTGCACGAGATCTCGACGGCGCTGGCCCAGCTCGACCACGACGGCTCCCAGCTGTCGTCGGGCGTGACGTCGATCGAGTCCACCACGGGCCGATCGGGAGCGGCGTCGGCTACAGCTTCTCCACCGGGGCGTACCTCAGCAACAACCGCTTGACGCCCGCGGATCCGAAGTCGATCGTCGCCTCGGACTTGTCGCCCGAGCCGGACGTGGACACCACGGTGCCCAGCCCGAACTTCTGGTGCGTGACCCGCTCGCCGGCCGCCAGCGACAGCACCGGACCGGTGCCGACGATGCGGTCGCCCAGCCGCAGGGCAGCACTGCTGCTGCTCGGGGAGGAGCCGTAGCCGCCGGACAGCGGGCTGCGTCCGACCGGCTCCTCGCGCCGCCACTCGAGCACCTCCTCGGGGATCTCCTCCAGGAACCTCGACGGCGGGTTGAACGCCGGGGTCCCCCACGCTGAGCGCAGCACCGAGCGCGTCACGTACAGGCGCTGGCGCGCGCGGGTGATGCCCACGTAGGCCAGCCGGCGCTCCTCCTCCAGCTCGCGGGGGTCGCCCAGCGAGCGCATGTGCGGGAAGACCCCGTCCTCCATGCCGGTGAGGAACACCACCGGGAACTCCAGGCCCTTCGCGGTGTGCAGGGTCATCAGGGTGACGACGCCGCCGCCCTCGTCGCCGTCGGGGATCTCGTCGGAGTCGGCCACCAGCGAGACCCGCTCCAGGAAGTCCGAGAGCGTGCCCTCGGGGTTCGCCGTGGCGAACTCCTGCGCGACCGACTCGAGCTCGGCGAGGTTCTCCACCCGTGTCTCGTCCTGCGGGTCGGTGGACGCCTGCAGCTCGGCGAGGTACCCGCTCTGCTCGAGGACGGCCTGCAGGACGGTGGCGGCGTCGGCACCGGACTCGACCACGGTGCGCAGGTCGGCCATCATCGCGACGAACCCCTCGATGGCCCCGAGGGAGCGGGTCGCGATGCCCGGCGCCTGCGCTGCGCGCGCGAGGGCAGCGGCGAACCCGATGCGCTCGCGCTGGCCGAACGCCTCGACCATCGCCTCGGCGCGGTCGCCGATGCCGCGCTTGGGGGTGTTGAGGATGCGTCGCAGGGACACCTCGTCGTCGGGGTTGGCCAGGGCGCGCAGGTAGGCGATCGCGTCGCGCACCTCGCGTCGCTCGTAGAAGCGCGTGCCGCCGACGACGCGGTAGGGCAGCCCCACGCGGACGAAGATCTCCTCCACCGACCGGGACTGCGCATTGGTGCGGTAGAACACCGCCACGTCGGACGGGCGGAAGCCCTCCTGGTCGGTCAACCGGTCGATCTCGTTGGCGATGAACGACGCCTCGTCGTGCTCGTCGTCGGCCACGTACGCCACGATCGGGCTGCCGGGTCCGGCGTCGGTCCAGAGCTTCTTCGCCCGTCGGCTGGCGTTGCGCGCGATGACCGTGTTGGCCGCGGTGAGGATCGTCTGGGTGGAGCGGTAGTTCTGCTCCAGCATGATCGTCGTGGCATTCGGGTAGTCGCGCTCGAACTCCTCGATGTTGCGGATCGTGGCGCCGCGGAAGGCGTAGATCGACTGGTCGGCATCGCCGACGACACACAGCTGCCCGGCGGGCAGGGCCTCCGTGGGAGTGCCGACGAGCTCCTTGATCAGGACGTACTGGGCATGGTTGGTGTCCTGGTACTCGTCGACGAGGACGTGGCGGAAGCGGCGGCGGTAGTGCTCGGCAACGTCGGGGAACAGCTGCAGCACGGCGACGGTGCTCGAGATGAGGTCGTCGAAGTCGAAGGCGTTGGCCCGCCGCAGCCGTCGCTGGTACTCGCCGTACGCCTCGGCGAGGGTCTGCTCCATCTGGTTGGCCGTGCGGCTGGAGTAGGTCTCGTGGTCGATCAGCTCGTTCTTGAGGTTCGAGACCTGCGCGAGGAAGGACCGGGGGGTGAACTTCTTCGGGTCCAGGCTCATGTCGCGGATGACCATCGACATCAGCCGGATCGAGTCGGCCTGGTCGTAGATCGTGAAGGTGCTGCTCACGTCGAGCCGGGCGGCCTCGCTGCGCAGGATCCGCACGCATGCGCTGTGGAACGTGGACACCCACATCGCGCGGGCTCGCGCGCCGACGAGCTCAGCCACGCGCTCCTTCATCTCGCCCGCGGCCTTGTTCGTGAACGTGATCGCCAGCACCTGTCCGGGCTGTGCGTCGCCGGTGGCCAGCAGGTGCGCGATGCGCCGCGTCAGGACCCGCGTCTTGCCCGAGCCGGCGCCTGCCACGATGAGCAGGGGGCCGCCCCGGTGCTCGACCGCGGCCCGCTGGGACGGGTTCAGGTCGTCGACGAGCCGCGCGACGGCGGGGTTGACCGGGGTGCCGGTGTCGAGAGCCATCTGGTCGCCGACGACGAGGGGCTCACTCACCCTCGCATCCTAGGGACCGGGCCGGACGCCTCGATCCACCCGAGGGGCGGGCGGCCGGCTCAGCGGTGGATGTAGGCGACGATCGTGGCCCGGACCTTGGCGGCGACCGACGGCGCGATCACCAGCTTCCCGTCGGTGCCCACCTCGGCGACCACGAGGCTCGTGTACGGCTTGCCCGCCACGATCGGTGCGGACCGCGTCCCGGGGGCCGCCCCGTCGAGGCCGTAGACCTTGAGGCTCCCACCGTCCGCCGCCCTGCCCTTGGTTCGCACCTGCAGGACGACCCCGGTCACGCGCTTGGCCTTGCGCGGCAGGCCGGCCACCCCCGTGATGGGCCCGACGACCAGCGGCGTGAGCCCGTCGAGCCTCGCCTTGACGATCCGCGTGGCGGGGACGCTGCGCACCTTGATGGCCGAGGCGTTCAGGGCGTACCCCAGCACCTCCACCCGCAGTTGCACCGTGGCCTTCTTGGGCCCGACGAACTTCACCTGGCTTCCGGTGACGGGGATCACCATGACGGCGGACCGCACGCCCTTCTTGGGGAAGGCGATCGTCGCCGTCGGGTCCTTGTCGACGGCCCCGATGCGCACCTTGCCGCGCTTGCTGGCCTCGCGGGTGGTGATGAGGACCAGCGCCGACGTGGCCTCGCCAGGCACGCCGGTCAGTCCGACCACACGCTGCTCGCCGGGCTGCAGGGGTCCCTGCGAGGTGGACTCGTAGCCGACCTCGGCTCCGATCGAGATGAACTGGTCGACCTTCTCCTGCTCGAACGTGGCCGCCGGGGGCGGCGTCGTGGCGGGCGCGGCCGCCGGGGCGGGTGCCGGCGGCTCGTCGCCCATCGGGGTCGAGGCACCGGGCGTGGCCTCGGTGCCGTTCGGGACGTCGCCCGCGGGGAAGTAGCCCACCACGTCGATGGCCAGGTCGGTGGCGCCGGCCGAGGTCGCCAGGGCAATGGTGCCGTCGGATGCGACGGGCACGATCGCCGTGCCGGTCGCGTCCATGTTCATCGGGGTCTTCACGACGATCTGGCTCTTCGACTGGCCTGGGCCCCACACGCGGATGTTGGCGGGCGCGTTCGAGCCCATCGACGTCACCTGGATCGCCACCGCGGCGACCCCGGTCTCGGGGATGCCGCCCTGCCCGGTGACCTTGGCATAGATGCGGTGACTGTCCCCGCTGTAGCGGTCCTGCTGGAGCCGGCAGCGCTCGGGCACGCCGACCGCCTTGCGGGTGCCGAGCACGCGAACCGGCCCGACCGCGATGGCCTCCGCGGCGCGCCCGCCTCCCCCGACCGTGCCGGAGGATCGGGCTGGCTTGCAGTAGGCACCGTCCATCGCCGTGCCGTCCCAGAACGAGGTGCGACCGCTGGCGCCATCCCAGGTGAGCGAGATGTGGATGTGGTTGCGGTGGCAGGTGGTGTCCATGCCCTCGCTGGGAGTCGCGAAGCAGCCCTTCAGCTCGGTCCAGCCACGCTTGATGTCGTAGCCGCGCCAGATGCGGTCGTTCCAGCCGATGTACATGACGCCGAGCCGCATCGCGTTGCCGTAGGGCCTGCCGAACTGGTCGGGCCCGAGCAGCCAGGCAAGGAACGTCTCGGCGTTGGCCCGCTGCTGCGCGTTCCGCACACTGGTCATCCAGTCGAGGGCCCGGCCCTCCTTGTGCTCGCTCTGGCCGCCCACATCGCACGCGCGCGGGATCCAGACCGTCTGGTCGCCGCCGTAGGTGGCCTTGATCAGGTCCGCGAGCTTCTGCGTGCCGGCCTTGGGCGTCGGGTCGCACTGGGCCTGGCCCTCGTAGGTCGGCGAGACGTCGTACCCCTCCGGCAGCGGCTGGGCGATCGCCGGAGCGGCCGCGGGCGGCAGGCCGGTGCCCGGAACGGGCGGCCCGGCGACCTCGCCGGTCCAGGAGGAGGGGGCCCACACATCGGGTCCTGAGCTCGCGCCGGCGGCCGACGGGAGGGTCACCGCGACGCCGGCGAGCAGGGTCAGGGCCAGGCCTGCGGACACGGCGCGCCCACGACGGCGTCCGAGGACGCGGAGGGCAGCACGAGACCCGTGCCGGTGGGGAAGCACGGGCCTACTCTGTCACGGATGTGACGAATGTGACTACTGTGACGACCGCATCACACCAAGGTAATTTCAGGACCATCGGCGCCTCCCGAGGGGATCGGGTCGGAATTCCCCCACGGTACCCCCCGGCGAGGCCCGATACGCTGCGTGCCGTGACCCAGCCCCCAGACGCCCTGACCCACAACCGTGACGGGCGGCGCGTCGAGCGCATCCTCGCCGTCATGGCCCATCCCGACGACGTCGACTTCGGCGCCGGCGGCACCGTCCGCGCCTGGACCCGGGCCGGCATCGACGTCTCGTACTGCCTGGTCACCAACGGCGACGCCGGTGGCTTCGATCCCGACGGTCCCCCGCTCCGAGATCCCGGCGATCCGGCAGGCCGAGCAGCGCGCCGCCGGCGCAGCGCTGGGGGTCACCGACGTCCGCTTCCTCGGCTACCGCGACGGCGAGCTGGCGGTCAGCCACGAGCTGCGCCGCGACATCAGCCGGGTGATCCGGCAGGTGCGCCCCGACCGGATGCTCATCCAGTCCCCGGATCGCAACTGGAACCGCATCCAGGCCTCGCACCCGGACCATCTCGCGGCCGGCGAGGCGGCCATCCAGGCCGTCTACCCCGACGCCCGCAACCCGTTCGCGCATCCGAGCCTGCTGCTCGACGAGGGACTCGAGGACTGGTCCGTTCCCGAGGTGTGGGTGATCGCCAGCCCGACCCCCAACCACTGGGTCGACATCACCGACACCTTCGACTCGAAGCTCGCGGCGCTGCAGGCCCACGAGAGCCAGACCGCCCACATGGACGACCTCGGCGAACGGGTCGGCGGCTGGATGCGGATGCAGGCCGAGCAGGCCGGCCTCCCGGCGGGCCGGCTGGCCGAGGCGTTCATGGTGGTCGGCACGGCCTGACGCCGACGCCGGCTGGGTCACCCCGCCGAGAAGTGCGTCTGCCGGCGCTGAACTCGGCCTAGACGAAGACGGCGATGACGACGTTGGCCAGCGTGAGCAGGCCGATCGTCGCCCACAGCCCGACCTGCGGAGCCGGCCGCTTGCGGCCGACGAACGCGAGCACCGCGATCACGAGCACGATGGCGAGCTTGATGGCGATCTTCGTGTTGTTCGAGCTCGCCCTTCTCCTCGTCGCCCAGGGCCCCGGACGAGATCAAGCCCACCATGATGACGCCGGTCAGCAGCTGCGTGAGCGCGCCGTCCCACATCCAGCGCGTGACCGTCTTGTCCGGGTCCTTGACCTGGACGAGGAAGCCGCCGAGCAGCATGGCCAGGCCGACGAAGTGCAGGACGACGATCAGGTGGAACACGAACTCCATGGTCACTCCCATTCGATGGTGCCGGGGGGCTTGCTGGTGACGTCGAGCGTGACGCGGTTGACCTCGCGCACCTCGTTGGTGATGCGGGTGGAGATGCGGGCGATGAGGTCGTAGGGCAGGCGCGACCAGTCGGCGGTCATCGCGTCCTCGCTCGACACCGGCCGCAGCACGACGGGATGCCCGTAGGTGCGACCGTCGCCCTGGACGCCGACGGACCGGACGTCGGCGAGCAGCACCACCGGGAACTGCCAGACGTCGCGGTCGAGTCCGGCCGCGGTGAGCTCCTCGCGGGCGATGGCGTCGGCCTCGCGCAGGATGGCCAGCCGCTCCTCGTCCACCGCGCCGATGATGCGGATCGCCAGGCCGGGCCCCGGGAACGGGTGGCGCCAGACGATCTCCGGGGGCAGCCCGAGGTCGAGCCCCACCTGGCGGACCTCGTCCTTGAACAGCGTCCGCAGCGGCTCGACCAGCGTGAACTCGAGGTCGTCGGGCAGGCCCCCGACGTTGTGGTGGCTCTTGATGTTGGCCGTGCCCGTGCCGCCGCCGGACTCCACGACGTCGGGGTACAGCGTGCCCTGCACGAGGAAGTCGACGGTCTCCCCGTGCGCTCCCGCCTCGCTGACCACGCCGCGCGCGGCGTCCTCGAACACGCGGATGAACTCGCGGCCGATGATCTTGCGCTTGGTCTCCGGGTCGCTGACCCCGGCCAGCGCCGTGAGGAATCGCTCCCGCGCGTCGACCACGACGAGGCGGATGCCGGTGGCGGCGACGTAGTCGCGCTCGACCTGCTCGGCCTCGCCCTTGCGCAGCAGGCCGTGGTCGACGAAGACGCACGTCAGCTGGTCGCCGACGGCCCGGTGGACCAGGGCCGCCGCGACCGCGGAGTCGACGCCGCCGCTGAGCCCGCAGAGCACCCGGGCGGAGCCCACCTGCGTCCTGATGCGCTCGACCTGCTCGTCGATGACGCTGGACATCGTCCACGTCGGCGAGCAGCCCGCCACCTCGTGGAGGAAGTGCTCGAGGACCCGCTGGCCGTGCTGGCTGTGCATGACCTCCGGGTGGAACTGCACGCCGGCCAGGCGTCGCGCCGGATCCTCGAAGGCCGCAACAGGCGCGCCGTCGGACTCGGGCCGTGACCGTGAAGCCCTCCGGCGCCTGGGCCACCGAGTCGCCGTGCGACATCCAGACGCTGAGGTCGGCCGGCAGCCCGTCGAACAGGCGTCCCGACTCGACCACCGTCAGCGCGTTCCGCCGAACTCGCTCAGGCCGGTGCGCGCCACCGTTCCGCCGAGCGCCTGCGCCATCGCCTGGAATCCGTAGCAGATGCCGAACACCGGGATTCCGGTGTCGAACAGGGCGGCGTCGAGGGCGGGCGCCCCCGGCTCGTACACGCTCGACGGTCCGCCGCTCAGGATGACGGCCGCCGGGCGACGCGCCACGATCTCCGCCACGGGCATCGTGTGCGGGACGATCTCGGAGTAGACGTGTGCCTCGCGGACCCGCCGCGCGATCAGCTGGGCGTACTGGGCGCCGAAGTCGACGACGAGGACGGTGTCGGGAGCCGCGGTCACACCTCGGAGCCTATCTAAACCCCCGACGGGGACCGGACCGCCGACTCGCAGCGAACCCAGGTGGCAGGCCGATCAGCCCACGGGGCCTCCGCCTCCGCCACCGCCTCCGCCATCGTCCTCCGGCACCTCGCAGTCGTTGTCCCAGATCGCCTGGCCGGCCGGCCAGTTGCTGCCTGGGAAGACTGACCCGTCCGGGACGTCCGTGTTCACGAACGGCGGGATGATGTCGCCCCACGCCGGCTGCTTCTTCCCGCCGTCCGGGTTGAACACCGGTCCGACGTGGTCGCCGTGGCCGTTCAGGTAGCGGTTGTTCTCCTCGTCGATGCTCGACATGTCGACCGACTTCACGACGTACGGGTTCGACGTCGAGGCCGTGGCGTGGCAGATGGTCACCTTGCCACTCGGCGTGGCGGTTGCCGCCGTCGTCGAGAGGGCCAGACCAGCGGCTCCGACGCAGGCCAGCGTCGACACGGCGATCACTGTGCTCCTGCGTCGTCTGGCGTGCGTCATCGTGACTCCTTGGGCTCGAAGGACCGAACACCTCCACGGTCCTCCCCACCGGCCGACCACCGCAAGGGTTGAGGCCTCACGATCCGGTGGGTGCCCTACGAGGCGAAGGCGCCCAGCAGGACGAAGACGGTGCCGAGGAACAGGTACACCAGGACCCCGACCACGGCGGTGGCGATCACCCATCCCCGGGTCACGTGCGACTCGTGCACGGCCGCGTCGGTGCGCCCCTCGGCGATGGCTCGGGTCGTGCGGATCCCGTAGTAGAGCGCGACGAGGCCGAGGGGCAGGAAGCAGGCGATCGTGACCGCCAATCCCCAGCCCAGGTACGCGCGCGGCGGGCGGCTGGCGTCGGCGGACTCCGCCGGTGGACTGGTGTCCGACATCAGGCCGACACGATCGGCAGGCGCAGGGCGCCGGGCGCGGCCGCCGGGACGACCGGGTGACGCGGGGCGACCGGTACCACCGGCTCGTAGCCCGCACCGGGCTCGGGCCGGGGGTCAGCGTCGCCCCTGTTCGGCCACAAGGCCATGGCGCGCTCGGCCTGCGCCGTGATGGTCAGCGACGGGTTCACGCCGAGGTTGGCGGTGATCGCGGAGCCGTCGACGATGTGAAGACCCGCGTAGCCGTAGACGCGGTGGTACGGGTCGATCACGCCGGAGGCCTCGTCGGCGCCGATCGGGCACCCGCCGACGAAGTGCGCGGTCACGGCGGCGTCGAAGTTCTCGAAGTAGCTGCCGACGGCCGTCCCGTTGATCCGACGCGCCATCCGGCGCACGACGTCCTGGGCCACCGGGAGGTACGCCGGTGCGGGATTGGACTCGTCCTTGCGGGTCGTCAGGCGCCACCGCCCGAGTCGGGAGCGCCGGCCGGAGACGGTCAGGGAGTTGTCGGCGGTCTGCATGACCAGGGAGATGATGGAGCGCTCGCTCCAGCGCCGAACGTCGAGCAGGCGCAGCGCGGTGCCCGGCTGCCGTACCAGCTCCGCGGCGAAGGCCTGCCAGCGCTGCTGGCCGTCGCGCGGCGCCGTGAGGATCGACTGCAGCAGGCCCATCGAGTTCGAGCCCTTGCCGTACCGCACCGGCTCCACGTGGGTGTGGGGCTCGGGGTAGAAGCTCGACGTGATCGCGACACCGCGGGTGTAGTCGGTCGCGGTCGTGGTGGTCACCGCACCCAGGATCGACTCGGAGTTGGTGCGCGACAGGCGCCCGAGCACGCCCGACAGTCGCGGCAGCCGACCGTCGTCCTTCATACGGTGGAGCAGTCGCTGCGTGTTGTACGTCCCGGCGGCGACCACGACCTGCTCGGCGCTGAGCGTGCGCACCCGCGCAGCCCAGGCCCCCGTGCGGACGGTGTCGACGGTGAACCCGCCCCCCGGTCGTTCGACCAGCCCGGTGACCGTCGTCATCGGGTACACCCGCGCGCCGGCGGCCTCCGCCAGGGCCAGGTAGTTCTTGGGCAGGGTGTTCTTCGCATTGTGACGGCATCCCGTCATGCACTCGCCGCACTCGATGCAGCCGGTGCGCGCCGGACCGGCGCCGCCGAAGAACGGGTCGGGGCGCGTCACGCCCGGTCCGTCGCCGAAGTACACCCCGACCGGCGTGAGCCGGAAGGTGTGGCCCACGCCCATCTCGTCGGCGACCGCCCGCATCACCTCGTCGCTCGGCGTCATGGTGGGGTTCTGGACGACTCCGAGCATCCGCGCGGCCTGGTCGTAGTACGGCGCGAGCTCGGTCGCCCAGTCGGTGATGTCGCACCACTGCGGGTCGTCGAAGAACGGCTTGCCCGGCACGTAGAGGGTGTTGGCGTAGACCAGGGACCCGCCCCCCACCCCGGCGCCCGCGAGCACCACGACGTCGCGCAGGACGTGGATGCGCTGGAGACCGGTCATGCCCAGCTTGGGCGCCCAGAGGAAGTCGCGCAGCCGCCAGGACGTCGTCGGGTAGGTCTCCTCGGTGAATCGCCGTCCGGCCTCGAGCACCCCGACCCGGTAGCCCTTCTCTGCGAGGCGCAGGGCGGACACCGATCCGCCGAAGCCGGATCCGATGACGAGGACGTCGAAGTCGAAGTGCGGCACTCTCGAAACCTACTTCAGGCCGAGCTTCTTGAACGTCCCGAAGACCGTGGCCATCGCGTTCATCCACGTCTCGTCGGACCAGCCGAATTGAGCACCGAAGCCCAGCGCCCGCTGGACGGCGATGGTCTGCGACTCGGTGTACTTCAGGAGCCCCTCGTCGCCGTGGCGGCGACCCAGTCCCGAGTCGCCGAAGCCACCCATGGGAGCCCGGGTGCTCCCCCATGCGGCCCCGAACGCCTCGTTGACGTTGACCGTCCCGGCGTGCAGGCGCAGGCCGATCGTGCGTCCCTGCGCACGGTCGCGCGTCAGGACGGCCGCGTTGAGCCCGTAGGGAGAGTCGTTGGCCCGACGGATCGCCTCCTCGTCCGAGGAGACCGCGGTACAGGGCCACCACCGGGCCGAAGGTCTCCTCGTCGCACAGGATCATGTCCTCGGTGACGCCCTCGAGCACCGTGGGCTCGAAGAAGTAGGGGCCGACAGCGGGGCTCGGATGCCCGCCGGCCACGACGCGGGCTCCGCGCGCGACGGCATCGTCGACGTGCTGCGCCACCCGGTCGAGCTGGCGCTGCGAGATCAGCGACCCCATGGTCCCGGACCAGCCGACGCCAGTCGTCGGCGTCATCGCTCGGACGGCGGCTCCGAAGGCCTCGGCGAACGCGTCGTAGACGGTGTCGTGAACGTAGAGCCGCTCCATGGAGATGCACAGCTGCCCGGCGTTCGAGAAGCAGGCGCGGACGGCGATCTCGACCGCGTGCGCCACGTCGGCGTCGGATCGCACGATCATGGCGTTCTTGCCGCCGAGCTCGAGGGAGCAGCCGATGAGCCGCTCGCCGCAGCGGGCGGCCACCTCGCGTCCGACGCGGGTGGAGCCGGTGAACATCACGTAGTCCACCCGGTCGATCACCATGGGGCCGACGACGGGGCCGTCGCCGGTGACCACGGACACGACGTCCGCGGGCACGCCGGCCCGCACCATCAGGTCGACGATCCAGCAGGCCGTGAGCGACGTCTGGACGTCGGGCTTGATGAGCGCGGCATTGCCCGCCATCAACGCCGGGATCGCGTCGCTGGCGGCCAGGGTCAAGGGGTAGTTCCACGGAGCGAGGAACCCGATCACGCCCTTGGGGTGCTGCACCTGCGTCACGCCGACCACGACCGGGAAGACCCCGCGGTGGCGCCGCGGCCGCAGCAGCCGCCCGGCGTCGCGCGCGTAGTGGCGGGCGTTGATGCAGACGTCGAGCAGCTCCTGCATCGCATCGCGGCGGGCCTTGCCCGTCTCCCACTGCACGATGTCGAGCCCCTCGTCGCGGTTCGCGAGGACCAGGTCGTGGAAGCGGAGCATGATGCGCGCACGCTCCGCCACAGGTCGGGCCGCCCAGGCGCGCTGTCCGCGTCGGAGCCTGTTCACGGCCGCGTCGACGTCTTGCTCCGACGCCAGCGGCAGGTCGAAAAGCCGATCACCTGTGAACGGTGCGAGGACCGGCACCGTCTGTGCGTCCGGACCCGCCGCGCCGGTGGCCAGCAGCCGGGAGACCAGAACCGGATCCAGAGTCACGCCGTGACCACCATCTCCACGCGCTGGAACTCCTTCACGTCGCTGTAGCCGGTGGTGGCCATCGCCTTGCGCAGTGCACCGACGACGTTCATGGTGCCGTCGGCGCTGCGCGACGGTCCGTTCAGGACCTCGGCAAGGGAGCCCACGGTCGGCAGGAGGTTGCGCTCCCCGCGCGGCAGGTGCGGGTGCCAGGCCTCCGCACCCCAGTGCGCGCCGCGCCCCGGAGCGTCGGTCGCGCGGGCGAAGATCGAGCCGACCATCGCCGCGTCGGCGCCGCAGGCGAACGCCTTCACGATGTCGCCGCTGCGGCCCATGGACCCGTCGGCGATCACGTGCACGTACCGGCCGCCGGACTCGTCCAGGTAGTCGCGGCGTGCCGCAGCGACGTCGGCGATCGCGCTGGCCATCGGCACGCGCACGCCCATGACGTCGGCGGTCGTGTGCGAGGCGCCGCCACCGAAGCCGACGAGGACGCCGGCGGCGCCCGTGCGCATGAGGTGCAGGGCGGCCTGGTGCGTGGCGCATCCCCCCACGATCACGGGAGCGTCGAGCTCGTGGATGAACTGCTTGAGGTTGAGCGGCTCGGCATCGCCCGACACGTGCTCCGCCGAGACCGTCGTGCCGCGGATGACGACGATGTCCGCTCCCGACGAGGACGCCAGCGGAGCGAGGCGGGCTGCGCCCTGGGGCGAGGTCGCCACCGCGACGGTGATGCCCGTGGCCTTGAGGTCGGCGATGCGCGCCTGCACGAGTGCCGGGTCGACCGGACGCGCCGAGTACAGCTCCTGAAGCCGCGGAGTCGCAGCGGCGGCGTCGAGGGCCGCGATCCCGGCGAGCAACGGCTCCGGGTCCTCGTATCGGCCCCACAGCCCCTCGAGGTTCAGGACCGCGAGGACGCCCATCCCGGCGAGGGTCACCGCGCTCGTCGGCGAGACCACGGAGTCCATGGGGGCGGCCAGCAGGGGCGTGTCGAAGCGATAGGCGTCGATGGTCCACGCGGTCGACACGGCCTCGGGGTCGCGGGTGCGTCGGCTCGGCGCGATCGCGACCTCGTCGAGGGAGAAGGCGCGGCGGGCACGCTTCGCCCCGCCGATCTGGATATCGGTCACGAGCGTCTACCGTCCTGAGTAGTTGGGCGCTTCGATGGTCATCTGGATGTCGTGCGGGTGGCTTTCGCGCAGGCCGGCCGACGTGATGCGCACGAACGAGCCCTTGGCGTGAAGGTCGGCCATCGTCTGCGCCCCCGAGTAGCCCATCGCGGCGCGGAGCCCGCCGACGAGCTGGTGCGCGACTGCCCCCAGGGGTCCCCGGTAGGCCACCATGCCCTCGATGCCCTCCGGGACGAGCTTGTCGTCGCTCAGGACGTCGTCCTGGAAGTAGCGGTCCTTGCTGTACGAGCGTGCCTGGCCGCGCGACTGCATGGCTCCGAGGGAGCCCATGCCGCGGTAGGACTTGAACTGCTTGCCGTTGACGAACACGACGTCCCCGGGCGCCTCCTCGCAGCCGGCGAGCAGCGAGCCGAGCATGACGGTGTCGGCTCCGGCCACCAGCGCCTTCGCGATGTCGCCTGAGTACTGGACGCCGCCGTCGCCGATGACCGGCACGCCGGCCGCACGGCAGGCCAGGGATGCCTCGTAGATGGCCGAGATCTGAGGGACGCCGACGCCGGCCACCACCCGCGTCGTGCAGATGGAGCCGGGACCCACCCCGACCTTGACGCCGTCGGCCCCCGCGTCCACGAGGGCCTGCGCCCCGGCGCGCGTGGCGACGTTGCCACCGACGACGTCGACGGTCGACTGGCGCTTGAGCAGCCTCACCATGTCGATCACCGCGCGAGAGTGCCCATGGGCGGTGTCGACGATGAGGAAGTCGACACCGGCGTCGATCAGCGTGCGCGCACGCTTCTCGGCATCGTCGCCGACCCCGACCGCTGCACCGACGACGAGCCGACCGTTCGCGTCCTTGGTGGCGTGCGGGTACTTGTCGGCCTTGACGAAGTCCTTGACGGTGAACAGGCCCTGCAGCCGACCCTGTGCGTCGATGAGCGGCAGCTTCTCGACCTTGTGCGTGGCCAGGAGCGCGAGCGCGTCGTCGGGCGCGATGCCGACCGGCGCCGTCACGAGCGGCATCCGGGTCATGACCTCGCGGACCGGCCGGCCCATGTTCTCCTCGAACCGCATGTCGCGGTTGGTGACGATGCCGAGCAGGACGCCCGCGTCGTCGATGACCGGCACGCCGGAGATGCGGTACCTGCCGCACAGGCGGTCGACGTCGGCGAGCGAGTCGTCAGGAGAGCAGGTGACCGGGTTGTTGACCATGCCGGCCTCGGAGCGCTTGACGAGGTCGGCCTGCGTCGCCTGCTCCTCGATCGGCAGGTTGCGATGGAGGACGCCCACGCCACCCTGGCGCGCCATCGCGATGGCCATGCGCGCCTCCGTCACGGTGTCCATGGCGCTCGACACGAGGGGCAGCTGCACCGAGATGTTGCGCGTCACGCGAGATGCGGTGTCGACCTCGCTGGGCACCACATCGGACTCGGCCGGCACCAGCAGGACGTCGTCGAACGTCAGGCCGAGGTACCCGAACTTCTCGGGCACGCCGTCGAAGGCGAGGGAGTCGGAAAGCGGGCGGGGCTCCATGGGGTCTCCGGAAGGCGCGCGTCGAGGGTCTGCGGGGGCGACCCCCCAAGGCTACCCGCCGACCGCGTGCGTGATTCGCGCGACGGCATCCGGGAGATCGGCCACTCGCACGACGCCCTCCGGGGTTCCGGACCCGGCCCAGCCCGGGCCGCCGATGAGCACGGTCGCGGCCGGGCGCAGGGGTGGCAGGGCGGCGAGCTGCCCGGGATCGCCGATGCCGGGGATCTGCGCCCAGACGAAGACGACGGCCGGTCCGAGCCGCTGCACGGCGCTGCTCAGCGCACTGGCCGGCAGGCTGGCGCCGAGGATCCGGGTTGCCACCCGGCGCTCGGCCAGCGCTGCCGCGAGCGCCCACAGCGGCAAGAGAGTGGAGCTCGTCGGGTGCGCACGCGAGGAGCGCCGCCCGGTTGTTCAGCGCCGGCGGCGCGGTGCGGATGTGGGCCGAGAGGCAGTCCTGGATCACCCCGCTCAGGGCGTGCTCGACGTCGACGCCGTTGCCGCTGTCGCTCCACCGCTGCCCGATGCCGTGCAGCACCGGCACCAGGAGGCTCTCCCAGGTCCAGACCGCGCCACGTCGCGCAAGGCTGTCGGCGATGAGGGCGCCGCACGTGGCGACGTCGAGGGACTGGGCCGCGCGCGCCAGGCCCCGCACGAGCGGTGCGCCCCCGGGCAGCGGAACGACGCGGCCGCCGCCGGCACGACCGGTCTCGGATGCGTCGACGGCCGGGGGTGCGGCAACCGCGGGCAGTGCGGTCACCGGGGCGACGTCGTCCGCGCTGACGTCCAGGGCTCGGGCGGCGCGGGCGGCCTCGGCCGGGGTGATCCCGGCGATGACGAGCCGGCGCATGTGCTCCAGCCGGGCCAGGTCGCAGGCGGTGTAGCGCCGGTGCGCGCCCGGGCGATGCTCCGTGGGCCCGACCCCGTAGCGCCGGTCCCACGTGCGCAGGGTCGCCGGTGCCACCCCCATCCGCCGGGCGACCGCGGAGACGGTCAGCCCGACCGGTGCTGACGCGACGCCAGGCGGCGGCGCTGCCTGCGCACCGCCCGGATCGCTGCTCACGACGTCATTGTGGGACCGCAGCAGCCCTCCCGCATGCCGAGACGCGAGCGCGCCACGGATTGTTCAGGGCTCCCCCTTGACCAATCGGTGCAGCACTGGGTACCGTCGAGACAAGTTGAACAACTTTTGACGCGTTTAGCAGGAGGATGACATGGCCGACGTCTCCCGACTCCCGGGCCCCAACGCCGACTTCTGGGACTGGCAGCTGCACGGCTCCTGCCGCGGCGAGGATCCCAGCCTGTTCTTCCATCCGGACGGCGAGCGCGGCCAGGCCCGCGAGGCCCGAGAGGCCGCAGCCAAGGCGGTCTGCGGCTCGTGCCCGGTGCGGGTGACCTGCGCTGCCCATGCCCTCGAGGTGCGCGAGCCGTATGGCGTCTGGGGCGGCCTCACCGAGGACGAGCGCGAGGCCATCTACCGTCGCAGCCGCAGCGGCTCGGCCATCGCCTCGTAGCCCTCACTCCGCGATGATCCGGGGATGAAGCCCGCTCCCGGCACTGCGTCCCGACTCGGCATGGTCGCCCTGGTCGTCGACGACTACGACCCGGCACTGGACTACTACACGCGCACGATGGGCTTCACCTGCCTGGAGGACACGGACCTCGGTGGCGGCAAGCGGTGGGTGGTGGTGGCCCCGGACCCGGAGGACGGTGCCGCACTCCTGCTGGCACGCGCGACGACCGACGAGCAGCGCCGTTGCGTCGGCCGGCAGACCGGAGGACGGGTCTTCCTGTTCCTGTACACCGACGACTTCACGTCGACTCTCGCCCGCCTCCGGGCCGCCGGGGTGGACGTCACCGAGGAGCCCCGGCACGAGGGCTACGGCACCGTCGTCGTGCTGCGCGACCGGTACGGCAACCTCTGGGACCTCATCGAGCGACGGCACGTGAGCCACGGTCCGTCACTCGGGTAGCACCGTGGACAGCCACCCGACGACGATGGGCCCGGGAGCAGTGCTCCCGGGCCCATCGTCGTTGTCGTTGCTAGTGCGAGTGACCGTGGTGCGAGTGACCGTGGCCGTGCTCGGCCTCCGGCTGCTCTTCCTTCTTCTCCACCACGAGCGCCTCGGTGGTCAGCAGCATGGCCGCGATCGACGCCGCGTTCTGCAGCGCCGACCGGGTCACCTTGACCGGATCGATGACGCCGGCCGCGACGAGGTCGACGTACTCGCCGGTCGCCGCGTTGAAGCCGTGGCCGGACGGCAGGTCGGCGGTCTTCGAGACCACCACGTAGCCCTGCTCGCCGGCGTTCTCGGCGATCCACCGCGAGGGCTCGGACGCCGAGCGGCGCACGATCCCCACGCCGGTCGCCTGGTCGCCGGTGAGCCCGAGGTCGCCCTCGAGCACCTTGACCGCCTGCACCAGGGCCGCGCCGCCGCCGGCGACGATGCCCTCCTCGATGGCCGCACGCGTCGCTGACACGGCGTCCTCGATGCGGTGCTTCTTCTCCTTGAGCTCGACTTCGGTGTGGCCGCCGACCTTGATGACGACGACACCGCCGGCGATCTTCGCCAGGCGCTCCTGGAGCTTCTCGCGGTCCCAGTCGGAGTCGGTTCGCTCGATCTCGGCGCGGATCTGCGCCACGCGGGCCTCGACGTCGGCCGGCTCGCCCCCGCCGTCGACGATGGTGGTGGTGTCCTTGGTGACGACGATGCGACGAGCCGACCCGAGCACCTCCAGGCCCACCTGGTCGAGCTTGAGCCCGACCTCGGGAGCCACGACCTGCGCGCCGGTGAGGATCGCGAGGTCCTGCAGGATCGCCTTGCGGCGATCGCCGAAGGCCGGAGCCTTGACGGCACAGGACGAGAACGTTCCGCGGATGCGGTTCACGACGAGGGTGGACAGCGCCTCGCCCTCCACGTCCTCGGCGATGATCAGCAGCGGCTTGCCGGCCTGGACGACCTTCTCGAGCAGGGGCAGCAGCTCCTGCACGGACGAGATCTTGCCCTGCACGAGCAGGATGCGACCGTCCTCGATCACGGTCTCCATGCGGTCGGGGTCGGTCACGAAATACGCAGAGATGAAGCCCTTGTCGAACTGCATGCCCTCGGTGAACTCGAGCTCGAGCCCGGTCGTGCTGGACTCCTCGACCGAGATGACGCCGTCCTTGCCGACCTTGTCGAACGCATCGGCGATGAGCTCGCCGATCTCACGGTCCTGCGACGAGATGGTGGCGACGTTGGCGATCTCCGCCTTGTCCGCGACCTCGCGCGCGTTGGCGAGCAGCTCGTCGGTCACCGCTGCGACCGCCTTGTCGATGCCGCGCTTGATGTCCATCGGCGAGGCGCCGGCCGCGACCTGCTTGAGGCCCTCGCGGACCATGGCCTGGGCCAGGACGGTGGCGGTGGTGGTGCCGTCGCCGGCGACGTCGTTGGTCTTGGTGGCCACCTCCTTGGCGAGCTGGGCCCCGAGGTTCTCGTAGGGGTCCTCGAGCTCGATCTCACGGGCGATGGTGACGCCGTCGTTCGTGATCGTCGGCGCGCCCCACTTCTTGTCGATGACGACATTGCGGCCCTTCGGGCCGAGGGTCACCTTCACGGCGTCGGCGAGGGCGTTGACGCCACGCTCGAGACTGCGGCGCGCGTCCTCGTCGAATTCCAGAATCTTGGACATCAGTCAGTTCTCCCACGCATGGTGCGTCGTTGGTCAGGACGGAGTTGGGAAGGCCCGCCGTACGTGCGCATGCGCACGACACGACGGGCCACCCGCAGTTCGGTTACTTCTCGACGATGGCGAGCACGTCGCGCGCGGAGAGGAGCAGGTACTCCTCGCCGTTGTACTTCACCTCGGTGCCGCCGTACTTGCTGTAGATCACGGTGTCGCCGACCTTGATGTCGAGCGGGATGCGCTTCTCGCCATCCTCGTCGAAACGGCCGGGGCCGACAGCCAGGACCTTGCCCTCCTGGGGCTTCTCCTTGGCGGTGTCGGGGATGACGAGGCCGGAAGCAGTGGTCTGCTCGGCGTCGAGGGTCTGGACCAGAATGCGGTCCTCGAGCGGCTTGATGGAAACCGACACGGTTGCATCCTCCGGGATGTCGGTGGGGCCGTCCTGTCGGGCGGCGCACGGCTGGGTCAATTGGCAGTCCCACGTGGGGAGTGCCAGATCAGACACTACGCACCCGTTAGCACTCCGTCAAGTCGAGTGCCAGCCGGTCGCCGCGTCCCGCGGCGGCACAATGGGCCCGTGACCCACGACGAGGAGCGCCCGGCCGTGGCGCGCTGGCTCGCCTCCCCTGCGGCCGCCGACCCCCTCGCGGCGGCGGCCGTCGCCCTCGCCGCCCATCCGCGCGACCCGCTCGCGGCCGCCACCGCGCTGCGGACCGGGTACCCGGACCTCGTGGCCGATCGGACCGCTGCCGCCCTCGAGCAGGCCGACCTGAGGCGCCTGGCCGAGCAGCGCTACGGCGTCGGCTCCCGCCTGCTGCTCACCCGCGACGGCCTCGAGCAGGCCACCCGGCCCGACGTCGCCGCCCGGCGTGCCCGTCTGATCGCCGCGTCCGGCGCGCGTCGGCTGCTCGACATCACCGGCGGCCTCGGGTTCGACGCCGCGGCGGCCCTCGAGGCCGGCCTTGCCGTGACGGTCGTCGAGCGCGACCCGACGACCGCGGCGTTCCTCGAGCACAACTGCCCCGGAGCGCTGGTGGTGGTGGCGGACATCACCGAGCCCGGCGTCCTCGACGACCTGCTCGCCGGTCTCGCGGAGGAGGACGTCGTCTTCGCCGACCCGGCGCGCCGCGACCCGTCTGCCGCGCGCGACGTGGCCTCCGGTCGCGCCCGACCCGAGCGCGATCCGCAGCGCTGGTCCCCGCCCTGGTCGTTCGTGGCCGCCATCCCACACGGCCGCGTCGTCGCCAAGGTGGCCCCGGCCTTCACCCCACCGGACTCGTGGCACGCCGAGTGGGTCAGCGTCGACCGCACCGTCGTCGAGTGCGCCCTGACCTCGTGGCCGCTGTGGCCGGCGGCCCGACGCGCCGTGGTCCTGGGTCAGGGCACGCCCGTCGTGCTGCCCGCTGGGGCCCCACCCTGCCCGGTCGCCCCGACGCTCGGGGCGTGGCTGCACGAGCCCGATCCCGCCGTGGTCCGCGCCGGGGCCGTCGGTGCGCTGGCAGTCGAGGACGAGGGACTGCGCAGCATCGACCCGGCCAGCACGTGGCTCACCAGTGACCGGGCGTCGACGACCCCGGCGATGCGCAGCTACCTCGTCGTCGAGCCGCTGGCCGGCAGCAGCCGCCAGCAGCGGCGCCGGCTCGCGGACCTCGGGGTGCGGCGCGCCACGGTCAAGTCCCGCGACGTCGACGTCCAGCCCCGCCGGGTGCTTCGCGACCTGGGCCTGGCCGAGGGGCCGGAGTGGGTCGTCGTCATGACCCGTCGCTCCGGACGCGTGCTCAGCGTGCTGACTCAGCCAGCTGGCGCGCGATCCGGCTGATCGCGCCGGCGTCCGTGCCGCAGCAGCCGCCCACGGCCCGCGCCCCGGCCGCCAGCCAGTCACGGACCGCCTCCTCCGGGAACGCCTGCGAGGGATCGCCTGGCGTGCGCACCGTGCCACTGGTTGTCCGCCGGATCCCAGTCACCGCCGGCGTTGGGGTAGACGACGATCGGCAGATCGCAGGCCGCACGCACCCGCCGCACGAGTTCGCCGACGTGGCGCGGGTCGGTGCAGTTGATGCCCACGGCCATGACCGACGGAGCGCCGGCCGCGACGCCCACCGCCTCCTCGATGGACTGACCGGCGCACACGTGCGCACCATCCACCGCCGAGAACGTCATCCAGGCGGGCAGGTCGGGATGGTCTGCCAGCACGTCGACGAGGGCCTCGGCCTCCGCGACGTCAGGGATCGTCTCGATCGCCAGCAGGTCGGGGGCGGTGTCCGCCAGCACGTCGAGGCGCTCGCGGTGGAAGTCCACCAGCTGGCCGTGCGTGCGCCCGTACCGCCCGCGGTACTCCGAGCCGTCGTGCAGGACCGCGCCGTAGGGACCGACGCTCGCGGCCACGCGCGTGGCGCCCTGCGGGTCGCAGGCGGCGCGCGCGGCCCGGGTGCTGGCCCGCAGGGCGGCGTCGGCATCGAGACCCGTGAGTCCCTGCTCCTCGAATCCCCAGCGCGACACCTGGTAGCTGGCGCTGATGACCACCGTCGCACCGGCGGCGACGAAGGCCGCATGCGCTCGCGTCACGGCGGCGGGGTTGTCGAGCAGCACGCGACCGGTCCACAAGGCCCCGGAGGTGTCCTCGCCCAGCGCCGCGAGCTGGGTCGACAGCCCGCCGTCCAGCACCACCGGCCCGTCACCGAACAGTCCTCGCCAGGCATCGTCCATGCGGATCACCGTCTCATGCTCGGTCGAGAGCATCATTGCCGGCGGGCCGCTCGGGAGCATGCACCACTCGGCCGACCGGCATCGTCGACGTCGCCGGGAAGTCCAGGTCCGACGGCGGGGCTCCGGCGCGGGCGAGGCGGGAGCCCAGTGCCGCCACCATGGCTCCGTTGTCCGTGCACAGTCCCGGGCGCGGCACCCTCAGCTCGATCCCCGCCGCGCCGCACCGGGCCTCCGCCATCGCCCGCAGGCGCGAGTTCGCCGCCACGCCCCCGCCGATGACCGCGTGCTGCACGCCATGGTCCGCGCAGGCGGCCACGAGCCTGGCGGTCAGGACGTCGACGATGGCCTCCTGAACGGATGCGGCCACGTCGGCGACGGGCACGGACTCCCCGGCCGACTCCCGAGCCCGCACCCACCGCGCCACGGCCGTCTTCAGCCCGGAGAACGAGAAGTCGTACGGGTATCGCTCGCGGTCCCCCGGCCCGGTGAGGCCACGCGGGAAGGCCACGGCCGCCGCATCGCCGTCGACGGCGACGGCGTCGATCCACGGGCCGCCCGGGAAGGGCAGCCCCAGAAGCCTGGCGACCTTGTCGAACGCCTCGCCCGCGGCGTCATCGAGGGTCTGTCCCAGCGGGGTGATGCGCGACGCGTCGTCATCGACCAGGAGCAGGGAGGAGTGGCCGCCGGACACGAGCAGCCCGACGACCGGGTCGGGCAGGGGGCCGTGCTGCAGCTCGTCCACGACGACGTGACTGGCCAGGTGGTTGACCCCGTACACCGGGACTCCGAGTGCGACGCCCAGCGTCTTGGCGGTGGCCACGCCCACCAGGAGGGCGCCCACCAGGCCCGGCCCCGCCGTGACGGCGATCGCGTCGATGTCGGACAGCGACAGGCCGGCACCCGTGCATGCGCGTTCGAGCGTGGGGACCATCGCCTCGAGATGGGCACGACTGGCCACCTCGGGGACGACTCCGCCGAACCGGGCATGCTCGTCGACGCTCGAGGCGATCTCGTTGGCGAGCAGATCACGGCCGCGGACGATGCCGATCCCCGTCTCGTCGCAGGATGTCTCGATGCCCAGCACCACGGGGTCGCTGCTGCTCGTCACGGCTCGGTCCGGTCGTCGACGGTGACGGCGCGCCGCATGATGACCGCGTCGACGCCGTCTGGGTAGTACCGCGGGCGCTGGCTGATCCGCACGAACCCGAAGCGCTCGTACAGCCGCCGAGCCCGGTCGTTGTCTGCGCGCACCTCGAGGAGCAGGTGGGTGGCCCCGTGTTCGGCTACGTGGCGGATCAGCCTGGTGATCAGGGCGGTGGCCACGCCGCCGCCCTGGGCGTCGGCGGCGACCCCGACGGTCTGGACATCGGAGTCCGGTGCCATGACGAACGCTCCCGCATACCCGACCACGCGGCCGTCTTCCTCGGCCACGACGTAGGAGCGGGACGGCTGGGCCAGCTCCTGCCAGAACTGCTCGGCCGACCAGGGGTCCTCGGGGAACAGGTCGCGCTCGATCGCGTGGACGTCGGGCACGTCCCACCAGCGCATGCGCCGCAGGCCGATGCTCATGCCGAGCCGCCGGCGGCCACGGCGTCGGGCCGGCGCAGGTACAGCGGTCGGGGCGGCAGCAGGCCGGCCCCGGCGAGGGCGCGCGACGTGGACCCGGTGTCGTCGCCGTGCGCGTCCAGGTCCTCGGGACCATCGTCGACCACGGCCCCGGTGGCGATCAGATCGGCGGCGCGACGGGCGATCCAGGACGCGGTGGCGTAGGCCCGGGGCGTCGCGTCGTCGAGGGCGACGTCCACCCGAGCGAAGTGATCGGCGTGGATGGCCGCGCCATGCCCCACCCAGGTGCCACCACGCAGGTTCTCGTCGATGCCGGTCGGCAGGCTGACGCGGGGGCCGTCGACCCGCGATCCGGCAGCGTCGTAGCGCGCCCAGTAGACCTCGCTGCGGCGCGCATCCGTGGCCACGCACACCGGACCTCGGGCCCGCTCGGCGGAGGCCTGATGCGCCAGTGCGATCGCGTCCAGCGAGCACACCCCGACGACGGGCCGGCGCCAGGCCGCACCGGCGGCCAGCGCCGCCGCGATCCCCACCCGCAGGCCGGTGTACGGCCCCGGGCCGACGCCGCAGACGACGGCGTCGAGGTTGGAGGGGTCGACGAACGGCCGCACCTGGGCGAACAGGTCCCCGATCACCTCGGCGTGGCGCCGCGGGTCCAGGTGGCTTTGCTCCGCGAGCACCGTGCCGTCGGCGAGGACGGCGACCGAGCTCAGGGCGCTGGAAGTGTCGAAGGCCAGGATCACGGCGCCCACCGTCGATCCTGCAGCGCCTGCGTCCACCGCTCGCCGTGGGCGGTGATCGACACCGTGCGCGTCTCGTCGTCGTCCTCCTCCGGCCGGTGGATCACGATGTCGAGGCGCGAGGCTGACAGTCCCTCTGCCACACCGCTGCCCCACTCGACCACGACGACGCTGCGCTCGAGATCGGCGTCGAGGTCCAGGTCGTCGAGCTCGACGGACGAGCCGAGGCGGTAGGCGTCGACATGGACGAGACCCGGTCCGTCCGTGGGCGACGGGTGGACCCGGGCGATGACGAAGGTCGGGCTGGTGACGGGCTCGACGATGCCCAGTCCCCGCGCCAGGCCCTGCGTGAAGGTCGTCTTGCCCGCCCCGAGGTCACCGGACAGCACGATCACGTCGCCCCCGGCGCAGGCGGCAGCCACGTCGGCGCCGAGTGCGCGCATGGCGTCGGCGGTGGGGACGTCCAGGGTCCGCGTCGCCGCGACCGTCACGCGGCGCCGTTCGTCGACTCGGGGGCGAGGTCGCGGCGGACGCGCTCCAGCAGGCCGACGAGGTGCTCGTCCACGATCTCCGGCTTCTCCAGCGTCAGCATGTGTCCCGTGTCGGGGACCACGACGTACTCGGCTCCCGGCAGGCGACGCACGATCTCGTCGCTCTGCTCCCGCGGTGTCAGCCGGTCGGTGTCGCCCACGATGACGAGCAGCTCGACGTTCTCGAAGGCGCCGAGGGCAGCCCGCTTGTCGTGCTCCTGCAGGGCGGGAAGGAACTCGGCCACCACGTCGATGGGGGTGGCCGAGACCATGGCTGCGACGAACCGCGCGGCCTGTCCGGACGCGGTCGACCCGAACGAGTACAGGCGTGTGAGGAGCAGTCCGAGGTCACTGCTGCTCCAGCCGCTGCGCTCCACCAGCCCCTTGCGGCGGGCGAGGGCGGCCGCGACGGGCGGCGCGATGCGATGCAGGACATGGCCGATCCCCGGCGGCAGGCCCAGCATGCCGGCCGAGAGGCCGCCGGCCGTCGTCGCGATGAGCGCGACGCCGTAGACCCGCTCGGCGAACAGCTCCGGGCGTTGCGCGGCCAGCGCCATCACCGTCATGCCGCCCATCGAATGGCCCACCAGCATGAGCGGGCCGTCGGGGGCCACCGCATCGATCACGGCTCCGAGGTCGCTGCCCAGCTGGTCGACGTGGTGGCTGTCGAACTCGGCCCGAGCCGAGCGACCGTGGCTGCGCTGGTCGTAGAACACCAGGCGGGCGCGACCCCGCAGGGCCAGCCGCTGGTAGTGCCAGGAGTCGAGGTTGAGGGCGTACCCGTGGCTGAAGACCACGGTCAGGCCGGAGGTGTCGTCGTCGGCCTCGTCGACCTCGACGTACAGCGCGGTGCCGTCGGACGCGATGACCGTGAGCTCGTCGCCGTGCACCGTGCCGAAGTCGCCCGGGGCCTCGTCGTAGTCCGGCTCACCGGTCGCCCGCAGGAGCGACCGCTCGGCGATCGCCCCGAGTGCCGCACCGGCGGCCAGGGCGCCGGCGGCAAGCAGGCCCCGGCCCGCCATCCGCAGGGCCGGAGTCACCTCGGGGCTCATGTGCCCTCCCCTACGTACTCCCGTGGCACCCGCGTGCCGATGCGCGTGACGACTTCGTAGCCGATGGTGTCGAGGGCGGCGGCCCACTCGTCCGCGGTCCACTCGCCGTGCCTGCCGGGTCCGAACACGTACACATCGTCGCCCACATGGGGCAGGTCATGCGCACCGAGGTCGATCACGAACTGGTCCATGGCCACCCTGCCGACGATCGGGCAGGGGCGACCGTCCACCGCGACCGTGACGCGGTTGCCTGCGGCGCGCGGCACGCCGTCGGCGTAGCCGAGCGGCACGAGGCCCAACGCCGTCTCCTGCGTCGCGGTCCAGGTGCCGCCGTACGAGACTCCCGTCCCGGGCGCGACGCCCTTGACGTGCGCCAGCCGCGCCACCAGCGACATGGCCGGCGTCAGGCCGAGGTCCGCAGCACTCCCCAGCCCCGGGGCCGGGGTCAGGCCGTACATCGCGATCCCGGTGCGCACCAGGTCGAAGTGCAGCTCAGGGAACGCCCACAGTGCGCCACTGTTCGCGAGGTGCCGCAGTCGCGGCCGGATCCCGAGCGCGTCCGCGGCGTCCAGAGCAGTCAGGTAGCCCTCCAGCTGCCGTCCGACGGACGGGGCGCCGGGCAGGTCGCCGTCGGCCAGGTGCGACCAGATCGCCTCCACCTCGACCAGTCCCTCACGCATGGCGGCCAGGACCCGGTCGAGCACGGCCGGAAGCTGCTCGGCCGTCGCCCCGTTGCGGGAGAGTCCGGTGTCCACCTTGATCTGGACGCGGGCACGGGCGCCGACGCGGCGAGCCGCCTCGACCACCTCGTCGACGGCCCACGTCGACGACACGGACAGGTCGATGCCCGCCCGCACGCATGCGGGGATGCCCGGGTCGCCGGGCGACCACAGCCACGCCAGGACGCGGCCCTCGTCGCCCACGGCTCGCAGGGCGAGCGCCTCCGAGGGCAGGGCTACTCCGAGCCACTCCGCGCCGCCGCGCCGCGCGGTCCTGGCCACTCGCGCCATGCCGTGCCCGTAGGCATCGGCCTTCACCACGGCCATCACGGACGCGTTTCCTGCCAGCCCCCGGATGACGTCGAGATTCGCGCGGATCGCGGCGAGGTCGACGACGGCTGCCGCGCGCCTCACGCGTCCGCTCCGAACCGGGCCGCTCTCACGGCGGCCGGCAGGGCGTCGGCGATCCCGGTCGCCACGACCGGCCCCGCGTGGCTCGCGATCCGGCCGGCCCGGCCGTGCAGCCAGACCGCCGCCGCAACAGCCGTGACGAGCGACGCCTCGTCGCGTCGGCCGCGCGCCCACGCGCCGGCCAGCAGCCCGCCGACGAGTCCGGTGAGGACGTCGCCCGAGCCGGCCGTGCCGAGGGCTGCGGTGCCCTCCCCGTCGACCACCGTGCGACCCCCGGGACCGGCGACCACGGTGCCGGGGCCCTTCAGCACCACGACCGCGCCCAGCGCGGTGGCGGCCGAGCGCGCCGCCGCGAGCCGGCCGGACGCCGCGGCGAGAAGCCCGGGCTGCAGGCGTTCGAACTCGCCCTCGTGGGGGGTGAGCACCGTGACGAGGGCGTGCTGATGACGGTCCCGGATGCGCTCGCGCACCGGCGCAGACCCGGCGACGACGGCGAGGGCGCCCGCGTCGAGCACCACGGGCACGCGCGCGTCCAGCACCGCGAGCACCGTGGCCTCGTCCACGTCGTCACCGGGGAAGCCCGAGCCGCACGCCCATGCCGTCACTCGCTCCTGGGCGGCCGGCGGAGCCCCGTCGACGACGACGTCCGGATAGCGCTCGACCACCGCGCGGGCCGTGCCGTCGGCCCGGTCGAGGAAGCGGGTCATGCCGACGTCGGCGTGACGGGCAGCCGAGGTCGCGAGCAGGGCAGCGCCGGGGTACGGCCGCGATCCTGCCGAGACGCCCACCACGCCGCGCCGGTACTTGTAGTCGTCCTCCGCCGGCTCGGGCACCCACGCTGCCACGTCGACGGCGTCGAGGACGAGCGCTGTCGGCTCGTCGGCGAACGTCAGTCCGATGTCCGCGTACTGGACGGTGCCGGCACGGAAGCGCCCGGGCGCGATCACCAGGCCGGGCTTCACGGCGCCGAAGGTCACCGTCACATCGGCGCGGACCGCCGCTCCCACCACGACCCCCGTGTCGGCATCCACGCCGCTGGGCACGTCGACGGCGACGACGATCGCCTCAGTTGCGGCCACCTGGTCGACCACGGCGGCGGCCTCGGCGCGCAGGGCACCGGAGCCCCCGATTCCGAGCAGGCCGTCCAGGACGAGATCAGCGCCGGCCAGCAGTCCGGCGACGGACGCGTCTGCGTCGTCCCGTCGGGCCACACGACCACCGGCGCGCTGCAGGGCTGCCGCACCCTCCTGGTGCCACCGGTCGGCCACCGCAACGGCGTCGACGCGGCATCCGCGCTCGGCCAGGAGCGCCCCGGCCCACAGCGCGTCGCCCCCGTTGTTGCCGGGCCCGACGAGCAGCACCACGCGGGCCCCTCGAACCGAGCCGCGGACGTCCCGCAGGAGCCGCGTGCAGGAGAGCGCCAGCGCCAATGCAGCACGCTGCATGAGCGCACCCGGCGGCACGGTGAGGAAGGCGACCCCCTCGGCCGCCCGCACCTGCGCCACGTCGCGCAGCGCGATCACCGGGCCACCCCGGTCCGGGACGCCAGGACGAACGCGATGGCCATGCCCCCATCATGGCTCAGGGAGACCTGCCAACGGTCGATGCCGAGCACGGCCGCCGCCGCCGCGACCGTGCCGGAGAGCTCCAGGCGCGGCTCGCCCAGGGATCCGGTCAGCACCTCGCAGTCATGCCAGGCCAGGCCGCGGTTGTCGACCAGCACCTTGGCGACGGCCTCCTTGGCCGCCCAGCGCGCGGCCAGCGACGCTGCGCGCGGAGACTCGCCGCCGGACGCCGCCACCTCGCGCGGAGTGAACACGCGCGCCACCAGGGCTGGGGTGCGGGCGATCACGTCGGCGAACCGGCCGACGTCGACGAGGTCGACACCGATCCCCACCACCGAGTCCGGGACGTCGGGGAACAGGGTGCTACTCCACCGTGACGGACTTGGCCAGGTTGCGCGGCTGGTCCACGTCGTGTCCCTGCGCCAGCGCCATCTCGCAGGCGAAGACCTGGAGCGGGACGATCGCCACCAGCGGCTGCATGAGGGTGGGCACGGCCGGGATTCGGATGACGTAGTCGGCGTAGTCGTTGATGACCTCGTCCCCCTCCTCGGCCACGGCGATGACGCGGGCCCCGCGGGCCCGGACCTCCTGGATGTTGGACACCATCTTGTCGTGGAGGACGGCGCGCCCTCGCGGGGACGGGACGATCACGACGACGGGGACGCCGTCCTCGATCAGCGCGATGGGGCCGTGCTTCAGCTCGCCGGCGGCGAACCCCTCCGCATGCATGTACGCGAGCTCCTTGAGCTTGAGCGCGCCCTCGAGGGCCACGGGGTATCCCACGTGGCGGCCCAGGAAGAGCACGGACGGTGCCGTCGCGAGCTCGCGGGCCAGGGCGCGGACCGGCTCGGTGGTGTCGAGGACGAGATCGACCTTGCTCGGCATGTCGTTGAGGTCCTCCAGGACGGACCGGATCTCGTCCTCGAACATGGTGCCGCGCACCTGCGCCAGGTAGAGCCCCACGAGGTACGCGGCGATGATCTGCGTGAGGAACGCCTTGGTGGACGCGACGGCGATCTCCGGTCCGGCGTACGTGTAGAGCACGGCGTCCGACTCGCGCGGGATCGTCGATCCGACCGTGTTGCAGATGGCCAGCGTGCGCGCCCCCTGCGCCTTGGCGTGCCGCAGGGCCATGAGGGTGTCCATGGTCTCGCCGGACTGCGAGATGGCGATGACGAGGCTGTCCGGCCCGACGATGGGGTCGCGGTAGCGGAACTCGCTGGCGAGCTCGACCTCGACCGGCAGGCGGGTCCAGTGCTCGATGGCGTACTTCGCCACCATTCCCGCGTAGGCCGCGGTGCCGCACGCGATGACGACGACCTTGTTGATCGAGCGCAGGATCCCCTCGTCGAGATGGGTCTCGTCGAGCTGGATGCGGTGCTCCTTGCTGATGCGGCCGCGCAGGGAGTCGGCGACCGCCTTGGGCTGCTCGGCGATCTCCTTGAGCATGAACAGGTCGTAGCCGCCCTTCTCGGCGGCGGAGGCGTCCCAGTCGACGTGGAACGGGGTCGCCTCCACGACCTCGCCCGCGAAGTCGGTGACGATCACCTGCGCGGGCGTCATGACCACGACCTGGTCCTGCCCCAGTTCGAGTGCCTCGCGCGTGTGGTCGACGAAGGCCGCGACGTCCGAGGCCAGGAAGTTCTCGCCCTCGCCCAGGCCGACGACCAGGGGGGAGTTGCGCCGCGCGGCCACGACGAGGTCGGGCTGGAGGCGGTCGACGCACACCAGGGTGAACGCCCCCTCGAGGCGGCGGCAGGTGCGCCGCATGGCCTCGGCGAGGTCGCCGTCGGCAGCGGGGAGGGCTGCGGCCAGCAGGTGCGCGACCACCTCGGTGTCGGTCTCCGAGGTGAGGGTCACCCCGGCGGCCGTGAGCTCGTCGCGCAGCTCGGCGAAGTTCTCGATGATGCCGTTGTGGATGACGGCGACCTGGCCGTTCTCGCTGACGTGCGGGTGGGCGTTGCTGTCGGTGGGCCCGCCGTGGGTGGCCCACCGGGTGTGGCCGATGCCGGTCGTGGAGTCGGGCATGGGATCCGAGCCCAGCAGCGTCTCGAGGTTCGCGAGCTTGCCGGCCTTCTTGCGAACCACCAGCTCGCCCGCGGAGATCACCGCCACTCCGGCCGAGTCGTAGCCCCGGTACTCCAGGCGGCGCAGACCGGCCACCACGATCTCCAGAGCCTGCTTCTGGCCGACGTATCCGACGATTCCACACATGCGATTGAGCCTATCTGCGCGATCGTGCTCGCGACTGGTGGGCGATTGGGCGGACGGGCCGCGAACAGCGGCCTGACATGCGGCTGAGCCTACGCGCGGGAGTTCTCGAACCGTTCTCGTTCGGCCTGCGATCGGCATACGACCCGGGACAATGGCGCCGTGATCACCGTTCGCGTGTGCTGCCCGGCCGATCTGTCCGCCCAGGTGACCGACCTGCTCGGGGCCAACCCGGCCGCCAGCACCCTCATCGTCTACGCCGGGGCCAGCCGCTCGCCGGTCGGCGACGTCATCGAGGCGGACCTGCCTCGCGAGGCGGTCAATCCCGTCGTCGACGAGCTGATGGCGCTGGGGGTCCAGGAGCGCGGGCACGATCCAGCTCATCCCGGTCACCACCTGGGTCTCCCAGCGAGGCCGCGAGTCCGAGCAGCGCGAGCCGGGCGCCAGCACCGACGCCGTGGTGTGGGCGGACGTGGTCGAGCGCGCGTACGAGGACTCGGCCCTCACCTGGACGTACCTCAGCTTCATGATCCTCGCGACGCTGCTGGCCGCCATCGCGGTCGTCACGGACTCGGTGATCCTCGTCATCGGGGCCATGGTGCTCGGACCCGAGTTCGTCCCGATCGCCGCGCTGGGCGTGGGCCTGGTGCGGCGCCGGGCGAACCTCTTCCGCCAGGCGGTTCGCACCCTCGCCATCGGCTTCGCGGTGTCCATCAGCGTGGTCGCGGCCATGGCGGCGGTCGCACGCATGCTCGGCCTCATCACCGTGGACGACCTCACGTCGGAGTCCCGTCCCGGGACGGCCTTCATCTACTCCCCGAACTGGTGGTCGCTGACCATCGCCATCATCGCCGGGGCTGCCGGCGTGCTGGCGCTCACCTCGGCCAAGTCCGGCGGGCTGGTCGGCGTCTTCATCTCCGTCACCACCATCCCGGCGTCCGGCAACATCGCGGTGGCCGCCGTCTTCGGGCTGTGGGACGAGGTGTGGGGCAGCACGCTCACGCTCGTGATCAACATCGCGGGCATGGCCGTGGCCGGGTGGCTGACGCTGTGGATCCAGCAGCGGGTGTGGGGGCGGTTCAGTCGATCGCGAGCTCGGCGCGCACCACGTCGGCCAGCTCCTCGCTGACCCGAGCCGCCTCCTCCTGGGACACGGCCTCGACCATGACGCGGATGACCGGCTCGGTGCCGGACGGCCGCAGCAGCACGCGTCCGCTGTCGCCGAGCTCAGCCTCCGCGCGCGCAACGGCCGCGAGCACGACCTCGGACCCGTCGACCGCGGTGCGGTCGACCCCGCGGACGTTGATGAGCACCTGCGGGAGCTTGGTGACGGACGCGGCAAGGTCGGCCAGGCTCCGCCCGGTCGCCGCCACCTCCGCAAGCAGGTGCAGGCCCGTGAGCAGGCCGTCACCGGTCGTGGCGTAGCTGCTCATGACGACGTGGCCGCTCTGCTCGCCGCCGAGCACGAAGCCGCCCGAGCGCATGGCCTCCAGCACGTAGCGATCGCCCACGCCGGTCTCCACCACGGTGATGCCCGCCGCGCGCATGGCGTGCTTGAAGCCCAGGTTCGCCATGACGGTCGCCACCACGGTGCTGCCGACGAGGGCGCCGGTGCGGTCCATGGCCGACGCGAGGATGGCGAGGATGTGGTCGCCGTCCACCAGTGCACCCGATCCGTCCACCGCCAGGCAGCGGTCGGCGTCGCCGTCGTGGGCGAGGCCCGCGTCCGCCCCGTGCTCGAGGACGGCCGCCATGAGGTCGCCCATGTGGGTGCTGCCGCAGTCCTCGTTGATGTTGAGGCCGTCGGGGGTGGCGTGGATCGCGATGACGGTGGCACCGGCGGCGGCGTAGACGTCGGCCGCCAGGCCGGACGCCGCACCGTTCGCGCAGTCGACGACCAGGGTCAGCCCGTCGAGCCGATGCGGGAGGGTCGAGAGCAGGTGCGCCTCGTACAGACTCGCGGCCTCGGGATCGTGCCGCACCCGACCGACGGCAGCGCCGGTCGGGCCGGTCCCACGGCTCCTGCAGCCGGTCCTCGATGGCGTCCTCGATCACGTCGTCGAGCTTCACGCCGCCCCGGGAGAAGAACTTGATCCCGTTGTCGGGCATCGGGTTGTGCGAGGCCGACAGCATCACGCCGAGGTCGGCGCCCAGGGCGTCCGTCAGGAACGCGACGCCCGGCGTCGGCAGCACCCCGACCAGGACGACGTCGACGCCCGCGCTCGCGAGCCCGGCCACGACGGCCGCCTCGAGGAACTCCCCGCTGGCACGCGGATCCCGGCCGACGACCGCGAGGGGACGATGCCCCGCGAAGGCGCCGGTATCGCCGAGGACGTGCGCCGCAGCCACCGCCAGGTCGAGCGCCAGCTCTGCGGTGACGTCGCGATTGGCCAGTCCCCGGACACCATCGGTGCCGAAGAGCCGCCCTGCCATCGGACTAGCGCTTGCTGTACTGGGGCGCCTTGCGGGCCTTCTTGAGGCCGTACTTCTTGCGCTCCTTGGCCCGCGGATCACGCGTGAGGAAGCCGGCCTTCTTCAGGATCGGCCGGTTGCCCTCCTCGTCGATCCCGTTCAGCGCGCGGGACACGCCCAGGCGCAGCGCGCCGGCCTGTCCGGAGATGCCGCCGCCGTGGATGCGCGCGATGACGTCGAACATGCCCTCGGCGCCCAGCGCCGTGAAGGGCTCGTTGACCTCCTGCTGGTGCACCTTGTTCGGGAAGTAGCCGTCCAGGTCGCGACCGTTGATGGTCCACTGGCCGGTGCCGGGCACCAGGCGGACGCGGGCGATGGCCTGCTTGCGACGACCGGTGGCCGCGCCAGGCGCGCTCACGATCTCGCGGGTGACGACCGGACGCGCGCTCGGCGTCTCGGTGGTGTACTCCGAGACAGCCTCCTCCACGAAGGTGTCGTCGGTGGTCGGTCTCGTCGATGGTGGCCTCAGACACTGCCACGGATCCTCTCGTTAACGCCGCGTCGCGCGATTACTGCGCGACCTGGGTGATCTGGAACGGCTGCGGCTGCTGCGCAGCGTGGGGGTGCTCCGGGCCTGCGTAGACCTTGAGCTTCTTGATCTGCTGCCGACCGAGCTTGTTGTGCGGGAGCATGCCCTTGACGGCCTTCTCGACCGCACGACGCGGGTTGGTCTCCAGGAGTTCGGCGTACGAAGTGGCGCGCAGGCCGCCCGGGTGACCGGAGTGCCGGAAGTCCATCTTCTGCTGCTTCTTGGAGCCGGTGAGGGCGACCTTCTCGGCGTTGATGATGATCACGAAGTCGCCCATGTCCATATGAGGAGCGAAGGACGGCTTGTGCTTGCCGCGAAGCAGGGTCGCGGCGTGGGTGGCCAGACGGCCGAGGACGACGTCAGATGCGTCGATGACATGCCAGACGGGGGTGTTGTCGCCTGGCTTGGGGCTGTACGTGCGCACGGGACGCACCTTGCTTTCGCTCGTCGGAACTGGACTCTGCACGCGCCATTCCTGGCGCGCCGTACTGGCCGTCATCCCTGACGGTCAGGCTGCACGAGGTCACGGGGACGTCCGGGGAAGCACCATGGCGCGCACAGCAGCACCCCAGACTACCGTCGCGGCCCCGAGGCAGCCAAATCGCCCCCGGCAGGGGACTACCACGCCTCCCAGACCGGCTCCGGGGTCTCCTCCACGCGACCGTCGGCCCGGAACACCCAGAACCGGTCGAATCCGCGGGTGAACCACCGGTCGTGGGTCACGGCAACCACGGTGCCCTCGAACCGGTTCAGCCCCTCCTCCAGCGCCTCGGCGCTGGCCAGGTCGAGGTTGTCCGTCGGCTCGTCGAGGAGCAGCATGGTGGCGCCGCTCAGCTCGAGGAGCAGGATCTGGAAGCGGGCCTGCTGGCCGCCGGACAGGGTGTCGAAGTCCTGCTCGGACGCCTCGGCGAGCTCGTAGCGGTCGAGTACCCGGGCGGCCTGCTCCCTCGGGCAGGCCAGATCGACGCTCGTCGCCGCGGTGCAGGATGTCGAGCAGGGTGCGGCCGCTCAGGTCGGGCCGCACGTGCGTCTGCGCGAACCAGCCAGGTCGCACCCGTGCGCCCAGCCGCGCGCTGCCGGAATGCCGCGACGGGCAGGATCTCGACGTCCCCGACCGGCTGGTGCTCGACGTCGGGGTCAGAGCCGCCGAGGGCGAGCAGCCGCAGCAGGTGCGACTTGCCGGACCCGTTGGCGCCCAGCACCGCCAGCCGCTCCCCGAACCACACCTCGCCGTCGAACGGCTGGGTCAGGCCCGTCAGCTCCAGGGCCTCGCACACGACGGCGCGCTTGGCCGTGCGCCCACCGGTGAGGCGCATCCGAACGCTCTGCTCGCGCGGGACGGCGATGGGCGGACCGGCCTCCTCGAACTTGCGCAGACGGGTCTGCGCGGCCTGGTAGCGCGAGGCCATGCCGTCGTTGTACTTCGCCTTGATCCTCAGCGACTGGACGAGCTCCTTGAGCTTGACGTGCTCCTCGTCCCACCGGCGCCGCAGCTCCTCGAGCCGGGAGAAGCGGTCGGCGCGGGCCTCGTGGAAGGACGCGAACCCGCCTCCATGCACCCAGACCGTGTTGCCCACCGCGCCGAGCTCGACCGACACGACGTGGCTCGCGCACTGGTTGAGCAGCTCGCGGTCGTGGCTGATGAGCAGCACCGTCTTGGGGGTCTCGCGCAGCTGCTGCTCGAGCCACGTCTTGCCGGGCACGTCGAGGTAGTTGTCGGGCTCGTCGAGCAGGAGGATGTCAGCGCTGCCGCGCAGCAGGAGCTCGAGGACCAGGCGCTTCTGCTCGCCGCCTGACAGTGTCGACACCGGACGCCAGCGCAGGTGCTCGTAGGTGCTCGCCCATCGCGGCCATCGTGACGACGTCGAAGAGCACCTCGGCGTCGTAGCCGCCCGCGTCGGAGTAGTCGGCGATGGCATGCGCGTACTGCATCTGCGTCGGCTCGTCGTCGGACTCCATCAGCGCGAGCTCGGCGTCATCGAGCTCGCGCGCCGCCCGCCGCAGCGGCTCGGGGCTCACCCCGAGCAGGAGGTCGCGCACGGTGCCCTCGGACATCTGGCCGATGAACTGGCGCATGACCGCCACGCTCGCCGCTGCAGACGATCGAGCCCTCGTGCGGCCTGAGGTCGCCGGCCATCATCCGCAGCAGCGTGGTCTTGCCAGCGCCGTTCGCCCCGACCAGGGCCGCGGTCGCGCCGTCGGGGACCCGGAACGACACGTCGTCGAGCAGGACGCGGCCGTCCGGCAGCCCGTACGTCACGTGCTGGACGTCGATGTGGCCCATGTCAGGCGCCGCTCGTCGGGTGCCCGCCCAGCGAGCGCACGCTGCGGGTCTGCCGCTGACGCTCGAGCAACTGGTCGTCCGGGGGGTAGCCGACCTCCTCCAGCACGAGCGGGAAGGCGGGCATGACCGTCACGGCCGAGTGCTTGCGCCCGGACCGCAGGATCTCGGCGGGCCAGGTGGTCGCACGACGACCGTCCCCGACCGGCAGGAGCACCCCGACCAGCGAGCGCACCATCGAGTGGCAGAACGCATCCGCCTGCACGGTCATGACGGCGTACCCGTCGGCGTCCCGGTCCCAGCGCAGGACCTGGACGGCTCGGACCGTCGTGCCGAAGTCGCGCTGCTTGCAGAAGGGCCCGAAGTCGTGCTCGCCGACCAGCGGCGCGGATGCCTCGTTGAGCGCCTCGATCCGCAGCGGTCGGTGCCACGGCAGGACCGCCCAGCGACGCAGGGGGCTCGGGCCGACACCGTCATCGCAGACGCGATACGTGTAGCGCCGCCACAGGGCGCTGAATCGGGCGTCGAACTCCGCCGGGACGGGTGCGATCCGGGTCACGCGAACATCCGGCGGTAGAGCGCGGTTCACCCGGCGGACGTCGAGTTCCTCAGGCCATCCGGCGACATCGATATGCGCCACCTGGCCGCGGGCGTGCACGCCTGCATCGGTGCGGCCGGCGCACGTGACCGTGACCGCGCCTCCGACCAGGTGTCCGAGGACCTCCTCGAGCGTGCCCTGCACCGTGCGCAGGCCCGGTGGGTGCGGCTGCCGGGCCCAGCCGGAGAAGTCACGGCCGTCGTACGCGATGTCCAGGCGCAGACGAATCAGCCCGTCGCCCGGAACTCCGGGGACGGGCTGATCGGTGGATGCGGAGTCGGTCAGGACTCGTCCTTCTTCTCTGCCTCGTCAGCCTCGTCAGCCTCGACCTCGACGGCCTCAGCCTCCTCTGCCACGACGTCACCCTCGGCGTCGACCACGGCGACGTCGTCGACGACCACCTCGGCCACGACCTCACCGGCCTCGTCGACCTCGACCTCGTCGACGACCGTCTCGACCACGGCGGCCGGAGCGGCCGCGGCCTTCTCCTTCGCCGCTCGCTTGGTGGCGCCCGTCGCCTCGGCCACGACCTGCTCGGCCATCGGCTCGACCAGCTCGATCACCGCCATCGGGGCGTTGTCGCCCTTGCGGGGGCCGATCTTGGTGATGCGGGTGTAGCCGCCCGGGCGACCGGCGTAGTTCGGGCCGATCTCCGTGAACAGCGTGTGCACCACGGACTTGTCGCGGACGACCGTGAGCACGCGCCGACGGGCGTGCAGGTCACCGCGCTTGGCGAACGTGATGAGGCGCTCCGCCAACGGGCGCAGGCGCTTCGCCTTGGCCTCGGTGGTCGTGATGCGACCGTGCTCGAACAGCGCGGTGGCCAGGTTGGCCAGCATCAGCCGCTCGTGTGCCGGACCACCGCCGAGACGGGGACCCTTGGTTGGCGTAGGCATTTCTTCTCCTCAGTGCGTGAAGTGCGTCGGTGACTAGAGCTGCTCGTCCTCGGCGTACGCCAGGTCGTCATCCTCGTCGGTGAAGTAGACGGCCGCGCCGGGGTCGAACCCGGGCGGGCTGTCCTTGAGCGCCAGGCCCAGGCTCGCGAGCTTGACCTTGACCTCGTCGATCGACTTCGCACCGAAGTTGCGGATGTCGAGCAGGTCGGCCTCGCTGCGGGTGATGAGCTCGCCCACGGTGTGGATGCCCTCACGCTTGAGGCAGTTGTACGAGCGGACCGTCATGTCGAGCTGCTCGATCGGCGTCGACAGCTGCTCGGCGACGAAGGCGTCCGTCGGGGACGGGCCGATGTCGATGCCCTCGGCGTCGAGGTTGAGCTCGCGCGCCAGGCCGAAGAGCTCGACCAGGGTCTTGCCGGCCGACGCGACGGCGTCGCGCGGGCGCATCGACTGCTTGGTCTCGACATCGAGCACGAGCTTGTCGAAGTCCGTGCGCTGCTCGACACGGGTCGCCTCGACCTTGTAGGTCACCTTGAGCACCGGGCTGTAGATGGAGTCGACCGGGATGCGGCCGATCTCCTGGCCCGCCTGCTTGTTCAGGACCGCGGAGACGTAGCCGCGGCCGCGCTCCACGACGAGCTCGATCTCGAGCTTGCCCTTGGTGTTCAGGGTGGCGATGTGCAGGTCGGGGTTGTGCACCTCGACGCCCGCCGGCGGCTGGATGTCGGCCGCGGTGACGGTGCCGGGACCCTGCTTGCGCAGGTACATCACGACCGGCTCGTCGTGCTCCGAGGAGATGACGAGCTGCTTGATGTTGAGGATGAGCTCGGTGACGTCCTCCTTCACGCCCGGAACGGTCGTGAACTCGTGGAGGACACCGTCGATGCGGATGCTGGTCACAGCTGCGCCGGGGATCGACGACAGCAGGGTCCGGCGCAGCGAGTTGCCGAGGGTGTAGCCGAAGCCGGGCTCGAGGGGCTCGAGGACGAACCGCGAGCGGAACTCGCTGACCGTCTCCTCGGTGAGCACGGGACGCTGGCTGATGAGCACGATGGACTTCCTTCCCGCGACGACCGCTATTTGACGTCGCGTATCTGTCCCTTGCGGGACCTCGGGAGCGGGATTACTTGGAGTAGAGCTCGACGATCAGCTGCTCGTTGACCTGCGTGTCGATGACAGCGCGGACCGGGAGCGCGTGCACGAGGATCCGCATCTGCGACGGGATGACCTCGAGCCAGGCCGGCACCCCGCGCTCGCCGACCTCGGCGTGCGCGACGATGAACGGCGTGAGCTCGCGGGAGCCGGGACGCACCTCGACGATGTCGTTCGGGGACACCCGGTACGACGGGATGTTCACCTTGTGGCCGTTGACCATGAAGTGACCGTGGGTCACCAGCTGGCGGGCCATGTCGCGGGACTTGGCGAAGCCCGCACGGAACACCACGTTGTCGAGACGGGTCTCGAGGATCTGCAGCAGGTTCTCGCCGGTCTTGCCGGACTGCCGCTGCGCCTCCTTGTAGTAGTTGGAGAACTGCTTCTCCAGCACCCCGTACATCCGGGTTGCCTTCTGCTTCTCACGCAGCTGCAGCAGGTACTCGCTGTCCTTCGACCGCCCGCGGCCGTGCTGGCCCGGGGGGTAGGGACGCTTCTCGAAGGGACACTTGGGCGACTCGCACTTGGCACCCTTGAGGAAGAGCTTCATCTTCTCGCGGCGGCACCGCTTGCAGTCGGCGTCTGTATAACGCGCCATGTCTGGTTATCTCCTAGGTTCTGTTCGCGCGGTCAGACGCGGCGACGCTTGGGCGGACGGGTTCCGTTGTGCGGTGCGGGCGTGACGTCGGAGATGGAGCCGACCTCGAGCCCAGTCGCCTGCAGCGAACGGATGGCGGTCTCGCGGCCGGAGCCCGGACCCTTCACGAACACGTCGACCTTGCGCATGCCGTGCTCCATCGCGCGACGGGCTGCCGCCTCGGCGGCCAGCTGCGCGGCGAAGGGCGTGGACTTGCGGCTTCCCTTGAAGCCGACCTGCCCGGCGCTTGCCCAGGAGATCACCGCACCCGTGGGATCGGTGATCGAGACGATGGTGTTGTTGAACGTGCTCTTGATGTGAGCGTGGCCGTGCGCCACGTTCTTCTTCTCCTTGCGGCGGACCTTCTTGGCGACCGCTGCCTTGCCTGTCTTGGGGGCCATGAATCAGTTCTCCAGAGTCTTGTGCGGGCTCACTTGCCGACCTTCTTCTTGCCAGCCACGGTCTTGCGCGGGCCCTTGCGGGTGCGCGCATTGGTGTGGGTGCGCTGGCCACGGACCGGCAGGCCCTTGCGGTGACGCAGACCCTGGTAGCAGCCGATCTCGACCTTGCGGCGGATGTCTGCGGCCACCTCACGGCGGAGGTCTCCCTCGACCTTGATGTTCGCGTCGATCCAGTCGCGCAGGGCGATGACCTGGTCATCGGTCAGGTCCTTGGAGCGCAGGTCGGGGCTGATGCCCGTGGCCTCGAGGGCCTTCGCGGCCTGCGAGCGACCGACGCCATAGATGTAGGTGAGCGCGACTGCCATGCGCTTGTCGCGCGGCAGGTCGACGCCAACGAGTCGTGCCATTGGGGCGTTCTCTTTTCTGTCATGCACGAGGTCTCGGTGCAGAGCCAGTCCTGCCCGCCAAGGCAGGTCCCCGGCCTCGTGACCGGGGGTGTCGTCCCGCAGCGTCGCACGCGCTGCCGCGGGGGTCGGGCTCTGCTTGTTGCTTCGGACTCCGGGTTGTCTCCCCGAAGGCCGCGTCAGGGGCTGGGGTCAGCCCTGACGCTGCTTGTGGCGAACGTTCTCGCAGATCACCATGACGCGACCGTGGCGACGGATGACCTTGCACTTGTCGCAGATCTTCTTGACGCTCGGCTGCACCTTCATGATGGCTCTTTCGGTCCTTCGCTTCGTTGTCGGTTGTCGTGCGGTCTACTTGTAGCGGTAGACGATCCGTCCGCGCGTGAGGTCGTAGGGCGACAGCTCCACGACGACCCGGTCGTCCGGAAGGATCCGGATGTAGTGCATCCGCATCTTCCCGCTGATGTGCGCGAGCACCTTGTGCCCGTTGTCGAGCTCCACGCGGAACATCGCGTTGGGCAACGACTCGGTGATCGTGCCCTCGAGCTCGATCGCGCCGTCCTTCTTGCCCATAACCTCTGCTCTCGTATCGTGGTGCCGTCCGGGCGTCCGTGCCCACCCACGCCTGTGGACCCGGAATCCGGGTCGAGGCAGGCAGGGGGGCGGGGAAGCCTGAAACCGACCGTCCGAGTCTACGGGTCGGGCGGCTGAGCACAAAATCCGGGTACCCGCAGCGCCTACTAGACTGAGTCCCCCGATCCGGATTTCGGACGCAAGGAGCCCGGCATGGCGGACCACACGCGCGACGAGGCGTACCGCCTGCGGGGACCGGCCGCCCATGCCGAGTACTACGACCAGTGGGCGCCCACCTACGACGCCGACTTCGTGCAGGCCACCGGCTACCTCGCGCCGACCGAGGTGGCGCGAGTCTTCCGGGAGGTCGCTCGTGCGTCCGACGACCCGGTCGCCGACGTCGGATGCGGCACCGGGGCCCTGGGGGTGGCCCTGCTCGGCTCCGGGCATGTGGTGGACGGCCTCGACATCTCTCCCGGGATGCTCGAGCAGGCCGAGCGCACGGGCGCCTACCGGGCCGGCGTGATCGCCGACCTCTCCGGGCCGGCCGTGCCGGGCGGCGGCACGTACGGCGCCGTGGTCTCCAGCGGGACCTTCACCCTGGGGCACCTGGGGCCGACGTCCCTGCCCGCCGTCCTCGACCTGCTGCGCCCGGGCGGCCTGTGCGTGCTGGGCGTCAATGCCCGTCACTTCGCGGACGCGGGCTTCGCGCCCGCCTTCGCCGCCCTCGCCGTCGCCGGACGGATCGGCCCGGTGGAGTTGCGGACCGTGGCCACCTATGCCGACCCGGTCGACCCCGGGGACCTGCTCAATCGGGCCCGAGTGGTCATCCTGCGCACGTCGGCCTGACCGCGCACGAACTACAGACGCACGTCGTCCAAGGCGGTCAGGACCCAGGGGCCGTCCTCGGTGACGGCCACCGTGTGCTCCCAGTGGGCGGCCCAGCCGCCGTCGATCGTGACCACTGTCCAGGCGTCGGCCAGCACCCCGACCTCGGGGCTGCCCAGGGTCACCATGGGCTCGATCGCCAGTGCCATCCCCGGGCGCAGCACCGGACCGCGACCCGGGCTGCCGTAGTTGAGGATGTGCGGGTCCATGTGCATCCGCGACCCGATCCCGTGGCCGCCGTACTCCTCGACGATCCCGAAGTCCCCGGACCCGGTGATCGTCTCCTCCACGGCATGGCTGATGTCGGTGAGGCGCCCGCCCGGCCGTGCCTTCGCCAGGCCGGCCCACAGCGCCGCCTCGGTGACCCGGGACAGCTCGGCCACCTCCGGTGCCACCGGGCCCACGAGGATGCTCACCGCCGCGTCGCCGTTCCAGCCGTCGACGATCGCACCGAAGTCGACCGACAGCAGGTCGCCCTCCCGCAGCGCCCGCTCACCGGGGATCCCGTGCACCACCTCGTTGTTGATCGACGCGCAGATCACCCCCGGGTACGGCACGGCTCCGTGCGCCTTGTACCCGAGGAACGACGACGTCGCGCCGTGGTCGGCCAGGATGTCGCGAGCGAGGGAATCGAGCGCTCCGGTCGTGACCCCCGGCGCCGCAGCCTCGGTGATGGCCTGCAAGGCCCGGGCCACCACCAGCCCGGCCTGGCGCATCACGGCGAGCTGGTCGGGGGACTTGATCTCGATCCCGCTGGAACGGCGGAACACGGTGCTACGGCTCGATGCCGAGGACCGACACGATGCGGGCGGTCACCTCGTCGACCGACCCGAGGCCGTCGACGCGGACCAGGAGCCCCTGGGCGTCGTACATGGCGGTCAACGGAGCGGTCTGCTCGAAGTACACCTCGAGGCGCCGACGGATCACGTCCTCGGTGTCGTCGCTGCGTCCCTGCTCTGCGGCCCTCTTCACCAGGCGGCCGACGACCTCGTCCACGTCGACCGTCAGCTCGAGCACATGGTCGATGCGCTGGCCGGCCGAGCCGAGCATCGCTGCCAGTTCTCCGACCTGCTCCACCGTGCGCGGGTACCCGTCCAGGAGGAAGCCGGGGCGGCAGTCGTCCCAGGTCAGGCGGTCGCGCACCATGGCGTTGGTGACGCCGTCCGGCACGTACTCCCCCGCATCCATGTACCGCTTGGCCTCGATGCCGAGCGGGGTCCCCCGCGACACGTTCGCGCGGAAGATGTCGCCGGTCGAGATGTGCGGGATCCCGAGCATGCTGGAGATCACCACGGCCTGGGTGCCCTTGCCGGCCCCGGGAGGACCCATGAGAACCAGGCGCATTACCGCAGGAACCCTTCGTAGTTGCGCTGCTGCAACTGGGCCTCGATCTGCTTCACGGTGTCCAGGCCCACGCCGACGATGATCAGCAGGCTCGTGCCGCCGAACACGAACTGGTTGGCGACGCCGAGGTAGCCGAAGGCGAACAGCGGCAGGACGGCGATCAGGCCCAGGTAGATGGAGCCGGGTGCGGTGAGTCGGGTCAGCACGTAGTCGAGGTAGTCAGCCGTCGGCCGTCCCGCCCGGATGCCCGGGATGAAGCCACCGAACTTCTTCATGTTGTCGGCGACCTCGACCGGGTTGAACGTGATCGACACGTAGAAGTAGCAGAAGAACACGATCAGCGAGAAGTACAGGGCCACGTACCACGGTCCCGTGCCCGAGCCGAGGTTGGTCTGCACCCAGATCGCCCACTCGGCCTGGCTCTGCGTGAGCTGCACGATGAGCGTCGGCAGGAACAGCAGGGACGAGGCGAAGATGACCGGGATGACACCGGCCATGTTGACCTTGAGCGGGATGTACGTCGAGGTTCCCCCGTACATCCGGCGTCCGACCATCCGCTTGGCGTACTGGACCGGGATGCGCCGCTGCGCCTGCTCCACGAACACCACGAAGGCCACGATCGCCAGGCCCACCAGCAGCGTCAGGGCGAAGGTGAACGGACCGTCGCTGCCCCAGATCGAGGCGAACTGCGCCGGGATCGTCGCGATGATCGACGTGAAGATCAGCACCGACATGCCGTTGCCCACGCCACGCTCGGTGATGAGCTCGCCGAACCACATGATGATCGCCGTGCCGGCGGTCATGACCGTGACCATGACGAGGATGACCCAGACCGACTGGTTCGGGATGATGTTCTCGTTGCAGCCGCTGAAGAGGGCGCCGGGCGTGCGCGCCAAAGACAAGATCGCGGTCGACTGGAGGATGGCCAGGCCGATGGTCACGTAGCGGGTGTACTGCGTGATCTTCGCCTGGCCGGCCTGTCCGTCGGCCTTCAGCGTCTCCAGTCGCGGGATCACGACCGTGAGCAACTGAAGGATGATGCTCGCGGTGATGTAGGGCATGATGCCCAGCGCGAACACCGACAACTGCAGCAGAGCCCCGCCGCTGAACAGGTTGATCAGGGCATAGACAGAGTTGTCCTGGACGACGTCGATACACCGCTGGATAGCGGAGTAGTCGACGCCTGGGGTCGGCAGGACCGACCCCAGCCGGTAGAGCGCCAGCAGACCCAGGGTGAAGAAGATCTTCCGGCGAAGATCCGGCGTACGCAGGGCAGCCCCGAACGCACTGATGTGCACTTAGCCTCCTGCAGGTTCCGATGGCGGGCGGTTCGAGTCGGGCCGTAGCCGGACTACAGGACCGTGGCCGACCCGCCCGCTGCGACGATCTTGTCACGGGCAGAGTCGGAGAACGCATCCGCACTCACCGATACCGCGACCGAGATGTCGCCCTGGCCGAGGACCTTCACGAGCTGGCCCTTGCGGACAGCCCCCTTGGCCACGAGATCGGCGACCGAGACGGTGCCGCCCTCGGGGAACAGCTTGCCGAGCATGGCGACGTTGACGACCTGGAACTCCGTCTTGTTCGGGTTCTTGAAGCCCTTGAGCTTGGGCAGCCGCATGTGCAGCGGCATCTGCCCGCCCTCGAAGTTCGCCGGGACCTGGTAGCGGGCCTTGGTGCCCTTGGTACCGCGACCGGCCGTCTTGCCCTTCGATGCCTCGCCGCGGCCCTTGCGGGTCTTGGCGGTCTTGGCGCCCGGAGCCGGGCGCAGGTGATGGACCTTGAGGGTCATGGTTACTTGACCTCCTCGAACGTGACCAGGTGGATGACCGTGTTGACCATTCCACGGATTTCGGGTCGGTCTTCCTTGACCACGGTGTCGCCGATGCGGTGCAGGCCGAGCGAGCGCAACGTGGCGCGCTGGCTGGCCGTGCCGCCGATCTTGGACTTGACCTGGGTGACCTTGAGCTGAGCCATCATGCACCCACTCCTGCGGCACGGGCCCGAAGCAGCGCCGCCGGAGCCACGTCCTCGAGCGGGAGGCCGCGACGAGCCGCCACCGCCTCGGGGGACTCCAGCATGCGCAGGGCCGCGACGGTTGCGTGCACGATGTTGATGGCGTTGTCCGAGCCCATCGACTTGCTGAGCACGTCGTGGATCCCGGCGCACTCCAGCACCGCACGAACCGGGCCACCGGCGATGACGCCGGTACCGGGCGCGGCCGGACGCAGCATGACCACGCCCGCTGCCGCCTCACCCGTGACCGGGTGCGGGATCGTGGCCTGGATGCGGGGCACCTTGAAGAAGTGCTTCTTGGCCTCCTCGACGCCCTTGGCGATGGCCGCGGGCACCTCCTTGGCCTTGCCGTAGCCGACGCCCACCATGCCGTCACCGTCACCGACGATGACGAGCGCGGTGAAGCTGAAGCGACGACCGCCCTTGACGACCTTGGCAACGCGGTTGATGGCTACGACTCGCTCGACGTATGCGGACTTCTCCTCGCGGGGAGTGCGCTCCTTGCGCTCCCGGCGATCGCCAGCGCCACCACCGCGGCGCGACGTTTCTGACATGGTCTACCTCTTCCGTTGAAGTTCGTACGTCGTTAGAAGGTCAGGCCACCCTCGCGGGCGCCATCAGCGAGGGCAGCCACGCGACCGTGGTACTTGTTCCCGCCGCGGTCGAAGACCACAGCGTCGACTCCGGCCTTCTTGGCCCGCTCGGCCACCAGCTGCCCGACCTTCCGGGCCTTGGCGGTCTTGTCGTCCGATGCCACCCGCAGGTCGGCCTCCATCGTCGAGGCCGAGGCCAGGGTCACGCCCTGGGTGTCGTCGACGATCTGGGCCAGCATGTGCCGCGCGGAGCGCGTCACGACCAGGCGGGGACGGGCAGCGGTGCCGCTGACCTTCTTGCGAACGCGCAGGTGCCGACGCGACCGACCCACCGTGGTGGGGGTGCGCGTGCCCAGCTTGGGGGCGAAGGAACTCATCACTTACCAGCCTTTCCGGCCTTGCGCCGAACCACTTCACCCTCGTACCGCACGCCCTTGCCCTTGTAGGGCTCCGGCTTGCGGATCTTGCGGATGTTGGCGGCGACCTCGCCGACCTTCTGCTTGTCGATCCCCTGCACCTTGAACTTCACCGGGCTCTCGACCTGGAAGGTGATGCCCTCGGGCGCCTTGACCAGGACGGGGTGGCTGAAGCCGAGCTGGAACTCGAGGTCGGTGCCCTTGGCGGCGACGCGGTAGCCCGTGCCGACGATCTCCAGGCCCTTCTCGTAGCCCTGCGTGACGCCCGTGACCATGTTGGCCACCAGCGTGCGGGTCAGCCCGTGCAGCGCGCGCGAGTTGCGCTCGTCATCGGGGCGGGTGACGACAAGGGTGCCGTCCTCCTGCTCCACCACGATGGGCTCCGCCACCGTGAGGGACAGCGAGCCCTTGGGGCCCGTGACCGTGATGTCCTTGCCGTCGACCTTCGCCGTGACTCCGGCGGGGACGGGAATCGGCTGACGTCCGATGCGTGACATGTCAGATCCCTCCCCTACCAGACGTAGGCGAGGACTTCCCCACCTACGCCCTTCTGTGCGGCCTGTCGGTCGGTCAGCAGACCGGACGACGTGGACAAGATGGCGATGCCGAGGCCGCCGAGCACGCGCGGCAGCGCCGTGCTCTTGGCGTACACGCGAAGGCCCGGCTTCGACACGCGTCGAAGCCCGGCGATCGAGCGCTCGCGCGACGGCCCGTACTTCAGGTCCAGGACCAGGGACTTGCCGACGGGCGCGTCCTCGACGCGCCAACCGGCGATGTAGCCCTGAGCCTGGAGGATCTCGGCGATGTTCGCCTTGATCTTCGAGTGCGGCATCGAGACGGTGTCGTGATACGCGGAGTTCGCATTGCGCAGTCGCGCAAGCATGTCCGCGATGGGGTCGGTCATTGTCATGTCGTGGCCTACGGCCTTCCTCGCTGTGGTTTCCGTGTGTGCGGACCTACGGCGTCGTGGTTTACCAGCTGCTCTTCGTCACGCCCGGCAGTTCGCCGGCGTGTGCCATCTCGCGGACGCAGATCCGGCACAGGCCGAACTTGCGGTACACCGAGTGCGGACGACCGCACTTGTTGCAGCGCGTGTAGGCGCGCACCTTGAACTTGGGGGTCTTCTGCTGCTTCTGGATCAGTGCTTTCTTCGCCATCCGGCTCAGGCCTCCTTGAAGGGGAATCCGAGAAGGCGAAGCAGTGCGCGGCCTTCGTCATCGGTCTTGGCGGTCGTCACGACGGTGATGTCCATGCCGCGCACCCGGTCGATCTTGTCCTGGTCGATCTCGTGGAACATGGACTGCTCGTTGAGGCCGAACGTGTAGTTGCCGCGGCCGTCGAACTGGCGCGGCGACAGGCCGCGGAAGTCGCGGATGCGGGGCAGCGCGACCGACAGCAGCCGGTCGAGGAACTCCCACATGCGGTCGCCGCGCAGCGTGACGTGCGCGCCGATCGGCTGGCCCTCGCGCAGCTTGAACTGCGCGATGGACTTGCGAGCCTTGGTGACCTGCGGCTTCTGGCCGGTGATCTCGGTCAGGTCGCGGATCGCGCCCTCGATCAGCTTCGAGTCGCGGGCGGCGTCGCCGACGCCCATGTTGACGACGATCTTCGTCACCGTGGGCACCTGCATGACGTTCTGGAAGGAGAACTCCTCGCGCAGGGCGGGGACGATCTCCTCGCGGTACCGCGCCTTGAGGCGGGGCACCGAGGTCTCGGTGGTGGTCGTGGTAGCCATCAGACTCGTTCCTTAGATGTCTTTGCCGGTGCGGCGGGAGATGCGGACGCTGCGCTCGGCCTCGTAGGTCGAGCCGTCCGTGCGACGCTTCTCGACCTTCTCCTTGCGGTACCCGATGCGGGTCGGGCGGCCGTCCTCGGGATCGATGATCATCACGTTGGACACATGGATCGGAGCCTCGGTGGTGATGATGCCGCCGGTCTTCGCGCCACGGGCGTTCTGGCCGACCTTCGTGTGCTTCTTGATCCGGTTGACGCCCTCGACGATCAGGCGCTCGGACTCGGGGTACACCTCGATGACCTTGCCCTTGACGCCGCGGTCCTTGCCGGAGATGACCTGGACGAGGTCACCCTTCTTGATGGAGAGCGACATGGCTACAGCACCTCCGGTGCAAGCGAGATGATCTTCATGAACTTCTTCTCGCGGAGCTCGCGGCCCACCGGGCCGAAGATGCGCGTGCCGCGGGGCTCGCCGTCACCCTTGAGGATGACTGCCGCGTTCTCGTCGAAGCGGATGTACGAGCCGTCCGGGCGGCGGCGCTCCTTCTTGGTGCGCACGATGACCGCCTTGACGACCTCGCCCTTCTTGACGTTGCCGCCGGGGATGGCGTCCTTGACCGTCGCCACGATGACATCACCGATGCCGGCGTACCGACGGCCCGAGCCGCCGAGCACCCGGATGCAAAGGATCTCCTTGGCACCGGTGTTGTCGGCGACACGAAGTCGCGACTCCTGCTGAATCACTGCATTCTCCTGATCGTCTGCCGGTTCTCACGAGAGCCTGGCGGAACTGTGGGGTTGGCTACTTTGCCTTCTCGAGGATCTCGACCACGCGCCAGCGCTTGGTCGCAGAGGTCGGTCGCGTCTCCATGAGCAGGACGCGATCGCCGATGCCGGCGGCATTGGCCTCGTCGTGCGCCTTCAGCTTGCTCGTCCGACGGACGACCTTGCCGTACAGCGGGTGCTTGAAGCGATCCTCGACCGCGACGACCACCGTCTTGTCCATCTTGTCGCTGACCACCAGGCCCTCACGGGTCTTGCGGTAGCCGCGGTTCAGCTCTGTCACGCCTGCCTCATTCGAGCTCATGCGACACCTGCTGTGTCGTCCGTCGGGGTGATGCCCAGCTCGCGCTCGCGCAGGATCGTGTAGATCCGGGCGATGTCCTTGCGGACAGCGCGCAGGCGACCGTGGTTCTCGAGCTGGCCGGTCGCGCCCTGGAAGCGGAGGTTGAAGAGCTCCTCCTTCGCCTCACGGAGCTTGGACGTCAGCTCTGCGTCGTCAAGGTTGCGGAGTTCGCCCACCTGTGTGCCTGCGGCCATCAGTTGTCACCTGCCTCATCGCGCCGAACGATCCGGCACTTCATCGGGAGCTTGTGCATGGCGCGGGTGAGCGCCTCGTTCGCGATCTTCTCGTCCGGGAACGACAGCTCGAACATCACGCGTCCGGGCTTCACGTTCGCGACCCACCACTCCGGCGAGCCCTTGCCGGAGCCCATGCGGGTCTCGGCGGGCTTCTTGGTCAGCGGGCGGTCCGGGTAGATGTTGATCCAGACCTTGCCACCACGACGGATGTGACGCGTGATGGCGATACGGGCCGACTCGATCTGCCGGTTGGTCACGTATGCCGGCTCGAGGGCCTGCAGGCCGTACGTGCCGAACGTCACCTCCGTGCCGCCCTTGGCCACGCCACGACGGGTCGGGTGGTGCTGCTTGCGGTGCTTGACCCTGCGGGGAATCAGCATGACTAGCCCTCCTGGCCTTCGGCGGCCACGGCCTCGACGACAGCGGCATCGGCCACGGCCTCGACGAGCGGCTCGGCAGCGGCAACGGGCGCCGACACCTCGTCCTCACGCGGGCGACGCGGACGGTCCGGACGGGTGCGGGGACCGCTGAGGCGCGCCTGCGCCGCCGCGGCCTCGCGCTCGGCGCGGGAGCCGAGAGCCTCGCCCTTGTAGATCCAGACCTTGACACCGATGCGGCCGAACGTCGTGCGCGCCTCGTAGAAGCCGTAGTCGATGTCGGCGCGCAGCGTATGCAGCGGCACCCGACCCTCACGGTAGAACTCGGTGCGGGACATCTCGGCGCCACCCAGTCGACCGGACACCTGGACACGGATGCCCTTGGCGCCGCTCTTCATGGTGCTCTGCATCCCCTTGCGCATGGCACGACGGAACGACACGCGGCTCGAGAGCTGCTCGGCGATCCCCTGCGCTACCAGCTGCGCCTCGATCTCGGGGTTCTTGACCTCGAGGATGTTCAGCTGCACCTGCTTGCCGGTCAGCTTCTCGAGGTCGCCACGGATGCGGTCGGCCTCGGCGCCACGGCGGCCGATGACGATGCCCGGACGTGCGGTGTGGATGTCGACCCGGACGCGGTCACGCGTGCGCTCGATCTCGACGCGGGCGATGCCGGCCCGCTCCATGCCCTGGGACAGGAGCTTGCGGATCGCCACATCCTCGGCGACGTAGTCGCGGTAGCGCTGGCCCGGCTTGGAGCTGTCGGCGAACCAACGAGTGTTGAAGTCGGTGGTGATGCCCAGCCGGAAGCCGTGCGGGTTTACTTTCTGGCCCACTGTCGGGTCACCCTTCCTTCTGTGCGTCGGCTTCGGTCGCCGCCGCCTTCTTGGCCGGAGCCTTCTTGGCTGCGGGCTTGGCCGGAGCGTCGGCGGCCGGAGCGGCCTTCGACGCCGCCGGCTTCGCAGCCGGCTTGGCCTTCACGATCGGTGCCGGCGCGACGCCGTCCGAGACGATCACGGTGATGTGGCTGCTGCGCTTGCGGATGCGGTACGCGCGACCCTGTGCACGCGGACGGATCCGCTTCATGGTCGGTCCCTCGTCCACGAACGCCTCGCTCACGACGAGTCCGCGCACGTCCATCGCGTGGTTGTTCGCCGCGTTGGCGATCGCGCTGTCCAGCACCTTGCCGATCGGCTCGCTGGCCGCCTGCGGCGCGAACTTCAACACCGCCTGGGCGTCAGCCGCGTTCATCCCTCGGATGAGGTCGATGACGCGACGCGCCTTCATGGGCGTGACGCGGACGTACCGCGCCTGGGCCCTGGCTTCCATGTCTGTCCCCTTGCTCTTGTCTGCTGCTGATCGGTGGTGGCTGATGCGTCGCGCCCGTGGTCGGGCGCGAAGCGAGGTCTAGCGGCGCTTGGCCTTGCGGTCGTCCTTGATGTGGCCCCTGAAGGTGCGCGTGGGCGCGAACTCGCCGAGCTTGTGGCCGACCATGTTCTCGGACACGAACACCGGCACGTGCTTGCGACCGTCGTGGACCGCGATCGTGTGGCCGAGCATGGCCGGCACGATCATCGACCGACGCGACCACGTCTTGATGACGGTCTTGGTGCCCGCCTCGTTCTGGACATCCACCTTCTTCATGAGGTGGGTGTCGACGAAGGGGCCCTTCTTCAGACTGCGTGGCATGACTATCCCTAACGCTTCTTGCCGGACTTGCGGCGGCGGACGATGAACTTGTCGCTGGCCTTGTTGGCCTTGCGGGTACGACCCTCGGGCTTGCCGTTCGGGTTGACCGGGTGCCGGCCGCCGGACGTCTTGCCCTCGCCACCGCCGTGCGGGTGGTCGACCGGGTTCATGGCCACGCCACGCACCGTCGGGCGCTTGCCCTTCCAGCGCATGCGACCGGCCTTGCCCCAGTTGATGTTGGACTGCTCGGCGTTGCCCACCTCGCCGACCGTGGCGCGCGAGCGCAGGTCGACGTTGCGGATCTCACCGGACGGCATGCGCAGCTGCGCGTAGGGGCCGTCCTTGGCCACGAGCTGGACAGCCGCGCCGGCCGAACGGGCGATCTTGGCGCCGCCACCGGGCTTGATCTCGATGGCATGGATGACCGTGCCGACCGGGATGTTGCGCAGGGGCAGGTTGTTGCCCGGCTTGATGTCGGCGCTGGGGCCGGTCTCGATCCGGTCGCCCTGCTTCAGCTTGTTGGGGGCGATGATGTAGCGCTTCTCCCCATCCGCGTAGTGCAGCAGCGCGATGCGCGCGGTGCGGTTGGGGTCGTACTCGATGTGAGCGACCTTCGCCGGCACGCCGTCCTTGTCCGCACGACGGAAGTCGATGACGCGGTACGCGCGCTTGTGGCCGCCACCCTGGTGACGCGTGGTGATCTTGCCGGAGTTGTTGCGACCGCCCTTCCTGGGCAGCGGGCGCACCAGCGACTTCTCCGGCTCGGACCGGGTGATCTCGACGAAGTCGGCCACGCTGGAGCCACGTCGGCCCGGCGTCGTCGGCTTGTACTTGCGGATTCCCATAGCTGTCTTTCCGTCTCGTGAGTGTTAGGCCCGTCGGATCCCGGTCAGGAGACCGGGCCCCCGAAGATGTCGATGCGCTCGCCGGCGGCGACCGTGACGATGGCGCGCTTGGTGGCCGCGCGCCGGCCGAAGCCGGTGCGGGTGCGCAGGCGCTTGCCCTCACGGTTGTGCGTGTTGACGCCCGTGACCGTGACGCCGAACACCTCCTGGACCGCGATCTTGATCTGCGTCTTGTTCGCGTCCGGGGCCACGAGGAACGTGTACTTGTTCTCGTCGAGGAGCGAGTAGCTCTTCTCCGAGATGACCGGTGCGATCAGGATGTCGCGGGGATCAGCGATTCTCATTCCGCCGCCTCACTTTCCGTGGCTACAGCCTTGACCGACTTACCCGTGGTGGGGCCGGCGAGGAAGACGTCCAGCGCGGCGGAGGTGAATACCACCTGGTCGCTGACGAGGACGTCGTAGGTGTTGAGCTGGTCGACGTAGATCAGGTGGACGTCGGTGACGTTGCGCAGGCTCAGCGCCGACACGTCGTCGGCGCGGTCGATGGCGACGAGCAGGTTGCCCTCGAGACCGAGCGCGGCGAGCGCCTTCATGGCCGCCTTGGTCGACGGCGTGTCACCGGACACGAACTCCGTCACCACGTGGATGCGTCCGTCGCGGGCCCGGTCCGACAGGGCTCCGCGCAGGGCGGCGGCCTTCATCTTCTTGGGGGTGCGCTGGGAGTAGTCACGCGGGTGCGGTCCGTGGCTGATGCCACCACCGGTGAACTGGGGAGCGCGGATCGAGCCCTGACGAGCGCGGCCGGTGCCCTTCTGCTTGTACGGCTTGCGCCCGCCGCCGCTGACCTCGGCGCGCGTCTTCGTGTCGTGGGTGCCCTGGCGGGCAGCCGCGAGCTGCGCGACGACGACCTGGTGGATCAGGGGGACGTTGACCTGGACATCGAAGATCTCGGCCGGCAGCTCGACGCTGCCGGATGCCTTGCCCGCAGGGGTGCGGACGTCTACCGCGGTCATGCCTGGTACTCCTTCACAGCCGTGCGGACGAACACGAGGCCGCCCTTGGGGCCGGGGATGGCACCCTTGATGAGAAGCAGGCCGCGCTCGTTGTCGACACCGGCGACCTTGAGGCTCTGCGTGGTCTGGCGGACACCGCCCATGCGGCCGGCCATCTTCATGCCCTTGAACACCCGTCCGGGGGTGGCGCAGCCGCCGATGGAGCCCGGCGAGCGGTGCTTGCGCTGCACACCGTGCGAGGCGCGCAGGCCGTGGAAGCCGTGGCGCTTCATGACACCGGCGAAGCCCTTGCCCTTGGTGGTGCCGATCACGTCGACCAGCTGGCCGGCCTCGAACGTGTCCGACCCGAGCTCCTGGCCCAGGGTGTACTCCGAGGCGTCCTCGGTGCGGATCTCGACGAGGTGGCGACGCGGGGTGACGCCGGCCTTGGCGAAGTGGCCCGACTGCGGCTTGTTCACCTTGCGCGGGTCGATCGCGCCGAACGCGATCTGCACGGCCGAGTAGCCGTCGGTCTCCGGGGAGCGGACCTGGGTGACGACGCACGGCCCGGCCTTGACCACGGTCACGGGGACGACCTTGTTGTTCTCGTCCCAGACCTGGGTCATGCCGAGCTTCTCGCCCAGAACGCCCTTCACGTTGGTGCCCATCTGATGTGTCCTTGCCTTAGGTAGTCGAAGCCTGCGTTGGCTGTTCGCCGTTAGAGCTTGATCTCGATGTCGACGCCGGCCGGGAGGTCGAGTCGCATGAGCGAGTCGACGGTCTTCGGCGTCGGGTCGAGGATGTCGATGAGGCGCTTGTGCGTGCGCATCTCGAAGTGCTCGCGGCTGTCCTTGTACTTGTGCGGCGAGCGGATGACGCAGTAGATGTTCTTCTCCGTCGGCAGCGGCACCGGGCCCGCGACCTTTGCGCCCGTACGGGTCACCGTCTCGACGATCTTGCGCGCCGAGGAGTCGATGACCTCGTGGTCGTAGGCCTTGAGCCGGATGCGGATCTTCTGTCCCGCCATGGTGGCTTGGTGTCCTTACTCGTGTAGTGCCGCTACGAATGGTGAGTGCGGTGGTGCGTGGTGGTGCGGGTCTGGCTTTCGTGGGGGGCAACGGGTCGCGCCGCCCCCCACGAAGTCAGGGGTGATCCTCCGACTACTTGAGGATCTTGGTGACGCGGCCGGCGCCGACGGTGCGGCCACCCTCGCGGATGGCGAACCGCAGGCCCTCCTCCATGGCGATCGGCTGGATCAGCTCGACGTTCATGTCGGTGTTGTCGCCGGGCATGACCATGTCCTTGCCCTCGGGGAGGGTCACGACGCCGGTCACGTCCGTGGTGCGGAAGTAGAACTGCGGGCGGTAGTTGTTGAAGAACGGCGTGTGGCGGCCGCCCTCGTCCTTGGACAGGATGTAGACCTGCGCCTCGAAGTCGGTGTGCGGGGTGATCGAGCCCGGCTTGCAGCAGACCTGGCCGCGCTCGACGTCCTCGCGCTTGATGCCGCGGAGCAGGAGGCCGACGTTCTCGCCCGCCTGGCCCTCGTCGAGGAGCTTGCGGAACATCTCGACGCCGGTCACGACGGTCTTGGTGGCCGGTCCGGTGTGGATGCCGACGACCTCGATCTCCTCGTTGACCTTGACGACGCCACGCTCGATGCGGCCGGTGACGACCGTGCCACGACCGGTGATCGTGAAGACGTCCTCGACGGGCATGAGGAACGGCTTGTCGATCTCGCGCTCCGGGGTCGGGATGTACTCGTCGACCGCGTTCATGAGCTCGAGGATGGACTCGCCCCACTTCTCGTCACCCTGCAGCGCCGGGAAGGCCGCCACGCGGACGACGGGGATGTCGTCGCCGGGGAACTCGTACGTGGACAGCAGCTCGCGGACCTCCATCTCGACGAGCTCGATGAGCTCGTCGTCGTCGACCATGTCGCACTTGTTGAGCGCGACGACGATCGAGGGCACGCCGACCTGGCGGGCCAGGAGCACGTGCTCCTTGGTCTGCGGCATGGGGCCGTCGGTGGCGGCGACCACGAGGATCGCGCCGTCCATCTGGGCCGCGCCGGTGATCATGTTCTTGATGTAGTCGGCGTGGCCGGGGCAGTCGACGTGGGCGTAGTGACGCGCCTCGGTCTGGTACTCGACGTGCGCGATCGAGATCGTGATACCGCGCTGGCGCTCCTCAGGAGCCTTGTCGATCATGTCGAACGGCGTGAACGGGTTCACGTCCGGGTACTTGTCGTGCAGCACCTTCGTGATCGCAGCGGTCAGGGTCGTCTTGCCATGGTCGATGTGACCGATGGTGCCGATGTTGACGTGCGGCTTGGTGCGCTCAAACTTGGCCTTCGCCACCTGAGTTCTCCCTCTTCGTCTTGCCGTCCGGCGTTATCGCGGATCGGTTCGTGATCTTCTCGTTATGGGTGTTCTGTGATCCGCGACTATTCGCCGCGAGCCTTGGCGATGATCTCCACCTGCACGTTCTGCGGGACCTGTGCGTAGGAGTCGAACTGCATGCTGTAGCTGGCCCGGCCCTGGGTGCGGCTGCGGAGGTCTCCCACGTAGCCGAACATCTCGGACAGCGGAACCAGCGCCTTGACGACCCGCGCACCCGAGCGCTCCTCCATGGCCTGGATCTGGCCACGGCGGGAGTTCAGATCGCCGATCACGTCACCCATGAAGTCCTCGGGCGTGGTGACCTCGACCGCCATCATGGGCTCGAGGATCACCGGACCGGCCTTGCGGGCAGCCTCCTTGAACGCCATGGAGCCGGCGATCTTGAAGGCGAGCTCGGAGGAGTCGACGTCGTGGTAGGCGCCGTCCTGCAGGGTGACCTTGATGTCGACCATCGGGTAGCCGGCGAGCACGCCGTTCTCCATGGCCTCCTGGGCGCCAGCGTCGACCGAGGGGATGTACTCGCGCGGGATGCGACCGCCGGTCACCTTGTTCTCGAAGACGTAGCCACCCTCCTCGCCCGCCGTCGGCTGGATGTCGATCTGGACCTTGGCGAACTGGCCGGAGCCACCCGTCTGCTTCTTGTGGGTGTAGTCGACCTTCTGGACCAGCTTGGTGATCGTCTCGCGGTAGGCCACCTGGGGCTTGCCGACGTTGGCCTCGACCTTGAACTCGCGCTTCATGCGGTCGACCAGCACCTCGAGGTGCAGCTCGCCCATGCCGCCGATGATGGTCTGGCCGGTCTCCTCGTCCGAGCGGACGTGGAAGGTCGGGTCCTCCTCGGCGAGCCGCTGGATGGCCACGCCGAGCTTGTCCTGGTCGCCCTTGGTCTTCGGCTCGATCGCGATGTGGATGACCGGGGCCGGGAAGCTCATCGACTCCAGGACGACGGGGTTGGCCGGATCGCACAGGGTCTCGCCCGTGGTGGTGTCCTTCAGGCCCATCACCGCGACGATGTCGCCGGCGCCCACCGAGTCGATCTCCTCACGCTTGTTCGCGTGCATCCGGTAGATCTTGCCGATGCGCTCCTTGCGCTCCTTGACCGCGTTCAGCACCTGGGTGCCGGTCTGGAGGCGGCCCGAGTAGACCCGCAGGTAGGTCAGCTTGCCCAGGTGGGGGTCGGTCATGATCTTGAAGGCCAGGGCGGCGAACGGCTCGGAGTCACTCGGCTTGCGCTCGATGATGACGTCCTCGTGGCCGGGCTTGTGCCCCTCGACGCTGGTCACGTCGAGCGGGCACGGCAGGTAGGAGACGACCGCGTCGAGCATGGGCTGGACGCCCTTGTTCTTGAACGCGGAGCCGGTCAGCACGGGGGTGAGCTTGTAGGCGAGGGTCGCGCGACGGATGGCCGCGTTGAGCTCGTCGACGGTGAACTCCTCACCCTCGAGGAACTTCTCCATGATGGCGTCGTCCGCCTCGGACAGCGTCTCGAGGAGCTTCTCGCGGTACTCCGCCGCCTGGTCGACGAGGTCGGCCGGGATGTCCTCGACCGCGTAGTCCTCGCCCTTCTGGGTCTCGCCGCGCCAGGTGAGCGCGCGCATGGCGACCAGGTCGACGACACCGAGGAAGTCGCCCTCGCTGCCGATCGGGATCTGCAGCACCAGCGGCACGGCGCCGAGTCGCTCGACGATCATGTCGACGCAGCGGAAGAAGTCGGCCCCGGTGCGATCGAGCTTGTTGACGAAGCAGATGCGCGGAACGCTGTACTTGTCGGCCTGGCGCCACACCGTCTCGGACTGCGGCTCGACCCCGGCGACGCCGTCGAAGACCGTGACGGCACCGTCGAGGACGCGAAGCGAGCGCTCGACCTCGACCGTGAAGTCGACGTGCCCGGGGGTGTCGATGATGTTGATGGTGTGGTCTTTCCACTCACAGGTGGTGGCAGCGGACGTGATGGTGATGCCGCGCTCCTGCTCCTGCTCCATCCAGTCCATCGTGGCAGCGCCCTCGTGGACCTCGCCGATCTTGTAGTTGATGCCGGTGTAGAAGAGGATCCGCTCGGTGGTCGTGGTCTTGCCCGCGTCGATATGGGCCATGATCCCGATGTTGCGGACCTTGGCCAGATCGAGTGCGGTCTGGGTAGACACGATCAGTTCTCCGTTGCGTTCGAGGGTCAGTGGTGAAGTAGTGGGGACTACCAGCGGTAGTGCGCGAAGGCCTTGTTCGACTCGGCCATCTTGTGCGTGTCCTCGCGCTTCTTCACAGCGGCGCCGAGGCCGTTGGACGCGTCGAGGATCTCGTTCATGAGGCGCTCGGTCATGGTCTTCTCACGACGCTGCCGCGAGTAGCCGATCAGCCAGCGAAGCGCGAGCGTGTTGCTGCGTGCGGCCTTGACCTCGACGGGCACCTGGTAGGTGGCGCCACCGACGCGACGCGAGCGGACCTCGAGGGTCGGCTTGACGTTGTCGAGCGCGCGCTTGAGCGTCTGGACCGGATCGGTGCCGGTCTTCTCGCGGCAGCCCTCGAGGGCGCCGTAGACGATCTTCTCGGCGGTGGAGCGCTTGCCGTCCAGGAGGACCTTGTTGATCAGCTGGGTGACCATCGGCGTGCTGTACACCGGGTCGATGACGACTGGCCGCTTCGCAGCGGGGCCCTTGCGAGGCATTAGCCCTTCTCCTTCTTCGCGCCGTAGCGAGAACGTGCCTGCTTGCGGTTCTTGACGCCCTGGGTGTCGAGCGCGCCGCGGATGACCTTGTAGCGCACGCCGGGCAGGTCGCGGACGCGACCGCCGCGCACGAGCACGATCGAGTGCTCCTGGAGGTTGTGCCCCACGCCGGGGATGTAGGCGGTGACCTCGACGCCCGAGCTGAGGCGGACGCGCGCGACCTTGCGAAGGGCCGAGTTCGGCTTCTTCGGGGTGGTCGTGTAGACGCGCGTGCACACGCCGCGGCGCTGCG
>CAVTOM010000006.1:0-70211 GCA_963736365.1 uncultured bacterium | reverse complement strand
GCTTCGTCCACTGGTACGGCGTGTCCATCGCATGCGCCCAGCCGACCGAGAAGTGGTTGTACGCCAACGCCGTCCCGAATCGGTCGATCTGCGAGGCGAGGAACTCCGGTGTCTCGAGCGCGGCTGCGCCATTCATGAACAAGTACTCGTTGAACGAGCCGTTGATGCTCCCCTCGGCCGACGCCCCGTTGTCACCGATGATGTAGAAGACGAGCGTGTTGTCGAGCGCGCCGAGGTCGTCCAGCGCGTCGACGAGCCGGCCGATGTGGTGGTCGGTGTGCTCGAGGAAGCCGGCGTACACCTCCATCTGGCGGGCGAGCACCGGCTTGAGCTCGTCCGGCATGTCGTCCCAGGCCGGGATCTCGCCTGACGAGCGGTGAGTTCGGCGTCCTCGGGCACGACGCCCCGGCGCTTCTGCTCCGCGAAGATGCGGTCGCGCAGTGCGTCCCAGCCGTCGTCGAACTGCCCGCGGTAGCGATCGGCCCACTCCAGAGGGACGTGATGGGGCGCGTGCGTCGCTCCGGCGCGTAGTACATGAAGAAGGGGCGGTCGGGCGTGAGCGCCGACGACTGCCGCACCCACGCGATGGCCCGATCGGTCATGTCCTCGGTGAAGTGGTAGCCGTCGTCCGGGGTGCCGTCCGGCTCGATCGGGGTCGTGCCGTTGTACAGCGCCGGCGCGTACTGGTTCGTCTCGCCGCCGAGGAACCCGTAGAAGTGCTCGAAGCCGCCGCCGCCCGTCGGCCACGCATAGAACGGCCCGGCCGGGCTCGTCTGCCACACGGGCACCTCATGGCACTTGCCGAACTGCGCCGTGGCGAAGCCGTTGAGGCGCAGCACCTCCGCGAGCGGCGCCGCCGACTGCGGACGCACGGAGGTGTAGCCGGGCGCGGACGTGGCGATCTCGGTGATCGCACCCATCCCCACGGCGTGGTGGTTGCGGCCGGTCAGGAGCGCCTGCCGGGTGGGCGCGCACAGGGCCGTCGTGTGGAAGCGCGAGAACGACAGGCCGTTGCCCGCAAGTCGTTCGGCCGTCGGCGTCTGGCACGGGCCGCCGAACACGCTGGCGGCACCGAACCCGACGTCGTCGAGAAGGATGACCAGGACGTTCGGTGCACCCTTCGGGGGCCGGATCGGCGCGATCGGCTCGAAGACGGCTCGCGGGTCCTTCGCGTCGTCGTAGACCGCCCCGGCATACACCGGGTCCGGAATCGGCAGGATTGTTCGCTCCACCTGAGATCAGTCTCCCTCGTCCGCGTCAGCCGACGAGGAGCCCGATTGCCCGGACCCCCCGCTCGGCGATTCAACCACGCTGAGCACGAAGCGCATCCTGATTCCCTGGCGAGGCCAGCGACCGGGAAATGGTGGGGCGGGTCGGGCTCGAACCGACGACGACCAGATTATGAGTCCGGGGCTCTAACCAGCTGAGCTACCGCCCCCGCGGTACGCCGCGAGCCTACCGACGCGCACCGCCCAGACGACGAGGTGAGCACCTGCCGCCCGGATAGAGTCTGACGGCCATGACCACTTCCGCGCACCTCCCCGGCGAGGGGACGCAGGCGATCCTGTTCGACTGCGACGGCACGCTGGTCGACACCATGAACGTCCACCGCGAGGTCTGGCACCAGATCTTCGCGCGGTACGGATTCACCATCACCGACGCCTGGTGGGACGAGTGGGCGAACGTGGCGCTGCTGCCCTTCGTGCGGGCGGTCATCCCCGACGCCTCGGTCGAGTTGGCGGACGAGCTGAACGCCGAGGGCATCGAGCTATTCCTCGAGGCGCTGCACCGGATCGATCCGCTGGAGCACGTCATCCAGGTGGCGCGTGACTACCACGGGCGCGTGCCCATGGCCGTGGTCACGGGCGGGTACCGCGATGTCGTGGTGCCGACCCTGGACGCCGCAGGGATCACCGGCCTGTTCGACCTCATCATCACCGCCGACGACGTGACACGCTCAAGCCGGCACCGGACCTCTACCTGCTGGCGATGAGCCGACTCGAGGTCGAGCCGGGATCATGCCTCGTCTACGAGGACAGCGAGATCGGGATGGCGTCGGCCCGCGACGCCGGCGTGGGCCGCATCGTCGATATCCGCGACTGGCCCGCTGGCTGAGTCGTCAACCGAGGCCTCATGAGCCAGGGGTCAGGTCCGGACGGGCAGCAGCGGCTCGATCTGCGAGACCAGCGCTGGCTCCGGCTGCGCGCCGACCACCCGACCGACAACCGCGCCGTCGCGGATCATCACGAGCGTCGGGATGGAGGACGCGTCATACGTGCGTGCTGTCGACGGGTTGTCGTCGACGTTCACCTTCACGACCTTGAGCCGCCCGGCGTACCTCGCCGCGAGCCGTTCGAGGACGGGCGCGACCATGCGGCACGGACCGCACCACGGCGCCCAGAGGTCGAGGAGCACCAGGCTGGTCGTGTCCAGCGCGGTCGCCAGCGTGGCATCGGTGGCGTCGGCCACCCAGGGCAGGTCGGTCTTGCAGGACGCGCACCGCGGGCGGCCGGTGGCGACGGCGGGCACCCGGTTCTTCGTCCCGCATGCGGGACAGGCGACGACGCGTGAACTCATGACAGCCTCAACGACGGCACGGTCAGGGATGTTCCTGACGCCGCTTCAGGATGACACCATGGCCGCATGGGTGTCCTGCGGATCGGCGTCCGCGTGAAGCCAGGGGCCTCGCGCGCGAAGGTAGGCGGCACCTACGGCGACGACGGCGAGCTGGTCGTCGCGGTCAACGCTCCCCCGGTCGACGGTGCCGCGACCGAGGCCGTGCTGGCGGCGATCGCCGACGCCCTGAAGGTGCGCCGCCGCCATGTGACGCTGGTGTCCGGGGCCACGTCTCGGAGCAAGGTGGTCGCCGTCGAGGTGCCCGACGGCGACGTGGCCCGGCTGCGCGAGGACGTGGAGCGACTGCGGGCGCTCTGACCCCGCGGGGCCGTGCAGTGGCACGACGCGACGAAGGGCGGGTGCCGCTCACTCGCCGCACCCGCCCTTCGCCACCTGCGGCTACCCGCCGGCAACGGGGGTGGAGCCGGGAAGGACAGCCGAGCAGGTCTCGCCCGTGGTCGCGTTCACCGCGGTGAACGTCACTGTGCCGGTGCTCGGTGCCGACGAGGACTTCCACTCGACCTTCGCGCGCTCGATCGAGTCGTCGCTGTCGTCGGAGTCGTCGCTGTCGTCCGAGTCGTCGGAGTCATCGTCCGAGTCCGTGGGAGTGGCCCGAGACGTCGTCCGAACCTGAACCACGCGAGTCGTCGAGTCATCCGAGTCGCCGTCGTCCGAGCCGTGGCCGCTTGAGCCGGAGACACCCGAGTCGTCGGAGTCGTCATCGTCATCGGAGTCATCGGACGAGGAGCCCCGGTCGTCGTCATCGCCGCCGCGGTCACGCAGTGCCGCGACTCGGACGTCGTCATCGTCGTCGCTGAGGACGCTGGGCCGAGTCGACTGGTAGATCACGCCGGACGGGCCGGTGACGGTCAGGGTCCAGTCCTGGCCGGCGAGTGCCGTGCGGACCTCGAACTCGAAGGCCTGGACGGGGGTGCGGAGCTTGCCGCGGGCCTTGCCCTTGCGCTTCTGCTCGCCCTTGAGCTCGAGCTCGGCCTCGAAGGTGCTGCCGGCGCTGCACGCCCCGGCGATCTCGCTGGAACTGCCGGACGGGCTGGCGCCGACCGGTGCGGCCAGTGCGAGGCTGCTGCCAGCGGCCACGGTCGTGACCAGTGCGATCGTGCGGAAACTGGGGCGCATGGGGGCTCCTGACTCGGGGCCGTCCTGGACGGCGGCTCGTGCCGTGAGCCTCGCAGCGCCGAGGTTAGATGCGCTCCCCGCGAACGTTAAGCGCGGGTAAGGTCCGCCCGCGCGGGGCGCAGTCCCCGACGCGGCACCGGGCCTGACGGCCCTTGGCCTCACGCCTGTTGAGTGGCTCCCCCATCTGGACTCGAACCAGAAACCCTTCGATTAACAGTCGAATGCTCTGCCAATTGAGCTATGGGGGACCGCGCGGACTTCCGTGGAAACCAGCCCGCGAAGGATAGCAAGGCGCAGGGGGCGCCCGGACAGGCGGCTCCCGGTGCCCGCGTCAGATCCCGAGCGAGTCCCGCAGTCGAGCGAGCGCCTCGTCGGCCGCCGCCCGGACCGCCGGGTCGCCTGCGTCGACACCCGCATCGAAGACGACGCTCCACCGCACGGCGTCGCCATCGCTCCCGCGCCGAGCGACCAGCAGCGCCTTGGCGCCGCCGCCGAGGTCGACCCTCTCGTTGACCACCACGCTGGCGGTCACGCGATCGTGAACCGCAGCGGGCAGGTCGCGAGCGGCTTCGATCGTGATGCGAGCCGGCGGCCGGGCTCGGCCGCCATCGTCGACCGCCACGACCTCCAGGAGCGGATCGTCCCAGGTCGCCTTCGTGATGCGGTCCCACGGGATCCGCTCCTCGAGCACCTGGACGTAGAGGGCATGGTCGGTCGCCACGGTGAACACGGTCTGCGTCGGGTCGTCGCCCGGCGACGACCCCCAGGCGATCACCTTCTCCCCCGGCTCGATGTGCAGCAGCGCGGCGACGCTGCCGGGCAGCCGCGACGTCAACTTCGGCATGATCCTCATCCGGTGGCCCCTCCGAGTGCGTCCTGGCGCATCGATCGCCGATAGTCCTCCAGCGCAAGGAGATCCGCGAAGCACTGCTGGTACTCGGCGGCGTTCGCCGCCGGGTCGATGCGCTGCAGGCGGCCCTTGAGGTCGTCGATCCGACGCGACGCGTCCAACTCCAGCAGTCGGGAGATGACGCCCACGGCGTACGGCGCCCCCTGGCCAGCCTCGGCCGGAAGCGGCTCGACGGCCAGCTCACGCACGAGACGGCGCACCGAGTCGTCTGCCGCACTGCCGAGGACCGCGTCGATCCAGGCCAGGCCGTCGAGCTCGGCCGACGGGTAGCCCGCGCCGGCGATGGCGAGGTGGACCTGTCGGGCTGTGGGATGCGTGAAGGCGGACTCCTCCACGCTCTCGTACCAGTCCGCGACGACCCCGGGCTCCTGCAGGGCGCACTTCAGCGCCTCCCGCTCGACCACGAGCGCCGGGTCGCGGCGCACGCCGGGCTGCGCGCGCGGCAGCGGCTCCGGCTCGGCGGCCGGGCCGACGCGGGCAGCAGGTGCCCCGCCGCGTGCGGCGGCGGCGACGGCGCTGGTCACCGTGGCGACGTCGATGCCCAGCCACCCGGCCAGGCGGCGCGCGTACTCCGGCCGTAGCGCCGTGTCCCGGATCTTCGCCACGATCGGTGCCGCGTCGCGCAGGGCCGCGACCCGGCCCTCCGCCGACTCCAGGTCGTAGGCCGCAAGGGTCGACCGGATGGCGAACTCGAACAGCGGGACGCGCCGGTCGACGAGGGCGACGACGGCGGCGTCGCCGTGCTGGATGCGCAGGTCGCACGGATCCAGGCCGGTGGGCTCGACCGCCACGTACGTCTGCGTGACGAACCGCTGGTCCTCTTCGAACGCGCGCAGGGCGGCCTTCTGCCCGGCAGCGTCCCCGTCGAACGTGAACACGACGCTCCCGCGCATCTGGTCGTCGTCCATGAGCAGGCGGCGCAGGATCTTGATGTGCTCGGTGCCGAAGGAGGTGCCGCAGGTGGCCACGGCAGTCGTGATGCCGGCGAGGTGGCAGGCCATGACGTCGGTGTACCCCTCGACGATGACCGCCTGCTGCTGCTTGGAGATGTCGCGTCGGGCGAGGTCGAGACCGTAGAGGACCTGGCTCTTCTTGTAGATCGGCGTCTCGGGGGTGTTGAGGTACTTCGGGCCGTCGTCGTCGTCGAACAGCTTGCGCGCCCCGAACCCGATGACCTCGCCGCCCAGGTCGCGGATCGGCCACACCAGACGGCCACGGAACCGGTCGTACGGCCCCCGGTTGCCCTGGCTGACGAGCCCGCCGGCCAGCAGTTCGGCGTCGCTGAAGCCCTTGGCCCTCAGGTGGTTCGTGAGCGCGTCCCACCCCTTGGGGGCGAACCCGACCCCGAAGTGCCGGGCGGCGTCGAGGTCGAATCCGCGCGCAGTGAGGAACTCCCGGCCGGTCTGGGCGTCCGGGGCCGCCAGCCGGTCGGCGTAGAAGGCGGCCGCCTGCTTGTGGGCCTCGACGAGCCGCGTGCGCTGGCCCTGCTGCCGGTTGATGGCCGCACCGCCGTCGACATACCGCAGCTCGACCCCGGTGCGATCGGCCAGCTTCTCGACCACCTCGGCGAAGCTCAGGTGGTCGATCTTCTGCACGAAGGACAGGACGTCGCCGCCCTCCCCGCAGCCGAAGCAGTACCACATGCCCCGGCTCGGGGTGACGTGGAAACTGGGCGAGCGCTCGTCGTGGAACGGGCACAGGCCCTTGAGGGAGCCGCCGCCGGCCGACTTCAAGGACACGTACTCGCGGACCACCTCGTCGATCCGGGCGCGGTCACGGACGAGTGCGATGTCCTCGTCTCGGATCCGGCCGGCCATGGCCTGAGTGTAGGTCGGTTCGACCGGCTCGTGCCCGGCCCGCCCATGGGGTTGGATGGGTGCCATGGCCGACCGCCTCGACGTGGATCGCCTGCGCGCCGACACCCCCGGCTGCGAGCAGGTCACGCACCTCAACAACGCCGGGTCGTCCCTGCCCCCTGCCGTCGTGACCGACACCGTGGTCGCGCACCTGCGCCGCGAGGAGGCGATCGGCGGCTACGAGGCCCACGCCGAGGCGGCAGACCTGATCGAGGCCGTGCGGGCCTCCGCCGCGACCCTCGTCGGCAGTCGTCCGGAGCAGATTGCCCTTCTGGAGTCCGCCACCGCCGCGTGGACCCGAGGCCTGTCCGCCATCGCCTTCACCCGGCCCCTCGACGCGGGCGACCGGATCCTCGTCTCGTCCGCCGAGTACGCCTCCAACGTCCTGCCCCTCATGCAGCTGTCCATGAGCACGGGCGCCCGCCTCGAGTTCATCCCCGACGGCGACGACGGTTGCGTGGACGTCGAGGCCTTCTCGGCCATGGTCGACGCCGACGTCGCCATCGTCGCGATCACGCACTGCCCGTCCCAGAACGGCCTCATCAACGACGTGGCGGCCATCGGCGCGGTGCTGGACGGCACCGACACCTGGTACCTCGTCGACGCGTGCCAGTCGATCGGCCAGCTGCCCGTCGACGTGAACGACATCGGGGCGGACTTCGTGTCGGCGACCGGCCGCAAGTTCCTCCGCGGGCCGCGCGGAACAGGGTTCCTGTACGCGTCGGACGCGGCGCTCGACGAGCTCGAGCCCTTCCCGCTCGACCTGCACTCCGCGACGTGGACGTCCGACGGGTACGAGGTCCAGCCCACCGCGCGTCGCTTCGAGTACTGGGAGAAGTCGTACGCCGCGATCCTCGGCATGGGCGCCGCCATCGACTACGCCCTGGCCTGCGGAGTCGGGCCCCTCGCGCAGCGCATCGGCGAGCTCGCGGAGTACGCCCGGGCCGGGCTCGGCGAGATCCCGGGCGCGCGCGTGCACGACCGCGGGCAGCCGCGCAGCGGCATCGTCACGTGCACCCGCGACGGCATCAGCGCCGCCGACCTCGTCGCGGCCATCAAGGCCGCCGGGATCAACGTCAGCCTCTCGACGCCCGACTACGCGCGGCACGACTTCGAACGGCACCACATCGACGGGCTCGTGCGGATCAGCCCGCACGCCTACAACACGACCGACGAGGTCGACCGCCTGCTGGCCGCCGTCGCGGCCGCCTGAGCAGCGCTACCGCACCAGGCGTCGGTGCCACGCGAGGACGCTCACATCCGTCAGGCTCGCCACCTGGTCGATCACGACCCGCAGCCGCTGAGCGTCGTCACCTGCCTCCTCATACGCCGACCGGAGCCACGGCTCCAGCGACCGCCCGCCGTCGAGCACCAGGGCTGACACGAGCTCGGAGATGACCTCCTGCTGGCGTGCGTACTCCTCGTCGGCCCCGGGCCGGTGCATGACGTACAGGACCGCGACCGCCTTCATGACCGAGACCTCGGCCCGGACCTCGTCGGGCACGACCAGCTCGGCGCCGTACCGGGTGTGCGGCCCCGGCCCGTAGGCGACCTGGGTCGCAACCTGCGCGGTGGAGCAGAACCGCCCGATGAGGTAGCTCGTGAAGTGCTTGAGCGCGACGAGGTCCGGCATCGTGCCGTCGAACCGACGTGGCCAGTAGTCAAGGGCGACGAGCCGGTCCAGCGCCTCCGCCAGCGCGGCCGGCTCCCCCTCGTCCGGGAAGCGCTGGTGCGCGACCTCGACCAGCGCCCGTCGCTCCTCGGGCGAGGCGAACGCGTCAAGGGACGCGATGCCGGAATGGATGGCGTCCTCGAAGTCGTGCACGGAGTAGGCGACGTCGTCCGACCAGTTCATCACCTGCTCCTCGATGCAGGTCCGGTCGCCGGGAGCGCCCTCGCGCAGCCACGCGAACACCGGGAGGTCGTCCTCGTAGGCCCCGAACTTGCGCAGCCCTGGTTGGCGCGTCCACGGGTACTTGCAGGAGGCATCGAGGGACGCGCGGCTGAGGTTGAGCCCCACGCTCGCCCCCGTGACGGGGTCGACCACCTTCGCCTCGAGGCGCGCGAGGACGCGCAGCGACTGGGCGTTGCCCTCGAAGCCGCCGATGCGGTCCGCGAGGCGGTCGAGGACGTCCTCCCCGTTGTGCCCGTATGGCGGGTGCCCCAGGTCGTGGGCCAGGCCGGCCACCTCGACAACGTCGGGGTCGCAGCCGAGGGCGTCTCCGAGCTCGCGGGCGATCTGCGCCACCTCGAGGGTGTGCGTGAGCCGCGTGCGCGGGAAGTCGGCCTCGCCGGCCACCATCACCTGGGTCTTGGCCGCCAGCCGGCGCAGGGCGGCGGAGTGCAGGACGCGGGCGCGGTCGCGCGCGAACGCACTGCGGACCGACTCCTTGACCGGCTCATCGACGAGCCGGGCGGTGTCGTGGTCGTCGTAGCCGACGGGTGGAAGCGAGCTCACGCTGCCGAGACTAGTGCGGCGTCGCTCACGACGGATCCGTCGATGCGGACCGCGACCGAGCGGTAGCCCTCGCGCGTCCGGACCCACGGCATGCCGGCCTCGCCCATCGCGAAGCCGATGGTGGCGTAGGCGTCCGCCTCGGCGATGTCGGGACCGATGACGGTCAACGACGCGAGCGGCCCCGAGGCGACCGGTCCCCAGATGTGCTCGCCGCGCTGGGCGGTGCCCGACGTCGCGACGGCGAGATCGGTGGCGTCGATGAGCGCGAGGACGGCGTGGCTGCGAGCCGGATCCTGCACCGCCACCCGCCAGGGCCGGTCGGCGGCGGCACGTCCGGCGCAGTGGACGTCCCCGCCCACCCCCACCACGACGTTGCGCAGGCCCGCGGCCGCCAGCACCTCGGCAGCGGCGCCGATCGCATAGCCCTTGACGTAGCCGGCCGTGTCGAGGCTGGCCGTGCGCGGATTGCGCGCGCGGAAGACCCCGTCGGACTCGGCGTGCAGCCGGCCGCACTCGCGCAGCACGTGCTCGATGTCGGCGATCGCGTCGGCGGGGACGTCGGCACCGGACACCCATCGATTGATCTCGCTGTCGGCGCGGTAGTGGCTGAAGCGCTGCTCGAGGCGGTCCAGGCAGGCCCGGCCCGCTGCCATGGCGGCCGCGACGGGCTCAGCGCCGAGCCGGTCCACGTCGGCCTGCGCCACCACGATGCTGCCCATGGTGCCCATGACGGGGAAGGCGGTGCGGGCGGTCACAGCGCGTCCAGGATCGACTGCAGCGAGTCGTGGTAGGCCATCGAGGTGTACGTGGCCCCGGACACGTAGTCGAACTGCATCGGGTCGGCGCTGGCCATCGCGTCGAGCTCCGGGATGGCGTAGGCGTTGATCTGCTGCGACTTGCGGTCGTTGGCCGGCCACGCGATCGCCTGCACCTGGCACACCTGCCCGCCGGCCACGGTCGCCGTCACCTGGACCGGCCCCCAGCGCGTCATGGCGGAGTCGCCGGTCACCTGCTCGCCGCTGTCGCAGGAGGCCACGACCTCGGGCTGCGCCTGCGTCTCGGGGGCGGCCTGCGTATCGGGCTGCGCCTGAACCTCGGGGATCGCCTGGGCCTCGGGAGCCGCCTGGGCCTCGGGAGCCGCCTGCGCTGCCTGCGAGACGGTGGAAGCGGCCGTCGCGGGCGCATCGCCGAGCCCGGCGATCGCCGGATCGGCGACACCCACGATCACCACGGCCAGGCCGCCCAGGGCCGCCGCAGGTGCCAGGCGTCGTGCAAGGCCAGCCATGTCAGACTCCGAATCTCTCGTGGTGGATGTGGTCGGTGGGCACGCCCGCCTTGCGCATGCCCGTCATGACGGCCGACTCCAGGGATGCCGGGCCGCATACGAAGACATGCCGCGACGCGACGTCCGGGATCCAGGCGCGCAGCACCTCGGGCGAGAAGGGGTCCTGGCGAGCGAACCACTGCCGCGGACCGGCCAGCACGTGCAGGCTGCCGTTGCGGGCCGCCACCATGCGCTCGAGCTCGACGCGGTGGGCGGCGTCGGCCTCGTCCCGCACGCGGATGATGACGATGGGCCGCTGGTGCGGGCCGCAGTCCTCGAGCACGGCACGGATGGGCGCGATCCCGACGCCCCCGGCCACGAGCACGACGGGTGCGCCTTCGGCCCGATCGGCGGTGAAGACCCCGTAGGGGCCCTCGAGGAGGAGCCGGGTGCCCGGTCGCACGCGCAGGAGGGCCCGCGAGTCGTCGCCGAGCTCCTTGATCGTGAACCGCATCCCCGCGGTGGTAGGTGCCGCGGAGACCGAGAAGGGGTGCGCCTGCCACCACAGGTCGGGCGTAAGCGCACGGACGTTGAAGAACTGTCCGCCGGCCACCCGCAGGCGGCGCAGCCCCGGACCGGACACGTGCAGGGATCCGATGCCGGTGGCCTCCCGCGACACCGCGGTGACGTAGAACCGGCGGGTGAGCGAGCGGCCGAGGTCGCCGAGCCGTGCGACCACGACGACGACGACGGTCAGCGCCGCGAGGGCGCTCCACCACCAGAACGCGAACGTGTCGGTGGCGAAGTCGGCACCGAGCGTGAGCTGGTGGCCGAAGCCCAGCAGCACGGCGAGGTAGCCGGTCAGGTGGACGAAGTACCAGGTCTCGTACGGGATCCGCCGGCGCAGACGTCGCCATGAGGACAGTCCGATGACCACCATGAGCACCGTGCCGACGGTGGCGGCGACCATCCACGCCTCGTTCGCGAGGAGGTCGATCAGGCCCGTGACGATCGTCCCGCCCGTCGACGCTCCCCAGGCCCACGTGTCGGTGACGGCGTGCACGACGACCGAGAGCACGGTCACGATGCCGAACCACCGGTGGGCGGCCAGCAGCTGGTCCTGGCCGTACCGCCGTTCAAGGCTGCGGGGCCGCGACGTGAGGATCAGCCCGCCGAGCGCCGCCAGGGCCGCGACGAGCCCGGAGACCTGCCCGATCGCGGACAGCGTGTCGACGCCCCCGCCGAGCAGGAGGTCGATGCCGCCGTGCTGCCACCAGATGCCCAGGGTCACCGCGACGACGAAGCCGGCGAGCGCCAGCAGGTCGGTGGTCAGGACGCGGGCCGGGCGCGGGCGCGGCAGGCGACGCACCGCCGGTCGGTCGGGCGCCTGGCGCCACGGCTCGACCGTGCGTCGCTCGCTGCTCGTCGTGCTCATGCCCCGATCGTTCCCCATCGGGATGACGGTTCCACGCCCGAAAGGCCCGGCCTGACCAAACCCGTACACACCCCCAATGAGGTGATTACGGCTCCTGACCGGTGGTCGCGGTGGGGGCCGACTCGCTCCCGATCTCCGCGACGAGCGACGAGCACGCCGTCGTAGGTCGCGGCTCCGATGATGCGGGCGGCGACCCGGCCCTGGCGGTCCAGGATGACAGTGCTCGGCAGGCTCGATGGCGGCACGCCCGGGATCGTGCGCAGGAGGGTGCCGTCGGGGTCGGCGATGCTCGGGTAGGGGATGCCGAACTCGGCGGCGAAGGCGCGCGCGGCCGCGTCGTCGTCGGTGACGTTCAGCCCGACCACGGCCACGTCAGCCGACGACGACGCCAGGGACACGAAAGCCGGGACCTCGTCCCGGCACGGCTCGCACCAGGAGGCCCACGAGTTGAGGACGACGACCCGACCCCTCAGGTCGGCGAGGTCAACCCGGCCACCGTCCAGAGTCGGACCCGACAGCTCGAGCGCCGGGCCACGCTCGCCCGCCGAGATCGACTCCGTACCGACCACGGGCGGCAGGTCTCGCCCACACGCACCGACGAGCAGCCCAGCGATCAGCAGTGCGATGCCCGCCAGTGCCCGACCCCTGCCCACGCCTGCATGCTATGCGGCGGGGCGCAGGAGCAGGGCGGCGCTACTCGGGGCCGCCGGGTGGCTCCCGGCGGTGCAGATCGCGCTGATAGGCCTGCCAGTCGGCCACGCCTGGATCGACCTCCGCCTCGGCGGGCGCGCGCCCGTCCTCGTCCTGCGCCGTGGACTCCCTCTCGTATGTCGCGACGCGATCGCGCCACCGCTGTGCCGTGCCCTTCACCGGATTGCCCTCGGTGCGGAACCGGTGCCAGATCCAGATCGTGAAGGCCGCGATGAGCGGCCACTCGAACATGTAGATCCACGCACGCCAGACCCCGTCACCCGCACGCCTGGCCTCGATGACGGTGATGCCCGCGCACAGCAGCAGCACCACGACGAGGGGCACGTCCAGTTGCCAGAAGTCGCGCACCCGGTTGCGCGGCGGGCGTTCACTGTCGTCGTCGGGACGTGGCATGCCGCTCATGTCGCCACCGCGCTGACGGCCGCGCGTGGCTCCACCGCGTTCCGACGGCAACGCGCCCACCACGCAGCGAGGAGCACCTCCCCCAGCAGCACCGCCACGACTCCCATCCGGGCGGTGCCCGGCTGATCAGCCAGCATCACCGCGCCGGCGATCGCGAAGGGAAGCCCGACGGCGAGCACCACGAGGCCCCCGAACCGCACTCGGGCCGCCGACACGGCCAGCCATCCCGCGCTGACGAGCAGAGCCACTTCCACCAGCACCCCGACAGGCCCAAGCAGCCGGGAGAGCAGGCCGACGCCGCCGACCTCCACCACCACGACGAGGGCGACGACCGCGGCCGCCTCGGGCAGCGCGTCGCTGACCCGCCAGCCTCGCGGTCGCACGAGCACGGTGATCATGGGAACGGCGACACTGAGCAGGACGAGGGTCAGCGGAGCGAACCCCGAACCCGGAAGCGGGGACGGCCCGATCCGCGTGAGGACCACCGCGGATCCCATGGCCATGCCCATCACCAGGAGTTCGACGCCGGCCAAGGTCGCGAGCGTCGCCGGGACGGAGGCGGCCGGCAGCCGATCCACAGTCCGCCGGCGCTGCTGCCAGCCCAACCAGACGAGCCAGGCGAGGAGGCAGGCCTTGCCGAGCACGATGCTGCCGTACGAGGTGCCGAGCAGGTCCAGCAGCGACCCGGTGATGAGACTCGCGCTGAGCAGACCGGCCTCGGCGACGACGACGACACAGGCCAGGGCCAGCCCGCTGAACCGCGGCAGGACGGCAGGGGCGCTCCCGGGCTCGCGCAGCACGAGCGCGCACACGACGGCCAGCCCCCCGACCCAGACGCTGGCCGCTGCGACGTGCAGGCCGGTCGCCACGCCCGCTGCCGCGTGCGGACCGGTCAATCCCGGCGTGGCCCCCCAGCGTGGGCGCCGCCGTGGCGACGAGGACCGCGACCACGGCCAGCACCCGCGCGACACGTCCTCGGATCACGACGAGCACGACCGCGCCCACGAGCGCGAGGAACTGCACGACGAGCGCCCGGCCGGCGAGCGACTCCCGCAGGACATCGCCGAGACCCGGACCGCTGCTTCCTGCCACGCTCCCACCGCCGGCCGCGATGTCCGCTGTCAGGGCCGCGAGGGAGCCGGCGGCGAGACCCGCGGCCGCCGTTCCCCACCCCACCGCCCACCGCCGCGGCAACGCCGAGTCGGACAGCAGCCGCATGACCACCGCGCCCGCGGTGATCGCGACAGCGATGTCACGCGCGAAGGCCGCCGCGGGGACGGCCGCCGACAGCAACGGCGTGGCGGGCAGGCCCGGCAGCGTGGTGACGAGAAGGGCTCCGGTGCCCCACAGGAGGACGGCCAGGGGGACAGCGCCCCACCACAGGCGCGCACCGAGTCGGGGGCCGGTCACAGCAGGGTCAGGAGGCAGCACTGGGTGCTGCGGACGGCGCAGACTGCTGGAAGTCGCCCATGGGCGGGCTGTTGGTGTTCGGCGTGGTCGTCATCGTCGTCGCGAAGAGCGCCCCGAGGAAGATCGCGATGGCGGCCCACGTCGCGTACATCGCGACGAGGTGGGCGTGCGACGGGTTTGCCGTACTGATCAACCCCGCCCGCGTGCGTCCCCATACGGCGATCAGCAGGGTGAGGACGAGCGACAGGTGGAAGGCAGCCCCGATGCAGAGCCAGAACGTCGCCGAGGCGTAGGCGCCATCCGACGCGTCGAACGGGAACGTGCTCAGCTGCACGATCTGACCCACGAACGTGACCAGCATCAGCACCGCGGCAAGGCCCGCTGCCAGCACCAAGCGTCCCGGGTCGCCGGATCGCAGGGCCCGCACCCCCCACCACAGGAGGAGCACCGATCCTGCCGCCCCGGCGGTGATCAGCCAGAAGGGCAGGGGGTCGGCGAACGCGTCCTTCGGCGGTGCCCAGCCGTTGTTCACGTTCAGCGACCACAGGTACGAGTAGGCGATCAGCAGCGCCACGACGCCGGCGGCGTCGGACACGATCACGAGCCAGATTCCGAGCCTGTTGCGGCGCGCGACCACCGACACGCGCTCGCCCGTCGTGGCCGAGCGCGGCTCGGTGGTGTCCGGGGTGACCGTCATCGTGCACCCACCTTCTCGGACTCCGGATTGACGGGAACCACGGCGTCGTACGGATCAGGCACTCCGTAGTCGTACGGATCCGACGTGACGACCGGAAGGACCGGGAAGTTCTCCAGGGGCACCGGCGTCTCCGTCTGCCACTCCAGCGACTTCGATCCCCACGGGTTGGACGGGGCGAGGACCCCGCCTCGCCACGACGTGATGATGGCGTACAGGAAGATCAGCATGCCGATGCCGATCGTGAAGGCGCCGATCGTCGAGATCCAGTTGGACATGTTGAACGCGTTGTCGAACTGGAGCACGCGTCGCGGCATGCCTTGCAGTCCTGCGACGAACATCGACATGAACGTGACCTGGAAGCCGAAGAACGCCACCCAGAAGCCGATGGAGCCGATGCGCTCGTCGAGCATGCGACCGGTCATCTTCGGGAACCAGTAGGTGATCGCCCCGATCGCGCCGAACAGCCCTGCGCCCATCAGCATGAAGTGGAAGTGAGCGACCACGAACATGCTGCCGTGCATGTACTGGTCGACCGGGGTGTCGCTGAGGTACACGCCCGTGATGCCTCCGACGACCTTGTCCCAGATGACCGCGTAGACGCACATCATCGGCAGCCGGGTCCAGACCTTGCCGCGCCAGATCGTGCCCAGCAGCACCAGGACCAGGAACCCGAACGGGATGGAGATCATCTCCGTGGAGAGCATGAAGGGGTAGTTCGTCGACGGCGCCCATCCGGTCATGTACATGTGGTGCACCCACACGATCGAGCTGATGCCGACGATTCCTGCGAAGCCGGCGACGGCGATCTTGTAGGAGAACAGCGGCTTGCGCATGAAGACGACGACGATCTCCATGAGCGCCGCCGTCGCCGGCACGACGACCACGTAGACCTCGGGATGGCCGAGCAGCCAGAAGAGGTTCTCGTACAGCCAGACGCTGCCGCCCATGGTCGGGTTGAAGAACGACGTCGACAGCATCCGGTCGCTCAGGGCGAGGATCTGCGAGTACTGGAACATGGGGAACCAGATCAGGCCCATCACCGACGCGGCGACGATGCCGATCGCGAAGACGGGCACCCGGTTCCACGTCATCCCTCGGGCGCGCATCATCACCACGGTCGTGATCAGGTTGACCGACGCTACCCCCGTGGAGAACGCGAACGTGATGATCGTGATCTGGTAGCCCACGCCGCCCAGGGGGGCCTGGGCGCTGAGCGGCTGGTACACGCTCCATCCGTCCTGGATCCCCCCCATGAACAGACTCGCGATGAGGGGTGGGACGGCGGCGAAGAGCAGCCAGAAGCTGAGCGCATTCAGGCGGGGGAAGGCCATGTCCCGCGCACCGATCATGATCGGCACGATGAAGTTGCCGAGAGGACCGGCGATGGCGATGATCATCGCGATGATCATCACGATGCCGTGGGTGCCGATGATCGAGTTGTAGAACGACGGCGAGAACACCTCGGCCCAGGTCGCGCCCAGCTCCGTGCGGATCAGCATGGCGAGGAAACCGCCGAGGCCGAACAGGATCAGGGCCATGACGAGGTACTGCGTGCCGACGACCTTGTGGTCCGTCGTGTACTTCCAGTACCGACGTCGGCCCAGGTCGCGCCCAGCCATGTACTCCGCGTCAGCGTGCGTGAGGTCGCGCCCCAGGGCCCATCTGATCGGCCCGACGAAGGCACCCATCCCGGCCATGAATCCGATCACCCAGCCGGCGAACGTCGCGGCCCAGAGGGCGTCCACCCCCACCTGCAGGAAGGTGCTCGGATTCGTGGTTCCCCAGGGCACGAGCCAGATCGACCCGATGAAGTACACGACGACCGCGAGGACGAGCCCTGACACGATGCCCGTCACGATGTTGCAGTGGCGCACGAGACCGCCGGGCTTGCCGTGCTGGACGGGCTGCGGCACATCGGTCTGCTCGTGGATCGTCACGGTGCTCATACCGTCCGCCTCCCGCCGCGCTCACGTATCCACGCCTCGTACTCCTCGGGCGTCACCACGGTGATGGTGGTCTCCATGTACGCGTGGTGCAGGCCGCACAGTTCGGCACAGCGGATGTTGAAGGTCCCGAGCTTGGTCGGCGTCACGCCGGTGTTCGTCACGGCCCCGGGGTTGGCGTCGATCTTGATGCCGAGCTCGACGACCCAGAAGTCGTGCACGACGTCTTCCGACGTGACGTTGAAGTAGATGGGCCGGTTGAGGGGCACGACCAGGTTCGCCGAGGACACGTCCTGCTCGTCGGGGTACTGGAAGGTCCAGACCCACTGCTGCCCCGTGACGTTGACGACGAGCGCCTTCTGCATGTTCGGCTGGTCGTTCGGCGACGTCGCCCCGTACGAGTACGACGAGATGGTGGCGAGCTCCATCATCCCCCAGATCACCAGGAAGAAGGCGAGCACGCTCGTCACCGAGATCCACAGGGCGACCGCGGTTCGGTTCGTCCGGATGGCCGGGCTCTCCTGCATCGGCGGCTCGTCACCGGTGACCCGTCCCCAGCCGATGAGGCTGTAGATCAGAACCGCGAGAGTGATCGCCATGAGCGGGGCCGAGACGATCGTGAAGACGAACATCGTCTTCTCGATCTCCGACATGATCGGCGAGGCCGGGGCGCCCGACAGGTTCATGAAGTGGATGACCAGCCAGGCCAGGGGGACCATGAGGAAGGTCAGCACGACGGTGATGGCGAGGATCCGACGCACGTACGGTCGCGAGATCCACTCGCGGAACCGATCCGGCGCCTCCGGCCGGTTCGTGGGCTCCTCGGGTCCGCCCGCGTCAGCGACGGGTCGATCGTCGACCGCCGACATCAGACCACCTCGATCGTGCCGCTCATCCAGCCGCGCGCCTGCATCACGCCGCCGAAGTTCTGGTAGCTGTCACCGCAGGGGTCCTCGCAGTTCCAGATGTAGTCGCCTGGTCCCGGGGTGATGAAGGAGAACTCGACCACCTGGGGTGCCGGGAAGCCGTTGGCCTCGTTCTTCGCGTTGTTGGGCACCGCGAGCATGGGGACGCTGAGGAAGACATCGTCCTGCCCCGCCTGCGGGTACTGGTGGATCGTGAACGTGTGGGCGACCTGAGCGGGTGGGATGTCGGCGAGCGCTTTGCCGTTGTAGGTGGCCGTGCCATCGACGGTGCCGTGCACCTTCGCCCAGAACGGGTTCCACGGGGTGCTGGCGCCGTCGTACTGCTTCACCGTGATCGTCACCAGCGTGTGAGCCGGCAGCGTGAGTGACGTCGACGGCCAGTAGAACGGCCATCCCTCCGACTGGATGACGCCGTTGTTCTCGAGGAGCGCGTTCGCCAGACCGGCAGGGCCGGGGTACTCATCCGTGGTGTTCGGGAAGATGGACAGTTCGAGCGTCGCATGGGGCAGCGTGCCCTGCGGCGTCTCGGCCGTCCCGACGACGGTGGCAGCGAGCGGAGCCGGCTCCTCCTGCGCAACGGAGAGGGCGACGACCGAGCCTCCGACGACGACCACGCCGATCAGGACGGTGATGATCGTGAAGATCAAACGCTTCACCCTGGCCCCCTGCCCTAGGCTGCCGCGAACGTAGCGCACTTTCGGGGCCGTCCGTAAGGACGCGCGCAGCAAATCTGGGAAAGGCGGCCACGGGGTGGGGACGTTCCTCTCAGCCGCCCAGTTTGACCTGTTTGTGACGGCGAACCTCGTCGGCGCAACCGTGGCGTACGCGTGGGGCGTGCGCCGCGTGCGCCGCGAGCGCGGATGGCGCTGGCCGCGCTGGCAGACCGCATGCTTCATGAGCGGCATGACGCTGCTCGCAGTGGCGTACCTCGGACCCGTGGCCGCATGGGAGCACACGTTCTTCTGGGTGCACATGACCCAGCACCTGATCGTGATGATGGCGGCCGCGCCGCTGATCGTGCTCGGTGCTCCCGTATCCCTCGTCTTCTACGCGAGCGGGGCGGCGAACCGACGACGCACCGTGCGCGTGCTGCGCTCGCCCGTGGCTCGCGTCGCCACCGATCCGGTCGTCACGTGGATCGTGTTCGCCGCCGTCCTCGTGGGCGCCCACTTCACGCCGTTCTATGACTGGGCCCTGTCGAACCACGGCGTGATGGTGATGGTCGAGCAACCCGTCTTCCTTGGTGCCGCCCTGCTGTACTACCTGCCGCTCATCGGGACGAACCTGCTCCCGAGGCGTCCGTCGCACGGTGTGAGGCTGCTGTCCCTGGGGTTGATGATGATCCCGGAGGCGACCATCGGCGCCGCCATCTACTTCGCACCGGTGATCCTCTACGACTCCTACGACACCATTCGCCCGTTCGGGCTCGATGCCAGCCACGACCAGAAACTGGCCGGTGCGCTCATGTGGGGCCTGGTCATGGTCGTCGACTCGTTCTGGATGATGTGGGTGGCCTACGACTGGTTCAGCAGCGAGGAGCGACGCGCCCGCCGTGAGGACGCGGCCATCGCCCGCGAGCGCGGCTCGTCCCCCTCGGCACCGCAGGGAGGTGAGGCGTCCGGCTAGCGGGTCGTGATGATCTCGGGCAGCGTCCAGCGGGACAGCAGGTGGAAGCGCAGGAGGGCCAGCGTCTCGCGCCCGACGTACTCCGAGGTCAGGCCGGTCCCGGCGCCGGCGTCCGTCGGCGACAGGTGGGCGTCGATCCCGAGGGCGGCCGCGGTCGCCTGGGCGCGGGCCGCATGGGCGGGGTCCGTGACGACCGTCGCCGCCGACCAGTCGAGGTCGCGCATCACGCCGGCGACCACCTGGAGGGAGCCAACGGTGTCGACGCCGGTCGTGAAGGCGACGATGTCCTCCGCCGGAACGCCGCGGGCCATGAGCTCGTCGCGGTCGGCCTCCGTCGACCGGCGCGGCCCGGTCACGACGACCACGGGAGCCACGCCGTCGCGGTAGAGGTCCGCCGCGTGCGCCAGGCGGGCGCGCAGCACCGGGCGTCGGATCGCCCCAGTAGTGGGCGGGGTCGAGGACGACGATCGCCTGCGTCTGCGTGCGGTCGTCGAGCTGGCTGCTCAGCACGACCTGGAGGGCGGCACCGACGGGCAGCAGCAGCGCGAGCGTGAACGCCACCGTCAGCGAGATGGTGGCGGCGCCGCGGAAGGTGCGCGGGAGCGTGATGGCGGGAGCGGCGACGCGGCGCGCACCCGGACCCTGCGCGTCGACCGACGCGTAGGAGGGTGCACTCACGCCCCAATGGTCACACGGCCCTCACCCGTTGCCCGGTTGCCACACCGCCCGCCGCCGCCCCGTCCCTCGTTGAGTGGCGGGTTGTGTGCGTCGGCGCTCGGCGCGCCGCGTGCACAACCCGCCACTCAACGAAGAGGGTCAGCGGGTGTCGCTGCGGGAGACGTGCCGGGACAGCGCCGCCCGACCGGCCTCGAGCCGGGCCACCGGGACCCGGAACGGCGAGCAGGACACGTAGTCCAGGCCCACCTCGTCGAAGAAGTGGATGGAGTCCGGGTCGCCGCCGTGCTCGCCGCACACCCCGCAGTGCAGGTTGTGCCGCTTGGCGCGCCCCTTCTTCACCGCGATCCGCACGAGCTCGCCGACCCCTTCGCGGTCGATCGACTCGAACGGCGAGACCCCGAACACGCCCTTCTCCAGGTACGCGGAGAAGAAGGCCGCCTCGACGTCGTCGCGGCTGAACCCCCAGGTGGTCTGCGTGAGGTCGTTCGTCCCGAAGGAGAAGAACTCCGCGGCCTCCGCGATCTGCCCGGCCGTGAGCGCCGCTCGCGGGAGCTCGATCATCGTGCCGATCGGGAACTTCAGGGTGCAGCCATGGGCGTCGGCGACCTCCTTCAGCACGCCCGCCGCCTCATCGATGACGAGCTCGAGCTCCTGGATCGACCCGACGAGCGGGATCATGATCTCCGCGCGCGGATGGCCGCCCATGCGCTGGCGGAAGCAGGCCGCCTCCGCGATGGCGCGCACCTGCAGCGCGAACAGCCCGGGAAGCACGAGCCCGAGGCGCACGCCGCGCAGACCCAGCATCGGGTTCTGCTCGTGCAGGCGGTTGACGGCCTGGAGCAGGCGCAGGTCCGCCTCGACGTCCTCGCCACGGGACTCCGCCACCGCGACCCGCACGGCGAGCTCGGTGAGGTCGGGCAGGAACTCGTGCAGCGGCGGGTCGATGAGCCGGATGGTCACGGGCAGCCCGTCCATCGCCTCGAGGATCCGGATGAAGTCCTTGCGCTGCAGCGGCAGGAGCGCGTCGAGCGCCTCCTTCCGGTCGGCGTCGTCGTGGGCGAGGATGAGTCGCTCCACGTACGTCTTCCGCTCGCCCAGGAACATGTGCTCGGTGCGCAGCAGGCCGATGCCCTCGGCCCCCATGTGCCGGGCCCGCGTGGCGTCCTCGGGGGTGTCGGCGTTCGCGCGCACATTGAGCCGGCGGCTGGCGTCCGCATGCTGCATCACGCGATCGACGGCCGTGATGAGGTCGGCGGTCTGCTCGTCGGCCCCGACGAGCGCCGTGTCGAGGCCGGACTCGAAGTAGGTCACGACGGCGCTGGGCATGACCGGCACCTCGCCGGCGAAGACCTCGCCGGTGGTGCCGTCGATCGAGATGAGGTCTCCCTCCTTGATCGTGTCCCCGGCGAGGGTCGTCATCACGCGGCCCTTGGTGTTGACGTCCAGCGACTCGGCGCCGCAGACGGCCGTCTTGCCCATCCCGCGGGCGACGACGGCGGCATGCGAGGTCTTGCCGCCGCGGCTCGTGAGGATGCCCTGGGCGGCGATCATGCCCTCGAGGTCGTCGGGGTTCGTCTCGCGGCGCACGAGGATGACGTGCTCCCCCGCGGCCGTCCAGGTGACCGCGGTGGCCGAGTCGAAGACCACCCGGCCCACTGCGGCTCCGGGCGAGGCGTTCATGCCCTTGGCGATCAGCTCGTGGTCCTCACCTGGCGCGAACCGGGGGAACATCAACTGGCCGAGCTGGTGCCCGTTGACCCGCATCAGTGCCTCGTCCATCGAGATGACGCCCTGGTCGACGAGCTGCACGGCGATCCGGAAGGCGGCCGCGGCGGTGCGCTTGCCGACGCGAGTCTGCAGCATCCACAGCTTGCCGCGCTCGATCGTGAACTCGATGTCGCACAGGTCGCGGTAGTGCAGCTCCAGCGTGCGCATGATGTCCATCAGCTGCGTGTAGGAGCTGGCGTCGAGCTGCTCGAGGTCCTGCAGCGGCAGCGTGTTGCGGATGCCTGCCACCACGTCCTCGCCCTGCGCGTCGGGCAGGTAGTCGCCGTAGACGCCGGGGTGACCGGTTCCGGGGTCGCGGGTGAACGCCACGCCGGTGCCGGATCCCGGACCCGCGTTGCCGAAGGCCATGACCTGGACGTTGACGGCCGTGCCGAGGGTGTGCGGGATGCGCTCCTGGCGCCGGTACAGGCGCGCGCGCTCGGTGTTCCAGGACTGGAAGACGGAGCGGATCGCCAGATCAAGCTGCTGGTACGGGTCCTGCGGGAACTCGTGGCCGGTGCCCTCGCGGATGATCGACTTGTAGACGTCGACGAGGCGCCGGAGCGCCTCGACGGGAAGCTCGACGTCCGACTGGACCTTGGCGCTCGCCTTCATCTGCTCCAGCGCGTGCTCGAAGTCGTCGCCGTCCAGCCCGAGAACCGTCTTGCCGAACATCTGGATGAGCCGGCGGTAGGAGTCCCAGGCGAAGTGGTCGTCGTCCGCGTGCCGGGCCAGGCCCGCCACGCTCGCGTCGTTGAGGCCGATGTTCAGGACCGTCTCCATCATCCCCGGCATCGAGAACCGCGCCCCCGAGCGAACCGACACCAGGAGCGGGAACTCCGGGTCGCCGAGCTTGCGTCCCATCTCGTCCTCGAGGCGCTGCACCTGACGTGCGATCTGGGTGCGCAGGCCCTCGGGGCCGTGCCCGTGCTCGAGGAAGTACCGGCAGGCCTCCGTCGTGATCGTGAAGCCGGGCGGAACCGGCAGCCCCATGCGGGTCATCTCGGCGAGGTTGGCACCCTTGCCGCCCAGCAGGTCCTGCTGGGAGCGGTTGCCCTCCGAGAAGTTGTAGACGTAGGTCTGGGGCGATCCAGTCGCGGTAGAGGTCATGCCCATAGCCGACACCCCGGGGGGTACATCAGGCAAGGGTCCAAGGGCCGGGACGGTCGGCCCTCCGGTGTGACGTCGGCCACCCGTGGCCTCGCGGAGGCGCCAGCGCCGCCCACAACGTAGGCTCGGCGCATGACGTCGACCACCGCAGGCGAGACCGCGGACTTCACCGAGGACCCGCGCCCGGCACCGTTCGTGCCCTCGCCGGTCCGTCACCGCGGCGCCTACATCGAGATGCTGATCTCGTCCCTCGTCGGCCTGGTCGCCTCGCTCGTGCTGTCCGTGGAGGCCCTCGCCATCGCCGAGGACCCGTTGGCCGACCTCGGCTGCAACATCAACGCGGTGCTCTCGTGCGGCACCGTCGGCGCGTCGTGGCAGGCGAGCCTGCTCGGCTTCCCCAACGCCTACCTGGGCCTCATCGCCGAGCCCGTGGTCATCACGCTGGCGGTCGCGGCGCTGGGCGGCGTGCGGTTCCCGCGCTGGTTCATGCTGTCCGCCCAGGTGGTGTACTTCATCGGCTTCGCGTTCGCGTACTGGCTGTTCTACCAGTCGTACTTCGTCATCGGCGCGCTGTGCCCGTGGTGCCTCACCATCACCGTGACGACCACCCTGGTCTTCGTGAGCATGACCCGTGTCAACCTGCTGGACAACAACTTCCGCCTGTCCGCCGGCGCGTACACGACGATCGCGGGCTGGCTGCGGGCCGGGGCCGACACCCTCGGCGCGATCCTGCTCTTCGCGATCCTCATCGCGATGATCGTGCTCAAGTACGGCAGCGCCCTCTTCGGCTGATCGGTCTCAGCGAGGCGGCCGGCGATACGCCTGGGCCATGCCCACGTCGAGCGCGAAGCCGGCCCGGCGGTACACCCGGCCCGCCGGGTTCGTCGACTCGGTCACGATCACCCAGGTGTCGCATCCCCGCTCGGCGGACCAGCGAGCCGCGACGCCCAGCAGGTGCGAGGCCAGCCCCCTGCCCTGGTGCGCCGGGTCGGTGGCCACGTTGTGATACCTCGCGAGGGAGCCGCAGCGGATGATCCCCAGGTCGCTGACGAGGTCGTCACCGGCGAACGCGCCGAAGAAGGCCGCCGCACCGCGCTCGGACATCTCGCGCCGCCACACAGCCTGGCCGCGGGCGAACCGCTCGTGCTCGACGGGGTCGTACTCGCCGGACGCGAGGTTCACGGCCACGTCCCGGGCGACCTGACGGTCCCAGTCGTCGTCCCCGAGGGCGCGGACGACGTAGCCCTCGGGGGCCTCGGGCGCCAGGGGCGGCGTCCGCGTCGTCAGCACGTCGTCGAGCTCGACCTCGATGCCCTGCGCCTCCCACGCCGCCAGGCTCCCCGGCATCCGGGTCAGGCCCACTGCGACGTAGGCGGCGTCGGGGAAGGCGGCGGCGAACTGCCCCAGGGCCGGCGCGGGATCGTCGACCTCGGCACCGGTGACCAGCACGAAGTTCCCCCAGTGGAAGTCCGGCAGGGCCGCGGTGCGCACGATGAAGCACCCGTCGCCAGGCTCCACCGTCGCGCCGGCCTGGTCGAGGACGCCGAGGTGAGTGGCCCAGCCGGGCGACAGCCCGTCGAGGCGTGGACGATCCGGCATCAGCACGCTCCCAGCATCGCTCAGCCCCCGCTGACGGAGAGCTCGGCCCCGACGAGCACGTCGACGTCGTCAGCGGCGAGATACGGGGAGTCGAGCCAGCCGTCGGGCAGGGTGGGGCGGCGGTTGCCCGAGGTGCGACCGCGGGGGCCTTCGCCGACCTCGACGTTGAACACCTGGTCGGCATCGATGAGCGCCAGCAGGTCGTCGAGTTCTGCCAGCGTGGAGACCGTGCCGAGCGCCTGTCGAATCGGCTGCTTCACGGTGAAGCCCTTGAGGTACCAGGCCATGTGCTTGCGGATGTCGCGGCAGCCCTTGACCTCGCCGTAGTCGTCGACCAGCAGCCCCGCGTGACGCCGCAGGGTCGAGAGCACGACGGGCAGCGGCGGGTCGTCCGGGACGGGCTGGCCGGCGAAGGCCGCCGCCAGCTGGCCGAAGAGCCACGGTCGACCCAGGCAGCCGCGGCCGACGACGACCCCGTCCGCTCCCGTCTGCTCGACCATGCGCAGCGCATCGGCCGCGGTCCAGATGTCACCGTTGCCGAGGACGGGCGTCCCGAGCGGATCGAGCTCGGCCTTGAGCCGGGCGATGGCCGACCAGTCGGCTGTGCCCGCGTACATCTGGGCGGCCGTCCGGCCATGCAGGGCGACCCACGCCACCCCCTCCCGGGCGGCGGTGCGGCCGGCGTCCAGGTAGGTGAGGTGGTCGTCGTCGATGCCGGTCCGCATCTTCACCGACACCGGCACCCGGCCCGCCGAGGCTCCGAGCGCGGCTCGCACGATGTCGCGGAACAGGTCGCGCTTCCACGGCAGCGCGCTGCCTCCGCCCTTGCGGGTGACCTTCGGGACGGGGCAGCCGAAGTTGAGGTCCACATGGTCGGCGCGGTCCTCGTCGACGAGCAGGCGCACGGCCGCCGCCACGGTGGCCGGGTCGACCCCGTACAGCTGGACCGCGCGCGGGGACTCGTCCGGCGCGAACGTCACGAGGTCGAGCGACTCCGGACTCCGCTCGACCAGGGCCCGCGAGGTGACCATCTCCGACACGTACATCCCGACCCCGCCCTCGCCCACGGCGTCGTGCGCGGCGGCGCGGCACAGCCGCCGGAAGGCCCGATTGGTGATCCCGGCCATGGGTGCGAGCACGACGGGCGGCTCGAAGGGGATGGCCATCGGGCGATTGTCCCACCCGGCGCGGCGCCCGCCTCGAGGTGCGTCGGCCTCCCCCGTGCGGCATACTGCATTCCGACACCGTGTCGGAAACCCATCGCCGAGGAGCCCCATGTCCAGCCCAGCCGCGTTCCAGGCCTCCACTGCGCTGACCGGCCGCAAGCGGTGGGCCGCCCTGGTCTTCCTCGCACTCGGCGTGGCGATGATCATCCTCGACGCCACGGTGGTCAACGTCGCGATCCCGACCATGGTGCAGGACCTCGACCTCACCACCACGGACGCCGAGTGGGTCAGTGCGGCGTACTCCCTCACCTTCGCGTCGCTGCTCATCCTGTGGGGCCGCGTGGCGGACCGCTACGGCCGACGACTGCTGTTCATCGTCGGCGTGATCGTGTTCGTCGGGGCGAGCGTCCTGGTGGCCGCGTCGGACTCCTCCACGCAGCTGATCGCCGCCCGTGCGCTGCAGGGCGTCGGCGGCGCGATGATCCTGCCGAGCTCGCTGTCGGTCATCAACGCGGTGTTCGTCGGCAAGTCGCGCGCCGTGGCGTTCGCCGTCTGGGGCGGAACGATCGGCGGCATGGCCGCCCTCGGGCCGCTGGTCGGCGGCTGGCTGACCACGTACGCCTCGTGGCACTGGGCCTTCCTCATCAACGTGCCGATCGGGATCATCGTGCTCATCGGCGTGCTGATGACGGTTCCGGAGACCAAGGAGCTGGGCGGACCCAAGGGCATCGACATCCTCGGAACGATCCTCGTCACGTTCGGCATGCTGGGCATCGTCTTCTCCGTCATCGAGGGCCAGCGGTACGGCTGGCTCACGCCCCTGTCGGAGTTCTCGGCCGGCGGCTGGGTGTGGCCCTTCACGTCCATCTCGATCGTGACGGTCGCGGCCGCGCTGGGGCTGGCCTCCCTCGGCGGCTTCGTGCTCCTCGAGCTGCGCCGCGTGAAGGCGGGCAAGGTCGTCGTCGTCGACCTGCGGCTGTTCCGCATCCGCACCTTCGGCGCGGGCAACGTCGTCGCGCTCGTCGTCAGCCTCGGCGAGTTCGGCCTGCTCTTCGCGCTGCCGCTGTTCCTGCAGGCCACGCGCGGCTACGACGCCCTCCAGACCGGCGTCATCCTGCTCGCGCTCGCCATCGGCTCGTTCGTCGCGTCCGGGCTGGGCGCTCCCCTCTCGCAGCGCTTCGGCCCGGTGCGCGTGCTTCAGCTGGGCATGCTGCTCGAGGCCGTCGGCATCGTCGGCCTGGGCTTCGTGCTGTCGACCACGGTCACCGGCTGGGAAATGGCGCCCTGGCTGTTCCTGTACGGCATGGGCGTCGGCTTCGCGACGGCACAGCTGACCGGCGTCATCCTGAGCGAGGTCCCGGTCGCCGAGTCGGGCCAGGCCAGCGCCGTCCAGTCGACGTCCCGCCAGCTCGGTGCCGCCATCGGCACGGCGCTCATCGGCGCGACGCTGGTGCTGGGCCTCGGCTCCGTCGCGGGGCAGCTCGAGGATCGAGGCGTCCCGGCGGAGCAGGCGGCCCAGGTGTCCAACGCGGTCTCGTCGTCGGCGGGGCAGGCCATCCCCGGCCTGGCGCAGCTGCCGGACGGCGACGTCCTCGTCGAGGGCGCCTCCGCAGGCTTCGCCGAGGCGATCAAGCTCGTGGCGTGGGTGGCCGGCGGCTTCGTGCTCTTCGGGCTGGCGGCCAGCTTCGCGCTGCCCAAGAACGCCGCCCGGGTCGAGTCGGAGGGATACGCGCCGCCGCGCGCAGGACAATAGCCCGGTGCCCACCACGCCCGAGCAGATCGTCGTCATCGGTCACACCGACGTGGGCCGGCGGGCGTGTGCACTCCTCGCCGCTCGGGGCGTGCGGACGATCCACCTCGACGACCCGTCCGACGCCGAGCTGCGCGAGGCCCTGTCCGGTCCCATCGACGGGGTCGCCGTGCTCCTGCATGACGACATGCGCGCGCTGCGCTACTGCCTCGTGGTCGAGCACGTGCGCCCTGGCATCCGGCTGTTCGTCGCCATGTTCGACGGCACGGCCCGCGTGCAGCTCGAGTCCTCGGTTCGCAACTGCGTCGTGCTCTCGCCCGCGGCGATCGCGGTGCCGAGCATGGTCGCCGCGGCAGTGGCACCCGGGCACGTGGCTGTACGCCGGGCTGGCACCTCGCAGGATCGCCGCTGGGTGACGATCGACGGCACCCCGGACGCCGACCCCGTGAGCATCCACCCGTATGAGACGCCAGGGGCGCTGCGCGCCAGGGGCCTGTTCGGCATGCTGCGCGGCCAGCTGCATCCGTACGACGCAGGATCGTCGGTCCTGCTCGGCGGGGCGTTCGGCCTCCTGCTGGTGATCCTCATCGACACCCTCGTGGGGCTGCGCCACGAGTCCTTGATCCGGTCGCTGTACGACGCCACGCGGACGACGGCCACCATCGCGTCGCCGGAGCTGCCAGACGAGGCCGGCGTGCTCGTGTGGGCGACCATCGCGGCGCTCCTCGTCATGGGGTTCACCGCGGCCTTCGCCGCCGGCATCGTCCACCACCTCATCTCCGGTCGGCACGTGGCGCTCGTCGGGCGCCGGGTGATGCCGCGCTCGGGCCACGTCGTGGTGGCGGGCATGGGACAGGTCGGCCTGCGCCTTGCGCAGGAGCTGCGCGCGCTGGGCATCGCGGTGGTCGGCATCGAGCGCAGCGCCCACGCCCCGGGCCTCCCGCTGGCTCGGGAGCTCGGGATCCCGGTGATCGTCGGGGACGCAGCCTCGCGTCGGGTCCTCCGTCGGGCCAGCCTGCATCGAGCGGTCGCCCTCGTGGCGGCGGGCAGCGAGGAGCGGGACAACATCGCGGTGTCCATCTCCGCTCGGGCCGTCGCCGAGACCCTGACCGTGGTCATCCGGGCGGGCGCCGACGACGCCATCGACGAGACCCGGTCGCTGTTCCGCATCGGGTCCGTCGTCGACGTGAACGGCCTGACGTCGGTGTTCGTGGTCGAGTCGATGACGCAGGCGGCGCCCTACGCCGTCATCGCCGTCGACGACCGGGTGCTGGCGGTGGACGAGACCGGGCGCATCACGTCGATGACGTCGGCCGGCACCGTGCGCTGCACCTGCCCCTGACCGACCCGCCGTGCCCCCCACCCGTTGAGTGGCGGCTTGTGCACGCGACACGCCGGGCGCGAGCGCCCACAACCCGCCACTCAACGGGGTACGGGGCTAGGCGGACTCGCCAGTCACGAGCCACCGCAGCCGCTCGACGACCCGGTCAGGGTCACCCATGTGGCCGCCGTCCTCCTCGACCACGACGGTCGCACCGGGCACGTGGCGTCCCAGCCAGGCTCCATGCTGGGCGGGCACGAGCACGTCCAGCGCCCCGTACCGGACCTCGACGGGAACCGAGATCTCGTCGAGCTCGAAGCCCCAGGGACGGACGACCTCCAGGTCGTCATCAACCCAGCCCCACACGCCGCCGCGCACGAGGTCCGCGGTCGACTCCTGGATCATGGCCGCCATGTCCGCGCGGCCGAGGACGGCCCGATCAGCCTCGTCGAGGGACCAGTCGTCACCGAGCAGCTTCGCCGGGTCCTCGGCGACTCGTTCGCCCATCTCGCGCAGTTCGCGAGTCAGCTCGGCGGCGAGCCGCTCTTCGCCGTCCAGCGCCCACGAGAACTCGGTGATGTTCAGCGGGTCCATCCCCTCGAAGAAGTCGAGGTCCGGAAGGCCGAAGGGTGCCACCCCCACGGCACACCGGGCCCGAACGACCCGGGAGCCCAGGCGCGCTGCCACCGCGAGGCAGTGCGGCCCTCCGCCGGAGCCGCCGACGATCGCGAAGTCGTCCACGCCCAGATGGTCGGCGATGGCCTCGACGTCCCCGACGCAGTCGACGATGCTCCGTCCCCGCTGCCGGTCCGAACGGCCATAGCCCGGGCGGTCGTAGGTGATGACCCGGGCACCTGCCTCGAGGAAACGACTCTCGTCAGGGTGACGCTCCAGGCGACCCCCCGGGGTCCCGTGGAGGGTGAAGACAGGGAAGTCCGCCGGATCCCCCCACTCGGCGAAGCAGACTGTCCGCCCCTCGACGACAACCGACTGCAGCGAGCGATCCGTGCCCCCCATGCTCGGATGCTGGCAGACGTCCCGTTCCGAGGCAAGGCCTCAGCCCTGTTGAGTGGCGGGCTATGAACGCGACACGCCGGGCGCCAGCGGGCACAACCCGCCACTCAACGGGTCAGCAGGCGGGCAGGCGCTGGGCCAGCCACGGCACGACGGCGTCGAGCCCGATGCGCTCCTGCGCCATCGAGTCGCGCTCGCGGACCGTAACCGCCTGGTCGTCGAGGGTCTCGAAGTCGACCGTCACGCAGAACGGCGTGCCGATCTCGTCCTGGCGCCGGTAGCGGCGACCGATCGCGCCCGCATCGTCGAACTCGATGTTCCACTGCTTGCGCAGCACCGCCGCGAGGTCCTTGGCCTTCGGCGAGAGGTTCTCGTTGCGCGACAGCGGCAGCACGGCCACCTTGACCGGCGCCAAGCGCGGGTCCAGCCGCAGGACGGTGCGCTTGTCGACGCCGCCCTTGGCGTTGGGGGCCTCGTCCTCGTCGTAGGCGTCGAGCAGGAAGGCCAGGACTGCCCGGGTCAGGCCGGCCGCCGGCTCGATGACGTAGGGCACCCACCGCTCACCGGTCTCCTGGTCGAAGTAGGACAGGTCGGTGCCCGAGTGCTCGCCGTGCGAGCGCAGGTCGAAGTCCGTGCGGTTGGCGATGCCCTCGAGCTCGGCCCACTCGCTGCCGGCGAACCGGAAGCGGTACTCGATGTCGACCGTGCGCTTGGAGTAGTGGCTGAGCTTCTCCTGCGGGTGCTCGAGGAAGCGCATGTTCTCCGGATCGAGCCCGAGGTCGACGTACCAGTTCCAGCGCTCCTGCAGCCAGTACTCGTGCCACTCCTCGTCGGTGCCGGGCACCACGAAGAACTCCATCTCCATCTGCTCGAACTCACGCGTCCGGAAGATGAAGTTGCCGGGCGTGATCTCGTTGCGGAAGCTCTTGCCGGTCTGGCCGATGCCGAACGGCGGCTTCTTGCGGGCGGAGTTCATCACGTTCAGGTAGTTCACGAAGATGCCCTGAGCTGTCTCGGGCCGCAGGTAGTGGACCGCCGAAGCGTCCTCGACGGCGCCCACCGTGGTGCGCAGCATCCCGTTGAAGTCGCGGGGCTCGGTGAAATCGCCGCGCGTCCCGCAGTTCGAGCAGACGATGTCGGCGAGGCCGTTCTCCGGCGCACGCCGGTGCTTCTCCTCGTAGGCCTCGATCAACTGGTCTGCGCGCCAGCGCTTGTGGCAGTTGCGGCACTCCGTCAGCGGGTCGGTGAACGTCGCGACATGGCCGGACGCCTCCCACACCTGCGGGGCCAGGATCACCGACGAGTCGAGGCCGACGACGTCCTCGCGACCGCGGACGACGGCCTGCCACCACTGGCGACGGACGTTCTCCTTGAGCTCGACGCCCAGCGGGCCGTAGTCCCACGCGGAACGGGTACCGCCGTAGATCTCCGACGACGGGAACACGAACCCGCGGCGCTTGCTCAGATTGACGACGGCATCAACACGGTCAGTGGCCATAGTCCGGCAATCCTAGGCGGGGTGCTCTCCGAGCAGCCGACGCGCCTCCGCCTCGTCGATCACGTCGAAGTCCTCGTAGTGCCCCGCCAGGCTGCGGTGCATGAGTGGACGGACCAGCGACACGACCTGGTCGTAGCGGTGCTGCAGGGTCGCGAGGGCCCCTCGCGAGCACACCGGCACGGCCAGGATGACGGATGCAACGCCGGACTCGACCAGGGCGGTCGCGGCTGCCCGGGCGACGGTGCCCGACTCGACGCCGTCATCGACGACGACGACGTTTCGTCCGGCCAGGGACGTGTCCGGCGCGATGACGACGCCGTCGGCGGACCGAGCCACGGCCAGCGGCGCGACAGCGAGGTCGAGCGTCTCGCGGATGCCCAGCGCCACCGGTACCCCGTTCGGCATGACCGCCAGCAGCAGCGGTTCGGGGACCCCCGCCAGAGCACTGGCGAGCACCGGCCCGAGCTGCCGTCCGGCATCGCGGAGGTTCGCGAAGTCGCTCATGACGCCACCGACGGGACGTCCGGTCCGGCCGCACTGCCGAGGCCGACCTGACCGGCGTCGGCCGCCAGCCCGCTGTCCGACACTGTCAGGACTCCACCCACCCGATCGCGCACCAGCTCGTAGGCCGACGGCTCGTCGATCGCCAAGGACAGCAGCGGGACGGCGCTCACCTTGACATCGAAGCTGGACATGCCCCGGCGGTAGGCGCCGACGCCATCCCACTCGCTGCGGATGACCATCAGGTCTTCGTCGTCGGTGGACTGGCCGAGCGCGACGGTGCGGCAGCCGGTCTGGGCGGCGAGGACGTCGACCGCGGCGGCCGCAGCGGCGAGGAAGGCCGCCCGGGCCTGATCGGTCACGCGGAAGCGGCTGACGACCAGCAGCGCCGGGGTCGGGCTAGGGTTGGACACCTCACGAACGCTAGTCGTCGCGCACATACGACCCCACCGGAGCCCCGCATGGCCAGCAGCCAGAACGACGACGGGGAAGCCCGCGGTCGCAAGCCGAGCAAGCCGAGCATGCCCAGCGGCGTGCGCGGTCCCGGCGGCCCGCCAGCCGCCCCCCGTCCGGGGACGCCCCAGGCCGGCGGGCGCCGCACCCCGTCACCGGGAGCGCCCACGGCGCGCCGCTCGGCGCTGGAGGAGCGCAGCTTCCCGCTGCTGCGCCGCATGCACGCCATCCCCCGCTGGATCGTGGTCGTCGTGCCCGCTCTTCTGCTCTTCCTCGGCCTGATCCTCACCGGGCCCCTCGCCTGGGTCGGCGGCATCCTGCTCCTGCTGGTCTGCGCACTGCTGGGGTGGCTGACCGCGCTGTCGTGGCCGGTCCTCACCCCCGGGTCGAGGATCCTGCGCGTCATCGTGGTGGCCGCCCTCGCCGGCATCTCCGTCCTCAAGCTGCTCGGACGGTTCTGACCTGCCGGTTTTGACAATCATTTTCATTAAAGTTAGCGTGGGGACATGCCCACCACACCCCACCTGCTTCGGGCCGCCGGCATCGCGCTGAGCCTGGCCACCCTCGCCGCCTGCTCGTCGACCGGCGCCACGCCACCGAGCCGGCTCGTCGACCGTCGACCGCCCCACCGTCGTCGCCGCGTTCTACCCACTGGCCTACGCCGCCGAGCAGGTCGGCGCCGGCGCCGTCGACGTCACGTCACTCACCCCCGCGGGCGTCGAGCCGCACGACCTCGAGCTCAGCGCGGCGCAGGTGGCCGAGATCGCCGAGGCCGACCTCGTGCTCTACATCAAGGGCTTCCAGCCCGCGGTCGACGAGGCCGTGGAGCAGCAGGCCGCCGACCGGGCGATCGACGTGTCCGCTGGCCTCGCCCTCCTGCCCGGCGAGGAGCACGCGGACGAGGAGCCCGCCGACGGCGCGACGGACCCGCATGTGTGGCTCGACCCGGCCAACATGGCCACGATCGGCGACGTCATCGGGCAGCGCGTGAGCGATCTGGTCCCGGGCGCCGCCGAGGCCGTGACCACCGACACCGCATCGTTCCGCACGGCGATGACCGCCCTCGGGGCGGACTTCACCGATGCCCTCGCGCAGTGCGCCTCCCGCGAGCTCGTCGTCAGCCATGAGGCGTTCGGCTACCTCGCGCAGGCCTTCGGCTTCACCCAGGTGGGGCTGTCCGGCATGTCGCCCGAGGCCGAGCCGAGCCCCGCCCGGATGAAGGAGGTCGCCGACCTCGTGCGGGCCGACGGCGTCACGACCATCTACTACGAGACGCTCGTCGACCCGAAGGTCGCCCAGACCGTCGCGGACGAGACCGGCGCCGCCACCGCGGTGCTGGACCCCATCGAGGGACTGGCCCCCGACGCGGCTGGCGACTACGAGTCGATCATGCGCCAGAACCTCGCCACGCTCGTTGCCGGACAATCCTGCTCATGACCCACGAGCATCCGCACGGCCGCTCGACACCGGCCCCGACCGACGAGGTCATCGGTGTCGAGCGCCTGTGCGTCGAGTTCGACGGGGATCACGTCCTGGAGGACGTCGACCTGACCATCAGGTCCGGGGACTTCGTCGCGCTTCTCGGGCCCAACGGCAGCGGGAAGACCACGCTCGTGCGCACCATGCTCGGGCTCCAGCCGTATGCCCACGGCCGGGTCCGGCTCTTCGGCACCCCGTTGTCGCGGTTCAAGGCCTGGAACCGCATCGCCCTGGTGCCGCAACGCCTTCCCGGGGCCACCAGCATCCCGGTCTCGGTGTGGGAGACCGTCCTGAGCGGGCTCATCTCGCCGCGCCGGCGGTGGCGGCCGTTCTCTCGCGCCGAGCGGGCCGCGGCCTGTGCCGCACTCGACAAGGTCGGCCTGCTCGCCAAGCGGCACGAGCGGCTCGACACCCTGTCCGGCGGGCAGCAGCGGCGCGTGCTCATCGCCCGCGCCTTGGCGACCGGCGCCGATCTCCTCGTCATGGACGAGCCGACGGCGGGCGTCGACGCCGAGCACGTGGGCCGGCTCACCCAGTTGCTCGCCGAGCTGCACGAGGAGGGGCGCACGATCCTCGTCGTCACGCACGAGCTGACCGGCATCGCCCAGCTCATCACCCGTGCCGTCGTCCTCGGCTCCGACTCCCGCGAGTCCGTCGTCTTCGACGGTCCGCCCCCCGTGCCGGGGCACCACCTTCACGACCACGTGCACCACCACGAGCGCGAGCCCGAGAGCCCCAGCGTCGTCGGACTCGAGCCATGAGCTCCCTCCTCGACTACGACTTCATGCGCCGCGCCCTCGTGGCTGCCGCGCTCGTCGGGCTGATCGCGCCGCTCATCGGCGTCTTCCTGGTCCAACGCCGGCTCGCCCTCCTTGGTGACGGGATGGGCCACGTCGCCCTCACCGGCGTTGGGCTGGCCTTCCTGCTCGGCACCGCGCCGATCCCGACGGCCATGGCGACTGCGGTCCTCGGCGCCTTCCTCATCGAGTTCATCCGCTACCGCTCGCGGACGGCCGGCGACGTCGCACTGGCCCTGCTGTTCTACGGCGGCATCGCCGGCGGCGTGATGTTCGCGTCGCTGGCCCCCGGCAAGGCCTCGTCGTCGCTGAACTCCTACCTGTTCGGGTCCCTGTCCACGGTCGCCGACGGCGACCTGTGGGCGTTGGGGGTGCTGGGGCTCGCCGTCGTCGTCGTCATCGCGATCCTCGGACGTGAGCTCTTCGCCGTGAGCCTCGATCCTGACATCGCGGCGGTCCAGGGCATCCGCGTTCGCGTCCTCAGCACGCTGATGGCGGTGCTCGCCGCGGTGGTCGTGGTCGTCGGCATGCGCGTGGTGGGACTGCTGCTCGTCAGCGCCATCATGATCGTCCCCGTCGCCGCCGCGCAGCAGGTCACGCGATCGTTCCGTGCCACGGCAGTCGTCGCGATCGTCGTGGGCTTGGTCGCCAGCCTCACCGGTCTCGTGGGATCGTTCTACGTCGAGGTGCCACCGGGTCCGACCATCGTGCTCGTCGCACTGCTGTGCTTCGCCGTGTTCGCCATGATCGCCGTGCCCGTCCGCCGACGGAGGAGGGACCTGGCATGACCTCGAGCCCACCCGTGCGCCGCACGCGGCAGCGGGCGGCCGTCACCGCCCTGCTCGACGACCTCGGCGAGTTCAAGTCCGCCCAGCAGCTGCACGACCTCCTGCGCGGACGCGGCGACCAGGTCGGGCTCACGACGGTCTACCGCTCGCTGCAGGCTCTCGCCGAGGCCGGCGACGTCGACCAGCTCGTCAACGACGACGGCGAGACCCTCTACCGACGCTGCAGTCGTGAGCACCACCACCACCTCGTCTGCCGCACCTGCGGGCGCACGGTGGAGATCGCCGGGCCGGCGGTGGAGACATGGGCCGACGCCATGGCGGCCGAGCACGGCTTCACGCAGATCAGCCACACCCTCGAGCTGTTCGGCTTCTGCGACACCTGCTCCTCAGGCTGAGCCGGGCCGCGCCTGCGCCGCGGGCGGCGGGTTGGGGACGGCTCCGCCGTACCGGCGGTCGCGCGAGGCGTACAGCTCGCAGGCGTGCCACAGGTGCCGACGGTCGAAGTCCGGCCACAGCGTGTCGAGGAAGACCATCTCGGCGTAGGCCGACTGCCACAGCAGGAAGTTGCTGGTGCGCTGCTCCCCCGACGACCGGACGAAGAGGTCGACATCGGGCATGTCGGGCTCGTCGAGGTAGCGGTGGAACATCCGCTCGTCGATGCGCTCAGGATCCAGGCGCCCTGCCCGCACCTCGCGTGCCATGGCTGCCGCGGCGTCGGCGATCTCGGCGCGGCCGCCGTAGTTGACGCACATCGTCAGGGTGAGCGTGCGGTTGGCAGCGGTGAGCGCCTCCGCCTCCTCGAGCTCGGTGATGACGCTTCGCCACAGCTTCGGACGCCGGCCAGCCCAGCGGACGCGGACCCCGAGCTCGTTCATCTCGTCGCGGCGGCGACGGATGACGTCGCGGTTGAAGCCCATGAGGAAGCGCACCTCGTCGGGTGACCGCTTCCAGTTCTCGGTCGAGAACGCGTAGGCGCTGAGCCACGTGACGCCCAGCTCGATCGCCCCCTCGACGCAGTCGAACAGGCTGGCCTCGCCCGCCTCGTGCCCGGCGGTGCGCGGCAGCCCACGCTCCTTGGCCCAGCGGCCGTTGCCGTCCATCACGACGGCCACGTGTCGGGGGACGAGGGCCGGATCGATCTTCGGCGGGACGGCGCCGGAGGGGTGCGGCGAGGGCCGGCGGGCGGGGCGGGCGGCACGACGGACCATGGGCCCATCCTGACATCCCGAAGGTCAGCCGCTCGTGCGATCCACGAGTGGCAAGGACCTCAGTCCGCGCTCGAGATGCCACTGCAGGAACGCGGCCACGAGCCCGCTGGCCTCGCGGCGCTCCCGTGTCGCGCTGGCGTCCGCCGTCGGCCAGTCCGCGCTCAGCAGCGCTCCGAGCAGGGCGATGGTCGCTGCCGACGGCGCCGCCGAGCCGGGCGGCCGGCACGATCCGCACATCACGCCGCCGCTGGCGATGGAGAACGCCCGGTGCGGACCCGGCGCACCGCAGCGGGCGCAGTCGTCGAAGGACGGCGACCAGCCGGCGATCGCGAGCGAGCGCAGCAGGTAGGCGTCGAGGATGAGGCCCGGGTCGTGCTCCGACGCGACCAGGGACCGCAGGCCCGAGACCAGCAGGGCGAACTGCGGGACGGAGGGCTCCCGCTCCTCCGGCGTGAGTCGCTCAGCCGTCTCCAGCATGGCCGTGCCGGCCGTCCACTTCGGGTAGTCCGAGGAGAGCGTGGCCCCGTGGGCCGCGATCGACTCGACCTGCGTGACGGTGTCGAGGGAGCGGCCCTCGTAGAGCTGCACGTCGACGTGGCTGAACGGCTCGAGCCGGGCGCCGATCCGGCTGGTTGTCTTGCGGACGCCCTTGGCGACGCCCCTGACCCGGCCGTGACCGCGGGTGAGGAGCGTGACGATGCGATCCGCCTCGCCCAGCTTCTGGACGCGCAGGACGATTGCCTCGTCACGGTAAACCGGCACGCTACATTCTCTCGCATGACCGAGCCCGAGCCGGGAAGCCCGGAGGCGACACCCCCGGAGCCGGCGCCTCAAGCGGCCCCGGAGCCGGTCGATCCCCCTCCGGACGCGCCTGCCGTCCTCGTTGCCGCGGACCCCCGCTGGCTGCGCAAGGCCTTGATCATGGTGGTGATCGCGGTCATCGGCCTGCAGATCGTCAACTACGCGTGGGGACTGCTCGGCGGCTTCGTGTTCAACCTGCTCATCGCATGGCTCATCGCGATCTCCTTCGACCCGATCGTCAGCTACCTGGCCCACCGCGGGATGCGGCGTGGCCTGGCCACGGGGCTGGTCGCGTTCACGACGCTCGCCCTGCTGGGGCTGTTCGTCGCGATCTTCGGGGGCGTGCTCGCGACGCAGGTCGTGGAACTGGTGCAGGCGCTGCCGAATCTCGTGCTGGACATCGTCGACTGGGTCAACGAGACGTTCAACACCCAGATCGATCCCGTCACCCTCCTCGACAACCTGAACCTCACCACGGAGCAGATCACCGAGATCGGCTCGTCCCTCGCGGGCGGGATCCTCGGCGTCCTCGCGGGGGTCGTGGGGATCGTCTTCGACGCGGTGACCATCCTCGTGTTCTCGTTCTACTTCTCGGCGGACTCGCCCCGCATCAAGCGGTTCATCGCCTCGTGGCTGAAGCCGGCCCGCCAGGTCGTCTTCATCCAGGTGTGGGACATCTCGGTGCAGAAGGCCGGCGGCTTCGTGATCTCGAAGCTCGCCCTCGCGACGCTCTCGGCCGTGTTCCACTGTGCGTTCTTCTACCTGATCGACATCCCGTACTGGCTGCCGATGGGCATCTTCGCCGGCGTGGTGAGCCAGTTCATCCCGACGATCGGCACGTACATCGGCGTGGCCCTGCCGGCCCTCTTCGCGGTGTTCGAGGAGCCGATCGACGTCCTGTGGATCGTCATCTTCGCCACGGTGTACCAGCAGATCGAGAACTACGTCCTCACGCCGCGCATCTCGACGAAGACGATGGACATCAACTCCGGTGTCGCCCTCGCGGCGGTCTTCATCGGCGCCGCCCTGTTCGGACCCATCGGCGCGATCATCGGCATCCCGCTGGCGGCGATCATCATCGCGATCTTCGAGGCGTACGGCCAGCGCTACGACGTGCATCCCTACGTCGAGCGCAACGCCGACTGATCCCGCCCCGCACCCCGGTCCGCCCTGACGCCTCGTACCCAGTTCCGCGCTGACGTAGACCGGGACAAGCGCGCAGACAAGCCCGCGCGCCGCCGCCCACTGTCCGTTTGTCCCGCATTGCGGGAGAAACGGACAGGGGGGCGCCTGACGGGGCCATCTGTGTGCGCTTGTCCCAGGCAACGGCTGACCGGCCAGTGCGACAGTGGGACGGCGGGGTCAGAAGCCGAGGCGACGCAGCTGCTTGGGGTCCTTCTGCCAGTCCTTGGCCACCTTGACCCGGATGTCCAGGTACACGGGCACGCCCAGCAGCAGCTCGATCTCGCGGCGCGCCCGGGTCCCCACCTGCTTCAGGCGCGAGCCGGCCTTGCCGATCACGATCGCCTTCTGCGTGTCGCGCTCGACGAACAGCGACGCCCGCACATCCGTCAGCGGGCGATCGGCCGGCCGGTCCTCGCGCGGCTCGATCTCGTCGACCACGACGGCGATGGAGTGCGGCAGCTCGTCCTGGACACCGTCGAGTGCCGCCTCCCGGATGAGCTCCGCGACGGCGACCTCGAGGGTCTGCCCCTCGTCGTCGTCCCCCTCCGGGAAGAGCACCGGCCCCTCGGGCATCTGCGAGATCAGCCGCTCGGCGAGCAGCACCACCTGGGCGCCCGTGCGGGCCGACACCGGGATGACCTCGGCCCACTCGAAGCCGACGCCCTCGGCGAGCGCGGCCACCTCGGCGAGCCGCTCGGCGAGGACGGCCTTGCTCACGGCGTCGGTCTTGGTGACCACGGCCACGATCGGCTTGCGCCGCAGGTGGGACAGCTCGGTGGCGATGTACCGGTCGCCCGGCCCGACGGCCTGGTCCGCAGGGATGCACATGCCGACGACGTCGACGCTCGACCACGTCTCGCGCACCTGGTCGTTGAGCCGCTCCCCCAGCAGGGTGCGCGGCCGGTGCAGTCCCGGCGTGTCCACCATGATCAGCTGGCCGTCCGGCCGGTTGACGATGCCGCGCAGGACGCGCCGCGTGGTCTGCGGCCGGTCGGACGTGATCGCGACCTTGCGTCCGACCAGGGCGTTCGTCAGCGTCGACTTGCCCGCGTTCGGGCGGCCGACCAGGCAGGCGAAGCCGCTGCGGAACGACTCGGCTGTCACGATGCTGCCTCCTGCCCGACCACGGACCTGTCCCGCCGGTTCTCGGCGATCCCCAGCAACGCTAGGGCACAGAACACCAGCAGGCACCCCATCCACCCGAGGGCCCCGATCGGCTCGCCGAGGACGACGACGCCGAGCAGCGTGGCCACGGCCGGCTCCAGGAGCGTCAGAGTGGCGATGTGCCCGGGCTGCAGGTAGCGCAGCCCGACTCCGAAGAGCAGGTAGGCGACGGTCGTGGTGACCAGGCCCAGCCACAGCACGGCCACGATGCCGCCCGCTGTCAGCCACCACGTGGACACGAACGCTGCGGGGATGAGCAGCACGGCGCCCACCGAGAACGACGCGGCGAGGACGGCGCCGCCGCCGTGCCCCTCACGCGCGAGCCCGACTCCGACGACGGTGAACACGGCGTAGCACGCACCCGCCGCGAGGGCTGCGAGCATCCCCCACGGGTCGCCGCCCTCGAGGCTGCCGGCCACCAGCAGCGTCAGTCCGATGACGCCGATGGTGGTGGACGCCGCCCACGTCCAGCCCGGCGCGCCCTCGCGCATCGCCCAGCCGAGCAGGCCGGACAGGAACGGCGCGCTGCCCAGCGCGATCAGCGCGGCTACCGCCACGCCCGTGCGCGACGTGCCGATGAAGAAGAAGGCCTGGTAGCCGGCCACCGCCAGGCCCATGGCCCAGACGACCGGTCGACGCCACAGGCTCGTGAGCGAGGCCCAGCCGGTGCGCCAGGCGATGAAGGCGACCAGCCCCGCGGCCCCCACCAGCAGGCGCAGTGGCCGCCACCCCGGCGCCGGGAGCATCGGGCGCAAGCAGGGCGACGGTCGTGCCGGTGGTGCCGAACAGGACGGCGGCGCCCATGACCGCCAGGGCGGCGCGTGCCTTCGGGGTCACGTGGCGAGGCGGGTGCGGACGGCGCCGTCGGCGCCGCAGACGATCACCGCGACGCCAGGCCCGGCGAGGTCGCGCAGCGCGGCACGGTCCTCCTCCGACGGGTCAGCGCCGACGACCGCGGCGGCCTCGGCACCGCGAGCTCCCGCGGCGACCGCCTGCGCCACGGCCAGGGCGAGCGCCGAGATGCGCAGCGACGGCAGGCTGACGTCGGCACCCGAGTAGGTGCGCCCGGTCTCGTCGCGGACGGCCGCGCCCGCGACGGCGCCGACCCGGCTCCGCGCTCCACGGGCCAGCGTCACGAGCTTGAGATCCTCAGCGTCGAGGTCCTCACTCATCGTGGTCCTCCTCGGCGGCGTCGGGCGCTGCGGCGGTCAGCGGCTGGGCCAGCACGGTGCCGATCCGGTTGCGGCGACCCCCGCCCTGCTCGGCCGTGAGCCGCCAGCCGTCGACGTCGACGCCGGCCCCGGGGATGGGGACGCGGCCGAGCCGCTTGGCCACCAGGCCGAGCACGGTGTCGATGCCCTCGTCCTCGGAGTCGAGCTCCGTTCCGATGAGATCGGCGAAGTCGTCGACGTGCATGCGCGCATGCACGCGGAAGGCGCCACCGGGGACCTCGACCACCTCGGGCGCGGCGGTGTCGTACTCGTCGGCGATCTCGCCGACGATCTCCTCGAGGATGTCCTCGATGGTCACCAGCCCGGCCGTGCCGCCGTACTCGTCGACGACCACCGCCATGTGCACCCGTGCCGACTGCATGTCGCGCAGCAGCGCGTCGGCCGGCTTGCTGTCGGGCACGAAGTAGGGCACGCGCATGAGCGACTCCACGCGCTCGGACCGCTCGGCCTCGCGATGCTCGAACACCCGGCCGACGACGTCCTTGAGGTAGACGATGCCCACGATGTCGTCGGCGTTCTCGCCGATGACCGGGATGCGCGAGAAACCCGAGCGGAGGCCGAGCGAGAGCGCCTGCCGCAGGGTCTTGGTGCGCTCGATGAAGACGATCTCCGTTCGAGGCACCATCACCTCGCGGGCGAACGTGTCGCCGAGCTCGAAGACGGAGTGGATCATCTGCCGCTCGTCGTCCTCGATCAGGTCGTCTGCCTCCGCGAGGTCGACCATCTCGCGGAGCTCGGCCTGGGACGCGAACGGGCCCTCGCGGTAGCCCTTGCCCGGGGTCACGGCGTTGCCGATGACGATCAGCAGCCGCGCGAGGGGGCCGAGGATCGTCGCCAGGAAGCGGGCCGGGCCAGCGGCCGCCATCGCGATGCGCTCCGCGTGCTGGCGGCCGAGCGTGCGGGCCGCGACGCCGACGACGACGTACGACGCCACCACCATGACGCCGACGGCGACGAGGATGCCCAGCGTCGGCGAGGTGCCACCGGCGACGAGGTCGATGCACACGTAGCCGATGAGGACGGTGGCGGTGACCATGGCCACGGTCGACAGGAAGAGCAGCACGTTGACGTGGCGCGGACGGTCCTCGAGCACGGCGAGCAGCCGGGCGGCGCGACGATCGCCGTCCTTGCGCGCGTCGTCGACCTGCGACCGGCTCACTCGGCCGATCGCGGTCTCGGCGCTCGTGAGCAGGCCGGCGACGGCGACCAGCACCACGGCCAGGACGACGAGCCACGCCTGCGAGGTCATGGCCTGCGCCACCCGGCGAGCAGCCGGTCCTGCAGGGCGAACATCGCGTCGTACTCCTCGGTGGTGCCATGGTCGTAGCCGATGAGGTGCAGCGTGCCGTGCGTGGTGAGGAACTGCAATTCCTCGTCGAGCGAGCGCCCGGCCGTCGCGGCCTGGGCCGTCGCGAACTCCGGGCACAGCACGATGTCGCCGAGGATCCCCGGGACGGGGTCCTCCCCGGGCAGGGCGCTGCGCACCTCGTCGATCGGGAACGACAGCACGTCGGTCGGGCCGGGCTCGTTCATCCAGTCCTCGTGCAGCGTGGTGATGCGCTCGATGTCCACCAGGGTGATCCCGAGCTCGCAGTCCGGGTGCAGCCGCAGCTCGCGGCCCAGGTACTCGGCCAGCCCGGCCAGCGCCCCGGTGTCGCACGGCATGCCGGACTCGTTGACGACGGTGACGGCCGTCATGTGCCCCGCTTCGCGTCGTACTTCTCGTAGGCGTCGACGATGCGGCCGACGAGCTTGTGACGCACGACGTCATGCGACGTGAGACGGCAGAACGCGACGTCGTCGATGCCCTCGAGGATGTCCGTGACCACGCGCAGACCGCTGGCGGTGCCGCCGGGGAGGTCGACCTGGGTGATGTCGCCGGTGACGACCATGGTGGAGCCGAAGCCCAGCCGCGTGAGGAACATCTTCATCTGCTCGGCCGAGGTGTTCTGCGCCTCGTCGAGGATGATGAACGAGTCGTTCAGCGTGCGGCCGCGCATGTAGGCCAGCGGCGCGATCTCGATGGTGCCGCTGGTGATCAGTCGCGGGATCGAGTCCGGGTCGATCATGTCGTGCAGCGCGTCGTAGAGCGGACGCAGGTACGGGTCGATCTTCTCGGAGAGCGTGCCGGGCAGGAAGCCCAGCCGCTCGCCGGCCTCGACGGCCGGACGCGTGAGAACGATGCGGTTGATGCGCTTGGCCTGCAGCGCCTGCACGGCCTTGGCCACGGCGAGGTAGGTCTTGCCGGTGCCGGCCGGACCGATGCCGAACACGATGGTGTTGTTGTCGATCGCATCGACGTAGCGCTTCTGGTTCAGCGTCTTCGCCCGGATCGTGCGACCGCGGTTGCTCAGGATGTTCGAGGTCAGGACCTCGGTGGGCCGCGTTCCCGAGCGCAGGAGCGTGATGCTGCGCTCGACCGAGTCGGGCGTCAGCGCCTGGCCGGTGCGCAGCACGGCCAGCATCTCGCCGATGAGGGTGTCGATCAGGCCGACGTCCTCCGGTGAGCCGGTCACCGTGATCTCGTTGCCTCGGGCCAGGATGTCGGCCGCCGGGAACGATGCCTCGATGAGGCGCAGTAGCTCGTCCTGCGTGCCGAGGAGGGCGACCATCGGCTGCGAGTGCGGCACGACGATGATCGTGCGGGCCTGGGCGTCGTCTGCTGCGGGCTGGGTCATCGAGGATTCGCCGATCGTCGGGACGGGTGAGTCGTGCGGGGTCATCCGGGCGGCCAGGCGAGACCGCGTCCGCCCAGGACGTGGAGGTGGACGTGGGGCACGGACTGGCCGGCGGCCGTGCCGGTGTTGGAGACGATGCGATAGCCGGACTCGGCGACGCCCTCCTGGTCAGCGACCAGCCCTGCGACCTCCAGCAGCCGGCCGGCCAGTGCGGGGTCGGCCCCGGCGAGCTCCGCCGCATTGGCGTGATGGGCTCGCGGGATGACGAGGACGTGCACCGGTGCCTGCGGGGAGACGTCGCGGAACGCCATGACGTCGCCCTCGTCGTGCACGACATCCGCGGGGATGCCGCCTGCGGCGATCATGCAGAACAGGCAGTCGTTCATGGCGTCATCCTGTCACGCGTCGCCGTCCGGGGGCGCGGCCCAGCGGGTCGTGGACGCCAGCACGACGGCCGCGGCGGCCATCCCGGCCGACGAGGATCGCAGCACCGACGGCCCGAGCCGCACGGTTCGGGCACCGGCGGCACGCAGGGCCTCGCGCTCGTGCGGCGTGAGGCCGCCCTCGGGTCCGACGACGAGGACGATGGTGCCGGCCTCGGGCAGCGGCACGGAGGCGAGCGGGATCGGTGACTCCTCGTCCAGGACGAGGGTCAGCGTCGCGGTCCGGACGAGGTCGAGCACCTGTGACGTGCTGGCCAGCGCCTCGACCACCGGGAAGCGCGCACGCCGGGCCTGCTTGCCCGCCGCGGCACAGGCGTCGGCCCAGCGCCGGTGCGCGCGCTCGACGCGCTCGGGACGCCACTGCGTGACGCAGTTCGCCGCGGCCCACGGCACGATCCCGTCGACGCCGACCTCGGTGAGCAGCTCGACCGCGAGCTCGCCGCGGTCGCCCTTGGGCAGCGCCTGCACGACGACGACGCGCGGATCGGGGACCGGCTCGTGGTGGACGCCCTCGACGAGCACGTCGAGACCCGCACGGCCGGCGACCGCCCCCACGGTGCCCGTCAGGCGTCCGCCCTCCCCGTCGACGAGGCTCACGGCCTCGCCGATGACCATGCGCCGCGCGGTCGCGGCGTGCCGGCCTTCGGCCCCGGTCAGGTGCACCACGCTTCCGACCGTCGCATCGGCGAGGTCGGCTGCGGGGATGACGAAGACCGGAGGCGTCACTTGGCCGTGAACGCGTCCTTGAGCCGCGAGAAGAGCCCGCCACCGGCCTCCGAGGCGGCCGTGCCGAGCTGGACGGTGTTCTCGTCGCGCAGGGCGGCGAGCTGCCGCAGGAGGTCCTCCTGCGCGGGGTCGAGCTTCGTCGGCGTCTGCACGCGCAGGTGCACGTGGAGGTCGCCGCGTCCGGCGGAGCGCAGTCGCGCGGCCCCCTGGCCCCTGATGACCAGCGACTCCCCCGCCTGCGTGCCGGGGCGGATGTCGATCGATGTCTCGCCGTCGAGGGTGTCGAGCGTCATGGTCGTGCCCAGCGCGGCGGCCGTCATCGGCACGGTGACGACGCAGTGCAGCTCGTCGCCGCGTCGCTCGAACAGCTCGTGCGCGGTGACGACGATCTCGACGAACAGGTCGCCGGGCGGGCCGCCGTTGGGTCCGACCTCGCCCTCGCCGGAGAGCTGGATGCGCGTGCCCGTGTCGACCCCCGGCGGGATCTGGACCGTGAGGGTGCGCCGCGTGCGCACGCGGCCGTCGCCGGAGCACTCCGGGCACGGGTGCGGGATGGTGGTGCCGAAGCCCTGGCACTGCGGGCACGGCCGCGAGGTCATGACCTGGCCGAGGAACGAGCGCTGCACCTGCTGGATCTCGCCGCGGCCCTTGCACATGACGCAGGTCTCGGTCGTCGGTGCCGGCCGCCGTTCCGGCGGCGTCGCAGGCGTCGCAGCGGACCGCGGTGTCGACCGTCAGGTCGCGGGTCCCGCCGAACACGGTGGTGGAGAGGTCGACCTGGATGCGGATGAGCGCGTCCTGGCCGCGTCGGGCGCGCACGCGCGGCCCGCGCTGGGCGCCGCCGCCGAAGAACGCGTCCATGATGTCGCCGAAGTCGAAGCCGCCCCCCGGGAACCCGCCGGCACCGCCGCGGGCGGCGCTGAGCGGATCGCCGCCGAGGTCGTACATCTGGCGCTTCTCCGGATCGCTGAGCACCTCGTACGCGGCCGTGACGAGCTTGAACCGCTCCTGGTGCTCCGGATCGGGATTGACGTCGGGATGCAGCTCGCGCGCCAGCCGGCGGTAGGCCTTCTTGATCTCCTCGGGCGTCGCGTTCCGGTCGACGCCGAGGAGGGCGTAGTAGTCGGTGCTCACGCGGTCCTCGTCCCTGCTTGGTAGGTGCTCACTGCTCGTCCAGCAGGCGGCTGACGTAGCGGGCCACCGCATACACGGCACCCATCGTGCCGGGGTAGTCCATGTGCGTCGGGACCGACCACGCCCAGCGACGCCACCGCTCGATCGCCGCGCGCGTACTGGGCCGTGATGACCGACGTCGACTCCAGGCCCTCGACCGGGTTCTCGTGGCCGATCCGCACCACCACGCCCTGGTGGGTGGAGGCCTCGCCGAGCAGCCGGAGGAGGACGACCTGCTCCTCGAGCGCCTCGAGCACCGGCTGGATCGCGATCGGGAACGACTCGCCGTAGCGCGCGAGATGCGCGGTGCCGCCGAGCACGACGCGCTCGTCGAGCCGCTCGGTGACGGCCTCCAGGACCGCCGCCATCACCGCGCGCACGACCGGGCGGTCGTCGGGCTCGAACGCCGTCTCGAAGTCCGTCGAGCGCGTCCGGGACAGCGGAGAAGGCCTTGCCCGGACAGCGCCACGATCAGCCGCGACCGCAGGTCGGCGATCGCCGCCTCCGAGACCGGGCCGGCGCAGTCGATGATCCGCTGCTCGACGCGGCCGGTGTCGACGATGATCACGACGATCAGCCGGGTGCGTGCTCAGCGAGACCAGCTCGACGTGCCGGACGCTGCTGCGCGACAGCGACGGGTACTGCACCAGGGCGACCTGCCGGGTGATCTGCGCCAGCAGGCGCACGGTGCGTGACATGACGTCGTCGAGGTCGACGGCGTCGTCGAGGAACTGGTGGATGGCGCGGCGCTCCGGCGCGCTCAGCGGCTTGACGCCCGAGAGCCGGTCGACGAACAGGCGGTAGCCCAGGTCGGTCGGGACCCGGCCGGCGCTGGTGTGCGGCTGGGCGATGAAGCCCTCCTCCTCGAGGGCCGCCATGTCGTTGCGGATGGTGGCCGGGGAGACGCCGAGGTTGTGCCGCTCGACCAGGGCCTTCGAGCCGACCGGCTCGTGGGTCGAGACGTAGTCCTCGACGATCGCGCGCAGCACGGCGAGCCGTCGCTCCTCGAGCATGGCACCTCCCTCGCGGCGCTGACGGTCAGTCCGCGCTTGGCACTCGCGCGATCCGAGTGCCAAGTCTACGACGGACTCGCGACTCCAGCGCCCTGCCACTCGCGGCACCGCCGACGAGCCGGGCCGGTCCCCGCGTGTCGAACTTGCATATTCCCTATCAATAAAGTAGACATACTCCATGCTCGCACTCCTCCTCGTGGCCCTGGCCGGCTTCGGCGCACAGTTGGTCGACGGCTCACTGGGCATGGGCTACGGCCTGACGTCCTCGACGCTGCTCATCGCCATCGGCCTCGCCCCGGCGGCCGCCAGTGCCTCGGTGCACTTCGCCGAGATCGGCACCTCGGCCGCCAGCGCCTACTCGCACGCCCGCATGGGCAACGTCGACAAGACCGTGCTGCGGCGCATCGCGCTGCCCGGCGCCATCGGCGCCTTCGTCGGCGCCACGGTGCTCTCGGGGCTGTCGACGCAGGCCGCCCGCCCGTGGGCCAGCGGGATCCTGCTGGTGCTCGGCTTCTACGTGCTGTTCCGCTTCCTGCGGCACCGCGCGGTGGCGCTCAAGAAGGGGCGCCCCGGCTCGCGGTTCCTGATCCCGCTCGGGCTGGTCGGTGGCTTCATCGACGCGACCGGCGGCGGCGGCTGGGGCCCGGTCACCACTCCCGCGCTGCTGGCCAACGGGCGCATGGCTCCCAACCGGGTCATCGGCACGATGAACGCCGCCGAGTTCCTCGTCGCCGTCGCCGCCAGCGTCGGGTTCATCATCGGGCTGGGCATCGGCGCCCTCGACTGGCAGATCCTGCTGCCGCTCATGATCGGCGGCATCCTCGCCGCGCCGCTGGGTGCGTGGATCGCCCATCGCCTGCCGATGCGGGTCATGGGCGTGGCGGTCGGCGGCATGATCATCTTCACCAACTCACTGACGCTCATGAAGGCCTTCGGCGTGCCCAGCGATGTCATGACGCCGGTCCTCGTCGGCATCGCGCTCGTCTGGGCCGGACTCGTCGCCTACGTCACCCGCGTGCACCTGCGCACCCGGCGGGCCGCGGCGACCAGCGAGGCCGCCACCCTGGTCGCCGTGGGCCGCGACGGCTCGGCACACGTCGGCTGAGTCGCGCTAGTCGACCAGGCGCCGCACGACGGCATCGGCCAGCAGTCGCCCGCGATAGGTGAGCACCACCCGATCCCCGGCCGGCCGGACCAGGCCGTCGTCGACGAGGTCCGCCACGATCGCCGCGTCCAGGTGCGCGGCGGGCATCCCCTCCGCGAGCCGCAGCCCGAGCATGACCCGCTCGACGTGCCGCTGCTCCGGCGTGACCACCTCGTGGTCGTCCTCGGGCGACAGGCCCTGCCGCGAGCCGCTCCGCGTACGTGCGCGGGTGCTTGACGTTCCACCAGCGCCGGCCATCGCGATGGCTGTGCGCCCCGGGCCCGATGCCCCACCAGTCGCCGTCGCGCCAGTATCCGAGGTTGTGGCGGCACTCACCGCCCGGCCGCGCCCAGTTCGACACCTCGTACCAGGGCATCCCGGCGGCCGTGAGCGCCTCGTCGATCAGGGCGTACCGGTCGGCGGCGACGTCGTCGTCCGGCATGGGCAGCTCGCCGCCGCGGACCCGACGTGCCAGCGGCGTGCCGTCCTCGACGATCAGCGAGTAGGCCGAGACATGGTCGACCCCGGCTGACAGCGCGTCGTCGACCGACCGGCGCAGGTCGTCGTCGGTCTCCCCCGGAGTGCCGTAGATGAGGTCGAGGTTGACGTGCTCGAAGCCGGCCCGCGCGGCCGCGCGTGCCGCCGCGACGCTGGCCCCGGGGGTGTGCGTGCGATCGAGCACCCGCAGGACGCTCGACGACGGAGCTCTGCATGCCCAGCGAGACGCGCGTGAACCCGCCGGCGCGCAGCTCGTCGAGCATCGACTCGGTGACGCTGTCGGGGTTCGCCTCGGTCGTGACCTCGGCATCCGGGGCCAGGCCCAGCTCCGCGACGATCACGTCGAGGACGTGCACGAGAGCCGGCGGCGCCGAGCAGCGTCGGGGTGCCGCCGCCGACGAAGACGGTGTCGACCGGGCCGTCGACGTCGCCGAGCGGCGACAGCGGCGGACCTCGGCGGCGAGCACCTCGTGGAAGGAGTCCCGCCGCACCGTCGCGCCGAGCTCGGACGCCGTGTACGTGTTGAAGTCGCAGTAGCCGCACCGGCTGGCGCAGAACGGCACGTGGACGTAGATGCCCACCGCCCGTTGAGTGCTGCAACGAACTGGGCGTTACTTCTTCGGGGCGTCGGAGGTCGACAGCGCGGCGATGAACGCCTCCTGCGGCACCTCGACGCGACCGACCATCTTCATGCGCTTCTTGCCCTCCTTCTGCTTCTCCAGCAGCTTGCGCTTGCGCGTGATGTCGCCGCCGTAGCACTTGGCGAGGACGTCCTTGCGGATCGCGCGGATGGTCTCGCGGGTGATGACCCGCGAGCCGATCGCCGCCTGGATCGGCACCTCGAACTGCTGGCGCGGGATGAGCTCCTTGAGCTTGGCCGTCATCATCGTGCCGTAGGCCATCGCCTTGTCGCGGTGGACGATAGCGCTGAAGGCGTCGACGGGGTCGCCGTGCAGGAGGATGTCGACCTTGACGAGGTCGGCCTCCTGCTCGCCGGTCAGCTCGTAGTCGAGCGACGCGTAGCCGCGGGTCTTGGACTTCAGCTGGTCGAAGAAGTCGAAGACGATCTCGGCCAGCGGCAGCGTGTAGCGCATCTCGACGCGGTCCTCGGACAGGTAGTCCATGCCCAGCAGCGTCCCGCGCCGCTGCTGGCACAGCTCCATGACGGTGCCGACGAACTCGCTCGGCAGGATGATCGTCGAGCGCACGATGGGCTCGAGGATCTTGTCCACCTTCTGCGTCGGGAACTCGCTCGGGTTGGTGACGACGAGCTCCTCGCCGTCGTCGCTGAACACCCGGTAGACGACGTTGGGCGCCGTCGAGATCAGGTCGAGCCCGGCCTCGCGCTCGAGCCGCTCGCGCACGATCTCCATGTGCAGCAGCCCGAGGAACCCACACCGGAAGCCGAACCCGAGCGCCAGCGACGTCTCGGGCTCGTAGACGAGCGCCGCGTCGTTGAGCTTGAGCTTGTCGAGCGCGTCGCGCAGCTCCGGGTAGTCGGAGCCGTCGATCGGGTACAGCCCGGAGAACACCATCGGCTTGGGGTCGCGGTAGCCGCCCAGCGCCTCGGTCGCGCCCTTGCGCTCCGACGTGATCGTGTCGCCGACCCGCGACTGGCGCACGTCCTTCACGCCGGTGATGAGGTAGCCGACCTCGCCGACGCCGAGCCCCTGGCCCGGGACCGGCTCGGGCGAGATGACACCGACCTCGAGCAGCTCGTGGATGGCGCCGGTCGACATCATCTGGATGCGCTCGCGCGTGGAGATGTGCCCGTCGATGACGCGGATGTAGGTGATGACGCCGCGGTAGGTGTCGTAGACCGAGTCGAAGATCATCGCCCGGGCCGGAGCGTCGGCGATCGCCCGACCGGGGCCGGGATCTCGCGGACGATCTTCTCGAGCAGCTCGTGCACGCCGACGCCGGTCTTCGCCGAGACCAGCAGCACGTCGTCCGGCGAGCAGCCGATGATGTGGGCGAGCTCGGCGGCGTACTTCTCGGGCTGGGCGGCCGGCAGGTCGATCTTGTTCAGGACCGGGATGATCGTCAGGTCGTTCTCGAGCGCCAGGTACAGGTTGGCCAGCGTCTGGGCCTCGATCCCCTGCGCGGCGTCGACCAGCAGGACGGCCCCCTCGCAGGCGGCCAGGGAGCGCGAGACCTCGTAGGTGAAGTCGACGTGGCCGGGGGTGTCGATCATGTTCAGGACGAAGTCCTCGCCGCTCGTCGGCCGCGGAACGGCAGTCGGACGGCCTGGGACTTGATGGTGATGCCGCGCTCGCGCTCGATGTCCATCCGGTCGAGGTACTGGGCCCGCATGGAGCGGCCGTCGACCACGCCGGTCTGCTGCAGCATCCGGTCGGCCAGGGTGGACTTGCCGTGGTCGATGTGGGCGATGATGCAGAAGTTCCGGATCACCGAGGGGTCGGTGCTGCCGGGCTGCGGGACGGGCACGGGCTTCCTCACGATGGGGCCGTCCGGGGGTCGGACGGGGGCGATTTGGGCTACGGACCAGCCTACGGGTAATCTAAGGGGCCGCTTCACCCAGTCGTTCCGCACGTCCCTCCCGTCCCGAACCTCACGAAAGTTGTCCCCGTGGCGAACATCAAGTCGCAGATCAAGCGCAACCGCACCAACGAGAAGGCCCGTCAGCGCAACAAGGCGGTCAAGTCCTCGCTGAAGACTGCGGTGCGCAAGTTCAACGCGGCCGTGGACGCCGGGCGACGCCGAGCAGGCCACCGCCCTCGCGCGTGAGGCCACCCGGGCGCTCGACAAGGCCGCCAGCAAGGGCGTCATCCACGCCAACCAGGCTGCCAACCGCAAGTCCTCGATCTCCAAGAAGGCCGAAGCCGTCTGAGGTCCGGACCACCGATTCCTTCGAAAGCGCCCCCCGGTGGGGGCGCTTTCGGCGTTCCGGGGAGATAATCGCCCATCATGCCCAGGATCACCGCGCCCACCGTGGCGGAGCACCGCGAGCAGCGGCGCTCCGAGCTCCTCGACGCCGCCGCCGTCCTGATCCAGCGCCGTGGCGGGTTCACCGTCGCCGAGGTCGCCACCGAGGTGGGCATCTCGCGCTCGGCGGTCTACGAGTACTACAACAGCGCCGCCGACCTCATCGCCGACGTCCTGGTCGACGAGCTGGCCGACTGGGCCGACGCGCTCGCCGAGGCCACCGACGGGCTGGTCGATCCGGCGGCTCGGGTCGATGCGTGGGTGACCGCCGTGCTCGACTACGTCGCCGCGGGTCGCCATGCGCTCGTGCGCGCGGCGGGCAGCATCGACCTGCCGCCCACCCGCCGAGCCGAGGTGCAGGCCCGCCACCGCGATCTCGTCCGTCCGCTGCACACGGCACTCGTCGATCTCGGCGCCGACGACCCCGCGCCAGCTGGCCGCCTTCGTCTGGGGCGTCGTCGACGTCGCCATCACGCGCATCGAGTCCGGAAACGGCTCGAGCACGGCCGACGACGAGGCATCGGCCGTGCTCGAGTTCATCCACGGCGGGCTCGACCACCGCGGCTGAGGTCGGACGCTACTTCACGAGTCGGAAGACCTGCGTGGTCACGATCGGCGTGTAGAACTTGCCACCGGTCGAGGTGATGAGCACGGTGCACGTGCCCTGCGACGCGAGCGCGGAGATCTTCCCGTTCGCGATGCTGCAGGTGTCGGACGACAGGCTGGGCGTGAGTCCGGACTTCAGCGTGACCGTGAACGGCACGGCCTTCGCGGCACTCACCTGCGGCCGTGTTCCACGCCTGACGACGGTCCCGTCGAGCGTGACCGTCGCCGCGTCGCTCACGCGGGTGGTGCTCACCGGGGTGAAGACCGTCGGGAACACGCGCAGGTACGCCGGGTTGGCGCTCTCCTTGCCGGCGCCGAGGACGTACACCGCGCAGGTGGTCGACCGCGGGTTGCCGGTGTCAGCGCGGCAGTCGACGCTCTCGCCGCCGGGGCCGCCGGACGTCGGGTTCGGGTTGGTGCCGTAGAACTCGGCATTCACCTTGATCGGGAGGGCCGCCGTGGCCCGAGCCGCATCCGTGGCCGGAAGGTAGGCCGCGGCGCCGGCCGACTGGTCGCAGACCGTCGGGGCTGAGCGCGGGTCGGCGGGCACCTTGCAGTGCAGCGCGTACAGGCCGACGCCGGCGGGCAGGTTCACGACGTCGACGGTCAGCGTCGACGACTGCACCAGGTTGACCAGCGGCGTGAACGACCGCTGACCTGCGATGGTCGCGTTGTAGGCATCAGCCGCCGACGCGGGTGTCGCGATGGCGGCTCCGGCGGCGACGAGGCCGAGCGTGACGGCGGCAGCGGCCATCGTGCGGACGGATGTCCTCAGCATGCGTTTCTCCTTCGGGCGGTGATGGGCGGGACTACGGGGCGAACGTGACGGGCACGGCCAGGTCGAACCGGCGGTCGCCGGCCCTCGTGTGGTCGGCCCGGGTGACGATGGAGCACGAGACCTGTCGGCAGTCGACGCTGCCGATCAGCGGCGAGACGGTCAGGCGGACGTCGAACCGTCCGCCTCGCCGGTACGGAGTCGCGAGCGCGCTGCCGTACGGGGGCGGGTTCGACGAGATCCACGCGGAGGCGGCGCTCGCGCCCGACGTGTTGACGCCTCCACCGCAGGGCGACGGCGCGCGGCCCTTCGTCGGCGTCACGCACAGGGCCACGTAGATGCCGACGGTGCGGCTGTAGCCGGAGCCGACCACGCGAACCGTCGCCGAGCTGGATGACAGGCGCCGAACCGGGCTCACCGTGAGGCGCAGGCCGCTGGGAGTGGTGGCGGTGGACGAGCCGCCGGGTGCCGCCGTGGCGGGGACGGCCGTCAGGGAACCGCCGGCGACGGCGGACAGCGCGACGAGGGCGGCGAGCACGCCGCGCAGCGCAGTCCGGTTCAGCAGCACGGCGCGACCCTACGAAGGTCCGCGCTCTGCCCGCCTGACACAGTGTCGGTGTCATGCCGACAGTGCATCGGCATCCGCCCGGCGCGACGCGGCGATAATCGGCCCGTGTCCCGACGCATCCTGGCCGCCGCTGCGCTCGCGGCGGCCGGCGTCGTCGCCCTGACCGGCTGCGGCTCCAGCACATCGGCGGTCGCGACGTCACCCGCCTCGCCCGCTCCGGCGTCGGCCCCGGCAGCGCCAGCGGGTGGCGTCGTCAGCATCACCTCCGCCGACGTTCCCATGCCGCCGGCCCAGTCGCCCACGCTGGCCGCCGCCGCGCCGCAGCGGATCGTCAGCCTGGCCACCGGCGTCGGCGAGACGCTCGCCGCCCTCGGGGTCGCGGACCGCGTCGTCGGTCGCGACGAGACCAGCGACGTTCCCGCGATCGCCGCCGCGCCGGTGGTCACCAAGGCGCACGCCGTGAGCCCCGAGCGCGTCCTCGCCCTGTCTCCTGACGTCGTCCTGGTCGACGCGGCCACCTCGCCCCCGGAGGCGATCGACCAGATCCGTTCGGCCGGCGTGACGGTCATCGAGGTGCCCGAGGCGTGGACCCTTGCCGACATCGGCCCCCGCACCCGTGCCGTCGCTGCGGCCGTGGGCGTCGACGCCGCATCGGCCGACGCCGTGGTCGCCGAGGCGACCGCCGCGGCCACGACGAGCGCGACCGGCACGGCGCCCCGAGTGGCCTTCCTCTACCTGCGTGGCACGTCGGCGATCTACCTGCTCGGCGGCGAGGGGTCCGGCGCCGATGCCCTCATCGCGGCTGCCGGCGGCGTCGATGCCGGAGCCGCGGCCGGCATGTCCGCGTTCGTGCCGATGACCGCCGAGGCCGTCGCCGCCCTGGACCCGGACGTGATCCTCGTCATGAGCAAGGGCCTGGAGTCGGTCGGCGGCATCGACGGCCTGGTCGCCCTCCCCGGGGTGGCGCAGACGAAGGCCGGCACGACCCGCGCGGTCATCGCGGTCGACGACACCATCCTGCTGTCGTTCGGCCCGCGCACCGGCGAGCTCGTGACCGCCCTCGCCGCGGCCCTGGCGCAGGTCACCGGATGAGCGTGACGGGCCGCTGGACGTGGACCGTGGTGATCCTCGCGCTCGTGCTCGTCGCCTGCGCCGCCGGCGCGCTGGCGATCGGCGCCGCTGACACCACGTCGCAGATCGTCCTGAGCATCCGTGGCCCCCGAGTCGCCATGGCCGTCCTCGTCGGGGCCGGCCTCGCCGCCGCCGGCTGCGTGATGCAGGGGTCGCTGGGCAATCCGCTCGCCGACCCGGCGCTCGTCGGCGTCTCGGCCGGCGCGGCCCTGGGCGCGGTGGCGGCCGCTGCCGTGGGCATCTCGCTGGGCACCGCGGCCTCGGGCCTCGTGGCCACCGTCGGCGCGCTGCTCGCGGTCGCCGTGGTCGTGGCCGTGTCGCTGCGCGACGGGCGCCCCGAGGTCGTCACCCTGCTCCTCGCCGGCGTGGCCGTCACCGCCTTCGTCGGTGCCCTCGTCGCCGTCATCGTGTCCGTCGCGCCGTCGGCCGCTGTGCGGTCGCTGACCTTCTGGTCCAGTGGCAGCCTGGCGCTGTCGACCTGGAGCGGCGTGCTGTCGGTCGCACCGTTCGTCGTGCTCGGCCTGGTCCTCGCCGCCACCGTCGCCCGACCCCTCGACGTGTTCTCCCTGGGCGACCGGGGAGCCGCGGCCGCCGGGGTCGACGTCGCCAGGGTCCGCTACCGCTCGATGGCCGCCGTCGTGCTGCTCGTCGGGGCCGGCGTCGGCGCGGTCGGGGTCATCGCCTTCGTCGGCCTGCTGGTCCCCCACGCCGCCCGTGCCGTGGTCGGCCCGCGGCACGCGCCCCTGCTCGTGGTGAGCGCCCTGGCCGGAGCACTGCTGCTCCTGGTCGCCGACACGATCGCCCGCACCGTCGCGAACCCCGTCGAGATCCCGATCGGCGCCATCACCGCCCTGATCGGCGCACCGGCCTTCTTCGTGCTCCTGCGCCGCACGCGGGCCCGTCAGGGCGGCTGGGCATGAGGGCCGAGGCTCCCGCCGCGGAGCTGCGGGACGTCAGCGTCCGCAGCGGCGAGCGGACGCGCCTGCACCCGACCACGCTGCAGATCCCGCGCGGAACGGTCACCGCCGTCGTCGGGCGCAACGGCTCGGGCAAGTCGACGCTGCTCGGCGTGCTCTCGGGGGAGCTGGCGCCCACGACGGGCGCGGCTCTGATCGCCGGCACGCCGGTCATCGACCTGGGCCACGCGGAGCTCGCGCAGCGTCGCTCGATCCTCGCCCAGGAGACCCAGGTCTCGTTCGGGTTCACCGTCCGCGACGTCGTGGGATGGGGTCGCACTCCCTGGCGCGGCACCCCCCTGGCTGCTCGCGACGCCGAGATCGTGCAGGAGGCGATGGTCACGCAGGGGCTGCTCGACCTCGCGGACCGTCCGGTGACGTCGCTGTCCGGCGGGGAGCGCAAGCGCGTCCACATCGCGCGGGTGACCGCTCAGCAGGCCGACCTCCTGCTGCTCGACGAGGCGGACGCCGACCTCGACCTCGTCGGCCGACGCGTCGTGGACGACCTCGTCGTCGCCCACTCGCGATCGCGGACGCACCGCCGTGGTGGTCAGCCACGACATCGCCCGCGTGGGCCACATGTGCGACCACGTCGTGCTGATGCGCGCGGGGCGGGTGCACGCGTCCGGGCCGCGCGAGGCCGTCCTGACACAGGCGCTGCTGAGCGAGGCGTTCGATGCGACCGTGCGGGTCACCTGGGACGAGGACGGGCTCGCGATCCGCGTGCCCTGACCGCGGGTCAGTCGCGCGCCGGTCCCGGGGCGGCCGTGCCGGCCACCAGGATCTCCAGCGCCAGCAGCTTCTGCTCCGGGTCCAGGCTCGTGCCCTCGCGCACCCCGCCCTTCATCGCGCCGTCGGCATCGGCGAGGGCGACGACCGCCGCGGCGAGACGGCGCTGGTCGCCGCTCCACCTCGACCACTGCCGACGCATGGCGGACACCTTCCACGGCGGGACGCCCGCCTCCTTCGCGACGGCAGCCTCCGACGCACCCGGCGGCATGCCCCCGACCCGCACGAGGGTGCGCAGCCCCGACGCGAGCGAGGAGACCGTCGAGGGCCCCACGCGACCGGCGTCCGATGCCAGCATCGCCTGCCGCAGCCCGCGCAGCGCGTCGGCGTAGCGGCGCTCCCAGACGGCGTCGGAGATCGTGAAGCCGGAGACGTCGGCGACACCGTCGAAGTAGTGGTGCACGTCGGACGCGTCGATCGGGTTCGACTCCACGTCACTGACGAGCTGGGAGACCGCGCTCACCAGGAGGCCGAGATCCTGGCCGATCGCGTCGTACAGGGCGGTCACGGCGTCGGGGGTGGCGCGGCGCTTGTGCGCTGCGAACTCTCGGGTGAGGAACTCGACGGTGGACTTGCCGCGCTTGACGGCGGAGCAGTCGATCTGGACGGCGCCGGCGGCCCGCAGGTCGTCGAGCAGGGCCTTGCCCTTCATGCCGCCCGGATGCGTCACGACGAGGAACACGTTGTCCGGCAGGTCGGCGATCACCTCGCGCACGGCTCGCGCCAGCTGGTCGTCCGCGGCGTCGATGCCCTCGATCACGACGACGCCGCCGTCGCCGAAGAGGTTGGGCGCCGCCGCCTCGCGCAGCTCGTGCGCGGCCGACTCGTCGGACCCGGAGATGACCGAGCGCTGCACCGACGGGTCAGCCCGCCGGGCCTCGGCCGAGACCGCCATCACAGCCCGCTGCACCAGGACGGGCTCGTTGCCCATGGCCAGGGTGATGCGCGCGACGCTCATGATGGGGGCAGCATGCCATGCGGATCGGACGCCCGGCGCGCGAGCCGCCGCGGCGGTCGTGCCGACCGATCAGCGGACCCCCAGGCAGCCGCAGCGACCCACGACCCCCAGCCTCCCGCCGTCCGACACGACCGCCACGTCGCCGGCGACATCCGTGCGGGCAACGATGGCACCGGCCGCGGTCCAGGCGGCGATCGTCTCGGGGGCCGGATGCCCGTAGTCGTTGCCGGCCCCGACGCTGATCAGCGCGATCGGGGCTCGGGCCCACGTGGTGAGACCGGCCGCCTCGTACCGGGAGCCATGGTGCGGCACCTTCACCACGTCGAAGGACCAGGACGCGAGGTCCGCCGCGATCGCCTGCTGGGCCTCGGGCTCGATGTCGCCGGTGAGCAGCACGTCGTGGTCGGCCACCCGCGCCACCAGAACGATGCTGGCGTTGTTCGGCACCGACCCCGCAGCGATGCGACGCCGCGGCCACAGGGTCAGCCAGGACACGTCCCCGGCCTCGCGGGAGTCGCCGGCGGACACCGCCTCGCCCTGCAGCCCCGCCGCGGCCAGCGTGGCATCGACGGCCGCAGCCTCGTCCGGCGGGTCGCGGATCGGATTGACCAGCACCTGTCCGACGGCGCGGTGGCGCAGGACGCCGGTGAGCCCGTCGACGTGGTCGGAGTGGAAGTGCGTCAGCACCACCGCCGGCACCTCAGTGACGCCCAGGTCGGACAGGCACCGGTCCACGGCGTCGGGATCGGGTCCGGCATCGACCACGACGGCCGACCCCTCCCCCGCTCGCAGCACCAGTGCGTCGCCCTGCCCGACGTCGCACATGACCGCGAACCAGCCTGGGGGCGGCCAACCGTGCCGAGCCGGCGGGCGCAGGACCACGGCGCCGCAGCACAGCAGGATCCCCAGCCCCACGGCGAGCCGGACCGGAGTCGAGACGGGACCCCGCCCGAACCGGCGCCGCGCGCGGACAGCCGCCAGCACCAGCGCACCGGTGAGGCCGAGCAGCACGACGCCGACGATGCCGGTGGGCCACGGCAGGCCGGCCAGCGGCGCGGTCGCCGCGGCATGCGCGACCGCCGCGATCCACCCGGCCGGCCAGGCCGCCACGGTAGCCAGGATCGTGGCAGCGGCCGGGGCCACCGGGGCGACGGCCGCGGCCGCGAGCCCCAGGATCGTGATGGGTGCGACGACGGGCATGACGAGGACGTTGGCGGGCAGCGCCACCCACCCGGCCGCGCCGCCCATCGCGACCAGGACCGGCAGGGTCGCCAGCTGCGCCGCCGCCGTCATCGCGAGCGCCTCCCGGATCCCGACGGGCAGTCGGCGCGTTGCGGGCCAGCGGCCCAGCCGCTCGAGCAGGTGCGGCGCGAGCAGGATCAGCCCCGCCGTCGCGACGGCGGAGAGGGCGAAGGCCCAGGACGTGGCCAGCCACGGGGCGATCACGAGGAGCACGAGCACGCCCGCCCCCAGCACGGAGGGACCGGCCCGACGACCGCCCGAGAGCAGTCCCACCACGGCGATCACGCCCATCGCGCCGGCCCTCAGCACGCTGGGCTGAGGGCCCACGAGCACGACGAAGAAGGCCAGCGCCGCCAACCCGACGAGCACCCGGCCGCCGATGCCGACGCGAACCGACGTCACGACGCCGAGCACGACGGCCAGCAGGATCGCGACGTTGCCCCCGGACACCGCCGTCAGGTGCGACAGGCCGGCCGCCCGCATGTCGTCGGACAGCACCGTCGACTGCCCGGACTCGTCACCGACCGCCAGCCCGGCGACGAGCGCGGCCGGGTCGGGGGCCGCGCCGTCCAGTGCGGCCCGCAGCCCCGTGCGCATCGCCTGGGCGGCCCGGTCGACGATGCCGGGCGAGGCCAGGACATTCACCGTGAGGGCACGCAGGGTGCCGGCTGCGTCGGAGCGCCACGGGGTCGGTCCGAGCCGACCGGTCACCTCGACCCACGTCCCGGGCACTGGCCACACCTCGTCCGTGGGCAGTCGCGCGAGCAGGATCAGGTCGACCCGCACCGCGGCACCGCGGGCGGACACCGCTGACGTTGCCAGCCGGACCTCCCGCTCGCCCCCACCCCACCCGACGCCCGAGTCCGGCAGGGCGCGCGCCTCGCTCGCCACGACGCCACGGACCACGGCGGTCGCACGGGCATCGAGCCAGGTGGCGACCGGCGGTGCCGTGACTGCCAGCGTGCCCACCGACGCTGCGAGGACTCCCAGCACGGCGAACGCGGCCGGCAGGTGCCACCCGCGGGGCCACCGCCGGCGGCCAGCCAGGGCGACGACCACGACCGCCAGCCCCAGCAGTGCCGCAGCCGCCGCGAGGACCATCGCGAGCTGGTATCTCTCGGCCGTCGAGGCGGACGTGGCCAGGAGCCCGCGGGCGAGCGCTGCCCCGGTCCACGTCGCCACGGCCGGCACCACGAGCCGGGCGTCGACTCGTGGCCCGCCATCGGTCATACCCGCAGCCGGGAGCGGACCTGGGCGAGGATCGCGTCCCCGATCCCGGACACCTCGCCCAGCTCCTCCACGGAGCGGAACGGTCCGTTCGCCGCCCGCCAGTCGAGGATCCGGGCGGCGATCACCGGACCGATGCCGGGCAGCGCATCGAGGTCCGTGACGCTGGCGGTGTTGAGGTCGAGCAGCGCGGGGGCCGCCGCGGTGCCCCCCGCCGCGGGCGCGCCGACCGTGGCCCCGACCACGACCTGCTCACCGTCGACGAGCACCCGCGCGAGGTTCACCGTGTCGGTCGCCCGCCGCCCCGTCGCTCCACCGGCCGCCGCGACGGCATCGGCCACCCGCGACCCCGCCGGCAACTCGACGAGGCCGGGCCGGGCCACCTGCCCGGCGACGTGCACGATCACGGTCGACGCGACCGTGGGTGCCGCGGAGGGCTCGATCGGCGCCGCAGCCGCGGCGGGGCCCGCCCCCGCGGACGATCCGGCGGCCGCCTGCGGCGAGGCACCGGCAACGGGCAGCCCGCTCGCGTGCACCTGCGGGACGAGGGCGACGGCACGCGGGCGGCCCGACCACGCCCAGTACGCCGCCAGCGCGACGGCCACCGCCACCAGCAGGGCCAGTCCGCGCACGGCGGATCGGGTCCAGCCGCCCAGCGCTGCGCCCCAGCCCGGCGTCCGGGCCGCCGGCTCGTCCGCCCATCCGCGGTCGCCGAGGGCCACGGCGCTGTCCAGACCTCGCGCCGGCGGCACCCCGCGACCCTGCGCGGCGCCTTCTGCTGGACTCGGCTCCGCGGCACCGCTCCACTCACGGGCCACGGACGCCAGCCGTCGATCGGCGCCGCGGGATCCGCCGCTGCCGCCCCGGTCCCGTCGTCCCCACTCCATGGCCGGACGCTAGGTCGGCGGGCCCGCGTGCCAGGGCGGCGTCGCTGGTGCCGTGGACGACTGCCGCCGCCGGGCACGGCTGTGGACGACGGGCACCTACTGCCGGAAGGCCGTCCAGGCGTCGGCGATGTTGCGCTGGTGACGCGCCAGCACGAGGACGCCCAGCACCACCGCGAACCACATGTCGGACTCGTCCGTCCAGCCGGTCATCCATCCGACGATCCCGCTGATGATGAGCACGATGGCCCCCAGCACCGCTCCCAGCCCCACCCGATGCCAGATCGCCACGCCGATGCCGAACGCGAGCAGCACCGGGATCGCGAGCAGCGGCTGCACGCCGAGGATCGCCCCGAGCGTCGTGGCGACGCCCTTGCCGCCCCGACCCTTGAGGTACGGCGAGGTGATGTGGCCCACGACGGCCGCGAGGCCGGCCACCTCGCCTGCGGTCTGCCCGACCAGCGCCCCGAAGGCGAAGGCCGGGATGAAGCCCTTGAGGACGTCGAGGACGCCGACGAGCACCCCCCACCGCGGGCCGAGCGCCCGGGTGACGTTCGTGGCCCCCGGGTTGCCCGAGCCCGTCCGGCGCAGGTCCACCCCGAAGATCCGCGCGACGATCGCCGCCGGGTTGATCGCGCCCACGGCGTACCCGACGACGGCGGCGACGAGCACCCACAGCGCCGGGCCCAGTGCGCTCATCCGGACGTCTCGTCGATGCGGGGGGCCACGACCACGGCCACCATGCCGGGCCCGACGTGGGCGCCGACCACTCCGCCCACCACGCCCTCGACGACGTCGGCGGCGGGCAGCCGCTCACGCAGGTGCGCGGCCAGCGTGGCGGCCCGGTCCGGCGACCCCAGGTGCTGCACGGCCACGTCGACGGCGAGCCCGTCGGCCGCCTCGACGGCAAGGTCCTCCAGCCGGCCCAGGGCACGGCCAGCCGTTCGCACCTGCTCGAGTCGGACCACGTGCCCGTCGTCGACGGTCAGCAGCGGCTTGACCTGGAGGGCCTGCCCGACGGCCGCCCGGGTGGCGGAGACGCGCCCGCCTCGGCGCAGGTACTCCAGGGTGTCCACGTAGAAGTACACGGCCGAGCTGTGCGCCCGCGCCTCGATGATCCCCGCGACGGTGGTGCCGTCCGCACCGCTGCGGGCGGCACGCGCCCCGCTGGCGGCGGCGAAGCCCAGGCCCATCGCGATGGTGCGCGAGTCCACCACGTGTACCGGGAGGTCGAACTCCTTGGCGGCCAGCACGGCCGACTCGTAGGTTGCGGACATCGACGACGACAGGGTCGCGACGACGATCTCGCGGGCGCCGGCCTCCTCCGCGTCGCGGTACGCCTGCAGGAAGCGCAGGGGCGACGGACGCGACGTGGTGACCGGCTGCCACGCGCGCAGCGCCTCGGCCACCAGCAGCGCCTGGTCGTCCTCGGTCTCGTCGAAGGCCCGACCGCCCACGATCACCTGGACCGGGACGATCGCGATGCCGAGGTCGCTCGCCCAGCCATGGGGCAGGTAGCAGGTCGAGTCCGCGATGACGGCCACCTGCTGGGACATGCCTAGACCCTAGTCAGCACCCTGCCTGCGGCGGGAGGGTCGCGGACGACGCCAGCGCCTCGCGCAGGACCGTGGCCGACGGCGCCGGGACCACCTCGTCGACGCGGACATCCGAGCAGCCCACCCAGCCGGCGGCCTCGCGCAGGGCGATCGCCGTGCCGCGAATGGCCTCACGCGACGTCGACTCCATCGTGACGCGCCGTGCCACCAGCGTGGTGCCCTCCCGCTTGGGGTCGACGCGGGCCACGAGCTGCCCACGGTGCAGCACCGGCATGGCGAAGTAGCCGTGCACACGCAGGTGTGCCGGCGTGTACGCCTCCAGCCGGTGCGACATCCCGAAGATCCGCTCGGCGCGGGGGCGATGCCACACGAGCGAGTCGAACGGTGACAGCAGCGTCGTGCGATGCCGCGTGCGCGGGCGATCGGCAAGCCACCGCAGTGCGTCCGACGTCGCGTAGGCCGGCCCCTTCCATCCCTCCACCTCGACGCGCTCGAGCCCGGCATCGCTCGCGTGCCGGTGGACGTCGGCGTTCTTCACGCGCGGCACATCGGCGATGTCGGCGGCCGTGCCGACGCCCAGCGTCCGGGCCGCGTCCGCGATCAGCCCGACGAGGCATTCCTCGTCGGTGAGGTCCACGGCCCGCAGGTCTGCGGGCACGGCCCGATCAGCGAGGTCGTAGACGCGACGCCACCCCTCACGTCGCGTCACCACGACGGTCCCGATGTCCAGCAGCCACTCGATCGCGATCTTCGACTCCGACCAGTCCCACCACTCGCCGCCCTTCTTCGCGCCGCCGATGTCCGACGTCGACAGCGGACCGTCCGCGAGCCGGTCGAGCACCGGCTGGATCGCCGCGTGGGTGACGTCGTGCCAGCGGATGCCGCGCTGCTCGTAGTAGCGGCGCCGGACGGCGTACAGGGGCCACGTCTCGATCGGGAGGATGCACGCCGCGTGCGCCCAGTACTCGAAGCTCAGCCCCGACTGCCAGTAGGCGTCCTCGACCGCCGCGCGCCCGATCGCGCCGAAGCGCGCGTATGCGACGAGCTCATGCGAGCGGGCCAGGACCGAGATGGTGTCGAGCTGCACGGCGCCCAGGTGCCGCAGCATCGTGTGCACGAGGCGTCGCCGCCCAGCTGCTCCCAGGCGCTGCGCCGCAGCAGCGGACACCCCGTCGATCGGGTCGAGGAAGCCCTGCGACCACAGCGCGACGAGGCGGGCCTCCTCGGCGGAGAGCTGCTGCACGCCCGGTCAGACCGGGACGACGTTGACGAGCTTGGGCGCACGGACGATGACGGTGCGGATCTCCCGCCCCTCGAGGGCCTTGACGAGGCCGGGCGCGGCCAGCGCCTGCTCGCGCAGGTCGTCCTCCGTGATCGACGGCGACACCTCGAGCCGGTCGCGGACCTTGCCGGCCACCTGGACGATGCAGGTCACGGTGTCCTCGACCAGCAGGGCCGGGTCGACCACGGGCCAGCCCGCGAGCGCGACGGACGGGGCGTGCCCGAGCCGCTCCCACATGTCCTCGGCGGTGTACGGCGCCACCAGGGAGAGCATGACGGCGACGGCCTCGACGGCCTCCCGCACGGCGGGATCGTCGGGTCCGCACCCGGAGTCGATGGCCTTGCGGGTGACGTTGACCAGTTCCATCGTGCGCGCCACGGCGACGTTGAACCGGAACGACTCGATCGCCGTCTGCGGCGTCGTGCACCGCGCGATGCGTGGCCTTGCGCAGCTCGAGGTCGCCGGTGGCGGCGTCGGCTCCCGGCGCGCTCGTGACGTCGCCGGACAGTCGCCAGGCGCGGGCGAGGAACCGCTTCGAGCCGGACGGGGAGACGTCGGCCCAGTCGATGTCGTCCTCGGGCGGGCCGGCGAAGACCATGGTCAGCCGGATGGCGTCGACGCCGTTGACTGCCAGCTCGTCGGACAGCCGCACGAGGTTGCCGCGGGACTTGCTCATGGCCGAGCCGTCCATGCCGACCATGCCCTGGTTCAGCAGGCGGGTGAAGGGCTCGGTGAAGTCGAGCAGGCCCATGTCGTGCAGCACCTTGGTGAAGAACCGCGAGTACAGCAGGTGGAGGATCGCGTGGGTCACGCCGCCGACGTACTGGTCGACGGGCAGCCACTCGCGCACCACGGCCGGGTCGAAGGCCGCCTCGTCGTTGGTCGGGTCGGCGTAGCGCAGGTAGTACCACGACGAGTCGACGAACGTGTCCATCGTGTCGGTGTCGCGCAGGGCAGGGCCTCCGCAACGCGGGCACGTCGTGTGCACCCACTCGGTGGCGGCACCCAGCGGCGACGTGCCCTTCGGCTTCAGGTCCAGGCCTTCGGCCGGGGGCAGGGTGACGGGCAGCTGGTCGTCCGGGACGGGCACCTCGCCGCAGGTCGGGCAGTGCACGATCGGGATGGGCGTGCCCCAGTACCGCTGCCGCGAGATGAGCCAGTCGCGCAGGCGGTAGTTGACCGCGGGCCTGCCGGTTCCGCGCTCGAGCAGGATGCCCTGGATCGCGTCGATGGCCGCGGCCTTGTCGAGGCCGTCCAGAGGTCCGGAGTTCACGTGCGGCCCGTCGTCATGGGTCGCCTCCCCGGTGACCGCCGGGTCGTCCCCCGCGTCGACGACGACGCGCACCGGCAGCCCGAACGCGCGCGCGAAGTCGAGGTCGCGCTGGTCATGGGCCGGCACGGCCATGATGGCGCCGGTGCCGTAGTCGGCGAGCACGTAGTCCGACGCCCACACGGGGATGCGCTCGCCGTTGACCGGGTTGACCGCGTAGCGCTCGAGGAACACGCCCGACTTGGCCCGCGACGAGTCCAGCCGGTCCATCTCCGAGACCTGCTTGACCGTCTCCAGGTAGGCGGCGAACTCGGCCGCGACCGGCGACTCGGCGGCCAGCTCGGCGGCGAGGTCGGAGTCGGCGGCCACCACGAAGAAGGTCGCGCCGTACAGCGTGTCCGGGCGCGTGGTGTACACCGTGACGGGCTCGTCGCGGCCCTCGATGACGAACTGCACCTCGGCGCCGACCGAGCGGCCGATCCAGTTCTTCTGCATCAGCAGGACCTTCTCGGGCCAGGAGCCCTCGAGGTCGGCCATGTCGTCGAGCAGCCGGTCGGCGTAGTCGGTGATCCGCAGGTACCACTGCGTGAGCTTCTTCTTGGTCACGGGGGTGTCGCAGCGCTCGCACAGCCCCGCGACCACCTGCTCGTTGGCGAGCACGGTCTGGTCCTTGGGGCACCAGTTGACGTTGCTGTCCTTGCGGTAGGCCAGGCCCCGCTCGAACATCTGCAGGAAGAACCACTGGTTCCAGCGGTAGAACTCCGGGTCGCAGGTGTTGAACACGCGGTCCCAGTCGAAGGAGCACGCGTACCGGCGCATGGACGCCTTCTGCTGCGCGATGTTCTCGTAGGTCCAGCGGACCGGGTCCTCGCCGTTCTTGATGGCCGCGTTCTCCGCCGGCAGCCCGAAGGCGTCCCAGCCGATCGGGTGCATGACGTTGAAGCCGCGCTGCACCCAGTACCGGGCGATGACGTCGCCGAGGGCGTACGCCTCGGCGTGACCCATGTGCAGGTCGCCCGAGGGGTAGGGGAACATGTCGAGGACGTACTTCTTCGGGCGGTCGTCGTCGGGGCGCCCCGAGCGGAAGGGTGCGAGCTCGTCCCAGACCGGCAGCCACCGCTCCTGCATGGCCATCACGTCATAGGCGTCGCGGACGTCGTCCGGGCTCTCGCTCATCGCTGTCAACTGCCGATCTCCTGGGGGCTGCTCCTCGTGTGCCGCCCCACACTACCGAGGCGCGCAGACGTCCCAGATCTCGACTCAGGACGCGGTGACGGGGATGCTGCCCTTGCCAGTGCCGCTGCAGTTGGTGGCGGTGTAGGTGAAGGTGATGGTGCTGGACGCTCCCGGGGCCGCGGCCACCGACCAGAAGATCCGGGCGGGCGACCCCTGGCCACGCTGCCCGGGCCGGACATGGCCGCCCCGGTGAGGCGCGGGCGCTCGGCGCTGGGCGGGAAGAACTGGTCGGGCGTCAACGTGACCTCGACGCCCGCCTCTCCCGTCACCGGGTCCGCCGTGAACGGTGCGCACCTGGGCAGCGATGTCCCGCCGCCACCCCGGGTTCGGTCGCCCCGGCCTGGTAGGTGAAGCCCCTCTTCAGCGCGCTGGCCGGCTGGTCCGGGTTGTCGACGATCACCGTGACGGCACCGGCCTTGCCGGGCGGGGTCACCGCGGTGATGCGCGTGGGGCTGACGACCGTGACCTTCGTCGCCGCAGCACCGGCGAACGTCACCTTGGCGCCGTCGAGGAAGCCCGTGCCGGTCAGCGTCACCTTGGTCCCGCCGGCCTCGGGGCCCCTCGCCGGGGCCACCGACTTCAGGGTCGGCGCGGCCACGAACTCGAACCCGTCGGCCAGGATGGCCGCCGGCAGGCCGGGATTGCGCACGGCGACGTCGGCCGGGCCGACGGTCCCCGGCGGGGTCACCGCGGTGATGCGGGTGCTGCTGACCACCTTCACCTTGCGCGCGGCCGCCCCGCCGACGAGGACGTCGGCCTGGGGGTCGAACGCGCTGCCGGTGATCGTGATCGCGGTGCCGCCGCGCTCGGGTCCCTTGACGGGCCGCACGGTCGCGATCGTCCGCGGCGCCTGTCGGGCGTAGGTGAAGGCGTCCTCCAGGACGAAGACGTCCTCGCCGGGCTTGCGCACGTTGACCGTGGTCTTGCCGGCGGAGCCGACGGGGGTGATGACCCGCAGCGTGCTCGGATTCAGCACCGTCACCTCGGTGGCGCTGCGCCCGCCGAAGGCCACGCGCGTCCCTTCCACGAAGCCGGTGCCGCGGATGATGACGGCCTCGCCGCCCTGCGTGGAGCCGCGAGCGGGATTCACGTCCGTGGCGAGCGGGACAGCCGGCGTCACGTACGTGAAGGCGTTGTTGAGCACAGCGGCATCCGCGCCGGGATTCACGACCTCGATGTCGACGGGGTAGCGGTTCTTGCTGGGCGGCGTGACGGCGGTGATGGTCGTGGCGCTGGACACGTTGACGTCGATGGCCGGGACACCGTCGATGGCGACGGTGGCGTCCGGCTCGAAGCCCGTGCCGGTGATGCGCACCTCGGTCCCGCCGGTCGACAGGCCGGACGCGGGGGCGATCGCGTCGACGGTGGCCGGGGGGATCACGCAGGTGTTCGTCAGCTGGATGTACTCCGCGCCCTCGGCGCACACGGTCTTCGGGACGCACGTGGCCGTCTTCGGGTCGAACCACTGGTCGGCGGCACAGGTGCCGGCGGGAAGGGAGCTGGCGGTGGTCTCGGTCGGTGTGCTCGTGCTCGAGGACGTGATCATCATGAACAGCAGGACCGCGCCCGCGAGAATCAGCACCACCAGGCCGCCGATGACGAGGTAGCCGACGATCCCGTAGCCGGCGTCGGACCGCATGCCTCGGCGCGCCCGCGCCAGGGCACGGCGGCGCTCGGTCACGGTCCGGTCGGTCATGCGGTACCCCACTCCCTACGGGTCTGCGGCGATCCTACGACCCATCCCGTCCCACACGCCCCACCCGCCCCGCGACACACGGCACTATCCTGTTCCTTCATGTCACGTCGCGGCTGGGCCCTCTTCGTGAGCCTCGGGCTCATCTGGGGTCTGCCGTACCTGCTGATCAAGGTCGCCGTCGAGTCGCTGTCCACCCCCATGGTCGTCTTCGGGCGGCTGGCCGTGGGCGCGGCCATCCTCCTGCCGATCGCTCTGTTCTCCCGCCAGCTGCCCCTCCTGCGCGGGCACTGGCGCTGGGTCTTCGCCTTCGCCATCGTCGAGATGACGTTCACCTGGTGGGCCCTGACGTGGGCCGAGGAGCGGATCTCCAGCTCGCTGGCCGGGCTGTTCATCGCGACCGTTCCCCTGACCACCGCCCTGATCGCCCGCCGGTTCGGGATGGACGACCGGCTCACCGGCTCGCGCCTGATCGGCATGGGGATCGGCTTCGTGGGCGTCGCGGCCCTCGTCGGCCTGGACGTCAGCGGCGGCGACCTGCTCGCGGTGGCCGCCCTCGTCATCACCGTGCTCGGCTACTCGATCGGGCCGATCATCGTCGACCGCCGACTGCAGGACGTGCCCAGCCTCGCCGTGATCGCGGTGTCCCTGACGATCAACGCCGTCATCTACGCGCCGTTCGCGTGGGCGACCCGGCCGACCGAGCCCGTGCCCGCGGTGGCCTGGGGTTCGACGATCCTGCTCGGCGCCCTGTGCACGGCGCTGGCGTTCATCATCTTCTTCGCGCTCATCGCCGAGGTGGGGCCGTCGCGCACGACGCTCATCACCTACGTCAACCCGGCCGTGGCCGTCCTGCTCGGGATCCTCGTGCTGGGCGAGCCGATCACCCTCGGCCTGGTAATCGGCTTCCCGCTCGTGCTGCTGGGGTCATACCTGGCGACCAGGCGCGCACCCGTCGTGGAGTCCGAGCCCCACGCCTAGTTGAAGGAGACCGTGAACGTGCCCGTGCCCGCTTCCTCAGTGGCAGTGGCTGGAACCACCCAAGTGATCGTGAACACGGCAGTCCGGCTTCCGAAGTTCGAATTGAAAGTCACGATTCCGTTCCCAAGATTGAACGAGGATCGACTGCACCCGCTCGTCGTGAGGGGGATCCCGGCGCACGACGAAGCCGTGTAGGTGATTCCGGGGACACTGAACAGAGCGTCGACGTCGTAAGTGGTGTTCGCCACTCCATCGATGGATCCAGATGCCGGATAGGCGGCGTTGGGGGTCGAACCGGAATAGGGAAGCTTGCGACAGGTGTTTGTCGCCGAGTCGTACACCGGCGTAGGCGGCGAGCATGTCGGGATCGCATCGCACCGGTCGGGGTTAGCCGCCGTGTTCAGCCAAGTGCCAGTAGCAGCGCAGCTGGCCGCCGTCGCCACACACGTGTTCGTCGCCGCGTTGTACGGATACCGAACATCCGTGCACGTCGGGATCGCATCGCACCGGTCGGGGTTAGCCGCCGTGTTCAGCCACCGGTTTGCCGCCAGGCAACTCGCCGCCGTCGCCACACACGTGTTCGTCGCCGCGTTGTACGGATACCGAACATCCGAGCACGTCGGGATCGCATCGCACCGGTCGGGGTTAGCCGCCGTGTTCAGCCAAGTGCCCGTAGCAGCGCAGGGCTGGCCGCCGTCGCCACACACGTGTTCGTCGCCGCGTTGTACGGATACCGAACATCCGAGCACGTCGGGATCGCATCACACTGATCCGGTGTCGCCGCGGAGTTGAAGAACCGACCAGCCGCCAGACACGTCGACGCCGTCGCCTGGCACGTATTAACCCCGGCATCAGCGGGTATCGGGCATCCGAGCACGTCGGGATCACATCACACTGATCCGGTGTCGCCGCGGAGTTGAAGAACCGACCAGCCGCCAGACACGTCGACGCCGTCGCTTGGCACACACCCGCCCCGGCATCAAGCGGGTATCGGGCATCCGAGCACGGCGCCCCACACGTGTTCGTGCCCGCGTTGTACGGCTTGTTCGTCAATGCGCAGTACGAGGTTCCGGCCTGGCACAGGCCAGTAGCCGCGTTCAGCATGTTCGGCGACGCACAGGCCGTCCCGCACGAGTTGGTTCCGGAGTTGTAGGGCAGGCCACTCGCACCGCACAGGCTGATGCCGCCCTGGCACAACTGCGTTGTCGTGTTCAGCATGTTGGGCGAGACGCAGGCCGCACCGCAGGTGTTGGTCCCGGCGACGTACGGCAGGCCGCTCGAGGCGCAGCCAGGCGCAGCGCTCGGGTCGCAACGGTTCTGCGCCACATTCAGGAAGTCACCCGGCGAACACGACGTCACCAGGGGCGCGCACGAGTTGGTCGCCGCCACATAGAACTCGCCCGGGCACGACGTGAGCGGGTCGCAGCGGTTCTGCGCCACGTTCAGGAACTGTCCCGGGCACGACGTCACCAGGGGCTCGCACGAATTGGTCGCCGCCACATAGAACTGTCCCGGGCACGAGGTCATCGGATCG
>CAVTOM010000005.1:0-1107251 GCA_963736365.1 uncultured bacterium | reverse complement strand
TTCAAGTCCCGTCACTCACCCTGGTGAAGGCCCTTGCGATGCAAGGGCCTTCCGCATTCCGGGCGCACTTCTGCTCCCTCGTGCGTCGCTTCTGCATCCTCGGCAAGGGGGCTCGCTGGCCGCCGGCCGGAGCCGGTCGAGCGCGGCGACCGTCATCGACTGCCTGCGCGAGCGAGCGAAAGGGGCTTGTCTGTGACCATGAGGTACACCCCGCCCCGGGTTCCCGCCGACATCGGCCTCCAGCGGGGCCAGGACTTCCTCGCTGCCATGGACTCACGACGCAGCGTGCGCATGTTTGCCAAGGACCCTGTCCCCCGCGAGCTCATCGAGACCGCCGTCGCGACCGCGAACACCGCTCCTAGCGGGGCTCATCAGCAGCCGTGGACTTTCGTGGCGACCGGCGATCCGGACGTCAAGCACCGCATCCGGGTCGCGGCGGAGAAGGAGGAGCACGAGAACTACGAGGGCGGACGACTGCCGGACGCCTGGCGGGACGCCCTGGCACCGCTAGGCACGACGTCGGACAAGGCGTATTTGGAGATCGTTCCGTGGATCGTGGTGGCCTTCGCCCAGAAGTCGACGCCGATGCCCGATGGCTCCCTGCGCAAGAACTACTACGTGAACGAGTCCGTCGGCATCGCCTGCGGGCTGTTCATCGCGAGCCTGCACACGATGGGCCTGGCGACCCTCACGCACACTCCGAACCCGATGGGGTTCCTGACGGAGATCCTCGACCGTCCGCCGACCGAGCGGCCCTACATCCTGTTCCCGGTGGGCTACCCGGCAGCGGACTGCACGGTGCCCGACCTCCAGCGCAAGCCGCTCGCCGTCGCGCTCATCGAGGTCAGCGAGCAGGGCTGAGGGCATCGACTCGCTCAGCCTCCGGGCATCGGCAGCATCTGCAGGATCTCGATCGTGCCCATCTGGTTGTGCGGGTGCGTGGCCAGGACAGCCTGCACGCCGGCCAGGTCCTCAGCCTGGAGGATGGAGTAGCCACCGACCCAGCCAGCCGGGCCGGGATCGTCGTCACTGGTCGGCAGAGTGGGCACGCCCCAGTCGACGAGGGCATCGCCCGCGGCGGCGCCCCACGCCACCAGGCGTCCATGCCAGCCTTCATCTCCTCGGGCGTGGACCGGGCCATCTGCTCCCCCATGGTCATCGTCGAGCGGTACAGGACGAGGTACTTCGTGCCATGCGTCAGTCGAGCCGCCTGGCCATCGAACGCAGGCGGGACGCCACTCGCCCCCGGATTCCGCCCTTCCGCTGCTCATGTCGAACCCCCGACCGGTAGCCGTCGGCGAAGTACGGCAGGAGCAGGTCCTCCATGCGGTAGAGACCGGGGTCCATCGCCTCGAGCTGACGCGCAGCGAACATCGCCCCGTTCCCGAACGCCTCGCGGGAGATCGCCTCGTGTCGCAGCCGGACCGTCTGGGCAGGGAAGCCGAAGAGCACCTCGTGGACGCCGATGATGCCTCCCGCGCGGATGACGTGGACCGACTCGTCCGGCAGGTCGAGGGCCCGTGCGAGTCGCAGGGCCGTGCCGGAGACCTCCTGCTTCTCGCGGAAGTGCTCCTCGACGATCTCGACGTCGACTCCGGGGGCGATCCGCTGGAGGGTCTGGGCCGCCAGCAGCATGAAGTTGATGCCGAGCGTGATGTTGGGCGACCACAGGACCCGGGTCGAACGGGCGTAGCGATCGAGCTGACGCTGGCGAGCCTCCGAGTACCGGGAGATGGCGGTGACGATCGTGATGCCCCGACGGGCCGCCTCGTCCCCGTAGAAGTCCAACCCCGCCTCGGAGGAGAAGTCGATGATGACGTCGACGGGGCTGCTGTCCAGGAGGGCCGACGCCACCGTCTGGTTCGACGCGTGGATGACCCCAGGCTCGTCGGACACCACCCCCAGGTACTCGGGGACCGACCGGTGCTCAAGGGTGTCGGTGCGCCGCATCACCCACTGGAGCGACATTGATCGGTCGGCGAGCAGCAGGGCCGCGACGTCACGGCCCGTGCGCCCGAAGCCCATGAGGCCGACGCGCAGGACACGTTGCCGGCCCGCGGGGTTCGGGGGTGTCTCGACGCGATCGGGCGACAGACCCCAGACGTCAGGCGAGGTGGCCGTGCTGGTGGGTCGGGTCGACGCGATCGTGGGGGAGGCCACCTTTCACTCGCCGCCGATGTCGCGGACGAACGAGTCCCAGAACAGGTCTTGGGATCGAGTGCGGTAGGTCCGCTCGGCGCGGGCGAGGGTGGCCAGCTCGGCCGCGACGGCGGGCGCCTGCGCGGGGTCCCCCGCCACCTCGGCCACCAGGCGACGCAGCCGACGGACCCGCTCGACGAGCACCTGGTGGTCGGCCACCAGGCGCACGGACTCGTTGGCCAGGGATGGCTCACGTCCGACCGCGTCCGCGAAGGCCCCCGCAGGGCCTTCGTCCACAGCGGCATCCTCGAGCAGGCGATCGTCGAGCTCGTCCAGCGCCCGGGCGACCGTGGGCCACCACGTGGCCGACGTCGTCGGGATCTCCGCGAGGACCTCGAGCGTCCAGTGATGCGTGAGCGTCATGTCGACCTCCCTGATCCGGTGTCTGCTCCACTATCCGCCGCCGCCTCCTCACGCGGGTGCGATCCTCGACCCACCTCCGCCGCAGTTGTGTCGCAGTTGTGTCACACCACCCGACGACGGGAAGCGCGACCCCGCCCTGTCTCCGACGACAGGGTTGAATGGGTCCATGACGGCGTCCGCAACGGTCACGCGTTCGGTCATGGTCGTCGAGGACGACCATGCGATCCGGCTGGTCCTGCGCACCAATCTCGAGGACGAGGGCTACCGGGTCGTCGAAGCGGTGACGGCCGAGCAGGCCCTCGTCGAGATGCTCGACGAGCGCATCGACGTCGTCCTCGTCGACCTGCGCCTGCCCGGGATCCAGGGGCTGGACCTGATCCGCAGCCTCCGTGGCACCAGCCAGGTGCCGATCATCATCGTCACCGCCCAGACCGACAGCCACGACGTCGTCGCCGGGCTGGAGGCCGGGGCCGACGACTACGTGACCAAGCCGTTCGTGGCGAAGGAGCTCATGGCCCGCATCCGCACGCAGCTGCGACGCTCACAGGTCCCCGACGAGGAACCGCCCGCGCTCGCCTGCGGCCCCATCGAGCTGAGGACGGACACGGCGGAGGTCCTGCGCGGCGGTCAGCCGGTGCCCGTCTCACGCATCGAGTTCTACGTCCTGGCCGAGCTGATCGGCGCCCGCGGCAAGGTGCTCAGCCGGGACCACCTGCTGCGCAAGGTGTGGGGGTACGGCAACGCGGGTGACGGACGGGTCGTCGACAACCTCATCTACCGGCTGCGCAACAAGATCGAGGACGATCCGGCGAACCCGGAGCTCCTCCTCACCGTGCGTGGCTTCGGCTACCGGATGAAGGCCTGAGCATGGCCGGCCCGTCCAGGCGGGATCGCGCGTGAGACTCCGGCTCCGCACGCGCGTGGCGCTGTCCTTCGCGGCCCTGTCCCTCATCGTCGCGGGCACCGTGTCCGTGACGACCTACGCCTTCGCCAACTGGTATCTCGCTGAACCAGCGGCAGGATGCCGCCCTGACACGAGCCGCGCTGGACTCGCGGGCCGTCAGCGCCTACCTGGCGGCCGGCAGCACGGCGAGCGAGGCGTTGGAGCAGATTCCCTCAGTCGGGTCCTCCCAGTCGATGATCCTGCTGGGCAGCACCTGGTACACGGCGGCGGTCACCGTTCCTCCCGACGCGCTTCCCGTAGACCTGCTGGCCGCCGCTGAGCCCACCGGGGCGCGCCAGCGCTTCGCCGTCGGCGCGGACCCGTACTACGCCATCGCCCTGCCCATCGAATCCGGCGTGTACGTCGAGGTCTTCTCGCTGCGCGACCTGGACCGCACCCTCACGTGGGGCGGCTGGATTCTCGTCGGACTGACGGCCCTCGCCGGCCTCTTCGGGGCCGTGATCGGGGCGACGGCCGTCGGACGCATCCTGCGTCCCGTGCAGCGACTCGGCGAGGGAGCCCGTCGCATTGCCGGCGGCGAGCTCGGCACGCGGATCGATCTCTCGAACGACCCGGACCTCGACCCCATCGCCTCCTCGTTCAACGACATGGCCGAGGCGGTCCAGGTTCGCATCGCCAGGGAGCGGCGGTTCAGCGCCAACGTCAGCCACGAGCTGCGGTCGCCGCTGACGTCCGTGCTCGGCACCGCCGAGCTCCTCGAGGGGCGGCGAGACCACCTGCCCGAACGCGAGGCGGGGCTGGTCACCGTCCTCGTTCAGCAGGTACGGCGGATGTCGCACATGCTGCTCGACCTGCTGGAGATCAGCCGCATCGGCTCGGACGACCCACTGCAGTGGGAGTCCGCGAACCTCGCCGCATTGTGCCGGGACGTCGCAGCGCAACGCGACGTCGATCCCGCACTGGTCGTCGGCGACGAGCCCGTCGTGCGGACCGACGCCCGGCGGGTCGAGCGCATCGTCGGCAACCTCATCGACAACGCGCAGCAGCACGCGGGCGGGGTCGTCCAGGTGCTCGTCCAGCGCGATGCCGACTCGGTGCGGATCGTCGTCGATGACGCGGGGCCCGGCATCGACGAGGCGATCCGCGAGCGACTGTTCGAGCCCTTCACCCGGGGCGGGACCCGCGGCGAGACCGACGGAGCGGGGCTGGGGCTGGCCATCGTCGCGGAGCAGGCGCTCACGATGGGCGGTCACGTCACCGTGCAGACGTCACCCGCGGGCGGTGCCCGTTTCGTCGCCACGCTCCCGATCACCCAGGAGGCCCCGTGACACTCCGACGCCGCGTCGTGGCGACACTGGCGGCCTGCGCGCTGGCGCCGCTCGTGGTGGGCTGCGGCGTCTCCCTGCAGTCCTCTGCCGAGCCTTGCCGCCGAACGTCCTTCCAGCGCCCTTGCGCATTCCCACTCCGTCGGAAAGCCCCAGCGCGAGCACACCTGCCAGCCCGCCAGCGAGCCCGTCGGCGGAGCCCACCGCATCACGGCTGCGACTCTGGTTCGTCCAGGACGACGGACTGGCGGCGGTGGAATCCGACCTGCCCGTCGGATCGACGGCCGAGCTGGTCGTGCAGGCCCTCGCGGTAGGTCCCCCGGCCGGCCCCGCCGGTCAGGGGCTCCGCACGGTGGCGCGCGATCCCCTGACCGGCCAGCCGCTGGCGTCAGTGCCCGTGCCATCGAACGAGGCTTCCGTCTCGCCCGCGCCCACGAACGCCTCTGCGCCGGCGTCTCCGGCGACCGGTCCACCGGTGTTCGAGCCGGCGCCGACGCCGGGCGCCGTGAGCGTCGTGCTGAGCGCAGCGTTCGCAGCCCTCCCCCGTACGAGCAGGTGCTGCTCCTCGGGCAGGTCGTCCTGTCCCTCACGGGCGCCGGCCAGTCGTCGGTCAGCTTCGTCGACGAGTCCGGCGCACCACTCGCCGTGCCCCTGCCCGACGGCCGCCTGCTCGACATGCCCGCAACCGCGCGCGACTACGCCGGCCTGATCGTCCGGCTCTAGGAGGCAGGGATATGGGAGCCATGAAGCCACGGACTGAGTCGGGACCGATGGAGGTGACGAAGGAGGCCCGGTCATACGTCATGCGCGTTCCCATGCAGGACGGCGGCCGCCTCGTCGTGGCCCTCGGCCCCGACGAGGCCCTGAGCCTGGGCCGGCTCCTCGTCCAGCAGGCCACATCCCCGGAGGCGGACCCGCCCACGTCGGCCGACTCAGGCGACGCGCGCCCGGCTTGACTGGATCGTCAGGCGTAGCGCAGCAGCACGTAGGGCAGTGCGATGGCCACCGACATGACCGCCGTCGGGATGCCGTACTTCAACCACGTCACGAAGGAGATGTGGAGCCCGTTGCGCGCGGCGATTCCGATGATCACGACGTTGGCGCTCGCGCCGATCATCGTGGCGTTCCCGCCGAGATCCGCGCCCAGGGCGAGGGCCCACCACAGGCCTCCGTCCTCTCCCAGCGGCGGATTCGACGCGACCAGGGACTCGACGACCGGAGCCATCGCCGTCACGTAGGGGATGTTGTCGACGATCGCGGAGACGACCGCGGAGCCGACGAGCATCACCGCGAGCGTCGGACCGACCGCCCCATCGGTCACGTCGGCGATCTGCTCCGCGAGCACCTCGAGGGCGCCGACGTGCACGAGGGCGCCCACCAGGATGAACAGGCCCACGAAGAACAGGAGCGTCTCCCATTCGACGTCCGCGAGCAGGTCACGTGGCTTGGCGGGAGACAGCAGCAGCATCACGCCCGCACCGACGAGGGCTACCACGGACGGTGACACGCCCGTCTGCCGCTGGAGCAGGAAGCCGAGCAGGATCGCCACGAGGACGACGCTGCTGCGGATGAGCAGCCTGCTGTCGGTGATGGCCTCCTTCTCGTCCAGGGACATCAGTGACTCGGCGAGGGCGGGATCCCCGTGCAGGTGACGCCGGAAGAGCACTCGCGCCAGTACGAGGAACGCCGCGAGGATCACGAGGACGATCGGCGCCAGATGGACCAGGAAGTCCGTGAACGAGAGGTCCGCGCGGCTGGCAATGATGATGTTCGGGGGATCGCCGACGAGGGTCGCCGTTCCACCGATGTTCGAGGCCAGTGCCTCGGCGATGAGGAACGGGATCGGGTTCAGCCCCAGGCGGTCGCAGACCAGCAGTGTCACGGGCGCGACGAGGAGGACCGTCGTCACGTTGTCGAGGAGAGCCGATGCCGCCGCCGTCACGAGGATGAGAAGGACCAGGACCCGGTACGGGCGTCCCTTCGCCAGCTTCGCGGAGCGGATGGCCAGGTACTCGAAGACGCCGGTCCGCCGGATGACGCCGACCACGAGCATCATGCCCAGAAGGAGGAAGATGACGTCCCAGTCGACTCCCGTCTCCGCCGAGTAGAACGCCTCGTCGGACCCGACGATGCCGAGGCCGAGCACCAGGGCGGCGCCGCCGAGCGCCGCTGCGACGCGGTGCACGCGCTCCGTGGCGACCAGCACGTAGACACCGGCGAAGATCGCGACTGTGACCCAGGCGAGTGCCGTCATCCGATGAGGTGCCCCGCGAGGCTGTTCACGGTGACGACGCCGACGAAGTGGCCCTCGTCGACGACCGCAACGAGGGGCACTCGTGCAGCGGCCATGACCGCGGCGATCTCGACGAGCGTCGCATCCGCATCCACTGCCGGCTCCGGTCGCTCGTCGCTGAGCCCGAGCGAGTCCACGAGGGTCGCGACCGTGCGCCCGCTGAGGTGCGCGGCGATCCTGTCAGCCGACTCCTCGTCCCAGACGCGTCCCAGGGACGGATCGTCGAGAACGTACTGCGGGAGGGCCACGCGCAGGACCTGAGACGCGGGGATCACCACGAATGCGGCGCCGTCCCGGACGACGATCCCCGGCAGACCCGCCGTCGTCAGCACCCGCAACGCGTCCGCCGCGGAGTCCCCCGGCCTCACATATGGCGCGTCCTGTGCCAGGTCTCGGGCTCGCATGAGGTCATTGTGTCGTGGGTATCGAGCGAATTCCTGCCGCCCAGTCGCTATCGTGGCCGCGCCGAGCGGGGGCGTAGTCGGCCGAGCACGCTGGGAGCGGTCGAGCGTGGACACCGGCACGACGCTCGGACGGAACCAGTACGCCGTGATCGACCTGCACTGACCGACGTCGCGGAGGCTGCCGGCATGACCGTTGCCACGGACTGGAGCCTCATCGTCCTCACCGGCGGGAGCGGCACGCGACTGGGCGGCGCCGACAAGGCGCAGCTGCGCCTGGGCGACCGGAGCCTGCTCGCGGCCCTGCTCGACGAGGTGCCCGCCGGCGTCCCCATCGTCGTGGCCGGGCCGGAGCTGGCGGTGTCCCGCGACGTGCGCTTCTCCCCCGAGAACCCAGCGGGGGGCGGTCCGGTCGCCGGCATCGCGGCTGCCGTCGACGGCGTGCAGACCGAGCTGGTGCTCGTCGCCGCCGTCGACATGCCTCGGGCGAACGCCCTCGTGCCCGAGCTGCTGGTCCGCCTCCGCGCGACCGATGGCGACGCGGTCATCCCGGTCTCGTCCGACGGGCGCCCCCAGGTTCTGCTGTCCGGGTGGCGCACGTCGGGCCTGCGGGCGGCGCTGGGGCGGCTCGGCGAGGTCCGGGACCGATCCGTTCGCGAGCTCGTCGCCGGCGCCCGGACGACCCCCTGGCTCCTCTCCGACGAGGAGTCTTCGTCCACCGCCGACATCGACACCCCGGCGGACCTCGAGCGGGCCCGGACGCACGACGGCGACCGTACGCTGTGACCGACCGGGGCCAGGGAGGGCGAACCATGGACGAGTGGATCGAAGCCGTTCGAGCAGAGCTCGGGGTGTCGACGGACGTACCCACCGAGGCGCTGCTGGACGTCGCCCGCGTCGCGGCGCACGCGATCGCCCGCCCGGCCGCGCCGATCACCACCTTCCTCCTCGGCGCCGCCGTCGCGCAGGGGGCAGACCCCGAGGACGCGCTGCGGCGGATCACCGCGCTCGCCGAGTCCTGGGAGAACGGGGGCTGACCATCCGGACCTCCGTCGTCGCTGCCGCCGCCGTGCTGCTCGCAGGTGCCGTGGCCCCTGTCGCGGCTCCAGTCGCGGCGCCCGCCGTCGCCGCACCTGCACCCGGCCCGCGCGTACCGGGCACGGACTGCCCGCTGTTCCCTGCGACGAACGCGTGGAACACCCGCATCGACGCACTGCCCGTGCACCCCCGATCCGCGGCATGGCTGTCCCGCATGCAGCCGGCCGCCTCGCTCCATCCCGACTTCGGTCCCAGCTACGGCGCCCAGCCGGTGCCGTACGGCATCCCGGTGACCGTGGTCGACGGCGGCACCCGGGTCGCCGTCGACTTCGGGTACGCCGAGGAGAGCGACCGCGTCCGGTACCCGCTCAGCCGCGACACGGCCATCGAGGGTGGCTGGGACGCCGATGGGGACCGGCACGCCATCGTGGTGGACGCGAGCACCTGCACCCTGTTCGAGACCTGGGACACCCGGCTCACGGACCGCGGCTGGACAGCCGGCTCGGGCGCGGTGTGGGACCTGCGGTCCAACGCCCTGCGGCCGCGCGGGTGGACCTCGGCCGACGCCGCCGGCCTCCCCATCCTCCCCGGGCTCCTGCGCTGGGACGAAGTGGCATCGGGACAGGTGAGCCACGCCATCCGGTTCACGACCGACGTGACCAGCCGGTCCTTCGTGTGGCCCGCGCGTCACCAGGCTGGCTCCACCGACTCGCCCGACGCGCCACCGATGGGCGCGCGCTTCCGCCTGCGCTCCTCGTTCCCCGTCGGCGACTACTCGCCGCGCGCGCGGACCGTTCTGCGTGCCATGAGGCAGTACGGCCTCGTGCTCGCCGACAACGGCAGTCCGTGGTACTTCCAGGGCACCGCCGATCCCCGCTGGCCCGCCGCCCTCGTCGAGGAGCTGAAGTCGATCCCGGCGTCGGCGTTCGAGGCCGTCGACACCACCTCGATGCGAATCCGACCCGGCTCCGCATCGGCCCGGCAGCCGAGCGTCCGTCAGTAGGATTCGCCCATGCGACTGTGGCCCTTCGCCGCACCGCCGACGCCAGCGCGACGTCGCGCGGACCACGTGCACGAGTCGCTCCAGTCCCCCTCGCGCCTGTGGCTGCCGGGAATCCTGCTGGGGCTGGTCGGGGCGCTCCTCGTCGCGGTCGTCCCGAACGGCGACACCGCCTGGACCCTCGCCTACCTGCTGACGTCGCTGATCTCCCTGGTCGTCCTGTTCGGCGCGGCCCTGGCGATGCCGCCCGGCGTGCGCGTCGTCTGGTGGCTGCTGTTCGCGTTCGAGGTGCTCGTCATGGGAGCCCACGCCGCCTATGACGCGCAGACCGCGTCGGCGCAGTCAGGTGACGCCCCGGCGCTTGCCGACATCGCCTACCTGGCCGTGTACGCGCCGGCCTTCCTGGCCCTCGCGATCCTCATCCGCCGGCTGAACCCCGGTCGCGACCGCGAGGCGTGGATCGACTCGTCGATCCTGACCGTCGCGGCCGTGAGCGTGTTCGGGCTGTTCCTCGTCATGCCGATCCTGACGGACTACGAGCTGCGCGGGCCTGCCCTGCTCGTCGCCCTGGCCTACCCGGTGCTCGACCTGGCCCTCCTCAGCTGCCTGATCTGGCTCCTCGTCGGGACCGGTCGACCGCACATCGCGCTGGGGCTGCTGGCGTGCTCGTTCGCGGTGACCCTGTCCGCCGACGTCGTGCGCGACCTCGCCCTTGCCAGCGGCGGCGACTCCCCGAGCGCGTGGCTCGATGCCTTCCGCCTCGTCGGCCTCGTGCTCATGGCGGGTGCGGCCACCTCGACCACCGCCGACACGATCGACACTCCGCGCGAACGCCAGGAGCCTCGCGTCACGACGCCCCGGCTGGCCGTCCTGGCCATCGGCGTCCTCGCGGTCCCGTCCCTGGTGGCGGCGCGGCTGTGGGGCGACCCCGAGCGACTCACCCTGCTGCTGTCGCTGTCGGCGATCATCATCATCATCCTGGCCGTGTGGCGCATCCGCGTCCTGGTCTCGACCGTCGAGCAGCAGCGCCGCGTCACCGAGCTGGTCCTGGACTCCGCGGGCGACGGGATCGTCGGCCTCGACCGTCAGGGGTTCGTCCTCTTCGCGAACGTGGCCTCGCGCCGCATGCTCCGATGCCGGGAGTCCGACCTCGTCGGGCGCCGCTTCCACGACGTGGCGCACCACGAGCATCCCGACGGCACGCCCTTCCCCTGGCACGAGTGCCCGGTCCGCAAGCTCATCGCGACGGGTGGCGAGGCCTACATCCCTGACCAGGTGTACGTGCGACGCGACGGCACCACCTTCCCCGTGGAGATCGTGATCTCCCCCCTCGTCGTCGAGGGCACGCTCATGGGCGCCGTGCAGTCGTTCCGCGACGTCTCCGAGCGGACCGAGATGGACGAGATGAAGCGCCAGTTCGTCTCGGTCGTGAGCCACGAGCTGCGCACCCCGCTCACCTCGATCAAGGGCAGTCTCCAGATGCTCGACTCCGGCCTCATCGGGCCGCTGACCGACGACCAGCAGGAACTGGTCGCCATGGCGGTCACGAACAGCGACCGCCTCGGCCAGCTCGTCAACGACATCCTCGACCTCGAGCGCCTCGACGCCGGCCGGATGCCGCTCACCCCGGAGGACGTCAGCGCGACGGACCTCGCGCGCCAGTCGGCGGGCGGGATCACCGGGGCGGCCACCGCCGCCGGGGTGCGCCTGATCGTCGAGGCGCCGGACGACACCGTCGACGTGCTGGTGCATGTGGACCCGCACCGCATGCTCCAGGTCCTGACGAACCTTCTCGGCAACGCCATCAAGTTCAGCGAGCGCGACTCGACCGTCCGCGTGATCGTCTCCCGGGCAGACGACGACATCACGATCGCCGTGGCGGACAGCGGCCGCGGCATCCCGCCGGACCAGCTCGAGGCCGTGTTCGACCGCTTCGGCCAGGTGGATGCACGCGACTCCCGGCGCCAGGGCGGCACGGGGCTCGGCCTCGCGATCGCACGCGAGATCGTCGAGCGAAGCGGCGGCAGGATCTCGGTGACCAGCATCATGGGGGTGGGCAGCACGTTCACCGTGCACCTCCACCACACCACCACGGCTCCTGACCTGGCAGAGGTGACGGCGTGACGCGTCGGCTCCTCGTCGTCGACGACGACGAGGACGTGCGGCGCCTGGCCGTGATGAGCCTCGCGCGGGTGGGCGGCTACGAGGTCACCTCGGCCGCATCGGGCGCCGAGTGCCTCGCCCAGCTGGCCGAGGAGCTCCCGGACGCCGTGATCCTCGACGTCATGATGCCCGTGATGGACGGCCCGACGACGCTCAACGCGATCCGCGATGATCCGCACACCCACGCCATCCCGGTGCTGTTCCTGACGGCCGGCGTCGTGGAGGCCGACATGGACCGCCTTCGCTCCCTGCAGGTGTCCGGTGTCCTGAGCAAGCCGTTCGACCCCCTCACGCTGCCGCAGGAGGTGGCCAGCGTCCTCGGCTGGTGACGACACATAGGGTGGCGGCGTGCGCCGCTCCCTCGCAGGCATCACCCTGCTCACCGTCCTGACTGTCGTCGCCTGCAGCTCCGAGGCCGGCACCTCCACGCCGTCCTCGCAGAGTCCCGGCGCGTCCGCCACTCCGGCGCCGTCGGCGTCCGCCTCGCCGTCCCCCTCGCCGTCCGCCGGGGACTCGGGCGTGACGGATCCCTGCGACGGTCACGGGCATGCACGTGGCGGGCGTCCAGGACGGCGCCTGGCCGGACTCCAACGTGCCGTTCGGAACGCTGCGGCTGTGGGACTCCGGCACGGCCTGGTCGCAGGTGGAGTCGACGAAGGGCACCTACAACTGGGCGCTCCTCGACAACTCCGTGGAGAACGCCGAGGCGCATGACGTCACGGACATCCTGCTCGTGCTGGGGTCCACCCCGACGTGGAACGCCAAGGCCGTCACGGCCGGCGACTACCCGGTGCCGGGAGCTGCGTCGGCGCCACGAAGCCTGGCGGCCTGGGACGACTTCGTGCGCGCGGTGGCGACGCGCTACAAGGGACGGATCACGTCGTACCAGGTCTGGAACGAGGCGAGCCTGGCGATGTTCTGGAACGGAACGCCGGAGGCGATGGCCGAGCTGACCAAGCGGGCGTACGACATCATCAAGGAGGAGGATCCGAAGGCCACCGTCGTCGCGGCCAGCACCACCGTGCGGCTGGCCGGAGCCTTCGATCGCTTCTTCCCCCGCTACCTCGCGGCCCTGGCCGAGCTCGACTGGCCGGTCGACGTGTTCGCGGCGCACATGTATCCGGCGAGCAAGGGCACGACCGACGAGCGGGCGGCGTTCATCACGCAGGTGACGGCCGCGCTCAGCGAGGCCGGTGCACCCGACCTCCCCGTCTGGGACACCGAGCTGAACTACGGCCTCGCCGGCCCGGGACCGAAGAACCCGTTGCAGACGATCTCCGGCGCGCAGGCGCGGGACTGGGTCGTCCAGACCACGTTCGACTCGCTGTCGCTGGGGATCTCGCGCACCTACTGGTACATCTGGACGCCCGAACCCTATGCACTGCTCGGCATGCAGCTCACCAACGACTCCGGAGCGGTGAAGGGCCTGCGCATCGTGGACCAGTGGATCGTCGGCGGCGCCTCGCCGGGCTGCACCGACGAGGCAGGGGTGACGCAGTGCCCGGTCGACAAGGACGGCGTGCCCTCGCTGATCGCCTGGGCGGACGACGACGAGGGGACCTTCACCCCCGCGCCCGAGTTCACGCAGGTCTGCACGACCTCGAACGAGTGCACCCCGGTGGACGGCCCGATCACCGTCGGTGAGACGCCGGTGCGCCTGATCCCCTAGCCCGTGCCGACGGCGCCGGGGATGAGGTTGATGGCCCGGCTGAGCGTGACGACGATGGTCAGCACCGCCGTGGCCGACTGCACGGTGAACAGGACCTTGACGCGGTGCGTCAGCGGCATCGTGTCCGTCGGGCTGAACGCGATGATGTTGGTGTAGGCGGTGAACAGGTAGTCGATCAGGCCGGGGCGCCACGTGGTGGGCGTCGCCTGCTGCGGGAACAGGAAGTCCGGCGGCCCGGGCGTCGAGGACAGTCGACGGGCAGGGCCGCCCGAGTCCAGCCACCAGTAGACGAGGCCGAAGCTGAGGACGTTGATGGCGAGCACCCCGAAGCCGGCCAGCAGCAGGTACACGCCGTTGGTGTCATCCCCCTGCAGCATCGACACGAGGAGCAGCAGGGCGTTCATCACGCAGGCCGCCACCAGCAGGGCGAGGTAGACGTGCATGACGCTGCGGGTCCGCGAGTCATCCTCGCCGTCGCGCCCGCGCATCGTGAGGATGATCGGGATCCCGCTCAGCTCGATCAGCGGCACCAGCCACAGCGGACCGAGGGTCACGGACTCCGGCAGCAGCAACTGCACGACGACGATGACCACCACGACGAGGATGATCGACGCGACCCGCACGCTGCCCTCAGGTCGCTGTCGCACGTTGCCCTCCCGGTCTGAGGATTCCACAGATCGGGAACGTACCCTGATCGAGTGCGTCGACCCGTCAGCGTCCTGATCGCCACGTGCGCCCTCGCCATGCTCGCGACCCTGGGTCCGGCGGACGCAGCAGTCGCCGCGGACGTCCCGCCGCAGGCCGTCGGGTCATGGTCGATGGTGCCGCAGACGAAGGATGCCAACGGCGATGGGGCCATCGACGGCGACGGCGGGGTCCCTCGGCGAGGGGCACTGTCGTCGCAGCCCTCGCCTGAGCGGGTGGGTGCGGGCAACCGCATCGCCCAGCCCAACGAGCGACTGATCGACGGGACCCTCTCGTGGTACCTCAGCGAGCGCGGATTCCCGGTCCGGCTGGATGCCTGCGACTCCCGAGGTGACCGCGCGCGGTGGACGATCACCGCCGCCGACGGCTCCCGACGCACCCTCCCGTGGTCGCGGCTGGGTGCCAGGACGTGCTCCCGCATCGTGACGCTGGGCGAGGGCGCCTACACGGCCGAGCTGCAGGTGGCGAGCGGCGCGCGGACGGATCGCCGCTCGTTCCCCGTGGTCGTGCGCAACCTCCTCGTCGTCGCGCTCGGTGATTCGTACGCGTCCGGCGAGGGCAACCCCCGAAACGTGCGCTCCTGGCTGCGCGGCGGCGGCTCGTTCACGCCCTACTGGGACGACGACGCATGCCGTCGCAGTGTGCGAGGGGCGCCCGCCCAGGCCGCCCTCGCACTCGAGCGATCGGATCCTCGGACGTCCGTCACGCTCGTCTACGTCGCGTGCTCGGGTGCCACCGTCGACAGCGGCATCCTCGCCCCGCAGTCCGGCGCGGGCCAGTCGGAGAGCCAGGTGGAGCAGGCGGCCCGCATCCTCGGCGGCCGGGCTGCGGACCTGGTGACAGTGTCGATCGGTGGAAACGACGTCGGGTTCGGCTCGATCCTGCAGACCTGCGCCCTGACGTCGGACTGCCCGCTCGCGCGCCCCTCCGGGGGCATCCTCGCCCGCTACGGCACGGTGAACGGCGGGGTGCAGGCGCAGACGGCCGGGCTCGGCGCCTGCCCTCGACCGGATCGCGGCCTGCCTGGGCGGTTCGGGCTGCGTCCTCGCCGACGGCCGCACGACCGCCGGCATCGCACTCGCGACTACCGGGCGGGTCCTGCCCACCCTGTACCCGGACATCACCCGTGGCGTCGATGGTGGCCCGTGCACGTACCTGTCGATCCCGGCTGCGGACTTCGCGTGGGCACGGGCCACGCTGCTGTCCCCCGCGCCGGCACCGACGTACGCCTACTCCCTGGCCGCCGGGGGAACGGCGACGCTGTCCGTCGCGAACGGCTCGCTGAACCAGCAGCTGGCCGCGAGCACGCGACTCCCGCGCTGGTCTCCGGTCGTCGGGACATGGTCGGCGTCGGCCGACCCCGCCGTCGGCCACGGCGTGTGCGCGGGCGACGCTGCCTGGGCCTACGGCTTCACGGGTTTCACCGCCCTGCCCAGTGCGTCGTTCCACCCCAACCCCGCCGGTCAGGCCGCCATGGCCGCAGCGATCACGGCCGCGATGCGATCGTCCTAGTGCGGTCCGGGGGGCTCGTCGGGCCGCGACCGGGCAGTGATACCTTTCTCCTCGCGCGCCGCTAGCTCAACTGGCAGAGCAGCTGACTCTTAATCAGCGGGTTGGGGGTTCAAGTCCCTCGCGGCGCACCAGTACGAATCACGCGGGCGAGTCATGTCATCCACCCCAGCCACGTCGCCTGCCATCCGAACACGACGAGGGTTGGCGCGAGGACCGCGACCACGGCGGCCGTCCAGAACCACCAGCGCCGGGAGAACACCACTCGCCCCTGGGACGTTGCCGCGACAGCCACCACGAGCAGTGCCGGCAGCATCGTCAGTGCCGTGTCACGAGTCGCGTCACGCGCAGGGATCTGGACGAGGATGCAGGCCGCCAGGCTCACGACGAGCAGCAGCCGGGCCGCGGGGGTGCGACGCCACGCCAGCAGGACCAGCACGATCCAGCCGAGGCCGTAGAGCGACGCGACGATGAGGCCCATCGACGACAGGTACTGGCGGAAGAAGGCCTCGTCGAAGTAGCTGAGGTCCCATCCACCGACCCGCCGCTCACCGGCCCCCCAGAGCCGGAGGACGACATGGATGGCCAGGTTGCCGGCGAGCATGGCCGCGATGCCGAGACCGATGGTCCGAACCCGCTGACGTTGCTCCCGGTCGGCCTGGGCGAACCACACCACCGGGATCCAGGCGGCCATCGCGAACAACGCCATCGTCCAGTGGTTGAGCCCGAAGATGAACCACCCGAGCATCAGGACCCGCGGCGATCGGCTCAGGCCCACCAGCGTCACGGCGATCACCGTCAGGGGGGTCGTAGCCCCCGATCCACAGCATGAGGAGTCCCACGACGGGACCGGACGCAAGGAGGACGAAGAGCAGCCGGGCGCGCTCGGCGTTCGAGCGAACCGACGGCATGAGGAAGGGCAGGAGGATCGCGACCAGGGTCAGCGCCGTGTGGAAGAGGCCGTAGCCCTCGCGCGTGCGGGCGGCCCCCACCATGCCCGACAGGACGGCGCCCAGTGAGTTGCCCAGGAGGTAGTCCACGCCGGGGCCGACCCAGCGAGCGCTGAGGGGGTCCTGCCAGTGGTTGGCCACGTCCCACAGGACCACCCAGTTGGGGAACGAGCCGATGCCGTACTTCGCCATGGCGACGACGACGAGCACGAGCCCGAGGCCGACGGAGACAGCCCAGGCCGGCACCGTTCGTGCTGCCGGCTCCGTCTCGCCCACCTGCGCCCTTCCGTCTCGCGTCATCCTGCCGGATGGAGCGGCGACGAGGGCGATCAGCCGCCCGCGACCGCCGGGATGATGGAGATGCTCGTGCCGTCGGGAGTCGGTGTCTGCAGGTCCTCGAGGAAGCGCACGTCGTCGTCGTTGACGTACACGTTGACGAAGCGGCGCAGCCGGCCCTCGTCGTCGAGCACGCGCGCTCCGATGCCGGGGTACTGCGTGTCCAGGTCGGCGAGGGCCTCGGAGAGGGTCGCGCCGCTCACGGTGACGTCGGCGGCGCCGCCGGTGTAGGTGCGGAGGATGGTCGGGACCTTGACGGCGATGCTCATGCGTTCACTCCTGAGTAGTTGGTCTCGAAGGCGTCGTAGGACGGGGAGATGGTGAAGGTGGGCTGGGAGGTGGGGGCGACGGCGTCGAGGGTCTTGAGGCCGTCGCCGGTGTTGAGCAGGACCACTTCGGCCTGGGGGTCGATCAGCCCCTCGGCCAGCAGCTTCCGGTAGGTGGCCACGACCACGCCGCCGGCCGTCTCCGCGAAGATGCCCTCGGTGCGGGCGAGCAACTGGATCCCCTCCACCACCTCGGCGTCGCTGACGTCTGCGATGGCGCCGCCGGTCCGGCGAACGGCGTCGAGGGCGTACGGTCCGTCGGCCGGGTTGCCGATGGCCAGCGACTTCGCGATGGTGTCGGGCTTGACCGGACGGATCACGTCGTTGCCCGCGCGGAATGCCTGCGCCACCGGGGAGCACCCGGTCGCCTGCGCCCCGAACACCTGGTACGGCCGGTCCTCGACGAGGCCGAGCCCGACGAACTCGCGGAAGGCCTTGTCCACCTTCGTGAGCAGGGACCCGGACGCCACCGGCGACACGACGGCATCCGGCAGGCGCCAGCCCAGCTGCTCGGCTACCTCGAAGCCGACCGTCTTGCTGCCCTCGGCGTAGTACGGCCGCAGGTTGACGTTGACGAAGCCCCAGTCGCGGTTCGACGCGATCTCGGAGCAGAGCCGGTTCACGTCGTCGTAGTTGCCGTCGATCGCGACGAGCGTTCCGGCGTAGACCGCCGTCGTGACGATCTTGCCGGCCTCGAGGTCGGACGGCACGAACACGACGGACTTGAGCCCGGCGCGCGCCGCGGCGGCCGCGACGGCGTTGGCGAGGTTGCCGGTGGACGCGCAGGCGATGGTGTCGTAGCCGAGCCGGCGGCCGTTCTCCAGGGCGACCGCGACCACGCGGTCCTTGAACGAGTGGGTCGGATTGCCCGAGTCGTCCTTCACCCACACTGCTCGCGCGCCGAGTTCGGCGGCGAGGTTGTCGGCACGCACCAGTCGGGTGAGTCCTGGCTGGAGGCCGGGGCGGGAACCCGCCCCGGGGACGACGGGCAGGAGCGCCTCGTACCGCCACATGGAGTTCGGGCCGGCCTCGATCTGCTCGCGGGTGACGGTCGATGGCGTGTATGCCACCTCGAGGGGGCCGAAGCACTCCATGCAGGCATAGCTCGCGTCGAGCGCGGTGGTGGCGCCGCACTCGCGGCACTTGAGCGCGTATGCCGCGCCGAGGGAGGGGGTGTCGAGCTGAGCAGTCATGACGAGGCCTCTCTTCTCATCTGCCCTGGGATGTCAGGTCGGAGTTGGCACCACGTCCGGGTGGCCTCGTTGCACGAGATTCACCGAATAGGTTGCCGGGGCTTCAACGGGCCGTATCCCTCTGCCCCTCTGGATGAGGTATTCAGTTGTAGGGAGGATGAAACCACACGACGGTCACGGCGGTCACAACCGGCCCCCGTCGTCGACGAGTCCGGCGGCCCTGCGCTCGCGCATCAGGGCCGTGAACTCCGGCACGATCGCCGGGTCGAAATGCGTTCCGGAACCCGCCTCGATGTGCGCCAGCGCCGCCTCCATGAGGATCGGCTCGCGGTAGATCCGCTCCGAGGTCAGCGCGTCGTAGACGTCCACGACGGCGAACAGGCGCGCCGGGAACGGGATGTCGGTGCCGGCCAGCCCGCGCGGGTAGCCACCGCCGTCCCAGCGCTCGTGATGGCACCACGGAATGGCCAGGGCCGGCTCGAGGAAGCCGATGCCCGCGAGCATGCGCACCGCCATGTCCGGGTGCTGGCGGATCAGGGCCCACTCCTCGTCGGTCAGCGGTCCCGTCTTGGCCAGCACGGTGTCGGGCACGGCCATCTTGCCGATGTCGTGCAGCGTGGCCCCCCGCCGCAGGTCCTCGAGCTCGTCGCCGGAGATGTCGAACCGCTCGGCGAGCGCCACGGTGAGGTCGGTCACGCGCGCGGTGTGCTCCCCGGTGGAGTGGTCACGGATGTCGAGTGCGGCGGCCCAGCCCACCAGGGTCTGGTCGTATGCGTCGCGCAGCTGGGCGGCCGTCCGATCCGCGCGCAGCAGGTACCGGTTGGTGAGGACGTACAGCAGCGCGGCGCTCGCGAGGACGAAGCCAAGGCCCTTGACGGACTGCACCCAGGACTCCGCCTCGGGCTCGAGAGGGGCCCAGCCGACGACGCGGTCCGACAGCAGGATCCACAGCACGGAGAAGGCGAGGTAGACCAGCGCGATCTTGGCTGCGGGTCGGACATGCGGACGATCTCTCACGGTGCCTCCGGCGCATTCTCCCGCCGTCACTGGGGGATGTCGACACCCTCGGCGCGCAGACGCTCCACGATCTGGGCGTAGTGGGCGTCGATGCGCGAGCACGTGTCGGCGTCGAAGTCACGCCGCCAGCGGCCCGGGTGCGCACCGTCGGCGGTGACGTTCGCGTCGAACCACGCGAGCATTCCCGCATCGACCGGAACGTCCAGGAAGGTGCACAGTCGCTGCAGCGTGCCCGCACGATCCGTCACCACGAGGTCCATGAGCTCGATGGTGAGCACGCGATCCGGGTCGGCTGGCCGCGGCGGCCACGTGCGTCTCAGCATGCGGGACTCCCACTGGTCCAGCGCCTCGAACACGTCGTCCGGGCCGAAGCTCTGGCTGACGAAGGAGGCCGCGACATCGCGGCCGTCCCGCGTGACGACGACCACTCGCGAGTCCGGGTAGATCGGCTCGAGCCGATCCGCCTTGCGCGCGTTGGCGGGGGTGGTGTCGACGAGTCTCGTCGCCCCGAGCCGCTCGGCGATGCGTCCCATGATGCGGGTGGTCAGGAGACGCGTGGCTGCGAGCGCCTCCGCGCCGACGGTGACGCGGTACTCATGCGCCCAGCGCTCGACCTCCTCGCGGGTCATCGACGTGTGCAGGCCGACGTCGGTCGCTCGCTCGAACCATCGGTTCAGGAGCCGATCCGCTGCGAGGTCGGCGGCGGCCTGCGCCTTCGGCGATCCGGGGCGGCGCAGGGCCACGGCCAGCGCGTCCGCAAGGCCGTCATTGCCCGCGATGAAGCGGACCTCCATCGGACGGGTGAGGGTGAGATCGGGGTGATGGTCGAGCAGATGACCGACGATCGTCGAGCCGCTTCGTCCGGTGCCGCCGACCAGGACCGGCTGCTCGAGCCCGTTGGACGGCGCCACTAGAGGTACAGCCCGGTGCCGGACGTGCTGTGACGCGACGCCGCCACCGCGTGGATGTCGCGCTCGCGCAGCAGGACGTAGTCGATGCCCTGGAGCTCCACCTGCCCGCGCTCCTCGGGCTCGAAGAGCACGCGGTCACCGATCTCGAGGCTGCGAACGTTGGGGCCGAGGGCCACGACCTTCGCCCACGCCAGGCGCCGCCCGACCTGCGCGGTGACCGGGATGACGATGCCACCCATCGACCGGCGCTCACGCCCGTCGTTGTCCTCCCGCACCAGCACCCGGTCGTGCAGGAGCTTGATGGGCACCGAGCCGTCGGCGTTCGGGGTGGTGTCCGGTGCGGCATCAGCCTCGGTGCCGTTCTCGTGGTCCAGGGCGGTCATGAACCGGCGTCCGGCTACTTGCGCCGACGGGCGATGAGCCTGATCGCGACCAGGCCGACCACGACGGCGCCCACGATCGCGACGCGCTCGGGACGGATGCCTCCGAACTCGTCGGTGAACCACCCGGTGATCGAGCGGCCTCCCCTGGCGGCGAGGGCTCCAGGGGTCGCCTGGGACTTGAGGTCGGCAATGCTGGCGACGAGTTCCTCGCGCGCTGCGGCCACCTCGGCCTGCAGATCGACGATCGACGGGGCCGGGGCGGTCTCGGGTGCGGGCTTCACATCGGACATGGTGCCCAAGACTACGCGGGGACGTTGCGAGGATCGAAGCCGAAGGGCAGCTCGAGCCGATTGGCGCGCATGAGCGCGTCGTCCAGCAGGATGTCGCGGGTGACGCCGTCGGCGACGATCACCCCGCCGGAGAGGATCACCGCAGCGCGGGCACAGCTCCAGGGCGTACGGCAGGTCATGCGTGACCATCAGCACCGTGATGTCCAGGCTGCGCAGGATGTCGGCCAGCTCGCGCCGGCTGGCCGGGTCGAGGTTGCTCGACGGCTCGTCGAGCACGAGGATCTCCGGCCTCATGGCGAGCACGGTCGCCACCGCGACGCGTCGGCGCTGGCCGAAGGACAGGTGGTGCGGCGGCCGATCGGCGAAGTCGGCCATGCCCACCAGTCCGAGTGCCTCCTTGACGCGCTGGTCCAGCTCGTCTCCGGACAGCCCCATGTTGGCCGGGCCGAACGCGACATCGTCGCGGACCGTGGGCATGAAGAGCTGGTCGTCGGGATCCTGGAACACGACTCCGACGCGTCGGCGGATCTCCTGGTAGTTCTCCTTCTCGCACCGGCAGGCCGGCCACCTCGACCGTTCCCACGCCGCCGGAGAGCAATCCGTTCAGGTGCAGCACGAGCGTCGTCTTGCCGGCACCGTTCGGCCCGAGCAGGGCCACCCGCTCACCGCGCTCGATCTCGAGGTCGACGCCGAACAGCGCCTGGTACCCGTCCGGGTAGGCGAAGGCCAGGCCCGAGACGCGCAGGCTGGCGGTCATGGCTGCGCCCACAGGGCAGCGAGGGCCACGAGGAGTCCGACGAACGGGAGCATCATGGCCGTCCACCAGTCGGCCGCCGTCGTGGTCACCGACGTAGACAGCTCCGGGCAGACGGCCGGTGTAGCCGCGGCTGAGCATCGCCAGGTGCACGCGCTCACCCCGCTCGTACGACCGGATGAACAGCGAGCCCGCGGACTGGCGCGATCACGGGCCAGGACCGAATGCCGGTCGCCTCGAATCCACGGGCCTGACGGGCCATCTTCATGCGGGAGATCTCGTCACCGACGACATGCGTGTATCGAAGCATGAATGTCGCGATCTGCACGATGAGGGACGGAACGTGGAGACGGTCGAGGCCCAGCAACAGGTCGCGAGCAGGAGTCGTGGCGGCCAGCAGGATCGAGCAGACGACGCCGAGCGTGCCCTTGACGAGGATGCCCCAGCCGGCCAGCAGACCCGCCTGGGAGAGGGTCAAGCCGAGCACCTCCACCGTGGGACCGGTCCCGAAGAAGGGCATGAGGAGGGCGAAGAGCACGAAGGGCACCTCGACGAGCATGCGGGGCAGGATGACCGTGATCGGGATCCGGGCGAGCGACGCCACCCCGGCGAGGAGAAGCGCGTACACACCGAACGCCCAGAACTGTCCGGGCGGGGTGGCGATGACGGTGAAGATGAACGCCACCATGGCCACGACCTTCACCTCGGCCGGGCAGCCGGTGGATCGGGGTGTGCCGATGGACGTAGAGCCGTTCGCCCGGGTCGTGCCCGTGCTGGTGCGGACTCGGCACGATCAGGCGTTGACCGACGAGGTCGCGTCCGCGGCAGTCCGTCGGGCGCCTTCTTGCCGCGACCGAGGAGCCAGAACAGCCCGAATGCCACCACGGCGATCACGACGACGCCCGAGGATGCCGGCCAGTCCGACGGACAGGCGCTCGGACTCGACGCCGGCGATCCCGTAGTCGGCGGTCGGGAGGGCCGCGTTGGCCGAGTCCTGCGCGGCGTCGATGAAGCCCTGATCTCCTGCGACCTTCTCGAGCCCGTCGGGCTCGCTGGAGGCGTAGTAGCTGACGAAGCCGGCGATGACCAGCGACACCGCCAGTCCGACGCCGATGACGAGCCAGATCCCTCTTCTTCACGACTGCGCCCCCTTCTCGACAACGACGCTGGTTGTGGTGAGGACGAGGTTCTTGGGCAGCCTGTCGCGCATGCCGTACACCAGGTCGGGTCGCGTCAGGTAGACCGCACCCACGGTCAGGGCCGTGATGATGCCCTCGCCGACGCCGATCAGGAGTGGACCCCGACCATCGCGAAGGTCACGGTGCTCACGCGGCGCGGTGCCGGTACCACCGATGCGCGTACTCCAGCACGAAGGCCAGGGCCGACACCGGGACCGCGACGAAGCCCGCGGCGAAGGCGGCGGTCCAGAACTGCGGGACGCGACGAGCCCGCGACCTTGACGACTGCCCGGAACACGAACCAGCCCACCGCCGCGGTGACCAGGCCCATGTTGATGATGTTGAGGCCGATCGCGCTCAACCCACCGTCGGCGAAGAGCAGTCCCTGGACGAGGATGACGACGCTGACGGCGAGGGCGCCTGCGTAGGGACCGACGAGGATCGCGGCCAGCGCGCCCCCGAGCAGGTGCCCGCTGGTGCCGGCGGCGACCGGGAAGTTGATCATCTGCATGGCGAAGACGAAGACCGCGACGAGCCCGGCCATCGGCGCCGTCTTCTCGTCGAGCTGGCGATGCGCCCCGCGCAGGCAGATCACGATGCCGATCGCGGCGATGACTGCCCGCGACCGCGCTCACCGGCGCATTGATGAACCCGTCCGGAATGTGCATTGCGTGGACGTGCAAGATGGCCTCCTCACCGTATTCGGGGGATGCTACCGCTATTCCTCTGATCCCGCATTTGCGAGTCTCTTGCAATAAGGAGTGCCATGACCCTCGTCGCCGGTGACGTTGCCCCGCCGTTCGCCCTGCTCGACGACTCAGGCGCCTCCGTGTCCCTCGCCGACTTCTCCGGCCGGCGCGTGCTCCTGTTCGCCTACCCCGCGGCGATGACGCCCGGCTGCACGAAGGAGGCCTGCGACTTCCGCGACAACCTCCGGCTGCTGCAGGACGCGGGGTTGGCGGTCGTGGGCATCTCCCCGGACAAGCCCGAGAAGCTGGCCAGGTTCCGGGAGCGCGACGCCCTCACCTATCCCCTGCTGTCCGACCCCGACAAGACCGTTCTCACGGCGTACGGGGCCTACGGCGAGAAGAAGCTGTACGGGAAGGTCGTCACCGGGGTGATCCGGTCGACCTTCGTCATCTCACCGTCCGGCACCATCGAGCACGCCTTCCGCAACGTCAAGGCCACCGGTCACGTGGCCAAGCTGATCCGGGACCTCGGGCTGGACGCGGCGTGACCGCGCTCGACACCGGAGTCGTCGACGCCGGCACCGTGGCGGCCTTCCGCGCGGACGGGTGCTGCATCGTGCGAGGGCTGTTCACCCCATCCGAGGTCGAGACCATCCGCACGGGCGTGGAGCGCAACCTCGCCGATCCGGGACCGCTGTTCGGCGTCGCCAGCCGCGACGACGATCCCGGCCGGTTCGTCGAGGACTTCTGCAACTGGCAGCGGATCGACGAGTACCGATCGATCGCCTTCGACTCCCGGGCGGCCGACGTGGCCGGGGTGCTGATGGGCTCGTCGGTCGTGCGGCTCTACCACGATCACCTGCTGGTGAAGGAGCCCGGGACGCAGCAGCCAACCCCGTGGCACCAGGACCAGCCGTACTACAACGTCGAGGGGCACGACAACGTGTCGCTGTGGGCGCCGGTCGATCCGGTGGCCCGCGAGTCCTCCTTGGAGTTCTGGGCGGGATCCCACGCGAGCGGCTGGCTGATGCCCCGGACCTTCCTCACCGAGCAGGCGCGCTGGTTCCCCGAGGGCACGCTCGCCGAGATGCCCGACATCGAGTCCGACCGCTCGTCCTACGAGATCCGCGGCTGGGCCATGGAGCCCGGTGACGCGGTGTTCTTCCACATGCTCACCGCGCACCACGCGTACGGGGTTCCCGGCACTGCTCCGAGGCGGGCCTTCTCGCTGCGCTTCCTCGGCGACGATGCCACGCACGCGCCTCGCCCGTGGCGGACGTCGCCGCCGTTCGAGGGGCTCGACGCCGAACTCCCGGCCGGCTCGGCCATGGACCACCCGCTCTTTCCCGTCCTGCGGGTGCGCTGACGCGAACCACCGCCGTCGGCACCCTAGGATCGCCATGACGCGGGAGTGGCGTAATTGGCAGCCGCGCAGGTTTTAGGTACCTGTGCCTTCGGGCGTGCGGGTTCAAGTCCCGCCTTCCGCACCAGCAGCTCGGCTCAGGCGCGGGCGAACGCCGACCGCAGCCTCAGCGCCAGGGCGTCGCGGTCGGCCTCGGAGGTCCATGCCGACTCGTCGTCCACCAGGTGCGCGAACACGCGTGGGCCGATCACGTCGGGCGTGAAGTCGGCCATGCGGGGAACGACATGCGCGTGCAGGTGCGCGAACCCCTCGGCCTCGGCGAAGACCATGACGTACGTCTTCTCGCATCCGGTGACAGCGCGCAGGGCGATCGACGCCTTGCGCACGAGCAGGCCGAACTCCTCCGACTCCAGGGCGGTGAGCTCGTCCAGGGCCGTGACGTGACGCATCGGCACGAGCACCAGCCAGCCGGGCAGCGTGGAGTTGAAGGCGAGCGCGACGCGCCACCCGCCCTCGACGACGACGCGTTCGCGCGGCGGCGCCGCGTCCGACAGCGCGGTCATCCCGCAGGCGTAGCACGAGGCGTTCATCGGCTCAGGGCTCCAGCAGCTCGGCCAGCACCGGGGCGAGCGCGCGCATGGCCCGCCCACGATGGCTGATCGCGTCCTTCTGCTCGGCGCTCATCTGCGCCGACGTGACCTGCTGGCCGAGCGGGATGAAGATCGGGTCGTAGCCGAACCCGTGCTCGCCTCGGCGCTCGCGGATCAGGACGCCGTCCATGGTGCCCTCGACGACGCGCTCGGTGCCATCCGGCAGGGCGACCGCCGCGGCGCAGTGGAAGGCAGCGGTGCGGCGCCGATCCGGGACATCGGCCAGCTGGCCGAGCAGGAGGTCGAGGTTCGCGTCGTCGTCCCCGTGCCGGCCGGACCACCGGGCCGAGAGGATGCCCGGCATGCCGTTCAGAGCGTCGACGCACAACCCGGAGTCGTCAGCCACGGCGGGCAGGCCGGTGATCCGCGCGATCTCGCGCGCCTTCAGCAGGGCGTTCCCGGCGAACGAGGACTCGGTCTCGGCGATGTCGGGCAGGTCGGGGAACGCGTCGATGCCGAGGAGCTCCACGTCGAGCCCTTCGGCCTCCAGGATCCGGTGCAGCTCCTCGAGCTTCTTGCGGTTCTTGGTCGCGAGCACCACCCGCGCGGCCATTCTCAGCCCCGGCTGGGGATCGGCTGCGCGAGCGCGGCGGCCTGCAGCGCGGCCAGCGAACGGCACCCCTCCCCCGCGAGATCGAGCAGTCGGTTGAGGAGGTCGCGGTCGAAGGCCTCCTGCTCCGCCGTGCCCTGGACCTCCACGAAGCGGCCGTCGCCGGTCATGACGACGTTCATGTCGGTGTCGGCATTGACGTCGTCGTCGTAGTGCAGGTCCAGTCGCGGCTCGCCGCCGACGATGCCCACGCTGACGGCTGCTACGGAGCCCTTGAGCGGGTCGACGCCCGGCTTGAGCAGGCCCCGGTCGCGCGCCCAGGCCAGTGAGTCGGCCAGGGCCACGTAGGCGCCGGTGATGGCGGCCGTGCGCGTGCCGCCGTCGGCCTGCAGCACGTCGCAGTCGATGAGGATGCTGTTCTCGCCCAGCACCTCCATGTCGACCACGGCACGCAGGCTGCGGCCGATCAGCCGCGAGATCTCCTGGGTGCGCCCCCCGAGCTTGCCCTTGACCGATTCGCGCTGGTTGCGGGTGTTGGTGGCCCGCGGCAGCATCGCGTACTCGGCCGTCACCCAGCCCTTGCCCGAGTCCTTGAGCCACCTCGGCACGCCAGCAGAGAAGGACGCCGTGCACAGCACCCGGGTGCGCCCGAACGACACGAGCGCGGAGCCCTCGGCCTGCTCGAGCCACCCCCGCTCGAAGGAGACGGGACGCAGCTGGTCGGCCGTACGGCCATCGGATCGGGTCATGACGGGACCCTATCCGCCGGGTCCGTCAGACCGAGATCGTCATCCCGGGCCGGGCCTGCTCGATCGGCCCCCGGAAGCAGGAGGTGGCCTCGGCGAGCACGACCGCCTCGTCGTTCCAGTCCGCGTGGTGCGTCAGGACGAGCACGCCAGCACCGGCCGCCTGGGCAAGGCGGCCGGCATCCGCGCCGGTCAGGTGGAGGTCCGGTGGGTTGTCGGTGCCGACGCAGGAGGCCTCGAACAGCGCCACGTCTGTTCCGGTCGCGAGGCCGACGAGGCGATCGGTGGGACCGGTGTCGCCGGAGTACGTCACCGACCGCCCGCCGGCGTCGACCCGGATGCTGTAGGCCTCGACCGGGTGGGCGGCCGGTGTCGTCGTGATCGTGAACGGCCCGATCTCGATCGGTCCGGCGACCAGCCCCCGCACGTCGAAGACGGCGGAGAGCTGCTGGGGGTCGGTCATCCCGTAGATCGCCGCGATCCGGTCCCGCGTCTCCGCCGGGCCGAGCAGCGGCAGGCGGGTGGCCGGCGGCTTCGGGGCGTAGTGCCGACGCACGTACAGGGAGGCGACGTCCGCGCAATGGTCGACATGGCAGTGGCTGAGGATGACGGCCGACAGCGCGAGGTCGTCCGCGACGTCCACGTGGCGCTGCAGGGCACCGAGGGATCCATTGCCCAGGTCCAGCACGATGCGCTGGCCCTCGTGCTCGAGCAGGTAGCACGACGCCGGCGACGCGGCGTTCGGGTACGACCCGGCGCAGCCAATGACGGTCAGCCTCATCCGACGACCTCGACGCGTCCGATCTCGGGCCCGAGGAAGCGCCGGCCGAGTCGCTGGAAGTCGGCAGGATCGCCGGTGACCATGAACTGGCGCAGCGGATCCGCCCCGGACGGGTCGCGCAGCAGGTCCTGGGCCACGAGCGTCCGGTAGACGTCCTTGGCCGTCTCCTCGGCGCTGGAGACGAGGGTGACGTCCTCCCCCATCACGTACGAGATGACACCCGTCAGCAGCGGGTAGTGCGTGCAGCCGAGGACGAGGGTGTCGACGCCGGCCGCCTTCATGGGCTGGAGGTACTCGGTGGCCACCTCGACGAGCTCCGGACCCCAGGTCACGCCGGCCTCCACGAACTCGACGAACCGCGGGCACGCAATCGACGTGAGGTCCAGGTGCGGGGCGGCCGCGAAGGCATCCGCGTACGCGCCGGACGTGACGGTTGCCGACGTGCCGATGACGCCGACGTGGCCCGAGCGCGTCGCGGACACGGCCCGGCGGACGGCCGGATGGACCACCTCGATGACCGGGACGTCGTAGCGCTCCCGGGCGTCGCGCAGGGTCGCGGCGCTGGCCGAGTTGCAGGCGATGACGAGGGCCTTGACGCCGTCGGACACGAGGCGGTCCATGATCTCCAGCGAGAAGGAGCGCACCTCGGCGAGCGGCCGCGGGCCGTAGGGACCGCGCGCGGTGTCGCCGATGTAGCGGATCGGCTCGTGCGGCAGCTGGTCGATGACCGCCCGCGCGACGGTCAGACCGCCCACTCCCGAGTCGAAGATCCCGATGGCTGCGTCGTTCATGACCAGTCGAGCCTATCTGCCGGCTACCCCAATCCCCGCGGCGCGGCTGCCCGACGGGCCCGGTCGACGTGCCTACTCTGAGCGCATGAACCGACCCGTGGGTGTGTCCATCATCGTCGTCCTCATCGTCATCTCGGCGGTCGCCGACCTCATGCTGGGCTTCTGGATGATGCTCGCGCCGATCATCGGCAACCCGACGCTGACCGACCACCTCGGCAACAGCCAGGAGATCTCGGGCTTCTTCCTCTTCGTCAACGGCGCCCTCTCGTTCATCCTCGGGCTCATGTACTTCTGGCTCGCCAAGCTGACCCTGATCGGGTCGGCGACGGCGCGCATCCTCATCATCATGCTGTCGGCCATCAACCTGTTCTTCGCGCTGTTCCGGCTGCCGTTCGGCTGGGGCATCATCCTGGTCAGCATCGTGATCCTGCTGATGGTGAACACCAAGGCGGCGAAGGACTACTTCACCCAGACTGCCTGACGTCCCATCCTGGGCTCACGCCCACAGCTGCCCGTCGAGCGCCTCCTCCGCCATGTCCAGGGTCCCGTCGTACGCACCGGTGGACAGGTACTTCCAGCCCCCGTCGCACACGACGAAGGCGATGTCGGCCGCGCTCCCCGACTTCACGGCCGACGCGGCCACCCCCAGCGCCGCGTGCAGGATGGCACCGGTCGACGGACCGGCGAAGATCCCCTCGACCTCCATGAGCTCGCGCATCCTGCGGACGGCGTCGTAGGGGCCGACGGAGAAGCGGGTGGTCAGCACCGAGGCGTCATAGAGCTCCGGCACGAAGCCCTCGTCCAGGTTGCGCAGGCCGTAGACCAGCTCGCCGTAGCGCGGCTCGGCCGCCACCACCTGGATGTCCGGCCGTGCCTCGCGCAGGAACCGCCCGGCCCCCATGAGGGTCCCCGTCGTGCCGAGCCCGGCGACGAAGTGGGTGATCGACGGCAGGTCGGCCAGCAGTTCCGGACCCGTGGCCTCGTAGTGGGCACGGGCGTTCGCCGCGTTCCCGTACTGGTACAGCATCACCCAGTCCGGGTTCTCGACCGCGAGCTGCCTGGCGACGCGCACGGCCTCGTTGCTGCCGCCCGCGGCCGGGGACGCGATCACCGTGGCACCCCACGCGGTCAGCAGCTGCGTGCGCTCGGCCGAGGTGTTCTCCGGCATGACGCAGACGAGCCGGTAGCCGCGCTGCCGCGCCACCATGGCGAGGGAGATGCCGGTGTTGCCCGACGTCGGCTCCAGCAGCGTGGCTCCCGCGTGCAGCAGTCCGTCCTTCTCCGCCTGCTCGACCATGGCCAGGGCCGCGCGGTCCTTCACCGACCCCGTCGGGTTGCGATCCTCGAGCTTCGCCCAGAGGCGCACGTCCTCAGAGGGCGACAGCCGGGGCAGGCCGACGAGCGGGGTGCCGCCGACGGAGTCGAGCAGCGAGGCGAAGCGCACTCTCAGGCGCCGCCGGCCACGGCCGGCAGGATCGTGATGGAGTCCGCGTCGGCCACCGGCGTCTCCAGGCCCGCGAGGAACCGCACGTCCTCGTCGTTCAGGTAGACGTTGACGAACCGCCGCAGGCCGCTCTCGTCGATCAGGCGGTCGGCGATCCCCGGGTACCGACCGTCGAGATCGCGGACGACGGCCTCCAGGGAGGCCCCGTCCGCGGACACGACCTTCTCGCCGGAGGTGTACGTGCGCAGAATCGTGGGGATCCGGACCTCGACAGCCATGGCGTGGAGCCTACGAACGCTTCCGCCATCCCGCCAGTTGCCGTGCGGTACGTGCAAGTGCTTTGCAGGAAGCCGTGGTCAGGAAGGGACCACGGTGACCGGCTCCTCGGACACGGCACCGTCCACGATCCGGTACGACCGCAGCTCGAACGGGCCGGCATCGGGACCGGTCTCGCGGGTCGAGATCAGCACGTAGTGGGCATCGGGCTCCGATGCGTAGGCCACGTCCGTGCGGGAGGGGTACGCCTCGGTCGCCGTGTGCGAGTGGTAGATGACCACGGGCACCTCGTCGCGCGCGTCCATGTCGCGGTACAGGCGAAGCAGGTCACCGGAGTCGAACTCGTAGAAGGTCGGCGACCGGGCGGCGTTGAGCATCGGGACGTGGCGGGTGGGCCGGTCGGAGCCCTCGGGGCCGGCGATGACCCCGCAGGCCTCGTCCGGATGGTCGGCGCGAGCGTGCGCGACCATGGCGTCCACCAGGTCCTGGGCGATCGTCAGCATGCGGATGACCCTAGGCCGACGGCAGGAGGCGCTGCACGAGCGAGTCCTGCAGGAAGGTGAGCCAGTCGTACACCTGGAAGAGCCCGGCCCTCGGGTCCGACTCGGGGAGCCCGGCCAGCGCCTCGTGGTTGTCCTCGGTCACGCCCAGCCGCGTGCCCAGAGTCAGCCGGGAGTCGTTCAGGAACCCGAGCCAGGCCGGGGCGCGCTCGGCGTCGATGTCGACGGTGGCGTCGCTGCGCTCGAGGTCGGTTGCGACCGCCCGGGCGTTGTCGGCCTTCGCAGCACGCAGGTCGCGCTCGGTGTACCGACGGAACTCGGCCGACGCGTCCTGGTCGTCGGGGTAGGCGTCGGGCAGCAGCCTCAGCAGGGCGGGATCATCCGGGATCTCGGCATGGGGGTCGATGCCCACGAGGGCGACCAGCGGGTCGTCCCCGTCGGTGGCCCGAGGCTCGACGAAGTCGATCATCTGCAGGGCCAGGGACTGCAGGAGCGCGATCTCGACCTCCTCCAGGTGCACCCGGGCACCTCGGACGCCACGGGGCAGCGCCTCGACCTCGGCCATCAGTCGTCCTTCTGCATGGTCGCCCAGAGTCCGTAGCCGTGCATCGCGGTCACGTCGCGCTCCATCTCCTCGCGCGTGCCGTTGGACACGACGGCGCGACCCTTCTCATGCACGTCCAGCATGAGCGACTCCGACTTGGCCCGGTCGTAGTGGAAGTACTCCATGAAGACGTAGGTCACGTACGACATCAGGTTGACAGGATCGTTCCAGACGATGGTGATCCAGGGCCGCTCGGTGTCCTCGACGACGTCAGGCTGGATGACTTCGGCGGGCGCGACGGACATGACCGCATTCTCCCCTACTCTGGCTGCGTGTCCCGCATCGTGATCCCGCATCGCGACCCGGACCTGCCCGAGCCGCCGCTTCTGGGCCGGATCCGCGACAGCGTCATCGGCGACGACCAGGTGATGGTCGGGCCCTTCGGGGCACGCCGCGTGACGTACGCCGACTACACCGCGAGCGGCCGGGCCCTGACCTTCATCGAGGACTTCATCCGCGACGAGGTGCTCCCCCGGTATGCGAACACCCATACGGAGTCGAGCGGGACGGGCCTGCAGACCACGCGGCTGCGCGAGGATGCGCGGCGCATCATCAGGGACGCCGTCAACGGCGACGACGACACCTGCGTCATCTTCTGCGGCTCGGGCTCCACCGCGGCCATCAACAAGCTGATCGGCATCCTGAACCTGCGCCTGCCGGCCGACCTGGCCCACCGCTATCGGCTCCTCGACGCGATCCCCGCCTCCGAGCGCCCCGTCGTGTTCATCGGACCCTTCGAGCACCACAGCAACGAGCTCCCCTGGCGGGAGTCGATCGCCGACGTCGTCACCATCCACGAGGACGCCGACGGACACATCGACCTGGTCCATCTCGAGGAGCAGCTGACCCGCTACGCGGATCGGCCCCTGCGGATCGCGTCGTTCAGCGCAGCGAGCAACGTGACCGGCATCGTGACCGACACCCACCGGGTGTCCCAGCTGCTCCACGAGCACGGGGCCCTCGCCTTCTGGGACTTCGCGGCGGCCGCGCCCTATGTCGACATCGACATGCTGCCGCGGTGCGCCGAGCACCCCCTCGCGTACAAGGACGCGATCTTCGTGTCGCCGCACAAGTTCATCGGCGGCCCCGGGACGCCCGGGGTGCTGATCGCGCGGCGTGAGCTGCTCGCCAACTCGGTGCCGGAGACGGTCGGCGGCGGCACCGTCGTCTACGTGAACCCCGAGGAGCACCTCTACCTCAGCGACCCGGTCCATCGCGAGGAGGGCGGCACGCCCGCGATCGTCGAGTCGATCCGGGCGGGGCTGGTGTTCCAGCTCAAGGAGGCGGTCGGCACGGACGTGATCCGCGCGCACGAGACCGACTTCGTGCGGCGCGCGATCGCGACGTGGAACCAGAACCCGAGCATCCAGGTGCTCGGGAACCTCGAGGCGGAGCGGCTGTCGATCGCCTCGTTCGTCATCACCCGACCCCACGGCCGGTACCTGCACCACAACCTCGTCGTCGCCATCCTCAACGACCTCTTCGGCATCCAGGCGCGCGGCGGCTGCTCATGTGCCGGCCCCTACGGCCATCGCCTCCTCGGCATCGACCTCGAGCGCTCCCACGAGTTCGAGCGCGAGATCTCGCACGGCTGCGAGGGCATCAAGCCGGGCTGGGTGCGCGTCAACTTCAACTACTTCATCTCGGAGGCGGTGTTCTCCTACCTCGTCTCGGCCGTCGTGCTGGTGGCCGACCATGGGTGGCGCCTCATGCCGCAGTACCGGTTCGACCCGGTCACCGGGAGGTGGCACCACCGCAACGGTCCGGTGGAGCCGCCCCTGCGGCTGGCCCAGGTCTCGTACGGCCCCGACGGCACGCTGCTCTACCCCGAGCACCAGGACCGGGCCCCCGAGAGCGACCTCGTCGGCTACCTCGAGCACGCGCACCACTACCTGGAGTCGCTGCCGGACGACCTCGGGCCACCAGCGTCCGCCCACGAGGGCATCTCGGCCGATTTCACGGCGCTGCAGTGGTTCGACCTGCCCGCCGCCTGCCTGGTTCCGAACCCGCCTACTTCGTGACGCGGATCCGGAACTCGGGCGACGCGTTCGCGAAGATGTCGCCCTTGCCCACGGCGACGACCCGGTAGACGTAGAGGCCACGGTCCCGCGGGGCTGCGACCACCAGGCGTGCGCGGCCCTTCGCATTCGCCTTGAGCGACTCCACGTTCTTCCACCGCTCCCCCCGCTGCACCTGCAGCACGATCGACTGGCCGGGCAGGGCCGGGCGCGCCCAGCCCTTCACGACCAGGCGGCCGCCCCGCGGCACGCGCGTCTCCTTCGGGGTCGCCGTGACGAGGGACAGCACCTGCGTGACGAAGGGCGCACTGGCCCCCTCGGTCCGGGCGTCGCCTGGCGGCACGACCACCTTCCACGAGCCGGTCGCCTCGGGACTGACCTGGAAGACCACCACGCCGTCGGCGCCCGTCGGTGCCGATGCGACGTCGACCCATGTCTTGGTGCCCTGCCGCTTGAACTGGACGATCGCGGTCACTCCGCCGAGCGGGGCTCCCTGCGACGTGACCGTGGCCGTCACCGAGACCGGGGTGCCGAAGACGGCGGTCGGGACGCCTGCGACGGCGACGTCGGTGGAGGCCGGTGCGAGGGACTGCGCGTAGCTGCGGATCAGCGGCCACTGCGCAGGGTTCTCCCCGCCGACGGTCCAGTAGGCGGCGGCACCGAGCCCGAACTCCCCGACCAGCTGCGTGCGCGCCAGGACGGCCTGCGGACCGACGAACCACATGACGCGCTTGGCCGTGCACGTCTGCGTGGCGCCGGAGCTGTCGGTCCAGTTCACCTTCTTGTCGTAGTAGACCCAGTTCTCCTGGTCAGCCGCGGACCACTGCACATCGGCATCGGTGACGCCGACCGAGGCGAGGAGTGCGGGGATGTCCGCGTCGGAGACCGACGCCATCGACGTGAGCGAGCGATAGGCACTCGAGCCCTTGTCGGTCGGGCAGGTGCCCTTGAGCTGGTAGGAGCCACCCGACTGGCGGGTCCAGGCGCGACCGTAGGTCGGCACGCCGATCTGCAGCTTGGCCGCCGGCATGACGGACACGCTGTACTGCACGATCGAGCGCACCCACGGCATCGGGGCGATCGGGCCGATCCCGTTGACGTGGTAGTCGTACGCCATGATCCGGATCCGGTCTGCGGCCGGTGCGATGCCCGCGATGTCGTAGACCCAGTAGCCGCTGCGCGGGCCGCACGAGCCGGCGGTGTTGCACGGCGGCGGGATCGTGACCGAGAGCAGCTTGCCCTGCGCATGCAGGGCGGCCCCCAGCTCGGTCACGAAGGCCGTCCAGTTCGGCTGGGTGGCGGCCCACGAGGAGGAGCCGTCGGAGAAGGCGAAGACCTCGTAGTCGAGGTCGATGCCGTCGTACCCGTTGGACGTGACCAGGGCGACGATGTCGCTGACGTGCTGCGCCCGCAGCCCGGGATCCGCGAGGGTCTTGGCCATGCGCCCCTTGCCGGAGCCGTCGGCGATCGCCGGCAGGACCGTCAGCCCCGCACCCTTCAACTGGCCCATGGCCCACGCCGCGTTCGACGCGCCGTTCGTGAAGTTGGGGTTGAACCGCACCTGCACGCCGCCGCCGGACTTCGCCGTGGCCGAGAACCAGAACGGCGACACGTCGGTGAACAGGTCCGCGTTCTGGACCGCGGACGTCACGCCGACCGAGCGGGCCGGCGACGTCATCCAGTACGGCAGCCAGCCGCTCGCGACGCGCTTGGGGGCCGGTCCGTCGGCCTGCGCGGGGGCCGCGGAGGCCAGCGGCAGCACGAGCATGACTGCCGCCAGGAGGCCGATCAGGGAACGTCGCATGGTGAGCCTTCCGGGGGGATTCCGTCCATTCTGCGTCACGGCGGCTGGGACCCCGGGCACCGGCTCCGGGTCGGCCTGTCGCACCATGGTCACCATGCGCATCACACGCGGGGTGACCGCCGGCGTCGTCGGGGGCCTCCTCATCGGCCTGCTGACCGCGTCGCCGGCCCTCGCCCGCCCCCTGGAGTCGGCCGATCCGGCCGTCGACGCGCTCCTCGGCACCCGGCTGGCCAACCCGCGGCTCGGCTCCGATGTGGGGCTGCTGGTCGTCGACGCCGCCACCGGCGCGGTGATCTCGGACCGCGGGGGCGACCAGCTCATGCTGCCGGCCTCGACGATGAAGATCGTCACGGCGGTGGCGACCCTGGCCACCCTCGGCGCCGAGCGGCGGCTCACGACCCGCGTGCGCGCCGGGGCCACCCCCGGCGATCTCGTCCTCGAGGGCGGCGGCGACCCGCTCCTCACCACGACCGAGCTCCAGCGGCTGGCCGCGCGCGCCGCGAAGGCCGTCCCCGCCGGCACCCCCGTCGTGGTTCACGTCGACGACGACCTGTTCCCCGACACCGGTCGCGCCCGGGGCTGGACGCCGTCGTACATCCCGTCGGTGGCCGCCTCGGTCGAGGCCCTGGCCCGCCTCGGCGACTACAGCCGCGACCCCAGCGCCAACGCCGCCCGCGTCTTCGCGGACCGGCTCACGGCCAAGGGCCTGCAGGTGACGATCGGTGCGGATGCCGACGCCGGCGAGGCGCCCGTGCTCGCGGAGACCGCGGGCCACACCGTCGCCGAGGCCGTCCGCGTCATGCTCAGCCGATCGGAGAACAACGTCGCCGAGGTGCTGCACCGTCAGGTGGCGGTCGCGGCCGGCCAGCCGGCCACGTGGGCCGGCGCGCGCGCGGCGACCGAGCAGGTCCTGCGGACGCTGGGCGTGGACCCGACGGGCATGCGGCTTCGCGACGGCAGCGGCCTGTCCCGCAAGGACCGCGCTCAGTCCGCGCTTCCTCGTCGAGGTCCTGCGCGTCGCCCGCGTCACGAACCCCGCGCCCTTCGCGGTGATGTTCGAGCCGGATGCCCTGCCGGTGTCGGGCCAGACGGGCACCCTCGCCACGGCGTACGGCCGCTACGTCACCGCCCACGCCCGGTGCGCGCGCGGCGACGTCCATGCCAAGACGGGGTCACTGTTCGACACCATCGCGCTCTCCGGGTTCGCCACCACGCTTGCGGGACCCGAGCGGCTGTTCGCCGTGCTCGTCAACGACCGGCCTCAGCGATTCTCCGCGCTGTCCACGCGGCAGGCACTCGACGGCCTGACGGCCACCATCACCGGCTGCTGGGACTAGCGCAGGGCCCGCGCGATCTCCCCTGCCGCACGTGCCACGCGCGGACCGACATCCGACTCGTTCAGCTCCCGCAGCGCAAGCACGCCCACGCTCGCCTCGAGCCCGGGGACGCCGAGCACGGGCACCGCGATTCCGTAGGCGCCCTGAGGGCCGTCGCCGGTGGCCACGACCCACGGCGGGTCGAGGGGCCGCCCTGCCGTGGTGCGGGCCGCGAGGATCGCCCGGCCGGCAGCGCTGTTCTCCAGCGGCTGGCGCGAGCCGGCGCGCGAGGCCACGTGCACGTCGGACCGGGTGGGCTCGGCGACGACCGCGGACAGCGCCTCGTGGCCGTCGACCACCGTGAGGACGGCGGTCGCGTTCACCGCGTCCGCGAGCAGGCGCAGCGCCGGCAGGGCGGTGTCGCGGACGACCGGCTGGACCTGGCGCCCCATCGCGAGGACGCCCAGGCCGAGCCGGCACTTGCCGTCGGCGGCTCGCCGCAGGAAGGCGTGCTGCTCCAGCGTGACCACGAGGCGGTAGACGACGGTCCGCCCGATGCCGAGGGCTGTGGCGAGCTCGGTGACCGTGAGGCCGTCCGGGGACGACGCCACCACCTCCAGCACCCGCAGCCCTCGGTCGAGGGTCTGGGACGTCTCGGCCGCCACGCGGTCGACCGACTAGCCGGCCGCTGAAGCCGAGCGCAGCTGCAGCGACGCGATCATCATCATGCCGCCGCCGATGACCAGCCAGATGCCGGTGATCCAGGCCAGCGTGGCCAGGGAGACGCCCGGCCAGGTGAGCACGACGAGGCCGCCGATCAGCATGACGATGCCGCCGAAGATGTTCCAGCCCCGCCCGCTCTTCTCCTCAGCGGCGTGGAACAGCTGGCCGAAGCCCTGGAACAGGAAGGCGATGCCGATGAGGATCGCGAGGATCTCGGTAGCCTGGAACGCGCCGCGCAGCGCGATCAGGCCCAGGATGATCGACAGGATGCCCGTGATGATGAGCAGGGCGCGCAGGCCGCCGGTGAGACCTCCCCCGAAGCCTCGGATGATCTGGAAGATGCCCGAGACGAGCAGCCAGATCGCGACGACGATGGCGACGACCACGACGGTCTTGCCCGGCCAGACCATGACAATGAAGCCCACGATGATGCTGAGCACGCCCAGCCCCATCACGATCCCCCAGTGCCGGCCGATGGCGGCAAGTCCGCTGTCGTCGATGACCTCGGGACCTTGGTCGACGGTGGCCATATCGGCTCCTTCATGTGTGATGGGGGTTCCACGCGAACCCCAGACAAGACTAGGCGTGCCACCGCCGATGGCGGGGACGACACACGGTGCTCAGCCGAGCACCCGCGACAGGAACTCCCGGGTCTGGGCCTCCTGGGGATCGCCGAAGATGGCGTCGGGCGAGCCGGACTCGCGCACGATCCCGTCGTGCAGGAAGCAGACGCGGTCGGCGACCTCGCGGGCGAACCCCATCTCGTGCGTGGCCATGACGATCGTGAGGCCGCCGTCCTTGAGGTCGCGGACGGCGTCCAGCACCTCGCCCACCAGGAGCGGGTCGAGGGCGGAGGTGATCTCGTCGAAGAGCATGAGCTCCGGCTGCATGGCGAGGGCCCGGACGATGGCCACGCGCTGGGCCTGCCCGCCGGAGAGGCGGTCGGGGTAGTCGTCCGCCTTGGCGGCGAGCCCGAACCGGTCGAGCAGCGCGCGGGCCTCGTCGCGGGCCTGACCGGACGAGGTGCCGACCACCTTGCGCGGGGCGAGCATGACGTTGTCGATGACGGTCATGTGGGGGAAGAGGTTGTACGACTGGAAGACGATGCCGACGCGTCGACGCACGCGATCGAGGTCGATGCGCGGGTCGGTGACGACGACGTCCCCGTCGAGGACGATGCGACCGGCGTCGACCATCTCCAGGCCGTTGATGCACCGCAGCAGCGTCGACTTGCCCGAACCGGAGGCCCCGATGAGCACGACCGCCTCGTGCGCGTCGACCGTGAGGTCGATCCCCCGCAGCACCGAGTGGTCATCGAAGGACTTCCAGACGCCGGAGACGTCGAGCAGCGGGCTCATGCCACGGCCCCGGCCCGCTGGCGACGGGACATGCGGCCCTGCACCCAGTCGGCGAAGCGCGTCATGGGGATCGTCAGGGCGATGAAGATCAGCGCGGCCGCCACGTAGGGCGTGTAGTTGAAGGTGGAGGACGCATCGATCTGCGCCTGGCGGAGCACCTCGATCGGGCCGAGCACCGCCACGAGGGCGGTGTCCTTCTGCAGCGAGATGAAGTCGTTGAGCAGCGGCGGGACGACGTTGCGGATCGCCTGGGGCAGGACGACGTACCGGTCGGTCTGCAGAGTGGACAGGCCCAGTGAGCGCGCCGCCATCCGCTGGCTGGGGTGGACCGACCCGATGCCGGCGCGGAACACCTCGGCCACGTAGGCGCTGTAGGACAGCACCAGCGCGGCCGTGCCCCAGAACACGGGGTTGGTGGGCACTCCCTGCAGGCGCAGGGCCGGCACCCCGAAGCCGAGGAGGAAGATGACGAGGATCGTCGGGACGCCGCGGAACACGTCCACGTAGATCGTCGCCACCACCCGCAGCGGCAGGAAGATGGGTGCCCTCAGGGTGCGCACGAGAGCGATGACCAGGCTGAACACCAGGATCAGCGGCTCGGCGATGAGGAAGATCTTGACGTTCAGCATGAACGCCTCGATCAGGCCCGGGAACGAGGCCGCGAACTCCTCGGGGCTGAAGAACGTCTCCTGCACCACCGGCCAGCCGGGCGTGCGGGACACGAAGAACGCCACGACCACGACGAAGCCGAGGAGGCTCGCCATGCCCACCAGGGCGTTGCGCCTGGCCGTACGACGCGCCAGCGCCTGGCGCTGCGGGTCGAGGTAGACCACGGCAGTGCCAGGCGCTGGCGGCGTCATCGTCATGGGCGCGACGGGGTGCTTCGAACGGTGCCGCTACTCCGTGAAGTACGGAGCGGCCTCGCCGGCGAGCCACTCGTCCTGGATCGCCTGGAGCTCACCGGAGGCGGCCAGCTCGTCCAGCGCCGCGTTCACGCAGGTCACCAGCGGGTTGCCCTTCGCGAACAGCAGGCCGAACTGCTCCCCGCCCTCCTGCGCCGGGAACTGCCCGACGATCTTGCTCCCGTTGATCTCGGCGGCGGTGATGTAGTAGGCGGTCGGCAGGTCCACGACGATGCCGTCGATCTGACCGTTCTTCAGCGCGCTCTTGGCGTCGTTGGTGTCGTTGTAGACGAAGGGCTGCTCGGCGGGCTGGACGACGTCGGTGATGAAGTCGAGGCTGGTGGTGCCGACCTGGGCGCCAAGCTTGGCCGCCTGGAGCTCCGCCACCGTGGTGGCGTTCGCGATCGGCGAGTCCTCCAGTGCCACGACGGCCTGGTTCACCGTGTAGTAGCCGTTGGAGAAGTCCACGACCTTCTGGCGCTTGGGCGTGATCGAGATCTGGTTGATGTCGAAGTCGAAGTCCTTGTCGCCGGGGGCGTAGGACTTGTTGAACGGCACGACGGTCCACGTGACCTCGGTCGAGGTGAAGCCGAGGCTGTCGGCAACGGCGTACGCCACGGCGGACTCGAAGCCCTCGCCGTTGGTCGGGTCGTCGTCGACGAAGTACGGCGGGTACGCGGGGGTGTCGGTGCCGATGGTCAGCGTCCCCGGCGTGACGAGCGTCAGGTTCTCCTTGGAGCAGGGATCCAGGGTCGGCTCGGCAGAGGCGGAGGCGGCGGCACTCGAGGCGGCCGTGGACGCCTCGGCGGTGGCGGCGGCGCTGGAGGCGGCCGGCGCCGACGACGCGGTCGACGCGGACTCCTGGGCGCAGCCCGCGAGCAGGGCCCCCGCGGACACGAGGGCGAGGGCGGGCAGCAGGACCCGGCGACTGGTGACGGACATGGTGGGCGTTCTCCTTCGTGCCGACGGCGGGCGCATCGGCGGGCCCATCCTGTCAGAACGCCGACCGAGGCCCGAGCAGCAGCGTCCGCTATGTCAATAGGGAAGGTCGCATACGCCCGGCGAGCACCACGGTGGCGGCCGCCAGCAGCGCCGCCCCGGCCCAGATCAGGGCGTAGGTGGTGGCCGTCGCCCCGGTCCCGGCGACCGCCAGGGCATGGCCGAACCCCGCGACCGACACGGCCACCGTCACCCCCAGCGCGTCGACGATCTGGATCGACGACGAGTTGGCTCCCAGGGTCTGCGCCGGCGACAGCCGCATGACCTGCACCGAGATGGACGGCACGGCCAGGCCCATGCCGAAGGCAGCCAGCGCCCAGATGGGTGCCGCGACCCAGGGCGGCACGGCGGCCACGAGGGACAGCGGGAGCAGCAGGAGCGCGAGGAGCACCACGGCCCCGCCTCCGCGGACCGCGGCCGACCGGTCCTGCTCACCGGGCAGCCGGCTCTGGACGTAGGAGCCCGCCGACCAGAGCACGGCGCTGGTCGCCAGGATGAGTCCGGCTGCCGTCACGCTCAGGGATCGGGTGTCGACGAGCGCGAGCGGCACGAACACCTCGGCGGAGGCGAACGCCCCCGCCAGCAGTCCGCGCATCATGACGCTGGTCGGCAGCCCGCGGCGAAAGCGCAGGGCCCCGGCCGGCAGCAGCCGGCGCGCGGCCAGCAGAACGACGAGGGCGCCGACCACCGCGAGCGCCAGCCCCGCGCCGGACAGCTGCAGCAGGCCGGACTGGAAGGCGAACAGGCCAGCCGCGGCCGCGACGCCCGCGGCGAGGCGCTGGCGCACCCGGGGCGGCCGGGAGCCGCCCTCGTAAGGCCCCATCCGGGGGAACAGCAGCACCACGGGCAGCAGCACGACGAGCGGGATCACGAGGAAGACCAGTCGCCAGCTGATGGTCTCCGCCAGCCAGCCGGCGATCACCGGCCCGACGAGGGACGGCACGATCCAGGCCGCCGAGAGCACGGAGAACGCCCGCGGGCGCGACTCGACGTCGAAGGCCCGGGCGATCAGCACGTAGACGCCGACGATGATGATGCCGCCGCCGAGGCCCTGCAGCGCACGACCGGCGACCAGCGGGGCGAGCCCGGTGGCCAGGCCGCTGACCACGCTGCCCACCGCCAGCGTGGCCACTCCAGCGATGATCGGCCCGCGCGGCCCGCGCGCGTCGGACCACAGGCCGCCGACCACCATCGCGAGCAGCGAGGCGACGAAGAACGCGCTGAAGGCCCACGTGTACGCCTCGAGGATGCCCAGATCGGTCGCGATGACCGGCATCGCCGTCGCGGTGCCGATCGCCTCGAAGGCGAAGACGGTGACGATCGAGACCATTCCGATGGTCAGCGGCCGGTACTCACCGCTCCAGATCGATGCCCCGGCCGCGGAGGGCGGGGCGGGGGTCAGGAGTCCTTCCCGCTGTCCCCGCCGCGCGGCAGGCCCTTGTGGATGGCTTCGCAGTCCGGGCAGATGGGGAAGCGCTCGGGGTCGCGACTGGGCGTCCAGACCTTGCCGCACAGGGCCTTCACGGGGGCGCCGGTGACGGCGCTCTCCACGATCTTCGCCTTCTCGACGTAGTGCGAGAAGCGCTCATGATCGCCTTCGTCGTACGACGCGGTCCGCTCGTCGAGCAGGGTGCCGCCGGACAGGTCGGGGGAGGCGAGGGGCTCGGACATGCGGGGAGTCTACGACGCCGGGAGGTCCGGGACCATGGGTGGCCAGATACCCCCGGGGGCATGTAGAATGACGGTATGACGACGATCAACCTGACCGAGGCCACCTTCGCCGAGACGGTCACCGACAGCCCGATCATCCTCGTGGACTTCTGGGCCGCCTGGTGCGGACCGTGCCGGATGTTCGCACCCGTGTACGAGGCGGTGTCCGGTGCGAACCCCGACATCGTCTTCGCCAAGGTGGACACCGAGGCCGAGCAGGCACTGGCCGGCCACTTCGACATCTCCTCCATCCCGACGCTCATGGCCATCCGCGACGGAGTCGTGCTCTACAAGCAGGCCGGCGCCCTGCCGGAACCCGCCCTGGTCAACCTCGTGCAGGCCGTCCGCGACGTGGACATGGACGAGGTCCGGGCCTCGATCGAGGCGGAGTCCGCCCCGGAGGACGAGGCTTCCGCCTCGTAGTTCATGGCCGAAGGCCTTGACGTTCGGGACCTTCGTCCATGCCTGCGGTTGAAACCGGCGCAATAGCGTGGTAGCAGACGATCACGCAGCCGGGAGGACGCAGACATGCCCCAGCAACCACTCGCCCAGGTGCCCAAGGACGCGCAGTGGCACTGGCAGGAGCATGGTTCCTGCCGCGAGGCCGATCCGCTGCTGTTCTTCCACCCGCAGAACGAGCGCGGCTCCTCGCGCATGCGGCGGGATCGCTCCGCCAAGCTGATCTGCGCAGGCTGCGACGTGCGCATGGAGTGCGCCGACTACGCCGTGCGGGCACGCGAGCCCTACGGGGTCTGGGGCGGCCTGTCGGAGGACGACCGCGAGAACATCTACTCCCGCCTGGACTCGCGCCACTACCCCCGCCAGAAGGGCGACGGGCTGCGCGTGGCCGGCCAGGAGATCGCCGACGCCGTGTCGCCCCGGGCGCTGGGGATCGCCTGAGACGTCGACCGAAGCGCCCGATAGCGTTGCGCGATGACGCTGCACGGACGCGACTTCCTCAAGGAAGCGGACTTCACCCCTGACGAGCTCGACGGGCTGCTCACCCTTGCCGCCCGGCTGAAGGCCGATCGACGTGCGGGGACGGAGATCCCGCGGCTCACCGGACGTCAGCTGGCGCTGGTGTTCGAGAAGACGTCCACCCGCACGCGCATCTCCTTCGAGGTGGCGATGCGCGACCAGGGCGGGCACGTCACCGTGCTCGACCCGGCGAGCAGCCAGGTCGGCCACAAGGAGTCGATCGCTGACACCGCCCGCGTCCTGTCGCGGGTGTTCGACGCCATCGAGTATCGGGGCGCGGCCCACACGACCATCGAGCAGCTGGCCGCCTTCGCCGACGTCCCGGTCTACAACGGGCTCACCGACGAATGGCATCCCACCCAGATGCTGGCCGACTTCCTCACCATGCGCGAGCACGCGGCCGACCCGGCCGCACCCCTGCGGTACGCGTACGTCGGGGACGCCCGCTTCAACATGGGGAACTCGCTGCTGGTCATGGGCGCGCTCATGGGCTCGGACGTGCGTATCGTCGCGCCGCGTGAGCTGTGGCCCAGCTCAGACGTCCAGGCCCTGGCGCACCGCACCGCGGCCGGCACCGGCGCCCGTCTCACGCTGACCGAGGACGCGGCCGCCGGGCTGGACGGCGCCGAGTTCGTGCACACGGACGTGTGGGTCTCCATGGGCGAGCCGGAGGCCGAGTGGGCCTCCCGCGTCGCGCTCCTGACCCCCTACCGGGTGGACGCCGCTTTCCTCGAGCTGACCGGAGATCCCGCGGCGAAGTTCATGCACTGCCTGCCTGCGTACCACGACCAGAACACCGCCGTCGGGCGCACGATCGCGGCCCAGTACGGGCTCGTCGACGGGGTGGAGGTCACCGACGACGTCTTCGAGTCGCCGGCCAGCATCGTGTTCGACCAGGCGGAGAACCGCATGCACACGATCAAGGCCGTGCTCGTCGCCACCCTTAGTTGAGTGGCGGGTTACTAGGCGCTCTGCAGGCGCTCCCGCAGGGCGGCGAGCTGTCCGCGCAGTTCAGCGGGGACGCGGTCGCCGAACTTCTCGAAGTACTCCTCGGTGAGGTCGGCCTCGGCCAGCCACGTGACCGGGTCGATCGCGAAGAGCTCCGCGGCCCGCTCGGCCGAGAGGTCCAGTCCGGTGAAGTCGAGCGAGCCCTCCTGCGGCAGTCGGCCGATGGCGGTGTCGACCGCGCCGGCCTCGTCGTCGAGGCGCTTGATGATCCACTCGAGGACGCGCGAGTTGTCGCCGAACCCGGGCCAGATGAACGTGCCCTCGGCGTCCTTGCGGAACCAGTTCACGGCGTAGATCTTCGGAAGCTTCGCCGCGTCGGTGAACGAGCCGATCTTCAGCCAGTGACCCCAGTAGTCGGCCATGTTGTACCCGCAGAACGGGAGCATCGCGAACGGGTCGCGACGCAGCTGCCCGACGCCGCCCACCGCGGCCGCGGTCATCTCGCTGGAGACCGTGGCACCCATGAACACCCCGTGCGCCCAGTCGAACGACTCGGTGACCAGGGGGACGTTCGTCGCACGACGGCCGCCGAAGAGGATCGCGTCGATCGGCACGCCGGCCGGGTCCTCCCAGTTCGGGGCGATCGAGGGGCACTGGCCTGCGGGTGCGGTGAACCGGGCATTCGGGTGGCTCGACGGCTCCGGGGACTCCGGCGTCCAGTCGCGGCCCTTCCAGTCGATCAGGTGCGCGGGCTTCTCGTCGGTCAGGCCCTCCCACCAGATGTCGCCGTCGTCGGTCAGCGCGACGTTCGTGTAGATGCAGTTGGCGTACAGCGAGCGGACGGCGTTGGCGTTCGTGGCCATGCCGGTGCCGGGCGCGACGCCGAAGAAGCCGGCCTCCGGGTTGATGGCGTACAGGCGGCCGTCCTCGCCGAAGCGCATCCAGGCGATGTCGTCGCCGACCGTCTCCACGGTCCACCCCGGGATGGTGGGCTCGAGCATGGCGAGGTTCGTCTTGCCGCAGGCCGACGGGAAGGCCGCGGTGATGTAGTGGGAGTGACCGGTCGGCGACGTGAGCTTGAGGATGAGCATGTGCTCCGCCATCCATCCCTCGTCACGCGCCATCGCCGAGGCGATGCGCAGGGCGAAGCACTTCTTGCCGAGCAGCGCGTTGCCGCCGTAGCCCGAGCCGAACGACCAGATCTCGCGCGTCTCGGGGAAGTGGACGATGTACTTCTCCGGGTTGCAGGGCCACGAGATGTCGGGCCGCGCCGCACCGGACGCGTCGACCAGCGGGTACCCGACCGAGTGCAGGGCCGGGACGAACTCGCCGAACTCGCCGATCTGGTCGAGGGCCGCCTGCCCCATGCGGGTCATGATCCGCATGTTGACCACGACGTAGGGCGAGTCGGTGATCTCGACGCCCAGCTGCGAGATCCGCGAGCCGAGCGGGCCCATGGAGAACGGGATGACGTACATCGTGCGCCCGCGCATGCAGCCGTCGAACAGCCCGCGCAGCGTGCCGCGCATCTCGCTCGGCTCCGCCCAGTTGTTGGTGGGGCCGGCGTCGACCTCGCGCTGTGAGCAGATGAAGGTGCGGTCCTCGACCCGGGCGACGTCACTGGGGTCCGAGCGCGCGAGGAAGGAGTTCGGGCGGATCTCCGGGTTGAGCCGGATGAACGTGCCGCCGTCGACCATCTGCGAGGTGAGCCGCGTCCACTCCTCCTCCGACCCGTCGCACCACTCGACGCGCTCAGGCTTCGTGAGAGCCGCGACCTCCTCCACCCACTCGAGCAGCTGCTTGTTCTTGGTCGGGGCGTTCTCCAGGCCGGGAACAGTCATCGGGTCGCTCCAGTGCGATCGAGGGTGGCGCCGTGACACGGGGCTGACGCGGCGGGCGTTGCGGTCAAGGATGCACCGCCTACCACGCTACGGATGACGAGAACGGCCATGCAAACGCTGACGTGTGATCAAGTCCACAGGTCAGGTGAACACTTGGTGCTACGGCTCGAGTGCGGCGTGGCCCGAGCCCGCGGCCTGGGCGAGCGCCGCGACATGCGCCTTCTGCGCCGCCTCCTCCACCGAACGGCTGATCAGCCGGGCGAAGGCCGCGCCACCGGACGGCTTGAGGTGGATGCCGTCGCCGTAGAGCCAGCCCGGGTGGGCCGACACCGCCTCGTTCCAGTCGATGACCGTGACCCGGCCCTCGGGGAACGCGCGGGCGCACTCCCGGATGACCCGGTTGTTCGGCCGCTCCCACGAGCGTGGGACGTGGACCGTGACGAGGAAGACCCGGCGCTGCGGGCCGGCCGCCTTCACCAGCGCCGTGCACGACGACAGCGGGTAGCTGCCGTTCGTGCCCAGGTGGACGACCACGTTGGCCGGCAGCCGATCGCCCATCCGCCGCAGCATGGCCGGCCCGGCGTAGGCCTGCCGGCTCTCCGCGGCGTCGACGCGGAAACCCTCCTGCTTCAGCGCCGTTCGCGCGCCGAGCATCACCGAGTCCCCGAGCGCGTACTTCCCGTCGGCGGCCGCCGCGGACGGGGCGACAATGGCCGGCAGGAGCAGGCTGAGGGTCGCCAGGACGGCGAGCGTCCAGCCGCGCCGCCTCATCACGTCGTCATTGGATCACGGCTGCGATGCGGCGCACAATCTCGGAGAGGATGGCCGGTGACGTGGCGAAGTTGAGTCGTGCGAAGCCACGGCCGCCGGGGCCGTACGTGGGTCCGGGGCTCAGTGCCACCCGGGCTCGGGACACGAAGTCCGCGGCCGGGTTGTCACCCAGGCCGTATGCGCCGAAGTCGATCCAGGCGAGGTAGGAGGCGTCCGGCTCGACGTACCGCGCTGCCGGCAGATGCTCGGCCAGCAGCGACCCGACAAGGTGCCGGTTGCCGTCGAGCACCTCGACGACGTCCTGCAGCCACGGTCCCCCGTCGCGATAGGCCGCGACCGCGGCTATCGCACCGAGGTTCCCCGTCGCATACGTGACCTCGATCGGCAGCCCAGACGTCAGCTGCGGGGCGGTCCGCTCCGTTCCGACCAGCTGGGCGCACTTCAGGCCCGGCAGGTTCCAGGCCTTGGATGCCGACACGAGGATGACGGCGTTCGCGTCGTCATCGACGACCGTCATCAGCGGGACGTGCGGGGTGTCCGGCATGGCAAGCGGACCGTGGATCTCGTCGGAGATGATCACCACGCCATGCGCCGCGGCCAGTTCGGCGATGGCGGCCAGGACCGTCGGGGTGGGCACGGTGCCCGTGGGGTTGTGCGGGTTGCACAGCAGGAACGCGGTCACCTCGGGCCGTGCGAAGGCAGACTCCAGGCCCCCCAGGTCCCAGCCGTACGCTCCGTCCGCGTCACGCACCAACGGCACGTCGACCAGGGTGCGTGCCGCGCGGTTGACCGTCGAGAAGAACGGTGGATAGACCGGCGTGTTCACCACGACGCCGTCCCCCGGCTCGGTGAGGACCAGCAGCGCCTCGCCGATGCCCACGAGGACATCCGGAACCGGGGTGATGCGGTCGACCGGGATGCTCCACCCCCAGCGGTCGCTGGCGAACTCGCCCAGCGCCTCCGCCAGTCCCGTCGCCGAGCGGTACCCGGTGTCCGATCGGTCGATCGCCGCGTGCAGGGCGTCGGCGATCGGCGCGGCCAGCGGGAAGTCCATCTCCGCCACCCACGCCGGGATCACGTCCGCGTCGTAGAACCGGTACTTGGCACTCTGCCGTTCACGCAGGACGGCGAGGTCAAGGGCGTCGACATCGAAGCTGGCCATCACCTGATCATGCAGCACGCGTCGCGGAGGGATCGGCCAGCGGCCGGAAGCCACGCAGGCGCAGGCTGTTGGTGACGACGAACACCGACGAGAACGCCATCGCGGCACCCGCGATCAGGGGGTTGAGCAGGCCCGCCATCGCGAGGGGGATCGCCGCGACGTTGTAGGCGAAGGCCCAGAACAGGTTGCCCTTGATGGTGCGCAGGGTGCGGCGCGACAGCCGGATCGCGTCCGCGGCCGCCAGCAGGTCGCCCCGGACGAGCGTGATGTCCGCCGCCTCGATGGCGACATCGGTGCCGGTGCCCATCGCCATGCCGAGGTCGGCCTGCGCCAGGCCCGCGGCGTCGTTGACGCCGTCGCCCACCATGGCGACGACGGCTCCCGACTCCTGCAGGGAGCGGACCTCGTCGACCTTCTCCTCCGGAAGCACGTCGGCGACGACGCGGTCGATCCCGACCTCGTCCGCGACCGACCGGGCTGCGCGCGCGTTGTCACCGGTGACCAGCACCGGGGCGAGCCCGAGTTCGCGGAGGGCGGCGACCGCGGCGGCGCTGCCGGGCTTGACCACGTCCGACACGACCACGATCCCCGCCGCCCGGCCGTCGACGGCCACGGCGATGACGGTGCGCCCTGCCGACTCGTTCCGCTCGCGCTCGGCCGCGAGCTCCGGCGGCTCCGCGACCGCCCACTGTTCGGCCAGCCATGCGGGCCGGCCGGCAGCGACCGCATGCCCGTCGACGACCCCTGCGACCCCCCGTCCGCGCGTCGACTGGAAGCCCTCGACCGCCGGCAGCGACCCGATACGGTCCGCGGCGCCGGCCGCGATGGCGCGACCGACCGGATGCTCGGAGGCGTCCTCGAGGGCGCCGGCCAGCCGCAGGAGGTCGTCAGCCGAGCCGCCCGAAACCGGGACCGCCGCGACGAGGGTCATGTGCCCGGTGGTCACGGTGCCCGTCTTGTCGAGGACGATCGTGTCCACCTGACGCGTCGACTCGAGGATCTGCGGACCCTTGATGAGGATGCCGAGCTGGGCCCCCCGACCGGTTCCCACCATGAGCGCGGTCGGAGTCGCGAGGCCCAGCGCGCACGGGCAGGCGATGATGAGGACCGACACAGCAGCGGTGAACGCCATCTGCACGTCCCCGTCGACCAGAATCCACCCGACCAGCGTGAGCAGGGCCAGCCCGATCACGACCGGGACGAAGACCGACGACACGCGGTCGGCGAGCCGCTGCACCGGCGCCTTGCCGGTCTGTGCGGCCTCGACGAGGCGGGCGATGCGGGCCAGCTGGGTGTCGGCTCCGACGCGAGTCGCGGTCACGACCAGGCGACCCCCGGCGTTGACCGTGGCACCGACCACCGGGTCGCCGACCGCCACCTCGACCGGGACGGTCTCCCCCGTCACCAGGCTCGCGTCGACCGCGGACGCGCCCTCGCTGACGACCCCGTCGGTGGCGATCTTCTCCCCCGGTCGCACCACGAACGAGTCCCCGACGGCCAGCTCAGCGATCGGGACGCGGCGTTCGACGCCGTCGCGGAGAACCGCGACGTCCTTGGCCCCGAGGGTCGCGAGGGCTCGCAGCGCCTCCCCCGATCGGACCTTGGCCCGGGCCTCGAGGTAGCGACCCAGCAGGATGAAGACGGTGACCGCGGAGGCGACCTCCAGGTAGATATCGGGGGTCGCGGACTCCGCGTGCGGCAGCAGGCTGAACGTCATCGACATCCCCGGCTCGCCGGCGCCGCCGAGGAACAGTGCGTACAGGGACCAGCCGAAGGCGGCGAGCACGCCCACCGAGATGAGGGTGTCCATCGTGGCGGCGCCGTGGCGCAGGTTCGTCCACGCCGCCCGGTGGAAGGGCGCGGCCCCCCAGACGACGACGGGTGCCGCCAGCGTCAACGACGCCCACTGCCAGTAGGTGAACTGCAGCGCGGGCACCATGGTGAGGAGCACGACCGGGAGGGTGAGGACCGTGCACACGACCAGCCGCTGACGCAGCGCCGCGAGCTCCGGATCGGCGTCCGACGGGGCCGGAGCGTCCTGGGGTGCCCGGGCTCCGTAGCCGGTCGCCTCGACGACGGCGATGGCGTCCTCGACGGTGACGTCGGCGGGCAGGACGACGTGTGCCTTCTCCGTCGCGTAGTTGACCGTCGCGACGACTCCCGGGAGCCGGTTCAGCTTCTTCTCGATGCGCAGGGCGCACGAGGCGCAGGTCATCCCCTCGATCTGGAGGTCGACCTCGGCCGCCACCGGGTCACTCCACCAGCTGGTAGCCGGCCTCGTCGACCGCGGCGCGGACCACCGCCGCCTCCAGTGGCTGCTCGCTGACGACGACGACGTCCGACGTCTCGCCGGCCATGAGGTCGATCGTGACGTCCGAGACGCCCGGGATTGCCGTGATCTCCTCGGTGACGGCGGCGACGCAGTGCCCGCAGGTCATGCCGGACACGCGGAACGTCTGGCTGGTCATGGCGGCTCCTGTCAGGCGAGGGACAGGAAGAGCTTCTCGAGCTCCTCGCGGGTCATGGGGGCGTCGTCGCCGTGCTCCCAGCACTGCTGGAGGCCAGACGCGACGATCTTGAAGCCGGCGCGGTCGAGGGCCTTCGAGACGGCCGCGAGCTGCGTGACGACGTCGCTGCAGCTGCGCTCCTCCTCGATCATGTTGATGACGCCGTCGAGCTGCCCGCGGGCGCGCTTGAGTCGCATCACGATGTCATGGCTGACGGTGGGCTCGATGTTCATGTCACACAGGATAACCCCATACCCAGAGGGGTATATTCCCCACGCCGCACCGAATCGTGGCGGATGCGCCTCGCGGACGGCCACTACCGTGGCGGCGTGACCGAGCCGAGGACCGCCCTGCCGGCCTACCTGAGCACGGCCACGCTGTCCCGATCTGCCACCGAGTCCGCCGGCCCGGCCCTGCTCGTTGTCACCATCGCCGTCCTCGGGAGCGCGACGACCGGGTCCTACGTGGTCGCATCCCTCACCGCGTCGGCCGCTCTCGGCGGACCCGTGGTCGGCGCCCTCATCGACCGTGCCCGCTCCCCCCGGCGCGGGTTCGCCCTCGCGATGACGGTGATGGCCGGCGGTCTCGCTGCCATCGCGCTGTCGATCGGACACGTCCCGGTGGCCGTGATCGTGGGCCTGGCCGTCGTCGCCGGACTGGGGTACCCCGCGCTGACCGGAGCGTGGAGCGCCCAGCTGCCCAAGCTCGTCCCCGCCGACCGGCTCCGTCGCGCATACGCGTCGGATGCGGCGACGTACAGCGTGGCGGCGGTCGTGGCGCCACCGGCCGCCACCGCGCTCATCCTGGTCTCTGACACGGCGCCCCTGTGGGTCCCCGTGGTGCTGCTCGTGACGTGCGTCGGCCTCCTGCGGGTCGTCCCGCTCCCCCGACGCGATGTCGCCGGACACCGGTCCACGCTCAGCCAGGACCTGCGGGCCGGACTCGGGGCCATCGTCGGCCTGCCGGCACTGCGCCGAACGGCCATCATCACGACCGTCGGCTTCGCGGGCCAGGCAGCGGTCTTCGTGGCGGCCCCGATCCTGGCCCAGTCGGTCGGCGGGTCCCTCGGGTTCACCGGCTTCGTGCTGGGCGCGTTCGCCGTCGGTGGCGTGATCACGGCGGCCTGGTTCGCGCGGCGGCCCGTCGTCCGGCCGGACCGGGCGATCATCGTGAGCACGATCCTGTCGGGCGTCGCCCTGGTGGCGGTCGGCGTCGCGCCGACGCCCCTGCTCCTCCTCGTGGCGGCCTTCGCGATGGGCGCCACCGAGCCACCTCTGGTCTCGTCGATGTTCCAGGTGCGAGTGCGCGAGTCGCCTCAGCGCGTCCAGGGCCAGGTCTTCACCACCTCGGCGAGCCTGCGCATGACGGCATTCGCCGCCGCCACCGCGATGTGCGGCTGGCTGCTGCACTGGGGGGTCGGGGCCGTCATCGCCTTCGGCGTCGCCCTGCACGTGGTCTCGCTGATCATCGGACTCGCACTCGGGCCCACGCTCCCGCCGCGCACGCACTGGGTTCGTCGGCCGTGACCGGTCCCTCTACCCTCGTGGGGTGAGCCAGCCCGGACGCCTCGCCCTCGTCGGCAGTGGCGAGTACCTGCCCGTGATGCACGACATCGAGGCCTGGCTGCTCGAGGACCGCCCGGCGCGGTACGTGCAGCTCGCCACCGCCGCCGCCCCGGAGGGGGACAGCGTCCTGGCCCGCTGGCACGACCTGGGGGCGCAGGCGGCGGCCCGACTCGGGGCCGAGCAGGTCGTCGTCGACGTCCGCACCCGAGCCGATGCCGACGACCCCGCGCACGCCCGCGCGATCACCGGTGCCGGGCTCGTCTACCTGTCCGGCGGCAACCCCAGCCACCTGGCCCGCACCCTGCGCGGCACCCTCGTCTGGGAGGCCATCCTCGCCACATGGCGGGACGGTGCCTCCCTGGCCGGCTGCAGCGCGGGGGCCATGGCCATGGGCGGCTATGTTCCTGACTTCCGCCACCCCAAGCGCGGCGGGACCGAGGGACTCGGTGTCGTGCCCGCCCTGCGCGTCCTGCCGCACTTCGACAAGTACAGCCGCATGATCCCCGACTTCGTCATGCGCCCTCTCGTGACGGACGAGGGCGTCGTCGTGGGGATCGACGAGGACACCGCGCTGGTCGCCCAGGCGCCGGACGAGGGGTCGGACGGGCTGTGGGAGTTCCGGTCCCGCGGCCGGCAGTCCGCGTGGACGATCGAGTCCGACCGCCGGCACCGCGTGAACGCGCCGCTGCGCCTGCGCGTCGACGCGTGAGCGACCGCGCCGACCTGCGAGCGCAGGAGTCGACGGGCGTGCTGCGTCCGGGCCTGCGCACCTACAAGCCGCGGCGCTCGCGCATCAGCGGGCGCGAGGCCCGCGCACTCGCCGAGCAGGAGGCCTTCCTCCTGTCGTGGGACGGGCCTCCCCTCGACCTCGACTCCGTCTTCGGGCCGGGAACGCCGGTCGTCGTCGAGATCGGCTTCGGAGACGGCCTCGCCACCGCACAGATGGCCGCTGCCGACCCGGCGACCGGAATCCTCGCCATCGACGTCCACACCCCGGGCGTCGGCGACCTGCTCGACCGCATCGGCGCGGGCGCCCTGTCGAACGTCCGTGTCATCGAGGGCGACGCGCTCGGCGTGCTGTCGAGCCGCATCCCGCCGGGCAGCCTCGCCGGCGTGCGCAGCTACTTCCCCGACCCGTGGCCGAAGGCGCGGCACCACAAGCGCCGGCTCGTGCAGCCGGCCGTGCTCGACCTGGTGGCCGGCCGGCTGCGCCCGGAGGGGACGTGGCGCCTCGCGACCGACTGGGACGCGTACGCACGCGCCATGCTGGACTGCTTCGCAGGCGACCCGAGATGGGTCGGCGGTGTCATCCCCCGCCCAGCGGACCGTCCGGTCACCCGGTACGAGCGGCGCGCGCGACGGGACGCCCGCGCGATCACCGACCTCGAGTTCCGCCTCACCCCCTCCGCCTGACCCCGCTCATCTAGACAGGTGCACAATGCGGCCATGGCCACCACCGCACCCCTCGCCCCGTCCCGTCCGCTCGGCCGCACCGGCCTCACGGTGTCGCCCCTGTGCCTGGGCGGCAACGTCTTCGGCTGGACCGCCGATCTCGACCAGTCGATCAGCGTGCTCGACGCCTACACGGCCGAGGGCGGCAACTTCATCGACACCGCCGACGTGTACTCCGAGTGGGTGCCCGGCAACACCGGTGGCGACTCGGAGAAGATGATCGGCGAGTGGCTGCGCCGTCGCGGCAACCGCGACGAGGTCATCATCGCCACCAAGGTCGCCAAGATGTCGACGGTCAGGGGCCTGGCCCCGGAGACGATCCGCACCGCTGTCGACGGATCCCTGACGCGGCTCGGCACCGACTACATCGACCTGTACTACGCGCATGAGGACGATCCGTCCGTGCCGCTCGAGGAGACCCTCGGGGCCTTCGACGAGCTGGTTCGCTCGGGCAAGGTGCGGCATATCGCCGCGTCGAACTTCACGCCCGAGCGACTGCGGGAGTCCCTCGAGGTCTCCGCCGCGAACGGGCTGGCCACGTACGTCGCCACGCAGAACCACTACAACCTGATGGAGCGGACGGAGTACGAGACCGGCACCGAGCCCATCGTGCTGGAGCACGGGCTGGCGTCCCTGCCGTACTACTCGCTGGCGCGCGGCTTCCTCACCGGCAAGTACCGCCCCGGAGTCACCATCGACAGTCCCCGGGCCAAGGGCGCAGAGCCGTACATCGGCGAGCGCGGCGACCGCGTGCTGGTCGCACTGGAGAGCGTCGCCGGAGCACATGCCTGCCCGATGGCGGCCGTGGCCCTGGCCTGGCTCGCGGGCCGCCCCGGCATCACCGCGCCGCTGGCCAGCGCTCGCACCCTCGAGCAGCTCGTCGACCTCGTGCCGATGGCGTCGGTGACCCTGACCGACGACGAGCGCGCCCAGCTGGATGCCGCGTCGGCCTGAGCCTTCCGGCCCACGCAGATGAGCCTGTTCGTCGCGGTCCGCCCCGACGAGACCGCGACCGACGACCTCGCGGACGTGGTCGACCGCGTGCGGCGCTCGCCCGCGGCAGCCGGCCTGCGGTGGCAGCCGGCAGCGCAGTGGCACGTCACCCTCGCGTTCCTCGGCGAGCCGGCCGACCTCGACCTCGCGGAGGTCGCCTCGCGGCTGTCAGCGCTGGCCGAGCGCCGCGCGGTCACCGGGGTCCGGATCGCCGGGGCCGGCTGCTTCGGGCGGCAGATCCTGTGGATGGGGCTCGGCGACGACGCGGCTGTGGCGACGCTCGCAGGCGTCGCCGCTGCCATCCCACCGCTGCTGCGCGGCAGCGGGCTGACCGTCGACCGCCGCCCCTGGCGCCCGCACCTCACGATCGCCCGGGCGCGTCACGGCGACGCGCGTCCGGTGGTCCCCCACCTGGCTGGCTATCGCGGACCGGCCTGGGACGCGAGCACGCTCCTGCTCGTCCACTCGACCGGCGGCCCGCACCCGCAGCACCACGTCGTGCACGAGCTCCCCCTGCAGCGCTAGGTGCGCGTGCTGCCGGCCCACGGGGTCGCGGGGAGGCCCGACACGCCGACCTCGACGACGAACAGCTCGCCGACGTCGGGATAGCGCGCCAGGTCCTCCTCGGGCAGCTTGCGGCGAGCGGTGGTGATGACCAGCCGGTCGCGATGCGGACCGACGAAGCCCGCGCACGTCGGCTGCGGCACCGGCACGTCGACGATCGCGCGAAGGGTGCCCGAGGGCGACAGGCACCGGACCACCTGCTCGCCGTAGAAGGCCACCCACAGGTTCCCCTGGATGTCGACACTGAGCCCGTCCGGCACGCCCTCGCCCGACCAGATCGCCTGCCCGGCGCCACAGGTCCCCGAGGCAGGGTCGTAGTCGAAGGCACGGATCGACCCGGGCCGGCTGTCCACGTAGTACATCCGGCTGCCGTCCGGACTGAACCCGATGCCGTTGGAGACGGTTACCCCCCCAACCAGCCTCGTGACCTCTCCCTCGGCCGTGATGCTCCACAGCGACTCCTCGCCCGCGCGGCCGTCGAGGCTGATGCTGCCGACGAGGAGCCGGCCCGCCGGATCGCACGCCGCATCGTTGAGACGACTCGCCACCTCCTCGGCGACGACCGGGATGCTGCGCGTCCGAAGGCCGTCGGGGTCGAGCACATGGACGTCCCGCTCCCCCGCCACGACGAGGCCGCCGTCGGCTGCGGGCATCACCGAGCCGACCCGCTCCTCGAACACGAGCACCGTGTCGACCTCGAGCCGATCGCCCTCCAGGCGACCGGTGAACACCCGGCCGGAGTCACTGTCGACCCACAGCATCCGCTCGCGCGCCGCGTCCCACACCGGGCCCTCGCCGAGGCCGAGCTGCTGCCGAGCGCCCGAGCAGGCCCGGGCCGTGAACGTCAGGACAGCTCCTCCACGATGACTCGCTTGAGCACCTTGCCCGAGGGGCCCACCGGCAGGGACTCCACGACGTGCACGCGACGCGGGTACTTGTGGTGCCCGAGGTGCGGCTTGACCCATTCGATCAGCTCGGCCTCGTCGACCGACTGCCCCTCGACCACGACCACCACGGCGTGGATCTCCTCGCCCTGGTAGTCATCGGCCACCCCCACGACGGCCACCTGAGCGACCGCGGGGTGCTGCGCGATGACCTCCTCGACCTCGCGCGGATAGACGTTGAACCCGCCGCGGATGATCATGTCCTTCTTGCGGTCGACGATGAAGAAGAAGCCGTCCTCGTCGAGGTACCCGATGTCGCCCGTGCGGAACCACCCGTCCACCATCACGGCGTCGGTCGCATCCGGCTTGTTGAGATAGCCGCTGAACACGTTGTGGCCCCGGATGACGATCTCCCCGTTGGCGCCCGACGGCAGGATCTCGATGGCGCCCTCGACGTCGGCGTTCGCGATCGCGACGTCGACGCCCCAGATCGAGCAGCCGATCGAGCCCGGCTTGCGCCCGTAGCGCTCCTGGTTGAACGTGGCGACCGGTGACGTCTCGGACAGGCCGTAGCCCTCGTAGATGTCGGCGCCGAAGACCTCCTTGAAGCGGTCGATCGTCGCGACCGGCAGGGCGGACCCGCCGCTGACCGCCAGCCGCAGCTCGGGTCGGGCGGCGGACTGCGCCGACGCGGCCAGCAGGCCCATGTACATCGTGGGAACGCCCGCGAACACGGTGACGCGCTCGCTGGCCATGACGTCGAGAGCCCCCGGCCCGTCGAATCGCGGCATGAGCACGAGGGTCGCGCCGACGCGGAACCCGCCGTTCAGGACGACGGACTGCCCGAACGAGTGGAAGAGCGGGAGGACCGCGAGGAAGACGTCGTCAGGCTCCAGGCGCACGACGTCGAAGGCGCGTCATCGTGGCGTTCCAGATCATGTTGTCGTGCGTCAGCACGGCGCCCTTGGGCTTGCCCGTGGTGCCCGACGTGTACAGGATCACGGCCTCGTCCTGCGGGTCGCGGGGCACCAGCCGGGCGATCGGGTCGACCTGCATCGCGCGCTGGTCGATGCGGTCGACGTCGGAGTGGTCGGCGTCGGAGTCCATGCACGGAGTAGAGCCGGGCGCCGGCGATCTCGGCGCCCTTGGCCGCCTCGGCCAGCAGCGGAGCGGCGGTGACGAGCGCCGAGCATGCGGAGTCCTCGAGCGTGTACGCGATCTCGTCGGCTCGCAGCAGCGAGTGCACCGGAACGACGGTCGCACCGAGGGCGAGGACGCCGTAGTACGCGAAGGCGAACTGCGGGATGTTGGGCATCAGGAGCCCGACGCGACTGCCCGGACCGATGCCGTCGGCCGCGAGGACCGCCGCGTACCGACGGGCCATGCCCCAGACCTGCGCATACGTGAGCCGGGTGTCGCCGAGGATCAGCGCCTCCTTGGCCGGGTAGCGACGGGCCGACTCCTCCAGGATCGAAGCGACGGAGATGCGAGCACTCACAACAAACCCCCTCTGGTCGATGGTGCGATGGTCGGTCAGGCGCTGGCGCCCTGGTACCGCTGCTGGGCGGCGCGGCTGGAGTAGCTGGCGATGTCGAGCACGAAGCCGAGTGCGACGACGAGCCACCCGATCCCGCTCACATGGCCGACGGGTGCCCAGGCCGCGACCCACGCCAGCGCTGTCCAGGGCAGGAACAGCAGGCCGAGGAGGGGCCAGATGAAGGCGCCACCGAAGGCCGCGCTGACGCGCGAGGAGTCGACGAGCCAGATCCACAGGAACGCGATGCGCGGCCCGAGGAAGCCGAGCAGCAGCAGGAAGCAGCACATGCCCGGAGCGTAGGTCAGATCACGCCGGCGCGAGGCTGGTTCGCGACTGCTGGCCTGCGGTCCCGCGCATGAGCACCTCGTAAGGCTGCCGCAAGCCTCCCGCAAGGTAGCCGCACGACGCTGCGGGGAGCCCGGAGTGGGCGGATTCTTCGACAGCTGTCCCGCGTCCCCGCGGGCGAGAGGTACCGACATGACGACGAACACCGATCGACGCGGTCGCCGACCCCGGCGATCATTCGTGATCGCTGCCGCGGCGACCGCCGTGGCGCTGGCCACCAGCCTGGCCCCCACGGCCGGGGCTGCCGTCACTCCCGACCCGTCGGGCACCGTGACCGTGACCGCCGACCCGGCGACGGATACCGCTCCGGTGGCGGCAGTGGCGACCGATCCGGCGACGGCGACCGACCCGGCGACGACCGACCCGGCGACGGCGACGGCGACCGCAGCCGCTCCCGCGGCCGCGGCACCCACCGCCAAGCCCAAGACGTGCAAGGCCGACGTCGTCCCGGCGGCCCCCTGGCGCCTCGTGGCGACGCGCGACGCCGAGGACCCGACGCTCGCGAAGGTCGACTGGTCCGGCGTCGCCTGCGCCACCCGCTACAACGTCTCGGTGTTCGTCAGCGGCCGCGACTCCGTCGACACCATCCCGGCCGACACCACCTCGTACGAGCTCAGCAGCCTGGACCCCGCCAAGACCTACGCGATCCAGGTCAGCAGCCGCAACGATGCCGGGAAGGGCGCATCCAGCACCGTGTTCTACCTGCGGCCGGTCACGCCCGGCGGGGTCGAGGGGATGAAGATCACCTACAACGCCATCGACGGCGCCGTCCTCGCCTGGAAGGCACCGACCACGCGTCAGCCGGTGAGGTACCTCCTCAGCGTCACCCGCGTCTCCACGAAGGCCGTGATCATCGAGCGCGAGGTCGACGGCGACCGCACCGAGCAGGCCCTCGACGGCCTCGACGCGCGCGGCATGTTCGTCATCGTGCTGCAGCCGGTGAACAAGGCGGGCTACGGCCCCAAGAGCCGGCTCGTGATCGGCGACGAGAACCCCAACCCCGTCAAGTCCGTCGCTGCCATTCGCGATCCGGGCAACGCCAAGCAGGTCATCGTGTCCTGGCTCGCGTCCGACAACACGCTCAAGGGCTCGGTCCTCGGCTACGAGGTCGCCTACGGCACGGCCACGGCCGACAAGAGCGTGCTCGTCAAGGACACCGACGCCGAGGTCACCATCCCCGCCGACCAGTCGGTCGTCGTCACCGTGCGCGTTATCACCGATCGCGGCAAGTCGCGCTGGTCCAAGGCCGTGCGCGTCCCGCTCACGGACGCCCCCAAGCTGTCCACCACGGATCAGCGGATCGACCTGCTGGACCAGGACGGCGTCATCTCCGTCGCGGCCACGCAGGCCGTCGCCGACAACAACAAGCTCGTCGTGCGCATCGTGCCCACCGCGAACAACGGCGGCTTCACCGAGACGCAGTACTCGCAGGCCGGTGCCCAGGTCATGACCTTCCGCAAGGTGCCGGACGGCAGCTACCTGGTCACGGTCGAGAGCGAAGACAAGGAGATGGCCCGTCGGTACATCAACGTCGGCAAGGTCGGCATGATGGGCGCCGCAGACTGGGTCGTGCTCATGGGCAAGGCCGGGCTCACCGACGCGACCGTGGACATGACCAACGGTGGCGAGACCCGCGTCTTCTCCACCCGCCCGTTCACGACGCAGGACATGGTGCTCGAGACGAAGGCGCACCTGCAGAAGGGCCAGGGCTACGGCATCTGGTTCCGCGCGACCGCCAAGCCGGGCTCGGGAACAGTGGCCGGCCTCACGGTCCAGTACGACCCTGGCTACGCCAACAAGTTCATCATCCGTCAGTGGAACAACGGCGCCGAGTGCGGTGTCCCGATCGCCAGCACGCCGTTCCCGTCGGGCATGAAGGTGTACGAGCCGCACGCCGTCGTGGTTGCCGCGCAGGGCGACTCCCTGTTCGTCACGATCGACGGGCAGAAGCTGTTCGACGTGCCGAGCCTGTCCAAGGCGATCGCAGCCAACTCGTGCAAGTACCCGTCGCCGACGGGCACGATGGTCGGGCTTCGCACCTGGGGCACGTCATCGACGGTGTTCTCCGGCACGACCGTCCGCTAGCAGCACCACCTCGAAGGGGGTCCCGTCATCACTGACGGGACCCCCTTCGTCGTGCGTCGGCAAAGCCAGAACCAACAGCAAGGACGGCGAGAGCGTCGTGAGAGCCAGCCTCGCCAGGGTTGAGCCATGCCCCTGAGCTCGCTCCAGACTCCCCCCGACCTCGTGTCGAAGCCCCGGCCACTCCCCCTCACCACGGAGCCGCGCCGGGATGCCGCACTGGCCCCGTCCTCAGTCTCCGCGCGACCTGCGACGCATCCACGTCGTCGTCCTCGTGGTCATCGCCGTGGTGTCCGCGTACCTGGTGTGGCGTGCGTTCGCCACCATCACCCCGCTCAGCCTCGCGCTCGGCGTGGCGCTGCTGGTCCTGGAAGCCTGGTCGCTGGCGTCGCTGGCCATGGAGGCGGTCGTGCTGTGGGACGTCGACACCGTGCACGCACCGCCACGTCGTGACCGCCACCACGGCGACGATCGCCGTCATCATCCCGACGCGGGACGAGAACCATCAGGTCCTCATGCCCACACTGGCCGCGGCCACGCGCATGCGGACTGGCCACGGAGATCCTCGTGCTCGACGACGGCCATCGCCCCTGGCTCGCCGGCATGTGCGACGAGCTGGGCATCGACTACCGCACCCGCCTGCGGCACGACGGCGGCACGGCCGCGCAGCTCAACGCCGTGCTCTCCTCCCTCGATGCCGACTTCGTCGTCGTCCTCGCCGCGGACCAGGTCGCGCACCGCGACTTCATCAGCCGGACGCTGGGCCACTTCGACGACGAGGGCGTGGCGCTCGTGCAGACGCCCGCCGACTTCTACAACGAGGACTCCTTCGAGCACGTCGCACCGCGGTCCCGCGACCGCTGCCGACCAGACATCGTTCGACCGGGGCCTCGGGCGCCGGACGCAACCGCGTGAACGCCGCCTTCTGGGACGGCGGAGGCGCGATCGTCCGGCGGTCGGCGCTCGCGTCGGTGGGCGGCGTGGCGACCGGCATCCGGCGCGCCGGGATCCAGACGACGCATCGCTCTTCATCGGAAGGGGTGGCGGATCGTCCAGCACAACGAGGTCCTCGCCCGAGGCCGCGGCGCCGCCGATGCGGCCGAGTACGTCGACCGGCGGGCCGCTGCCGCCGCCGGTGCCCTGCAGGTCGCTGCGCCGAGTCGCCGGTTCCTGCTCGCGGCGGGTCTCACCCTCGGCCAGCGGGTCTCGTACGTGTCGGCACTCACCGACCCGCCTCGGCGCGTGGCGGACTCTCGGCTACCTCGCTGATCCCGGTGCTCGCCCTCCTGCTCGCGATGACCCCGGCGGCCGGCACCCGTCATCGCCTTCGCTGATCCTCTTCCCGGCGTCGGTCGTCGCCCGCCAGGTCGCCGCGCCGGACGCTCGGCCGCGGGACGCCCCGCAGGCCGGACGTCCGTGCTCGGGCTCATCCGGCTGCCGGCCATCCTCCGAGCCACGGCGACCCTGCTGACCGGCCGGACCGCTGCGGACGCGCCGACCCAGACCGCGACCCCCGCCGGGTGCCCGCTGCTCCTCTGGGGCCTTCTCGGCGCTCAACGCCGCCGCGCCTCGCTTGGGCCGTCGCGGCCGCCCTCGGCCTCGTCGCCGTCGACTACCCCTACGCCGTCGTCGCGATGGGCGCCGCCGCCTGGTCGGTCGGCAACCTCGTCGTCCTGGCTGCGCGGCCGCGGCGCGCATCCGCAGCCGCGCACTTCGGTGGCGACCGTCGCCTGGCCCACCGCATCGAGGTCGAGGGGCACGTCTTCCTCGACGGCAATCGCGTGCACGTCCTCGACCTGTCGCTCACCGGCGTGCGGGCCCTGAGCTACGGCGACGTGCCCGAGATCGGGTACCTACTGCGCGATGACCTTCACCGACCCGAACCGGCGCCCGGCCATCGTGACCGGCACGGTCGCGGGCATCGGACCGCCGCCCGCACGGCCACGAGGTCCGGATCGAGCTCGAGCCCGACCAGACGTACGTCATGGGCGCGATCCTCGCCGACGCCCTCATTCGCGCCCCTGATCCCTCCGGATGCCCCTGACCCTCACTCCCCCTCCGCCGAGCGGTGAGGCGTGGCCCCCGGATCCCCCCGTCCGGGGGTCACGCCTCACCGCTCGCGGGCCGGAGCGCAGGCCGTCCACAGGGCGAGGCGGACCTGGTCGGGTGCTCCCCGCCGGCCCCAGCACCCTGCCCGCACGCGGCCCGCCGCGCTGCAGTGGCCGAAGTGCCAGGACCCCTTCCGCCGGACGCCCAGCACGGCGCCTTCCGCGTCGGCGACGCCGGTGCGGCTCCGCTGACCCGCAAGCAGGGGCAGAGGTGCCCGATTCCTCGCACCGTCGCGCGGAGTCCGCGTCGACTCCCTGGCAGCCGCCGACCTGCCACTCGCGCTCGCGACCGCGGCCACCCTCGCCGGCCCTGACCGGGCCGTCCTCACGGACGTGTCGTCAGCGCGACTGTGGCAGCTGCCGCTGCGCCGTGGCTGGCGCTCCCACCCGACACCGTCACGTCGCTGCGGCCGGTCCCGGCCGGCCTCTGGTCGCGCCCAACGGCGCGACGATCCGCGGCGCGCCGGCTGGAGGAGCCGCCCGACGAGCACCTCACCCGTCATCGGTCGCCTCACCGTCACGGTGCCGGCGCGCACCTGGGTCGACTGCGCAGAGGCACTGGCGATCGAGCACCTGGTGGCGATGGGCGACGCCTTCCTAGCCGGCGCCCTGGCAGACGAGCGCGAGCTGGCCCGGACGGTCGGCTGGGGCCGGGGGCGACGCGGGATCGTGACCGCCCCGATCGTGCCCTGCCGCTGCTCGACGCGCGGCCGAGTCGCCCGGCGAGTCCCTGGTACGCGCCCACCTCGTACTGGCGGCCTACCGCGACCGCACTGCAACGCCGACATCATCGTCAACGGCCAGTGGCTCGCGCGCGCCGACCTCTCGTGGCCGATGGCCCGACTCATCGTGGAGTACGACGGTGCCGTGCACCTCGACGAACGGCTCCGACGCTCGGATGCGGCCCGACGCAACCTGCTGCAGTCGGCGGGCTGGCAGGTCATCGTCCTCACGGCGGACGACCTCCGTCGGCCGTGGACGATCGTGAACCTCGTCCGGGCGACCCTGAATGCCCGCACCGCGGTCGTCCCGACCGGCCAGTGGTGAGCCGTGGCCCTCGCGGCGGCACGCTGCGGGGCCACGGCTCACCACTCGGCGGGGCGTGGGTGCGCGGGGTGGGGGTGGGTGCGCGGGGTCAGGGGGCGTGACGGTGGTGGCGGCGACGCGTCCACAGCGCCAGCCCGGTCAGCGCGATCGCCCCCGCGGCCCACGGCACGAGCGACATCGGTCCGGAGCCATCGGCGACCGGCGGGACGGAGCCGAACAGCGTGACCTCCGTGCCCGACTGGTTGCGACCCACGGCCATCACGCTCAGTCCGGGCTGCGCCTGGCCGATCTGCGCCGGGTCGAGGGCGACGGCCAGGGCGCCGGCGCTGTCCGCCCGGGTGATGACGGCGGCCTGCGAGCCGATCCGCACCTCGACCTCCGACTTGCCCCGGAAGCCCGAGCCCGCGCACGAGCAGGGCGAGCGCGTCGTTCTGGATCCTGCGGGGTCTGCCGCGATCGGGAGCCGCACCACCGCGCCGACTCCCCGGGCCGACCCACCGACAGCGAGCGCGGCCGGGGTGTCGCTGTCGCTGGACGGGGACGATGGCGCCGGCGCGTCCTGCACCGGGTTCACGTCAGGGCTCGGCGGCTCCTGCGGCGCAGCGTCCTCGCGGGTCCAGGTCACCGACAGCTGACCGGCATCCCCGCCATAGCCCGGACCGTCCGCGAACGCCGGCGTCACCGGGAGCGCGCACAGGACCAGCGCGGCCGACGCGGCCGCGGCCCGACGCACGAGCAGGCGAGTTCTCACGCGACCCATCGTGGCAGCCGCGCGGGGGTGGTCCGGACCGAAATGGGCCCTCGTGACCGAGGTGGAAGCAGGTCGTGAGCCAATCGCAAGCCGCGCTCGATGCCATGGACCCATGCCACCGGTGAGCACCGTCGACGCGGCCCCGACCGCCGAGGTCGACGGCCCGAGCACGGCCACGATCTCGCGCCGAGCCGGCATCATGCGGGCCCTTGCCGCCCCCCTGCTCATCGCCGTGGTGGTCCAGAACGCGGGCAACCTGATCCTGCATGCCGCGCTCGGCCGGTACCTGACGGCCGACCAGTACGGCGCCCTCGGCACCCTGCTGTCACTCATGATCCTGCTCACCGTGCCGCTGAGCGCCCTGCAGGCGGCGGCGAGCAAGAGCGCGGCGGCCGGGCCATCCACCCGTGACGCGCAACGCCGCTCCGTCCTGACCCTCGTCCTCGCCGCCCTGACCGCCACCGCCGTCGTCTGCGCGCTGGCGCCCGTGCCCACCGCGCTGTTCCATCTCGACTCCGTCCACGGACGCGCTGCTGCTCGGTCCGTTCGTCGGCGTCTCGATCGCCCTCGCGATCGTGCGCGGCCGACTGCTCGGCCTGGACCAGCGGCGTGGCATCCGCGCGGTCGCCGCGACGTTCGTGATCAGCACCGTGGTCCGCCTCGCCATCGCCTTCGCCACCCTGACCAGCTGGGCAACCACGGGTGCGATCGTCGCCACCCTCGCGGGCGAGGCCTCGCCCTGGCCTACGCGATCGCCGTCCTGCGCCCGCACCGCTGCCGCCGCGACGAGGCCGGCCGGCGCACGCGCCTGGGTCACGCCGTCCGACGTCGGCTGGAGCGCCCTGGCGATCGGCGGGCTCTTCCTGTTCACGACGGTGGACCTGTTCCTCGCCCGTCACTACCTCGACGGACGCCGCTCCGGCGGGTACGTGGCCGCCGCGACGATCGGCAAGACCCTCCTGGCCCTCCCCGCCGCCGCCCTCGCCGCCGCCTACCCGCGGCTCGTCGCCGCGGGTCGCGGAGCCGGACGCGCTCCCGAACTGCGTCGCACCGGCATCGTCGTCGCCGGCCTGGCCATCGCCGCCGCCGCGGTCGTGGCCGCGTTCCCGGCCCTCGTCCTCTCCCTGCTCTACGGCGGCTCCTTCGCCGGCATGGCCGACGTCGTGCGCCTGCTCGCCCTCGTCGCCGGGGTCAGCCCGCTCGGTGAGCATCGCCACGTACGCGCTCCTCGCCGTCGGGTCGCGGCTGGCCCTGCTGCCCTGGATCGGCGCCGTCCTGCAGGTGGTCGTGATCACGGTGTGGCACCGGCTCGGCCGTCGCGGTCGCGCTCGCCTCGGCCGGTGCACTGCTCGCCACGCTGGCGATCTGCCTCGTCGCCCTGCGCGTCGACCTGTCGAAGGGTGAACGACGCGTGCACCGCGCGTGAGCGTCCCGCAAACTCACGTCACGAGGGTGGAGCCATGACAACCGCCGCCCCCGTCCCGCGCACCGAGGTCACCCTGCGCACGCGGATCTCCGACGCCGCCCGGTACCTGATGCTGCCCCTGCGCGTGCTGGTCCTGCTTCCCCGCCATGGCCGTCGGCCGGACGCTGCTGAACCGCCGCGGCGGCAGTACCGAGCCCGAGCACCTGGTGTGGAACGAGGCCGACCGACCTCTGGGAGCCGGCGCACGCGGACATCGAGCTCTCGGTGATCATGCCCTTCTACAACCCCGGCGACGCCCTCGCTCCGACGGTGCGGCGCGCCCACGAGTCCCTGACGGACGCCGGCGTCGGCTTCGAGATCATCGCGGTCTCCGACGGCTCGACGGACGGCAGCGAGCACACCCTCGCCGGCATGCCCGCCGAGGTCACCGTCGTCGTCCTGCCCGCCAACCGAGGCAAGGGCGGCGCCCTGCACGCGGGGTTCGCCCGCGCCAGCGGCTCGTGGATCGGCTTCGTCGACTCGGACGGCGACATCGACCCGGCCCACCTCGTCGACTACCTGCGCGTCGCCCGTCGCGGCGGCTACGACATCGTCTTCGCCAACAAGAAGCACGACCTCTCCGAGTCGGCGTCCTCGCCGTTCCGCAAGCTCGTGTCGTTCGGCTTCTCGTCGATCGTCGGCACGCTCTTCTCGCTGGGCGTCAACGACACCCAGACCGGCTGCAAGCTCGTCCGCCGCGACGTCATGGCCGACCTGCTCCCCCGCATGCGCGAGACGCGGTTCGCGTTCGACCTCGAGCTGTTCGTCGCCGCCGTCACCGCGGGCTACCGCGACCTTCGCGCACAGCCGGTGCGCCTGGAGGAGCGGATGTCCGGCTCCACCGTGACGAAGAAGACCATCCTGCGCACGCTGACCGACGCCCTGTCGGTCCTGGCCCGACGGCACACCACCGACACCTACCGCACCATCCCGACGGGTGCCCCCAGCGCGCGCCACCGACGACCTCCGACTCGCGGCCTGACCGCTCCCCCTCACCCACCCCTGACACCTGGAGATCCCCATGCGCATCCTCGTCCTCACCTGGCGCGACCTCGCCCACCCGCAAGCCGGCGGCGCCGAGGTCTACACCGAGCAGGTCACCCGTCGATGGGCCGCCGCCGGCCACGACGTGACGGTGTTCGCCGCCACCGTGCCGGGCCGCCCGAACGAGGAGCTGGTCGACGGCTACCGCGTCGTGCGACGCGGCGGACGCCTGACCGTCTACCGCGCCGCGCGTCGCTGGTACCGCGAGAACGGCATCGGCCAGTTCGACGTCGTCATCGACATGGTCAACACGGTGCCGTTCCTGGCGCACGAGTGGATCACCGACACCCCGGTCGTCGCCTTCTTCCACCAGACCGCCGAGGAGTGCTGGCACTTCAACGCGCCGCTGCCCGTCGCCATGCTCGGCCGCTACGTGCTCGAGCCGCGCTGGATCCGCGCCTACCGCGGCCGCCGCGTCATGGTCGTCTCGCAGTCGACGGCCGACGCGCTGGCCCGCTTCGGGGTCCACGACACGGTGATCCTGCCCGAGGGCTTCGAGCCCGTCGCGGTGCCGGACGTCGCGAAGGAGGACGCGGCCGACGGTCGTGTGGTGCGCCCGCCTCGTCCCCTACAAGCGGCCCGCAGGACGTCGTCGAGGCCGCCCGCATCGCCCGCGAGCAGATCCCCGACCTCCAGGTGTGGATCATGGGCGGCGGACCGATGCTGGACGACCTGCGCGCGGACGCCCCCGACGGCGTCGAGATCCTCGGCCGGGTCGACGAGAACGACAAGATCGAGCGGATGGCCCGCGCCCACGTGCACGTCGCCACCAGCGCCCGCGAGGGCTGGGGTCTCGTGGTGAGCGAGGCGGCCGCCCTCGGCACGCCGACCATCGCGTACAACACCCCCGGGCTCAAGGACTCCACGCTGGCCGCTCAGGGCCAGCTCTGCCCGCCCGAGCCGGCCGCCCTGGCCGCCTTCCTCGTCGAGGCGCATGCCCCGGCTTCAGGCCGACCCCGTCGCGCCGATCCCCTACGGCGGCGCGCACTCGTGGGACGAGGTCGCCTACGAGATGGAGGACGCCGTGCTCGGCTTCCTCGGCCGGACCGACCACGCCATCGCACCGGCCGCAGGACGCCACGTTCAGCCTGACGGCCCCCGCCGGAGCACGCTGACATGAGGATCCGCGCCTTCTTCGTCCGGACCGGCCGCGTGGGCCGACTGCTGCTCCTCGCGGCCGCCGCCCTCATCGGCCTCGCCGGACTGCTCCTGGCGCTCGGCCACCCGCGCGCGCACACCCTGACCGCCTACGCCGCCGTGGCCCTCGCCGGGCTCGGCGTCATCCTCGCCCTGCCCGCCGCCCTCTTCGAGAAGGACACCCTCCGATGACCACCGTCAGCTTCGTCGTCCCGAGCTACAACTCGGCCCGCACGATCACCGCCTGCGTGCTGTCCCTGCGCAACCAGACGCACCCCGACGTCGAGATCGTCGTGGTCGACAACCACTCGACCGACGACACCGTGGCGCGAGCCACCGCGGCGGGCGCCGACGCCGTCATCACGGCCGGACCGGAGCGATGCGCGCAGCGCAACCGCGGAGCGCGGGACAGCCGCGGTGCCATCGTCGTGCTTCATCGACTCGGACATGGTCATGGAGCCCGGCCCTCGCCGCCGACATCGTCGCGACCTTCGAGGCGCGGCCGGACCTCGGCGCCCTCATCATCCCCGAGCGGTCCTTCGGCGACGGCTTCTGGACCAAGTGCCGCGTGCTGGAGAAGTCCCTCTACGTGGGCAACGAGTCGGTCGAGGCCGCGCGTGCCTTCCGTCGCGAGGCGTTCGAGGCCGTCGGTGGCTGGAACGAGAACCTCACGGCCGCCGAGGACTGGGACCTCGACGACCGGATCCGGGCCCACGGCATCCAGGTGGGCCGGGTCCGAACGTTCATCTGGCACGACGAGGGCACGCTTGCGCCTGCGCGGCACCTTCGGCAAGAAGCGCTACTACGGCCAGTGGATCGCGGCCTACCTCGACGCCCATGACGACGGGAGCCGGCGGATCCGCCGCAGCGGCCTGCTCGACAGGAAGGGCGACCTGCTGCGTCACCCGATCCTCACGTCGGGCATGGTCACGCTCGAAGTCGATCGAGGCCGCGGGCATCTACGCCGGCATGCGCGACGCCCGCAAGGAGCGCACCGCCGTCCTCCCCGGTGCACGCGCGTGAACGCCCGGCCGGAGCGCATCGTCCACCTCATCAGCGAGTACTCGGCCCATGAGGCCATGGGCCGCACCGTCACGGAGACCGCCCTGCGCGTTCCCGGTGAGCACCACCTGATCACCACGAAGGCGCACGACGGCGGAGCCGTGTTCGCCAGCGTCCACGAGCTGGGCGGCCGCATCGAGTCCTTCCCGATGAGCAACCGCGATCGGCTGCACGCGCTTCTCGCCGAGATCCAGCCGGACGTCGTGCACCTGCACGCCGGCGCCCTCGGACCGCTGCTCGCGCAGCGGTCGGGCCTCGGCGCCTACCCGCTGGTCATGACGATCTACGCGTGGCCCGGCCTGCCCGGGCGCGCGGCGTGGAGGCATGCCGGCTGGCGCGGCCTGCGCGTCGAGCAACGTCCTGCCCGCGCGGGTGCTGGCCACGGCGATCCTGCCGCCGGCCCTCGTGCGGCGGTCGGTGCGGGCGCTGAACCCGCGCGGCATCCTGAGCCCCGACCCCCGGGTGCTGGAGCGGCTGTCCGGCTGCGGCGTGCCCGGTCAAGCACCTGCCCTCCGGTGCCCCGGTCGACTGCCCGCCGCGCCAGCCGGACCCCCGCAGCGGGCAACGGCCCCACGGTGGTCTTCGCCGGACGGTCCGAGACGGTCCGCGGCATCGGCACGCTCATCGACGCCTTCCCGGCCGTGCGCTGCGGCCGTGCCGGACGCCCGGCTGCGGCTCCTGCTGCTCCCGCGCGCGGAGCTGCCCCTCATCGTCGACCGGTGGCCGCCTCGCCGGTCTCCGACGCCATCGACATCGTCACCGACCCGATCCCGGACCTGCTCGGCGAGCTCGCCGAGCGCGCAGGCGGGCTGCTGGCCCTTCCTCGCCGACTACACCACGTCGCCACCGGCGATGGCGGTCGCGGAGGCGATGGCGGTCGGCCTGCCGGTCGTGTCCACGCCCGTCGCGTGCGTGCGCTCGGTCATGCGACCGGACGTCGACGGGATCGCCGTGCCGCCGGGTGACAGCGTCGCCCTCGGAGCGGCCCTCGTGCGCCTGCTGACCGACCCCGAGGCCTGGGACGCGGTACTCCGCGGCTGGCCAGTCCGCAGTCAGCGGCCTGACGTGGGAGAAGGCGGCTCGCGCCACCTCGTCGCTGTACGGGCCGATGTCCTTCGCTGCCTGGCAGCCGTTCTTCCTCAAGCCCTACGCGCCGACGTATCGGGAACTGCACGGAACAAGAAAGAGAGTGACCCGCAAGGTTGAGGCGGCAGTCTCGACTGCATGACAACCGCACCCTCCGTCCTGGTCCCGGCCCCCACCACCCCGGCCCGGCCCATCCGACCGACCCGTGGCGACGTCCTCGACGCGCTCCACACCGAGCTGGCCGCCATCGCCCAGACTCCCGGCATCCGGGCGGCCTGGCAGGGACCGACCGGGGCAGCGGAGCCGTGGCGCACGGCCACCGGTCCGGCCGACCTCGACATCTGGTGCGACGACGCGGGCTTCGCGGTTCTCGACGCCGTGCTGTCCGGGTTCGATGCCGCGCGCGTCCAGCAGGCGGACCGCCCGGGCCGGCTGCGCCACGTGTCCTACGCCATCGAGACGCTCCAGGGGCTGGCGGTCGTCGACCTCACCCGCGGCGACCTCATGGTCGGGCCGGTCCTGCTGGTGCCGTCCGAGCAGATCCGCACGGTCGGGGTCGCCGCCGAGTTCGGCGGGCCACGACTGGCCGGCGTCGCGGGAGCGGCCGACCGCCTCGTGCGACCACTCCTGCGCGGGCGGCTGGTCAGCGGTGATCGTCTCGACCAGGCTCGCTTCGAGTGGCTGCGCGCGGACGCGATCGATCGCTCCTCGTTCATCACGCGACTGAGCACCCAACTCGGCGCGCGCGTCGCGACCGGCATCGCCCGCGTCCTGGACGGCAACGACGCCCCGGCTCACCTCGTCCGCGACGCCCGCCGCCGCTTCCTCGCCCAGTCCGTGCGCCCGCGCAACTGCAGCGGCCACATGGGCGAACCGTCATACCGTCGTGCCCGCCGGCTCCCGCGCGGGCGTCCTGGGCCTGCGCACCTCAGGCTGCCTCGTCGTGCTCGTCGGCACCGACGGATCCGGCAAGTCCACCGTCGCCCGCGAGATCGACGCGCGGCTGACGCGGGCGGGGATGCGCACGACGACCGCGTATCTCGGCATGGCGCGCGGAAACCTGCCGGGCGTCGGCCTCGCGCGGCGCCTGCTGGGCGTGGCTCCGGCCGGAGACGGCTCGGGCACCCCCGGCACCGCCCCCGCGCCATCCGCCCAGCGGCTCCCTCGACCACGCGACCGTCCGCCGCCTCGCCGCCTGGTACTACGCGGGCGAGTACCTCCTGCGCTGGTGGCGCGACATCCGCCCCGGCCTCCGCAACGGCGGCGTCGTCATCGCGGACCGGTACGTCTACGACCTGCGCGAGTCACCGTGGCCGGGCTCCACCGCCTCGCGCGTGGCCGAGTTCCTCATGCCCCGCCCCGACGTCCTCGTGCTGCCCGACGCCCCTGACCGCATCATCCATGCCCGCAAGCCCGAGCGTCCGGCTCAGGAGCAGGCGGAGCAGCAGGAACGCTTCCGCACTCTGGTGCGCACGGCACCAGCGCTCACGGCGTCGCTCACCGTCGACACGTCCGGGATGTCGAGGCACGATCTCGATCCCGTGGCCGCCGTCGTGACCGCGGTCGTCGAGTCCACGCATCGCATGCACTGACTCGTGCCGGCCCGTCCTCGGGCTCGACGCCATGTCCATGACTCTCGATCACCTCGCCCCCCAGCCCACCATGGGTGTCGTGCCAGCTGCCCGGTCCGCCTCCCACCCGCGGATCGTCGTCGAGTCGGGCCTGCTCGGGCTGGTCGTGGGGCTGCTCGTCGTCCTTCCGTGGATGAGCGGCGGCTACCTGCTCCTGCTCGACTGGGTCAGCGGCCCGCACTCCTCGATCAGCCCCGGCCTGTACGGCCTGTCGGACAACGCGCTCGACGCCATGCCCTGGCGCGTGGGCATCGAGGCGATGCGGACGCTCGTCGGTCCCGTGGCGACCGCGTGGCTCATCGTCGCGCTCCCCTTCCCGATCGCGGCGGCCGGCGCCGCGCACCTCGTGCGCATGGGCCGACTGCCGTCGTACGCCGCTGCGCTCGTCGCCGTCTGCTCGCCGGTGGTCGTGGACCGGATCATGGCCGGGCACGTCGCGTACCTGCTGGGGATCGCCCTGCTGCCATGGCTGCTGTCCTCGGCCCTGAATGCGCGCGCGCAGCAGCGGTGGTTCTCCGCGCGGACGGCGGGCTGGTACGCGCTGTCGATCGCCGTCAGCCCCCACATGGCGTGGCTCGGCGGCGCCGTGCTGCTCCTCGTCACGCTGCTTCCGCGCACATCGGGCAAGGACGTCGTCCGGCTGCTGCTGACCGGCCTCGCAGCCGCCGGCACGTACGCCTACGCAGCGGCGGTGGTGCTCAGCGGCGTCCCGACGCTGCGCATCGGCGAGGCCGACCTTGAGGCCTTCGCGACGCACGCCGGTCCCGGCGGCCTGCTCCCCACCGTGCTGACGCTGCACGGCTACTGGCGCGACTGGGACAACCAGGTCCGCTCGGTCCTCGGGGCGGGGTTCTGGCTGCTGGTGATCGCCGCCGGCGCCGTGATCGTGACGGGCCTAGTGGCGATGCTGCGCACCGGCAACCGGCGCGGGCGGCTCGCGGTCGCGTTCATCGTCCTGGGCGCCCTCCTCGCGTGCGGCACGCAGGGTCCCACCGGCTGGGCGTACCAGTGGGCGTTCGAGCACGTCCCCCTGTTCGCCACCATGCGCGAGCCGGCCAAGTGGCTGGCCCTCGTGCAGCTCGGGTACATCATCGGGTTCGCCGCCGGTGTCGAGGCGCTCCAGCGCACCGTCCGGCTGCCACGATCGGCCCGGACGCCCATGGCGGTCGTAGCGGCCCTGCTGCCGCTGGCGATCCTGCCCGCACTCGCGTGGGGACTCGGCGGGCACGTGAGCACCTCGACCTACCCCGAGGGCTGGGTGGCGGCGGCCGCACGCGTCGACCCGTCGCCGGCCCGGATGCTCTTCCTCCCCTGGCACGGCTACCAGCCATTCGGCTTCACTGACGGACGGACGGTCGCCACGCCCGCTGCCGCCTTCTTCCCCGGCGGCGTGCTCTCCAGCAGCGCCATCGAGGTCGGGCCGCTGCGCTCGGACTCGACGTCGCGGCAGCAGGCCGCCATGGACGACCTCGTCGCCGCCGGCGGTGGGGACGACTTCGCCGCATCGCTGTCCCGGCTGGGCGTGACGCACGTCGGCCTCGCCCGTGGCTCCGAGGACGACCGGTACGCCTGGCTCGCGCGGCAGCCGGGGCTCACCGCCGTCCTCGACGACCCGGAGTTCGTCCTCTACCGCGTCGACGTCCCGGTGCCCGGGCTGGACCGCCTGCGCACCGCCGGCCCCGCGCAGTTCACGGTGGTGGCGGGGGCGCCGGGGACCGTTGTCCTGCCGGTCGAGTACTCGACCGGCTGGGAGCTGAACGGGGATCCCGGCACCCCCACCGCCGAGGGGACCATCGCCTTCGAGGTCGGCCCCGCCCAGGCCCAGATCGTCTACCGGCCCTGGTCGCGGATCAAGGCCGGCATCATCGTCAGCCTGCTGGTGCTCCTGGCCATCCTCGTCGCCGGTCTCGTCGAGCACCGGGCCGACCTGCGACCGCGTGTCCGGGACGATGCGCGTGAGGTCGACCATGCCTGACGCCGGCCGGCTGTGGGAGCTGACGCGGGCACGACTGCTGGCCGGTCGGCCGTACCTCGTGGTCTTCCTCATCAGCAGCGTCGTCGTGAGCCGCTGGTTCGTGCCCGGGACGTTCATCTCGACCGGGGACATGGGCGCGTGGATCCGGCAGGGGTGGGCGCCGGAGGCGGCGTCATCGTGGAACCACACGATCACCGGGGCCGGCAGCGCCGCGTTCACCGTGGCGCGCGGGTTCGAGTTCTACGTCCTCAAGTTCGTCGGGTTCTTCGGCGGGGACGAGTACGTCGGGCAGTGGCTGTTCTACACGCTGATCTACGGCCTCGTCGCGGTCGGCGTGACCTATGCAGCGCGGGCCATCGTGCGCACCGAGCCAGCGGCGATCGCCGCGGGGACGTTCGCCATCATGAGCGGCTTCTTCCTCACGCGCCTGCCGAACCCGCTCAACATCATCAGCGTCGGGTCGATCGCACTGCTGACGGGCCTCGCGCTGCGGGTGGCACGCGGACGGGACATCGGCGCACCGTGGGCCGGCATCGCCCTGCTGCCGACCTCGTTCCTCGCCTTCAATCCGCCGATGCTCGTCGTGGCCTACGCCTGGACCCTCGTCGGACTGCCCGTCCTCGTGGGCCTGATGCTCGGGTGGCGCGCGGTCGGGCGCCTGCTCCGGTGGATGCTGGTCGCCGCGCCGTGGGCGCTGCTCATCAACATCTGGTGGCTGGTGCCCTTCGCGTTCAGCTACCTGGGCGGCGGCGGCGCGGTGGCCAACGCGGACTTCACCGACCCCACGGCATGGTCGTGGTCGCAGGCGCAGAACAAGATCCCGAACATCCTGACGATGGTGGCCAACTGGGCCTGGGTGAAGCCCCAGTACCTCCCCTTCGCGGCGGATCTCGACCAGCCGTGGATCGTCTGGGCCCGCTACCTCATCCCCGTCCTCGTCTTCCTCGCGCCGGTGCTGGCCGTGCGCCGCCTGCGACGCGCGGCGCTCGTCCTGGTGGCCATGTCGCTGGTGTTCGTCTTCCTGGCCAAGGGCCTGCAGCCGCCGTTCCGCCAGCTCAACCTGTTCCTGTACAACCACGTCCCCGGCTTCTGGCTCTTCCGCGAGCCCATGAGCAAGCTCGGCCAGTTGCTCGTCATCTTCTTCGGGATGCTGATCGCGATCGGCCTCGACAGCGTCTGGGAGCGGTGGAAGGCCCGTCCCAGCGTGGGCACCCGACTGGCGGTCATCGGCGTGTGGATCGCCTTCATCGTGGTGATCGTCCAGCCGTACCCGCTGTGGACCGGCGCCGTCATCCCCGACGTGCGACCCAACCAGCCCAGCGCGCACGTGCGGGTACCGCAGTTCTGGCGCGACATGGCCCAGACCGTCAACGCCGACGAACGACCCGGCAAGGTGCTGGTCCTCCCGCTCGACGACTACTACCAGATGCCCACGACCTGGGGGTTCGCCGGCGTCGACAGCATCGCGAACCTCCTGATCCAGCACCCCGTGGTCCAGCCCAAGCCGGACGGCTACTTCGGGGAGGCACCGGGCTTCGGCGCGGCGGTGCGGTCCGTCGAGACCGCGCTGCTCAGCGGGGACCTGGCGTCGGTGCCCCGCCTGCTCCAGGCGACCGGCATCTCGCGCGTCATCGTGCGCCATGACCTGGTGCGGGGCATGCCCGGCCGCACCTTCGCCGACGACCGCGTCCTGACCGCCGCACTCGAGCAGACCCCGGGCATGTCGAGCGTGGTGACCGGCGACCTCGACCTGTGGCACCTGGGCGACGGCTCCCTGCCGACCGTCCACGCGTACGACGCCGTCATCGACGCGCCGGCGCGCGCGAGCGCCGGTGCCGACGCCATCGCCACCCTCCCGACCGACGTCGCCATCACCGCCCGGAAGACCGATCCCGGCGTCGAGGACGCCCGCTCGGATCCGGGCGATGCGCAGTGGACCGACGACGTCGTGCAGTGGCCCGTCCCGGCCGTCGACGCCGGCGTCCCGACGACCACCGTCCCCCTCGCCGGCGGCACCTACACGCTCGCCCAGCGAGCGCGATCCGCACCCGGTGCTCGTCCCCAGCGTCCGTTCCGCCGACGGCGCCCCGGCGCTGGTGCTCTCGGACCCGACGTCGGTGCAGGTGGACGGCCGGACCGTCTCGACCCGACCGGACCTCGTGCTGCCCGTGCCGACCGCGGACGTCGTCGCGGTGACGGCCGGGACGCGCACGGTGTCCCTCGACGGGTGGCGGCGCGACACCCTCCCCGGCGCGACCGCCGAGTCCCCTCGTCCGGCCTACCTCCCCGTCGGATCCGCCACGCCGGTCACCGCCTGGGCCCCGAGCGCCACGCCGGCGGCACCGGACGCCCCCAGCGAGGTCTACGACTGCAACAACTACGAGCCACGCCCCGCCCGCGAGCTCGGCCTTCGACTGGACCGCACCGGTTCGGGGGAGGCCGAGGTGCTACGCCTCACCGCGTCGGACCACGCCGCGTGCACGCGCATCACGATCCCCGATGCCGAGCCGGGGCGCACGTACCGGGTGCGTCTGGACATGCGCACGGTCGAGGGGAAGCGCCCCGAGGTCTGCCTGTGGCAGATCGGCACCGACGGCTGCGACCTGGTGCCGCGCGCGCCCATCGACGACGGCTGGATCGCGTTCGACGAGATCGTCACGGTCGACGCCGTCGCCACGCGGCCTGCAGGTGGTCCTCTACGCCAACGTCGGCGTCCGCGGCGAGCTCACCACCGTGACCGAGTACCGGAACGTGTCGATCACGGCCCTCGACGCGGTCATGACGACCACCGTCTTCCCGCCCGAGGTGCCCGAGCGGACGATCACGCTGCCAGCCGGTGATCACACCCTCACGCTGGCCGGAGGGCAGGCGGGCTCCGCGCTCAGGCCGTTCGGGCCGCTGGAGAACTGCTACAACACGAAGCAGATGACCTTCGAGGAGGCGGGCCTGAGCCGGACCGTCCTCACGGACGAGCCTCAGCCCGCCTTCCGCCTCACGGCCCAGTTCGACCGCGCGTGCATTGCTGCCCCGGTGCCGGACATGGGCGCGTCGAGCCTGTACGAGCTGTCCTACGAGGGGCAGTCGGTCGCGCTCCGCAATCCGCAGGTGTGCCTGTACCAGCGTGGCCCCGATCGCTGCTCGAAGATCCCCGCGGGCGGGCCGTGGAAGGGCTGGTCCGCCTACCGCACCTTCGTCGGCCCCGATCCGCGCGCGGTGGAGACCCGGCTGTACCTGTTCGGCCCGCGAGACCTGGACGGCGCCACGCAGGCCGTCGTCGAGTACCGCGACGTCGCCCTGCGGCCGGTGGCCTCGCCGGTGGACGTGGTCCTCGTGCGGCAGACCGCGACGGCCGCGCCCGCCACCGTCGACTACGACCGCACCAGCGCCGCGTCCTTCGACGTCACCATGGGCGACGCGACGCCCGTGGACGCGGACGGCGTCGGGACCTACGTGGCCCTGGACGAGTCGTCGGCCCCGGGCTGGACGGCGCAGCGGGCGGTCGGCATCGACACGGCGGGGAAGCTCCCGCTGCAGGGGTGGATGAACGGCTGGCCCGCCACCGCGTCCGAGGGCTCGGCGCGGCTGGCCTACGGACCCGATCGCTACGCGCAGCTGGCCCTGAAGGTCTTCCCCCTCGTGCTGCTCGCAGCCGTGGCGTGGATCGTCGTGCGACGGCCCGTGCGCGCCTGGATCGGTGCGCGATGGCGCCGCACGCGCTGGGGCCGGCGCCGGGAGGTCTCATCATGACGACGAGACGCTGGATCGCCTGGTCCGTGATCGGCGTCGGGCTGGTCGTGCTGGCGCTGGGCCTGGTGCGAGCCTGCGAGACCACGGCGCCGCTGCGGGTCATCGCCGTCGGCGACATGGCCTGCCAGCCATCCGACCCGCGGTTCAACGACGGCCTCGGGAGCGACGGCCAGTGCCAGGCGCAGGCGGTGTCCGATGTGGCGGTGGCGCGCACCCCCGACCTGCTGCTCGGGCTGGGCGACTACCAGTACGAGGTGGCGTCCGAAGCCGACTGGGCCACGGCCTACGCCCCGACGTGGGGGCGCCTCACGGAGGTCACGCTGCCCGCGCTGGGCAACCAGGAACTGAAGGTCCACAAGGCCAGCAGCTACTACTCCTTCTTCGGCGAGGCAGCCGTGCCGCAGCCGGGGTATGCCTCCTACGACGCGGGCGACTGGCATGTCGTCGTCCTCAACACCAACTGCACCGTGGTCGAAGGCGGGTGCGGAGCCGAGTCGCCGCAGGTGGCCTGGCTCGCCGACGACCTCGCGGCCAACGCGGGGCGGTGCATAGTCGCCATCGGTCATCATCCGCGATGGAGCAACGGCATCGCGGGACCGGACAACCGGGTCGATGCACTGTGGGGCACGCTCGTCGACGGCGGTGCCACGCTGTACCTGTCCGGCCACGAGTCCGACTACGAGCGGTTCGCTCCCCTGGACCGAGCCCACCTCCCCGACCCGAACGGTGTCCGGCAGTTCGTCGTGGGCACCGGCGGGCAGTCGCTCTACTCCCCGGCCGAGGGTGACGCGGCGTGGCGGGCGACCTTCGATCCCGTCCCGTCCGAGTTCTTCGACGCGACCCACGACGGCTTCCTCGAGCTCACGCTGCGCGACGGCGCCTACGACTGGCAGTTCGTCACCGCGGACGGCTCGATCACCGACTCCGGCACCGGCGCATGCTCGTCGGCCCGAGTCGGCTGACCGTCAACGCGCGCATCGAGAGGCTAGGGTCGACGCATGTCCGAGGGAGTCGGAGCCATCGACGAGCAGTCCCCCGCCATGCGCGCGTTCCTCGCCGATCGCGGTGCCGCCGTCCTCGACGCGCGCCATACACACGATCGAGACCTGCCCGGACGCCGACCTCCCCGGCCAGGCGCACCGCCTAGCGGGGACGCTCGGCATCTTCGGCTTCGACGAGGCCAGCAACGAGATGCGCGCGCTCCAGCACGCGGCCGAGACGGACACCGGCTCGGGCGACGCGCTGTCCGAGCACCGGACGCGTACGCTGGGCCTCCTCCGGGCCACGGCGGCCGGCGACTCTGAGCAGGGGGATCGATGACCGAGACGGTGCTGACCATCGACGACGATCCCGATGTGCGCGATCTCGTCACGCTCGCGCTCACGGAGGCCGGCTACAAGGTGATCGGCGCGGGCGACGGCCCCAGCGGGATCGCCGCCTACCACGCACACCAGCCCGACCTGATCGTCCTCGATATCGGGCTCGGCGCGATGGACGGCCTCGAGGTGTGCCGCCAGCTGCGCGCGGTCAGCTCCACCCCGATCGTGTTCGTCACGTCGCGCGCCGAGGAGATCGACCAGCTGGTCGGCTTCGCGGCCGGCGCCGACGACTACCTCACCAAGCCCTTCTCCCCCAAGCTCCTGATCGCACGCGTCGGCACCGTGCTGCGACGCGGCCGCGGGACGGACCAGCCCAAGACCCGCTTCGAGGCCGGACCGCTCATGGTCGACACCGAGGCGCGGGTTGCCTCCGTGGACGGGGTCGAGCTCGACCTCACCCGCACGGAGTTCGACCTGCTGGTCATGCTCATGGACAACCCCCGCCGCGTCGTCAATCGCGAGGCGCTGCTGGAGGGCGTCTGGGGCTCCTGGTACGGCGACGACCACGTCGTCGAGGTGCACATGTCGCGCCTGCGCTCGAAGGTCAAGGCCGCCGGCGGCCCCCGGATCGGCGTGGCCGTCCGCGGCGTGGGCTACAAGCTCGGCCTCGAACCCGCCTTGGAGACATGAGCCGACGCTTCGCCGTTCTCACGCGCTTCGGCGCTAGGCTCGTGAAATGAGCACTTCGTCCGATCTCACGGGGGAATCCGAGGCTGTGCTCGCGTTCATCCGCGAGCACCAGGCCGGAGTCCTCCGTGACGCGATCTCCTCGCTCGAGAGCAGTTCACCCGACGACCTGAGAGGCGTGGTCCACTCCGTGCACGGCACCCTGGGCTCCTACGGCCTCGATTCGGCCCACGCCTGCATCACCGAGCTGTCGGCCGTGCTGGCGGACCCCGCCACGACACCGGCGGCAGCCGACCGGGCCCGGTTCGCAGCCGTCGACGCCTTGCGGGCCGTCGCGACCGCCTCCTCGCCGCGAGGCCCAGGCATGAGCGAGAGCATCCTCGTCATCGACGACGCGAGCGACATCCGCGCCCTGCTGTCGGTCGCCCTCAAGGACGCGGGCTATCGCGTCGTCGAGGCCGACTCCGGCCCGTCGGGCATCGAGGCGTACCACGCGCATCAGCCGGACCTCATCCTGCTCGACATCGGACTCGGCTCGATGGACGGTCTCGAGGTATGCCGCCAGCTGCGCGCGGTCAGCTCGGCTCCGATCATCTTCCTGACGTCGCGGGTCGACGAGGTCGACCAGCTCGTGGGCTTCGCCGCCGGCGGCGACGACTACGTCACCAAGCCGTTCTCGGCGAAGGTCGTGGTGGCCCGCGTCAACTCCCTGCTGCGCCGGCAGCAGCGGCAGGACAAGGACGAGCGCACGCGGTACGAGTCGGGTCCGATCAGCGTCGACCTGGAGTCGCGCACCGTCCGCGTGAACGACGAGCCGATCCACCTGACTCGTACCGAGTTCGACCTGCTCACCACGATGATCGAGAACCCGGATCGCGTCTGCTCACGCGAGATGCTGCTCGAGCGCGTGTGGGGCGAGTGGTTCGGTGACACGCACGTCGTCGAGGTGCACATGTCCCGCCTGCGCAACAAGATCACCGCCGCGGGGGGCCCGAAGGTGGGCGCCGTGGTTCGTGGCATCGGCTGGCGACTCGGCGTCGAGTAACGCCAGCGGTCGTGACACGCCGCTAGCCTGCGCCCATGGAGGCCTCCGACCAGCCGGATGTGCGGTGCCTGTCGACCCGCACGGTGTACGAGAACCCGTGGATGCGCCTGTCCGAGGACGAGGTGGAGCGACGCGACGGATCCACCGGCCTGTACGGCGTGGTCCATGCGCCCGACTTCGTGCTCGTCATCCCCTTCGACGGTGAGCGCTACCACCTCGTCGAGCAGTTCCGCTATCCCGTCGGCGCTCGGCTGTGGGAGTTCCCCCAGGGCGCCGTGCCGGGAGGGCACGACCTGCCCCCGGCGGACCAGGCCCGCATCGAACTGGCGGAGGAGACCGGCCTGCGGGCTGGATCACTGCGCCTGCTGGGCTACCTGCACGATGCCTACGGTCGCTGCACGACCGGATTCCACGCCTTCCTCGCCACCGAGCTCGAGCCGGGCAGCGCGCATCGCGAGCCGGAGGAGCAGGACATGCGCAGCGCCTCGTTCACCGCACGAGAGCTGTGGTCCCTCGTCGACTCCGGACTCGCTCACCGACGCCGCCTCGCTGGCGGCCTGGGCCCTGCTCCACCGCCCCTCGGACGCCGACTTCGGGTCCCGAGGCTCGCTAGACTCCGCCCACAGCATCGACGGGACCGGAACGGGGGCTCCACGGCATGCCCGGTGACGATCGCAGGTGCCCCTTCTGCCATGCCCTCGACACCACGCCGGTCGAGTCGGGGTACGGCGGGTGGGCCCTGCGGTGCCTCGTGTGCGGCGCACAGGGGCCGGCGGCGGCCGATCCCACTGCGGCCGCGGATGCGTGGTCGCGTACCTCGCACGCCGAGGACCTCCTCCGGACGGTGATCGACGAGGCTCCGGACATCATCCTCGTGAAGGACTGGGACGGCCGATTCCTGCTCGGCAACCGCGCCCTCGCCCGGCTCTACGGCACCACCCCCGAGGCTCTCGTCGGCCACGACGACGGTGCGTTCAACCCCAACGCCGATCAGGTCGCCTTCTACCTCGAGAACGTGCGCGACGTCATCCGCGGCGGCACCACCCAGACCGTGATGGAGACCTCCACCGATGTCGAGACCGGTGAGGAGCGCGTCTTCCAGTCCATCAAGAAGCCGATCCTGGGGCCGGACGGCAGCCCCCGCGTCCTCGTCATCGCCCACGACGTCACCGACCTCCAGCGCGCCTATCAGGAGATCGAGGAGCGCGAGCGGAGCTACTCCTATGCGATGGAGGCCGCCGGCGACGGCATCTGGGACTGGGACATCGTCAGCGACGTCGTCACGCACAACGCGAAGTGGGGCGAGCTCTTCGGCTTCGAGGCGGGCGAGCTCCAGCACCCGATCGACGTCTTCGCGGCCCTGCTGCACGAGGACGACCGCGTCGACGTGCAGCGCGCGCTGCAGGAGGCGCTCACCCGCTCCGGCACCTACCAGCACGAGCACCGCATGATCCGGCGGGACGGCACGGTCATCCACGTCTTCGACCGCGGTCGCGTCGTCGAATGGGACGAGCAGGGCAACGCGACGCGCATGGCAGGGGCCGTCAGCAACGTCACCGAGCGCATCGACCACGAGACCCGCCTCCGCATCGTCACCGACGCCCTGATCGACGCCAATGTCAGCCTCGAGCGGCAAGGTCGACGAACGCACCGCCGAGCTGGCACGTGCGAACGCCGAGCTGCAGAACCTCGCGTGGCGGGACTCGCTGACGGGTCTCCCCAACCGGCTGTCCGGCATGAACCACCTCGAGTCCGAGTTCGCCCGCATGTGCCGCACGGAGGCCCGCTCGTCGGTGCTGATGATGGACGTCGACCACTTCAAGCCGATCAACGACACCTACGGTCACGGGGTCGGCGACGAGGTCCTCAAGCACATCGCAGGGGTGATCACGCGGTCCCTGCGCACCGGGGACTTCGTCGCCAGGTTCGGCGGGGAGGAGTTCGTGGCGCTGCTGCCGGACACCGACCTCGAGGGCGCCCGCGTGGTCGCGGAGAAGATCCGGATGGCGGTCGAGGAGGCGACAGAGCCGACGGCCGGGCGCCTGACGATCAGCATCGGGGCGACGGTCGCCACGCCCGCCGACAACGAGATGTCCGGCGCCGTGCGGCGCGCGGACGCCGCGCTCTACGAGGCGAAGCGATCGGGGCGCAACCGCGTCATCGTGCGAGGGCCGGACTCAGACTGACGGCCGCCCCGGCGACCACGCCGGTGCTCGCTTCTCGAGGAAGGCCGTCATCCCCTCGCGGGCCTCGTCGGATGCGAATGCCTCGCCGGAGATCCGCGAGGTCAGCGCGAACGCCTCGTCGACGGTCGATGCCGGCACGCGCCGCAGCAGCTCCTTGGTCAGGGTGGCCGCCCGCGGTCCCGCCTCCAGCAGGTCGGCGACGTGGCCGGCCACCACCGCGTCGAGGGCCTCGGGCTCGGCCACCTGCGTCAGCAGCCCGGCGCGCAGCACCCGGTCGGCATCGACGCGGGCGCCCCCGAGGAGGAGCTCCTGCGCGTCGCGGCGGTGCATGACCTGAAGGCAGACCACGGAGATCACGGCCGGGGCGACCCCCACCCGCACCTCGCTGAAGGCGAAGCGCGCCTCGGACGACGCCACCGCGATGTCTGCGGCGGCCACGAGGCCGTTCCCGCCGCCGGCCACATGGCCCTGGACCCGCGCGATGATCGGCTTCGGGTGCTCGAGCATGGCCGTGAGCACGCGCACGAGCGCCTGCGGGCCGGCCGCGGCGAAGCCCTCTGCATCCCCGGCCGCAGCCGCGGACAGGTCGGCTCCCGAGCAGAAGGTGCTGCCACTGCCGGTCAGGACCACCACCCGCACGGCCTCGTCGACCGCCGCCCGGTCGAGGGCGTCCGCCAGCGCGCGCATGCCCTCCCCGTCGAGGCGGTTCCGGCTGTCCGGGCGGTCGAGCGTGATCGTGGCGACGGCGCCGCTCACCTCGTACCGCACGGCATCGGTCACCTGCGGCCCATCCCCTCGAGCATGGTGATGATGCGGAGCATGACCTCGTCGGCCCCGCCGCCGATGCTGCCGAGCCGGCAGTCGCGGAAGTACCGGGCCACCCACAGCTCCTCGGCGTAGCCCATGCCACCGTGGAACTGCACGCACGCGTCGGCCACCCGCCGGCTGAGGCGCCCACTCTGCAGCTTGGCCACCGTGGCTGCCCGCGTCACGTCCTCGCCCGCCACGTACCGCTCGGCCGTGTGGTGCAGGAATCCGTGGAGGATGTCGATCTCGGCGACCAGCTCCGCCAGGGTGTACTGGATGTACTGGTTGGCGATGAGCGGCTTGCCGAACGCCTCGCGCATGTGCAGGTACTCGAGCGTCCGGTCGATCGCGCGCCGAGCACCGGTGACCGCCATGTAGCAGATCCACAGGCGCTCGTCCTGGAACTGCGCCATCTGCATCTGGAAGCCGCGGCCCTCCTCGCCGATCGTGTAGCGGACGGGCACGCGGACGTCGTCGAGCACGAGCTCGGCGGTGTCCGACGAGTTGTTGCCCATCTTCTTCAGCTTGCGCCCGACACTGAACCCCGGCGTGTCCGTCGGGACGATGATCATGCTCATGCCCTGGTAACCGCCCTCGTCGGAGGTGCGCACCAGCATGCAGATCCAGTCCGACTGCGTGCCCGACGTGATCCACATCTTGCGGCCGTTGATGACCCAGTCGTCGCCGTCGCGACGCGCTCGCGTGGTGATACCCGCGACGTCGGAACCGGCGCCCGGCTCGCTGACTCCGATCGAGCAGACCAGCTCGCCGGCCAGGGTCGGGGCCAGGAACTCGCGCTTCAGCTCGTCGCTCCCGAAGCGCGCCAGCGCCGGGGTGGCCATGCCGGCCTGGACCGCGATCGCCATCGGGACACCGCCCATGTCCGCGCGACCCAGCTCCTCGGCCAGTACGACCGTGAACGAGTGGTCGGCGCCGCCGCCCGCCGAACTCGGTGTCGTACTCCAGGCCGAAGGCGCCGATCGCGCCCAGCTTGGGGAACAGCTCGTGTGCAGGGAAGATCTCGGCCGCCTCCCACTCGTCGGCGAACGGGTTGATCTCCTCCTCCACCAGCCTGCGCACGCTCTTGCGGAACGCGTCGTGGTCGGGCGTGAACAGCATCAGCCACCTCCTGGCTCGATGAGGCCGAGGGCGCGCGCCCACAGCTCGGTCAGTGTGCGCAGCGCCCGTGCATCGGGCGCCAGCGGACTCGGCGTCGTCGCCTCCGCCGCTCACCCAGTGCCGCGCGAAGCCCTCCACCATCGCGCACAGCGCGGCGGCGGAGATGCGGGCATCGAGCGACCGGACGACGAGTGCCGTCCTTCTGCATGCGCTGGATGGTCTTGGCGACGCGATCGACGTGGGTGTGGCGCAGGTCCGTCAGCACGGCCCGGAAGGACGCGTCGTTGACGGCCGCCTGCGCGACCACCTCCAGCAGGCGGGCCGTCTCCCGGTGCACCGCGAGGTAGCGGGCGTTCGCGACGGCGATGCGCTCGATCGGGTCGGTGATCTCGGGCGTGCTCAGCACCGAGTACATCTCCTCGGTCACCGAGTCGACGGCCGCGTGCAGGGCGTCCTCCTTGGTGGGGAACCACGTGTACACGGTGCCGTGGCTGACCCCGGCGGCCGTGGCGATGTCGCCCATGCGCGTCGCGTCGAACCCGCGCTCCTCGAAGACGCTGCGCGCGGCCACGACCAGCCGGTCGCGGGTGCGCCGGCCACGGTCGGACAGCGGCGCGCGGCCGCCCTCGGCCACGGCGCTCATGCGCCGGGCCCGTCGAGCAGGTCGACCGGGATGTCGACCAGCCTCGCGCGCAGGTGCTCGCCGAGCCCCTTCGCCTGCGGATCGACCCGCGTGGTCTCCGCGACACCGCGACCGAGGAGCCCGTGCACGACGACGTTCACGGCACGCAGGTTGGGCAGGGGTGGACCTCGACCGGCAGGCCGGCGCGTCTCCGGCAGCAGCGTCCGGACGCCGTCGACGGTCAGCACCGAGACGAGCCAGGCGTAGCGCGCGTCGGCGAGGTCGACGGCGTCGTCGGCCGGCACCAGCGCCGCGTCGCCGCCATGGGCCAGCGCGACTGCCGCGGCCTCGACCGGGTCGACGACCCAGAGCGCCGATGTTGGCGTTCGCCGCCCTTGTCGCCGCTGCGGGCCCCGACGAAGGTGCCGAGCGGGCGCCGCTGCGACGTCATGACGCCACCTCCGGCAGCGCCTCGCCGTCGACCGACACGCAGGCTGCCACGTCGGTCCCGCGCCACCGTGGTGGGCCAGTAGACGCCGAACGGGCTCGCCGCGCCCGGGGGGCGTCGTCGGGAACATGCCCGGGTACGACGACAGGGTCGCCTCGATGACCGGTGCGGTGAAGGCCTTGCCGACCCTGTCCGCGTCCGGATCCTTGACGGTCAGGCGGAGGAAGGACTGGGCCTCGACGGGCAGTGCCGGATCGATCACGGCCCGAGGCTGCAGCTCGACCGCCAGCTCGCCGACGTCGAGGCTCGAGACTGCGCCAAGGGCGCGCGCGTCCAGGGAGCGCGCCTGCTCCAGCGTGACCCCGGCGACCGTGCGCAGCGCGAGGTCCGCCTTGGCCTCGATGTCGAGGCCGGTGAGCACGAGTGTGAGCGAGTTGCGGAAGCCGCCGAGGTAGTTCATCGCCACCTTGAGCCGCTCCGGCGGCGCCATCCCCACCGTGCCGCTGATGCGCACGCGGTCCCGGCCGTCCTGCGCCAGGCGGATCGTCTCGAAGCGGGCCGTGACGTCGGGGTTCGCGTACTCGGGTCCGCCGATCTCGTAGAGCAGCTGGGCGGTCACGGTGCCGAGGGTGACCATGCCGCCGGTGCCGTCGTGCTTGGTGATGACGGCGCTGCCGTCGGCGGCGACCTCGGCGATCGGGAGTCCCGGATGCTCGAGGCCGGGAACGTCGCGGAAGAAGGCGTAGTTGCCGCCGGTGGCCTGGGCGCCGCACTCGATGACGTGGCCGGCGACGAGCGCGCCCGCCAGCGCGTCGAGGGTGCGCTGGTCGCCGTGCCGCGCGGCGTCGTAGTCCCAGCCGTGGCGCCACGCCGCCGGCCCGATGACCAGCGCGGCGTCGGTGACCCGGCCGGTGACCACGACGTCGGCGCCCGCGGCCAGCGCCGCGGTGATCGGCTCGGCCGCCGAGGTAGGCGTTGGCGGTGATCGGCTGCACGCCGAGAGCGGCCAGCGTCTCGCCGGTGTCGAGGTTGACGAACTCCTCGCCCGCTGCCATGAGCGTCGCCCATGCGCGGCATGAGGTCGTCACCGGTGACGACGCCGACGCGGACGGCGAGCCCGAGGCTGGACGCCAGGGTCTCGACGGCCTCGCCCAGAGCCGCCGCGGTCGAGGCCGCCGGCGTTGCTGACGATCCGGATGCCGCGGTCCGAGCAGGTGCCGAGCACCTGCTCGAGCTGGGTCATGAAGGTGCCCGCGTAGCCGTGGCCGCGCTTGAGCTTCTGCCGGACCAGGATGAGCATCGTCAGCTCGGCCAGCCAGTCGCCGGTCAGGACGTCGATGGGACCGTCCTCGACCATCTCGCGCGCGGCAGCCAGCCGGTCGCCGAAGAAGCCGCTGCAGTTGGCGATCCGGATCACGTCGGTCACCTCGCACTCCCCTCTCGCCGAGTGGTCGCTCCCGGCCCGTATGCGCGGCCGCCGACGGGCCGGCGGCGCCCACTCAACGAAGGGGTCATGACTCGAGCTCCACGACCAGGGCGTGCGCGTCGACGGACTGGCCCACCTCGACCAGCACCCGCAGCACGACGCCGTCCACGTCCGCCAGGATGCGGTGCTCCATCTTCATCGCCTCCAGCACCACGAGGACGTCGCCCGCACGCACCGCATCGCCGGCCGCGACCTGCACGGCCGTGATCGTGCCCGGCACCGGCGTCACGGCTCCGTGCCCGGATGCGTCGGCGGAGTGGTCGGCGAAGCGCGGCACGACGGTCCACGCGGAGGAGTGCACCCCGTCGTCGACGAACACCTCGTCGCCGTAGCGGTCCACGCGGCACCGGGCCGAGACGCCCTCGACCGTCGCGGTGACGCAGGTGGTCCCGTCCGCCAGCGTGGCGACGGAGACGTCGACGCCGTCCAGCGGCTCGTACGCCAGCGCGAAGACCCCCGCATAGGGGATCTCCGGGGTGCGAGCCAGATCGGCGGACGACCTCCTGCCGCGACCGCCCCAGCTGCACCGTGACGACGTCGGCCGACCCGCGCGCCAGCAGGGTGACCGCCGCCGGTGCGCCGGGAACGTTGCGCCAGCCGACCGGGACCGCGGGTCGTGGTCGTCCTGCTGAAGCACGGCGGCGGTGACCGCCAGCGCGTGTCGCTGCTCGTCCTCGGCGCGAACGCTGGGCGCGCGGACCTCGGGGTGCTCGTCGAGGAAGGCGGTCGTCGTGTCGCCGGCGAGGAACGCCGGCGACCGCAGGATGGCCACGAGCGAGTCGCGGTTCGTCACCGGACCGTGCAGGACCATGCGCGCCGAGTCCGTCGGCGAGGCGTCGCCGCCGCCACGTCCCGCGCGTGGCGCATAGCCGATCACCTTGGCCAGCATCGGGTCGTAGTGGGGCGAGATCACGCGTCCCGTCATCGACGCCCGGTGTCGACGCGCAGCCGCCGGCACGTCGGGCACGGCGAAGCAGTGCATGACGCCCGGTCGCGGGCAGGTAGTCGTGCGCCGGGTCCTCGGCGTACAGCCGCGCCTCGATCGCGTGCCCGTGCACGACGATCTGCTCCTGCTGCAGGGGCAGCGGCTCGCCCTGCGCCACCGCGATCTGCCAGGCGACCAGGTCGAGGCCGGTGATCGCCTCGGTCACCGGGATGCTCGACCTGGAGGCGCGTGTTCATCTCCAGGAAGAAGAACTCCTGCGCATCGCCGGCGCCGAACACCATGAACTCGACGGTGCCGGCACCGACGTAGCCGATCGAGCGGGCGAGCGACGTGGCTGCCGCATGCAGGGCAGCCCGGACCACGGCGTCACGCCGGGCGACGGCGCCTCCTCGATCACCTTCTGGTGGCGGCGCTGGATCGAGCACTCGCGCTCGTAGAGGTGGACGACCGAGCCGTGCTGGTCGCCGAACACCTGCACCTCGACGTGCCGGGCACCCGGCGAGGTACCGCTCGACGAAGACGGTGTCGTCGCCGAAGGCGCTGAGGGCCTCGCGGCGTGCGCCGCGCGAGCGCCTCGCGCGAGGTCGTCGGCCGTCGTCCACGATGCGCATGCCCTTGCCGCCGCCGCCGGCGCTGGCCTTCACCAGCAGCGGGTAGCCGACCGTCTCGCAGACCGCGCTCGCGTCCGCGTCCGAGATGCCCTGCGGCAGCTCGGCGCCGGGAACGAGCGGGACCCCGGCCGACTCGGCGATGCGCTTCGCCTCGACCTTCAGGGCCATCGCCTCGATCGACTCCGGGGTCGGTCCGATCCACGTCAGGCCGGCCGCGACGACCGCCCGCGCGAAGCCGGGGTTCTCCGAGAGGAAGCCGTAGCCGGGGTGGATCGCGTCGGCGCCGGACGCCTGGGCGGCCGCGATGATCCGCTCCCCCACGAGGTAGGTGTCGGCGCTGCTGACCCCGGGCAGCCGGACCGCGCGATCCGCCTGGCGCACGAACAGGGCATCGGCGTCGGCGTCGGAGTGGACGGCGACCGTGGAGATGCCCAGGGCGCGTGCGGTCCGCATGACACGGCAGGCGATCTCGCCACGGTTGGCGACGAGGATGCGACGGATGGGCGCTCGGTGTCATCGTCATCACATCCGGAAGACGCCGAAGGAGTCGGTGCCCTGCACCGGCGCGGAGTGGACGGCCGACAGCGCGAGCGTCAGCACGGTGCGGGTGTCCCGCGGATCGATGATGCCGTCGTCCCAGATGCGGCCGGTGGCGAACAGCGCGGTGGACTCGCTCTCGACCTGCTGCTCGAAGGCGTCGCGGATCGGCGCGAACGCCTCCTCGTCCCACTCCTGCCCGGCGGCCTCGGTCTTCTGCCGCGCGACGATGGTGAGCACGCCCGCGAGCTGCTTGGGACCCATGACGGCGATGCGGTGGTTCGGCCAGCTGAAGATGAAGCGCGGGTCGTAGGCGCGTCCGGCCATGCCGTAGTTGCCCGCGCCGTAGGACGCGCCGATCATCAGCGTGATCATCGGCACGCCGCAGTTGCTGACGGCGTTGATGAGCTTGGCGCCGTCCTTGATGATGCCGCCCTGCTCGTAGCGCGTGCCGACCATGAAGCCGGTGATGTTCTGCAGGAAGAGGATCGGCACGTCCATGCGGTTGCACAGCTGGATGAACTGGGCACCCTTGTGCGCCTCCTGGCTGAACAGGATGCCGTTGTTGGCGAGGATCCCCACCGGGTAGCCGTTGACGTGACCCCATCCGGTGACCAGGGTCGATCCGTACAGCGGCTTGAACTCGTCGAACTCGCTGCCGTCGAGGATGCGCGCGAGCACCTCGCGTGCCTCGAACGGGATGCGGATGTCGGCGGACGCGATGCCCAGCAGCTCGTCGGGGTCGTAGGCCGGCGGCCGCGGCGCCTGCGACGGTCCGGGGCCGGCCTTGCGCCAGTTGAGGTGTCCGACGATGTCGCGGCCGATGCGCAGGGCGTCGGGCTCGTCGAGGGCGAGGTAGTCGGCCAGCCCGGACGTGCGGGCGTGCATCTCCGCGCCGCCGAGGGTCTCGTCGTCGGCATCCTCGTCGATCGCCATCTTCACGAGGGGCGGGCCGCCGAGGTAGACCCGCGCCGCGTCCTTCTGCAGCACCACGTAGTCGCTCATGCCGGGCACGTACGCGCCGCCGGCGGTCGAGGAGCCGAAGACGAGGGTGACCGTCGGGATACCGGCGGCGGACAGTCGGGTGAGGTTCTTGAACGACGCGCCGCCGGGGTTGAAGACGTCGGCCTGCTTCGTCAGGTCGGCTCCGCCGGACTCGGTGAGCGAGACGAGCGGCAGCCGGTTCTGCCGCGCGATCTCCATCGCGCGCAGGGCCTTCGTGACGGTGATCGGCGACTGCGACCCGCCCTTGACGGTCGGGTCGTTGGCGCTGACGACGCACTCGACGCCCTGGATCCGCCCGATCCCGGTGACCAGTCCGGCCCCCACGGCGTCGTCGGTTCCCCAGCCGGCCAGCGGCGACAGCTCGAGGAAGGCTGATCCGCGGTCGAGCAGGAGACTGATCCGTTCCCGCGGCAGGAGCTTGCCGCGGGAACGATGGCGGGCGACCGTGCGGGCGTTCTTCACCGGATCGTCGGTCCCGCCACCGGCCGTCATCTGCCCGTACAGCGCGTCCAGATCGGCCAGTGCGGCGAGCAGCGCCTCGCGGTTCGCCGCGAACTCGGCCGACCGAGGGTCGACGTGCGTGCGCAGGACGGGGGCCACGAATCTGACGCTAGCGTCAAGTTGATACGCGCGTCAAGAAGTCTCGCTAGGGTCGTCCCATGGCAGACATCTCCCCCAGCGCCCCCGGCCCGCTCGACCCCACCGACGTCCTGCGACCGGGCTGCCTCGCCGGGCGAGTCGGCCTGGTCACCGGCGGCGGCACCGGCATCGGGCGTGCCACCGCACTGGTGCTGGCCCGCCTGGGCGCCCAGGTCGTGATCATGGGCCGGCGCCCTGAGCCGCTGGCCGAGACGGTGGCGCTCGCCTCCCCTGACGCCCCGCCGATCATGGCGCTGCCGGTCGACCTGCGCGAGTTCGACCAGGTCGATGCGGCGCTCGACCAGGTGCTGGCGGAGCACCAGCGCATCGACCTGCTCGTCAACAACGCGGGCGGGCAGTTCATCAGCCCCGCCGAACAGGTGTCGGCCAACGGCTTCCGCGCCGTGACGCGGCTCAACCTCGACGCACCCTGGTACCTCACCACCCGCGTCGCCAGCCGGTCCATGATCCCGCAGGGTTACGGCAAGGTCGTCAGCGTCACCATGACGCCACAGCGGGGCATCCCCTACATGGCGCACTCGTCGGCGGCCCGCGCCGCCATCGAGAGCCTCACCCAGACGCTCGCCGTCGAGTGGGGGCAGTACGGCATCCGGATCGTCGCCGTCGCGCCGGGACTCGTGCACACACCGGCGTGGGAGGGGTACGGGCTGGACCCCGACACGGTGGCGGCCTCGCTGCCGCTCAAGCGCCTGCAGCAGCCCGAGGACGTCGCGGCCGTCATCGCGTTCTGCCTCTCACCGGCCGGTGACTACATCACGGGCACGACCCTCGTCACGGACGGCGGCTGGAACCTCGTGGGCCCGTTCCCCGCCATGTGACGAAACCCCGGACGGGACCTAGCGTGTGCCCATGCGCGCGTACCTGGAGAGCATCGACGTCGACAGCACCGCCCTCGCGGCGGTCGTCCGCACCGGCCCCCTCGATGCCCCTGTGCCGTCGTGCCCCGGCTGGACCCTGCGCGACCTGGCCGGTCACCTCGGCGACGTGCAGCGGTGGGCCCGCCTCGCTGTCGTCACCGCGGCACCGCCGGATGAGGCCGTGATCGACGCGATGCCCGAAGGCTCGGATGCCGATGGCACCGCCATCGCCGACTGGCTGGCCGAGGGAACGTCGGCCCTGCTCGAGGCGCTGTCCGGCACGCCGGACGCCGCACCGACCTGGCACCCGTTCCCGGTGGCGCAGGTCGCTGGCGTGTGGCCTCGCCGCCAGGCGCACGAGGTCGCCATCCATCGCTGGGACGCCGAGCACGCCGTCGGTCCCACCACCGCCCTCGATCCGGCGCTCGCCACCGACTTCGTGCACGAGTACTTCGAGGTCGTCGTCCCGCGGGTGATGGATCGCGACTCGCGGGTGCCGCCCACCGGCGTGCTGGCCGTCCGGCTCATCGACACCGGCGACGCCTTCCTGGTCCGTTCCTCGCCGGCACGGGTCGAGGTCACCAGCGTCGACGAGGCTGCGGTGGACGCGGCCATCGAGGGGACGGCCGAGGACGTACTGCTCGCGCTGTGGCGCCGGCGGCCGCTGCCTCGGATGGGCGCGGGTCTGGCGACGGACTGGCTGGCGTTCGGCGGGAACTGACCGAAGATCACAGTGCGCGGCGCGTGCGCCGGCGCTGGTACATGTGCACGTCGGCCGCCCGTACGAGCTCGATGAACTGCACCTCGTCGGCCTCCGCCATGGCCACGCCGATGCTCACGTCGCCCGACCACTTCGCCGGATCGAGGCCCTGCCCCGCGATGTGCCCGTGCAGGCGCTCCTCGATGACGTCCGGCGGCAGCGGGCGGCCGATTCCCAGGACGATGAACTCGTCGCCACCCCACCGGGCGACGATGTCCGCGGCGCGCATGGTCGCCTTCACCGACTGCGCGACGGCGGTCAGCACGGAGTCGCCGAACTCGTGCCCGAAGCGGTCGTTGGCGGCCTTGAGGCCGTCGACGTCGACGAACGCCACGAACACCGGCGCCTTCTGCCGCCCGGCCAGCGCGATGATCTCCGGCGCCCGCTCCTCGACGCCGCGCCGATTGAAGGCACCCGTCAGCGCGTCACGGGTGGCGAGCTCGCGGTTGGTCTCCGTCGAGCTCGCCCAGCGCGTCGATGCCCTGAAGCCGCACGCGGAGGATCACGCCGCCGATGAGCAGCGCCGCCAAAGCGGCGGCGATCCACCGCGCGACGTCGTCGGGCGCCCACTGCTCGGCCGCAATCGCGAACCCCAGCATCATCGGGATGGCCGCAGCGCTCATCACGCCGAAGCTCAGGGTGAACGGGCCGTAGGCGAGCATGGCCATCAGGACGTAGACGACCCCGAGTGCGGTGGGCTCGCTCCACACCTCGAACTGGAAGGCCCCGACCACCGTGAGGGCACAGACCGCGACGATCCACGGCGAGGCCGCGGCCGGCATCCAGGTTCGCCCCGCCAGCACGGCACCGAGGACCATCACCGCGAAGACCCCGACGTGCAGGAGGTCGGTGGGAGTGAACCCGGCCGGGTTGATGAGCGGGTTCAGCAGGCTCAGGACGCCGACAGTGGCCGCGGTCCATCCCAGGGCTCGCGGCGCCTCGTGCTTCGCCAGCGCCAGGCGGAAAGCCGCCCTCGACTCCGCCGTCGTCGTCACGCCACTCCTCAAGGATGGGCCCCCCGGCCGGGGGCAAGCCTCTCACGAATCGGGCGTGGGACCTCGGATCAGCGGCTCACGCTGCCAGGAGTCGCCGGGCGACCGTAGCCACCGCCGCGGCCGTCGCCGACGGGCTCGCCGAGGGGCCTACGACATGGCTGAGCACCAGGCGCACGATCGTCTCGGCGACCAGCGCCGTGTCCGGCCCGGACAGCTCCGGCGTGCGTGCGCTCGAGGCGGCGCGACACGACCTCCGTGGCCCCCTGCAGCAGCAGGTCGGCGCGCGTCGTCAGGAACGGCAGGAGGTCGTCTGCCGCCCCCGTGGGTGGAGGACACGACGGCGAGCAGGAGTGGGTTGCTCCGCGCGCGCACCAGCACCGAGCGGGTGGCACCGGCGGACCGCCGCCACCGCGTCGTGCGGGTTCGCGTCGAAGGCGGCTTCGACGACGGCGAGGAAGCCGGTCAGCTCGTGCAGGACCATCGCCTCGGCCAGGAGCGTCCTCGATCCCACCTCGTTGTAGACCGTCTGGCGGCTGACACCCGCCGCCTCGGCGACCGTCGCCATCGTCAGGGCCGACCAGCCGCGCTCGCAGGTCAGTTCGATCGCGGTCTCGACGATGCGCCGGCGGGTCCCGCCCGGCGGCGGTTCGACAGCACGCCTCATGTCGTCGCCTCGTCCCTCGGCTCGAAGTCGACCTTCTCCCGCACGCCGCAGTCCGGGCAGCACCAGTCGTCCGGCACGGCGGCCCAGGGCGTCCCCGCCGGCAGGCCCTCGCGCGGGGCGCCGACCGCGACGTCGTACACGTACCCGCAGCCTGGACAGGCAGCAGCGCAGACCACGACGGGCCGGCCCCCGGCACCGTGGTCGATCGGCTCGAACCCGGCATCCCGTGGCGTCGAGCCGCGCCGCGGCCCGGGATGGCGCGCCAGGACCGCGGCGCGCGCCGCGGCTGGATGTTCGCCCGGGTCACGTCACCGGAGTAGTGCGCCACGACGCGCGGGTCCATGACGCGCCGCCAGGCCGGCGGGACGAGGGCCAGCAGGATCATCCCGGCGTACCCGGTGGGGAGGGCCGGCGCGCCCGCGTCGTCTCGGAGCGCCTGGTACCTCCGGGTGGGGTTGGCGTGGTGGTCGCTGTGCCGCTGCAGGTGGTACAGCAGGACGTTGGTGGCGATGTTGTTGGAGTTCCAGCTGTGCGTCGGGTCCACCCGCTCGTAACGCTCCTTGCCCGCCACCCCGACGATCTGGCGCAGCATCCCGTAGTGCTCGAGGTAGTTGACCGCCTCGAGCAGCGTCAGTCCCACCAGCGCCTGGATGACGAGGTAGGGCACGATGCCGGCGCCCAGCCACGCGATCATGGCGGCCCACAGCAGCACCGACATGAGCCACGCGTTCAGCACGTCGTTGCCGGGTCGCAGGGGCCCGCGCCCGCGAAGTCGGTACCGCCGCTGCTCGAGTCGCCAGGCACTGGCAAGGGAGCCGAGCACCGTGCGCGGCCAGAACGCGTAGAAGCTCTCGCCCAGGCGACTGCTGGCCGGGTCCGGGGGCGTGGCCACCCGCACGTGGTGGCCGCGGTTGTGCTCGATGTAGAAGTGCCCGTAGAAGCTCTGGGCCAGCGCGACCTTCGCCAGCCATCGTTCGTGGCTCTCGCGCTTGTGTCCCAGCTCGTGAGCCGTGTTGATGCCCAGGCCCGCGACGAAGCCGACGGTGACCGCGAGTCCGACCTTGCCCGCGACGTCGAGTCCCGCGGTGGCGATGTACCAGAACGCCACGACGAATCCCGCGTACTGCAGCGGCAGGAAGGCGAAGGTGAGCCACCGGTAGTAGCGGTCGCGCTCGAGCGCGGCGATGACGCCATCCGGGGGATTGGACCGATCGAGCCCGGCCGCGAGGTCGAGCAGCGGGACAAGGCCGAGGATGACGATCGGGCCGAGCCAGAGCCAGATCCCCCAGCCCGTCCAGGCCTGCAGTCCGAGAGCGGCGAACGGCAGCATCGGCATCGTCAGGGCGACCAGCCACAGGTAGCGCTTGCCGTCGGTCCAGGCGGGCGCGCGACCACCGTCTCGGGTAGCGGGCGGGTCGGCCATGCTCCTCCTCCGGGGTTTACAGACGATAGCCAGATGTAAACCACGCTGACAAGCATCGAGCCCTGCCGGGCGCGCCCACGACCGCTCAGGTCCCGCGCGGCAGCTCCCCGAACAGTCGGTCGGCCTCAGCCTCGTCCACCTCGAGACCGAGCTCCTCGACCAGGATCCGGTGCAGGTCGGACGCGTCGTCCACCGGATGCGCCGACTGGCCCGCCGACGTGATCACCACGTACTCGCGGTTGCGCAGCGACCGGATCTCGTCGTCGAGGATGCGCGACGCCACGAGGTTGTTGACGAAGGTCGCCTCCGGATGCCGGTGCGAGTAGAAGTGGCCCAGTTCGGCATCCGCCTGCCCGAAGCGCACGAGATCGAACCGGTAGAGCGGGACGAACTCGCCGTCCCGGTCCACCTGGAGTGCTCGCGCGCCGTCATCGAGTACGTGCACCCGGAATCGGCGCCAGCCGTCGGCGGCGACCTCTCCGCTCATCGCGACGGGCATGGGCGGTCCGAGCGGCCCGAACCCGACGTCGACCAGCCAGTCGGCGCCGTCGAGGCTCACGACCGTGATGCGATGGGTGAGCGCCGGGTGCCCGTCGCGGTTGAACACGATCCGGGCCAGGTACAGCGTCACGTCGAAGCCGAGCTCGGCGAGCATCTCGAACAGCAGGCCGTTCTGCTCGAAGCAGTAGCCACCCCGCCGCCGGACGACAATGCGGTCGATCAGGGCCTCGGTGTCCAGCGGCAGGTCGTCTCCGCTGCGCGGCCCGACGCTGCTGAACGACAGCGTGGCCACGTGACGGCGCACGATCTCGGACAGCAGGACAGGCGACGGCTCCGCTGGCGCGAGGTCGAGCGCGTCGAGATACCTCGCCAGGATCTCGCTGCGCTGCACGTGGCTCCCGATGTCGGTCGCCTACTGCACGCCGGTGATCGTGGCCACACCCTGGGTGACGGTGAAGAACACGGTGTTCGGGGTGCCCATGTCGGTGCCGCACTGCATGACGCCGCGGCCGACGACGTTCACGCTCGTGGGCAGCGCGTTGGTGGTGTTGACGTCGACCGGCGTGCCGCCGAAGTTGCACTCGTCGTTGATGTGGATCGACGACGAGGGGTTCATGACGTAGCTGCCGTCGGCCAGCCCGGTCTCCGCATTGCGCGCCGGGTCGAGATTCTCGTTGACCGCCTGCACGCCCCAGCCGATGAGGAACACGGCGGCGATCAGTCCGATGATGGACAGGATCAGCCCGGCGATGCCGAGCCAGAAGCCGGCGGTGGCCACGCCGCCGTTGGTGGCCAGGCCCTTCTTCGCCTTGTTCATGCCGATGCGCCCGAAGATGATGGCCAGGACGGATGCGATCAGCGGCAGGCAGAAGAACTGCAGGATGCCCATGACCAGCGCGATCGTCCCGCTGCTGTTGTCGGGCGTGACCGGGGTGCCGGGCGGCAGCGGCGTGTAGGGCTGCGGCACGTAGCCAGGAGGCAGCGGGACGGCGCCGGGTGCCGCGGCAGCGACCGGCTCGGCAACAGGACCGCCGGGCGGGGGCGGGATCGCGCCTTCGGGAGTCGGCGGCGTGGGGTCTCCGGGCGGTGTGGGGTCTCCGGGCGGCGGAGTCTGGTCGCTCATCGTGGGTCCTTCCGGGGAGGCTGCCGGTCGCGGTCAAGCATGGCAGAACCGGCCCCGAGGATGCCGCCGCACGCGGGCCCGGGCGCCCGCGGTCGGGGGCTGGCCACGCGCGGCGCGGGCGAGCGGCCAGGCAAGCAGCGGGCCGGGACAACCGCGCACATCGGCCCCCTCCACCCCCTCCCCCTATCCGTTTCTCCCGTTCTGCGGGACAAACGGACAGATCGCGGGGCTGGAATGCCAGAAGTGGCCGCTTCTCCCGGGAGAGCGGGAGCAGCGGCCACGTGGTGGTTCGTGGTGGAGGTGCCGGGAATCGAACCCGGGTCCGTGCAGGCCCCTTCCGTTCTTCTACGTGTGTAGCCGCGCTATCGCTACTCGGCCCCCGCGCTTCGTGCGGCACTGCGCGGTGACGGCCCAGTCACTGTTTGGCTTTCCGCCCGCTCCCGTGACCGGAGCGATTGGTGAGTCCCCTAGCGACGTCAGATCCCGATTCGGGGACACATCGGGCTGACGGCTGATCTATGTACTACGCCGCGAGGGCGTAGGACTCAGCGGACTGCTTGTTGTTGGCAGTTGTTGTTTTCCAAGGATTCTTAACGAGATCACCTTGGCTTCTCGACACGCTTCTCCGGTTAGGACATCTGAACGTCGAAACCTGTCACCCCCTGTTGAGTTGTCAATCTCCGAGCCCTGTCGCCACGACTCACGATCGATGGTACGCCGCAGCCCAGACGCCGCCAAACGGCCGGCGCCGTCCGGTCGGCGGGTCGTGACGCATTCGAGCGCCATCCGGATCCCACCGAGCGGCCTTCGTGAGCGATTCGCAAGGTAGCGCTGGCACGCTCGCGGTGCGGGAGGCAGCCCACCCAGCTGCCTGAGATCCGCCCGAGATGTGAGGACCCGACCGTGACCCCGGCCCCCGTGCCCGTTGACGAGCAGGAGCGCATCGCCGCGCTCCACGGCCTCGGAGTGCTCGATTCGGCCCCGGAGGAGCGCTTCGACCGGCTCACGCGCCTGGCGAAGGACCGGTTCAAGGCGCCGATCGCCCTCGTCTCCCTCGTGGACACCGACCGCCAGTGGTTCAAGTCCGTTCAGGGCCTCGACGTCAGCGAGACCGCGCGGGAGTCCGCCTTCTGCGCCCACGCGATCCTCGACGACTCGATCCTCGTCATCCCCGATGCCACCACCGACCCGCGCTTCGCCGACAACCCCCTGGTGACCGGCGCGCCGGACATCCGCTTCTACGCCGGGGCGCCCCTCACCTCGGTGGAGGGCCACGCGCTGGGCACGCTGTGCGTCATCGACACCGAGGCCCGCGACTGGACCGACGACGACTCGCGGGCACTGCGCGACCTGGCCGACACCGTCGAGTCCGAGCTCAACCAGGCCCGCCGCCACGACCAGCAGCAGGCCCTCCTCGCGCTCACCGCCATCACGGCGCTGGCGGACACCAACCCGCGCGATCAGCTCCGCGAGGCACTCGAGCTGGGCTGCGAGTACCTCGGCCTGCCGATCGGCATCGTCAGCCGCATCGACGGCGATGACTACGAGGTCATGGTTCAGGTCTCCCCCGACGGAATGCTCACCGACGGCACGCACTTCTCCCTTGCGAGCACCTACTGCGAGCTCGCCCTCGGCATGGACGACGTCCTCGCGATCGCCCACATGGGCACGTCCGAGTACTCCGGGCATCCCTGCTACGACGCGTTCGGCCTCGAGAGCTACATCGGGATCGCCACCCGGGTCGACGACCAGCTGTTCGGCACTCTCAACTTCTCCTCGCCCGATCCCCGGTCGACCACGGTCTTCGCGCAGGCCGACATCGATTTCGTGCGGATCATGGGCCGCTGGGTGGCGGCGACGCTGCGGCGCTGGGAGCTGCACGAGCAGCTCGCCCGGCAGAAGCAGATCGCCGAGGTCATCGCGCGCGCGCAGTCGAGCTTCATCCAGACCGACGACCGCACCGCCGCCTTCGACGGGCTCCTGCAGGACATCCTGCTTGTCACCGGATGCGCGTACGGCTTCGTCGGCGAGGTCCTGCACCGCGCCTCAGGGGCCCCCTACCTCAAGACCCACGCCGTCACGGACATCTCCTGGAACGACGAGACCCGGGCAATGTTCGCGCAGTACAAGGACGAGGGCCTGGAGTTCGACAACCCGGAGACGCTCTTCGGTCGCACGCTCACGACGGGTGAGCCCCTGCTGTCGAACGACCCGCGCAACGACCCGCGCCGGGGCACCCTCCCCGGCGGCCACCCGCCGCTGGACTCCTACCTGGGCCTCCCGGTCTTCCACGGCGGCGAGATGATCGGCATGGTCGGCCTCGCCAACAAGCCGGGCGGCTTCCACGAGGCAGACATCGAGTACCTCAACCCCCTGCTCGTCACCATCGGCCAGCTCATCGAGGCCTGGAAGACGATGCGGATGCGCCGGGAGGACCAGCGCACGGTCTCGCGCCTGTCGCTCGTGGCTCGCCAGATGTCGAACGGCGTGCTCATCACCGACGTGGACGGTCATGTCGAGTGGGTCAACGAGGGTTTCACCCGGATGAGCGGCTACACACCCGACGACCTGTTGAACCTCCGACCACGCGAGATCCTCCACGGCCCCGACTCCGACCCCGAGACCGAAGCCGCGATCTTCGAGGCGATGGCACTGCGGCAGCCGTTCAATGTCGAGCTGCTGGCCTACCGGAAGGACGGCAGCAGCTTCTGGGTGGAGCTCAACAGCAACCCCCTGCATCACTCGGACGGCAGCCTCGAGGGGTTCATGGTGATGACGTCCGACATCACCGAGCGCAAGCGCATCGACAAGATGAAGACGGAGTTCGTCTCGACCGTCAGCCATGAGCTGCGCACGCCCCTGACCAGCATCACCGGCTCCCTGGGCCTGGTGGCGCGCGGCGTGGCCGGACCGCTGCCCGAGCGCGCGAAGGACATGCTGGCGATCGCTCACAAGAACAGCGAGCGCCTCAGCCGCCTCATCGACGACCTCCTGGACATGGAGAAGCTCGTCGAGGGCAAGGTCCGCCTGGACATGGCGATCTGCGAGCTGATGCCGCTGGTGGACCGCGCGATCAGCGAGAACCAGTCATTCGCCGACCACTTCGGCGTCGAGATCGTGTGCACGAGCCGCGCGGGCCACTCGCTGGTCGATGTCGACCCGCTGCGGCTGCACCAGGTGCTGTCGAACCTGATGTCGAATGCTGCCAAGTTCTCCGAGCCCCGCACCGAGATCGAGGTCTCCGCGACAGCGCTGACCGACAGTGTCCGCGTCGAGGTCACCGACCACGGGCGCGGGATCCCCCGGTCGTTCCAGCCGCGCATCTTCGAGAAGTTCTCCCAGGCCGACGGATCCGACAGCCGCCTCCGTGGCGGCACCGGCCTCGGCCTGGCCATCTCGAAGGAGCTGATCGAGCGCATGGGCGGTCGGATCGGCTTCCGTTCCGTCGAGGGGCAGGGTTCGACGTTCTACTTCGAGCTCCCGCGCACCACGTCCGAGTTCCAGGTCTGAGGAAGGACCACCGCATGTCCGAGCTGCGCCACATCCTGTACGTCGAGGACGACCCTGACATCCAGGAGGTCGTGCGCATGGCCCTCGAGGCGATCGGCGGCTATGAGGTCACCCTCGCGTCCTCCGGCGCCGCGGCCCTCGCGATCGCCGAGGACATCGCGCCCGACCTCGTCCTGCTCGACGTGATGATGCCCGACCTCGACGGTCCGTCGACGCTGGCGCTCCTGCGTCAGCTGCCGACGATGGCGCTGGTGCCGGTGGTCTTCATCACGGCGAAGGTGCAGTCCTCGGAGGTCGAGCACTTCAAGTCGCTGGGGGCCATCGACGTGATCGCCAAGCCCTTCGACCCGATGCTGCTGCCCGATCGCATCCACAGCATCTGGAAGGCCGTCCAACCGGTAGCGCTCTAGCCTCAGCGGCGCCGGCCCAGCGCCCGCTCGGTCTCCCGCTTGGACTCCCGCTCCGCGATCGCCTGCCGCTTGTCGTAGCTGCGGCGGCCGCGGGCCACCGCGATCTCGACCTTGGCGTAGCCGTCCTGGAAGTACAACGAGAGCGGGACCAGCGTGACGCCGGACTCCTTGACCTTCCCGGCGATGCGGCGCACCTCCTCGCGATGCAGGAGCAGCTTGCGTGCGCGGCGGGGCTCGTGGTTGGTCCAGGTGCCCTGGGTGTACTCCGGGATGTGGACACCGCGCAGCCAGAGCTCGCCGTCGTCGAGCGTCGCGAATCCGTCGGTCAGCGAGGCGCGCCCGGCGCGCAGGCTCTTGACCTCCGTGCCGGTGAGCACGAGGCCGGCCACGTAGACGTCCTCGATCGAGTAGTCGTGGCGCGCCTTCTTGTTCTGGGCGACCAGCTTGCGTCCCTGCTCACGTGGCATGGGGAGCATTCTCCACCGCCGGGGTGCCCGACGGGCGAGGCGGCTCGGGCCGACGGGCCCAGGCGAGGATGACGAGCACCGCGGCCGCCACCGCCGCGACCATCACCCACAGGTAGACGTACACGTCGATGGACGCCCCGATGGGCGGGCTGTTCGGCATGTAGTTGCGCAGCAGCGGCAGGGCGAAGAGCAGCGCCGCGGTCCAGGACAGGAGCGCCACCTCCGCCGCCCGGCGACGCGTGTGCACCAGCAGCCCGACGACGAGTGCCAGGGCCGCGAGCACGGTCGCCAGGGCCAGGATCATGACCGCGAAGACCTGGGTCGAGAACGCCCGCTGGAACTCGAGGTCGGCGTATCCGCCGTCTGCCATGCCCTCGCTGAGGACGACGGTGGTGTCCCACCCGTTCACGCCGCCGGCCGCCTGCAGCCCGATGGGCACCACGCCGGACGACTCCAGGGAGCCGTCGGCAGCCTTGTCGTAGGTGTCGGCCGCGATCGTGACGTAGCCACCGTGCGCGTCGAAGGGGTAGTCAGCCTGCTCGCCGTCGAGACCCACCGTCGTCTCGTACTGGCCGAGCACCGTGCCGGCGGGGAACCGCACCTCGACCAGCCCCGAGCGGCTGCCGAACGTGACGCGCGTGTTCTGGGTCAGGCGCTCGTCCGAGCCGACCAGGTCCGAGCCCTGCGTCTCGAAGGCGAAGTGCAAGGTGGTGGTGTTGCGCAGGGCGTCCACCGCGACCGGCTCCACCGTGACGAGGAGCCCCGGGTCCGCCGTCGCGCCGACGCCCCCGGACACCCGGCTGCCGCCCTCGACGTTGTAGAAGCGCGTGACCACCAGGAACGCCACGACGAGGATCCCGAGCACGATCGCGATCGCGGCCCACCCGCGTCTCGTCGTCGGGATCAGCTCGGCGGGGGCGCTCACACCCGCAGGTACTTGCGCAGCGTGAAGAACGCCGCCAGGCCCGCCAGGCCGATGCCGGTGAGCAGCATGACCGGCGCGATGGCGAGCACCGTGTCCCAGCCGACGAACGCGGTGAACTGGAACGACGGAGCGAGCACCTGGTCGATCAGCACGGTCTTCATGAGGATGAGGGCGCCGATCGCCACGATGGCCCCCAGGCCAGCGGCCAGCGCGGCCTCCAGCAGGAACGGCAGCTGGATGTAGAAGTTCGAGGCGCCGACGAGCCGCATGATGCTCGTCTCCCGGCGTCGGCTGAACGCGGCCACGCGCATCGTGTTGACGATGAGCAGCACGGTGACCACCAGCATCACCAACGCGATCAGCAGCGCGATCAACTGGAGCCCGCCGAGGAGCCGGAAGAACTTGTCGAGGATCTGCCGTTGGTCGTTGACCTGCTCGATGCCGGGACGCCCGGCGAACGCCGAGGCCACGACGTCGTACTTCGTCGGGTCGGAGAGCTTGACGCGGAAGGACTCCGGAAGCGCGTTCTCGTTGACGTTGTCGACGATCGGCGAGTTCTCGAACTGGTCCTTGAAGCGCTCGTAGGCCTCCTTCTTCGACTCGTAGTAGATGTCCTGGACCAGCGGCCGCAACCCCTCGAGGTCGGCCTTGATCTGGTCGCGCTGGGCGTCGGTGACGGCGCCGCCGGCGCACGACGGCGTGTCGCTGCCCTTGCTGCACAGGAAGATCGACACCTCGACCTTGTCGTACCAGAAGTCCTTCATCGTCGACACCTGCGCGCGAACGAGGAGGCTGGCGCCGAACAGGCCGAGCGACACCGCCACCGTGATGATCACCGCGATGGTCATCGTGAGGTTGCGCCGCAGGCCGTTTCCGACCTCGCTGGCGACGAACGTGGCCCTCATCGGGCGTACCCGTAGACACCGCGGGACTGGTCGCGGACGACGTGACCGCTGTCGAGCTCGATGACGCGGCGGCGCATCTGGTCGACGATCTGCGAGTCGTGCGTCGACATCACCACGGTGGTGCCGAGCTTGTTGATGCGGTCGAGCAGCTTCATGATGCCGATCGACGTTCCGGGGTCGAGGTTGCCGGTGGGCTCGTCGGCGATGAGGACCATCGGGCGGTTCACGAAGGCGCGGGCGATGGCCACACGCTGCTGCTCGCCACCGGACAACTCGTCGGGACGACGCCCCTCCTTGCCCTCGAGTCCGACGACCTCGAGCACCTCGGGCACGACCTTCTTGATGTGCGACGACGGCTTGCCGATCACCTCGAGGGCGAAGGCCACGTTCTCGAACACGGTCTTGTTCGGCAGCAGGCGGAAGTCCTGGAACACGGTGCCGATCTGCCGGCGCAGCGCGGGGATCTTCCAGTTGGACAGGCGGTTGAGCTCCTTGCCCAGCACCCACACCTGGCCCTTCGTGGGGCGCTCCTCACGGAGGACGAGGCGCAGGAAGGTCGATTTGCCCGATCCGGACGGCCCCACGAGGAAGATGAACTCCCCCTTCTCGATCTCCAGGGAGACGTCGTCGAGGGCGGGCCGCTGTGCGGTGGGGTAGACCTTGGTCACGTGGTCGAAGAGGATCACGCCCGACAGTGTAAGCGTTGCAGGGGAAGGCTCCCGGCAGGCGGGATTCGGGGCGCTGCGCGTCCCGCTACGCCTTCTGCATCCGCCAGCGGATCCCCGCCTCGATGAAGGAGTCGATCTCGCCGTCGAGAACGGCGGCGGTATTGCCGGTCTCCTCCTCGGTGCGCAGGTCCTTCACCATCTGGTACGGGTGCAGGACGTACGAGCGCATCTGGTTGCCCCAGGAGCCCGCGGTGTCGCCCTTGAGCGCGTCCATCTTGGCCTGCTCCTCCTGGCGACGGCGCTCGAGGAGCTTGGACTGCATGACGGCCATCGCCGACGCTCGGTTCTGGATCTGGGACCGCTCGTTCTGGCAGGACACGACGATGCCGGTGGGCAGATGGGTGATGCGCACGGCCGAGTCGGTCGTGTTGACCCCCTGCCCGCCCGGGCCCGAGGACCGGTAGACGTCGACCCGGAGGTCGTCGTCGGGGATGTCGATGTGGTCGGTCTGCTCCACGACCGGGATCACCTCGACCTCAGCGAAGGAGGTCTGACGCCGGCCCTGGTTGTCGAACGGCGAGATCCGCACGAGCCGGTGCGTTCCCTGCTCGACGGACAGCGTCCCGTAGGCGTACGGGACCTTCACGTGGAAGGTGGCGGACTTGATGCCGGCCTCCTCCGCGTACGAGGTGTCGTTCACCTCGAACGGCCAGTTGTGCCGCTCGCAGTAGCGCGTGTACATGCGCAGGAGCATCTCGGCCCAGTCGGCCGCATCGACGCCGCCGGCGCCGGACCGGATGGACACGAACGCCTCGCGTGCGTCGTACTCGCCGGACAGCAGCGTGCGCACCTCCAGCTCGGCGATCGCCTTCTCGATGGCCTCGAGCTCCTTGAACGCGTCGGCGAGCGCGGCCTCGTCGCCCTCGCCCTCGGCGAGCTCGAACAGGATCGGCAGGTCGTCGAGGCGGCTGCGCAAGGCCTCGACCCTGCGGATCTCGCCCTGCACGAAGGACAGCCGTGAGGTGACGGCCTGCGCATGCTCCTGGTCGTCCCACAGGTCCGGCACGGATGCCTGGGCCTCCAGGTCCGCCAGCTGCACCTTCAGCGCGGGCACGTCGAGCACCGTCTCGATGCTGCCGAGGGTGGTCTCGAGGGCGGACAGGCGTTCGGGGAGTTCGATGGCGGCCATGGTGGGTCAAGGGTACGGGGCCGCCGGCCGCTCTCACCCGCGGTAGGCGAGTTGGGCGACCGACTCCACGCGGATCCGCTCGCTCACGGCGCCGGACAGGAAGGGCAGGGCCAGCGGAGCGCTCAGCCCCACCACGACCCGCCGTCCGTCACTGGACGCCTCCTCGAGGACCAGGCCGGGGATGAGCGCCCGCGCTCCTGCCCGGTCCAGGTGCTCGCGCACCCGCTCGGGCACCCGTCGGACGTCGAGCGTCGTGGCGGCCGATGCCCCCTCGGCGTAGTACGTGGGCAGGTCGACCGCCTGGGCGCCGGCCAGCGCGGCCGCGTCGGCGACCGCGAGCAGCTGCTGGCGCTGGAGGAACGCCGACGTGGCGTCGACCAGCACCACCGCGGCCAGAAGGCACGCTGCGACGAGCCCGACGCCCAGCACGAGGGCGCTGCCGCGCTCGCCCGCGGCGCGCCTCATGACGCCGTGCCGGGGCTGCTGCGGAGGTCGTCGACCGGAACCCGGTGCGTCGCGGTGACCGGCACGCGGGCGGGAACGTCGGAGTCCAACGAGCCGGGCAGCCACGGCAGGGCGACCGACCACGCGAGGTCGACGGCGACAACCGATCCTGGGGTCAGGCACGGTCCCTCGGGGCAGGTCACCCGCAACGACCCGGGCGGCAGGACGAGGCCGTGGTCGGAGAACGCCAGGCGCGCGGCCGCCAGAGCGCGCTGCCTGCCGTCCGCCTCCGTGGCCGCCGTGCTGAACGCCCGACCTGCCTCGCGCACGGCTTGGGTGCTCGCGAACGCGGCTGACTGCACCGCCGCGGCGGCCAGCACGAGGTAGGCGATCGGGATCAGCAGCGCCACGGCGACGACGACGAACTCCACGACCGCCGAGCCCGCCTCCGCCGAGCGCGTCGGCGATTGCCGCGGCTGGTCTCATTCGACGTCCTCGCGAAGCGCGTGGCCCTCAACGGTGAGGAGGCGAGGCCCCAGCAGCCCGAACAGCGGCAGGACGGCCTCGATGCGCACGGCCATCACCGGCAGGCCGTCGACCACGTCGGGTCGCGCGCCCACCTCCGCCACGACGGAGTCCGCGACGTTGCCGTCCAGCAGTGCCCGGGCCCTCAGGACCCCGGCTCGGGGGTCCGCCCCGGCGAGCGCTGCCGCCCGCGCACCCTCCGCGGCCGCCGCCGTCAGGCTGGCACGGACGTGCAGGACGAGAGCCAGCTGCACGACCGCCATCGCCACGAGGAGGATCAGCGGGACGACGAGCACGAAGTCGACCACCGCGCTGCCCCGCTCCCCCGTCGTCGATCGACGGCGTGTCCGCGCGCTCACGGTCAGGGCTGGGTGACCGAGCCGATTGCCCGGCCGAGGACCGCGGTCAGCTGGTCGTCCGCGACCAGCCAGATCGCCGTCACGAGCCCGGCCGTCATCACCGTGACGAGGACCCACCCCGGGACATCGCCGCGGTCGTCCGAGCGGGCGGCGCGGAGGATGAACGTCTCGAGGCGGTGCCGCAGGCGAGGCTGGGTGGAGGGACAGGATCGGGCCATGGCGATGCCTTTCGAGTGATATCGGGTGGGCTTCGGGAGTCACGGGACGACGAACCGGAGGGAGTGCAGGCCCGGGTAGATCGCGATGAGGACGACGCTGGGCAGCACGAGGAAGACGATCGGCACGAGCATCGCGACGTCCTTGCGGCCGGCCAGCACCATCAGGCGACGTCCCTCGGCTGCGCGCACGTCGTCCGCCTGAGCCCGCATGAGGTCGACGAGCGGCGTGCCGCGTTCGAGAGCCACGAGCAGGCCGTCGACGAAGCGCTGCACCGACGGCATGGAGGTGCGCACCGCCATGGCCCGCAGGGCACGATCCGTGCTCAACCCACCTCGCACGTCGGCGACGGTCCGCGCCACCTCGTCCGCCAGCGGGCCGCTCATGCACGACGCCGCCCCCTCCAGTGCCGTCAACGGAGGGGCGCCTGACGCCACTGCCAGCGCGGCGAGGTCGGCGAGGATCGGCAGGTGGCGGGCGATGGCTAGTCGTCGACGTCGGACTCGTCGGCCCAGCGCGGCATCGCGCCCCCACCATCCTGCGACCGCCCCCACCGTTCCCAGGGCCAGAACGCCGATGGGCGAGGATCCGCGCGCGGCGAGAACGGCGCCGACGAGCGCACCCGCGGCCGCACCGACACCCGTCCAACCGAGGCGCTCGAGCCGGAACTGGGCGGGCGTGCTCGGGTCGCCCGCCGCGTCCAACCGGGCGGCGAGGAGTCGCGACTCGGACTGGTCGAGCCCGCGATCGGCCGGCCGCAGCAGGGCGACCGCGAGGGCCGTGGCAGGGGGACGACGGATGATCGACCCGGCGCCGGCCGGGCCGACGAAGGAGGCGATGCGGGCCGCGAGCGTCAGCGGGCGGCGGGCGAGGAGCCACGAGGAGACGAGCACCAGGCCCAGTCCCGCGAGCAGGCCCACGAGGGCGCCGGTGTGCGACGTCGTCATGGGATGAGCCGATCGAGGGACGGCAGGCGTCCGATGCGCACCATCGCCGCGTACGCGAGGACCGACAGCACGGTCGCCAGTACGAGAACCACAAGACCGCCGGTGCTCTGGTACGCCAGCAGCCCCTCGGGCCGCGTGCACAGCAGGGCGAGCGTCAGCCACGGGGCTGTTACGGCGAGGCGAGCGGCCGTGACGGTCCAGCTCTGGCGGGCCTCGATCTCGCCCCGCACGCGCGCGTCCTGGCGCAGCATCGAGCCGAGTGAGCGAAGGACGACGCCCAGGTCGGTACCCCCGTAATCGCGCGTCAGCCGGAGGGCGGCCACCACTCGGTCGGCGATCGGATCGGACAGCGTGTCCTGCAGCTCGTCGACCGCGGCATCGAAGGACCCGGTCGCGCGGTACGCATCCGCGAACGACAGGAAGGCGGAACGCAGCGGTGGCGGGCCCGTCCGCCCCAGATCACTCAAGGCCTCCCCGAGTGACATCCCGGCGCGGACGCCCGACACGAGCGCGTCCACTGCCTCGGGCCAGGCCGCGACCGTCAGTCGCGCCCGCACGGTCGCGCGCCGGCGGAGGGCAGCACTGGGGATGGCAGCCGCAGCGCTCGCCGCGATCAGGGCGACGACCGGCAACGCCGTGATCGCCAGCGCGGCCGCACCCGCGAGCAGTCCGCAGACCACCGAGATCCCCGCGAACGCCGACACCGAGGCGTGGCGGACACCGGCCGCCGCGAACAGCCGCGCGGCCGCCCCCCGGCGCGGTCGTCGCCCCGGCCTCGACACGGAGCGCCGTGCCGAGAGCATCAGCAGGAGCGCCGCGCCGCAGGTGAGTCCGACGATCGCGCCTGGCGCGGATGTTCCGCTCACGAGACGGCCCCCCGTGCCTCCGGCTGGTCGAGCAGGGTCGTCAGGCGGAATCCGTGGCGGCGGAACCGGTCTTCGTGGGGTGGATAGCCGGAGCGCCGCTCCAGTCCGGCACCCGTGTCGGCGAACAGGAGGGACAGCTCGACCACGTCGGACTCGACGCGCCCGGAGAGCGCCGCGATCTCGCGCACCGAACGCTGCCCGGACGGATCCGTGGCGATGTGCACGATGAGGTCGACGCAGCCGGCCACGGTGGGCAGCACGAAGTCTGCAGCGATGTTGGGCCCGGCCAGGAGCGGAAGAGTGCAGAGCTTGGTCACGGCCTCGCGAGCGCTGTTGGCGTGCAGCGTTGCCATCGCCGGCATTCCACTGTTCATGGCCACCAGCAGATCGAGGGTCTCCGCCTGCCGCACCTCGCCGACCACCAGTCGCGTCGGTCGCATGCGAAGGGCCTCCCGCACCAGGCGCCGCAACGGGATCTCGCCCGTGCCCTCCAGGCTCGCCGCGCGGGTCTGCAGCGCCACCCAGTCGGGGTGGTGAGCCTGCAGTTCGAAGACCTCCTCGCAGGTCACCAGCCGTTCAGCGGCCGGGAGGGCGCCGAGGAGCGCGTTCAAGAGCGTGGTCTTGCCCGCCTGCGTGCCGCCCGCCACGACGATGTTGAGCCCGGACACCACGGCGGCCTCGAGGAAGGTGGCGGCCTGGGCGGTGATCATGCCGACGCCCACCAGGTCGGAGACCGTGCCTGGTCGGACGACGAACCTACGCACGTTCACCGCCCAGTGCTCGCGGGTGATGTCCGGGATGACGACGTGCAGCCGGCTGCCGTCGGGCAGCATCGCATCGACGAACGGGCTGCTCAGGTCGAGGCGCCGCCCCGACAGCCGCAGCATCCGCTCAACGAGGTCGCGGACCTGCGCGTCGTCAAGCACGACGGTGGTGAGCTCGCTGCGGCCACGACGGGCGACGAACACCCGGCCCGGGGCGTTGATCCAGACCTCCTCGACCTCCGGGTCGTCGAAGTACGGCTGGAGCGGGCCGAATCCCGCGACGGCGTGGAACACCGAGGTGCCCACTCCGCTGGCGTCGTCGAGCGGGCCGTCGACGAGCGACTCGAGGATCGCCGCATCGACCAGCGCCCGGACGGCCGCCGGATCGCGCAGCGGGTCGATCCCCTGAGCACGCACCTGCTCCCGCACGCGATCCTCAACTACCGCAACGACATCCACGTCGCGACGGTACGTTCCCGACCCCCGCACTCACCACCGGCAATCCGCGGCCTGTGGACAACGCATCTGCGGGCCTCGACCGGTGAGGCCCTTGGTGTCCCGCAGCCAGGCGACCGCTGATCCGGGCCTCGCGAGGAATCCCGACCGAAACACGCCCCTGCCGACGCAAATCCGGAAGAATCACCCCATCGGCCGCACCGGCGGCACGAACGGAGGGAGTCGGCGTGGCGCTGCGCGAGAGCTTGGCCGAGGTTGACCTCTTCCGGGACATGTCGTCCGTCACCATCAACGAGGTCGTCCAGCGCGGCACCAAGTTCAAGGTGGGTCCCGGCCGCGTCCTCGTCGAGCAGGGCAGTACCGACTCCGGACTCCAGCTGGTGCTGGAGGGCAGCGCAACTGTCTCGGTCAACGGCGTCGACGTGGGCACCCTGGCCCCGGGCCAGTACTTCGGGGAGATCTCACTGCTGGACGGCGCCCCTCGATCGGCCACGGTCGTCGCGGGGCCCGATGGCGTGCAGACGTTCGCCCTCTCGTCGCTGTCCTTCTCCGACCTGCTCGACGCTCATCCGGACATCGCGCGCTCGCTGCTGAAGGTGCTGACCGCGCGGATCCGTTCCATCGAGTCGCGCCAGGGCTGAAGGCGCGCTCAGGCCAGCAGATGCCCCGCCTCCGCAAGGAGCGCCCTGCCCGCCTCGCGACCCGATTCCACCATCCGGTCCAGCTGATGGAACTCCAGCAGCCCGACCCCCATCGATGACGGCGTGACGACGATCGCCCCTGCGCGGACGGCCTCCTCGACGGCGCCGCCACTGCCGATGAACAGGGAGCGCATGAGCGTCTCCCCCATTCCCGGCATGCGCAGGCGGGACGCCCCATCGGTCGGCGCCCCCGCGACCTTGGGGGACGACCCGCCGCCCATGCCGATGTTGACCGCGATGATGGGACCCTCGTCCCGCTCGGTCAGGGTGCGCACGGGGAGGTTGTCGAGCACGCCGCCGTCCACCAGGAGGCGGCCGTCCTGCCGGCGCGGCGGGAACAGCGCGGGAATGCTGATGGACGCCATGACCGCCCCGGTGAGATCGCCCTCCCGGTGGACATACGAGGTGCGGGTCTGCAGATCGGTGCTCACGCACCGGAACGTCACCGGGAGCTCCTCGATGCTCACGCCGCCGAGATGCCGGGCCAGCGCGCGCTCCGTGCGGCGCCCTTTCACGAGCGACACGGACGGGAGGCGGTAGTCGCTGTACGGGTTGTTGCGGACGAACTCCTCGTAGCACATGTCCGTCGCCGAGCGCGGGTCATGACCGCGGGCGACGACCGCCGCGATGATGGAGCCCTGGCTGGCACCGGCGATTCGGTCGACGTGCACGCCCGCATCCTCCAGCTCCATGAGGACTCCGAGGTGGGCGAAGGCCCGTGCGCCGCCCCCGGCCAGGACGATCCCCACGGACCGCCCGGCGATGCGAGCGGCCACGGGGCGCATGGCCGCCTCGAGCGATCCGGTCGCCTGGGTGATCCGGTACGCGCCCATGGCTGACTGCCAGGCCCGCACGCGATCGCCCGGGGCCGCCGGGCCGATGAGCACCACGTCGGCGTGCTCGCGACCGAGCAGATTCTGCTCGGGGGCGGGCTCTCCCGACGGCACGGCCAGCACCACGAGATCGGCCTGCCGCACGGACGTCGCCCACCACTCGTCCCCCGGGGTGTCCGACACCAGCAGTACCAGGTCGTGGTCGCGCTCGGCCCGCTCCAGCCCGTCGGCACCCACGCGGTCAGGACGCACCACGTCGAGGTGCGGACGAAGGTGGACCATGAGGGCGTCGGCGACGGCGGCCGCATCGGCTCCGGCGCTCAGGCCGACCACGGACACGACCTTCGGCCGCGGGGCACGGGGAGCCTGGGCCGACGGCTTCTGCAATTGCTCGGCGAGGGTCGTCGCGACGGCACGGAGACCTGCGGGATCGCTGCCGACCGCCTCCTCGAAGTCCGCGTGGTCGATGCGGAGCAGATGGCTGTCCCGGCGAGCGCGCACCGACGCGGACCGACGCCCACCGGTCAGCAGGGCCAGCTCGCCGACCACCGCTCCCGCGCCCAGCTGGCGCACCGCCGTGCCGTCGATCTCGACGGCCAGGCGTCCCGCCGTGACGACGTAGGCGTCGCCTGCGACGTCGTCCTGCGCGAAGAGCAGGTCCCCGGCATGCACCTCGACGGGCACCGCGGCCGCGACCAGGCGCGCTTGGACGTCCGCCGGAAGGCGCGACAGCAGTGGCGCCGAGCCCACTCCCGCCGGCGTGCGCGGCGAGTGGTCCCCGGGTGGGGGAAGCGAGACGATGGGCGGCCGCGACGGCTCGTCGAGGGACGTCTCGTCGTCGGCCGTGGAGCGCACCCGGCCGAGGAAGAGCGCCAGCAGTGCGGTGACGACGAAGCAGCCGGCGGTGAAGACCCAGCCGCGCCGGAGGCTGTCCACGGTCGTCTCAGGCGTCGGCGTCCCGATGATGACGACGAGCACGGCGATGCCCAGCGCCGCACCTACCTGGCGGGCACTGTTGTTGACCGCCGACGCCGTCGCGAAGCGCCCCCCCGGGACGGCGGCCAGGGCAGCACTGCCGAGGACCGGCAGCGTGGCCCCGACGCCGATGCCGGACAGCACCTGCCCCGGCAGCCAGGCTCCCCAGAAGTCGGGAGTCACCTCGACTCGCGTCAGGTACCAGGCGTACGCCAGGGCCCAGATGATCGCGCCAGGGACGATGACGGTCCGGTAGCCGTGTCGCTGGGCCAGCGGACCCAGGACCGCCGCCAGCAGCGCCGCGACGATCGCACCCGGGACGACCGCGAGACCGGACAGCAGGATTGAGTAGCCCCAGACGTACTGCAGCCACAGGATGTTGGTGAGCAGGTATCCGTAGAAGCCGACGCCGGCCACGATCGTGGCGAGGTTGCCCACCACGAAGGCGCGCACCCGGAGCAGCGCTGGGTCCAGCAGCGGCGACCGGTGCCGCCGCGAGCTGACCACGAAGGCAGCGAGCAGCAGCGCCGTGATGGCGAAGCAGCCGATGGTTGCCGGGCTCGTCCAGCCCCAGTCCTGTCCCTTGACGATCCCGAGCACGAGTGTGCCCAGCATCACCGCGGAGATCGCGGCCCCCAGCAGGTCTGGCAGCCGTCGCCGCCCGGGAGCCCGGCTCTCGACCAGCAGCGAGCGGCCCGCCCACAGCGCCGCCAGCCCGAACGGCAGGTTGACCAGGAAGGCCCAGCGCCAGTCCTGCCACTCGACCAGCGCACCGCCGATGGGCGGTCCGAGTCCGGCCGCCAGCGCTGCCGACGCGCCCCAGAGCCCGATCGCGTGCGAGCGACGCTCCCGGGGGAACGCATCGACCACCAGAGCCAGCGACGCGGGCACGAGGAGGGCGGCGCCGAGGGCCTGGACCACCCGGAATGCGACGAGCACCTCCACCGACGGGGCTACCGCGCACGCCACCGACGCGAGCGTGAACACCAGCACGCCCCCGGTGAACGCCCGGCGGCGGCCGACGAGATCGGCGAGCCTGCCCGCCACCACGAGGAAGGCCGCGAACACGATGCTGTAGGCGTTGAGGATCCATGACAGCGACGAGATGGTCGCCTCAGGGAAGGACTCCCGCATGTTGGGGAACGCGACGTTGACGATGGTCGCGTCGAGGAAGGCGAGGAACGCTCCGAAGGAGGCGACGAGGAGGACGGTGCGCGCCGGCACCCGTCCCCGGACGTGCGCGGTCGGGATCGCTGGCACGATCTACCGACCCCCTCATCAGCATCACTCGTGCAGTAGACCCGGAGTGTGCCAGCACCACAGCGCTCGCACAGGACGTTGGCGAAACCGGCTGACTCAGCCCCAGTCCTCGAAGTCCGCCGCGTGCTCGGCGGCGAGCCACGCGTCCCGGAGCTCGTCCGGCGGGACCCTCGGCGTGCGGGTGGTGAGGTCCAGCCACAGCCCGATCGAGTCGACCACCGCACAGAGCGTGTCGCCGCCGGTGTGGAACTGGTTGCGGATCTTGAATCGCCGCCCGTCGCGCGTCGAGGCGGCAAGCTGCACGTCGACGGTGAAGGACTCCAGCAGCCGGATCTCGCGCTTGTACGTCAGCCGGTCCTCGAGGATGACCGGCCCGAACTGCAGTTCCGCGAAGCGCGCCACGGTGAAGCCACCGGCCGCCGAGAACAGCGTGCGGGTGTTGCCGGCGTAGTCGAGGAACGCGGAGTTCGCCATGTGCTGGTTGAAGTCCATGTCGCGCCACTGCGCTTGGTACTCATGGCGGAACGGGGTGCCCATAGGTGGAGTCTGGCAGGCACCGACGCTGGGCCGCACGCCATCCTCGAGGGCAGCGTGATCGTCTCCGCGAGGTCAGGGACGAAGGCCCCGCAATGGCGGAGAATGCCCATGAGCACGAGGCCCGACTCGACCGATGGGGGTCGCAGCATGGACGAGGAAGCAGCGCGGACGACTCCCGCAGGCTCGGCACGCCTTCGCGCCGTCGCACAGGGCCCGGTACTGGCCGCTGCGGCGGTCATCCTCGCTGTGGTGGAGATCCGGGCCACGCCTCCTTCCGTACCTTGATGCCTTCGTCGCCGATGCGCAGTCCTGGCCCGACACCGTCCTGGCCCCCGACCAGAGGTTCATCCTGTTCAGCCCGCTCGGACAGCTGACGTACCAGGCTCTCGGCGGCGGGGGGAAGTACCCCTTCCTTGCCGAGCACCTTGCCGCGGGCGCACTGGCGTTCGTCCTCCTCCTCGCCGTCCTCCGACGCGCCGTCGGCCCTGCATCGGGCTGGGTCGGCTGGCGGCTCGTGGTGCTCGGGCCGCTCGGGGCCGTCCTCGTGAGCTGGCTGGGCAGCTACGACGCGTACACCGTGCTGGCGTGGGCGGCCTTCCTCCTGCTCTGGTCCCTGGCCGGACGCTGGGGACTGGTCCTCGGTGGGGTCCTGCTGGGTGTCCAGAACTTCGAACAGGGGTTCGTGGGGATGCTGGCCCTGACCCTGCTGTGGACCGTCTTCCGGGACGATGCGCCACGACTGCGCCTGGCGGCAAACCCGGCGTGGGCGTTCATCGGCGTGGTCGCAGGGAGATTGGCGCTCCAGGGCTACTTCCTCGTGCGCGGGGTCGAGGGTGGGCGCGGGCGGCTTGAGTGGCTGACCCCCGACGTGGTCACGGAGAACCTCACTTCGACTGTGCGGGCGCTGCCGCTCTACGTGTTCTCCATCGTCGGGGGGCTGTGGGTCATGCTGTGGTTCCTCAGGAGCCGCGTCGACGGTCGCCGGAATCGGGTTCTCCTCGCCTGCGCCTTCGCGATCCCCTTCGCGGCCGGGGCCATCGCCGTCGATCACACGCGCGTCTTCACGATGTCGACCGTCCCCGCGCTGGTCCTGCTGGTCGTGGTCTTCCTGGACGGCGAGACGGATGCGCGTCGCAGGCGTCTCGCCGAGGTCGCAGTCTGGCTGACCGTGCCGATCATCTTGTGGGGCGACGAGGTCTGGGCGTTCGGCCTGCACAACAGCCTGGGGCCCTTCGGCTGAGATCCTCAGTCGCGCAGGAACCGCTCCCAGGCGGCCGCGACGAACTCCGGGTGCTCCATCTGGGCCACGTGGCCGCTGTCCGGGAGGACCACGACGTGCGCGTCGCGAAAGTGCTTGGTCACGCGGTGGGCGCTGCGCGGGTCGACGAGCGGATCCTTGCGGCCGTAGATGACCAGGGTCGGGCAGGTGACGCGCTCGGCCAGCTTCCACGGCCGGTTGGGACCGGGGTCGATGAACGTGCGCAGCAGGCCGCGCAGGCTGCGCAGGAACGCATCCGACGCGTACGGCAGATGGTCGCGCTCCTTGACCTCCTCGATGGCCTCCGTGAGCCGCTGCTGGGACACGCGGGACGGGTCGGCGTAGCAGACGTCGATGGTGCCGCGCACGCGCCCGCCCGGGTCCGACTCGAGGTACTTCGGCACGAGACGCTCGCCGACCCCGGGCACGGCGATGACCGGCAGGTGGAAGTTGGACTTCGTCGCGAACAGCGCGGGCAGGGCCGGGGAGACCAGCGTGAGGCTGCGCACGAGGTCGGGTCGACGGGCGGCCAGCTGCAGCGCCACCGCCCCGCCGAGCGAGTTGCCGAACAGGTGGACCGGACCGCCCCCGAGGTGCGCGATCAGCTCCGCCACCGACCGCGCGTGCCCGGCCGGCGTCATGTCCCCGTCACGCGGAGGCGGGGAGTAGCCCATGCCACCGAGGTCGAGGGCCCAGCCGTCGACATAGGGCTGGAGCCGACCCATGAGATCGGTCCAGTTCAGGGACGATCCGCCGAGCCCGTGCACGAAGACCGCACGGGGCAGCCCCGGCGTCAGGCCCGGCGCGTGCCGGACGCTGAGTGTGCGCGTGGGCAGGGACAGGTCCTCGCGGGGCCACGTGGCGATCGGAGTGGACACGCGGGCAGCGTACGACGCCCGACATGAGCATGCCGCGCGGCCCCGCGCGGTAGTTACCCCTGAGTACGATGTGCGGATGACGACCGACGGCACCCGCACGGCCCGTCTGCCCCAGGAGCAGCGCCGGCAGCAGGTGCTCGCGGCCGCCCTCGAGGTCTTCTCGACGGCCGGCTACCACGCCGCCTCGATGGACGAGATCGCCGACCGCGCCGGCGTCTCCAAGCCCGTCCTCTACCAGCACTTCCCCGGCAAGCTCGACCTCTACCTCGCCCTCCTCGACGCCGGCATCGACGACCTCATGGCCGTCGCGCGGAAGGCCCTGACCGGCACGACCGACAACGCCACTCGCGTGAGCGCCATGGTCAATGCCTACTTCGCCTTCGTCGAGGAGCCCGGCGGCGCGTTCCGGCTCGTGTTCGAGAGCGACCTGTCGAACGAGCCGGGTGTGCGTCAGCGCGTCGACGCCGCCGACGTCGCCCTGGCCCGGCTGAGCGCCGACGTGATCGCGGAGGACACCGGCCTCAGCGACGACGAGGCCCTCCTGCTGGCGTCCGGCATGCAGGGCATGGTGCAGGTGGCCGCTCGCCGGTGGCTGCGCGACGGCGCCGACGAGGTCAGTCGCGAGGACGCGGCAGACCTGATCGCGTCCCTGGCCTGGCGCGGCATCAGCGGCTTCCCGCTGACCCACCCTCCCCAGCCGGAATAATCCGCCGCCTGACACGATTGAACGACGCAGGACCCGGCACCAGGAATCGGAAGGACGTCGCAGTGGAGATCAAGATCGGCGTGCAGGACACCGCCCGCGAGATTTCGCTGGACAGCAACGACACATCCGAGCAGGTCATCGCCGCCGTCGAGGCAGCGCTGGCGACCGGCGGCGTGCTCACCCTCGTCGACGACCGGGGCCGCACCGTCGTCGTGCCGGCCGCGAAGCTCGCCTACGTCGAGATCAGCGCCACCACCAAGGGCCGCGTCGGCTTCGGCTCCTAGCGGGCGGTCAGGCAGCGAGCCCCAGCGCCGCCATGCGCCGGGCGTGGTTCTCGGTCAGGCGCGCGAGCATCCGCCCGATCTCGGCGAGGTCCGTCCCAGGGCGGTCGACCCCGCCCACCAGCAGCGTCGACAGGGCGTCGCGCTCCGCCGCCACCCGCTGCGCCTGCGACAGCGCCTCGCCGACCAGCCGGCGGCCCCACAGGGCCAGGCGGCCGCCCACCCGCGGATCCTCGTTGATGGCCGCGCGGACCCGCTCGACGATGAACGCCGACTGGCCCATGTCGTCGCAGACGCTGACGACGAGGGCGCGGGTGTCCTCGTCGACGAAGTTCGAGATCTCGCGGTAGAAGTCGATGCCGATCCCGTCGCCGACATACGCCTTGACCAGCCCCTCGAGCCAGTCGCTCGGCGCGGTCTGCGCGTGGAAGTCCTCGTAGGCGCGACGGAACGGCGCCATGGCTTCCTGCGGGACCACCCCCATGCCCACGAGCCGGTCGCGCAGCACGAGGAAGTGCCGGTACTCGGCGGTGGCCATGCCGGCCAGGGCGGCCTTGTCGTCGATCGTGGGGGCCATCGCGGCATCGGCGGCGAGGCGCTCGAAGGCGGTGAGCTCCCCGTAGGCCAGCACCGCGATGAGGTCGACCACGGCGGCGCGGTAGGCGGGATCGGTCTCGAGGGCGGACGCGGGCGGTGCCTGTTCGGTCATGGTGAGCACAGGCTACTTCCGCCCAACGGGTAGAGTGAACACAACATCACAAGCGTGATGATCGAGTAGTCTGGAGCACCCCCTGAGCAACGCAACATCGAACGACGCAGCCGTTTCGGCACCCGAGCCCTCCCCCGTGGATCCCACCGTCGCCCCCACCTTCGTGGAGCTGGGCGCCGATCCGCAGATCGCCGAGGCCCTCGAGGCCGACGGCATCACCCACGCCTTCCCGATCCAGGAGCAGTGCATCCCGCTCGCGCTCCAGGGCACCGACCTCATCGGCCAGGCCAAGACCGGCACCGGCAAGACGCTCGGCTTCGGCATCCCGCTGCTGCAGCGCATGATCACGCCGGACAAGCCGGAGTACGCCGACCTCCCCGCTGACGCGCAGGGCAAGCCGCAGGCCCTCGTCGTGTGCCCGACCCGTGAGCTCGGCCTGCAGGTCGCCACCGACATCCAGCGCGCCGGTCGCATCAAGGGCGTGCGCGTCCTGGCCATCTACGGCGGTCGGGCGTACGAGCCGCAGATCGAGGCCCTGCAGAACGGCATCGATGTCATCGTCGGCACGCCGGGTCGCATCATCGACCTCGCCAACCGCCGCGACCTCGACCTCTCGCACGTCAAGGTCCTCGTCCTCGACGAGGCCGACGAGATGCTCGACATGGGCTTCCTGCCCGACGTCGAACGCATCGTCGCAATGATCCCCACGCAGCGGCAGACCATGCTGTTCTCGGCCACCATGCCGGGGCAGATCGTCAACCTGGCCCGCCGCTACATGTCGCAGCCCATGCACCTGCGCGCCGCCGACATGGGCGACGAGAACGCCACCGTCGACGCGATCGAGCAGCATGTCTGGCGCGTGCACCCGATGGACAAGGTCGAGCTCCTCGCCCGCATCCTCCAGGCCGACGGCCGCGAGCTGGCGATGATCTTCACCCGCACCAAGCGCAAGGCGCAGCGGGTGTGCGACGACCTCACCGAGCGCGGCTTCGCGGTCGGCACCGTCCACGGCGACCTCGGCCAGGGCGCTCGCGAGCAGGCCCTGCGCGCCTTCCGCACCGGCAAGGTCGACGTCCTCGTCGCCACCGACGTCGCCGCCCGCGGCATCGACGTCGACAACGTCACGCACGTCATCAACTACGAGTGCCCCGACGACGAGAAGACGTACCTGCACCGCATCGGTCGCACCGGCCGCGCCGGCCACACCGGCACCGCGGTCACGTTCGTCGACTGGGAGGACGTCGCGCGCTGGCAGATGATCGACCGCGCCCTGAAGCTCCCCTTCAAGGACCCGATCGAGACCTACTCGACCAGCGACCACGTCTACACCGGCCTGAACATCCCGGCCGGCACCGGCGGCACGCTGCCGAAGGCGTCACGCACCCGCGAGGGGCTCTCGGCCGAGAAGGTCGAGGACCTCGGCGAGACCGGCAAGAAGAAGAAGCCCGACCACGGCGACCACCGCCACGGCGGCAAGCGCCACGACGAGCGCAAGCACGACGACCGCAAGCACGACGATCACAAGCACTCCGACCGTCGAGCACGCGGACAAGAAGCGCGAGGAGAAAGCCCCGGCGGTTGCCCGCACCGACGCCGACCCGGAGGCCAAGCCCCGCCAGCGCCGTCAGCGTCGCCGCACGCGCGGCGGCGAGGCCGTCACCCCCGAGTAGCCCCTCCCCCCTCCCTTCCGTTGAGTGGCGGGTTGTGCACGCGGCACGCCGAGGCGTGCCGTGCACAACCCGCCACTCAACGAGCTAGGGGGCGGGGAGGGCGTCGGTCAGCTCGCCGGCGAGGACGCGGTAGTCGTGCGCGCCCTTCGACCCGCCCGCGGTGGCGAGGATGCTCCGACCGGCCGCCGGCGCCTCGGCGAAGCGGATCGACCGGCTGATCGGGCTGAACACCCGCACGCCGTAGCGCGGGCCGAGGTCGGCCAGCACCGCCTTCGCATGCGTCGTCCGTCCGTCGTACAGCGTGGGCAGCACCCCGGCGACCCGCAGGCGCGGGTTCGTGAGCCGCTGGACGTCGGCGATGGTCTCCATCAGCTGGCCCACGCCGCGGTGCGACAGCGTCTCGCACTGCAGCGGCACCAGCACCGCGTCAGCCGCCGTCAGCGCGTTCACCGTGATGATCCCCAGCGACGGCGAGCAGTCGAGCAGGATCCAGTCGTAGTGGTCGAGCGCCGGCACCAGCGCCTCGCGCACGACGTACTCGCGGCCCACCACGCCCGCGAGCGCACGATCGGCACCGGCCAGGTCGATGGCGGCCGGCAGCAGGTCGACGCCGTCAGGCGTGGTGGTGACGAGGTCGCCGATCGTGCGGTCCGCGTCGCGAGTCATGAACAGGTCCGCGCCGGTCTCGACGAGGTCCTCGGGGTCCAGGCCGAGCGAGAAGGTCGCGCAGGCCTGGGCGTCGAGGTCGACCACGAGCACCCGCTCGCCACGCTCGACGAGGGCGGCGGCGAGGTTGACGACGGTCGTCGTCTTCGCCACGCCGCCCTTCTGGTTCGCCACGGCAAGAATGCGCACCACGCCTGCGACCCTAGGCCTATCGTGGTTGGGATCTCTCCAAGGGGGGTAGGACCCGACCGTGACGCACGAGTGGGAGCTCCCGGACGACCTGACGGCGGCCCGCGTCGCCCGTCAGCGCGCGACGGTCGCCCTCCGCGACGAGGGATACGCCGCGGAGTGCGTCGACGACGCCGTGCTGATCGCATCCGAGCTCGCGGCCAACGCGGTCCGGCACGGCACGCCACCGGTGCTGCTGAGGCTCGATCACCACGACGATCGGGTACGGATCACCGTCAGCAACCACGGCGACTCCCCCGACCCCCGCATCCTCACCGCCGATCCCGGGGCGCCGCACGGCCGCGGGCTGGCCATGGTGGAGGCGCTGGCGATCGAGGTGGGGTGGAGCCGCGACGGCGACCGGCTCGACGTGTGGGCCGAGGTGGCCGTCAGCCAGGCGTGACGACGTCCGACCACCAGCGCTGTGCCACCCCGGGGTGCGCACGCAGCCAGCCCTTGAGCGCGTTCTCGCCGTAGACGGCGAGCAGCGGGTTGTCGGGATCGTCCTCGATGCCGCGCGCCTGCGCCGCCAGCTCCGCGGGCAGCGGGATCGCGGGGACGGCCGCATCGAGCCGCGGACCCAGGAAGAACGGGATCGAGTAGCGGTCCGCGGTCGTCGGCGGGCTGACGACCCGGTGCAGGGTCGCGCGCAGGTACCCGCCGGTCGCGACCTCGAGCATCTCGCCGATGTTGACGACGAAGGTGCCGGGGATCGGCGTGGCCTCCAGCCACCGGCCGTCGCGGGCCTGAACCTGCAGGCCGCCGAGCTCGTCCTGCACGAGCAGGGCCATCCACCCGTAGTCCTTGTGCGCACCGACGCCCTGGTCGCCCGTCCGACCCCCGGCTCCGGGGTATCGGATGACCTTGAGGTGGTCGTGCGTCTCGTCGTCGAACCACGGGTCGAACCAGGTCGACGGCTGCCCGAGAGCGACGGCGATCGCGCGCAGGAGCTCGATGCTGACACGACGCGCCTCGTCGTACCAGGCCAGCACGGCGGTTCGCAGTTCCGGCATCGCGGCAGGCCACTGGTTGGGCCCGACCATGCGCAGGTACACCGGGTCGCCGGGTCGCAGGTCCAGCGCCTCGCGCTCAGGACCGACGTCGAGCTGGTCGCGCTGGTCGGCGCGGCCCTGCGTGAGCTCGTTGCCGACCCGGGTGTAGCCGCGGAAGTGCGGGGAGTTGACGTTCTCGATGGCCAGCCGCTCGTCCAGCGGAAGCGCGAAGAACCGGAGCGCGGCGGCGAAGACGTCGTCGAGGACGCTCGACGGCACCCCGTGGCCGGTCAGGTAGAGGAAGCCGGAGTCGTGCAGCGCGGCGCGCAGGCGCGCGACCTCGTCCGCGCTGTCGGCGGACTGCAGGACCGACAGGTCGATCACCGGCAGCCCGCTCGCCAGCAGTCCCCACTCCGTCAGCTTCGCGACGAGCCCAGGGCTGGTGTCCAGCGCACGCACCTCGTCCTCGGTGAACCAGCCGGCCTCGCTCGCGTCGTCGCCGGCGGCGGGACGGGGCGTTCCCTCGACCCGGACGAGGAAGTCACGGATGACGTACGTCCCGCCGCTCGGCGCGGCCCGCTCGACGGTGCCGACCTCGCGCTCGATGACCCCGCGCAGGCCGGTCTCCTCGAGGAGCTCGCGCAGGACGGCATCCTGTGCCGACTCGCCCGGCTCCACCCGCCCGCCCGGGATGGACCACAGCCCCTGCGCGGGCGGGTTCGCGCGCCGCACGAGCAGGATCCGCTCGCCGGCATCGCGCACAACGGCCCCCGCGCACGGGATCAGCGTCGGCACGCGTCAGCCCCGGGTCTTGTATTCCTCGAGCAGGCGGCGGCCGATGATCATGCGCTGGATGTCCGCCGTGCCCTCGCCGATGAGCAGCATGGGGGCCTCGCGGTACAGGCGCTCGATCTCGTACTCCTTGGAGTAGCCGTACCCGCCGTGGATGCGGAACGAGTCCTCGACGACCTCCTTGCAGTACTCGCTCGCGAGGTACTTGGCCATGCCGGCTTCCATGTCGTTGCGCTCGCCGGCGTCCTTCTTGCGGGCGGCCATCACCATCATCTGGTGCGCGGCCTCGACCTTGACCGCCATGTCGGCGAGCCGGAACGAGACGGCCTGGTGCTCGATGATCGGCTTGCCGAACGTGACGCGCTGCTGCGCGTACTCGATGCCGAGCTCGAACGCCCGGATGCTCAGGCCGCAGGCGCGGGCAGCGACGTTCACGCGGCCGACCTCGACCCCGTCCATCATCTGGTAGAAGCCCTTGCCCGGCTCTCCGCCGAGGATGTCGGTTGCCGGAAGCCGCAGTCCGTCCATGACGAGCTCGGTGGTGTCGACGCCCTTGTAGCCCATCTTCTCGATCTTGCCGGGGATGGTCAGGCCCGGGCGCACCTCACCGAAGCCGGTCGGCTTCTCGATCAGGAACGTCGTCATCTTCTTGTAGACGCTCGAGCCCTCGGCCGCCTCGCCCGGGGTGAGGACGAGCACCGCGACCAGGGTCGACGAGCCGCCGTTCGTCAGCCACATCTTCTGGCCGTTCAGCACGTACTCGTCGCCGTCGCGCACCGCCTTGCTCGTGATCGCAGCCACGTCGGACCCGCACCCGGGCTCGGACATCGAGAACGCGCCGCGCACCTCGCCGGTCGCCATCCGCGGCAGGTAGTGGGCCTTCTGCTCCTCGGTGCCGTGCTGCATGAGCATGTAGGCCACGATGAAGTGCGTGTTGATGACGCCGCTGACCGGCATCCAGCCGCGGGCGATCTCCTCCACCACCAGGGCGTAGGTCAGCAGCGACTCGCCCAGGCCGCCGTACTCCTCCGGGATCATCAGCCCGAAGACGCCCATCTCCTTGAGCTGGTCGACGATCGCCTGCGGGTACTCGTCCGCATGCTCGAGCTCGTTCGCGACGGGGATGATCTCGTTGTCGACGAACTCATGCACCGCCGCCAGGATGTCGCGCTGGTCGTCGGTCAGGCCCTCGGTCTGGGCGAGCTTGGGCATGATCAGGCTCCCGGCTTCTCGAAGGACTTGGTGCGGGCCATGCCGGCCGCGCGGCCCTTGGCGGAGACGACGAGCGCCATCTTGCGGGAGGCCTCGTCGATCATCTCGTCGCCGAGCATGACCGCGCCCTTGGCCCCGCCCTCCGCGGAGGTGTAGTAGTCGTACGCGTCGAGGATGAGCTCGGCGTGGTCGTAGTCGTCCTGACGGGGGGAGAACACCTCGTTGGCAGCCGCGACCTGGTCCGGGTGCAGGACCCACTTGCCGTCGAACCCGAGCGCCGCGGACCGGCCGGCGACCCGCTTGTAGCCGTCGAGGTCCTTGATCGCCAGGTACGGGCCGTCGATGGCCTGCTTGTCGTAGGCGCGCGCGGCCATCAGGATCCGCATGAGGATGTAGTGGTACGCGTCGCCCACGTCGTAGCCCGGCGGCTGCTCCCCGACCACGAGGGACTTCATGTTGATGCTCGCCATGAAGTCGGCCGGCCCGAAGATCAGCGTCTCCACCCTCGGGCTCGCCTGCGCGATCGCGTCGATGTTGATCAGGCCCAGGGCGTTCTCGATCTGCGCCTCGATGCCGATCCGGCCGACCTCGAACCCGTTGGACTTCTCGATCTGAGTCAGCAGCAGGTCGAGCGCGACGACCTGGTCGGCGGTCTGCACCTTCGGCAGCATGATGCAGTCCAGGTTCGGGCCGGCCCCCTCGACCACCTCGACCACGTCCGCGTACGTCCACTGCGTCGTCCAGTCGTTGACCCGCACCACGCGGGTCTTGCCGTCATAGCCGCCCTCGTTCAGCGCCGCCACGATGTTCTTGCGAGCCTCGGGCTTGGCGATCGGGGCGACCGCGTCCTCGATGTCCATGAACACCTGGTCGGCCGCCAGGCCCTTCGCCTTCTCCAGCATCTTCGGGCTCGATCCCGGCACCGCGAGGTTCGACCGGCGGGCGCGCAACTGCTGAGACATGCATGACTCCTGTTCGTGGACGGTGCTGCGGGCGGGATCAGACGGGCTGCAGGCTCTTGCTCTGGCGGATGACGTCAAGGACGCTGGCCATCACTGCGGTGAGGTCGTAGTCCTTCGGGGTGAAGACGGCCGCGATGCCCGCCTCCGTCAGCGTTCGGGCGTCCTGCTCGGGGATGATGCCACCGAGCACGACCGGGACGTCCTCGAGGCCGGCGGCGCGCAGCCCGGCCAGCACCTGGGGAACGACCTGCAGGTGCGATCCCGAGAGGATCGACAGGCCGATGCAGTCGACGTCCTCCTGCGCGGCCGCGGCGACGATCTCCTCGGGCGTCAGTCGGATGCCCTGGTACACGACCTCGAAGCCCGCGTCACGGGCGGCGACGGCCACCTGCTCGGCGCCGTTCGAGTGGCCGTCGAGCCCCGGCTTGGCCACCAGGATGCGCAGGCGGTGCCCCAGCTCGTCACCGGTGGCCGACACCGACGCGCGCAGGTCGGTCAGCCCGGTGCGACCGCCCGCGCCGACGGAGCCCTGACACGCCGGTCGGGGCCCGGAACTCGCCGAACACCCCGCGCAGCGCGCCCGCCCACTCGCCGGTGGTGACGCCCGCCCGCGCGCAGGCGAGGGACGCGTCCATGAGGTTGACGTCGGACGAGGCATCCGCCACGAGCCGGGCGAGGGCCTGCTCGACCGCGAGCGGGTCGCGCTCGGCACGCCACTCGTCAAGGGCGATGATCGCCCGCTCCTCGACCGCGGGATCGACCCGCAGGATCGCGGCATCCAGGTTGGCCGTCAGCGGGCTCGGCTCGGTCGAGGTGTACTGGTTGACGCCCACGATCACCTCGTCGCCCGACTCGACCCGGCGACGGCGGTCGGCGTGGGAGGAGACCAGCGCGCTCTTGAGGTAGCCGCTCTCGACCGCGGCCACGGCTCCGCCCATCTCCTCGATCCGGGCCATCTCCTCGCGGGCGGCGCTGGCGATCTGAGCCACCTTGGCCTCGACCACGCGCGAGCCGTCGAAGATGTCCTCGTACTCCAGCAGGTCCGTCTCCAGCGCGAGCACCTGCTGCATGCGCAGGCTCCACTGCTGGTCCCAGGGCCGCGGCAGGCCAAGCGCCTCGTTCCACGCCGGCAGCTGCACCGCCCGGGCGCGGGCGTTCTTCGAGAGCGTGACGCCCAGCATCTCCAGCACGATGCGCTGGATGTTGTTCTCCGGCTGCGCCTCGGTGAGGCCCGAGGGAGTTCACCTGCACGCCGTAGCGGAAGCGACGTGCCTTCTCGTCGGTGACGCCGTAGCGCTCGCGGGTGATCTCGTCCCACAGCTCGACGAAGGCGCGCATCTTGCACATCTCCTCGACGAAGCGCACGCCGGCGTTGACGAAGAAGGAGATGCGGCCCACGACGTCGGTCATGGCCTCGGGCGCCACCTGGCCGGAGTCGCGCACGGCGTCGAGCACCGCCACCGCGGTCGACAGCGCGAAGGCCACCTCCTGCACGGGCGTCGCGCCGGCCTCCTGCAGGTGGTACGAGCAGATGTTGATGGGGTTCCACTTGGGCGTGTTGGCCACGCTCCAGGCGATCATGTCCGTGATGAGCCGCATCGACGGCTCGGGCGGGAACACGTAGGTGCCCCGCGACAGGTACTCCTTGATGATGTCGTTCTGCGTCGTGCCGGACAGGTCGCCGCGCGCGGCCCCCTGCTCGTCGGCCACCGTGACGTACAGCGCCAGCAGCCACATCGCCGTGGCGTTGATCGTCATCGACGTGTTCATGCGATCGAGCGGGATGCCTTCCAGCAGCGCTCGCATGTCGCCCAGGTCCACGACAGGAACGCCGACCTTGCCGACCTCCCCCCGCGCGAGCGGGGAGTCGGGGTCGTAGCCGGTCTGCGTGGGCAGGTCGAAGGCGATCGAGAGGCCGGTCTGGCCCTTGGCGAGATTGAGCCGGTACAGCTCGTTCGACTCACGCGCGGACGAGTGCCCGGCATAGGTCCGCATCACCCATGGCTTGCTGCGCGTCACGGCATCCATCCCTCGACTCGATCCGACCTCAGTCTGCCGCCTTCGCGATCTCGTTGGTCAGTTGGGGGACGACGGCGAACAGGTCGCCGACGACGCCGAAGTCGGCGAGCTCGAAGATCGGCGCCTCGGGGTCCTTGTTGACCACGACGATGGTCTTGGAGGTCTGCATCCCGGCCCGGTGCTGGATCGCGCCGGAGATCCCGTTGGCGATGTACAGCTGCGGGGAGACGGTCTTGCCGGTCTGCCCGACCTGGTACTGGTGCGGGTACCAGCCGGCGTCGGTGGCCGCCCGGGACGCGCCGACGGCCGCCCCGAGGGCGTCGGCCAGCGCCTCGATCACCGCGAAGCCCTCCGGCGACCCCACCCCGCGACCACCGGAGACCACGATCGCGGCCTCCGTCAGGTCCGGGCGACCGCCCTTGGCCGCCACCGTGCGACCGGTCACCGTCGCCAGTGTGGAGGACGCGGAGACCGTCACGGCGAGGTCGCGACGCTCGCCCGCCGCAGGGGATGCCTCCGGGGCGATGGAGTTGCCGCGCACCGTGACGATCGGGGTGCCGCGCGTCACCGACGAGTGCACGACCGTCGAGCCGCCGAACACCGACTGCGTCGCCACGGGCGCGCCGTCGACGAGCTCGAGGCCGACGGCATCGGTGATGATGCCGCCGCCCACCTTGAGTGCCAGCCGGGCCGCGATCTCCTTGCCGTCCGCGGTCGAGGCGACCAGAACGGCCGCAGGGCTCGTCGCTGCGACGGCCGCGGCCAGGGCATCGGCAGCCGGGGCGACGGGATGGTGGTCGGCCTCGGGGAGGTCCGCGACGAGGACGACGCCGGCGCCGTACTCGCCGAGGGCGGCCGCTGCTGCCTCGTCGCAGCCGGCACCGACCCACACGGCGACGGGCGAGCCGATCCGCCCCGCGAGCGTGAGCAGCTCGAACGTGGACTTCCGGATCGACTCGTCTGAGCGCTCCACCAGCACCAGGACGTCAGCCATGGTCACTTCCTTCGTCTCGTCTACGCGCGTGCGTCAGATGAACTTGTGCTCGGACAGGTACGCGGCGACCTTGACGCCGCCGTCGCCCTCGTCGGTGACGACGGTGCCCGCGGCCTTCGGCGGCCGGGCCGCGAAGTCCACCACCGTGCTCCACGCCGCGGCCGCGCCGACGGTGTCGGCCGTCACGCCGGTGTCCGCGATGGCGAGCGTCTCGACCGGCTTCTTCTTCGCCGCCATGATCCCCTTGAACGACGGGTACCGCGGCTCGTTGATCTTCTCCACCACCGACACCACCGCCGGCGTCGCCGCCTCCACCGTGTCGTACCCCGTCTCGGTGACGCGATCGATCGCCACGGTCGAGCCATTGACCTCGACCCGCTGCGCGAAGGTCAGCTGCGCCCAGCCCAGCCGCTCGGCGACCATCGCCGGCACCACGGACATCCGCGCGTCCGTCGACTCCGAGCCGAACAGCACCAGGTCGAACCCGCGGTCGCGGACGGCCGCCGCGAGGACCGCGCTCGTCGCGATGGCGTCGGAGCCGCGCAGGCCGTCGTCCACGACGTGGATGCCCGCGTCGGCGCCCATGCTCAGGGCCTTGCGCACCGTCTCCGACGCGCGGTCCGGGCCCATCGTGACGACCACGACCTCACCGCCGTGCGCCTCCACCAGCTTCAGCGCCTCCTCGACCGCGTACTCGTCGAGCTCGTTCATCACCCCGTCCGCCGACTCCCGGTCCAGCGTCGAGTCCTCGGGGCGCAGGCGCTTCTCCGCCCACGTGTCCGGAACCTGCTTCACACAGACGGCGATCTTCATCCGGAGGGCCCTTCTCGAGGCGATTGCCGCAACATCCTTACATTCTTGCCTATCCGACTATATGGTGTCCAAGTAAATTCGGCGAGAGGAGCCCTCCGTGCTGACAACCGAGCTCGCACGACGGTCCAGGATGAGCGCGCTGACGATGTGCTCGACCTCTGGCGCCTCCCACATCGGCGCAGCCCTGTCCGTGATCGACATCCTCGCCGTGCTCTACGGGGACGTCGCCGACGTCTCGCCGCACCGGGTCGACGACCCGGCGCGCGACATCGTCCTGGTCTCCAAGGGCCACTCCGCCTCCGGCGTGTACGCGGTGCTCGCCAATGCCGGCTACTTCCCCCTCACCTGGCTGGACGACTACTACCTCGACGGCTCCCATCTCGGCGGCCACGTCACCGCTCACGGCATCCCGGGCGTCGAGCTCTCGACCGGGGCGCTCGGCCACGCCCTGCCGTTCGGGGTCGGCCGCGCCATCATCGACAAGCTCGACGGGATCGACCGCCGGGTGTTCGTCGTCCTGTCCGACGGCGAGTGCGCCGAGGGCAGCAACTGGGAGGCGGCGCTCATGGCCGCGCACCAGGGGCTGGGCAACCTGACGGTGATCATCGACCGCAACCGCCTGCAGATCCTCGGCCGCACCGAGGACGTCCTCGGCCTCGAGCCGTTCGCGGACAAGTGGCGCGCGTTCGGGTGGGACGTCGAGGAGGTCGACGGCCACGACCACGCCCAGCTCGATCGAGCCCTGCGCACGCGCACCGGCCGTCCGCGGGCCATCGTCGCGAACACGACAAAGGGCAAGGGAGTCGACTTCATGGAGGACAAGGTGGAGTGGCACACGCTCGTGCCGAACGCCGAGCACCTGGCCGACGCCCTGGCGCAGCTCGAGGCGAGTGCGGCGGAGGTGCAGGCATGAGAGACGCCTTCGTCGCCAAGCTCACCGAGCGCGCCGCGGACGATCCGAGCGTCATGCTCCTCGTCGGCGACCTGGGCTTCGGCGTGGTCGCCAACTTCGGCGAGTCCTACCCGCGGCAGTTCCTCAACTGCGGAGTCGCCGAGCAGTCGATGGTCGGGATCGCCGCGGGGATGGCCTCCGCCGGGCGCCGTCCGTTCGTCTACTCGATCGCGAACTTCCCCACCATCCGGCCGCTCGAGCAGATCCGCAACGACGTCTGCTACCACGGGCTGGGCGTCACCATCGTGTCCGTCGGTGCCGGCCTCGCCTACGGATCCCTCGGCTACACCCATCATGCGGTGGAGGACATCTCCATCCTCCGATCGCTGCCCGGCATGCGGGTCTACTCCCCGGCCGACGCGCTGGAGTGCCGCGCCGCCGTCGACGAGATCCTCGCCGACCCCTCCCCCGCGTACCTGCGGCTCGGCAAGAACAAGGAGCCGCTGATGCACGCGACGCAGCCCGACCTGTCGAAGGGTGCGCCGATCATCGTGCGTGACGGCACCGACGTGACGCTGCTGGTGGCCGGGCCGGTCATCGTGCAGGCCGTCGAGGTGGCCGAGCAGCTCGCCGAGGCCGGGGTCTCCGTCCGCGTGGTGAGCTGCCCGGTGATCAAGCCCCTCAACGCCGAGGCCGTGCGCGCCGCGGCCGAGGGCACGGTCGGCATCGTCACGCTCGAGGAGCACACGGTGATGGGCGGCTTCGGCAGTGCGGTGCTCGAGGCGTTCGCGGTGCGGGGCTGGCGCACGCCGATCCTGCCGCTCGGGCTGGAGGACAAGGCCACGCATATCATCGGCGACCAGGAGTGGATCCGCGAGCGGGCCGGCCTTGCCACGCCCTACGTGCGCGAGCGCGTGGCCGCCTTCGCCGGGAGCGCGTCATGAGCGAGTACGAGACCCTGGGCTACGAGGTGAGCGAGGGCATCCTGACGCTCTGGCTCGACCGCCCCGAGAACCTCAACGCCTTCACGGTGACGATGGCGAACGAGCTCGAGGCGGCCTACGACAGGGCGAGCGCCGACGACGACGTCGCCGCCATCGTCGTCACCGGCACGCGGTCGCGCCTTCTGCGCGGGCATGGACCTGTCGGCCGAGGGCAACGTGTTCGGCCTCGACGAGACGCTGACACCCGACGATGGCCGACGTGACGGACGGCTTCGACGACCCGGCGATCGTCGCGGGCGTGCGCGACACCGGCGGGCGGGTGTCCCTGGCCGTCTACCGCTGCACCAAGCCGGTCATCGCCGCCATCAACGGCGCGGCCGTCGGCATCGGCGCCACCATGACACTGCCGATGGACATCCGCATCGCCTCCGAGCACGCCCGGATCGGCTTCGTGTTCGGGCGCCTCGGCATCGTGCCGGAGGCCTGCTCGACGTGGTACCTGCCCCGGATCGTCGGGATCAGCCGCGCGCTCGAACTGGTGTACGCAGCCGACATCCTCACCGCCGCGCAGGCGCTGGAGGCCGGGCTCGTGCGCGAGGTCGTGCGCTGCCGACGACCTGCTGCCCACGGCGTACGCCTTGGCCGAGCGATTCGTGCGCGGCAAGTCGCAGGTGGCCACCGCGCTCATGCGCCAGATGATGTACCGCAGCAGCGCGCAGCCCGATCCGCTGGCCGCGCACCGGGTGGAGTCGCTGGCGATGTTCTACGCCAGCATCGGCGACGGCAAGGAGGGCGTCGCGGCCTTCCGGGAGAAGCGCCCCGCGGACTTCGCGTCGCGGGCGTCGACGGACCTGCCGCCCTTCTACCCCTGGTAGCCCGGAGCACGGTGAACCTAGGCGGGCGTGATCCTCAGCACGACGCCTTCGTCCGTCCCGGCGACGATCGTGCCATCGTCGGCCTGCGCGAGCGACCGGATGCGATGGGCCACCGGGATGGCCTCCACGTACCGAACGGCGCCGTCATCCCAGCGCAGGCGATACAGCGACCTCGTGGCAAGTCCGGCCACGAGCAGGTCCCCGCTGCCCGAGCCGACCCCCGTGCGTCCACCAGCGCCCGAACACGCCCGGTCGCACCTGCAGCAGGGTGGACGCGCCAACCGACGGAAGCCACGCGAACGACGGCCGATCGCTCGAGCCCTTGGTCCCGGGGCTCCCGGGCCGGGAGAACTGCTGCACCTCAGCGGTCCCGTAGGCCGTCCCATAGGAGTAGCGCGGCCATCCGTAGTCCGCGTTCGGGCGTCACGCGGACGAACTCGTCGCCTCCCCGCGGACCATGGCTCGTCGCGACGAGCGTGGTCTCCCCATCCAGCACCACCGACGCCAGGCCCTGCGGATTGCGCAGTCCGGTCGGTGATCGTCGTGGAGTCGCCGCGACGCGTGACGACGATCACCGAGGACAGCAGGCGCCTGACCCCGGGGCGCACGGCGACCCGCGGCGCGAGGACCTGGAAGTCCCCGGTGGTCACGACCAGCGCATCCGGCTGCGTCCCGGCAGCCGCCCTGAACTGGATGCGCCCACCGGACTGATGCAGGACCGGCCCCTCGGACGTCGCGGGCGTCGCGACGATGCACGGCAGCCGGAACCAGGTCCGGCCCACGCGATTGCGCGCCCTGCCCGCTCGTGTCCACGAGCACCTCGAACACCGTCATGCTGCGGCATCCCGTGCGCGGGACGAACGTCGCGGCGGACACGAACGCGCGGACCCGGCCCGCCGGCGCCCGTGGGGCGTCAGCGAAGACCTGGAAGTCCAGGATCCGCACGCGGGAGCCGGCACCGACCTGGGCGTCGAGATCCACGAGGCCGAGGCTGCGGTACGTGCCGTCCGCAGCGTCGAAGGTCCCGACCGGGTAGGCGAGCGTGGTGCCGCCCAGCATGCTCGGGGACGGTGCGGAGCCGGCCTCCTCCGGCGTGAGGAAGCCCGCATCGGCGCCGAGCACGAGCATCTCGCTGCCCCGCACGTGCGTGATCCAGGGGCGTGGCCTGCGGCACGGAGTACGCCGAGACCGCGAGGTCGTAGAAGTGAGATCGCCACGACCGTGGTCGACGACGGGCAGCGGGAGCCGCGTCCTGCAGCAGCCGGCCGGCGTCGCGAGCGCGATCGACAGGAGCGACCCGAGCGCTGCCGTCACGCCGTCGCGGCGCGGACACGAGTGACGACGCACGACCACGTCCTCCCGCTCACGGAGTCAGCGTCCTGCCGCCGGACTCCCATCGCGCGACGAGCGTATCGCCGACGAGTCAGCCGCGCGCCCGGGACGACCGGGGCCGCGCCCGCGTCAGGCGGCCGGCGTGCTGAAGAGGATGGCCTCGCCCTGGCCGCCGCCGCCGCAGAGGGCGACCGCGCCCGAGGCCGCCGCCGCGGTGCCTGAGCTCGTAGGCCGCGCTGAGCAGGATCCGGGCCCCGCTCATGCCCACCGGGTGTCCGAGGGCGATCGCGCCGCCATGCACGTTGACGATCTCCGGGTCGAGCCCGAGGTCGCGCATCGAGGCGATGCCCGACGCTGGCGAAGGCCTCGTTGATCTCGACGACGTCGAGGTCGGCGGCCGTCGCCTCGCCGTCGCGACGCAGGGCGTCCTTGATCGCATTCGCCGGCTGCAGGAGCAGCGACGGGTCTGGGCCGGCCACCTCGCCGTGCGCGCGGATCTCCGCGATCCATGTCAGGCCGTGCTCCTGCGCCCACTCCTTGCTCGTCACGACGAGCGCCGCGGCGCCGTCGGACAGCTGCGAGGCGTTGCCGGCCGTGATGGTGCCGTCCTTGGCGAACGCCGGACGCAGGCCGCCCAGCGACTCCGTCGTGGTCTGCGGCCGGATGCCCTCGTCCTCCGTGATGGTCACGGAGCCCTTGCGGCCCTTGACCTCCACCGGCACGATCTCCTCGGCGAACCGTCCCGACGCGGTCGCCTCGGCGGCCAGCTGGTGCGAGCGGGCGGCGAAGGCGTCCTGCTCCTCGCGGGAGATGCCGATCGGCGTGCCGTACTTCTCCGTGGCCTCGCCCATCGAGATGGCGTCGAAGGCGCACACGAGGGCGTCCTGGTCGAGGATGTCGGCGGCCTGGGCGTTGCCGTACTTGTAGCCCTGGCGCGCGCCGAGCAGGACGTGCGGGGCGCCGGTCATCGACTCCATGCCGCCCGCCACCACGACCTGGTGCTGGCCGCTGCGGATCATCTGGTCGGCCATGGCGACCGAGACGAGGCCGGACAGGCACAGCTTGTTGATCGGTCACGGCCGGCACCGACATGGGCAGTCCGGCGGCGGCGGCGGCCTGGCGCGCGGGGTTGGGGCCGGCGCCGGCCTGGAGCACCTGGCCGAAGACCACGGCGTCCACCTGGTCCGGCGCGACACCGGCCCGCTCGAGCGCGCCGCGGATCGCCACCGCACCGAGGTCCACAGCGGACAGCGACGCGAACACGCCGAGCAGCTTGCCGATGGGGGTGCGGGCGCCGTCGATGATGACTGACGTGGTCACGGTTTCTCCTCCTGGGTGGCTGCTGCGAGAGTAACGTGTCTGTGGTCGTCATGTATACGGACGTCCAACAATCTGACTCCCGGAGGCCGCCGTGTCCGATTCCGCCCGCGATCGCGGTCGTCACCGGCGCCGGCACCGGCATCGGTGCCGCCTGCGCCGTGGCCCTGGCCCCCACCTGCTCGCGGATCGTGCTCCTCGGCCGCCGCGTGGAGAAGCTCGACGAGGTGCGCGCCCGGCTGGCCGCCGACGCACCCCGGCGCTCGTCGTCGACGCCAGGTCCGTCGACGTGTCGGATGTCGACGCGGTCGAGGGCTTCGCCGCACTGGGCGCGCGACGGAGCTGGCGCACGTCGACGTCCTCGTCAACAACGCCGGCTCACCCCAGCCGCGCATCGAGGGCGGCCTGGCCGACGTCGCGGCCGCGTGGGAGTCCACCTTTCGCGCCAACACCCTCAGCGTGGTGCTCATGACCGAGGCGGTGAAGCCCCTGCTGTCGCGGCCCGGCGGCCGGGTGATCGTCATCGGCTCCTTCGCCGGTCGCGGTGGCACCGGCAGCCCGGCCTACGCCTCGGCGAAGGGCGCCCTCGAGTCGTACGTCATCACCCTGATGCGCGAGGTCGGGCCGGAGGGCATCACCGCCAACGTCGTGGCCCCGGGGTACACGCAGGGCACCGAGCTGCTGGCCGGGCGGGTCACGCCCGAGCGCCACGAGCGCCTCATCGCCGGCAACGCTGCACGCCGCGCCGGCACACCGGAGGAGATCGCCAGCCTCGTCGCCTACCTGGCGTCGCGACGGCGCCGCCTTCATCAACGGCCAGACCATCACCGCCAACGGCGGCACCTACCTGTCCGGCTGACCGACCCCACCACGAGGAGACGCATGAGCACGTTCGACGAGACCGACCTGGCCCGCATCGAGGTCGCGCAGGCGCTGTTCGCGGCCTGGTCGAGCGGCGACGTCGATGCCCCGCGCGCGTACCTGAACGACGACTCGATCCTCTGGGACAGCGTGGGCGGGCTCAAGGAGGGCTGGCCCGCCATCCGCGAGTACTTCGGCCACGGCCTCGAGCGGTACCCCGACCTCGTGCTGGCGCCCACCGGCGAGTACTGGGCCCGCCCGGACGGCCTCGCCCTCCAGTGGGAGATGAGCGCGACCGTGATCGACGACTCCATGGGCGAGGGGCACCTCGGGCGGAAGTGGTCGGTGCCGGGGCTGTCGTTCCTCGTCTTCGACGGCCTGCACGGTCACGGCCGAGTACGACTACCACGACAAGGGCGCTCGGCAGCGGTCGCTGGAGTCCTGACCGGCGGGCCTAGCGCCAGCGCGCCAGCAGCGTCTCGTGAGCGCGTCGACCTGGCGGGGCGTGATGCGCGACTGCGTCACCAGCCGGCGGTACAGGAACGGCGCGACGACGTCCTCGACGCACTGCTGCACGTCGAGGTCGCGGTCGATGAGCCCCGACGCCTGCCCTCGTCGGATGATCGCGCCGGCCCGCGAGCGGGTCTGCGAGAACGCCTGGCGGTGCACGTCGGCGAACGCGTCGTCGCGGGAGCTGCCTTCGATGAGGGCCACCAGGACCGCCGTGTACGTCGGCGTCGTTGAGGCGGCGGGCGTAGTCCGCGAGGTAGTCGTGCAGCGCCGTCGCCGGGTCGTCGGCGCAGCGGTGATCGCGTCCCGATGCACGAGCTCCTCGAACACCTCGCACGCGAGCGCGGCCATGTCGGGCCAGTTGCGGTAGATGGTGCTGCGCGAGACGCCGGACTCCGCCGCCAGCCGATCGACCGTCAGCCCGGCGATCCCGTCGGCGACCAGCACCGAGCACACCGCGTCGTGCACGGCGGCCCGGGAGCGCTCGTAGCGGGCATCGCTCATGCGCAGGTGATCTCCGACAGCTGCGACAGCGAGCGCAGGTGCACGGCGACGCCGATCGCCAGCTGGTCGGCCGTGCGCCGCGGGCCGTTGCTCGAACACCGAGCGCGCGGTGAGGTTCACGCAGGCGCCGCGCAGGTGCATGAACGCCAGCCACGTCCGCCACTGCTCCGGCGTGTAGTCGACGCCCGCGACCGTGCGCAGCCGCGCCTTCCAGGCATCGCCGTCCATGATGCGCCGGCCGCGGATGAGCGCGAGGTACGCCCAGTCCTCGGCGGCGTCGCCGACGTGCGCGAACTCCCAGTCGATCGTCGTCAGGCCGCCGCTCGGGATCGAACAGCGCGTTTCCCGGCCCGGCGTCGCCGTGCACGATCACCGTCGGGCCGGTCGGCACCAGGTGCTCGTGCAGCCAGTCCGCGCCCTGCTCGATGAGCGGCAGCTCCGGGGAGTGCGCGCGGTACATCCGGCGCCAGCCCTCGATGTTGTCGGACACCACCTGCTCGGCGCGTGCGCCCACTGGGGTCCAGCACGGTGACCGGAACCCGGTGCAGGTCGGCGACCGACCGGATGATGTCGTCGAGCCCCTGGTCGTCCAGGCGCACGACGCCCGGGCACCTCCTCCATCACGAAGAACGGCTCGCCGAGGACGCTGCCGGACGTCCTCCACCGCCTCCACGGCGGGCACCGAGTACCCGGCCGCGTGCAGCGCCTGCATGGTGCGCACCTCCGTGACCGTGTCGGTCCCGAACATGCCGCCCTGCTCGATGCGGACGATCACGCGTCGCATGCAGCGCCGCCCTCGCTCAGCGTGGCGCGCCACATCCGCCGCGAGAACCCACCGCCGATCACGGTCGCCTCGACGACGTCCACCGGCTCGCCGGCCTGCTCGCTCAGCCACGCGGCGAGTCGGCTCGTCTCGTCGGCCGGAACGGCACGACGGCGTGCTCGATGCTCGTGTCGTGGCTCGTGAAGGCGCCCATGAGCGGTGCCGCGACGGCGACGTCGTCGGCCAGCCAGGCCGCACAGGGTGTCGGGCCCCGACTCCCCCGCGCGTGGATCCGCTCCCAGCGTGCCGGCCACGGATCCTCGCCCCGGCCGTCGAGGTAGGCCTCGACCGCCGCCCACTGCTCGCTCGACCCGAGCGACGGGTCGGCCAGTCCAGCGGCGATCGCCTCGCGGATGACGGCGTCGGGCACCCGGGCCGCGACCGTCCATCACGCCGTCCGCAGGGCCGCGGCGACCTCGGCCTCCAGGCCGAAGTCGTAGCCGGCGCCCCAGACGGGATCGGACAGCCGGTCGGGGCGTCCACCAGCGGGCTCTCGCGGAACCATGCGTAGGTCTCCTCGTAGCCGCGGCGCATGCCGCGCTCGACGGTCAGCCCGAGCGCAGCAGCCTTCGCGACCGACAGGATGCCGTGGTGCTTGACGCCGAACAGGTGGCCGTAGATCGGCTTGGCGTCGGTGAAGCCGGTCGGCACCTCGACGATGTCGGCCTCGACGCCCACGATGTCGGCGAGCATCAGGGTGAAGGCCCGCGACGAGGCTCCCTGGCCCGTGATGTTGACGATCTCGCCGGCCGCGGCCGGCAGCGCGGCCATCTCGCGCGAGGTTCAGGCACAGGTCGTCGACGTGCCCGTAGCTGGTCGTCACGAGCCCCTCGTGCGGCAGCAGGACGGGCAGCCCGCGGCGCAGCCGCAGGAACATGGCCGTCTCCATGTCGTGGATGTTGTTCTCGGGGCCGTAGATGGCGGCCGGCCGGGCCACCGAGCCGGGGAAGCCGGTGTCCGCGTGCCGCGCCAGGATCGCCCGCTCGGCATGCGCCTTGAAGCCGCCGTAGGTCGACGCGGGGTCCGACGGTCTGCGCGCGCGTCCTCGGTCCAGGGCATCACGCCGCTGGGCTCGTAGGCCATGATCGACGAGACGAAGACGTAGGCGCCGACGCGGCCGTCGAGCAGCCCGAGCAGCTCCTCGTACTCCCCGCCGCCAGCCGCCATGACGAATCCGGACACGTCGATGACCGCGTCCCACTCCGTGCCCTCCAGCGCGGCGCGCATGGACTCGGTGCTGGTGCGGTCGCCCACGATGCGCGACGACGCCCGTCCGGCAGGTCCGACGCGGTCCTCCCGCGATTGAGGACGGAGACGGCGTGGCCGTCCCGGACCAGCAGGTCGACCATGCGCCGACCGACGAACGTGCTGCCACCGAGGATGAGAGTCTTCACGCCGCACAACTCTATAGGACATTTTGTCTCATAACTAGGCGCCAGTCGCGGTAGGCTTGCGCCATGACGGATCCCGGCCGCCTGACGCGCATGGACGAGTACCCCCGACACCAGGTCGGCGGCACCTTCGACTCGGTCGTCAGCGACTCGGTCCACTGGAACGACGGCTTCTACTTCACCCTCGGCGACGCCGACACCGGCACCAGCCTGTTCGCCGCACTGCGCCTGTACCCCAACACCGACGTCATGGACGGCTTCGCCTGCGTCATCGCCGACGGCCGGCAGCACAACGCGCGCTGGTCCCGGCGCCTGCGCCCGGCCATCGACGACCTGGCCGTCGGCCCGCTGCGCCTCGACATCATCGAGCCGTTGGCCCGCCTGCAGGCTGTCGTGCGCCGACAACACCTCCGGTATCTCCTTCGACCTCGACTGGGCCGGCCTGCACGAGCCGTACCTCGAGGACCGCATCGTCCGCTACTCCGGCGGCCGCAAGGTGTACGACCGCACCAACTTCGACCAGTGCTGCGCGGTCACCGGGACCATCACCGTGGACTGGCCGCACCCTCGCCGTCACGCCGGACACGTGGGTCGGCGTGCGCGACCACTCGTGGGGCCTGGGCCGCACCGGCGGCCCCGCCGCCGCCGTCCATCGCCCCGGATGCCAGTCGGGATCCGAGGCGCGGCTTCGCGATGCGTCAGTGGACCATGGTGCGCATGCCTGATCGCGTGATGTTCTGGCAGTTCCACCAGCAGCCCGACGGGTCCTTCGACGCGCCCGAGTCGATCGTCATCCCACTCGACCCGACGCAGCCCCGGTGGTCGTACGTCGACGTCGCGTCGGCCGACGCGACGCGGATCGACGGACTGCCGCGGGCCGCGAGCACGCGCGTGGCCTTCACCCGTCCCGACGGCGGGGTCGACCGCTACGAGCTCACCCCGGTCGGCTGGCCCGCCTACCTCCAGGGCGGCGGCTACCACGACGGCTTCGCCGACCGCCTCGGTCGCGGCGTCTACCGCGGCGACGACCACGCCGAGAGCGAGGTGTGGGACGTCTCGCAGCCCGATCGACGTCGGCGACCCGCAGGGCTGGTTCCGCCAGCGGCCGGATGCCTGGGCCGAGCACTTCGCCACCTGCGTCAACCTCGATGATCCCGCACGACCGTGGCTTCGGCCACCTGGAGTGTGTGCTCGCGCCATGACCCACGCCGATCCCGACGTCCAGCGCCTGCTCGACGAGTCCGACCTCCGCGCCCTGTCCGCCACCTACATGCGCGGCCTCGACCGGCTGGACGAGGCCCTCGTGCGCTCGGTGTTCGCCGATGACGCCACGACCCACTACGGCTCCTTCGTGGGCGGCGCCGACGAGATGCCCGCGATGGCGATGCGCGCGCTGAGCGCCTACCGCACGACCCAGCACCAGCTGGGCCAGATCAACCTCGTCATCGACGGCGACACCGCCACCGGCGAGGTCTACTTCCAGGCCTTCCACCAGCACGCGACCGACGGCTTCGACCGGTTCATCTGCGGCCGCTACATCGACCGCTACGCTCGCCGCGACGGCCGCTGGCTCATGACCCATCGGACCGAGGCCGTCGACTGGACGCGCACCGAGCCGATCGCGGACGAGTACTTCACGCTGCGGCCCCACACCGTCCGGGGCACCCGCGACGCGACCGACCTCAGCTACCGGCCGCACGAGGCATAGGGAGATCCGTGGACATCGATCGTTTCCAGACGTTCCTCGACGTCGTCGAGCCTGAGCGCGGCGCGACCGTCCTCAGCGCCGACCCCATCCCGGGCGGCTACAGCCGCGACACCGTGCGGGCCGAGGTCCAGTGGGCCGACGGCACCCGCGAGTCCTTCGTCCTGCGGGGCGACCCGCCGGAGGACATGAGCGTGTTCCGCAGCGACCGCGATCAGGAGTGGGCCCTCCTCCAGGCGATCAAGGACATCGACGACTTCCGCATCCCCCGCCCGCGGTGGTACGACGCCACCGGCGAGTACCTCGGCTGCAAGTGCATCGTGTCCGAGGCCATCGAGTCGACCTCGATGCAGAAGTACCTCGACGGCGGCCCGGACTTCGACCAGTCCCGCGAGGACTTCGTGAGCATCATCGCGGCGGCGCACGCGACCCCGCTGGACAAGATCGACCCGGGGATCGAGCGACCGGCGAGCTGGCGTGCCCACATCGACGACGTCATCGCGATCTACGACCGGATCCTGCAGACCCTGGTCGATCCCGATCCCATCCTCGCGTACACCGTCAAGAAGATCCGGATGAACCTCCCTCCGGAAGTGCCGCTGACGCTCGTCCACGGTGACCTCCAGCCCGGCAACTTCCTGCTGTCCGAGGGTGTTGAGCCGCACATCATCGACTGGGAGTTCGCCAAGATCGGCGACCCCCGCCTCGACCTCGGCTACTACCTGCAGATCCCGATGCCGCCGCACCTGTACTACCCCGACCCGGAGGCCTTCCTCGCCCTGTACCGGGAGAAGACGGGCCTCACCGAGGAGCAGGTCAACCCCGCCATCACGGAGTACTTCCTGCTCCTGGGCACGATCCACCTCGTGGAGGACATCCTGCGCGGCTTCGAGGACGTCGCCGAGGGCCAGCACCGCGGGGTCATGGGCCCCTTCCTGCTCCCGGCCGCCGCCCACTTCCACGACCTCTACCTGAACATCGCCCTGAAGCTCCCCTACGCACCGGAGGCGTCCCAGTGATCACGCGACCGTCCACCCCGCGCATCCTCGAGGACGTCTGCGAGCAGCTCATGCGCGACGTGATGCCGGGCATCGCCGACCCGGCCGCCCAGATCCGCCTGCACATGCTCATCGCCACGCTCAACAGCGCAGCGAACGCCAGCGCCGCGGAGATCGCCCTCATGAAGCAGGAGGTCGCGCTCTACCGGGCCTTCGCGGAGGACGTCGCGCGGATCACGTCCGACGACGCGACCCTGCAGGCGGTGGCCGCCGTCCGAGCCGTCCGACTCGCTCCTGCTGGCCGACGTCGCTGCGGAGTACGCACGCGCCGGCCGGGCGTTCACCGCGGCCATGGACGTCGCGATGGACCAGCGCAACAGCGAGCTGATCGAGCGGGGCGAGGCGCTGCTGCGCGTGCGCCTGGAGAACGAGCGCACGATCCTCAGCGGCAGCTCCACGATCGGCCGATCAGCCAGCTGACCACCCCTCCCCCCCTCGTTGAGTGGCGGGTTGTGTGCGCCAAACGAGGGTTCAGGGCGCACACAACCCGCCACTCAACGGGATCAGGGGGAGGGCTGCTGGCTGAGCATGCCGTCCAGCCGGTCGGCGATGAGCTGCTCCGCCTCTGCCACGATGCGACTGACGAGGTCGGCCACGGTCGGGATGTCGTGGATCAGACCCTGGGCCATGCTCGCGAACCAGACTCCCCCGTCGATGTCGCCGTCGCGCAGCACCTGCTCGCGGCCGCGCACGCCGGCCGCGAGGTGCCGGATGTCCTCGAACGTCGCGCCGTCGCGGGCCTCGATCTCACGGATCTCCTGCGAGACGGCGTTGCGCGCCACCCGCGCGGTGTTGCGGAACGGACGGTAGATCAGGTCGGTGGCCCGCTCGTCGTTCGCCACGATCTGGTGCTTCACGTTCTCGTGGATGGGCGACTCGACGGTGCACATGAAGCGGGTGCCCATGTTGATGGCTCCCGCCCCCAGCGCCAGCGCTGCGACGAGACCGCGGCCGTCGGCGAAGCCGCCGCTGGCGACCAGCGGGATCGACAGGCGCTCGGCGCACAGGGGCAGCAGCACCAGTCCGGTGATGTCGTCCTCGCCGGGGTGGCCGGCGCACTCGAAGCCGTCGACGCTGACGGCGTCCACGCCGAGGCGCTCGGCCTTCAGCGCGTGCCGCACCGCCACGGCCTTGTGGATCACCTTGACGCCGTTGGCCTTGAACGTCGGCATGAACGGCTCGGGACTGTTGCCGGCGGTCTCGACGATCCGCACGCCCGACGCGACGATCGCGTCGACGTACTCGTCGTACGGCACCGGCGTGATCGTGGGCAGCAGCGTCAGGTTGACGCCGAACGGCCGGTCGGTGCAGGTCGCGCACCCGGCCGATCTCGTCCGCCAGGGCCTGCGGGCGTCGGCTGCGTCAGGGCGGTCAGGAAGCCCAGGGCGCCAGCCTCGGCCACCGCCGCGATCAGCGGCGCGGTGCCGACCGCCGTCATCCCCCCGCAGACGATCGGGTGCTCGATGCCGAACAGCCGGGTGATGTCGGTCTCGAGCGCCAAGCCTCAGGCCTCGATCGGGTAGAACTTCGCCGCGCGGTCCGAGAGGACCTCCTTGCCGGCGTCCATGATGATGACCGCGCCGTTCATGAAGCGTCCCTCGTCGCTGCCGAGCCACACCGCCGCGTTCGCCATGTCCTCCGGACGCGGCGCCTTGCCGCCCGGGTACTTCGACGACAGCCGCTCGTAGGCCGCGTCGAGGTTGTCCTTGTCGCCCGTCACGACCGCGGCCGTCAGCGAGGACAGCGTCGCCCCCGGGCACAGGACGTTGACGCGGATGCCGCGCGGGGCAGCCTCGACCGCCACCGACTTCGACAGGCCCACCACGGCGTGCTTGGCCATCGTGTAGACGTGGGGGCCGAGGCCGCCCTGCACGCCGGCCGTGCTGGCGTGTTGATGATCGACCCGTGCCCTTGGGCCTTCATCACCCGCATCGCGTGCTTCGTTCCCAGGAAGACGCTGGTCGTCAGGATCGCCATCGTGCGGTCGAAGTCCGCCAGGTCGGTGTCGGCGATCGGTCCGGTCACGCCGGAGACGCCGGCGTTGTTGATCATGATGTCGAGCGCGCCGAACCGGCTGATGCACAGGTCGATCGCGGCGACGATGTCGTCCTCGCTCGTGACGTCGCACCGGATGAACGCGACGGCGTCCCCCAGCTCGGCGGCCAGCTTCTCGCCGGCCTCGACGTCGATGTCCGCGATCACGCAGCGGGCGCCCTCGGCGACGTATCGGCGGACGATCCCCTCGCCGATCCCCCGCGCGCCGCCCGTGACGACGGCGGCGAGGCCGTCCATCCGACCCATCAGTGCCCGTCGCTCATGGTGAAGCGCTGCAGGCGCGTGAGGGTGGACTCGTCGCGCCCGACGGCACCGGCCGCCACGATCTCCCGGGTCTGGATCTTCCAGCCCTCCGTGCCCTTGTACCAGGTGTCGATGTAGCGGCCGTGCAGCGTCCACTCCTTGCCCTCGGCGTCGCGGTGCCACGCGGTGATGAGGCTCTCCGCGGTGGCGTTGTCCGTGCCGGTGAAGGTGATGGAGATGTTCGTGACCGCGTGCGAGGTCTGCGCGTACCGCCGGTAGGCGTTCTGCCATGCCGCCCGGAGCCCCTCGTGGCCCTCGAGCCACACGTCGCCGCTGAAGCGCGCGCGGCAGTCCGGGTGGAAGACCGTCAGCTGAGTCTCGATGTCGGCCTGGTCAGCGGCCTTGGCGTAGCGGTACATCAGCTGCTCGATGTCGAAGCGGTCCGGGAAGCGGAGTCCGTCGAGGCGCGCGCTGCTCATGGCTGTTCCTTCCGTCGAAGTGGTGCTGCTAGTCCGTGCGTGAGGCGACGAGCACGGCCTCGAGGCCCTCGGCGATCTGCCGCGCCGTGAGCATCGGGTCCTGGGCCCGCAGGTCCGTCGAGATCACCTCGAGCGAGAAGGTGGAGTCCGGACGCTGGGCGTTGCGGGCGCGAAGCAGCCCGACGAGGTCGAACTCGCCCTGCCCGGGCACCCGGCGGTTGCGCAGGCAGTCCTCGCGCAGGTCGTCCGGGTACTCGCACACGATCGTGCCGTCGTTGAACTGCACGGTCGAGATGAACGGCCACAGGCCGTCGAGGTGGTCCAGCGACAGCCCCATCCGGTACAGGTGCCAGACGTCCATGCACATCGACAGGTTGGGCCGGTCGGCGCGCAGGATGATCGCCGCGGCGTCGGCCGGGGTCTGCATGTTCGTGAACGGCAGCGGCTCGAGGACGACGTCGACTCCCCACTCCGCGAAGCGGTCCGCCACTCGACCGGCTCGACGCGCCGCGTCGTCCATGGTGCCGTCGTAGGGCCCGACGGCCTGGAGCCGGTCCGGCCGGAGATGCGCCGCCAGTTCCGCTGCGAGGTCCTCCAGCGGGTCGATCTCCTCCCGCATGACCCGGATGGCCTCGAGCTCAGCCACCCGGACGCCGTGCTCCGCCACCAGCGCGTCGAACTCCGCCAGGTCGTGCTCGGCCAGCCACAGCTTCATCCACCGGATGCTGACGCCCACGTCGACGAAGCCCGCTGCCCGAGCCGCGGCGAACCGCACCTCCAGCGGGACCTCGTCGAGGCAGTTGAACGAGAACGTGAAGTCGGCGACGACCGGCGCCGCGCTAGTTGCCTGCGAGGTCACGCGCGATGCCCTCGTTGATGATCCGGTTCACCTGGTTGTGGAAGAACGGGATCTTGCACTCGCGGTCGTTGAAGAAGTTCTCCTTGTAGTACGAGGAACGCGACGCGGCATTGACGTCCTCCCACGTCCACACGTCCTCGCCTACGACGATCTTCAGGTGGTCCCAGTGCCGCTGCGTGCGCTCGAGGTAGTCCTGGTCGTCGGTCTTGTACCAGAGTTCCCACGTCTCGAACCGCGTCTTGTTGTGGGAGATCGGCACCGACCGGAACAGCTGCAGGTGCTCGGGATTGTTGTTGAACACGCCCGTCGGGAAGATCGTGTAGTGGCAGATCGCCACCGACTGGTGGTCCGGGTTCTCCTTGAGCTTGGGCAGCGCGCCCTTCAGCGGGACGACCATCATCGAATGGCGGTCGAACTCGAAGATCCGCATCTCGCGGCCGTCCTTGACGTCCTGCGGCGGGATGTGGTGCAGCGCGGGCGCGTGGTAGAACTCGTTGAAGGCGTCGATGACGACCTTCCAGTTCACGTCGACGTCCCACGTGATCTTCTCGCGCAGGTACATGTCCTCCATGCGGTACGCGCCGAGGTCCGTCAGGATGTCCTCGCCGAGCCACTCGCGCAGCGGCGGTGCCACACCGGGGCCCGCGAGCACGCCCCAGACCCAGCCGCCCCACTCGTCGAGCTCGACCTGCGGAGCCTTGAGGTTGTTCAGGATGTCCTGGTCGAAGTCCTCGCGGTCGGGCACGCCGACGACGTTGCCGGCGTAGTCGTAGACCCAGTCGTGCCACGGGCACTTGAAGCGGCGGGCGCACTTGCCGGAGTCGCGGACGATGCGGGCGCCGCGGTGCAGGCAGACGTTGTGGAAGCCGTCGAGGCCGCCGTCCTTGCGACGCGTGATGACGATGGTCTCGCCGTGGCCCTCCCAGACGACGTGATCGCCGGGCTCCGTCAGCTGCTCCGAGCGGCACATGATCTGCCAGCTGGGGTTGAGGACGTACTTGCGCTCGAGCTCGAAGCGGGCCGGATCGGTGTACCAGCTCGAGGGGATCGTCTCGGAGACACCCGGGGTGTTCGGGATGCTCTCGTCGAAGCGAAGGGGCCCGTCTCCACGGGTTGGCGGGACGAAGGTGGTCATGGGCCGGTCCTCTCGGTCTGTCGGATTCGGCAACCGTACACTTGTCTATACAACTTTCACAACCGATTACGTGGACTTCCACGAATATTCTTGGCGCCGCCGGCGCTAGAGGTCAAGCACGAGCCGATCACCCTTGCAGCGGGACACGCAGGGCATCATGTAGACGCCCTCCTCCCGGTCCTCCTCCGACAGCAACTGGTCACGGTGGGCGATCTCCCCCGAGATGACCTTGGTCTCGCAGGTGCCGCACACGCCCTCGGCGCAACTGGTCATGATCCGCACGCCGTTGTCGAGCAGGACCTGGACGATGCTCGAGTCGACGGGGACCTGGAACTCCGCTCCCGTGCTGTTCACCACGACGGTGAACTCGTGGTCACCCGGATCGCCGGTGGTGTCGATCTCCTTGGCCGCGAACCGCTCCACGTGGGGAGCGGGCCGACCCAGCTTCGCGCACATGGCCTCGACCGCTGAGATGAGCGGCTCGGGTCCGCAGCAGTAGACGGCGGTCTGCGGTGAGCCGCCCCGATGATCTCCTCGAGCGGCAGCAGGCCCTTCTCGTCCTCCGGCCAGATCACCACGCCCAGCGCGTCGAGGCGGTCGCGGAACGCCATCGACGCCCGGGTGCGGCCGCCGTAGTAGAAGCGTCCAGGGGGCGTCCTTGTCGAAGATGACCTCGCCGAGCATCGGCACCATCGGGGTGACGCCGATGCCCCCGGCGATGAACAGGTAGTCGGGCGCGTCGACCAGCGGGAAGTGGTTGCGCGGCCCGCGCGTGTGCACTGCGTCGCCGACCTGGATGTTGTCGTGGATGTACGACGACCCGCCGCGACTGTTCGGCTCGCGCAGCACCGCGATCCGCCAGGTGTCCGCATGGAAGTGGCTGCACAGGGAGTACTGGCGCTCGATGCCGTTGCCCAGCTGGACGTCGATGTGCGCGCCGGGCTCCCAGGACGGCAGCCGCTCCCCCGACGGGGCGCCGAGTCGGATGCACACGACGCCGTCGGCCTCCTCGACCCGCTCGAGCACGACCAGGTCCCGGTACTCCTCGTAGACGTACGCCATGGCTAGACGGTAGCCGTCCCGACGACGGCGTCCACGGTCACGGTGCCCGCGGTGCCGTCGACCGTCACGGTCATGCCGTCGACCAGCTGGGCGGTCCCCGTGGTCACCGACAGCACGCACGGGATTCCGAGTTCGCGGCTGACCACCACGGCATGGCTGTTCATGGCGCCGACATCGACCACCACGGCCCCTGCGATGAGGAACAGCGGCGTCCACGCCGCATCCGTGAACGGCGCGACCAGGACGTCGCCCGGCTCCAGCCGGGCCATGTCGGCCGGGTCGCTCATGACGCAGACGCGTCCGGTGTACCGGCCCGCGCCCCCGCCGAGGCCGGTCAGCACCTCGCCGGGATTCAGCGTCGGCATCCGGCGCTCGGTGCGTCGTGCCCACTGCGACAGCGGCGCCGGATCAGCCGCGATGATGAACGGCGGGTCGAGCTCGTACAGCTCCTCGTAGGCCGCGAGGCGCTCGGCGATGGTGTCGCGGAAGGACGCCGGGTCGAGCGACGTAGTCGTCGAGCTCCTCGTCGAGCAGCATCATGACGTCCTCCGGCTTGGCGTACAGCCCCTGCTCGACGCCGCGGCGGCCGAGCTCGCGGATGGTCATGCGCACCTCATTGACCACGGCGACGCAGGTGGCCTTGGTGCGCTCGCGGGCCGGGACCGACAGTGACGTCGAGGCCAGCGCCATGTCGAGGGTCGCAAGCGCCTCGTCGTTGCCGGCGAGCCCTGTCCGCAGCGTCTCCGCTGCAGCCTCGCGACGAGCGGCCAGCCGCTCATGCCGGGCCTCGGGCGAGTCGGCGTCGGACGCCTTGCGGATGCCGTTGACGAGCTTCAGCGGCTGGACCGGGTCCGCCTCCCATGACAAGGCGTGGATGTCCCACTCGTTCGGGCCGCGGGACCCCGACTCGCGCATGAACGCCGCGACGGCCTCGGCGTACGCGCGGGTGGACTCGGTGCCGGGGTCGACGATGGCCGCCAGGACAGCCTCGGGCCCCTGGTCGAACAGGGCCGTGATCTCAGCGGACGCATTGGCCTCACGGGACAGCTGCCACAGCCCCCGCGACGGCGAGGCCGAGTCCACGTCGCCGAGGCCGGAGATGAGTTCCAGCTGCAGGTCCGGCCGGCCGATCGACCCGCACAGGCCGGCCAGGATCGTCGGGCCGATGGTCGACGCCAGGCTCGAGTAGTCGTGGCGGGCGAAGCCGTTGTCGAGCTCGGGGACGAACGAGCGGGCCCTGGCCACCAGCTCGGCATCGCTGAGGGTCGACAGGTCGGGGCGGTCGGCGGCCAGGCGCGCGGTGCGCTCGCGGTCCGCGTCGATCAGGGGGTAGGAGGTGGAGCCGAGGATCTCGCCGATGGTCGCCGCGGCCTTGGCGGAGAGCTCGGGGTTCACGTCGTCGGGGTGCGGCTCGTACGGCGGGGTGTCCGGGTGCGAGCCGAGCAGGTCCGCATCGAACTTGTCGAGATCGGCGCCGAGGCGCAGGCCGAGCAGGCGCATGTGCGAGAGGTTCAGGTAGAAGTAGCCGCCGAAGATGCCGACCATGGGGATCTTCGGCGGGGTGTTGAACTCCTCGGCGCCGTAGATCCCGAACTCGACGAAGCCGCGATACCACCCGGGCAGCAGTCCCTTCTCGAACACCAGGCTCCAGCCCAGTGGGCTGGCCGGGTCCGGCAGCACCTCGCCGGCGTTCGCCCGGGTGTAGTAGGGCAGCCGCTCGTCGCGTGTCCAGTCGACGATCCAGGTATCCAGCATGGTCCGAGCTCTCCTTGTGGTGGTCCCGACATGGGGCGCGCCGCCGGGACTCGAGGCCTCCGGCGGCGCGCTCTCACAGCATGGGTCGACCTAGTAGGGGACGGTGCCCGCGTCGACGTTGTACAGGGTGCCCGTCATGCCGTTGCCGAGCGGGCCGGCCAGGAGCAGGGCCATGCCGGCCACCTGCTCGACCGTGTTGAGCTCCTTGGTCATCGTGTCCTGGGCGAACTCGTCGAGGAACTGCTCGTAGCTGATGCCGGCCGCCTCCGCCACCTGGGCGCCCGCGTCCTTCATGAGCTCGGTCTCGATCGGACCGGGGCAGATGGCGTTGCAGCGGATGCCCTGGAGGGCGTACTCGGCCGCGGTCGCCTTGGTGAGGCCGTTCATGGCGTGCTTGCCCATGATGTAGTGGCTGACGGCCATCTTCGAGGCGTGCTTGCCCTCGATGGACGAGATGTTGATGATCCGGCCGGAACCCTTCGCCACCATGGTGGGAAGCGCGCGTCGGGTGGCCCAGAAGGCCGAGCTGCAGTTCCAGTCGAAGGCCTTCTGCCAGGCCTCGTCGCTGAGGGAGTCGATCATCGCCCAGCCGTCGGAGCCGCCGGCGCAGTTGACGAGGATGTCGATGGTGCCGTAGTGCTCGATGGCGTAGTCGACCAGGGCGTCGACCTCCGTGCGGACGAGGGCGTCGGTCTTCTTGAAGACCGCCCGGTCGCCGGCGTTCAGGCGCTCCAGGGCGTGGGCGCCCTTCTCCTCGGACCGGTTGCCCAGCACCACCGAGGCACCCTCGGCGACGAACGCCTTGGCGATGCCGAAGCCGATGCCGGTGCTTCCTGCGGTGATGACCGCAACCTTGCCGTCGAGCTGACCCATCTGCACTCCCGGGTGTCCATGGGTGGCCCGAGTTCGGGCCACCATCGTGCCGACATTGCACACCAGTTACTGGAGTCCGTCAATGGAAACGCGGACATTGGTCCGCCTTGTCACCTTCGGACCGTCGACTGCGCAGTCGTGGCCCCTCCCGACCGGCGGACAGGGGCCACGACTGCGCACTCAACGAAGGGGGATCAGGCCTCGTGCGGGAGGGGCAGGCCCTCCACGTGGTTCTCCTTCATGAGGCGGTTGATCGTCTGGTGGAGGTACTGCACGCCCGGCTCGTTGCGGCCGTAGATCTGGGTCGTGCCGGCGAGGTTGCCGACGCCCGTCTGCACGCCGTAGCCGGTGATGTAGTCCTCCTCGTAGGTGACGTCGTAGAAGAAGTCACGGAACACCTCGAGGTCGTGCCGGTTCTCGTCGGTGATCGGCGAGCGGGACAGCACCCGCTGCTCGGTCATCGACTCCCCCACCTTGGTGGTCGGCAGCACCAGGGCACAGGTCATGCGCTCGCGCCAGGAGCCGGCGAAGGCCATGCCGGGGAAGATCCAGTTGATGACGCCCACATTGGCGGAGGGCTCGAGGTCGTCGACCTCGGCGCCCTCGTTCAGGTTGTTCTCGAGGTTGCGCAGGGCGAAGGCCACCCGCTCGTGCGGGCCGAAGCCGTCGAAGATGGCGGTGTTGCTCAGGTTCGTCTTGAAGACGGTGTTGGGGTGCAGCGACGCGAAGTGGTAGCCCTCGAGGAAGCCCTCGAGCACGATCTTCCAGTTCGGGCCGGGCATCATCCGGGTGGAGAAGTGGTGGACCTGCTCGAGCTTGAGCGCCTCGAGGACCGGCTTGAAGTCGCCGAGCCAGGAGTCGATGTCGATCTCCAGGCCCGGGGTCAGGCAGACGAAGATGAGGCCGGCCACCTCGACGCAGGGCAGGGTGACCAGTCCGCGGGTGGACTTGTCGAAGTCGCCGAAGGTCGCGTCGCCATAGAGGGCCTTGAGCTCACCGTCCATGCCGTACGACCACGCGTGGTACGGGCAGGTCAGTGCGCGGCCCGAGCCCAACCCCTCCGCGCAGATGAGCGCGCCACGGTGCCGGCACACGTTGAGCATGGCGTGCACCTGCGCCCTTGGCGTCCCGCGTGATGACGACGGGCACGCCGACGGCCAGCAGCGCCTTGTACGAGTTCTTCTCGGGGATCTCGCAGGTCAGGGCCAGCGGCAGCGGGATGCGCTTGAAGAGGGTCTCGAGCTCGGCCTGGAACAGGGCCTCGTCGCCGTAGTTCTCGACCGGCTCCTGCCAGTTGCCCTCGGCCTGGTCGGTGGTCTTGTTGCGGACGTGGCCGGCGAGCCGGTGCATCATCCGCATCGCCTCCTCCCGCGCCTCGCCGTTCAGCACGTCGCTGGGGACGTAGGCGGGAAGGACCTCGGGCTCGAGCTTGTCGGCGATGGTGGTCACGGGGCACTCCTTCGGCGGGGGGCAGGGGCACCACGATACTCGGCGCCCCGCAGTCGTCTAGACAACTATGGACGTCCGATGGATGGATGTCAATGCACCCCGATGCCCCGTCAGGCCGTCGTGAACGGCTCCGGCTTGACGTAGCCCTCCTGATAGTTCTCGTCGATCAGCCGGTTGATGGATCGGTGCAGGTGCTGGACGCCGATCTCGTTGCGACCGAACACCTGGGTGTACCCGCCGGTGGCGCGGACGCCCTTCTGGACGCCGTACTGGGTCAGGTAGTCCTCGTTGTAGACCACGTCGTAGAACCAGTCCCGCATGACCTCGAGGTCGTGCTGGACGGCGTCGTCGATCTCGTGGCGCACCACGATGCGGTGCTCGGTGATCGACTCGTCGACCTTGTCGGTCGGCAGGCACAGGGCCACCGTCATGCGCTGGCGCCAGCCGCCGGCGATCGAGAAGCCCGGGAACGTCCAGAAGATCGCCCCGACGTGGTGGGACGGGTCCCAGCTCTCCTCCGGCCCGTCGACGACGTCGTCGATCGTCCGCAGGGCGAACCCGAGCCGCTCGTGCGGGCCGAAGCCGTCGAAGACCATCGTGTTGCCGTGGTTCACGGCGAAGACTGTGGTCGGGTGCGTCGCGGCGAAGTGGTAGGCCTCGAGGTAGCCCTCGATGGTGGCCTTCCAGTTGGGGCCGGGCATCATCCGGGACGAGAACACGTAGCACTCGTCGAGCTTCAGGGAGGCCAGCTGCGCACCCCACTCACCGAGCCACGAGTCGATGTCGATCTCCAGGCCCGGGGTCAGGCTCACCCAGATGACGCCGTGCTTCTCGACGCAGGGCAGCTGGATGAGTCCGCGCTCGGAGCGGTCGAGGTCGCCGAAGGTCGACTCCCCGTAGACGCCCTTGAGCTCGCCGTCCATCCCGAAGGACCAGGCGTGGTACGGGCAGGTCAGCGAGCGGGTGTTGCCGCGGCCCTCGCACAGGAGCGCACCGCGGTGACGGCAGACGTTGAGCATGGCGTGCGCCACGCCCTTGGCGTCGCGGGTCAGGACGACGGGCACGCCCACCGGCTCGATCGCCTTGTACGAGTTGTTCTGGGGCAGCTCGGCCGACAGGGCGAGCGGGAGCGGGATGCGCTTGAAGATCAGGTCGACCTCGGACTTGAAGACGTCGGGGTCGAGGTAGTTGTCGATCGGCTCCTTCATCGTGGAGTCGGCCTGGTCGGTGGTCTTGTCGCGCAGGTGCACCGTCAGGCGGCGCATCATGCTCATGGCCTGCTCGCGGGACTCCCCGTCCAGGACGTCGCTCCGCAGCCACTTGGGGACCTCCCGGTCCAGTTCGAGGTCCTGCTCCTCAGCGATCAACTCGGTCATGCGCGCACTCCGCTCAAGTCATCTAGATGAATTGAGTCGAGGGTACGGGGTCGTGTCGGCCGCTCGATGGGGCCTTTGGTCCCGAGATCCGCGCGATCGGGACGCGCGAGGAGTCAGGTCGTCGGCTCGTTGATGCTCATGAGGACGAAGCGCGCCGCGTCCCCCTCGCGCCAGACCTGCAGCCGCGAGATCGAGGCGTACCCGGGGTTGAAGAAGAACCGCCGCGGGCTGCCCACCACCTCCGCCAGGAAGGTGTTCGACGCTCCGCCGTGGCTCACCGCCACCACGCGCTGGCCGAGGTGCGCCAGGCCGATCCGCCCGACCGTCGCGCACCATGGCGGCGCGCAGCTCGTCGGCGTTGTGCGGGGGCAGGAACTCGTCCTCGAACCGGCCCTGCCGGAACGCCTCGGCGCGTCCGGTGTCGGCCAGGTTCTCGGTGCCCACGTAGTGGGTGGCGTTCGAGACCCACTCGCGCAGGCCCTCGTCGATGGTCAGCGGCAGGGCGCGCGCCCGCGCCAGCGGCTCGGCCGTCTGAACGGCCCGCTTCAGGTGGCTGGAGTAGACCGCGTCCACAGCCGTGCCGTCGAGATGCCGGGCCAGCGCCTCGGCCTGGGCACGGCCCGCCTCCCCCAGGCCCGGGTCGAGCGTGCCGTCCGGCTCCGGGAGGGCATGCCGGACCAGCAGGAGCTCGCAGGGCTGCGTCACACGGTCTGCCCGAAGGAGCCGAGGTCGTCGGCCGACGGGAACTGCAGGCTCATGAGCTCGAAGTACTCCATCAGCCCGTGGTGGCCCAGTTCGCGACCGACTCCCGAGGTCTTGAAGCCGCCGAACGGCGCCCGGGCGTTGAACCGTCCGCCGTTGACGGCGACCTGGCCGGTGCGCAGCCGCTTGGCGATCCGGACCGCCTCGGGGATGTCCGCGGCCCAGACGGCGCCGGAGAGCCCGAACTCGGAGTCGTTGGCGATCGCGATGCCCTGCTCGATCCCGCCGTCGTAGGGCACGATCGCCAGAACCGGTCCGAAGATCTCCTCCTGCACGATCGTGGCGCTCGGGTCGAGCCGGCTGAACACCGACGGCTTGACGAAGTAGCCGCGGTCGAAGCCCTCGACCGGTCCCGGGCCGCCCGCGACCAGCGTCCCCTCGCTCATGCCGATCTCGATGTACTTGGCGACGGTGCGGAACTGGGCGGCCGATGCCACCGGGCCGAGGTCGGTGCTCGGGTCGAGCGGGTTGCCGACGGTGAAGGCGTTGACGGCGGCCGCGACGCGCTCCTCGACCTCGGCCAGCAGCGAGGACGGCACGATGAGGCGGGTCGTGGCGGAGCAGGTCTGGCCGTTGTTGACGAAGCAGCCCCGGACCGCCGCCGCCACCGCGGCGTCGAGGTCAGCGCCCTCGGCGAGCAGGAACGCCGACTTGCCGCCGAGCTCGAGGGCGACCTTCTTGATCGTGCCGGCGGCCGACTTCGCCACCTCGATGCCGGCGCCGGTCGAGCCGGTGAGGCTGACCATGTCGACCTGCGGGTGCGAGGACAGCACGTCGCCCACGAGCGCACCACGGCCCGAGACGAGGTTGAACACGCCCGCCGGCAGTCCGAGCTCGTCGACGATGTCGGCCAGGGTGAAGGTCGCCAGGGGCGCCACGCTGCTCGGCTTCACCACGACGGTGCAGCCGGCGGCCAGCGCGGGACCCACCTTGGCGGCCAGCTGGTAGAGCGGGTAGTTCCACGGCGTGATGGCTCCCACCACACCCGCGGCGGCCCGGATGACCAGCGAGTTGCCCACCCGCTCCTCGGCCGGCAGCTCGAGCGCGGCCTCCGCGATGGTCTCGAACACCGACGCGGCCAGGCCCACCTGCACCCGCACCGACGTGGCGAGCGGGGTGCCCACCTCGCGTGCCATCACCTCGGCCAGCTCGTCCTCGCGCTCGCGGAGGCCGGCGGCGATCGCCTGCACCACCGCCGCGCGCTCGGCGATCGGGGTCTGCGTCCAGCCGTCGAAGGACCGGCGCGCCGCGAGGATCGCGCGCTCGGCGTCGACGGCGTCGCCGGACGGAACGGTGCCGATGATCTCCTCCGTGGCCGCCTCGTCCACGGTGATGACGCCGGACCCGGCCGGGGCCACCCAGCCGCCGTCGATGTAGAGGTCAGGGCGCTCGATCACGGTTCCTCCAGGGCTGGTCGTCGTCGGTGCGTGGGGCGGTTACGCGAGCAGGCGCGCGCGCAGGGTCTCGGTGGCGTCCACCGGGATGTCGAGGGTCAGGACCCAGTCGTGGAGGCTGCCGTACTCGGCCGTGACGCGGGCCAGGAACAGCTCCATCGCCCCGCGGGGCGCCCGCAGCAGCTCCTCGGACTGGTTCATCATCGGGTGGTTCTCGAAGTCCTCGCGGGTCCGCAGCCACGCGACGAGGGCGACGACCTCGTCGCCGCTGAGGGCGAAGTCGTCCGCGATGTCGTCGTCGGTCACGCCCAGGATGGACAGCAGGACCGCCGCCACGAATCCCGTGCGGTCCTTGCCAGCCATGCAGAAGAAGATCGCCGGGAAGGGCTCCGGCCCGGCCAGCTGCTCGACGATGTCACGAACGGTGCGCGCACCGAGCTCGAGCATGACGCGCGTAGACCCAGGCGAGGTGCGCCTCGGGCGAGTCCTCGAGGGGCTCCTCCGCCTGCAGTCCCTCGACGTCCTTCCACCGGTCCGGGAGCACCGGCAGGTGCGTCGGGTCCTCGATGAAGTCCGGCAGCGGGAAGGCGTCGATCTCCTTCTGGTAGCGCAGGTCGATCACCGTGGCCGCGCCGAACTCGTGCCACGCCTCCTCGTCGGTGAGCCGGTGCAGGCTGGAGGCCCGGAACAGCAGGCCGGGTCGGACGACGTGTCCGTCAGCCGTGGGCACGCCGCCGAGGTCGCGGACGTTGTAGACGCCGCCGAGCTCCACGCTGCGGTCGAGGGCGGGAGCGGTCATCCGGGGTACCCCGGGAAGCGACGCTCGAAGTCCGGCAGCTCGGCCGGGCCAACCGGGCGATCGGGCCAGCGCTTGCGCTCGCCATGGCCGAGCCCGCCGGCCGCATGCTCCTGGACGCTCATGCCGTAGACGCTGAGCACGTGGCGCTTGGCGAAGCGCCAGCGGCCGTCCTCGCGGCGGTAGTCGTCCTGGTAGCGGATCGAGGTGACCACGGCCGCGTCGCCGCTGGCGAGCTCGGCGTACCCGATGACGGTGCCGCGGGCGTGGTCGTCGTCGTCGAACTCGACCGCCATGCCGTGCGGATCGTGCCAGGTGACCGGGAACGGAGCGTGCTTGACCTTGAAGTTCGCGACGACCGCCGCGCGTCCGACCGTGTGGCTGTTGGGCGAGGCGAAGACGCCGTCCTCGGTGAACAGCTGCGCCCAGCGCGTCCCACTGGGCGTCGTCGAGGAGGGTCGCGTAGTTCACCACGAGGTCGTTGATGGCGAACCGGTCCTCGAGTCGCTGGACACGGCGTTCGAGGGAATCAGTCATTGGGGAATCCTACTGTAGTCGCTCTAAAGTAACTAACGGCCGGTGCGCTCGTTGCCTCCCGATGCATGCATCCGGGCCTCCGCCCCGATACGGTCCCGCCATGGGTGAAGTGCCGCTGTACGAGCGAGTGCGCCAGGCGATCGCGGCGTCGATCGCCGACGGCACGTACGGTCCCGGCGACAAGCTGCCCAGCGAGGCGCGCCTCGCGGAGGACCTCGGGGTCAACCGCCTGACGGTGCGCCGGGCGATCGAGGAGCTGGCCCGGGCCGGCGCGGTGGAGTCCCGCCAGGGGTCCGGCACCTACGTCAGCGCGCCCGATCGTGCGGCTCCCGCTGTCGCAGCGGCTGTCCACCGACTCGCTGGTCGCCGGCCTCACCAGCCAGATCGCCGAGCACGGCTACACCTACGAGGACGTCTTCCTGCGCGCCACCAAGGTCAGCGCGTCGCGGCTCAACGCCTCGCTGGAACTGCCCCCGGGCCGCTCTGGCGCATCGACAACTCGCTCATGGTCAACGGCTCGGCCTGGACGTGGTCGAGGTCCTGGTTCCCCCGCGGCCTCATCGACGACCCGGCGGCCCACTGGGACCACGTCACCGGCCTGTACGGCCAGCTCAACGACGTGACCGGCGAGCTCATGCCGGTGTGGCGGGCGATCTCCGCCGACGCGCGCCACGATCGACGACGCCGAGATCCTGGGCGTGCGTGCCGGATCCCCCATCCTCGTGCGCGACGGGCTGACCGCCGATGCCGCCGGCGAGCCGGTCCTGCGGGTGTGCCGACGGGCGCGCATGGACCGGGTGAGCTACCTCCTGCGCTACGACCACGACTAGTCGCGCTCCAGCGCAGCCACTCGTCCAGGATCTGGTGGTAGTGCCGGATCCGGTTCTCCTGGTAGCGGGCCAGCTGCACGCCCGGGGTCGCGCAGGGACTTCAGGCCCTCCTGGATGAACGGCATGTTCGCCATGTCCTGGTCGAAGACCGGGCCGAGCAGGCCGATCTCCTTGATGTCCGAGAAGGTCTCCCCCGGCTGGAGCCAGCGCGGGGCCGGCGGCTTGGGGTGCGACCCGTCGGCCGGCTGCTGCGCGAGCAGGAAGACCTCCGCGATGCACTTGTCGGGATCGTTGCCCAGCGGACGGAACCGGTAGATGGCGTTGGTGCGCGGACCGGCGAACACGTAGAAGTTCGGGAAGACGAAGTACTGGATGCCGTCGAGGAGCTCGGAGTCGGTCCAGTGGTCCTGGTCGCTGCCGAACTGCTCGGCCAGCGCCGACCGCATGGCGGCGGCGAGCTCGCGACGGGCCGTGGAGTCCGACGGGACGCGCGGGGTGCCGTCGTCGCCGACGGCGAGGTCGCGACCCTTGCCCTGCGTGTAGAAGGCGCGGGTCTCGTAGTAGGAGTCGAGCACCTCCTGCTCGCTGATGTGGTTGGCGATCGTCGGGCTGGGCACGCCCTGCGGGCACGATCTGCCGGTTCCAGTTCTCGCCCGTGATGACGTCGTACTGGGTGTTCTCGTCGCCGAGCCACTCCATCATCTGCGGGTGGGTGGCCAGCGAGTGGAAGCCCTCGATGAACGCCTCGCCCGCGACCTTCCAGTTGCAGTTCACGACGCCGCCGAAGTGCGAGTACACGACGCGGTCGCGTGTAGTCCCAGCGCTCCCAGTCGTTGAGCATCGTGCCGAGGAAGTCCTCGAGCGGCTCCGGCGTCGGGATCCTGGTTGACGAAGACGAAGCCGTTCCACGTGGCGACCTTCGCCTCGGGCAGCGGGAAGTTCGTCGGGATCGATCTCGGGGAAGTCCCAGGCGCAGGGCAGGGTCTTCATCGAGCCGTCGATGTTCCAGGTGAAGCCGTGGAACGGGCAGCGCAGCTCGCTGACCTTGCCGCCCTCCTGGCGCAGGGCGCGGCCGCGGTGCAGGCAGACGTTGTACAGCGCCTTGATGCTGCCGTCGGGCTGGCGCATGATGATGAGCTTGTCGTCGGCGATGTCGTAGGTGATGTGGTCGCCGGGGTTCGGGATGTGGTCCTCGCGGCAGACGAACTGCCAGACCTTGCGCCAGACCTTCTCGACCTCACGGTCGTGGAACTCCCGGGAGATGTAGCGCTCGCACGTCGAGCGGAGCGGTGCCGAGGTCTCTCGTTGATGTCGTACCGCAGGACCGCCGGCACCGGCCGGGCGTCGTTGTCGAGGTACTCCTGGACGCTGGTGCCGGGCGAGCGCGGCGACGGCGGCTCGGTCGACGGGCGCTGGGGGGAGGCGAGCTCGGTCATGGGTGACGTACTCCTCTTGACGGGGTGTCCTGATTCTGCCCCAGTAGATACTGAACGTCAAGTAAAGATACTCGGGCAAAGACGAGGGCCCGGTCCGTGCGGACCGGGCCCTCGTCTTGGAACTGCTCGGGACTTACTTGAGGCCCCAGACCTTCTTGAACTGAGCCTCGAAGTCCTTGATGCCGAGGTAGTCACCCTGAGCGGTGAGCACCGCGGTACCGATGTTCTTCTGGGTCAGGATCTGCGTGGGCAGGTCCGCCTTGGCGAACGGCGTCTTCGTGAAGTAGCGCGCGAAGCTGTCGATCACGCTGTAGCCGACGATCGGCAGCGAGTAGCCGGTCCAGGCGTTGGTGGTCTTGTTCTTGAGCGTCTGGATGGCGTCCTTGCCGGCGGTGAGGCCACCGATGAGCGGAGCCGAGCCCGGCTTGGCGCCCACGGTGAACAGGCCCTGCGGAACGCCGATGAAGAAGTCACCGAGGTCCGAGGTCACCATGTTGGTGCCCGGGTTGGCCTTGTAGACGTTGCCCACCTGATGCCGGGACGCCGGTGGCGAAGTCCAGCTCGTTGAACTTGGTCTTCGAGGCCGGGTACAGCTTCTTGATGTACGCCGCGTACGCGGTGTCGAAGCGGCGCGAGGATCGGGTACACCGAGATGCCGAACATCTGCACGTTCGGGGTGCCCTTGACGTTCGCCACGGTGAAGGCGGCGATCATCTGGCCCCACAGGTCCAGCATCTTCGGACCGGCGATGTGCGAGTCGAGCAGGCCGCTGCCCGGACGGCTCATGCATGCCGAGCAGATGATGGCGATGCCCTGGGCGGCAGCCTTCTTGTACAGGTCGCCGTAGGAATCGGTCTCCATGCCGGAGACGGCGATGCCGTCGGGCTTCTTGGCGATGGCCTGCTGCAGCGTCTTGCGCTGACCCTCGAGGGTGCTCTCCGCCTGCAGGGCCTCCATCTTCCAGCCGAGCGTCTTGCCGCCCTCGAACGATGTACTTGTTCAGGGTGACGGCAGCGTCAGTGGCGTTGGTGATGGTGATGACGTACTTGCCCTTGGGGATCGGCTTGGTGATGGGGGGCAGGTTGCCGATCGAGGTGGGGTTCTTCGAGTACTTGGCGACGATCGCCTTGGCGACGGTCACGCCGTCTGCCGCCGGCCGTGAGGCCGACGCCGCCGGCGCCAGGCCGACGACGGTCATGGAGGCGGCGGCAACAAGTGCGACCGCTGCGATGGACTTGCGCATGGATCTCTCTTCCGGTCGAGGGCCAGTTGAACCCGAGCCCGCTAAAAGTACATGCACGTCCTAGGAATGGGAAGGGATTTGCGGTTTCTTTCTGGTCACGGTCGGGTCACGGTACGGCGCCCTGCGGGCCGGTTCCTCACGAAATGTCCGCGGAAGTAACTGAACGCGGCCAAAAGATAGGCCGAATACGGGTGAGGCCCCGGTCGCCGCGACCGGGGCCTCACGCGTGCGCAGCGGGTGATCGCGGCTAGCTGCACGCCCCACAGGGCCTTGAACTGGTCCTGGTAGTCGGCGATGCCGACGAAGTTGCCGTTCTCGTCCAGAACCGCGTCCGCCGCGTTGGCGCCGGTGAGCAACTGGCTCGGGCAGCGGTCCGGTCGCGAGCTCGCCGCCGCCGATGATGCGGGCGAACTGGTCGACCACCCGCCAGGCCATGACCGGCTGCGGGATCGCGATCCACGCCTGCAGGGCGGCGGCCTGCTCCGCCGTGCGACCCCGACGGCCTCCTCGCCCTCGGCCGCGGCCGAGTCCTCCGGCGACGCGGCCGGGGAGGCCTCCGGAGCTGCCGAGGCCTCGGCTCGGCCGGCGCTGCGCCACCGAGGGCCTGCAGCGCCGCGATGTCGGCCGCGCGTGGCCCCGCGGCCGGTCAGGACGACGGGCGACAGCAGGGTCGGGTCGGTCGCCAGGGTGTCGGCGACGCCGGCTGGACAGCGCGCCGCTGTCCAGCAGCGCCCAGGCGCCCAGGCTCGTCGACATCTCGCTCGCGACGAACTCGGCGACGGCGACCGGGTCGGTCAGGTCGGTGAAGCGTCGGGTCGACGTTCGAGTCGGTCGAGGAGCAGTTGCGGCACTGGTCGAGCAGGCTGGTGGCGAACTCCAGGTTGAAGTCGCTCAAGGCCCCGCCCGGGAGCACGAAGACCTGGACGCCGGCGTCCTCGCCGTCGTACTGCTCGGTCACGACGTACGACGCCAGCACCTCACCCCAGGTGCGGTTCTGCTCGGTGCCGTTGATGCTGGTGTCGGTGATCCCGCCCGCGGGCTCGCCCGAGCACCCGGTGCACACGACCGGGATGCCGGCGGTCTCGGCCGCCGGGAGGCTGTCGACGCAGCGAGTCGACGTGCTGGCCCTGGATGTGGATGCCGGCCGGCTTCGCGGCGACGGCCTCGTCGAAGGCGGTGGCGACGGCGACCGGATCGGCCGCGTCGACGGTCACCGACTCCACCGTCCAGCCGAGCGTGCTGCCGGCCTCGGTGAGCGCGGTCTCGAACACGCCCTCGTACTCGGAGCCGTCGGTCAGGCTGATGATCGTGGCGCCCTCGGCGGGGAGGGCGGGCAGCGGCGAGTCCACGCCGATCGTGGTGGGGGCCGCGAGGGCGGTCGTCGAGCGACTCCTGGTCGGCGGCGTTCGCGGACGCCACGTCGGCGTCGATCACGCCCTCCTCGCCACCGCTGTCGAAGTTGGGGTCGTCGGCCGGCATGGCGCAGGAGGCCAGGACGAGGGCCGAGGCCGTGACGAGCGCGGCGACGAGGGACTTGCGCATGGATCCGCCTTCCAAGCAGGGAGAGTTCTAGCAATCTATATGAACGTCCAACATTCCAGCACCTGTTCGTGGTCTCTCTTCGGTCACGTCCGGCACCGCGCGAGCGGCATCGTCGGACTACACTTACTATTCGTCCACTAAGGAAACCCGCCCTGGCGCCGCACCGCCGCGGACCCGCCTTGCGAACGGAGCCCCATGTCGCACTCCCTGCCGCTGAGCAGCCTGGACCCCGACGAGCTGGGCGAGCTGCGCGGGACCGTGCGGGACGCCGCCACCGAGTCCGGCTACCCGGCGGCGGTGCGCGAGCTCGAGGCCTCCGACACCGGACTGGACGCCGACCTGTGGAAGCTGCTGGCCGAGGACATCGGGCTCGCCGGGGTGGGACTGCCCGACGACGTGGGCGGCCTCGGCGGCCTGGCCGAGCTGCTGGCCGTCGCCGAGGAGCTCGGTGCCACGCTTGGCACCCGTCCCGTTCGTGTCGAGCACCGTGCTCTGCGGTCAGGTGCTGGCCGGCTGCGGCGAGGCCGCCGCCCCCTACCTCGAGCGCATCGCGGCCGGCGAGATCGCGTCGCCCGCGCTCACCGACGACCGCGGCCGGTGGGCCGCGGACGACGTCGCGTGCACGTCCGACGGGGCGACGGTCTCCGGATCCGTCCGGTTCGCCCCCTTCGGTGCCAGTGCCGGCTTCTTCGTCGTCGCGGCGCGCACCGACGCCGGCATCGACGTCTTCGTCGTCGAGGCGGCCGATGCCGACGTCACCGCCCTGCCGTCCCTGGACTTCTCCCGACCCGTCGGCGACCGTGGTGCTCAGCGCGGCACCGGCGGTCCGGCTCACCACCGGCGGGCCGGGAGCGCCAGGCGGTCGACGCCGGCGTCGACATCGCCCTGCTCGCCGTCGGCGCGGACCAGCTCGGGGGCTCCCAGTACTGCTTCGACATGACCCTCGACTACGTCAAGGTGCGTCGGCAGTTCAACCGCGAGATCGGCAGCTTCCAGGCGATCAAGCACCGCATGGCCGACGCCCTCATGCTCGTGGAGATGGCGCGCTCCGGCCTGGAGCGGGTCACGTGGGGGCAGACGGAGAACCTCGCCGCGGACGCGTCCGTGGTCAAGGCGTGGGGCTCGGACTCGTACCAGGCCATGACGGCCGAGGCCATCCAGCTGCACGGCGGCATCGGCTTCACGTGGGAGCACGACGCGCACCTGTACTTCCGGCGGGCGCGCTACGACGCGGCGTTCCTCGGCGACGCGGCGTTCCACCGCGAGCGCGTCGCGACCCTGCTCGCCTGGTAGCCCGCCGCACCCCGCCCATCCTGGAGGTTCGGTAGCGGCCCTGCAGCCCCGAACCAGCGCCAACCTCAAGGTCGGCGGGTGGGTCAGTTCCTGCTGAGCTGGCTGAACGGGGCCTTGTCGGCGCGGTGCTCCGCGGGCAGGCCGAGCACCCGCTCGGCGATGATGTTGCGCTGGACCTCGTCGGTGCCGCCCGCGAGGCGGTAGCCGGGCGCGCCGAGCACGTGCTCCGACCACGCGAACTGGCCCCACTCGCCGGTGTCGGCGACCAGCGCGCTGCCCAGCAGGTGCGATGCGGCGTTGCCGATGCGGACCAGGTTGTCCGACGCGAGCAGCTTGCCGAGCGAGCCGGCGGGGCCGGGCTTGTCGCCCGAGGCGGTGGCGCGCGCCACCTTGGCCACCATGGCGGCATGCAGCCGGGTGCGGATGTAGACGTCGGCCAGCTCCTGGCGGACCACCGGGTCGGAGCTGACCCCGAGGTGCTGGGCCAGCGCGACGAGGTCGTCGGCCGTGCCGCCCTTGCGCCGGTGCCCGGAGCCGGAGGACGAGCGCTCGAAGCCCAGCGTCGCCTGCGCGACCTTCCAGCCGGCGTCCACGTCGCCGATGCGCATCGAGTCCGGGATGCGGGCCGCCGTCGAAGAAGACCTCGTTGAAGGTGGACGGGCCGCTCATCTGCCGGATCGGCCGGATCTCGACGCCCGGGCGCGTCCATCGGCACGAGGAAGGCGGTGATGCCGGCCTGCTTCACGACGTCCGGGTTGGTGCGGGCGAGCAGGAAGCCGTACTCGGAGAACTGGGCGTTGGAGCTCCAGATCTTCTGGCCGGTGACCAGCCAGTCGTCGCCGTCGCGCACGGCCTTCGTCGACAGCCCGGCGAGGTCCGAGCCGGCCCCCGGCTCGCTGAACAGCTGGCAGCACAGCAGGTCCGTGCGCAGGAAGGCCCGGGCGAACTGCTCGCGCTGCTGGTCCGTGCCGAACACGCTGACCGCCGCACCGACGAGACCGGTCGTCACCGAGATGATCTCCGACGACGGTGGCACCGCGAAGGCGCGCTCCTCGTCGGCGAACGCGACCGAGTACACGCTCGGGAGGCCGGCTCCGCCGAACTCCTCGGGCAGCGAGATGGCGCCGTAGCCGGCGTCGAACCGCTCCCGGCGGTAGGCGCGGACGCGCTCGAGGTAGGCGACCTCCTCCTCGTGGGTCATCGCGAGGAAGATCTGCAGGCGCGGATCGCCCTCCCCCCAGACGAAGACCTCCTCCGTCCTTCGGCGGGGCGACGCTGGCCAGCCACGCGCGGACGTCGGCACGCCACTGCTCGAGGTGGGCGGGATCGTGGTCGGCCACGGTCAGGCTCCTTCTGCTGGGTCGAGGCGGTTCACGCGCCCCTGCTCTCGGCCATGAGCACCGTGCAGGCACTGATGCCCGGCGCTCCGTAGACGTGCGTGAAGCCGACGCGCGGGCTACCCGGCACCTGCTGGCCCTCGGCGCGCCCCTGGAGCTGACGGACGACCTCGTGCACCTGCCGCAGCCCGCTGGCCCCGACCGGCTCGCCGTTCGCCAGCAGGCCGCCGTCGGTGTTGACCGGCAGTCGGCCGTCGACCCGGAAGTCGCCGTTCAGGTAGCCGGCCTGCTGCTCCCCGTGCGGGACCAGCCCGGTCTCGCCCAGGTGGATGATCTCGGCGCCGGACTCGGTGTCCTGCAGCTGCGCCACCTGGACGTCGGACGGCGAGATGCCGGCCGACGCGAACGCGGCGGCCGCCGCGTCGATCGACGGGCTGGTCCGCTCCCCCGGCGACAGCCAGGGCGAGAACACCTCGAACGAGCCGGGACGTCGGCCGCGCAGGGCGACCGAGGCCAGGCGCACGGGGGTCTCGCAGAGGTCGAAAGCACGCGGGCCCCGCGCCAGCACCAGCGCGACCGCGCCGGCGTCCGGCGAGCAGAACATGAAGCGGGTCAGCGGGTCGTTGATCATGTCGGCGTCCATCGCCTCGTCGACGCTGATCGGCTTGCGGCGCCACGCGAACGGGTGCGCGGCGGCGTAGTCGAAGGCCTTCTCGGAGGCGTAGCCGAGGGTGACCGGGTCGATGCCGTGCTCGTGCAGGTACCGCTGGATCTTGAGCGCGAAGTACGACGTCGTGACCATCATCCCGGTCTGGCCGTACCAGTCGCCGATGCCGTACCGGGCCGGAGAGGCGTTGAAGGCGCCGCGCGCATGGTTGTCGTAGCCGACGACGCAGGCGATGTCGGTGCCCTCCGCCAGCAGGCCGTTGCGCGCGGTCATGAGCGCGACCCCGCCCGTGGCGCACCCGTTCTTGACCGTGACGAACGGCAGTCCGGTCAGGCCGAGGCGGGAGACGAGGTTGTCCGGCTTGGTCTCGCCGTTGGTGCCGCCGACGGCGAACTGGACGTCGGTCCAGGCCAGGGAGCAGTCGGCCAGGGCGCCGCGCACCGCCTGCTCCGCGAGCTCGTTGTCCTCGCCGTCGAACCGGCCGAAGGCGGTGCGCGCAGCACCGACGATGTACACGTCGTCGGTCATCGCGCCGCCTCGAACCCGTAGGTGTGGACGGTGGTGTCGCCGTCCGTCCAGGCCTTCGCGAGCACCAGCCGCACCGGCTCGCCGATCGTCCATGCGGTGCTGCCGACGAGCCAGCCCTCGACGATCACCGGGCCGAGGTCGACGTAGCCGATGCTGAACGGCGCGAACGCGTCGGTGCGGAAGGGCGCCTTGGGCTCGAAGTGCTGGGTGGTCCACGACCACACCGTTCCCTCGGCGGGAAGGGCCACCTCGGCCACGTCGATCCCGGAGCACACCGGGCACGACGACATCGCCGGGAAGACGTGGGCCCCGCATGCGGCGCACGCCGACCCGCGCAGGGCGACCGGGTCGGTGGACGCGAAGAGCGACTCATCGACGACGGCGATGGTCATGGAGCCTCCTTGCTGTGCCGCAGGTTCAGTCGGACAGGCGGATGAGGGCCTTGCCGAGGTTGGCGCCGTTGAGCAGCCCCTCGAGTCCGGCGCCGGCGTTCGCGATGCCCTCGAACACGGTCGCCCGGTCGACCAGCTCGCCGCTGGCCAGCCACCCGCTGACCCGCTCCTCGAACTCCGGCCGCAGCGCCTCGTAGTCCCGCACGATGAAGCCACGGATCGTGATCCGGCGCAGGACGACCTCGATCAGCTCCGCGAGGGACGGCTGCGTCTGCGAGCCGAAGTTCGAGACGGCACCGCACATGCTCACGCGACCATGGATGCGCATGTTGTGGAACCCGGCCACCATCTGCCAGCCGCCCACGTTGTCGAAGAACAGGTCGATGCCGTCGGGTGCGGCCGTCGGCAGCTCCGCGCGGACATCGCCGTTGCGGTAGTCGATGACCTCATCGAAGCCGCACTCGTCCCGGAGCCAGGCGCACTTCTCGGCGCCACCGGCACTGCCGATGACGCGACTGGCGCCCAGCAGGCGCGCGAACTGACCCGCCATGCTCCCGACCGCGCCGCCGGCACCGGTCACGAACACGACCTCGCCCGCGGCGAGCTGGCCGACGGGCAGCAGGCCGGCGTACGCGGTGAAGCCGGTCTGGCCCATCGAGCTGAGCCACGAGGTGGCCGGTGCCTTGTCCAGGTCGCAGAGGGTCGCGGTGGAGTCGTCGACGACCGCGTACTCGCGCCATCCCATCCGGTGCCGAACGGTGGCCCCGACGGGAAGCAGGTCGGACGCGGACTCGACGACGACCCCGATCGCCGACCCGTCGAGGGGGCCGCCGATCTCGAAGTTGGTCGTGTACTGCTTCTCTCCGGGATCCATGCGGCCGCGAGTGGAGGGATCGACGCTCATGTACTGGTTGCGCACGAGCGCGGTGCCGGCGGTGAGCTCGGGCAGGTCGATGGTGCCGAGGGTCAGCGCCGCGGCGACAGCGGTGCCCTCGGGACGACGGGTCGAGCAGGACGGCGGTCGTCTGCCTCACGAGCTCGCCTCGCGCAGCGCGCGGGCCTCGGGCGTGCGCCCCACCCAGCCGGCCGCCTGCAGGTCGACGTCGATGATCTCGCCCTCGGACCACACCCCGTTGTCGTCGAAGATGCCGTAGCGGCCGGTCGTCGGATCCTCGACGCGCACGAGGCCCACCTCGTTCACCGAGTAGGTGTAGCCGGAGATCGGGTGCTTGTACACCTTGGCCATGAAGACTCCTTGGACGCTAGAGCAAGTCCGGGACGAACCAAAGACTACACAACTTGCATCGAGGTACAGTAACTTTCCCCGGCCCGCGACCCCCACCACCTTCCCCGACGGAGTACCGATGCCGAATCCGCCCCATCCCCAGCAGTCGGCACTCCCCTCGACGCTGGTGCAGATCGCCTACCGCGTGCCCGATCTCGAGGCCGCGTGCCACGCCTGGGCCCAGCGCGTGGGCGCCGGACCCTTCCTCGTGCGCCGCCACCTGCCCGTCATCGCCACCCACAACGGGGAGCCGGCCGTGTACGACCACAGCGCCGCCTTCGGCCAGTGGGGCCCGGTGATGCTCGAGATCATCCAGCTGCACGAGTGCGAGCCGGCCAGCATGCGCGAGGTGCTCGAGCACGAGCAGCCCGGCCAGGTGAATCACTTCGCCTGCTTCGTCGACGACCTCGAGGCGGCCAGCGCCGCCCTGGCGGAGCAGGGCATGCCGCTGACCATGGCGCTGACCTCCTCGTCCGGCATGGTGGTGCACTTCCACGACGCCCGCCATGTGGTCGGCGGGATCCTGGAGCTCTACGTGGGGACCGAGCACCTGCGCGGCTTCTACGACAAGGTCGCCGCCCTCGCCGTGGGCTGGGACGGCTCGGACGTCGTCCGCTACATCGACCAGTCCTGACGACCGCCGCTACGTCCCGATCGTGTAGACGATGTCGTCCATCGACCGGATCCCGCGGACATAGGAGTCGGCAAAGCCGGTCGCCCCCACCGCCGGATCTGTCCGACGCCACGAGTACGCGATGACCCGCTCGAGGATGCGCCACTCGTCGCCCCGGCGCTCGAAAACGTCCACGTAGCGCAGTCCCGCCGTCATGTCGGTCAGCTGGCCCTCCGCATCGGTGTAGCGGTGGTAGGCGACGGCGTAGGTCTCGGCCCGCGCCCGGCCGGCCTCGAGATCGACGTCGACCAGGACGTTGCCCAGGAAGTGGTTGGTCATGTCGAACCGGCCGAGGGCGCCCTTGTTCCATTCGACGAAGTCCCCGGCCAGACCGCGGAACGACCCGTGGTCGTCGGTGCCCTCCGGCCAGTAGCACTCCCGGAGCGCGTCGAAGTCGTAGCGGTCGACGGCCCGGCTGTAGCCCATGATGACGCGGGTGATGGCGCGCTCGGCCATGAGGAGGTCGAGGTCCTGCGCCATGGTTCCTCCGGAGGTCGGATCAGCGGTTGGTGAGCAGCGCACGGTCGCCCAGCACGTGGGCGTGGTCGTTGAACGACACCAGCGACAGGCCGCGAGAGCCGGCGACGACCGTGGTGAGCGAGGCATTGACACTGACGCGGTTCATCGTGATGACGCCCGCGGCGTCGGCACCCAGCAGACGCCCCGCGATCACCGCCGTCACTCCAGCGGACGTTGCGACGACGGCGTCCGAGCCCCGCGGCAGCGAGGCAGCGAGCTCGGCCAGCGCGGCATGGGCCCCGTCGGCGAACGCCTTCCAGCGCTCGTCGCCGTTCGCCATCCACGAGGCCATCACGACGTCGAGGTGCTGCTGGAACTCCGCGGACGACAGCCCTGCGCTGGCGCCGGCGCCACCGAGGTGGGCGTCCACGGCCGCGTGGGCGTCGAACTCGTCGAATCGCGCGTCGACACCCGAGGAGGTGACGCCGAGCGCCGCGGCAGCGATGGCCGCCGTGTCGCGCTGGCGCAGCAGGCTGCCACTGATCACGACCGGGGTGCGCAGGCGCCGACGTGCCAGCTCCTCGCCGGCCACCTGCGCCTGGCGGCGACCGAGGTCGGACAGGACGTCGTAGTCCGCCGTCCCGAAGCTCGCCTGCCCGTGCCGCAGCAGGTAGATGGCGGGCATGCGGGTACTAGGACACCAGCACGAGCGGGCGTGCGAGCAGCTCGGCGACGGTCTGCAGGTACTCCGCCGCCGGAGCGCCGTCGACGGCGCGATGGTCGAACGTCAGGCTGAGCGTGAGGACCTGGGTGCGCACGAAGGCCTCGCCCTCCCAGCGCCCGGAGTCGCGGAGCCGTCCGACGCCCAGGATGCCGACGTTGCCCGGGTTGATGACCGGGGTGAAGAAGTCGACGCCGTAGGTGCCCAGCGACGTGACGGCGAAGGTCGCCCCCTCCAGCTCGTCGAGTCCGATCGCACCCTCACGGCAGCGCTCGGCGAGGTCGCGCGTGGCGCGCGCCAGCTCCGGCAGCGAGAGGCGATCGGCGTCGCGGATCACGGGGACCATCAGGCCCCCGGGCACGGAGACCGCCATGCCCATGTGGATATGGCGCAGGAGGTGGATCTCCTTGTCGATGATCGTCGCGTTCAGGATCGGGTGCTGGCGCAGCGCCAGGGCCGCCGCACGCACGACGAAGTCGTTCAGGCTCGGGACCGGCACGCCGAGTGCGGCGTACTGCTCCTTCATCTCCGTGCGCAGCGCGACGACCGCATCCATGCTGACCTCGAAGCCGTGGGTCAGCTGCGCCATCTCGGTGAGGCTCTGCTGCATGCGGGCGGCGATGGTGCCGCGCATGCCCTTCATCGGGATGATCGACGCGGTCTCCTGGCCAGCGGGCAGCACCGGCGCGGAGGTGAGCGCCACCGCGGCGGCAGCGGACTCGGCGGGTCGGCTCGCCGCCGCTCGCACGTCGCCGCGCGACACGTAGCCGGTCGAGGTGGGGATCGTGGTCGGGTCGATGCCGGCAGCGAGGGCGTCCCGGCGCGCCAGCGGAGACGCGACCTTCGCGGGTCCGGAGGCCGCCGGAGCGGACGGCCGGGCCGCCGCGTCCTCGACGTCCTCGGACACGATGCGGCCGCCCGGGGCCGGTGCCGGAGACGGTGGCGAGGTCCACGCCGAGCTCGGCGGCGACGCGACGGGCATTCGGGGAGATGAACACGCGGCCGTCGGCCGAGGCGACCTCGACGTCGTCCGCGCCCTGCATGGTCGTGATGACGACGACATCGTCTCGGCAGCGCGTCGGCGGCCGCGACGGGCGTCGACCCGGCCGGGGCGTCCTCGCCCGCGGCCAGCAGCCAGCCGAGCACGGCGCCGGGCGGCAGGGTGGTGCCGTCGGGGACGGCCCGGTGGAGGATGCCGTCGGCCTCGGCCTCGACGTCGACGTCGATCTTGTCCGTGGCCAGGCGCAGCAGCGGCATGCCGACGGTGATGTCGGTGCCGTCGGCGACGAGCCACTCGTCGACGGTGCCCTCCTCCATCGTCAGGCCGAGCTTGGGGAGGCGGATCTCGATGGCCACGCCCTACCTCCGCTCGAGGAGTCGACGGACGGCGGCCTCGATGCGGGGCGCATCGGGGACGTAGGCGTTCTCCAGGATCGGAGCGTAGGGCACCGGTGCGAAGGGGGCCGCGAGCCGCGCGACGGGTGCATCGAGGTAGTCGAACGCCGACTCCTGGATCTGCGAGGAGATCTCGGCACCGATGCCGCCGAACTCGACGGCCTCGTGCACGATCAGGACCCGGTTCGTCTTGCGGACCGACTCGACGATCGTGTCGGTGTCCAGCGGCTGGACGGTGCGCGGGTCGATGATCTCGACCGAGATCCCCTGCTCCGCGAGCTTCGCGGCGGCCTTCGACGCCTCGTGGACCATGCGGCCGATCGCCACGATCGTGACGTCGGTGCCCTCGCGCACCACGTTGGCCACGCCGAACGGGATCGCGTAGATCTCCTCGGGCACGTGTCCCTTGACGCCGAGCATGCGCTTGTTCAGGACGACGATGGTCGGGTTGTCGTCGCGGATCGCCCCGACGATCAGGCCCTTCGCGTCGTAGGCGCTGGCCGGCATCGCGACCTTGAGCCCGGGCACGTGGGCGAGCCACGCCTCGAGGCTCTGGCTGTGCTGGGCCGCGGCGGACATGCCGGCGCCACCGGCCGTCGTGATGGTCAGCGGCACCGAGACGTTGCCGCCGAACATGTACTTCATCTTCGCGGCCTGGTTGAAGATCTGGTCCATCGCGACGCCGACGAAGTCCATGAACATCAGGTCGCACACCGGTCGCAGCCCGCGGGCCGCGGCGCCGACGCCCAGCCCGATGATCGCCTGCTCCGCGATCGGGGTGTCCTTGACGCGCCGGTCGCCGAACTCGGTGAGCAGTCCGTCGAACATGTGGAACACCCCGCCGTAGCCGGCGACGTCCTCGCCGATGAGGAAGACGTCCGGATCCTCGGCCATGATCTGGTGCATGCCCTCGTTGAAGGCCTTGACGTAGGTCAGCTCGCGCGTGGGCGCCTGAAGCTCGGTCATCTGGGAGTCCTTCCGGGGCTCAGACGGTGTAGACGTCGTCGAGGATGTCGGCCGGGTCGGGATCGGGGCTCGACCGCGCGAACTCGATGCCGTCCTCGATCTCGGCCTCCGTCTCCGCCCAGATCGCCGCGAACTCCTCGGCCGTCGCCAGCCCACGCTCGACGCCGATGGCCTCGATCAGCGCGATCGCGTCACGCGTCTTCCACGCCTCCACCTCGGCCGGGTCGCGGTAGGGGATGCGCATCCCCTTGATGCCCTGGTGGTCGAAGTAGCGGTAGGTCTTGGCCTCGATGAAGGTCGGGCCCTCGCCGCGCTTGGCGCGGGCGACGGCCTCGAGCGTGGCGTTCCGCACGGCCAGGGCGTCCATGCCGTCGACGATGACGCCGGGCATGCCGTACGAGTCGGCGCGCACCGCGATGTCCGTCAGCCGCATGTGGCGCTCCTGCGAGGTGAACTCGGCGTAGCCGTTGTTCTCGCAGACGAAGATCACCGGCAGGTCCCACACCGCGGCGAAGTTCGCGGACTCGTGGAAGGCACCGATGTTGGTGGCCCCGTCGCCGAAGAAGGTGACGGCCACCGTGCCGTCGTCGCGGTACTGGGAGGCGAAGCCGGCGCCGAGGGCGATCGGGATCCCGCCGCCGACGATCGCGTTGGCGCCGAGCATCCCGCGGTTCATGTCGACGATGTGCATGCTGCCGCCACGGCCCTTGCAGTAGCCGGTGGTCTTGCCGTACAGCTCGGCGAACATCGGGCGGAACTCCGCGCCCTTGGCGATCGCGTGCCCGTGGCCGCGGTGCGTGGAGGTGATCTGGTCGGCGTCGGTCAGGGCCGAGCACACGCCGGCGGCGACGGCCTCCTGGCCGACGTACAGGTGGAGGAACCCCGGCATGTCGCCGGACTCGACCAGCTTGCCGGCCCGCTCCTCGAACCGGCGGATGCGCACCATGCGACGGTGCAGGTCGAGGACCAGTTCGCGCGTCGCGGGCGTGACCTCGTCGAGCGCTTCCGTGGGTGTGGCCATCAAGCATCTCCCGGATCGGCGGAACTGACCTGCACTTATGTAACGCAGACTATAGTAACTAGGACGTCCAAGTAAGTCCGTTCGGGAGGCCCCATGATGCGTCGCATCCTCGTCGTCACCGGAGGCCACCGGGTCGCGCTCGACGACTTCCTCGGGGCCGTCGCCGACATCTGCACCGAACGCGGCTGGGTCTGGGCGCACGCGACGCAGCCGACCGCCCAGCGCTGGCTGACCGACGAGCTGGCCGGCGAGTGGGACGCGATCCTGCTCCACGACATCCCCGGGCTGCGCCTCAAGCGCGGCGAGGAGCCGGTCGTCGTCGGCCCCGACCCCCAGACCGCGGCCGACGTCGTCAACCTCCTCGACTCGGGCCAGGGGCTGGTCGTCCTGCACCACGCCATCTCCGCCTGGCCCGGCTGGGAGGGCTGGGCCGAGGTGACCGGCGCCCGGTTCCTCTACCGTCCCGGGCGCCTGCGCGGCGTGGACCTGCCGTCGTCGGGCTACCGCGTCGGGCGCTACACCGTGCGCGTCACCGATGCCGACCACCCGGTGGCGGCCGGCGTCAGCGACTTCGAGGTCGACGACGAGCTGTACTTCGCGCCCTTCCTGACCGACCGCATGACCGCCGTTCCTCGACCACGACGCCGACATGGACGGTGCGCTGTTCCAGGACACCTTCGACGAGGTCAGCCACGGCTCCTCGACCGGCGTCACGTGCGCCGATCGGCCCGCTGACGGCGGCCTGCACGGCGGCAGCCGCCTCATGGGCTGGACCACGATGGCCGGCCGCTCCCCGGTCGCCACGCTGCTCATGGGCGACGGCCCGAGCACCTTCGCCAACCCGATGTTCCGGCTCCTGCTGGGCAACGCGCTGGCGTGGGTCAGCAGCGACGAGGCGCACGCGGCGGCGCAGGCCGACCCGTTCCCGATCCCGCTGCCGTAACCCCCCGCGAGTGGTCGCTCGCGGCCCGTCTCGCGGGCGTCAGACGGGCCGGCGGCGCCCACTCGACGAAGGTCGTGCGGGCCCGCCCAGGCGCAGATGCGCTAGCCGCGACGACGCGCGGTGCGCGCCGCCAGGGCCATGGCGATGATCAGCGCCGCGCCGTTGAACAGCTGCGTGACGTAGGTGGGCGCGCCGCCCAGCTGGAGGCCGGTGACGCCGGTGGCCAGCAGCAGGATGGCGACGAGGGTGCCGATGACGTTGACCCGGCCGGGCCGGATCTGCGTCGCGCCGAGGAACACCGCGGAGAACGCGGGCAGCAGGTAGTTGTTGCCCGAGTCCGGCGCGCCGTTGGCGTTCTGCGAGAGGTAGACGATGCCGGCGAAGCTGCAGACCACGGCCGAGGCGACGAAGGACAGCATGATGATGCGGCCGACCTTGACGCCGGCCAGGCGCGCGGCCACCGGGTTGCCGCCGACCGCGTACAGGTAGCGACCGCCGGGGGTGTACTCCAGGACCCACCAGATCACCGCGGCCAGGACGGCGGCGTAGTACACCGAGGCGGAGATGCCGAACCACTGCTGCCGCGCGAACTCCAGGAAGGGCCCGTAGCCCACCTCCGGAAGCACCAGCTGGCCGCCGCCGGAGATCATGTAGGCGACCGCGGCGAGGATCGAGCTCATGCCCAGGGTGCCGATGAACGAGTCGACCTTGAACTTGACCACGACCAGGGCGTTCGCGAGCCCGATGACCACGCCGATCAGCAGCGCGCCTCCGCAGGCGAACACGACGCCCTTGTGGTTGAGCAGCGCCCAGCCGGTGAAGACCGCGGAGACCGTCAGGGTCGCGGCGATCGTCAGGTCGAACGCGCCGGCCGCCACCGGGACGATCAGGCCCAGCGCCACGATCGTGCTGATCGCCTGGAACGACAGGATCGTCTTGAAGTTGTCCAGCGACAGGAAGAGGTCCGGGATCCAGAGCGAGAAGATGACGACGAGCAGGGCCCACACGTACAGCCCGCTGAACCTGTCGAAGCCGAGGTTGATACGCCGCTTGGGCGTCGCCGTTGCCGCGGGTGCGGGTGCGGTCTGGGTCATCGGGGGTGCTCCGGTCTTCGTTGCGCTGGGCAGGGGGCGGTCAGGCGGCGGGTTCGGTGGACTCGTGCGTGTCGCGGCCGATGGTGGCCGCCGTGATGCTGTCGGCGGTGATCTCGTTGCCGCGCAGGATCTCGGCCGCGCGGCCGCGGCGCATGATCACGACGCGATCGCACACCCGGACGAGCTCCTCGTGGTCGGTCGAGCAGACCAGCACCGCGGTGCCCTGCGCCGCTGCCTCCTCGATGAGGGTGTGGATGTCGGCCTTGGCGCCGACGTCGACGCCCTGGGTCGGCTCGTCGAGGATGAGCACGTCCGGCTCCTGACGCAGCCAGCGGGCGAGGATGACCTTCTGCTGGTTGCCGCCGGAGAGCTGGGCCATCGTGTACTCGGTCTGACCGGCCGGCTTCACGGACAGCTTGTCGAGCCAGATCCGCACGTCGGCCCGCTCGGGACGGCGGCGCAGGATCCCGACCGTCATGTGCCGGCCCGGGTCGACCAGCGTGATGTTCTCGCGCAGGGTCTGGTCGATGAGCGACGCGTTCGCGTGCCGCTCGGCGGGCACGAGGGCCACCCCGCGCTCGATCGAGATGTCCGGACGGTTCTGGGGCAGGACCTTGCCGTCGACGGTGATCTCGCCGGAGCGCTCCATGCCGCCGAACACCAGGCCGGCGACGGCCTCGCGACCGGAGCCGGTGATGCCGGCGATGCCGACGACCTCGCCGCGGTGGATGGTGAGGTCCAGGCCGGCGACCGACCCGCCGGCGACGTTGGCGACGGTGAGGATCTCCTTGCCGTGCTCACGCGCGTCGGCGTTCTCGCGGTCGTGCTCCTCCAGCTTGCGGCCGACGACCAGCTCGATGAGCTCCTCCTCGTCGAGGCCCTCGACCGGCCGGGTGATGATGTGCTTGCCGTCGCGCAGGACCGTGACGGAGTCGGCCATCTCGAAGACCTCGTCGAAGTGGTGCGAGACGAACAGGACGGCCACTCCGGAGTCCGCCACCCGGCGCACCAGCGAGTACAGCCGCTGGGCCTCGGCGTTGGGCAGGTTGGCGGTGGGCTCGTCGAGGATCAGCATCTTGACCGGGCTGCCGCGGTCGGACATCGCGCGGGCGATCGCCACCGCCGTGCGCTCGGACATCTGCAGGCCGGCGACCGGGATCTTGACGTTGATGTCGTAGCCCAGCGCCTTCAGCGCCTCGCGGGCGTGCGGCGCGCTCCTTGCGCCAGCGGATCGTCTTGAGGCCGTTGGTGATGTACCCCTGGCCCATGGCCATGTTGTCGATGGCGTCGAGGTTGCCGACGAGGCCGAGATCCTGGTGCACGAAGCGCAGGCCGACCGCCTCGCTGGCGACCGGATCGACGAACGGCAGGGTCTGCTCGCCGACCTCGACCTCGGTGCCTGCCTCGGGCTCGTGGAAGCCGGCGAGGATCTTGATGAGGGTCGACTTGCCGCAGCCGTTCTGGCCGACGAGTGCGCGCACCTCACCCGGCTGCACGTCGATGCTGACGGAGTCCAGGGCCACCTGGGCGCCGAAGATCTTCGTCGCATTGCGTACCGACAGCGCCGCCGTCATCTCGTCTCCCTCACAGTCGCTCGAACACTACAGGGGGAGGACCGAGATGCAAGGTCTTCCAAGTACTTTCCCGTCACGATCCGGTCCCGATTCCCGGGTGGCCCACCCGGGCGTGCGCCGCGGCCAGCCGCGCGACCGGGATGCGGCTGGGCGACGCCGACACGTAGTCGAGACCGAGCCGCTCGCAGATCGCGATCGACGACGGGTCGCCGCCGTGCTCGCCGCAGATGCCCAGCTTGATGTCCGGGCGCACCTCGCGGGCCTTGCTCGACGGCGTAGGCCATGAGCGTCGCGACCCCGTCGTCGTCGAGCTCGGCGAACGGGCTCGCCGTCATGAGCCCCTTCTCCAGGTACGTGCCGAGCATGCGGCGCTCGACGTCGTCCCGCGAGAACCCGTAGGTCAGCTGCGTGAGGTCGTTCGTCCCGAACGACAGGAACTCCGCCCACTGGGCGAGCCGGTCGGCCAGCAGCGCGGCCCGGGGCGTCTCGACCATGGTGCCGATCTTGAACGGGATGATCATCCCGGTGCGCGAGGAGACCTCCTGGTTCACCCGGCGGATGAGGCGCAGCGTCATGACCAGCTCGTCGGGGATCGAGACCAGCGGGATCATGACCTCGAGCTCGGGGCGGGCGTCGCCCGGACGAGACGACGTCGACCCACGCGTTGAACAGGCCCTCGACCTGGGCCGGGTAGAGGCCCTCGTGCATGAGCGCCAGGCGCACGCCGCGCACCCCGAGCATCGGGTTCTCCTCGTGCAGGTGCTCGAGCATGCGGGCCTGGTGCTCGTCCTCGGCCTCCTCGGCGCTGGCCGGAAGGAACTCGTGCATCGGCGCGTCGAGGAGGCGGACGGTGACGGGGCGGTCGCCCATGACCTGCAGGAGCTCGCGGAAGTCCTCGCGCTGGGCCTGTGCGAGGGCGGACGAGCGCCGCCTCCTCCGCGTCGAAGTCGTGCGACAGGATCACCCGACGCACCAGCGGCAGCCGGTCGCCCATGAACTGGTGCTCGGTGCGGCACAGGCCGATGCCCTCCGCGCCGTTGTCGATGGCGACGGCGGCGTCGACGCCGTTGTCGGCGTTGGCCCGGATGCCGAGGCGGCGGCCGTCGTCGGCCCAGCCGAGCAGCGTCGTCAGGCTCGGCGAGGCGCTGGGGCGCTCGATCGCGAGCTCGCCCACGTACGCGATGCCGGTGGCGCCGTCGATGGAGATGACGTCGCCGGCCGCCACGACGTGCTCGCCCGCGGAGATCGTGCGCGCCTCGCGGTCGATGCGCAGGCTGCCGGCCCCGCAGACGGCGGGGCGGCCCATGCCGCGCGCCACGACTGCGGCGTGCGAGGCCGAGCCGCCGTTGATCGTCAGGATGCCGGTGGCGGCCATCATGCCCGGGAGGTCGCCCGGGGTCGTCTCGCTCATGACGAGGACGACGGACTCGCCGGCCTCGGCCAGCTCGACGGCGCTCTCGCTGTCGAGCGCCACCTTGCCCACCGCGGCACCCGGGGAGGCCCCGAGTCCCGCGACGAGCACGACCTCGTTGCCGGTCAGCTTGGGCTGCGGGTGGAGGAGCTCGAGGACGTGGGTGGGCGCGGTGCTGCGCACGGCGTCGATCTCGTCGGTGATGCCGCGGATCGCCAGGTCGACGGCCAGGCTGGTGGCCACCCGGGCGTTGGGACGTCGGAGCTGCTCGAGGCCGACGAGCGCGAGACCGTCGGGCCCGTACTCGAAGTCGACGATGACGGCGCTGCGCAGCCGGCCCTCGAGCTCGGCGAGCACGCCGGTGAGCATCTCGACGCCGCCGGGAAGGCCGTCGAGGGCGTGCCCGACCTGCTGGCGCTCCCCGGTATGGCGGAAGCCGTGACGGAAGGCGCCGTTCGGGGCGAACTGCCCGGAGTCCATGTCACGCGAGACGGCGAACCCGTGACCCTCGGCGTCGTGGTCGGTGACGACGACGGTCTCGAGGTGCAGGGCGAGGGGCAGGTCCGGCGGCAGGTTCTGCTTGCGCCGTGCTCGCGCCGCCCGCGGGGAGTTCCAGCGCTCGATCATCGCCTTCGCGGCCGCGGCCACCTGCTCCGACCGCTTGGCCGGGAAGGGCGCCGTGCCCTTCTCCTCGCACAGGCGCTTGAACGGCTCGACCCGCTCGATGGGGTCGGGGTAGTCGATGTCGAGGGACCCGAGGTCCTCCCCCGCGACGCCGAGCGCGTGCTCGGCGATGAACGACGCGGTCTTCCACCAGGCGGCGCCCAGGTCGGCGCGCGCCTTGGCGCCGAGTCCGTCGGGGATGACGCTGCGCTTGAGACCCAGGCACACCAGGTCCGGCGGCAGTCCGGCCGCCTCGACGGGCGCGCTGGCGCTGAGCCGCAGCAGGACCAGGCCGCCGGAGTCGGTCGTCCCGCTGATGACCTTGCCGGAGATGCTCTCCAGCAGGTTCATGGCCGCCTTCGCGCGGTCCGGCGAGGTGAAGCCCGGGACGTTCGGCACCGGGATGGTCAGGCCCGCGCCGACCGGCAGGCCCAGGCCCGCGAGGGTCTCGAGCTGGATGCCGCGCGTGCACAGCGACCGCTCGTCCAGGCCGCGCTCGAGTCCGCTGCCGAACGGGACGAGCCCGACGTCGTCGACGGGCCTCGTCCAGGTGCCTGGCTTCACGCGCCGGTCCCGGAGACCAGCCGCTCCTCGAGCTCCTCGTCCTCCTTGCGCGTCATGCCGATGACCAGCAGCAGGTTCTGGTGCAGGTGCATCCACACCGTGTGGTACGAGTCGATCAGCGGGGAGGCGAGCCAGGCGTCGTCGCCCTCGTCGAGCTTCTCCAGCGCCTCGGTCAGTCGGGCGCGGTAGCCCGCCATGCTGGGGATGTCCTCGGTGAAGCGCTTGAGGAGGGGGGCGACCGAGTCGTCGATGTCGTCGAGGCGGTCGCGGATGTCGGCGTCGTAGTTCTCGTCGGCATGGTCGTTCACGCTGCCGTCCGGGCGCACCTGCCAGGCCGTGCACAGGTCGCGCAGCTGGCGGTTGACCGGCAGGAACCGCTGGAACGTGGCCATGATGCGCTCGCGCTCGGGTGCGTCGTCGGGCAGCCGCAGCTGGCCGGACACGTAGGCGGTGCCGGCCGGCGTCGGCATCATCATCGGCCCCTTGATGAGGATGAGGCCCGCCTCGGCCAGCGCCTGCTGCTCGGCCGTCGCCTCGCCGCGGGCCATGCCGCGCACCACCATGGTCACGAGGGCGTCGCGCTCCCCGTCCGCCAGGACCACGTCCGTCATCGGTTCCTCCGCACACCGGGGCCGCCCGTCCCGGGCGGCCAGTCACTAGGAAGTCCTACTATCGCAGATGTCAGGGTCTATTTGTAGAGGAAGCCTAAAGAAACCCGCCACCCCGGGGGGCGGGGCACGGCTACCATCCCGCTGACCGCCGCGATCGGCGCCCGCGCCGTGCCGATCATGCACCCGACCACCCATCGAGGGGAACCTGCATGAAGGCCGTACTGCTGCCCAACTGGAAGTCCGAGCCCCAGCTCGTCGAGATCGACGACCCCACGCCCGGTCCGGGCCAGGTGGTCATCAAGATCGCCGGCGCCGGCCTGTGCCACAGCGACCTGCACCTGCTCCACGACTTCGAGGAGGGCATGCTGCCCTGGCACGTGCCCTTCGTCCTCGGCCACGAGAACTCCGGATACGTCCACGCCCTGGGCGCTGGCGTCGACTCCGTCTCGGTCGGGCAGGCGGTCGCGGTCTTCGGTCCGTGGGGCTGCGGGAGGTGCGCCGCGTGCGGACGCGGCCAGGACACCTACTGCGTCGCCCCCCTGGACGGCTACGACAGCGCCTTCGGCGGCGGCCTCGGCACCAACGGCGGCCAGGCCGAGTACATGCTCGTCCCCGACGCCCGCTTCCTCGTGCCGATCCCGAGCGCTCTCGACCCGGTGGCGGCAGCCCCGCTCACGGACGCCGGACTCACGCCGTACCACGCGGTGAAGCTCTCGGTCGCCAAGATGGTGCCGGGCTCGACCGTGGTCGTCATCGGCGCCGGCGGCCTCGGGCACATGGCCATCCAGATCATCAAGGCCATGACGGCGGCCGACGTGGTCGCCGTGGACGTGAAGCCTGCGGCGCGCGAGCTCGCCGCAAAGTCCGGGGCGGACGTCGTCCTCGACGGCAGCGCGGAGGACATCGTCGCCCAGATCAAGGACGCCTCGCGGGGCGGCGGTGAGGTGGTCATCGACTTCGTCGGCATCGACTCGACGCTCGCGACGGCGGCTGCCTCGTGCAAGTACCAGAGCGATCTCACCCTCGTCGGCGTCGGCGGCGGCAGCTTCAACTTCAACCTGTATGCGCCGCCGTACGAGACGGCCATGCGCTCGATCTACTGGGGCACCCGCAGCGAACTCGGCGAGGTCCTCGCCCTGGCCGGCAAGGGCCTCATCACCCCGGAGTACACGACCTACTCGCTGGATCACGCCCTCGACGCCTACGCGGCGATGGAGGCCGGCGCGCTCACCGGCCGGGCAGTCATCACGCCCTGATCGTCCGGGCGTCACGAAACGGCAATTCGTCTAGACGAATTGCCGTTTCTTTTCTCCCGGTCCAGTAAGCCCGTGCCATAGTGGCCCGTGACCACCTCGACGACACCATCGCTGCGGGCCGCCCTGCAGCCGATCACGCTGGGCACGATGGCCCTCGACCACCGCCTCTTCGTGCCCACCCACGGCGGCGGCGCCGGGTCGCTGACCGGCGACGACGCGCGCTTCCAGGCGCTGGTCGACTACTGGCTCAGCCGCGTCGAGGACGGCTTCCAGTGGATCGGCGGTCCGCCGTGCCACGTCCGGCACCTGAGCATCCCCGGATTCGAGGCGACCGGCATCGGCGCGATGGGCAAGCAGGACGGCAACCTGAGACACCCGATGTTCCACGCGCGGATGTCGGAGTTCGTCGAGCGGGTGCACGGGGCCGGCGGGTACCTCGGGATCCAGCTGCTCCAGCAGGGCGGCATGCCCAGCGCCCCCTCCCCCACCTTCTCCGGCTTCCTCGACCATCGCGGCGTCCACGTCATGAGCCGCGACGAGGTGCGGTGGGTGATCGACGAGTACATCGAGTCAGCGGTGATCGCCGCCGCGACCGGGCTCGACTCGATCGAGCTGCACGCGAACCACGACGACATCATCGAGTGGTTCCTGTCTCCGCTCACCAACACCCGCACCGACGAGTACGGCGGCTCGTACGAGAACCGTCGCCGCTTCCTCCGTGAGATCACCGACGGCGTCCGCGCGCGAGTCGACCGACCGTTGACCTTCGGCCTCCGTCTGGCTCTCGACCAGGACATGGATGGCGGGTACGGGCTCGACGAGTGCATGCGCCTCCTGCAGTCCTTCGAGGCCGACGGCACGGTCGACTACTTCAACCTCGACATGGGCGGCAACTGGGGCGCCATCTCGTACCTGCAGCACGGGATGTACCCGGAGGCGGCCTGGGCGCAGATGTGCGGGGAGGCCAAGTCGGCCACGGGCCTGCCGGTCCTCTATGTCGGGCGCGTCGTCCATGCCGAGACCGCCGAGCGGGTGATCGCCAGCGGGCAGGCCGACATGGTCGGCATGGTGCGCGCGCTGATCGCCGACCGCGAGTGGCTCCGCAAGCACCGCGCTGGGCGGGCCGACGAGGTCCGGCCCTGCATCGCGTTGAACGACTGCATCCACCGCTACACCCTCGAAGGCCTGTCGTTCGGCTGCGGGGTGAACCCCGAGGCCGGCCGTGAGTCGCTGCCGCCGCTGAAGCCGGCGTCACGCCCGCAGCGACTCCTCGTCGTCGGGGGCGGTCCGGCCGGCATGGAGCTCGCGGCCACCGCAGCAGAGCTCGGCCACCGGGTGGAGCTCTGGGAGGCCAAGCCCGAGCTCGGCGGCCGGTTCGCGATCGCTGCCCAGCTCCGGGCGAACCCGACCTACCGTGACTGGATCGACTGGTCCGTCGACCGGCTGCCCCGCGTGGGCGTGGAGGTCTACGCCGGCCGGCGCGCGGAGGTGCGGTCCGTGCTCGACGGCCGGTTCGACGTCGTCGCGTTCGCGACCGGTGCACGCGGCCGGCGGCCCGGGATCCCCGGCGAGTACCTGCCGCACGTGACCGGGGCCGACGCCGTCGTCCTCGGCATCGCCCGCCCGCTCGGCCGCCGCGTCCTCGTCGTCGCCGCCGACGACGGCCCGGCCCCGCTGACGGTGTCCGACCACCTGGCCCACCTCGGGCACGACGTCGTGCTCGCCTTCGAGACCCCCGGGCCGGCTCCCCTCGTCGGCAAGTACTCCGCCGGTGCGATGTTCGAGAGCCTCGACCTCGCGGGGGTCGAGATCCTGCAGAACGCCGTGGCCACCGAGATCCGCCCGACCGAGGTCGAGTTCGCGCACGCCTACAGTCGGCGCCGCTACGTCGTCGGGGGGATCGACTCGGTCGTCCTCGTCACCGGCGGCATCGGCAACGATGCGCTCTTCCGCGCGGTGTCGCACCACCACCCGCGCACCCACCTGCTCGGCGACGCCTGGGCGCCGCGCCGGATGACCTACGCCACGAAGCAGGCCTTCGAGCTCGCCCAGCTCCTGTAGGGCCAGCGGGCCGAAGCGCGCCGATGGGGGCCGATGTGAGTGCGTAAACGGAGAGCATCCACATCGGCCCCCATCGGGAGCGCTTCGTGCGGTCAGGCGGTCTCGAGCACCTCGATCGTGCCCTTGGCTCCGTCGACCCGGAGCAGGTCGCCGGACGTGAACATCTGCGTCGCGCCGGGCAGGCCCGCCACGCAGGGGATGCCCAGCTCGCGGGCGACGATCATCGCGTGCGAGCCCATCGAGCCGGTGTTCACGATCACGGCCGAGGCCACCATGAACAGCGGGGTCCACGAGGGATCGGTCTGCGGAGCGACGAGGATCTCGCCCGGCTCGAAGTCGCCGATCGCATCGGTGCCGAGGACGACGCGCGCCCGGCCCTCGACGACACCCTGCGAGGCGGCGGCGCCGTTGTAGACGGTGCCCACGGTCGCCCGCTCGGCGGACGACGCGCCCTTGCGCGGCACCTCCGAGATCGGCGGGATCGGCTTGGAGCCGTCGAGGAACGTCGGGACCTCGAGGTCCTTGAGGTCGTTCCAGTCCTTCTCGCGCTGGCGGATCGTCGGCAGCAGCGTCGTCTCCTTCAGCGCCAGGGCGTCGAGCTCGCTGTCCAGGGCGATGAAGATCTGGCGCGAGTGGTCGAGGACGCCCTCGGCCTCGAGGCGGTCGCCCAGCTCGATGAGGGCCATCCGGGCCTCGTTCATGACCTTGATGCAGCTGGACTTGCCGCTCTCGCGCCAGCCGGCGAAGCGGCGGGCCGAGCCGATGGCGCCGCGGAACACGGCCTCCGTCGCGGCGTCCATGCCCTCCGTCGCCTCGAGCATGGCCTTGTCGGTCGCGGCCGCGTGCGAGGCCTGCTTGGCGGCCGGCGACTCGGCGTCGTCGAGCTGGCGCATCTTGTCGATGAGGGACAGCGCCAGGCTGGGCTTGGACTCCCAGGACTCGGTGCCCAGGTCCCACTCGGACGGACCGCGGTAGCCGAACTCGGCGATGAAGGCGGCGAACTCGCTCCAGAAACCGCCGGTCGCCGTGGGCAGCTGCGCCACCACGTTGTCGACGCCGCTGTCGAACAGGGCGGTCATCTCGGGGCTGCCCTTGACCGTGCGCGAGAGCGACCACAGGGCGTAGGTCGGCGCGGCGGACTCCACGTCGCCGGCGTAGCCGAGGATCGTCACGAGCAGGTGCGCCTTCTCCGCGCCGAGCATCTGGCCGGCCACGGCCGGGCCGACGGCGGCGTTGGAGGAGCCGATCTGCTCCGAGCGCCAGGCGAGGCGCTCGTAGGGCATCACGGAGCGGGCGCGGGCGACGAGCGCCCGGTTGCTCATGCCCCTGAGGTTCGGGCGATTGCGGCGCAGGTCGTCGGCGATGGCGGCGTCCTCGTCGGCTCCCTCGAACTTCGAGGTGCTCAGGACCCAGCCGGCGCGCGCGGCGCCCAGGGCGGACAGGGCCTCGTTCTGGTCGGTGGGCGACGCGATGTGCGGGGGCGCCCCAGGGGAGTTGAAGAAGATCGAGTCGATGATCTCGGCCGACATGCCCTTGCGGATGCCGAGCACGCGGACCGAGCTCTGGTTGACGTACAGGTAGCCGTAGAAGAAGCCGGCCACGGCGGACTCGTCGGTCAGCTCGTCGGCCATGAAGCAGACGTCCTCGACGTATCCCGAGGCCCATCCCGGCAGCACGTTGGGGATCCAGCACATCGTCGCGCCCAGTGGCGTGATCGGGTCCGCCATGACGTCGGCGGCGTTGAGCCGGGTGAAGACGGGGAACTTCGCGCTGGGCTCGGTATCGGTGAGCCAGGCCTTCTGCGACATGGGGCATCCATTCGGGGCTGGGTGGTATGACGCCCGAGAGTCTGCCACCCCGCCGAGGCGGTCACCACTCAGTTAGTGGAGATCCACACCACTTACCCCCGGCGGCTACCTCGGCCCGTGGACCGGCTCGCCGGCCAGGAGCCGGCGCACCGACTCGTGGGCGTGCTGGACGGCGATCTCGTTGCGTCCGATGATCATGTGCTTGTCCGCGAGGGACGCCAGCCCGTTCTGGACGTCGGTCTGGGCGGTGTAGTCCTCGTCCCGGAATGCGGCGAAGAACCACTCCGCCGTCTTCTCCGCCTCGGCGAGCTCCTCGGCGGTCTGCGGCGGGGTGCGCAGCAAGGTCGCCTGCCACGTCATCGACTCCCCCCAGGAGTCGCCCGGCAGGATGATCGAGATGACGGTGCGCTCGCGCCAGCCGCCGGCGATCGACATGCCGGGGAAGATCCAGTAGACCAGCCCCATCGCCGCCGCGGGCTCCCACTCCTCGCGCGGCTTCTCCATCATCGCGTCGAGGCTCTTGAGGGCGAACACGTTGCGCACGTGCGGGCCGAACTTGTCGCAGGTCATCCGGTTGGTGTGGTTGGTCAGCGCCACGGTGTTCGGGTGCAGCGCCCCGAAGTGGTAGCCCTCGAGGTAGCCGTCGAGCGTCACCTTCCAGTTGGGCCCGGCCAGCTCCTTGGTCGTGAAGTGCGTGCACTTGTCGAGCTCGAGGGCCTCCAGGTAGCGGCAGGGCGTCGCCGAGCCAGGTGTCGATCTCCAGGGGCGGTCCGGGCGTCAGGCCGACGAAGATGATGCCGGCGCGCTCCTCGCAGGAGAGGCCGACGAGGCTGTACTCGTCCTTGTCGACGTCGCCGAAGGTGTCCTCGCCCGGGACGCCGGTCAGCGTCCCGTCGGTGTCGTAGGTCCACGCGTGGTACGAGCACGTGAACCGGCGGGAGTTGCCGCAGCCGCCGGGCAGCAGCTTCATGGCGCGGTGCCGGCACACGTTGAGCATCGCCCGCATGTGGCCGTCCTTGCCCCGGACCAGGATGATCTCCTTGCCCACCACCCGCATCGCCTTGTAGTCGCCGACGCTCGCAAGCTCGGCCGACGTGCAGACCGGAAGCGGGATCATGTGGAAGATCTCCTTGACCTCGCGCTCCCACAGCTCCTTGTCCAGGTAGTAGGAGATCGGGATCTCCATCTGCTCGGGCGCCATGTCGGTGGTCCCGTTGCGCAGGTGCGCGGCGAGGCGGTCGAGGATCGCCATCGCCTCCTCGCGGGTCATGGCGGTGTGCGCCCCGGCGACGTACTGCGGGATGGTGTCGGTCATGGCCCCACCGTAGGCGCGACGCGTGCGGCTGCACAGGGTCGCGAGTCGTTCATGAACGGACATATCCGCGGGACGGCAGCTCGGATAGATTCGCGACGTGCCCGATCAGCATGCCCTGGAGACCGGTGCCTTCACCGAAGGCGCGAGTGCGTTCCTCTCCTTCCTGTGCGCGAACCCGCTCGGCGACGACGTCGCGCTGGCCGTCGTCCACGGACCGCTGCGGCCTCTGGGGGCCACCGCCTCCGCCATCTACGAGGCGCCGGCGCCTGACGAGCTCGCCCTGATCGGCGCCTTCGGGATGCCCGACGTCACCTGGCAGAAGTACAGCGCGATCTCGGTCGCGGCCCCGCTCACCACCTGCCGCACGCTTCCGCGAGAACCGCATCATCGCCCGCTCGGGACGCGAATCCGGGACCTGGTTCGCCGAGGACGAGCAGGAGATCCTGCAGGCGTCGATGCGCACGCCCGGCGGCGAGCCACCCTTCATCATCACCGTGCCGCTGGCCGTCAAGGGCCTGCCCATCGGCGTCCTCTGCGTCCACACCCCGCCCCGTGACGCCCTCTCGGCTGCCGAGGACCTTCAGCTGCGAGGGGCCGCGTCGGCCATCGGCCTGTGGCTCTACATGCATCAGGTCTCGGAGCGGTCGCGCTCGCGCCACCCGCTGCCGGAGCCCAGCCCGCACGTGCGCATCACGCCCCGACAGCTCCAGATCCTGCACCTGGTCGCCGCGGGCCGCTCCTCGCGCGAGATCAGCGTGGCCCTGTCGTACTCCGAGTCGACGGTGAAGAAGGACCTCATGGGACTCATGAGCTTCCTGAACGTGCGGGACCGCGAGGCCGCCATCGCCCGCGCCCGGGACATCGGCCTGCTGACCGAGTAGCGACCCTCAGTTCGTCAGGATCCCCACGTGAAGGTGCTGGCGCTCATTGACCGAGTGGACCCGGCGCACGTCGCCCTTGATCCACACGGTGGTGATGGAGCAGTGGTTCGGCAGGAAGAACATGTCCTCCTCGATGCCCAGGATCGAGCCGACCACGGCGTTGATGACGCCGCCGTGGCTGACGAGCACGATGTGCTGGCCGGCGAAGTCCGTCGACGAGCTGGTCGACGGCCGACACCGCCCGCTCACGGAACTCCGCCGACCCCTCGCTGAAGAACATGTGGTCCCACATGACCTGACGGGTGAACGCCTGCTCGCGCGCGGCCCACTCCGCCGGGTCGACGAGCGTCTGCGGATCGACGTCGGGATCCAGCCCGCGGTACGACTGGATCTCGACCAGCTCCGGACGCACCACGGGGTCGAGCCCGTGCGGCGAGGCCACGATCTGCGCGGTCTCGATCGCCCGCAGCATGGTGCTGCAGGCGACCACGTCGACGTCCTGCTCGCCCAGCACGGCCGCCAGCGCCATCGCCTGGGTGCGGCCCAGTCCGCTGAGCGGCGGATCGGCCCACGCGGTGTGGTCGAAGTCGTCGCCCTCCGGGTAGTCCTGCTGGGCGTGCCGGACCATGGTCAGCCGCGTCACCCCTTCCTCCTCGAGGAGCAGGAAGGGGATCCGGACGGAGAAGGGCGGCTCGGGCGGCGTGGGTGGTGGCTTGACCGTCACGCGGGCTCGACGACCGTCACGGTTCCTGTCGACCCGTCGAGCTCGACCAGGGTGCCGCTGGGCAGCGCCAGGCTGGCGTTGGCCAGGGACACCACGCACGGGACCCCGAGCTCACGGCTGACGATGACGGCATGGCTGCCGGGTGCGCCGATCTCGCAGATGACCGCGCTGGCGATCATGAACAGCGGCACCCACGACGGGTCGGTCGTCGTGCACACGAGGATCTCGCCCGGCTCGAGCGAGTCCGCGTCGGCCAGGTCGAGGATGACGCGCGTGCGGGCGGTGACCGAGCCCTGCGATCCGGCGATGCCCTTCATCTGCGTGCCGGCGGTCGCCGCATCGCCCACGGCCGAGCCACGCCGCTTCGGCCACGCGCTGATCGGCGGGATCGGCTCCCCGCGCATGACGAGGTAGGGCGGCTCGAGCTCGGCCAGCGTCAGCCAGTCGGCATGACGCTCGGCGAGGGTGTCGCGGAACGATGCGGGATCCGCGAGGAACGCGTCGAGCTCGCTCTCGAGGAGCTGGAAGACGTGCATGGGATCGACGAGGTACCCGCGCTCGTTCATGCGCCGACCCAGCTCGCGGAAGGTGAGCTTCGGCTCCTGCATGAGCATGACGGTCGCGTTCTTCCCGGCCTCGCGCATCCGATAGGCCGCCTGCCCGGACGCGATGCCCGCGGCCAGCAGGCCGGACGTCGACTCGTCGCCTGCGACCGCGGCAGTGAGCTCCGCCACCGCCGACTCGCGGCGCAGGGCCGACTCGGCGGCCCGAATGGCGGGAGCCATCGCGTCGTCCTGCCGCCGGACCCGGTCGATCATCTGGTACGCCAGCGTCGGGTTGATCTGCCAGGTCTCGGCGCTGATCTCCCACTCGTTGACTCCCCGATGCCCGAACTCGGCGAGCAGGTCGGCGAACGCGGTGACGAAGTCGACGGCCTCCGCAATCGTCGCGAGGCGGTCGTGGAGCCCGTCAACGCCGGCGTCGAACTCGGCCGTCAGCCCGTCGGAGCCACGCACGATGCGCGACAGGTCCCAGACCCGCTCCGGCATGCCGGCCGAGGCCACGTCGCCCAGGGCGCCGAAGATCTGGATGCCGAGCTCGGGCTTGCCGACCGCATCGGCGATGCCCTGGACGATCTGCGGACCGACCGTCGCGCCGATCACGATCTGGGCGTAGGCGTCCCACCCGGGGCGCTGCCACCGCGCCGACGTACGGCCGTACTCGACCAGCTCGGCGTCCGTGACGGCGGCCAGGTCGGGGCGGGTGGCTCGCCAGGCGGCAGCCTGCGCGACGTAGTCCGCGCCGAGCTTCTCGTGCGAGCCGCCCAGGATCGCGCCGAAGGTCTCGCCCAGCTTGGCCGAGCACGCCTCGTTGTCATCACGAGGATCGTGCTGGTACGGCGGGACCGAGGGGTTCTGCCCGAAGAACGAGATGTCGATCGCATCCGGAGTGGCGCCGGGCATGCGGTACCCGAACACCCGGCCCAGGCGAGACCTGGTTGAAGAAGTAGCCGCCCCAGGAGCCGTAGGTCTCGGGCTTCGTCCAGAGGAACTCGTCCTCCTCGAAGGTGCCCAGGTGGATCCATGCGTCGGCCGTGCCGGGAACGACGCCCTGCTCCCACGGCAGCGTCCAGTTCAGCGGGGTGAACGGATCGGGGCCGACCTCGTCGGCATTGGCGCGCGTGTAGAGCGGGAACCGCTCGCTCGGCTCGGTGTCGGCGATCCAGGTCTCCATGGTGCTCCCTCGGGGTGATTCGACGGTGGTTCGACTCGTCGTGCGAAGCGTGCGGTGCCCGCGCTGCGGAGGCTAGTGCTCAGCGCCCGGCGATGACGGCTCGGTCGCCCTGCTTCCACAGCCGGTCCAGCCGGCGGTACGCGATCCGCCAGCCCTCGGGCGTCCGCACCACGGTGTCGGCGTACTCGCCACCGAGGAAGTAGTGCTTCATCGGGCCGGGTGCCGACTCGCGGATGTGCTGGGAGATCAGGTACGTGCGCACCTCGGCCGAGTCGCCGTCGAGTTCGATGATGCTCTTGCCGACGAGGTGCTGGGTGGCGTCGAGCCCGGTGAGCGTGCCCTCGATCATGGCCCGGATCTCGGCTGCTCCGGTGGGGCACCCGAGTCCGCCGCCGTCGAAGGTGGCGTCCGCGGTGAACAGCGCCTCGAGGGCGTCGAAGTCGCGGGTGTCGATGGCCCGGGAGTAGCGGACGAGCAGCTCCTCGATCTCGATGCGGTCATTGAGCTGCTGCAGGTCAAGGGGCATGGTGGAGAAACTAGACAGTGACTCCACTTATTGCAAGGATTTCCTACAAAACCCCCATCCGAGGAGATCCACGTGGCCGATCAGGCGAAGAACTGGGAGGACGTCACGTCCTACACGCTCGACCAGGAGGACGAGCTCGAGCTGTTCGACGCCCAGGTCGAGTGCACCCTGATCTGGGCCAGCAAGGACGGCTGGCCGATGGGCGTGATCGTCAACTACATCCACCGCGACGGCCGGTTCTGGCTCACCGCCAGCGAGGAGCGCCCGCGCGTCAACTCGATCCGCAAGGACCCCCGGGTCAGCATCGCCATCTCGTCGAAGGGCTCGCGGGTCGTCGAACGGCGCTCGATCACCTACAAGTGCCGTGCCATCGTGCACACCGACCGCGAGACCCTCGACTGGGTCCTGCCCGAGTTCGCCTCCGCCATGCGCCCCGGCCAGCCGGAGAAGGCCGAGGCGTTCCGCCAGATGATCGACTCCCCCGGCCGCGTCGTGTTCGAGCTCATCCCCGAGACCCGCATCGGCTTCGACAGCGCCAAGATGTGGAAGGCCGCCGAGGGCGCCCGACCGTCCGACTCCCCCTCCGGCGCCCACTGACCGCTCCCTCGCCGTCCCGAACCCCATCCACCGCAAAGGAATCCGCATGCGCTTCGAGAACCAGGTCCTGTTCGTCACCGGCGGCGCCAGCGGCATCGGCCGGGCCACGGCTGAGCGCGTCGTGTCCGAGGGCGGGCGCGCCGCGCTCGTCGACCTCGACCTCGCCAAGGCGCAGGAGGTCGCGGCCGAGCTCGGGGCCGGGTGCATCGGGCTCGCCGCCAACGTCGCGGACGAGGAGCAGGTCGCGCGCGGCCGTCGACGCGACCGTCGAGCAGCTGGGCGGGATCGACCTCGCGCTGGCCGCGGCCGGGCACGCCGAGTTCGGGCCGCTCGCCGAGTGGGATTCGGCCCGCTTCAACAAGATGATGGAGGTGCACGTCGGCGGCACGTTCAACGTGTGCAAGTACGTCACCCCCGTCATGAAGGCGCGCGGGCGTGGCTCGATCGTCACGATCGCCTCGACGGCGGCCTTCATGGCCAACAACAACAACGTCCCGTACGGCGCCGCCAAGGCCGCCATCACGGGCATCACCCGCCAGTTCTCGCTCGAGGCGCTGCCCGAGGTCCGGATCAACTGCATCGCGCCCGGCCGCACCGTCACCGGCATGACGACGCCGCTGATGCTGGCGCGCGGCGGCGACATGGAGAAGGGCGAGGAGATCTTCGGGCAGGCGATCCCGATGAAGCGCATGGGAACGGCCGCCGAGCTCGCTGCCGCCATCTGCTTCTTCCTCAGCTCCGACGCGTCCTTCATCACCGGCCAGACGCTCATCGTCGACGGCGGGGAGACCATCTCCTAGCCCGTCGAGTGGTCGCCGGCGGCCCGTTCCGCAGGCGGTGACCGGGCCGCGACCGCCCACTCGACGGGGGTCAGGCGAGCAGCGTCGCGCGCAGCCCGGCGATCTCGTCCGACGTCAGCCCGGCGCCGAGCGCCCACGCCTCCGCGCCCCCGTACGTCGTGGTCATCCGCGCGAGGAAGTCGCGCATCGTCTCGGGGTGGGACTCGAAGATCCACATCGGCGCCGCCGCCAGGCCGTTGTCCTGGAACACCTGGGCGCTGCGGATCCGCTCGAGGATCGGACCCATGTTGCCCGACGTGACGTGGTAGTCGGCCACGATCGTCTCGTGCGGCGACCCCGAGGATGTCGAGCAGCATCGCCACCACGATGCCGGTGCGGTCCTTGCCCGCGGTGCAGTGCACGACGACGGGCCGGTTCGCCGGGTCCGCGATCAGCCGCAGGGCCTCGACGACCGACGCGGCGTTCACGTCGATCTGGCGCATGTAGTCCTCGACCAGGTTGTCCGCCGCTCCCGCGTCGATCTGCTCCTGGTTCACGCCGGACTGGGGCAGCATCGGCAGGTTCACGACGCGGGCCGGATCGTGACCGATCGTGTAGCCCTCACGCGCGACCTCGAGCACCATGCGCAGGTCGACGATGAGGGCCGGGGCCACCACCTCGGCCAGGTCCGCCTGCCCCTGGTCCGTCAGTCCCTTCGGGTTGTCGCTGCGGATGACCTGGCGCGACCTGACCGTGCGGCCGTCGTGCGTGCGCAGCCCGCCGAGGTCGCGCACGTTGACGAGGCCGTCGATGCGCAGCTCCTCGGCACGGGAGTCCGTCACGCGGCCGACTCCCCCGCGGCCCGACGCGCCGACGCCAGCATGGCCACGGCCAGGGCGACGGGGTCGGCCGGATCGGCCTGTCCGGCCAGCGGCGCCTCGACGCTCAGGATCGTCGTGGGCGGCAGGGCCTCGGATGAACGCCGCCACCGGCAGGTCGCCCTCGTCCGGCATCAGGCGCGCCTTGACTCCCTCGGCCCGCGCCGCCTCGGCATCGGCGGCCGCCCCGGCCCCCTGCGCGCCGCAGACCTGCGCGTACGGGAACAGGCTCGCCGGGTAGCGGCGCAGGTCGTCCGGCTGGCCGCCGGAGCGCTCGAGGTGGAGCGAGTCCGCCAGGACGACGACGTTCGGGGCGCCCGCCGCCTGCACGATCGACACGCAGGTGTCGAGGTCGCGCGCGGCCGAGAACAGCATGAACTCCACCGCGATGCCCGTGCCGTGCTCGGCGGCCAGCGCGGCGAGGCGACGCGAGCGTGTCGACGCGACGGACCGGATCGTCGTCCTCGACGGTCGCGATCGCGTACCTCGCGCCGAGCGCCTGCGCGGCCTCGAGCAGCGGCCGCGCCGCGGCGACCGCGGACGGGTCCTTCATCCGGATCACCTCGACGTCGAGGATGCCGATGCCCGCATCGTCGACCGCCCTGCGCAGGGCCTCCAGCGCGCGGTCGTCGCCGAGGATGCCGTGGTCGACGCCCGTCGACGGGCTCGGGGTCAGGCGGAACCCGGTGAACTGGTAGCCCGCCCGTGCGGCCACCCCAGCGAGTCGGGCGGGAGGCACGGCGATCATCGACAGATGGGCCAGCTCGTACTGATGCGTCATGGTCACGTCCCGGAAAGTCGCTCGACGATGGGCAGGAAGGCGTCGAGATGGGCGTCGCCGACGGTGATGTACGAGAAGCCGTACTCCTCGCGACGGCGGACCAGCTCGTCGCACACGGCGTCGACGCTGCCCACCGCCGCATGCGGGAACTGCCGCAGGTCGTCGCCGGACAGGCCGGTGCGTGCGGCGACGGCCTCCTCCGTGATCTGCGACCGGCCCTCGACCGAGATGAAGTACGCGGCTGTCTCCAGCTCGAGCTGGGCGAACCGATCGCCGGCGCCGGCCCTGACCCAGTCGATCTTCTTGTGCGTCTCGTCCTGCGTCGACGACGAGATGCTCCCGGCGCCGACGACCCCGCTGCTGTTGTTGAAGTTGACGCTGACGATGTCGGCCAGCTCGCCCGCCAGGCCCAGCACCTTCGGCGCTCCGCCGCCGATCATCAGCGGCGGCCGCGGACGCTGCACCGGCTGCGGCACCGCGTGGTAGCCGGACGACTGGATGAACTCGCCCTGGTAGTCCACCTCGCCCTCGTCCGCATACGCCATGCGCATGAACTCGGCGGTCTCGCGCAAGAGCTGGATGCGCCGCCCGGCCGGCTCGAACGGGATGCCCATGCCCTCGTACTCGTTGACGAGCCATCCGGCTCCGAGGCCGATCTCGAGGCGACCCTCCGAGAGCAGGTCGATGGACGCCATCTCCTTGGTCAGCACGGTCGGCAGGTGGTAGCTCACGCACGCCATGCGCGACCCGATCCGCAGCGTCGACGTCGCCATCGCTGCCGACGTGAGCGCGGGGATCAGCGCCAGGGTCTGCACGCGGTGCCCGGTGCCCTCGATCTTGCTGCCCGGGCCGAGCAGATGATCGGCGACGTGCAGCGTCGAGAAGCCGCTGTCCTCGACCTTGCGGGCGAGGTCGACCCACTCCCGCAGGCTGGTGGCGCTGAACGCCTGGATGGCGAAGCGGAACGGTCGGGTCACGTGGACGCCTTTCGTCGCGAGTCGGAAGAAGGGGCCGTGGGAGGCGGTGTACCCGCCGTCGACGAAGAGGGTCTGACCGGTGATCCACGACGCCTCGTCCGAGCACAGGAAGGAGACCGCGTTGGCGATGTCCTCCGGCTGGCCCATGCGGTTCGGCCGGCAGCACGCCGGCGATCGCGGCCCGCGCGCCCTCGTCGCCGTAGTGCCCCGCCGTGCCCTCGGTCAGGACGGTGCCGGGACCGACGGCGTTGACGCGCACGCCCATGGAGCGCGAACTCGACGGCCATCGCCTCCGTGAGCTGATTGACGGCCGCCTTCGACGCCGGATACAACGACGTCGACGCCGCGTGCGCGCGACGAGGTGATCGACGACAGGTTCACGACGACGCCGCCGCCGTTGGCGGCCATCACCGGTACCAGTGCCTGCGCCATCAGCACCGGACCGATGACGTTGACGTCGAGGACAGTGCGCATCTCCTCGTGAGTGGTGTGCAGGAGGTCGTGGTACCGCTGGATCGCCGCGTTGTTCACGAGCACCCGGCAGTCGGGCGCCTGCCCGACGACGGAGGCAACGGCCGCATCATCGGTGACATCGACGACCGCGGTTCGGCACCCGACGGCCGCCGCCACGCCCGCCAACTGCTCGGCGTTGACGTCGAGAGCCAGCACGTCGTAGCCGTCGGCAACGAGCCGCTCCGCGATCGCACGGCCGATCCCCTGGCCCGCCCCCGTGACGACCGCGGTACCCGCCTGGCTCATACGTCCTCCTCCACGGGACAGGTGTCCCAGTCGTCGCCGTGCACGGCCCACGCCACGCACCGACGGAGCACCTCGCGGTACTCCGGTGACTCCCACGCGACCCGGTCGACGACGCCGAGGTCGTCGATGCCGATGTCCGCGAGGTCGAATCTGCCACGGCAGTGCCCCAGCGTGAAGTAGGTGACGCTGCCCCGTCCCTGCGGCCGCACGTACAGCACCGGGTGCCGATCGGGCTCGTCGACGTGGTCGGTCTCGAAACCGGGGCAGGGCCCGGTGTAGCCGACGTCCAGGAGGACGTCGAGGTCGGTCGCGAGCGCGGACACGTAGATCTCGTCGATCGTCACGAACGGATCGATCCCCGACACGAGGGGATGCTCCGGACGCACCGGCGCGATCGTGAACGGCCCGATCTTCGGGTGCGCGAGGAAGCGATTGCCCAGCAGGGCGGAGAACTCCGGCATGGCGTCCGGGGTGCGGAATACCCGCGGGCCGCCCGGCTCGGGTGGGTCGATGGCGGAGTTGGTGGCGTGCAGCGCCAGCAGCCGGCCTCCGTCGTCGACCATCCGGCGCAGCGTCGCGGACTCGTCGGCGGACGGGCGCACGTCGCACGTGTACGCGATGACGGCGTCCGCGGAGCCCAGCCGCTCGCCGTCCGAGAAGTCCGAGTGGACGGTCGCCCGCACGCTGTCGTGGTCGCCCGAGGAGGGTCAGGAGCTCGCTGCGCGCGAAGTCCATGTCGTGCCAGCGGCCCCCGACGACCAGGGCCACCTCGACGCGCCCGGAGGCGCAGCGCGCGGGACTGGCCATGCGCTGCGCTCCGGGCGTCGGGGTGTCGATGGGTGGGGTCAGTACTGGGTGCGGACGGTCATGCCGCCGTCGCAGACGACGTTGGTGCCGACGCAGTAGCCGAACGCGGGGCTGGCGAGGCTGACGATGACGGCCGCGACCTCCTCCGGCTTGCCCATGCGACCGAGCTTGATCGAGCCGAGCACCTTCTCGTAGACCTCGGGACGGCCGGCCTTGATCTTGCCCCAGTCGCCGTCCTCGAAGTAGACCGGACCGGGCGAGACGGTGTTGACGCGGATGCCCTTGGGCGCCAGTGCCTGCGCCGCGGCGGAGGCGTGGCGGACGATGGCCGCCTTGAAGGCGCCGTACGAGTTCGGCGAGCTCGGCCACACGTTGTCGAAGCCGAACGTCGAGGACAGCGCGACGATGGAGCCGCCCCCGGCGGCCTCCAGGATCGGCGTGCCCTCGTCGATGAGGTGCACCAGCGGAAGCAGGTCGAGCTCGAGGCTCTGCTGCCACTGCTCCGGGCCCTTCAGCGAGCCGCCGGTCACGTTCGACACGAGGATGTCGAGCCCGCCGAGGGCCTCGGCCGCCTCGCGGATGAAGCCCTTGAGCTCGTCCTCCTTGCTGACGTCGATCGCCTTGGCGAAGACGGTGACGCCCCGACCGCGCAGCTCCTCGGCGAAGGCGTCGACGGCCTCGGCGCCGCGCGCGCAGAAGGCGACGGACGCGCCCTCGGCGGCCAGGAGCTCGACGGTGGCGCGGCCGATGCCGCGGGTGCCGCCAGTGACGAGGGCGCGCTTGCCCGAAAGACCCAGATCCATGGTGTTCCCATCTCTTGTGAGGTCGGGCGCGTCTCGCCCCGAAGTCAGGGTTGGCATGTTACTAGCATCAGACTACGGTAAGTATCCCTTTGGGGATACGGTCCGAGCCCCACGGAACCACGTCACGGAGGGTCCATGAGCACCGTCACCGTCCTGCCGCTCGGCCTCGAGCTGGAGGTCGAGCCGGGGCAGACGGTCATGTCGGCCGCCCTCGACGCCGGGTACGTGTGGCCGACCGAATGCGAGGCGGCCGCCTCCTGCGGCCTCTGCGTGAGCATCATCCGCGACGGCTCGGAGAACTGTGGCCCCATGCCCGAGGAGGAGCGCGAGAACCTGGAGCGCACCATGGGGATGGTCGACGGCTCGCGGCGACTGGCCTGCCGTCTCACCGTGACCGGACCGGTCACCCTGACCAAGCGCGGCGTGCGCCCCGACGAGGAGGCCTGACCTTGACAGAATCCGTGGACATCTCAGCACTGGCGGCCCGGCTCGAGCGGCTCGAGACGGCCGAGGCCGCGCGCGACGTCCTCTACCGCTACGCCGAGGGCGCCGACACCCGCGACTGGGAGCTGCTGGGCTCTGCCTTCAGCCCCGACGCGGTGATGGAGATGCCGGACCTGCGGGTGCAGGGCCGCGACGCCATCGTCGGCGTTCTGCGCGACATGCTCCCTGACGCGTTCGTGACCCGCCACCTCCTCGTGAACCCCCAGGTGAGCGTCGACGCGCCGGGACGCGCCACCGCTCGCTCGACGGTCTACTACCTCCACGAGGGCTCCGGGTTCGAGGCCACCGGCTGGGGCGACTACGTCGACGACGTCGAGGTCACCGCCGGCGTCGGCCTCATCACCCGCAAGGCCTTCACCCCGGCGCAGCACCTCCCCGGGAGCCTGGCGGGTGCCGCCGCTCGGCTCGAGCGCCTCGAGACCGCCGAGGCCGCCCGCGCGGCGTCGTGGCGCTACGCCACCGCCGTCGACACCCTCGACTTCGACCTGCTCGCGTCGGTGTTCAGCGAGGACGCGGTCCTCGTCACCCGCAAGGGCCCACGCCAGGGGCGCGACGAGGTCGTCGCCTACTACCGCACGGCGCTGGCCGATCCAATCGGCCGCAAGCACTTCCTCACCAACCAGACCGTCACCTGGCAGGCGCCCGGCGAGGCCCTGATGGAGTCGTACTTCCTGTACACCTTCGCCGGCAACGACACGTCGATCCTCGGCTGGGGCGGGTACGCCGACCGCGTCCGCGTCATCGACGGCGTCGGCTACATCACGGAGAAGCGCATCTCCATCGACATCCACGCCGACAGCCGCATCGGCTGGGCCGGCGAGGTGAACCCGTGACGGGCCTGGCGCGCAAGCGCGTCCTCGTGACAGGAGCGGCCCAGGGCATGGGCCGTGCCATCGCCGTCGAGTGCGCGCGGCAGGGCGCCGAGTCCGTGACGGTGGTCGACATCAAGGCCGAGGCCGCCGAGGAGACCGCCGCCCTGGTCCGGGCTGCGGGCGCCGGGGCCGTCGTCGTCGCGACCGACCTCACCGACTCCTCCGCGATCGCCGACATGATCGACTCCTCCGTCGCGTTCGCCGGCGGGCTGGACTCGATCTTCAACAACGCCGGCGTGATCGACTCGATGTTCGTCGAGCAGGCCGGCCTCGACACCCTCGACGAGGGCACGTGGGATCTCGTGATGGCGGTGAACCTCAAGGCCGTGTTCCTGACGACGAAGCTCGCGGCGGCGCACCTGCGGGCGTCCGACCGCGGGCCGTCGATCGTCAACTCGGCCTCCGTGGCCGGGGTGCACGGCACCGTCAGTGCCCTCGCCTACGGCGCGAGCAAGGCGGGCGTCATCCAGCTGACCAAGTCCAGTGCGGTCGCGCTGGGGCCGGCGATCCGGGTGAACGCCTACCTGCCCGGCAGCATCGACACCCCGATGGCCCAGGGCCACCTGGTCTCCGGCGTGGATCGGGCGCAGACCGAGCGGCGCATGACGGGGACCCAGGTGATCCCCCGCTTCGGCCACGCCGACGAGGTGGCGCAGGTGGCGTGCTTCCTGGCGTCGGACGCCGCCTCGTTCGTCACCGGGGGCATCTACCCGGTCGACGGCGGCACGCTGGCATGGCGCGGCGTGCGGGCATGACACTCCCCTACGACGTCGTGGTCTTCGACCTCGACGGGACCCTCATCGACTCCGAGCCGGGGGTCTACGAGGCGCTGCGCCACGCGTGCCTCACCGCGTTCGGCATCGCTCCGACCACCGCCGAGCTGGAGGAGTTCATGGGCCCGCCGCTGTCCGACGTCCTCCCGCGCGTCTTCGGGAAGACCGATCCGGCGGACGAGCGGCGCTTCCACCAGGCCTACTGCGAGGCCTACTTCCATGGCACCGAGTACGACTTCGACGTGTACCCCGGCATGCTCGAGCTGCTCGCGGACCTGCGCTCGGCCGGTGCGCGGCTGCTGCTGGGCACGGCGAAGCCGGATGTCAGCGCGGAGCGCATCCTCGAGCACGCCGGCGTGCGAGGCCTGTTCGAGTTCGTCGCGGGCTCGGAGGCCGACGGGACGCGACAGGACAAGATCGACGTGCTGGCGCACGCGTTCGCGAACCACCCGCTCGACGGGCGCCGCACCGTGATGATCGGCGACCGGGCGCTGGACGTGCGTGCGGCCCGGGCGTTCGACCTCGACAGCATCGTCGTGGACTGGGGCTACGCACCCCCGGGGGAGCTCGACGACTGCGGCGCCACGTACCGGGTCAGCACGTCGGCCCAGCTCCGCGCGATCCTCCTCCCCCCGGCACCAGCCCGTTGAGTGGCGGGTTGTGGGCGTCGCAGACGCCGTCGTGACGCCCACAACCCGCCACTCAACAAGGGAGGCGAGGGGCTACGGGCGGGCCGCGTCGAGCAGCGGGGCGAGCCGGTCGGGCACCGCCAGCCAGTCCTCGACCGAGGTGATCGAGGGGTCGAAGTTGGCGTCGACCGACACCGCGTCCACGCCGGCCGCGGCCGCGGCGGCCACCTGCTCGCACAGCTCGTCGACGCTCAGCGGCCGCAGGTTCGCGACGACCACGGGCGGGTCGGTGAACAGGTTCCAGCACATCCGCAGCGGCGCCAGGTGGGCCGGACGCATCTGCGCCAGCTGCCCCATCGTCTCCAGGTGCTGCTCCAGCGTGCCGGACGCCGGGTTCCACCAGTCGAACTTCTCGGCCGTGCGTCGCAGCCCGGCCTCAGAGCGCATCCCCGACATCAACGGCGGGTGGGGCCGCTGCTGCGGCTTGGGGCGGACGTCCGAGACCGGGATGCGGAAGAAGTCACCCTCGTACGACACCGGATCCGGTCCCCAGCACGCCTTCATGGCGTCGATCAGCTCGTCCACCCGACGGCCGCGCGTGCGCGGGTCCACGTCGTACTGAGCATGCTCCTCGTCGGACCAGCCGACGCTGAAGCCGAACACGGTGCGACCACCGGACAGGATGTCCAGCGTGCTGATGCGCTGCGCGAGGTCGACCGGGCGGTGGTACCCGGCCACCAGGATGCTCGTGCCGACGATGATCTCCGACGTCCAGCCGGCGACCGCCGCCAGGAGCTCCATCGGCTGCAGCACGGACCGGTAGGCCTCCGGCACCGCGAGTCCGGGACGGGCTGAGTACCCCGACACCACCTCGTGCGGGAAGAACAGGTGCTGCTGCACGAAGAGGTGGCCGAAGCCGAGCTCCTCGGCCCGCACCGCGAAGCCCCGGACCGCCCGCGCGTCCACGTATGGTCCGAGCTGGGGCAGGGCCAGCCCGACGCGCATCGCCGCCGTCACGGGTAGAGCCCGCCGCCGACGGTGACGATCTCCCCGTGCATGTAGGGGACCTCGTCGCTGAGCAGCCAGGCCACCGTCGCGGCGATCTCGTCCGCCTCGGCGTAGCGCGCGAGCGGGATGGCGGTGCTCAGTGCCGCCTGGAAGCCAGCGGCGTCCATGCCGGCCAGCGCCGCCAGGCCCTCCTCGAGGGGCCGCATCATCCGCGTCTCGACCGGCCCGGGGGCGACCACATTGACCCGGATCCCCAGCGGCCCGGTCTCCTTCATGAGCGACCGGGCGAGCCCGATCACCGCGTGCTTGCTCGCGACGTACACCGAAACCCCGGGGTCGCCCTTCAGGCCCGGCGATCGATGCGGTGAAGACGATCTTGCCCTTGTCCGGCTGGGTCATCATCTGACGGACGGCAGCCGAGGCACCGAGGAAGGCGCTGCGCACGTTGACGGCGAACACCTTGTCGAAGTCGGCGACGTCGAAGGCGGCCACCGGGACGACCGTGCTCTCGACGCCCGCATTGGCGTGGAACATGTCGACGGTCTCGTAGGTGTCGACGGCGCGCTTGAAGAACATCTGGGTGTCGTCGGCGCTGGTCACGTCGGCGCGCACCGGCAGCACGCGGTCGCCCAGCTCGGCCGCGAGGGCGTCGAGGCCGTCTGCGTCCAGGTCGACTGCGACCACGTTGGCGCCCTCGGCATGGAGGCGACGCACGGTCGCCGACCCGATGCCCCCGGCCGCTCCCGTCACGATGGCCGTACGGCCCTCGATCCCCTTCAGCATGCGTGCGCTCCTGTCGTTCGGGGCCGTGGCCCGCGGGTGGTTGGGCGTGCTGGGCGAGCCGTGCGTCAGCCGCCGATGGTGCGGCCCGCGTCCCAGTACGGGCGGCGCAGCGACTTCTTGTCGACCTTCTGCATCTCGTTGCGCGGCAGCTCGTCGAGGAACTCGTACTTCCGCGGGATCTTGTAGGCGGAGATCAGGTCGCGGCAGAACGCCTGCAGGTCGTCGGGGGCCGGCGGACTCGCGGGATCCTCGGCGACGACGAGCGCGAGCAGCTGCTCGCCCAGGTCGGGGTGCGGGATGCCGATCACCGCGACATCGGCCACGCCGGGATGCTGTCGCAGGGCGTTCTCGCTCTCGGACGGGTACAGGTTCACCCCGCCGGACACCACCATGTCGGAGAGCCGGTCGGTGATGAAGATGAAGCCGTTCTCGTCGACGTGCCCCATGTCCCCGAGGGTGAACGCGCCCGGTCGCACGTAGGCCTTGGCCGTCTTCTCCGGATCCTGGTGGTAGCTGGGACCGAAGCCGTCGGGCGCCTCGAAGGCCAGGATGCCCGTCTCCCCCGTCCCGAGCTCGGTGCCCGCCTCGTCGACGACGATGACGCGGAACGGCTCGACGGCCCGGCCGACGGAGCCCGGGTGCTCGAGCCAGTCGGTCGAGCTGATGCGGCACAGCGTGCCCGACTCGCTCCCGCCGTACGACTCGAGCAGGACGGGCCCGAACCAGTCGATCATCGCCCGCTTCACGTCCGGCGGGCACGCGGACCCGGTGTGCGCGATCAGCTGCACACTGCTGACGTCGGTGGCGGCACGCACGGCCGGGTCCACCGCGAGCAGTCGCTGGAAGTGCGTGGGGACCATGACCGACGACGTCACGCGGTACTGGTCGATGAGGGCGAGCACCGCAGCGCCGTCGAACTTGCCGACGATGATGACGGGCCGCCCCAGCAGGAGGTGCCGCACCGCCGTGAGCGGGCCGTTGTGCTGCAGGGGACCCACGACGATGTGCGGGCCCTCCGGGAACTGCGCCCGGTCGCGGAGCCGGTCGAGGTACTCGCGATGGTTCGCCACCGGGGACCAGCACCCACCGGGTCTGCGTGCCGCGGGCCCGGCCCGTGGTGCCGGACGTGTAGACCATCGCCGGGCGCGCCGGACGGTCGGGGACGTCGGCGAGGACCGGCGCGGACGCGATCCAGGCCTCCCACGTCGTCAGGCCAGGATGGGTCGAGGTCGAGGTCGCGCCGGAGTGCAGCACGACCGTGCCGACGAGTCCCGCCTCGAGGGCCGCCACGGCCGTCGCGGCCCCGCCCGGGCCGGCCACCAGCCCGACCATGGCGGAGTCCTCGACCTGGTCGGTGAGCTCGGGCAGCGTCAGCTGCCGCGACACCGCCACCGTGCCCACGCCGGCCATCAGCCCGGCGGCGTGCGCCAGCAGCGTCGGCGAGGCGTTGTCGCCGAGGACGCCCCAGCGCTGGTCGGGGTCGGGTGCGCCCGCGAGCATGGCGCTGGCGGCACCGCTCAGCTCCGCTGCCACCTGGGTCCAGGTGCGCACCGAGCCGGCGTCCACCAGGGCGATTCCGGCGGGGTCGCGCTCGGCAGCGTCGGCGATGGGTCCGAGAGGCAGGTCAGCCACGAGTCATCCTTGCGTTCGGGGGCGCGACGGCGGCCGACAGTTGCAACCCGGCCAGCACAGGCGGGAGGATACTCCGGTTACTAAAGTGAGAGTCAAGAAACCACCGCAACCACCTGCCACCCGACGGAGCGAGCATGGACTTCCAGCCCAGCGCCAAGGCCGAGGAACTGTCGGCCCTGATGTGGGACTTCCTCAACGAGCGGGTCCTGCCCGCCGAGGCGGAGTACGACGAGTACCGGGCGGCGGTCGGCCCCGACGACCACACCCTGCCCCCGGTGGTGGAGCGCCTGAAGGCCGAGGCCCGCGCCAAGGGCCTGTGGAACCTGTTCCTGCCGGATGTGAGCGGCCTGACGAACGTCGAGTACGCGCAGCTGGCGGAGATCTCCGGCTGGAGCGTCGACATCTTCCCCGAGGCGATCAACTGCCAGGCCCCGGACACCGGCAACATGGAGACCATCCACCTGTTCGGCACGGCCGAGCAGAAGGAGCAGTGGCTGGAGCCCCTGCTCGACGGCACCATCCGGTCCGGCTTCGCCATGACCGAGCCGTACGTCGCCAGCAGTGACGCCACCAACATCGAGTGCAGCATCGTCCGCGACGGCGACGAGTACGTCATCAACGGCACCAAGTGGTGGACCAGTCCGGCGCCAACGACCCGCGCTGCCGCATCCTCATCGTCATGGGCAAGACCGATCCCGACGGCCCGGCCCACCGCCAGCAGTCGATGGTGCTGGTGCCCGTCGACACCCCCGGAGTCACGATCTCGCGGTCCCTCACCGTCTTCGGCCGGCAGGACCAGCACGGTCACGCCTGGATCGAGTTCGAGAACGTCCGCGTGCCGGTCACCAACATCCTCGCCACCGAGGGCGACGGCTTCATGATCGCCCAGGCGCGGCTCGGCCCCGGTCGCATCCACCACTGCATGCGCTCCATCGGCCAGGCCGAGCGGGCGCTGCAGATGATGGTCGAGCGCGCCAACAGCCGCGTCGCGTTCGGCGGGCCGCTGGCCGACCAGGGCTCCATCCAGGAGTGGGTCGCCGAGTCCCGCATCGAGATCGAGCAGGCCCGCCTGCTGACCCTCAAGGCCGCGGCGATGATCGACCGCGGCGGCGCCAAGAGCGCCAAGACCGAGATCGCCGCGATCAAGGTCATCGCGCCGCGCGTCGCCTGCAACGTCATCGACCGGGCCATCCAGGTCCACGGCGGCCTCGGCGTCTGCGACGACATCCCGCTGGCGAAGATGTACGGCTGGCAGCGCGCCCTGAAGATCTTCGACGGGCCCGACCAGGTGCACCTGCGCTCCATCGCGCGCTGGGAGCTCAAGCGACCTCGGGCTGTCCGGCTCCCCTCATGATCGGCACGAGGATGTCCGCCAGGGCTGCCTCGACCTTCGCCACCGGCAGCCGGCTCAGCGAGCCGTCCAGCCAGGCCGTCTGAGAGATCGGCAGCAGGGCGCCGAGGAAGTGGAAGCCCAGCAGCCGCACGGCGTACTGCTCCCGCGCGCGGCGCGAGGAGCGCGGCGGACGCTCGTCCTCCGGCAGGTAGTCGAACGCGCGCTGCGCGTGCCGCTCCTGCCACGCCTCGTACAGGCGGCGCGACTGCGGCGTCGCGCCGTTCAGGTGCAGGGTCAGGAAGCGCGCCTCGACCGGGTGGGTGCGCCACCACGCCCAGCCCGCGAAGATCACCTCGCGCAGGACGGCCTCGTCCAGGACGGTCGCCGTGGCGCGGACGCTGTCGACCATGGCGCTGAAGCCCGGCGAGGCAGTTCTCGAAGGCCTGGTCGAACAGCTCCTCCTTGCCGCCGAAGTGGTAGTAGACCGCTGTCGGTGCGACGCCGCACTCGCTGGCGATGTCCTCCACGGTGGCCTCGGCGTAGGTGAGGCGCGAGAAGACGTTCGTGGCGGCGTGGACGATCTCGCTGCGCCGCGACGGGCGGTGCGCCGGTCGGCCGGACGCCCCTGACTCGACGCCGACCTCGGAGCTGTCCAACACGGCTTCCCCTCCTGCTGATCGACCCCGAGACGCTCCCCCGTGGCCTCGGCGGTTCACAGTACCGGCCCACGCCTGTGTGGAAGGATGCTCGGATCATGCCAAAGACCCGCTCGCCCCGCCCGGCCAACCGGCCATCGCGGCGGCACGAGATCCTCGAGGCGGCGGTCGACCTGCTGGCGGTGCAGCCCCCGGACGAGATCGCGGTGTCGGACATCGCGGCCCACTGCGGCATGACTCCGGCCGCCTTCTACTACCACTTCGCGTCGAAGGACGAGATCCTCGACGAGATCGTCGCGGGCTTCGCGGCCGCCTGGTCCGACAGTGTGGTCGCGGCGCTGGCGGGGGTGTCCTCCCGCGACGACCTGCCTGCCTGCGTCGACGAGGTGCTGACCTGGACCGAGGAGCACGAGCGGTCGGCCCGGGTGTACTTCGTCACGTCGGTCGGTGCCACCAGCTCCTGCGAGGCGGTCCGGCGCAAGACCCGCAACGACCTCTCGCGTCGCGCCGCCCGGACCTTCCGCGAGATCTCGCCCGAGCAGGACCGCGTGCGCCTGGCCATCGCCGGCCTGGGGCTGGTGACGCTGCTGGAGATCGTCGTGCGCTCGCGGCTCGAGCTGGACGCCAGCTACCGCACCCTCGGTCCCGTCCGGTTCCGGGCCACGGCCGGCGAGCTCGCCGAATCGCTGCTGCGCTGACCGAGCCGCCTGGCACAACCGGACATACACCGCAAACCGCGACCGAACCGGGATACCCCAGCGCAAAGAACATTGATATCCTAATATTTGTCATCCACAGTACGAACGGCCGTCGCAGCGTCGTTCCCGTCGGACGAGGAGAGTCCCGTGACCGAGGAACGAGCCACCCGTCACCCCGTCCGGTTCGTGACCGCCGCGAGCCTGTTCGACGGCCATGACGCGTCGATCAACATCATGCGGCGCATCCTGCAGTCCCAGGGCTGCGAGGTCATCCACCTCGGCCACGACCGCAGCGTCGAGCAGGTCGTCCGCGCCGCGATCCAGGAGGACGTCCAGGGCGTCGCGATCTCCTCGTACCAGGGCGGCCACGTCGAGTACTTCACCTACCTGCGCGACCTGCTCGACAGCCGCGGGGCCGGCCACATCCGGATCTACGGCGGCGGCGGCGGCGTCATCGTGCCCGAGGAGATCGCGGAGCTCGCGGCCAAGCGGGTGCGCATCTTCTCCCCCGAGGACGGCCAGCGGCTCGGCCTCGTCGGGATGATCGCGTCGATGGTCGAGGAGTGCGACGTCGACCTCGTCGACGAGACCCCGGCCCTCGACGCGGTGCTCGCCGGCCACGATCGCGACCTCGCCCGCGCCATCACGGTCCTCGAGGAGGGCCGCGCGCCCGCCGACTGGGTGGCGCAGCTGCACGCGGCGGCGGCCCGCACGACGACGCCCGTCCTGGGCATCACCGGCACGGGCGGCTCGGGCAAGTCGACCCTGACCGACGAGCTCCTGCGTCGCTTCCGCGCCGACCAGGAGGGCAAGCTCCGCATCGCCGTCATCGCCGTCGACCCGACGCGGCGCAAGGGCGGCGGCGCCCTGCTCGGCGACCGCATCCGCATGAACGCGGTCGACCTGGGCGGCGTCTACTTCCGCTCGCTGGCCACCCGTCGGCCCGGCTCCGAGACCCCCGAGCACCTCGGCGACGTCATCGCCGCCTGCAAGGCGACGCACGACCTCGTCATCGTCGAGACTCCCGGCATCGGGCAGGGCGACGCCGGCATCGTCCCGTTCGTCGACGCCTCGCTCTACGTCATGACGCCGGAGTTCGGCGCGGCCTCGCAGCTCGAGAAGATCGACATGCTCGACTACGCCGACGCGGTCGCCATCAACAAGTTCGAGCGTCGCGGCGCCGAGGACGCACGCCGCGACGTGGCGCGCCAGCTCGTGCGCAACCGCCAGGCCTTCGGCTCCACGTGGGAGGACATGCCGGTCTTCGGCACGTCGGCGGCGCGCTTCGCCGACGACGGCGTCACGCACCTGTACCACTTCCTGGCCGACCTGCTGGCCGGCAAGGGCCTGGCGCTCGGGCCGGGCGTGCTCCCCCGGCTGGAGGGCAAGGAGCCGACCGGCCTCACCACCGTCGTCCCGCCCGCCCGCGGCCGCTACCTCGCCGAGATCGCCGAGGCCGTGCGCGGCTACCACGCCGCCACCTCGCAGCAGGCGGAGGTGGCCCGCCGCGCGCAGCACCTGCGCACCGCGGCGCTGCTCCTCGCCGAGAACGGCACGGATGCCTCGGCCGTCGAGGCCCTCCTCCTGCAGCAGGAGGAGGCCCTGCGCCCGGAGATCGCCGCCCAGCTCGCGGCCTGGCCGGGCATCCGCGAGCAGTACGCGGCCGACGAGCTCGTCGTCCGCATCCGCGACAACGAGCTCCACACGACGCTGTGGCGCGAGACCCTGTCCGGCTCGCGCATCCCGCGCGTGGCCCTGCCCCGCACCGACGACGCCGGCGAGCTGGTGCGCTACCTGCGCGAGGAGAACGTGCCCGGCACGTTCCCGTACACCGCCGGTGTCTTCCCGTTCAAGCGCGAGGGCGAGGCCCCGGCCCGCATGTTCGCCGGCGAGGGCGATCCGTTCCGCACCAACCGGCGCTTCCACCTGCTCGCGTCGGGCCAGCCCGCGACCCGACTCTCGACCGCGTTCGACTCCGTGACCCTCTACGGCCGCGACCCGAACGAGGAGCCCGACGTCTACGGCAAGGTCGGCACCTCGGGAGTGTCCATCGCGACGCTCGACGACATGAAGGTCCTGTACTCCGGGTTCGACCTGTGCGACCCGACGACGTCGGTCTCGATGACCATCAACGGTCCGGCCCCCACCATCCTCGCGATGTTCATGAACACCGCCATCGACCAGCGGCTCGACGCGTTCCGCGACCTCGAGGGCCGCGAGCCGACGCCCGAGGAGGCCGCGGACATCCGCTCCTGGGTCCTGGCCAACGTCCGCGGCACGGTCCAGGCCGACATCCTCAAGGAGGACCAGGGCCAGAACACCTGCATCTTCTCCACCGAGTTCGCCCTGCGGTGCATGGCCGACGTGCAGCAGTGGTTCATCGACCAGCGCGTCCGCAACTTCTACTCCGTGTCCATCTCCGGCTACCACATCGCCGAGGCGGGCGCGAACCCCATCTCGCAGCTGGCCTTCACCCTCGCCAACGGCTTCACGTACGTCGAGGCCTACCGGGCCCGCGGCATGACGGTCGACGAGTTCGCGCCCAACTTCTCGTTCTTCTTCTCCAACGGCATCGACGCCGAGTACACCGTGCTGGGCCGCGTGGCGCGCCGCATCTGGGCCATCGCCATGCGCGACGTCTACGGCGCCGACGACCGCGCCCAGAAGCTGAAGTACCACATCCAGACCTCGGGCCGCTCGCTGCACGCCCAGGAGATGGACTTCAACGACATCCGCACCACGCTGCAGGCCCTGTGCGCGATCTACGACAACTGCAACTCCCTGCACACCAACGCCTACGACGAGGCCGTCACGACGCCCAGCGCCCAGTCGGTTCGCCGTGCACTCGCCATCCAGATGATCATCGACCAGGAGTGGGGACTGTCGAAGAACGAGAACCCCATGCAGGGGTCCTACGTCGTCGACGAGCTGACCGACCTCGTCGAGGAGGCCGTGCTGACCGAGTTCGAGCGCATCTCCGACCGCGGCGGGGTCCTCGGCGCCATGGAGACCGGCTACCAGCGCGGGCGCATCCAGGACGAGTCGATGCTGTACGAGCACCGCAAGCACGACGGCTCGCTGCCGATCATCGGCGTCAACACCTTCCTCAACCCCGACGGCCCGGGAGACGCACACACCCTCGAACTGGCCCGGGCCAGCGAGGAGGAGAAGCGCTCGCAGGTCGAGCGCCTGCGCGCCTTCCACGAGGCCCATCGCGGCGAGGCCGAGCCGGCGCTGGCCAGACTCAAGGACGTCGCATCATCGGGAGGCAATACGTTTGCCGCCCTAATGGAGGCCGTCCGAGTATGCTCGCTCGGTCAGATCACCTCGGCGTTCTTCGAGGTGGGCGGCCAGTACCGGCGCAACGTCTGACCGGCACTGACACGCCACAACGGGAGGCCCGCGTGACCATCGGACGCACGCTCGACAGCGACCCCATCGAGGAGGCGCGTCGTCAGTGGGTGGCGCATGGATGGGCCACCGCTGCCGACGGGATGGCCGCCGTCACCTCGATCGTGCGCGCCCAGCAGATCGTGCTCCAGCGCATCGACACCGTGCTGCGCCCTCTCGACCTGACCTTCGCGCGATACGAGATCCTGACGCTGCTCTCCTTCACCAAGCACGGCTCCTTGCCGATGACTCGCATGGGCGCACTGCTCCAGGTCCACCCGACCAGCGTCACCAGCGCCGTCGACCGCCTCGAGGCCCAGGGCTTCGTCGAGCGGCTGCCCCACCCCACGGATCGCCGCGCCGTGCTCGCCTCGATCACCGAGTCCGGACGCTCCCGCGCGCTCGCCGCCACCGCGGCGCTGAACGGCCAGGTCTTCGAGCAGCTCGGGATCACCGAGCACCAGACGAACCAGCTGCGCACGGTGCTGCGGGCGCTGCGCGCGAACGCTGGCGACTTCTAGACCTCGCGTCCGCACGGGCGCGCCGATCACGAGAGAGTGGAACGAGTACCGATGAATCGTCTGGGTGTTGTCGGCTGTGGGCTCATGGGCGCGGGGATCGCGGAGGTGGGCGCCAAGGGCGGGTGCGACGTCGTCGTCGTGGATGCCATCGCCGAGGCACTGGAGGGGGCGCGCACGCGCATGGCTGCCTCGCTGGCGAAGGCGGAGGCAGCGGGGAAGCTCGCCGAGCCGGCCGAGGCGATCATGGCCCGCATCACGTTCAGCAGCGACCTCGCCGACCTCGCCGATCGCGAGATCGTCATCGAGGCCATCCGCGAGCGCGTGGAGGACAAGGTCGCGCTCATCGCGGCCCTGGATGACATCCTCTCCGCCGACGCCATCATCTCCACGAACACGTCGTCCATCCCGGTGGCCCAGATCGCGGCCGCGAGCCGTCACCCCGAGCGGGTCCTCGGCACGCACTTCTTCAACCCGGTACCGGTCATGCCGCTGGTCGAGGTCATCGCGTGCCTGCAGACCGACCCGGGCGTCGCCGACCGCACGCACGCCTTCTGCGCCGAGGTGCTGCGCAAGAAGGTCATCCGGGCCGACGACCGCTCCGGCTTCGTCGTCAACGCGATCCTCGTGCCGTACCTGCTGTCGGCGGTCCGCTCGCTGCAGAACGGCGTGGCCACCCGCGAGGACATCGACGAGGGCATGGTCGCCGGGTGCGGCATGCCGATGGGGCCGCTGAAGCTGTGCGACATGATCGGCCTGGACACGATGCTGCTGGTCTCGGAGAGCCTGTACGCCGAGCACCTCGAGCCGGCGTTCGCGCCCCCGGCGCTGCTCAAGCGACACGTCGAGGCAGGGATGTACGGGCGTAAGTCCGGTCGCGGCTTCTACGACTACGCGACGTAGCCGCCCTTGCGTTGAGTGCGCACCGAGGGGACGGTCAGCGGGACAGGTAGCCGCCGTCGACCGCGAGGGCGTGCCCGATGGTGAAGCCCGCTGCGCCGGAGCACAGCCACAGCGCCGCGGCGGCGATCTCGTCGACCGTGCCGAACCGCCCGATCAGCGACAGCCGGTCGGCCACCTCCTGCGGATCGCGACCCCGCTTGGCGATCGCGCCCCGCAGCATCGGCGTGTCGATGGAGCCGGGGCAGATGGCATTGATGCGGATTCCGCGCGGCGCGTAGTCGACGGCGGCGGACTTCGTCACGCCGAGGACGCCGAACTTGCTGGCGGTGTAGGCCGACTGGTGCGGCTGCGGCCGGTAGGAGTTCGTGGACGCGATGTTGACGATGGCACAGCCCTCACGCTGCGTTGCCAGCATCGCGTTGATCTCGTGCTTCATGCACAGGAACACCGACTTGAGGTTGACGTTGAGCATGCGGTCCCAGTCCTCCTCGGCCAGGTCCGCGAGGTAGTCGACCTCGAACTCGATCGCCGCTGCGTTGACGGCGAAGTCGAGGCCGCCGTGGGTGTCCACGGCGGCCTCGACCATGGCCTTGACGTCCTCGTTGCGCGACACGTCGGTGCGGACGAACACCGCCTCACCGCCGGCTGCGCGCACGAGCGCCGCCGTCTCCTCGCCGCCGGCCTCCGAGACGTCGCTCACGACGACCCGGCTGCCGGCCGCGGCGAAGGCCAGGGCGATCGCCCGCCCCATCCCGCCTGCTCCCCCGGTGACGACCGCTGAGCGGCCCTCGAACCACTGGTCCAGGTTCCCGAGATGGGACACGGACGACCGTCCTTTCGTCGAGGTGGTGGGGCGTCGACTAGTAGGGCGACGCGCCGCCGTCGATGTTGATGCTGGTGCCGGTGATGCCGCCGCCGAGGTCCGAGGCGAGCAGCACGCAGGCCGCCGCCACCTCCTCGGCCGTGTTCGGGCGCTGGAGGCAGGTGACGCTGTACATGATCTGCGCGAGGGCGTCGAGGTCCGGCAGGCCCATGGCCTCGACCGTGGCCGGTCCGGTCTCGTAGAACATGTCGGTCGGGACGAAGCCCGGGCAGATCGCGTTGGCGGTGATGCCCTGCGTGCCGACCTCCTTGGCGACGGCCTTCATGAGGCCGATGATCGCGTGCTTGTTGGTGATGTATCCGGGCACGGCCATCGTCGTGATCTTCCCGTACATCGACGACATGCCGATGATGCGCCCGAACTGCTGCGGGATCATGTACTTCAGCGCTCGCCGCGTCATCCAGAACGTCTGGTTGATGTTGAAGTTGAGCTCGTACTGCCACTCCTCGTCGCTCATCATCGCCACCGGAGCGGTGTTCGCCACGCCGCCGGCGTTCGGGACGATGATGTCGACGCGGCCGAAGCGCTCGACTGTCCCGTCGACGAGGGCCTCGATGTCCGCCTGGTTCGACGCGTCAGCCGAGATGAAGTGCAGGCGGTCGCCGCCGCCCATCTCCTCGATCGCCTTCGCGCCCTTCTCGGCGCTGCGGCCGCTCAGGACGACGCTGGCGCCCTCGGCGTGGAAGGCCTCGGCGATGCCGCGACCGATGCTGCGGGTGCTGGCCGTGATGACCGCGACCCTGCCGTCAAGCTGACCCATCTGCGTGCTCCTTCTTCCATGGTCGTCCCGGGCCTGCGGCCGAGGAGTTCGAGTAGGACGACGCTAATGCGACGACCCCGAAATTGCTGGATATTCACACAATCGCGATGAGTCAGGACCCGCCGAACTCGGCGGCGCGCTTCTGCTGGAAGGCGGCCACGCCCTCGGCGAAGTCGGCTGACTCCAGAAGGCTGCCCTGGCCGTCGCGCTCGGCCGCCAGGATGTCGTCCAGCCCGCCCAGGGTGGCCGCGGTCAGGACCTTCTTGGTGGCGGCGTAGGCCAGGGGCGGTCCGGCGGCCAGCCGGGCCGCCAGCCCCGTCACCTCGGCGTCGAAGTCGTCGTCCGCGACCACGGCCGAGATCATCCCCCACTCCAGGGCGAGCGGGGCGGGGATCTTCTCCGCCAGCAGCGCCATGCGTGCGGCTCGGGCGCGGCCCACTGCGGCCGCGACCAGCAGCGACGCCCCGCCGTCGGGCATGAGGCCGATCTTGGTGAACGCCAGCATGAAGGCCGCGGATTCCTTGGCGATCGTGAGGTCCGCGGTGAGGGCGATCGAGCACCCGACCCCCGCGGCGATGCCATTGACCGCCGCCACCACGACGAGTGGCGACGACGTGATCGAGCGCGCGAGCCGGTTGGCTGCGTCGAGGGTGTCGAGGCTCGGCGGGGCCCCATCAGCGCCGACATCGGCACCCGAGCTGAACGCCCGTCCAGCACCGGTCAGGACCACCACGCGTGTCCCGTCGGCTGCGGCCGCGTCGACGGCGTCCGCCGTGGCATCGAGGATCGGGACCGACAGCGAGTTGAGCCGCTCGGGCCGGTCGAAGGTGAGGCGCAGGACGCCGGAGTCGCGCTCCACGCGCAAGCCGTCAACGGTCATGACGAGGCCTCCTCGAATCGGGGACAAGGGCCACACTATAGCGATAGATTCTTTAGATGGAGTCCAGTATCGAGTACGACGTGGTGGTCCTGGGCAGCGGTGCCGCAGGGCTGACGGCCGCCCTCGCCGCAGCCCGAGCCGGTGCCAGCGTCGGCCTGTTCGAGAAGGCGGACCTGATCGGCGGCTCGACCGCGATCTCCGGCGGGGTGTGCTGGGTGCCCCTCAACCATCACGAGGACGAGGCCGGCATCGCCGACTCACGCGAGGACGTCCTGACCTACCTCGCCTCGCTGTCCCTGGACCGCATGGACCCGGCCATGGCCGAGGCCTTCGTCGACAACGGCCGCGCGACGGTCGAGTGGCTCGAGGACGTGACCGAGCTCTCGTTCATCCTCGTTCCCAGCTACCCCGACTACCACCCGGAGAATCCCGGGGGCCGGCCCGACGGCGGGCGCTCGCTGGATCCGGGACTGTTCAGCTTCCACTCGCTCGGGCCGTGGTCCGACAAGGTCGCCCGCAGCCGCCGCAGCGCGCACCTGCGGATCACCGACACCACGCTCGGCGGCGGCACCGGGTTCCTCGACGACGAGACCCTCCGCTACCGCGTCGACAACGACCTGCGCGGCTGCGGCAACGCCCTCGTCGGCCCGCTCCTCAAGGCGCTCCTCGACCTCGGCGTCGAGCCGGTGCTCCGCGCCGAGGCCACCGACCTGATCCTCGACGCTGGACGGGTCGCCGGAGTCCGGCTGCTCATCGACGGCGCCGAGCGCGAGGTGCGGGCCCGTCGCGGAGTCGTCCTCGCCACCGGCGGGTTCGAGTGGAACGCCGAGCTGGTCGCCGAGTTCCTGCGCGGACCCATGACGGCGCCCACCTCGGTCCCGACCAACACCGGCGACGGGCTGCTGATGGCTATGCGGGCCGGGGCGCGGCTGGCGAACATGGGCCAGGCCTGGTGGGTGCCAGCCGTGCAGATCCCCGGCGACGAGGCCTTCGGGGCGCAGCGCTCGAACCTGGTCAACCGCGAGCGGACCCTGCCCGGCTCGATCATGGTGAACGCCCGCGGCCGGCGCTTCACCAACGAAGCCGCCAACTACAACGCCCTGGGCGGCGCCTTCCACCAGATGGACGCCGTGCCGTTCGGCTACGCGAACCAGCCCGCCTGGCTGCTGTTCGACGGCCGCAACGCCACCCGGTACGGGTCCTTCGGCACGCCCGCGGGCGAGCCGATCGCCGACTGGATCCCCCGTGCAGACACGCTCCGCGAGCTCGCCGAGGCGGTCGGGATCGATCCCGACGGCCTCGAGGCCACCGTCGCGCGGTGGAACGCGTTCGTCGACGCGGACCAGGACGAGGACTTCGGGCGGGGTGACAGCGCCTACGACCGCTGGAGCGGCGACGGGGACTTCCGGTTCACCAAGGCATCGACCCTCGGCAGGATCGACGAGGGTCCCTACTACGCCGTGCCGGTCCGGTCCGGGACCCTCGGCACCAGCGGCGGACCGCGGACCGATCCGCAGGGCCGCGTGCTCGACACCCGACTCGCACCCATTCCCGGGCTCTACGCGGCCGGCAACGTCGCTGCGGCCCCGACCGCGATGGCCTACGGCGGCGCCGGCGGCACCCTCGGGCCCATCCTCGTCTTCGGACGCCTGGCCGGACTGTCGGCCGCCGACTCGGCCTGATCGCCCCATACCCACCGACCCTGGAGGATGCCGTGACCCTCGACCGCCTGGACGACCGCGCCGCCATCGCCGACCAGATGTTCCGCTATGCGCGTGCCACCGACTGGTTCGAGACCGGGAACCACCGCGATGTCTTCGCGCAGGAGTGCGTCTTCGCGTCACCGCACAGTGGCGACATGCACGGGGTCGAGGAGGTGGTCGCGTGGATGGACCGGGTGCTGCCCCAGTTCGAGGCCACGCAGCACCTCATCAGCAACATTGCCATCACCTTCACCGGTCCCGCCACGGCCACGGCGGTCAGCTACGTGCGCGCCTGGCACCGCTTCGTCGACCGCGCCAAGCCGGACATGATCCTGTGGGGCGAGTACCACGACGCGTGGGCGCTGCTCGACGGGACGTGGCGCATCACCGAGCGCAGGGTCCTGGAGGCGGGCATCGAGCCTCGCCGCGAGGGCGGCGTCCCGAACCCCCGGAGAGCGACATGAGGATCGGCGTCGTCTACCCCCAGAACGAGACGCACGGGGATCCGTCCGGTGTGCGCGACATCGGCCTGGCCGCCGAGGACCTGGGCTACGACAGCATCCTGTTCTACGACCATGTCGTGGGCGCCGAGCACGCCGATCGCGAGCCGCCGCTGTGGGGCCCGTACACCGAGGACGACTCGTTCCACGACCCGTTCGTCGCCTTCGGGTACCTCGCGGCCATCACCTCGCGGATCGAGCTCGCCACCGGCGTGATGATCCTGCCCCAGCGGCAGACCGTGCTCGCCGCGCAGCAGGCCGCGGACGTCGACCTGCTCTCGCACGAGCGGGTGCGCCTCGGCGTCGGGACCGGCTGGAACTGGGTGGAGTACGACGCCCTCGGCACCGAGTTCGCCACGCGCGGTGCTCGCCTCGACGAGCAGATCGTCCTGCTGCGCGAGCTCTGGGCGAACCGGCTGGTCACCTTCGACGGACGCTTCCACCAGCTCGACCGCTGCTGCATCAACCCGCGCCCGAGCCGCGCGATCCCGATCTGGATCGGGGGCTTCAGCGAGGCGGCCTTCCGACGCGGCGCACGACTTGGCGACGGCTTCACCTTCGCCGGCAGCGTGGACGACGCCGTCGGCGGCCTGGCACGCCTGCACGAGCTGCTCGACGAGGCCGGACGGTCCGCGGGACGGCTTCGGCACCGAGCTGATCCTCACCCGCGCGCGGTCGGTCGAGGAGGTGCTGGCGACGACGGAGATCTGGCAGCGCGCCGGCGGGCAGGGCGTCTCGGTGCTGACGCAGAAGGTCGGCCTCGACAGCATCGCCGCCCACGTGGACTACCTGGGGCGGGTCAAGACCGCCTTCGACGCCGACTTCGGCTAGCCCGAGGCACCCCAACCCCCGCAACCCCCTCCCCGCCGACCTTGAGGTTGGCGCCGGCGAAGCGGCCCCGCAGTGGCGCCAACCTCAAGGTCGGCGGGGTGGGGTGGGCTACTCGACGGAGATGGTGGCCGTGCTTCCGCTGATGATCTCGACCGCCGGGTACTCGCCCGCCTCCGGGAACTGGAACGTCTCGATGAGCCCACCGGAGACGGTGGCGCTGTCGAGGTCGCCCACCTCGACGGCGTAGATCGCATCGTCGCCCGACTTGAAGGTGACGATGTCGCCAACGGCGATGGTCAGGGTGGCCGGCTCGAGCTGGCCCGCGGTGATCGTGATGGTGCGCTCGGCGGGCGCCTCACCGTCGACGAGAACGGCCGTCCCCGTGGCCATTGCGGCCTCGGCCTCTGCGCTGGCCACGGCGGACTCCTCGGCCGCCATCGTCGCCTCGGCAGCGACGGTGGCCGTCGAGGCAGACTCCGCGGCAGCCGGCTCGGCGGCGTCCGAGCCTGAGCATGCGGAGAGGGTGCCTATCAGCGACACGGCCGCCGCCACCATCAGGATGCGGGTCGGGACGGTCAGGGATCTCATGGCTCTCCTCGCGGTGGCCCGGAGGTCCCGGACGGGTCCCGCGAGTCTATGTGCCGCCGACCTTGAGGTTGGCGCCGGCGAAGCGGCCCCGCGGTGGCGCCAACCTCAAGGTCGGCGGGGAGGGGCTAGGTGCCGAGGGGGCGGTCGCCGCGCGGTCGGTCGTCCGCGCCGGGACGGAAGTTCGACATGTCCCCGGCCATCGGCGCGTGGTCGATCGTCGTGGTGGCCTCGTGCACGCAGATGCGGTGGCTGATCCGCCACTCGCCGTCGCGCCGCTCGTACCGGTCGAGGTAGCGGCCCAGCCACACCGACCACGGACCTCCGTCACGGGGCACGAGGTAGGTGACGTTGTAGATCTCGCCGCGTGCGTGGGTGTCGTCGTCGAACTCGATGGCGTGCTGCAGGTTGCCGTGCATTGTGGTCAGCCACCGGTCATGCGTGCCGACCACGCGCTCGGCGAACTCCCAGCCGTTTCCGACGAACCGGCCATGGTCGTCGGTGGCGTCGGGCCAGTACGCCGACTTCATGAGCTCCACGTCCAGCCGGTCCACGCCGCGGGCATACCGGAAGGCCGCCTCGCGGATCGCCTCGCGCGCGGCAGGGTCGCCGATCCGGTCCTGCGCGGAGGGCCGACCCACCCCTCGCCTCAGCCGGCATGAGCAGCCGCCGACTGTCCCGCGACGCGGCCCATCGTGACGCAGTTCCCGTACGAGTTTCCGCTGCCGACGTACCGCGGGCCGATGACCCCGCCGGTGACCTCTCCGGCCGCGAAGAGCCCCGGGATCACCCGGCCGGACTCGTCGAGCACCTCGGCGTCGCGGTTGATGCGCAGGCCGCAGGCGGTGAAGCAGCAGGTGGCCGGTCGCACCTCGACGGCGTAGAACGGTCCGCTCGCGATCGGCTCGAGGAACTTCGGGTCCTTCAGGTAGTCCTGGTCCTCGTGCAGCTCGACGAGGGCGTTGACCCGGTCCACCGTCGCCCGCAGGTTCTCCTCGGGAACGCCGATCGCCGCCGCGAGGCCGGCGAGGGACTCGGACTTCTGGACCTTCCCCTCGGCGAGCATCATCTCGATGATGTCGAGGTTCCAGTGCGGGCTCTGCTTCTTCGTGGATCCGGGGATCGACTGCTTGTAGCGGGCGACGCCCAGCTCCGTCGCGTCGACCAGCGCCTTGTGGTCGAAGATCGCGAAGGCCGAGTCACCCTGCTCCTGCAGCAGGCCGTCCATGATCCCGTAGGGAGCCGTCTCGTTGCAGAATCGGCGGCCCTGGTGGTTGACGAGGATGAGCCAGCCCGGGATGTAGGCCTCGTACATCGTGTCGAAGTCGGTGTGCAGCAGCCGCAGGCCGCGATTGAACCCCGTCACCTGGGCGTTCAGCTCGCGCGTGAAGTCGAGGGCGTCGCCGCGGGAGCCGTCGGCACCGATGTAGTACGACCAGCCGGTGTCGTAGACGGAGGGGAAGAGCTCCTTGCGCTTGGCCTCGTCGGCGCCGAACCCTCCAGTCGCGATCACCACCGAGCCGGCAGTGATCTCGTCCTCGCCGACAGCGATGCCGACGACCGCGCCGTCAGCCGTGAGCAGCCGGTCGACGCGCTGGCCGAGCGCGAACTCGATCCCGGACTCGCGGCAGTGCCGGTAGAGCACGTCGACGACGGCCTGCCCGCGCCCGATCGGGCAGTGCACGCGGGGCAGCGTCTCGTCGCCGCCGAAGACCAGTTGGTCGTAGAACTCCACCCCGAGATCGCCGAGCCACTCGACCGCCTGGCCGGCCCGCTGCGTCAGGCGCTCCACGACCGCCGACTCGACCTTCCACTGGTTGAGGGTCATGTAGTCGTGGAAGAGGGCTTCGGGGGAGTCCTCGATGCCCTGCGCCTTCTGGTAGCGGGTCGCCGCTCCCATCATGAGGCCGCCGGACAGTCGCGAGGATCCGCCGATGATCCCCTCCCCCTCCGCGACGAGCACGCGCTCGGCGCCCGCCTGGCGCGCGGCGAGCGCGGCGGACAGTCCGGCGGCGCCGGAGCCGATGACGAGCACGTCGACGTCGAAGTCGGTCATGGGAGTTCTCCTCGGTTCTGCTACTCGGCGGGCAGGGCGGGCGGCGGGAAGATGCCGGCGTTGGCGGTGATGCCGCCGTCGCACATGAGGACCGCGCCGGTGATGAAGCTGGCCGCCGGGGACGCCAGGAAGCAGATCGCCTCGGCCTGCTCCTCCGGCCGTCCCATGCGCTGCAGCGGGATGTTGCGCGTGAGCTCGGCGAGGTGCTCCGGCGTGACCCTGCCGCCCTGGAGGATCGACGTCATCGTCGGGCCGGGCGCCATGACGTTCACCCGGACCCCGCGGGCCGCCCAGTCCAGGGCCGCCGCGCGGGCGAGGTTGATGGCTGCAGCCTTGGACGCGTTGTACGCGAAGCGGTCCGGGTCGGCGCGCACCCCGGAGGTGGACGCTATGACGACGATGGCGCCGCCGCCGTCGCGTGCCATGGCCGGTGCGCCGTGCCGGATGCCGAGCACGACTCCGCGGGCGTTGACGGCCATGATGCGGTCGTAGGCATCGACGGCGTCATCGCCCTCCCACACCGTGCGGCGGGCGATCCCCGCGTTGAGCACGAGGACATCGAGTCCGCCGAAGGTGTCGACCGCGGCCGCGACCATGGCCGCGTTGTCCTGCTCGACGCTGACGTCAGCCACCACGCCGAGGAGCCCGTCGACTCCCCTGGTCCACTCGAGGGCCTCACTGCTGATGTCGCTCACCACCACCGAGTACCCGCGCTCGTGGAGCATGCGCGCCGTCGCCTGGCCGATCCCGGCTCCGGCTCCCGTGACGATCGCTACCGGCATCACTGCACCTCCATGCTCGGGTCCACCAGGACCTTGACGTCGTCGCCGGTCCCCGCGGCGAGGTCGGCCAGCGCCTGCGGCAGGCCGTCGAGCCCGACGGTTCGCGTGTGCATCGGCTCCACCCGCACGCGGCCGTCGACGATGAGGTCCATGGTGCGCCGGAAGTCCGCCCGCGTGTAGGCGTTCGCCCCGACGATTCGCGCCTCGCGCGCCATGATTCGGGCACCGTTGACCTCGGATGGCCTCGCCAGGTAGCTCAGGAGGGTCACCGTGCCGCCGGCGCGCGACAGGTCGACGGCGGTCTGCAGCAGGGAGGCCACCCCGGACGCCTCGACCACGACGTCGCACCCGACGCCCCGCGACAGGTCCAGGCAGTGCTCGGCCGCGTCCTCGGGTGGGAGGGCAACGTCGGCCCCGAGCTCAGCGGCCAGCCGGCGGCGCCGCTCGGACGGCTCGATCATCACGACCTGCCCCGCGCCCGCGGCCCGGGCGAACTGCATCGCCAGCAGTCCGATCGGTCCCGCTCCCAGGACCGCCACGAGGTCGCCCGGACGGATCTGGCTGCGCCGGATGCCGTGGAACGCGACCGCCGCCGGCTCCACGATGGCCGCTTGAACGTCGGACAGGCCTGGATGGGCCGGGACCACCCGATCGGCCGCGACCGTGATCCGGCGGGCGAAGCCGCCGTGATCCGGGGCGAGGGGGTCCTTCCCACGGGCCATCAGGTTCGCGACTCGGCAGTTCTCGGCATACCCGGCGCGGCACTCCGGGCAGTCGCCGCAGGGGGCACACACGCCGATGACCACGCGCTCGCCCTCGAGCGGCGACCCGACGCCCGACCCGACGGCGCTGACGACCCCCACCCACTCGTGACCGCACACCGAGGGGCTGTGCAGCACGCCGCTGCGGAACGATCCGACCTCCGTTCCGCAGATGCCGCACAGCGTGACATCGACGGTGACCGTGCCGGGACCCGGCCGCTGGTCGGGCACATCGACGAGCTCCAGCTGCCCGGCCCCGGTGATGAGTGCTGCCCTCATGCCTGACGTACCTCCGTGATGATGTCCTCGATCCGAGCCCGGGCGTCACGCGCGACGTCGACCGGCGACCGCGCCGCCGTGTCCGGCGAGATGACCTCGGGCCCGACCCAGGTCAGCCCGCCGATCCGGTCGAGGGTCGCGATGACGCGGACCAGGTCGAAGGTGCCGTCCCCCGGCATGAGGCGGTTCTGCGTGTCGTCGCGCAGGGTCCCGACGACGTCGGCCCGTGCGTCGTCCACCTGCACGGCGAATACGCGGTTACCCGGGATCGACTCGAGCAGGGCGAAGTCCGGGTCGGTGCGGAAGAAGTGCCACGTGTCGAAGACGATTCCGCCGTTCTCCCGATCCGCGCCGGCCACGATCTCCCAGGCGGTCCGAAGCGTCCGGATGGCGTGGATGGCCGTGAACTCCAGATGCACCTGCGCGCCGAATCCCGCAGCCCGGTCGCAGAGCCGGCCGAACGACGCGACGATGTCCGGGAGCGGCACGTCATCCTCCGCCTGCCCCAGGCACGTGAGCGTCACCGCCCCGAGGTCCGCGCACATGCGCAGCGCGTCGTCGGTCGAGAAGCGCCCGAACCGCGACGTCGCCGGCGGCGTGCCGCCGTACCAGTTCATGACCGGATCGACGACGATGCCCAGCCCGGCATCCCGGATGCGCTGCCCGAGGTCGACGGCCGGGACCCCCTGCACCTCGCTGCGCGCGACGTCGAGCGGGCTGACGGAGATGCGGGTGTAGCCCGCCGCCGCGGCGGCGTCGATCCTCGCCTGGATCGTCGACTCCAGCCCGATGGTGCCCGACCACAGCACCCAGCCGACGTCCGGCATCGATCGCGCCACTGTCACCGCCTCCGGTAGAAACTTTAGAGACAGTACAGTAACCCGGGTTCTCGCGCGACGATCCGGCCGGATCCGGGCGATCGGACTCGCTCAGCGCACCTCGAACATCTCGTACACGATGTCGTCGCCGTCCGAGCGGCCCTGGCCGACTGCCTGGACGGAGTTGAGCCAGGCGTACCTCTCGTCGTCGGTCTCGAACGTCGGTGCCACGGTGTAGGTCCCCCGCCCGCGGTCGCATCGCCCCTGGTACGTGACATACACAAGGGCGTCGTCGTCGGTCCGCACGAGCTGGCGCACGTCGAGCAGCATGATGGTGCCGTCCCGCGAGGGGATGGCCCAGTCGCCACCGGGCGCGATGATGTCGCCGCTGAATCGCTCCCCCTCCCATCGACCATGGGCGATCCCCCCGATCACGCGTCGGTGGAACGCGGTCTCGCCGAGGCGATAGACATCCCCGCGCGTGACGCGGACTGCGGCCAGAGGGACGAGCTCGAACGGCGGCATCATGGCCTGCCCACCGAGGAGCTCTTGTCACGCACCCGGATGGGGTCCGTCACGCCGTCCCATCCCTCGTGCGCCTCGCGGATCTGCGTGAACAGCTCCTCCACGTCGGCGTTGAGCCCGTGCAGCTCGACGAAGAAGCCCAGCGCCGAGCGGCAGTCGAGGTACGCGACGGGGACATAGGAGTGCAGAGTCGACCCGACCTCGAAGCCGGCGTCGGTGAACCTGGCAACCTCCGCCTCCATGTCAGCGGCCGGCACGAGGCACGCCACGTGATGGAAGCCCTCCTCGCCAGGCGCATACATGTCGCGGTACACCGACGGGCTGTCGTCCATGCACTGGATGAGCTGCACCTGCGCTGGGCCCGCCTGCCCGAAGGCGTACGAGAACACCGCGGAGTCCCGCGTCCCACGGTAGGTGTGCTCGCGACCCACGTGGTTGCGGCTGACGAAGAACGGCCCCGCCCCCATGACCTCCACCCAGTGGCGGACCGCCTCGTCGAGGTCGGTGACGACGTACGCGTACTGGACGATCGGGTACCGGATCAGCGGTTCGCGCATCCCTCAGCCCAGGGCGTCGATGGTCACCGTGCCGGCGGACCCGTCCACGGTGACGGTGGCCCCCTCGGGGATCTTCTGGGTCGCGCCCTCGAGTCCGGCCACGCAGGGGATGCCCAGTTCGCGGCTGACGATCATCGCGTGACTGTTCGGGGCACCCACGCCGACGATCACGGCACTGGCCACCACGAACAGTGGCGTCCAGGACGGATCGGTCTGAGGGGCCACGAGGACGTCGCCCGGCTCGAAGGCGGCGATCTCCGAGGTGTCGGTGATCACGCGGGCCCGGCCCGTGGCCCGGCCGGCGGCCGCGCCGATCGCCGTCAGCGTGTCGCCGACGGCAGCTGCGGAGAAGGTGTCGCCAGCCGAGCGCCTCAGCTCGGCGATCGGCACGCGCGGCACGCGCGCATCCAGGAAGAGCGGGACCTCGAGGCCCGCATACTCCTTCCAGTCCGCTTCGCGCTGCTTGAGGGCGCCGGTCACCAGCGCCGGGTCCAGGACCAGGCGGTCCAGTTCGCCGTCGAGGGCCATGAACACCTGTCGAGGGTGGTCCAGATGACCCTCGTTCGCCAGCCGGCGGCCGACCTCGAGCAGGGCCACACGCGCCTCGTTGATGACCTTGATGCAATTGCTCTTGCCGAGCTCGCGCCAGCCGGCGAAGCGCCGCGCGGAGTCGAGCCCCATGCGCAGCGTGCCGATCGCCTCGTCGTTGCCGTCAAGGGCATCCAGGACGTGAGCCACGGTGCGCTCGGCCGCGATGGTCGCCTCCGAGCGACGGGCGGCGGGCGACTGGGAGTCGTCCAGGTGACGCATCCGGTCGATGAGGGCCAGCGGCAGCTCCGGGCGGGTCTCCCACGAGTCGGCACCGAGGTCCCACTCGGACGGCCCGCGGTAGCCGAACTCCCGCAGGAACGCCTGGAAGCGCTGGTGGAAGTCGGGGTGGTGGTCCTTGAGCCAGGGCACCATGCCGTCGACGCCGGCATCGAACAGCTCGCCGAGGACGGCGTCGGCCCGCACGATGCGCGACAGGTCCCACAGCGCGTACGACGGTGCCGCGGAGACGACGTCGCCGGCCGGGCCGACGAGGTCGAACGGCGACAGGCCCATCTCGGCAGGGACGACCGACCCGATCACCGCGGGACCGATCGCGGCCTGGGCGCCGCCGATGAGCTCACCCCGCCACGTCATCCGCTCGTATGGGGCGAGGCTGCGGGCGTAGGCGAGCAGCGCCGTGTTCGACATCTCGTCGAAGTCCGGGCGCTGAGCGCGGAGGCGGTCGGCGATCCGGGTGTCCTCCTCCAACTCCGGGAAGGTCGAGGTCGTGAGGGTCCAGCCGGTGCGAGCCGCCAGCCGAGCAGCGATGTCGGGGTCGCCGTCGCTGGGGTGCTCCTCATGCGGGGGCGCATCGGGGTGGCTGCCGAAGAAGGAGGCGTCGATCGCCTCCCATCCCATCCCGGCCCGGATACCCGTCAGGCGCGCCGTGGTGACGTTGACGTACATGTGCCCGTAGCGGAAGCACGCCGCCGGGAAGGCATCCGGATCGAGGTTCGCCTCGGCGACCGAGATGCAGCCCATCTCCGCGTAGGCGTTCGAGAAGCCGGGGAGGATGTGCGGATGCCAGATCAGATCGGCGCCCAGGGGCGTGATCGGCTCCGGGAGCACGTCGTTGGCGTTGAAGCGGGTGTAGATCGGGAACCGCTCGTTCAGCTTGGGGCTGTCGATGCACCAGTCGTCGCTGAGCTGCCCGCGGGGCGTCGTATCCGTCATGGAAGCAGACGTTAGGACATCCACGAGCCGGGCGCAGCGAGAGCGCCCGACTCGTGGCCGAACCGAGAGCCGGCTAGGCCAGCCAGTCCTCGAGGACCGTGTGCATGTGCCGGATCTTGGTCTCCTGGTAGTCCGCGAAGGTCACCTCGTCGAGGGTGCCCGACTCCAGGCCGATCTGGACGAACGGCAGGTTGGCGTCGTCCTGGTCGAAGACCCGGGCCAGCAGGCCCAGGGCCGGCACGGTGGTCCACGACGTGTCGGTCTCGACCATCTGGAGCTCGGCGCCCTTCGGCGGGGTGTCGCCCTCGTAGGGGCTCAGGATCATGCACTCCATGATCGACATCCCCGGGTCGTTGCCATACGGCCGGAAGCGGTAGCACGTCCGGTTGTACGAGCCCCACGGATGGAAGTTCGGGAACACGGTGTACGGCATGCTGTCGAGCATCTCGGCGTCGGAGAGCGCGTCGGCCACCTCGGCCCCGAGGTCCTTGGCCAGGTGCGCGCGACGGCTGTCCGCGATCGCCACGCGGGCGGTGAGGCCGTCGGGCACGACCATCCGCGGGGGGTCGTCGAGGTTCCGGTCGGTCAGGGCGTCGACCATCTCCTGCTCGGTGGGCATCCAGTTCAGGTGCGGGCTGGGGATCCCGTTGGGAGTGAGGGTCCGGGAGAAGTTGCCCCACGCGTCGTACTTGCTGACGACGTCGCCGATGCCCGGAAGCAGCTGCGCATGCGTGGCGACCACGTGCCAGGACTCCATGAAGGCCTCCTGCGCGATCTTCCAGTTGCAGCGCAGCACCTTGCCCACGTGGACCTGCTTGAACCGCTTCTCCAGCGGCCACTTCTCGAAGTGCGCCGGGAGGTCGCCCAGGAAGTCGAGCAGCGGCTCGGCCTCCGGGTCGAGGTTGATGAAGACGAAGCCGCCCCAGGTGTCGACCTTGACCGAGCGCAGCGGCCACTCACCGTCGACCTGCGGGAAGTCCCACTGGCACGGCATGTGCTTGAGCGAACCGTCGAGGTCCCACGTGATGCCGTGGAACGGGCAGACGAAGGAGTCGGCCCGGCCGTCCTGCTCCTTGAGCGTGCGCCCGCGGTGCAGGCACACGTTGCGGTGGGCCAGGATCGAGCCGTCGCGCTGCCGGACGACGAGCACCGAGATGCCCGCGATGTCGTACTTGACGTACTGACCGGCCTCGAGGATGTCCTCGACGCGGCAGGCCATCTGCCACACCTTCTTCCAGACCTTCTCGACCTCCTGGTCGTGGAACGCCTGCGAGGTGTAGCGCTCGACCGGCACGGTCAGCGCCTTGCCCGGCAGCGGGTTGGTCCAGCGGTAGACGTCAGGGACCTCGCGGGTGTCGTGGTTCAGCAGGTCGATGTAGGCGTGCACCTGCGCGGCCTGGTCGGGGTTCAGGCCCTCGGTCGTGCCCAGGATGCCGTCGGTGGTGGCGGTCACTTGGAGTCCTCCTGCTTCGGGAAGTCCTTGGGGTTGCCGGCCGCGCCATCAGGGCAGCTGCGGCCCGGCGAGCCAGTGGCACAGGTGGATGTCGACGTTGTACAGGTCGCCGTCGACGCGGACGCCGTTCGGCGTGAACAGCCCACGGCGGTCTCCGGAGGTCACCTCGACGAGCCCGTCGTCCCTCACGTCGTAGATCGCCTTGCTGAGCGGGTGCATCCGGGTGTGCATGCGGCCTCCTGGGTCGTCACCTGTCTAGATGTGTAGTGACTCTAAAGAAAGTCGCACCCGGATAGGCAGGGACCTTGGTCCCGAATCCGGAGTCGTTCGGCCGGTCGGCGGAGCCCTACAGGCTGCCCCCGGCGAACCAGCGGTGCATGCGATCGCGGTTGTTCACCGTGACCGGCTCGAGCAGGAAGCCGGAAGGCGAGCGGACGTAGGAGAAGGACCCGTAGCCCTCCTCGGGCGAGATCTGGCTGCACACGAGGGTCCACCCGCGGGCGATGAGGTCGTTCGTGAGCGTCGGAACGTCGCACCAGACGCCGGCATGGTGCAGGTTCCGGGGATCGCCCCACCACCACGGGGTGCCCTCGACCCCCTGGATGAGCTCGATGTGCTGCGGCCCCTCGGTCGAGTAGCAGAACGTGAGGGGCACCGTGCGCTGGCCGTGCTCCGGCGTCCAGACGCGCTGGTCGTCCCGGGAGACCACCTGCGTCCAGGTGAGGTCGAAGCTGCTGCCGAGCTCCGCCATCGCCGTCTCGATGTCGGCCACCAGATGACCGACGTGGAACATGTCGGCGGGGTACTCGAACACGGTGCCTCCCAGGTTGAAACTTGTCACGGACTCCCGTAAGTCCCCGACGGTATCAGCCGAAATGGCCGCGCACGTCGACGACGGTGGGAATGCCGGCCGCCGCGGGCGGCCTCGATGCCGGTCGCCGAGTCCTCGTAGGCCACGCACCTGGCGGGGTCGACCCCCAGCCGCTCCATCGCCTGCTCGTAGCCGTCGGGGGCCGGCTTTCCCTGCTCGACGTCGGCGAGGGTCAGGATCACGTCGAACAGCTCCGTGATGCCCACGGCGTCCAGCGACTCACGAACGGCGGAGTCCGGCCCGCTCGACACGACCGCCAGCGGAAGCCGGCCGTGGTAACGACGCGCGATCGCGACGACGTGCTCCATCGGCTCGACCAGGTGGATCGAGGACATGAACATCGCCATGCCCTCGTCCTTCACCGTCGCGCGAACGTCCGGCGACGCGTCGGGGAAGGCCGCCTCGACGAAGTCGAACACATGGGTGCCGGCGTGCTCGGCGAACCACTCGTCTGACATCTCGAACCCGTGTCGCCCGAACACCTGACGCCAGCAGACCCGGTAGAGGCTCAGGGTGTCGACCAGCGTGCCGTCGCAGTCGAAGAGCAGGGCCTGAACATCGGGTGGCGGCTCGAGGGGCACGGGGGTCGTCACGGCCGCCACCCTGCCATAGGGTGCCCGAGATGGACGAGTCTGCCGACCTGCCTGGCCTTCGCCTCGCGCCGGTGCTGTCGTGGCTGTCCGACCACGGGGTCGCCCTCGACACCGCCGGTCTGGTGCGCGCCGACCTGCTGCCCGGCGGCCGGTCGAACGTCACCTACCGGCTCACCGACCAGCACGGGACCAGCATCGTCATCCGCCGCCCCCCGCTGGGCCATGTGCTGCCGACGGCGCACGACATGTCCCGCGAGCACCGCGTCCTCGCGGGGCTCGGACGCGTCGGATACCCCGCCCCCACCGCCCTCGGCCTGTGCGAGGACGAGGCCGTGAACGGCTCCACGTTCCTGGTCATGGAGTTCGTCGACGGTCGCATCGTCGCCACCGCCGAGCAGGCGGCCACGCTCGATGCCGCGGCCGCGGACGCGGTGTCGGCCTCCCTCGTCGCCGTCCTCGCCGACCTGCACCGGGTCGACGTGGCGGCCGCCGGACTGGACGACCTCGGCCGGCCCGACGGCTACCTGCCGCGCCAGCTCGATCGCTGGACCCGGCAGTGGGACCTGACGAAGACTCGGGACCTCGCATCGATGGACGCCCTGCGCGGCCGCATCGCCGACCTCCTGGCGCCGCTGCCCGCGGACCTGCCGTGGTCCCTCGTGCACGGCGACTTCCGGCTCGACAACGTCATCCTCGCCCCGGACGCGCCCGACGTGGTCGCCGTCCTCGACTGGGAGATGTCGACCCTCGGCGACCCGCTCGCGGACCTCGCGCTGAGCCTGGTCTACTGGACCCAGGCCGCCGACGGCCTGCGCCACCGGGTGCCCGTCGCCGAGCACCTCACCGACGGCCCCGGCTTCTGGGACCGTGGGGCGCTCGTCGACGAGTACGCCCGGCGCTCCGGGCATGCGGTCGACCACCTCGACGCGTGCACGGCGCTGGCCTGCTTCAAGCTGGCCGTCATCACGGAGTCGATCCACGCGCGCACCCTGAGCGGGAAGCAGCTGGGCACCGCGGCGGGGGATGCGCACGCGATGGGCGTGGCCACCGAGGCCCTCGCCGACCTCGGCCTCGCGGTCACGCAGGAGGGCACGGTCGCCGGGCTCGCGTCCTGATCAGGCTGCCGTGCTGGTCAAGGGGCGGCCCGGCCGCATCGTCACTAGGGTCTCTGGCGGAGCGACGAACCACCCCCACCTCAGGAGCAGACGTGTCCCAGGAAGACAAGGCCCGAGCAGCCGTCCAGGCGCTCATCCCCGACGACGAGATCCTCGACGTGGCGCTGACCTACCCGCGCGGCTACACGAAGTCGCAGGCAGCGGGGATGGCCATCGGCGGGGCCGCGGGCTTCGGAAGCGACTTCCAGGGAGTGGGCGCGGTCGTCGGCAGCATGGTGGGCGGCAAGATCTTCTCCAACCTGAAGGAACTCCCGCAGTCCTTCGTTCTCGCCATCTCGCCCACGACGGTCTACGTCCTCGGCCGCGACACCATGGCTGCAATCGGCCACTGGGACAAGGTCCAGCCCATGCTCAAGTTCGACCGCGCGACACTGCACGTCGAAGTCCAGCAGACTCTCATGACACTGAACATCACCCTCGTCGACACCGAGCACGACGCCCGCCTCGAATTGGAGGCCAAGCGCCTCGGCACCCTCGACGTGAAGGCCCTCGTCGAACTGCTGCTGCTCTCCGACCAGCACCTAGACGACTCAGTCGACGAAGAAGGCGCCCGGACCGATTGAGGCAGTGACGCACGTCCCCACCAACTCACCACGAGTTGCCGAACGAGGCTGCGGCTAGCCCAGTCGGATCGTGACGTCGCCGGCGTCGGCCTGCGCCGCGCTCACCATCGACCACGGCAGCCGGAACACCCGGCCGGGGGCGAGCGGCCACGGGATCCGCCGGCGCGCCAGCACCGTGCCGGCCTGCTCGACGACGACCCGGGGCAGCGCACGGTGCTCGAGCCCCCACAGCAGCAGCCGCCCGCGGGCGGGCGCGGGGTCGCCGGGTCGCACCAGGCCCGGCGCGACCCAGGCGAACGGCTCCGCGGCCACGAGGCGCACCGCCGCCGGGCGCTCGCGATCCCCGGCGAGCCAGCGCCGCACCTGGGCCGGCCACGTGCCGTCCGTCGAGGGCGGCGACGTCGGCCGTGTCGACGGGGTGCAGGAGGTTGCCGGCGGCGAACACCCCCGGCGCACTCGTGCGCAGCGCGGTGTCGACGAGCGGCCCCCGGTGCCCGGCGTCCAGGTCGAGGCCGCGCAGCCGGGCCAGCTCGTTGTCGGGCATCCAGTCACCGGTGAAGACGACCGTGTCGCAGGCGACGCGGGCGCGTCGCCCGGTGTCGAGGTGCTCGAGCTCGACGGCCTCGACCCGGTCGCGGCCGATGATCCGCGTGACCCGCGTGCGGCGCGCGACCGGGAAGCCGAAGGCGGTGCGACCCGCGAGCGCCACCGCCGCCGGCGCCTCGGCGCGGTCGGCTGCGGTCGTCATCAGCACGGTCGCGCAGCCCGCCTCGCGCAGTGTCAGCACCGCCGACCAGCTGACCAGCTCCGACCCGACGACGACGGCCGCGCGAGCCCGACCGCGCCGGTGCTGCAGGTGCACCAGGGACTGCAGCTGCCCGGTCGTGAGACGCCCGCCGGGCCGGTCCCCGGGCATCATGCGAGCCGACCGGGGCGCTCGCGTGCTCCGGTCGCGAGGACGACGGCCGCCGGCGTCGACGCGGAGCCGCCCCAGCGGGCGACGTCACGATGGGCGCGCCGGTCGTCGGACCATCCGGTGACCATCGCCTCGGTGCGCACGTCGACGCCGGCGTCGAGGGCCTCGGCGACGAGCCGCGCGCGCGTACGCCGGCCCGGTCATGCACCGAGCGCAGGTCGCGCACCCCGTAGCCGCGTGTGGTCGCTGTGCCGCGGGATGCCGCCGGCGCCCGCCTCCCGCTCGAGCACGACGACGTCGGTGACCCCGCCGCCTGCGCAGCTCCGTGGCGGCCGTGAGGCCCGCCGGTCCGCCGCCGACGACCACGACGTCGGCCAGGCGCGCGACGGTGCGCCGCGGTCACTCATCGCGTGCTCCGCAGCAGGGCCGATCGACCTCGGCGCCGCAGTAGAAGCCCTGGCAGCGGCCCATCATCGCCCGGGTGCGTCGGCGCAGTCCGTCGAGGTCGGCCGGCGGGATCGGCGAGCGCGAGCGCGTCGCGGATCTCGCCGCGGGTGACCCGCTCGCAGAAGCAGACGATGCTGCCGTACTCCGGGTCGGCGGCGATGAGGTCGTCCCGTGCGATACGGGCGGAGGCACGCCTCGCCGATGTTCGGCATGCGGGGGGCGGCGGGCAGGTCGTCGCGCGGCCGGAGGTCGAGCCCGGCCTCCGCTGAGCAGCTCGGCGGCGTGCTCGGCGAGGGCCATCGACGCGGTGAGGCCGGTCGACCGGATGCCCCCGAGCAGCAGGTAGCGCTGGACGGCGTCGACGTCGACGACGTAGTCCACGTGCTCCGTCGCGGCGCGCAGGCCGGCGTAGGCGGCGGTGACGTCCTCGTCCATGCAGCGCCGGCATGAGCGCGCGCGCCCTTCGCCAGCAGGAAGTCGAAGCCCTCCTCCGACGTGGACGTGTCGGTGCGGTCGACGAGGTTCTCGGACGTCGGGCCGAGCATGACGTTGCCGAAGATCGTCGGGCTGACGAGCACGCCCTTGCCCTTGGCGACGGCACCGGCAGGACGATGCGGTCGACGAGCGGCCGGGCGAGCTTGTCGAAGACGAGCAGCTCACCGCGCCGCGGCACCACGGTGAACCGGTCGTGGCCGAACAGGCGGTCGATGTCGTCGCCGCCCAGGCCGGCGGCGTTGACGACCCACGCGTGCGCGCAGCTCGCCGCGGTCGGTGCGCGAGCGTCGTCGCCTCCGCCCCGACGCCGACCCCCGTGACCCGCGTGCCGAGCAGCAGGCTGCACCCCCGCGCCACCGCCTCCGTCGCGAAGGCGAGCGGCGTCGTCCAGGGGCAGATGATCGACTCGCCCGGGCACCGTGAGGCCGCCGAGCGCCCCCGGCCCGAGGTGCGGCAGCATCGCGTAGACCTCGGCCGGCGTCGACGAGCGCGCAGGCGGTCGTAGCCGTTCGCGCACCGCCTTGTCGCGCAGCGACGGGAGCGCTGCCGAGCTCCTCCTCGGTCCACGCCACCAGGACCGCACCGGTGCGCTCGACCGGGATGCCCACGCTGCCCGCGTACTCGCGACAGCAGCGCGTACCCGCGCGCCACCATGCGCGGCCTCGAGCGAATCCGGGCACGGCGTCGAAGCCGGTGTGCAGGATCGCCGTGTTGGCCTTGCTCGTCGCGTCGCCGATGTCGATCGCGGGCCTCGACGAGGGCGACCGAGACGTCGTGACCCGGCGAGCTCGCGCGCGACCGCGCAGCCGACGACCCCGCCCCGATGACGACGACGTCGACGTCGGCCAGCAGGCGGCGTCACGGCGCACCGCCGACGGGCAGGTCGCGCTCGACCGCGTCCGCGCCAGCGCGCCATGGCGTCCGCGGCCCGGTCGGCGGACCACTGCGGCTCGTAGACGGCGGCCGGCGTCCAGGCGCCAGCCGACATCGTCGAGCCGACGCACCGGGTCGACGCGACAGGCGGCCCAGCATGGCGGCGCCGAGGGCCGTGGCGTGCGGGCGACGCGAACACCTCGACGGGTACTCTGGAGGAGGTCGGCCTGCGACCTGCATCAGGACCCGCGAGTGCGTCAGGCCGCCGTCGACGCGCAGCACGCGCATCGGCGCGCCGGTGTCGGCCTCGACCACGTCGACGAGCGCGGCCACCTGGGCGGCGATCCCCTCGACGACCGCGCGCACGAGGCGGCCGCGCGTCGGTGGCGAGGCTCAGCCCGTCGAACGAGCCGCGCGCGTCCGACCGCCACCACGGCGCGGCGAGGCCGGCCAGCGCCGGGACGAAGAGCACGCCCTCGCTGTCGGCGCGCGCACGCCGTCGTCCAGCGTCGCGGGCATCGGCGAGCAGACCGAGGTCGCACGAGCCACCGGACGGCCGACGCCGCCGTGAACACCTGGCCGTCGACGCAGTACGGGCGTGCCCGCGCGCGTGCGCCAGGCGACCGACGTGGTCAGCCCGTGGCGCGACCGGGGTGCCGCGTCACCCGTGTTGCGCCAGCAGGAACGCCCCGGTGCCGTACGTGCACTTGGCCGCGCCCGGCGTCGAGGCAGCCCTCCGCGAGCAGCGCGGCCTGCTGGTCGACGATGAGGCCGCCGAGCGGGCAGCTGCGCCGCCGAAGGCCGATCGTCGTCGCCGACGACCTCGTCGCACGCGACCAGTCGCGGCAGGCGCTCGTCCCGCCAGGCCGAACAGCGCCAGCAGCTCGCTCGTCCCAGGCGACCGTCGTCGAGGTCCAGGACGCAGCGAGCGGCTTGCCGTGGTCACGTCGGTGACGAACTCGCCGGTCAGCTGGTGCACGCAGCCAGGTGTCGGTCGTGGTGACGACGCCGTCGCGTGGTCGACGTGCCGGCGCAGCCAGGCCATCTTCGGCGCGCGAGAAGTACGGGATCGAGCACCAGCCCGGTGCGCTGGGCGATCAGGTCGGCCTGCGTCGCGCAGCTCGGCGCAGACCGACTCCGCGCGGCCGTCCTGCCACACGAGCGCCGGCTCGAGCGGCTCGCCCGAGTCGCGGATCCCAGGCCAGGACGGTCTCGCCCTGGTTCGCCAGGGCCACGGCGTCGACCCGACGCCCGCGGCCGCCGAGCGCCCGCCGTCCGGCGGTCGAGCACGCGAGGCGAGCAGCTCGGCCGGATCCTGCTCGACGCCGCCGTCCGGCGAGGTACTGCGGGATGCACCGGCGCCTCCGCCAGCGCGAGCACCGCGCCGTCGTCGCCGACGACGATCGGCCTTCGTGCCCGACGTGCCCTGGTCGATCGCGAGGACGGTCACGCGGCCGAATCTAGTGACGCGTGCGGCGGCCCGGTGCCGAACGCGCTCAGACCGGCGGCGATCTCGGACGGCACGGTGCGCGAGCCGGCCCGGATGACCAGGACGATGCCGGCGAACATGAGCGCGACCGCCGGGATGATCCCCAGCGGCGGCAGCTGCTGCAGCGTGACCGCCGCGATGATGGTCGCGCCCGGCATCTCGAGCAGGATCGCCAGCGACACGACCGTCGCCGACGTGGTGGCCAGCACCTTGTTGATGAGGGTGTGGCCCGAGCAGCTGGGCACCCAGCGTGAGGCGCGAGGATCAGGCACCCACGCCTGCGCGGAGTAGCCCGACAGCGGCTGGCCGCCGACGAGGCACAGGACCAGCAGCAGGACGGCCGCCGAGGCGTACAGCCCCGATGGTCAGGGTCGCCGTCGACACCGTGCGACGGGCGCTCTCGGCCACCGTGACGTAGGCCGCGGCGAGCATGCCGCCCACCAAGGCGAGGACGTCGCCGATGAGGTGCCGCGGGATCCACCGAGACGTCGATGCCCGTGAGGACGAGCACGCCGACCAGCGAGATCCCGATGCCGACCCAGGCCGTCCGCGGGATGACGGCGCCCGCGCTGACGGGCGATGAGCGCCGCCCACACCGGCTGCGTCGCGACGAGGGCGGTGGACGACGCGACGGTGGTGAACCGCAGCGACGGGATCCACGTGGCGAAGTGGGCGCCGAGCAGCAGGCCCGCGCTGGCCACCAGCCACCACTCGCGCCGCGTCATCCGCCGCACCTCGGGCCGACGCCGCAGCAGCACCCACGGCGCGGTGGCCGCCGAGCCGAGGAAGCAGCGCCAGAACGCGATCGCCAGGGCGGGCGCGACGGTCGCCGCGATGATCGGCCCCGACGAGGAGATGAACAGCACGGCGACGCCGAGCCAGGCCAGGTCGGCGACGCGGCGGGCGGGCCAGCGGAGAGCGCGCCGCGGGCGGTCCGCTCGATGACGTCACCGTCCACCACCTTCCCCTGGCGGCGGTAGCCTTTCGACGTGACGACCGGTGCCGCGACCCGAGTATTCCTCGCCCGCCTGGCCGGCATCGGCGTCTTCGACCCCAATGGCGACCAGGTGGGCAAGGTACGCGATGCCATCGTCGTGCTCCGCATCGGCGCCAACCCCCCGCGCCTCACCGGCCTGGTCGTCGAGGTGCAGCCGCGCCGCCGCATCTTCGTCCCGATGACCAAGGTGACCGCGATCGACGCCGGCCAGGTCATCGTGACCGGCACCGTCAACCTGCGCCGCTTCGAGCAGCGCAGCAACGAGACCCTCGTGACCGCCGAGCTGCTCGACCGGACCGTCGAGCTCCGCGAGACCGGCGAGCAGGTGGCGCTGCTCGACGTCGCGGTCGAGCAGGCGCAGACGCCGCGACTGGTTCGTCACCCAGCTGTTCGTCCGCAAGCCCGGCGGCGGGCTGCGGCGACGCGGCGCGACCCTCGTCGTCGACTGGGACGACGTCACCGGGCTGTCGCGGCCGGTCGCCGACCAGCCCGCCGAGCAGCTGCTGGCCCACCTGGACGCCATGCGGGCCGCCGACATCGCGCACGTGCTCCAGGACCTGCCCGCGAAGCGGCGCCTGGAGGTCGCCCGCGGACTCGACGACGAGCGCCTGGCCGACGTCATCGAGGAGCTGCCCGGACGACGACCGCGTCGAGATCATGCAGGCGCTCGAGGCCGAGCGCGCAGCCGACGTGCTCGAGGAGATGGACCCCGACGACGCGGCCGACCTGCTCGCCGAGCTGCCGCCGGACCAGGCCGAGGACCTGCTCGAGCGCATGGAGCCCGACGACGCCGAGGACATCCGGCGCCTGCTGTCCTACGACGACTTCTCCGCCGGCGGCATGATGACGACCGAGCCGATCGTGCTGCCGCCGGATGCGACCGTCGCCGACGCGCTGGCCCGGATCCGCAACCCCGACCTGTCCCCCGCGCTGGCCTCGCAGGTCTACGTCACGCGGCCCCCGACCGAGACGCCGACCGGCCGCTACCTCGGGGCCTGCCACTTCCAGCAGCTGCTGCGCGAGCCGCCCGGCACGCTCGTCTCCGCCCTCGTCGACACGCACCTCGTGCCGGTCGGCCCCGAGGCGCCGCTCGACGTGATCACCCGCTACTTCGCGACCTACAACCTCGTCGCCCTGCCCGTCGTCGACTCCACCGGGCACCTGCTCGGCGCCGTGACCATCGACGACGTCATCGACCACATGCTCCCTGAGGACTGGCGCGACAACGACGACGACGCCGGGAGCGCCTGACCATGGCCACCGAGCGCGCACGGCGCACCGACCGCATGGACCAGCCGCTCGACCGCAGCCGCTCGCTGCGGCCGAGCGTCGACACCGAGCGTTTCGGACGCATCTCCGAGAGCGTCGCCCGGCACATCGGCTCGTGGGCGTTCATCCTGTGGATGACCATCGCGATCATCCTGTGGGTCGCCCTGAACCTCGTCATCTCCGACGGCGCTCCCGACCCGTTCCCCTTCATCTTCCTGACCCTGCTGCTGTCGCTGCAGGCCTCGTACGCCGCGCCGCTGATCCTGCTGGCCCAGAACCGGCAGGCCGACCGCGACCGCGTGCAGTTCCAGGAGGACCGCCAGCGCACCGAGCGGCTGCTGGCCGACTCCGACTACCTGGCGCGAGAGATCGCCGCCCTGCGGCTGGCCCTCGGCGACGTGGCCACCCGCGACTACGTGCGCAGCGAGCTGCGCGACCAGGTCGACGACCTCATCAAGGCGCTCGACGCCCAGACGAAGGCCCAGACCAAGGCCATCGCGAAGGCCGAGCGCCGTGCGGAGCGTCGGGCCGAACGCCGAGTGGGCGAGGACGACCCCGCCGAATAGCATCGACTCATGCCCACGATCTCGATCGATGCCATCAACGACGCCCTCGCCACGGTCAACGACCCCGAGATCAACCGGCCGGTGACCGACCTCGGCATGGTGAAGTCGGTGTCCGTCGCCGAGGACGGCAGCGTCGACGTCGGCATCTACCTGACCGTCTCCGGGCTGCCCGATGCGCGGCGCCATCACCGAGCGGGTCACGGAGGCCGTCTCCGCGCGTGCCCGGCGTCACAGCGGTGCGGGTCGAGCTCGACGTCATGGACGACGAGCAGCGCGCCGCCCTGCGCAGCACCCTGCGCGGCCACGACGAGCGCGAGATCCCCTTCGCCCAGCCCGGCTCGCTCACCAAGGTCTACGCGATCGCCTCGGGCAAGGGCGGCGTCGGCAAGTCGTCGGTGACCGCGAACCTGGCCGTGGCCATGGCGCGGATGGGCCTGACCGTCGGCCTGGTCGACGCCGACGTGTACGGGCACTCCATCCCGCGCATGCTCAAGGCGACCGAGCCGCCGACCATGGTCGAGGGCATGATCATGCCGCCGCAGGCCTACGGCGTCCGGGTGATCTCCATGCTGCCGTTCAAGCCCGGCGGCGTCTCCCAGCCGGTCGCCTTCCGCGGGCCCATGCTCCACCGCGCGCTCCAGCAGTTCCTCGCCGACGTGTGGTGGGGCGACCTCGACATCCTCCTGCTCGACCTGCCGCCGGGCACGGGCGACGTCGCCATCTCGACCGCACAGCTGCTGCCCAACGCCGAGATCGTCGTCGTGACGACGCCGCAGCCGGCGGCGGCCGACGTGGCCGTGCGCGCCGGCACGCTCGCCGAGCAGACCCACCAGAAGGTCGCGGGCGTCGTCGAGAACATGAGCTCGTTCCCGTGCCCGCACTGCGGGGAGCCGATGGACCTGTTCGGGATGGGCGGCGGTGCCATCGTGGCCGAGACCCTCACGCGGTCAGCTCGGCACCGACGTCCCGCTGCTGGGCCAGATCCCGTTCGACGTGGCCCTGCGCGAGGGCGGCGACTCCGGGGATCCGCTCGTGCTCAGCACGCCCGATGCGCCGGCCTCGCTGGCGCTGACCGCCGATCGCCGAGACGCTGGGACGTCGGCCCCGCGGGCTCGCCGGGCTGTCGCTCGGCATCACCCCCGCCGGGCGGGCGTAGGACCGCCTAGGTCGCGTCGGGGTCGAAGGCCGGACGGGCTGCCGGCGGCGTGCACGGATCGGCGGCGATGCGCTCGTCCGGGTCGTCCTTCAGCAGGTTGGCGGCCAGCCGGCGCGGGTGGAACTCCTGCAGCGACTTGACGGTGTCGACGGTCTCGCTGAGGTCGATGCCCGCCGAGTCGGCGAGGTCCTGGCGCGCACCCGAGGCCATCGTCCGGATCTGCTTGAGCCACTTCGCCGCGTCCGCCGCCGCCCGCGGCAGCCGCTCGGGCCCGAACACCAGCAGGCCGATGACGGCCACGATGACGATCTCGCCGATGCCGATGTCGAACATGCCGCGCCTGCTAGCTCGCGCTGCTGTCGTCGCCGAGGACCAGTTCGGTCGTGCGCTCCTGGCCGTCGCGCGTGTAGGCGATCTCGATCGTGTCGCCCGGCGCGAAGCTGCGGATCGCCACGACCAGCTCGGTGGCGTCGTCGATGCGGCGCTCCGCCGACCTGGACGATGACGTCGCCGGCCCGCAGTCCGGCCGTCGTCGGCCGCGCTGCCGCTCGTGACGGACTCGACCCGCGCGCCCTGGTCGGTGTACGCCATGTCGAGCTGGACGCCCATGAGCGGGGTGCGCGAACTGCCGGTGGCGATGAGCTCCTCGGCGATGCGCTTGGCCGAGTTGCTCGGGATGGCGAAGCCGAGGCCGATGTTGCCCGCCTCGCCGCCGATGGCCAGGCTCGCGATCGCGGAGTTCACGCCGATGACGGCGCCGGCGCCGTCGAGCAGCGGGCCGCCGGAGTTGCCGGGGTTGATCGCCGCGTCGGTCTGGATGGCGTTGATGTACGGCGATCGTCGGACTCGCTCGCCCGCGGTGACCGGCCGGTCGACCGCGCTGATGATGCCCGACGTGACGGTGCCGTCGAGGCCCAGCGGCGCGCCGATCGCGATGGCGATGTCGCCCGACGCGGACGCTCGACGGAGTCGCCCAGCGCGACGGCGGGCAGGCCGCGGCGATCGACCTTGACGACGGCGAGGTCGTAGGACGGGTTCGTGCCGACGACCGTGCCCTCGGATCGCTCGCCGTCGCTGAACACCACGGTCAGCGTGCCGCCGTCGGCGACGAGGTCGACGACGTGGTTGTTGGTGAGGATGTAGCCGTTGCGGCCGGACGACGAAGCCGGAGCCGCTCCCGGACTCGGTGGTGCCCTCGGCGAGGATCGAGACCACGGCGGGCAGGGTGGTCGCGGCGATGTCGGCGATCGAGCCGTCCGCGAGCGGCGACGGACGCCGACGCGTGCCGGGGTGCCGCCGCGACGGGGGCGCTGACGGTGGCATCCGACGAGCGTCGTCGATGCTGCGGCCCGACCACGTAGCCGGCGAGGCCGGCGAACGCCCCGACCACGGCGGCCACCACGCCGGCGATGAGCACGGTGCCGAGCACCCCGGGCCCGCGTCGGCGATGCGCGGCCGGCGGCGGCGGCGGGCGGCCCGGGCACCGTGACGGGAGCGGTGAAGTCAGGGGCGGCGGGCAGCGGCGACGGGCGCCGTCGGGGGCGGCGGCGCCGTACGGAGGAGGCAGGTCGGACATCCGGGCCTCCGTCGGTCGCGGGACGCCGTGCCGGGGCGCGGTCGCTCGAGGTGGACGGGTCGAACGACCCGCACCTGCATACGGTAGTTCAGGCTAGGCTGCCGTCGAACGCCGCCGGTCCTATGCGCCCGCCGGCGAGCGATCCCGGCTCACCGCCGGCCACCGCACACCCGGAGGTGCATCATCGCCAGCGCCCGCCAACGACCCCGACGTCCCCACCCGGCTGTCCTGGGCCTACGTCGACGGCTGGGACGAGGACTCCGAGATCCATCCGCGAGGCCCGCAACCGGGCCGCCGAGCTCGGCTGCCCTGCCAGTCAGCCGGCCGGCCGCCGCCCTGCTGCGGCTGCTCGCCGCCTCGGTCAACGCACAGGCGGTCGTCGAGGTCGGCACCGGTGCCGGCGTCTCCGGGGCCGCCCTGCTGTCCGGGATGTCCTCGGCCGGGGTCCTGACCAGCATCGACATCGAGGCCGAGCACCAGCGGGTGGCCCGCGAGACCTTCACCGCGCTGGGCTACGACCACGTCCGCACGCGCCTCATCGCCGGTCGCGCCCTCGACGTGCTGCCCCGCCTGTCCGACGCCGCCTACGACATCGTCTTCGTCGACGGCGACAAGACCGAGTACCCGGCGATCCTCGTCCAGGCCAAGCGCCTGCTGCGCGTCGGCGGACTGGTGATCTTCGACAACATGCTGTGGAGCGGCCGCGTCGCCGACCCGGCCGAGCGCGACGCCGAGACCGTCGCCCTGCGCGACACGGCCACCGCCGTCAAGGCCGACGACGACTGGATGCCGGCCCTGCTCACGATCGGCGACGGCCTCCTGGTGGCCTCGCTGCGCGGCCGCAGCTAGGCATGTCCACAGCGCCGCCGCACGCGCCCACGCCGAGCACAGCGACGGCCCCGGACCGCAAGGTCCGGGGCCGTCGACGATCAGGCTCAGGCGAACAGCGCCAGCAGCTTCTCGCCGAGGTCCTTGGCCTCGTCGCCGTTGAGCTCGACGACGAGCCGGCCGCCGCCCTCCAGGGGGACGCGCATGACGTAGCCACGTCCCTCTTTGGTCACCTCGAGCGGGCCATCGCCCGTCCGCGGCTTCATCGCGGCCATGTGGATCCCCTTCCGTCCTAGCGGTAAGTCAGAGCAACCGGTGCGCAGCCGCCCACGGTTTCGCGGGCGCGGACCTATTATCCCGGTCCGACCCGGGTTCGCGCCCATCGGGTCCGGATGCGACGCGGCTCAGCTCGACGGGCAGGTCGCCCGGACTCGACCAGCCGGCCGAACGCCTGCAGCGAGCGCCGGACCCCCGATAGAAAGGCCGGACGCGCCACCGGCCAGCCAGGCGGCCCACGCCGCCCAGGGGCAGGTCGAGGTCCTCGCTCCAGACGAACCGGCTGCGGCCGCCGGGCAGGGCGATCACCTCCATGGTCCCGGTCCCGCGGACGACGCGGCCGGTGTGCTCGACGTCCACCCGGTACGGCGGCTCCCAGCGGGTGATGACCATGGTGTCCCAGAAGCCGACCGGACCGGCCCCGGTCCAGGCGGCCAGCTCCGAGCCGACGGTGCGCCCGTCGCCGCGTCGGACCTCCACCGCGGTGCCCAGCATCCAGCGCCCCTGCTCGCTCCACTGGCTGAAGGCGTCGAATACGCGCTCGACGGGAGCGTCGATGGTGACGTCGAGGCCGACGTGCGCGGGCGCCTCGTCAGGCGCAGGCGCCATCGGGCCCGACGCCCGTCGAGCTCCGCCTGCATGAGGTCGATCTGGTCCTGCATCGATGGCGAGCTGGGCGTCGACCTCGTCCATGCGGTAGCCGCGCACGACGACGTCGAAGGCGGGCTCGCCGTCCGGGTGTCCGGTCGCAGGTCCGGCTCGGCCGGCGGCAGCTCGCCGAGGAGCCCGAGGGCGAGCGAGGAAGCCCACCGCGAGCAGCACGATCACGAGGATGACGAACAGCCAGGTCACGGGCACATTCCACCACGGATGGGAGGCGTCCGCGCGCAGGCCGGCTAGGTGCCGTCGGCCGACGGGGCGTCGCGACCGTCCAGGCACGCGCGATCTCGTCGAGGGCGCCCGTCGATGTCGGTCGCCCAGTGCACGTGGGCGATCGCGGCTGCTGCGGACGAAGCCGCGCTCCTGCCAGTGGTCGAGGAGGGCGTGCAGATGGTCGTAGTCGCCCCACGGATCGAGCACGACGACGGGCTTGTGGTGCATGTTCAGGGACCGGGACGTCCAGACCTCGACGAGCTCCTCCAGGGTCCCGATGCCGCCGGGCAGGGCCAGGAAGGCGTCGGAGCGCTCGTCCATGATGCCCTTGCGCTGCCGCATGTCCCGGGTGACGACGAACTCGTCCGAGTCGTGGTCGGCCACCTCCATCGCCACCAGGGCCTCGGGGATCACGCCGATCGTGTGGCCGCCGGCAGCCCGAGCGGCGCGCGCCACCTCCCCCATCATCGAGATCGAGCCGGCGCCCGACACGAGGTCCCAGCCCCGGGCGGCGATGGCCGTGCCCGGTCTCGCGGGCGAGGTCGAGGTAGCGCTGGTCGATGGTCAGGCTGGAGGCGCAGAACACGCAGACGGCGGGCATGCGGTGAACCCTAGGCCCGGGCGCCGGCCCCGCCGACGACCGCGGAGGGGCCGACTTGCGCGCCCGGCGATATGGTTGTATCTTCAACCATATAAGTGAATCATCAACTACTTACCCACTGACGTAGGAGTCCACATGAGCACCGCCACCACCAGCGAGCTGACCCTCGCCAACGCGACCGGCACCTGGGTCATCGACGCCGCCCACACCAACCTCGGCTTCTCGGCCCGCCACGCGATGGTCGCCAAGGTCCGCGGCACCTTCGGCGACTTCTCCGGCTCGTTCACGATCGACGGCGCCAACCTCGCCGCCTCGTCCGCCGAGCTCACCATCCAGGCCGCCAGCATCGACACCAAGAACGCCGACCGCGACGGCCACCTGAAGTCGCCCGACTTCCTCGACGTCGAGACCTTCCCGACCGTCACCTTCATCTCCACCGCCGTCAAGGTCGACGGCAGCGACGTCATCGTCACCGGCGACCTCACCATCCACGGCGTGACCAAGTCCGTCGACGTCGCCTACGAGTTCGTCGGCATCAGCCAGGACCCGTGGGGCAACACCAAGATCGGCTTCGAGGGCTCGACCAAGATCAGCCGCAAGGAGTTCGGCCTGGTCTGGAACGCCACCCTCGAGACCGGCGGCGTGCTCGTCGGCGACGAGATCAAGCTCAACCTCGACGTCGAGGCCACCAAGCAGGCCTGACGCTCGACTCGAAGGGCCCCGGGACGCACGCGTTCCGGGGCCCTTCGCCGTCCTCGTCCGGCTGGCGCGGGACCGTCGGCTACGTTCGCCGCATGAGCGACCGCGGCCCCCTGATCGACCTCAGCCACCCGATCGCTGACGGCCTGGTGACCTATCCGGGCCTGCCCGAGCCGGTCATCCGCCCGCACCTGACCCGCGCGGCCTCGCGTCGGTGTACGCCGCGGGCACCGAGTTCGCGATCGACCAGATCACCATGGTCGGCAACACCGGCACGTACCTCGACAGCCCGTTCCACCGCTACGCCGACGGCGACGACCTCGCCGGACTCCCGCTCGAGCGCCTCGTCGGCCTGCCCGCCGTCGTCGTCGCACCTGACCGACGCGCCGCATCGCGGCATCACCGCCGACGACCTCGCCGGCCTCCCGGTGCGCGGCTGCGCCGTGCTCCTGCACACCGGCTGGGACCGGCACTTCGGCACTCCCGCCTACGGCGTCGGCGCGCCGTTCCTCACCGAGGACGCCACCGCCTACCTCGTCGACCAGGGCGCCGTCCTCGTCGGCATCGACTCCGTCAACATCGACGACACCGAGTCCGGCGGCGCCCGACCCGCTCACACCCTGCTGCTCGGCGCCGGGATCCTCGTCGTCGAGCACCTCACCGCGCTCGACCGGCTGCCGACGCTCGGGTGCCGCTTCACGGCCGCGCCCCCGCGCGTGCGCGGGTTCGGCACCTTCCCGGTGCGCGCGTTCGCCGAGCTGCCGGTCGCACCGGCTAGGCCAGCAGCCAGGCCCGCATGCGCGCCTCGCACGAGGCGATCTGCGCCAGTGGGACGTGCTCGTCGCGCGTGTGCGCCAGGGCGGGATCGCCAGGACCGAAGTTGAGGGCGGGCACCCCGAGCGCCGAGAAGCGCGCGACGTCGGTCCACCCGAACTTCGGTCGCGGCGTCTCCCCCACCGCCTGGACGAAGTCGGCAGCGGCGGCGCGGTCGAGGCCCGGCAGCGCGCCGGGCGCCGCGTCGACGATGTTGACCTCGAACCCGTCGAACACGTCGCGCACGAGGGTCTCCGCCTCCGTCAGACTCCGGTCCGGAGCGAAGCGGTAGTTCACCGTGACGACGCACTCGTCCGGGATGACGTTGCCGGCCACGCCCCCGTGGATCCGCACCGCGTTGAGGCCCTCGTGGTACTCCAGGCCGTCGACCACGGGCCGGCGGGGCTCGTACGCCCGCAGTCGGTCGAGCACCTCGCCGGCCGCATGGATCGCGTTGGACCCCAGCCACGAGCGGGCGCTGTGCGCCCGCGATCCGGTGGCGACGACGTCGGCGCGGAGCGTGCCCTGGCAGCCCGCCTCGATGCCGCCGTTCGACGGCTCCATGAGGATGGCCAGGTCGGCTTGCAGGAGGGCGGGCTCGTGGTCGGCGAGGCGCTGCAGGCCGTTGAGGCTCGCATCGACCTCCTCGCACTCGTAGAACACGTACGTGACGTCACGCACGGGTGCGGCCACGGTGGCCGCGAGCGAGAGGGCGACGGCCACGCCGCCCTTCATGTCGCAGGCACCCAGCCCGAACAGCAGGCCGGACTCGAGGCGATGCGGCAGGTTGCCGTGCTCGGGCACGGTGTCCAGGTGACCGCCGATGAGGACCCGCTCGGGGCGCCCGAGGCTCGTGCGCGCGACCACGGTGTGACCGTGCCGCACGACGTCCAGATGCGGCAGGCGCTTCAGGGCCGCCTCGACCGCATCGGCCAGCGGTCCCTCGTGACGGGACTCGCTCGGGACGTCGACGAGGACCGCCGCGAGCGCAGGAGCGCCCGACGCGAGGTCGAGGGTCACGGTCACGCCGCTACGGTAGCCGCATGACGACAGACGCTGCTGCCGGATCGACCGTGACCGGACCCGCCTGCGGGCTGGGGCTGGCCACCTATGCGGGCGACGTCATCCTCGACGTCTGGTACCCCCAACCCGCGCTCGGGACCTCGCCCCCCGACGTCTCGCACCTGGACTCGGGCATCGACAGCGACACGGCCAGGGGCGTCACCGTCCGCTCGATCGTGACCATGATCGACGACCTGCAGGCTCCCCCTGCCGACACGGCGGACGCCTACCTGCGCCTGCACCTGCTCTCGCACCGGCTTGTCCGGCCGCGCTCCATCAACCTCGACGGGATCTTCGGCGTGCTCCCGATCGTCGCGTGGACCAATGCCGGCCCCGTGCCGGTCGACAGCATCGTCGACGCCCGCCTGCACCTGCGGCGCAAGGGGACGCACCTGACCGTCTACGGGGTCGACCGCTTCCCTCGGATGATCGACTACGTCATCCCGTCCGGCGTGCGGATCGCCGATGCCGACCGCGTGCGCCTCGGCGCCTACCTCGCACCCGGCACCGTCGTCATGCACGAGGGCTTCGTCAACTTCAACGCCGGCACGATGGGGACCTCGATGGTCGAGGGGCGCATCTCGTCCGGCGTGATCGTGGCCGACGGGGCCGACATCGGCGGCGGCGCGTCCATCATGGGAACCCTGTCCGGCGGCGGCACGGAGCAGATCAGCATCGGCTCGGGCACCCTGATCGGCGCCAACGCCGGCGTGGGCCTGAGCCTGGGGGCCAACTGCGTCGTCGAGGCAGGGCTGTACGTCACCGCAGGGTCGAAGGTGCGGCTGCCCGACGGCTCGGTCGCCAAGGCCCGAGAGGTCTCCGGGCAGGACAACCTGCTGTTCCGCCGCAACTCGCAGTCCGGCGCCATCGAGGTCGTGCTGCGTGGCACCGATGCCGGGACCGGTTGGCAGGGCCTCAACTCCGCCCTGCACGCCACCGACTAGCCCCTCCCCAGCTGTGTTGAGTGGCGGGTTGTGGGCGCCGCGCCACGGCGCGGCGCGCGCACAACCCGCCACTCAACAAGGGAGGTACGAGGGGGTCAGACGCCGCGCCGCTGGGCCCGCAGCCCCTCGTCCATGGACACCCGGGCGGCGGCGACCGCCGGGCGCTCGGTGACCTCGGGGACCCCGACCTGCCAGAAGGCGCCGCCCTCGGTCCAGTCGCTGGCCCGCACCTTCGACACGATGACCGTCGTCCGATCGGCGGCCCGCGCCACCTGAAGCGCGTCGGCGAACTCCGCGAGGCTGCCCACCTCGAGCGCCAGGGCCCCCATCGACTCGGCATGCGCCCGGAAGTCGACGCGGACGTCGGCCCCGGGCCCCCGGGAGTCGGCCAGCATGTTGTTGTACGAGGCGCCGCCCTGGTTGACCTGCAGCCGCTCGATCACCGCGTATCCGGCGTTGTCGCACACCACGAGGATGAACTTCTTGCCCGAGAGCACCGATGCGTAGATGTCGGAGTTGAGCATGAGGTACGAGCCGTCGCCGACCATCGCGTAGACCTGACCGGACGGGCGACCGAAGGCGGCGCCCCACGCACCGGAGACCTCGTACCCCATGCACGAGAAGCCGTACTCGCAGTCGAACGACGCGATCGCCTTGCTCATCCAGTTCACGTTGAGCTCGCCGGGCAGGCCGCCCGAGGCCGTGAGCACGTAGTCGTCAGCCGTGGCGGACGCGTGGACGAGCCCGACCAGCTGGGCATAGCTCGGCGGCCACACGGCGTCGTCGGCCGTGCGCCCGTCGACGAACTCCTGGAGGTCCGCCCGCAGCCGGGTTCCCGCAGCGGTCCATTCGGCGTCGGCGCGCCAGCCGCGCAGCGCCGCGCCCAGGTCGGTGAGCGCCTCGCGAGCGTCCGCCACCACCGGCAGCGACCGGTGCTTGAGGGCGTCGAAGCGTGCAGCGTTGACCCCGACGATCTGGGCGTCGGCGTCGAAGACGGTCCACGAACCGGTGGTGAAGTCCTCCAGCCGCGTGCCCACCGCGATGACGACATCGGCTCCGGTCGCGGCCACGTTGGCTGCCGCGGCTCCTGTCACGCCGATCGGACCCGCGTAGCGCGGATGCGAGGCCAGCACCGACGACTTGCCGGCCACCGTCTCCACCACGGGGATGCCGAACTCCTCGGCGAAGGCCGCGAGCTCCGCCTCGGCTCGCGAGTAGTGCACGCCGCCGCCGGCCACGATCACCGGGCGCCGTGCCCCGCGGATGACGTCGGCAGCGCGCGCCACCTGCCCGAGGTCCGGTCGGGGCCGCGGGATCTCGTGCACCTGCGTGGCGAAGAACGCGATCGGGAAGTCGTACGCGTCGGCCGCGATGTCCTGCGGCAGGCCGATGAACGCCGGTCCGCACTCGGCCGGATCCAGCAGCACGCCCACGGCCTGCGGCAGCGACGTGATCACCTGCGCCGGGTGCATGATGCGGTCCCAGTAGCGCACGACCGGACGGAACGCGTCGTTAACGGTCGTGGACGGGTGCCCGAAGTGCTCGACCTGCTGCAGCACCGGGTCGGGCAGGCGCGAGGCGAAGGTGTCCCCGGAGATGAACAGCACCGGCAGGCGGTTGGCCATCGCCACCCCGGCGGCGGTGACCATGTTGGTCGCGCCGGGGCCGATGGACGTCGTGCACACCATCACCTGCTGTCGGCGCACGGCCTTCGCGAAGGCAGTGGCCGCCAGGCCCATCCCCTGCTCGTTCTGGCCGCGCCACACCGGCAGCTCGTCGCGGTGCGTCTCGAGCGAGTGGCCGAGGCTGACGACGTTGCCATGTCCGAAGATCGCCAGCACGCCGGGAAACAGCGGCACCTCGGCCCCGTCGACGACAATGCGCTGCGCGATGAGGTACCGGACCATCGCCTCGGCGGTGGTGAGCCGGATCGTGCTGTCTGCCATCAGGAATCCCCTTCAGCGAGGTCATGGACCGATTGCCAGGTGCGTGACTCCCACGAGTCGATCAGCGCCTGCTGGACGCTGACCACGTCGACCGCCTCACGGAAGCCGGGCGAGAACCGCTCGCCGGTGACGAGCGACTCAAGGAACGAGACGTCCTCGATCGCGACGAGGTCCTCGAAGCCGATCGCGTTCGCCTGCCCGGGGACGAAGGCCCCGTGGAACGGGAAGCGATCGCCGCCGAAGATGGTGGTGTAGCCGGTGTTCGCGTCGTCGCCGAGGCGGTAGTACTGCAACTCGTTGATCCGCTCGAGGTTCCAGGCGAGCGCCCCCTTCGTCCCGTACACCTCGAAGGCGTTCTGGCTCTCGGGGCCGACCATGGTGCGACTGGCCTCGAAGGTGCCGGTCGCCCCCGAGTCGAACCGGCACAGCATCGACGCGAAGTCCTCGTTCTCGACCTCGCCGGTCGGATCCTCCGGGCGACCGCGGCCGTAGTGGCTGGCCGTTCCCGTCGGGAGCGGACGGTGCGTGATGGTGGTGGCCTTCATGCCGATGACCTCGGCGATACCGCCCACGAGGAACTGAGCCATGGACACCGAGTGGCTGAGGATGTCGCTGGTGACGCCGTACCCGGCCTCGTCCATCATGAACCGCCAGCTGAGGAGGCCGAGCGCGTCGCTGCCGTACATCGACAGGAAGCGGCCGCGGTAGTGGGTGATCTCGCCCAGCGCGCCGGAGGCGATCAGCTCGCGGGCGTGCAGCACGAGCGGGGCCCACAGGTAGTTGTAGCCGACGCCGGTCGCGACGCCCGCCGCCTGCGCGGCGCGGAAGGCCGCCACCGCCTGCTCCGGCTTCCCGCCGATCGGCTTCTCGCTGAACACCGCCTTGCCCGCCGCACAGGCAGCCTCGATCATCGGCACGTGCAGCATGTTCGGCGCCGTCACCCAGACCGCGTCGACGTCGGGAGCGGCGACCGCCTCGCGCCAGTCCGCCACGGATCGCGCGAACCCGAAGTCGCGCGTCGCGCGCAGGCGGCGCTCAGGGTCAGTGTCGGCACAGACGACGAGTACGGGGTCAACGTGCCGCTCCGGGAAGAGGGAGGGGATGCGCAGCGCGGAGCGACTGTGCGCCTGACCCATCCAGCCCAGGCCGAGCACCGCGATGCCGATGCGCTCTGGCATGTCACGCCCTCCCGATGCGGCCGGCGGCCGACGTGAACGGCAGTCGCGGATCCGGCTGCTGCTCCTCCCACGACTCGCGGATCCAGTGGTGGTCCGGGTCGTCGCAGAAGGCCATCGTCCTCTCCTCGCCGGGACCGGCGAGGACGTTCAGGAAGTACATCGGGTACTCGGGCGGCGCGACGGTCGGTCCGTGGTAGCCCTCCGGCACGAGGTAGACGTCGCCGTCGTGCAGGGTGACCGTCTCGTCGACGGTGCCGTCCACGGTGTAGACGTGGAAGAGCCCCTCGCCGGCACGGTCACCGTGGCTGGACTCCTGCCGGCCGATGCGGAAGTAGTAGATCTCCTCGTTGGCCACCGTGCACTCTCCGATGCCGTCATGGCGGTGGGGCGGCCACGACGACCAGTTCCCGCCCGGGGTGATGACCTCGCAGACGTTGATCCTGTCGGCGCCGGCGAACGACCCCGGGGTGGCGATGTTGGTGATCTGCCGCGTGGATCGCCCGGCACCGCGGACCTCCACGGCGACATCCGTGGCGGGTACGTGCCTGAATGGGTGCCGGACCGTGGCCCGCGCGGTGCACAGGGCCACCTCGCCGCCCGACCCCGCGATGGTCAGGACCGCACCCAGCGGGATGTAGGCCCAGTCGGACACAGCCGCGAAGACGCCCTCGCGCCCGGCCAGGATGACGGTCTCCCCGTCCACCGTCACGCTCACGTCATGCGCCGACAGGGGGACGAGCACGCCCTCGTCCGCCTCGAGGGTCACCTCGACGGGAGTGCCCGGACTCAGCGTGACCACGCGCAGGCCGCTGTAGGTCCAGGGCGCGAGGTCCGGGGTCACCAGCACGTCGGCCTGGTCGGTGCGCAGGGTGCCTGCGGGATGGAACCACGTCATGACTGACCTCCGTGGACGATGGTGGCCGCGCGGCGCACGGCCTCGAGTGGGGTGCCCTGGTGCGGGTAGAGCAGAGCGCGTCCGGCCACCAGCCCGCGGACATTGGGCTCCTGCATGGCCTCAGACCAACGTCGGAAGGTGGCCCCGGCGTCGGCGCCGGGGTCCCCGCCGAGCATGAGGATGGGCATGGTGGTTGCCGCAGCCACGTCGGTCATCTGGTCGGTCGCCGGGATCTTCAGCCAGGTGTAGGCCGACGACGACCCCAGCCCCGACGCCACCGCGACGACCTTGATCAGCCGCTCGACCGACGGATCGAGCACCGCGCGGCCGCGCTCGTCCTTGCGGTACGGCAGCGGCTCGACCAGGCACATCAGCCGCCGGTCCGCGAGGGACGTGGTCACCGCCGCCACGGACTCGATCGTGCGGGCCACTCCTGCGTCCGTCTCGTCGATGCGCAGCAGGACCTTGCCGCCGTCGAGCCCGTACTCCTCCACGTGGTCGGCGTCGTAGGCCGTCATGCGGTCGTCGAGCTCCCAGTCGGCGCCGATGATGCCGCCGCGGTTCATCGTTCCGATCGCGAGCCGGCCGTCGAGGGCCCCGAGCCACGCCAGCTCCTCGAGGACGTCGGCGCTGGCGAGCACCCCGTCGACGCCGGGCTCGGCCAGCGCGCTCACGAGCCGGTCGAGGAGCGTGAAGCGGTCCGCCACCGCGAGCGGGTCGCCGCTCGCCGCGAGCATGCCGCGTGCGGTGTGGTCGGCGGCAAGGATCAGCAGCCGTCCGTCGGCTCCGGGGACGGTGCGTCGCCGCCGCTCGACCAGCGCGGAGCGGAGCGACTCAGGCTGGAACACCCGGGCCTCGATGAGCGCGCGGTAGCGCTCGCGGTCGATACTCACGCCACCTCGCCCAGCATCGCGGCGAGGTCCGCCTCGCTCGGCATCGCGTCGGCGCAGGTCAGCTGCGCGGAGACGAAGGCGCCCGCGGCATTCGCGAACCGGCCGATCCGCTCGACGTCCCACCCGCTGAGCAGGCCGTGGGACAGGGCGCCGCCGAACGCGTCGCCGGCGCCAAGACCGCATACGACGCCGACGGGCACCGGCGGCACGCGCCACCGGCCATGGGGTGTGGCCAGCAGCGAGCCGTCGGCGCCCAGCTTCACGATGGCCAATGCGACCCCGGCCGCGAGGAGGGCGTCGCTGGCGGCATCCGGATCGTCCGTTCCGACTGCCATCGCGCACTCCTCACGATTGCCCACGACCACGGTGGACAGGGCGATGGCCGCCTGCGCCGCCAGGCGGGCTGTGGCCAGGTCGGGCCAGAGCGCCGCGCGGTAGTCGAGGTCGAGGACGGTGTGGCCGGTGCGCTCCCGCTGGCCGAGCCACGCCATGCACGACCGCGCCGTCTCGCCCGCCGCGAGGGCACCCTGGCTCATCCAGAGCAGCCCGCAGCCGGTGACCACCTCGGGCGGCAGGTCCGTGACGCCGAGCGTCGTGTCCGGAGCCGCGGGGCCTCGGTAGAACGACACCTGTGGGGTCTCGGGCGGCTCGAGCGCCGCCAGGGCGAGGGGGGTCTGCCCGCCCGGGAGCGTCCCCACGTAGTCGGTTCGCACGCCCCAGCCGTCAAGCCGATCGCGCACGTAGCGTCCGAAGCCGTCGTCCCCGACCTTCGTCACGATGGCCGCCCGCCGTCCGAGCCGAGCCGCAGCGACCGCGACGTTCGTCGGGCTCCCGCCCACGGACTTGGTGAACGTCTGCTGGCCGTCGAAGCCGACGCCGGCCTCGGTCGCGTACAGGTCGACGCTCACGCGCCCGATGCTCACGACCTCCAGGGCAGCCGCCATGGATCAGGGGGCCAGCGTCGGCGCGACGACGTCGGTCAGGTACTGCATGGACGAACGGACGTCGGCGATAGGGCCCTCGCCCTCGGCAGGCAGGCCGTCGGTCAGTGCGGTGTCCTGCTCGATGACGTACCAGCCCTGGTAGCCGGCGCCCTCGAGGGTCTGGATCACGCCGGCGATGTCGACGTCACCCGCGCCGAGGTTGGTGAACAGCCCGTTCTGGACGGCGTGCATGAGGGTGACCTCACGGTTCAGCACCGACGGCACCATGTCGAGTCGCACGTCCTTGAGATGGACGTGCCCGACGCGGTCCATCGCCTCCTTGGCGAAGGCGACCGGGTCGACCCCGCCGATCGCCATATGACCGGTGTCGAGGCACCAGTTCACGTCGCAGGTGTCGAGGACCCGGTCGACATCGGCCTTGGTCTCCACCAGCGTCTGCACGTGCGAGTGGAGCACCTGCTGGAGGCCGTGCTCCTCGCAGATCTCGTCGATCACGCGGAACATCTCGGCCATGTGCCTCTGCTCGTCGACGCTCAGGGGTCGCGGCACGGACCAGTCCATGTCCTGGACGACGGCCGAGACGAACTTGGTCGCGCCGGCCCGCTGGAAGAGCTTCGCGGTGGCCGTGGCGGAGTCGATGGTGGCCTGCCGCTGCGCCGGGTCGTGCAGCACGACGGGCGTGAAGCCGCCCATCAGCGTCATCCCGTACTCGGCCAGTTCGGCCTTCACGGCGTCGGGGTCGGTGGGCAGGAAGCCCGGGGCGCCGAGCTCGGTGGCGGTCATGCCCATGCCGGACATCTCCGCCAGCACGCGCGGCGTGGGCAGCATCGCCCCCCAGCCCGGGACCTCGCAGATGCCCCAGGAGATCGGAGCAGACGCGACGCGGCTCAGGAAGTCTGACATGGTTGTCGCCTCTCGTTGGAACGTTCCAACAATCGTGGCACACTAGGTGCCGTCCACGCAACGCACCGGGAGGCCCAGATGCGCGTCATGGTGATCGGAGCCGGCCGCATGGGGTCGATCCGCGTCGAGGACCTGGCGGCCGACCCCCGGGTCGACGAGGTCCTGGTGGCCAATCGCTCCGAGGGCCGCGCGACCGACCTCGCCGCACGCTTCGACGCGACCCCCGTGCCGTGGTCGGCGGCGACCGAGACCGAGGCGGACGCCACCGTGGTCGCGGTCGGCACCGACGCCCACGGCGACCTCCTCGATGTCGTCCTGCGCCAGGGGCGCCCGGTCCTGTGCGAGAAGCCGATCGCCCTCACCCTCGCCGACACGGTTCGGGCGATCGCCGTCGCGGCCGACCACGGCACGCCGCTGCAGATCGGCTTCCAGCGGAGGTTCGATCCGGGCATCACAGCAGTGCACGACGCGATCCGTGACGGGTCCGTCGGCACGCTGTACTCGATGACGATGACGGCCCACGATCACACGCCGTCCCCGCGCGAGTTCATCTCCGGCAGCGGCGGCATCTTTCGCGACATGCACGTCCACGACTTCGACCTCATCCGGTGGCTGACGGAGTCCGAGGTCGAGACCGTCTATGCGACCAAGGCGGTCCGCTCGCAGCTCCAGTACGCCGAGTTCGACGACGCGGACGTGACGGCCATCCACGCCGTCACCGCGAGCGGAGTCCAGGTGACGATCACCGGAGCCCGACACGACGCACTGGGCCACGACGTCCGGATGGAGGTGCACGGCTCCCTCGACGCGCTGTCCGCCGGCCTCGATCCGCGCACCCCGCTGCACTGTCTCGGTGCCGGCCTGCCCATCAACGATGATCCGTACACCGGTTTCGTCGACCGATTCCGCGACGCCTTCAGGCACGAGACCAGCGCCTTCGTCACGTTGGCACTGGGCCAGAGCCCGAACCCCTGCCCGCCCGATTCGGCGCTCGAGAGCCTGCGGATCGCTATCGCTTGCGAGCAGTCGGTCGCCCGTCGGGCACCCGTCCGCGTCGCCGACATCGACTCCCGGCAGCACTGACTCCGTGACGCAGCCCAGCGGCCAGTCCGGCACCCCATCGACCAGGCCCACCATCCATGACGTCGCCGAGCGCGCCGGCGTCTCCAAGTCGCTGGTCTCCCTCGCCCTGCGCGGCTCCCCCAAGGTCGCCGACGCCAGTCGCGAGGCGATCCTGCGCGCGGCCGCCGAGCTCGGCTACCGGCCCAACGCCGCCGCCCGGAGCCTGGCCGACCGCCGCAGCCGCACCGTCGGCGTGCTCATCCTCGATCTGCACAACCCCGTCTTCGCCGAGATCCTGGACGGCGTCGAGTCCGAGGTGCGTCGCCACGGGTACAGCACGATGCTGATCACCGGCGGGGCCGACCCGGAGGTCGAGAAGTCCGGTCTCGACAAGCTGCTGGAGTTCCAGGTCGAGGGCCTGATCCTCATCTCGCACCGCCTGCCCCCGGCCGACCTGCGGTCCATCGCCACCGAGGTGCCGACCGTCGTCGTCACGCGCCGGGACATCACCGGGAGCCGGATCGCCACGGTGAGCAACGACGACCTCGCCGGGGCCACGATCGCCGTCGAGCACCTCGTCTCGCTGGGCCACCGGCGGATCGTCCACCTGTCCGGCGGCGACAACCCGATCTCGCGCGACCGCGCCGAGGGCTACCGGCGCGCCATGCACGCCGCCGGACTGGCCGCACACGAGTCGGTGGTGGTCGGATCGCTGACCGACAGCGGCGGCTACGCGGCTGCCCGTGCGGCCCTGACCGTCCGGCCGAGACCCACCGCCCTCTTCGTCGCGAACGACATCGCCGCCGTGGGCGCGATCGCCGCTGCACAGGACTTGGGCCTCCGAGTGCCGCAGGACGTCTCGGTGGTCGGGTACGACGGCATCGCGCTCGGTGCCCTGCGGATGCTGAGCCTGACGACCGTGGCCCAGCCGCTGACGCAGATGGGCTCCCTCGCCGCGACGCGCCTCTTCGACCGCATCGAGCGCCCGGCGGCCCGTGCCCAGCACCTCACCGTCGACGCCTCCCTCATCGTGCGCGGCACCACCGCCCCGCCCCCCTGACCGTTTCTCCCGTAAACCGGGACAACGCAACAGCACGCCCCGATTCCGGGCTGATCCTGCACCGTTATCCCTGTGGATAGACGTTTGGTGCACGGGGTTAGCCACGCCACTGTTGCCCGATGCCACCACCGACACCCGGCCTCGCCCAGATCCGGACTCGCGTCCGAGTCCACGCGGAGGCCCTCGGCGGCGTGTTCCGACGGGCCGACCTCCTCGCCATCGGCGTCGACCCGTCCTTGACCGCGACCATGGTGCGCCGGGGGTGGTGGGTCCGGTTGCACCACGGCGTCTACACCGATGCCGAGACACTCGAGGCGGCCATGGATGACAGGAGCAGGCACCTGCTGTCCTGCCTCGCGGCGATACGCGCGCTCCCTGAGCCGGCCTTCGCCTTCGCCGTGACGTCGGCGCTGGTCCACTCACTCCCGGTCGATCGTGATGCCTCGGGGACGGTCACTGTTGTGCGGGACCTCGGTGCCGATCAGCGCGCCCTCACGCGACGCATCACGACCGGCACGCGACTCACGGATATCCGGGTGCACAGCCACCGGCTCTCCGCCGCGGACCTGACAGTCGTCAATTCCATCCCGACGGTGTCCCGTGACGTGGCGGCCGTCTCCACCGCCTGTCAGTGCTCGGACGAGTGGGCCGTCGTCATCCTCGATGCCGCTGCGTGGCAACGGCCTGAGGCAGTCTCTCGCCTCGCCACCGTTGCCGAGGACTGGCCGCGGCTGCGCGGCATCGGAACCGTGCGTCGGGCCCTGCCACACGTCCGATCTGGCGCGCAGACGCCCCTGGAGACCATCTCCCGGCTACGCCTGATGGCATGCGGACTGCCGGAGCCGCGGCTCCAGGTGCCACTCTTCGATGCCGACGGACTCATCGGCTACGCCGACATGGGCTGGGACCAGTGGCGAGTCGTCGGCGAAGCGGACGGTCGAGTGAAGTACGAGACGCGCGACGACCTGATCGCGGAGAAGCGCCGCGAGGATCGAATCCGCGCCGCCGGTTACGGCGTGGTCCGCTGGGACTGGAGGGAGATCCACTCCGCACCCGATCGCGTGGCCGAGCGGGTGCGGGCCGCCGCGCGCTCACAACGGCGCGCAGGACCGGGAGAGATCGCCAGGATCGACGTGCCGCGCGCAGATCCTGCCCGGTAGTCCCGGTTTGCGGGAGAAACGGGTGGGGGGCTAGCGGGTGGTGATGGGGGTGTAGTCGCGGAGGGGCTCGCCGACGTAGACCTGGCGAGGACGGCCGATCTTGGTGTCCGGGTCGGCGATCATCTCGCGCCACTGCGCGATCCAGCCGGGCAGTCGTCCGAGGGCGAACAGCACCGTGAACATCTGCGTCGGGAAGCCCATCGCCTTGTAGATCAGACCGGTGTAGAAGTCGACGTTGGGGTACAGCTTGCGGGAGATGAAGAACTCGTCGGACAGCGCCACCTCCTCCAGCCGCAGCGCGATGTCGAGCAGCGGGTCGTGGACGCCGAGCTGGTCGAACACGTCGTGCGCGGTCTTCTTCACGATCGCCGCGCGCGGGTCGTAGTTCTTGTACACGCGGTGCCCGAAGCCCATCAGCTTCACACCGTCCTGGCGGTCCTTGACCTGCCGGATGAACGTGTTGACGCCGCCGCCCTGCGCGTGGATGCCCTCGAGCATCTCCATGACCGCCTGGTTGGCGCCGCCGTGCAGCGGGCCGAACAGGGCATTGATGCCGGCCGAGACCGACGCGAACAGGTTGGCATGCGAGGAGCCGACCAGGCGCACCGTCGAGGTGGAGCAGTTCTGCTCGTGGTCGGCGTGCAGCAGCAGCAGCTGGTTGAGGGCCTTCGACAGGATCGGGTTGACCTCGTAGGGCTCGGCCGGCACCCCGAACGTCATCCGCAGGAAGTTGTCGATGAAGCCCAGCGAGTTGTCGGGGTACAGGAACGGCTGACCTACGGCCTTCTTGTGCGCGTACGCCGCGATCGTCGGCACCTTGGCCAGCAGCCGGATCGTGGAGATCTCGACCTGCCGCTCGTCGAACGGGATCGAGCGAGTCCTGGTAGAACGTCGACAGCGCCGACACCGCGCTCGACAGCACCGGCATCGGGTGCGCGTCGCGCGGGAAGCCGTTGAAGAAGGCCCGCAGGTCCTCGTTCAGCATCGTGTGCAGGCGGATCTGGTGCTTGAACTCGTCGAGCTGATCGGCGCTCGGCAGCGACCCGTAGATCAGCAGGTACGACGTCTCCAGGAACGTCGACTGCTGCGCCAGCTGCTCGATCGGGTAGCCGCGATACCGCAGGATCCCCTTGTCGCCGTCGATGTAGGTGATCGACGAGGTGCAGGCGGCCGTGTTCATGAAGCCCGCGTCCAGCGTCACATGGCCCGTCTGCTTCAGCAGCGGCCCGATGTTCAGCCCGGACTCGCCCACCGTGGACGGAACCTCCGGCAGGGGCAGCTCGCCGTCGGCGTAGTTCAGGACAAAGTCAGACACGGAAACCTCCTGACGGGAGCGTAGCGGGGGCCCCGAGGGGTTTCGATAGAGCGTCTCCAGTTTGCATGTGAGCCACCTCACGCACCCGCGAGCCGGACCGCGGCGGCGGCGACGTGGGCGTCGGTCGCCGTGAGCGCCACTCGGACGTGCTCGGCCCCGGCCGGTCCGTAGAAATCGCCCGGCGTGACGAGGACCCCGCGCTCGGCGCACCAGCGCACGGTGTCCCAGCAGGGCTCGTCGCGCGTGGCCCACAGGTACAGGCCGGCCTCGCTGTGGTCGATCCGGAAGCCGGCGTCGAGCAGCGCCTGCCGGAGCACCTCACGGCGCCGGCCGTACACCGCGCGCTGGACGGCCACATGCTCGTCGTCGCCCAGGGCCGCGATGGCCGCCATCTGGACGGGCGTCGGCACCATCATCCCGATGTGCTTGCGCACCGCGAGCAGGTCGCCCACGAGGGCCGGATCCCCGGCGACGAAGCCGAAGCGGTACCCGGCGAGGTTGGAGCGCTTGGACAGCGAGTGAACCGCCAGGACGCCCACGTGCGAGCCACCCGACACCGAGGGGTGCAGTACCGACACCGGTTCGGCGTCCCACCCCAGTTCGATGTAGCACTCGTCGCTGACCACGATGGCGCCCGTGTCGCGCGCCCAGGCGACCACCTCGGCGGCGCGTCCGGCCGAGCAGCACCGATCCGGTCGGGTTGCCCGGGGAGTTCAGCCACACCAGTCGCGCCCCCTCGACCGTCTCCGGATCGTCCGTGGCGACCGGCTCGCACCCGGCGAGGATGGCGCCGACGGCGTAGGTGGGGTAGGCGATGCGCGGGATGACCACACGCGAGCCGCCGGGCAGTCCGAGCAGGCGTGGCAGCGAGGCCACCATCTCCTTCGACCCGATGCCCGGGAGGACTGCGCTGGCCGCGACATCGGCACCCAGCGTCCGGTGAATCCAGTCCGAGCAGGCGGCCCGCAGGTCGTCCCGGCCGGCCGTCGTCGGATAGCCGGGCGCATCGGCGGCCGCCCGCAGGGCGTCCTGGATCAGGACAGGCGTCGGATCGACCGGCGTGCCCACGGACAGGTCGACGGCACCACCCGGGTGCTGCCGAGCAAGCTCGCCGAAGGGGGCAAGGACATCCCAGGGGAAGTCGGGCAGCAGGGCAGCAACCGACTCCCGGCGCAGCGAGGTCCCCGGATCAGCCGCGCTCACCCCCGGCGTCCGCTCAGTGCTCGTGCTCCTGCGGCGGCACGCTGGCCAGCAGCGCCGCGTCGAAGTCCTGGGCGCCGAGCTTGGCGGCACCGCCGGGCGAGCCCAGGTCGGCGAAGAACTCGGCATTCGCCGCGGTGTAGTCCTTCCACTCCTCCGGCACGTCGTCCTCGTAGAAGATGGCCTCGACGGGACACACCGGCTCGCAGGCACCGCAGTCGACGCACTCGTCGGGCTGGATGTACAGCATCCGGTCGCCCTCGTAGATGCAGTCGACGGGACACTCCTCGATGCAGGCCTTGTCCTTCAGGTCCACACACGGGAACGTGATGACGTAGGTCACCTGAGCCTCCGGTTCGTCGTCCTCCGGGGAGAACGGGTTCGTCCAACGGGGGACAACTTACACAAGCGCCGTTCGGATGGCCGGGTAGCCTCCGCCAGCGCCCACCGAGCGGGGCGCGCTCACTCGTTCGAGAAGGTGTCCTCGGTGCTGGACGGCTCGGGGCTGGGCGCTGGGTCGGCACCGCCGTTGCCACCGCCGCTGCCACCGCCGCTGCCGTTCTCCTCGGCGTCCGCGTCCCCGGCGCCCTTCTTGCCCGGCTTCTTGTCCGGCTCGGCCTTGCAGAGCACCTCGGGTGCCGGCTTGTACCGCGTCGTGATGGGCTCGCGCTTGACCTCGGCACCGTCCTTGTAGAACACCCGGTCGACGGTGATCGTGAAGCCGTCGACGCCGGACTGCCCCAGGCACTCGTCCGACTCGTCGTAGATCGTCGTGAACGGGACGATGCTGGTGCGCTCTCCGTACTCGGCCTCGATGGCGTCGTACTCCTTGGTGCCCCAGAAGGACACGGTGATCGAACCGTTCGTGATGCCGGAGGTGATGAAGACGGCGTTGGGGGTGTTGTTGCGGAACTTCAGGTCAAAGATCCCCCACGCCACCGTTGCCTCCAGGCCGGGCTTGTAGCGCGAGATGTAGATGGAGTGGGCGACCGTCTGCACGCGCTCCATGCCCGCGTAGAACGCGGCGGTCCACGTTGCGGTGGCCGACGTGGAGACGCCGCCCCCGAGCGCCTCCGCGAAGACGCCGCCCTCGCCGACGACGAAGCCCTCCGTGTACCCGTTCTTCTCCGTGCGCTCCTTGATCGTGTCGTTCAGCGAGAACACCTCGCCCGGCAGCAGGACGGTGCCGTTGATCCGCTTGGCCGCCTGCCCGATGTTCTGCACCCGGTACGCGGCGTACGGGAAGTACTGCGTGAACGAGGACAGCCGCTCCTTGACGCCCAGCGCCTTGGCCTGCTCCGTCGACAGGTCGGGCTCGCGCACGCCGACCGTCACCGTGACCGCTCGCTCGGCCGGGGGCTTGTCGAGGACGCCGGCGACCGCAGAGGCGAGCTCGTCATCCGAGACCCCCCTGCCCACCTTGGACTTGACCACCTTGACCTTGCCCTTGCGGATCTTGAACGTCGCGTCGCGCCCCTTGACCTCGATCGGCTTGAGCTCCGTGGCGATGGCCTTGTGCAGGATCGCGCCGTCGAGCTCGGGAACGAGTGCCGCGCCCTGCGCGGTGAAGCTGAGGGCGCGACCGATCGCATCGGCGGGGATGACGGCAGTGACCGTGTCCGCCGTCACCGTGACCGGGCTCGTCTTCGCGGTGGTGGCGAGCTCGACCGCGGCCTGGGCGGCCTCGGGCGACACGGCCGGTTCCACGGTGTCGATCACCGCGCGCACGGGCGCGCGGGGCAGGAGGAACGCCTGCGTCATCGCCTCCGCCGTCGCCTCGCGGTTGAGGGCGCGCCCCGGCACACCGGGAGTGAGGACGGGGGCATCCTCCTCGATCACGAGGGTCGGATCGGTGGCCGGAACGTCGATGGCATCGGCGATGAGGTCGACCTGGGCCATGAGCAACGGCTCGTCGACCTTCGCGAGTGCAGGCAGCTCGCTGGAGCCGACCAGGTTCCCGACCAGTGTCACGGGGTTCCAGGTGTGCCCGAACGCCGGGGCGACGGACGCCTGCGCGTCGAGGGCAAGGCCGGCCGAGGCCGGGCGCAGCGGGAAGGTCCTGTCCAGGGCGCGAACCCGCAGCCGCTTCTCCGCCACGGGGCCGAGGGCCGCCTCCACGGCGGCGGCGGCCTCGTCGGGAGACATGCCGCCGATCTCGACGCCCTGCACCGTGGTGCCGGTCTTGGCGGTGCTCCCGGACGCGAGGACCAGCACCACGTAGCCCACGAGGAGGAGGGCGACCGCGGCCCCGACCCCGATCAGCACGCGCGTGCGGGCGGGCGTCATCGGTACGACGACCCCCTTCCCCGTTCCACGCCCCGGCCAGTTCCGGCATTTCGGACGAACGCACTGCGGATCGTACGCAGCCGACGACCCGTCAGACGAGTCGCACTCCTCACCGGTTCCGTGGCAGCGGGAGGCTGGCCGCCGCCGACGCCACGATCACCCCGCCCAGCAGGTACGTCATCTGGCGCCCGCCGCCGGAGAGCGCCACGTCACCCGAGGGGCTCTCCGCGGACATGACCACCGTCACCGTGAGCCAGCCGAGGAGTACCGCCCAGCCGCCCCAGCGCGTCCGAACGGCCCACGTGCCACCGCGGATCGCGGCCACCAGGGCCACCCATACCAGCGCCAGCCCCCACGGGATCGCCATGAGCCCCCATGGGGCGTCGACGAGGGCTCGCTGGGCCTGCACGAACGAGCCGACGAGGCCGATGACCGCACCGAGCACCAGCAGGAGGACGACACCGAGCCAGCGCCAGGCACGGGGCCTGGCGGTCACTCCGTGATCCCCGCGAACAGGTCGGTCTCGTGCTCCAGGCCGTCCGCCACGACCGCCCGACCGGCGGCGATCCGGTAGTACTCGACCCCGAACGCCTCGGCGCCGACGTTGTCGGCGAGCGCGAAGAAGCCGCCGTCCACGCTCACCTGCGTGCCGTGCGCTCGAAGTGCCGCCATCTTCGCGTCGAGGAACCCCTGGGCGTCGATCGCAGTCGTGACGAGGGCGTCGTCGCAGGCGAACGGCAGGTCGTCCGGGTCCATCGCCGTGAAGTCGTCTTCCACCCCCTGCGCCCTGAGGGCCTCGATGCCGGCGCGCACGATGCTGCGCGGGAAGGCCGTCCAGTAGACCTTGCTGACGACCCACGGCTCGCCGAGGTCGGAGCGGAAGGTCGGGCTGGCGGCCAGCGTGATCGCGTAGTGGGTGACCCGGTGCGCCTGGATGTGGTCGGGATGCCCATAGCCGCCGAAGTCGTCGTACGTGACGACGACCTGCGGCCGGACCTCGCGGATGACGGTGACGAGCTCGACGGCCGCGATCAGCAGGTCGGTCCGCCAGAAGCAGTCGGGCCGGTCGTTGGGCGGCGTGCCGATCATCCCGGAGTCACGGAACCGCCCCGGGCCGCCCAGCAGCCGCCAGTCCGTGACGCCCAGCTCGGCCATGGCTGCGGCGAGCTCCTCTCGCCGGTGCGCGCCGAGCGCGTCGTCCTTGTCCGACGCCAGGTGCGACAGCTCGGGCAGGAGCACCTCGCCCTCCTCGCCCAGCGTGCACGTCACGAGCGTGACCTGGGCACCGTCGGCGGCGTACTTCGCCATCGTGGCTCCCGTGCCGATGCACTCGTCGTCGGGGTGGGCGTGCACGAGCAGCAGGCGGCGATCCATCCCGACAGGGTACCCAGCCGACGGCGACGCACCACCCGTCGCGGCCGAGCCACCTACGATGCCGGGATGAGCCTGCCCCCCGCCGACGCGACCTCTGCCGACGTCCCCATCAGCTACCCCCGCCAGGAGGCGGTGACCCGGCGGTTCCGACTCGGCGCGCCACGGGCGTTCACGGTGGCGCCCGACGGTCGCCGGGTGGCGTTCATCCGCAGTGCAGGCGGCCGAGACCCGGTCGGCAGCCTGTGGGTCGCGGAGGCCGACGGGTCCGGCGCCCTCGTCGAGCGGATGGTCGTGGACGCCCGCGCGCTCGTGCGCGACGACGGTGACCTGCCGGCGGCGGAGAAGGCCCGTCGCGAGCGGATGCGCGAGACGACCGCGGGCATCACGGCCTACTCGAGCGACGACGCCATGTCGATGGCGGCGTTCAGCCTCGACGGCGTCCCGTTCGTCGTCGACCTGCGCGAGCCGGGCAGCATGCCGGTCGAGCTCCCCCACCCCGGCCCGGTGGTGGATCCCCGCCTGTCCCCCGATGCGGCGTGGGTGGCGTTCGTCAGCGACCGGAGCCTGTACGTCGTCGCAGCCGACGGTCGCAGCGCGGCACGCCTGCTGTGCGCGGCCGAGACCGACACGCAGAGCTGGGGCCTGGCCGACTTCGTCGCGGCCGAGGAACTGGACCGCTACCGAGGGCTGTGGTGGCTCGCGGGCGGGCAGGCCGTGCTGGCCGAGCTCGTCGACGAGGCCCCGGTGGCTGTCCGCTGGATCGCCGACCCGGCCGACCCGGCGCGCGAGCCGGTCGCCGCATCGGTACCCGGCGGCCGGGACCGACAACCCGGTGGCGCGCCTGTTCCGGGTGCCGCTGGACGGTGCCGCCACCGAGGTGCTCTGGGATCGCGAGTCGTACCCGTACCTCGCCACCGTGGAGCCCGACGCGTCCGGGGGCGCCGTCGTCAGCGTGCTCAGCCGCGACCAGCGCCGCCAGCTGATCCTCGATCTCGACCCGACGGGATCGGTCACCGTCGCGCGCGAGCGCGTCACCGAGCCGTGGATCACGATGCAGGGCGGGGTGCCGTGCCGGGCTCCGGACGGGGCGCTGCTGGAGATCGTCGCCAACCTCGCCGACGACTGCTTCCAGCTCGTCGCCGACGACCGGCCGCTCACCCCGGCCGGACTCCAGGTGACGGGCGTGCTGGACGTGTCGGACGAGCGCATCCTCGTCACCGCCCAGCCTGGGCCGCTCGACCAGCATGTCTACTCCGTCGCGCTCGACGGCAGCCCGGTGGCGCAGTCTCGCGGCGACGGCATCCATTCCGCGTCGGCCGGGAGCGGCGGGACTGTGATCGCCTCCACCAACCCCGACGTGCCGGGCACCCGCTTCCGGGCCGAACTGCTCCACGCCGCCGGTCCCGTCGCCACGCTCGCCGAGGTCCCCGTCGTGCTGCCCCGGGTCGCCTTCCACCGGGTCACCGAGCGCGACCTCGCCTGCGCCGTGCTGTGGCCCACCGACCACGTCCCGGGGTCCCGTCGACTGCCGGTGGTCGATGGCCCCGTACGGAGGGCCGCACCACGCCGAGGTCGTCCATGCCGCCGGGGCCTTCGCCTCGGACCAGTGGCTGGCCGACCAGGGCTTCGCGGTCGTCGTCGTCGACGGCGCCGGCACGCCCGGCCGTGGCCCGGCATGGGAGTACGAGATCGCTCAGGACCTCGCGACGCGCATCCTCGACGACCAGGTGGACGGCGCTGTCAGCCCTCGGATCGCTCTACCCGGACCTGGATCTCGACCGCGTAGGCATCACCGGCTGGTCGTTCGGCGGCTACCTCGCGGCCCTGGCCGTGCTCGACCGCCCCGACGTCTTCCACGCTGCAGTCGCGGGCGCGCCGGTCACCGACTGGGCGCTGTACGACACGGCGTACAGCGAGCGCTACCTGGGCCGCCCCCAGGAGAACCCCGAGGCCTATGCCTCCGCATCACTGCTGCGCCGCGCCGCCCAGCTGGAGCGGCCCCTGCTGATCATCCACGGCCTCGCCGACGACAACGTGCTGGCGGCGAACTCGCTCCAGTTCTCGAGCGCACTGCTCGCGGCCGGCCGGCCGCACTCGCTGCTTCCGCTCAGCGGCGTGACCCACATGACTCCGCAGGAGGTCGTGGCCGAGAACCTGCTGCGCCTCGAAGTGGACTTCCTCGCCACACACCTGCGCGCCTGAGGACCGCCGGTTGAGCTAGTAGTCCTCGGGACCGATCTTGCCGCCGTCGGCCACGTAGTCGATGCCCTCCGGGCGTGCCGACCCCGCAGACTCGACGTCGGCGATGACCTCGCTGGGCGGGCGCACGGCCGGCGTCTCCTGCTCGACGAGACCCGAGTCGGGTCCGAGGATCAGGTCGGAGCCAAGGCTCTCCGTGATGGGGTACCAGCAGGCCACCTGGTGGCCTGGGCTGAACTCCACCAGCGGGGGCGTGTCGACGCGACACCTGTCCTGCGCCCGGAAGCACCGGGTGTTGAACACGCAGCCGGAGGGCAGGTTGATCGGGCTGGGGAGGTCGCCCTGCAGCACGATCCGCTCGCGGGTCGCCTCGATCTGCGGATCCGGAACCGGCACCGCCGACATGAGCGCGTGGGTGTACGGATGCAGGGGCTGCGAGTACAGCGACTGGCGGTCGGTGATCTCGACGATGCTGCCCAGGTACATGACGGCCACGCGGTGCGACATCTGGCGCACCACGGACAGGTCGTGCGCGACGAAGACGTAGGCGATGCCGAACTCGTCCTGCAGGTCCTGGAGCAGGTTGATGACCTGCGCCTGGATGGACACGTCGAGCGCCGAGACCGGCTCGTCGCACACGACGACCTTGGGGCGCAGGGTCACGGCGCGGGCGATGCCGATGCGCTGCCGCTGGCCGCCGGAGAACTCGTTGGGGTAGCGGTTGTAGTGCTCCGGGTTGAGCCCGACCCGCTCCATCGTGTCCTGGACGGCCTTCTTGACGCCGCCCTCGGGCTTGATGTGCTGAACCTCGTAGGGGGCGGCGATGATCGAGCCCACCGTGTGCCGCGGGTTCAGCGACGAGAACGGGTCCTGGAAGATCATCTGCAGCTCGCGCCGCAGCGGCACCATCTCGCGCTTGCTCAGGTGCGTGATGTCGCGGCCGTCATACGTGACGGTGCCCGACGTGGCCTCGATGAGCTTGAGCAGGGTTCGGCCGGCGGTGGACTTGCCGCAGCCGGACTCGCCGACCAGCCCGAGCGTCTCGCCGGGACGCACCCCGATGGAGATCCCGTTGACCGCATTGACGGTTCCGACGGCCTTGCGACGGATGACGCCCTTGGTGATCGGGAAGTGCTTCACCAGGTTGTCGGTGCTGAGGATGTAGTCGCCGGCGTTGTCGACTGTCATGACGCACCTCCCGCGCGGCCGGCCGCGGCCGCCAGGCTCTCTGCGGCGAACTGCTGCCGCTGCTCGGTCGGCAGCCAGCAGCGCACCGCGTGCGAGCCGCTCAGGGTGTCGAGCTCGGGCCGCTCCGTCGCGCACGGCTCGCAGTGGAACTGGCGGGCCGCCGCGCAGCGGGGATGGAAGACGCAGCCCTGCGGCAGGTTGATGAGCGACGGCGGCTGGCCGAGGATCGGCGTGAGGCGGTCGCTGACGGCGTCCAGGCGGGGCACGGACGACAGCAGCCCGACCGTGTACGGCATCTCCGGCGAGTAGAAGATGTCGTTGAGCGAGCCCCGCTCGACGAGGCGACCTGCGTACATCACGGCGACCTCGTCGGCGACGTCGGCCACGACGCCGAGGTCGTGCGTGATGAGGATGATCGCGGTGTTGTACTGCGCCTGCAGCTCGGCGAGGAGCTCCATGATCTGCGCCTGGACGGTCACGTCGAGGGCGGTGGTCGGCTCGTCGGCGATCAGCAGTGCCGGTCCGTTGATCAGCGCCATGGCGATCATCACGCGCTGGCGCATGCCGCCGGAGAGCTGATGCGGGTAGTCGTCGACGCGACGCTCCGGGTTGGGGATGCCGACGCGGGCGAGCATGTCGATGACCTCGGTGCGCGCCTCCGCCTTCGAGAGCTTGCGGTGCACTCGCGCCGCCTCGCCCAGCTGCGCCCCGATCCGGTAGAACGGATGCAGCGAGGCGAACGGGTCCTGGAAGATCATGCTCATCACGGAGCCGCGGAGCTTGCGCAGGTCGTCGTCGCTGGCCTCGATGAGTTCGTTGTCCCCGACCCAGGCGCGGCCCTCGACGCGGGCGTTGCGCTTGTTCACGAGGCCCATGAGCGCCTGCGACGTCACGCTCTTGCCGGAGCCGGACTCGCCGACGATGGCCAGCGTCTGGCCGCGGTCGACGCTGAACGACACGCCGTCGACGGCTCGCACCAGCCCGTCCTCGGTGGGGAACGAGACCTTGAGGTCCTCGACCCGCACGAACGCCTCGGTCATGTGAGCCTCACTCGCGGGTCGATCACGGCGTACAGGAGGTCGACGATCACGTTCGCCACGACGATGATCGAACCGGCGACGAGGACGGTCGCGACGATGACCGGCAGGTCGGAGTCCGTGACCGCGTTGACGGCGAGCCGGCCCAACCCCGGGATGCTGAAGACGCTCTCGATGATGATCGCGCCGCCGAGCAGGCCGGCGAGGTCGAGGCCGGCCGCCGTGACGATCGGCGTGAGTCCCGCGCGCAGGCCGTGCTTGCCGACGACCACCTTCTCCGGCAGGCCCTTGGCCCGGGCCGTTCGGATGTAGTCCTCGCTCAGGGTCTCCAGCATCTGGTTGCGCGTGAGCCGGATGTAGAACGCAGCGAAGAGCAGGGCCAGCGTGATCCACGGCAGGATCATCGTCTGCAGGAACTGGACCGGGTTCTCCGTCGGCGGCACGTAGCTCGGGTACGGCAGCAGTCGCCAGCGGATGACCACGAAGAACAGGAGCAGCAGGCCGATGAAGAAGGAGGGGAAGGAGTAGCCGACGAGGGCGCCGCCCAGGGTGACGCGCTCCTGCCAGCGTCCGCGGCGCAGAGCCGCGTAGATGCCGAGCAGCACGCCGGTGATCATCCAGAGGATGAAGGCGCCGAGGGCCAGGAAGATCGTGGGCGGCAGGGCGTTGAGGATCAGCGGCGTGACCTCCTCGCCGCGGCGGAAGGAGTAGCCCAGGCAGGGGGCGTTGCACTCGAAGGTGGCGGTGCCGGAGCCGAAGGTGCGGCCGGCGAACAGGCCCCTGACGAACTCCCAGTACTGCTGCCACAGCGGGAGGTCGAGGCCGAGGCGGACGCGGTTCGCCTCGATCACCTGCGGGGTGCAGTTCTTGCCGCAGGTGAGTGCCGCGGGATCGGAGGGCAGGACGCTGAACAGCAAGAACGTGAGCATGCTCAACAGGACCAGGATGAGCAGCCCGGTCAGCACGCGTCTGATGACGTACGCGGTCACGTCGTGGTGGTCCTTGTCTGTGTCAGGTGGAGGGGCGGCCGGCTGGAGGTCGGCCCCGACCGTGCGGGTGGCTCCGGGGATCGAGGATCCCCGGAGCCACCACGGTCACGCGACTAGCTCTTGACGTACAGGTCGCCGAATGCCAGCGAGCCGTACGGCGCCCAGAGGTAGCCGTTGCCGATCTTGGAACCCCAGATCGACTGGGCCTTGCCGAACACGTGCGGGATCACGTACGCGTTCATGCCGGCCTCGTTGTTGAGCTCCTGCCAGGCCTTGCCCTGCTCGGCGCGGTCGAGGATCTTCTGCGCCGCCTGGATCTTGGCCTCGTAGGCGTCGTCCTTGACCTGGCTGAGGTTGAAGCCACCGGTCTGCCCGAAGAGCTCGGGGATGATGGTGGATGCGTTCTGCCAGTCCGGGGCCCAGCCGGAGCGCATGAGCTCCTTGGCCTTCTCCGGGTCGAAGACGATGCCGTAGTACTGGCCCGGCTCGATCGGCTCGAGCTTGACCGTGATGCCCGCGCGAGCGAGTGCAGACTGCAGCGACGCCGCAACCTTCTCGTCGACCGGGTTCTGCGGGAACTGGTAGGTCAGCTCCGGCATCGGCTCGCCAGCCTCGGCGATGAGCTTCTTCGCCAGCTCGACGTTGCCCTCGACCGGGATGGCCTCGCCGTACATGGTGTCCCACAGGCCGGTCGGGGCGTAGTCGGCCGCGAGGGCCGGCTTGATGGTGCCGTCGGCACGCTCACCCGCGAAGTCGCCACCGCGAGCGGCGATGATCTCGGCGTTGTTGGTGGCCGCCACGATCGCCTGGCGCAGCTTCGGGTTCGAGAGCAGCTGCGTGTTGATCGCGGTGTAGCGCACGTAGGGGTCGTAGCCGTTGAACGTGCGACCCTCGAAGCGCGGGTCACCGGCGGTGAAGACGGTGGCCAGGTTCTCGGGGAGCATGTTGCCGATGTTGATGGTGGCCTGGTCCTCAGGCGAGTCGGCGATGAGGCGCTGGTCGATGGCCGCCGCGTCCTGCGCGAACTCCACCACGATCGAGTCCGGGTAGGCCGGGTGGTAGTCGTCCGAGGCCTTGTCCCAGTTCTCGTTGCGCACGAGGGTCATCTTCTGGCCCTTGGTGTACTCGGAGATCTTGTAGGGGCCGGTCGCGACGACAGCGTCGTCGTACTTCTCGCCCGTGTCGCTGGCCTGGGGCACCGGCGCGAACGCCGGGAGGGTCACCGTGTAGTTGAAGTCGGCGACGGAACGGCCCAGGTTGAAGGTGATCGTCTTGCCATCCTCCGAGCACTGCACGGCGGCGTCGAACGCCGCAGTGTCGCCCGGATCCGTGGCGAACGGCCCCTTGTAGACCGAGGTGCCGTCCTCAGCCTTGGGGATGTCGAGGTACGAGATCGCGTAGGTGGGGCCATCAGTGATGATGTCGGTCGCGAACGTGCGCGAGACGCCGTACTTGACGTCTGCACAGGTCACCGGCGTGCCGTCCTGGAACGAGACCCCGTCGCGGATCGTGAACTGCCACGACGTGGCGTCCTCGTTCGGCGTGCCGAGGTCGGTCGCCATGTCCGGCACGATGGTCGTGCCCTCTGCACCCTCGGCGTACTTGTACTGCGTCAGGGTGCGGGTGGTGTAGCCGGTGAAGAACGCGATGTCCGTACCGGTGTACATCCGCTGCGGATCGACGTGCTGCCACTGCTCGGCGAGCGTCAGCGCCGTGATGGTGCCGCCCGACGTGCCTTCCGTGGTGCCGCCGCTCGCGGCCGCGCTTCCTTCACTGCTGCTGCCTCCGCCGCCGCAGGCCGCGAGCGCGAGCGCGCCAACCGTCGCCACTGCAGCCAGGCGCAGGCCGTTGTTTATGGCCTTACCCATGTGTGTCCTCCTTGTCGCGGGTCGTGGATCGCACGACCCAGTCCCGGTCAACGTGACCGGGAATCCGCCCGTTCTGGGCGGAAGCTTGGTTTCCTCGACGCGCCGCCATCACCGGAGGTTCCGTCCGGTGCGGGGGTCGAGGGCATCGCGAACGGCGTCACCGAAGACGTTGAACGCGTAGACGACGATGAACAGTGCGGTGCCCGGGATGAACAGGTACGTGGGCACCACGGCGAAGTAGCGGACCGAGTCCGCGAGCATCTTGCCCCACGACGGCGTGGGCTCGATGACGCCGACGCCCAGGTAGGCGAGGGCGGCCTCGGCCGCGATCAGCGTAGGCAGGGAGATGGTGACGTAGACGATGATCGGCGCCCACAGGTTCGGCAGGATCTCCTTGAACAGGATCCGCCGGGTGGGCGCCCCGTTGGCGACGGCGGCCTCGACGAACTCGCGCTCGCGCAGGCTGAGCACCTGTCCGCGGATGAGGCGGGCGAGGTACGGCCATCCGAAGAACGCGAACACGATGATGAGGTAGGCGATGCGGGCGTTCTCGGAGCTCAGGCCGATCGCCTCGAGGCGCTGCGTGAGCACCGGGCTCAGCGCGATCAGCATGAGCAGGAACGGGAAGGCGAGCAGCAGGTCGGTCGAGCGTCCGATGATCGTGTCGATCCAGCCGGTCTTGTAGCCGGCGACGATGCCGATGGTCGTGCCGACGATCGCGATGATGAGCACGGCGGTGCCCGAGATGAACAGCGACACCCGCGCCCCGTAGAGCAGACGCGCGAGGATGTCGCGGCCGGTGAGCGGCTCGACGCCGAGCGGGTGCTCCAGCGACGCGCCGCCGAACGTGCCCGCGGGCAGGCTGCCCTGCGCGGGATCGAGCGCGGTCAGGTCGAAGTCGTAGGGGTTGATGCCGAGCAGCGATGTGATCAGCGGGGCCAGCAGCGCGGTGAGGAAGATGAAGACGAGCAGCCACATCGCGAACATGGCGGCCTTGTCACGGCGCAGCCGTCGCCAGGCCAGCTGGCGCAGCGACAGACCGACGTAAGCGGCAGCCTCGGGGGCTGCAGGGGCCGTGTCGGTGCTCACCGCGTCATTCACCTCTCAGCCACGTGTCGGCCAACTTCGGTCGGCCATGGCCGAGTCTGTCGGAGTATCGGATGCTTCGCCTCACCGGGAGGCTAGCCGCATGAGGTTACGACACGTTGACGCGCGAGTAACAACGGGATCCGCCCACATCGGCCATACGTCACCAAATCGTGACCTTCACATGGGCACAACGCACGCAAACGGGATGACCGCCGGATCGCCGCCTCATATGGACAACGTTGTCCGCCTGATCGGGACATTCGCCGGACAGTGTGCATGGTCGGGCGTCGTCAGCCCTTCTTGCGCCCGGCCTTCTGCCGATCGGTTGCCTGCAGCAGCACCTTGCGAATCCGGACGAAGCCAGGGGTCACCTCGACACACTCGTCCTCGCGGCAGAACTCCAGCGCCTGCTCGAGCGAGAGCGCCTTGTGCGGGATGAGCGGCACGAGCACGTCGCCGGACGACTGGCGCATGTTCGTGAGCTTCTTCTCCTTGGTGGGATTGACGTCCATGTCGTCTGAGCGCGAGTTCTCGCCGACGATCATGCCCTCGTACACATCAGTGCCCGGGCCGACGAACATGGTGCCGCGCTCCTGGAGGTTGGCCAGCGCGAAGCCGGTGGTGGCCCCTGTGCGGTCTGCCACCAGCGACCCGGTGGGACGCGTGCGCAGCTCGCCGTGCCACGGCTCGTACCGATCGAAGACATGGTGCAGCAGGCCCGTGCCGCGCGTCTCGGTGAGGAACTCGGTGCGGAAGCCGATCAGTCCGCGGGCCGGGACGATGTACTCCATCCGCACCCAGCCGGTGCCGTGGTTGACCATCTGCTCCATGCGTCCCTTGCGCAGCGCCATGAGCTGGGTGACGACGCCGAGGTAGTCCTCGGGGATGTCGACCGAGAGGCGCTCCATCGGCTCGTTGACCTTGCCGTCGATGATGCGGGTGACGACCTGCGGCTTGCCGACGGTCAGCTCGAAGGCCTCGCGCCGCATGAGCTCGACGAGGATCGCGAGCTGAAGCTCGCCGCGGCCCTGGATCTCCCAGGTGTCCGGGCGCTCGGTCTGGAGCATGCGGATCGAGACGTTGCCGACGAGCTCCTGCTCGAGGCGCTGCTTAACCTGGTTCGCCGTGAGCTTGGTGCCGCTGCGGCCGGCCAGCGGCGAGGTGTTGATGCCGATCGTCATCGAGATGGAGGGCTCGTCGACCGTGATCACCGGAAGGGCGACCGGGTTCTCGAGGTCGGCCAGCGTCTCGCCGATGGTGATCTCGGGGATGCCCGCCACGGCGATGATGTCGCCGGGACCGGCCTCCTGGACCGGGACGCGCTCGAGCGCCTCGGTCATGAGGAGCTCGACCACCTTGGCGCGCTCGACGGAGCCGTCGGCCTTCATCCACGCCACCTGCTGGCCCTTGCGGATGGTGCCGTGGTGCACGCGGCACAGCGCCAGGCGGCCGAGGTACGGGGACGCGTCGAGGTTGGTGACGTGCGCCTGCAGAGGCATCTCCGGATCGAAGCGCGGAGCAGGGACGGTGGTGAGCAGGGTGCGGAACAGCGGCTCGAGGTCCTCCTCCTCCGGCATCCCGCCGTCGGCGGGGCGGGTGAGGGACGCACGGCCGGCCTTGGCGCTGGTGTAGACGATCGGGAACTCGATCTGCTCCTCCGTGGCGTCGAGGTCGAGGAACAGCTCGTAGGCCTCGTCGACGACCTCACCGATGCGCGAGTCAGGGCGATCGACCTTGTTGATGACGAGCACGACGGGGAGGTGCTTCTGCAGGGCCTTGCGGAGGACGAAGCGCGTCTGCGGCAGCGGTCCCTCGGACGCGTCGACGAGGAGGACGACGCCGTCGACCATCTCCAGCCCGCGCTCCACCTCGCCGCCGAAGTCCGCGTGACCTGGCGTGTCGATGATGTTGAAGGTGACGCCGCCCTCAGGCGCCGAGGGGCCCATGTACCGGACCGAGGTGTTCTTCGCGAGGATCGTGATGCCCTTCTCGCGCTCGAGGTCCATGGAGTCCATGACCCGGTCGGCCACGTCCTGGTTCGCGCGGAAGGCTCCGGACTGCCACAGCATGGCGTCGACGAGGGTCGTCTTCCCGTGGTCGACGTGGGCGATGATGGCGATATTGCGGAGGTCTTCTCGAAGATTCACCCCATGACCCTACGGGCGTGCCTTCCCTTTCTCCGAATCGCGCACGATACTCGGACAAACCGCCCAGCGAACGGGAGATCCATGAGCCGCCGACGAGCAGTCGCCATCCTGCTGGCCGCATCCGCATTCGCGGCGACGCTTCCCGCGGCCGCCGCTTCGGCGGCCGAACCGACCGCTCCACGTCGCGATCCGTGCCTGACCGGGCAGTGGAACATGGGCCCCGCAGCATCCCGCGCGCTGCTCTCCGAGCTCGTGCCGCCGCTGCCGGGCTGGGCCGTCACCAACGGGACCATCACCACCACCTTCGGCGGTGGGCGGATGCGCTACGGCAGCACGCTGTTCATCATCGAGGGCAACGTCGGCGCCAACCAGTCCATGAAGGCCGAGGCCTCGTGGATCAACGAATCCAGCTACCGCACCCGGAACGGCAAGATCGTCACGGGCCCCGTCACCAGTGAGGTGTCGTACGGCGAGATGTCGGGCACGAAGGACGGCGAGACGTTCACCGTGCCCGGACCTCCCGGGCGCACCGAGACGCTCCCCGGCGGTGCCACCCCGTATCGCTGCACCCGTACGACCCTGACGTGGCCGGTCCCGCTCGGATCGGGCGGCACGACCATGGCGACCTTCAGGCGCGCCTAGCTCGTACGCCACGACCGCGGCTGCCACAGTGGTGCCGTGAAGCTCTATGCCGACATCCCCGCCCGACGCACTCGTCAGCTTGCCGGCGACATCTGGCTCGTCGCCTGGACAGTCCTGTGGATCTGGATCGCCGTCAAGCTGCACGGCCTGATCATGAACCTCGCGACACCCGGGATGGCGATCTCCGACGGCGCCAACGACCTCGCGGAGAGCATCGCCTCGGCGGGCGAGGCCGTCGGCGGGGTTCCGCTCGTCGGCGAGAGCCTCGGGGCGCCGTTCGAGGGGATGAGCCAGGCGGCACGCTCCATCGCCGACGCCGGACAGGCGGAGGCAGACGCCGTGGCCACGCTGGCGATGTTCCTGTCCGTGTCACTGGCCGTCCTGGCGTTCGCCTCGTTCGCCGCCTTCTGGATCCCGATCCGCGTGGCATTCGTCCGCCGGGCCAGCGCGGCGCAGCGCTTCGTCGACGCCAACGAGGACCTCGACCTGTTCGCGCTGCGGGCGATGGCCCGCCAGCCCCTGCAGGCCCTGGCCCGCATCACCGACGACCCCGCTGGCGCCTGGCGGCGCGGCGACCAGACGGTGATCCACGCGCTGGCCTCGCTCGAGCTGCGCGAGGAGGGCCTGCGCCCACCGGCCCTGTGATCCACCGGTGGCCCAGCACGCGATCCCACTAGCCTGCCCGGATGGCGTCTGACTCCACCGCACCCCTCACCGGCACGCTCGTCATCGGCGCCTCGGCGGCAGGGCTCGCGACGGCGGCCTGCCTGCGCGGAGCAGGGGAGCCGGTCGAGCTGCTCGAGGCCACCGACGTGGTGGGCAGCGCCTGGCGCCACCACTACGACCGCCTCCACCTCCACACGCCCAAGTCGAGCTCGGCACTCCCCGGACTGCCGATGCCGTCCGCATGGCCGCGGTATCCCTCCCGCGACCAGGTGGTGGCGTACCTGGAGAGGTACGCGCAGGTCAACGGCCTCGCGCCGCACTTCGGGCAGCGGGTCGCCCGGCTCGAACGGCGCGACGACTACTGGGTGGCCACCACGGCTGACCGCGAGTGGACGGCCCGCACCGTCGTCGTCGCCACGGGCGCCGCCCGAGTCCCGGTGCGTCCCGAATGGCCCGGGATGGCGGACTACCGGGGCGACGTCCTGCACTCGAGCGAGTACGTGAACGGGGAGCCGTGGCGTGACCGCACCGTCCTCGTCGTCGGCTTCGGCAACTCCGCCTGCGAGCAGGCGATGGACCTCGTCGAGCACGGGGCTCGGGCGCACCTGTCGGTGCGGTCCGCGGTCAACGTCGTGCCGCGCGACCTCCTCGGCGTCGTGCCCGTCCTGCAGCTCGGCATCCTGATGCGGCACCTGCCCCCGTCCGTCGCGGACGCCCTGGGTGCGCCGCTGGTGCGCCTCACCGTCGGGGACATCACGAAGGTCGGCCTGCGCAAGCTGCCCTACGGCCCCAACACCCAGATCGCCCGCGACCGACACATCCCGCTGCTGGACATCGGCACGATGGACCTGATCAAGGACGGACGGATCGGGGTCCACGGGGACATCGCGCGCTTCACGGCGGACGGCGTCGTCTTCAGCGACGGCACGGTGCTTGACGCCGATGCCGTCGTGCTCGCCACGGGCTACCGACCGGCGGTCTCCGACTTCCTGGTGGAGTGGGAGCAGGTCTGCGATGCAGACGGACGCCCGCTCGTCTCAGGCGACGCCACGGCCCTGCCCGGCCTGTACTTCTGCGGCATGTTCGTCGCGCCGTCGGGGATGCTGCGGGAGGCCGGGATCGAGGCGCGGCGAATCGCGGGCCTGGTCAGCTCTTCGTGATGCCCGAGCGCCTCGGCGACTTGGGGCGCTTCACCGAGATCCCGCCGAAGATGGCTGCTCCCTTGATGACCAGCACCGGGGCACCCTCCGGCGTCGCATCCTTCGGGACCTCGCTGCCGCCGAACACGCCGATGGCCTCGCAGCGCACTTCCATCCCGTGGGGCACCGTGATCTCGACCCCGCCGAAGATGCACGTCGCGGTGATCACGGTCTCCATGCTCGTGAGCACGGCCTCGGTCAGGTCGAGCTCGCCACCCCCGAAGATGCACGTGGTCGTCATCTCCGCCGGAACCGTCCAGACGCCTGTGCGCTCGAAGGCGCCGAACACGGCGACCATGTTCGAGTCGCCCGCCACGACCTGGCCCGCTCTGATCTGGAGGCCGGCCGCAGCCGGAACGGGGGGCACGCTGAGCTCGACGCCGCGGCTCACCGGCACCGCCAGCGTGCCGGGCGGGACCGGAAGGTCACGCAGCACCGGGACCAGGTCGCCGTAGGTGGTGGCGCGGTAGGCCTCCGCCAGCCGCTCCTCGTGCTCGACCGGGGACAGTCGGCCCTCGACGTAGGCGTCGCGCAGGATGCTGGCCACCCGCTCGCGGTCGGCATCGGATGCGCGCATTCGCAGCGCATCGGCCACCGGATCGGGGGACGGCTCAGCCGGCACGTTCGCGCTCATGACCCGAGGCTACCGACTGGCTCGCACGCACCGCGCGGTTCAGGTGCCGCGCACCTCGTCGAGGCGTACCTCGATGAGCCGGCGGACCAGCGGCTCCGGCAGTGGCGCGTCCACCGGGAACCGGAACGCCCCCTTGGACACCGGGTAGCCGGCCAGCTCGCCTGCCAGCTGCGAGGTGACCGAACCGCTGTGCGGGAGGTAGCTCAGGTGCGTGGCGAAAGCAGCGAATCCTGCGATGCGCTTGCCGTCCACGGTGAAGGCCGGGGAACCGTAGGACATCCCCTGCTCGGCGTCCGGGACCACGTCGAGGATGGTGCTGCGCACCTGCTCCAGCGTCGAGCGCCGGGGCTCGTCGAGGGCAGCGAGGTAGGCGTCCACCTCGGCGGCGCTCACAGGCCGTTCTCCGACCGGTAGACCGCGACGAGGGCATTGGCGTGACCGTGGCCGATTCCGTGCTCGGCCTTGAGCCAAGCCACCTGCTCCATGTGCTTGCGATCGCGCACCTCATCGAGCAGGACGAGCCAGTCGTCGGCGGGGCGGCCATAGGTCTTCTCAATCGACGGGAAGTAGGACCGCGGGCCGGTGACCTTCTGTGCCATGCCCGCGATTCTGGCACTCCACGCGGCCCGGTCAAGGGCGTACTCCACGTCGCCGTGCTCGTCACCAGGGATGCGGACCGGCCAGTCGGCCTGGAACTCGCGCACGAGGGACATGCCGACCTTCTCCATGACCCGACGTGACGCGGTGTGGACCGCCATCGTCTCGGCCACGACCCGCGTCGCACCCCCGGACCTGAACGCCATGTCGACGAGCGCGGTCGAGCCCTCGGTGGCCAGCCCTCGACCCCAGTACGCACGTCGCAGGCGATAGCCGAGCTCGGGCTCCTGCGGTGAGTGGTCCGGTCCGGGCCGCAGATGGAACCAGCCGACGAAGCCGCCCGATCCCCTCTCCTCGGCCGCCCAGAAGCCGGTCGGAGCCGGCTGCTCGTAGTAGGCGAGCCATGCCTGAAGCATCTCCCTGATCTCGATGCGTGGAGTGGGCGCTCCTGCGGTGATGAAGTGCATCACCGCGGGGTCCGAGTCGAGATCGAGGAGCAGGTCGACGTCGTCGAGCGTGAACCGGCGCAGGACAAGCCGGTCGGTCGTCAGCAGGACGGACGGCAACGGATCAGCCAAGGAGCGCCTGAAGGGACTCGAGATGGGTCCATGGACGGGGACTCTAGGCCGCGCTCGCCGCCGACGCTGGCACTAGCCTGCCTCGATGCCACTGATCCGGCCAGCGTCCTCCGAGGACCTCGAGGACCTGACATCGCTCCTGACCGCATGCGTACGCGGTGGTGCAGCGCTCGGATTCCTCAACACCCTGACCGACGCTGACGCCCGAGACTTCTGGACGGGGTCGCTGGCTCAGCACGCGAAGGGGCAGCGAACTGTCCTCGTCGCCGTCGACGGAACGACCATCGTGGGCACGATCACCGTCCTCCTCGCCTTCCCCGCCAACCAGCCGCACCGTGGGGAGATTGCGAAGCTCATGGTCTCGCCCGATCGTCAGGGCACCGGGCTGGGCCAGTTGCTCCTGGACGCTGGCGAACGACACGCCTGGTCTTCGGGGAAGACCCTGCTGGTACTGGACACCGAGGCCGGGTCGCCGGCAGAGGGCTTCTACGCTCGACATGGCTGGACCAAGACCGGCGAGATCCCCGACTTCGCCCTGACTGCCGCCGGGCGCATCCACCCGGTGTCGGTCTACTGGAAGCGCTCGCCTCGGTAGGTCGGCACCCGTCCGAGACCGGGAACTAGCCGGTCACGGCAGGGATGTCCTCCACTGAGGAGTACACGGGCTTCCCCATCTCGCGGGCCAGTTCGCACTCCAGATCCGCGCCCCGCGACGCGCCGGGAATGCGCAGGACGGCGTCGCACAGGGACAGGAGTCGGTGCGCCACCGGGTACTGGAACTGCTCGAACTCCGGGGATGCGTGGTCGACGCCCCCGGCCTGCTGGATCACCGGCCACGACAGCCACTCGGCCACGACAGCAAGATGGCCGCGTTCGTAGACCGGCAGCGCCATCGCCTCCATCCGGGCCAGGTTCGCCCGGATCCTGCCCTCGTCGCCCTCCGTCCCGGTCATGTAGGGACCGGAGATCAGGATCAGCATGCGCGTCGTGGGAGCCATGCCCTCATCCTGCAGGGTCCTCCAGCCGAGCAAGGGCAACAACGAAGTTGTGACCGTAGTGCTGAGCGCAGCGCGGGCAGGTCGTGTAGAAGAGGTACACGTCCCGAGGTGCCCGTCCCGACTCCTCCGCGAAGCCGCGCACCGCCGCGATCCACTCCTTCGCATCGCGGAAGGGGCCGTCGAAGACCATCGTCGCGAAGTCCGCGGTGATGATCTCGTTCTCCACGCCTTCCACCGGCGCGGCGACCGCGTACAGGTGCTCCGCCTTCCATGGCGACAGGTCGCGGCTCATGCACATCGCCTCGCGCGGTGGCATCGCGGCGCCCGCCCCCTCGGCGGCGGACTGCAGCGCCTCCATGACAGCCGGCATGTTCAGGGGCACGTAGAGCATGCTCCGCGTGCACATCCGGATGAAGCGCTTGTCGCCGAAGTGGACGATCCTGCGGTCCCACGCCTCCACGTCGGGGACCGCGCAGCAGCCGGTCTCGTTGACATCGGTGTAGGTATAGGTGGGCGGACTCGTCGTGGTCATGGCCACCACCTCCCGGTCTCAGGGTAGGCGGGCCAGCGTCGGGAGTCCCGGCCGGACGAGGAGGCGTTCTGTCGCGCTACCCCTTGGAGCCCACGACGCGGCCGTCGACTCGCGTCACTCCCAGCAGGATCTCGTCCCATGTGGGCACCGTCGCCCGCCCTCCCGGGCTGCGGCGCTTCGGCGCCGTCACCTTCCCGGTCGCGCGCCTCGTGGACGCCGATGCGCTTCCGTCGATCACGACGAGCTCCTCCCCCAGGTAGCGGCTCAACGCCATGACCTCATTGCCGAGGTACCGTCGCCCGTACTGCGCGTCGGCCTGGGCGAGATACCGAATCGCGACGGCCTGCGGTCGCATGTCGTCGGCGATGGCGTCCCGGAGCCCGTCGAGCGACTGCGGACGGGCTTGCGCGCCGCCTCCGCATTGCCGAGCCGGATCAAGATGGCCGCCGACATCCCCCGGCAGCCCGCGCGGGCCGTGGCGTGGTCTGTGTCCTTGGCGAGCTTCCGCAGCAGATGCGCGGCCGTCAGGAGGTAGGCATCGACCTCGTCGGACGGCGCGCGATCGATGGCGTAGTCCAGCAGCTCACGAACCGCCGGCCAGCGTCCTCGGCGCCGGAGGCGTCGCTCGAGGTCGGCGTCCACCTGCTCGCGCAGGCTCCGCCAGGCCACTCGCGCCCGCTTGCCGCCATGCACGAGGTCGATCAGTCGGCTGGTCTTCATCCGGCATCACCTCGTTTCGCGGCGGTGGCTGTCCGTGGGGCGATCCGTGCGCGGTCAGCCGATGCGCGCCATGGTGGCATATCACCGTGCCGGCGTCAGGTCGACACTTCAGCCGGGTGGCTGACACCGCCGCACGCGTGCCTACTCGTGCGTGACGATGTCGACGGAGATCTCCACAGCCGTGACCGTTCCCCGGTTCTCGAGCCAGTGGACGGTGGTGCGATCCTCCGGCCAGCCCAAGCCAGGCCCGTAGTCGGTGGCAATTCCGTCGCGATGGTCGGTGATCGTTCCTTGGAGCACGTACACGGTGCCCGGTCGGCCGTCGTGGTCGTGCAGTGGGCCGAATACACCGCCAGGCTCGATCGTCACGATGCGCATCCGAAGCTGGCGCCCGTCCATGCCGTCGATCTCGGGGCCTAGATCAACCGTGGCGAGGAGTTCAGACGTGACACCGCGGGTCTCAGGGACTTCGTTCGCACTGCTCACCGTTCTTCCTTCCCGATCACTCGAGCGCGTCGCCCTTCAGACGTTGAAGCGGAACTCCACCACGTCGCCGTCCGCCATGACGTAGTCCTTGCCCTCGATGCGGACCTTGCCCTTGGCCTTGGCCTCGGCCATCGATCCCGCGGCGACGAGGTCGTCGAAGGACACCACCTCGGCCTTGATGAAGCCCTTCTGGAAGTCGGTGTGGATGACGCCGGCCGCCTCCGGGGCGGTCGCGCCCTTGGGGATCGTCCAGGCGCGGGCCTCCTTGGGACCGGCGGTGAGGTACGTCTGCAGGCCGAGGGTGCCGAAACCGACCCGGGCCAGCGCGTGCATGCCGGACTCGTCCTGCCCGACCGACTGCAGGAGCTCCAGCGCCTCGTCGTCCGGGAGCTCGACGAGCTCCGCCTCGAGCTTGGCGTCGAGGAACACGGCCTCGGCGGGCGCGACCATCGCGCGCATGCGCGACTTGAACTCCTCGTCGGCGAGCTCCGCCTCGTCGACGTTGATCACGTAGAGGAAGGGCTTGGCGGTCAGCAGGAACAGCTCCTTGAGCGGAGTCGCGTCAACACCGGACGCGAAGACCGTGGTGCCCTGGTCGAGCAGTTCGCGAGCCTTCTCCGCAGCCTCGAGCACCGCTCCGCGCGCCTTGTCGATCCGCGCCTCCTTCTGGAGGCGGGGCAGCGCCTTGTCGAGGGTCTGCAGGTCGGCGAGGATCAGCTCGGTGTTGATCGTCTCCATGTCCTGCTCGGGCGACACGCGGCCCTCGACGTGCACGACGTCGTCGTCGGTGAAGGCCCGCAGCACCTGGCAGATGGCGTCGGACTCCCGGATGTTGGCCAGGAACTTGTTGCCCAGGCCGGCGCCCTCGCTGGCGCCCTTGACGATGCCGGCGATGTCGACGAAGACGACGCTCGCGGGCAGGATCTTCTGCGAGCCGAAGATGCCGGCGAGCACCTCGAGCCTCGGATCGGGGACGCCGACCACACCGGTGTTCGGCTCGATGGTCGCGAAGGGGTAGTTCGCAGCGAGCACGTCGTTCTTCGTGAGCGCATTGAACAGGGTTGACTTGCCGACGTTGGGCAGTCCGACGATGCCGATGGTGAGGGCCACGACGCACGATCCTACTGAGGCGTCAGTGGGTCGGCCGCACCCCAGCGGGCAGGGCGTTGAGTACGGTACGCAGGTGACATCGTCCGACAGCGGGAGCGGGCGGGATCCCCTCGATCCCGTGTATGCCCGGCTGTTCCGGCCCGACGACCCCCCGGAACGAGCGGACTACGACGAGGAGCCGCTCTTCGAGGCCATCGTCGACCCGGTCATCGACCCCCGTGACGAGCCAGCGCCGGCAGGCGACGAGAGCCCCCTCGACGACGGGCTCCCCGAGGAGGATCCGGCGCCCCGCCCCGAGCCGGAGCCGCTCGAACAGCCGGCGGCGGAGCCGGCCGCCGGCGTCGTCGTGCCGGCCGACCCGGTCGCCGACACCGGGCGCCTGTTCCGCAGCCAGGGCGCCACGGAGCACCCCGAGGCCGTGCTCGCGCTCGCGTCCGACCACTTCGGGCGGCTGCGCACCCTCGATCGGCGGCAGGACGGCGAGCCCCCTCCGGTGCTGGCCGACGCCGGTCCGCTGCCGGTCGACGCCGCCGACGACGCCGATGCCGAGGAGGTCGTCATGAGCGGCAGCACCCGACGGCGCCGACGCGGGTCGGCAGACGATGACCCGCGGCACCGCACGCGTGGGATCACCGGCGGCGCGGTCTACCTCATCGTCATCGGAGTCACGGTCCTCGTCTCGTTCGCCAACGCCCTGCTGTCCGACGGCGACCTCGGCTGGCCGACCGGTCTGGCCCTGCTCGCGAGCAGCGTGTACGCGGCGCTCACGGTGCGGCGCGAGGACGACTACGTCGCCATCATCGTGCCGCCGGTCGCATTCCTGGTCGCCGCGCTGACCGCTGGGCAGCTGTTCCTCGGCTCGGCCGAGGGATCCCTGCTGAACCGGGCCGTCGTCGTGTTCTTCGCCCTCGCGGACAACTGGTACTGGATCATCGGCACGACCATCGCCGCCCTGGCCATCGTGCTGGTCCGGCGCGCGCGTACGTAGCCGGTCCGGTGGGTCAGCCCACCGTCAGTCCTGTCGCGCGGCCTTCATGTCGCGCCGGAGCTCGGGCGGGAGGGCGAACATCAGGGTCTCCTCGGCGGTGTGGATCTCGTCGACGCTGCCCCACCCTCGCTCACGCAGCCACCGCAGGACGTCGTCGACGAGGATCTCCGGGACGGAGGCCCCGCTGGTGACGCCGACCGTCATGCCGTCCCCGAACCACGCCTCGTCGAGCTCGGCGGCCGAGTCGATCCGGTAGGCAGCGCTGGAGCCCGCCTCGAGGGCGACCTCCACGAGGCGCACCGAGTTGGACGAGTTGCCCGACCCCACGACGATCATGACGTCGCAGCGCTCGGCGATCGCCTTGACGGCCGCCTGGCGATTCTGGGTGGCGTAGCAGATGTCGTCGCTGGGCGGGCTGATGAGATGCGGGAACCGCTCCTGCAGGGCCCCCACCGTCGCCAGCGTCTCGTCGACGGACAGCGTGGTCTGGGACAGCCACACGAGCTTGTCGGTCTGCGGGAGCTGGACGTCGACTGCGTCCTCGGGACTCTCGACGAGGGTCATCGCGTCGGGCGCCTCACCCATCGTGCCCACGACCTCCTCATGGCCCTCGTGCCCGACCAGGATGATGTCGTAGCCCTCGTTCGCGAACCGCCTGGCCTCGGAGTGCACCTTGGTCACGAGCGGGCAGGTCGCATCGATGGTCTTCAGGCCCCGATCGGCCGCCTCCTCGTGGACCGACGGGGCCACGCCGTGGGCGGAGAAGACCACCGTCGCGCCCTCCGGCACCTCGTCCAGCTCGTCGACGAAGACCGCACCGCGCTCCTCGAGCGCGTGGACCACGTACTTGTTGTGCACGATCTGCTTGCGCACGTAGACCGGGGGGCCGTACAGCTCGAGCGCCTTCTCCACCGTGACGACGGCACGGTCGACGCCGGCGCAGTACCCACGCGGGGCGGCCAGCAGGACCTTCTTCCCAGTCGTCATGCACCCATGCTAGGCGCACCGCGTGGGATGCGCCCCCTGCGATCTAGGCTGCCCCCATGGCCCTGGAGACCAGCCCCGAGTCGCCCGCGGCCGTCCGCACGATCTCGCGCATCCTGGCCGACTGGATCGGCCGGCTCGGTGCGGTCTGGATCGACGGCCAGGTGGCCGAGTACCGGCCCCGACCCGGCGCGAAGCTGCACTACTTCGTGCTGCGGGACACCGACGTCGACATGTCCCTGAACGTCAAGGTCGCGGCGGGGGTGCTCGGGCGCCTCGACCCGCCGCTGGCCGAGGGCCAGCGCGTCGTGGTCCACGCCCGGCCGGACTTCTACCCCGGACGCGGATCGCTGTCCATGCTGGCCAAGGAGATCCGCCCCGTGGGCATCGGCGCGCTGCTGGCCGAGCTCGCGCGCCTGCGGGAGGTGCTGGCGGCCGAGGGGCTGTTCGCGCCGGAGCGGAAGAAGCCGCTGCCGTTCATCCCCACCCGCATCGGGCTGATCTGCGGGCGAGCGAGCGCCGCCATGGAGGACGTCCTCGCGAACGCACGCGAGCGGTGGCCGTCGATCGCCTTCGAGATCCGCGAGGTCCCCGTTCAGGGGGTGCAGGCCGTGGCCGCCGTGACCGCCGCCCTCGCCGACCTCGATGCGAACCCCGAGGTCGACGTCATCATCGTCACCCGCGGCGGTGGCAGCGTCGAGGACCTCCTGCCGTTCAGCAACGAGGCCATGGTGCGGGCGGTCGCCGCGTGCCGGACCCCGGTCGTCAGCGCGATCGGGCACGAGCAGGACGCGCCCCTGCTGGACTTCGTCGCCGACCTGCGCGCCTCGACTCCCACCGACGCGGCGAAGAGGGTGGTCCCGTCCCTGCGTGAGCAGGTCGCCCTCGTCGACGGCCTGCGGCGACGCGGCACCGTCGTCATGCGGCACCTCGTCGATCGCGAGCAGCAGACCCTCGCCCATCGCCGCCAGCGGTCCCGGACCGTGCTCCTGTCCCGGCTCGACGCCGCTGCCTCCGACGTCACCCACCTGTCGGCGCGGGTCCGGTCCCTCTCCCCCGCCGCGACCCTCGAGCGCGGATACGCCATCGTCACCGTCGCCGACGGCTCGATCGTGCGCGATGCCGACTCCGTGCCGGCGGGCGCAGCCCTCGACATCCGGGTCGCCCACGGCCGCCTGCACGCCACGCGCTCGGATGACGCGGGCAACTAGGGTCACCCCATGGCGTCCGACACCCCCACCTACGAGCAGGCCCGCGACGAGCTGGCCGCGGTCGTCGCGTCGCTGGAGGCCGGAGGGCTCACGCTGGAGGAGTCCCTGCGGCTATGGGAGCGCGGCGAGGAGCTGGCCGGCATCTGCCGGGTCTGGCTCGACACCGCCCGCGAGCGCGTGCAGTCCGCCGAGGGCGACGCCACCACCGGCCCCGACTCGCACTAGGCCAGGCCCTCGAATACGTCGGCCAGCCTGCGAGTCCCCGCGCGCCACTCGGGCCACGCGATCACCAGGTGCTCCCTCGATGCTGATCGCGCCCACTCCTCGTCGGTCACCCCGTCCGCGACGATCACATGCTGCTGACTGCGGTGCTCCCGCAGCCCCGCGACGATGCGAGCGGACACCGACGACACGTCCACGGTGATGCCGATGACGTCGTCCGGGACGCCGCGCAGGTGGTAGACCGCGTCCGGGTCCCACGTGGGCAGCTGTCGACGCGCGCGGGCATCGTTCCACCGGACGAACACGGACTCCGGCATGGCGCCGTGGACGAGGCGCCGTAGCCCCGGTCCGGACTCGGCCCGGCACCGGTGGAACGCGGCATCCGTGGCCGCACCGATGCGGACGTGGTCGGGATGGCCGGTGATGCCGTCGGGCCCGAACGTGGCGACGACGTCGGGCCGCTCCTCGGCGAGGACCGCCGCGACACGGTCCACGAGCTCGTCGAACGGGACCTGCTCGAGCTCGCCGTCCTCGTAGTCCAGCCATTCGTGCCGGTCTGGCTCCCGGCCGAGGGCCTGCCACGCGCGCCGGTCCTCCTCGCGCCGCACGGCCCCGAGGGTGTCCCGCGTCGCCGGGAACCCGGGCCGGATGTCGCCCTTCGCGCCGTCGGTCGCGTGCACGAGCACGTACCGGAAGGCCGGGTCGTCGGCGTGGAGCGCCACGGTCCCGGCCAGCCCGTAGGCGTCGTCGTCCGGGTGCGCCACGACGAGGGCGAGCACGCGGCGATCCGTCATGCCACCAGTGTCGACACCGTGGCCCGGTTGTCCAGCCCTCCGGTCAGGTCGCCGAGTGCACCGGCGCCAAGGAGGAGGCCAGCTCCACGAGTTCCGGCCAGTCGGCTGATCCGGAGACGACGGTCAGGACCGGGTCGCCCGCGAGCACGAGGCTGCGGCGGTCGTCGGCATCGAACCGCTCCCACGGGACGCCGTCGACCTCGATCGTGCCGTCCGGGCGCCCCTTCTTGGTCTGCTCCTGCAGGTAGGCGGGGGACGTGGCGGTCGACTGCGTGACCTGCGCATACGCGTCGGCCGGCGTCACGTATCCCACGTGGAGCACCGGCAGCCCATCGGACTCCTCGGTCTCCTCCCAGCGTGCACTGGTCGCCCGCCAGGCATCCGGCAGTCCGGCCGGGGCCGACACCGTGAACTCCGCCTGCGCGGCGGCGCGCGCGACCACCGGGGCCGCGTCGACGACGGTGATCGGCTCGGGGTCGGGTCGCCAGGCGAGCAGGACGATGACGGCGACGACGGCCAGCACGACCGCCATGGAACGCACCATGTCGCCGACCGTCTGCCGCATGCGGGCGTTGGGCCGGCCGGTGGGCTGGATGTCCGGCGTCGTCACGATCCCATCATGATCCATGCGGCCGTCGCGCACGCGCGCGGCCGTCTTCACCGGGGCGCGTGCGGGTCCTCGCCATGGCTACGCTGGCGGCATGACCGACGACGCGATGCAGACCGAAGTCCCGGATCGCAACCTGGCCCTCGAGCTCGTGCGGGTGACGGAGGCGGCGGCCATGGCGGCGGCCCGCTGGGTCGGTCGCGGCGACAAGAACGGTGCCGACGGCGCGGCCGTCAACGCGATGCGGATGCTGATCGGCAGCGTCTCCATGAACGGGATCGTGGTGATCGGGGAGGGCGAGAAGGACGACGCCCCGATGCTGTTCAACGGCGAGCGCGTGGGCGACGGCAGCGGTCCCGAGGCCGACGTGGCGGTCGATCCGATCGACGGCACGACGCTGGCCGCGAAGGGGATGCCCAATGCGATCGCGGTGCTGGCCGTTGCCGAGCGCGGGGCGATGTACGACCCCAGCGCGGTGTTCTACATGGAGAAGCTGGTCGTCGGGCCCTGAGGGCGCCGACATCATCGACATCACCGCTCCGATCGGCGTGAACCTGGCGTGGCTGGCCAAGGCCAAGGGCGAGAAGGTTGCCGACCTCACGGTGTGCATCCTCGACCGTCCCCGTCACGACGGCCTGGTCGAGGACGTCCGGGCGGCGGGTGCCCGCATCAAGTTCATCACCGACGGCGACGTCGCCGGCGCCATCATGGCCGCACGAGACGGCACCGGGGTCGACCTGCTCGCCGGGATCGGCGGAACCCCCGAGGGGATCATCGCCGCCTGCGCGATCAGCTGCCTGGGCGGCATGATCCAGGGCCGGCTGTGGCCCCGCGACGAGGCCGAGCGCCGCAAGGCCCTCGACGCCGGCCACGACCTCGATCGGGTCCTCACCACGACCGACCTCGTCACCGGCGAGAACGTCTTCTTCTGCGCCACCGGAATCACCGACGGCGAGATCATGGAGGGCGTGCGGTACACCCCCGCCGGCCCGACCACGCACTCGATCGTGATGCGCAGCAAGAGCGGCACGATCCGCGAGGTCCGCAGCGAGCACCGGCTGGCCAAGCTGTCCACGTACGCCAGCGTGGACTTCAGCAGCGCGGGCGGCGCCCACCCCGCCTGACGGGCGGTCCCCAGCACTTGCCGAAGGCGGGAGCGACCGTCCATGCTTGGGCATGGAATCGCTTACATCGCCGCGGGGGCCCCGGGCGTCGACGGAGGGGAACGCGGCATGGCTGGGACTGACGCCCGCGCGGCGACCATCGCGTCCGCGCGCCGGCGCCTCGCCGAGGCCCTGCCCGACGATCCCTCGCTGACCGACCTGCTGACCCGATTCGATCGCTGGGCGCCGGACCTGTGGGACGGGCTCGACGTGGTCTACGACGCCACCCTCGTCCTGCCGCAGGTGGTCGACGTCATCGCATCGGTGCACCGCGGTCGGTCGGATGCCCTGCGCCAGCGGGACCGGGAGCGCATCCTGCGCCCGGACTGGTTCCAGTCCGCCGACGCGATCGGCTACGTCGCGTACGCCGATCTGTTCGCCGGGGACCTCCCCGGCATCCGGTCGCGCATCGACTACCTGACCGGGCTCGGCGTGACGTACCTCCACCTCATGCCGCTGCTCACCCCGCGCCCCGGCGCGAACGACGGCGGGTACGCCGTCATGGACTACCGGTCCGTGCGTGCCGACCTTGGCACCATGGACGACCTGGCCGCCCTCGCGGCCGACCTGCACGGCGCCGGCATCTCGCTGACCCTCGACCTCGTCCTGAACCACGTGGCCCGCGAGCACGACTGGGCCGTGCGGGCCAAGCACGGCGAGGCCCGGTACCGCGACTACTTCTTCGTGTTCCCCGACCGCACGATCCCCGACGCATACGAGCAGTCGCTGCCGGAGATCTTCCCCGCCTTCGCGCCCGGCAACTTCACCTGGGACGACACCCTCGACGGATGGGTCTGGACGACCTTCAACGAGTGGCAGTGGGACCTCAACTGGGCCAACCCCGACGTGCTCGTGGAGTTCGCGGACATCATCGGGTTCCTGGCGAATCAGGGAGCCGACTGCATCCGCCTGGACGCGATCGCGTTCACGTGGAAGCGCATGGGCACCAACTGCCAGAACCAGGCCGAGGTGCACTCCCTCACCCAGGCCTTGCGCGCGGCAGCCCGGATCATGGCGCCCGCGCTGATCTTCAAGGCGGAGGCGATCGTCGGCCCGCAGGACGTCGTCGCCTACCTGGGCCAGGGCGACCATGCCGGCAAGGTGAGCGATCTCGCGTACCACAACTCGCTGATGGTCCAGATCTGGTCGGCGCTCGCCGCGCGGGACGGACGACTGCTGGCGACAGCGCTCTCCCGCTTCGCGCCCATCCCCGTCACGAGCGCGTGGGCCACGTACCTGCGCTGCCACGACGACATCGGCTGGGCCATCGACGATGCCGACGCGGCCGATGTGGGCTGGAACGGCTACGACCACCGCTCCTTCCTCGCGGACTTCTACGCCGGGGAGTTCCCGGGCAGCTTCGCGACCGGCATGCACTTCCAGTCGAACCCCGAGACCGGTGACCGTCGCACGTCCGGCTCGGCCGCCAGCCTCGCCGGCATCGAGTCGGCCCTGGCCGCGGCGGACGACGCTGCCGTCGACATGGCGATCGCCCGGCTCACCTGCGCCTACGCGATGGTCTTCGGCTTCGGCGGGCTGCCGCTCCTCTACATGGGCGACGAACTGGGCCTGGTCAACGACCACGCCTACCTCGACGATCCCGCGAAGGCGGCCGACAACCGCTGGGTGCACCGGCCGGCCATGGACTGGTCGCTGGCGCGGGGGCACGCCGAGCGCGGCGGTGTCGCCGACCGGGTGTTCCAGGCGGTGACCGGGCTCATCGAGGCGCGCCGGGGGCTTCCCGGCCCTGCACGCGTCCGTCTCGACCGATGCGTTCACCGCCGACAACCCCGCCGTCCTCGTCTTCCGCCGCCGGCACGCGGCCGGCAGCATCGTGCAGGTCTACAACCTGTCCGAGACGGCTCAGCCGTTCCCCGCGCGCGGCCCTGTGGCCGCTCGACCGGCGACCGCACTGCACGAGCACCTCACCGGCGCCGCCATCGATCGGACCCAGACCCTGACCATCCCGCCGTATGCGGCCTGGTGGCTCACAGACGCCCCCTGATCCCCCGCCGCGACCGGGGCTCGTCGGAGGCGTCCTACGCTGGTGCCGTGACCGACTTCCACTACGCCGAGATGCTGCCCCTGTCCGAGGACGACACCCCCTACCGGCTCGTCACGACGGAGGGCGTCGGCGAGGTGACCCTCGGTGACCGGACCTTCCTGACCGTGGCGCCGGAGGCGCTGCGGCTGCTGGCCTTCGAGGCGCTCAAGGACATCTCGCACCTGCTGCGCCCGGCCCACCTGGCCCAGCTGGCCTCGATCCTCGACGACCCCGAGGCCAGCCCCAACGACCGCTTCGTCGCCCTCGACCTGCTCAAGAACGCCAACATCGCGGCGGGCGGCGTGCTGCCGATGTGCCAGGACACCGGGACCGCGGTCATCATGGGCAAGCGCGGCCCACACGTCCTCACCGAGGGCGACGACGAGAAGGCGCTCTCGCACGGCATCTACGACGCATACCAGCAGCTGAACCTGCGCTACTCGCAGATGAGCCCGCTGTCGATGTGGCAGGAGCGCAACACCGGCACGAACCTGCCCGCGCAGATCGAGCTCTACGCCGACACGCACCGCGGCCACGAGGCGCAGTACGACTTCCTGTTCATGGCCAAGGGCGGAGGAAGCGCGAACAAGAGCTACCTGTTCCAGGAGACCGCCGCCCTCCTGAACCCCGACTCCTTCGCCCGGTTCCTCGACGAGAGGCTGCGCGCGATCGGCACCGCGGCCTGCCCTCCGTACCACCTCGCCATCGTCGTCGGCGGGACGAGCGCGGAGTACGCCCTCAAGACCGCCAAGTACGCCAGCGCCCACTATCTCGACTCGCTCCCGGTGCACGGGTCGGACGAAGGGCGCGGCTACCGCGACCTGGCGATGGAGCAGCAGGTGCTGGAGATGACGCAGGCCTTCGGCATCGGTGCGCAGTTCGGCGGCAAGTACTTCTGCCACGACGTGCGCGTCATCCGCCTGCCCCGGCACGGCGCCTCGTGCCCCGTGGCGATCGCGGTGTCGTGCTCGGCTGACCGTCAGGCCAAGGCCCGCATCACGCGCGAGGGTGTCTTCCTCGAGCAGCTCGAGGCGGAGCCGGCGCACTACCTGCCGGACGTGACGGACGAGCACCTCGACGACTCCGTCGTGCACATCGACCTCAACCGCCCGATGAGCGAGATCCGCGAGCAGCTGTCCACGCTGCCGATCCGCACGCGCGTCTCGCTCACCGGGCCCATGGTCGTCGCTCGCGACCTGGCGCACGCCCGGATCAAGGAGATGCTGGACCGCGGCGAGGCCATGCCCGACTACCTGCGCGACCACTGCGTCTACTACGCCGGCCCGGCCAAGACCCCCGAGGGCTACGCGTCAGGATCCTTCGGCCCCACGACCGCCGGGCCGCATGGACTCCTACGTCGACCTGTTCCAGAAGGCCGGCGGCTCGTTCGTCATGCTGGCGAAGGGCAACCGCAGCGCGGCCGTGACGAACGCCTGCCGCGACAACGGCGGCTTCTACCTCGGCTCGATCGGCGGGCCGGCAGCGCGCCTGGCCCAGGACAACATCCGCAAGGTGGACGTCCTCGACTTCCCGGAGCTCGGGATGGAGGCGGTCTGGCGCATCGAGGTGGAGGACTTCCCCGCCTTCGTCGTCGTGGACGACAAGGGGAACGACTTCTTCGCCGAGACGCTGCGCCCGATGCACGACTGACGCATCCCGGTCGGCCCGCCGACGTAGGCGCGGGCCGGCTAGCAGCCGCTGGCGCCGCCGGCCCAGTGGCCGGCACCGGCGCCGTTGCGCCAGATGGTCCAGAACGCCCGGTCCTGCCAGTAGCGGTTCCAGTTGTTCGGGGTCGTCTTGCGCAGGGCCTCGACGATGGCGACGCCCTCGGCGCCCATCTCCTTGCGGACTTCCTTCTGCATCATCCACGTCGCACCGACGGCCAGCGCGGAGCTCATCTGGTACGCGCCGTGGTACGTGCCGTTCGTCGCCCGGTAGTTGGCGTGGCTCTCGCGCAGGGCGATGCAGCGGCGCACGTCGTCGCGCGACGGCATGTACCACTTGCCCAGGTACAGACTCGGCATGACGCCCATGAGGTCGGCGGCCTCGCGGTCGCCGCGGGCCAGGGCGGCCTCGCGATCGTCGGTGCTGCCGCCGCCCTGCGTCGAGTCACCCGCGGGAGCCGAGGGCTTCTGCGTGGGGGTGGCCGTGGGCTCGACGTCGTCGGGATAGAAGACGTCATCGGCACCGACGGTGGCCGAGACGCTCGCGTGCGCCACGCCGGCGGTCACCGACCCTACGGTCAGCAGCACGGCCACGGCCAAGGCCGAGGCGGTGATCCGTCGCCGCATGCACGCACTCCTGATCGTCCCCGTAGGCCCCGGTCGGAGCCCGAACAAACCCCAACCGTGCCCAAAGATCACGGGGATGTCACGCGGAATCGGGGTGGCCCATGTCACAGTCGATGTCGGATTAATCGGACAATTGTTGCCTCTGGCCACAAACCATGGAGGGCGACAATCCTCCCGGTGTGACGGGCATCACAGCACTACCCACAGGGTTATCCACAGGAACCGACCGACTGGGGCGACCGTCGGATCCGGCTAGAGCTGGATGTCCTCCAGCATCTCGGTGACGAGGGCGGCGATCGGCGACCGCTCCGACCGGGTCAGCGTGACGTGTGCGAACAGCGGATGGCCCTTCAGCTTCTCGACGACCGCGACCACGCCGTCGTGCCGGCCCACGCGCAGGTTGTCGCGCTGCCCGACGTCGTGGGTGAGCACCACGCGGCTGTCGCGCCCGACTCGGGACAGCACGGTCAGCAGCACGTTGCGCTCGAGCGACTGCGCCTCGTCGACGATGACGAAGGCATCGTGCAGCGACCGTCCGCGGATGTGCGTCAGCGGGAGCACCTCGAGCATCCCGCGGTCCACGATCTCCTCCACGACCTCCTGCGTCGTGACGGCGCCGAGGGTGTCGAACACCGCCTGGCCCCAGGGCGACATCTTCTCCGCCTCGCTCCCGGGCAGGTAGCCGAGCTCCTGGCCGCCGACCGCGAACAGCGGACGGAACACGATCACCTTGCGATGCTGGCGACGCTCCAGCACGGCCTCGAGGCCGGCGCACAGTGCGAGGGCGCTCTTGCCGGTGCCCGCGCGTCCGCCGAGCGAGACGATGCCGATGTCCGGGTCGAGGAGCAGGTCGAGCGCGATGCGCTGCTCCGCGCTGCGGCCGTGGATGCCGAAGGCCTCGCGATCCCCGCGCACGAGCCGCACTCGCTTGTCCGCCGTGACGCGGCCGAGGGCGCTGCCGCGGTCGGACAGCAGCACGAGCCCGGTGTGGCACGGCAGGTCGCGGGCCGCCTCGAGGTCGATGACCTGCTCGTCGTACAGCCGGTCGACGTCGTCGACGCTCGCGTCCACCTCCGCCATGCCCGTGAAGCCGGTCTCGACGACGAACTCGGCGCGGTACTCCTCGGCGGGCAGCCCGACCGACGACGCCTTGACCCGCATCGGCAGGTCCTTGCTGACGAGGACGACCGCCTTGCCGTCGGCCTGCAGGTTGCGCGCGACGGCGAGGATGCGGGTGTCGTTGTCGCCCAGTCGCAGCCCGCTCGGCAGGACGCTGACGTCGGTGTGGTTCAGCTCGACGCGCACCGTGCCGCCGGAGTCCCCCACGGACATCGGCTCGTCGAGGCGGCCGTTCTCGACCCGGAGGTCGTCCAGCAGCCGCAGTGCCTGACGCGCGAAGTACCCCAGCTCCGGATGGCTCCGTTTCGCCTCCAGCTCGGTGACCACCACGACCGGGATCACCACGTCGTGCTCGTCGAACCGCGTCAGTGCTCGCGGGTCCGACAGCAGGACCGAGGTGTCGAGGACGTAGGTGCGACGAGTGTCGGATGCGGCGAGCGCAGCGGGCACGTGGGCCTCCTGATGCGGGCCACCTGCCCGGTGACCCGGTGCGGTTTGCCGAGGGCGGACGCCCGCGGTCTCCTAAACCGTAGGGGGGGTCGGAGGGTCCGCATCGGTGACACGCCGCGCGAGCAGGGCCACAGCCACGACGAGGGCGGCGGCCCCGACGACGATCACGAGACGGCCGACGGGTAGCAGTGCCGCCGTGGCGGCCCCGAGGGTCCACGCCAGCGGGAAGGCGCCCGCACGTCGTGCCATCCGTGCCCAGTCAGGTGACTGCGGCGAGAGCCCGGACGCGGTCCCGTAGCGCACCGCGTCGACGAGCGCGTTGGTGGACGCGAGGACCGGAGCACGATGCCCTCCGCCGCTGACGAAGACGACGCCGAGCACGGCCACGGAGAAGGAGATGAGGGAGATGGACAGCGCCTCGAGCCACCAGGGATCCGGTCCGCCGATCGTCGCCCGCCGGACGCCGTCGCCGACGAAGGCCGCCACGACGATGAGGCAGGCGGCGGCGACCAGCAGCGCCCGCGACCCGGCCGCGCCGGCCAGCCAGGCCCACCCATGCCGGAGGATCACGACGGCGGCGACGCCGACGACGCAGCCCAGCAGGGATGCGCCGGCCAGCGCTGCCGAGGCGGGATCGGTCCCGAGGAACGTCCAGACCAGGACGAGGTTGCCGGCCTGGTTCGCGGTGAACACGCCGAACTGGTCGATGCCGACGGCGTCGAGGCCGCCGACGACGAAGGTGAGCAGGACCATCGTCCGGTAGGGGTGCCGGAACACGATCGACGCATCGACGTCCACGCGGGACGCATCGGGGTCGACCGCCATCACGAGCCGAATCGGCGCTGGCGCTCCGCATAGGCCCGCAGGGCGCGCAGGAAGTCGACGTGCCGGAAGTCGGGCCAGTAGGCCTCGCAGAAGTAGAACTCCGAGTGCGCGCTCTGCCACATCAGGAAGCCGGACAGCCGCTGCTCGCCTGAGGTGCGGATGACGAGGTCGGGATCGGGCTGGCCCTTGGTGTACAGGTGCTCGGCGATGTGCTCGGCGTCGATGAGGGCGGCGAGCTCGTCGAGCGAGGTGCCCTGAGACGCGTGCTCGTGCAGCAGGGACCGGACCGCGTCGACCACCTCGCGACGGCCGCCGTACCCGACCGCGACATTGACCAGCGAGCCCTCGATCCCGCTGGTGGCCTCCTCGGCCTCCTTCAGCAGGCGCGACGTGTGCGCGGGCAGCAGGTCGAGCGCCCCGACCGGGTGCAGGCGCCAGCGCCCCTGCTCGACGAGCCCGGTCACGGTGTCCTCGATGATGCCCAGCAGCGCCTCGAGCTCGGCGGGCGGCCGGTTGAGGTTGTCGGTCGACAGCAGCCACAGCGTGACGACCTCGACGTCGGCCTCGTCGCACCAGCCGAGGAACTCCACGATCTTCGCGGCGCCGGCGCGGTGGCCGGCCGACGACGACGTGCCCTGCTCGGTTGCCCACCGTCGGTTGCCGTCGAGGATGACGCCGACGTGTCGGGGCCGCCGGTCGGCCGGGATCTGCGCGTACAGGCGTCGCTCATAGACGCCGTACAGCAGGTCGCTCAGCCCCACCAGCACTCCCGGTGTCCTGCGCCGGCCCCGCCCGACGACGCCGTCAGGCTACTCCCTGCCGCTGGCGCGAAGGCGGAATCAGCGCAGCCGTCAGGACCGGTCACCGGGCTCCTCGCGGGCCCCGACCGCGACGGCGAGCTCGGCCAGCGTCGTGATCGGGGCGTCGCACACGAACCCCCGGCACAGGTAGGCGGTGGGCCGGCCCGCGATGGCCGGGCGATCGCGCAGCAGCGGCACGTCCGTGCCGTGCTCTGCTCCGCACGCGACGACCATCCCCGGTGACGTGCCCAGCATCGCGGTGCGCCACCACCGGTCGCCGTCGACGTCACCGTCGGCAGGCGTGACGACCGCCACCTCCAGCGGCCCCGCCACCAGGGCCGCTGCGGCGGCGAGGCCCCAGCCGACGGCGCGCGGCGCGCGCGGGGCGAGTGTCGCCACCACGCCCAGCGCGCGCTCGGCGACCGTGCGGTACTCCACGACGCCGGTCAGGGCCGACTGCGTGAGGCAGGCGTTCGCGACGGCGAGCCAGCCGGACGGCTCGGCGTTGTCGGACGGATCGCGGGGACGCTGGATCAGCGACGGCGCGTCGTCGGCGGTGTCGAAGAAGCCCCCGTCGCCGTCGCCGAAGTGCTGCACCGCGACGTCGAGCAGGATCCCCGCGAACGCGAGCCACTCCTCGTCCCCCGTCGCCTGGTACAGCGCCTGGAGCCCCTCGGCCACGCTGCCGTAGTCGTCGAGGACGCCCGCGCTCGCGCCGGCCCGGCCGTCCCGCGACGTGCGGCACAGGCGGTCGTCGTCGGCGGCGCCCAGGTGCACGGCGATCAGCAGGTCCGCGGCGCCAGCGGCGGCATCGACCCACCGGGGCTCGTCGAGCAGCGCGCCGGCCTCCGCCAGGGCGGCGATGGCCAGCCCGTTCCAGGCCGCCACCACCTTGTCGTCGCGCCCGGGACGGGGTCGCACGTCGCGTGCGGCGAGGAGTCGTCGGCGCACCTCGTGCCAACGCTCGAGGTCGTCCGGGTCGCGGCGCAGCTGCAGCGTCGACTGCCCGTGCTCGAAGGTCCCCTCGGCGGTCACGTCGAGGAGGTCCGCGGCCCACGCCGCATCGCCCTCGCCCAGCGCGTCGACGAGCTGGCCGCGCGACCACGCGTAGAAGGCGCCCTCGCGGCCCTCACTGTCCGCGTCGAGAGCGGCCGCGAAGCCGCCCTCCGGCGTGCCCAGCTCGCGCAGCAGGAAGTCGGCCGTCTCCCGGACGACCCGTTCGGCGAGGGGCGCTCCGGTCAGCCGCCACCAGTGCAGGTACACGCGCATCAGGAGGGCGTTGTCGTACAGCATCTTCTCGAAGTGCGGCACGACCCAGTCCGCGTCGACCGAGTACCGCGCGAACCCTCCCCCGAGCTGGTCGTACAGGCCGCCGCGCGCCATCGCGTCCAGCGTGTCGACGGCCATGCCCAGGGCGCGCTCGTCGTCGGCGAGCGCGGCGTACCGCAGCAGGAACTCCAGCACCATCGACGGAGGGAACTTCGGGGCGCCGCCGAAGCCGCCGCGACGATCGTCGAAGTCGCGGGCGAGCGTCGAGACGGCCACGGCGAGCTCGACGAGCCCCGGGACGGGGGCATCCGCCGACGGCAGCGCGCGCGAGGCGAGCGCCGACGTGATGCGCTCCCCCGCGCTGAGCACGTCGGCGCGTCGCTCGCTCCACGTCTCGCTGATCGCCGTGAGCAGCTGCGGGAACGACGGCATGCCGTGGCGCGGCTGCGGCGGGAAGTAGGTGCCGGCATAGAAGGGGCGTGCCTCGTGGTCGAGGAACACCGACATCGGCCAGCCGCCCTGGCCGGTCAGGCTCACCGTCGCCTGCATGTAGACCGAGTCGACGTCGGGGCGCTCCTCGCGGTCCACCTTGATGCTGACGAACCGCTCGTTCATGAGCGCCGCCGTGGCCTCGTCCTCGAACGACTCGTGCGCCATGACGTGGCACCAGTGGCAGGCCGAGTACCCGATGCTCAGGAAGACCGGCACGTCGCGGCGCCGGGCCTCGTCGAAGGCCTCCTCGGACCACTCCCACCAGTCGACCGGGTTGTCGGCATGCTGCTGCAGGTAGGGGCTCGTCGACTGCGCCAGGCGATTCGTCACGCGCACAGTCTGTCGCGACCCGAGTCGCGCAATGCTGCAGTTGGTGTCACAAGAGCTGCCAGGTGTGACCCCAACTGCAGGATTTGGCGCTCACCGGGTGGACAGGACGAGCAGGAACTGACCGCCGCCCGGCTCGACCCCGGTGGTGAACTCCCGATCCGGCGCGTAGCGCGTCAGCCGGTCGGCCAGCCACGCCGCCGCCTGGTCGCCGTCGGCCCGGCTCGGGCAGCGGGCGACCACCTCCCGCCCGCCCTTGCGCGACAGCCGATCGACGGTCGGCACGATCGGCGCCGCATCCACGACGAAGAGGTCCGTCGACCAGGGGACGACGGGGGCGACCTTCCCCTTGCGGGTGTTGCACGACCGGTGCGCGAGTCGCTCGACCCCCACGGCTCCCGTTCGGCCCTTCGTCACCGCCCCCGAGTCGACGCTCGGGCCGCGGTCGGCGTTGACCGAGGCCTCCGGGTCGACGGGTTCGTCGCACAGCCAGCAGCGCCAGCCGTCCCGCTCGCCCACCTCGTTCAGGTCGCTCATGAGCGCAGGCTACGGGGCCGCGCAGCACCTGCTCGCGCAGGATGTCGCCGTGACCCGCATGACGGGCCAGCTCCTCGATCATGTGCGCGTAGATCCACCGCATCGTCAGCGGCCCGGGCCGGTTGTGGAGCGCGAGGTCGTCCAGGGTGTGCGTCGCCGCGATCAGCTCCGACTCCGCACATGCCGCCCGGAAGTCGCGGACGACGGAGTCGACGGTGTCCTCGTCCGTGAGCACCCAGCTGTCGTCGGCGTCAACCGGCAGGCCGAGGTCGGCCCGCGAGCCGGCCGGCGAGCGAGACCTGGAACCAGACCCGCTCCGACGAAGGCGCAGTGCTTGACGATCGACAGCAGGCAGGTCTGCGACGGGACCAGTCGCCGGCGAGCCTGCTCCTCCGAGAGTCCGTCCAGCAGCGCGCCGACCTCCGCCCGGTTGTCGTCGAGGAAGGACTGCAGTTGCGTGCGCTCGTCCCCGAGCAGCACCGGCTCCGTGCGTGGCTCGTTCACGAGCCGACCGTAGCGGTCACACGACCACTCGCCGGAGCCCGCGGCCGGGCTAGGGTGCCCGGGTGAGCACGCCCGCCGGCCCCGATGTCGCCCGACGGGTCATGCTCGTCACGGGCGGCAGCCGAGGAATCGGCGCGGCCACCGCCCTGCTGGCCGCGACACGCGGCTGGGCCGTCTGCCTCACCTACGCCCACGATGCCGACGCCGCGCACGCCGTCGCATCGACGGTGCGGGCGCGGTGGCGGCGAGGCCCTCGTCGTGCGCGCCGACGTCTCCAGCGACGACGACGTTCGCGCCCTCTTCGCGACGGTCGACGAGGCCTACGGACAGGTGACGGCCGTGGTGAACAACGCCGGCATCCTGTTCCCGCAGGGACGTGTCGACGGCGTCGACGCCGACCGGCTGCGGCGGCTGCTGGACGTGAACGTCGTCGGCGCCTTCCTCGTCGCTCGGGAGGCGGTGCTGCGCATGTCGACCGCGCGAGGAGGCGTCGGCGGGCAGCATCGTCAACGTCAGCTCCCGCGCGGCCGTGCTCGGCTCGGCGCACGAGTACGTCGACTACGCCGCCAGCAAGGGGGCGATCGAGTCGCTCACGATCGGTCTGTCGCGCGAGGTGGCCGCCGAGGGCATCCGGGTCAACGCCGTGCGTCCGGGCATCATCCGCACCGGGATCCATGGCAGCGGCGGCGAGTCCGGGCGGCCCGACCGGCTGGCCCCGACCATTCCGATGGGCCGGGCCGGCGAGGCCTCCGAGGTCGCCGAGGCCATCTGCTGGCTGGCCTCGGAGGAGGCCAGCTTCGTGACCGGGACCTTCGTGGACGTGTCAGGCGGGCGCTGACGCCCGTCCGATGGCCGTCGGCAGGTCCCGCATGTCGTCGATGACGACCACCCCCGGTCGCCTCCAGCCGGTCGCGCGGCGTCACGCCGCCGGCGTAGCCGACCACGGCCATCCCGGCAGCCAGGGCCGCGGTCACGCCGTGCACGCTGTCCTCCACGACCACGCACCGCGCCGGATCCCAGCCCATGGCCTTGGCAGCATGCAGGAAGAGGTCGGGCGCAGGCTTGCCGCGCGCGACCTCCGTCGCGCTGAAGATGCGCCCCGCGAAGCGATCCCACAGCCCCGTCAGCCCGAGAGTGAACCGCATGCGGTCGTGCGTGCCGCTCGAGGCCACGCAGGTCGACCACGTGATCGCGTCGAGCGCGCACTCGATTCCGGGCACGGGCCGCAGTGACGAGACGAAGGCCTCGCGGTAGCGCCACGCATTCGACTCCTCCCAGCCCTCCGGCAGACGACGTCCGAGGTGCTGCTCCACCTCGCGCTCGTACTCGGCCTGGCTGCGACCGACGAACCGATGGACGATCTCGTCGAGCGTGAGGTCCCAGCCCAACTCGGCCAGGACCTGCTGGTCGATCGTGATCGACAGTCGCTCGCTGTCGACCAGGACGCCGTCGCAGTCGAACAGGACCAGGCCGTCCGGGGGAAGGGGGCGCGGTCATGCCAGGTCCCGGCGTCCGTCGTGCCGGAGCACGACAACCCCTGGCGCAACGTCGAGCGAGGACTCGACGGCGAAGCCGTCCGGAAGGTTGTCCACGAGCCACCCCACCCCGCCCTCCTCGCGCCACTCCGGGATCTCGGCGAGCCGCCAGTTGTTCAGGACGAGGCGGCCGCCGGCGCACAGGACCCGTGCCAGGGCCGGGAACATCCCCTCCCACATGGCGCGGCTATTGCCGTGCAGGTCGACGAACACCAGCGAGAACCGGCGATCAGCACTCTCGAGAAAGGCCAGGGCGTCCTCGATCACGACGACGACGTCGAGGCCGGCGAGGTTCCGGCCGGCCCCGCGGTCGACGTGATCGACCGTCGTCACGTGGCATCCGATGGTGGCCAGCATGGCGGCGATGCGACCGCGCGAGGTGCCGATCTCGAGGACGTCGGAGCCCGCGTCGTGCGCCGCCACCTCCAGCACGAACTCGACGCAGGCATCGTTCAGGGACCACCCCGGCACACCCCACTGGCCGGTGTTGCCGAGCCAGGCGAAGCGCTCGACGACCGACGGCTCGTCGCGCGAGTAGATCGTGCCGTCCGCGACCATGGCATCGAAGTGCGGGTTCGCCCGAACGAACGCGTTGCCGAAGTGATACCCCCAGGCCGACCCGCGGTCCCCGGTCGCACCGAAGTCAAGGTGCGCGTCGAAGGCCCTGGCGAAGGCGAACTCCGCCAGCGGGATCGGGCGAGCCTTCAGTCGCTGGAAGGCCGCGGCGATCGCCCCCTGCTCGCTCATGTCCGTGCGGCCGTTGTGCGGGCGGACGAGAGGCCGGCGATCCATGACGGCCTCGATGCCGGGCATGTACCGCGCCCCCGGCGGCAGCGAGGCCAGGCCCGAGTAGAACCAGTGGCGCTTGCTCACGAAGCGGTCGTACTGGCCGTAGATCTCCGTGTACCGGTGCGAGTCGTCCTGGCTGAGCCGGCAGGGGTCCTGGCCCGAGGCCCAGTCGGCGAACCACGCGGGCCGGCCGACCACGACCATGTCCCCGTCGAGGATCCACTCCGGCGCGTGCGGCCGGACGCGCTCGGGGAACCACTTCCACCAGTACCCGAAGTCCGCCGTCGAGCACCCGGCCGCCCACAGCCGGTCCGCCAAGGCCTGGTTGTCCTCCGGGCCCACCGGCCACCACTCGACCGGCTGCTCCGCCCAGGCCATCACGGCCCGCACGCGATCGGCGTCGAGGCCGACGGTGCAGACGCAGTAGTCGACCTCGCTCCCGAAGACCCGCGTGGCGGCTCCGAGCGCGGCCCGGGTCACGTCGTCGTCGAGACCGTCGGCCTTGATCCACCTCATGACCGGCCGCACTCCGGTGGCGAAGGCGCGCTGGCCGTCGGCCACCGGGTCGCGCGACGTCGGCCGCGGCCGCGCGGGCGGCACGCGAGACGCCGGCCGACTCCGCCCCCCGGCGCCGCCAGCCCCATGAGTAGCCCGGACTCCGCACGCGCGTCACCTGCTCCGACGGCGTCGGGTCACGGGCGCATCGCCCGGTACGCGCGCGTGACGTAGCTGACGGGCACGAGCCCGCTCACGCGGTCGGCAGCGCCTTCCGCCAGCTCACGCAACCGGCGCACCAGCTCGGAACGTTGGGCCTCGGCGAGGGCGATGACGTAGCTCCGCGAGGTGATCATGTCGACGACCGTGTCGACCGTCACCGGGTTGGTCCACTCCCATTCCCCGGTCTCGAGCGCGCCCGAAGGGGGGACCCACGATCGGCTCGTAGCCGGCATCGGGGCTCGTCCCGTACTCCTCCAGCAGTCGGCTCAGGGCGGCCACCCACGGATCGCGCTCGTCCCGGTCGTTCCACACGAGGCCGAGGGTGCCCCCTCCGCGCAGCACCCGCGCGACCTCCGGCACCGCCCGCGCGGGATCGACCCAGTGCCACGCCTGCCCGGCGACGACAGCGTCAGCGCAGCCGTCGGGCAGCGGGAGGTGCTCCCCCGTGCCGTCCAGCACCGTGGTTCCCGGAAGGAGGTCCGAGAGCACCTGCCGCATCCCGGGGTCGGGCTCGACAGCGATCACCGACGGCGCGCGACCGACGAGCGCACGGGTGAGCTTGCCCGTGCCGGCGCCCGAGGTCCACGACGCAGGAGGGCGCGTCGGCGAGGAGCCAGGAGACAGCGGCTAGCGGGGTAGTCGGGACGGCCCCGCTCGTAGACGGCGGCCACCTCGCCGAAGCGCAGCCCGGTGGGATCGTTCGCAGGCACGCGCCCATCCTTCCCGATGGGCGGCGGACTGGTCACGCGATCCGGCAGCAGCGTGTCGAGGCGTGCATCTCAGGCCTACTGCGGTGCGACGATGTCCCCATGGTGAGCCCCTCGCCGCGAGCCGACGATCGCGGAGATCCGTGACGAGGACTGGGACGACCGCGACATCGACGATCGGACCTTCGAGCGGACGCTCTTCGACGACGTCGACATGACGGACTCCCGCATCCGGGGCTGCTCGTTCGATCGGCTGCACCTTCCGTGGCGTCCGGTTCGCCACGGCCACTGTCAGCGCAACCGCCTTCACGAACTGCACCTTCGACCGGTGCTCCTTCTTCGGCACCGCCTTCGACGGGTGCAAGGTGCTCGGGTCGTCGTTCAGCCGGTGCACCCACGCCACGATGACCGTCGACGGCGGCGACTGGTCGTTCTCGAGCCTGACGCGGGCCGACCTCCGCGGCGTCCGGTTCACGGGCGTGCGGCTGCGCGAGGCCGACCTCGCGGACGTCTCGGCCGAAGGCGCGCAGTTCCGGGACTCGGACCTGTCGGGAGCGCTGCTCGTCGGCGCTGACCTGTCACGGTGCGACCTGCGCGGAAGCGACCTGTCCGCCGTCGACCCGACTCAGGTGCGCCTGCGAGGCGCCGTCATCGGATGGCAGCAGGCCGTGCAGCTCGCCACCGCGCTCGGGCTCGAGGTCAGCCCGGACTGATCGTCGGAGTGCCGACCGGTCAGGCGCGCAGCGCCTGCGCCAGCTCGGTGAAGTCCTCCACGAAGGGAGCCATGTCGGCGGGCGTGTGGGCCAGCGAGACCAGCCACTGCTCGTCGAGTCCGGGCGGGGTGAGGATGCCGCGGTTGACGCCCCACAGCCAGGACAGCTCCGCCGCCCCGAAGTCCGTGCGCTTGTAGTCGCGGTAGTTGCGCACCGGGGTGGTGGCCCACGTGACGGCGCCCTTCACGCCGAAGCCCACCGTGTGAGCGGGCAGCTCGTACTCGGCGATGACCGCGTCGATGGCGCGCAGGGCACCCTCGTTGACCGACTCCGCGGACGCCAGCGCCTCCTCGGTGCAGACCTCGTCCACCGCGGTGGCCGCAGCCATGACGAGCGGGTTGCCGTTGTACGTGCCGAAATGGGCCATGCGACCGTCGACCACGGCGGCCATGACCTCCTCGCGCCCGCCGAAGGCCGCGAGCGGAAGTCCGCCGCCGATGCTCTTCGCCAGCGTCACCAGGTCGGGGATCACGCCGAGCCGACGGGCCGCTCCGGCATAGCCGGCCGTGAGGCCGGTCTTGACCTCGTCGAAGACCAGCAGGACGCCATGCCGGTCGCAGGCCTCGCGCACCCCGCGCAGGTACCCCTCGTCCGGCAGCACGATCCCGATGTTCTCGAGGACCGGCTCCATCACCACGGCGGCGATCTCGTCGGCATGCGCGTCGAGGATGTGCTCCAGGCGCTCGAGGTCGTTGTACGGCACGACGTGGACCAGGCCGGCCTCGACGTCGAACGGCACGACCGCGCTCGGGAACCCCTCGGGCCCGGCCTGCGCGATGTCGGGCTTCACCGACACCGACAGCGCGTCGTAGCCACCGTGGTAGCCGCCCTCGATCTTCACGATGCCGTGGCGGTGCGTGAACGCGCGCGCCGTGCGCACGGCGTACATCGTCGACTCGGTGCCGGAGTTCGTGAAGCGGACCTTGTCCAGTCCGAAGCGCTGCTGGAAGCGCTCGGCGACGAGCGTGGCGGTCGGCGACGGCGTGACGAACAGCGTGCCCGTCTCGGTCAGGGCACGCGTCACGTGCTCCACCATGACCGGGTTGAGATGGCCCAGCAGCATGGCGCCGAAGCCCATCGACAGGTCGAGGAGCTGGCGGCCGTCCACGTCGGTCAGCCAGGCCCCCCGCGCGGACGCCACGGAGATCGGGTACGGATCCCAGTGCTGGAACGACGACGTCACGCCGAGCGGCAGGGACTTGCTGGCCCGCGCATTGTGCTCGGCGGACGCGGGGGTCGCGGCGGTGAAGCGATCCCACTCGGCCGCCAGCAGCGACTCGATGCGCCCCCGGTCGAGAGGCGTGGACGAGGCCGGGACGTTGCGCCACGTCGCCGGGTCGTGCGCCGGCCAGGAGGCGGGGGGCTGCGTCGTCTCGTGCGCATCCAGGGTCATGTGGCCGGCCTCTCGCGTCGTCTGCGGCGTGGTTCCGTCATGATCGTAGTGAGCACGGCCGAGGCGTGCGACGCCGTTGGCGCACTGGCGGACGAACGGCCGGGGGCGCCGAGTCGCCTACGCCCGTCGGCCCGACAGGTCGAGCACGCGTACCTGGAGTGGCGCGTCCGCCGTGACATCACCACTGGCTCCCGCGCCGAACATGCCCGAGGCGGCGATCATCGGCCCGAACGCGGACAGGTCGCCCCACAGCACGTCGAGCACGCCGGGGTCGATCGTGTCGTCGACGCCGATCGCGCGGGCGAGATCCCATCCGTGGAGCGCGTACTCCGTGGTCCGGAAGCTCAGCAGCGTGGCCCCGGGCATGTCCATGGCCGGATGCTCCACCGTGGCCGCCAGGGCCCCCGGCACGGCGAACGCCTCCGCGAGCTCGCCACGGGCGGCCGCGAAGGCGCTGATCGGATCGGCGCCGTCGCTGCCCCGTGTGAACGCCGCGATCCCCTCGGACCTGCTGCCACCCCTGAGAATCACCGTGGCCATCCGATCGCCGCCGATGACGTGCTCGACGAGCATCGTCACGGACTGCCCCTCGTTGCCCGTCGGGTCATCCCACTGGTCCGGTCCCACCTGGGCGAGGACGAGGGCGAAGCCGGCTGCCGCACGGTCGAGGATCTCCAGTCGGTCCATCGAGCGACCCTATCGGGGCTATCGTCGCTGGGGTGAGCGATCACCTGCACATCTGCCCGCTGTGCGAGGCCACCTGCGGCCTGCGGCTCACGATCGAGGACGGCACGGTGTCGGATGTCCGCGGCGACGCCGACGACGTCTTCAGCCGCGGCTTCGTGTGCCCCAAGGGAGTCGCCATCGGCGAGCTCCACGGCGACCCGGACCGGGTACGAACGCCGATGGTCCGCGGGTCCGACGGGCTGTTGCACGAGGCCTCGTGGGAGGAAGCCTTCGACGTCATCCGAGTCCGACTGCGCTCCGTCATCGCCGAGCACGGCCCCGATGCGGTCGCCGTCTTCCTCGGCAACCCGAACGTCCACAACACCTCGAGCGCGTTCTACCTGCCCGCGCTGCTGCGCGCGCTCGGGACGTCGCAGCGCTACACGGCCAGCACCGTCGACCAGTTCCCCAAGCAGGTCGCATCGGCTCTGATGTACGGCACCCCGCTCACCGTGGCCATCCCAGACATCGACCGCACCGACTACCTGCTGGTCCTCGGCGCGAACCCGTTGGTGTCCAACGGATCCATGATGACGGCGCCGGACATGCCGGGTCGCCTGCGGGCGCTGCGGGCCCGCGGGGGACGCCTGGTGGTCGTGGACCCGGTCCGCACCCGGACCGCCCGCGCGGCCGACGAGCACCTCGCGATCCGACCGGGCGGGGATGCCCTCCTCCTGGCGGCCCTCGCGCACGTGCTCGTCACCGACGGCCTCGCCGACCCGGGGGACGCGCTTCCCCATCTGGCCGAGGGCTCGCTCGAGGTCGTCGCGACGGCCGTGCAGCCCTTCGCGCCCGAGGTCGTGGCCCCGATCATCGGCGTGCCCGCCGACACCATCCGTCGGCTGGCGCATGACCTCGCCGCGGCGCCAGCCGCGGCGGTCTACGGGCGCATGGGCACGACGACCTCGGGCCTGGCCGTCGATGGCGGCCGGACGCTGCCGCTCGCGACCGTCGCCTCGTGGCTGATCGATGTCGTCAACGTCCTGCTGGGCTCGCTCGACCGCACGGGCGGCGTGATGTTCCCGATGCCCGCGGCCGGCGGACCGTCCACGGAGGGCACCCCCGGCAGCGGGCGGGGCGCGAGCGTCCCGGGCCGCAGGCGGACCCGCGTCCGGGGGCTGCCCAGCATCTTCGGCGAGTTCCCGGCCGCCGCGCTGGCGGAGGAGATCGACACGGACGACGGTCGAGGGCACGAGGATCCGCGCCCTCGTGACCGTGGCCGGCAATCCGGTGGTGTCGACCCCGGACGGCCCCCGGCTCGAGCGGGCCCTCGGATCCCTGGACCTTCTCGTGAGCATCGACGCCTACGTGACCGAGACCTCGCGCCAGGCCGACGTCATCCTCCCGGCACCGTCCCCCCTCGCCCGTCGCCATGTCGACGTGGTGTTCGCCAATCTCGCCATCGCGAACAGCGTCCGGTACTCGCCCCCGGCCGTGGCCCTGGCCGAGCAGGAGCGCGACGAGGCCGACACCCTGATGCAGCTGACCGCGATCGCCTTCGGCATCACGTCCGGCGGGGCCGAGCCGTCGACAGCAGACGTCGACGACCTCATCGCCTTCACCGTCGCGCAGCAGGCCGTCACGGACCTCGCCTCGCGCGCCCACGGCCGCGAGGTCGCGGACCTGCTGGCCGCGGTGTCGCCTCGTCGCGGCGTGGACCGCATCCTCGACCTGCGCCTGCGCTCAGGCCCATACGGCGACGGCTTCGGGTCGCACCCCGACGGCCTCACCCTCGCGGCCGTGGAGGCGGCGCCGCACGGCATCGACCTCGGGCCGCTGGCGCCGCGCCTCCCCGAGGTGCTGCGGACCGCGAGCGGCCGCATCGAGCTCGCCCCGGCCCAGCTGGTGGCCGCCCTCGCGGCCGCCGCCGACGCCCTGGACAGCATCCCCGCACCGCCGCCGCTGGTGCTCGTCGGCCGGCGGCAACTGCGCAGCAACAACTCCTGGATGCACAACCTGCCCACCCTCGCCGGTGGCTCCAATGCCTGCACCCTCCAGATGCACCCTCGGGACGCGGAGCGCGCCGGACTGGACGATGGGAGCGACGCACGCGTCGAGACCGCGACCGGCTCCGTCGTCGTGGCCGTCCAGATCACCGACGACGTCCGCGAGGGGGTCGTCTGCCTGCCGCACGGCTGGGGGCACGTGCATCCTGAGGTCTGGGGCGCAACGGCGCGCCAGCACCCCGGGGTCAACGTCAACGCGATCATCGGGGCCGCTGACATCGATGCACTGTCCGGCACGGCCGTGCTGGCGGGCATGGCCGTCGAGGTAACCCCTGCCTGACGCGCTCGGCGACGGCTACAGCCACTTGCCGTAGAGCAGGTCCTCCGGCTGCGCGATCTCCGCGGCAACCGGGACCCCGCGGAACTGCGACATGATGGCGCGCGCCCACTGGGCCGCCTTGGGCACGAGCTCGCGGTCCGCGGTCTGCATGCGGTCGCGCAAGCAGGACGACACCGAGGTCGGCGCCCGGGTACCGGTACTCGTTCACGCCGTAGACCCGCAGGTAGAACGCCTCGTCGTGGTCGGTGACGTTGTGCCAGTCGGTCTCCATGCGCACGAAGTGGGCTGACCCCGTCTCGTCCATGCGCCACAGGCCGCTGGCCGGTGCCTCGGTGATGATCTCGACCTCGTCCGTCGTCTGCTTGAGCACGAGCTGGCTCCAGCGGTCGAAGTCGCGCCAGCGCGCCTGGATGGCGTCGAGGTCGCACTCCCAGTCGACGTCCATGAACTCCAGCAGGTGGAACAGGAAGAGCGGGACGCCCCCGTAGCGCGACGTGATGAGATTCGTGAGCGGCGAGGCGCCCGAGATGCGCGGGTTGATCTCGCCGAGGTAGACGGTGTCGCCGTCGAGGTCGATCAGGTAGTCCATGCAGAAGACCCCGCGGTAGCCCTCCTCGTAGAGGCGGTTGCCCAGCTTGCGTGCCATCTCCCGGATGCGGGCCTGGTTCTCCGAGCCGAACGAGATCGGGGCGCAGTCGTTCCCGCACCAGCCGCCCTTGTACGGGGTGAGCTCCTCGAACCCGGTGAGGTCGACCTGCACCGGGCCCACGAGGGTGCCGTGTCGCGTCGCGACCGCCTCCACGGTGCCCGGGAGGTGCCGCACGTTCTTCATGACCTTGAGGTCCTCGCCGACCAGCTTGTCGGCGTAGGAGTCCCAGTCCTCCACGCTGTCGATGAAGTAGGTGGTGCGTCCGGAGTCCCCATAGGGCAGCTGCACGACCAGCCGGCTGCCCAGGCCAGCCCCCGCGGCCTTCTCGACGAGGTCCTCGTACGAGTCGCAGCGAGTCATGATGTTCGGGGCGCTCGGGACACCGGCCTCGTTGCCCAGCCGCGTGGTCTCGATCTTCGAGTCGATGCGCTCCCGCAGCTCACGCGGGGGCAGGGCGATGGTCATGCCCAGCTGCTCCGCGAGGCGCTCGGTCTCGGCATCGAACATGACGAACAGCACGTATCCCGGGCCGCGGGCACCGATGTGATCGATGACCTCCTTGTGGCCGAGGAGGTAGGTGTTCACCGACTCGAAGGTCTCGAACTCGCGGGGACCGGGATGCGACGGCACGAAGACGTGGTCGTGGGCGCCGTCGAAGGAGTCGAAGTAGCACACGTAGCGCATGGCACTGACCCAGTCGTCGATGCCGAGGATGTTGTAGGCGGTCGGCGACACGAAGTAGATGGGGGTCGTGTTCTCACGGAAGAAGCGGTAGATGTCCGACAGTCCGCGCAGCACGGGTCGCTCTGCGCCGGGCACGTCGCGCTCCACAACCTGGGTCATCGTCGGTGCCTCCGTGTCGATCGGGGCCGGGTCACGCCGTCGGAGCCAGTCGGTGAACCAGGTCCACCACCGCGATGGATCGAGGCCGGGCACGGGCAAACTCTAGGTGCCCGGCGCGTGCCGCGCATCGCAACCGGCGCAGCTTCACATCACGAACAAGGTGCCCGTCGGGTGCGGAGCCTCGCCGCGAATGGCGCTGAGATCCGGCAGCAGGGCCGCGACCGTCCGCGCCCGCTCCCCCTCGTCGGACCCGTGCACGCTCATCGTCCACGCGTCGTCCGGCCACAGCAGCGTCATCGCACCGGTCTGGGGCTCGTAGGCCGCCGAGTACACGGTGCCCCAGGTGCTCTCGACCAGCGGTCGGTACAGCGGCGGTCGCAGGAACGCCGATACCAGGCCCTCGTGGTCGGTCAGCGGGAAGGACAGCAGGGACGAGAGGTAGTCCTCGCGCTCGACCGTGTTGCAGTACTCCGCGTGGCGTGGCCACTCCGTCTCGCCCTGGCGGTTCGCCGCGAAGGCGAACGGGCTCGTCCGGGGCGGGCGGTCGGGCGCGACCTGGACGACCCGCCGGTCGCCGAGCGCGTCGACCATCGCCACGTTGTACGACATCTGGACGGGCAGGTCGGCGAGCCGCGCCACCGCCTCGGCCGTCGTGGCGGCCACCTGGAGCAGGTACCGCACGACCAGGCCGATGCCGAAGCCTCGGCCGACGTCACGACGGCCGCCGAAGGAGATCGCGATCGACAGGCCGGCATCGTTCATGCCGTCCATCAGCCCCCATCCGCAGTCGGCCATGCCGATGACGGACCGGCCCGACCAGTGGGTGCGCAGCGCGAGCGCATCGCACAGGGACGGCGGATAGTCGTAGTTGCGCAGGAGCAGCGGAGCGGGCGCACCGAGCATCGCGATCGAGCACGCCGTCACCAGCGGCGGCGGACACCAGTGGCTCAGGAACCGTGCCTCGAGGTCGCCGCCGCCGACGGCGTCGACGTAGGCGAGGTAGTCGTCGTAGATCTCGGGCATCCAGGACCGGACCGCGTCGCGGCAGTCCGCGAAGGACGGGCGCGCCTCCTCGCCGTCGTGCAGGAACCAGCGCCGGTAGGAGGGCCACGCGAGGCGGAACTGCTCGGCCGCCGCCACGCCCGGATGGGAGCCGGCGTCCACGCAGCGGAAGGGCAGGGTGACGTCCGCGATCCGCACAGGGAAGGGCTCGTGATGCACGCCCGTCACCTCGCCTCGCTGCGCCTGTGGCGAAGGCCACCGATCCACGACCCGATCCGGGCCCGCCACCTACCCTAGGATCACACGAGTGCGACTGGACGAGTACACGCGGTACGACGCGCTCGGGCTGTCGGAACTCGTCGCAGCCGGCGAGGTCACGCCCGCGGAGCTGCAGCAGTGCGCGCTCGACGCGCATGCGGCGGTGCACCCCCTCATCAACGCCGTGGTCGACGTCCACCCGCAGGACCCCGGCACCCTCAGCTCCTCGGGCCCCCTGGCCGGCGTCCCCACGATGGTCAAGGACCTGTTCCACGGGCAGGCCGGGCTGCCCTGCGGCAACGGCAGCCGCCTGTCGGCCGGGTGGACGGTGCCGCACCGCACCCAGATCTACGCCCGGGCCGTCGCCGCCGGCATGACGAGCATCGGCCGCACCACGACCTCCGAGTTCGGGATCATGGGCACCACCGAGACCCTCGCCCAGGGCGTCACCCGGTCACCGTGGAGCACCGAGCACATGGCCGGCGGCTCCAGCGGAGGTGCCGGGGCCGTCGTCGGGGCAGGCGTCGTGCCGGTCGCCCTCGCCAGCGACGGCGGCGGCTCCATCCGGATCCCGGCCGCCGCGTGCGGCGTCGTCGGGCTGAAGCCCGGACGCGGCCGGGTGCCGTGGGGGCTGCACCTCAAGGAGCCCCTGCTCGGGTGGGCGGTGCAGTTCGCGATGACCCGCTCGGTCCGCGACGCGGCGGTCCTGCTCGACGTCCTCGGGGGACCCACTCCGGGCGACCACGAGGGCGTGCCGCGTCCTGACGTCTCGTTCCTGCGGTCCCTGGACGAGCCGGTGCGTCCGCTTCGCGTGGCCTGGTGGTCGCATCCGTGGTCCGGTCACGATCCCGATCCCGTCGTCGCGGAGGCGACTGCCGCCACGGCCGCGCTGCTCGAAGGCCTCGGGCACCACGTCGTGCCGGATCGCCCCGCCTTCTCCTGGGAGGCCTACCTCCAGGCCATGACGGACGTCTGGGCCGCCACCAACGCCCACACCATCGACGGGCTCGCTGCAGCCCTCGGCCGCGAGGTGAGCGAGGAGAACGTCGAGGGCTCCACGCTTGCCATGGTCGAGTACGGACGGCGAGTGACGGCCTTGCAGCTGCTGAGCGCCATCGACGTCGAGACGAGCCTGACCTACCTGATGACGGAGTTCTTCTCGCGCTACGACGTCCTGCTGACGCCGACGCTCGGGGCCACGCTGCCCCCCGTGGGCCACTACGACCCGCTCGCGCCGACCGACCCGCGCGACACCTTCGCCACGTGGTCCCGGTGGGAGTCCTTCCTGCCCGGTGTTCAACACCACGGGCCAGCCGGCCATCAGCCTCCCTCTGCACCAGGGCCCGGACGGCCTGCCGATCGGCATGCAACTCGTGGCCGGCCCCGGCCAGGAGGCCGTGCTGCTGCAACTGTCGGCGCAGCTCGAGCAGGCCCTCCCCTGGTCAGGTCGCCGCCCGCCGGCCTTCGCGGGATAGTGGCGCCATGAGTGCCGACCAGATCGTCCTGTACGGAGCCACGTGGTGCCCGGACTGCACGCGGTCCAAGGCGTTCCTGTCCGAGCAGCGCATCCCGTTCACCTTCGTCGATCTCGAGGTCCACCCCGAGGCGGCTGCGGTCGTCACGGGCATCAACGACGGCAAGCAGATCATCCCGACGATCATCTTCCCGGACGGCAGCCACCTGGTGGAGCCGTCGAACGAGGAGCTGGCCGAGAAGCTCGGCCTGACGCGCGCGGCTCTGGACAGCGTCGTACGACGTCGTCATCGTCGGCGGCGGCCCGACGGGCCTGACGACGGGCATCTACGCGGCCCGCGAGAACCTGCGCACCATCATCCTCGAGCGCTCGGCGCTCGGGGGCCAGGCCGGCGATCACCGAGCGCCTCGACAACTACCCGGGCTTCCCTGACGGGATCGGCGGCGCCGACCTGGCCGACCGCTTCAGCCGTCAGGCCGCGCGGTACGACGTCGAGCTCCTTCCCGCCGTGTCGGTCACCGCCCTCGAGCCGCTGGGTGGGGGCGTCACCCTCGTGACGACGTCCACCGGCCAGCAGCTCCGGGCCGGCGCGGTACTCGTCGCGACCGGGTCCACCTACCGACGGACCGGGGCGGAGGGCGAGGCGGATCTGATCGGCGCCGGCATCCACTTCTGCGCCACCTGTGACGGCCCCTTCTACAAGGGGGCGACCGAGCTCGTCGTCCTCGGAGGCGGCAACTCCGGGCTCGAGGAGGGGCTGTTCCTCACCCAGTTCGCCGAGCACGTGACCGTCGTCGAGCGATCGGCCACGCTGCGCGCGTCCGCTCTGCTTCAGGACAAGGTGGCGGCCCATCCGAAGATGACGGTCCTGCGCGAGACGGGCCTGGTCCGCTTCAACGCGAACGACGCCGGGCGCCTCGCCTCGGTGACCCTCCGTGCACCGGACGATGCCGAGAGCGACCACGCGGCCGACGGGGTGTTCGTGTTCATCGGCCTCGACCCCAACACCGGCTGGATGAACGGCGTGGTCGACCTCGACGCTGCAGGCTTCGTGGTGACCGACCGCATGCTGCAGACGAGCGTGCCGGGCATCTTCGCCGCGGGCGACGTGCGCGCAGGGCTCGACCAAGCAGCTCGCTGCCGCCGTCGGGGAGGGTGCGGCCGTCGCGCTGCAGATCCGCGCCCACCTGGAGGCGCAGCGGTCGGGGTCCTGACCCCGCTCAGTGCGGATCCTCCGCGTGCACCCGGATGTGGTGTCGGGCGTCGCGGAACCGGATGCCCTCGTAGGCCACGAGCGCGACCATGACGACCGCGGCCACGAGCAGGGACGACTGGGCTGGGATGACTGTCGCGAGCGGGATGAGCGCCAGCAGGAGGACCGCCACGACCAGGCGCTGGACGTTCAGCGTCCCCATGTTGCGCAGCCGGAAGGCGATGTGCGCCAGCAGGTACAGCGCCAGTCCGCCGAGCAGGGCGACCGCCGCGAGCGCCTTGAGCGGCTCGCCCAGGTCGTCAAGGGACTTCTTCAGCCCGAGCGCGACGAGCACGATCGCCCACACCATGAAGAAGTGCAGGTAGGAGTACGAGTCCCGGGCCATCGCCGCCTGCGCCCGCCCGGACAGCGACGCCAGCATCCGTTCCGCCGCCGGCGCGACCACGTCGAAGTACAGCCACCACATCGCCGAGATGACGACGACGCCAAGCAGGATGCCGAGGATGAGGGAGGGGTCGAGCTGCTCCCCGATCGCACCGAGGCCGAGGGCCACCAGCGACTCCCCCAGGGCGATGATGATGATGAGGCCGTGCCGCTCCGCGAAGTGACCGGCATCGACCTTCCACCCCGCCGTGCCGCTGATCACCGGTGTGCCGAAGTCGACCAGCAGGGCCAACGCCCACAGCACTGCGCGCCACGGCCCCGCGGGAAGGAACCCCGCGACCAGGATCAGGGTCGCCGCGGCCACCATGCCGGGCGCCAGGCGCACCACGGCTCCGAACACGTCGGGATCACTGCGGGTCGTCACCGCGTACAGCGCGACATGCAGCAGTCGCACGACCAGGTAGGCGACGCCGAAGACGATGGAGCGCGTCGCCGAAGGCACCGGGCGCAGCCAGCCCCACCACGAGCATCGCCGCCATCGCCAGGAGCATCACCAGGCGCGACGTGATGTCCTCGTCGATGACGACGGAGTTGGTGAGCCAGGCGTACCCCGCCCAGGCCCACCAGACCGCGGCCAGCACGGCGAAGCCGCGCAGCATCCCGACCCACGTGAGGTCCTCCGCGAGCAGGGCCGTCACCTGGGTGAGCGCGAAGACGAAGACGAGGTCGAAGAACAGCTCGAGCGGCGTGACGGAGTGCTCGACCCCGACCTGTCGCTCGTGCTCGTGCTTCTCGTGACCGGTCACCCCGGCATTGTGCCTGCTCCGGCTGTCTCCCGCCTCCGAGGTCGCAGCCAGCTCAGGCGACGTTGACCGCCTCGCGTCGCACGACCGACTCCCAGCGGATCCTCCGGCTGCGGCGCGAGAAGATGGCGAGCTTCGCCACCTCCTCGATGATCCGCGCCAGGAAGATGCCGACGATGCCGAGCGGGGTGAACAGCCCCAGCACGATCGCCAGGGGAAGGCCGATGAGGAACGCCCCCACCCCATCGCCGAGGATCACGCCCCGGACATCGCCGCCGCTGGGCAGCACGCCGGCACCCAGGATCATGTTGCGCACCTTGACGACCTGGAACGCCGCATTCATGAGGATCCCGACGATGGCCATGACCTGCACGTCACGACCGGCGTGGGTGAACAGCAGCGGCACGAGGGCGGCGCTGGCGGCGAAGAGCAGTCCGAAGGCGATCCCCGTGACGATCCCCGCTCGTGTCAGGCGACCCACCCAGTGCTGCGCCGACGCCGCGTCGCGCTCGCCCACACTGCGTCCGACGAGGGCGGTCGTCGCACTCATGAGGCCGATGCTGCCGACCATGAAGACCCCCTCGAGCGTCGTGACGATCTGCATCGCGGCGAGGGGATCGTCGCCGAGCTGCTGGGCGACGACGTTGTAGAGGAACGTCCCGGCCGACCAGAGCAGCTCGGTGATGGCGAGCGGCAGGGCGAGGACCACGAGCGGGACGACGATGGCCCGCCACTGGTCGACGTGCTCCGGCAGGCTCCAGTCGACGACGCGATGGACGCCGTACGTCTGCACGAGCAGGATCGCGAGCTTGACGCACGGCGGTCAGGAGCAGCGCCCACCCGGCTCCGGGCACGCCCAGGGCGGGGATCGGCCCGAAGCCCAGGACGAGGGCGTACGCCAGGGCGACGTTGAGGGGGACCGTCACCAGGGTCGCCACCAGGGGGCTGCGCGCGTGGTCCGCGGACCGCATGGCCCCGCTCAGGACGGACACCAGCACGAGCGGCAGCATCGTCAGGGCCTGCAGGCGGAGGTACCCGGCACCCACGGCGGCCACGCTCGGCGAGGCCCCGACGGCCGTGAGCAGCTGCTCGGGCATCAGCAGGGGCACCGCCATGCCCACGAGCGTGAGCGACCCCGCAATCAGGAGGGCGGCCGTCACCGTGTGGCTCATCTCGGAACGGCGCCGGCCGCCGAAGGCCCGGGCCACGAGGATGCTCACGGAGACGCCCATGGCCCCGAGGGTGACCACGAGGATGAACACGAGGCTGTTGGCGAAGCCCACGGCCGCGATAGCGGTCGAGCCCCGCACCCCGACGATGACCTGGCTGACGAAGCTCAGGACGAGGATGAGGACGAACTCCAGGCTCACGGGCACGGCGATGCCGGCGATGAGCCGGCGCTCGGTTGCCTTCGTGGACATGTGACCCGACGCTAGCCGAGCGGTGCGCGTCGCGGCGAAATCGCCAGTGCGCCGACCCTCACGGTCCCAGGACGGAGATCAACCCCACGACCGCGAGGAGGACCGTCCCCGCCGACGCGACGGCCAGCAGGGGCCGCGCGATCGCCGGGGATTCCAGCGGTCGTACCTGCAGGCTGCGCACCACGGCTACGGCGACGACGACGGCACCGGGCAGGACGCTGGCGACCACGAGCGCCGTGGGGAAGCCGGCCAGGACGAGCCCGCGGAACACGAGCAGGCTCACGGCGGCGACCCCGAGACCTGTGCGCAGCCACGACTGCCGGGTTCGGGTGCCGGGCTCGTCGTAGGACGGTGCCGTCATGTGACCAGAAGGGCGATGGCGATCACCAGGGCCAGCACGACGAACAGCGCACCGACGATCACGATGAGCGGCGACCGGGGCAAGGGCACCCCGCTGCGCATCGCCGCATCCGTGCGGGCCCAGCGCAGTGTCCCGATCAGCGCCACCAGGGCCCCTGCCGCGATGGTGCACATCGACACGACGACGACCACCGCCTCGTCGCTGGTGGGCTGGACGAACTGGTCCAGTGCCACGCCACCGGCGATGAGGCCGAGCGCCGTGCGCAGCCAGGCGAGGAAGGTCCGCTCGTTCGCCAGCTGGAACCGGTAGTCGACGGGGACTTCGGGCGCCTCCATGACGCCGACGCTACCCGCTGACAGACTCCGCTGCATGGAGCGCAGCGGCAGGTCGGTCCTCGTCACGGGAGCCTCGCGAGGCATCGGCGCCGCGATCGCGCGCGCCTTCGCCGACAACGGCGACCGGGTCGGACTCCACTTCACCAGTTCCCGGTCGCGGGCGGAGGAGGTGCTCGCGTCGCTGGCCGGTACCGGACACGTGCTGGCCCGGGCCGACCTGCGAGACCCGGACGAGATCCGCGTCATGGTCGACACGGCCGCGACCGCGCTCGGTGGCATCGACGTCCTCGTCAACAACGCCGGCGTCTTCATGGCCCACCCGATCGAGTCGGTGGACTACCAGACATGGCAGGACGCCTGGCGGGAGACCCTGGGCGTCAACCTCGTCGGCGCGGCCAACGTCACCTGGTGCGCGCTGCAGCACATGCCGCGCGAGGGTGGGGCCCGGATCGTCAACGTCGGGTCGAGGGGCGCCTTCCGCGGAGAGCCGAAGAACCCCGCCTACGGCGCGAGCAAGGCGGGCATCGCCGCCTTCGGCCAGTCGATCGCCAAGTCCCTGGGCACGGTCGGCATCGCCGTGACGACGCTGGCGCCGGGCTACGTCGACACCGACATGGCGGCCGAGACCCTCGCCGGACCCCGTGGCGACGAGATCCGCCAGCAGAGCCCCTTCGACCGGGTGCCGTCCGCGGACGAGGTCGCCGCGGCCGTGCTGTTCCTGGCGTCGCCCGCGGCTGAGTGGGCCAGCGGATCCGTCCTCGACTTCAACGGGGCCAGCTACTTCCGGCTCTGAGTGACCGTCAGCCCGGGCGGCTAGCGGCTGGTGGTGCGCCGGTACCGACGCACGGACAGCGTCGCGAAGATCGCGATGAGCACGGTGCATGACAGCAGCGTGTAGAGCTCGGCGTGCTGCAGCGGCCAGTAGTCCGGCTGGATGCCGGTCGGATTGCCGAACAGCTCGCGACACGACAGCACGAGCGCCGAGATCGGGTTCCACGCCGCGACCACCTGCAGCCAGCCCGGCAGCGAGTTGATCGGGACGAAGGCGTTGGACAGGAACGTCAGCGGGAACAGCCACACCAGTCCCGCGGTGTTGGCCGTCTCCGGGTTGGGCATGTAGAGCCCGATCCAGGAGCCGATCCACGCCACCGTGTAGGCGAACAGGAGCAGGAGGGCGTACGCCCAGATGGCGTTGAGCAGCCCATTGTCGATGCGCCAGCCGACGAGGTACCCGGTGATGCTCAGGACGACGAGGACCAGGATCTGCCGCGTGGCATCGGCGAAGGTCCGGCCGAGCAGGACCGCCGGAGGCGACATCGGCAGCGCGCGGAACCGGTCGATCAGGCCCTTGTGCATGTCCTCGGCGAGACCCACGGTGCTGGACGCCGCGGCGAAGGCGACCGTCTGGCCGAAGATGCCGGGCATGAGGTACTGGCGGTAGGCGTCGCTGGCCGTGTCGCCCGGGATCGGGATCGCGCCGCCGAAGACGTACGCGAACAGCAGCACGAAGATCACCGGCTGCACGAGCGAGAAGAACAGCAGCTCCGGCACCCGGACGGTCTGGATGAGGTTGCGCCGGGTGACGACGAGCCCGTCGTGCAGGGTCCACCCGTACACCGGGCGCTTCCTCGCCACGGGTGCCGAGACGCTCAGCGTGCTCATTCCGCGTCACCTCCCTTCCGACGTCCACGGCCCTTCGCCGGCGGGGCGGGTGCCTCCTCCTCGGCCACGTGGCCGGTCAGCGACAGGAAGACGTCGTCGAGCGTGGGCCGGCGCAGGACGAGGTCGGACACCTCGATCGACTCGCGCGTCGAGCGCCCGGATGGCGTCGACGAGGACGGTCGACCCTCCGGTGACCGGTGCCGAGACCCGCAGGTCCTCGACCAGCGGCTCGCCCGTGCTCAACCCGCGCAGCGCCTCCGCCGCGCGTCCCGTGAGCGCGGGGTCGACCACCGAGACCTCGATCCGGTCACCGCCGATCTGGTCCTTGAGCTGCTCGGACGTGCCGTGCGCGATCACCCGGCCGTGGTCGATCACGACGATGTCCTGGGCCAGCTGGTCGGCCTCCTCGAGGTACTGCGTCGTCAGGAGCACCGTCGTTCCCTGGGCCACCAGCGCGTTGATGACGTCCCACAGGCCGAGCCGTGAGCGCGGGTCCAGGCCGGTCGTCGGCTCGTCGAGGAAGAGGATCGACGGCTGCGCGACGAGGCTGGACGCGAGGTCGAGCCGTCGGCGCATGCCTCCCGAATACGTCTTGGCCGGACGGTCGGCGGCGGCGGTGAGGTCGAACCACTCGAGCAGCTCGGCGCTGCGCTCCTTCACGTACTTCGGCGACAGGTGGTACAGGTCGCCGAACATGCGCAGGTTCTCGCGCCCGGTGAGGTACTCGTCGATGGCGGCGTACTGGCCGGTGAGGCCGATCGCGCGGCGCACCTCGTCCGGGTGCTTCACGACGTCGAAGCCCGCGACGCTGGCCGATCCGGCGGTGGGCTGCAGCAGGGTCGAGAGGATGCGGACGGTCGTCGTCTTGCCGGCGCCGTTGGGGCCGAGCAGCCCGACGACCTGGCCCCGCTCGACGGTGAGGTCGATGCCGTCGAGTGCCACGACGTCGCCGAAGTGCTTGACCAGTCCCTCCGCATGGACCGCCGCGTCAGTCGTCATGACGGCACCCTAGGGCCGCATGCGCCCCCCGCCAAAGAGGCCGATTCCGCTCTGGGCGAAGCGGCCGTCGGACGCGGTCTACGCCGCCGCCTGCGCGACCGGACGGTAGTGCGCCACCATGCCGTCCAGGAGCTCGGCCCAGGGCGTGGGCTCGATCGCCGAACGTCTGGCGGGCGGCCGAGTCGTCGAGCAGGTAGGGACGCTCGCGCTGGTAGTCGGTCTCCTTGAGCTCGCGCATGATCGGCTGGAACAGTCCCAGGACCGAGAGGAGCAGGCCCGGCACCGCCGAGGCCTTGACCGCCGGCACCCCTGCCGCGGCGGCGAGGTCGCCGACGGCCTGGCGCTGGGAGCGCGGCGCGTTGCTCGGCACATGCCACGCGCGACCCCAGCCGCGCGGGTCGGCGGCGACGGTGATGAGGGTGCGGGCGACGTCGACGGGTGCCGTCCACGTGTGCGGCTGGTCGAGGTCGCCGAGCAGCTGGACGTTGCGTGCCGGCCAGGATGCGCGGGGTCACGCGATCGCCGAGCATGCTCTGCGGACCGGGGCAGATGTAGTCCGACCCGCGCACCTCGGTGGCACGGATGCGGCCGGCATCGTTCGCCGCCTTGGCCTCCTGCCACATCGTGATGCGCACCCGGGCCTTCGTCCCCCGTGGCCGCCAGCGGCAGGTCCTCGGTCATCGGGACGTCGACCGGCCCGTAGCCGTAGAGGTTCGAGCAGGTGGCGAGCACCGCTCCTGTGCGCTCGGCGTAGTCGAGGAAGGCCTGCGCCATCGGCGGCCACAGCTCGACCCACCGGTCGTAGGGCGGGTTCACGCAGTTGTAGATGACGGCGGCATCCGGCTGCGGCGGCGAGCAGGGCGTCGACGCTCGACGCGTCGGCGGCGACCCGTCGGACGCGGGGGTGCTCCGGCCCGCTGCCGCTGCGCGTGACCACCACGACGTCGAGTCCGGCCTCGGCGAGGAGCACGGCGACCGCGGTGCCGACCTCGCCGGCGCCGACGACGAGGTGCGTGCCCGGGGCGGGGGCGATGGGGAGGTTCGACATGACGCTCCTTCATGAGATGTGCTCTGGTATGTGAGCACTGCTCACATTAGCCTGCGGTGCGACCATCGTCAAGAGCGCTGCTCTCGTTTCTTGCCACTGCTCTCGTCGTGCGGCAGACTGGCGCCATGACCACCGCCATCGCCACGCACGGCGCGCGAGCGCGCGCGCGCCGAGATCATGCGGGAGATCCTCGACACCGGCCGCGCCCACCTGGCCCGGGACGGGGCCGCGGCCCTGTCGCTGCGCGCGGTCGCGCGCGACCTGGGCATGGTCTCGTCGGCGGTCTACCGCTACGTCCCCAACCGCGACGCGCTGCTCACCATGCTGATCATCGACGCCTACGACAGCCTCGGGGCTGCCGTGGAACGGACTGAGGGCGCCGTCCCCCGGGACGACTACCCGGCTCGCTTCCTCGCGATCTGCCACGCCGTGCGGACCTGGGCGGTCGCCCACCCGCAGGAGTACGCCCTCATCTACGGGTCGCCCGTGCCCGGCTACGTGGCACCGACGGACACCATCGCGCCCGCGACGCCGGGTGCCGGCCGTGCTCATCACCATCATCGTCGAGCTGTCCGCGGCCGGGCAGGCGCCCGACCCGCGTCCGGTCGACGACGCCGTCCGCGCTGCCCTGGTCCCCGTCATGGGCTTCGTCGGAGGGCAGGTCACCCCCGATCTCATGCTGCGCGGCCTGGCCACCTGGGCCGCGCTCCTCGGCGACGGTCTCCCTCGAGCTGTTCGGTCACCTGCACAACGTCGTCGCCTCCGGCGCCCGCGCCCGCCGCGCGTACTTCGACCACCAGATGCGTCGGCTCGCCGCCGACCTCGGGCTGTCGGGCGACTGATGGCCCAGGCCGACGCGGAGCAGGTCGAGTTCGCCAGCCGTGACGACTGGCGGACTGGCTGGTGGCGAACCATGACTCGTCGACCGGCGTATGGGTCGTCTACTCCGAAGAAGTCCGCAGGGCTGACCGGTCCGCAGCTACGAGGACCTGATCCTCGAGGCGCTCTGCTTCGGCTGGATCGACGGGACGCTGCGCCCGGTGGACGACGGCCCGGACGAGCCTGTACTTCTGCCCGCGGCGCAAGGGCAGCATCTGGGCGGCGACCAACAAGGCGCGGGTGGAGCAGCTCAGCGCGCAGGGCCGCATGCACCCGGCCGGGCTGGCCGCCATCGAGCGGGCCCGCGCCGACGGGTCGTGGACGATCCTCGACCGCAGCGAGGCGCTGATCCCCCCCGACGAGCTGGTCCGTGCCTTCGCGCGTCACCCCGGCAGCGCCGAGCAGTTCGAGGCCTTTCCGGCCAGCGCGCGCAAGCAGCTGATCTACCGCGTGGACAGCGCCAAGCGGCCGGACACGCGGCAGCGACGCGCGGATGAGATCGCGCGGCTCGCGCAGCAGGGGATCCGTGCCGACCGGCCCCCGCCGACACCGTGAGCACCTCCGTCTGGGTCGAGGCGACCGTGGCTGCCCTCGAGCCGCTCGCCTGTCCGTCGAACGCCGACGCCATGCAGGCGTACATGAAGGACGTCGCCCCGTTCCTGGGCCTGAAGACCCCGGACCGCCGCCGGGCCCAGCGCGCCGCCTGGGCCGCGCTGCCGGCGCTCGAGGCGTCCGGGCTGGCCCGGGTGTCGCGGGTCCTGTGGGCGCGGCCCGAGCGCGAGTACCAGTACGCGGCCTGCGACCTCATCGGTCGACACCGGCGGATGCTGCCGGCCTCGTTCCTCGAGGATCCGGTGGCCGGGCTCGTCACGTCGAAGCCGTGGTGGGACACGGTCGACACGCTGGGCAGCAACGCCATCACGCCGCTGGTGGCCCGGTACCCATCCCTCGTCGAGGTCATGTGGCAGTGGTGGGACTCGGATGACCGGTGGCTGATCCGGGCGGCCATCCAGCACCAGCGCGGTCGCGGGCCTGACACCGATCTCGATCGCCTGCTCACCATGTGCGACCGCTACGCCGCCGACCGCGAGTTCTTCATCGCCAAGGCGATCGGCTGGGCGCTGCGCGACGTGACGGCGTGGGACGCCCCCGCGGTTCAGCGGTTCGTCGACGAGCACCCGGACCTGAGCGCGGTGGCGCGCCGGGAGGCGATCAGGGGGCTGGCTCGCTCCGGGTGAGCCCCTCCGGATCCGGTCGAGGGCGGACGTCAGCTCGGCCGGGATGACCCACACCTTGTTCGCGTCGCCCTTCGCCACCTCGGGGATGGCCTGCAGGTAGCGGTGCGCGAGCTCGTTCGGCTGCGGGTCGGCGCTGCGCAGGCCCTGGTAGATGGTCGTGATCGCCGTCGCCTCGGCGTCGGCCGCGATGACGCGGGCCTTGGCCTCGCCGTCCGCGCGCAGCACCGCCGCCTGCGCCTCGCCCTCGGCGTACAGGATCTGCGACTGCTTCTGGCCCTCGGCCGTCAGGATCGCCGCCTGCTTCTGGCCCTCGGCCGTGAGGATCGCCGCACGCCGCTCCCGCTCGGCCTTGAGCTGCTTCTCCATGGCCTCCTGCACCGACGACGGCGGGTCGATCGCCTTGAGCTCGACGCGGTTGACCCGGATGCCCCACTTGCCGGTGGCCTCGTCGAGGACCCCGCGCAGCTGGCCGTTGATCTGGTCGCGCGATGTCAGCGCCTGCTCGAGGTCCATCGACCCGATGACGTTGCGCAGCGTCGTCACGGTCAGCTGCTCGATGCCCAGGAGGTAGCTGCTGATCTCGTAGGTGGCTGCCTTCGGATCGGTGACCTGGAAGTAGATCACCGTGTCGATCGACACCACCAGGTTGTCCTCGGTGATCACCGGCTGCGGCGGGAAGGACGCGACCTGCTCGCGCATGTCGACGCGCTGGCGGATGCGGTCGATCACCGGCACGAGGATGCTCAGCCCGGGGCTGAGCGTCCGCTGGTAGCGGCCGAGCCGCTCGACGATCGCGGTGTCCGCCTGCTTCACGATGACGACGGTTCGCGTCAGGAGCAGCAGGGCGAACAGCACCGCGACGAAGATCACGCCGGCGGGCAGGAGGAGATCCATCATGACTCCCTGATTGGGATTGGGGTTGGGCTCACGGGCTCAGCGGGGATCGACAGGGAAGACGAGGGCAGTCGCGCCGTCGATGCGCGTGACGACGACGTCGGTGCCGTCGGGTACCGGCTCCGACGTCACGTCGGGGTCCAGGCGCGCGGACCAGACCTCGCCCTTGAGGGTGATGCGGCCGTCGTGCCGGGTGATCTCGCTCAGCGCTCGCCCGGTGGCGCCGGGCAGCGTGTCGACGCCGGTCAGGGTCAGCGGTGTCGACTTCTTCAGGTGGCGAAGGGCGACCGGGCGCACGAAGGCGATGCCGGCCAGCGAGACGCCCACGCCGATGACCGCCTGCAGCCACAGCGGAGCACCCGCGGCCGCCGCGATGCCTGCCGTGCCGGCCCCCACCGCGATCAGCCCGAAGGTCAGGTCGACGGTGAAGATCTCGACACCGACGGCCACCAGAGCGACGATGACCCAGATCAGGGCGGGCGACATGTGACCTCCTCATGTCACTGTAGCCGGACTCGGTGAGCCCCGACCGATGTCTGGTGCTGAACCGCAGATGCGGAGTATTCTTCCTGAACATGTCGCACCTGCGGATCTCCGAGGCGGCCGATCTCCTCGGCGTCAGCGACGACACCGTTCGCCGCTGGGTCGACTCCGGACGACTGCTCCCCGGCCCCGACGAGGGCGGCCCGCGCACCGTCGACGGAGCCAGCGTCGCCGCCTACATGGCCGACCACGCCCCGGTCCCGCCTCGACCGGCGCAGCAGTCGGCCCGCAACCGCTTCCCCGGCATCGTCACGCGAGTCGAGATGGACGGGGTCATGGCCCTCGTGGAGATCCAGGCCGGTCCGCATCGCGTGACGTCCCTGCTCAGCCGCGAGTCGGCCGAGGAGCTCGGCCTCGCACCCGGGGTCCGGGCCGCCGCCGTCATCAAGTCCACCAACGTGGTGGTCGAACTCGAAGAGCCCGTATGAGGTGGGCCCGCCCCCTGCCCGCCGCGGCCGCAGCCGTCGCGGTCGTGGCCATGACGCTGATAGCGACCGCCACCGTCGAGGCCGCACCGGCGTCGGCCGAGGCCGCCGCAGTGCCGCAAGGGGACCATCGTCGTCTCGGCGGCGGCGTCGCTGACCGACGTCTTCCCCGTCATCGCTGCGGCCTTCCAGAAGCGCTACCCGGGCACGACGGTGAAGTTCAACTTCGGCGGCAGCTCGGCACTCGTCGAGCAGATCAACGCCGGCGCCCCGGCCGACGTCCTGGCGACGGCATCGGAACCCACGATGTGGAAGGCCGTCGCCGCTGGATCGGTGGGACAGCCGCTGCTGTTCGCCAAGAACACCATGGCCATCGCGATGCCGCCGGGCAACCCCGCCGGCGTGACGTCGCTGCAGAGCCTGGCAGAGCCCGGCCGTGAAGACGGCGATCTGCGCCCCGGCGGTTCCGTGCGGAGCCGCCGCGAAGGCGCTCTTCGCGCTCAACGGCGTGACCGTCACGACCCGTCACGCAGGAGCTCGACGTGCGCGCCGTGCTCGGCAAGGTCATGGCGGACGAGGTCGACGCCGGCATCGTCTACGTCACCGACGTGCGCGCCGTCGGCTCCAAGGTGACCTCGGTGCCGATCCCCGCCGGTCGCAACGTGACCACGACCTACCCCATCGCGAAGGTCACCGAGGCGCCGAACCCGACCGGCGCGGCCGCGTTCGTCGAGCTACGTCCGCTTCTCGCTGTCCGCGCAGGGGATCCTCCGCGCCTACGGGTTCGCCAAGCCCTGGTGAGCCGCCGGCGTACGGCGCCGCGACCCTGGTTCCTCGTGGGACCCGGGTCGCTCGCCGTCGCCTTCCTCGTCGTCCCGCTCGTCGCACTGCTCCTGCAGGCGCCCTGGGGCTCGTTCGCGCGCGATCGTCACCACGCCGACGGCGCTCGACGCCCTGCGGCTGTCGGCGATCACGTCCGTGTCGGCCACCGCCATCGCGGCCGTCGTCGGCATCCCCCTCGCCTGGCTGCTCGCGCGCGAGGTCCTGCCCGGCACGCGCGTCCTGCGCGCCCTCGTGATCGTGCCGCTGCTGCTGCCGCCGGTCGTCTCCGGCGTCGCGCTGCTCGCCGCGTTCGGCCGGCGCGGGCTGGTCGGCGGTCCGCTCTACGACGCCTTCGGCATCCAGTTCCCGTTCAGCACCGCGGGCGTCGTGATCGCCGAGACCTTCGTCGCGATGCCGTTCCTCGATCATCACGCTCGAGGGCGCCTTCCGCACGCTCGACCGCCGCTACGAGGACGCCGCGGTCACCCTCGGCGCCTCGTCGTGGACGGTCTTCCGCCGGGTCACCCTGCCGATGGTGGCGCCGTCCATCGTGGCCGGCGGGGTGCTCTGCTGGGCACGGGCGCTGGGCGAGTTCGGCGCGACGATCACCTTCGCCGGCAACCTGCCCGGGGTGACGCAGACGATGCCGCTGGCGGTCTACACCGCGCTCGAGTCCGACCGCGAGGTGGCCATCGCCCTGAGCATCCTGCTGCTGGCCGTGAGCATCGGCGTCCTCGTCGCGCTGCGAGGTCACTACCTGCGAGGGGCGGCACCGCATGAGCCTGCGCATCGCCGGCACCGTCGCGCGCGCCGACTTCCGCCTCGGTCGTCGACGTCACCCTCGAGGCCGGCAGCGTCGTCGCCGTCCTCGGGCCCAACGGCTCGGGCAAGTCCACCCTCCTGCGCGCGATCGCCGGGCTCCAGCCCCTCGCGGACGGGGTCCATCAGCCTCGGCGGACGCGTCCTCGACGATGCGGCGTCCGTGTTCGTCCAGCCGCGCGACCGGGCCGTCGGCGTGGTGTTCCAGGACTACGCGCTGTTCCCGCACCTCACGGTGCTCGACAACGTCGAGTTCGGGCCGCGCTCCCGCGGCGTCGGCCCGGGCCGATGCGCGCGCGCACGGGTCTTGCCACCCTCGACCGCCTCGGGATCGCCGACCTCGCCGGCCGCCGACCCGGCGGCATCTCCGGCGGGCAGGCCCAGCGCGTGGCCCTCGCCCGTGCGCTGGCCACCGCCCCCGACGTCCTGCTGCTCGACGAGCCGCTGGCCGCCCTCGACATCGAGACGCGCGATGCGGTGCGCACCGAGCTCGAGCTGCGGCTGGCGGAGTTCGACGGATGCGCCGTCCTCGTGACGCACGACCCGCTCGACGCCATGCTGCTCGCCGACCGCGTCATCGTCCTCGAGGACGGCTCCGTGGTCCAGGACGGCACCCCCGCCGACCTGGCGCGCCGGCCGGCCACGCCGTACGTCGCCGCACTCATGGGCGTGACCCTCCTGCGCGGGTACGGCCCGCGACGGCGAGCTCGCGCTCGACGGCGGCGGCATCCTGCACGCCGCCGACGACACGATCAGCGGGCGCGTCCTCGCCGTCGTCCGGCCGGAGTCGGTGACGCTGCACCGTCATCGCCCGGAGGGCAGCGCGCGCAACGTCTGGCCGGGCACGGTCGCCTCGCTCCAGCCGTCGCACGACCGGGTGCGCGTCCTCGTCGACGGCGAGCCCGGCGTCGTCGCCGCCGTCACGCCCGGCGCCGTCGCCGAGCTCGGGCTGTCGAAGGGCACGCCGGTCTGGATGAGCCTCAAGGCCGTCGACCTCGACGTGTACCCCTCGCCCGCGCACTAGGGTCACGTCGTGGCCGCCCCCGTCGCCGAGCTCGTGCATCCGAGCTGGGCGCCCGCCCTGAGCCCGCTCCAGCCGCAGTTCGAGGAGATCGGCGCGTTCCTGCGCCAGGAGTCGGCTGCCGGACGGCCGTGGGCGCCGGCGGGGGCGAACATCCTGCGCGCCTTCGGCCAGCCGCTGGACGACGTGCGCGTGCTGATCGTCGGCCAGGACCCCTACCCGACCGCCGGGCACGCGGTCGGGCTGTCGTTCTCGGTGGCGCCCGACGTGCGCCCGCTGCCGCGCAGCCTGCAGAACATCGTCCGCGAGCTGCACGACGACCTGGGCCTGCCCGCCCCCCGCACGGGCGACCTCACGCCGTGGACGGAGCACGGCGTGCTGCTGCTGAACCGCGTCCTGACGGTCCGGCTCGGCGAGCCGGGCAGCCACCGCGGCATCGGCTGGGAGGCGATCACGGCCGCGGCCATCACCGCGCTCGTCGACCGTCCCGACCAGCCGCTGGTGGCGATCCTGTGGGGGCGCGACGCGCAGACGCTGGCAGCCAGACCTGCCCGACGTGCCCGTCATCGCCAGCGCCCACCCGAGTCCGATGTCGGCCGATCGCGGCTTCTTCGGCTCGCGGCCGTTCAGCCGGGCCAACGCGCTGCTCGACGAGCTGGGCGCCGACCCCGTCGACTGGTCGCCTGACCTAGCCCGTCGCTACGCCGTGCGGGGCCGCTGCGGCGGGGCCGGCTCGGGCAGCAGGCCGCGGCGCAGGAGGTCCTTGTGGACCGCCGCCTCGGCGAAGAAGGACGCGAACGGGATCGTGCCCGCGATGAGGATGAGCGAGCGTCGCTGCCGACTCCGTAGCGCACCCGGAAGGCCAGGTCGACGCCGGTGATCAGGTACAGGAAGTACAGCCAGCCGTGGGCGATCCACAGGTACGCCGTAGAAGGCCGGGCGCGCGTCGGGGTTGCCGTAGTCGAGGAACAGGCGACCGACGACCAGCCACACGAAGGCCGTGGCCAGCACGACGCCGGTGACCCAGGCCATGACGCGGTACCGCAGGAACGCGCCGCTCATGCCCAGCCTCCCGGAACCTCGTCGGCGCGCGGCGGGTCGGCGCCGGGGCGCTGGCAGGTGACGCCCGCCACCGCGATGCCGAAGCGGGCCGCGGCGACCACGTGGTCGAGGTTCGCCACGTCGTCCCGGCCGAGGCCGCGCGTGCATCCAGTAGGCCAGGAACCCGCCGCTGAACGAGTCGCCGGCGCCGACGGTGTCGACGACCGGCACCCGGGGCACGTCGAGCACGACGTCGACTGCGGGCTAGGTGCGCCCGGACGTCAGCACGTGCACGGCGTTCGCCCCATCGGTGAACAGCACGAGGGAGTCGGTGTCCGCGGCGAGCGCGCGCGCTGCCGTCGAGCTGACTCGGTGCCGGGGAACAGGTAGTCCAGGTCGTCGCCGCTGACCTTGACGATGTCGGCACGGTCGACGACGGCAGTCGAGCGACTCGCGCAGCAGCGGCAATCGGTCGACGCTCGGCCGGCAGTTGGGGTCGATCATGACGAGCTGGTCGTCCGAGGCCGCGCGCGACCACGGCGACGAGCGCGTCGGCGAGCGGCTGCATGCACCAGGGCGAGCGTGCCCGCGTGGATCGCCCGCGAGTCGGAGTCCACATGCGCGAGCGCCATCTGCGGCGTGACCGTCGCCGCCGACGTCCCGTCGAGCATGAAGCGGTAGGTGGCCGCGCCGGAGTCGTCGATCTGGGCGATGGCGAGCGTGGTCGGCTCGGGAACCTGCTCGCCGAGCCCGAGCCGGACACCGTCCGCGTCGAGCAGCCGCATGATCCGCTGCCCGAACGGGTCGGACGACACGCCGCCGAGGAAGCTCACCGGCACGCCGAGGCGGGCCAGCGTCCGTGCGGTGTTCAGCGGACCGCCGCCGACGACGGATGTCACCTCGCCCTGCGCGTCCACGATGACGTCGACGAGGGCCTCTCCGATGACCGTGATCACGACGTCAGGCTAGTCGACGGCCAGCGGCCGGCCTCACGAGCCGGGCGGCTGCTCACGCGCCGGCGGACCCGGCCACGGACGAGGCCTCGTCGGACCGGTGCGCCTCGAGCCAGAGCCAGCGCAGGTAGAAGGCGATCGCGAACGCGCCGAAGATCCACCACTGGAACGCGTAGAAGAAGTTCTGCAGCGGGAACGGCACATCCGCCGTCTGGATGGTCGGCAGCACCGGCGTCGGCGCCGGGCGCCGACGGTCGGCTCCTGCGCCTGCAGCACGACGAAGCCGGGCAGCACCGGTCGCGCCCCACGCCTGCGCGAGCCGATCGTGCGCGATCGAGGCGACGGTGCCCTCGGCGACATCGGCATCGGCGTAGAACGTCTCGTCCGGCTGGAGGATCCCGGTGACCGTCACCGGAGTGGTCGGAGCATCGGCGCCCGGGCTGTCGGCGGCCGGCAGTGAGCCGCGCAGGACGGCGACGACGGTCCCGTCGTCGAGCTCGAGACCGGTGACCACCCACACGCCGACGGCACCCTCGTGCAGGCGGTCGGTCACGGCGACCTGGAGATCGGGCACGTAGGTGCCGGTCGCGGTCACGGGCCGGCCGATGCCGTCGTCCGGCACCTCGGGCGCCGACGGATCGGCATCGACGAAGACGTCCTCGACCGGGATCGGCTGCGAGGCCGCCGCCCGCTCGGCCGCGAGGATCGTCTGCGTGCGGTCCCACTGCCATCGCCCCAGGAGCACGGCCAGGGCGACCAGCGCCACGACGACGAGTGCTGCGAGCAGCCAGCGCGGTGTCAGCGCCAGGCGCACCGTCGCACTACTGCCCGGGCGTGTCATCCGTGCGGTCCGCCTCAGTCCTGCCGCGCTCGATGGCCTCCTCGGTCAGCCGACGGTCCATCGCCCGCTCCCGGTCGTCCGGCCCATCGGGCAGCTCGGGGTTGATCTTCGTGAACTGCTTGGACATCGACTTCCACAGCACCCACATCGCCACGCCCAGGACGAGGACGAACAGCCCTGCGATGGGCAGGGCGTTGTCGATCGTGGTCTTCATCTCGTCGGGATTGGCGTCGTCGGCCGCGCGCACGGCGCCGGCCAGGACGACGGCGAACTGGCTGATCATGGGGTGTCCTCCCGTATCCCGGCGAACAGGTCGTCCTCCGGCAGCGTCGTGTCGACCGTCGAGCGGGCCAGCTGGAAGTCCTCCGTCGGCCAGATCTCGCGCTGGAAGTCGAGGGGCACGGCGAACCACATGCTGTCCGGGTCGATCTGCGTGCGGTGCTGCAGCAGCGCGCGGTCGCGCACCTCGAACCAGTCGTCGGCCAGGATCCGGGTGGTGATGCGATCGGCATCGTCCGGGCGGTCCTCCCAGTGCTTGAGCCAGTCGTGGTACGGGGAGTCCAGGTCGGCGTCGATCATCGCGAGGTGCAGGGCCTCGACGCGCGCCTTGGTGAACTGCTGGTTGTAGTAGACCTTGGCCACCGTCCACGGCTGGCCAAGGTGCGAGAACGCATCCGGGTCAGCTGCCGCATCCACGGCGGCCATCGTCGTCTCGTGGGTGCGAATGTGGTCCGGATGCGGGTAGCCGCCGTTCTCGTCGTACGTCGTGACGACCTGCGGGCGGAAGGACCGGATCAGGGCGACGAGCGGCTCGATGGTCGCCGCGACCGGCAGGTCGGCGAAGCACCCGGCCGGCAGCGGCGGCCGCGGATCGCCCTCCGGGAAGCCGGAGTCCTCGAACCCGAGCCACGCGTGCTGGACATCGAGCACCTGCGGCGGCCGACGCCATCTCGTCGCGTCGGACGGCCAGCAGGCCGCGAGCGTCGACATCGGCCTGGGCAGCGGCGTTGAGGACGTCACCGCGCTCGCCGCCCGTGCAGGTCACCACCATCACCGCCACGCCCTCGGCCCGGTAGCGGGCCATCGTGGCCGCGCCCTTGCTGGACTCGTCGTCCGGATGCGCATGGACGGCCATGAGGCGGAGGGCTGCGGTCACGGGGATAGTCTCCACCACGTGCCCACGCCGTTCTCCCGGGACCAGCTCAGCCCGGCGATGCAGGAGCGGTACGGCCTCGACCGGCGCCCCACCGGGCGGCGCGTGGCCGTGACCGTGCTGGTCCTCGCGTTCGTGGGGATCCTCGCGTTCGTGACCGTGGGCCTGACCCGCAGCCCGATCGACGCGTCGCTCGTCACCTGGGACGACGTGTCGGCCGACCGGGTGGACATGACGATCCAGGTGCGGCGCCCGGCAGCGGCCGCCGTCGAGTGCGTCCTGCGGGCCCAGGACGAGAACCGGATCGACGTGGGCTACGCCGTCCTCGCGATCCCCGCCGGCGATGCCCAGGTGCAGGTCGACTACTCGCTGCGCACGCTGGCGCCCGCGTACACCGCCGAGCTCCTCGGCTGCTCGGCCGACGGGCTGCCCGCGGTGCCGCCACCGCAGTTCCCGCCCGGCGTCGTGCCCCCGCCCCAGCCCTACTGACCCTGCCTGACCCCCACCCCCCTTCGTTGAGTGGGCGCCGCCGGCCCGTATCGAGCCGACTCGGCGGGCCGCGGGCGACCACTCAACGAACAGGGGGCGGGTTCGCTGGCGGCTGATCGCCTCGCGCAACGGCCGCCACCCACGTACGGTCGGGACGTGACCTCACTCGCGCCGCCGATCCCCGCCCACCTCCCGGCCGATGCCGGCGCCCTGCGGGCCTCCGGGTACGCCGCGCGCAGCGTGAAGGCGGAGATCCGCGCCAACCTGGTCGCCCGCCTGCGTTCCGGTCAGCCGTCGTTCCCCGGCATCGTCGGGTTCGAGGACACCGTCGGCCCCCAGCTCGAGCGCGCCCTGCTCGCCGGCCACGACGTCGTCCTGCTCGGCGAGCGCGGCCAGGGCAAGACACGCCTCATCCGGTCGCTCTCCGCGCTGCTGGACGAGTGGATCCCCGTGGTCGCGGGCTGCGAGATCAACGACGACCCCACCGCCCCCATCTGCGCACGCTGCCGGCGCCTGACCGGTGAGCTCGGCGACGACCTGCCGGTGACGTGGCGGCACCGCAGCGAACGCTTCGGCGAGAAGCTCGCGACGCCGGACACCTCCGTCGGCGATCTCGTGGGCGACGTCGACCCCGTGAAGGTGGCCGAGGGACGCAGCCTCGGCGACAGCGAGACCATCCACTACGGGCTGGTCCCCCGCACCAATCGAGGCATCTTCGCGATCAACGAGCTGCCCGACCTCGCCGAGCGGATCCAGGTCGCCCTGCTGAACGTCCTCGAGGAGCGCGACATCCAGGTCCGCGGCTACCAGCTGCGGCTGCCGCTCGACCTGCTCGTGGTGGCGAGCGCCAACCCCGAGGACTACACGAACCGCGGTCGCATCATCACGCCGCTGAAGGACCGCTTCGGCGCCGAGATCCGCACCCACTACCCGGTCAGCCTGACCGCCGAGACCGAGCTCATCCGGCAGGAGGCCAGCATCGAGGCCGTCGTGCCGCACCATCTCCTCGACGTCGTGGCGCGGTTCACCCGGGAGGTCCGCGAGTCCCCGTCGGTCGACCAGCGCAGCGGCGTGTCGGCGCGATTCGCCATCGCCTGCGTCGAGGCGCTCTCCGGCGCGGCCGTGCGGAGGGCGGCGCTCAGCGGCGAGGACGACCCGGTCGCGCGCATCGGCGACCTCGAGGGCGTCGTCCCGACGCTGCGCGGCAAGGTCGAGTTCGACGTCAGCGAGGAGGGTCGGGAGGAGGAGACCCTGCAGCTGCTCGCCCGCCGCGCCACCGCGGACGCCTGGCGGGCCGGCGTCGGCGGCGGCGACTGCCGGCCGGTCCTCACCGCGCTGGTCGCGTGGTTCGACGAGGGCAACTCCCTCGTGACCGGCGACGCGATCCCGGCAGCGACCCTGCTGGACGAGCTCGGCCCGCTGGACGGACTCGGCCGGCTGGTGTCGGCCCTCGAGCCGGAGATGGCCGAGTCCCCGGGCCTGGTGGCCGCCTGCGTCGAGTTCGCGGTCGAGGGCCTGTGGCTGACCCGGCGGATCGACAAGGACTCCATCGGCGGCGTGAGCCGCTACGGGTCGTCATGACGCCCAGGGCGACGGCTTCGTGAGCGGCTCCCGGTACGGCGCGTTCCACGGCGGGCCGGACCCGCTGGCCCAACCGCCCGACGCCGGAGAGGGTGTCGACGACCTCGCCCGCAGCATCATGTCCGGGCAGTCGGTCGCCGAGGCCCTGCGCGACCTGATGCGCGCCGGGACGCAGGGACGCCGCGGCCTGCAGGACATGGCGCAGCGCATCCGGCAGCGCCGACGGGAGCTCGAGCAGTCCGGACGCCTCGACGGCCTGCTCGAGGACCTTCGCGACCTCCTCGACACCGCGCTCGAGGCCGAGCGTGCGGAGCTGTTCCCGGACCCGTCCGACGACGCGCGCTTCCGCGAGGCTCTCCTCGACAACGTGCCCGACGACGTCGGGCGCGCGGTCCGCGAGCTGGCGCCGTACGAGTGGCGTTCACCCCGGGCCCGAGCCGCCTTCGACGAGATCCGCGAGCGCCTGCAGCGCGACGTGGTCGACCAGCAGTTCCGCGACCTCACGCGGGGCATCGACAGCATGTCCTCCCCCGAGAGCCGACAGGCCCTCAAGGAGATGATGTCCGACCTCAATCAGCTGCTCGACAAGCACCGGCGCGGCGAGGACGTGACGCAGGACTACCGCGACTTCGTCGATCGGCACCGCGAGTTCTTCCCGGACGCCCCCGAGACCATCGAGGAGTTCATCGACGAGCTGGCACGTCGCGCCGCCGCCATGCAGCGCATGCTCGACTCGCTGAGCCCCGAGCAGCGGGCCGAGCTGCAGTCGGCCATGGACGCCGCGCTGGCCGACCTCGACCTCCAGTCCGAGATGGCCGCCCTGCAGGACAGCCTGCAGGCACTGCGGCCGGAGTTCGGGTGGGGCGGTCGCCAGGCGATGGACGGCGAGGGACGCCTCGGGCTGCCGGAGGCGACCGACGCGCTCGCGGAGCTGGCCGACCTGGAGAGCCTCTCGGAGGCGCTCGGCGACGGATTCGCCCGCTCCGACCTCGACGACATCGACGAGGCCGCCGTCGAGCGCGCCCTGGGCCGTCAGGCCCGGGACGACCTCGAGGCGCTTCGCACCCTGCAGCGCGAGCTCGAGCGGCAGGGGTACCTCGTGCGCGACGGCGCGACGCTCGAGCTGTCCCCCAAGGCCATCCGGCGCATCGGCCGCAACGCCCTGCGCGCGGTCTTCGACTCCCTCGACGGCCAGACGCGGGGGACGCACGAGATTCGGCGCTCCGGGGCCGCCGGCGAGCTCACCGGCACCTCCCGGGCATGGTCGTTCGGCGAGGAGCAGCCGGTCGACGTGGTCCGCACCCTGCGCAACGCCGTGTCACGTCGGATGATCGCGGGAGACGACGCGACGGCCCTGCACGCGGACGACTTCGAGGTGCACGAGACCGAGACCATGACGCGCGCGGCCGTCGCGCTGCTCATCGACCAGTCGTTCTCGATGGTCGTCAACGACACGTGGAGCGAGGCCAAGACGATGGCCCTGGCCCTGCACACGCTCGCCTCGACGGCCTACCCCCTGGACGCACTCCAGATCATCGCGTTCGCGGACGTCGCCCGGGTCGTCCCTGCGCACGAGCTGCCGAACCTCGAGGCCGGTCACGTGCAGGGCACCAACCTCCAGCACGCCCTGCTGCTCGCCGGGCAGTTCCTCGACCGGCACCCCGGGTCGCAGAAGATCGTCATGGTCGTGACGGACGGCGAGCCGACAGCGCACCTGCTGCCCGGCGGCGAGGCGTGGTTCATGTGGCCGCCGTCCTCGGAGACGATCACCGAGACCGTCGCGCAGGTCGACCGCATGACCCGACGCCGCGTGCCGATCTCGTGGTTCCGGCTCGGCGACGACCCCGGACTGGCGCGGTTCCTCGACGGCATGGCCCGCCGCAACGGCGGCCGCGTGCTGGCCGTGTCCGGCGGGCACCTCGGCGACTACGTCGTGACGGACTACGTACGGGCGCGGCGCGGCTGACCGGCAGGTAGCCTGTGGCCTCATGAGCGAGCAACCGATCACCTGGCTGACCCAGGAGGCCTTCGACCGCCTCCAGGCCGAGCTCGCCGATCGCGAGGGCCCGACGCGCAACGAGATCAAGAAGCGCATCGAGGCCGCCCGCGAGGAAGGCGACCTCAAGGAGAACGGCGGGTACCACGCGGCCCGCGAGGAGCAGGGCAAGAACGAGGCTCGCGTGCGCCAGCTGAAGCACCTGCTCGAGCACTCCCGCATCGGCGCTCCCGAGGCCGACCACGACGAGGTCGCGCCGGGCAAGGTCGTCACGGTCCGCTTCGTGGCCTGGGACGAGGAGGAGACGTTCCTGCTCGGGTCGCGCGAGGAGGCCGCCCACGCCTCCATCGAGGTCTACTCGCCGACGTCCCCGCTCGGCGCCGCCGTTCTCGGCAAGCGCGTGGGCGACACCGCGCCGTACACGCTGGCGAACGGCAAGGAGATGAAGGTCGACATCCTCAAGGTGGAGGCCTACGGCCGCTAGCGCTCAGGGGCCGGTGACGTCCTCCCGAGGCAGGATCCGGTAGCCGCCGGCGGTCAGGTGCGCGAGCAGCGCCTGGCAGTGGTCCTGGCCCCGCGTCTCGACGTGCACGACGATGTCGACCTCGTCGACGCGGAGCCCGGCGTCCACGCGGTTGTGCTCGATGTCGACGACGTTGGCGTGCATCGACTGGATGTCGTTCAGCAGGCGCGCGAGGGAGCCGGGGCGATCGGGCATGCGGACCGCGAGGGTCAGGTACCGGCCGGCCGAGGCGAGCCCGTACCGGATGATCCGCAGCAGGACGAGCGAGTCGACGTTGCCGCCGGACAGCACGATGGCCACCGGCGGCTCGAACGCGTGCGGGTGCGCCAGGACGGCGGCGGCCGCCGCGGCCCCGGCCGGCTCGACCACGAGCTTCGCCCGCTCGAGCAGGAGCAGCGCGGCGCGCGAGATCTGCTCCTCCGACACGGTCATGATCTCGTCGACGTGCTCCTGCACGACGGCGAAGGGCACGTCGCCCGGGCGTCCGACCGCGATGCCGTCGGCCATCGTGGCCATCGACGTCAGGAGCACCGGGTGGCCGGCCGCCAGCGACGGCGGGTAGGCGGCCGCCGCCTCGGCCTGGACGCCGACGACGCGCACCGTCGGGTCGAGGGACTTGACCGCCAGGGCCACCCCGGCGAGCAGCCCGCCGCCGCCCGTGCACACGACGACGGTGCGCACGTCGGGCAGCTTGGCCATGATCTCCAGGCCCGAGCGTGCCCTGGCCGGCGATCACGTCGACGTGGTCGAACGGGTGGATGAGCACGGCCCCGGTCTCGCGGGAGAACTCCCGGGCCGCCTCGAGGGCCTGGTCGATGGTGTCGCCGTGGAAGCGCACGTCCGCGCCGTAGCCGAGGGTCGCCTGGACCTTCGGGATGGTGGCGCCCTCCGGCATGAAGACCGTCGCACGCACCCCGAGCAGCTGAGCGGCCACCGCGACGCCCTGGGCGTGGTTGCCCGGCACTGGCCGCGACGACACCCGGCCTCGCGCTCGTCGGCCGACAGCCGCGAGATGCGGTTGTAGGCGCCGCGGATCTTGAACGAGCCGGCTCGCTGGAGGTTCTCGGTGACCAGCCGCACCTCGCCGCCGACCAGCCGCTCGAGCCACTGGGCGCCGGCGAGCGGCAGGTCGCGGATGACCCCGACGAGGTTCGTCCGCGGCCTCCTCGATGCTCGGCGAGCGTGAGATCGGTCACGCCGTCATCCTGTCATCCGGCCGGTCGGATCAACCCGCGATTCCCGGACCCTTCCCCGGCAGCTCGGCCTGCTTGGTGAGTCGGGCTCGCGAGGCGGCCGCGCGGCCGGCCTCGGCTGGCACTGCCCGCGCCGCCGCGCACCGCACCGGCGTAGCCGCCCCAGGAGCCGCGGGCCTGCGACTGCCTTCGCGTGGAAGGCCCGCACCTCCGCCGACTTCTGCCGGAGCACGAGGGCGCCGCCCGGCTCGTGCGGATCGGCGCCGTCGGGCCGCTCGCGGGCGACCTGGTCGAGGGCCTCGCGTCGGGCCTGGGCCAGCCGCTCGGAGATCCGCTCGACGTAGGCACGGTAGAACGCCGCGCGCGCCGTCTGGGCGGTGTGCGGGCGGCGCTGGCGCCGCAGTCCGCGCCGGGCCGCCGACACGTACGTCTCGCCCTGCCAGGAGCGAGCCGACGACGAAGGCCTGGCCGGCCTGGACCATGTGCACCGCGAGCGAGGCGATAGATGGCCTCGACGACGTCGAGGTCGGCCGGCATGCCGTAGCCGAGCACGTAGGTGGAGTTCGACGCGACGTCGACCTGGGCGTCGTTCGCATGCGCGATCGCCACGAACAGGGAGATCAGGTGCGGATTGGCCCGCCGGCCCTTCTCGCCGATGGTGGTGGTGCGGGACTCGGGCTGCGCGCCGCGCCTCGCGGCGGGCGATCCGGGCGCGTGCCACCGCGAGGTCGACGCTGGCCAGCGTGGCCAGCTGCTGCGCCTTCATCAGGTAGGCATCGGCCTCGGCCTCGTTGTCGGTGCGCTCGGCCTTGGCCAGCAGGGCCGTGATGCGGTCGAGGGTGGCGCTCATGCGGCGCACGCCCGCCGCGTCGTAGCCGGCGCGCAGGAGGAGGGCGGCCGCCTCGCCCAGGACGGCGGTGACGAGGACGCCCATGGCCGACTGGAACTCCCGGCCGTGCCAGCGCCGACCGGTGCGGTCGCTGGGCACCCCGACGCTGCAGGCCAGATGGTGGGCCACCTCGTGGAGCACCACGGCCTCGCGGCCGCCCCACAGCGTGCGCAGCGGGATCGCGATCGTCGCCGAGTCGGGCTCGTAGTGCGCTCGCCGCTGCCCGGTCCGCTCGCGCACCACCACGGCCCCGGCCGTCGGATAGCCCGTCCGGACGACCTCGACCGCCAGGACGGCATCGACGTACGCCTGCACCGATGCGACGTCGGCGAACCGGCGCTGCGACGGGACGTCGAGGCGCGAGCCGAAGAAGTCGACCGTGCCGCCCCGGTCGAGCAGGGCGGACCACTGGTCCTCCGCTGCGTAGACCGCCGAGGGTGCCATGCCCCGGAGGATAGGCTGACGCGGTGACAGGGCGCGCGCACCGGTGCATCCGCAGGTGAGCCGCTCTCGCAGACTCGGACGCGCCGTGCGTCGAACCCCCCTCCTGGCCGGCCTGCCGCGCGAGGTCGCGGTCCTGACCGGAGTCGCGTTCTGCGTCGCGCTCGGCTTCGGCATCCTCATCCCGGTGCTGCCGGTCTTCGCCCGGACCTTCGACGTCTCAGCCCTGCAGGCCAGCGCCGTCATCTCCGCCTTCGCGCTCGTCCGCTTCGTCACGTCGCCGCTGGCAGGCGGACTGGTCGATCGCGTCGGCGAGCGGGCCGTGATGGCCTCCGGTCTGCTCATCGTCGCCGTGTCGAGTGCCGCGGCCGGCTTCTCGCAGACCTTCATGCAGCTCATCGTGCTGCGCAGCGTCGGCGGACTCGGGTCGAGCATGTTCACGGTCTCGGCGCTGGCGCTGCTGCTGCGCGTCGTCGACTCCGATCAGCGCGGACGGGCCAGCGGCGCCTTCCAGGGCGGCTTCCTGCTCGGCGGCGTCGCCGGCCCCGCCGTGGGTGGTCTCGTCGTCGCGTGGTCGATCCGCGCCCCGTTCTTCGTCTACGCGGCCACCTTGCTGCTGGCCGCCGCGGTCGGCGATGGTCTTCCTCGCCAAGTCCCGACTGCGTGACCTGGAGCACGCGGTGGCGCAGGGCGCCGAGAACAAGCTCGAGCAGCTGCGCGAGGCACTGCGCGACCGCGCGTACCAGGCCGCCATCATGGTCAACCTCGTCACCGGCTTCGTCGTCTTCGGGCTGCGCTCGTCGGCCGTGCCGCTGTTCGTGACCGAGGGCCTGGGCCGCAGCGCGTCGCTGTCGGGGATCGGCTTCCTCGTGGCCGCCGGACTCCAGGCGGCCCTGCTGCTCCCGGCCGGCCGCATGGCCGACACCCAGGGCCGGCGCAAGGCCCTGCTCATCGGCACGATCGGCACGGGGATCGGGATGCTCGCCCTCACGGCTGCCGACGTCGCGGCGAACGGCTGGGGCACCGAGGCCGTCGCGGGGACGGCCCTGTTCTTCGTCGCCATGGCCATCCAGGGCGCGGCCGGCGCCTTCCTCGGCTCGGCCCCCGCCGCCGTCGTCGGCGACATCATGGGCGGTCGCCGGGGCGGCATCGTCGTCGCGACCTTCCAGATGATGTCCGACGTCGGCGCGATCGTGGGGCCGCTGCTCGCCGGTTACCTCGTGGATTCCTTCGATTTCGACTGGGCGTTCGCGGCGGGTGCGGCTCTGACGCTGGCAGCGGTTACATTTGTAGTCCGTATGCCCGAGACCCTGAACCGGACAAGGAAGCCCGCGAGCGCATGAACGACACCGACAAGCCTGGCCGTCGGCGTGCCCTGGTGACGGTCACGGCGGTCCTCACGACCGTGGCCACGGTCGCGGGGCTCGCGGTGCTCGCGTCGTCCACCTCCCCGTCGCTCGCCTCGACGGCGACCCCCGAGGCGGCGTCCACGTCGGCCAACGCCAACCCCGTGGCCCTCGGGCCCCAGGCGCCCGCGTCCGCCTCGACGAGCACCCCCGCTGAGCCGTCCACCGAGTCCGTCCTGCCGGAGTCGACCGGACTGGCCGGCGTCCGCAACGTCGTCTTCGTGCTGGCCGACGACCTCGACTGGGAGCTGTTCACGCAGGTGCCCCGCCTTGCCGCACTGCAGGACGAGGGCATGACGTTCACGAACAGCACCGTGACCGACTCGCTGTGCTGCCCGTCGCGCACCTCGATCCTGCGCGGCCAGTACATCCACAACCACCGCGTCGTCTCGAACATGAGCTTCTCCGGTGGCGGCTGGCCCACCTTCCAGGCGCCGCGGCGAGCACACCGACTGCCTCCCGGTCTGGCTGCAGAGCGCCGGCGTCACGACCGCGCTGTTCGGCAAGTACCTCAACGAGTACCCCCAGAACCTGCGCTCGGCGCGCTACGTGCCGCCGGGCTGGACGCAGTGGGCGGTGCCGATCTCCCGCGGTGACTCGTACAGCGGCTACGACTACCGCCTCAACGTCAACGGGCGCCTGCGCTCCTACGGGTCGAAGCCGACCGACTTCCTCAACGACGTCATCACGGCGCAGGCCACCGACTTCATCCGCACGGCGCCCGGATCGCTTCTTCCTGGAGCTGTCGACGTACAACCCGCACAAGCCGTCCCCCGTGGCCGTCCGCAACAAGGCCACGCATGCGGCGACCGTCGCGCCCCGCACCGCCAACTTCAACACCATCGGCACGAACGAGCCGTCATGGCTGCGGTCCGTCCCCGCCCTCACGCCCGCCCAGCAGGCCAACCTCGACCAGATGTGGCGCCAGCGGGCCCAGTCGGCCGAGTCGGTCGCCGACTCGATCGACGCGATCCGGGCCACCCTGGCGGAGACCGGTCACACGAACGACACCCTGATCGTCGTCACCTCCGACAACGGCTACCACGCCGGCGCGCATCGGCTCACCAAGGGCAAGCGGACGGCATTCCGCGAGGACACCGTCGTCCCGATGATCGTGATCGGTCCGGGCGTGACCCCGGGCGCTCGAGTCGACGCCATGACGTCGACGATCGACCTCGCTCCCACGTTCACGTCGATCCTGGGCGCGCAGGCACCGACCTGGGTCGACGGGCGATCCCTGACGGACATCATCACCACCGGTCAGGTGCCGGCCACCTGGCGCACGGCCACCCTCTCCGAGAGCATGGGGATGTCCGGTCCCGACGACCCCGACTACCAGCCGCAGGCGCCGCCGCCCTTCACCGCGCTGCGCACCCCCGACTACCTGTTCGTCGTGTACCGCGACGGCGAGCGCGAGCTCTACGACCTGAAGGCCGATCCCTACGAGACCAACAACATCGCGGCGACGGCGGACACCGGCCTAGTGGCGGCGCTCTACTCGCAGATGCAGGCCATGCGGTCGTGCACCGGCGACACCTGCCGCACAGCCGACGCCATCGCCCTGCCGGGACCCACCAGCTAGCGTCAGGACGACGGGGCGGACGCCCGGGACTGGAAGGCGTTGTACGCGTCGATCAGGTTGCCGAAGATGTGGTCCTGGCCGATCCGTTGGTCGATGCCCGCGATCCGCAGCTGCGCCAGCAGTCCGGTGTCGACACGGGCCAGCACCGTGGTGATCTTCCGGTTCTCGAGGTAGTCGAGCAGGCCCTCCAGCGACTTGCCGGCCGAGTAGTCGACGCTGTCGAGCGAGGATGCGTCGAGGATCAGCCACTCCACGGGCGCAGGTGCCGACTCGATGAGCCGCTGGATGTCGTCGACGAAGCCATTGGCGTTGGCGTAGAACAACTCCGAGTCGTACCGGAAGATGATCAGGCCGGGCTCGCTGACGGTGCCCGGCGCGACGGGGACGTACGTCGGCTCCTCCTGCCCGGAGATGCGGACGACGTAGTCCTTCGGGATGTACTGCCGCCGGATGATGTTGAGGATCGACACGACGATCGCCAGGATGATGCCCTGCTCGACGCCGACGGCGCAGACGACGATCGCGGTGACCGCGGCGATGCCGAACTCGGCCTTGTTCACCTTGAGGACGCCCTTGAGGCCGGCGATGTCGACGAGATCGACGCCGATGACGAACACGATGCCGGCCAGGACCGCCTTGGGCATGTCCGCCAGCAGTCCGGTGAAGAACATCGTGAAGAGCAGCACGACCAGCGACATCGTCAGGTTGGCCAGCTGCGTGCGACCCTTCTGCTCGTCGAGGATCTGCGTCTTCGTCGGGCTGCCGTTCACGACGAACGTCCCCGACAGGCCGGCGGCGAAGTTGGCGCCGGAGAGGCCCACGATGTCGCGGTTGATGTCGACCTTCTGGCCGTGCTTCATGGCGAAGCTGCGGGACGTGGCCGCGCTCTGGGCGATGATGAGGACGAAGCAGGAGAACGCGATCCCGATCAGGGTGGCGAGGTTCGACGTGATGTCGGACATCGTGATGCCCTCAGGCAGGCCGATCGGCGGGAACCCGCCCTGGACGGCCCCGACGACCGCGACGCCGTGCGACTGCGCGTCAGCCGTGGCCGAGATGATGATGGACAGCACGACGGCGATGATGGCGCCGGGGATCTTCGGGAAGAAGCGCTTGAAGCCGAAGATGATCCCGACCGTCCCGAGCGCGAAGGCGAACGTCCACGCGTTCAGGTCGGGGATGGACTCGACCATCGTCACCTGCTGCTGGAACCAGGTACCCGTGCCCTTCGGGACCCCGAGCATGTCCGGGATCTGGCCGCTGAACACCTGCACGCCGACACCGGTGAGGAAGCCGATGAGGACGGACGCGGACAGGAAGTCGCCCAGGAACCCGAGTCGGAAGATCCGGGCGATGATGAGGAGGAAACCGCAGATGATGGCGATGACCGACGTGTACGCCAGCCACTCGGGCGACCCCGGCGTGGCACCGGCGATCGCCGCGCCGCCGAGTCCGGCCGCCAGCAGGGCCGCGGTCGCGGAGTCGGCGCCCACGACGAGCAGCCGGGATGACCCGAGGAGGACGAACAGCATCGTCGGGAAGATGACGGTGTACAGCCCCGTCACGAGCGGAGTCTCCGCGATGGACGTGTAGCCCATCACCTCCGGGATCGCGATGGCCGACAAGCGTGACGCCGGCGACGAGGTCCGTCGGCAGCCACGACCGGTTGTAGTCGCGTGCCCACGGGGGGATGACCTTCTGCAGTACGCCGCTCATGCTCTCCTCCGTCTGACGCCTGTGGGGAGGCTAGTGGTTCTTGCGGCGCCGCGCCCGGATTCCCTCCTACGCGAGCACGTTGATCGCCCTGGCGATGACCAGGGCCGCGAGCGCCAGGGACAGCAGCGACTCGCACACGACCAGGGCCTTGGCCCAGGGCTTCACCGCCGACACGTCGGTGGGGCTGAACGCGGTCGCCGTCGCGAACGAGAATGCGAGGTAGTCGATGAAGGTCGGGTACCAGCCGTCCCGGACGTGCTCGGGGTGCTGCATCTCCGGGAAGATGAACGCCGGTGCCCTCCCCGAGCGCCGCGCGCGCTGCGCGGCTCCGCCACGGTCGAGATCCCAGTACCAGAGTGCGAACGCGATGACGTTGGTGATCCACACGGCCGCTCCGGCGCCCAGCAGCTCGCGCGGCGTCTCGAAGGACGCGTTGTCGATGATCCCGACGACGAGTGCGACGGCGGCGTACGCGTTCGCCAGGGTGATGAGCGCGATGAGGAGGTTGGTCACCACGCGAAGCCAGGTGCGTACGCGGTTGATGCGACCGGGGTCGCCGATGATGATCGCCACGAGGATCACGGATGTGGCCCAGGGCAGCCACGACGACTGCTGGAACCGGAGCTCCGGGGGCAGCATGGCGTGCAGGACGGCGGCCACGAGCACGGCGACCGCCATGGGCCACCGTCGTTCGCCGCGCTCCTCGGGCGCGTCCTGCTCCTGCGCCTCGATCGACGCGTCGCCGGCGGTCCCGCCGCCCGTCTCGTCCACGGCTAGGCCAGCGCGCGGTCGAGGTCGGCGAGGAGGTCCTCGACGGTCTCGATGCCCACGGACAGGCGCACGAGGTCGGCCGGCACCTCGAGCGGACTCCCAGCCGCCGACGCGTGCGTCATGCGGGCCGGGTGCTCGATCAGCGACTCGACGCCGCCGAGTGACTCCCCGAGCGTGAACACCCGCGTGCGCCCGCACACGTCGACCGCGGCCTGCTCCCCGGCGGCGACCCGGAAGGACACCATGCCGCCGAAGTCGCGCATCTGGCGGCGGGCGACGTCGTGACCCGGGTGCTCCGCGAGGCCGGGCCACCGCACCTCGGACACCGCCTCGTGCGCCACCAAGAACTCGACCACGGCGCGTGCGTTGGCGCAGTGGCGGTCCATGCGCACCCCCAGCGTCTTGATGCCACGCAGCACCAGCCAGGAGTCGAAGGGTCCGGCGACCGAGCCCATCGCGTTCTGGTGGTACGTCAGGCGCTCGGCCAGATCCGGATCCGCCGTGACAAGGGCGCCACCGACGACGTCGCTGTGACCGCCGAGGTACTTCGTGGTGCTGTGCACGACGACGTCGGCGCCTAGCAGCAGCGGCTGCTGGAGGTAGGGGGATGCGAACGTGTTGTCGACCACCAGGATCGCGCCCGCAGCGTGCGCGACGTCTGCCAGCGCGGCGATGTCGGCGATGTTCAGCAGCGGGTTCGTGGGGGTCTCGACCCATACGACCTTGGTGCGCCCGGGGATCACCGCGGCCGCGACGGCCTCAGGATCCGTGAGCGCCGCGGGGGTGTGGTCGAGCCCCCAGGGGCCGGCGACCCGGGCGAACAGGCGATAGGTGCCGCCGTAGGCGTCGTCGGGGATGACCGCGTGGTCGCCGGGCCGGCACACCGCACGGAGCAGGGTGTCCTCCGCCGCGAGCCCTGAGGCGAACGCCAGGCCCGTCGCACCCGCCAGGCCCGGGCCCTCGAGCGCCGCGAGGCACTCCTGCAGCGCGGTCCGGGTGGGATTGCCGCTTCGCGAGTACTCGTATCCCCCGCGCAGGCCGCCGACGCCGTCCTGCGCATACGTGGACACCTGGTAGATGGGCGTCACGACGGCCCCGGTGAGGGCGTCTGGCTCCTGGCCGGCGTGGATCGCCCGAGTTTCGAATCCGTCCATGTCACGTACCCTAGGCCGATGAGCATCTTCGGCCGCACGACCACGCGCATGGTGGACCCCGACGGAGCCCTGCCCGGCCGCGCGAACGCCGTGCTGCCGAGTCCCGCTCCGCACGCCGTCCTGGGCACGTCGCTGACCGGACCGTGGCCCGACGGCACCGCGGTCATCTACCTGGCGATGGGCTGCTTCTGGGGGGCGGAGGAGCTCTACTGGCGACGGCCCGGCGTCGTCACCACGAGTGTCGGCTACATGGGCGGCTTCACCCCCAACCCCACGTACGAGGAGGTCTGCTCCGGGCGCACCGGCCAGACCGAGACGACGATGGTGGCGTACGACCCGGCCGTGATCCCCACCTACGAGATCCTCAAGGCGTTCTGGGAGAACCACGACCCCACGCAGGGCTACCGCCAGGGCAACGACCACGGCACGCAGTACCGCAGCGCGGCCTTCTACACGACCGACGAGCAGCGTGACCTGCTCGAGTCGACGCGGGCCGCGTACGCCGAGGTCATCGCCGCCCGCGGGTACCCGGAGATCACGACCCAGATCGGGCCCGCCGACCAGCAGGCGTACTACCTCGCCGAGGACCACCACCAGCAGTACCTCTACAAGAACCCGAACGGGTACCGCTGCCACGCCAACACCGGACTCGCCCTGCCCGCACTGACGGCGTAGTCGCCCAGGGCTCGACGGGCTGCCTATCCTGCTGCGATGGAGGTCCGGTTCAGCGGCGAGATCTGGCACTGGCGGGGACCCTCGCCCTACCACTTCGTGACGGTGCCCGACGACGAGAGCGCCGAGTTGCAGTCAACGGCAGCCCTGGTGACCTACGGCTGGGGGATGATCCCGGTCACGGCGCACATCGGGGCCACCCGATGGACGACGTCGCTGTTCCCCAAGAACGGTGGCTACGTGGTGCCGATCAAGGACGCGGTGCGCCGTACCGAGTCGCTCGAGGTCGGGGATGTCGTGCTCGTTCGACTCACCGTCGACGGGTGACCTACGGCGAGCCGTCACCCGCCGCGGCGATCGGGATCGTGAAGCCGAACGTGGATCCCTGGCCGAGGACGCTCTCGACGAACACCGAGCCGCCGTGCGCCTCGACGATGGAGCGGACGATGGCCAGGCCGAGCCCGCTGCCCCCATGCACGCGACTGCGCGCCTCGTCGGTGCGGTAGAGCCGGTCGAACACGCGGGCCGCATCGTCCTCGCCGAGGCCCTGCCCGTGATCGACCACCCGGACGCTCGCGACGGCGGGGGGACCGTCGTCGGTCGACACCGTCACGGTGACGCCCGATCCGGCCGGCGAGTACCGAACCGCGTTGGACAGCAGGTTGTCGAGCACCTGCCGCACGCGGCGCGCATCACCGGTGACGAGCGGTGCGGGCGCCGTCGACGACGAGCGTGACGGTGCGATCGGGTGCCGGCCACTCGGGTCGCCTCGACCGCCTCCTCCGTGACGGCCGCCAGGTCGACGGATCCGCGCTCCATCGGACGCTGCTCGTCCAGACGCGCCAGCAGCTGGAGGTCGTCGACGAGTTCCGCCATCCGCTGCGCCTCGAACTGGATGCGCGAGACCGCTTCGCCCGGATCGGGCGCGGCGCCCTGCTCGATCAGCTCGGCGTAGCCGCGGATGCTCGTGAGGGGGGTCCGCAGCTCGTGCCCGGCATCGGCCACGAACCGCCGCATGCGGGCCTCCGACTGCCGCGCCTGCGCCTCGGACGCGGTCTGCGCCGCGAAGGACGCCTCGATCCTCGTCACCATCGTGTTGAAGGACGAGGCGAGTTCGTCCACCTCGGAGCTCGACTGGGCCTCGGGGACCCGCAGCGACAGATCGCCTTCGGCGATCTCGTGCGCTGTGACGGCCATCTCGTCGAGCGGGCGCAGGCGCCGGCGCACCACGACGAAGCCCACGATGCCGGCCGCGGCGACGACCACGAGCCCGACGATGACCTGCAGGACGACCAGCCGCTCGACGGTCGCCTGGACGTCGGAGAGCGGGTACCCGACGACCGCCCAGCCGTCCTCGCTCGACAGCGGACTGACGAGGACGCGCCAGGCGTCACTCCCGTCGACGGCCTCGACCGTGAAGGGCGTCCCGCTGCTCGCCGCCAGGTCGGTGACCGACGGCAGCGACGGCGGTGACGCCGACGTGCTCTCGTTGGCGATCGTCGTCGAGCCGTCCGCGTGGATCAGCTCGATGTAGAAGCGGGATGGAGGGCGCGGGCCTGAGGGGTCGTCACCGGCGTCGGGGGCCTGCTGCGGGAACGGGCCGGGGAAGGTGGCGAACGGGCGCGACGCGCCGGACAGCTGCTCGTCGACCCTCTCGACCAGGTAGCCCCGCAGCGCAGCCGTGGCGATGAGGCTCGACACCACCAGGCCGAGGCCGACGAGCACGACCATGACGAGGCTGAGCTGCACGCGCAGCGGACGCCGCGCCAGGCGTCTCATGACTTGGCCGTTCGGAGCACGTAGCCGACGCCTCGCACGGTGTGGATGAGCGGCGGCCGTCCGGCGTCGACCTTGCGGCGCAGGTACGAGATGTACGACTCGACCACGTTCATCTCGCCGCCGAAGTCGTACTGCCACACGGTGTCGAGGATCTGTGCCTTGCTCACCACCGTCTCGGCGTTCTCGACGAGGTACCGCAGGAGCCGGAACTCCGTCGGCGACAGCGAGATCTCCTCTCCGCCGCGCCGGACCTCATGCGCCGAGTCGTCGACCTCGAGGTCCGAGTAGGTCAGGACATCCCGGACCGGGGTGTAGACGGCCTTGCCCGTGCGCTTGAGGACGGCGCGGATCCGCGCCACCACCTCGCTGAGGCTGAACGGCTTCACGACGTAGTCGTCGCCGCCGATCGTGAGGCCGGTGACACGGTCGTCCACGTCATCGCGTGCCGTCAGGAACAGCACGGGGAAGTGGTAGCCGTCCGCCCGCAGCGCGCGGACGAGATCGAAGCCGTTGAGCCCGGGCATCATCACGTCGGTGACCATGAGGTCGGGCCTGACCTCCTTGGCCACCGAGAGCGCGGTTGCGCCGTCGAGGCAGGTGGTCACCTCGAACCCGTGGAAGCGCAGGCTCGCCTCGAGGAGCTCGACGATGTTCTGCTCGTCGTCGACGACGAGCAGGCGGGCCTCGGGCTGCGTGACGGGTTTCACCCTTTCAGTGTGACGGGCGTTCCCTCGGGAATGCTGGGGGAATCCTGTGAGAACCCTGTGAATGACGTGGACCAGTACTCACAGGGCGTCCACACCGCGCTCACAGGCGTCTCACAGGTTGGCCACGCATCGTGACGGCATGAAGCGTCGAATCGTGTGGATCAACCTGGGCCTCGCCCTCGTCATCGTGGCGAGCGCTGTCGGCGTGTACTTCTGGCTGTTCGCCCCGAAGTCGGAGGTGGCCACCACAGGACGCACGGTGTCGGTACAGACGGGCACGGTCAGCGAGACCGTTACAGCGACCGGGACGGTCGAGACGGCCGGCACCGTGCAGCTGTCGTTCGCCAACGGGGGCACCGTCACCGCGGTCAGGGTCGCGCAAGGAGACACGGTCCGCGCCGACCAGCGGCTCGCCGCGGTCGACGACTCTGCAGCGCGGCAGGGCGTGGCCAGCGCGAAGAGTTCGTACGTGCAGTCCGTCACCAGCGCAAGCAGCAGCGGGCTCACCCTGACGACGGCCCAGAAGGCGGTCGCCGACGCGCAGCGGACAGAGTCGCTGAACCGGTCGGGCTATGCGGAAGCCGTGACGCAGGCGCGGCAGGAACTGGCCGATGCCAAGGCCTCGTGGTCGGCATCCTGCCTCGACCCAACGCTCACCTGTCCCGACACCGACGCGTGGGCACAGCTCCGGTCCGCCGAGGCCGAGGTGGCCAATGCCAAGACCGCCTACGACCAGGCAGTCCAGAATGCGACCGCCAGCGAGACGACGCAGAACATCGCCCTGGCGCAGGCGGCAGCGAACATCGACGCGGCTCAGAGCAAGGCCAGCAGCGACTGCTCGAGCGGCACGAGTGCGCAATGCTCGTCCGCGCAGAACGCGCTGACCAGCGCGCAGCAGCAGTATGAGACCACGGCGAACGCCAAGAAGGTCTCCGCGATCCAGGGTCAGCAGGGCCTGGTCAACGCGGACGCCAAGGTGACGAGCGCCAACGTGGCCCTGAAGCGACTCCAGGCGTCGCTGGCCACCAACGCGGCGGACAGCATCGCCGCCGCCCAGAAGTCGCTCGACAGCGCACTGCTCGCGCAGCGGAAGGGTGAGGCCGCGGACAAGACCTCGGTGCGCAAGGCCAAGGAGTCACTTGCGGCACTGCAGGCCTCAGACGCCGCCGTCTCCACGACGGCCGGGACCGTGACGGCGAGCCAGGCGGCGATCGATGTGGCCAAGGCCGGCCTCGCACAGGCGACGGACGCTTTGGCGGCCACCGTCCTGCGCTCACCCGTCGCGGGGACGGTGGCATCTGTCGACGTGACAAAGGGCGACACCGTGGCTGCGGGGACGCCGGCCCTCACCGTCATCCCCAAGGCCGCGTACCAGATCGTCGCCAGCTTCTCCGAGGCCGACGCCCTGAAGCTGGCCGTGGGCCAGGCCGCGACGGTGACGCTCGACGCCCTAACCGACGGGACGGCAACAGGTACCGTCACCGAGGTCGCGATCCTGCCCACGACGAGCGCGACCAGCTCCGTTACTACCTACAGCGCGACCATCACCCTGGACGACGTGCCCGACGGCATCCGTCAGGGCATGAGCGCCAGCGTGGTCGTGACAACCGATGAAGCCACGGGCGTGCTGTGGGTGCCAACCGCGGCAGTGACCACGGCCGGTGGCCAGAGCACCGTGACCGTGCGCGAGAACGGCGTCGACACGACGGTCGTTGTCACGACGGGTCTCGAGGGCGACAGTGGCACTGAGATCGACTCCGGCCTGACCGAGGGCCAGCAGGTGGTCATCGACACGTCCAGCGGTTCGTCGACGGGCCTGCAGTTCCCGACCGGCGGGTTCGGCTTCGGACAAGGCGGCCCTCCGGCCGGCGCACCCGGGGCACCGTGATGACCCCCGTTATCGGCCTCTCCGGCATCACGAAGACCTACGGTGCGGGCGAGACTGAGGTCAGGGCACTCCGCGGAATCGACCTGACGATCCAGCGTGGCGACTACGTGGCCATCATGGGCACGTCTGGCTCCGGCAAATCGACACTCATGAACATCATCGGCGCGCTCGACAACGCCACGAGTGGTCACTACAGCCTCGACGGCATCAACATCGACAGCCTCGACGAGTCGGCGCTGTCCATCGTCCGCAACCGCAAGATCGGATTCATCTTCCAGTCGTTCAACCTGATCCCGCGTACGAGCGCGCTCTCGAACGTCGAGCTGCCGCTGCTCTACCGCGGGGTGCGGCGCCGCGAGCGGCACGAGCGCTCGATCGCCGCGCTGGAGGCCGTGGGGCTCGCCGACCGGATGGACCATCAGCCGAACGAGCTCTCCGGCGGACAGCAGCAACGGGTTGCGGTGGCGCGCGCATTGGTCGCCGAGCCGTCGCTCCTCCTCGCCGACGAGCCGACGGGAAACCTGGACAGCCGATCCACCACCGACGTCCTCGACCTCATGGACCGACTCCACGACCAGGGCCGGACCATAGTCATGATCACCCACGAGGACGACGTCGCCGAGCGTGCCGACAGGGTCATCACCCTGGTAGACGGGCTTATGGAGGGTGACCGACTGACCGGCCGGCACGCCGAGAGTTCCGCGCCATGAACCTCTGGGAGACCATTCGCATCGGCTTGACGGGTATCGCTGCCAACAAACTGCGATCGGGCCTGACGATGCTCGGCATCCTCATCGGAGTCGCCGCCGTCATCGTGCTGGTCGCTGTCGGCAACGGCTCGTCGAAGGCGGTGACCGACCGCATCGAGTCTCTCGGCAGCAACACCCTCACCGTCCGCAGCGGAGCCTTCGGAGCGCCCGGGTCGGGGACCCGCACCCAGTACAAGGACCTGAGCCTCGCCGACGCGAACGCATTGCTCGACCAGACCCTGTCACCTGACGTGGCAACGGTGTCCCCGATCGCGAGCACATCGCTCTCGTGCACGTACGGCGGGTCGAGCCATGACACCTCGGTCACCGGAACGTGGCCCTCGTACTTCGGCGCCTCCAACACCGCGCTTGCGCAGGGTTCGTACATCACCGATGACGACGTGACATCGGCCCGCCGAGTCGCGATCATCGGCCAGACGGTCGTGGACGAGCTGTACGGGAGCGTGGACCCGGTCGGCACGACGATCACGTGCAATGGAACGCCGATGGAGGTCATCGGCGTGCTCACCTCCAAGGGCAGCAGCGGCGGCTTCCAGGACGCCGATGACGTCATCATCGCTCCGCTCACGACGGTGCAGAGCCACTTCACCGGCTACGGCGCTCTCAGCTCGATCTTGGTGCAGGCGACGGACTCGGATGTCATGGACGCCGCTCAGCAGGAGGTGTACGCGATTCTCGACCAGCGACACGGCATCACTGACGCATCGTCGCGCGACTACCAGGTCCAGAACCAGGCGAGCCTGATCTCGACCATCCAGGACACGACGGGCGTCTTCACGGTTCTGCTCGGCGCCGTGGCCGCCATCAGTCTCCTGGTGGGCGGCATCGGCATCACCAACATCATGCTGGTGACGGTGACGGAGCGGACGCGAGAGATCGGCATCCGCAAGGCCATCGGGGCGCGCAAGGCGGCCATCCTCGGCCAGTTCCTCGTGGAGGCAACGGTGCTGTCCGTCCTCGGCGGCGCCCTCGGCGTGCTCGTGGCCCTCCTCGTCAGCAGGTTCCAGATCGCCGGGGTGACGCCGGTGATCATGCCGGCCTCCGTTGTCTTGGCCTTCGTCGTGTCCGTCGCCCTTGGCCTGTTCTTCGGCAGCTACCCCGCGAACCGCGCCGCATCCCTTCGACCGATCGAGGCCCTCCGCCATGAGTGACATCCCGCAGGACACGCAGGCCCAACAGGACGACGACCTCGCCGCTCTGCTCGCCAAGAGGGAGCATGCCCGCCCGAACCGCGCGACGTGGGTGCTGCTCACGCTGCTCCTCCTCACCGGCGGCTTCGTCGGCGGCGCGCTCACCTACCGGGCCGTCGGCCCGTCGGCGTCAAGCTCCGTGCCCGACTTCGCCGCTGCCATGGCCGCAGGCATGCCGGGAGTGCCAGGCGCCACCGATGGCGCAGCCGGTACCGGCGGCTTCGCAGGGCCGGCCGGCATGACGGCCGGCACGGTGACGCTCGTCGACGGCACGAAGCTCTACGTCACCACCAGCGACGGAGCGGTCGTCATCGTCACCGTCCCGGACTCCGCGACGGTGACTGCGCAGCAGGTCATCTCCCTGGCCGACCTGTCGGCTGGCGACACCGTCGTCGTTCGTGGCGAGACCGGCGACGACGGCACGGTGACGGCCACCTCAGTTGCCGAGGGCGCCCTTCCCGCAGGAGCACCGACCACCACGACCTCGACCCAGACCGCGACCCCCACCCAAGGAGAGAACTGATGCGCGCTCGAACCACCTTCGGCACGGCCGCCCTCACGGCCGGCGCCGGCGTCATGCTGCTCGCCCTCACCGCGTGTGGCGGTGGCAGCACGTCAGCGGCGCCGGTCGCCACCGCCACGGCGGCGGCGACCGGCGCCGCCTCCGCGCAGGGGCAGGGCGACTTCGCGGAGTACCGCCAGTGCATGGCCGACAACGGCGTCGAGCTGCCCGATCGCGGCACCCCGCCGAGCGGGATGCCGTCCGGCCTGCCCAGCGGGATGCCGTCCGGCCTGCCCAGCGGCGCTCCTCCGAGCGGGGCTCCCGGTGGCGGGTTCCCGGGAGGACTGCCCGAGGGCGTGGACCAGGAGACCTACGACGCCGCCCAGGCCGCCTGCGCCGACCTGGCCCCGCAGCTAGGTCCGGGCGGCGCGGGTCCCGGTGCGATGGATGCCACCGCCCTGGCCGCGTTCACCACCTGCCTGGCCGACCACGACGTGACGGTTGCCGAGGGCGACGATCCGCTGGCCAGCCTCGACCGCAGCGATCCCACCGTGCAGGCCGCGCTCGAGACCTGCGCGCCGCTGATGCCGGCCACCAGCAGCCAGCCGGCCGCCGGCTCGTAGTGGCGCTAGGTGGCGAGCTCCCACGGCCGCGATGGCGGTCCGTCGGCGAGCAGGCGCCGGACGACTCCCGCGAGGTCGGCCGGGACCAGCCGGTCGCGCGTCCGTTCGAGTTCGTCCGGCGTCCACCAGCGGGCCGCGGTCATGTCGACAACCTCATCCTCGGTCCACCCGCTGCGATCGACGTCCAGCGAGTCGACCCGGGCGAGATACCAGCGCTCCCGGCAGTCGTAGGTGACGCCGCCCCACGCCACCACGTGACGGCGGTCGCCGATGTGCGGGCCGACGACCGGGTCGGCCCAGCCGGTCTCCTCGACCAGCTCGCGGCGGGCCGCCTGCTCGTGGGTCTCCCCCGGCTCCACACCGCCCCCCGGCGGGCACCAGAAGACCTGTCCGTCGTCGCTGTTCATGAGGAACAGCAGGACGCGGTCGCGGCCGTCGAACAGGAGCACCCGCGCCGTCGGGCGGGGAACCGGAACGGCGTCGGCAGTCCCAGATCGCCCACTGACCACGCCCCGAGCGTAGCCACCCTCGGCAGCCGACGAAGTTCGGATATCGGGCGTGTTTGACCTCGTGTGGCACAGTGGAACGCATGCGCATCGGAGCCGTCACCGCCCCTGTCCTCGCCCTCGCGCTCGCCGCCGCCGTGCTCTCGACACCGGTCGCCCAGGCCGCCACGGGGGACGTCACGGGCTTCCCGCTCCAGGCCGGCATGACCGGGCCGGCGGCCATCACCTCCACCTCCTCGGGCGACCTCTGGGTCGCCCTGAAGACCAGCGGGACACTGGCCAGCCTCACGACGGCGGGTGCCGTCACCGCCAGGCCCGTGACCGGGCTGAGCCCCGCGTCGGCCCCCGCGGGCATCGCGCAGGACGGTGCCGGACGCCTGTGGTTCACCGAGCAGTCCGGCAACGCCGTCTCCTCGGTCTCGGCCACCGGGGCCGACCTCCAGCGCGTGCCGCTGCCCAAGGCCGGATCGGGGCCGACCGCGATCACCCTGGGTCCTGACGGGAACCTGTGGATCGTCGAGACGTCCGGCGACCGCATCGCCTCGGTCACCCCGAAGGGCGTCGTGACGGAGTTCGCGCTGCCGGACGGCGCCGCACCCGCAGGCATCGCACCGGGGGTCGGCAACTCACTGGTCTTCACGATGCCCGGCACCAACGCGATCGGTCGCATCACCACGGCGGGTGCCATCACGACCACCGCGCTTCCCGGGACGGACACCGGTCCGCATGGGATCGTCGTGGATGCCGACGGCAACGCGTGGTTCACCCAGTCGAAGGCCAACCGCATCGGTCGCCTCAGCGCGTCGGGCAGCCTCGCCGAGTTCACCGTGCCCACTCCCGCGAGCGCGCCCTGGGCCATCACGCTCGGCGCTGACGGCAACGTGTGGTTCACGCGAATCGGCGGTGGGGAAGGTCGCCCGGATCACTCCCACAGGGCAGATCACCGAGTTCAGCGTCGGGTCCAACCCGATCGCCATCACGACAGGGGGCGACGGCAACCTCTGGGTGGCGGAGTCCGCGAACCGCGTGAGCCGTGTGCTCACCGGCGTCGTGCCGACGAGCACGACCGCGCCAGCCATCACCGGCTCCAGCACGGCCGCCGGCGCCACGCTCACCGCCAGTACCGGAGCGTGGGCGTTCCAGCCGACGTCGTACGGGTACCAGTGGCAGCGCTGCACCACCGCCGACGCCGGCTCGTGCGCAGACATCGCGGGGGCCACCTCCCCGACGTGGGTCGTGTCCGGCGCCGACGCCGGCACGTGGCTGCGGGTCGCCGTCCGTGCGACCAACGCGAACGGCCCGTCCGCGAAGGCGGCCGTGAGCGCCCTGCTGCAGATGGGTGCCAAGCCCGTCCCGCCGCCGGTCGTGGGAGGAACCACCGTGGCCCTCGCTCCCGGCGTGACCGCGACCTTCCGGGCGGTGAACCGCACCAAGCGGGCCGTCCTGCGCTCCTACCGCGTCACCATCAACTCCGGGTCGGCCCGCGGCAAGGTGCGCATGACCCTGGTCAACGCCGTGGGCACCGAGGTGCTGGTCATCGCGAAGGGCCGCTGGGTCCGGGCCACCGGCCCCACGGCAATCGCCAAGCGGTGGAAGCGGATCCCCCGGCGCATCGCGCCCGGCGTCTACAACGTCCGCGCGGTCTTCACCCCGCATCCGGACCAGCGGACCACCCTCGCCTCGGCAACCATGATCCGGACGATCACCGTCCGCTGACCGCCGATCAGCGCGACAGGTACCCCAGCACGTCCTGCCGCGTCACGACCCCGGTCGGCTTCCCGTCGTCGACGACGATGATCGCGTCCGCCGACTGGAGGGCGTGCACTGCGGCCTGGACCGGCTCACCTGCGCCCACCATCGGCAGGGCGTCGGACATGTGCGAGTCGACGGTGTCGGCCAGCTGGGCTCGTCCGTTGAACAGGTCGTCGAGGAGCTGCCGCTCCATCACCGAGCCCACCACCTCCGCCGCCATCACGGGCGGCTCGGCGCGGACGACGGGCATCTGCGAGACGCCGTACTCCCGGAGGATGTCGATGGCGTCGCGCACCGTCTCGGTCGGGTGCGTGTGGACGAACGGCGGCAGCAGCCCGCTCTTGCCGCGCAGGACATCGCCCACGGTCGCCTCGGCATCGCTCTGCAGGAACCCATATCGGCTGAGCCAGTCGTCATTGAAGACCTTCGACAGGTAGCCACGACCCCCGTCCGGGAGCAGGACGACGACGATCGCATCCGGGCCGGCGGTCGCGGCGACCCGCAGAGCGGCGACGACGGCCATGCCGCACGAGCCGCCGACGAGCAGCCCCTCCTCGCGCGCCAGCCGCCGCGTCATCTCGAACGAGTCCTTGTCGGACACCGCGATGACCTCGTCGGGGATGCTCGCGTCGTAGGTGGTGGGCCAGAAGTCCTCGCCGACGCCCTCGACCAGGTACGGACGGCCGGTGCCGCCGGAGTACACCGAGCCCTCAGGGTCGGCTGCGACGATGCGCACCCGACCGCCGCTCTGCTCCTTGAGGTACCGCCCGGTTCCGGTGATCGTGCCGCCCGTGCCGGCACCGGCGACGAAGTGCGTCACGCGACCGTCCGTCTGCGTCCAGACCTCCGGACCGGTGGTCTCGTAGTGCGACAGCGGGTTGTTGGGGTTGGCGTACTGGTCCGGCTTCCAGGCGCCGGGGATCTCCCGGGCCAGCCGGTCGCTGACGCTGTAGTAGGAGCGCGGGTCCTCCGGGTCGACCGCCGTCGGGCACACGACGACCTCGGCGCCGTAGGCCTTGAGGACGTTGCGCTTGTCCTCGCTGACCTTGTCGGGGCAGACGAACACGGTGCGGTAGCCGCGCTGCTGCGCCACGAGCGCGAGCCCGATCCCGGTGTTGCCGCTGGTCGGCTCGACGATGGTTCCGCCGGGGCCGAGCAGACCCTCCCGCTCGGCCGCGTCGACCATCCGAACGGCGATGCGGTCCTTGACCGATCCGCCCGGATTCACGTACTCGACCTTCGCCAGCACCTGCGCCCCGCCCTCGGGCACGATGCCCCGCGTGACGCTGCGCAGTCGGACGAGTGGGGTGTTGCCGATCATGTCGAGCACGGAGTCGTGTACCTGCATCTGGCGACAATAGCGCCGTAGGGTGGGGGCCATGGCCGCCCCGATCGTTCTGCTGGCCCCCGGCGTGCACCGCATTCCGACCTTGGGCGACTACATCAACTCGTTCGCCTTCGTCGACTCCGACGGCTCCGTCACGCTGGTCGACTGCGGCCTGCGCAGGGCCCCCGCCACGATCGTCGCGGCGCTGGCCGGCATCGGCAAGAGGCCGTCAGACGTCACGCGGATCATCCTCACCCACGCGCACGGCGACCACGCCGGCGGCGGTCGCGCCATGGTGGAGCAGTGCGCGGTGGACGGGGCCCAGATCCACGCTGACGACGTGTCCTACATCCGCGAGGGCCATAACGCACCTGCCGCCGACACGACGATGGGGCGGCTCATGAGCCGCGGTGGCCCCGCGACGTTCGACCCCTTTCCGATCGCTGCCGAACTGGTTGACGGGCAGGTGCTCGATGTCGCCGGCGGCCTGCGCGTCCTGCACACCCCCGGGCACAGCCCGGGACACGTGTCCCTGCTCCACGAGGAGTCCGGGGTCCTCATCACCGGTGACGCCATCTTCAACATGGCCTGGGGGATGACGTGGCCCCTCGCGACGGTCTGCACGTCGGCGAGCCAGAACAAGCAGTCCGCGCACGTCCTCGGCGAGGTGGACTATCGGGTGGCCGCCTTCACCCACGGCCCGGAGATCCGAGACAACGCGCGCGAGGCGGTCCGGGGGTTCCTGACCCGGAAGGGCGCATGACGAACCCAGACGACCTGCGCGATCTCGAGCGCGAGCTGGACCGCGTGGTCGATCGGCTCACCTCGCTCCCCCTGGCGCGGGTGGAAGGAACGGCCCCCGCGTGCCGACGCGCAGCCGCCCTCATCCTGCAGCAGACCCGACTCATCACCGACGACGTCCCGGCCGATGCCTGCGTTCCCGAGCTGCAGCCGCACGGCCTGGGCGCGATGCTCGCCGTCCTGGGCGGGGACTACCTCGACGCCGCCCGTGCCTCGGCCGATGCGGACGTCTCCGTCGTGACAGCCGCGCTGGTCGACCTGAGGCGCGCCCTGCCCTAGTCGAGCACGGTTGACGCGGGCCTCCGCGGTCGGGTCGGCGGCTGGACGTCCTGCGGCCCGTAGGCGGCGGTGGTCTCGTAGATCCGCGTCCCCTGGCCGGGGCACTTCTCGATCCAGCGCGACGACCGGGCCACCCGGTCTGGGCCGACGGTGACCTCGACCAGCGGGCGCGCGCACTTGTCCTCGCCGTCCGAGGCCGGCACCGAACCCCGGATCGAGCCGGCGAACACCGTGGTCCCGTCCGGCTGCGGGGTCATGGTGATGGTCGTCCAGCCCTCGTCGTAGCTGGCCGCATAGGGGGGCAGGAGGAGCCCGGTGGCCACGCCGGCCGGGTTCGTCACCGACCATCGGTCGAGGACGGAATCCACCGGCACTCCGGTGAGCGCCGTGCGGTCGGCGAGTCCGGCCGCTCGGGCGGCGGCACGGTCACCGGGGTGGAGCATGCGCAACGTCGCCCAGGGGGACGACGTCACCGGATCGATCCCCGCGGCTGCGATGAGCCTGCCGGACGGCTGGTACCGGACACTCACGTACCCGGAACCGTCGCCCCCCACGGTCGAGTGGATGCGCACCCGGGTGCCCGCCCGAACGGTCGCGTCGACCCGAGGGGTCTCATCCGCCAGGCTGCTGCGCGCCCCGTAGTGGACCGTCTGGATGACGTCGGCCCCGGCCGCGACCGCCGCGCCGGTGGCGCGGGTGACCTGGGCGAGGGCCTCGTACTCATCGTCCGGACTGACAGCGGACGCCGGAGCCGGGACCGCCGCGAGGACGCATGCGGCAGCGCTCGCGACGATGGCGATCCGAGCGCGCATGATGGCCTCCCGTCCTGCGGGCAGCCGAACGCCCCGCTGGTCGCGAGGCTACTCACGAGGCGGGGCGTTGGGCGGTCGAGCGTCAGTTGCGGGAGAAGATCGCCAGCAGGCGCAGGAACTCCAGGTACAGCCAGATCAAGGTCATGAGCAGGCCGAACGCCATGCGCCACGACTCGCGCTCGGGCGCCCCCAGCTTGATGCCCTGGCTGATGGCCTCGAAGTCCAGCAGCAGGAAGAAGGCGGCGATCAGCACGCCGAAGATCGCGACCCACGGGCCGAAGCCGGTGCCGTAGATGCCCCAGCCGCCGCCGCCGCCGAACATCGCCCAGATGAGGGAGCCGATGCCCAGCACCATGTAGGACACCGCGGCGACGATGAGCACGCTCACGAACTTCTTGGTGACCTTGACGACGCCGGTCACGTACAGCGCCAGCATGACGCCGAAGGTCGTCATGGTGGCGACGACGGCCTGCAGCACGATGTCGTTCCACCCGTTGCCGGCGGCGTAGTTGCTGTACCACTGGCTGATGCCGCCGAGCATGATGCCCTGGAAGACGGCGTAGAGCATGATCAGCGGCGGCGACGGCACCTTCTTCAGGGCGTTGACGAAGCCGAGCGCGAGGCCGCCCAGCAGGCCGACCCACAGCAGCCACGGCATCGTCTCGACGGTGTTCCAGCCGACCACGGCGAAGGCGACGGTGATAGCGAAGACGACGAACGTCTTGATGATCACGTCGTTGATGGTCAGGCGGGCGCCACCGGCGGCCGTGACCTGCTGGAAGGCGGCGTTCGTGTCGGCCGCACCGGCACCGCCGGTTGCGGCCTGGGTGTACGCGGAGACGCCCTCGTCATAGGCGAAGCCCGACTTGTCGGTCTTCTCGTATCGGGACAGGACCGGGTTGTTTGACTGCATGTTTCCACGTTAACCGACGAAGCCGATTTCGCCAATCCGCGCCCCGCCAACCCGGCGAGCGGTCGCTGGCGGCCCGTTCCGGGCGCCCCGAACGGGCCGGGACCGCCCGCTCACGGGGGTGGCGGCTCGATCACCACCACGCCGTCGTCGAGGAGTCGGTCGCCTGGCGACGGGGTCGGCAGCACCCGCTCGTGCTGGCGGTCCAGCTGCTCGCGAGCCCGCTGGGCGCCCGGGTGGAAGAACTGGTCCAGCGCCGAGGCCACCGCTGCCTGCCGCATGTCCTTCGGCCGCAGCCGAGCGAGGAACTCCACTCGTCGCCTCCGTCCGTCGGCCGCCGGTGCCCCCAGAGGGGATCGAACCCTCACTGTGCCGGGTTTAAGCCGGGTGTCTCTGCCAGTTGGACTACAGGGGCCGCACCCAACGATACGTCGGTCACCCCAGGCTCGCGGCGCGTCGAGCCCGATCGAGGACGTCGTCGAGCATCGGCTCGGTCAGCCGACGGGTGAAGGTGTTCTGCTGGCTCGGGTGGTACGAGGCGAGCAGGGTGACCGGACGTCCGGCCGGTGTCGCTGCACGCGCTTCGACGCCGTGCCCGAAGGGCACCCGCTCGACGTCCCAGCCGGCCGAGCGCAGAGTCCGCAGCGTCGACGTCCAGGCGATCCCACCCAGCGCGACGACCGCGCGCACCGTCGGCGCGACCAGCCCGACCTCGGCGTCGAGCCAGCCCGCGCATGCGTCCTTCTCCTCGGGCGTCGGCTTGTTGTCGGGCGGGGCGCAGTGCACCGCCGCCGTGATCCGCACGTGGTCCAGCCGCTGGCCGTCATCCCGCTCCGTCGACGTGGGCAGCAGCGCGAGGCCGCACCGGTGCAGCGAGGCGAACAGCCAGTCGCCGCTGCGGTCGCCGGTGAACATCCGCCCTGTGCGGTTGGCACCGTGGGCCGCCGGCGCCAGCCCGACGATCCAGACGAGAGGCGCCGCCGAACCGAACCCGGGAACCGGGCGACCCCAGTAGTCCTCGCCCGCGTAGGCCGCGCGCTTCACGATCGCGACCTCCTCGCGCCAGGCCACCAGCCGGGGGCAGCGCCGGCACGCGATGATCGCCGCGTCGAGCGCCGCGAGGTCAGTCGGAGCAGGCACGCAGGAAGGCCAGGGTCCGCGCCCAGGCGAGCGCGGCGTTCTCGGGCTGGAAGACCTCGGGACGGGCGTCGTTGAAGAAGGCGTGCACGCTGTCGGGATAGTCGGCGATCTCGACCGACCCACCCGCCGCCTCGATCGCCGCCGCGTACTCCGCGATGGCCGGACCGTTGCCGGGCTCGTCGCTGAGCGCCTTGTGGACGAGTGCTGACTTGCCGGCGTACCGGCTCCAGTCGGGCGCATACTGCGGCCAGGGCATGGCGGGGTAGAAGGCCGTGGCGCAGCAGATGTCCGGGGAGACCGTCGGCGCCAGCAGCGCCAGGCCCCCTCCCATGCAGAAGCCGACGACGCCGACGCAGTCGCCCTGCACCTCGGGCCGCGCCGCGAGGTCGGCGGCAGCGGCCGCGAGGTCGTGGGCGACCTGCCCGATGTCGAGGCCGAGCATGAGCTTCTGCGCCTCGTCCGGCTCGGTGGTCTCGGCGCCGCGGTAGTGGTCCACCGCGAGAGCGACGAAGCCCTCGTCCGCGAGCCGCTGCGTGACCTCGACGATGTGGGGCACCAGCCCCCACCACTCCTGGATGACGATCACGCCTGGCCCGGTTCCTGACTCGGGGAACGAGATGACTCCGGGCACGTCCTGGCCGTCGATGACGATCGTCGTGTTGCGCATGGCCCCAGTCTGGCGCACCTGCCGCTACGACGAGACGGGTTGGAGCGTTCCGCGGTCAGTCAGACCCAGCGGAACCGGATCGATGAGGTAGCCGCCGAAGCCGCCCGGCCCGACGTCGGCGAAGGCCAGGAGCTGCGGGCGTCCGGAGCGGTTGCGGACGACCCGACCCGCGTAGGTGGACGGCACCCTGATCGGCTCGGCGCGGTCGAGGTGGAACGGCCCGCTGAGGGAATCCGCGGGCGCCGACCACGTGCCCGTCATCGCCGGGCCGTCCTCCGGGGGCGTCGCCTCCGGGCCGAGGTCGACATCGCGCATGCACCAGACGAGCACGTGGCGGCCGTCGAGGGTGATCGTCTGAGGTACCTCGAACTGGTGGATGCCGACGGGCGACGTGAGCGGCCCCTCGACGCGCCACGAGACGAGGTCGTCGGAGACCGCGGTCCCGATGCAGCCCCGAGCCCCGTGGGCGACATCCGCCGTCGATGCCGTCACCAGCATCCGCCAGCAGCCGGCCGCCTCGTCGCGGAAGACCCAGGGGTCACGCCACGGCGCGAAGCCCCCCACTGCCTCCGTCTCGTACCAGCGGGCGTCCGCCTCGATAGCGGGAGCGTCGATGCGCGTCCAGGTAACCAGGTCCGATGACGTGGCGTGCCCGATCCGCTGAACACGGTCACCGGTCTGGCGGCAGATCCCCGTGTAGAACAGATGGAACCTTCCGTCTGGGCCGACGACGGTCGAGCCCGTCCAGGTGGCGAGGTCGTCGAAGGCGGGCGCATCCGCAGCAACCAGCGCATCCGGCAGTTCCTGTCCAGGTCACCAGGTCGGCGGATACCGCGTGGCCGATCGCGGCCCGGTGGTGGCGCCGGTCGGGGTCGATCAGTGCGCGGGACGCCTTCAGGTAGAACGCATGGACGAGGTCGCCGTCGTCGAGGTACCAGGAGTCCCAGACCCACGCATCGGGCAGGAGCAGCATCGCTAGTCGCGCGACGCCAGCAGGTCGCGGTACCAGCGCGCGCTGTCCTTGGGCGTGCGCGTGCCGGTCGCCGGATCGACGCGCACGATGCCGAACTTCTTCGTCCAGCCGGACGCCCACTCGAGGTTGTCGAGCAGGCTCCAGGCGAAGTAGCCGCGCACGTCGAACCCACGGTCGCGCGCACGCATCAGCGCCCGGAGGTGGTCGTCGATGTACTGCGTGCGGATCGGGTCGTGGATGCCGTCGGCGTCCGTCGTCTCGGCCACGGCGGCGCCGTTCTCGCAGATCCACAGCGGGACGCCCGGCAGGTGGTCCGTCGCCTTGCGCAGGGCCAGCTCGATGCCCTCAGGGAGGATCTCCCACCCCATGTCGGTGAACGGCGGCCGCGGGGCGAACCGCAGCGGCGGGCACGCGGGGATCGCGGCCGTGTCCTGCCCGATCGCGTCGGTGTTGTCCGCATCCGGCTCGGCCACCCGCATGACGGAGTAGTAGTTCTCGCCCAGCCAGTCGATGGGGGTCGACAGGATGGGGTTGTCCGACTCGCGCACGAAGGACCAGTCGGTCACCGAAGCGCACGACTCGAGCAGGTCGGCCGGGATGCCGTTGCCGGCGAGCAGGTCGAGGAAGAGCCGGTTCTGCGTCCCGTCGACGTGCTGCGTGGCCACGTCCATCGACGGGCGAGTCGCTGATCACCGGGATGAGGTTCAGGACGATGCCCAGGTTGCGGGCGCCCGCGGCGCGCAGCCGCTCGATGGCCAGGCCGTGGCCGAGGATCAGGTGGTAGGCCGCCGCGAGCGACGCCCCCGGCTCGCGTGCGTCCGGGCGCGAAGTAGCCCGCGCAGTAGCCCAGGAAGGCCGAGCACCACGGCTCGTTGAGGGTGGCCCACCGGTCGACCTTGTCGGCGTAGCGCTCCCCCAGCACCTGCGCGTAGTCGGCGAACAGGTACGCGGTGTCGCGGTTGGGCCAGCCGCCGGCCTCCTCGAGCGGAGCTCGGCAGGTCCCAGTGGAACAGCGTCGCGACCGGCTTGATGTCGCGGGCGAGCAGCCCGTCGATGAGCCGGTCGTAGAAGTCCAGGCCCTCCGCCGACAGCTCGCCGGTGCCGGTCGGGCATGACGCGCGGCCCAGCTGAAGGAGAAGCGGTAGGCGTCCACGCCCAGCCACGCCAGCAGGTCGAGGTCCTCCTCGAGCCGGTGCACGTGGTCGCAGGCCGGCTCGCCGGTGGCGCCGTCGACGATCGCCCCGGGCAGGGCCGCGAAGTCGTCCCAGTTGCACCGGCCGCGGCCGGCGACATCGCCCTCGATCTGCCACGCCGAAGTGGCCACGCCCAGCTCGAAGTCGGGCGGGAAGCGCAGGTCCATGTCCGGCTACCCCTTGACCGATCCGGCCAGCAGGCCACGCACGAAGAACCGCTGGAGCGAGAAGAACACGATCAGCGGGACGACGATCGCCACGAAGGCCCCTGCCGTGATCAGGTGCAGCTGCGCTCCGTAGGACCCCTTGATGTTCGCCAGATAGGCGGTGATGGGCGCGACGTCGGGCGTGCCGCCGGCGAAGGTCAGGGCCACCAGCAGGTCGTTCCACACCCACAGGAACTGGAAGATCGCGAACGAGGCGATGGCCGGCACCGTGAGCGGCAGCACGAGCTTGCGGAAGATGAGGAAGTGGCTGGCGCCGTCGACCCGGGCCGCCTCGAAGAGCTCACGCGGCAGCTGGGCGATGAAGTTGTGCAGCAGGAAGATCGCCAGCGGGAGCGCGAACATGGTGTGCGCGACCCACAGCGGGATGTACGTGCCGACGAACAGCGACTGCTCGGTGCCCGGTTTGTTGAGGTCCGGGAACACGGTGATCGGTCCGAGGCTCCAGCCCTTGTTGAACATCGTGCAGCAGCGGCAGCAGCGACATCTGCAGCGGGATGACCTGCAGGGCGAAGATCGTGAAGAAGACGAACGTCGAGCCCCGGAAGGGGATCCACGCGATGGCGTAGGCCGCCATGCAGGCGATCACCAGCGGGAAGATCGCGGCCGGGATGGCGATGGCGAAGGAGTTCCAGAAGTACGGCGCGATGCCGTTGGGGATGACGCTGCCGCCGGTGATGACCTCGCTGTAGTTGCTGAGCGTCATCGTCGGGTCGGTGAAGATCGTCCACCAGCCGGTGTTCTGCGCCTGCTCGGCCGGCCGCAGCGAGGTGACCAGCAGGCCGAACGTCGGGATGGTCCACAGGATCGTGATGAGGATGACCAGCCCGGTGGCCCAGGGGCTGCTCAGCTTGCGCCGTGCGGCCTCGGGGATCGACTCCTCCTTGCCGCTGGACATGGGCTGCGGCATGGGGATGATCTCGTGCGCTTCGACGCTCATCGGATCGTGCGCTCCTTCCGCAGCTGGATCACGTTGTAGGCGATCAGGGGGATGACGGCGACGAACAGGACGACGGCCAGCGCGCTGCCACGGCCGACGTCGAACTGCACGAAGGCCTGGGCGTACATCTCGTTCGCGACGACCTGGGTGCCGAAGTTGCCGTTCGTCATCGTGCGCACGATGTCGAAGATCTTCAGGACGGCGATCATGATCGTGGTGAAGACCACGATCAGCGTGCCGCGGATCATCGGGATCGTGACCCGGCTGAACAGCCGCCAGCCGATCGCGCCGTCGAGCTCGGCGGCCTCGACCACGTCGCCGGGGATCGCCTTGATCGCGGCGGACAGCACGACCATCGCGAAGCCGACCTGGATCCAGATCATGATGACCATGAGGAAGAAGTTGTTCCAGGGCTGCCACAGGAGCCAGTTGGGCGGGTCGTCCATGCCGATCCACTGGGCGAGCTGGCTGAGCAGGCCGACCTGGGCACCGGCCGGGTCGCGGTACTCGTAGACCAGGCCCCAGATGATGCCGGCGCCGACGAACGAGATCGCCATCGGCATGAAGATGAGCGACTTGGAGATCGACTCGCGGCGCATGCGGTCGAGCAGCAGCGCGAGCATCAGCCCGATGCCGGTGGAGACCAGCGGAGCGATGATGATCCATGCGACCGTGTTGAGGAGGAACTTGCGGTTCGCCTCGGTCGTGAAGATCCACGAGTAGTTGGCGAAGCCGACGAACTCCTGGCCGTTCGCGTTCTGGAAGCTGCCCACCGATGGTGAGGAAGGCCGGCGCGATCAGGCCGTAGGCCAGCAGGAGCACGGCCGGGCCGAGGAACACGATCATGGCCGCGGGGAACTGGAGTCTGCCCTTGGCGCGCGCCCCGATGAAGAAGATCAGGAGCAGCAGGCCCGAGGAAGATGGCGACTGCCGCCAGCCCGGTACCGACCTTGGCAAGCCCGGCGGTGAGCTCCTCCACCGATACTCCTCGTTCGTCGTCGCCCGCAGGCGGAAGTGGATCGCGTGTACTGCTGCCCCGAGATGCCGAGGCCGGGGCCTGAAGTCGTGTCTACACCCTTCAGGCCCCGGCGCTCAGTCAAACTTCCGAACTACCGGAGGTAGCGCGGACTAGGACGCGGGCCAGGCCGCATCGATGTTCTTCAGAACCTCCTGCGTCGGAGCGTCCTCACCGAACCAGGCCGTCATCCCGTCCAGACCGCACCGGCGCCGACGGCGGCCGGCATGAGGTCGGACGCGTCGAAGCGGAACACGCCGGCCGGGTCGGTCAGGTACTTGGCCGACAGGGCTGCGATGGCGTCGGTGTAGGTGTCCAGCGGCACGCCGCTGTTAGCCGACACCCAGCCGCCGGGCTGCGCCGCGCGAGCGGTCGCGTACTCGGCCGACGACAGGTAGGTCTGCATGGCCTGGACCTCGGGACGATCCGAGAACGCGGTGGTGAACTCGCCGCCACCGACGACCGGGTTCGGCGCGACGGCCTCATCGATCTGCGGCAGGTAGAAGGCGAACACGTCGCCGTCCTCGGCCACGACCGCGCCCGGCTTGAAGGACTCCCACTGGGCCGCGTAGAACGAGGCCTGCTGGAGCATCCCGCACTTGGCGTCGAGGATCGGCTTGCCTGCATCCTGGAAGGCGGTGGTGGCGATGGTCTGGACGTTGCCGAAGCCCGCGTTGACGTAGTCGGGGTTCTTCATCCAGCCAGCGAGGGTGTCCATCGCCTGGGTGATCTGCGGCGAGTCGAAGAGGACCTCGTGGGAGACCCACTGGTCGTACACGTCGCCACCCTGCTGACGCAGGACGATCTGCTCGATCCAGTCGGTGGCCGGCCAGCCGGTCGCTCCACCGGACTCGATGCCGCCGCACCACGGCTTGATGCCGTCGGCGACCATCTGGTCGCTGAGCGTCCACAGCTCGTCCCACGTGGTGGGAACGGTGTAGCCCTTCTCAGCGAACACCTTCGGCGAGTACCACACGAAGGACTTCATGTTGGAGCTGTTCGGCGCAGCCGTAGAGCATGCCGTCGACGCTGCCGTAGTCCTTCCACGCCGGGTTCCAGTACTTGTCGACGTTGTCGATCACAGCCTGGGGCGCGGGCACGGGGCCGCCGGCCTCGACGAGCTTGGCGAGCAGGCCGGGCTGCGGGATCCACGCGATGTCGGGGGCGTTGCCGCCGGCGATGCGGGTGGGCAGCTGAGCCTCGAACTGGTCACTGCCTTCGTAGACGATGTCGATGCCGGTGCAGTCCTCGAAGGGCTTCCAGGCATCCTCGTAGCGCTGCTGCTCAGGCGGCAGCACGGACGTGAAGAGGGTCACGCTGGTGCCCTCGTTGCCGGTGTACGCGGCGTACGCCTCGCAACCGGCTGCCACTGCCCCGCCGCTCGCCTCAGCGCTGGCGGCCGCACTGGCCTCGGTCGTCGCAGCGGCTTCGCTGCTGCTCTCGCTCGAGGAGCTGCCCACCACAGGCGGCGAGCAGCATGGTTGCTGCAACGCCCCCGACGATGAGCGTGGCCCCACGGCGCCGCATGGATGCGGTCATGGATTCTCCTTGCCCTGACGGAATCGACGGGGAAGGTCCCCGACCGATGGAACGCCAACCGTTTCTGTCGACGTAAACGCTGTCATCATTTCTCCATCTGCCCCATGGTCGCAACCCCAATCCGGCCTCCGAAGGCCTGCAATTCATCACGATTTGATATACGAGCGCGCCCCGGATCCCATGTAACGCCGTTACATGGACGGGTCGTCGATCCGGGCTGCCGAGACCGCCTCGATCCGATAGCGTTGGTCGCACCGCTGACAGCGGTGGCTCACCTTCCACTTCGGATCGTCCGGCACGTTCCTGCCGGTAGAAGGGATCGACCATGACCAAGGAAGTCCGCTACGACGACGTCTCGCTCGTCTACCCCGGCGGCACCAAGCCCGCCGTGTCGCACCTGAACCTCACCATCGCCGAGGGCGAGTTCCTCGTCCTCGTCGGCCCGTCCGGCTGCGGCAAGTCCACGTCGCTGCGCATGCTCGCCGGCCTCGAGCCGATCTCCTCCGGGACCATCTACATCGGCGACCGCGACGTCACCCACGTCCCCGCCAAGGACCGCGACATCGCGATGGTGTTCCAGAACTACGCCCTGTACCCCCACATGTCCGTGGGCGAGAACATGGCCTTCGCCCTGAAGATCCAGAAGGTCTCCAAGGACGAGATCACCCGCCGCGTCAAGGACGCCGCCGCACTGCTGGACCTCACCGAGTACCTCGACCGCAAGCCGAAGGCCCTCTCGGGCGGCCAGCGCCAGCGCGTCGCGATGGGCCGCGCGATCGTGCGCGAGCCCGAGGTGTTCCTCATGGACGAGCCGCTGTCCAACCTGGACGCCAAGCTGCGCGTGCAGACGCGCACGCAGATCGCCGCCCTCCAGCGCCGGCTGGGCACCACGACGCTGTACGTCACCCACGACCAGGTCGAGGCCATGACCATGGGCGACCGCGTGGCCGTGCTGAAGGACGGCATCCTCCAGCAGTGCGACAGCCCCCGCGAGCTGTACGACAACCCGGCCAACGCGTTCGTCGGCACCTTCATCGGCTCGCCGTCGATGAACATCATCGCGGCGCCGATCGTCGAGGGCGGCATCGACCTCAACGGCTACACCGTGCCGGTCGAGCGCACGTTCCTGGAGAAGGCCGCCTCGGGCAAGGTGCTCGTCGGGGTCCGCCCCGAGGATCTCGAGCTGTCCGAGGAGGGCGCCGACATGACCGTCACCCTCGTCGAGGAGCTCGGCGCCGACACCTACGTGTACGGCACCTTCAAGGCGTTCGACGGGTCCAACGTCGACCTCGTCGCCCGCGGCCAGGGCATGCGCGCCCCGAAGATCGGCACGCGTCGTCAAGGTCCGGCCCAGCCGCACGTACGTCTTCGACAGCGAGGGCGACCAGCTGCGCCTGTCCTAGTCCGACAGGATCCAGGCTCCGGTCGAGGGCGGCAGGGTGACCCTGCCGCCCTCGACCATGACCGAGGGGTCGCTCGCCACCAGGACGCGGCCCTCGACCGGGCTCGCGAGGGTGGCCGCGGAGCAGTTCACCACGCACGCGAAGCCCTGGCCGCGCGTGATGACGAGCAGCCCGGGGTCGGACGTCGGGCAGCATCAGGTCGTCGCCTGCGAGGCTCGCGAGCTCACGGCGCAGCCGCAGCATCGTGCGGTACTGCCACAGCACGCTCTGGGGGTCGGCGTCCTCGGCCGCCACGGTGACCTCAGCCCAGTCGTGCGGCATGCGGCAGCCACGTGGCGGCGCTGGACCCGAACCCGTACGGCGGCGCCTCGCCCGACCACGGCAGCGGCACCCGCGCGGCGTCGCGTCCCTTCTGCTCGCCGCCGGTTCGGAGGAAGACCGGGTCCTGGCGTGCCTCGTCGGGGAGGTCGACGTCTGCCAGCCCCAGCTCCTCGCCCTGGTAGACGTACACCGCCCCGGGAAGGGCGTGGGCCACGAGGGCGAGCGCCCGCGCGCGACGCAGGCCCTCCGCGCCGCCGCCCAGTCGGGAGACGACGCGCGGGGTGTCGTGATTGGACAGGGCCCACGTCGCCGGTGCCCCGACCGGGGCCAGCCCCTCCATCGTCCGGGCGATGACGGTCCGCAGACGCTCGGCAGTCCCATGGCGTCGCCATGAAGTCGAAGTTGAAGATCTGGTGGAGGGTGTCGGGCGCGACGTAGCGCGCGGCACGGACCGGCGGCACCCAGGCCTCGGCCACGGCCATGACGTCGCGGTCGTACCGGTCCATCAGGGCCCGCCAGCCGCGGTAGACCTCCTGGACCTCGTCGCGGTCGAGGACCGCGGAGTTGGCCACCTTCGCCCGCCGCCGCATCGACTCCTCGGAGCCGTCGTCCAGGTCCATGCGCATGGCCAGCACGAGGCTCTCCGGATCGTCGAGGTCCGGATACGTCATGTCCTTGGCCAGGCCGAGCGCCACGTCGACCCGGAAGCCGTCGACGCCGAGGTCGAGCCAGAACTCGAGCGTCGCCAGGCCGTCCGCCACGACCTCGGGGTTCGACCAGTTGAGGTCCGGCTGCGAGGCGTCGAAGGTGTGCAGGTACCACTGCCCGGGGGTGCCGTCGGGCTCCGTGACGCGCTCCCAGGCACCACCGCCGAACCAGCTGACCCAGTTCGTCGGCGGCTCGTCGCCGGCCGGGCCGCGTCCGTCGCGGAAGTGGTACCGCGCCCGCTCGGGGCTCCCCGGCGGCGCAGCCAGTGCCTCCTGGAACCAGGCCCGCGCGCTCGACGAGTGGTTGGGGACGACGTCGACGATGACCCGCAGGCCACGTGCATGGGCTGCCGGTGATCAGCTCCGCGGCATCCGCGAGGGTGCCGTACATCGGGTCGACGCCACGCGGATCAGCGACGTCGTAGCCGGAGTCGCGCTGCGGCGACGGGTAGAAGGGCGAGAGCCACACCGCATCGACGCCGAGGCCGGCGAGGTAGTCCAGCCCGTCGATCACGCCGCGTAGGTCACCGGTGCCGTCACCGTCGATGTCGCGGAAGGACCGCGGGTAGACCTGGTAGACGGCGGCCCGCCGCCACCAGGGACCGGCCGCGCTCACGACTTGTAGGGGCTCGTCGAGCCGCGGACGATGAGCTGGGTGGGCAGCCGGATCGAGTCGGTGGACACCTCGACTCCGGGCGAGCGCAGCTGCAGGACGAGGGCCTCGGCGGCGATGCGCCCGAGGTCCTGGACGGGCTGCACGACGGTGGTGAGGTCGAGGAACTCGGACATGTCGTGGCCGTCGACGCCGACGAGCGAGATGTCCTTGCCCGGCTGGAGGCCGTGGCTCCGCATGGCCTTCATGGCGCCGAAGGCCATCTCGTCGGACATCGCGAAGACGGCGGACGGCGGGTTCTTCTGCGTGAGCAGCGCCGTCATCGCCTGCTCCCCACCGGCGATGGTGAAGTACCCGTATGCCTCGAGCATCGGATCGATCGGCAGGCCGGCGTCGTTCATGGCGGCCTCGAAGCCCTTGTACCGGTCGTTCTCGGCCGTGTACGGGGAGATGATCGGGGCGCCGTTGATCACGCCGATGCGCGAGTGCCCGAGGTTGATGAGGTGCTGGGTTGCGATCTGCCCGGCGAGGACGTCGTCGATGGTGACGCTCGGGACGGCGGGCATCGTCAGGCCGATCAGGCTGGTCGGCATGTGGAGCCCGAGCACCTCGTGCAGCTGGGCGTCCTGCGGCGGCAGCGCGATGACGAGCACGCCGTCGACGCGTCGGCGCAGGCGCGGGGCCGGCGGCAGGCGGTGCTGGCCGTCGGGGGTGCTCACGCTCATGAGGAGCAGGTCCATGCCCGCGTTCTGCAGAACGGACTCGACCCCCGACAGCACCGTGCTGAAGTACCACCGCGCGATGTACGGGGTGATGACGGCGATGCTGCCCGTGCGCCCGCTGGCCAGACGCGAGGCGCTCGGGGAGATCACGTAGTCCAGCTCGGTCGCGATCCGCTGGATGCGGTCGCGGGTCGCGGCGTCCACGTTGGGCAGTCCCCGCAGCGCCCGGGACACGGTGGCCGTCGAGACGCCTGCGGCGTCGGCGACGTCCTTGATGGTGATGGCCACGGCTTCCTCCTGACCTGCGAGTCTAGGCAGCGGCCGGCCCGGGACACAACCGATTACATGAAAGGTTGCAGCGTCAATCGGCGCTATTCGGCCGCCAGCCTGTAAACGATGCCATCGAGGATGTCCGTTTCCGAGACGATGACGTGCTCCGCTCCCGCCGCGCGCATCGCGGCGGTCAGGACCATCGCCCCACCGGCGATCACGTCCACCCGACCGGGGTGCATGAAGGGCAGGGCGGCCCGCTCGCGCCGCGTCATCGCCAGCAGTCGCGCGGTCACGTCCGTCACGGCGGCCACCGGGATGACCGCCCCGTGCAGGAGCTGCGCGTCGTACGCCGGCAGGTCCATCGCCATCGCGGCGACCGTGGTGACCGAGCCGGCCAGGCCGACGAGGCACCGCGCCTCCCGGAACGGGACGTCACGCGCGGCCCGGTCGACGGCCGCCTCGATGTCGGCCCACGTCGCGGCCACCTGGTCCGCCGTCGGGGGGTCCCCCACGAGGTGGCGCTCGGTCATGCGCACGCAGCCCACGTCGACGCTCGCCGAGAACTGCGGCTGCGTGTCGCCCAGGACGAACTCGGTCGAGCCGCCGCCGATGTCGACGACGAGCGCGGGCGGGGAGACCAGGCCTGCGGGCAGCCCGCGCACCGCGCCGGCGAAGGACAGGGCCGCCTCCTCGGTGCCGCTGATCACCTCCGGCTCGACTCCGATGCGGGCCCGCACGCCCGCCATGAAGTCGTCGGTGTTGGACGCATCCCGGCTGGCCGACGTCGCGACGAACCGCGCGCGCTCCACGCCCTCGACAGCCATCACGGCGGCGTACTCGTCGAGCGCGGCGAACGTACGGGCCAGCGCGGCGGGCGAGAACTCGCCCGGTGCGGTCGATGCCCTCGCCGAGCCGCACGATCTGCATCAGGCGCTGCCGCTCGACCAGGCGCCCGTCGCGAGTCCACCTCGGCCACGAGCAGCCGGATCGCGTTGGTGCCGCAGTCGAAAGCGGCGATGCGTGCGCTCACGCGGTCGGCTCCGCGTCGGCGCACGACCCCGTCGTCCACCACGGCGCCAGGGCGGCCAGGGCCTCGTCACCGAGCGGGTTGACTCCCGGGCCGGCCGCCAGCGCGTGCCCGGCCAGCACGTGCAGGCACTTCACCCGCGCGGGCATGCCGCCGGCACTGATGCCGTCGATCTCGTCGACGTGCTGCAGGGTGTCGCGCTCGGCGAGGTACGCCTCGTGGGCCGCGCGGTACCGGGCCGCGAGATCCGCGTCGGTGGCCAGGCGAGCCTCCATGTCGCGCATCAGTCCGCTGCTCTCCAGCGTGCCGATGGCGGCCGCCGCACGCGGGCACGTCAGGTAGTACAGGGTCGGGAACGGGGTGCCGTCGGGCAGTCGCGGCGCGGTCATCACCACGTCCGGCTCCCCGCACGGGCACCGGTGCGCGACGCGGACGGCACCGCGGGGCTCGCGCCCGAGCTGCCGGGCGACGGCGGCACGATCGGCGGCGTCGAGCCCGTCAGCTGGTGGGCGCGGTGGCATGGTCGTCGGACTGCTGCAGGGCGCTCCAGAGACCGGAGTACCACGGCGAGGCTGGTCCCTCCTGGGCCTGGTCGGAGCCGGCCGCCGCGCCCGCCCCGAGGGTCACGTAGCCGACCTCGCCGGGCAGCACGAAGTGCAGGCGCCGCCGCGCCTCGGCCGCGACGAACGAGGGGTCGTCCCAGCGCTGCTTCTGCACCTCGAGGGCGGCCACGCGGTCGCGGGCCGACTCGACGTCGGTTCGAAGGCCGGCGATCTCGGCCCGCTGGGCGAACCAGGCGCGCACGGGGACCGCCAGCGTGAGCATGAGTGCGGCGACCACGAGGGCGAGCACGAGGGCGCGACCGGTGAACGACCCGCCTGCGGCACGACGCGGGTGGCCTGGCCCCCCAGACGCGGCGGGCGCGGGGCGCGCGCCGCTGTCGGGGTCAGTCACGGGTCGATCGTGTCACGAAACGGCGGGCGGTCCGGCGAGCAAAACGCCGAAGTGCCTCAGGAGGTGGGCTGGAAGCGCGGGAACGCCGACGCACCGGCGTAGCGGGCCGCCTCGTCGAGCTCCTCCTCGATGCGAAGCAGCTGGTTGTACTTCGCCACGCGCTCGGACCGGGCCGGAGCGCCGGTCTTGATCTGCCCGCAGTCGGTGGCGACGGCGAGATCCGCGATGGTGGTGTCCTCCGTCTCGCCGGAGCGGTGCGACATCATGCAGCGGTAGCCGTTGCGGTGCGCGAGGGCCACGGCGTCGAGCGTCTCGGTGAGCGAGCCGATCTGGTTCACCTTGACCAGGAGGGCGTTCGCCGCCCCCTCGTCGATGCCGCGCTGGAGCCGGGCGGGGTTGGTGACGAAGAGGTCGTCGCCGACGATCTGGATCGAGTCGCCCAGCGTGTCGGTGAGGTGCACCCAGCCAGCCCAGTCGTCCTCGGACAGCGGGTCCTCGATCGAGACCACCGGGAAGTCTGCGACCAGGCTCTCGTAGTAGCCGGTCATCCACTCGGCCGAACGGTCGGCGCCTTCGAAGGCGTAGGCGCCGTTCGCGTAGAACTCCGTCGCGGCGACGTCGAGGGCGACCGCGATGTCGCGACCGAACACCAGACCGGTCTTCTCGACCGCGGTGCCGATCAGCTCGAGGGCAGCGCGGTTGTTGGGCAGCGAGGGGGCGAAGCCACCCTCGTCGCCGAGGCCGGTGGAGTAGCCGGAGGCCTTGAGCACGCTCTTGAGCGCGTGGTAGACCTCGGCGCCCTGGCGCAGGGCCTCGGCGAAGGTGGTCGCACCGATCGGCGCGATCATGAACTCCTGGATGTCGACGTTGGAGTCGGCGTGCGCTCCGCCGTTCAGGATGTTCATCATCGGGACGGGCAGCACATGGGCGTTGGGGCCGCCGACGTAGCGGAACAGCGGCAGGCCCGCGGACAGGGCCGCGGCCTTCGCCACGGCGAGGGAGACGCCCAGGATCGCGTTGGCGCCGAGCCGGCTCTTGTTCGGGGTTCCGTCGAGATCGATCATGATCTGGTCGAGGAGCCGCTGCTCGGTGGCCTCCAGGCCCCGCACCGCATCGGCGATCTCGTCCTCGGCGGCGCTCACGGCCTCGAGGACGCCCTTGCCGCCGTAGCGCTCACCGCCGTCACGACGCTCCGACGCCTCGAAGGCGCCGGTCGACGCTCCGGACGGCACCGCAGCGCGGGCCACGGTCTCGTCGTCGAGCATGACCTCCACTTCGACCGTGGGATTGCCACGGGAGTCGAGGATTTCGCGGGCGATGATCGCATCAATGGCAGCCATGACCCCGAGTCTATTGGCTGGTCCGGGGGGCGATGCAATCGCTTGCGGGTGAAGCGCCGGTGCACATCCGGTGCTGCTGCCACCTCAGGTGGCGGTCCGGCCCTCGCCGGGTCGAGTCAGGTGACCGCGGCGTCGAGGGCGTCGGCGGCCGTCGCCTTCGTGGCCGGCTTGAGCACCCCGCGCATGCCGAGGGTGAAGATCACCGGCGAGGCCAGGGCGAACAGGCTGCCGAGGGCGAGGGTGAGGTGCGGGCTGACCGACTCGGCCAGCATGCCCCCGAGGGCGTTGCCGATCGCCATGCCGGCGCCCTCGATCATCCACAGGGTTCCGAGCGCGGCCACGGCCGTGCCCCGCGGGCGGACCACGTCGATCACCTCGAGGTAGAACACGTTCGCCGGGCCGATGAACATCCAGGCGACCATGACGACGAGCATCATCGGCGGGCCGATCGGGACCAGCGCCAGCGGCAGCAGCGCCACCGCGAACAGGGCGGTCGCCGCGCGCAGGCCGTTCATCGGGGCGATCGTCTTCGCCTTCGCCCCGGCCCACAGGGTGCCGATGATCGCGCCGACGCCCATGGCCGACATGACCGGGCCGGCCAGGCTCTCCTCACCGGACAGGGTCGCGAGGGCGGGGATGCCGATGGTGATGAAGCCGGTAGACAGGCCCATGATCGCGCCCTCGAGGGCGAGGACCCGCATGGCCGGCGAGCGGAGCATCCCGGTCTCGCCGTGCTCGCGCTCCTCGGGCACCCAGGCCCGCGAGTGCGCGTTGACCGCGAGGAGCAGGCCGCCGACCAGCATGCTCAGCCCGACGGCGGCGATGGCGATCGTCGGCGACACGTTCAAGGCGACCAGGGTCGCGATCACCGGACCCAGCAGCATGATCAGGTTGTGGTACGCGGTGTCCACGCTGTACGCCATCCGCACGCGCTCCTGGCCGACGATGTCGAGCCACAGCGGTCGGATGCTGATGTTGATGGGCGGCGCGGTCAGCCCGATGAGGGCGCTGAGAAGCACCGCCGACACGACGTCCCGCGCGACGAAGGCCAGCAGCAGACAGCTGATCGCATAGGCAGGAACGAAGGCGTAGAGCGGGCGCGTCTGCCCGAACCGGTCGACCAGAAGCCCACGCGGGCCTGCGGTCAGGGCGCCCATGCCACTCGACAGGCCGACGGCCAGCCCGGCGGCTCCGACGCTGCCGGTGACGGCCTGCACCTGGAAGAAGATGGCCAGGCTGACCATCGAGTAGGCCAGCCGGCCGAAGGTGGACGCGAACAGCAGGGGCCGGACGCCGGGGATCCTGAGGAACTCCCGGTACTCACCCACCCGTGGATTCTAGGTGCCGGAGCCGACCGCCCCTGACGCACCGGACGTCGGCAGCGGTCACCGTTTCGTAAGGTCTGCGAGCCGATCCGGGCCTGACCGCGTGACACGCTCGTTGCATGCTCCGAACCCTGCGACGCCCTGCCGTGCTCCTCCCCCTCGCCCTCGTCATCGTGGCCGCCGTGGCGGTGGGCCTGTTCCTGTTCCAGCCGTGGCGACTGGTCACCAACGTGACCGTCGACGAGGCACTGCCCACCCCCGCGGGCACGCCGGTGTCGCCCGCCACTGGTGCGAGCGGCGCCGGATCGGATCCGCTTCCCACCGGCCTGGTGGCAGCGGCGTCGTCGCCCACGCGGAAGGCCCCGGCTCCGTCGCCCAAGCCGGTCGCCCCGGACGTCCTCGCTGCGGGCTCCTTCATCTCGCACGAGCACGGCACCACCGGCGACGTCCGCATCCTCGAGCTCGCCGACGGCACGCGCGTCCTGCGCCTGACCGGACTGGACACGAGCAATGGCCCCGACCTCAAGGTGTGGCTCACCGATGCGCCTGTCATCGACGGCACGGACGGCTGGTTCGTCTTCGACGACGGTGCCTACGTCGACCTCGGCTCGCTGAAGGGCAACCGGGGCAACCAGAACTACGCGATCCCCGCGGGCGTCGACCTCACCGAGCTCGGCAGCGTGGCCATCTGGTGCGACCGCTTCAACGTCTCCTTCGGCGCCGCAGAGCTGCGACCGGCGTGAACGTCACTGACGGGACGCGCGTCAACCTCGGACCGGCCTCAGAAGGGCGGCGGGTGGTGGTCGTACCGCCGGCCGGCCGGTGAGTGCCAGGTGCAGGAACCGTCCGGGCGGCCGGCGGTGAGGGCCCAGCCGGCATGGGTCTTGAGCTGGTGGTGCCTGGTGCACAGTGCGCCCAGGTTGCCGACACTCGTGCCTCCGCCGTCGTCCCACGCCTGCGCATGATCGAGCTGGCAGGCTGACGCCGCCCGTGAGCAGCCCGGGAACCGGCAGGTGCCGTCCCGGGTGACCACGAGCTCGCGCAGCCGAGCCGGGATGGCGTAGGAGTGCCGGCCCACGTCGAGCAGGTGGCCGGTAACGGGATCGACGACGAGCCGGCGCAGCGAGACGGCCACCGCCGGATCGGCCAGCAGGTCGCGGAGCACCTCAGCGGACAGGGCTCCGGCGCCGCGCAGCTCCACCGGGCCATCGCTCACCCCGAGCAGGACGTCGAGGGGGACCACCAGGTCGAGCCGCACGTCGAGTTCCGCGCCAGGTGCGGCCGTGCCGCTACCCCGCAGGACGAGCTCGGCCAGGGCGTCTGCTCTGCGCTCCCCCGCCGTCGGGGCCGCGGCGGCCGGGCCGGGCCCCGGCCCACGGAGATCCGAGGCGCCGGGATCGGACGGCGGCCTCGTCGCGGCCTGGGTCACGGCCGACAGGATGGCGTGCGCTCGCTCGGTGGCCAGGCGGGCGACGAGGGTGGACAGGCCATCGTCATCGTCGGTCACCCAGACGTCCCTCGTGCAGCGGGCCACCCGGCGGCGCCTGGCCTCGCCGGACGCATCGATGACGAGGACGGCGCGCTTCGCCGCCGCCCTGGTTCGCGACACCGTGGCGCGCCGCGCGACCGGGAGCACGCGCTCCTGCAGCCGGTCGCACGCGCCGGCGAACCCTTCGGCGTCACCCGGGGCGGTGCTGAGTCGCCCGGGCAGACGACGAGCCGCCTCAGCGATGACGGCGACGTGACGCGGGCTGATGAGCCCGTCCCGCAGGTGCGCGGCCGTGGCGCCCAGCGGCCCCGCCAGCAGCCGCGCCTCGTCGATCCGCGCGTGCGACTGAGCGGGAGACCAGCCCAGGAACGCGGCGATCTCCTCGCGGACGGCGTCGGCGATGCGGATCGTCCGCTCCTCGTCGCATCCCGGACGCGGATCGCAGACCAGCAACTCCTCGACGACCGGGGACGAGCCCGCGATCAGGACGAGCAGCTCAGCTTGCTCCGCGTGCAGGCGTGCGTGCTCGCACTCGATGGCCCGCACCCGGGCAAGCGCCGCATCACGATCCATGGCAGGACACTACGGCCCACCCCTGACACTCCAAACGCCAGAAAGTCGTTCATCCCCAACGGGAATCGACCGAGCCAACGCCATCAGCCCAGCGATCCCCCACCCATCGGACGGGCGCGATCAGGATCAGGCCGAACAGGCCAGCATCAGGGCTGACCGTGCTCACCAGCGTGCAGGCGAGCAGCACGGCGGCCGCCGCCCACGCGACGACGGACCGGCGCCGCAGGTAGCGAGCATCGACCGGATCCGAGTCGGATGTCGCCGCCACGAGGGACATCGACGCGGAGATAGCAGCGATGACGAGCACCGTCCCGATGTAGATGGGCGTCGTCGAGGTCGTCGGTCCGGCGCCGAGCAGCGCGGTGGGGAAAGGCAGGAACGCGATCGCGAGGAGCCAGAGTCCGTTGAGCAGCCGAAGCCCGCCGGTCATCTCGTCCACGCGCCGAAACACCCGCTGGTGAGCGCCCCAGAACAGGAGGATCACCAGGAAGGAGACGACGAAGCTGACGAAGAGACTGAGGTGGTCGGCGACGAAGCCCCAGACGTCGTCGCCGTCCACCTCGGGAACCGCCTCGACGAGAGGCAGCACCAACAGGGTCATGGCGATCGCCACGACTGCATCCGTGAGCATCAGGGTGCGCTCGACGGCCGGACTCCGGCCGTTGTCGTCGCCCCCGCGCATGCCCCGATTCTGCCTCGCCCCGCCGGAGTGGGAAACCCCCTGCGAGCTGCTCAGAGCCCGAGCAGGGTCCGCAGGTGGCGCGGGGCCGGCGAGCCGAACGACAGGACGAGGTCGTGCAGTGGCCGGTCGCTCCACTCCGAGTGCATGACCCGCAGATCGCCGAGGATCCCCGCCACGGCGCGGTATCCCGCGTAGTAGGTGGGCAGCTGGCCCGCGGTGAGCAGTGCGCGTCGCCACTTGCCGACCGCCTCGCCCTCCTCCTGGAAGCCGAGCTCGCGCATGAGCCACATGCCCTGGGCCTCGGGCAGGTCCTGGGCGTGCACGCCGATGTCCAGGATGGTGTTGATCGTCATCCGCGCCTGCATCTTCAGCTGCTGCAGCCGCAGGGCGAGGTGCGAGCGCCGATCGTCGTCTGGCGCGTACCCGCGATCGACCATCAACTCCTCGGCGACGACGGCCCATCCCTCCACGAACACGCCGCTGCGGCCGAAGCGCCGGACGCGGGTCGGTGACTGCAGCCGCTGCGCGTGCGCGAGCTGCAGTACGTGGCCGGGCATGGACTCGTGCACGGACAGGCCGTGCAGCTGCACCGCGTTGTACTCGCGGTAGAACGACTCGACCCGGTCCGGCGTCCAGTCGCCGGGGGCGGGGGCGACCGCCACGTACGTCGGCACGGCCGCCGACTCCAGCGGTCCCGGCGCATCGCAGTAGGCCACGGCGACGCCGCGGTGGATCTCGGGCATGTCGATGACGCGCACGTCCAGGTCCGGCACGGTGACGAGGTCGTGGTCGCGGACGAACCGCGTGGTCCGGTCGAGCGCCCCCCGCACCACAGCCAGCACCGTGGCGTCGTCGACGCGTGCGCGATCAGCCACGGTGTCGAGAGCCACCCGGATGACGGCGTCCCCGGCGGCGTCCGCCTCGGAGCCCAAGTACTCCCGCGCGGTCTCCTCGAGCAGGTCGCCGACCCGACCCAGATGCTCCTGCGCGTCGGCGAGCAGGGCGTCGGCGCTGATGCCGTCGTCCAGCGCGTGCCAGAGGGCCCCGGAGTAGAGCCGCTCCCCGAGTCGTGGGTCCCGATGCGAGTCCGGGAGGCGCTCGCGGAGCCATGCGGAGAACGAGTCCACCTCGCCGCAGGCCCGATCGACCCCGGCGTTGTCGCCTGCCAGGGCACGGACGTCGCCGTCGAGCAGCGCACAGGTGCCGGCCAGCTGCGCGATGGCGGTCTCGACGTGGATGGCCGACATCTCGCCGAGCTCGCGGCGAGCATCCGCGAGCACGTCCGGGATCGCGTCGACGCGACCCCGCAGCGAGGCGGCGCGCTCGTCGGCCGGCGCGAATTCGCGCGACACGAGCAGGTGCAGGGCGGTCCCCGGATTCCACACCATCGGGTCCCACTCGTGCCGACGCACGTCGTCGAGGTCGAACATCGACCGCAGCAGTCGGGCTCGCAGGATCTCGAGGTCCACGAGGTCGGTCACGTCGAGCTCCACGTCGTCGACCGCGTCGAGCGCCGTGAGGTGGTCGTCGACCATGCTGAGGTGGGCCGCCACTGCGTGGCTCGACAGGTCCGGAAGCCGGTCGTCGAAGCGGTGGTCGCCCAGCGAGGTCGCCGCCACGGGGTCGGCCTCGAGCAGGTCGTCGACGACGCGCTCGGCCAGCGCGCGGAACTCGTCGGCGACGCTCATCCCAGCCCCTCGGCCCGACGGATCTCGCTGATCCTGCGGCGGGAGGCGACGCGGACGGCGGTCTCGGCGTCGAAACCGCGGGCCCGGCCCTCGGCCACGAGCGCGACGAGCAGGTCGCCGAACCGAGCCTCGTCCGACACGTCGGCCATCGCAGCGAGGGCGGTGGGACGTTCTGCGAGGTCCGGCACCTGATCACCGAGCACGGCGCTGCGGGACAGCACCTTCCCCGCGTGGACGAGCGCGGGCAGGGCCGACGGGATGCCGTCGGTCACCGACTCCCGCCCCTTCTCGGCGGCCTTGAGCGCATGCCAGTTCGCCTCGACGTCCTCGGCGGTCTCGGCAGTGGCCGAGCCGAACACATGCGGGTGCCGGGCGACCAGCTTGGTCACGATGCCGTCCGCCACGTCGTCGATGGTCCACGGGTCGTCAACGTCCTCGGCTGCGATGCGGGCGTGGAACACCACCTGGAGCAGCAGGTCGCCGAGCTCCTCTCGAAGACCGGCGCGGTCGGCCTCCTCGATCGCCTCGACTGTCTCGTACGCCTCCTCGACGAGGTACTCCACGAGGGACTCGTGCGTCTGCCGAGCATCCCAGGGACAGCCACCCGGAGAGCGCAGTCGGTCCATGACCGCGACGAGCTCGAGGAGGCGTTCACCCGGCCGCGGTGCGTCGGTCATCAGTCGAGGGAGGGCGGCGTCGACAGGTCGTTGGGCAGCGGCCCGACCGACAACGTGGCCGGGTCCCACGTCCCGTACCGCGGGCTCACCGTCGTGTCGAGCTCGGTGCTCAGGGCGATGACGGCGTCCGCCACCGCCTGGCCCTGCTCCTCTGCGGACCCGCTCGGATCCAGCGCGATGCCCAGCGCCTGGGCCTGGAGGTTCAGCCGCACGATCGACTCGATCTGGGACGGCGCGACGCCCTGCTCGACGAACAGCGTCTCGACCGCGGCGCGATCGCCGGCCTGGCCCTCGTAGTTGGCCAGCTGCTCGTCGATCTGGCCCTGGGTGACGACGACGTCGTTGCGGGCGGCGAGTTCGTCCACCAGCACCACGGTGATCATCCGTCCGAGCATCTTCGGCGGCAGCACCTCGTCGGTCGACGTGACCGGCTGGCCCATCGCGGCGAGGAGCTCCTGCACCTCCGTGCTCAGCGCGTCCTCCGTGATCCGGGTGTCGCCGAGGGTGGCGGCGGAGCCCGCCTCCTGGTTCGCGCAGCCCGTGAGGACGATCGCGGCGGCGGCGATCGCCGCGGCTGCCATGACGATGCGCGGGCGGCGGGCTGTGATCATGAGCGCGGCTCCATCGGTGGTGCGGGCGGCAGGACGGTCGTGACGAGATCGGCCGCCCAGGTGAGCAGGTCGGTGTCGCGAAGCGGCTGGCCTCCGGGTGCGGAGGTCGTCGGACGCGGCACGACGATCGTACGGACCGCCGGCTTGATCACGGTGCGCGGGTACAGGCGGGTCAGCCGCATCTGCGCCGACTCCGGGAGCATGACCGGGTGGAAGCGGATCCCGGCGCCCTGGGCCACCACCTCCGTGAGGCCGGCCGAGCGGGCGAGGACGCGGAAGCGGGCCACCGCCAGCAGGGACTCCACGGGAGTCGGGAGCGGTCCGTAGCGGTCGAGCAGCTCGGCCGACACCTCGTCGACTGCCTCGCTCGTGGCGGCGGCGGCGAGCCGGCGATAAGCCTCCAGCCGGAGCCGCTCGTGCGGCACGTACTCAGCCGGGATGTGCGCGTCGATCGGCAGCTCGACCTTGACCTCGCTCGTCGACGTGACCGGCTCGTCCTTGTACTCCGCCAGCGCCTCGCCCACCAGCCGGACGTACAGGTCGAAGCCGACGTCGGCGATGTGCCCGCTCTGCTCGCCGCCCAGGAGGTTGCCCGCCCCGCGGATCTCGAGGTCCTTCAACGCGATGTGCATCCCCGACCCCAGGTCGGTGTGCTGGGCGATCGTCGCCAGGCGGTCGTGGGCGGTCTCCGTCAGCGGCTTGTCGGGCGCGTAGAGGAAGTAGGCGTACGCACGCTCCCGGCCGCGACCCACCCGCCCGCGCAGCTGGTGCAGCTGCGACAGGCCGAAGGTGTCGGCACGGTCGACGATGAGGGTGTTCGCGTTGGCGATGTCGATCCCCGACTCCACGATCGTGGTGCACACGAGGACGTCGATCTGCTTGTCCCAGAAGTCGACGATGACCTGCTCCAGCGCCCCCTCGTTCATCTGGCCATGGGCGACGGCGATGCGCGCATCGGGGACGAGCTCGCCGATGCGACGCGCCACCCGCTCGATGGACTCCACGCGGTTGTGCACGAAGAACACCTGTCCCTCGCGCATGAGCTCGCGGTTGATGGCCGCGGAGATCTGCCTGTCGTCGTAGGGGCCGACGAACGTCAGCACGGGGTGCCGCTCCTCGGGAGGCGTCTGGATGACCGACATCTCCCGGATCCCCGTGACCGCCATCTCCAGCGTGCGCGGGATCGGCGTGGCGGACATCGCCAGCACGTCGACGTTCGTGCGCAGCGCCTTGAGATGCTCCTTGTGCTCGACGCCGAACCGCTGCTCCTCGTCGATGACGACGAGCCCGAGGTCCTTGAACCGCACGCCTGAGGTGAGCAGGCGATGCGTCCCGATCACGACGTCGACAGTGCCGTCGGCGATGCCGTCGACCGCCGCCTTGGCCTCCTTGTCGGAGCTGAAGCGCGACAGGGCCGCGACCTTGACGGGGAACGACGCGAACCGCTCGGCGAAGGTCGACAGGTGCTGCTGGACGAGCAGCGTCGTCGGGACCAGCACCACCACCTGCTTGCCGTCCTGCACCGCCTTGAACGCGGCGCGCACGGCGATCTCGGTCTTGCCGTAGCCGACGTCGCCGCAGATGAGCCGGTCCATCGGGACCGTCCGCTCCATGTCGGCCTTGACCTCGTCGATGCAGGAGAGCTGGTCGGGCGTCTCCACGTACGGGAAGGCGTCCTCGAGCTCGCGCTGCCACGGGGTGTCGGCTGCGAAGGCGTGCCCCGCGCTCGCCTGGCGGGCCGCGTACAGGCGGATCAGCTCGGCCGCGATCTGCTTGACGGCCTTGCGGGCGCGCCCCTTGGCCTTCTGCCAGTCGGCACCGCCGAGGCGGTGCACCGTCGGCGCCTCGCCACCGACGTACCGCGTGATGAGGTCGAGCTGGTCCGTGGGCACGAACAGCCGGTCCGGCGGCTGGCCGCGCTTGCTCGCGGCGTACTCGAGGACCAGGTACTCCCGCTCGGCGCCCGCCACGGCGCGCTGGACCATGTCGACGTAGCGGCCGACCCCGTGCTGCTCGTGCACGACGAAGTCCCCCGGGCGCAGGCTCAGGGGGTCGATGGAGCGGCGGCGGCGCGAGGGGAGCCGGCGCATGTCCTTCGTCGAGGACCGCTGGCCGACGATGTCGGTCTCGGTGACGACCGTGAGCCCGCACGAGTCGATCGCGAAGCCGTGCAGCAGCCGGCCCCGGCTGACCGTGACCAGGCCAGGCTCCGGGCGGCGCGACAGGTCCGTCGTCTCGACGACGGGCACGCCTGCATCGGCGAGCTCCTCCACCAGGCGGGCGACAGATCCGTGCCCCTCGGCCAGCACGGCGACCTTCGAGCCGGCGGACGTCCAGGTGCGAAGGTCCGCGATCGCCCGCGCCGAGTCGCCGCGATACGACTCCAGCTCGCGGCCATGGATCCTCAGGCGGGTCGAGGCACCCTGGTCGTCGTCCAGCTCCGCGTCCGTCGCCAGCTGCGTCAGCCGCCACCAGGCGTCGCCGCGCGTGCGCGCGATGGCACGCACGTCGTCCAGCGCGCGGTAGCTCGCGGCGGCCAGGTCGATCGGCGTCGCATTGCCCACCGCCGCGTTGTGCCAGGACGCCATGAGGAACTCCTCGGCGGTGCGCACGACGTCGTGGGCACGGCGTCGGATGCGCTCCGGCTCCAGGAGCACCACCTGCGCGCGACCGGGCACGAGCTCCAGTGGCGTCACCATGCCGTTGGCGAGGACCGGTGCGAGCGACTCCATGCCCTCCACCGCGATGCCCTGGGCCAACCGGTCGCACATGTCCGCGAGGTGCGGAGCCGATGCGGCGAGCACTGCGGCCCGCTCGCGGACCTCGTCGGTCAGCAGCAGTTCGCGGACGGCCGGGGCCCACAGGCCGTCCTGAGCGAGCTCGAGCGATCGCTGGTCGGCCACCGCGAAGGTGCGGATCTCCTCGACCGTGTCGCCCCAGAACTCGACGCGCAGGGGGTGCTCCTCCGTCGGCGGGAAGACGTCGAGGATGCCACCGCGCACGGCCACCTGGCCGCGTCGCTCGATCAGGTCGTTGCGCTCGTAGCCCAGGCTCACGAGGGTCGACACGAGGTCGTCGAGGACGACCTCGTCACCGACCGCCAGGCGCACCGGCTCGACGTCGGCGATCGCGGCGACCACGGGCTGCAGGAACGCGCGCACCGAGGTGACCAGCACGTCGATCGGCAGGCCGAGCGGATCCGCCGGGTCCGGATGGGCCAGGCGGTGCAGGACGGCCACGCGCCGGCCCACCGTGTCGGACGACGGGGACAGCCGCTCGTGCGGGAGCGTCTCCCAGGACGGGAACACCGCAACGGTGATCGCCGGCACCAGTTCGGGCAGCACGGCGGCGAGGTCCTCCGCCTCCCGCCCGGTCGCGGTCACCACGATGACGGGAACCCCGGTCGGTCGGGTCCGCGCCAGCTCGGCGACCAGCAGCGGGTTCAGGGCCGCGGGCGCCTCCACGGTGGTCCCGGTGCCGGCGGCAGCCAGGTCGCGCAGCGATGCGAACCCGGCGTCGTCATCCAGGCACGCCAGGAGCCCGGCGAGGTTCACGAGGCGGCCGCCTCCCGCAGGGCGGCGCGCAGCGGCGCGACGAGGTCGGGGTGGCTGACCAGCAGGTCCGTGACGTACGGCGGCATGGCGTTGAACAGCACCGGGGAGCCGTCGACGTGCGACGGGACCAGCCCGTAGTGCAGTGCGACGCCGTAGGGCGCAGCGACGTCCCACTCGAAGAACCCGGTGTCGTGCACGTATGCGTCGGCCCGGCCGGCGATGAGCTCGTTGACCTTGGCGCCCACCGAGCCCACATCGACGATCTCGACGCCGCGGTCGGTGATCCCGGACTCGGCCAGCAGGCGCCCGAGGATCGCGACGGTCGCCGGCAGGGTCGCCGGCGGGCGGCTGCGCGAGGCGACGATGCGGATGGGGCGGTCCGTGGGAAGCGGCGCCGGAGCGGCCACGTCGTCGAGCACCGACCGGGTCAGCCCCTGCGCGGGGAGGTCGACCGTCGTGGCGGAGAGGACGGCCCCGGCGGGCTCCCACAGCGCGACGTGCACGGCGAAGTCCGCGCGCCCCTGTCCGTACTCGAACGTGCCGTCGAGCGGATCCACGATCCAGACGCGCTCGGCGGACAGTCGTCGGTCGTCGTCCTTGCCCTCCTCGCTCAGGATCGAGTCGTGCGGCCGCGCCGCACTGAGCAGGTCCATGATCAGCAGGTGCGAGGCGCGATCCCCCTCGGCGCGCAGGGCGTTCGCCGCGTCCTTGTCGTCGATCGGGCCGAACGACGCGCGCAGGTCGAGCAGCAGGCGCCCGGCCTCCCGCGCCACGTCACGGGACAGCTCGGCGTCGGAACGGGTGGGCATGGGATCTCCTCGCTGCTGGTGCCGGGTCGGCGGTCAGGCGTTGAACCGGTTCTGGGTCGATGTCGAGACCGACGGTCACGAGCGACTCGACGGCGTCGGCGGCGCGATCCGCGACCTCGGGGAGGTCGGCCCGCTCGGTGCTCGGGAACGCCCTTGAGCACGTACTCGGCCGGGTCCTGACGGCCCGGCGGCCGGCCGATCCCGACCCTGATCCGGAAGAAGTCGCCGGTCCCGAGGGCCTTGCGGATGCTCCGGAGCCCGTTGTGCCCGTTGTCGCCACCGCCGAGCTTGATGCGGATCGAGGTGAACGGCAGGTCGAGCTCGTCATGCACGACGACGAGGTGGTCGACCTCGACGCCGTAGAACCCCATGAGCGCCTTGACCGGGCCACCCGACTCGTTCATGAACGACAGCGGCTCGACGAGCACCAGGTGCGTCAGGTCTCCCGGGACGCCGAGCTTGCCCTCCGCCGCCAGCGCGTGGCCGCGCTTGTGACGCGCGAGCCGCGAGCCGATGCGACCGGACAGCAGGTCGACGACGAGGAAGCCGACATTGTGCCGAGTGGCCGCGTACTCGGGACCGGGGTTGCCGAGCCCGACGACCAGCCACGGGCTGCTGGACAAGGTGGCGGACTACTCCGCGGCGGGAGCAGCGGACTCCGCAGCCTCCGCGGCCTCCGCAGCAGCCTCGACGTCCGCCTCGTGGGCGGCCGCGTCGGCGTACTCCTCGGCCTTGTGCTCGGCGTCGGAGACGGCGTGCTTGGCGGCCTCGGTGGCGTCCTCGCCGCTGGCGACAGCAGCCTCGAGCGCCTGGACGACGGCAGCGGCATCCATGCCGGCCTCCTCCGCGGCCTCGGTGGCCGCCTTGATGGCGTCGGCCATGTCGGCGCGGTCCTGCGCCTCCTCGGAGCTGATGATCACGAGGTCGATGTGCTCGAGGTTGCGCTTGACGGGGTCGCGCTGGATGTCGCGGGGCTTGACGAGGACGGTGCCGCCGTCGAACGACACGGAGAGCACGACGCGGGGCCGGCGCAGCGCGAGGTTGAGGTCATGCTCGGGCAGCGCCACGTGGACCAGCTCGGTGCCGGAGCCGTAGATCACGGCGGGGATGTTGCCCTCACGGCGGATTCGGCGGGCAGCGCCCTTGCCGAAATCGGAGCGGGGCGTAGCGGTCATGGCAACGGTGGTCACTTCTCAGAACTCCTCGGTCATCGTCGGTCACCTCGGCAACGCTGGTAGGCGCCGACCACGTCGATCACGGTGCTGCCCCGCCGCACGATCAGTGCGATGGACCATCACCCTCGCCGAGGGTTGTCACAGTCTACCCCCCTCAGTGGGAGGAGCTCTCCGGGGTGTTCCCGGAGTCGTCGAACATGCTCGTGACCGAGCCGTCGGTGAAGACCTCCGTGATGGCCTTGGCCAGGATCGGCGCGATCGAGAGCACCGTGAGCTTCTCGAACGCCTTGTCCTCGGTGATCGGCAGCGTGTTCGTGACGATGACCTCGGAGATGCGCGACTCCTGCAGCCGCTCGCGTGCCGGGTCGCTGAGGATGCCGTGCGTGGCCGCCACGATGACGTCCGCGGCCCCGTTGTCGAACAGGGTCTCGGCAGCCTTCACGATGGTGCCGCCGGTGTCGATCATGTCGTCGACCAGGACGCACACGCGGTCCTTGACGTCACCGACCACCTCGAAGACGCGCACCTGGTTCGGGACGTCGGGGTCGCGACGCTTGTGGATGATCGCCAGCGGGGCCCCGAGGACATCGGTCCATCTCTCGGCGACCCGCACCCGGCCGGCGTCCGGCGACACGACCGTGATGCGGTCGCGGGGCACGCGCGAGGAGACGTGGTTCGCCAGCAGCGGCATGGCGAACAGGTGGTCCACCGGCCCGTCGAAGAAGCCCTGGATCTGCGACGTGTGCAGGTCGACCGTCATGAGGCGGTCGGCCCCGGCGGTCTTGAACAGGTCGGCCATCAGCCGAGCCGAGATCGGCTCGCGGCCGCGGTGCTTCTTGTCCTGGCGGGCGTAGCCGTAGAAGGGCACGATGACGGTGATGCGCTTGGCCGAGGCCCGCTTGAGCGCGTCGACCATGATCAGCTGCTCCATGATCCACTTGTTGATCGGCGTCGTGTGGCTCTGCAGCACGAAGGCGTCGCAGCCGCGCACCGACTCCTGGAAGCGCACGAAGATCTCGCCGTTGGCGAAGTCGTATGCCAGCGTCGGGGACAGCGGGACCCCCAGGTTCTCCGCCACCTCCTGCGCGAGCTCCGGGTACGAGCGCCCAGCGAGGAGGACCAGTCGCTTCTGGTTGGGGACCGACAGGTGTGACAACGGGGCTCCTACGCTGGATCGATTGGGTTGGTGGTGGATCCTGCGGCTCGGGCAGCAGCCTCGGCGGCCGGGGAGCCCGGACGACGACGCTCGACCCAGCCGGCGATGGTGCGCTGGCGCGAACGCCCGACCGCCATCGCGCCCGCCGGCACGTCGTCGGTGATGACCGACCCCGCCGCGGTGTACGCACCGTCCCCGACGGTCACCGGGGCGACGAGCATGGTGTCGCTGCCGATCCGCACGTGGTCCCCCACGACCGTGCGGTGCTTGGCGACCCCGTCGTAGTTCACGACCACCGTGGCCGCGCCGATGTTCGAGTCCGTGCCGATCTCGGCGTCGCCCACGTAGGACAGGTGCGGGACCTTCGATCGCGCACCGACCGTCGAGTTCTTGATCTCGACGTAGGCGCCGGCTCGGGTCCCCTCGCCCAGGACGGTGCCCGGCCGGAGGAAGGTGAACGGGCCGACGCGCGCGCCCTCGCCGATGACCGCGAGCTCGGCCCACGTGTGGATGACCTCGGCTCCAGCCCCGACCTCGCAGGCCACCAGCGTCGTGCCGGGCCCGATCACCGCGCCGGTCGCCACCGATGTCGGCCCACGCATCGTGACCTGCGGACGCAGCACCACGTCGGCTTCGAGATCCACGTCGACGTCGAGCCACGTCGACGCGGGATCGAGGATCGAGACACCGGCCCGCATCCATCCCTCGTTGATGCGGTCGCGCAGGATGGCGGCGGCCTGGGCGAGCTGGACGCGGTCATTGACGCCGAGGATCTCGTCCGCGTCGGCGCACAGGGACGCGGAGACGACGTCGCCGTCCCCGCGCATGAGCCCGATGACGTCGGTGAGGTACTCCTCGCCCTGGGCGTTGTCGGTCGTGATGCGCTCCAGGCACTCGGTCAGCCGGGAGGCGGCGAACGCATACATGCCGGAGTTGACCTCGTCCACGCGCCGCTGGTCCTCGGAGGCGTCCTTCTCCTCGACGATGCCCGCCACCGAGCCGTCCGCCTTGCGAAGGATTCGACCGTACCCGTGCGGATCGCCGAGGCGGGCGGTGAGCACGGTGGCCGTGGATCCCGTCGACTCGTGCTCCAGCAGCAGCGAGACCAGGGTGCGGCCGGTCAGCAGGGGGGTGTCACCGGTCAGCACGACGACCGGCCCGTCGGAGGTCGAGATGCCGCGCCCGGCCAGGGCTGCGAGGGCGATGCGGACCGCGTGACCCGTGCCGTTCTGCTCCTCCTGCACGACGGTGATCGCCCATGGGGCGATCTCCTCGACGTGCGCGGTGACCTCGTCACGGCCATGCCCGACGACCACCACCAGATGCGCGGGCTCGAGGGTCGAGGCGGCCTCGATCACGTGGCCGACGAGCGAGCGGCCGGCGACCGGGTGCAGGACCTTGGGGGTGGCGGACTTCATCCGCTTGCCCTCGCCGGCCGCGAGGATGACGACGGCGGAGGGACGACTGCTGGTCACGGCGGTTCCTCAGTCGGGTCGGGCGAGAGGGCTCTCGCTGCGGCCGGGGAAGGCGGTCCCACCCTATCCCCCGCCTTCCTTCGTTGAGTGCGCAGTGGTGGCCCCCGGCCGACCGGCCGGAAGGGCCACCACTGCGCACTCAACGGATGGTTGACTGATGGGCGTGCCGGAGTTCGCGCTCACTGAGAGCCACGAGGCCCGCGTCGGCGAGCTGACGGTGCGTCGCGCCCTGCCGCGGCGCGGCCGCCGGACGGTGGGCGCGTGGTGCTTCGCCGACCACATGGGACCGGCCGACGTGACCGAGGGCTCGGGGCCGGACGTGGGCCCGCACCCGCACATGGGCCTGCAGACCGTCACGTGGCTGCTGGACGGCCAGGTCCTGCACAAGGACAGCCTGGGGTCCGAGCAGGTCATCACCCCGGGCCAGCTGAACCTCATGACTGCGGGCGGCGCCGTCGCGCACGCGGAGGAGGCCACCGGTCACTACCGCGGCGTCCTCGAGGGGATCCAGTTGTGGATCGCGCTGCCCGAGGCGTCGCGACACGGCTCGGCCGCCTTCGAGCATCACGCGGAGCTGCCGCGACTGGAGGTCGACGGAGGCGTCGCCACCATCCTCGTCGGCGCACTCGCCGGAACGGCAAGCCCGGCACGGCACGACACCCCGCTCGTGGGCGTCGACCTCGACCTGCGCTCCCCGACGACGGTCCCCTTGGACCCCTCGTTCGAGCACGCCCTCATCGTCCTGCGCGGGGCGGTCGCCGTCGCAGGGCAGCCGGTGGTCCCCGGTCGGCTGGCGTTCCTCGGCAGCGGTCGACAGGAGCTGACCCTCGACGTGCGCGAGCCCAGCCGCGTCATGCTGCTGGGCGGCGTCCCGTTCGACGAACCGCTGCTCATGTGGTGGAACTTCGTCGCGCGCAGCAGGGTCGAGATCGACGCGGCCTACGCGTCATGGCGCGAGCAGGACGACCGCTTCGGGACCGTGGCCAGCCGGCTGCCGGTCATCCCGGCCGCCCCGCCGTTCTGGCAGGCCTGAGAGGAGTGACGGTGCATGACACAACTGGCCGACCACCTCGGCTGCCACCGCGCTGGTTCATCCGGTCCGCCTGGCAGGTTCACCGCGCGATCTACCGGGCCACCGGCTCGCGGGTCGCACTCTGGCGCCCTAAGGAGGGTGGCTGGGGCACGCTGTGGCTGACCACGACCGGGCGGCGCTCCGGCAGGGCGCGCTCTGTTGTCGTCGGGTACATCACGGACGGCCCGAACCTCGTCACGATGGCGATGAACGGCTGGGGTGAGGGCGAGCCCGCCTGGTGGCTCAACCTGCAGGCCGATCCGCGGGCCTCGGTGGTCACTCGCGACGGTCACGTCCAGGTCACCGGCCGGGCCGCTTCGGATGGCGAGCGTGATCGCCTGTGGTCTCGGTGGCGCGAGATCGATGACGACCTCGACGGCTTCGCGGCACGGCGGCCCGGGCCGACGGCCGTCGTCGTCCTCGAGCCGCGCCCTGAACCCTCACCCTGACTGATGGGCCCCGCAGGGCTCGAGGCACTGCCCGGCCGCCCGGTCGGCGAGGCTCCCGGGAGAGGAGTCGAACCTCTGTTCACGGATTCAAAGTCCGCTGTCCTGCCATTAGACGACCCGGGACCGGGCACGGGACCGATGGACACCCGCACCACGCGGTCCGAGCCTAGAGGCCTCCGCGCTGCCGGCCGTCGCGCCGGTTGACGTCGCTACCTACGGTACCGTAACCTACGGAAGCGTAGGTACATGGCGGCGCCGGCCGCTCGGCGTCGAAGGAGCCCCATGACCGCTACCCCCGAGGTCCAGCAGCCGACCATCGTCGTCGACGATCCGGTGCAGCTCAACGGCCTGGGGATGCGGATCACCATCGCCTACTTCGTGGTGGTGCCGCTGCTCGCCGTGGTCGCCGCGATCCCGGTCGCGTGGGGCGGCTGGCTGTCCTGGGTCGACGTCGCCCTCGTCGCGGTCATGTGGACCATCACCGCCGCCGGCATCACGATCGGCTATCACCGGTTCTTCACCCACGGATCGTTCAAGGCGAACCGCGCCGTCAAGATCGGCCTGGCAGTCATGGGATCGCTCGCGCTGGAGGGCTCGCTCGACCAGTGGGTGGCCGACCACCGCAAGCACCACAAGTTCTCCGACGAGGTCGGCGACCCGCACTCCCCCTGGCGCTTCGGCACCTCACGGCGCCAGGTGGCCAAGGGTCTGTACTACGCGCACGTCGGCTGGTTCTTCGACAAGGAGAACACCTCGATCGCCCGGTACGCGCCGGACATCGCGGCGGACAGGGACCTGAGCCGGATCTCGCGGTACTTCCCCGTCGTCGTGATCAGCACGCTGCTGCTGCCCGCCCTGCTCGGTGGGCTCATCACGTGGTCGTGGATGGGCGCGCTCACGGCGTTCTTCTGGGCCGGCCTCGTGCGGGTCGCGCTCGTCCACCACGTCACCTGGTCCATCAACTCGATCTGCCACGTCTTCGGCACCCGGCCCTTCGCCAGCCGCGACCTGTCGAGCAACGTCGCCTGGCTCGCGATCCCGTCGTTCGGCGAGTCCTGGCACAACCTGCACCACGTCGACCAGACCAGCGCACGCCACGGCGTGCTGCGCGGCCAGATCGACCTCAGCGCTGAGACAATCCGCGTCATGGAGAAGCTCGGGATGGCCTACGACGTCCGCTGGCCGCGGCCGGAGCGGATCGCGGCCAAGCTCAAGGACCCGGCGATGCGCCGCCGCGTGCGCGGCCTGCCCCGGACGGCCGCGTGATGGAGACGCCCGCCCTCGAAGCCGTGGACGACGCCGACGCCGACGTCGACAACGTGACCGACCTCGCCACCGCGCAGCGGCGCGAGGCCCGACGACAGCCGCGGCGCGATCGTGTCCGGATGAGCGGCCAGGAGCGGCGCGAGCAACTGCTCGACGTCGGCCGGCGGCTGTTCGCGGAGAAGGGCTTCGAGGCCGTCAGCGTCGAGGAGATCGCGGCCAAGGCCGGCGTCTCCAAGCCGGTCGTGTACGAGCACTTCGGCGGCAAGGAGGGGCTGTACGCAGTCGTCGTCGACCGCGAGATGACCTACCTGCTCGTGTCCATCGCCGACGCGCTGGGCGTGGACTCCGAGACACCCTCGCGTGTCAACGCTCGCACGCTCCTCGAGCGCGCGGGCATGGCGCTGTTCGACTACATCGACCGCTACCCGGACGGCTTCCGCATCCTCGTCCGCGACACCCCTGCCGTGCGCGACCCGGAGGCTCGATCCGAGGCGATCGGCGGGACCTTCGCGGGCCTGCTCGTCGACGTGGCCGCACGCGTGGACGACCTGCTCGCCACGCAGTTCCGTGCGCACCGGCTCAACCCCAAGTGGGCGCCCCTGTACTCGCAGATGCTGGTCGGCATGGTCGCGCAGACCGGGCAGTGGTGGCTCGACGTCCGCAAGCCCAAGAAGGAGGAGGTCGTGGCGCATCTGGTCAACCTCGCCTGGAACGGCCTGCAGAACCTCGAGGCGAAGCCCCGGACGGTCACCAGCCGCTGACCTGCCCATCGAGATTCTCGGCACCAGGGATTCTCGGCTCGATGGAATCTCGCACGCAGGAATCTTGACATCAAGAATCTTGACGTAGCATGGCCGCATGACAAGCCCCGATGCCGTCGACGACGTCGATCGCATCACCGCGGCCTGGCAGCGCGAACGACCGGACCTCGACGTCTCACCGCTGCAGGTCCTGTCCCGCGTGAGCCGGCTGGCCCGTCACCTCGACCTTGCGCGCCGGGACGCGTTCGCCGCCCACGACCTCGAGCCGTGGGAGTTCGACGTACTCGCCGCGCTGCGCCGGGCTGGTGCGCCGTACTCGCTGTCCCCCGGCCAGCTCGCTGCGGAGACCCTCGTCACCAGCGGCACCATGACCAACCGGATCGACCGGCTGGAGACGCACGGCCTGGTTCGCCGCGAGCCCGATCCGGCCGACCGACGCGGGGTGAAGGTCCTGCTCACGGACGCCGGTCGCCGCTCGGTCGACGATGCGCTCTTCGACCTCGTGGCCCGCGAGCACGAGGTGCTCGCCCACCTGCCGGCCAGCAGCCAGGACGAACTAGCCGCGCTGCTTCGCATCCTGGTCCGGGAGTTCGGCGACTGACGGCTCCGGTCGGTCGTGGCGCAGGCGACGCGCCATCCGGACGACGTAGACCACGCCACCTGCTGCCGTGATCCCGGCCGCCACCTCGTAGCCGACCACGAGCGCCCAGATCCACCACGGGTACTCCCGCCACGGGTAGTACTGGGCGACGGCGATGAGCGAGGCCGCACCGAACGCCACGGCCGACAGCCACGCGATCCACAGGAGCCGCGGCATCGGCACCCGTGACACCAGGAAGACGATCACCACCAGCGCACCGCCGACGAGCAGCGCCACGCCGCCTTCGATCGGGTCCATGAGTCCGACGATGAGAACCGGAACGGTGAGGATGCCCAGAATCAGTCCGACGATCTGCCGTGTACGCATCACGCACCTCCCCTCGGGGAGCCCGTCACTTTCAGTGTGACACCGGGGGAAGGAGGACGTCGGTCAGCGCGAGAAGTACTCGGCGATGCCGGCGAACAGCCACTGCGCGTACTGACGCTGGCCCGCGGCCGACGACATGCGCCGCGCCTCCGAGGCGTTGCGCATGTTGCCCACCTCGACAGTGACGGTGGGCACGTTGCTGAAGTTCAGGCTCGTGGTGTCGCGCGAGATCATCAGCTGGCCCGAGATGTAGTTCGACCGCGGGGCGCCCGCCGCTGCCATCCCGTCGATCATCGCGTCGGCCAGTCGGCGACCGGGCTTGACGACGTCCTCCGTCCAGCCCTTCACCAGCGCGGGCGCCAGCACGAAGAAGCCACGACTGCTCGACGGCGCACCGTCGGCATGGATGCTGATCATCGCGTCGGCGCCCAGCCGGTTAGCCTGCTTCGCGCGATCCCACACGCAGGGGCCCCATGCGTCGTAGGAGTTGGTGGTGCGCGTCATCTCCACCCGGGCACCCGCCCCCTCGAGCAGGGACTTCAGCCGCTTCGCCACGCGCCACGTGAAGGTTGCCTCGGGGAAGCCGGCGTTGGTGGCCGTGCCCGTGGTGTTGCAGCCCTTGACGATCGTGCCGTTGAAGCGCGTCTGCGCCATCTGCCGGCGAAAGCGCGGGTTGGAGTTGCCGAGCTGATGCCCGGGGTCGAGCAGGATCAGCTTCCCGGACAGGGGACCGTCGGGGGCGGCCGACACGGACGCCGACGCCGGCGCCGACACCAGACCCAGCATCAGTACGACGGCCACCCCGGCCGCGGCAAGCGCCCGCCTCACAGCACCGCCAGCATGCGGTGGTTGCCCAGCGTGTTGGGCTTCACGCGCTCGAGTCCCAGGAACTCCGCCACGCCCTCGTCGTAGGACTGGAGCAGCTGCTCGTAGACGGTGTGGTCGACGGGGGTGTCGTCGATCTCCGAGAAGCCGTGCCGCTCGAAGAAGGGGACCGCGAAGGTCAGGCAGAAGACCCGCTTGACGCCCACCTCGCGAGCCCGCCCCAGGAGGGCCTGCAGCACGCGCCGAGCCGATGCCACGCCCGGCCAGCTCGGGGTCGACCGCCACCGTGCGGACCTCCGCGAGGTCCTCCCACATGACGTGCAGCGCCCCGCAGCCCACGACCCGCCCGTCGAGCTCGGCCACCAGGAACTCCTGGATGTCCTCGAACAGCGTCACCGTCGCCTTCGACAGCAATCGGCCGTCCGGCGAGTAGACGTCGACGAGCGTGCGGATCTCCCGCACGTCGGACGTGCGCGCGGGCCGGACCACGACGCCGGACGTCATCGCTGCGCCTCGGGCTTGACCAGCGGGAACAAGATGGTCTCCCGGATCCCCTGCCCGGTGAGCGCCATCAGCACGCGGTCGACGCCGACTCCGACCCCGCCCATCGGCGGCATGCCGTGCTCCATGGCCCGCAGGAAGTCCTCGTCAAGGTGCATCGCCTCGGCGTCTCCGCGATCGGCCAGGGCTGCCTGCTCGACGAGCCGCTGCCGCTGCACGACGGGGTCCACGAGCTCGGAGTACCCGGTACCCGTCTCGGCGCCGTTGATGTACAGGTCCCACTTCTCGACCACTCCGGGCTTCGTGCGGTGCGCCCGCACCAGCGGCGACGTGTCGACCGGGTAGTCCACGACGAACGTCGGGCCGGCGAAGCCCGGCACCACGTGGTGCTCGAAGAGCTCCTCCACGAGCTTGCCGTTGACGGCCGTCGGCGTGGAACTCGATCCCGTCGCGCTCGCACAGCGCCGACGAGTCGGCTGCGGTCGGTGTCGGGGGTGATCGCCTCGCCGAGGGCGTCGGACAGCGACTCGTAGAGGCCGACCTGCGGCCACACGCCCGACAGGTCGAGCACCGTGCCGTCGTGGTGCGTGACCGTGAGCGAGCCGCACGCGGCCAGCGCGGCCTCCTGGATGAGCTCGCGGGTGATCGTGGCGACCACCTGGTAGTCGGCGTAGGCCTGGTAGAACTCGAGCATCGTGAACTCGGGCGAGTGGGTCCGGTCGGCTCCCTCGTTGCGGAAGTTGCGGTTCACCTCGAAGACCCGCTCGAGTCCGCCGACCACCGCCCGCTTGAGGAAGAGCTCGGGAGCGATGCGCAGGAAGACGTCGATGTCGAAGGCGTTGGAGTGCGTGACGAACGGACGCGCCGTGGCACCGCCGTGCAGCGTCTGCAGCATGGGCGTCTCGATCTCGAGGAAGCCGCGCCGCGTGAGGCTCTGCCGGATGGACGCCACCACGGCAACGCGCGTGCGCGCCATCGCCTGAGCCTCCGGCCGCACGACGAGGTCGACGTAGCGCTGCCGTACCCGGGTCTCCTCGTTCAGCGGCTTGTGGGCGACGGGCAGGGGGCGCAGCGCCTTGGCAGCCATGCGCCACTCGTCCGCCAGCACCGACAGCTCGCCGCGCCTGCTGGTGATGACCTCGCCCGCGACGAACACGTGGTCGCCGATGTCGACGAGGTCCTTCCAGTCGGCCAGCTGCTGCTCGCCCACACTCGCCAGCGAGACCATGGCCTGGATCTCGGACCCGTCACCCGCACGCAGCGTCGCGAAGCAGAGCTTGCCGGTGTTGCGGGAGAAGATGACCCGTCCAGCGATCCCGACGTGGTCGCCGGTCGAGGTGTCCTCGGGAAGCCCGGGATGCGCGGCGCGAACGGCCGCGATCGTCGTGGTGATGGGCAGCCCGATCGCGTACGGCTCCATGCCACGGGCAGCGAGCTCCTCGCGCTTCTCGCGGCGGATCCGCATCTGCTCGGGCAGGTCGTCGTCCGCCTCGACACTCAGGTCGGGCTCACCGGGGGCTTCACTCATCACAACGCCCAAGGCTATTGGATGCCTCGTAGGCTGCCGACATGAGCGATGCCCCGCAGGCCTGGCCGCTGCCCGAGCCCGTCGAGGGCGTCATCTTCGACATCCACTCGACTCTCGTCGACCAGGGCGACGCCGACCAGTGGCTCGAGGCGGCGCTGACCGTCGATCCCCATCCGCTCACGACCTCCGAGCGAGCCAGGCTGGTCGCCTTCCTCGACCGCATCTGGGAGGGAGCGCGGGTCAGCGATCCCGACAGCACCCGCGACCTGTCCTTCGAGGCCCACTCGCGCGTCTTCCACGAGCTGATCGCCCAGGGACCCGCGCGTCGACCGCACCCTCGCCAACGCCCTCTACGACGTCATGCTCGACACCTGGCACGCCTACGACGACACGGTGCCCACCCTCATCGCCCTGCGGGAGATGGGCATGCGCGTCTGCCTGCTGTCGAACGCCGGCGTCCCCATCCGGACGGTGCTCGACCGCGAGGGAGTGACGCCGTGGGTCGATGCCACGGTGCTGTCGTACGAGGTCGGCGCCGTGAAGCCGGACCGGCGGATCTTCGAGGCCGCCCTGGCCGCACTCGACCTTCCGGCCTCCCGCGTCGTCATGGTCGGCGACAATGCGAACGACGACGGCGGGGGCGCGCACCTCGGCCTGCGAACCCTCATCCTTCCGCGCACGTCGGGCCGCGTGCACGGGCTCGACGCCGTCACGGCCCTCGTCGGGGGCACGCGCCTGTCCCGCTAGCCGCGTCGCTGGCACAATCACCCGATGGAACTCTCGGGCCTGATGCTCATCACCAACCGCCTGGACGCGTGCGCGGACTACTACACGGCGCTGCTGGGCTGCGACCCCGAGCGCGGGGCCGGGTGGGTCCACTTCGCGCTCCCGGGCGGACGCATGCTCGCGCTGCACACCCCCTGGTCGCCGGACCTGCCGAGCGAGGGCGGCTCGACGGTGGCTCTCTTCGACGTGACGTCGCTGGCCGAGGAGGCGAGCCGGCTCGAGGGCTCGGGCATCGAGCTCAGCGAGCCGCACGACATCCCCGGCGGTCGGGTGGTGACGACGTCGGATCCCGACGGCCGGCTCGTGCAACTGGTCGAGCACGACGCCGCCTGAGCGGCGACGACCCGGCGGCTACTCCGCGTTCTTCTCGAACACCAGGCGCAGGCCGGTGAGCGTCAGCTCGGGGTCGTAGTGCGTGATCCGACGCGACTCCGGCACGACGATGGGCGCCAGGCCCCCGGTGGCCACCACGGCCGTCACCTCGCCGAGCTCCGCGGTGATGCGGTCCACCAGGCCGTCGACCTGGCCGGCGAACCCGTACAGCGCTCCCGACTGGAGGGCCTCGACGGTGTTCTTGCCGATCGCCGATCGGGGCCGGACCAGCTCCACCTTGCGCAACTGGGCCGCGCGCTGGGCGAGGGCGTCGAGCGAGATCTCGATCCCGGGGGCGAGCGCGCCGCCGAGGAACTCGCCCTTGGCCGAGACGACGTCGAGGTTCGTCGACGTCCCGAAGTCCACGACGATGCAGGGACCGCCGTACAGGTGATGGGCCGCGATCGTGTTGACGATGCGGTCGGCGCCCACCTCCTTGGGGTTGTCGGTGAGGACCGGCACACCGGTCTTGGTGCCCGGCTCCACGATGACGGTCGTGACCGAGGCGAAGTAGCGGTCGAGCATGAGCCGCATCTCGCGCAGGACCGCGGGGACGGTGCTGCACAGGGAGATGCCGGTGACCGACTCCTGGTCGGCGAGGAGCCCCCGGAACGTGAGGGCCATCTCATCGGCGGTCGTGCGCGCGTCCGTCTTGATGCGCCACGACGCGCGCAGGGCCTCGCCGTCGAACATGCCGAGGACGGTGTTGGTGTTGCCGACGTCGATGGCGAGCAGCACTAGGACTCCTGGCGCAGGTCGGCTCCGATGTCCAGCACCGGTGCCGAGTGGGTGAGGGCTCCGACCGCAAGGTAGTCCACGCCGGTGGCGGCCACGTCCGCGGCCACCGGCAGCGACAGCCCACCCGAGGCCTCGAGCCGAGCGCGGCCCGCGGTCACCCGCACGGCCTCGCGCATCTCGTCGACCTCGAAGTTGTCCAGGAGCACGAGGTCGGCTCCGGCCGCGAGCACCTCGTCCAGCTGGGCGAGCGAGTCCACCTCGACCTCGACGTCGACCCCGGGGAACTGGGAGCGGACAGCCTCGAAGGCTGCGGCGACCCCGCCGGCCGCCACGACATGGTTGTCCTTGACGAGGGCGGCGTCCGACAGCGACATGCGGTGGTTGACGCCACCGCCGCACCGGACCGCGTACTTCTCGAGCCGGCGCATGCCCGGCGTGGTCTTGCGCGTGTCGCGGATGCGGGCCCCCGTGCCGGCCACGGCGTCGACCCACACGCGGGTCAGCGTCGCGATGCCGCTCAGGTGCCCGAGGAGGTTGAGGGCCGGTCGCTCCGCCTGCAGCAGGTCGTGGGTCCGGCCCACGACGGAGATGATCGTCGCCCCCGCCTCGACCGCTGCGCCGTCATCGAGGTGAGTCGTGATCACCGCATTCTCGCCGCAGACGTATGAGAAGACGGCGGCGGCGACGGGCACGCCCGCCACCACACCGGGGCGCCGGGCCACGAGGTCGAGCGTCGCCCGCTGGCCCGGGGGCACGGTCGCGACCGTCGTCACGTCGACGCCACCGTCGAGATCCTCGTCGACGGCGCGGCGCACGAGCGCCTCGATGTCGTCGGGGTCCAGTCCGGCGGAGTCGAGTCGTGCGCGGATCGCCTCCGCGATGCGCGGATCGGTCATGTCGTCTGTCCCCTCACCGGTTCCTCGGCCGTGATCATGGTGCCGTCCTCGGCCAGGCGGGTCACCAGCCGGACGCGCCAGCGCTCGTCGTCGCGATCGGGATGGTCCTCGCGCCAGTGCGATCCCCTTGTCTCGGTGCGCAGCAGGGCATGGTGGATGAGCACGCTCGCGATCTGGTGGATGTTCGCGGTCTCCCAGTCCTCCGTGGACGGGGTCGCGCCGTGCGCGACCCCGAGCCGAAGCAGGGCGTCCCGGGCCGATGCCAGGGATGCGGCGCTGCGCAGCACCCCGGCCTCGGTGTCCATCACCTGCTGCATCGGCCGGCGGATGACGTGCGGGAGAAGACCGTCGTCCGACGACAGCGGCAGCGGGTCGCGCGCCTCGAGGTGATCGACCTCGAGCGCACCCACGATGCGACGGGCGAACACCAGGCCCTCCAGCAGCGAGTTGGAGGCGAGCCGATTGGCACCATGCACGCCGGTGCACGCCACCTCGCCGCAGGCGTACAGCCCGGTGATCGTGGCCCGGCCCCACAGGTCGGTGTGCACGCCGCCCGAGACGTAGTGCTGCGCCGGCGCCACCGGGATCAGGTCGGTCACGGGGTCGATGCCATGCGATCGGCACGACTCGAGGATGGTCGGGAACCGCTGCAGCCAGGTGTCGGCACCGAGCATGCGCCCGTCGAGCCACACGTGCGCCGAGCCCTCCTCGCGCATGCGCCGCATGATCGCCTTCGCCACGACGTCGCGCGGCGCGAGATCCGCCAGCGGGTGCTCGCCCTGCATGAACGGCGACCCGGTGCCGTCGAGCAGCACCGCTCCCTCGCCGCGCACCGCCTCGGACACCAGCGGCTGCTGCCCCTGGGCCAGCGGGCCCAGCCACATGACCGTCGGGTGGAACTGGACGAACTCGATGTCGGCGACGTCGGCCCCCGCGCGCAGGGCGAGGGCCACCCCGTCACCTGTGGAGACGTACGGGTTGGTGGTCTGCCCGAAGACCTGCCCGAACCCGCCGGTGGCGAGGATGACGGCCGGGGCCAGAGCCGCGCCGATCCCGTCGCGCTGGCCGGAGCCCATGACGTGCAGGGTGACGCCCTGCGCCGCTCCGTCGGCATCGCGCAGGAGGTCGAGGGCGAGCGCGTTCTCGACGACCTCGATGCCGGGGTCGGCTCGCACGGCCGCGACGAGGGCGCGGGAGATCTCGGCACCCGTCGCGTCGCCGCCGGCGTGGGCGATGCGGTCGCGCAGGTGTCCGCCCTCGCGGGTCAGGGCGATGGCGCCGCTGGCATCGACATCGAAGTGGGCGCCGAGGTCGATGAGGTCGCGCACGGCCTGCGGACCCTCGGTGACCAGGATGCGCACCGCCTCCGGATCGCACAGCCCGACACCGGCCACGAGCGTGTCGTGCAGGTGCTCGTCCGGGGAGTCCTCGTCCGAGAGCGCCGCGGCGATGCCGCCCTGCGCCCAGCGGGTGGACCCCTCGTTGACCTGCGCCTTGGTCACCAGCAGCACGGTCCGGCCGATCGCACGGGCGCGCAGCGCGGCCGTCAGCCCGGCCACCCCCGACCCCACGACGATCACGTCGGCGCGTGCGGTCCATCCCGGCGGCGCCGCCGTCAGCCGGCGCGGGATGCGCACCACGGACGCGGTCATGGGCCAACCGTCGCAGGCCGGTTGTCGATCAGCCGCGTCGCCCCCACCCGTGCCGCGACCAGGATGCGCGCCGCTCCTGCCGGTGGCGCAGGACCGAGCTCGGGATCGGTGACCGCCAGGTAGTCGACCTCGACCCCTGGAACCGACGTGAGAACGGCCCGACCGGCCGCGATCGCGGACTGCACGCCCTGCGTCGCCGCGTCCGCCGCGGCTTCCAGGGCGGCTGGGATCGCCCGCGCTGCCGCGCGATCGCTGTCGGACAGGTAGCGATTGCGGCTGCTGCGGGCGAGGCCGTCGGGCTCGCGGACGGTGGGCACGCCGACCACCTCGACCGGCATCGCGAGGTCGCGCACCATGCGCCGGATGAGGACCAGCTGCTGGTAGTCCTTCTCCCCGAACAGGGCGACGTCGGGACGGGTCATGCCCAGGAGCATGGCCACCACCGTGAGAGTGCCCCGGAAGTGACCCGGCCGCGATGCGCCCTCGAGGATCTCCCCCAGCGGGCCGGGCTCGACGGTGATGCTGTCGGGTCGGAATCCCTCCGCCGGTCCGTACATCTCGACGGCGGACGGCGCGAAGACGAGATCGGCGCCGGCGTTCGCGGCGAGCGCGACGTCCGCGTCGAGGCTGCGGGGGTAGCGGGCGAAGTCCTCGCCGGCCCCGAACTGCGTCGGGTTCACGAAGACCGTGACGAGCACCCGGCCGCGCGGACCGACCAGCTCCCGGGCCGTGCGGACGAGCTCGGCGTGCCCGTCGTGCAGTGCCCCCATCGTCATCACGACCGCGCGGGTGCCACCGCCGCCTGAGTCACGCAGGCCGGCAGCCGTCGTCACGACCGGGACGCTCACTCGCCGTCTCCGGTCGCGGCGAGCACGCCGAGCAGCCGTGCGGCGGACGACACGTCGATGAGCCCGGCCGCGACCGCGCGATCGGCGGTCAGCCGCGCCAGCGCGCGATAGGCCGCTGCGGCCGGCGGCGACACCTCGCGCGATCCGGGCCAGGTGCTCCGCGACGGTGTCGGCGTCGCCTCGGGCGACCGGCCCGGTGAGCGCCGCATCGCCGTGCCGCAGCGCGTTGTCGAGCGACGCGCTGAGCAGGGGTGCCATGAGCCGCTGCGGCTGGTCCATGCCGGCCTCGCGCAGGAGGTCCAGCGACGACAGCACGACCGTCATGAGGTAGTTCGCGCCGAAGGCGATAGCCGCGTGATACAGCCCGCGCGCTCCCTCGGGGACCCACACCGGCTCGCCGCCCATCTCGACCACGAGGGCCTCGGCGACCGGGCGCACCGCCTCCGACGACGTCACGCCGAACGGGCAGTCCTCCAGCCGGCCGAGGTCGACGCGACGTCCCGGTGAACGTCATCACCGGATGGATGGCCAGCGGCAGGGCCCCGACCACGGCGACCGGTGCGAGCACGTCGGTGCCGTAGCGCCCCGACGGGTGCGCGACGAACTGGCCGGCGTGGATGGCGCCGGTCTCCACGAGCCCGGCGACCAGGCCGGGCAGCACGTCGTCGGGCACCGCGAGCAGCACGAGATCGGCATCGCGCGCGACATCCGGTGCGGGCAGCACCGGGACTCCGGGAAGCAGCGCCTCGGCGCGCAGACGCGACAGGTCCGAGATGGCGGACACCGCGACCACCTCATGCCCGGCTCGACGCAGCGCGGCCCCCAGGACGGCGCCCACGCGACCGGCGCCGACGATCCCGACACGCAGCCGCGGCGGGCCCGAAGTGCTCACGTGACGGAGCGTAGACCGCCGCCTCCGCGTGGCCGAGGCGAGTGCGCGGCCTGATCGCGGCGGTCGGCGGGTTCACCGCCGTCTGGCACGATGACGACGTGGCCGCCGGACTGCTCCTCGGGATCGGGATGGCGGCCCACCTGCCCTGCGACGAGGCGCTGGCACTCGCCGACGGCCACCCCGCGATCAACCCCGGATTCCAGCTGCGGGTCGCGGTCACGGACGGCGTCGTGACCTCCGCCGAGCCGCAGGTCGGCCTCATGCACCGCAGTGCCGAGAAGCTCTTCGAGGTCCGCGACTACCGACAGGCGATGCTGCTCGCGAACCGGCATGACTGGCTGTCCTCGTTCGCCTCCGAGGTGGGCGTCGCGCTCACGCTGGAGCAGGCCCTCGGCATCACCCCGCCGGAACGGGCGACCTGGATCCGCACACTGCTGGTCGAGGCCAGCCGCGTAGTGGCCACCCTCGCCTTCCTCGCCCCCGTCGCAGGGCCGGCCAGAGTCCGGGTGGACGAGGTCCGCGAGCGCTTCGTGGCTGCGCAGGAGCGGGTCACGGGAGGGCGCGTGCATCCGGGATACGCGCGGATCGGCGGGGTCGCCACACCGCTCGACCACGAGGGTGCCGAGGCGTATCGGGCGGCGCTCGAGGACCTCGACTCCGCGATGACGCAGGCGGTCGAGGCCGTCACGACCTACGCCGCGTCCTTCAGCGGGGTCGCCGCGCTCACCCGAGAGGACGTCGTCGGACTCGGCGTCGCGGGCCCGGTCGGGCGCGCGAGCGGGCTCGCGCTCGACCTCCGACGCGACGACCCGGGACTGGCGTACGGGCCGCTGCGCGACCTGGTGGACGTCGTCACCGCCACCGACGGAGACGTGCCCGCGCGGTACGCCTGCCTGCTGGGCCAGCTGCCGGTGTCGTCGGCGCTCATGCATGCGTGCCTGGACGAGCTGACCCGCCTCGGGGCCGGACCCGTCGACGTCCCGCTCCCCAAGGTGGTCCGGCTGCCGGAGGGCACGACCTACACCTGGCTGGAGGGACCGCTAGGCGTCACCGGCGCCCTGGTGGTCAGCACCGGAGACAAGACGCCGTGGCGCATGAAGATCCGCTCGGCGTCCTTCGCGACCATGCAGGCGATGGGCCCGGCCCTGGTCGGGACGCCGTACGCGCAGCTGGCGGACGCGGTGATGTCGTTCCCGATGGTGATCGGGGACGTCGACCGCTAGCTCTCTCGCCGTGCTCCTGCAGGTACGTGACGAAGCGGGCTCGCAGCAGTGCCTCGGTCGTCGGATCGAGTTCCTTGTCGCCGACCATCTCGCGCCAGGCGCGCACGCTCTCGATGATCGTGCCGCCCACCGCGCCCAGGTCGCCGCCCTCGCCCTCGATGGCGTTCATGCCGGGCATGTGCGAGAACAGGTCGGTGAAGAAGCCCACGTCCATGTGGTGCTCGGCGCGCTTGAAGGCACGCTGCCGGAGCTCGTCGAACGGGAGGTCCTCGAGGGCGACGTCGGTCATGACGTGAACCCTATGCCACCGGTCAGGACGGCTGCGGACCGTCGGGGGGTCCGACCGGCAGGCGGCACACGTGCTCGAGCCACAGTCCGGCCGCGGCCAGCCCGATGGCCCCGACGGCTGCGGCAGTGGCGGCCCAGAAGGTCTGTCCACCGCTCGGCGTGCCGAGGTTCGGTGCCATGCCCACCGCGATCCCCGCGTAGAAGCCGGCCACCAGCGCGCCGATCCGCGAGGCCGCCATCGCCCAGGGCGGCCGACCGTGCCGCCACCAGCGGCGGCATCGGCTTGGCCCCGGGTCGGCGCTGCAGGCGAGGCCGGCTGCTGACCGTCCAGTACAGGACGGCGCCGGCGAGCAGCCACAGGGCGGCGGCGGCCAGCCACGGCACCGGCACCAGCCGGCCGAACCACGAGTCCACGACCTGCACGACGCCCCAGCCCACGGCCGCCGCGAGCACGGCGATCGCGACCAGGAGACGGATGCGCGTCGGCTGCATCGGATCCATGGCGGCTACCGCCGATCCGGCTCGGGCAGCCGGAGCCGCACCTCGGTGCGGCGCACCCCGGAGGCGTCCACACGGGCGCACAGCTCGCGCACCGGCCCGCGACCGGGGATGGCGGCGTCCGGGTCGACGTCGAGCCAGGGCACGAGCACGAATCCGCGCTCATGGGCGCGGGGATGCGGAACCTCGAGGTCCTCGTCGCGTGCCTGCTCGTCATCGATGACGAGGATGTCGACGTCGAGGGTGCGCGGCCCCCAGCGCACGAGCCGCTCGCGCTGCCAGGCCTGCTCCACCGACTGGGTGGCGCTCAGCAGGGCGTGGTCGTCGAGCTCGGTGGTGCCGCGCACGACCGCGTTGAGGTAGGCCGGCTGCTCGGGCCCGCCGACCGGGTCGGTCTCGAACACCCCGGACACCGCCGTGATCTCGATGCCGTCGGTCGCGCCGAGGGAGTCGACGGCGCCCTGCAGGATGCGCGCCGAGTCGCCGAGGTTGGATCCCAGCGCCAGTGCGATCTCACGCGTCATGCGGCCGCTCGCGGACGATGCGCAACTCGACGTCGTCGAACGGCACCTCGATCGGGGCATGCGGCTTGTGCACCGTCACGACCACGCGCTCGACCCCCGGGAACGCCAGGCAGGCGGTGGCGATGCGCTCGGCCAGGGTCTCGACCAGGTCGACCGGCTCCCCGACGATCAGGGCGTGGACGGCTGCAGCCACCTGGCCGTAGTCCACGGTGTCGGCGAGGTCGTCGGTGCCTGCGGCCGCGCGCGTGCTGACGTCGAGTCGGACGTCGACAGAGAACTCCTGTCCGTCGCGGCGCTCGTGCTCGAACACGCCGTGGTGCCCGATCCCGCGGATCCCGCGGATCGTGATGCGGTCACTCATGCTTGACTCCCCCTCCGCCAGGCGGCCGCGACGCGGACGGCGTCACGGCTGCGACGCACGTCGTGCACGCGCACCGCCCACACGCCCTGCACGGCGGCGATCGCCGTGACGGCGTCGGTGGCGGCGTCGCGCTCCTCCATCGCCCGCGGCTCGCCGTCCTCGTCCGCCAGCAGCGCGCCGAGGAACCGCTTGCGGGACGCGCCGACCAGCACCGGGAACCCGAGTCCGAGGAGTCGTGTCGAGGTGACGCAGCAGCTCCCAGTTGTGGTCGGACTCCTTGGCGAAGCCGAGACCGGGGTCCAGGACGATCGCCCCAGGGTCGATCCCCGCGGCGACAGCCGCGTCGGACTGCACGGTGCAGCTCGGCGATGACCTCCGCCACCACGTCGTCGTAGCGGGCGAGGTCGGTCATGCCCGCGCTGTGCCCCCGCCAGTGCATGATCACGTAGGGCACGCCGAGGTCGGCCACCGTCTCGTGCATGCACGGGTCGGCGCGGCCGCCGCTGACGTCGTTGACGACGCAGGCCCCGGCCTCGACCGCGGCTCGCGCCACGTCGGCCCGCATCGTGTCGATGCTGACGAGGGCGTCCCCCGCCACGAGCCCGGCGACGACCGGGCAGCACCCGCGCGAGCTCCTCCTCGACCGGGCACGCGCTGCGCGCCGGGGCGCGTCGACTCCCCGCCCACGTCGATGATGTCGGCGCCGTCGTCGCGCATCCGCAGCCCGTGGGCCACCGCGCGCGCGGGGTCGAGGAAGTGCCCGCCGTCGGAGAACGAGTCGGGGGTCACGTTGAGCACGCCCATGACCGCGGCGCGGTCGAGCGCCAGCGAGCGGGGCGGGCAGCCCGGCCGGGATCATCGACCCAGGATCAGCGACATGGCCTCCGCGCGCGTGGCCGCATCCCGCAGGCTGCCCCGCACCGCGCTCGTGACCGTCTTGGCCCCCGGCTTGCGCACGCCGCGCATGGACATGCACAGGTGCTCCGCCTCCATCACGACGATCGCGCCGCGCGGCTGCGAGGATGCGCACGAGGGAGTCGGCGACCTGCGTGGTCAGCCGCTCCTGGACCTGCGGGCGCTTGGCGAACACGTCGACGAGCCGGGCCAGCTTGGACAGCCCCGTGATGCGCCCGCTCTCGTTGGGGATGTAGCCGATGTGCGCGACGCCGTGGAAGGGCACGAGGTGGTGCTCGCAGGTGCTGTAGAGCTCGATGTCCTTGACGAGGACCATCTCGTCGTGGCCGAGGTCGAACGTCGTGGCGAGGACGTCCTCCGGCTGCCATGTGCAGGCCCGCGGAACATCTCGGCGTAGGCGCGGGCGACCCGCGCCGGGGTGTCGGCCAGTCCGTCGCGGTCCGGGTCCTCGCCGATGGCGACGAGCAGGTCGCGGACGGCGCGCTCGGCAGCCTCAGCGTCGAACGGGCGGACCTGCGTCGGGGACGGCAGCGACACCGGGTCGATGCCGCTCATGCCGGGTCACTCACCTCGGCGGAGTCGTTCGCCGGAGGCGCCTCGTGCTCGGCCGAGGCCGGGTGGCCGTTCGGCGAGGACTGCCCGTTCGCGGAGCCGTGGCCGTTGGTCAGCTCGCGCGGGGTGACGACCGGCCCGCGCTCGTCGGGCCGTCGGCGGGCCGAGCCGGTCCACGCACCGCGCGGCTCGCGCAGCTGCAGCTCCGCGAAGACCTCCTCGATCTCGGCCTTGTCGAGGGTCTCGCGCTCGAGCAGGGCGAGCACCATCGCGTCGAGGACGTCGCGGTTGGCCACGAGCACGTCGTAGGCCTCCTGGTGCGCCGTCTCGATGAAGGCCCGGACCTCCTCGTCGATCGCGGCGGCGACCTCCTCGGAGTAGTCGCGGATGTGGCCCATGTCGCGGCCGAGGAAGACCTCGTTCTGCTCCTGGCCGTAGCGGATCGCGCCGAGCCGCTCGGTCATGCCGTACTGCGTGACCATCGCGCGCGCGACGGCGGTGGCCTTCTCGATGTCGTTCGAGGCCCCGGTCGTCGGGTCGTGGAAGATCAGCTCCTCGGCCGCGCGCCCGCCCAGCATGTACGCGAGCTGGTTGAGCATCTGGCTGCGCGTGGTGGAGTACTTGTCCTGGTCGGGCAGCACCATCGTGTAGCCGAGGGCGCGGCCGCGCGGCATGATCGTGATCTTGTGGACCGGGTCGTTGCCCGGCAGCGCCGCGGCGACGAGCGCGTGCCCGGCCTCGTGGTACGCCGTGATCTTCTTCTCGAGGTCGTCCATGACCCGGGTGCGCTTCTGCGGTCCGGCGATCACGCGGTCGATCGCCTCGTCGAGGGCGACGTCGTCGATCAGCTGCAGGTCGCCGCGGGCCGTGAGCAGGGCGGCCTCGTTGAGCACGTTGGCAAGGTCCGCGCCGGTGAAGCCCGGCGTGCGGCGGGCGACGGCCAGGAGGTCGACGGCGGGCGCCATCGGCTTGCCCTTGGCGTGCACCTCGAGGATGGCCCGACGGCCGAGCAGGTCCGGGCGCTCCACCGCGATCTGGCGGTCGAACCGGCCCGGGCGCAGCAGTGCCGGATCGAGGATGTCGGGGCGGTTGGTGGCGGCGATGAGGATGACGTTCGCGTTCACGTCGAAGCCGTCCATCTCGACCAGCATCTGGTTGAGGGTCTGCTCGCGCTCGTCGTGCCCGCCGCCGAGGCCCGCGCCGCGGTGCCGGCCGACGGCGTCGATCTCGTCGACGAAGATGATGGCCGGCGCGTTCTCCTTGGCCTGCTGGAACAGGTCGCGCACGCGGCTGGCACCGACGCCGACGAACATCTCGACGAAGTCCGAGCCGGAGATGGAGAAGAACGGGACGCCCGCCTCGCCGGCGACCGCGCGGGCGAGCAGCGTCTTGCCGGTTCCGGGCGGGCCGTACAGCAGCACGCCCTTGGGGATCTTCGCGCCGACCGCCTGGAAGCGGGCCGGATCGGCGAGGAAGTCCTTGATCTCCTGCAGCTCCTCGACGGCCTCGTCGGCGCCGGCGACATCGGCGAACGTGGTCTGCGGCATGTCCTTGGTGATCATCTTCGCCTTGGACTTGCCGAACTGCATGACCTTGGAGCCGCCACCCTGCATCTGGCTCATGAGGAAGAAGAACAGCAGGACGATCAGCGCGATCGGCAGCGAGGGACACGAGCAGCGTGACCAGCACGCTCTCGGTCGGGACCACGACGTTGTAGCCGCCGGGCAGCTCGCCGGCGTCCGCCTTCGACTGGAGCAGCTCCTGGAGGTTGACGCCCTGGCCGTCGACGTACTCGGACCGCGTCTTGCTGCCGTCCTTGAGGGTCAGCTCGAGCACCTGGTCGCGATCGACGATCGTGGCGGTGTCGACGTTGTTGGTCTGGATGCTGGAGATGGCCTGGCTGGTGTCGACCTGCTCGGGAGCGCCGATGCCCGAGATGAAGCTCGAGCCGATCAGCACGAAGAGCACGGCGAGCGCGATCCAGAAGATCGGTCCCCGCAGCAGTTTCCTCACATCCACCGCATCACGGTACTACGCCCCCTCGAGCCCCACGACCGCGCTCCGGGCCGCTGGGGTTACGCCCCTCGCGGACACGGGGAGGGGCCGGTCAGCCGCCGTAGACGTGCGGGGCGAGCGTTCCGACGCACCGCAGGTTGCGGTAGCGCTCGGCGTAGTCGAGCCCGTACCCGACGACGAACTCGTTGGGGATGTCGAACCCGATGTACCGGGGGGCCACGTTGACCTTCATCGCGTCCGGCTTGCGCAGGAGCGTGAAGACCTCGACGGAGGCCGGATTGCGCGAGGTCAGGTTCTTCAGGAGCCACGACAGGGTCAGGCCCGAGTCGAGGATGTCCTCGACGACGAGCACGTTGCGTCCGCCCAGGTCGGCGTCGAGGTCCTTGAGGATCCGCACCACGCCGCTGGACGTGGTGCCGGACCCGTAGGACGAGACCGCCATCCAGTCCATGTCCACCGACCGGTGCAGCGAGCGGGCGAGGTCGGCCATCACCATGACGGCGCCCTTGAGGACCCCACGAGGAGGAGGTCCTTGCCGGCGTAGTCCGTGTCGATCTGGGCGGCCAGTTCGAGGAGGCGTCCCCGGATCTGCTCCTCGGTCAGGAGCACGTGCTGCAGCTCCGACGGGATGTCCTCAGGGTCCACTCGGTACTCCCGTCATCGCACTCGTCCGCGGGGATGCAGGGTCAGCCTGCCACATGCGCGCGCGGCGACGACACCGCCCGGCAGCCGGATCTCCCCCTGGCCGTGCCAGTCCGTCACGAGCGCGTCGACGCGCCGGACATGATCATGATCGAGGCCGTCCGCCGGTGCGCCCAGCAGCAGGCATGACTGCCGGATGACGCGACTGCGGACCGCGTCAGGGAGCGCGGCCAGGTCGTCGCATGCGGCGCTCAGGCCGTCCTCGGACGACACGATGACGCGGATGCTCGCCTCCCGGGCGAGCGCCTCGAGCGCCTCCGCGTCGGCACGCAGCAGGTCGGCACTGCGGGCCAGGCCGGCCACGACACCCGGGCCGAGGTCATCGCCCAGCGCGGACAGCAGCTCGCGCACCCGGACCCGCGCGAAGTCCCGGCTGTCGTTGTGGGGGTCCGACCACGGCGTCAGGCCGTACGGGAGGAGCAGCTCACCCGCGACGTCGTGGACCAGCGAGCGCGGCAGGTGCAGGAACGGGCGCCGCCACAGTCCGGCGACCGGCGCCATGGCGGACAGCGAGCGGGCGCCGGAGCCGCGCGCGAGCCGCAGGAGCACCGTCTCGGCCTGGTCGTCCAGGGTGTGGCCGAGGAGGACGGTGGCGGCCCCCGCCCGTGCTGCCGCGTCCCGCAGGGCGGCATGACGCGCCTCACGGGCGGCCGCCTCGGGCCCTCCGCGACGTCCCACCCGGACCCGGACCACCTCGGCCGGCAGGCCGAGCACGGTGCAGGCGTCGACAGCCCCGCGGGCCACGTCGGCGGAGTCGGGCTGGAGGCCGTGGTCGATCGACCACGGCCGCGACGGACAGGTCCGCGCGTGCCGCGACCCAGGCCGTCGTACCGGCCAGCGCGAGCGAGTCGGGACCGCCCGAGCACCCCACCAGCACGGCGGATCCCGGCGGGAGATCCGCCAGCGCTCGACGCACGGCGGTGCGCGCCCGCGCCATCGCCGGCGAGGCCGCGCGCCGGCTCATGCCCCTGCGGAGACCCGGTCGAGCCAGGCGTCCGGGTCGTGCAGCTCCGTCCGCGAGGGCAGGTGCTGCGGCGAGGTCCAGACCCGATTGAAGCCAGCCATGCCCACGCGATCGACGACGTGGCGGACGAAGGCGGCGCCGTCGCTGTACTGCCGCAGCTTCGCGTCCATCCCGAGCGCCCGGCGCGCGATGGAGTCCAGGGTGCCGGGCTGCTCGCGCCGCGCCGTGAACCGCTCGCGGATCAGGGCGACGGATGGGACGACGGCGGGACCGACGTCGTCCATCACGACATCGGCATGCCCCTCGAGCAGGGACATGAGCGCGGTGAGCTCGTCGAAGATGACCTTCTGCTCCGGCGTCTGGATCGCCTCGACGACGCTGACGTCGCTGTCGGCGCGCAGGGAGCGGATGAGCGCGTAGACGAAGGCCACCAGCCGCTGGACGGTCTCGCGGGCGCTCATGTCGGACGCCTCCATCAGCGCGGTGATGCGACTGGCGAGGTGGTCGGCGAGCCAGGGGACGGCTCCGAACTGCACCCGGTGCGTCTCCTCGTGCAGGCACACCCAGTAGCGGAAGTCCCGCTCCGGGACGCCCAGCTGGCGCTCGACGCTGACGATCGTGGGTGCGACGAGGAGCAGGCGCCGGGGCTCGCCGGCCTCCGCGAATGACTCGTACTGGCCCAGGACCTTGCCCGACATCCAGGCCAGGACGGCGCCGAGCTGCAGGGCGGTGCCCCGCGACCCGAGACTGCGGACGACGGCCGGAGCCGCCTCCGTCTTCTCGGCGAGGTCCTCCCACATGCCCAGCACCACGCGCATGCCGGTGACGTTCGACGCGATCCACCCGGAGCGGTCGACCACGACGGCCGGAGACGTCTCCGGCGCGACGAGGCCGGTCACCTCGCGCACCGGGCCGACGGCCTGCCGGGCGAGGTCGCGCAGCATCGAGACGGCGTCGCGGGCCTCGGCCGGCGGGAGATCGGGCCCCTTGGGAGCGAACCGGCGAGCGGTGGCCAGCGCCAGGTCCCAGTCGATGGGCTCCGGGGCCGCCTCGTCGGTCATCAGCGGGCGCCCGTCGGGGCATCGGGCGCCGGCGGACGGCACACCACGCCGGTCAGGGCCGCGCCGTGGCCGTCGTGGTGCAGCGTGTACTCGCCCGCTGCGTACGGCACGAGGACGACATCGCCACGCGACACCCCGAGGGCGCCGCCGGGGCTGGCCAGGACCCCGTCACCGTGCAGGACGAGCACGATGGCGAATCCGGGGTCGACGCTGACCGGTCCGCCCGAGGAGTCGAACCGGTGCGCCCGGAAGTACGCATCGGCCTGCGCCGGCATTGCCGACACGAGTCCGGCCCGGTCGATGGACTCGCGGGTGAGGACGAGGCGGTCGAGGTCGGCGTCCGAGACGGCCGCGAGGTCGACGGCCTGCAGCGCCGTGTCGAAGCCCAGGTCGAGGTGCCCGTCCTTCATGCCGTCGACGGCGAAGCCCTGCCACTCGAGGAGGATCGACAGGTCGGTCGGCTCCTGCAGTTCGAGCACGAAAACGCCGGCCTGCACCGTGTGCGGCAGTCCCGCGGGGACGAGCATGGCGTCGCCGGGTCGCACGACGCGCGTCCGCAGCGACGACATCAGGGCCTCGCTGTCGCGCTCGCCCACCCACGCCGAGACCTGGTCGAGGGTCATCGCCTCGCGGAACCCGACTCCGACCTGAGCTCCCTCGGGCGCGTCGATCACGTACCAGGCCTCGGTCTTGCCGTGCGCCAGCCCGAGGTGCGTCCGGGAGAAGGCGCGGTTGGGATGAAGGTGGACGGGCAGTCGCTGGTCGAGGTCCAGCAGCTTGATCAGGACCTCCGTCCCGGCGCCGTAGCGCGCGACGTGGTCGGGACCGAGCCAGGCCGTCGGATCGGACTCGACCGCCTCGATCAGCAGCCGTCCGTCCGGGAGCGCGCTGAAGCCCTGCGGCGCCTGCCCGAAGCGGGCCGTCGTGGAGCCGATCCACTCCTCGGGACGCTGGGGGCCGCCCGGGCCGTGCCGCAGGGCGCCGATCCGATCGCCACCGCGGTAGAAGTGGTCGAACTGGTTGACCGGCAGCAGCATCGGCATCATCGCGGCAGTCCCTCCGTCGTGGCTCGAATCCCGGTCGCCCCATCGGGGCCGACCGCCGTGCTCACCGGCAGCCGCACGTGGCGAGCCTGCTGGCGATGACGTCCATTGTCTCCCGTGCCTGCGGCAGCGACCCGACCCTGTTCGCGATCATCGCGAACACGAGGAGGCGGCCCTCGGCGTCCTGCACGATGCCCGCGAGGCTGACGACACCGGTGAGGGTGCCGGTCTTCGCATGCACGAAGCCGCGCCCGGGGCGCGTGGCGGCCGTGGCGAAGCGGTCGGCCAGCGTCCCGGTCAGCCCGGCCACGGCGAGGCCGGGGGCGATCGACGCCAGTTCCGGATCGGTGCCGAGGACGACACGCGTGAGGACGTCCGCCAGCAGGCTGGCCGGCGCTCGATCGCGGCCCGACAGTCCACTGCCGTCGACGAGGTCGAGCCCGGCGGTGTCCAGTCCGGCCGTGGCGAGCGCCTGCTCGGTCGCCTCCGCGCCGCCGGCGAACGAGGGATCCTCGAGCAGCGCGCCACCGGTGAGGTGGGCCAGCGCCTCCGCGTAGTTGTTCTCCGAGGCCGTGAGCATGCGCTCGACGATGTCCGACACCGGCGGCGACTCGACGCGCGCCACCTCGGACGCCGTGGGGTCCAGACGACCGGCCTCGACCGAGATGACGTCGAGCCCCTGGCTGGTGAGGAATCCGGCGAACACCGACCCTGCCTGGCGGGCCGGGTCCGCGACGCGTGAGGTGGCACCTGGCCGGACGCGACCGCCGTCCACGACGAGGGCCGTGACCGGGGCCGCGACGCCCGTCGCGGGGAACGACGGGGGCCAGCCGGGTCCGAGCCGCGGTCCGTCGAAGGCGGAGTCGTCGTACACGACCGTCACGGGGGTCTGCGCGGTGAAGGCCGCGGCCGTCGCCCGGGCGAGCTCGCGCAGGGAGGCACTGCCCCCGGCCAGGGGGTCACCGCCGCTCCGGCGGACGAGGGTCGGGTCTCCCCCGCCGACCAGGTAGATGGTGGTGTCGTCGCGGTAGACGACCGTGGGCAGGCGGGTGGTCGGACCCAGCACCGTGAGGGCGGCCGCTGCGGTGGCGAGCTTGGTCGTGGAGGCCGGGATGAGCGGGCGGTCCGCCCGGCGCTCGAGCAGGACCGTGCCGGTGGCGGCATCCAGCACGACGATGGAGCCGTCCGCGAGCCCGCGTCGGACCAGGGGGCCGATCTCCCGGCGCACGCCGGCGGCCGTGGGTCCGGCCGTCGACTCGGCCGCTGCGACATCGAGGGGGGCCAGCACCGCCGGTGCCGGTGTCGGAGGGGGACCATCGTCGGCTCTCGCCGGGCCCACGCAGACGAGACCTGCCAGCGACACGGCGGCGGCGAGAGCGCCCGCGCGCCGCGCAGCAGACGGCCTGCTTCGCACCGATGTCTCCTCACGCGTGGATCTAGGGAACACTAAGGCACGACGGGACGCGACCCGTAGGCTCGACGAAGGCCGCGCATGCGTGCGGCTCACAAGGAGGCAGGCGTGGAACCGCTCGATTTCGACGTGACGATCGAGATCCCCGCCGGGAGCCGCAACAAGTACGAGATGGACCACGTCACCGGACGCATCCGACTCGATCGCATGCTGTTCACGTCGACGCGCTACCCGCACGACTACGGGTTCATCGAGAACTCCCTGGGGCAGGACGGCGACCCGCTCGACGCCCTCGTCATGACGGCCGAGCCGACGTTCCCGGGCGTGCTCATCCGGTGCCGCGCCGTCGGGATGTTCCGCATGACCGACGAGGCCGGCGGCGACGACAAGGTCCTGTGCGTGCCGGCCGGGGACCCGCGCCTGGAGCACCTGCGCGACATCCACCACGTGGCGGAGTTCGACCGCCTGGAGATCCAGCACTTCTTCGAGGTCTACAAGGACCTGGAGCCCGGCAAGAGCGTCGAGGGCGCGACCTGGGTCGGTCGCCACGATGCCGAGGCTGAGATCCACGCGTCCTGGCGCCGCTTCGACGAGGCCGGGCTCTCGCCGCACCACTGACACGACGCCACGCCGCCGATCGGGGGTGTGTCTAGACCTAGACTGTCTAGTGGTAGACTGTCTAGGACTAGACGAGAGGAGCCGGCATGAACTTCCGATTCCGGCATTCCGAGCAGCCCACGCTCGAGGCGCCGCCGACCGCGGCCCCTGCCCACCAGATCACGTCCGAGTTCGTCACCGGCCTGTGCCGGTTCACCCTCAGCTGCACCTGCGGCGCCGAGTTTGACACGCCCTACATCGACGAGGCGCTCGAGTACCGCGAGCTGCACTCCTCGCTGGCCCCGCTCGCCGACCAGCTGCGCGACTGACCATGGCCAAGCCGGCATACCGGTCGTCGGCCGAGGCCACGGCAGCCCTCGAGCGCGCCACCAAGGCGTGGCGCGACGCGAAGAAGTCCGAGCGCGCCGCACGCGACGCCCTGGCGACCGTCGTAGCAGCCTCGGTCTCCAGCGGGCTGCTCAACGAGAACAAGGTCGCCAAGCTCACGGACATCCCCCGCATGACGATCCGCAAGATGCTCGGCAAGGCCTGAGCGCAGCGGAGGACACGGACTCCTAGAAGGGGAACGGGAACAGCGCGTTCAGCCGGGCCCACGACACCGCGTCGCCCTGCCGGCTGCTCAGCACGCGCCAGTTGTTGATGCGCGCGATCGCCGCCAGTTCCGGGTCGGGGTTGGTGGCCACCGGATGGCCCACCAGCGCGAGCAGCGGCAGGTCGTTCACCGAGTCGCTGAAGGCCCAGGACGCCTGCACGTCGAGCCCTCGCTCGTCGAGGTGGAGTCGCACCCGACGGGCCTTGGCCGCGCCGTGGCAGATCGGCTCGGTCAGCCGGCCGGTGTAACGCCCGTCCCGCACCTCTGCGCGGGTGCCGATGGCGCCGTCCATCCCCAGCTCGCGCGCCACCGCATCGGCCAGCTCCTGCGGGCTCGCCGTCGCGAGCAGCGTGACGTACCCGGCCTCGCGGAAGTCCCCCACCTGCAGGTGCACGTCGCGGTCGAGCCGCCGCGCCAGCATCCGGGTCGCGAACCTGCCCGCCTCCGCCCGCAGGTCCGCCTGGGAGCGACCCTCGACCAGCGCGAGTGCGCGGTCGACGACTGTCGGGATCATGGCTGCGGGCTCGGCACGCCGTCGGACGTAGGACGCCTCGACAGAGGCGAACCGGAGCACGTCCCACGGGGACACCATGCGGGTGCGCACCAGCCACCGGCCGAAGTGGAACAGGCAGGATCCGCGCACGAGCGTGTTGTCGAGGTCGAACACCGCCGCGGCCGTCATGGCCGGCCGCACCCAGGCGGGGGAAGCGCAAGCCGTGGCTGTCCATGCGGCCACCCTGAGCGCCGCTCCTGTCGGCCGCGTTGCGGCGAGGCGGCCTCCCGGCGACCGTCAGGTGAACGCTCGAACGCGCAGCGCTCGGGACCTTCGACCCGCGGATTCCCGCACTTCGGCCCGCCGCCCGGGGTGAGGGGCGGTCATACCGTAGGGGGTATGAAGAAGATTCTGGTTCTGGGCGGTGGCACGGCCGGCACGATGGCGGCGAACAAGTTGAGGAAGGCGCTCCCCGAGAGCGAGTGGTCGGTCACCGTCGTCGACATGGACGACAACCATCGCTACCAGCCCGGCTACCTGTTCATGCCGTTCGGCACGTACTCGACCAAGCAGGTCACCAAGAGCCGTCGCAAGTACATCAGCAAGGGCGTCTCTCTCCTGTACGGCGAGATCGACCGGGTCGAGGCCGACGAGAACACGGTTCTCCTCACAGACGGCCAGCGCCTGACCTACGACTACCTGATCGTCGCCAGCGGCGTCACGCCCCGTCCTGACCAGACGCCCGGCATGGTTGACGACCTCGGCGGCAGCGTGCACGAGTTCTACTCGTACGCCGGCTCCGTCGCCCTCGCCGAGAAGCTGCGTACCTGGGCCGGCGGCCGCCTCGTCATCCACATCACCGAGATGCCCATCAAGTGCCCCGTCGCGCCGCTGGAGTTCGCCTTCCTCGCCGACGCCTTCTTCAAGGACAAGGGCATGCGCGATCGCGTCGACATCACCTACGTGACCCCTCTGGACGCCGCGTTCACGAAGCCCATTGCGGCCGAGGCCTTCGGCAACACGCTCGAGGAGAAGGGCATCTCGGTCGTGCCCGACTTCATGATCGAGAGCGTCGACGTCGAGGAACACCGGATCGTGGCGTACGACGAGACCGAGGTCCCGTTCGACCTGCTGGTGACGATCCCGCTCAACATGGGCGCCGACTTCGTCGCCCGCTCGGGGCTGGGGAACGACCTCAACCTGGTGCCGGTGGACAAGTTCACCCAGCAGGCGACCGCGTACCCGAACATCTTCGCGCTGGGCGATGCCAACGACATCCCGGCGTCCAAGGCCGGGTCGGTGGCGCACTTCGAGGTCGACATCTTCATCGAGAACTTCCTCCAGCTCGTCGCGGGCACCCCGATGACCCACAAGTTCGACGGCCACGCCAACTGCTTCATCGAGACCGGTGACGGCAAGGCGATGCTCATCGACTTCAACTATGACACCGAGCCGCTGCCCGGCCGGTTCCCGTACGGAGCCCTGGGCCCGATGGGGCTGCTGAAGGAGGGCAGGCTCAACCACGTCGGCAAGCTCGGCTTCCGCTGGGTCTACTGGAACGTGCTCATGCCCGGGCGTCCGCTGCCCATCCCCGCGCTGATGTCGCTGTCCGGCAAGCGCACCGAACTCATCTCAGCCAAGTAGCACGAAGGAGCGATACACATGCCAACGACGACCATCAACGGCCACGAGGTCACCGTCGACGACGAGGGGTTCATGACCGTCTACGACGAGTGGGACGAGGCCACCGGGGCCGCACTCGCCGCCGCCATCGGCGTCGATATGACCGACGAGCACTGGAAGGCCATCCGCTTCCTGCGCGAGGACTTCAAGGTCAAGGGCGAGACCCCGACGATTCGACGCGTGTCCACCGCGGGCGGCATCGACACCAAGCAGCTGTTCGTGCTGTTCCCCAAGAAGCCGGCCAAGAAGATGGCCTACATCGCCGGGCTGCCCAAGCCGCACGGCTGCGTCTGAGACCAAGGAGCACCTGACATGACCGCCACACAGGACATGATCGTCCCGACCTTCGACGACGATGAGCACGCCGGGCGCAAGCTCGCCATCATCTGCTCCAAGGGCACCCTGGACATGGCCTACCCGGGCCTGATCCTGGGCAACGCCGCCCTCGGGGAGGGCGTCGAGCTCCACCTGTTCTTCACCTTCTGGGGCTTCGACATGATCACGAAGGGCCGGATGGAGCACCTGAAGTTCTCGCCCGTCGGCAACACCGCCACGCACATCCCGGCGGCACTCGCCCCGCTGCCCGGCATGACGTCGATGGCCACGCACATGATGCAGAAGTCCATGGACGCCCTCGAGATCCCGGCCGTCCCCGAGTTCCTCGAGCTCATCAAGGGCTCAGGCGGCCACATCTGGGCCTGCCGCCTCTCGGCCGACATGAACCACCTCACCAAGGACGACCTGTGGGATGGCGTGGACGACATCATCAACGCCAGCGACTTCATCGAGATGACGGACGGCGCGCAGTTGCTGTTCATCTGAGACCTCCCCACGAGGAGACGAGGGCCCCCGACCAGCGGTCGGGGGCCCTCGTCTTGCTCGGGGCGGTACGAGCTACTCCGCGATCGTGCTCTCCGCCTCTTCGGGCGTCAGTCCCTCGTCGATCTCCTCGTCCACGATCGCCTCGTCGAGCGCCGGGTCCTCGGGTGCCTCCTCGTCGACGTTGACCGTCACCTTGAGCGGCGGGAACGTCTGGATGCGGATCGGCTCCGGCAGCGGCGTCACGCCGTACGTCTCGAGGGCTCCCTGCCCGGCCAGCCGGACGACGTACTGGGCGAACGACAGCGGCAGGGGGTCGGCCGGGTCGTCGCAGATGAGCAGGTGCGCGTACCCGTTGACCGGCCAGCCGACCAGCGGCTGGTCCTCGGCCAGCACGATCTTCGACGAGGCGATGTCGAAGTTGCCGTCGACCGGGATCCCCCCAGTGGCCGGGCTGGCGAAGATGCTGCCGGTGGCCTCGTCGGTGGTGATCGTCGTCGCTCCCGACCCCACCTTGTAGAGCTGCACGTCATCGGCCGTGATGACCAGCTCCGAACCGTCCTCGAGCGTCACCGGCAGGTTCGCCGTGGCAAGCACGTTGTTGAAGGCCTGGTAGACGGGGAGGATCGCCACGGAGCTCTCGATCGCGGTCATCTCCGCGATCATGTCGGCCTGCGTCGCGAACGTCTGCGACCCCTCCAGGGTCCCGACGATCCCGCGCGTCCAGGTCTCGGGTGCCTCCTGCGCGAGCCAGGCAGTCATGGCCTCGACCGACCCCTGCGCGGACTCCACGCTCATGAGGGTCATCGGCGGCAGCGCGGTGAAGTCGAAGTCCGCATTCGCCTCCGCGATGAGCGGGTCCTCCCACGAGGTGATGGTGCCGCTCAGGATGCCCGCAACGACCTGCGGCGTCATGACGACGCCCTCGAGCCCGACGACGTTGTAGGCGACGGTCACCGGGTAGGCGAAGGCGGGCACCACGATGACAGTGCCGGCCGGGCAGGAGGCGGCCGCGTAGGCGTCGATGTCCGCCTGCGTGGGCGTCTTGTCCACCAGGGCAAGTCCGGCCGGCTGGTCGGACGGGACCTCGAGCACCGTCTGCTCGGGACACACGCCGCCGAGCCCCAGCCCCACGGCGTCCATGGCGCCGGTGAAGGTCTCGGGCACGGACACCTGTGTCTCACCGGCCTGGCACTCGATCTGGGCCTCGGCCTTGGCCGCCAGCACATCGGGGGGCAGGGGCGGCGTGCAGCCCACGATGCCCACCACCATCAGCCCGATGAACGAGGTGAGGACGATGCCTCTCCTGGAACGCAGAGACATCGTCCTCACCTTCGTCTTGTGCTGGTCGTGCGGGATCTGCTGGTGCTACTTGATGCTCTGGACCAGCTGGCGAGCCTTGGCCAGGACCTTGCCGGCCACCGGCACGTAGCCGAGGGAGGCCGCACGAGCCGGGCCGCACTTGGCCAGCGTGTAGTCCCAGAACTGCCGCACGCCCAGGCCGTTCGCGCCGTTGCCGTCCGTGCGAGCCAAGGCGTAGCTGAAGATGGCGATCGGGTAGGCGCCCGAGACCGCGTTCTTGTAGTTCAGCTTGACGAGTCCGTTGGACTGCACGTTGGTCTGGTTCGCCAGGTTCTTGGCAGCCGAGGCCGACGACGGGGCGATGAACTCGCCCTTGGCGTTCTGGATGCGGGCCGACGGGTAGCCCTTGGCGTCACCGAGGTCGACGTAGCCGATGGTGCCCTCCTTGGCGAGCACGTTGGCCATGACACCCGAGTTGCCCTTGCCCGCGACCGAGTTGGCCGGCGGCTTGCCGCCCGGGAACGCGGTGCCCATGTCGTCCTGCACCTTCGAGAAGATGCTCGGCGCCCAGGCGTTGAGGTACTGCAGGAAGTTGTTCGTGGTTCCGGACGCGTCCGAGCGGTACGAGATCGTGATCGGCGTCGCCGGCAGCGCCGTGGCGATGCGCGGGTTGTCCTTCTTGATCTCGGCGTTGTTCCACGTCGTGATGTTGCCGGAGAAGATCTTCGCCAGCGTGGTCTGCTTGAGCTGGATCGACGAGCCGAGCGTGCGGCCGGTCTTGGCGTTCTTCAGGTTGATCGGCACCGTGATGGCGCCGCCGATCGCCGGGATGTACTCCCACGACCAGGACGGCTCGCCCGAGGTGTAGGCGCTGTCCGTCATCGCGGTCACGAAGGTGCCCTTGGCGAAGTTGCCCTTGCCGGTGCCGGACCCGGTCGAGGTGTAGGTCACGCCGAAGTTGTTCTGCGACGCGTTGAAGTCCGCGGCGCACTGGGAGATGAAGACATAGGGGAACGAGGCGCCACCGGCCGGGATCTTCTCCTCGGCTCGAGCAGGCGCCGCCAGTGCCACCGTGGACAGGGCCACGGCGGTCGAGGCGAGGATGGCGAGGGTGCGACGCACGATTACTCCTTCATTGTCGGAAGTTCAACGCTTGCAACGTATGCAGGCCGGTTGTCCCGCGGGTGGGCTGCTCGTGTCATCCGGGCGACCGCAAGGTGAACAGTGCGTGCCCGCATGAACAGCGGGTTAACCGAATCGCCCGTTGACGTAGTCGAGCGTGCGCTGGTCGCGCGGATTGCCGAAGATCTCGGTGGTCACGCCCTGCTCCACCACGTGACCGGGCTCGTTCTCGGCCGCCAGGAAGAACGCGGTGTAGTCGGAGACGCGGACGGCCTGCTGCATGTTGTGGGTGACGATGATGATGGTGATGTCACGGGACAGCGCGCGGATCGTCTCCTCGATCTTCAGCGTCGAGGCAGGATCGAGGGCCGAGCACGGCTCGTCCATGAGCAGGATGTGCGGCTGCACGGCGAGGGACCGGGCGATGACGAGTCGCTGCTGCTGGCCACCGGAGAGGTCGCCGGCGGCGTTGTTCAGGCGGTCCTTCACCTCGTTCCACAGGCCCGCGGCAGTCAGGGTCTCCTCGACGATGTCGTCGTGGTTGGGACGCTTCATCCCGGACAGCTTCAGCCCGGACAGCACATTGCCCCGGATCGTCATGGACGGGAACGGGTTCGGCTTCTGGAAGACCATGCCGATCTTGAGTCGAATGCTGACCGGGTCGACGTCGCGGTCGTAGATGTCCTTGCCCTCGTAGAGCACCGAGCCGGCGAGCGCGGCGCCGGGGATCAGCTCGTGCAGGCGGTTCAGGGTGCGGATGAAGGTCGACTTGCCGCAGCCCGACGGCCCGATGAGGGCCGTCACGGAGTTCTTGGGGAAGTCGATGGTGACGCCCTCGAGCACCTTCCGCTTCCCGAACCACACGCTGATGTCCTGGGCGCGCATCTCCGCGGGAGGTGCCGCCGGCAGCGACTGCGTCATGGTGGCCTCAAACTCCTCGATGCTGTCGATGGTCTCGACCCCTTCGTACTCGGCACTGGACATTCAGGTTTCCTTACCTCTTGGACCCGACGCGGTTGCGGCCGATGAGGCGCGCGACCGTGAACAGGATGGCGACCATGACGATGAGGACGAGTGCGGACGCCCAGGCGCGGGCCACGGCATCCGGGTAGGGCAGCGCGACGTTGTTGAAGATGTAGGTCGGGATGGCGGCGATCGGGCCGCCGGTCGGATTGACCACGGTCGAGTCGGCGTAACCCGCCGCGAGCAGCAGGGGCGCCGTCTCGCCGATGACGCGGGCGACGCCCAGGATGATGGCGGTGATGATGCCGGTCTTGGCAGCGGGCAGGACCACGCGGAAGACCGTCCGCGACCGCGTCGACCCCAGGGCCAGGGCGCCGGTGCGCAGGTCGTCGGGGACCAGCTTGAGCACCTCCTCCGCCGTGCGCGCGACGGTGGGGAGCATGAGGATCGCGTAGGCGAGGCCGCCTGCGAGCGCCCCCTGCTCGAAAGCCCCGGTGGCCACGATGATCGTGAGGATGAACAGGCCGGCCACGACCGAGGGCACGCCGGACATGGCCTGGACGAAGAACCGCACGTACGGCACCGCGCGGCCGCGAACCTCGGTGATGTACACGGCGGTGGCGATGCCGATCGGCACAGCGATGAGTGCGGAGATGCCGACGATGATGATGGTGCCGAGGATGGCGTGGCCGATGCCGCCGTACTCCAACGGCGTGCTCGGGCTGATGTAGACGTTGTTCTGGTAGAGGAAGTGCGCGCTCAGGGCGGCGAACCCGCGGACGACCAGGGAGCCGATCACGGAGATCAGCACCACGAGGCTGAAGATGGTGGCGCCGATGGCGTTGACGATGATGAAGGAGTCCAGGATGCCCCGCTGGCCACGCGTCGCGAACGCGGCGAGACCGGCCGCGATCACCTGCAGCGGGAAGTAGACGATGGTCATCAGCAGGGCGCCGGGAATGGTGGTCGTCAGGAAGAGCACGGCCACGATCACGAACGGCACGATCGACGCGATGATGATCGACGCGGTGAACTTCATGGGCTTGCGACGCCACGGACGCGCGATCTGCTGCTGCGCCAGCTCGGGCAGGGTCTCCGGATCGAAGGTCGTCGTCACTTCTGCAGCCTCCCCGTGCGCGCCACGATGAGGTTGGCGATGACGTTGACCACCAGGGTCATGACGAAGAGGAAGAAGCCGGCGGCCAGCAGCAGGCTGAGCTCGAACTCACCGGACACCTCGCCGAAGCGCGACACGATGAGCGTCGCCACGGATCCGCCGCCCGACTCGATGATGTGGTACCAGTTCACCTCGAACACGATCTTGAGCACGAAGAACACGGCGATGGTCTCGCCCAGCGCCCGGCCCAGGCCCAGCATGATGCCGCCGACGATCCCGCCGCGGCCGTAGGGCAGCGCGACGTACCGCAGCATGGTCCACAACGAGCAGCCGAGCGCCTCGGAGGCGTTGATCAGGTCCGGTGGAGTCCGGTTCAGGACCTCGCGCGTGACGGAGGTGATGATCGGGATCATCATGATCGCCAGCACGAAGCCGGCGATGAACGGCGTGCCCAGGAAGTTGCCGCTGGTGTTCTCGAAGATCGGGATCCAGCCGAGGTACTGGTTGAGCAGCTGCTGCCACTCCTCGGCGGTGGGGTTGAGGATGTAGAACGCCCACAGGCCCAGGATCACCGAGGGGATCGCGGCCATGAGGTCGATGAGGTTCGTCAGTGCCGTGGCGAGGCGCTTGGGCGCGATGAACACCATGAAGATCGACAGCAGGATCGAGGCCGGGACGGCGATGACGAGCCCGATGACGGCCAGCAGCACGGACCCGTAGAGCATCCCCCAGATGCCGGCCGTGGGCGGGTCGGTGTTGATGTCCCACGCGGTGGTGGTGATGAAGGACAGACCCTGCGACTGGAAGGCGGTGATCGTCTGCAGCCCCAGGAAGATGGCGATTCCCGCGAGGACCACGAGCGCGACGAACGCCGCGGCGGTCACCAGGCGGTTGAAGACGCGGTCACCGCGGTGGGACGTCGCGGCCGCCTGCAGGTCGCGGAACTCCTCGGTGGGGGGCGCTGACATGGCCCCACCCTCGTGGCCGCAGGTATACGGCGGATCACGACACTGCCAACGCCGGGCCTACCCGGAGTGAACAGCGGGTGAACGCGCTCCGGCTACTCGACCGGGCCGTGGCCCTCCATGTGCGGCCGACCCGGGACGTGCTCGGCGAGCTCCTCCTCGGCGGGGATCTCGGCCTCGACGTCCGACGCATGGATCGTGTGGAGCATGGCGCAGACGGCCCAGATGCCGAACAGGACGACCACGATGCCGACCGCGATCCAGGCGGCGACACTGGGCAGCTGCGTGAGCTTGAACATGAGCGAAGGAGACGGTGGCGGCGGCCGGGATGGTCAGCACCCAGGCCACCAGCATCTCGCCGACGACCTTCCAGTTGGCGCCCTTGCCCGAGCCGACGCCGGCGCCCACGATGGACGACGCGGCGGCGTGCGTGGTCGAGATCGGCATGCCGACGGCCGTCGCGCCGAAGATGGCCGTGGTCGCGCCGACATTGGCGGCCAGGCCCGAGTTGGCGTGCAGCGTGGTGAGCTTCAGGCCCATCGTCTCGATGATCTTCCAGCCGCCCCACAGGGTGCCCAGGGCGATCGCCGTGTAGGCGCTGCAGGGCGGCCCACTCGGGCACCTCGACGGTCTTCCCGTCGGCGCCGATCTGGGTGTAGCCGGCGCCCAGCAGCAGGGCGGCGATCACGCCCATCGTCTTCTGGGCGTCGTTCGCGCCGTGGCCGAAGGAGACCGCGCGCGGCGGACACCAGCTGGAGGCCCTTGAACACCGGGATGGTCGTCGTGCCAGCGCGAGAGTCGCTGGATGCCGAGCACCAGGTACATGGCGGCGAAGGCGATGGAGAAGGCCACCGCCGGCGAGAGGATGATGCCGATCGCGGCCTTCTCCACGCTCGACCAGTCGATCGCCTCGAGGCCGCCCGCGGCCAGGCCGGCGCCCACCAGACCGCCGATGATCGCGTGGCTGGACGACGACGGCATGCCGAAGCGCCACGTGATGTAGTTCCACGCGACGGCGGCGAACAGGGCCGCGAAGATGAGCGCGACACCGCCGTACTCGCTCTTGACCGTCTTGGCGATCGTGTTGGCGACGGCGGTTCCGACGACGAAGTACGCGAGGAAGTTGAACACGGCCGAGAACGCCGGCGCCCACTTGGCCGGCAGCGCCCGCGTGGCCACCACCGTGGCCACCGAGTTGGCGGCGTCGTGGAACCCGTTGGTGAAGTCGAAGATGAGGGCGATCGCGATGACGGCGATGACGCTTATGAGCAGGACATCCACGAGCGTCGTGCCTCCTAGAGACGAGTCGGAGCCACGGTAGCCCGTGGAGCGACCCGAAGGTGTCCTGAAGGTGAACGGATGATGGCCCACCGGCTCGCTGCGCGCAGCGTTGCCGGGGTGAGTGGCGGTCCGGAGGCCCCGATCCGAACGGGGCGCGAACAGCAGGTGAACAGCAGGTGAACGGATTCGACTACGGCGCCTCGAGGGCCTGCACGCAGCGCTCCTCGGCCGAGGCCCGGAGGGCGGCCAGCGGGTCGCGCACATCCCACATCGGGCCGTGCGTCGTGGCCAGCGCCCCGCACATCACCAGGGCCTCGCGATCACCGCGCCGGCTGATCGACAACCCGCCGGCCAGCGGAGCCTCCCTGCCCTCGGTCGCGCCCGGGAGCTCCCAGAATCCATGGTCGGCCTGCCCGTGCCGGCGACCTCCTCGGTGGTGCAGGGTCGCCGAGACCCAGGCCACCACGGTCGAGTGGGCCAGCAGGATCGCCGCCAGCTCGGCCCCGAGCACTCGCGGTGGGCGGCCGGACGGGACCCGATCGCTGGTCATCGTCAGGCTCGAGTCGTGCGTCGCGACGACGACGTAGCGGTCCCGCGCCTCCTCGAGCTGGCGGACCAGCCAGGCGGCCTGGTCGGAGTCGAGGGATCCGCCGACCCCGCCCCACTCGTTCGCCGAGTCGAGGGCGAGCACCCGGACCGGTCCGACGTCGACCCGGGCCGCGCGGTCCCCCGACAGCCGCGTCCCCATGCGCGACAGCGGGGCGACGACTCGCAGTCGGAAGCGGGCGAGCTCGGTCAGGCCGGTCGAGTCGGCCCGGCCCTCGTCGCGCAGCGGCAGCGGCATGACCCGCACGAGTCCCTCGTTCACCCTCGCCTCCCCGTCGTCGTCCTGACGCTAGGAGGCTCCGGTGACGCGACCGCCGCTTGGCAGCCAACGACGAGTGACCTGAGCGGGAACGTTGGGCCAACAGCGCGACCCGCGGAGCGACGGTCGGGCGGTCTAGCTCGGCTCGCCGTGGATGGACTTGAAGTACCGGTCGCGCCAGCGATCGGCCTTCGCCCGCAGGGCGACCAGCCCGACGATCTCGTCCTTGTCGAGGGCCCGCGGGTCGGTCTCGCTCAGGAACGGGGACACGCCCTGGGCGTACCGCTGCTCGAAGTGACGCCAGCGCTCGAGCGGGTCATGCGGCGCACCCTCGGACTTCGGCATGCTGGGGACCATACCGGCGCGAGGTTAACGATGCGTCTCCATGGTGTCCTTGACGCAGTCAGGGCTGGCGCAGGTCCATGACGGTGACGCGCTCGCCGGCCGCCACCGAGGTCACGTCCTCCGCGATGACGATGAGTGCCTCGGCGCTCGCGAGGCCGCCCATGACGTGGGACCCCTGACCGGTGCCGACAGGCACCACGGCATCCGGCGACACGAACCGGGCGCGTGCGAACTGGCGCTTGCCCGCCGGGGACGAGAGCGGAGCAGCGCAGGTCACGGTGACCTCGGGGCGAAGCAGGTCGGTCAGGCCGCGCATCCGACGGATCGCCGGGCGGACGAAGTTCTCGAAGGAGACATAGCTGCTCACGGGGTTGCCGGGCAGGGTGATGATCGGCACCTCCTCCTCGCCGACGAAGCCGTGGCCCTGCGGCATGCCCGGGTTCATCGCGACCTTGACGAAGTCGACCGTGCCGAGACTGCTCAGGACCGCCTTCACCGTGTCGTAGGCACCCATGCTCACCCCGCCGCTGGTGAGGATGAGGTCGCACCGGTGCAGCTGGTCCTCCACGGCGGCGAGGAACAGCGCATCGTCGTCGACGATCGGACCAACCCGGTAGGCGTCGGCGCCCGCCTCGCGGCAGGCCGCCACCAGCAGGTAGCTGTTGCTGTCGCTGACCAGTCCGTGGCGCAGCGGCAGCCCGGGTTCCACCAGCTCCGAGCCCGTGGAGATCACCGCGATGCGCGGCCGCGGGTGGGCGATCACCAGCCCGGAGCCGACGGCCGCCAGGATGGCGACCTGCCGCGCCCCGATCAGCGTCCCCGCGGTCAGCACCACCTCCCCGGCGACCACGTCGCCGGCCGCACGCCGGATGTGCGCGCCGGGGGCCACCGACCCGGCCACGGTGACCGTCTCAGTGCCGCCGTCGGTGAGCTCGACCGGGACCACGGCGTCGGCGCCGTCCGGCATCGGTGCGCCGGTCATGATCCGCACGGCGGTGCCGGGGCGCACCGCCTCGGTGGCCCGGTACCCGGCGGGCACGTCGTCGATGACGGCGAGCGTCGCCGGCTCCTGCTCGGTGGCGCCTACGAGATCGGCCGCGAGCACCGCGTACCCGTCCATTGCGGAGTTGTCGAACGAGGGCAGCGGCCACGGCGCGGCGACATCGACGGCCAGGACGCAGCCGTGAGCGGACGACAGCGGCAGTTCGAGCGGGGCTAGGGGGGCGATCCCCGCGAGGATCCCCCGGCGGTAGTCGTCGACGCTCAGCACGCGGGTGAGCCTAGACCGCGGCCGTCGCGGCGGGTCAGGGTGCGCGCTCCACGCGGTTCTTGGCGCCCTTGGCGCCGAGGTAGACCGTCAGGAGACGCACGGTGTCCTCGCCCTTGTTCGTGCTGTTCAGCCACACGTCCTCGGCCTCGAGGAACGCCGCGCCGGCACCGAACTCCTTGGTGACGCCCGCGTCGTACTCGGTCGTGAGAGTCCCCTCCATGACGTATACGTAGACCGGCACCTTGTGCTTGTGCCACCCGGTCTCCTGCCCAGGCTCAAGCTGCACGACGACGCTCGACACCTCGGCTGGCTGCTTCGCGGGGTAGTCGAGCGGCTGGTCGAGGACGGTCAGCCGCTGGGCGTCGAGGAGGACGTCGCCGCCGGCCGCGGCGCTGGCCGCGGGCGAGGCCGATGCGGCCGGTTCGGCCCCGTCGGACCCGCCACCGCAGGCCGCGAGCAGGAGGGTCGCGACGGTCAGCGGCACCGTCACCGCTGCCCTGCGGCGCCGGGTCGGTGACGATTCCGTAACCATTTCGTCAGGGTAATGGGGGGAACGGCTGCAACGCACCGCTTTGGCCGCCACACTTGCCCGGTGACCGACGCCGTGGACTTCGACGGGGCACTGTGGCGTCGAGACGCTCGCGGTGCGTCGACGGTGATCTCGCTGCCGTTCGACGTCAAGGCGCTGTTCGGTCGGGCCCGGTGCCCGGTGCGCGTCACCATCAAGGACCACACCTGGCGTACGACCACACAGGTCTACGGGGACGGCTACCACATCGTGGTCAGCGCCGACGCCCGCGCCGCCGCCGACGTCGCGGTGGGCGACGAAGTCCGCGTCCAGGTGAAGAAGGACGACACCGTCCGCTCCGCCGACGTGCCGCCGGAGCTGGCCTCGTGCCTTCGCGCCGATCCGGAGGCGAAGGAGGCCTTCGAGTCGCTGGCGCCCTCGCATCGTCGCGAGTACGCCCGGTGGGTCGGCGAGGCGAGCCTGCCCCAGACGCGCGTGCGTCGATCGGCGGTCGCCGTCGAGCGGCTCAAGACGAGCGTGCGCCGCCCTCAGTCCGCCTGACCTCGTCGGTCAGAATGCGCCCATGCACCAGCGCTGGGCACTCGTCCTGCCCTCCCACACCGTCCCCGCCACCCGCTGGCGGTCGAGCTCGCGCTGGCGTACGGGACCGGGCACCTTCGCCATCCTCGTGGTCGGCCTGTGGCTCTTCGGGACCGGCGAGGCCATGCTCGTCGCGTCCTCGCTGGGCAACGGCCCCTGGACCGTGCTGGCACAGGGCCTGAGCACACGGCTGCCGATGTCGATCGGCCTGGCCACCTTTGTCATCAGCGTGGTCGTCCTGCTGCTGTGGATCCCGCTGCGCGAACGACCCGGCCTGGGCACGATCAGCAACGCCGTGGTCATCGCGCTGGCCCTCCAGGTGATGGTGACCGTGCTGCCCTCCCCCACCACGACGGCTCCGCGCCTGGCACTGGTGCTGGGCGGCATCGCCGTGATCGGCATCGGGAGCGGCCTGTACCTGACCACGAACCTCGGGCCGGGGCCGCGCGACGGCTGGATGACGGGCGTGCACCTGCGCACGGGGTGGCCCATCAGCGCCGTGCGCCTCGGGATCGAGGCGACCGTCGTGGTGGCGGGGTGGCTGCTCGGCGGCACCGTCGGCGTGGGCACGGTGCTGTTCGCCCTGCTGGTGGGTCCGGCCGTCGGCTACGGGCTGCGGGCGGCGGGGGCGATCGGAGGAGTCGCCGGGCTCGGTGCCGCAGGACGACGACCACCCCGAGCTCGAGGCGTGAGCCGTCGCGAGCCCCGGGGTGTCCGGGGCCGCGAGGGGTGGTGACTAGCGGCTCTGGTGTCGGCGCGAGCCGTCGGCACGACGCCACGGGCCGCCGGCGCCGGGGCGTCCGCCGCCGGCACGACGCGGGGCCGTGCGGGTGGCCTTGGACACCGGGGCGACCCACGGAACGCCCGAGGGCTGCTGGGCCCCGGTGATGTCGGACAGGGCCTGGTCGCCGGGGCGCACGCGCGCGACGTAGGGATCGACGCCGGCACGCTTCGTCAGCGACGACACCATGCGCTGCTGCTTGGGCGACGCCAGCGTCACTACCGTGCCGGACTCGCCGGCGCGAGCGGTGCGACCGGCGCGGTGGAGGTAGTCCTTGGGGTCCGTGGGCGAGTCCACGTGCACGACGAGGCTGATGCCGTCGACGTGGATGCCGCGGGCCGCCACATCGGTCGCGACGAGCGCGGGGGTGTCGCCCTTGCGGAACGCGTCCAGGGTGCGCGTGCGCACGGCCTGGGACTTGCCGCCGTGCAGTGCGCCGACCGGCACGCCCTGGGCAGCCAGGTGATCGGCCAGGCGGTCCACGCCGGCCTGCGTGCGGACGAAGAAGATCGTGCGACCGTCGCGGGCAGCGATCTGCGCCGTGACCTGGTCCTTGTCGGCCGGGTGCACGAGGAGCACGTGGTGGTCCATCGTGTCGATCTGCGCGTGGACGGGTGCGATGGAGTGCGTCGCGGCGTTGCGCAGGTACCGGCGCACCAGGGAGTCGACGTCACCGTCGAGCGTCGCGCTGAACAGCAGCCGCTGCCCGTTCGGCTTCGTCATGTCGAGGATCTCGCGCACGATCGGCAGGAAGCCCATGTCCGCCATCTGGTCCGCCTCGTCGAGGACGGTGATGGTCACCTCGGACAGGTCCACGTCGCCGCGGTTGACGAGATCGACGAGGCGCCCCGGCGTCGCGACGAGCACCGTCACACCGCGCTCGAGGCTGCGGATCTGCTTGGAGTAGGGCATGCCGCCGGCGATCAGCCGGACGCTGAGGCCGCAGGTGTGCGCGAGCGGGCTGAGGGTGTCGCTCACCTGCATGGCCAGCTCGCGGGTGGGGACGAGCACGAGGCCGAGCGGACGCTTCGCCTCGGCACGCCGCCCCGTGAGGCGCGTGAGCAGGGCGAGCCCGAAGGCGAGGGTCTTGCCGGACCCGGTCTGGCCTCGACCGAGGATGTCGCGGCCGGCGATGGCATCGGGCAGCGTGGCGACCTGGATCGGGAAGGGTGAGGTGATCCCGCCGCGCGCCAGGGCGGCGGCAAGGTCAGTGGACACGCCGAGATCGGCGAAACTGGGCACAGCGGACATGAAGGTGCATTCCATTCGTGACGACTGGCGCGTCTCGAAGGAGCGGTCCGCGTTCGACCACGAGCAAGACTCGCAAGCAGCGCAGTGAGCGCCTGATGAGGTGTCGGCACGGCGTGTCGACATAACGAGTGTACGGGCGGGCAGCGCCATTCACGAAATCCGCGTGCAGCCGCCCTACCCTGTGGCGATGGCGCCGAGGATCTGGCTCATCCGTCACGGGGAGACCGAGTGGAGCCGCGCGGGCCGCCACACCGGCAGCACCGACCTCCCGCTCACCGCGCGCGGTGAGGCTGCTGCCGACGCGGTGCGAACCGAGCTGGCCGGCATCCATCCGGCACTGACCCTGTGCAGTCCGCTGCGCCGCGCCCGCGACACCGCGGCACGCGCCGGGCTCGTTCCCGATGAGGTCACCGACGACCTGCGCGAGTGGGACTACGGGGCCTGGGAGGGCCGCACGACGTCGGAGATCCGCGCGAGTCTCGGCGAGGCGGACTGGGTCGTGTGGGACCACCCGGTGCCTCCGGGAGCCACTCCCGGGGAGCAGCTGACCGACGTCGGCGCGCGCGTGGCGCGCGTGCTGGACCGCTGCCGTCCGGTGCTCGCCGACGGTCAGGACTGCGTGCTCGTGGCGCACGGACACGTCCTGCGGATCCTCACCGCCCGCTGGCTGGGACTGCCCGAGGTGGACGGCCGGCTCTTCGCGCTGGATCCCGCGCGGCTGTCCGCGCTGGGGTTCGAGCACGAGCAGGCCGTCATCTCGTGCTGGAACTCGACCAGCGGACCGCCCGCGCCCTAGTCCCGATGGGGCGCTGGTTTGGCAGGATGGCGCCGTGCTCGACGACGCGACCCGACGCCAGCTGCGCTTCTCCCTGTTCCTCCAGGGCTTCGCCCTGCTCATGCTCGGCGGCGCGCTCGTCGTCCGCATCGGGGCCAGCGGGTGGGATGGCGTGAGTGCCGTGTTCGCGCTCGGGGTGGTCGTGGTGGTGGCCGCCCTGGTGTTCACCGTGCGCCATCTGCGCGCGGACTGACCGACGATTGGCCGGATATTGAAGCCGCTTTCTGGAGAATATTCGTTCTGATAGCCTTCTCCGTCACGGATATCCCGTCCTCACTCGTCCCACCGGAGACCTCATGCGCCCGCTCGCCCGCATCCTGATCGACGAGTCCCACCGCCAGGCGTGGTCCACGCGACCCGAGGTCGCGGCGGCCATGAACCCGGTGAACCCAGCGGACGCCTCGTACGCCAGCGCGGCCGCCGCGGCGGACCGCGCCGGACTGTCAGTGTCCGTCCACGCGACCGGGTCGATCGACGACGGGGTCCTCGCCGGCACGGACGTCCTCGTGATCCCGCACGCCGCGGAGGATGCGTGGGAGCACACGACGGGCGCCGGCTCGCCGATGCTCTCCCCGGCTGAGCTCGACGCGATCGAGCGGTTCGTCCGGGCCGGAGGCGGCCTCGTGGTCCTGGCGGAGACGGAGCAGGCCAAGTACGGCAACAACCTGGCCGAGCTCACCGCCCGGTTCGGGATCGAGATCGAGAGCACCACCGTGCAGGACCCGGCGCACTGCTTCAAGGACGTGCCGACCTGGGTGCTGGCCGAGCTCGTCCGGGGTCCGCGCCACGACCTCACCGCGACGGTCGCCGAGGCGTGCTTCTACCGCGCCGGCACCCTCCACGCGAACGAACCGGCCGGGGCTGACGCCGTGGAGTCGCCCGCCCGCACCAGCGCGGCCGCCGATCCCGCGCACGCCTCGCTCGTGATGATCACGACTGCCGGTGCCGGCCGAGTCGTCGTCACCGCGGACTCCGACATCTTCGGGGACGACTCGATCACCGACCTCGACCATGCCCGGCTGTGGCTCAACCTGGTGACGTGGGCAGCAGGCGGACGGGCGGCCAGCGGAGCGGCGGCGGACCGGTCGTCCGGCCTGGTGGCGGATCCGGCCTGGATCGCGCTGACCGACGCCGTGGAGTCACTGCGGCCGCTGCAGTCGAAGGACGGCTCCATCGACCTCGCCGCGCACGACCGCGAGGTGGCGGCCGACCTCGTCGCGCGCATCTGCGCGGCCATCGAGGCGCTCTCCCCCCGATTCCCGCACCAGGCCGACCACCTCTCCATGACCGTGGTCGACCTGCGCTCCTGGGCGGACGGTGGGTTCGGCGTCCCCGACTTCGTCGAGTCGCTGCGGCTGTTCCACCCGGATGCGCGGCGCGAGGACGGCATCGAGCACCTGGCCGTCTTCCCGATGTACACGCAGAACGGCAACCCGAACCGCAACGTGGAAGCCGTGGTCACGCGCACCTTCTGGCCGGACTGGCTGGCCGCCCAGGAGGCCACGTCGTACGACAACCCTGCGTTCGTCCCCATCGAGTTCGTCGGCTTCACCAGTGGATACGACACCCACTCGGCGGTCCTCTTCCCGGAGACCGTGGCCACGAGCGAGACCCTGACGTTCACCTGGGGCGGGATCTTCTGCGACCGGGAGGCGGCCCGCTTCCGGCTCGTGGCGCGCGCGGCGTCCGACACCCTGCGGCTGTCACTGCCGCCGGACGTCGACCTGCTGCTCAACGACCAGCAGCTGGCCCAGGAGACCTTCGTGCTCTGGGACCTCATCCACGACCGGACGCACGGCCGCGGGGACCTTCCTTTCGACCCGTTCATGATCAAGCAGCGCATGCCCTACTGGATGTACGCCCTCGAGGAGTTGCGCTGCGACCTCGCGACCTTCCGCGAGACGCTGACGCTCGACGAGCAGGGCATGTACCTCGGCCGCTTCATCCGCCACGCCATCGTGTTCGACCGGCTGTTCCGTTTCACCATCACCGGTGACCGCGTCCGCAACTACGACGGCCTCGGCGGCCAGATCATCTTCGCGTGGCTGCACCGTGACGACGTGCTCCGCTGGACCGACAACACCCTCACGCTCGACTGGTCGCGTCTCACCGACTCCATGGTGGCCCTGTGCGACGAGGTGGAGGCCCTGTACCGCGGCGGGATCGACCGCTCCCGGGTGGCCCAGTGGCTCGCCGCGCATGAGTTCGTGAGCGGCCTCGTCGAGCCCCATCCCGCGTCGGTCTGGGCGCGAGGCGCGCAGGCCCTGCCGCTCTCCGGGGAGCCCCGGGAGGCGGTCGACGTCGTCCTGCCCGACGAGTTCCCGCTCAACGTGTTCTACGACGCACTGCGGCGATCACTCGCCCCGACGATCGACGCGACCGCCGGGATCACCGCGTGAGCGCGCCGGTCGCCGTGATCGCGGGTGCCGGTGCCGGCGGCACGGCCACGGCCACGGCCCTCGCCGCCGACGGCTACCGGATCGTGCTCCTCGATGCGCGAGCCGAGGCCGCCGATGCAGCGGCCGACATGGTCGCCGCCGCGGGCGGGCAGGCCGAGGCGCACGGCGTGGACCTGCTCGACGCCGACGCCGTGAGCGACCTGCGGGACCGGCTCGTCACGAACCTCGGACGCGTGGACGCGGTCGTGCACCTCGTCGGCGGATGGCGCGGCACGCGCACCCTCGAGCGGGCGTCGATCGACAACTGGAACGCACTCAACCCGCCCATCGTGGGAACCCTGGCCGTCCTGACCACGGTGTTCGGCGAGGACCTGCGCAGCAGTCCGGTCGGCCGCGCCGTCATGGTCACGTCCACGACGGCGGCCCACCCGACCGCCGGCAACATCGCCTACGCCGCCGCCAAGTCGGCAGCCGAGGCGTGGATGGCCGGAGTGGCGCACTACCTCCGCGACACCGAGTCGGCCAGCGTCGTCGTCGCGGTCAAGGCGCTGCTCACCGACGCGATGGTGGCGGCGGAGCCGGACAAGGAGTGGCCCGGCTACACGCATGTCCGCGACCTCGGCGCCGCCATCACCGCTGTCTGCACCCTCCCGACGGAGAACGGGTCGCGGGTCGACCTCACGGCTACGGGATACTCGGCCCCATGACCTCGACCCCGTGGCGCGGATTCGCCAGCGACAACTACGCCGGCATCCACCCCGAGATCCTCGCCGCGATCGCGCGCGTCAACGCCGGCCACCAGGTGGCGTACGGCGACGACGACACCACGGCCGAGCTCACGTCGGCCATGAAGGCGCACTTCGGTGAGCAGGCCGAGGTCTTCCCCGTCTTCAACGGCACCGGCGCCAATGTCGTTGCCCTGCAGGCGATGACGAAGCGCTGGGAGGCCGTCGTCTGCGCGACCTCGGCCCACGTCAACGTCGACGAGGGCGGTGCCCCCGAGCACGGCGCCGGCCTCAAGCTCTGGACGATCCCCACGCCCGACGGCAAGCTGACACCCGAGCGCATCGACACCCAGGCCTGGGGCTTCGGGGACGTGCACCGGGCGCAGCCGGGCGTGGTGACGATCACCCAGTCGACCGAGCTCGGCACCCTCTACACGGTCGACGAGGTGCGCGCCATCGCCGACCACGCTCACGCACTGGGCATGCGGGTGCACCTCGACGGGGCCCGCATCGCGAACGCCGCCGCCGCCCTCGGCACCGACTTCCGTGCGTTCACCAGCGACGTCGGCGTCGACGTCGTGTCCTTCGGGGGCACGAAGAACGGCGCCATGCTGGGCGAGGCCGTGGTCGTGCTGGATCCCGACGCCGCCCCCGGGGTCGACTTCCTGCGCAAGTCCTCGATGCAGCTCGCGAGCAAGATGCGCTTCGTCAGCGCGCAGCTGCTCGCGCTGCTGACCGACGACCTCTGGCTGCGCAATGCGACCCACGCCAATGGCATGGCCCAGGCGCTCGCCTCGCGGGTCGGCGGCATCGACGGGGTCGTGATCACCCAGCCCGTGCAGGCCAACGCCGTCTTCGCGATCCTCCCGCCCGACGTCACGACGCGGTTGCAGGAGCGGTTCCGCTTCTACACCTGGGACCAGGCCACCGGAGAGGTGCGCTGGATGTGCTCCTGGGACACCACCGACGGCGACGTCGACGCATTCGCGACGGCGGTCGCGGAGGAGATGTCCGCCGGTCGGTGAGTCCTGCTAGGCGTCGCCCTCGGCCGCCCACCGGGTTGAGCGATCCGCCGATCGGCCCCGCTCCGCCCTCGCGGCCTGCTCGTCCGCGACCCGCCGGGCGGTGGCGGCGTCGAGGTGCTCGCCCGACACCGTCACGGGCCCGGGGGTGGAGTCCACGTGGACGCTCGCCAGGTCGAAGCGGCGCTCCCACGGCCCCTGGGTCACCCGCACCGACTGGGTCCGCGCATGCGGGATCACCGCGGTCCGCCGCGTGATGCGTCCGCGGCGCGTCACGAGCACCGCGTCGTCCCAGGCCACCGCGAGGCGACGCCACTGGACCGGCGAGCGCCCGCGACTGCGAGCCGGCGCCTCGATCCACTGCATCGCGGACAGGTCGAGTCCGGGCAGCACGCGCTCGACCAGGTCGGCCGCGACTTCGTGGGTCGCGACCGGGATCAGGAGCGTCTCGGTCTTGTTGCCCTGGCTGTCGGTGTGGACGACCCCCGCGATATTGACCCGCAGCCGCACCCAGCCCTGACGCCGCCACAGCAGGGGTTCGACGAACTCGATCGCCTGGACACGACCGGGCGGGACCGTTCGGGTCTCGGTCTTGGCGAGCCCGAAGCGCAGGCGCAGGCCGTCCGGTGACTGGCTGACGGTGAAGTTGAAATAGCGCATGAACTCGCCCACGACCAGGAAGATCGGCAGTGCGCCGGTGAACAGGGCGAGCACCAGGCCGCCGACCCCGCTCCGGAGGAACGTGGTGGCGATGATCGCGAGCGTCAGCAGGAGCAGGAACGCTGTTCCGCTGCGCAGCAGGAGCGAGACCGCCAGGTCGCGCGGCGCGACCGTGACGACCGGAGTCTCCGGCGCCTCGCCCGCGTCGTGGCTCAGCCCCGCCGCACGCGCCAGGATCTCGCTGCGCAGCGCGCGCGCCTCGGACAGCGGCAGGAACTGCAGCTTCACCCGGGAGTCGCGGGTGCCTGCGACCTCGACCGTCACCTCGGCCATCGAGAAGAAGCGGGCCACCAGGGGCTGGGCGACGTCGACGCTCTGCAGCCGGCTGAGCTGCAGCCGGCGCTGCTGCGTCGTCAGGATGCCCGAGTCGACGCGGAAGTCGCCGTCGTCGTCGAACCAGTACCAGGTGCGCGTCCAGGCGAGGTACTGCCAGCCCGCCACGAGCGCCGGGACCACGATGAGCAGGAGCAGGACGCCGATGAGCGAGGTCACTCCCAGCGCTGGGAAGACGCCGAGCGCCACGGCGACGATGAGCCCGATTCCCACGGGCAGGGCACTGGCCCCGTGCACGAGCGGCGAGATCGGGTGCACGCGGCGGCGGCCGGAAGGATCGACCGTGCCGCTGCCGGGCAGGCGGAACCCGAGCCCGAGGTCGTCTCCGACCGCCGACGCCGGGGGCGGCGGACCGCCCGCCGGATCCGGCGGCGTGGGGTTCGGCAGCGTCACAGTCCGGCCGATCGGGACTCGCCGCGCTGGGCGAGACGATCGCGAAGCGCTGCCGCGACGTCGGGCTCCAGGCCCGGGATGCTCGCGTCCGTGGTCGCGGCCGCGGTGTGCAGCTGGACTGTCGTGATGCCCATCCATCGGTCGATCGGCCCGGCGGTCACGTCGACCAGCTGCATCCGGCCGTAGGGCACGATCACCAGGCGGCGGAACATGATGCCGCTCGTGACGAGCAGGTCGTCGCCGCGCTCGGCGTAGCCGAACGAGCGCACGCGGCGTCCGATGAGCCACCAGAGCCAGACGAAGACGACGACCGCCGCGACCGCGGACAGCGGCGCCACGATCGAGGGAACCGCGGGGACGAGGAACGCCGCCACCACGCCCGCCGCCACGATCACGTACACGAGGACGAGGCTGAGCCGGCGCGACGTGGCGAGCCGGTCGGAGACCGGCGTCCAGCCCTGCGACCACTCGAATGCTGGGTTCGTGCCATCGGCCATGCCCACAGGCTACGCCGCAGGGTCACGCGCCGACCGGGGCCGAGTGGAGCGGCGGCCGGGCTACGGGATCTGGGGAGGGCGGTTCTCGAATGCTGTGCTCAGCACGATGGTGGTGCGCGTCGACACGTTGGCAGCAGCGCGGATCCGGCCCAGCAGGACCTCGAGGTCGCCCGGCTCGGCCACGCGGACCTTGAGGACGTAGGCCTGCGAGCCGGCCACCGACCAGCACGACTCGACCTCGGCGATCCCCAGCAGCTGATCGGGCACGTCGTCCGGGGCCGCGGGGTCGATGGGCGTCAGCGAGACGAAGGCGGTCAGCGGCAGTCCGATCGCGCGGTAGTCCAGCTCAGCCCGGTAGCCGGTGATGAGCCCCCGCTGCTCCAGCCTGCGCACGCGCTGGTGAAGCGTCGAGGTCGACAGTCCGGTCTCGCGGGCGATGTCGGCGAGGGACATCCGTCCGTCGGTGCTCAGCAAGGCGATGATCTGCCGGTCCGTGTCCTCCACGGGCACAGCCTGTCAGACCGGGCTCCGATGGGCGGACCTGGAGGAGCAGCGCCGACGAGGGGCTACGCTGGCCGCATCCGGGGAGCTCGCGAGATCGGCGGGCTGAGAGGGCGGTCGCTGCCGCCGACCCATGAACCTGAACTGGGTAATGCCAGCGGAGGGAATGGAGGGCACGCATGCGCACCCGATCGATCGCCATCGTCCTCGGCGTCGCCACGACCATGCTCGTGGCTGCGTGCGGCGGGTCGACCGGCGCCGACGCACCGATCGGCGGCCCGTCCGCGACGTCCGTCCCCTCGGGTCCCGGAGCGCCGTCCGGCGCGCCATCCGGCACGGTGCGACTGCTGGCCCACGACTCGTTCGTCGTCAGCGAGGCACTCCTGTCCGAGCTGACGGCGCAGACCGGCCTGACGGTGGAGGTCGTGACCGGCGGCGATGCCGGCTCGATGGTCGCCGGTGCCGTCCTCGCCGCCGGCTCCCCGACGGCCGACGTCATGTTCGGGGTGGACAACACGCTCGTGTCCCGCGCCGTCGAGGCCGGAGTGTTCGAGCCGTACACGGCCGACGACCTCGACGCGGTGGTGCCGGAACTGCGGCAGGACACCGCGAACGGCATGGTCACGCCGATCGACTACGGCGACGTCTGCGTGAACATCGACGATCAGGCACTGGCGGACCGCGGGCTGGACGCGCCCGAGACGCTCGACGACCTGCTCGAGCCCGCGTACCGGGACCTCCTCGTGGTCGAGGATCCGGGCACCTCGTCCCCGGGCCTGGCGTTCCTCCTGGCGACCATCGCGCGCTACGGAGACGGATGGACCGACTACTGGTCCGGGCTCGCCGACAACGGCGTCGCCATCGCGTCGTCGTGGACCGACGCCTACGTCGGGCAGTTCAGCGGGGGCGGCGACGGCGACCGTCCGCTCGTGGTGTCCTACGCGACGAGCCCGCCGGCCGAGATCGTCTACGCCGCCGAGCCCGAAGCCCACGGCCCCGTCCACGTCCGTGATGACCGACGGCTGCTACCGGCAGGTGGAGTATGCCGGCGTCCTCGCCGGAGCGGCCAACCCCGGCGGCGCGCGCGCCGTCGTCGACTGGCTCCTGTCCGAGGCCGTCCAGGCCGACGTGCCGCTGTCCATGTTCGTCTTCCCCGCGCGAGCCGACACGCCCCTGCCGCAGGTCTTCACGGACTTCGCAGCCACCGTCCCCGAGCCCTTGAGCCTGCCCGCAGCCGAGGTCGCCGCGAATGTGGGCGCGTGGCTGGACGACTGGGGCACGGTGATGGGGCGCTGAGTCCTCCACGCTGGCTCCGCTGGGCCTGGGTGGCGCCCGCCGCCTTCCTGGGCGCTTTCCTCGTGTACCCGCTCGGCGTCCTCGTCGGCACGATGGCGGGCGGCAGCGATCTCGGCACGGTCGCCGACCGGCTCGCCGCCCCCAGCCTGTGGCGGATCCTCGCGCTCGCTGTCGTGCAGGCCCTCGCGAGCACGGCCCTGGCCCTGGCCGTCGGGCTGCCGATCGCCAACGTCGTCAGCCGCTACCGGTTCCGCGGCCGGGCCCTCGCGCAGGCCCTGGTGACGGTGCCGTTCGTGCTGCCCACGGTCGTCGTCGCCCTGGCCTTCCGCGGGCTCGTCGGCGACCGCCTGGCTCAGGGCTTCGCCCTGGTCGTGCTCGCGCACGCGTACGTGAACCTCGCCGTCGTCGCGCGCATCGTCGGCGCCCAGTGGGCGCAGCACGACCCGGACATCGAAAGCGTTGCGCGCACGCTCGGGGCCACGCGCTGGCGTGCCTTCACCGACGTCACCCTGCCGAGCCTGCGACCGGCTATCGCCTCGAGCGCCGCCGTCGTCTTCGTCTTCTCGTTCTCGTCCCTCGGGATCGTGCTGCTGCTGGGCGACTCCTCCACCCGCACGCTGGAGTCCCAGATCCTGCGGCAGACGTCCGTCCTGCTGGACTTCCCCGGTGCCGCAGCCACAGCCGTCGTGCAGCTGGTGCTCGTGTCGGTGGTCCTGGGCGCAGGCGCGCTCGCCGGACGGCGCTCGCCGACGCGATCCCTGCGGCCGGTGCGCCTGCTGCCGCTGCCGGCGGCCGCGGTCCCCCGTGCTGCCGTCGTCGGCACGGCCGTGCTCTCGGCTCTCATCGTGCTGGCACCCATCGCCGCGCTGATCCTCACCTCGCTGCGGGCCGGCGGGGACTGGCGGCTGGACTGGTGGCTGTCGATGGGGACGGTCGACGCGGGCACGACCCGCATCGGCTCGCCCGCGGCGGCGCTGGCCACATCGATCGGCTTCGCGCTGGTCACCGCGCTCGTTGCCGCCGTCGTGGGCGGGCTGGCCGCGGTCGCCGTCCTCGTGCCCGGCCGTGCGCGCGTCGTGACACTCGTCGCGATGGTCCCGCTGGCCGTGTCCACCGCGACCCTCGGGCTGGGCATCCTGCTGGCCTTCGGCCGCGCTCCGATCGACCTGCGTTCCACCGGTCTGCTCATCCCCATCGCGCACTCCCTGGTCGCGGTGCCATTGGTGGTGGCGGTGGTCGCCCCCGCCCTCAGGAGCTCCGACAGCAGGGCGCTGGCGGTCGCCGCCTCGCTCGGCGCTCGCCCCAGCCGGGCGTTCGCCACGGCCTACGGGCCAGTCCTGCGGGTGGTGATGCTGGCCTCCGCCGGGCTGTCCGCGGCGGTCTCGCTCGGCGAGTTCGGCGCCGCCTCCTTCCTCACCCGGGCCGGTGCTCCCACGGTGCCCGTGCAGATCGTCCGGCTGCTCAGCCGCCCCGGCGAGCAGTCCACCGGGGTCGCAGCCGCGCTGGCCGTGGTCCTCGTCGCGCTGACGCTGGTGATGGTGCTGGCCGTGGACCGTCTCGGCACGACCACGCGGAGGGCCGCATGACAGCGCGGCTGGAGACCGTCGGCCTCGTCCTGGGATATGACGGCCGGCCGTTCACCGCTGGCATCGATCTCGACGTCCAGCCTGCGGAGATCGTCGCCATCCTCGGTCCGAGCGGCAGCGGGAAGTCCACGCTGCTGGGCACGATCGCCGGGGTCGTGCCCCCGCTCGGCGGCCTGGTGCGGGTGGACGGCGCCGACGTCACCTCGGTGCCGGTCCACCGCCGCGGGATCGGCCTGATCTTCCAGGAGCCGCTGCTGTTCCCGCACCTCAGCGTCGTGGACAACGTCGCCTACGGACTGCGGCGTCACGGGCAGGATCGCTCCGCCGCGCGGTCGGAGGCCAGGTCACTGCTGTCGTGGGTGGGCCTGGCCGGGCTCGAGGACCGCCGGCCGGACGAGCTCAGCGGCGGGCAGGCCCAGCGCGTCGCCCTGGCGCGCGCCCTCGCACCGCGGCCGGCCGTGCTCCTGCTCGACGAGCCGTTCAGCGCCCTGGACCAGGAGCTCCGGCAGCGACTCGCGCGCGACGTGGCCAGCATGCTCCGCGAGCAGCAGGTGGCCGCCCTGCACGTCACGCACGATCCGGGCGAGGCGGCGCTGGTGGCCGACCGGGTGGTGTCGATGTCGGACCTGCTCCACTAGGCCTTTGGTACGTTCGCACCGGATCACGGTGCGCGCGATCAGGACCCGGAGGACCGGCATGGACGAGCAGGTCTCGCCCGCCGACGTGCCGGCGACCCGCACGCGTGTCGGGCGCGAGGTGCTGTGGGGCGGCCTGGCCGCGCTCGTCGCCACGCTGCTCGCCGCGTGGCGGGTCGGAGCGCCGGGTTCACTCACCGGGGTGTGGGGGCACTTCGACCTGACGACCGCGTACGCGGCGGCTCGGATGCTGGCCACCCACGTCCTGCCGTCGCCGAATGCCGACCTCGGTCTGCCCTTCGGGCAGGATCTCTCCAACTTCCCTGCAGCCGACCTCATCAATGTGGCGGAGATCAAGGCGCTGGCCATGCTCGCCGGCGACCCGCTCGTCGCGATCAACCTCTATCTCGTGCTCTCGTTCGGGATCGTGGCGGTCGCCCAGTACGCGCTGCTGCGGGTGGTGCGGATCCCGCCGCTGCTGGCGGCGGCGCTCGCCGTGTCGTTCTCCCTCCTGCCGTGGCACTTCGTGCGCTTCACCCACGCCACGGTCGCCAACTACTCCGCCGTGTCCGTCGGCCTGATCCTCGTGATTGCCGTGCTGTCCTGGCCGCTGGCCCTCAGCGGCCCCGAGCGGGCCTCGAACCGGCGCCTGCTGCTCGTCCTCGCCCTGGCGGTCTACGTCGGGTTGGCCTTCACCTACTACGCCGTCTTCATCTCCGTGCTGGCCCTGGTGGCCCTCGCCTTCCAGGTCATCCTCGGCCGTCGTGGACGCGTCCTCATCGCCGCGGTGTGGTTCGCGGTGCTGCCGACGTTCGTCGCCTTCGGGGCTGCCTTCATGTACCGATTCACCTCCTTGGACAGCGAGGCGGTCGCGTTCGGACGCGTCCCCGAGGAGTCGCAGTTCTACGGCGGCGCACTGTTCACCCTCGTGCGCACGACCGACCTCTGGAGTTCCGGCTGGCCCATCCCCGGGCTCCAGCTCATCCCGACCGTTGCGAGCCGGCTCGAGGCCGATGCCCGCAACTCCACGGTGGGCCTGATCGCCGTCGCCCTGGCCTTCCTCGTCTGCGGGCTGGTCCTGGCCGCCAACGGGCGCGCCCGAGCGACCGGGCTGGTGGCATCCCTCGGCTACTGGCCCTGGCTGTTCATGATCAGCGTCCTGTTCTTCGTGGTCGGAGGCTTCGGCCAGGCGTTCTCCTTCTTCTTCGCGTACCAGATCCGCTCATGGGGCCGGTTCTCCATCGTCGTCATCGCGATCGCCTACCTCATCCTGGGCCTGGCGATCGCCTACGCCCTCGAGCGGTCACGGCGACATCGCGCCCTCGAGATCGGCGCCAGTGTCGCCATCGTGGGCATCACCGTCGTCGACCTGCTGTCCATGCCGGCGCCGATCGACGGGGCCGCCGCCAACGCCGAGGCCGACATCCTGCGCGACTACGGCAGCCAGCTCGATGCGCGGCTGCCGGAGGGCTGCGGCGTCTTCACCCTGCCGGCCTATCTCTTCCCCGAGGGCGACCCGGGCGACGGCACGGACACCTACGACCCGCTGCTGCCGTACCTGTTCTCGCAGAACGCGCGGTGGAGCTATGGCGGGGTGCGGGGCAGCGATGCGGGCCAGTGGCCGTACGACGCGGTCTCTCGGCACGTGCCCACGCTGGTCCAGCAGGCGACCGCGGCGGGCTTCTGCGCCGTCCAGGTCGACGCGACGGCGTTCATCGGGGACACCTCACCCGTGCCGGCCCTCCAGGAGATCCTCGGCAACCCCGTCGCGCGGTCGACCGGCGGCCGCTGGGTCACCTTCTCCCTGGACGGCGCGTCCAGCGGGACCTTCCTCCCCGACTACGTGCTGGACCCGGCGCGCGTCGTCTTCGGATTCGGCTTCGACCCGTCGACCTCGGTCGGCTCGACCACCGGTGCCCGCCTGCGTGGCACCGACGGGTCGCTCTTCGTCGTGAACCCGCGGACTGAGTCGGTCACGGGAAGCGTCGAGGTGGAGGTGTCGATGGCGGAGTGCGCCGCTGGGTCGCAGGTCACGCTGTCCTCCCCCAGCGACGCCGTGTCGACCAGCGCCGGGTCGACCGCCGCCGGGGAGCCGTCGACCGTCCGCCTGCCGTTCACGGTCGGTGCCGAGGAGGCGTCCGCCATCCACGTCAGCGCGCCCGGCGGGTGCCCCGTCCTCCTCACGAACCCACGGTTCATCCCGCAGTGATCGGCGTTGGAGGCCGCATCGGCCTCCGGCTTTCGCTAGCCTCGCGCCCAGCCCGAGGCCCCAGGAGGACCCCATGCTCGTTCGCACCCGCCGCATCCTGACCGCGCTCGTCGTCGGCACGGCCGTCGTGGCCGTCGGAGCACCAGTCGCCCAGGCCAGCCCGGGCGACTGGACGCAGGTCTCCCAGACGTCCTCCGCGTCCCGGTATCCCGAGGTCGGCAACATCGCGGAGCCCACGATGGAGCGGTTCGGCGACAGCCTCCAGGTCCTGTGGGGCCAGTCGATCTCGGCCAGCAAGGAGAGCTACCTCACCGCGATCCTCAACGCGTCCGGGCGCGTGACGACGCCGGCCACGGTCGCCATCGCCGAGTGGGACGCCCTGACGAAGAACCCGACGCTGATCTCCCTCGGCGGCCAGCGGTTCCTGTCCTTCAGCGGGCTCAACCCCGGTCGCAGCGGTGCCCAGTACTACGCCACGTCGGGCGACGGGCTGGGCTGGGCCGTCTCGTCCGGCTCGATGTCCGAGACGCAGTCCGCCTACGCCTCCTACGGCAGCGACGCCATCGACAACGCCGGCACTCCCGTGTGGGTCGGCAATGCCAGCAGCACCACCGGCATCCGCTGGCACGTCGGCACGTCGCCCACGAACCCCGCACCTGAAGGCTCCGACCAGCAGTACCTCCTGGGGGGCTGCTGCGCCTACAACGCGGCCGCCGCCCGCGACCAGGCGACCGGCGTCGTGTACGCCTCCTTCTACAGCAACAGCAGCGCCACCACCGAGAACGGCATCCAGATCGGGCAGATCCTCCCGGCTGCGGGAGCGTTCTCGCAGGCTCCGGGCTCGACGCTCGTGCGCGACGGCGCGGCAGACTCCTCCGACCCCGACCAGACCGTGGCCATGGCCGCCCGGGCCGGTGGCGGCGTCTACGTCGCCTACAAGGTGGGCTACCCGACCGTGCGACTCATCCGCATCTACCGGGTCGACACGGGCGCCGCCCTCGACGTGCCGGTCTCGGGCAACGTCCGCGACGTCAGCATGGGCGCCGATCCCGCAGGTCGCATCTGGGTGTCGTGGAACCAGGACAACCGGATGCGGGCCGTGCACACCAACCGGGCCGGCACCGTGCTCGGCTCGGCCGGGGCGTGGGGGGCTCCGCGCGGCACGAGCACGATGTGGAAGACGGCCATCTCGGGCAGCGCGGGCGGCGCCGACGTCGTCGTCACCGCGACCACGCGGTCCGCGATCAACGTGTGGCACACCCAGATCCTGCGCACGCTGACCGTCAAGGGCGCCCCCGGCTCCGCTCGCCCGGGCTCCGGGGTCACGTTCACGGTCTCCGATGCCGGTGATCCGGTCGCCGGGGCGACCGTGCGGTTCGGGAGCCGGTCCGGCACCACGAACGGCGCGGGCAAGGTCACCCTCTCGGCGCCGGGCTCCCGCGGCGGCGCGAAGGCCACGGCGCGCAAGGGCGGGTACAACGCGGGCAGCACGACCGTCCGCGTCCGATAGGTCACGGCCCGCAGGCGGTACCGCCCACCCTTGCTAGGGTGCCGCGGTGACCACGACCGCCCCCACCGCGCCCCGAGGCCGCGTCCTGACGGGCCGCTGGCGCCTCATGGCCGCCAGTGCCCTCATGCTCTTCGTCCAGCTGGCCCTCATCCGCTGGGCCGGGGCGAACCTGGTCCACCTGTCCTACTTCTCCAACCTGATCCTGCTGGCGTCGTTCCTGGGCATCGGGCTCGGCTTCCTGCGCTCGCGCAGGCCCCGTGACCTCGGGCCCTTCGTGCCGATCGGCCTGCTGGTCCTCGTGGCCTTCATCATGCTGTTCCCCGCGAAGATCGAGGGCTCCTCCAGCGACCTCATCTTCTTCACGGAGGTCCGGCCCACCGGACTTCCGACGTGGGTCTCGCTGCCGCTGGTCTTCATCGTCATCGCCGTGACGATGACCGGCCTGGGCGAGATCACCGGGCGCGCGTTCCGCGAGTTCACCGCCCTGAACGCCTACCGCTGGGACATCATCGGCTCGATCCTGGGAACCCTGGCCTTCACGCTGATCTCGTTCCTGCGGGCCCCGTCGTGGGTGTGGCCCGTCGTGACCCTCGTCCTGCTCTGGGCGCTGTACGGCTTCGCCCTTCCGTGGATCTCCCGGATCGCCATGGTCATCGTGATCGGCGTCCTGGTGTTCGAGTCGCTCAGCGCCGGCGTCTCGTGGTCGCCGTACTACAAGGTGCACACCGAGGAGTACAACTCCGGGACGCCCCAGGAGTTCACGACCATCCAGGTCAACGGCATCCCGCACCAGAACGTGCTCGACATCGACGAGCGGCTCAAGGTCGAGCCGGTCTACGGCCGGCCCTACGAGCGCGCCGTCGACAACCCCCTGAACAACGTGCTCGTCGTCGGCGCCGGCACCGGCTCGGACATCGCGCTGGCCCTGAAGATGGGCGCCAAGCACGTCGACGCGGTCGAGATCGATCCGCGCATCCAGCAGATCGGCGCCCAGATCAACCCCAACGACCCGTACGCCGACCCCCGCGTCTCGGTGCACATCGACGACGGCCGGGCCTTCCTGTCGCGCAACGACAGCGAGTACGACCTCATCCTCTTCGCCCTCCCCGACTCGCTGACCCTCGTCTCAGGCGCCAGCCAGCTGCGGCTGGAGTCGTACCTGTTCACCGAGGAGTCGATCACCGCCGCCCGCGACCACCTCACGCGACGACGGCGTGTTCGCGATGTACAACTACTACCGCGAGCCGTGGCTCATCAACCGCCTCGCGGGGACCGTCGAGGAGGTCTTCGGCTCGACGCCCTGCCTCGACCAGTTCACGGCCTACCAGTCGCTGGCCGCCATCACGGTGGGCAAGAGCGCGGACAACGTCGTCTGCGCCGAGGGAGCGATCTGGGATCGTGCGTCGGTCGCCGCCGCCGGCGGGGACATCCCCGTGCCGGCAGTCGACGACCGTCCCTTCCTCTACCTCAAGGACCGCAAGGTCCCCTCGCTCTACCTCGTGGTCATCCTGCTGATCCTCGGCGTCTCGCTGATCGGCATCCGGGTGTTCGGCGGTCCGTTCAAGACGATGCGCGGCTACGCCGACCTGTTCTTCATGGGCGCCGCCTTCCTGCTGCTCGAGACCCGGTCGATCACCACGTTCGCCCTGCTCTTCGGCACGACGTGGCTGGTGAACGCCCTCGTCTTCACGGGCGTTCTCCTCGCGGTGCTGGCCGCCATCGAGGTCACTCAGCGCTCGCGTCGCGTCATCCCGCGGCCGCTCATCATCACGGGCGTGTTCGTGTCCCTGGGCGTGGCCTTCCTCATCCCGAACGCCTCGCTGCTGGCACTGCCGGTGCCGCTGCGCCTGCTGGCCGCGATCGTGCTCGCGTTCGCGCCCATCTTCTTCGCGAACCTGCTGTTCACGTCGCGCTTCAAGGACGCCGCCAACCCGACCGCGGCGTTCGCCGCCAACCTGTTCGGCGCCATGGTCGGCGGCTGCCTGGAGTACCTGTCGCTGGTGCTCGGCTACCAGTGGCTGCTCGTCGTTGCGGCACTGCTGTACCTCGCGGCCGTGCTGATCGGGCAGCGCATCGCGTCCCGGCAGGCGTCAGCTCCCGCCGTCACCACCTGATCGGCGCGGCAGGCGGCGCCGCGCGGCGTCGACGGCTGCCGAGCCAGCACTCTTCATCCGGTTGAGCGTCGACTCCGCCCAGGCGAACTCGCTGGCAAGAACGGCCACGCCGAGCGCGATGAGCACGAGCCCCGGGCCTGGCAGCACGAGCAGGACCACCCCGACCACGATCAGCGCTCCGCCGACGAGGGCCACGCCCGCCCATCGCACGGGGTGGGGCAGGCGCCGCCACTGACGCACGAGCGAGTCCCTGCTCACGCGTCACCTCCCTGGCGAGGCGCGCACGCGCGCCCTCTGACGTCCTCCTTCCACGATGCCTCCGGCGCGGTATCGCGTCAAATCGGCCCGACCATGTCGGCGGAGGCCCACAATGCTGGTACGGCAGCACTGGGGAGGGCGGGCGCGGCATGGAGGAGTCGACCTACACGCACACCATGCTGCTCATCGCGCAGGCCTTCGAGGTCGCGGCCGCCGTCGTCCTCCTCCTCGGGCTGGTGCTCGCCTTCGTCCTGAGCCTGCGCTCCTACCTGCGGGAGCGCGACGGCAAGGAGGCCTACCGGATGCTGCGCCAGACCTTCGGCGGCGTCATCCTCCTGGGCCTGGAGATCCTCGTCGCCGGCGACCTCATCCGCACCGTGGCGGTCGAGCCGACGTTGACCAACGTCGTCGTCCTCGGCCTCATCGTGCTGATCCGAACCTTCCTCAGCTTCAGCCTGGAGATCGAGATCGAGGGCGTGCCGCCCTGGCGACGCGGGCTGGTCAGCGGCGCGACGGTGATCAAGAACGCGGCCGCGGCCTCACCCGCCCAGTAGCCTGCCACGCATCAGATCGGAGTCCACGTGACCGACGGCCAGAGCACCAGATCCCTCGAGGATGGCGTCCGCCGCGACTTCCGCCAGGCGATGTCCTACGGCGACTACCTCCGACTCGACCTCGTGCTGTCCGCCCAGCAGCCCCTGAGCGATCCGCCCCGCCACGACGAACTGCTGTTCATCATCCAGCACCAGACCTCCGAGCTCTGGCTCAAGCTGATGCTCCATGAGCTGAGGGCGGTCCGGGACCTGCTCGCCGCCGATGCGCTGTCGCCGGCCCTGAAGGGCCTGGCCCGCGTCAAGCACATCCAGCACACGCTGATCGAGCAGTGGGGCGTCCTGACGACGCTCACGCCCAGCGAGTACGCGCAGTTCCGCTCGTACCTGCAGAGTTCGTCGGGCTTCCAGTCGTGGCAGTACCGCGCGATCGAGTTCATCCTCGGGAACAAGAACCCCGACATGCTCCAGGTCTTCGACCACGACCCGCAGATCCACGGCCTGCTCACCCGGCTGTACCAGGAGCCCACGATCTACGACGAGTTCCTTCGCCTGCTCCACCGGCGAGGTCACCCCATCCCCCCGGACATCCTCGAGCGCGACGTCACCGAGCCCTGGCGCCTCCATCCGGGGCTCGTCCCGGTGTTCACGCGGATCTACGGCAGCTCGCTGGAGTTCTGGCAGGAGTACGAGGGCTGCGAGGCGCTCGTCGACGTCGAGGACAACTTCCAGCTGTGGCGCTTCCGGCACCTGAAGACGGTCGAGCGCATCATCGGCTCCAAGAGCGGGACCGGGGGGTCCAGCGGCGTCCCGTTCCTGCGCCGGGCCCTGGAGCTCACGTTCTTCCCCGAGCTGTATGCCGTCCGGGCCGATATCGGCGATTGACCGGGGGTGGGTGATGGAAAGGTCTCGCGGCTCGCCGTCGCCTAACGGTCGAACGGGACCCCCGCTTGTAGCCTTGCAGAAACGCGGGGACCGAACTAGGAGGAGGGCCGCGACGTGAGTGATGCACGCCCGAGCCTTGCTGGTTCCGGCCCCACGGTCGTGAAGTGGCTGGGGTGGGTGGGGCGCTTCATCGTCGTCTTCGGGACGATCGGCGGCGCTCCTGTACAACCCCGCCACCAGCGACCCCGATCAGTCGATGCTGGTTGCCGCCGTCGGGCTGTTCTTCACCCTCGCCATCATCCGCCTCATCATCGCGGCCATCTCCTGGCGTGGTCGGCGATCGGGCCTGATCGCCCTGGCGGTCGGCGTCGGGCTGTGGGCCGCCGGCTCCACCGTGCTCAACGCCGCGGTTCCGGCCTCGGCGACCGAGTTCCCCGCTCCGGGCGAGTGGCTGTTCCTCGCCTCCTACGTGGCCATCGCCGCCTACCTCATCTTCGATGTGGGCAACCGCAGCGGGCGCGCCGCCACCGCCTGGCTGGACGCCACCATCGTCGTCGGCGGCGCCGGCGCGGCCCTCGCCAGCGCCTGCTGCTCACCCCGTTCGTGAACGCCTTCCCCGAGGGCGGTGTGCCCCTCCTCGTCGCCATCCTGTATCCGCTGATCGACCTGACCTTCGCCCTCGTCGTCCTCGGGCAGGCCGCGCTGGCCGCCCGACCGTGGTCCCGGTCGACGGTCGACCTTGATCCTCGGCTTCCTGCTGCTCGCCCTCGCCGACTCCAGCCTCGTGCTCAACCTCTCCGCGGGCACCTACGAGTTCACCACGCTGCTCGCGCGTGTTCTGGGGAGTCGCGTTCCTGCTGATCGTCGACTCCGCCTGCACCCCGCGGCCGCCGATGGTCAGCGTGTCCCGACGGCTGCCGGGCTGGCTTCCTCGTCCCCTCGTTCCTGGTCGCCATCGCCCTGCTCCTGCTGCGTCCCGGCCGGCCTGCTCGGCTGGGCGATCGCGGTACCGGCGGCCATCACCCTCCTCGCCACCGGCGGCCGGCTCGCCGTGGCCCTGCGGGAGTCACGACAGGCGGGCGAGGCCTTCCAGCTCGCGCAGACCGACGACCTCACGGGACTGCCCAACCGCCGAGCCGTGCTGCGCGCCCTGGACGACGGCATCAAGGAGAAGCGTCCGCTCGGACTGATGCTGCTCGACCTCGACGGCTTCAAGGAGGTCAACGACACCCTCGGGCACAGCGCCGGCGACACCCTGCTCGAGCTCGTCGCGCTGCGCATGCGCGACGCGCTGCCGCCCGAGATCCTGCTCGCGCGCATCGGCGGCGACGAGTTCGCGATCGTGTGTCCCGACGACGACTCGCTCGACCTGCTCGAGCAGGCGCAGTCCATGCGCCAGACCCTCCTGGCGCCGGCCAAGGTCGATGGCATGGACCTCGCGATGCACGCGTCGCTCGGCATCACCGTCCGCGAGGAGGCCGACATCAAGGCCGGCCGACCTCCTTCGCCGCGCCGACGTCGCGATGTACGAGGCCAAGGTGACGCGCGCCGGTGCCCAGCTCTACGACGCCCAGCGCGACGAGTTCTCCCGGCAGCGGCTGCGCATGGGCGAGGAGCTGCGTCGCGCCCTGCAGAAGGGCCAGCTCGTCCTCTGGTACCAGCCCAAGGTCGACGCCGTCACGCAGATGGTGATCGGCATGGAGGCGCTGGTCCGCTGGGACCACCCCGAGCGGGGGATGATCCCGCCGATGGCCTTCCTGTCGGTGGCCCGCAGGTCCGGGCTCATGCAGCAGCTGTCCGAGGTGGTGGCGACCCAGGCCGTCCAGGATGCCCAGCGCTGGCAGCGCGCCGGGCTCGACCTCAACGTGGCGATCAACCTCGCCCCGTCGGAGCTGCTCGGCGGCAAGCTTCTGCCCATGCTCTACGACCTCATCGCGCGGGCCGGGATCCCGACGCACCTCATGACCGTCGAGGTCACCGAGGACACCTTCCTGGCCGACCCCGAGCGTGCTCGCGAGGTGCTGCTCGAAGTCCGGCGCATGGGGCTGAAGACGTCGATCGACGACTACGGCACCGGGTTCTCCTCCCTCGCCTACCTGCGCGACCTGCCGGTCACCGAGTTGAAGATGGACCGATCCTTCGTCGCCACCGTCTGCACGGACGACCGCAGCCGGCTCATCGTGTCCTCGACCATCGACATGGCCCATGCTCTCGACCTGCGCGTCGTCGCCGAGGGCGTCGAGAGTGCGGCCGTGTCGGCGGAGGTCGTGGCGCTCGGCGCCGACCTCCTGCAGGGCTATCACCTCTCGCCACCGATGCCCAGCGATCAGGTGGAACCGTGGGTGCGGCAGTGGAACGAGCAGTCGATGCTCGGCCACCGGCCCCTGCGCGAACCGAATCCCTGGCGGGACTCCTCCGCCTCCTGATCGGGCTGGCACGTCCGCGTCAGGCAGCGACCACAGCACCCTGCTCAGCGGCAACCTCGGCACCAGCCGGCACCAGCCGGGGCTTGACGACGAAGTCCTGATCGGACGGGATCGAGATGCCGTCGAGGCCGATGCCGAGCGTGATCAGTCGGTAGCGCGTCCGGGTTGATCCGGCGCTGGGCATCGACGCAGCCGGCGATGTGCGCGTAGCAGCGGCGTGCTCGCGGGCGATCCGAGGTACGGGCCGGGTCTCGGTGCCGGGCAGGGTGGTACCGGGTAGATGTAGCCCATGAGCACTCAGGACGCGCCTGGCGTGGTCATCGAGGATGGCGACCGCCTCGACGATCTCGTTGACGCGGGACGCGGCATGATTGCGTGGTACATCGCAGCGGTGACCAGCAGGTTCCCGCCACGCAGACTCGCGACGCACGCCGAGCGTGGCGATGTCCCACGTCCGGTCGAGGTCGAGTCGCGCGGCGCGGGCCGACCCGCTGACCGTCGACGAGCCACGGCTCGCGGCCGATGTCGTTGATCGTCTTGAGTCCCGCGGCGCCCGGGAGTGATGAGCCGGGCGGCGCCTAGACGTCCCCGTTCTCGTCCGAAACGGCGATGAAGACTGACTGGTCATTGTACGGTCCGTACTCTTCATCGAGCTGGGTACGGGTGTTCCCGAACGCCTCCAGGAAGACGTCCTCCTCGCACTGGCGGGCCGCCTCGAGCAGGTCACCACGCACATCGAAGTGCAGGTTCAGCAAAGCGTTCATGTCATTTCCTCCTAGTGGTGGGCCGAGGTGAAGCGGCGCCAATCGGAAGATATGACGAGGGAGCACAAGTGAAAATGGCAGCAACGGCAAGGGACATTCGGTCAATTTGACCTTTGACCAATGACACACCTGTAAGTAACAGGTGGTGCGGGACGTGTTCTGTGGGACCTCAGAACTCCCGGTACGACACTTCCGACGCACGGAAGAAGCGCTTGGTGAAGTCGACGGCGCGCTCCGCGGAGAACGCCTTGCAGGTGTAGATGTCGACGCTGAAGAACAGCCGCGGCTGGTCCCAGGCGTAGAAGTGCGCGCCCGAGGTCTCCCAGTGGATCCAGCCCGCCCAGCCGTAGGTGTCGGACTGGTGCGTCACGGGTGTGATCAGCGTCACCATGTCGAGCACGACCGACAGCTCGGACAGGTAGGCGACGATCTCGTCGCTGCTGATCGGCTCGGAGACCAGGCCCTCGATGACGAGGCGCTGACGGTAGATCTCCGGCGCGAGGTCCACCATGCCGTTCGCGTGGAGGATCCGTGCGTCTGCGGTCATGGGGGAAGTGCTCCGTTCGGCGACTGGCGGGCGCGGATGCCCGCGAGGGGGAAGCAGCCTGATGCAGTGGTCTTGTCAGGCTAGGCCCGAGTGTGGCAAAAGTTACGGAAAGACACCAGCGTGTCCGCTGATTCTTCGGTTACACCGCGGTTACGAGTCGGCTACCGTCCGGGGCAGCCGAGCCGCGAGCCGGACCTCGGGTGCGGGCTGGCCGCCGAACTCCCGAGTGCGGACCGCCCCGTCCGGGTGCAGTCCCTGGGCCGCGTAGAAGGCGCGGGCGGGCGCGTTGTCCCGCAGGACCCATGCCGCCACCGCCGTGACGGATTCGGGCAGGTGGGCCAGTCCGCCCTGCCACAGGGCCGCTCCGGTGGCCCTCCCCCAGTGCCCCGGGTCGACGTACAGGGCCCGCAGCTCCGCCCAGGTCCCGCCGGCCGCCCGCAGGTCGTCGTCACGAGGAGCCCCGAATGCCGCCAGGCCCACGACCCGGCCGTCGCTGACGCCCACGAGCGTGACGAGGTCCTCGTCCCCGGGCGCCGAGAGTGCCACGGTCCATCGGGCCTCGCGCTCCGCGGGATCGATGCCGTCGAGGACCGCATCGGCGATCAGGCCCCGGTAGGCCGACTGCCACCCGCGGGTGTGGACCTCGGCCATGGCGGCGGCGTCGGCGGGCTCCGCTCGACGCACCACGAGCCCGCCCGTCCAGCGCATCCGCGCATCCGGCAGCCCTTCCTCGTTCCCGGCGCCATTCGTGCGCTCCACCTCGACGAAGCCCCGGGCGCCGTAGAACGCCCGGGCCGCGGTGTTGCGTTCGAACACCCAGAGGTCGAGCTCCGCGTGATCGCGCAGGATGCGGTCGAGGAGGGCAGACCCGATCCCTTGTCCCCGCCGGTCGGGGGCCACGTACAGGTGCCCGAGCCGGCCATCGCGGACGAGGCCGAAACCGGCGATCCGCCCGTCGGCGTCCACCACCCAGCCGTCGCTGCTGCGCAGCTCCCCGGCGTAGAACGCGACGTCCTCCTCGGGACTGTGGAGGTCCGGCAGCCACGGCATCGCCGACTGCCGACTCGCGCGCGCGAGGGCCGCGACGGCGGGGGCCTCGTCGACGTCGGGCCTTCGCGGCAGCCACGTCATGGCCCGAGCATAGGAGCGGCTACCGCGAGTAGACGAGGACCTCCTGCTGGTCGGCATAGAGCTCGAGCCGGGCGCCGGTCACCGTGTACCCGGTCACGGTGTCGAGCACCGCGAGGTAGGCCTGCTCCGCGCGCATCGCGTCCTCCGGTCCGGCCATCGCGGTGCCGGCCAGCGGCCCGATGTCCATGGCTCCGTCCGGGCCGGACGTGAACGGCCCCGCGTATCGGTTGACGCCCGAGTGCCCGCTGACGTCGGTGTCCGTGAACGTGACGGTGATGTCGAACCCGGACAGGTCCGACGAGTCCACCGCGGCGGCGACAAGGCGCCACTCCGGTCCGACGAAGCCCGCCCCGCCCACCGGGCCGGCACCCTCCTCGACGGCAGCGCCGCCGGAGGACGAGCCCGAGCACGCCGCGAGGGCCGGCACCAGCAGCACGGCCGCCAGGAGCGGGATCAGTCGTCGCATCATCGCTGCCTCACCTCGTCGTGGCGGCGACCGCGCTACCGCCATCGCGACGCTAGCCGATCGCCCGTCGGACGCCTACCGTGTCCCGATGGCCGTCGTCTCGCTGCGCCCCGCCACCCTGGCCGACATCCCCCTGCTCGAGCACTGGGATCGGCAGCCGCACGTCATCGCCGCGACCGGTGACGACGACTGTGCGGACTGGCAGCACGAGCTGGTGCCCGCGCGACCCTGGGCTGCGCACCTCGTCGCCGAGGAGTCCGGACGACCGGTCGGCATCGTCCAGATCATCGATCCCGAGCTCGAGGAGACCCACTACTGGGGCGACTGCGGCCCCGGACTGCGCGCCATCGACATCTGGATCGGCGAGACAACTGACCTCGGTCGCGGGCTCGGGACCGCCATGATGCGACTGGCCCTCGCCCGGTGCTTCGAGGAGCCCCAGGTCGAGGCCGTGCTGATCGACCCCCTGGCGTCGAACACCCGCGCACGTCGCTTCTACGAGCGTCTCGGGTTCGCCCAGGTCGGGCCTCGACGGTTCGGCACCGACGACTGCGTCGTGTACCGCCTCGATCGGGCGGAGGCGTCGCGTGATACCTGAGCACCTGGGCCTCACTGTCGTCGAGCACCCGACCGCCGCAGCGTTCCTGTCCATCACGCGCGAGGCGCGCGCGGCCGAGCCGGTGCTGACGAACCTGATCGGCTCGGTGGCGGAGGGAGTCGTGGCCGGTCGCCGGTACGCCTCGGAGCGATGGCTGACGGTGCACGGCGCCGATGACCGCATCGCCGGGATCGCCATGCGGACGGCGCCCTGGCATCTGACTGTGTCGCCGATGAGCCCGGACGCAGCCCTGGCTCTGGGCCGCCACCTGGCGGTGGCGGACCCGGACCTCCCCGGTGTCAACGGCCCGCGGGACGTGGTCGAGGCCGTCCTGTCAGGGCTCGGGTCTTCGCGACGTGCGGAGGTGATCATGGTCGACGTCGTCCGGGTCCTGGGCTCGTATGCGGCTCCCGCGCCGGTCCCGGGCTGGTGGCGCCACGCCGGGTCGACCGACCTCGACCTCGTCCTCGACTGGCACGTCCGCTTCGGCGCCGAGGTCGGACTGCCCCTGCACGACCTGGAGGCCTCGGTGGCCGCCAAACTGTCCGACCGTGCCCTGCACCTGTGGTGCACCGATGAGGGCCCCGTGGCCATGGCCGGGCACGCGCCACCGGTCCCGACCCCGACCGGAACCGTCGTGCGCATCGGTCCGGTCTTCACTCCCGAGCCGGCGCGGGGACGTGGCTACGGCACGGCCGCGACGGCGTCGGTCGTGGAGGCCCTGCTCCCGGGCGGCGCGGTGCTCATGCTCTTCGCCGACGCGGCCAACCCCGGGAGCAACCGGATCTACGAGCGGCTCGGGTTCGCCGCGGTCGCGGAGCTCGTGGAGACGGCCCTGGTCGGCATCCCGGACTGACCCCGCCGGACACGCGAGAGCCGGCCAGCCCGAGGGCTGGCCGGCTCTGCGCGGCGACTGTCGGGCACGGCCCCGGTGGGGTCGTGCGGAGTGGACTACCTCGTGCGGGACGCCGATCCTGGGGCCCTCGAGGGCGCGCAGGACGAGGGGCTCCGGCATGAGGCCGAGGAACCGCTCGAGGCCGTGGACCACGTTCGTCATGGACTTCAACATGGGTCAAGGGTAGGCGACCCATCCAGAAATGTCCAATAGGCTTGACACTGCAATCGCTGCGAAGTCAAGTATGTCGCTCAGGACCCGCCGTCGCGCCACACCGGTCGGTCGCACCCGACGGCCTTGGCCAGGCTGCGGCCGTTGCGCCATACCGCCTTCGGTGACTGCCCGGATCCCGCCGACACGGCCCGCACGATGGCCATCACCTCGGGTTCAGGAGTCCCCTCCAGCAGCGCCGCCATCGGCCCCTCGGCGCCCGCCGGCACGCGCCCGGTCGCGAAGCCCTCGACGACCTGCTTTCGCGGCAGCCGGCCCTTGCCCGCGGCGGCGCGCGCGGCGCGCTCGAGCACCTCGTCGTCATGCTCGCGATCGATGCCCCCGGGCACCGAGAACGGGATGCCGAGCAGGTCGAGGAGGGCGAGCAGCTTGCTGGCGCCCACCTCGATGTCACGGCCGCTCTCGAGGTAGTTGAGCGTCGCCCGCGAGATGCCCACCAGCGCGGCGAGGTCCTTCTGGCTGATGCCGGACGCCTTGCGGTACGTGCGGATGACGTTGCCGATGGCCGCCACCTTCATGCGCGCAGGCTAGCGCCCTCCGTGCGCCTCGGCGCGCCGGGTCGAGGGGTAGATTCGCCGATGACGCCGTTCCCCTGACCAAAGGACCACCATGACCGTCAGCCGCACCGTCGCCCTGCTCTCCTCCGCGGCCCTCGTCACCTCGGCTGCCCTGGTCGCCACCGGACCCACGGCCGCCGCCGAGGGGGACACCGTCGTCATCACCTGCGTCGGCACGAGCGTCGTCAAGCCGAAGCAGATCGTCATCACCTGCGCCGACGCCGGCGTGTCCGTCGTCAAGATCACCTGGTCCACGTGGACGCCCAACCGTGCCACCGGGCGCGGCACCCTGGCATGGAACACCTGCCTGCCCGAGGACTGCGCGTCGGGCATCGTCCAGAAGTACCGGGCCCGCATCACGCTGGGGCGTGTCGCATCCGGACCGGGCGTCACCGCGTTCACGCGGATGACGCTGACCTTCCCGCAGGGCGGGCCGGCCGCGACCGAGACCGCCACCTACACGATCGACAACCCGCAGAACTGACCGCCGCGCTCAGCCCTGCCGGTTGGCGTCGACGAAGTCCAGGCTGGCCTTGGCGATCTGCGAGCGAGCCGTGTCCTGGTCGATCGTCGCGGTGCCGTCGCCGGGCTGCGCGCCGTAGTCGCCGAAGAACGCGTGCACGGCCCCGACGATCTGCGTGAACTGCGCCGACGGCGGAAGGTCGGCACGCGACAGGTCGATGTCCCGCGGCGTCGCCAGGCCGTCCTCGCTGCCAGAGATCGACAGCACCGGCACAGCGAGCGACGTGCTCATGTCCGACGCCGGGTAGGAAGCGAACAGGAGCAGGCCGTCGACGGGGGCCGCGGCGTCCTGGCCGTGCTCCTCCGCGTCCATGCTGGCCACCGTCCCGCCGAGGGAGTGGCCGCCGACGATCCAGGACGTGACATCCGGGTTCGCGTCGCGCGCGGCCTCGAAGGCCCCCGTGGCGAGGAAGCCGATCCCCAGCGGCTGCTTGGCGATGACGACCGGGTGGCCCGCGTCGGCCAGCGGCCGCAGGATAGCGGCGTAGGCCCGGGCATCGACTCGGGCACCGGGCTGGAAGAACACGCCCGTCGAGCTCATGTCCAGGCCGGGCAGCAACGTGATGGACGTGGGGGTCTCGACCACCTCGACCGTCCCGGTCGACTGCATGGCCGTCAGCGCCGGCTCGACCGCGGGGAACGGTCGCAACCACGCCATGAGGGCGATCCACCCGATGCCGAGGATCACCAGGACGATCCACAGCACAAGGCTCCAGCCGTGCCGGGCGGGGCGATCGAGGAAGCTTCGCCAGCCGGCCCACACGCACCCGGCAACGGTCAGCAGGAGCAGCACCGCGTACAGCGGATGGCCGTGCACGATCGCACCCCACGACGTGACGCCGATCCACGCCACCACCGCCAGGCCCGCGAGGGCGATCACGCGCTGGACGATCCTCACGGGCACGACCCTATGGCCATCCGAGGTCGCGCCGCGCCTGAGTCGCTAGTGTCCCGTCCATGGTGCGACTGCCCTCGCGGGCTGGCTGGCTGACCCGGTGGGCGACTGACGCCCCGGTGCAGGCCGGCATCGCCGGAGCGTCCTGGTCGGTGTCGGGGACGTTCGCGCGCGGGCTCCTGCCCCGGTCTCCGCTGCAGCAGGCCGTCGCCACCGGCGTGGTCGCCGCGACCCACTACCAGCTCACCGCCACTGCCTGGGCCACGCTGCAGGCGCTCGGCGCCCTTCCCGGCCAGCGGCCTGGCGCGCGGGCCAACCTGGTGATCTCCGGTGCGGGCATCGTGGGCGGCCTCGCGATGTCCGCCGCGGCCGCGCCGGTCCGCCGACGAGTCCCTGCCCGCGTCCGCCGTCGCGACCGCGGGCCGCATCACTGCCTTCGCCGCCCTGGCCGGCGGTGCCTCCGTCGCCTGGGACGGACTGCTGCACCGACGTCTGGGGCTCAAGCCCGGCCTCGACACGACGCTGCTGCCCGCGGTGGCCACCGGTGGAGCGGTGGTGGCGGTCAGCCTGCTGACCCGCAGTCGTCGCGCCGCCAAGTACGGCATCGTCGCGCCCGAGCGCCATGCGGTCGCGGGGGTCGGCGCATCCGCTGCGCTCAAGGCGGTGGCGGTGGGTGCGGTGTCCGGACTCGGGTTCGCGGCGGCCACGACGGGCGAGCAGATCGCCGCGCACGCTGTCGAGCGCGGCCTCGGCCGGGTGATCGGCCGCGAGCCGGGAGCCCTCGGTGCGCTCGTCGCCCACGGCCTGATCCTCGGCAGCCTCGCCGGCGGCGGGCTCGCGACCCTCAACGCCGTCACGAACCGGATCCAGCGACGCGACGACATCGTCGAGCCCGCCTACCCGGACCCGCCCACATCGCCCCACGTCTCAGCCGGCCCGGCCAGCGCGATGCCGTTCGACTCCCTGGGGAAGGAGGGACGACGCTTCGTCCTGATGGCGCTTGCGCCAGCCGACATCACCGCGGTGATGGGCGAGCCCGCGATCGACCCCGTTCGCGTCGTCGGCGGGTACGAGTCGGCGACGGACATCGTGGAGCGAGCCCGCCTGACCCTGCAGGACATGGAGGACTGCGGCGCCTTCGACCGGGGGCTCATCTGCGTCGGCTCGCCCACCGGCGTCGGCTACTTCAACTACTCGGTCGCCGAGGCTCTGGAGTACCTCACCCGCGGCGACTGCGCCATCGTCGTCCCCCAGTACGCCCTCGTGCCGTCGGCCCTCGCGCTCACCCGCACGGGAGAGGCGGAGGACCTCACCCGACTGGTGCTCCAGGGCATCCGCGACCGCCTGGACGGCATGCCCGCAGACCGCCGCCCCCGCGTGGTGCTGGTGGGCGAGAGCCTCGGCGCCAACGTGGCCCTCGACGTCGCCGTCACGGCGGATGGCCGACCGCACGTGCCCGTGTTCGATGCGCTCGGGGTGGCGGGCGGCATGCACCTCGGCGTGCCCTTCCGCACCCGCATGTGGAACGCGTGGCGCGAGGCCCCGCGCGAGGTCGATCCGCAGGGGCGGCTGACGCTCGTGAGCGAGCCCGACGAGGCCGAGCCCCTGCCGGCCGGGCAGATGCGCCAGCTCATGGTCGTGCACCACGACGACCCGGTGAACAAGTACGGGTTCCGCATGGTCCTGCAGCCGCCGTGGTGGATGGGGGCCCCCGCCACGCGGCCGCCGCTGGTGCCCCGCGAGACGAAGTTCCGCCCGATCACGACCTTCGTCATCGCGACGATCGACCTGCTGAACGGGATGCAGTCCAAGCCGGGCACCTTCGTCCGCCGGGGGCACGACTACCGCATCGACATCCGCGCCGGACTCGAGGCGGCCTTCGGCCTCGAGTCCTCCCCGGAGCAGGCCGAGGCCGTCGAGGTGGCGCTTCGCGAGCGCGAGCAGGAGTGGGCCACCCGGCGGATGGTCGCCCGCAAGCTCGACAAGGCGCGTCGCTCGATCGAGCGGCAGCTGGCCGAGTGGGGGTCTCCGAGCATCGACCTCGCGGACCTGGACCCCACGGCGCTGGATGTTCGGTCGCGGTCGTCCCGGTTCGCGATGATCAGCGGGCCGCCCGGCGCGTAGCAACGCCCCGCCCCCTCTTGTTGAGTGGGCGGTCGTGGCCCCGTTGGCCACCGCTCGAGGGGCCACGACTGCCCACTCAACGAAGCGCGGGAGCTAGGCGCGGATGCGGGAGTTCTCCGGGTCGTACATGGGCCGCAGCGACGTCGTCGCCGGGTAGCGCACGTCCGCCACGTCGACCTCCCAGTCCCCCGCCGCGAGCCAGTCCGCCGAGAGCGGCTCGCCCGCATCGAGCATCGCCAGGCCGACCGCGCCTCCGAGAGTGTGCCCGTAGCTGGCCGCACGCACGTACCCAACCGGGACCCCGTCGCGCAGGACCACCTCCGCATGGTGCAGGAGCGGCTCCGGATCGAGCAGGCGCACCTGGACCAGCCGGCGCGTGAGCGGACCGGCCGCCTTCTTCGCGACCACGGCGTCGCGTCCGATGAATCCACCCGGCTTGTCGAGCGCGACCGCGAACCCGAGCCCGGCTTCGAGGACCGAGTCGGTGTTGTCGATGTCGTGGCCGAAGTCGCGGTAGCCCTTCTCCATGCGCAGGCTCGACAGGGCCTTCAGACCGGTGTGCACCAGGCCGTGGTCCGACCCGGCGTCGACGAGTTGCTCGTAGGCCAGCATCGCCTGCTCGGCCGGGAGGTACAGCTCGTACCCGAGCTCGCCGAGGTAGGTGATGCGCACGCAGAGGGCGCGCGCGAAGCCGAGGTCGATGTAGCGCGCCGTCCGGAACGGGAACGCCTCGTTGGACAGGTCCACGCTGGTCAGGGACTGCAGCAGGGCGCGTGATCGCGGCCCCTGCACGTTGAGCTGCGCCAGCGCGGACGTGACGTCCGTGGTGATGGCGTGGTCGTCACCGGTGTGCCGACGCAGCCACGCCTGCACGTGGCCGTGCGCGGTGTCCGATGCCACGACCAGGAACCGGTCGTCGTCGAGCTTCGTGACGGTGAGGTCCGCCTCCAGCGTGCCGGCGTCGTTGAGCCACTGGGTGTAGGTGATGACCCCCGGCTCGCCGTCGACGGCGTTGGCCGAGACGCGGTCCAGCACCCGCCCGGCGTCGCGGCCCTGGACGAGGAAGGTGGACATGAAGGACATGTCCATCAGTCCCACGCCCTCGCGGACGGCACGGTGCTCCGCCTCCCAGTACGGGAACCAGTTCTGCCGCCCCCAGGTGAGCTCGTCGACGACCGGCTCGACCCCCTCGGGGGCGTACCAGTCGGCCCCCTCCCAGCCACTCACGTCCCGGAAGTAGGCGCCCTGCGCGGCGAGCCGGTCGTGGATCGGCGAGCGCTTGACGCCACGCGCGGTCTGCATCGACCGCCCGGGGAAGTGCGTCTGGTACACCATCCCGAGCGTCTCGACCGTGCGCTCGGCGCGGTACCGCGGGTTGAGCTGGTAGTCCTGCATGCGGTCGATGTCGAAGCCGGTGACATCGACGTCGGGCCGCCCGTCCACGATCCACTGGGCGACGATGCGACCCATGCCGCCACCGGTGAGGATGCCCACCGAGTTCATCCCGGCGGCCACGAAGTAGTTGTCGAGGCCGGGTGCCTCGCCCACGATGGGCGCGAGGTCCGGGGTGAACGACTCCGGCCCGCAGAAGAAGGTCCGGATGCCAGCGTCCAGGGTGATCGGCACGCGGCGCATCGCGCTCTCGAGGTACGGGCCCATGCGATCCCAGTCGGGCGGGATCTCCCCGAACGAGAAGTCCGCCGGGATGCCGTCGACGCTCCAGGGGGCGCAGACCGGCTCGAACAGCCCGATCATCAGGCCGCCGCCCTCCTCGCGGTAGTAGCCGTGACGGGACGGGTCCTCGAACACTGGCCACGACGGGTCGACGCCGTCGATCGGCTCCGTGATGAGGTAGTAGTGCTCGGCCGCCTGCAGCGGGATCACCACGCCGTTGCGCTCCCCCAGCTCCCGTGCCCACATCCCCGCGCAGTTGACGACGTACTCGCACTCGATGTCGCCCTCCGACGTGGCGACTCCTGCGACGCGCGAGCCCTGGGTCAGCACGTGACTCACGGTCACGCCCTCGATGATCCGGACACCCGTCATGCGCGCGCCCTTCGCCAGCGCCATCGTCGCGTCGACGGGGTTCACGCGGCCGTCCTGCGGGACATAGAAGCCGGCCAGCAGGTCGGACGTGTCGGCGAACGGGAACAGCTCCTCGATCTGCGCGGGCCCGATCTCGTGGACGTCGAGGCCGACGTGCCGGTTGAAGGCCGCCACCCGACGGAACTCCTCCAGCCGGCCCGCGTCCGCCGCCGCCTCGATGAACCCCACGGGCTTGAAGCCGGTCGACTGACCCGTCTCCGCCTCCAGGCGGCGGTAGAGCTCGCGGGTGTACTGCCGCATCGTCATCGACGTCTCGGACATGGATCCGAAGCAGGTCATGAGGCCGGCGGCGTGCCACGTCGTGCCCGACGTGAGCCGGTCGCGCTCCAGCAGCACGACGTCCGTCCAGCCCAGGTGCCCGAGGTGGTAGGCGATGGAGGTGCCGATCACCCCGCCGCCGATGATGACGACGCGGGCGCGGTCCGGCACGTTCACGGTCATGGGCGCTCACTCCGCGGCTGGGGGCAGGATCACCGCCAGCGTAGTGACGAGACGTCGGTGGTCGACGATCTAGACGTACTCATGCCGGCGCAGCCAGCGCATGGCGATCGATCCCCACAGCGGCGGCAGGTAGAACGTGACCAGCCGGAACGCGATGGCCGTCGACACGGCAATGGGTGCGGGGATCCCGACCGCCTGGAGCCCCGCCGTGTAGCCGGCCTCCGCGACGCCCATGCCGCCAGGCACCGGCATGAGACCGGCGAAGAGGCTGACCGCGGTGTTGATGAGGATGAGCTGCGAGAGCGCGGCCGACTCGCCGAAGGCGGCCAGGCAGATGCCCAGGACGATCGCCTGGATCACCTGCGCCCCGAGGTTGCCCGCGAGCATCGTGGCGATCTTGCGCGGGCGGCGCAGCACCAGGAGCGCGTCTCCGGCGTTCTTGCGCTGCTCGGCCACTGCTGTCTTGACCTTCGGGATGTTACCGAGCAGGCGATGCCGCAGCTTCGGGACGACGAGTGTCACGACGAGCGCGATCACCGCCAGGGCCAGGACGATCATGATGAGCGACGGGCTCGAGTCCGTCGAGGTGCTCGAGGAGCTGGACGATGAGCTGAGGACCGGGGACGTGAACCCGGGCAGACCGCTCACGAGGATCAGGATGATCAGAGCCACTTGGACGGTGAAGCCGCTGAAGCTGTCGATCATCCCGATCCCGATGGCGGAGGCGGCGGGCACGCCGAAGCGCTCGAAGAAGCGCACCTCCAGGGCCAGCCGAGCCGCGGTCGCGGGCAGGCACAGCGCGATGAACTGGATCGCGTACTGCAGCATCAGGACCGGCAGGTACACCAGCTTCCGGAGCGTGGCGCCCAGCGTGGAGAACGCGAACATCACCTGGATGGTCGGGGACAGCAGCAGGGCCACGATCAGGATCGCGACGTTGGCGGTGGAGAGGGCCTCGACGATGCTCTGCGGGTCGACGCCCGACAGCATGCTCATCAGCGTGTAGGCGATGATGGCGATCACCGCGACGATCGCCACGGACTTCAGCGTGACGCGATTGATGCGCTGCAACGGCGGCGCCTCGATGCCCAGAGTCGTCGCGGCCGTCTTCACGATGTCGGTCACCGACCACTCCGCGTCCTTGACCTCCTGACGCGTCCGCCGTCCGAGAGCCGCGGGCTGCAGGTACGGCATGACGTTGATCAGCCCGTCCTTCCCGATCCCGCGCAGGGCAGCCGCGAGGGCCCGATCGGTTCCGACGACGAGCGCCGTGGTGACGAGGAGCCGGGCGGAGTCGACCTGCTTGTCGCTCTCGTCGGCGTTCAGCTCCGCATCGGCCAGGTCGGCCAGCGCACTCACTCCGTCGTCACGGACCACGACGTGCCGGCCGTCGATGCGCCCGTGCGCGATGCCTGCGGCGTGCAGGGAGGTGAGGGCCTGCCACGCGCCGTCCAGCACGGCGTCGTCGGCGGTGTCCGCTGTGAGGTCCGCGAACACGGTGCGCGGGGCGACGGTGGCGATCAGGGCGTCGCCCTGATCCGATCGGCCGACCGCCACCAGCGGCAGCACCGCGACTCCAGCCCGCTCTGCGAGGACGGTGGCGAGGGCTTCGTGCTCCACGCGGAACTGGCGACCCCGCGTGAGGTGCGGGATCTCCCCGCGACGGGTCAGGGTCGTCCACAGCGAGCCGATGGCCTGGCTGTCCCAGGCGTCACGACCGAAGACCTTGACGAGCAGGTCGGTGTCGCCCGGGCGGGTGACGCGCCAGAGTGCCTCGCCCGCCGTCTCGTCGGCGACGCTGGTGGCGCTCGCGGTCTCGACGCCCAGGTCGCCGAGCCCGATCTCGATCTGGTCCGCGGTGAGCAGACCCTGGGGGGACCCGAGGATGAGGTGGGTGATGGCCGCGGCGCCGACGCCGACGATCACTCCAGCGAGCGCACCGATCGACCACGTCACCGCCAGTGCGGCCGACGAGATGGCCCCCAGCAGGATCAGCACCCGCCCCCAGTAGCGCAGGGGCCGGCTCAGGTGGGGCGAGGCGGTGACGATGACGGCGGTGGCAACGGCCACGCGCACGGCCAGGTAGACCGGGCTGGACGGGAATCCCACCAGGGCGTCCAGACTGGTGGAGGCCGTGGTGCCCGCCGCGACCCCCGCCGCCACCGCGCCGCCCAGCGCGATCGCGGCGGACAGGCCGAAGATCAGGGTCAGGCTGCGCCGGCCGTGGAAGGCCAGCGGCAGCAGGAGCAGCGCGAGGGCCCACAAGGTGATGGCGGTGTAGGACAGGCCCCACAGGAGGTCGACCACAGTCGGCAGTGCCTCGACCAGGGACGCGATCGCTGTGTCGAGGACGGTCGGGCCGGGTGCCACGAGCGCCAGTGCCAGGAGCGTGACGACGGAGCCGAGCAGCAGCAGGACGTCGGTGGGGCGGCGCTTGCGGCCGGCACCGGCGGAGGACGACCAGATCCGCACGATGTCGCGCCACCCGAAGCGCGCGGAGTCGGCCACCGGTCATCCCTTCTGCGTCGCGCTGGGCACGCGAACGCCACAACCCTATGAGGGGTCGGGATGCGATCTGGGACGTACGCCGAATCAGACCCGGCGGACTACAGTGCGGACAACCGATCGCGGAGGGGAGGGACGGCGAATGAAGAGATGGTGGCCACTGGTCGCGCTGGCGATGGCCCAGTTCGTCATGGTCCTCGACCAGTCCGTCATGAACGTCTCGATCAGCACCCTCGTCGACGACTTCGACACCACCGTGACGACCATCCAGAGCGTCATCACCCTGTACTGCCTGACCATGGCGATGTTCATGCTCACGGGCGGCAAGATCGGCGACATCATCGGTCGGCGTCGAGCCTTCGTCATCGGCCTGGTGATCTACGGCTTCGGCTCGCTGCTGACGGCCTTCGCCCCGACGGTCGCTGTCCTCACGCTGGGCTGGTCGATCCTCGAAGGCCTGGGCGCGGCACTGGTGATGCCCGCTCTCGTCGCCCTCATCGCCGGTAACTACGAGGGACGGCAGCGCAACGTCGCCTATGCGGTCATCGGCGGGGTCGCTGGCGCCGGCATCGCGATCGGCCCCATCCTCGGCGGCTGGGCGACGACCGAGCTGTCATGGCGCGTGGTCTTCATCGGCGAGGTGGTGCTCGTCCTCATCATCCTCGCCATGACCCGGTTGATCGGTGACGCCGCCCGGCCGGGCCCAGCGCCCCGCCTCGACATCGTCGGAACGGCCCTGTCGGCGAGCGGGCTGGGGCTCATCGTGCTCGGCGTCCTCCAGTCGAGCACCTGGGGCTGGATCGCCCCCAAGGACTCACCCATCGAGCCACTCGGCTTCGCGCTGACCATCTACGTCATCGCTGCGGGCGCGATGCTCCTGTGGGCCTTCGTCGTGTGGCAGCGTCGCCGCGAGGCGCATGGCACCGATCCGCTCGTCCACCTGAACCTGCTGCGCATCCCGCCGCTGCGAGCGGGGCTCATGGGCCTGCTCAGCCAGAACCTGATCCTCATGGGCGTCTTCTTCACCGTGCCGCTGTACCTCCAGCTCGTGCTGGGCTACGACGCCCTCGAGACCGGCATCAAGATGCTGCCTGTCTCCATCACGATGTTCGTCGCCTCGGCCGTGGGTGCGCGTCTGGCCAGCCGGTTCTCGGTCCGGGCCGTGGTGCGCTGCGGCCTCGCCATCACGCTTGTCGCGGTCCTCGTCCTCCTCGCGACCATCCAGCCCGACCTGGCCGACACGATGTTCGCCGTCTCCATGGCCCTCCTCGGGGTAGGCATGGGACTGCTCGCCTCGCAGCTCGGCAAGGTCGTCCAGGCGTCCGTCGACGCCTCCGGCCGAGGTGAGGCGGGCGGGCTGCAGTTCACCGGGCAGCAGCTCGGCTCGTCGCTTGGTGTGGCTCTCATCGGCGCCGTCGTGCTGACGGGCCTGTCCAGCGCCTTCGTGACGAACGTGCAGGAGAGCCCGGAGATCAGCAGCGAGGTCGCGACCCAGGTGACGACGGCCGTCGGGACGGGCATCGACTTCGTGTCATCGGAGCAGATCGCCACGGCAGCGGAGGCGGCAGGGCTCGACGAGACCACGACAGCGGCGCTCGTCGACGACTACGAGTCCGCGCAGTTGAACGCCCTGAAGACGGGCCTCCTCGGAGCTGCCCTGCTGGCCCTGATCTCGCTGCCCTTCACGCGCGAGCTGCCTCATGACACGGCTCTGCCCGCGTCGCAGCCGGAGGACGAGCCCGTCGATGCCTAGTTCGCCTGCCGACGGGGAGCGTCGCTCCGTCCTCGGCGACCAGTGGGCGATCGTGCGCGGGACCCCCCTGTTCTACCGAGCCGGCCCCGAGGTCGACGGTCCGGTGATCCTGCACCTGCACGGGTTCGCGATCTCCGGCCGCTACATGGTGCCGACGGCCGAACGCCTGGCCGACGACTTCCGCACCCTCGTGCCGGACCTGCCCGGATTCGGCCGCAGCCTGCCGCCGTCACACTCCCAGACCGTCCCGGAGCTCGCGGACTCGGCGGCGGCGTTCCTGGACACCATCGGCGTGGAGCGCGCCACCGTGCTGGGCAACTCCCTCGGCTGCGCCATCCTCGGCGCCTTCGCCCAGCGGCACCCGTCGCGCATCGAGCGTGCCGTGCTGGTCTCCCCGGCGGGCGGGATCCACAACCAGCCGCTCCTGCGGGCGGTGACGCAGCTGCTGCGCGATGCACCACGTGAGCCGCTGTCCATGGCGACGGTGGCCGTGCCCGACTACCTCCACTTCGGGATGCTGGAGACGGCACGGCTGTTCGTGGCCATGACCCGGTTCCCAGCCCTCGAGTCCCTGCTCGGACTGGACGTCCCCATGCTTGTCGTGGCCGGCGCCCGGGACCCGCTGCTGCCGCCCTGGCACCGCGTGCGGCAGGTTCTGGCAGGACTGCACGAGGACGCCAGCCTCGTCGTCATCAAGGAAGCCGCCCACGCGATCAACTACAGCCACCCCGTCGAGCTCGCCGCCGTGGTGCGCCAGTTCATGAACGGCGCCGCCCTCGTGGGCCCGACCTCCAACGAGCGCACAAGCCCGCTGGTCTCGTTCCGCGGCGGCCGCGACGCGACGTCCTAGCGCTCGGACAGGGGACGTCCGGCCGCGTAGCCTTGCCCGGCATGACCGAGACGACTGACGAGCCGAGCGCGCCGGCCCTCGACACCCCGCCATACGGTCCGGCCTTCCTGTGGATCAATGCGCTGGTCGCCTGGTGCGGCGTCGCGCTGTCGTTCACGCTCAACGTGACGGGGCACTACGTCGACGCGGCCGACCCGACGAAGCCGACCATCCTTGGCAACGTTCCGGAAGGAATCGACTCGCCGCTCGAGCGGATCCTGGACTGGATCACCTACTTCACGATCCTCAGCAACATCGTGGTAGCGGTGTCGGTGTCCCTGCTCGTCGCACGACCGTCCCTCGTCACGCGCCGGGACGCGGTCGGGAGCCTCTGGCGCACGCTCCGCCTCGATGGTGTTCTCATGATCGTCATCACCGGGGCCGTGTACAACCTGCTGCTCGCTGAGGGCGGGAAGACCGGGTGGGACCAGGTGAGCAACACCCTCCTGCACGTGGCGACACCTCTGCTGACGCTGCTCGTCTGGATCATCGTCGGCCCGCGCGGCCTGATCTCGCCGCGCATCATCGGCCTGGCCCTCGTGCTTCCGGTCGCCTGGGCGGCCTTCGCCCTGATCCGCGGCTCGGCGGTGGGCGCCTATCCGTACCCGTTCCTGGACGTCAGCGCCAACGGCCTCGCCTCCGTGCTCGTGTTCATCGCCGTGATCATGGTGGTGGCCGTCGCCCTCGCCTTCGTCCTGCTCGGCATCGACGCGGCCCTGAGGGCCACTGCCCGCCGGCCCGACGACCCCGGCAGACTGGCGCCGTGACCAGCACCCGCCGAACAGCCATCGTCACCGGCGCCGCCCGCGGCATCGGAGCCGCCACCGCCCGCCGGCTGGCCCGCGACGGGCTCGCCGTGGCCGTCGTCGACCTCGACATGGCCGGCGCCACGCTGGTCGCCGACGCCATCACCGCCGAGGGCGGCGCGGCGCTGGCCCTTGCCGCCGACGTCACATCGGAGGACGACGTCACCGACGCCGTGGCCCGGGTCGCCGCCGAGCTCGGCGCCCCCACCGTCCTGGTGAACAACGCCGGGATCCTGCGCGACAACCTCCTGTTCCGCATGACCCTCGACGACTGGGATGCGGTGATGTCGGTGCACCTGCGTGGCGCATTCCTGATGTCCCGAGCCGTCCAGGCGCACATGGTCGAGGCGGGCGCCGGGCGCATCGTGAGCCTGTCGAGCGTGTCGGCGCTCGGGAACCGCGGCCAGGCGAACTACGCCGCCGCCAAGGCCGGTCTGCAGGGCCTCACCAAGACGCTCGCCCTGGAGCTGGGGCGGTTCGGGATCACGGCGAACGCCATCGCCCCCGGATTCATCGCCACCGACATGATGGCTGCAGCCGCGGAGGGCCTGGGCGTCACGTTCGAGGAGTTCCAGGCCCAGATCGCGGCGGACACCGCCGTGCGGCGCGTCGGCCAGCCGGAGGACGTGGCCGCCGTCGTCTCCTTCCTCGTGTCGGACGACGCCGCCTTCGTCTCGGGGCAGGTCATCTACGTCGCGGGGGGCCCGACGATCTAGCGCGGGCGCCAGCGACGCCAGTCGGCGATGGCGCGGGCCCGGACCTTGTCCTCCCACACCAGCTCGACCTCGACGGTCATCTGCGACTCGTCCGCGGATGCCACCACGGCACGCAGCTCGCAGGGTTCGTGCATAGGGCTCGGGCGCAGGTAGCGGACGTCGAGACCCGCGGTCACGTAGGGCAGGGCGGGCCCGTCGCCAGCGAGGTAGCCACGACGTTCGGCCTCGAGGAACACCGCAGCGGCGCTGTGGCAGTCGAGGACCGTCGTGATGATGCCTCCGTTCAGGTACCCCAGGCCGTTGTCGTGCTCGGGCCAGGGCTGGAACCGCGCCACGACGAAGCCCTCGGCGGGGTAGCTCTGCAGCCGGAGCCCCTTGGGGTTCGCGGGGCCGCAGCCGAAGCAGGTGAGGGAAGGGAAGAGGCGCTCCTGGACGCTGGGTCCGGGATCGGCATCTCGTGGGGTGGCCATGCGTCCATCCTGCTGGTCCGCTGGTTGTATGGACCATCGAACGACACGAAGGAGCCAGGCCATGCAGCTGGACGATGAGCAGGCCGCGCGCATGGTCGGGTCCACCGGGCGGGCCGACCTGATCGTCGGCGCCCTCGACACCGCGATCGCTGCCGGCAGCGGCGACCTCCCCGTCCTGGCGACGCCGCGCATGGTGGCTCTGATGGAGGAAGCGGCCTGCCACGCGGTGGCGTCGTACCTGCCGCCCGGCCTCACCAGCGTCGGCACGCGCATCGAGGTGCGCCATCGTGCGCCCACTCCGGTCGGCGCGACCGTCTCGGCGGTCGCCGTCGTGCTCGAGGCGACCGGAGCGCGACTCGCGTTCGAGGTCACGGCGAGCCAGGTGGTCGACGGCGTGGAGTCACCGATCGGCGACGGCACCCACACGCGCGTCGTCGTCGATCGCGCCACGTTCGCGCCACCGCCGCCGGAACCGGGTCGCGACTAGTCGGATCCGGCGGTCGTCCCTGCCGGGAACACCCGCTGCACCAGCCAGCCGAACGTCAGTGACGAGGCGAAGAAGAAGAGCACGCCCCCGATCACGGATACGAACGTGATCGGGATGCTGAGGAGCGCGGCGGCCACGGGGCTCAGCGACCCGGCGACGGCGGATCGGCGGGCCGCATCGGTGAGCGGCACGCGGAAAAGGCCGTCACGGTCGGCCACCAGCAGCAGCACGACCTCGAGCGTGCTCACGATGGCCATGAAGGCGAGGAAGAAGGACACCGCGACCGCGTTGTAGTACTCGCCCAGGGTCGCGGCCGGGAAGGGCAGCAGCGCGATGAACGCGAGGTACACCAGCACCGCGGCCACGTAGCGTCCGCTCATCGCCTTCAGGGTGGTCGTGAACACATGGTTCGCCCGCCAGTAGAAGGCCACCCAGAAGAAGGTGAAGGCGTAGGCCGCCAGCGAGGGGATCTTCTCGACGAGGGCGGTCCAGAGTTCGGTGTTCGACTCCCGGTCCGCCACGACGGGAATCCCGATCCCCACCGCCACCAGGGTCAAGGCGATGGCGAACACGGCGTCGGAGAAGAACACCACCCGGTCGAAGGCGGGCGTGCCCTGCGCATACGGGCCCCGACGTGCGTCGACCACGTCGTCGCGGGCGTCGTCGGCCATGGCGACACCCTAGGTCAGCGGGCCGCCCGCGAGGGGAGCCCTGCCGGGGCTGCTAGATCCCCAGCGTCGAGCGGGGATACGCCGCGTCGGGGTCCGTCATCACGTTGACGAGGTACGGGATCCCCGAAGCCATGGCCCGGTCGAGCGCCGGCCCGATCTGCTCGGGGTCGGTCACCGTCTCCCCTCCCCCACCCAGCGCGACGACGACCTCGTCGTAGTGAGTCGGCGGGAGGTCGGCGATCACGTCGTAGCCGTAGAGGAAGCGCATCGGGTGCTTCTCGAGCGCCCACCCCGAGTTGTTGCCCACGACGATGACGGCCGGGATGCGGTGACGCACCAGCGAGTCGACGTCCATGAGGGAGAAGCCCGCCGCGCCGTCGCCCATGAGCAGGACCACCGGCGACTGCGGATGCGCGAGGCCGGCGGCCAGCGCGAAGCCCGGCCCCGTGCCCAGGCAGCCGTAGGGCCCAGGGTCGAGCCACCGGCCGGGCTGGGCCGGCTCGATGTACCGGCCGGCGAAGGACACGAAGTCGCCGCCATCGCCGATGACGACGGTGTCATCGGTCAGGCGAGGCAGCAGCTCCCCGTAGATGCGCGCCGGATGGATGGGGGTGCTCGCGCTCGCGAGATCGCCGGCGTCGGCTGCGATGCCGCGGAGTGCGGCGGCCCGCAGCGACGACACCCAGGAGTCGTCCGACGGCGGACCGTCCGCCAGCGCGGCGAGGCTGGCAGTCAGGTCGCCCACGAGCGAGACGGCCACGCTCGCAGCGGCCGACCGCTCGGACTCGGCGTCGACGACGTGGATGACCGGTGCCGCCGGGTCCCCGAACGACCCGTAGCCGAGCCTGAAGTCCAGTGGTGTGCCCACCACGATGACGAGATCCGCGCCACCGAACGCCGCCGAGCGCGCGCGCGTGACGAGGTGCGGATCGCCCGGAGGGATGACGCCCCGACCCATGCCGTTCGCGATGACCGGCAGGTTCCGCTGCGCCACCAGCGCACGCGCGGCGTCGACGGCATCCGACATCCACACGCCGCTGCTGAGGATGACCAGCGGATGGGACGCCTCGGCGAGCATCGCCCGCGCCCGCGACACCTGGTCCGGATCCGGCTGGGCCGCGGGGGCGGCGCCCGCGGATGCGTCGTCCGTGCGGGGCGCCGGCGCGAAGATCACGTCGATGGGGATGTCCCAGAACACCGGCCCCGCATGGGCCGACGCCGCGAGGGCGAATGCCCGGTCGCCATCGCTGCGGATGTCGGTGACGTCGTGCGTCGTCCACGCGCCCTTGGTGATGGGCGCGAGGATCGGCGGCTGGTCCAGTTCCTGGAGGGCGCCCTGACCCCAACGCGAGTCGGGGGACCGTCCGCCGAGCACGACCAGGGGCGTGCCATTGAAGTGAGCGGTGGCGATCCCGCTGACCGCGTTGGTGACTCCGGGACCGGCGGTGACGGCGGCGAAGCCGGGCGACCGGGTCAGGCGCGCGGTCGCCTCCGCGGCGAACACCGCCGTCTGCTCATGTCGGGTGTCGACCAGTCGCAGCGGGCCACCACGCTCGGCGGCGATCCGGTCGGGCGCGGCGAGGACGCGGTCCTTGCCACCGACCGCGGCGTCGTAGACCGGGAAGATGTGCGCGCCTGACAGCGAGAAGACGGTTGACACTCCGGCCGCGCGTGCCGCATCGACGATGTGCTCTCCACCATGAACGGGATCCATGCCAGCACCGTACGCGGCAACGCGGCCCATCGCGGCCCTATCCTGCCCCGATGCGACAGCGTCCGGACTGGTTCGACGACGAGCTCCTGCCCTACCCGCCGAACTGGGCCGAGGTGGATGGACATCAGCTGCACTACCTCGACGTCGGTGAGGGGCCGGTGCTGCTCATGGTGCACGGCAACCCCACGTGGTCGTTCCTGTACCGGCGCATGATCGGGGCCCTGTCCGACCGCTTCCGCTGCATCGCGCTCGACCTCCCGGGCTTCGGCCTGTCGATCGCCCGGCCGGGGTACGACTTCACCGCCGATCGGCAGTCGGCCGTGGTCGCCGCTTTCGTCACCCTGCTCGACCTGCGGGGCATCACGCCGATCGTCCAGGACTGGGGCGGACCGGTCGGGCTGGGGGCCGCCGTCGCGGACCCCGACCGCTACGAGCGCCTCGTCGTCGGCAACACCTGGGCCTGGCCGAGCAACCTCTGGACCCGCGGCTTCTCCCAGGTGATGGGGGGCCGCCTCACGGGCGAGCTGATGAGCCAGCGCCTCAACGTGTTCGTCGGCCGCATGATCCCCGGGATGATGCGACGACGGAAGCTCACGCCGGGCGAGCTGGCCATGTACGCCGGCCCGTTCCCTACCGTCGAGTCACGCGCCCCGGCCCGCATCTTCGCGCGCGAGATCCGCACGGCCGCGCCGTTCCTGGCCCGGCTCGAGCAGCGGCTGCCCGCGATCACGGACCGCCCGACCCTGCTGTTCTGGGCGGACAAGGACATCGCCTTCCATGCGCCCGTGCGGCGCCAGTGGCAGGACCGCCTGACGCAGCGCACGGACCACACGCTGGCGGGCGCGGGGCACTTCTGGCCGGACGACGCCGGCGACGAGGCTGCGGCGCGGATCCGTGCATGGTTCGACGCAGCGGGCTGACCGCAGCTCATCCGCCGAGGGCGGACACGACCTGGGCTAGGCGACGGGCGCGGGTCTCCGGCTTCTTGGCCTCCAGCAGGCCCCGCACGTACTCCTTGCGCGCGGTGTAGGACAGTGCCGTCCAAGCCGCGGTGAGGCCCGAGGACGTCAGGGCTGCCGCCAGGTCCGGCGGCACGTCGACCGTGCGCTCCGCGGTGTCCACGCTGACGTCGACGGTGTAGGAGGATCCCGGGGCCAGGCCGCCCTCGCGCATCTCCTGGTTCACCACCATCATCCACTGGCCCCGGTACACCGAGACGCTCGTCCGGAACACGTGTCCGTCGTGCGTGATCGCCAGGGGAACACGCGCCCGCCCGGGCGTGCCACGAATCGCGTCGACCTCGTCCTGGCTGAGGATGACGGTGGCGGTCGTGGTGCCGGTCGGGATCACATCCACGGTCAGGAGCATGCGCCCACGGTAGCCGCGGGTCCCGTCGAGGCACCACCGATCGCGACACCGGGTGCGAGGGGGGAAGGCCCTCGCACCCGGTGCGCTATCCCAGCGGCGGCAGGCTGCGCGCCGGGAGCGGAACATGCACGTCCGCTCCCGCCGTGCGCGCCGACAGTCGCGCGCTGCTGCGCCCGACCCACGGACGCTCGCCGGCGCCATCGGCCGCGACGACGTCGTTCAGCCGCCAGGCCAGCAGCAGACCCACCGCCACGACGAGGGCGAACGTCACCGTGGACAGCAGCCCCCCTCCCTCAGGCGCGAGCAGGTCGAGCAGGGGAACCGCGACCATGAGGGCCGGGACGGCCCGTGGCACCCACGCCAGTCGCTGCAGGCCGACCGCGAAGGCGACGAAAGCCAGCGCCTCCACCGCCAGCAGCAGCCAGCCGTCGGTCAGCTCCTGCACGAGGGTGACCTGCAGGGTCACCGCGACGAGGCCGGTCCAGGCCGCGACCGGCGCCGCGGCACGCGTGACGAGGAACAGCACCGCCGCCCAGGCCAGCATGAGCGGCACGGCCGCCCGGCTGAGGGCCGCCTCGGCGCTCGATGCCGCCTGCGCGAACGCCGTCAGCTGCGCGCCGAGCAGCACGACGGGTCCAGCGACGAGAAGTGCTCTCGCCGCAGTCGCCCCCCGACCCGTGAGGTCGGGAAGCACGGAGGTCCGGTAGGACTCCGATGTCTCCATGACGTCTCCATTCGGGCGCGGATGATCGACCCGCGCCGGATGTGGTGCCAGTTGAGGGATCGACGGACGTCACGCCGGTGGGCGCATAGCCGTCGGGAGCAGTTGCGAGGTGATGCAACGTGAAGGGTCAGCCCGCTTGGGGCGACCGGTGCGCAGGTCCGTCACGGACGCACGCGGCAGAGGAGCTCTAGGCTCGAATGTCCTTGGTAGTGAACATCTTTGACTCCTGTCTGCCGGTGACTCACTCACCGTGATGAGTGAAGAGTCGTGACACTAGCGACTGACGGCGCCGTTGTCCAACCCCCGACGCGCGGTTGAGATCAAGTTGTTACCGGCACCGCGACATCGCGGCGCTAGGTGCGTCCGAGCATGCGTCGCACCATCGCCACGAGTCCGGTGGTGCGACGCGCCGGGGCTGCCGCGGACGCGACCCGCCCCCCACTCATGCCGGCCACGATGGCGTCGTAGGTGGCGCGCGGCATGATGGCTCCCTCGCGCCGCACGGCCTGCGCGTGCACCGCCAGGACGCGATCCCGGCGCACCCAGCTCGGACGGCCCTCGCGGTCCCACGGGCCGCTGCCGATCGCGATCCAGTCGCGATCCCCGTCGTGCCCTCGACTCGAGAGCATCAGCGCCACGAGTCGGCGGTCGTCCGCGCGTCCGACGACAGCGATCGGCCGGTCCTTGCCGATGCTGTCGTCCTCCTCGAAGGCCACCCAGGCCCAGACGATCTCGCCCGGGTCCGGATCGCGGTCGATCTCCGGGCTGTACTCCCACTGGATCGCGCCGCGGTAGGTGTACGCCCCACCCCGCGGCGGTGCGGGCTCGGCGTGCGGGTCCTGGCTGGGCATGGGCCGGACGCTAGCAGCGGCTGGGATCCTCGTGGGCGCGACGAGGCTGCAGCCCGGGGTTCAGCTGGTGATGTCCTTCTGCGAGAAGCGCGCCCACGCGAGGCTGAGGAAGACGACCGCATAGGCCACCGCGACGATCGCGCCCTGGCGCATCTGCTCGAAGAACATGGGATCACGGAAGACGTCCGAGAACGCGGGCCAGTAGTGGACCAGGAGCCACGGCTGCAGCCAGGACAGCTGCGGGATGGCGTCGAGGATCCACATGGCGGTGGAGACCACCGTGACCGCGATCATGGCGGCGATCGGCTGCTCCGTGAGGGTCGAGACGAACAGTCCGATGGCGGCCAGCCCCGCGAGACCGATGCTGAGGTACAGCACCGCGAGCGCCAGTCGGACCAGGGCGTCCCCGATGCCGATCTGGGTGCCGGACAGCAGCGTCGTGGGTCCCGAGGCCGAAGAGGATCCCGCCGACGACGACCCCCGTGCCCGCTACCACGACGAGCGCGAAGCAGCCGCCGATGACGAGCGACACGTACTTCACCGCCAGGAGTCGGGTTCGGTGCACCGGCACGGTCAGCAGGTAGCGCAGCGTGCCGATGTTCGCCTCGCCCGCGATCGTGTCGCCGGACAGCGCCGCCACGGCGAGCGGGCAGGAACAGGGCGAGCTCGATGCTCAGCGCCGTCAGCGCGACGAAGACCCCGTTCGACGTGGCATCGGAGAGGAAGTCCGGCCCACGACCGCGTCGTGGCTGGGTGAACTTCAACGACACGGCCACGAGGATGGGCACAGACGCGAGGACGAGCACGCCGGCCTGATTGCGCCGGCGACCCGCGATCAGCCTCAGTTCGGAGGCCAGCAGGCGCAGTGAGGCGCGGCCCGGGATGCCGCGCGGCTGGCTTGTGCGCGTGGTGGTCACATCATCGACTGACATCGAATCCCTCCCCGGTCAGGGACACGAACAGGTCCTCCAGGCTGGGTGACTGCACGGTGAAGCCGCGCACGCCGACCCCGGCCGCCACGAGAGCGGCGACCATGGCCTCAGGCTCGACGCCAGCGGGAGTCCCCCGAACCCCGGTCGACGTCGCCACGACATCCGTGAGACCGAGGCCTCGCAGCACCGAGGCGGCCAGTTCGGGCGCCGCTGTCGCGACCTCGGCCACGGCATGCGACCCGGACCGGATCTCCCCGACCGTGCCCTGGGCGACGAGCCGGCCCTGCCGCATGATGCCGAGGTGGGAGCAGATCTGCTCCACCTCCGACAGCAGGTGGCTGGACACGAGGATCGTCGAGCCCTCCGCAGCCAGCGACGAGATGAGCGACCTGACCTCACGGGTCCCCTGGGGATCCAGGCCGTTCGTGGGCTCGTCGAGCACGAGCAGGTCACGCGGCATCAGCAGGGCCGCGGCGATGGCCAGTCGCTGCCGCATGCCGAGGGAGTACGCGCGGTACCGCTTGCGGGCGGCGCCCAGCAGCCCCACCCGGTCGAGGGCGGCGTCGATCCGCAGGCGTGCGGTGGCGGGGTCGGCGAATCGGTCGGCCGCGTCGAGGCGGACGAGGTTCGTGCGACCCGAGAGGTAGGGGTGGAAGGCCGGGCCCTCGACGAGAGATCCCACGCGGGGCAGCACCCGGGACGACGACTCGGGGATGGGCGCCCCGAGCACCTGGATGGCCCCCGACGTCGGATGCACCAGCCCGAGCAGCATGCGGATGGTCGTGGTCTTGCCGGAGCCGTTCGGGTCCGAGGAACCCGTACACCGCACCCGGGGGCACCCGCAGATCGATGCCGTCGACCGCCGCCTGGCTGCCGAAGAGCTTCGTCAGACCCGCGGTGGCGACGGCCATCCCGGTGCCGCCGCTGCTGCCGGCGTCCGACGGGCGTGGCGAGCTGTGGGTCGCCTCGATCACGAAGCGGCCAACGCCGCACCCAGGGTCTCGGGAGTCACGGCACCGACGGCGACCCGCCCGTCGTCGGTGAGGATGGCGGAGAACAGGGTTCCGGCGAGGACCTTGCCCGAGCCCCACTCACCCGAGATGGTGGGGAGGACTCCGAGCACCGCGGCTGGGTCGATCCCGCCCTCGGCGGCCATGTCGCCGCTCATCAGCCCGGACAACGCATCCGGCGGGACGTCGGACACGACGACCTGGCTCCAGCCGGTGCCGACCACCGTGGGCTCCTGCGCTTCGCGGCCCGACTCGGCCCGTGCCCGATCGGCGTCGGCAGCCTTGGCGTGCTCGGTCACCTCGGTACCGGGCGGCGGCGTGAAGGTGAACAGCGCCGCGTCAGGGGTCGCGTAGTCGACGGACGTGAAGCCCACCTCGTAGGCGGGACCCTGCAACTGTGTCGAGAACACCTGCAGCCGCAGTGGGATCCGGGTCTCGGCATCGATGGCCACGACGATCCGGGCCACCAGGGTGTCCGGCTGCCGCGGGGTGAGGATCAGCTCGTAGACCGACCTGCCCGCCACCTGGCTCACACCGGACGTGGTGACAGCGGTCGTCTCATCGAGACCCTGAAGCACCAGCTCCGCGGCCTCCTGGGGCGTGCGCGGCATGCCGTCGAGGTCCGGCTTCGCGGCGTCGCGCTCGGGCAGCACGATGTGCTCGGCCGTGCGGTCGGCGCTGGACCAGACCCAGACCTCTGAGCCGTTGCGGATGAGCGCGGTCTCCTCGGCCGTGTCGATCAGGGCGAGGCGTGAGCGATCAGGCCCGTCCTGCCAGACGCGCACGGTGTGGCTGCCGCTCAGCAGTGCCGTCGGGTCGGCGCCTGAGCCCATGCCGGTCGGCAGGGTGGGCAGGCCGAGGTCGGCCGTCGCGACCACGGTGCCGGACAGGGCGGTGGCCTGCGGCGACTGGAGGTCGACCAGCAGCTCCTCGGCGCTTCGCGACGGCAGGCCGGAGTCGGCCGACGCCCCCACGGGCCCCACGAGGGAGCCAGCCACGATCACGGCGACTGCCGCCGCCGGGACAGCCCAGCGCAGCCGGGGACGACGCTCGAAGATGCTCATTGCTCCATGATGCCTCCCGTTCGCCGGTTTCGCGAACAGGGCGGTCCCGGACCGTGGCTAGGCGGAAGGCGGGTCCCCGTCGACGAAGAGCGCTCGGGCCAGCAAGGCACGCAGCTCGCCTCGTCCGACGAGCGGGTAGAGACAGGCATGACCCGAATCGGGGACCTCGACGAGGTCCACGTCGGCGATCGCCGACGACACCTGGTCCGCAACTACGGCGTCGTTCGGGGCCCCGTCGCCATAGACGAGCGTGATCCTGGGACGAGACCCCGAACAGGCGGCATAGGCGGCCACCAGGTCCTCCAGCCCTTCTGGCCCGCCCAGCTCGGCCACCTTGAAGGCGCCGGTGCCTGCGGCAAGGACACTGGCCACCTGGAGCTGCAGGGCGGCGAGAAGTGCGGGAAGCGCTCCGCCGCTGCAGCCCAGCATCACCACGTCGGGCGATCCGCGATCGCGGACGTAGTCGGCAAGCCAGTCCACGGTCGTCGGGAAGTCGACGCTGAAGCCCCGGACCCCCTCGGAGTAGGCCGTGCCTCGAGGCGACTCGATCTTGAGGACATCGGCTCCGAAGAAGCTGACGAAGCGAAGGAACAGCTGGGTGGGCATCATCACTCCGCGGCCGTTCCCGGCGAAGATCACCAGAAGCGTCCCGGATGGCTCGGCGGCCGATTGGTACAGCGTCGCACCGCCACGAGTCCAGACCCGCGACATCGACGCCCCGGGCTGGCTGCCGGCCTGCTCCAGCTGGCGGACCGTCCCGTCTGCCCATTGCAGCGCGTGCATCTCCAGCTCGTGCCGGTACACGACTCGGGGGCTCGAACGCCAGCGCGACTTCGCCAGCCGACGTGAGGCCTGCGTCTGGACCCATTGGGCGCGACGCAGCAAGGGGCGGGGCGTGTACGTCTGCTCGATGTGCAGCGCGAGCTCACGGGCCTCGTCAGGGGTCATCCGGTTCTCCAGCGCGATGTGAAGCTGGTTGACCTGGTTCTGGGTCGTGCACTGGACGAACAGGCGGTCGTACAGTCGGCCGACCTCCACGTCAGCGCTCGAGGAGGACAGCGAGCTGCTGCAGTGTTCCGATGCTCTCGAGCTCGTCCGGTTCCACCGAGAACCCGTAGGTGTTCTCAAGCGCGATGCAGAACTCCATCAGCGCCAGGCTGTCCATCGCCAGCTCGCCGAGACGAATGTCGGCATCGCCAGCGATGAAAGCGTCCTCGAGCCCGCGCTCGCGCAGGGTGTAGACGCCGGTCTCGCGGAGAGTCTTGACGAGTGCCTCACGCATGGGAGGCATTATCCCGATGAGGGGCGCCCGCGCGGGCGCAACCCGCGATCACCACGGCTCGAAGGGGCCGGCGCTGAGGGCCTGCCGATCCACCTTGCCCCGCACGTTGATCGGCAGCGATCGGTGCCTCATGATCGCCGAGGGCACGAGATGCGCCGCCAGCTGGCGCGCCAGCGACGCCCGGACGTCCTCGAGGCTCACGTCGGATCCGTCCTCGACCTCGACGTGCGCCACCAGTCGGGTGTTGGAGTCCTGTACGTCGGCGAGCACGACGGCTGAACGGATTCCCGGGACCCTCAAGAGGGCTCCGGTGACCTCCGACGGGGATGCCAGCTTGCCGCGGACCTTCACGACGTCGTCCATCCGGCCCCTGTGCTGGTACTGCCCGTCTGGGGCCAGGCTGACCATGTCACCCGAGCACCACCACCGGCGCCCGTCATCGTCTGAGATGAACCTCTGGGCGGTCACGTCGGGATCGCCGAGGTACTCCCGCGCTATCGGACCACCTGCCAGCACCTCGGAGACCGAGTCATCCATCCCCGGGACGGGGCGGAATCGGACGTCGTCAGGCACCACCGGCCGTCCCACGAGCACCACTCCCGATGGCGGAGCGGAGTCGAGCGTGAAGGTGTTGCTGAGCGTCCGTCCGGCCTCGGTGCTCGCGAGGCTGTGCGTCACCAGGACTGAGTCGGGGAACATCCCGCGCAGACCGGCCAGGTACTCGTAGCGGAAGCCTTCGCTGCCGATGGCGAGGAAACGCACCGTCGGCAACCCCACTCGCGCCGACTCGGGAAGCTGGGCGAGCACCCGCGCCAGCTGCGACGGCAGCGCGACATGCGACGGGGCGAATTCAGCCAGCCTCGACAGCAGGACCCTCGGACGCAGCCGGGCCGCATCCACGACGAGCTCCGAGCACCCGCACGCGACGTCGGCCAGGAGCGCTACGCCCCAGAGCGAATCCAGCGGGGCGATCAGCGGCGCGCGATAGTCGGACCGGTCATCGGGCGCGAACTCCTCGCGGAAGCGCCAGCGCTCGTCCATCGCCTGCCAGTCGAGCACCACCCCCTTCGGCCGTCCGGTCGAACCGGACGTGAACACGACGATCGCAGCCTCATCGCCCGCCACCTCGGAGCCAGGGGTGCCGACCACCGCCGCAGGATCCTCGTCGATGCGGGTGACGCCGGGCGGGATGGTGTCGACGTCGAGTCCCTCGGGGACCAGTGCCCGATCGGGGGAACCCGCACGCTCGAAGACGCTGCGGACCAGTTCGGGCGTCGATGCGTGGTCGATGGGGAAGAAGGGAACCTGCGAGTAGAGGCAGGCGAGGACGGCCACGCACGACTCCACCGACCGGTCCACGAACACCGGCAGGAAGGACGTACGCACAGACGCATCGACCGACCGGCGGGCGCGCTCCCCTAGGGCTTCCACCTGCTCGTGCAGGGCTGCGAACGTGAGGGTTGACCGTCCGTCTGACAGGGCCTCGCGCTCGGGAGTGAGCTCCGCCCAAAGGCGAAGGCCCTGTGCCGGCGTCCTCGGGGAAGTCGGCGCCATCGGGGTCAGTCCAGCCCCCACACCGCGTCCAGGTATGTCGTGTTCACGTAGGCCTCGGGCTGAAGTGGGGTGTCGTAGGACAGCAGGTCGCCGATGGCCAGCCAGATCTCCTGCGCCTGCTGGAACAGCTCGGTGTCCATCTCGCGGCCGAACGTGAGCGACGGCGTCGACGTGAGCTCGTCTGGCGTGACCTCCAGCGCTTCGGCGAGGGCGGCCACGGTGGTCGGGTCCGCCTTGTAGTCACCGCTCAGGTAGGTCTGCGCCGTGCGCGCCATCGCCCTGACGAAGGCCTGCCCGACCTCCGGTCGTTCGTTCAGCAGGTTGGGGCCCATGAGGTAGCCGGTGCCGAAAGCCTTGCTGGAGTAGGAGACGACCTTCTCGGCGATCCCCGACTGCTCGATGGGGATCTGCATGGGGGAGTTCAGCCAGGCGGCATTGAACACGCTCTGATCCAGACCGGTGGCGAGGTCCTCGAGCGGCAGCTTCACGAACTCGACGTCAGTGATGTCGAGGCCGATGCTCGTCAGGTACTCGGAGATCGGTACGACGGACGTCGACGCCGCGCCTGCACTGCCGCCGATGCGCTCGATCGCCTCCAGACCGGCCCCCGTCGCGTCCTTGCGGACCCACAGACCGTCGACGGTGTTGTTGGACGGACCGGGATAGACCAGCTTGAAGTCGGCGCCCTCGTTGATGCCGTTGAACAACGTTGCCGTGATGCCGGACGCCGACACGTCCGCCTGCCCGCGCGCCAGCGCAGGCAGCGCCTCCGTCGACAGCATCATCGCGTACTCGATCGAGATGTTCTCCTTGGCGAACTCACCGAGCCGGTCTGCCAGGAGGAGCGGCGAGAACGTCTCCGCCTTGATCCCCATGGTGACTCGCAGCGTCGTGGGCTCGCTGAGCGGCTGCGGGGTCAGGCCGGACGCGGCGACTGCCCCAGGGGACCCGGCTGCAGTCGTCGCGGCGTCGCCTGTCCCTGAAGCCGCACACGAGGAGAGTGCCAGCACGCTGACGAGGGCTGCCACGGCGGACCGGGCGAGCAAGTGTGACGTCGAGCCCATTCTGGTGTCGCCTTCCCTAGACCTGTACCCGAACCGAAGCAGCGCCGCCGGACTTGTTCCACGGCGTCAACCGAAGGCCGACCGCCACGACGATAGCCTGAAGCGCGTATCCCAGAACGGCCACCGTGAGGATCCCGACGAAGGACTCCTCGAGCCTGAACAGCGCACGCGAGTTGAAGATGAGATAGCCGATTCCGCTGTCTCCGATGATGAACTCCGCCGAGATCGTCACGAGCACCCCGACCGCAACGGCGATCCGCAGTCCCGTGAACACCGACGGCAGCGTCGCCGGTCGCAGGATGTGCACGAACTCCTGCCATCGGCTGACTCCGAACGACCGTGCGGCATCCAGGTAGCCGCGGGGTATCTGCACGACCGCCTCCATCGTGTAGATCCACACGTAGAAGAAGACGGTGACCCCGATGATGGCCACCTTCGGTGCCTCCCCGAAGCCGAAGACCGTCAGGAAGATCGGCAGCAGGGCGATCTTCGGAATGGTGTACACCGCGGACAGGGTGGGTTCGAGGACTCTGCGCATCAGGACGAAGACGCCCGTGAGCATCCCGATCGTGTACCCGAGGATCGCTCCCAGGACGAAGCCCACGAGCACCCGTGCGAGGGTCACCGCGAACTCCGACACGAGGTCGCCACTGCGGAGCATGTCCATCGCCGTGGCCGCCACGCTCGACGGCGGCGGGAAGTACAGGCCGTCGATCACGCCGACGGATGCCGCCACCTCCCACAGGACCAGGATGGTGATCGGAAGGATCAGTCCCAGGATCCATGCCGGCACCCGTCGCGCGCCCGTCCCAGCGTTGGACCTCGCCTGCGCCCTGTCGGGGCTCACGCCAGGGCGGTCGGCCTCAACCGGCACCGGGCTCGGGACCAAGACGCGCCCTCCTCAGGTCGACCTGACTGCGCAGGATATTCCACAGGGCCAGTCGCAACTCCCCGAACGCGAGAGTCTCTCGGATGTCGGACGACCGGGGCCGCGGGAAGCCCACCTCGCGGATGTCGAGCACCCTCCCCGGCCTGGCGGACAGCACCACGACGCGGTCGCTCAGGACGAGTGCTTCCTCCAAGGAGTGCGTGATGAACAGCACCGTGCAGCCGATCTCCTGCTGCAGGTCGAGCAACTCCTCTTGCAGCACCTCGCGCAGTTGCGCGTCGAGGGATGCGAAGGGCTCGTCCATGATGAGGATCGAGGGTTCGACAGCGAAAGCGCGCGCGATCCCCACCCGCTGCTGCATGCCGCCCGAGAGCGCCGACGGGTAGACGTCCTCGAACCCGGACAGCCCGAGTCGGTCGATCCACGTCATCGCCCGCCGCGTCGACTCGGCATCGTCGACCCCGTTGACGACCAGCCCGAAGCGGACGTTGTCGAGCACGGACTTCCACGGGAAGATCGCATAGTCCTGGAAGACCGTCGCGATCGGCACCAGGACGCGGACGCGTCGACGGCGATATCGACCTGCCCGCTCGACGGCGGCTGGAGCCCGGCGATGGTCCGCGCCAGCGTCGACTTCCCGCAGCCGGAGGGACCGACGACCGACACGACTTCACCGTGGCTGATCGCGAGATCGAGCGGGCCGAGGGCCTCCACTTCGGATGCGCCGGTCCCGTAGATGACGCGAAGCCCCTCGATGACGATCTCAGGGCTGTCGCGGTCCATCCACCCTCGGACCCTTCACTCTGCTCGCGCACGACGGTCGGCAACCCTGCCGGGGAACTCAACGCACGCTAACAGGCGACGGGCCCGCAGATCCGCGAACTGGCAACCCTCCGGCGCCGCGATTCACCAGATCTGGATGCGCTCCTCGCGGGGCCGCAGCATCGGGGCGTCGTCGGCCAGCCCGAACGCCTCCTGGAACGCATCGAGGTTCGAGAAGGGGCCCGTCACGCGCAGCTCGCGCGGACTGTGCGGGTCGATCTGCGCCAGGGTGCGCGCCAGTTCCTCGCTCGTGTTGACCCGCCACAGCGTGGCGGTCGCGAGGAAGAACCGCTGCGCCGGGCTGAGCCCGTCGACGTCCGGCGCACCAGCGCTCGCCCGGGCGTGGGCCCGGTGCGCGAGGGCGACGCCGCCCAGGTCGGCGATGTTCTCGCCGAGCGTCAGCCGGCCGTTGACATGCACCTCGCCGACGGCGGTGTACTCGTCGAACTGCGCGACGAGACGATCCGCGAGGGCCGTGAAGTGCTCCTGGTCCTCCTCCGTCCACCAGTCGCGATAGGCGCCGTTCGCGTCGAAGCGACGGCCCTGGTCGTCGAAGCCGTGCGTGATCTCGTGCGCGATGACCGTGCCGATGCCGCCGTAGTTGACGGCATCGTCGGCCTCGGCATCGAACATCGGGGGCTGCAGGATCCCGGCTGGGAACACGATCTCGTTGCGAGTCGGGTGGTAGTACGCGTTGACGATGTGCGGCGGCATCTCCCACTCGTCCTGGTCCACCGGCTCGCTGATCTTGGCCAGCTGCCGGTCCAGCTCGAACCGCGCCGCCGCGAGCCGATTCGCCGCGTACGAGCCGCGCCCGACCTCGAGCCCCGACCAGTCGCGCCAGTGGTCCGGGTAGCCGACCTTCACCCGCAGGGTGCCGAGCTTCGCCAGCCCCTGCTCCTTCGTCTCCGGGCGCATCCAGTCGCGCGTCTGGATGGACCGCCGCATCTCGTCGAGGATGCCGTCCACCATCTCGAGGGCACGCTCCTTCGCCGTGGGCGAGAAGGTGGCCGCCACGTACCGCTGGCCCACGGCCTCCCCCAGGTCGTCCCCGAGGGCGTCGATGACCCGCTTGTGCCGCTCGCGCGGCTCCTGCAGCCCGGCGATCCGGCGTCCGTAGAAGGAGAACGCCTCGTCCTCGATGACGCCCGGCAGCGCGTCGGCCATGGCGCGTACGACCGAGAAGCGGAGGTAGGCGCGCAGCGTCGACACGTCCGTGTCAGCGACGATGGCATGCAAGGCGGCCAGGTAGTCGGGGTTCTGCAGATTGACCGTCTGGGCGGCACCGGCTCCGACCGCCACCAGGTAGGCGGGCAGGTCGAGCTCGGGAGCGAGGCCGCGAAGCCCGGAGACGTCGAACCGGTTCAGGGTGCGGCTGGTGTCCCGCCGCTCCTCCGCACGCAGGTGCTTGTCGGCGAGCCTGGCCTCGAATGCCAGCACCTCCGACGCGGCCGCGGCTGCCTCGCCGGCCTCGACCCCGCTGTTGACGAGCTGTGCCGCGACGTGGGCGACGTAGGCAATGCGAAGGTCCGTGGCGGCCTCGCTGTCATCGACGTAGGCGTCCCGGTCGGGCAGTCCCAGCCCGGTGGGCACCAGCCACACCAGGTTCCGCGTCGAGTCATCGTGGTCGACGGTGACGCCCCACATGAACAGCGCGGAGATGCCCGTGTCGTGCAGTCGGGGGAGCAGGTCGAGGGCGGCCTGGGTCGAGTCGACGGCGTCGATGGCGTCGAGGAGCGGCTGGATCGGTCCCAGTCCGGCTGCCTCGATCGCGGCGGTGTCCATTCCGGCCGCGTAGTAGTCCCCCAGCATCCGGTCGAGATCGTCCTCGGGGCTGGCGGTCGCGCGCTCGAGCATGTCGTGGATGACCGCCTCGTTGCGGGTCTGCACCTCCTCGAACGCCCCCCAGGCACCGAAGCCGGCCGGAATCGGATGGGCGTCCTGCCAGCCGCCGTTGGCGAAGCGGTAGAAGTCGGCTCCGGGGTCGACCGACGGGTCGCGGTCGGCGGCGTCGAGAGTCATCAAGGGTCCTTCCAGGTGGGCGGTGAGGGGTGAGTCAGCCTCGGCGGGCGTCGCGGATGTTGACGATGAGGACCATGATCGCCGACACCACGAGCAGCCCGCCGATCGCCAGCTGCCAGTTGAACAGGAACACCAGCACGAAGTCGACGATCAGGATGACGATCACGAGACGGACCAGGAACGCCAGGAGGTAGCCGCGGGCGAACGCCTCGACCGCCAGCACGGCGACGAGTGCCCAGATGAGGAAGCGCGGTCCCGAGAGCGGGCCGGGCAGGAACATGAACGACAGCAGCAGCAGGATCAGCGGCGTGCTCACGACCGACCACGCGCTCAGCAGGCGCCTGCGGCCACGCTCGCTCGAGGCGATGGGCGTCCGACGGTGCGTGAGGTGCGCGTGCGGCCCCACCTCTGCGACGCCCACCCGTTGAGCCCGCTCCATGCGGTCGCGCTCGTCACGAAGCCGGATCGCCTTCAGCCTCGCCTCCGTGATGCGTCGCTCCTCCGCCTCCAGGCTGCGGACCTCTGGGGCCGCCGGGGCGAGGCCGGCCGCCTTCTCCGCGAGGATCATCCGCGCCCGGGCCGTCTCGGCCTCCAGGATCACGAGCTCCTCGTCGATGTCCTCGATCCGCCCACCGATGAAGACCATCTCGGCCCCCGGGTTCGGGGCCACCTTGGCCAGGCCGGCCCAGCCCACCGGATCACCCCACGACGCGCGCACCGTCGCCGTTCGGTCGTAGCGCGGGCCTGCCGGTCCGCGCTCGCCGCCGAGCTTGTCCTGCGTGTCGTGACCCCACAGGCCGCGGTAGTCGCGCACCCAGGGCACGTCGTCGTCGATGAGAACGGGGGTCCATGCCAGCTTCTCGCCCGGGCCGATCGCGGGTCCGTCGCCGCGCGCATAGTCGATGTACGGGATGCCCAGGCCCGACCCCTGGGCCGCCCGCGTCCACGGCGTCAGCACCTTCGCGAGCCTTCGGATCGCCGGCACCAGGCCGCCCAGGCTCGGCGGCACGACCGTGATGAGGTAGTCCCCGGCGAGGTAGGCGCCCGAGTGCGACCCTGCGCCGGCGAAGACGACGGGGTGTCGGCCGTCGACGAGGCTGAGATCAGGATCGTCCCAGCGTCGGCGCAGGTCGTCACCGGTCTCGTCGTGCGCGGAGAACACCACCCAGCGCGGCTCCGGGAGGCCGTCGGCGTCCACCAGCCCGGTGCCGTCGAGGAAGATGGTGACCTGCTCCCAGTCCGACTCGTGCTCGTTGACTCCCGAGAAGCCCGAGCGCCAGTTGTTGAAGGAGTAGAAGAACCAGTACTGGCAGACGATCCAGCCGTTGTCCCGCAGGACGCGGCCGTGGTAGGTCGGGCGGTCGGGATGCAGGTGCTCGTTCTGCAGGGCCAGCGATGCCACGGCGCTGCCACCGGGGACGGTGCCGCGGACCAGCAGGGACGTCCGGCTGAGGGTGTCGATCGCCCGGCCGGTGATCCCGACCTCGCCGAGGCGGTTGCCGGCCCGGAACTTGGGCCGCTCGGTGCGGAACCAGCCGCGCACGCGATCCCGCCGGGAGTGCGGTACGGAGATCCCGCTGATCGAGTAGCCGGGGCCGTCGAGCTCTCGACCGCGACGTGCGAGCGCGTCGAGGTCGAGCTCCCCCACCTCGGTGACCCGCTCCACGGTGCCCTCGGCGGTCAGGCGCCAGAGGGTGGCGTTGCGGACGTAGTCCTCGACGCCGACCGGCATGAAGAACTCGCCCTGCGTCAGGCGCACGACCGGCTCGAAGGCGCGCAGCAGCGACAGGTCGTCCACGGATGGCGTCTGGGTCATGCCTGAAGGCCCTGCTGCTCGGACCCGTCGGGGCCGTCCGGCGCAACCTCGCGGCTCGTCCGCTGCCCGCGCGTCAGGAGAGAGGTCGTACCGCGTGCCGTAGATGCTCAGCAGGGCCAGGAGCATGGCAACCACGGGCACGGCCAGGAACGCGCCGGCCACGCCGAACAGGGCTGCGCCGAGGAGCACCGCGCCGAAGGAGACGGCCGGGTGGACGTCGACAGCCTTGGCGCTGATGCGCGGCTCGATCGTGAGGTTCTCCACCTGCTGGTACAGCAGGCCCCACGCGAGGGCGATCACGCCCAGCCACGGGTTGGGGCTGAGCAGCCCGACCAGCACCGGAAGGGTGATCGCGATGTAGGTGCCGATGGTCGGCACGAACTGCGCCACGATGCCGGTCCACATGGCCAGCGGCAGCCAGTACGGCAGCCCGATGAGCGCGAACACGATGCCGGTCGAGACGCCGCACACGAACGCGAGCACGACACGCGCGCCGACGTAGCTGCCCGTCTTCTCCGCCGTCAGGTGCCACACGTTGCGCACCACGCCCTGCGAGCGGGAGGGGAACAGGCCGGTGAGCCAGCGCTCGAGCCGGGGCATGTCGGCCGAGAAGTAGAACGCGAACAGCCCGAAGGTGAACAGCCCGAAGAAGCTGCCCAGCACCGAGGACACGAACCCGAGGATGTTGGGACCGAGCGAGGCGGCCAAGGAGGCGAAGTCGAGGTCCTCGAAGCCGACCGAGGCCAGGATCTCCTCCTGGGTCAGCGTGAGCGCGAAGGTGCTGTTCACCCACTCCAGGGCCGAGTCGATCAGGTCCGGGACCCGCGACACCAGCTGGGCCACCTGGTCGACCAGGAGGGCGCCGAACGCGACCACGAACGCCACGCACAGCAGCGCGAAGGCCAGCATCACGAGGATCGTGGCGAAGCCGCGTCGCATGCGCCGTGCCAAACGGTCCACCACCGGAGCCATGGCCAGCGCCGCGAACCACGCCATGAGCACCGTGAAGATGACGCTGCCGCCATCCTCGATGACGAAGCGCAGCGTCGCGCCGAGCGCGATCAGGCCAAGCACCACCAGCCCGACGCGCCAGATGTTCGAGGGGACGAACCGCACCGTCGTGAGACCGCGCGCGCTGGAGGCGTCGGAAACCCCGGGCTCGGCGGGCTCGGCGCCCATGCCGGCCGCGGGTGCCTGGTCGGCCACGGTGCGTCCTCGATCCGCAGGGGCCCGAAGCGGGCCGAATCGGACCATTATGCCCAGTGGACGGCCGGGACGAGCCGAGTGCGCGCCATCCCCGACCGGGCAGGACAGGCGCACAATGAGGTGTGCCCACCCAACCGATCCGTCGTCTCGTCCCACTCGGCGTCGCGGCGACCGCGATCGCGATGACGGTGCTCGCGATCACCGGTCCGCCCGCCGCTGCCGGCCCCCTGCCGAGCAGGCTCACCATCACGGTGGAGTCCGGTGCCGGCCCTGCCCAGACGTGGACGCTGCGCTGCGACCCCGTCGGTGGCAGCCATCCGCGGCGCGCCCGGGCGTGCGCCTTCCTCGAGAGTCTCGCCCGTCCGTTCGCGCCCCTGCCGCCGGACCTTGCCTGCACGATGGTCTACGGGGGCCCGGAGAAGGCCCACGTGATGGGGCGCTGGCACGGCCAACGAGTCGACGCGTCCTTCTCCCGGACCGACGGCTGCCAGATCTCGCGCTGGCAGCAGTACCAGGTGCTGCTGCTGACCCCGGGATCGGATCAGGTCACGTCTCCTCGGCACTCCTGATCCGCTCGCGCGAACCGCGCGCCACGATGTAGCCCACCAGCGCGATGCCAACGAGGACTGCGAGCGTGCCGAGTGTGAACGCCTCGACTCGCAGTCGGTCGAGTCCCCAGGTCGCCTCGAAGTCGTACTCGATGCCGAGCAGCGACTCGAGGAGCCCGGGCGCGACCGCGACCACGACGCCCAGCGCCACCCAGAACAGCACGACGCCGGTGATCACCCAGGAACCCACGGTCCCGAACGGGATCCGGTACGGCCGCGACGTGGCGGGGTAGCGCCGACGCAGCCCCAGCAGGGTGGGGACGATGAGCAGGTAGGAGATGAGCAGGGTTGTCGTGGCGATCAGGAGCACGACGAGGAACAGGTTCGCGGCCTCCTCGCTGCCGCCGTCCCCCGACAGGACGAGCAGGGCTGCCGTCATGAAGGCCGTCGCGATCAGTCCCGACAGCACGTTGATGCGAAGCGGGGTCCCGAAGCGGGGGCTGAAGCGCCCGAAGTAGGCGGGGAACGCGCCGTCCGCTCCGGCCACCGCCTGCATTCGGTCGGTGGCAACCATCCATGCAGCCCCCTGCGTCAGCAGGACGACGATGAAGGTGGCTGCGGCGAGCGCCGTCATCGCGTCGGCCGCCGGACCGTACACCGAGAAGACCTGGGACACCCCCGCCATGAAACCGTCGATCCCGGTGATCTCGTCAGCGGGGATCACCGCGAACACCGCCAGAACCGGCAGCAGGTACACGGCCGCGGCGACGACGCCCGAGCGCGCAATCGCCAGGGGCATGTCGACGGCGGGGTTGCGCATCTCCTCCGCCGCCCCCGAGGCGGCCTCGAAGCCGGAGAGGGCGAAGAGGAGGATCGGCGCCACCGCGAGGAAGCCGGCCAGTGTCGGGCTGAAGAAGCCCGACGCGAGCGGTTGCGTCCCGTTCTGGACGGCGTAGGCGATGGTGGTGCCGGTGAACAGCAGCACGATGGCGAGCTTCGCGACGGCCCCGGCCGTGATCACGTACTTGCCCCGTCGCAGGCTGATGATGGCCACGCCGATGGCGACCCAGATGAAGGCCGCCTGGAAGACCCACTGACCCACGCGGTTGCCCTCGAGGTCGAGGAGGAACCCCGAGCAGGTGGCCGCAGCCAGCGCGGCGAGCGTGCCGCCCAGCCAGATCGGGTTGGTGACCCAGTAGAAGAAGACCGCGACCGCCGCCGCGAGTCGGCCGAACGCGAGCCGCACCCAGATGTACGGGCCGCCCTCCTCCGTGAACGAGGAGGTCAGCTCCGAGAAGACCATCCCGTACGGCACCAGGAACAGCACGACGAGCAGGAGCATCGCCGTGAAGGCGGTGCCGCCGCCGGCAGCCACGGTCCCGATGGTGTCGACGGAGATGACCGCCGCCACCGCCAGCATGAACAGGTCCAGCCGCCCCAACGAGCGACGGAGGACGACATTCAGCACGGCCCCGCGGGGGCTGGCGGCATGCGTCAACGGCTCGGGCACCACGTCTGCCGACATCCTGCATCCCTTCGAACGGCCTCCGAAGAGGCAGATGGGCGCCCGAGATTCACGATGTCAGAAAACCCGACTCGTGTCCTCGGGACCCTCGAAGGTCAGGCTGAACGGTGCCCCATCCGTCGACCCAGGAGCTTGGCCGCCTCCCACAGCACGAACAGCAGCACCGCGGCCGAGGCCCCGATGAGCCACTGCTCGGGGTTCAGGGTCTCGGTGCCGAGGAAGCCGGTGAGCACGCCGCCCCTGGCGATGAGGATGGCCAGCACGACCTCGGCGAGCAGGACGAGGTTCAGGGTCTTGTTGTCGAAGGTCTCGCGGCACAGGATGGACGCCTTCTCGTCGCGACACTCGAAGGCGGCGACGACGAGCATGAGCGAGAACGCAACCAGGCCCATCGTGCTGCCGATCTCGGCCGTCCCGTACTCGTCCTTGCCGTAGACGATCAGCAGGTCGATCGCGACCGACATGAACAGGCCGGCGAGCCCGACGGTCGCGATCACCGCGGGACTCATGATCGAGGCCGCCCGGGGCCTCGGAATGCCGCTTCATCAGCCCGGGGGTCTCGTGGTCGAGTCCCAGGGCGATGCCGACGGGTGCCGTGATGAGGAAGTTGATCCAGAGGATCTGGACTGCGGAGAAGGGCTGCCCGCCGGCGATGTTGAGGAGGCTGGCGAGGAGGAACGTCACGACGTAGGTGACCAGCGCCACGAGCATGAACCGGATGTACTTGAGCATGTTGTCGTAGAGCTTGCGTCCCTCGGAGACGGCACGGACGATCGTCGCGAAGTTGTCGTCGGTCAGGATCATGCGGCTGGCGTTCTTCGCGACCTGGGTGCCCTGCCCATCGCGATGCCGATGTCGGCCGACTTGATGGCCGGGGCATCGTTGACGCCGTCACCGGTCATGGCGACGACGTCGCCCTTCTTCCGGAGCGTCTCGACCATCAGCACCTTGTGCTCGGGGGCGACGCGGCCGACCACTCCGATCCCGTCGATCCGCTCGAGGCGCTCGGCCTCCGACATCGCGGCCAGGTCCGTCCCGAGGATGGCCTCGCCGGGGATTCCCAGCTGCGTGGCGATGGCCGCACCCGTGACCACGTCGTCGCCGGTGACCATGCGGACACGGATGTTCGCGTCCTGCGCCGCGCGCACGGCGTCGAGCGACTCCGGCGCGCGGCGGGTCCATCATCCCGACCAGCGAGGTCAGCTGCAGGTCCTGCACCATCGACAGCAGGTCGCCGTCGGGGTCGAAGGCCTGAGGATCGATGTCCTTCATCGCGGCCGCCATGATGCGAAGGCCCTTCCCACCGAGGCGGGCCATCTCGTCGTCGGTGCGCGTGTGCGCCTCGTCGGTCCACGGCACGCTCTCGCCCTTGGCGAGGGCCGATGTCGTGCGACCGATCACGGCCGGCGCAGCACCCTTGACGAAGACCCGCACGACCGGGGTGCCATCGGCGGCCTTCGCCTGGCAGAAGGTCGCCATGAGCTTGTAGGTGGGGTCGAAGGGCAGCGTCGCGAGCCGCGGGTAGGCCGCCTGGGTGCCCTCGATGTCGAGCTTGGCCTTGTGACCCAGGACCAGCAGGGCGCCCTCCGTCGGATCGCCGACGACCTTGCCATCGACGAGCCTCGCGTCGTTCGTGATGAGGAACGGCAGGATCGCGTCCTCGATGGTGTTCGTGTTGCCCGCCGTATGGGTGATCTCCCCCTCCAGCCCGTAGCCCATCCCGCTGACCCCGAAGTGGTCCGTCGGGTCGATGACCTCGACGACCGTCACCTGGTTCATGGTCAGGGTGCCGGTCTTGTCCGAGTTGATCGCCGAGGTCGAGCCCAGGGTCTCGACGGACGCGAGGCTCTTGACGACCGCTCCATGGGACGCCAGCGTGGTGGAGCCGGTGGACAGGATCACCTGGAGGACCGTCGGCATCGCCATCGGGACGGCAGCCAGCGCCAGCGCGATGGCGGTCGTGAAGATGACCTGCGTCGACTCCCCTCGGGAGATCCCGAGAGCGAACATGATCACGATCGTGAGCCCGGCGGCGCCGGCGATCCACAAGGTGAGCGTGTCGAGCTGCTTCGTCAGTGGGGTCTTGGTCGTGGGCGTCGACTTGAGCATGCCCGAGATCCCGCCGACGGCGGTGTTGGCACCGGTGCCGGTGACGATCATGATGCCGCTGCCGTGCGTCACCGGCGTGTTCATGAAGGCCATGTTCGACTGGTCCCCGAGCACCGGGTTGTCGTCGGTGACGATGTCGGCGCCCTTCGACGCGGGGACGCTCTCGCCGGTCAGTGCGGACTCATCGATCTGCAGGGACGCGGCCTGGATGATGCGACCGTCCGCGCAGACGTCGTCACCGGCGGCGAGCAGCACGACGTCGCCGACCACCACCTGGTCGGCGTCGACCTTGACCTCCGTGCCGTCGCGGCGCACGCGCGCCGTCGTCTTGAGCATCGACTGCAGCGCATTCATGGCGCTCTCGGCCTTGCCCTGCTGGCGCATGCCGCCGAGGGCGTTCACGTGCGGTGATGAGCAGGACCGCGAGCCCGGTGCTGACCTCGCCGATCACGATCGAGGCGATCGCTGCCACGACGAGGATGATCTGCATGTAGCTCTTGTACTGCGCCAGGAACTGCTCCCAGCCGGGCTGCGTGGCCTCGGCCGGGAGCGCGTTGGGACCGTCCTTCGCGAGGATCGCCGCCGCCGTTGCCGCCGACAGGCCCGTCTCCGGATCGACGTTCAGTCTCGTCGCCACGACATCGGGGGCGAGCGCGTACCACTTCTCGGCCGTCGCATCGGCCCCGCTCTGCGCGGATGCGGCCTGCGTCGTGTCGGCCATCTCGGATCCTCTCGGTTGCGCCTCGCGGCGTGGGGTCTAGAAGGGCGTGGGGATGTGCCGCAGCGGCAGGTCGGGCTCGGTGTAGCCGCGGGGCGTCGGCTTGCGGGGCATCGTGATGTCGCGGTCCGGCAGCGGCGTGTACGGGATGTGGCTGAGCAGGTGGGTGATCAGGTTGAGCCGGCCGCGCTTCTTGTCGTTGTTGTCCACCACGAACCACGGAGCCCACGGTGTGTCGGTCGCCTCGAACATGGCGTCGCGCGCGCGGCAGTAGGCGTAGTGCCGGCTGTAGGACTTCAGGTCGGTCGGCGAGAGCTTCCAGATCTTGCGGGGGTCGGTGATCCGGTTGGCGAGGCGTCGCGTCTGCTCGTCGACGCTGACGTTGAGCCAGTACTTGATGAGGATGATGCCGTTCTCGACCATGGCCCGCTCGACGGCCGGCACCTGCTCGAGGAACTTCGTCGTCTGCTCAGGGGTGCAGTACCCCATGACCGGCTCGACCCCGGCTCGGTTGTACCAGGAGCGGTCGAAGATGACGACCTCGCCGGCGGACGGGAAGTGCGTGATGTAGCGCTGGATGTACATCTGCGACTTCTCGCGCTCGTTGGGCGTCGGCAGGGCGACATGCTTGAACACGCGAGGGCTCGTGCGCTCCGTGATGCGCTGGATCGTGCCGCCCTTGCCTGCCGAGTCGAGCCCTTCGAAGACGATGCAGACCTTGGCCCCGCTGGCCTTCACCCACTCCTGCATGGCCACCAGCTCGCCCTGCAGGACGCGCATCTCCCGCTCGTACTCCTTCGTGGTCATCTTCGGGCGGTCGACGTCGGGCGCCTCCGGCGCCATGACCTCGGCCTGCTCCGGTCGGCCTTCTTGCCCCGCTTGCTCTTCTTCGCCATGCGATCTCATCCCCCAGAGAGGTGGAGAGGCGCTCACTCCCCAATCGGCAGGTCCGGATCCGGTCCCTCGTCGCATTATCGCCGAGTCACGACCATGATGGCCGGCCTTTGCGTCACTCCGGACGCGTGCGACGTCGAACGAGGATGTGGACGCTCAGCAGGATCACCCAGGCCGGGAAGAGGAACTGCATGAGGTTGGGCAGCGGTGGCGTGAGGAGGAGCAGGAGTCCTGCGGCGTATCCGGTGATGGCCATCCATCGGGGCACCGTCCCCGTCCGCATCCCGACGGTCGCGACCGAGAGAGTGAACACCGCGGCCATCCGGGCGCCGAAGGAGCCGAGCATCGCGGCCGCGAACGCCCATACCAGGCCCAGCAGATCGGACGACAGCACGACGCCCGCGTCCGTCAGGACGAGCACGGCCTTCAGCGCACCGGCCGCGGAGAACAGCATCGCGACGAAGAGCAGCCCGGATCCCAGGAAGACCGTCTCGAAGAAGCGATCGTGCAGTGATCCGAGCAGCGCGCGCACGACGGCGATGAACCACAGGAAGGCGATACCGGCGAACGGGACGAGATCGAGGGCGATCCCGATCTGCTGGCGCCGCGTCGGATCCTCCGCCCACCGGGCGTAGTCGGCGATGCTCACGGGCGCTGCCTGGTGGAACAGGACGATCACCGTGCACAGGATCCCACCGAACACGAGCCCCGCGATCGCCGCGGACGCCGGCTGACGAACGGCCCTCATCACCGTTGACCTGTCCACCCGACCTCCTCCTGTCGCGACGCTAGAGCACGTTCACGGCGCGGGCCACGACCAGCGCGACCAGCATCAGCGAGACCGCCGCCTCGGCGATCATCATCAGCTTGGACCAGTGCCGGATCGCGGACACGTCCGAGGGGCTGAAGGCAGTGGCGGTGTTGAACGACAGCGCCAGGTAGTCGACGAACTGCGGGTACCAGCCGCGGTCCGTGAACTCCGGCAGTCCCTGCTCGGGGAAGCGGAACGCCGGTGTCGTGACGATCCTGCCGCTCGCGCGGACCGCCGGACCGCCGGAGTCGAGGTGCCAGTACCACAGCGCGAACGTGATGACGAGCGTGATCCAACTGACCCCGCCGATGATGAGCAGCTGACCGGGGCTGGTGAAGTCCGCCTTCTGCAGGATTCCGAGGATCAACCGCACGACCGACGTCATGGTGGCCGACGTGATGGTCAGCAGCAGGATCGTCGTGACCACACGCAGCCAGCGCACCTCCCGGTCGATGCGCCCGGGGTCGCCGATGACGAGGATGGCCAGCAGCACGAGCAGCTCCACGCCGAACCCGATGGTGGCGGTCGTCGAGATCCGGAACTCTGCGGGAATGAAGGCGAACAGCACCCCGCAGGCGATGACCGCCAGGGCCATCGGCAGGCGGCGTTCGCCACGGCGAGGGTCCTGCGGCGTCACAGGCTCTGGTCGACGATGCGCAGAACGTCCTCGCGACCTGCCGGGCGGCCGGTCCAGGTGGCGAGGTCCTTCTCGACCTTCGCCTGGGCCTCGGACCGCTTCGGCGTCGGCTCGGCCTCGGCCTTCGCCCAGCGGCGCCGCACCTCCCACACCAGTTCGCGCTCGCGGAGGGCCTGCTCGACGCGCGCCATCTGCTCGTCGCCGATCTCGAGGCGGAAGGTCGTGCGCACCGCCTCGGGGATCTCGCGCCGGTAGTCGTGCCCACCCTCCTGGAAGACTCCGGGTGTCGGCGCCAGGGCGTTCTGCAGGTCGATGAACGTCGTCACGAACGACACGACGGGCAGCCACCGCGTGTGCAGCGGCGAGCCCGGGGGGCGGCTGTCGGTCGGGCCGAGCCAGTCCGGCCGCTTCCATGCCAGCGGTGCGGCGAACTTGGGCACCGGGTCGTCACCGTTCTGCAGCAGCAGGAATCGCACGTCGCGCAGCGCGTCCTTCGGCATCGCCTTCCAGTCACGGATGGCGCGCGGGAGGTAGAAGGGCCCGGGGCCGACCTCCGGCGCCTCCGACACCGTCCGCTCGCCCCACAGCTCCTCGCGGAACACCGTGGACGCGGGCGTGCCGATCCACAGGGCGGCCTCCAGTCCGATCCCCGTCGGGCCGGTCGTGCCCTGGCCGCGGAACATCTCCTCGCTGACCTGGGAGCCGAGGCTCTCCCCGAACAGGTAGAAGCGCGGGCGCTTCTCCGCCGGCATCGCCATCAGGCGCTGCACGATGCCGTTGACGAGGAGTCGCGTCTGCGCGGTGGCGTACCCCACCTTGGTCAGCGACAGCGCGGACGGCAGGACCGAGTACTGGATGCACGCCGAGGCGCAGTCGCCGCGGGTCAGGTACTCCAGCGTCTCCGTCGCGACGTAGTTGACGTAGCCCGAGCCGGTCGGCGAGAACAGGGCGAACACCGAGCGGTCCAGCGCATGCGTGCGATCGATCTCGGCGAGCAGCAGGTCCGCGCGCTCCTGCGGCGTGCTCGCGCAGTCCAGCGAGCCGTACACGCGGATGGGCTGCTTCGCGGGCTCGCCCAGGACCTCCGCGATCGTGTCCGCGCGCAGGACCATGGACAGCCAGCGGCGCGACTCGCGGGTCTGGTCCTGCCAGGGGATGAGCGATCCGGGACCGCCGGTGACCTCGGGGAGGTCCGGCGCCTGCGGCATGCGCGAGGTCGGCACCGACGCCGGCCTTGGTCAGGACCATGTTGGCAGCCGTCACGGCACCCCAGCCGACGCCGGCGAGGACGCCGGTGGCGGCGAGACGGCCGATCGCACGGTGGTCGGACGGCGCGCCGCCGAGGACGCGCGCCGCACCTCGGGCGGCGACCGCGCTGATCAGCGACTCACCGCGGGCCACCGCCATGAGGACACCGGTCACGGCCACCCCCGACGCGAGCGCCTTGGGCAGTGACACGTCGCGGACCACGTTCTCGTGCGCGACCTCGTCGCCGGGACCGAGCGAGCCGCGCGTGGCGACGCCGGGACGCGTCAGGGCGTACCCGCCGCGACGGTGCCGAGGGCCGTCAGGACTGAGAGCGGCGCGGAAGCCCGGCCGTCCGCGCCACGACTCCAGGCCGTCGGCACCGAGCCCCGCCGCGGCAGCGGCGGCGACACCGACGCCGGCCAGCCGCACGAGTGCGCGCTTGCCCGACTCGTGCTCGCGCGGCGGCAGCGCTCGCGCGACGCCCAGGCCGCCCGCCAGTGCGACCGCATCGACCACGGCTCCGGACGAGATGCGGCGCGGCACGCGATGACTGCGACGCCGGCACGCGATCGGCCGTCGTGCGCAGGAAGGAGTGCACGGTCGCGCCCCAGCCGTACCCGACGGAGGCGGCGACGCCGCTGATGACGGCCTGGTCGCGCGTGCCGCGGGACAGCAGGTTGGGCTGGTACGACAGACCGGTGTAGAACGCCCCCAGCAGGAAGCCCGCTCGTGCCGAGACGTCCAGCCCGCCGGAGTAGATGTGCTGACGGCGTGCGTCGCTGATCCCCAGGATCGATGCCATGTGGCGGGTCCTCCCTCGTCGCGCTCAACCTAGGGGTGGCCACGGCGGTTGTCGATCCGGCTGGCCGGGTGCCGCAACGGACCCGGGACCTCCGAGTGGGCCGCACGGGTGGCCTGCAAGGCTGCACCGGTGACTGATCGCGTCCCCGCCTGGTCGCTGGCCGTCGTCGCCATCCTGACGGTCCAGCTGGGTGCCGCCCTGTCGACCCGACTGTTCGACGAGGTCGGACCGGGCGGCACGGCCTGGCTGCGGCTGGCCGCCGGCGGGGCGATCTTCGTCGCGATCGTTCGGCCGCGACTGTCGGACTACACGCGCCGCGAACTGCGGGTCCCGCTTCTCCTGGGCGTGATCACCGGCATCATGACCGTCTCCTTCCTGTTCGCCCTCGACCGCATCCCGCTGGGCACCACGGTGGCCATCGAGTTCCTCGGTCCGCTCGGCGTCGCCGTGTTCCGGGCGCACAGCCGCCGCAGCCTCGTCTGGCCCGCCCTGGCGCTGGTCGGCGTCGTGCTGCTCACCCAGCCGTGGGCCGGCACGATCAACGTCGCCGGCGTGCTGTTCGCGCTGCTGGCCGCTGTCTGCTGGGCGGCGTACATCCTGCTGACGCAGGCGGTCGGCGACCGCTTCAGCGGGCTGGACGGACTGGCGATCACGATCCCCGTGGCCGCCATCGCGACCACCGTCGTCGGCCTGCCTCAGGCGTGGGGCCACGTCACCGGAACGGTGATCCTGCAGGCCATCGGGCTGGCAATCCTCCTGCCCGTCATCCCCTTCGCACTCGAGCTGCTGGCCCTGCGCCGGCTGACCACCGCGGCCTTCGGGACGCTCATGGCGCTGGAGCCGGCGATCGCCACGGCGTGGGGCGTCGTGCTGCTGTCCCAGGTGCCCGACGCCGGTCAGCTCGTCGGGGTGGTCCTGGTCGTCGCCGCGGGCATCGGCGCCGAGCGCGGCGGACGTCGCATCCCGCCCACGCCGACACCGCTTGCCTGACCTGGGCGACCTACGCTGGAACCATGGTCTGCGTCGTCACCGGCGCCGGCGGGCATCTCGGCACCAACCTGGTCCGGTCCCTGCTCGAGCAGGGGCGGGACGTGCGCGTCGTGGACGTTCGCGAGCCCTGCGACCTCGTCGACATCGGTGCGCAGTATGCCTGTGCCGACGTTCGCGACGCGGACGCGATGCGGGCGGCGGTGGACGGTGCCGAGACGGTGTTCCACCTCGCTGCGGTCATCTCGGTCGCGGGCTCCCTGGGTGGGCTCGTCGAGGACGTGAACGTCCACGGGGTCGAGGTCGTCGCGCGGGCTGCCCTGGCCGCCGGATGCCGCCGGCTCGTGCACTGCAGCTCCGTCCATGCCTTCGACCTGTTCGCCGAACGTGGTCGCATCGTCGACGAACAGTCCCCGCGAGCCGTCGATCCACGCCTCCCGGCCTACGACCGATCGAAGGCGGCCGGCGAGGCCCGACTGCGCGCCGTGGTGGATGCCGGGCTGGATGCCGTGATCGTCAACCCCACCGGAGTCATCGGACCGCAGGACCCGCGGCCGTCCCGCATGGGGCACTTCTTCCTGGCCCTCGCTGCCGGCCGGCTGCCGGCCACCGTGGCCGGCGGATTCGACTGGGTCGACGTCCGCGACGTGACGGCCGCCATGATCGCCGCGGAGTATCGGGGCCGGACGGGCGAGAACTACCTGGTCGGTGGACACCTGCTCGGCACGCGGGAGCTCGCGGTCGTCGCCTGTGCCGTCGCGGGAACGTCGATGCCGCCGGTCGACGTTCCGCTGTGGTTCGCGCGCCTGTGGGCCCCGGCCGCGACCCTGGCCACCCGCCGGTTCGACCTACCGCTGCTGTACACGTCGGACACCCTCAACGCCCTGGCCAGCCGTCCGCACGTGGACTGCACCAAGGCCGCCCGCGAGCTCGGCCATCGAGCCCGTCCGATCGAGGACACGATCACGGATCTGTACGCCTCCTGGCGGGCCGAGGGCCTGCTGGCGCCTGCCTGACCGGCCACGCTCGAGGCGAGGTGGCGCATCCACGTAACCTACGGTACCGTAGGTTACGCAAACGTAGGTTGATGGAGGTGCGCATGGACGACCAGGTGGTCGCGGATCCGCCGGTCCCCCGGCTGCGCGGCGTGCTGCACCTGATCGCCGCCCCCCTCGCGGTCATCGGCGGCATCGCGCTGCTTGTGGCCGCCGACTCACCAGCGATCCGGTGGGCGGTCGGCATCTTCATGGTCACCAGCGTCGCGCTGTTCGCCACGTCGGCGACCTACCACATCGGCTCGTGGGTCCCCCGGACCAAGGCGATGCTGCGTCGCGCCGACCACTCGAACATCTTCCTCATCATCGCGGGGACCTATACGCCGCTCGCCCTGCTCCTGCTGCCGCCGGGCGACGCGCGCACGCTCCTCATCATCGTGTGGAGCGGGGCCATCGCCGGCGTCGTGATCCGCAACTTCTGGCTCGGCGCACCCCGCTGGATCTACGTGCCGATCTACGTGGCACTCGGATGGGCGGCGGTGTTCTACATTCCGCAGTTCGCGCAGGCCGGCGCCCTGATCCTCGGACTGATCGTGGCCGGCGGGGTCCTCTACACCGTCGGAGCGGCGATCTACGCCACCAAGTGGCCGTCGTTGAGCCCGACGTGGTTCGGGTTCCACGAGATGTTCCACTCGTTCACGATCGCCGGGTTCCTGTCGCACTTCGCCGCCGTGGCGCTGGCGATCGTCGCCCTGACCTGACGGCGCGGGCGCGGCTCGCTACGACTCGACGATCGAGATCGCCTGGGTCGGGCACTCGTCGACGGCCACCCGCACGGCGGCCACGAGGTCGTCGGGAAGATCCGCGTCGTATCCGCCGAGGATGTAGAGGTATCCGTCGGACCTGATCTCGAACACCTCAGACACCGCCCTCGTGCAGTTGCCGGTGGACGCGCACAGATCGAAATCGACATGAACACGCGCCATGGTTCACTCCTGGGTTCGACGAGTCGGTCGGGGTCATCATGCCCGGCCAGGCCCGATCCTGCGCGCGCTCGGCCTTGTCGAGCACCATCGGCCACCCCTAGCCTCGTCGGAACGGAGGGTGAGGAGGGAGCCAGGCATGGAGCTCGGGGCGTTCTCGGTCAGCCTCGCGGTCGCGGACCTCGAGGCGTCACGGCAGTTCTACGAGTCCCTGGGCTTCCAGGTCTTCGCGGGCGACCCGTCGCACTACCTGATCATGCGCAACGGCGACACCCTCATCGGCCTGTTCCAGGGGATGTTCACCGGCAACATCCTCACCTTCAACCCGGGCTGGGACGTCGACGCCCAGGACCTGGCCGAGTTCACCGACATCCGTGATCTGCAGCGCGAGCTCAGGTCCCGCGGGGTCGCCTTCGTCCAGGAGGTTGATGAGGGCACCACCGGACCCGCCAGCTTCGTGGTCGTCGACCCGGACGGGAACACGATCCTCGTCGACCAGCACCGCTGACCGCCGCGGCCGATCAGAACCCCGGGAAGACCCGTCGCAACTGGTCCAGGGTGACCGCGCTGCCCTCGACGGCGACGTCCACGGGCGTGTACTCGGGGGTCAGCCGCCCGGCCAGCAGGCGCACGAATGCCTCCGTCGGCGCCAGCACTACGCCGTCCGGTGCGACCGGAGACTCGACAAGGCCCACGGACTGGCTGATGGCCAGCCCGAACTCCCGGTCCGGCTCGCCCGTGACCACCCGCAGGTCAGCCGTCGCGCCGTCCAGGCCGGCGGGCTTGCCCAGGAAGCCGAGGAGCACGCCCAACGACCCACGCTGCTGGTCGAGCAGGACACCGGCCTCCACCGCGGGGACCGCTGCGGCCGGGTCGAATGCCACGTTCACATCCCACGCGTGCATCGCATGCTCGTTCAGGAGCAGGCCGGTCATGAACTCCGCGTCGACCGGCTGCGGCATGAAGTCGAGCCGGAACCGCACGTCCCGACGGGTCGCCTCGTCGAGATCCTCGTAGGCGGTCACGAGTCGCTCGCTCCACTCGAGGAAGCCGTCGGCCTTCGCGCGCTGACCCAGGGCATCCCATCTGTCCCACACGACCTGGTTGGCGTCCATCCCCGGCGAGGGCTCGCCGGCCAGGGCGCTTCGCAGGCTCGCCAGACCGATCTCCGACGCGCTGCCCATGTGGCTCAGCACCTGCGCCACGTCCCAGGCGGCCGATCCCGAGGGCCGGTCGAGGTCCGCGTCGTCGAGAGTGCGGACGGTCGCGGACAGCGCGTCGTTGCTGGCGCGCAGGGCGGCGATGGTGCGGTCGGTCAGCGTGCTCACAGGGCTCCTCAGGCATTGGGTTGTTGATCATTCAACCGTATGCCTGAGGATCGCGCGCTGGAGGGTCAGCCGGCCAGGACCTCGTCGATCTGACCCATGGCGGCGCGCAGGCCCTCCTCCATGCCCATGGCCATCAGCTGCTCGAGCGCCTCTAGGGATGCGAACGTCGAGACGATGGTGATGCGCACTCCGCCACCGTCGCGGTCGCCGATCGACACGCGCATCAGCGTCTTCGGCAGGTCGGCGTTGGGGTTGCCCTCGGCGTCGGCGAAGCCGTCGCTGACGAGCAGGTGCCGCGGCGGACTGGCCTCGAGCACGTCCCAGTAGCCGTGGTACTTCTCACCCTCCGGGCTGGTCATGTAGTACGTGACCGAGCCGTCCGCGGCCAGGTCGTGGCGCTCGACGGTGGCCGGGTACGTCGGCGGCCCCCACCAGCGCTCGAGCTGCCGCGGGTCGGCCCACAGCTGCCACGCCCGCTCGGCGGTCACGTCGTACTCCGCTGTGACCGTCATGGTCAGTGCGTCCAGGTCCTTGCTGATGTCGGTGACGCTCATCGTGGTCCTCCTTGGTCCGGTTCGGCGAGCAGGTCGCCGATGCGATCGAATCGGTCGCGCCACAGGCGCTGGTACTCGTCGAGAAGGCTCTGCGCCCGCCGCACTGCTTCCACGCGACCCACCACCCGCTGCTCGCGACCCTGACGGTGCTTGACGACCAGTCCGGCGGCCGCGAGCACGCCCACGTGCTTCTGCACGGCGGTCATGCTCATCGGGTATCGGCGGGCCAGATCCGAGATGGACTGATCGCCGTCGAGCACCCGTCGCACGATGTCGCGTCGGGTGGCATCGGCGAGCGCGTGGAACAGCCGGTCCACGTCGGTCTCGGTGAGCTCATCTACAACCATTTGGTTGTATGTAATCACGGGCCCCGCGAGCCGTCAACCCCCGGTAGCCCCGCGGACCCGGCCGGTCTCGTACGCCCACATCGCCATCTCCACGCGATTGCGCGCCGACAGCTTGGCCATGAGGCTGCCGAGGTGCGTCTTCACGGTGCTGAGGCTGATGTGCAGGTCGTCGGCGATCTCGGCGTTGGTCAGCCCGCGGGCCAGGCTCAGGAGCACCTGCTCCTCGCGGTCGGTCAATGGCGGGTACGGCTGCACCGGCGGGGTCGCGGATCCCGCGGCCGCGAACTCCGACAGCAGGCGCGCCGTGACGCTGGGCGCGATCAGCGCATCACCGTTCGCCGCGGCGTGAACGGCCTGCGTCAGCAGCTCCGGACCGCAGTCCTTGAGCAGGAAGCCACGCGCTCCCGCCTTGAGCGCGCCGTGCACATACTCGTCGAGGTCGAAGGTGGTGATGACGACCACGGCCAGCGGATCCTCCACCTCGGGACCGGCGAGCAGCCGCGTGGCCTCGATCCCGTCGACCCCGGGCATGCGGATGTCAAGCAGGCAGACATCGGGTCGCAACTCGCGGGCCAGGTCCACCGCCGCGCGACCGTCCACGGCCTCCCCCACGACCTCGATGCCCGGCTGGGCGTCCAGGATCATCGACAGGCCCCGGCGCACGAGCTCCTGGTCGTCGGCGACCAGCACCCGGATCGTCATCGCCCCTCCTCGATCCTCGGCAAGGTGGCGGCGACGACCCATCCGCGCTCCCGGCCCGGGCCGGCCGTCAGCGTGCCGCCCAGGAGGGCGGCCCGCTCGGTCATGCCCACGAGCCCGTATCCCCACGTGACCCGACCTGTCGCGACCGGTTCGCCATCGTCCACGACGCTCAGGTGGACCGCGTCGTCGTCCCCCACCACCGTGACCCCGACCCGGGTGGCCTGGCGCGCGTGACGCACCGCGTTCGTGATCGCCTCCTGGGCCAGCCGGTAGAGGGCTGCTTCGACACCCGGGCGCAGCCCGGACAGATCGCCGGTCAGCTCGACATCGACTCGCGGCACGTCACGGGGTCGTGCAAGACCGGGCAGATCGGCCACCCCGCGCTGCGGGACGAGGTCGGCCGCGCCACCGTCGCGTAGCGCGCCGACCATCGCGCGCATCTCGCTGAGCGCGCGCGACGCCTCCTCCTCGATCACCCGCAGGGCGTCGACCGCGGCGTCGGGTCGTGACGGCGCGACCACCCGACCGGCCTGCGCCTGGATGGCGATCGCCGACACGTGGTGCGCAACCGTGTCGTGCAGCTCGCGCGCGAGCTGCTCGCGCTCGCGCATCCGGAACTGGTCGACCTCGCGGGTGCGGGCCGTGGAGCGGTAGCGCACCACCAATCCGAGGAACGCCGGTGCCAGCAGGAAGGGGATTCCCACGAGCAGATCGCCGACGTCACGCTGCACCGCCTCGCGCAGGACGTGCGCGCCAATCGTGACGGCCAGGCCGATGACGATCGACCGCCCCGAACCCCACCTCGCGAGCGCGTACGGCAGGAGGAGCACGTAGGCCATCGTGAACAGGCCGAACGCATTCTCGTCCGTCTGCGGGGCGACGACGTCGACGACTGTGATGACGGAGAACACGACCAGGACGACGGCCAGCGGATGCGTCCGGCGCCAGAGCAGGGTGAGGGACAGGCCGGCGGCCATGAGCAGGGCCACCGGACGCCACACGACGTCCGGGCGGAGCAGGCCCTCCAGCACGGCGGAGGTGACGAACACGCCCACGAGGACCCAGTCCCGCCATACGCGCCTCGGCGGATTGGGGGCCGGTGGCTCTTCCCACACCGACAGCACACCGTCCATGAGCACCCTCGCAGCGTAGGGGAAGACCTCGCATGCGCGGCTCGGCCGAAAGGACGACTCCGCACCCAGCCCATCGACCGAGCGAAGTCGGCACCGTCCGGCCGATCCGATGCGACCGGCTCCGGCGCCACCCTGAGTCCGGGTCGGAAACCGACCCACGACTCATGTCGAACGAGGGAGCGCGCAGCATGTCGACCTACCTGTACCGATGGGGGATGTACGCGGCCAGCCACGCGTGGCGGGTGATCGCCGCGTGGGTCGTGGCCGCCGTCGTCGTCATCGCCGCATCGGCCACCTTCGGTGCCCAGATGGAGGACTCGTTCGTCGTCCCGGGGCTCGACTCGCAGGCCGCAGTCGACCTGCTGCAGTCCTCGGGGGCCGCGGGCGGCGGGATCAGCGCGCAGGTGGTGCTCACGCCGCTGGACGCCACGTCGACGTTCGCCGACCCGGTTGCCCGTGACTCGCTCGCAGACGTCGAGTCGTCCATCGCTGCCCTGCCGCACGTGCTGGGCACGACCGACGTCGTGTCGCCCGACGCGACGACCGCGGTCATCCGCGTGCAGTACCCCACGGTCGACGGCCTGACCACCGCCGACCTCGAGGCGCTCAAGGAGACCGTGGCGCAGGCGCGGGCCGGATCGCCTCTGCAGATCGAGGCCGGCGGCGACCTCTTCTTCACATTCGAGGAGGCGCAGACCGGGACCGGCGAGCTCATCGGGGTCATCGCGGCGATGGTCATCCTCCTGGTGGCGTTCGGGTCGCTCATCGCCATGGGCCTGCCCATCGGGATCGCCCTGTTCGGCCTGGCCCTCGGCGTCAGCTCGATGGCCCTCGTGACCCGCATCGTCGACATCCCCAGCTGGGCACCGCAGATGGCGAGCATGATCGCCCTCGGGGTCGGGATCGACTACGCCCTGTTCCTCGTCACCCGCCACCGCGAGTTCCTGGCGCACGGCCTGCCCGTCGCCGAGGCGGCCGGGCGAGCCGTCGCCACGGCCGGCCAGACCGTCATCTTCGCCGGCGGCACGGTCGTCATCGCCGTGCTGGGCATGGCTTTCGCGGGCATCCCCTTCATGACGGCCGCCGGCATCGCCACGTCGATCATCGTGCTGGTGATGGTGCTCGCGTCGCTCACCCTGCTGCCCGCGTTCCTCGGCCTGGCCGGCCAGCGCATCAACCGTCGATCGCAGCGCGGCGTCTCGCTGGACCAGGACCACATGGTCAGCCCGCGCTGGCTGCGCTGGGGAAGCCACGTGTCGCGCCATCCGTGGACCTACCTCGATCGCCTCGATCGCCGTCCTCCTCGCCCTCGCCGCGCCCGCGCTCACGATGCGGCTGGGGTTCCCCGACGAGGGCTCGCTACCTCCGTCCCGCACGGAGCGACTTGCCTACGACCTGGTCGCGGACGGCTTCGGCCCGGGCATCAACGGACCGCTCATGATCGCCGTGGACATCTCCGAGGACCCGTCGGTCGTCGAGCCGCTGCGAACGGCGGTGGCAGCGGATGCGGGGATCGCATCGGTCGCGGTCCCCGAGGTCAGCCGGACCGCCGGGGTCGCCACGATGCTGGCCTTCCCCACCACCGCCCCGCAGGACGCAGCGACCCTGACCACGATCGAACGACTGCGTGACGACGTGTTCCCGCGGGTGCTGGACGCGAGCTCCGCTGTCGCGCACATCGGCGGGCAGACCGCCAGCTGGGCGGACATCGGGCACAAGGTGCGCGACCGGCTGCCGCTGTTCGTCGCCGGCGTCATGCTGATGTCGTTCCTCCTGCTCCTCGTGGTCTTCCGCTCGATCCTGGTCCCGCTCAAGGCCACCGTGATGACGCTGTTCAGTCTCGGAGCGGCCTACGGCGTCATCGTCATGGTCTTCCAGTGGGGCTGGGGCATGGATCTGATCGGCCTCGAGACCACGGTGCCCGTCATCCCGTTCATCCCGATGTTCATGTTCGCCGTGCTGTTCGGGCTCTCGATGGACTACGAGGTCTTCCTGCTCTCGCGCGTCCGCGAGGAGTTCGTGCGCACGGGAGACAGCGACGCCTCGGTCATCCGCGGGATCGCCGGATCGGCCCGCGTCATCACGTCGGCGGCCCTGATCATGATCTGCGTCTACCTCGGCTTCGTCCTCGGCGAGGACCCGGCCACGAAGATGATGGGCCTCGGGCTCGCGACGGCGATCTTCATCGACGCCACGCTGGTGCGCATGGTCCTGGTCCCGGCCGCCATGCGGCTCCTGGGCGCGGCCAACTGGTGGCTGCCCGGGTGGCTCGACCGGCTCCTGCCCGCCGTGGACGTGGAGGGGCACCACACGCGGACGGAAGAGGCGAGTCCGGTTCGGGAGGCCCAGGCCGACCGGGTGTCCTGATCTCCCCCCGCCGTTCGTCCTGTCAGTGCACCACCGTTCGGGGGTGGCTCCGGACGGAACCGACCGACGAAGGAGATCCGCCATGTCCTACTCGTTCGCCTGCGCCGACACCGGCGCATCCTGCCCGGGCAGCTTCGCCACTGAGACCAGGGACGAGCTCATGGAGCACGTGATGCTGCACACCGAGCGCGCTCATCCGGAGTTCGTCGGAAACGCCGACCTCGGCGCCACGGTTCAGTCCCTGGTCAAGCAGGCCTGACCGCGGCCGTCCGCGACCCGACCGACCGCTCGGGTCGCGGACCCAGCCGCTCATGCGGCGAGCACGAACCAGACCGCCACGATGGCGACCAGGAAGGTCGCGATCGCGAGAATCCCGCCACCGGCCTCTGCCGGCCCTTCGTCGCGAGCAGTCCGAGGGTCCCGAAGTCCCAGAGCGCGTGGAGGGCCATCGCCACGAGGAGGGTGCCGGTCGTCATGAGCGTGACGTAGAAGGCGGTGCCGGCCACGAAGGCGACCACGACCTGCGTGAGGGTCGTGCGGACCGACTGCCCGAAGAGGGCGTTCATGGCGTGCAGCAGCGCGAAGAGGATGGACGAGACCAGCCAGACCCACACCTCGCTCACGCCGCCGTCCCGCAGGCCCACGACGAGCACGCCGCGGGTGGCGAGCTCCTCGGCGAAGCCGACGATGAGGGTGCCGACGAGGATCAGCGGGAGGAGCCGCGCCTGCGGTGCCCGGAAGTCGATGGAGCCGACGTTGATGAGGCCGGCCACGGCGAACATGGACGGGACCACCAGCGCCCAGGCCGGACCCGACCGACTGCCCTCGAAGAGGGCGAGGCTCCACCAGCCCAGCCACGTCGTGGCCACCGCGAGCAGGAGGCCCCGACCCCGATCGACACGATGATGCCGCGCACCACATGCTCGCGGGAGTCGACGAGAGCGTCGTACCGGGTTCCTGTCACGCGCCACATGACGGCGACAAGCACCATGTAGGCGAGGAAGACCCCGACGGCGACGAGGACAGGCTGGTCGACGGACACGCGGACTCCAGGCTCGGGCGACGGTACGGACGCGCCATCCTGCCAGCGCCCGTGTCGTGAAGCGCGGGGGGCGCACGACACGGGCGCACTCGCGCCTGCCCGGATCTGGGCGCCCACGGCACGAGAATGCGGGTATGTCCCACCCCGTCAACGAGGCCGCCGAGGCCGGCGCTGCCGCCCATCGCCCGAGCGGATTGAAGAACCCCGGCTACGAGATCTTCATCGCTCTCCTGTCGATCCTGTCGATTCTCAACCTCGTGCTGATGTACGTGGTCCAGGACCAGAACCTCGACTACGTCCTCATGATCATGAACGCCCCCATCACGCTCATCTTCTTCATCGACTTCCTCTACCGGCTCAAGACCGCTCCGGATCGTCGCTACTACTTCTGGCGCAACTGGGGCTGGGCCGACCTCCTCGCCTCGCTGCCCTTCCAGCAGACCAAGATCCTCCGCGTCTTCCGGCTCATCAAGGTGTACCGCCTGCTGAAGGAGTACGGCGCCAAGGCCATCGGGCGCGCCATCCTCAAGGACCGCGCCGGCAGCGCGCTGCTGATGCTGCTGTTCATCGGCATCATCGTGCTGGAGTTCGGCAGTCTTGCCCTGCTGCGCCTCGAGGCCGACGTCCCCCAGGCCAACATCACCAGTGCGTCGGACGCCCTCTGGTACATCATCGTGACGATGTCGACCGTCGGCTATGGCGACGAGTACCCCATCACGAATCCCGGCCGCGCCGTGGGCGTGGTCATCATCGTCGTCGGCGTCGGCATCTTCGGCACGCTGACCGGCTACCTGGCCAACCTGTTCCTCACGCCAGCGACGCCACCGGTGGAGGGGACTCCCGACGTCCGCCAGCGCGTCGAGGCGCTCAAGGGCCTCGTCGCCCAGCAGCAGGAGGCCATCGCCGAACTCGAGGCGATGCTCGACCGAGCGGACCCCTAGCGCCGACGGGCGCAGCGGTCGGGCGCACCTCAGCGGGACTGCGCGCCCACCAGCATCAGCCGCACCTGCCGCCGCAGGCGCTCACGGTGATCCGCGGGCGACGTCGCCAGCGCGTCGGCCCCATACCCGCACTGCAGCAGGGCCTCGACGAACGCCGGTCGCGTCGTCCGGGCGCGCGCAAGATCGAGCTCGCCCGCGCGGGCCGCAGCAGCCACGGTGGACCCCAGCAGCGCACGGAACGACGCATCGGCGCGCTCTGCGGCATCCTGCGCGTCCGCCTGCGACGACGACAGCAGCTCGGACGCATGCGGCGAGGAGTGCACGAGCTCGAAGATGCGGGTGAACTTGCTCGCGAGCATCTCCGTCAGCCGCTCCTCGAGCGGGCCATCCGTCGCGGCCGCCCGCCGCGCGTCCTCGAGGACCCGGTCGAGCACGGTCTCGACCACGGCGGTGAACACCGCGTCCTTGTCCGCGTAATAGGCGTACAGCGTCGGCTTCGCGACTCCGGCCTCCTGGGCGAGGGCGTCCATCGAGGTCCCGCGATAGCCGTAGGCGGAGAACAGGTCGGTCGCGGTGCGCAGGATGCGGGCGCGGCGGGCCGGATCGAGTGCCATCACTGGGGTGTGCACCGCCTTCCGGGGGGTCCGGGTCTGGACGAAATGAACTACCTTTACTACTGTGGTCCATATGGTACAGAATCGCACCGTCCTCGTCACGGGCGCCACCGGATTCCTCGGGTCCCACCTGGTGGCCGACCTCCTCGCCGCCGGGTATGCCGTCCGCGGGACCGTGCGCTCGCTGGCCCGGGAGTCGTCGTACGCCCACCTGCGGTCACTGCCCGGCGCGGACCGGCTCACGCTCGTCGAGGCCGACCTCCTCGACGCCCCCTCCATCACCGCTGCGGTGTCAGGCATCACCGACGTCATGCACGCCGCCAGCCCCTACGTGCTCGACGTCGCCGACCCCCAGCGCGACCTCGTCGACCCAGCCGTCGACGGCACCCTGAACGTGCTGTCGGCGGCGGCTCGTGAGCCCTCCGTCCGTCGCGTGGTGCTGACGTCCTCCTTCGCAGCGGTCACCGACGAGCCGGATGGCACGCGGGTGCTCACCGAGGCGGACTGGAACGAGAAGTCGACCCTCGCCCGCAACCCCTACTACTACTCCAAGACCTTGGCGGAGCGCGCCGCATGGGACTTCATGGCGATCGAGCCGCGCGGGCTCGACCTCGTCGTCATCAACCCGTTCGTCATCATCGGGCCGGCACTCGGGCCGAGCGTGAACACGTCGAACCAGGTCTTCATCGACCTGACGACCGGCACCTACCCGGGCATCCTCGCGCTGTCGTTGGGCCTGGTGGACGTCCGCGACGTGTCCACGGCCCACATCAGGGCCATGGAGACGCCAGCGGCCAGCGGCAGGTACCTGTGCGCCGGCGACGTCGTGACGATGCGGACAATGGTCGCGACCATGCGAGACGTCCTCCCGGCCTCGGTGCGGCTGCCCACCCGCTCCCTCGACAACGCCATCGGAACCCAGGTCGTGAAGCTCGCCTCGCGCTTCCAGCCCAGTGGCGTGGGCACCTACCTGCGGTCGCACCTGGGCCGAGTGCCCCGGTACGACACGGCGCGCATCCGACGAGACCTGGGCATGGAGTTCCGTCCGGCCGCGGAGTCGATCCGGGACACCGTCGCCGACCTCGTCGCCCACGGCCACATCGACGTCGCGGATGGGCCCCCGTCGTCGTGACCGGGTTCCGGGTCGCCGCCCTGGACGCGACGACGTGGCCGGACTTCGCCGACCTCGTCGCGCGGCACAACGGCGTCTGGGGAGGCTGCTGGTGCATGGCCTTCCATGCCGAGGGGGTGGGGCGGGGCCGCACCCCGGACCAGAACCGGGAGGACAAGTGCTCCCGCGTGAGTGAGGGCCGAGCGCACGCCGCCCTCGTCTACGACGGCGCGACGTGCATCGGCTGGTGCCAGTTCGGGCCGACGGACGAGCTGCCCCGGATCAAGCATCGGCGTGACTACAGCGCCGGACTCACCGACCTCCCGGACTGGCGCATCACCTGCTTCTTCGTCGACCGCGCCCACCGCGGAAGGGGTGTCGCCTCCGCCGCGCTGGGCGGTGCACTCGACGAGATCGCCCGGCTGGGCGGTGGAACAGTGGAGAGCTACCCCGAGGACGTCGCAGACCGCTCGGTGTCGTCCTCCTTCCTGCACAATGCGACCGTCTCTCTCTTCGAGAGCCACGGATTCACCCGCGTTCGACGCCTGGGCAAGAACGGGTGGGTGGTGGCGCGCGTGGTCTGATCTCGCATGGCCTCGCCCAGATCCGCCCCACTGAGAGGATCCGCCGTGTACTCGCTCGTCGTTCGCTTCGATGTCCGTCCCACCGCTCTGGCTGCCTTCGACGCGCTCGTCGAGTCGCTGGTCGAGGACATCCGCGCGCTCGAGAGCGGCACCCTGGCGTACATCCCGGGCACCGTGGCCGACGATCCGCACGCCCGCCTGTTCATCGAGGTCTACCGCGACGAGGACGCGTTCGCCGCGCATGAGGCCCAGGCTCACACCCAGGCGTTCCTGCGGCTTCGCGAGCCGATGGTGCGCTCCGTTCGAGTCGAGTTCGTGACGTCGCAGCCCTGCGTGTTCCCCACCCACGACTAGTGGCCTCCGAGACCCCCGAGCGGCCGCCGGAGGGGGCGAAGGTGCGCTCCCGCGCCGATGTTGGTGGAATGACCCCGTGAGCAGCCGCATTGTCATCATGGGATCGGGTGAGACCGCGCCCACCATGGTCAAGGTCCACCGGCAGCTGCTCGAGGGTTCCACGCAGCGGGTCATGCTCGACACGCCGTTCGGATTCCAGGCGAACGCGGACGATCTGACGACCAAGATCCGCGACTACTTCTCGGAGTCGGTCGGCGCGGAGCTCGAGGTCGCGCGATGGCGCCGGCGCGACGAGCCGGTCGCCGTGCGCGAGCGCACGCTGGCCCTGCTGCAGCGGGCGTCCTACGTCTTCGCCGGGCCCGGAAGCCCCTCGTACGCACTGCGGCAGTGGGAGGACACGCCGGTCCCCCGCGCCCTGGTCGACGTCGTCAGCCGCGGCGGCACGGCCGTGCTCGGCAGTGCTGCCGCCGTCACCGTCGGCAGCCATGCGGTGCCGGTCTACGAGATCTACAAGGTGGGTGAGGACCCGCGCTGGCTGCCCGGGCTCGACCTCCTCGGGCAGCTGACCGGTATCTCGGCCGCCGTCATCCCGCACTTCGACAACCGCGAGGGCGGCCGCCACGACACCCGCTTCTGCTACCTCGGCGAGCAGCGCCTCGAGGTGATGGAGTCGATGCTCCCGGCCGGGGTCGGTGTCCTCGGCGTCGACGAGCACACCGCGGTGATCATCGATCCCGACGCTGGCACCGCCACGGTCCACGGCGCCGGCGGCCTCACCCTCCGTGCCGCCGGCACCAGCGAGTTCGTTCCCGCCGGCGAGTCGATCGGGCTGGCCGACCTGGCCGCCCTGCTCAGCGGCGCGCAGCACGGTCACGTCTCGACGACTCATGTCGCGGCCGCGCCGGACGGGACCGGCGACGTCACTGCCGCCCGCGACGTCCCTTCGCGCCACCGCCGTGTCCCTGCGGGCCGAGTTCGACGCCTGCCTCGCCGGCGCCGACGCCGAGGGCGCCCTGGCCGCCTGCCTCGACCTCGAGGACTCGATCCACGCCTGGGCGGCCGACACCCTGCAGAGCGACGACCTCGACGTGGCCCGGCAGACGCTGCGATCGATGCTCGTCGACCTCGCCGGCTCGGCCGTGCTCGGCCTGCGCGACCCGCGCGCGATCCTGGCCCCGGTGGTCGAGGTGGCGCTCGAGGCCCGGCTGCGGGCCCGCGCCGCCAAGGACTTCGCGACGAGCGACCTCATTCGCGACGGGCTGGCCGCCGCCGGCATCGAGGTCCGCGACACCCCCGACGGGGTCGAGTGGGGCATCGCCCCTGCCTGATGGCGGGCAGCGGACCTCCCCGGCCGCCGCGCGAGGTCAGGCGTCCAGGCGGTAGCCCAGCCCGGGCTCGGTGATGAGGTGCCGGGGATGCGCCGGGTCGGTCTCGAGCTTGCGGCGCAACTGGGCCATGTAGACCCGGAGGTAGTGCGATTCCTTCTCGTACCCCGGCCCCCAGACGTCACGCAGCAGCTGCGCCTGCGGCACGAGGCGGCCGCTGTGACGGGCCAGGACCTCGAGCAGGTGGTACTCGGTCGGGGTGAGCCTCACCTGCGTGCCCGCGCGGGTGACGACGCCCGCGGCGAGATCGATGTCGAAGGTGTCGGTCGACACCACGTGCGGCGTCCCGTCATCGCCGGACGCGGCCCCCCGCCGGATGGCGGCTCGGACCCGGGCGAGGAGCTCGTTCATCTCGAAGGGCTTGGTGACGTAGTCGTCTGCGCCGGCGTCGAGGGCCGCGACCTTCTCGTCGCTCGTCGACCGCGCCGAGAGGACGACGACCGGCACGGGATTCCATCCGCGGATGCCGTGAAGCACCTCGATCCCGTCGAGGTCGGGCAGGCCGAGGTCGAGGATCACGACATCCGGGTGGAAGCGCGCGACGCGGTCCAGGGCGGCGGTCCCCGTGGTGGCGAGCTCGACCTCGTACCCCCGGGCCTTGAGGTTGATCGCCAGCGCGCGACCCAGTGCCGCGTCGTCGTCGACCACCAGCACGCGGGTCATGGCGCCCCGCCTGCCGTCGCCACCGGTACCGAGCCCTCCCGGGCGGCGAGCGGGACGGACACCACGAGGGTCAGTCCGCCGCCGGGGGTGTCCTCCGCATCAACGCTGGCGCCGACGGCATCAGCCAGGCCACGCGCCACCGCGAGACCGAGCCCGACGCCGGCTCCTCCCGGAGCGTCGCCCAGTCGCTGGAACGGCTGGAACATCCGGTCCCGGTCGTCCGCGGCGACGCCGGGGCCGCGGTCGACGATGCGGACCTGCAGGATCCCGTCCGGCACCACCGCGGCACAGACCCGCACGGGCGTGTCGGTTGGCGAGTGCCGCACGGCGTTCTCGATGAGGTTCGCCAGCGCCCGCTCGAGCAGCCCGGCGTCGGTGAGCATCAGCGGCAGCGTCTCGTCGGTCTCGTCCGTCACGGCCGCCTCGGGAACACCGCGCAGCGCCTGGTGCAGCACCTCGTCCAGTGCGACCGGTTCCAGCATCGGCTGGACCGCGCCGGTCTGCAGGCGGCTCATGTCCAGCAGGTTCGACAGCAATGAGCCCAGTCGATCCGCCGCATCGGCTGCGGCCTCGAGGAGCAGCTCCCGATCTCCCTGAGCCAGGTCGATCGACGGATCCTGCAGGGTGGAGATCGACGCCTTGATCCCGGCGAGGGGGGTGCGCAGATCGTGGGAGACCGCGGCCAGCAGCGCCGTGCGCACGGCATCCGACTGGCGCAGACGGGTGGCGTCGTCCGCTCGGGCGGTCAGCCGGTTCCGCTCCAGCACGGCAGCCGCCTGCGCCGCGAAGGCATCGAGGAGTCGCCGGTCGGACGCGGGAAGCGGCTTGCCCACCAGCGCCATGACCAGCCCCGGGCCGGCATCCACGACGACGTCGGCGTCGTCCACCGAGCGTGGCGGGAAGTCCCCCGCCACCTCGACGACCGCCATGTGCCGTCGGTCGGCCGTGCTCTCGAACAGGGCGGCGCTGCGCATGCCGAAGGTCTCGCACGCCTGCTCGAGAAGGGCGCGCACGCCGTTGCCGCGGCCGAGCACGCCCACGGACAGCGACGCGAGCACGTTGGCCTCGGCACGCCTGCGCGCGGCCTCCTCGGACAGGGCGACGCTGCGGTCCACGATGGTCGCGACGACGGAGGCCACGACGATGAAGGACACGATGGCGAAGGCGTTCTGCGGCTCGGCGATGGTGAAGGTGCCGACGGGCGAGACGAAGAAGTAGTTGACGAACAGACCCGCGATGACGGCTGTGCCGACCGCGGGCAGCAGGCCGCCGACGAGGGAGGTGGCCACCACGCCGAGGAGGAAGGCGAGCAGGACGGTGGACAGGCTGAGGGCGTCGCGCAAGGGCAGGAGCACGAGGGTCAGGGCGAGCGGGATGACCGGCGCGAGCACCCACGCCCAGACCCGGCGGGCACCTACATGCGGCCGCCGCGCGACCGGACGGCGCCGTCGGCCCTCGTGCGACACCACGTGGACGTCGATCTCGCCGGACTCGCGCACGATGTCGTCTGCCGTACTGGGGCGCAGCGTCGTGCTCAGCCGACTGCGTCGCGAGGCGCCGACGACGACTTGGGTCCCGTTCACCGACCGGGCGAACTCGAGGACGGCGGTCGCGACGTCCTCCCCGACCACGGTGTGGAACGAGCCCCCGAGGTCCTCCGTGAGCTGGCGCAGGCGCGCGACGTCGTCAGGCCGGGCCCCGACCGTGCCGTCCCCGCGCACGACGTGGACGGCCACAAGCGCCCGTCCCGCACTGCGGCCGGAGATCAGCGCACCGCGCCGCAGCAGCGACTCGCCCTCGGGACCGCCTGTGAGCGCCACGACGATGCGCGTGCGTGCGGCCCACGTGTCCTGGATCCCGTGGTCGGCGCGGTATCTCTCCAGCCCCTCCTCGACGCGATCGGCCAGCCAGAGCAGCGCCAGTTCGCGAAGCGCGGTGAGGTTTCCGGCCCGGAAGTAGTTGCCGAGGGCCGCGTCGACCTTCTCCGGCTTGTACACATTGCCGTGCGCGAGCCGACGGCGCAACGCCTCGGGGCTCATGTCGACCAGTTCGATCTGGTCGGCCGCTCGCACGACCGAGTCGGGCACCGTCTCACGCTGCTTGACACCGGTGATCGCCTCGACGACATCATTCAGCGACTCCAGGTGCTGGATGTTGACCGTGGAGATCACGTCGATCCCGGCATCGAGCAGCTCGTCGATGTCCTGCCAGCGCTTGGCGTTCCTCGAGCCGGGCACGTTGGTGTGCGCGAGCTCGTCGACGAGGGCCACCTGCGGATGACGGGCGAGGATCGCGTCGAGATCCATCTCCTCGAACTGCGCGCCTCGATGCTGCATGAGTCGCCGCGGCACGACTTCCAGGCCCGCGATCATGTCCGCCGTGTGACGGCGCTCATGGGTCTCGACGAGCCCGACCACCACGTCGGTGCCGCGCTCGAGCCGACGGTGCGCCTCGCCGAGCATGGCGTAGGTCTTGCCGACGCCCGGCGCGGCACCGAGGTAGATGCGCAGCGTTCCACGGCTCACCCGTCCATTGTGGCCCGAGGGAGTCGATGGTCCGGGATCGCCGGCCTGGTTCGCCGGGCTCGGCCGTCGCGGTCACCCCAGCCGCTCCAGCGCGAGATTGAGCTGCAGCACGTTGACTCGCGGCTCGCCGATGAAGCCGAGGATGCGTCCCTGCGTGCCCTGGACGACCAGCTGGCGGACCATGGCCTCGTCCAGCCCGCGGGCCTGCGCCACCCGTGCCACCTGCTGGAGCGCGTACTCGGGGCTGATGTCCGGATCCAGCCCGGAGCCGCTGGCGGTCACGGCATCGGCCGGGACGGAGGTCGCGTCGACGCCGTCGGCGGCTGCGGCAGCCGCCTTCCGCTCGGCCACGGCTGCCACCAGGTCGGGATTGTCGGCGGCGAGGTTCGTGCCGCCGCTGCTCAGGGCGTCGTAGCCGTCACCCGCGGCCGAGGGTCGCGGCAGGAACCACTCGGCTCCGTCGAACACCTGGCCGATGTGGGCGGAGCCGACCACCGCGCCCGACGCATCGGTCACGTACGACCCGTCGCTCGTTCCCGGCACGACGCGCCCGACCGCGAAGATCGCGACCGGATAGAGCACCCCGAGGACGACGGTCATGATCAGGAGGAAGCGAACAGCTACCCATCCCTGGCGAAGGGTCAGAGTCATCGTCATCACCCCATTCCGGGAATGCGGGAGATCAGCAGGTCGAGCAGCTTGATGCCGACGAACGGCACGATGATGCCTCCAAGTCCGTAGATCCACAGATTGCGGCTGAGCAGCTTGCTGGCGCTCGCCGGGCGGTAGCGGACACCGCGCAGGGCCAGCGGGATGAGCGCGATGATGACGAGCGCGTTGAACACCACCGCCGACAGGATCGCCGAGTTCGGGCTGGCCAGGCCCATCACGTTGAGTCGCGTCGAGGCCGGGGTAGGCCACGACGAACATCGCCGGGATGATCGCGAAGTACTTGGCGATGTCGTTCGCCACCGAGAAGGTCGTCAACGCCCCTCGCGTGATGAGCAGCTGCTTGCCGATCTCGACGATGTCGATGAGCTTCGTCGGATTGCTGTCGAGGTCGACCATGTTGCCGGCCTCCTTCGCAGCCGACGTGCCGGTGTTCATGGCGACGCCCACGTCCGCCTGCGCGAGCGCCGGTGCGTCGTTGGTGCCGTCGCCGGTCATGGCGACGAGTCGACCGCCGCCTCTGTTCGCGCTGGATGAGCGCCATCTTGTCCTCGGGCGTCGCCTCGGCCAGGAAGTCGTCGACCCCGGCCTCCTCGGCGATCGCGCGCGCGGTCATCGGGTTGTCGCCGGTGATCATGACGGTGCGGATGCCCATCCGGCGCAGCTCCTCGAACCGCTCGCGGATGCCCGACTTCACCACGTCCTTCAGGTGGATGACACCCAGCACGTCGGCGCCCTCGGAGACGACGAGCGGCGTCCCGCCGGCGGACGAGATGGCATCCACCGTCGTCGACACGTCGACCGGCGTCGTCCCGCCCTCGGACGCGACATGAGCGAACACCGCGCCTGCCGCGCCCTTGCGCACGCTGCGCCCGTCGACGTCGACGCCGCTCATCCGCGTCTGGGCCGTGAACGGCACCCACACCGCATGCAGGAGCGCACCCTCGTCGCGGGCCCGCAAGCCGTACCGCTCCTTGCAGAGCACCACGATCGAGCGCCCCTCCGGCGTCTCGTCCGCGAGGCTGCTGAGCTGCGCCGCGTCGGCGAGCTGCTCGACGCGTCACCCCGGGAGCGGGCATGAGCTCGACCGCCTGGCGGTTGCCGAGCGTGATCGTCCCGGTCTTGTCCAGCAGCAGCGTGGAGACGTCTCCGGCGGCCTCGACGGCCCGCCCGGACATCGCCAGGACGTTGCGCTGCACGAGCCGGTCCATGCCGGCGATGCCGATGGCGGACAGCAGGGCGCCGATGGTCGTGGGGATGAGGCAGACGAGCAGGGCGACCAGCACGATGACGCTCTGGGCGGCACCCGAGTACTCGGCCAGCGGCTGAAGGGTCATGACGACGAGCAGGAAGATGATCGTCAGCGACGACAGCAGGATGTTCAGGGCGATCTCGTTCGGCGTCTTCTGCCGGGCTGGCTCCTTCGACCAGCGCGATCATGCGGTCGATGAAGGTGTGGCCGGGCGCCGCGGTGATCTCGACCACGATCCGGTCGGACAGCACCTTCGTCCCGCCCGTGACGGCGCTGCGGTCGCCGCCGCTCTCGCGGATCACCGGAGCCGACTCGCCGGTGATGGCGGACTCGTCGACGCTGGCGACGCCGTCGACCACGTCGCCATCGCCCGGGATGGTGTCGCCTGCCTCGCAGACGACCCGGTCCCCGAGCCTCAGCTCAGTGGCGGCCACGAGCGCCTCGACACCGTCGGCGCCGAGCCGGCGGGCCGTGGTGTCGCGCCGCGTGGCCCGCAGGGTGGCGGCCTGGGCCCGACCGCGGCCCTCCGCCACGGCCTCGGCCAGGTTGGCGAACACCACGGTCAGCCACAGCCAGACGGTCACGCTCCAGCGCGAAGACGCTCGGCTCGACGATCGCCGCGACGGTCGTCAGGAGCGCGCCGACGAGGACCACGAACATCACGGGGTTGTGCCACATGGTCGCGCGGATCGAGCTTCCGGAGGGCCTCCGGGAGCGAGGTCAGCAGGGCGCGCGGCTCGAAGGCGCCCGAGCCCACCCGGCCTTCGGGCACGACGTCCGGGGACGGGGCGAGTGTGGTCATGACAGTCCCTCCGCAAGGGGTCCGAGTGCCAGGGCGGGAATGAAGGTGAGTCCCGCGACGATGAGGATCACGCCGATGGTGAGCAGGACGAACTGGGGCCGGTAGGTCGGCAGGGTTCCTTCGGTCGCCGGCGTCCTGTCCTGCTGGGCCAGCGATCCGGCCAAGGCGAGGACGAAGCAGATCGGCAGGAGCCGACCGAGGAACATCGCGATCGCCAGTCCCACGTTGTAGAAGTCGGTGTTGGCGTTCAGGCCGGCGAAGGCGGAGCCGTTGTTGTTGGACGCTGAGGCGAAGGCGTAGAACACCTCGGACAGCCCGTGGGCCCCCGGATTCAGCATCGACGACCGACCCGTCTCCGTGGCCATCGCCGCAGCCATGCCCAGCAGGAGGAGTGCGGGGGTGGTCAGGATGTACAGCGAGACGAGCTTCATCTCGCGGGAACCGATCTTCTTGCCGAGGTACTCGGGCGTGCGCCCGACCATCAGTCCGGCGATGAACACGGCGACGATCGAGACGATCAGAATGCCGTACAGGCCGGAGCCCGTTCCGCCGGGAGTGACCTCGCCGAGGACCATGTTGACCAGCGCCAGCCCTCCGCCGTAGGCCGTGAAGGACGAGTGCATGGAATCCACGGCGCCGGTGGAGGTGGCTGTCGTCGACGACGCGAAGACGGCCGACATCGGGCACCCCGAAGCGGACCTCCTTCCCCTCCATGGCCGCCCCGGCGAGTTGCAGTGCCGGACCGGCGTGGTTCACCTCGGCCCACACGAGCAGCGCGGTGACGCCCGCCCACAGGGACGCCATGACCGCGAGGATCGCGTAGCCCTGGCGCAGGTCGCCGACGAGGCGGCCGAAGGTCCGCGTGAGGCTGAACGGGATGACGAGGATGAGGAAGATCTCGATGAGGTTGGTCAGGCCGTTGGGGTTCTCGAACGGATGGGCCGAGTTGGCGTTGTAGAAGCCGCCGCCGTTGGTCCCCAGCTCCTTGATGGCCTCCTGGCTCGCCACCGGGCCGCCCGGAATCGTCTGCGCACCGCCGGTCAGGGTGGTGAGGGTGGTGTCGCCGGCGAAGTTCTGCACGACGCCGCTGACGAGCAGGACGATGGCGAAGGCCACGGCGATGGGCAGCAGTACGCGAAGCGTGATGCGCGTGAGGTCGACCCAGAAGTTGCCGAGGCGGTCCGTGCGCGTGCGGGCCAGGCCGCGGATCAGTGCGACCGCTACCGCGATGCCCACGGCGGCGGACAGGAAGTTCTGCACGGCCAGTCCGGCCATCTGCGCCGTGTAGCCGAGAGCAGCCTCGCCCGAGTACGACTGCCAGTTGGTGTTGGTCACGAAGCTGACGGCGGTGTTGAGCGCCTGCAGCGGCGGCATGCCCTCGCGGTCGAGCGAGTACGGCAGGTAGGCCTGCAGCCTCAGCAGCGCGAAGAGGACGACGACCGAGACGACCGAGAAGGCGAGGACGGCGCGCAGGTACGCCGACCAGCGCTGGTCCGCCGACGCGTCAACGCCGATCAGGCGATAGATGCCTCGCTCGACGCGCGTATGCCGCGGTGACTCGAGCGACCGCGCGATGTAGTCGCCGAGCGGGCGGTACACGAGCGCCAGCGCCAGCACGAGCACGGCGATCTGGAGCAGTGCAGCAACCGTGGAGTTCATGTCAGGTCCTCAGAACTTCTCGGCGCGCACGAGCGACACCACGAGGTAGACCAGGAGCGCGGCTGCGACCAGGAGGGCGACAGCACCCAGGACACTCACAACTTCTCCAATCCGCTCACGACGAGCAGTACGGCGGCCGCCAGGACCGCGATGATGCCGAGGGCAGCGATCTCAGCCATTCCGATTCCCTCCACGAGGTGCCGGTTGTCCGGGCCGTTCGGGATCTCGTCGGCGTCCGCCCAGGAGCGATGCCGTGAGGGCGAGTCCCACGAGCATCGTGAGCCGCAGCACGTCAGCCGATCCGTGCCATTCCAGTGTGCCCGCGGTGTCGACCGCAAAGCCGTTCGTGAACAGGAACCCCATCAGTGCGACCGCGATGGATGCGGCGGGTGCCACCCACCATGCGATGAGGACGACGACGGCGGCGAATGCCGCGAGCGCCACCGGCTCGTCCACGCGGACCGAGCTGACGACTGCCGCGACCACCAGGCATGCGACCAGCGCGAGCCCCGAGGCCGCGGTCAGGGACAGTCGATGGCCGTCCCGGGCCAGGAATACGTCGATGGCCGGATGGCCCTCAACCGATGGATGCGTCACACATCAAGGAAAGCCCAGGACCCGCACTCTCGGCATCGGTCTTGACGCGGCCTTGACGGTCCCGCGCCGAATCGCGACGCGACCTTGACCCGGACGGCGCCCGGAGGTCGATCAGCCCAGGTCGAACCGGTCCAGCATCATGACCTTGTCCCAGGCCGCCACGAAGTCGCGGACGAACGTCTCGCGAGCGTCGTCGCTGGCGTAGACCTCCGCCAGGGCCCGCAGCTGGGAGTTGGATCCGAACACGAGGTCGACTCGGCTGGCGGTCCACTTCAGCTCGCCCGAGTCCCGGTCGCGACCCTCGAACGACGACTCGTCGTCGTCGGTCGGCGTCCACACGATGCCCATGTCGAGCAGGTTCACGAGGACGTCATTGGTCAGTGCCCCGGGACGGGTCGTGAGCACACCGAGTGCTGACCCGCCGGCATTCGCCCCGAGGGTGCGCAGGCCGCCCACCAGCACCGTCATCTCCGGAGCGGTGAGGTTCAGCAGGGCAGCCCGCTCGATGAGCAGATGCTCGGCCGGCTGCGAGTGCCCCTTCGCGAGGTAGTTGCGGAATCCGTCGTAGGTGGGCTCGAGGACGGCGAAGGACTCGACGTCGGTCTGCTCCGCAGACGCATCCGTACGACCCGGGGTGAACGGCACGCTGACGCTGACCCCGCCGTCCGCGGCGGCCTTCTCCACGGCGGCACAGCCGCCGAGCACGATGAGATCGGCCAGCGACACCCGGGTCCCGCCGGTCTGGGCGTCGTTGAACTCGGACTGGATCCGCTCGAGAGTCCGCAGGATGCCTGCCAGCTCGGCGGGGTCGTTCACCGACCAGCCGCTCTGCGGCTCGAGCCGGATGCGCGCGCCGTTGGCGCCGCCGCGCTTGTCGGTGCCGCGGAACGTGGCGGCCGACGCCCAGGCGGTCGAGACCAGCTGGGCAACGCTCAGGCCCGAGCCCAGGATCGTCGCCTTGAGGGACGCCACGTCCTGAGCGTCGATGAGCGGGTGGTCCACCGCAGGAACCGGGTCCTGCCAGATGAGCTCCTCGGCAGGGACCTCCGGACCGAGGTAGCGCGCGCGGGGACCCATGTCGCGGTGGAGCAGCTTGAACCACGCACGGGCGAAGGCGTCGGCGAACTCCGCCGGGTTGGCGAGGAATCGCCGGGAGATCGGCTCGTAGACCGGATCGAACCGCAGGGCCAGGTCGGCCGTGGTCATCACCGGTGGGTGCCGACGGGAGGGGTCATGCGGGTCGGGCACCGCGTCCGCGGCGGCCCCGTCCTTCGGGATCCACTGCTGGGCTCCGGCCGGGCTGCGGGACAGCTCCCACTCGTGCCCGAACAGCGTCTCGAGGTAGCTCATGTCCCACGTGATCGGCGTGGGGTTCCACGCGCCCTCGAGCCCGCTGCTGATCGTGTCGTCCCCGCTGCCGGTGCCCATGGTGTTGCGCCAGCCCAGGCCCATCTGCTGGATCGGGGCGGCCTCGGGCTCGGGTCCGACGTACGCGTTCGGGTCGCCGGCTCCGTGCGTCTTGCCGAAGGTGTGACCGCCGGCCACCAGCGCCACCGTCTCCTCGTCGTTCATGGCCATGCGGGCGAACGTCTCCCGGATATCGCGGCCGGAGGCGACCGGGTCCGGAGTGCCGTTCGGGCCCTCCGGGTTGACGTAGATGAGCCCCATCTGCACGGCGGCGAGGGGGTTCGCCAGTTCGCGATCGCCGCTGTAGCGGGCGTCGCCCAGCCACTCAGCCTCCGTGCCCCAGTAGGTCTGGTCGGGCTCCCAGACATCGGCGCGTCCCCCGCCGAAGCCGAAGGTCGTGAAGCCCATCGACTCCAGGGCGACGTTGCCGGTGAGGATCATCAGGTCGGCCCACGAGATGGCGCGCCCGTACTTCTGCTTGATCGGCCACAGCAGTCGACGCGCCTTGTCGAGGTTGACGTTGTCCGGCCAGCTGTTCAGCGGCGCGAAGCGCTGCAACCCCGAGCCGCCGCCACCGCGTCCGTCGATGGTGCGGTAGGTGCCGGCCGAGTGCCAGGTCATGCGGATGAACAGGGGCCCGTAGTGCCCGTAGTCCGCCGGCCACCAGTCCTGCGAGTCGGTCATGAGCGCGCGCAGGTCCGCCTTGAGCGCGTCGAGGTCGAGGCGCGCGAACTCGCGCGCGTAGTCGAAGTCCGGTCCCATCGGGTCGGCCGCCGGGGGGTTCGGATGAAGCAGTCCGAGGTTGAGCTGGTCGGGCCACCAGTCGGTGTTCCGGGTGCCGCCGGCATGGTGCACGACCGGGCACGCGCTCACATCGTCCATGGGGAGCCTCCCTCGCTACCGCCCCGGCCAGACGGGGGTCCCAGTCAAACTAGGACCACGGACCGGCGGGAGCAAGCGAAACGGTGGTGAACAGGCCCCGAACGGGGGCTCGCGGGTCGTGACGGCGGCCCGCTTCGTCGGTATTGTCGCGGGGGGCAGAACGGCTGGACGCCGAACCGAAGGGGCAGCATCGATGACCCGTATCTCCCAGTGGGCCGTACGCCACCCCTGGTTCGGCCTCGCCTCCTGGCTCCTGCTCGTCGTGATCATCGGACTGCTGTTCACGCAGTTCAAGGGCGACTACAACGACAACTTCAACCTGCCGGAGTCGGAGTCCACCACCGCCCAGGAGCTCCTGCAGGACCTCTCCGGGGGTGCGGGCACGGGCTCGGGCCTCGAGGGGCAGGTCGTCTGGAAGGTCGACTCCGGCAAGGCCACCGATGCCGCAGCGGCCGGGACCATGTCCGCCGTGCTGACGGAGGTGTCCCAGTCCCCTGGCGTCGCGTGCGTGATCACGCCCTTCGGCGCGCCCCTGGGCAGCGCGTGCCCGCCACAGCAGGCCCCGGCCGGCGGCGGAGCGGCGGATCAGGGATCCGGCGAGGCACCTGAGCTTCCGCCGGACGCGCTCGGCCCGATGTCGCACTTCGGCCAGGCCGGCGTCAGCCCGGACGGCACCGTCGCCTACGCCACGGTCCTGTTCGAGGGCGAGTCGCTCAGCGAGCTCCCGACCGAGGACCTGGCGACCGCCCTCACCCTCATCAAGGCCGCGAACGGCCAGGACGGCCTCACCGTCGGTGCCAACGGCCTGTTCAGCTTCGTCCAGGGCGAGCCTCCGTCGTCCGAGAGCATCGGCGTCGGCGTCGCCCTGTTCATCCTGCTGTTCGCCTTCGGCTCGATCCTGGGCGCCTTCCTGCCCATCGTGTCCGCGGCCCTGTCCGTGTCCATCAGCACCGCGCTGGTCCTGCCCATCGTCGCCAACTACTTCTCGGTCGCGACGTTCGCGCCCTTCCTGGCCTCGATGATCGGCCTGGGCGTCGGCATCGACTACTCGCTGTTCGTCATCAACCGCTATCGCGAGGCCATGCGCCATGGTCGCGACCCGCGGTCGGCCGCACTGGAGTCGGTGCGGACCTCCGGGCGCGCCGTGCAGTTCGCCGCCCTGACCGTGATCATCGCCCTGCTCGGGCCTGTTCGTCATGCGGATCGAGTTCTTCAACGGCATCGCCGTGTCCGCCGCGATCACGGTGTTCATGGTCATGCTCGGCGCCCTGCTCCTGCTGCCGGCCGTGCTCTCGCTGCTCGGCAGCTGGGCGTTCGTCGGGCGCATGGCGTGGGTGACCGACGAGGAGGCGATCCCGAAGCAGCGCGCGACCGGCATCCTCCACGTCCTCGGCCGCATCGCGCGATACATCGGGTGGATCGTCTTCCTCCCGGTGACCATCATCGGGTGGCTGTGGCGGCGCATCGTGCACCACGGCAAGGCGCCGGACATCAACCACCCCAGCGCCTTCGCCCGCTACGGCGAGTGGCTGCAGCGCCGGCCGTGGCTGCTGGCCATCGTCGCGCTCGTGATCATGCTGATCTTCGCCGGCCCCGTGCTCCAGCTGCGTCAGGGCTTCTCCGACGACTCCGGCGCGCCCGCCGGCAGCCCGGCGCGCATCGCCTACGACCTGACCGCCGAGGGCTTCGGGCCGGGGGTCAACGGCCCGATGTACGTGGCCGTGCAGCTGCCCGCCGCCGGCGACCAGGTCGCGATCGGCGGGCTGGCGATGGCGCTGAACGGCGATCCGGGCGTCGCCCTGGCGGCGGCCGCCCCGGTCGGCCCCGGATGCCACCGTCGGCGTGATCCAGGTCTTCCCGACCACCGCGCCGCAGGACGAGGCGACGACGGACCTGCTGTTCCACCTGCGGGACACCGTGATCCCGCAGGCCCTCGCCGGCACCGGCGCGTCGGCCTACGTCGGCGGGTTCCAGGCGGTGACGGTCGACTTCACGAAGGTGCTGAGCGACGCGCTGCCGTGGTTCCTGCTGATCGTGGTCGGCCTCGGCTTCGTCGCCCTGCTCTTCCTGTTCCGGTCGATCCTCGTGCCGCTGATGGGCGTGCTGTTCAGCCTGCTGTCGCTGGCCGCGGCCATGGGCATCACGGTGGCGGTGTTCCAGTTCGGCTGGTTCGCGGACCTGATCAACCTCCAGAACACGGGTCCGATCTTCCCGTTCCTGCCGATCATGGTGTTCGCGATCCTGTTCGGCCTGTCCTGCGACTACCAGGTCTTCCTGGTCAGCCGCATGCACGAGGAGTGGCTGCACACCCACGACAACCACAAGGCGATCCGGCGCGGCCTGGCCGGCTCCGGCCGCGTGGTGGCGATCGCCGCGCTGATCATGACGAGCGTCTTCGCCGCGTTCGTGCTCGGCAACGACGCGACCGTCAAGCTCTTCGCGGTCTCACTGTCGGCGGCGGTCCTGCTGGACGCCTTCGTCGTGCGCCTGATCCTCGTGCCTGCCCTGATGACCGTGCTCGGCCCCCGCAACTGGTGGCTGCCGGGCTGGCTCGACCGGATCCTGCCGCACGTGAGCGTCGAGTCGGAGGACGACATCGAGGCGGGCGCCACCGAGATCGCCGACATCGATGACGCGGGGGACGCTGCTGTGGAGACCCAGACCCCCGCCTGACGGTCGCGGCAGCCGTCGCGACCCCGCCGGTCCACCAAAGGAGAAGCAATGCCCTCGCGACTCAACCCGTACATCTCGTTCCAGGGCACCGCCCGGGACGCCATGGAGTACTACCACGCCGTGTTCGGCGGAGACCTCCACATGAACACCTTCGGCGAGTACGGCCAGGCCGGGACGCCGGTCGAGAACCTCATCATGCACGCCACCCTCGAGACCCCCACCGGATTCACGCTCATGGGCTCGGACACGCCCCCCGGCATGGACTACACCCCCGGCAGCGCCGTCACCATCAGCCTCAGCGGCGACGACGAGGCCGAACTGCGCGGCTACTGGGACAAGCTCTCCGACGGCGGCACGGTCGCCATGGCCCTCGAGCCGCAGATGTGGGGCGACACCTTCGGCATGTGCGTCGACCGCTTCGGCACCGCCTGGATGGTCAATATCGCGGGTCAGGCGGCCTGAGCCGGTCCCCCTACGGCTCGGTCACCCACGCGAGCGCGTCGGACTGCTCGGTGTCGGCGTAGACCTTGATCCGCGTCGGCATCATCCAGGCGAAGGCGTTCACCGAGTGCCGCACCCAGGCCTTGTCGCTCACCACGGCCATGCGCTCGAAGTGCGCGAAGTGCTCGGTGCCGACCACCGCGTCGTCCCACAGCGCGGCGCCGGTGTAGCCGGTGAACTCCGTGCCGAGGACGTACAGGAGCCGGATCCTGTCGTGCCGGGCCAGGGCCTCGCGCACAGCCGGGTCCAGTACGTCGCGATAGTCCTCAGACGTCACCTCGCCCTTGGCCGTGAACCCCACCACGTTGTCGGGCAGTCCGGACATCAACTCGATCATGGCGCACCTCCAGGAGCCGTCACCGGCAACGCTAGCGCCGCCGGCCTGGCGATGGGATCGGGTGGGGCGACCCCATCCGACCCGCGGGGCTGGCGGATGGCCACCTGTCCGGCGCACACTGGGATGGATCGCGAATCCCGTCGGACCAGTGATGAGGTCCGACGGGCGGGAGGTGACCGTGGCGGGCGCGCGAGTGCGTGAGCAGGTGGTCCTGCTCGACGACGGCGAGGCAGGGGTCACTCTGCGTCGCCCGACGCTCCGCCAGCGCATTGCCGGGCATGTGCTCGCGCCACGCCTGGACCGGCAGCTCGCTGCCGGGGCGTCCCCGGACTCATCGACGCTGCTGGCACTGCGGGCACAGGCGCTGGTCCGGCCAGAGAACCGCCATGCCCTGGCGGCTCGCCTGCTCGCGATCGTCGCCTCCACCCGCCGGCTGAGGACCCGACGGACACCGACGGTCCCCGTCGACGCGGAGGCCGTGCGAGCCAACCGGGACGCCCTCGTCGATCTCGCTCACAGCATCGACACCCCTGCCCCCGTTCCGGCGCGCGGAGTCGCGCAGGTCGCACTCCTGCTGGGCGACGGAGGCGGGCCGCTCTTCTACGGCCACAGTGCCGCAGCCCTCCGCGCGGCGATCCGACAGGCCCGTCAGGGACTGGATCCGCTGGGCAACTGGTGAGCAGGACTCAGCGATCAGGAGGCCAGAGCCTTCGCCTTCAGGGCGTCGAACTCGGCCTGCGTGATCGTGCCGGCGTCGAGCAGCGCCTTGGCCGCGCCGATCTGCTCCGTCGCCGTCGTGCTCCCGGCAGCCGCCTTGATGTAGCTGGCCTGTGCCGCCTGCAGCTCCCTTGCCTCGTCGAGCTGGCGCTCCTGCATTCCCTTGCCCCGGGCGATGACGTAGACGAGGATGCCCAGCCACGGGATGAGGATCACGAAGAGGATCCAGAGCGTCTTGGCCCCGCCGCCCATGTCCTTGCTCCGGAAGATGTCGCCCAGCACCCAGAACAGGCACATGAACCACGCGAAGAACAGGAAGAGCTCGAACAGGGCGAGCAGGAACGAACCGTTGTCGTTGAACATCGTGTCAACTCTCTTGTCGGCTACGGGTCAGATGTCGGCGTGCGCGTCGGCCGTGGGCAGCCCCGCGTCCTTCCATGCGGTGAGGCCACCTGTCATGTTCTGGACGTCGATGAACCCCAGGTCCACCAGTGTGGAAGCCGCCAGGGCGGCCCGCGCACCGGACCGGCAGAACACGATCACCTGACGGTCGGGGGTGAGCGCGGGGTTGTGTCGCGGGCTCGCAGGGTCGGCCTGGAACTCCAGGATGCCGCGCGGCACCTGCACGGCCCCCACGATGTGCGTCTCCCACTCGGTCGGCTCACGTACGTCGAGCAGGACACAGGTGCCGGCAGCGAGGCGCTCACGTGCCTCGCTGGACCGTCACGGACGGGATGCGGGCGTTGGCGTCCGCGATCATCTGAGCAGCGGTGGTGGTCATCGTCGTCCCCCTCAGCCGAGTCGTGACGGTCGACAGGTGGAGCTCGGTGCCCTCGGGGAGCTTGTCGATCGAGCGACGTCCCCACTCCTCTGCGATGAGCTCCTCGAACGCCTGCTGCAGGAACTGCGGAGCAGCCCACTCGTGCACGTCGAAGTCGTTCGATGATGTAGCCCTGCTCGAGCATGAAGTCCTTGCCGATCTCGATGCTGACGAGGTTCTGGGGTGACAGGTTCGGGACCATGTCGACGTCCTTGATCCCCGCATAGGTGTCCTCGACGTCGAGGTAGAACGTCTGCCGGTTCAGGATCCCGGCCGCGGCGTGCTTGTTCTCGTTGGCCCAGCGGCCGACCTTGATCATCGCCTTCATGTAGGCGACGACGAGCTCGGGATGCTCGTCCGCCATGACGTCGGTGCAGGTGATGACGGCTGGGCAGTTGGCCATCTGGACCGTCCAGTCGGGGTAGCGCGAGAGGTCCTCGATGGCCTTGAACTTGCCGGTCGCCTCCTGCAGGTGCTGGAACACCTTGCTCTGCGTGTAGATCGCATCGACGGTGCCGGCCTCGAGCGCCTTCTCCAGCGGGCGGAAGGCGAGGTCGTGCTTGTGGTCGCGACGCAGCCACAGCTCGGACGGGTTGTTCATGTTGACCTGGAGCATCTCGGGCTTGTCGTACCAGTCGTCCGGGTACGGGAAGTCGACGATCTCGACGTCGTCGAGGGTCATGCCGTTGAGGCGCAGCATCAGCCGGATGCCGGAGTCCTCCTGGATCCGCCACCAGTCGTTCTTGATCGTGTTCAGGCTCCGCGTCAGCCCGATCTTCTTGCCCTTCAGGTCCGACATCGTGAAGACGTCGTCGCGCGAGCGCACGAGCATGCACCCGCCCTCGTGCACCTGCGTCGCTCCGAGCAGGCGGGTGCGGCGGATGTCGGCGTTGACGTGGATCGGCGGGTAGAGGCCGCCGAAGCGGATGAGGTTGTCGAGGTTGTGGACGTAGTGCGGGTACCAGTTGTTCTCGGGGCGGGAGCGGAAGTAGGCGTACTCGACGCCGATCTTCTTGAACTCCTCCCGGCACCAGCCGAGCTCCTGGTCGACGTTGTTCGCCGACACCATCGGGCAGTTGGTGAAGAAGACCTCGTCCCACCGCAACGGCACCGTGGTCGCCTGCTTCTCGGTCATCTCTGCTCCCTCGCACTTTGTATACGTCTGTATACATACAGTACGCCCGGGACAGCCGTGATGCCGGGTCGGCGGCCTTCCTAGCCGGCGTCGAGCGGGCGCGGATCCGGCGGAGACGGCCATGGGGTCGCGCCGAGGCGTCGCGCCGAGTGCACGAGCTCCTCACGCAGCCGATCGACCCCCACGTCGCCCAGGCCACCGGCCTCGATGAGGTAGTCCTCGAATACGCGCCATCCGAGCGCGGTCGCGACGATCTGCGCGGCGCGCACGCGGGCGGTCTCCTCGGGCACCCCGTACCCCGCGGCGAGGGTCTGAGCCATCGCCCGGACCGGATTCACCCCACCGCCGGTGGGGAGCGGGCGGCCAGCCAGCGAGAGCGAGGCCGCGATCCGCAGCCACATCCCCATCTCGGTGTCGGCCGCGTGGCCTTGCCCTTCCAGCGGATGCTCGGCGATCGCGCGCGCAAGGCGATCGGACGCGTACTCGAAGGCCGCCTCGATCACCTGGTCCCGGCTGCCCACGTAACGCCGGATCAGAGCGAGGTTGACGTCAGCACGCTGGGCGATGTCTCGAAGCGACACGGCGTCCACGCCCTTGTGCGCGAACAGGGTCGCGGCGGCCTCGACCACCGCTGCCCGCACCTCCTCGGGGCCGACCGGTGCACCGAGGGGGCGCCGAGGACCGGGACGCGCGGATTCCGGGGGCGTCATGGGCACATCATGCCGACTCGTGCCGAGCATGGGTGCTCGGACGATCCGGGCGGGGCCTCAGGCCGTACCGCTTGGCGCATCCTGCGCCGCGTACCAGTCGCGCAGTCCAGTGGCGTCCGCGCCGCGTCGGAGGAGTCCGGCCATCACCTTCATCGGCTCGTCCACGTGGCGGAAGAACTGCTGGTACCCCTCGCACAGGTAGTGCAGGCCGGGCTCACCGTCGGGCGTGACGAGGAAGCGGTCCTTGGGGCAGCCGCCGTTGCAGGCGAAGCGCACATCGCACGAGCGGCAGTAGGCCGGCAGGGTGTCGAGCTTCGCCTGCCCGAACGCACGCTGCTGCGGCGACGACACGAGCTGCAGCAGCGTCCGACCCTCGGTGATGTTGCCCAGCAGGTACTCGGGGTCGACGTAGTGGTCGCACGAGTAGAGGTCGCCCGTGTGCTCCAGCGCCACGGCGTCGCCGCAGGTGCGGGCGTGCACGCACATCCCCGCCTGGTCCATGCCGAGCCAGTGCGCGAGGGCCGTGTCGAACATCTGCACGAAGACGTCGCCCACGTCGTGCCGTCCCCACTCGTCGAAGACCTCGACGAGGAACTGTCCGTACTGGGCGCCACTCACCGATCGCGCACTCGCGCGCTCGCCGTCCTCGTGCTCGACGATCGGGATGAGCTGCATGAACGTCGCACCCAGCTCGTCGCGCAGGAAGGTGTAGACCTCACGTCCGTGGTCGCCGTTGGCGGAGTTGACGGTGACCAGGGCGTTCCACTCCACGCCGTGACGCTTGAGCGCGTCGAGACCGGCGATGACCCGGTCGAAAGTGGGCTTGCCGCCCTTGTCGACCCGGTACACGTCGTGCAGATCGCGCGGCCCGTCGATGGAGACGCCGACCAGGAAGCCGTGCTCGGCGAGGAAGGACGCCCAGTCGTCGTCGATCAGCGTGGCGTTCGTCTGCAGGGTGTTGAGGATCCGCTGCCCGGGCGCCTTCGTGCTTCGCCTCGAGCTCGAGGGTGCGGCGGAAGAAGTCGATGCCCATGAGCGTCGGCTCGCCGCCCTGGAACGCGACCACGACCTCGTCGGCCCCGCGCTGGGCGGCGAGCAGCTGGCTGATGTACGCCTCGTGCACGTCCGCGGGCATCCGGAAGTCACTGCCCGGGTACAGCGCCTCCTTCGTCAGGAAGAAGCAGTACTCGCAGTCCAGGTTGCAGATGGCTCCCGTCGGCTTGGACATCACGTGGAACACCCGCGAGGCCGTCGACATGGCGTCAGTCAAGCAGGAACCATCCCCGGACCTGTGCCTCATGGTCGACATACCGGTCACCGGACAGGTCGACGACGACGCGGTCGATGGTGCCTCCGGTGAACTCGAACGGCGCGGCGTACTCGGGCGTGACCGCCGACCCGCTGTCCCGGCCGACCGAGATGCCGTCGCCGGTGAGGCAGAAGTAGCCCGGCTGGGTCGTGATCTCGCCGCTCGCAACGACCGCGTCGTCCACGTAGAGGGTCAGGGTTCCGTGCGCCCCGGGCATGTGCGGATCCTGGCTCTTGCCGGTGGCCACGAACTCCGCCACGCACACGTGGGACCCGGGCGTCAGCGGCGCGTCGGCAATGACGTCCTGCATGAAGGTCCCGACCCAGTTGAAGGTGTAGCGCAGCCGGCCGTCCTTGACGTACAGCGAATGACCGCCGGCGACGCCGCCCGCAGCCCAGAGAACGCCCTCGGGGTCCTCCTCGACGACGACTCCGGCCGAGATCGAGTACGAGCGACCCGGGATCATCGGGCCGGCCGACTCGGGGACGTCTGAGCATCCCGGGAAGAACACGAACTGCGCGCGCGGCTCGGCCGCCCGCGGCCGCTCGGCCAGCACCTGCTCGAGTGCCGAGCGGTCGTCCAGCGGCAGGCCGTTGTACTTGTCCGCGCACTCGAACCACAGCGCCGTCATGGCCGCGAGCCGCTCCGGCTCCTGAGCCGCGAGATTGGTCGCCTGCGCGCGGTCCACTTCGAGGTGGAACAGCTCCCACTCGTCGTCCTCGAAGTGTCCCCAGCTCGACAGCGGCGGATGGACGGTGCACGCGAGCCAGCCCTCGTGATAGATCGCCCGCTGCCCCAGCATCGTGTAGAACTGCGTCGACTTGCCGGGAGCCGACGGGTCGGTAAGCGCAGCCGCGAAGCTCTCGCCCTCCATCGGCAGCTGCTCGTAGCCGTTGATGACCGGCGGCGGCGTGATGCCCAGCAGGTCGTAGACCGTGGGCACGACGTCCACCGCGTGGACGTACTGGTGGCGCACGTCCGCACTCGGCTCGATCTTCGCGGGCCAGGACACCAGGCACATGTCCGCGGTGCCGCCCTCGTAGCCGGCCCACCTCTTCCAGTACGGGAACGGCGTGTCCAAGGCCCAGGCCCAGCCGGTGTTGTAGTGGTTGTTGGACGCCGGAGTGCCCAGCTCGTCGATGTGCTCGAGCACCAGATCGGTCGAGTCGGCCAGGCCGTTGAAGAAGCGCCACTCGTTGAAGGTCCCGTTGGGACCGCCCTCGCCGCTGGAGCCGTTGTCTGAGACCACGACGATCAGGGTGTTGTCGAGCTCGCCGGTGTTGTCGAGGTAGTCGATGATCCGGCCCAGGCGATCGTCGTAGTACGAGATATAGCCGGCGAACACCTCGGCCATGCGCACGAACAGCCGCTTCTCGTCGTCACTGAGGCTCTCCCACGGTCGCACCGTGTCGAGCATCGGCCAGGGCTCGCCGTTCGGGCCCGTGCGTGCAGGCTCGCCGTGCGGGTTGATCTCGGAGAGCACGGTGCTCGGGGGCAGCAGGCCCAGCTCTACCTGGCGGGCGAGGATCTCCGGGCGCATCGCCTCGTACCCCGCGTCGAACACGCCCTTGTAGCGGTCCGCCCACTCCAGCGGCACCAGGTGCGGGGCGTGGCCGGCCTGCGGCGCGAAGTACATGAAGAAGGGCTTGTCCGGGTTGATGACCTTGGAGTCCTGGATGAACTCGATCGCCTTCGCCGACAGATCGTCGGCCAGGTGGTAGCCGTCCTCCGGGCGCGCCGGCGGCTCGACCGGGTGGTTGTCGCTCACGAGGTCCGGGGTAGTACGAGTTCGTCTCGCCGCCGAGCCAGCCGTAGTAGCGCTCGAAGCCGCGCCCGAGCGGCCACCGCCCCTTGTACGCCGCGACGTTGCACTCCTCGCCCGGCGTCAGGTGCCACTTGCCGACGCAGTACGTGTTGTACCCCTGGGCTGCGAGCACCTCCGGAGATGAAGCCGCTCTCGAAGGGGATCCGGGTCGAGATGCCCGGGAAGCCGGACGCGAACTCCGCGATGGTGGCCATGCCGTTGGTGGTCGCGTTGCGACCTGTCAGGAGCGAGGCCCGCGTCGGCGAGCACAGGGCGGTGGTGTGGAAGTTGCCGAACCGGACGCCCCGGCCGGCGATGCGCTGCATCGTCGGGGTGGCGATCGGGCCGCCGAAGACGTCCATCGCCCCGTAGCCCACGTCATCCCAGGAGATGAGCAGGACGTTCGGGGACCCCTTCGGAGCCTTGGGCGCGAGGTAGGGCTCCCAGTCGGGAACCGAGTCCCGGACGTCGAGCTTGATGGTCCCCGCGAACTCCTTGGCCATGACACTCCTCCGCGCGTTGCGCTCGACCTGCCGGGCCAGTCCATCACCTTTCCCGCGCCTTGTCCTCCTCCTGCTCGGAGGAGGAGGACAAGGGCGCGCCCGCCGGTGGCGGGCTGACGCCGCTGTCCCCCACACTGTGCCCCATGGCCCTGCATCGAGACGACATCCAGGAGATCAGCCGGCTCGCCATCGCCCCGGTGTACGCCCGGCCGCGGGCGGCGATCGGCATCCCCAAGGAGACCCTCCCGGACGACGGCATGGACCCGCGGGTCGCCTACCGGCTCATCCACGACGAGCTCATGCTCGACGGCAACTCGCGCCAGAACGTCGCGACCTTCGTCACGACCTTCATGGACGAGGAGGCGGACCGGCTGTTCGCGGAGACCGCCGACAAGAACATGATCGACAAGGACGAGTACCCCCAGACGGCGGAGATCGAGGCCCGCTGCGTGCGGATGATCTCCAGACCTGTGGAACGCCCCCAGTGGCGAAGGGGCCACCGGCACGTCCACCACCGGCTCGAGCGAGGCGGTGATGCTGGGCGGCCTCGCGCTCAAGTGGACCTGGCGTCAGCGGCGCGCGGCGGCCGGCCTGCCGACGGACCGGCCCAACCTCGTCATGGGTATCAACGTGCAGGTGGTGTGGGAGAAGTTCTGCCGCTACTGGGACGTCGAGCCGCGCTACGCGCCGATCGAGGAGGGCCGCCTGCAGCTGAACGCCGAGGAGGCGCTCAAGCTCTGCGACGAGAACACCATCGGTGTCGTCGCGATCCTCGGCTCGACCTTCGACGGGTCGTACGAGCCGGTCAAGGAGATCGCGGAGGCGCTCGACGCCCTGGCCGCCTCGGGCGGCCCGGACATCCCGATCCACGTCGACGCGGCCTCCGGTGGCTTCGTCGCCCCCTTCCTCGACCCCGACCTCGAGTGGGACTTCCGGCTGCCCCGCGTGCGTTCGATCAACTCGTCCGGGCACAAGTACGGACTCGTGTACCCCGGCGTGGGCTGGGTCATCTGGCGCACCCCACAGGACCTGCCCGAGGACCTGGTCTTCCACGTCAACTACCTCGGCGGCGACATGCCGACCTTCGCCCTCAACTTCTCCCGACCCGGTGCCCAGGTGATCGCGCAGTACTACAACTTCATCCGACTCGGGCACGAGGGCTACCGGCAGGTCCAGCAGGCCTGCCGCGACACCGCGATGTACCTCTCCGGCCGGATCTCGGACCTGGGGCCATACGAGCTGCTGTCCGACGGCTCGCAGCTGCCCGTCTTCTTCTTCCGGCTGCGACCGGATGTCACCACCTACACCGTCTTCGACGTGTCGGCGAAGATGCGCGAGCGCGGCTGGCAGGTCCCGGCGTACACGCTGCCCGCCGCTCTCACCGACGTGGCTGGACTGCGCGTCGTGGTTCGCAACGGGTTCGACCATGACCTCGCGGACCTGTTCTACGACGACCTCGCGCGCGCGACGGCATTCCTCGAGAGCCTCCCCGCGAGGATGCCGCAGGACCCGAGCCACACAGAGTCGTTCCGGCACTAGCCGGATCGACGTGGCTCAGCTGTCGTCGGACCGCAGGCCCGACCTCCTCGCGTAGGCGACGGCGATCACCGCGAGGAGCGCAAGCCCGCCCACGATGACGATGGCTCCCGTGACGAGCCCGGACGCCGACGTCGACGATGCTGCCTGCGCCGACACGTCGGACTCGTCGCCCACGGTGAACCGGATCGACCCGGTCTCCGGATGCCCGTCCCCGGACACCACGCGGTAGGCAACGGTGTAGGTGCCGCGATCCGGCAGCGGCGGCAGCGCCGCAGAGACCACCGGACCGCGGACGACGGTCGGCTCGACTCCGACCGGCGCCCCATCCGGCCCCGTGAGAGCGATCACGGTTCCGCCGCTCAACGCGTCCTCGTTGAACGTCAGCACGACCTGGTCCGGCGCCGAAGGGAGCACTGCTCCGTCGACGGGGCTCGAGCTCACCAGGGCGCTGTGCGCCTGGGCCGGCAGCGCGAGGCCGAACATTCCCACAACGATGAGGAGCACGGCAGCGATCCGGCGCCTGGCTGTGGTCGTTCGGGCAGCGAGCAGCACCAGCCGAGAATACGAGGCTCTTGAGAGCAAGGGGACACTCCCGCTGCGCCCACGGTCGTCAATGCCTGACTTCATCGTCAAGGGGACCCAGCCGAGTCGCCAACGCCGCACGCCCACGGATGCCGAGCTTGCGATACGCGTTGCTGAGGTGGAACTCGACGGTGCGAGGCGAGAGGAACAGGGCTTCGGCCACCTCACGCGTCGTCGCACCGGTCGCCGCCTGACGCGCCACCGACAACTCCTGAGCCGTCAGGGCCTCCAGGCCCGTCGCCGAATCGACACGCCCACCCGCGGCCCGCAACTCGTTGCGAGCTCGGATCAACCAGGGGCGCGCCGCCAGGGCCTCGAATGCGTCGACGGCCTCGATGAGGTGCTGTCGGGCGTCGGCCCGCCGATGGCCGCGACGCTCCTCCTCCCCGAGCAGCAGCAGGGTGCGTGCGTGCTCGAAGACCTCGGCGGCCTGGGCGTGCGCGGCAAGCGCGTCCCGGTACGCGGCGATGGCATCGTCGCCGTCCGACGTCAGCGCCACGACTCGACAGGCGAGTGCGGAGGCGAGTGGCTCGTCCATGCCGTCCAGCACGGGGCAGATCGCCTCCGCCCGGCGGCGCGCTCCATCGGCATCTCCCTGACGAGCAAGCGCCTCGACGATGTCGACCCGAGCCGGGATCACCCCGTCGCGCAGGCCGCGGCCAAGGAACGGCAGATCGGCCGCCGCCGTCAGGCGAACGATCGCCTCGTCGAGTCTCCCGTCGCCGAGCGCCTCGAGGCCCAGTGCGTGATCCAGGGTCGCGAGCCGCCTGAGGTCGCCGACGCGCGCCGCGCGCCTGCGCAGCGCGGCCACCTCGGCCTTCAGCGTGGCCTGCGCGCCCCGGATGGCGGCCAGTTCCACCGTCAACGCAGCCATGCCCAACTGCGCGCCCGTCGCCCCGGTCGCCCCCGCCACGGGACGCCCCCGCGCGAGCAGGAGATCGGTAGCAGCCCAGTCGCCACGGGCGCGGGAGCGCCAGGCCGCGATCCCGAGGAGGCACGCGAGCGTGGTCGAATCCTCGGCGGTCCGCTGGATAGCCACGTGCAGCCGGTTGCTCGCCTCAGGGCTCAGGTCGAGCAGCAGGTCGTCGAGGAACACGATGCTCACGAGGCCGTCGAACGGGAGTGACACAGGATCGACGGATCGCGCCGCGTCGATGGCCAGCCGCCTGAGGCGAGTGGCCTCGACGACATCCCCCGCCTCGAAGTGGGCTGCCGCCAGCAGCGCCGTCCCGGTCCAGGGCGGTTCGACGCCCTCCTCCGGCATGGTCGCCTCGAGTTCGGCGTACTCGCGCGCGGCCCGGAGGCCGGCATCAGCATCGCCGAGAGTCCATGCGTTCATCGCCGCGTCCCACAACAGCGCCCTCAGCGTCTCCGGGGATGCCGTGCGGGCACGGCGAATGGTGTCCCATTGCGCGGTCACTGCCGAGCCCGGATCGAGCTCTGATCTCTGCAACGCCTGGATCCACTCCACCCAGAACGCGCATTCGCTGGACAACTGCTCGCCCGCGAGGAGTTCGAGCAGTCCGTCCACACCTGTGTAGTCGAGTCCGTTGACGATGACGAGCCGGAGGCTGCGCACGGCACGGGAGAGGCGATCGGGGGCCGAGGTCGACAGGTGCGCAGCCCCACGCCAGGCATCGCTCGCCGCGCGCAGGTCGTCCGCCTGCTCCGCGCGGATGGCGGCCCGCTCGAGTGCCGCGGCCACCTCGTCGTCCGCCAGCAGGGCCGACCGCACGAGATGATCCACCACCAGCCCGATGGGCAGGTGAAGGTCCTCACAGGCCGCCGCGGCCCGGCCATGGGACTCGCAGACGGTGGCGGGAGGCGCCGCCTCGAGGACGAGGTCGCGTGCCCCGTCGGTGCAGAACCGCAGGCCGCCATCCGCGTCGATCTCCACGAGACCCGCCAGCACCAAGGGGTCCAGGTCGCGTGTCCCCCAGTTGCCGGACGCAGCCATCGCCGCGAGCAGATCGGGGCGGGTTCCGGCGACAGCGAGGTCGAGGGCGGCCTGCGCCGCAGGTCCGGTGAGCCTCGCGACCGATCCGTCACGGTCCGGGCCGATGAGTCGTGCTCCCCCGTGGACCACAACTCGATTGTCCCCCCGGGCGGGTCACCTGCGGGCAGGGTCGAAGGTCACCAGCGAATCAGGTGGTTCCCCCGATGCCGACACAACTGCTCAGGACGAGAGTGGAGGTGCAGCAACGAAATCAGGAGGTGTGACCCATGCTTCAGATGCGCATCCAGCACGTGGCGCTCAGCGTCACGGACATTCAGCGCAGTGGGCGGTGGTACCAGGACCTGTTCGGCTTCCAGAAGGTCGCCGAGTTCTCGGACCCGCCGCTCGAGATCTACCTGACCCCCGACGGCCAGGCCCTCGATCTGCGCGAGGACCCCGGAGTGGCCAAGGAGCCGTTCACCCAGACGCACGTCGGCCTGGACCATCTGGCCTTCGTGTGCCTGGACCGCGCCGACTTCGACGCTTGGCTCGAGCGCCTCACGGCGCTCGGCGTCGAGAACTCCGGCGTTCAGGAATCGCCGTTCGGCACGCACGTCAACTTCCGCGATCCCGACGGCATCCCGTTGGAGTTCTACCTGCCCGCGGCCGCATAGCCGCGGGCGTGTCCGCGCCCCCAGCTCCTCACCGACTTCGAAGGAGGACATCATGAAGACCACGCTCAGGACGGCACTCGTTCTCGCTGCCGCGGCCGCCACCAGCATCGGCCTGGCCGCCTGCGGATCGTCCACGTCGACTGCGCCGACGCTCGAGCCGACTGCTCCCGCATCGGCCAGCGTCGAGGCGGCTCCCGCTCCCGGCCCCGACCGCACCGGCGCCCTCGACGTGCCCGGAGTTCGCCATGACGGCCGCGCACATGGCGACCGACTGGCAGTACCTCGACCTCAACCTCGGGACGACCAACGACGAGGCCCCGACGCTGGCCGACCTGACCGCCGGCGTCGCGGCGATGCAGGACCTCGCACCGACGTGCGCCCCTGAGGCAGTCGGGTCCATCGACGCGTTCGCGGCCACCGTGGCGGCGATCCAGCCGGTGTACACCACGCAGCCGACCGGCGACGACGTCCAGAAGGTGGACGACGCTCTCGCGGCGATGCAGGAGGCCGGCGTGCAGATGTTCGCCGACCTGGGCATGTCGGACTACGCCTGGCAGTAGCCGGCGTCGAGGAAACCGCGGTCCGGCCGTGCGGGGGAGGCCGGACCGCGGCGCGTCGCATGCCCGGCTCGCCGTCTCGTCACCTCACCGCTGATTCGGACGCCTCGCGGATATCGTGGCGAACCCCGCACATCGTCCGAGAGGTGCGCCATGCGCGTCCGCCGCACTGTCCCCGTCGCCGCGTCCCTCGTCGTGCTCGCGGCGCTCGGCCTGCACGCTCCCGCGCCGGCCGCCGCCGCCAGCCCGTCGGTCAGCCCGGCGAGCGTGGCGTCGGTCAACGGCTACCTCACGAAGATGACCATCACCGGCGCCGGCTTCACTGCGGACACGTCCGTCGCCGTCGGCGGGTGCCAGGACGCCACCGGGAAGGCGGTCGCGGGGTCCGGATCCGTGTCCACTCCCGTGCTCGGCGCCGACGGCTCGCTGACGGTGATGCTCGGCCCGTTCGCCCCATCGACCTGCACCGTGACGACCACCACTCCCAAGGTGAACCAGGGAGACCCCGTCACCGCGGGCTCCTTCTCCTACACCTCCACGGGCGTCGCGTTCGTCACGCCGGTGGGGATGGCACCGTCGATCCTGCCCGTGGACGGCACGGGTGACGACGCGACGTTCCTCCTGACTGCCTCGCTCACGAACGCAAGCACCGGCCTCGGCGACACCGGCGGGCTCACCGGTGCCACGGCGGCCACGCTGACGTGCGGGACCGCCAGCGTGTCCGCGACGATCACCCCGATCGGCGCGGCGCCGGCCACCCAGGCCACGATCGCACCCGACCAGGCCACCCTCTCCACGGTTCCGGCCGGCACCGCCTGCGATGTCATCATCACCCTCGCGTCCGGCAACACCGTCGACACCAGCGCGGTCGCTCCGAACCCCGGAGTCTGGGCGGACGACGACGTGCCGGCCATCACCCTGACACCTGACAACGGGGCGGCGAGCCAGACCCCGCAGCAGGCTCAATGGGTGACCGCTGAGGGCAGCGGGCTGAGCACCGCCACGGCCGTCGAGTTCACGGGCTGCCCCGCGTCCAACCCGCTCGCCACCTACGCCATCACCACGCTCAAGCCGGCGCGGGACGGCAGCAGCATCTCCTTCCCGGTCCCCGACGTCCCCCCGGCGTCGTGCGCCGTGGTGATCACGCTTCCGGCCGCGGGCAGCCGTCCGGCTGGGTACACCGTGGCATCCGTCCCCCCGAACGGCGGCTTCACCTTCAACCCGCCCTACCAGGGCCCGATCACCGTCACGGTGACGAACCCGCATGTCGGCGGCGTGCCGGTCTCGGGAATCACCGACGCCGAGCTGTGGGTGTCGGCCCTGGCCGACCCCACCGGTGGCGGCGCGATCGACGTCATCCCCGCCCTGAACGCCACGACGCTCACCAGCGTCGCGTTCAGCACCCTCGACGGCTACGACCCGACGACGCACACCGGCACGATGACGATCACGCCGCCGCTGACGTCCGGGAACCTCTACTTCTCCAACGCGAGCCTGACGGGCAAGGCCCCGAACCCGCTCACCTCGCCGGTCCGCTACGGGTTCGCCGAGTTCACCTACAACGACGCCGGCCTCGATGTCGACTTCACGATGATCGACCAGATCGGCCTGACGATGAGCCAGGAGATGACGGCGCAGGACGGGAGCGCCATCCCGGGCTCGTACCGCGACACCGGGTGCCTCGTCGACATCGTGAACGACCTGTCGCTCGCGGGCGTCTCGATGAGCGCCAGCACCGCCACCGCCGCCGGGGTCATGCGGTACTCGGGTGCCGCCCCGCAGACGATCCCGGCCCCCGGGCAGTGGACGCGCGGGTGACCTGAGCACCGGCGGCTGGGTCGGCCTCATCGGCGCGTCCAAGTCGCCCTCGCCCTACCCGGCGGTGGGCGCGTACACCGCCGGGATCACCGGCCCGCTGACCATCACGGACAACGTCGGCGACCCGAACTACGGCGGCGCGTTCGCCTACCAGGCCACCCTGGCCAACGGCATCTGGACCCTGGCGGGCACGGTCGGTGGCGGGGCCGGCGGTGCCGGCGAGCAGTCCGGTCCCACGATCCGGGTCGAGGCCGCGGGCCTGTCCGGGGCCGGGACGAAGGGGGGCACCGGCTACGGCCTCTACGCCCAGGACGGTCCGTTCAAGGTCACCCTCCCCGATGGCACCACGACGAGCTGGTCGAACGGATCGGCGCTGACGGGCACCGGCTGGACGAACGTCACGAAGACCATCTACCGCGACTTCATCGCAGCGTTCTCCTACGGCTACTGGGGCTCGTCGTACGGCGGGGGGACGGCCACCGGCCCGAACGCCGTCAACTTCACCATGGATCCGGTCACCGGCGCGTACGCCACCGCGCAGCCCGCCGCCGCGAAGGCCGGAACCTACGCCTGGAACGTGTACGACCAGATCATCCGGAGCCACTCGAACGTCGGCTACCACGGCACCCCCGTCCCCTCCGGCGTGTACGCCATGCCGTACTCCGACACGTTCGTGCCCTCGAGCCTGTCCCCGAACCAGCAGCAGGGCTTCGCCTACGGCTGGAGCATCGCCCTCGGCGACCCGGTCGGCTGCGACCAGAACCCGGCCGCCGCCCTGACCCCCGCGTCTCAGCCGGTCCGCGTCGACGTGGGCACGCAGGTCGAGACGTCGACCTACACGGCCACCGGGTTCCCGGGCACCGTCGGCTACAGCATCACGCCCGCCCTCCCCGACGGTCTGCAGTTCGACGCCGCCACGGGCGTGGTGTCCGGCGGCCCGACGGCAGCGCAGACGGCCACCACCTACACCGTCACCGGCACCTCCCAGGGCACGACCGCCACGGCCACGATCACCATCGCGGTGGGGGTGGATCCCACTCCGCCGTCGTCCTGCCTGCCGCCGAACAGGCTCTTCCCGGACGGGGCGTGCGGTCAGGTCGCCTGATCCGCGACGAGGGTCCGGCGTCCGCGGGCTACGGAAGTGGAGCCGCGCCGTAGCCACCTCACGGCGCCCGGCAGCGGCTCCGAGGGTGGCTACGAGTGGATACTTGCCCGATGGCAACGGAGGCGGCACCCGTCCGCGGACCGCGACCTGGGCATGAGCCTGTCCCGCCGCCGCCTCCTGGGCCTGTCGTCCGCCGTCGCCGCGCTGGCCGTCGCCGGGCCCCTCACGCCCGCTGCCGCGGCCACGTCGGCGCCGAGTGGCGTCACGGCCGCAGCCGTCGCCCTCGAACGCACGACCCGACCCACCCGTGCCGCTCGCCGCTCCCCCACCCGCGTCGGCGCCGCCGCGTCGCGGAACACCGTGCTCCACCTCCTGCGTCGCACCACCTACGGCCCGACCCCGGCGCTGGTCGCGGAGGTCACCTCCCGTGGTCCGGCGGCGTGGCTCGAGCGCCAGCTCCACCCCGGCAGCATCCCCGATCCCCAGGGCGAGGCCATCCGCTCGCTCTACCCCGAGGCGGGCTGGACCGTCGCGCAGGTCTACACCGCCGTCAAGGCCGGTCGGGTCGAACGCTTCTCGTGGGACGTCATGCAGGCGCTGGGCCAGTACACGCTCGCGATGGCCACGTGGAGCTCACGCCAGTTGTTCGAGGTCATGGTCGAGTTCTGGAGCAACCACCTCAACGTCGCGAACCCGTCGGACGGCGCGTGGGACAACCGGCAGGACTACGACCGACGGGTCATCCGTGCGCACGCCCTCGGCCGGTTCAGCGACATGCTCGCGGCCAGTGCCGCCCACCCCGCGATGCTGGAGTACCTCAACCAGGCCGAGTCCACCAAGGAGGCGCCCAACGAGAACTACGGACGCGAGCTCCTCGAGCTGCACACCGTGGGCGTGGACGCCGGATACACCGAGGCGATGGTCCTGGACTCCGCGCGCATCATGACCGGGTACACGATCCAGTGGGACGACCGGTCGCCGAGGCTGCGCGAGTTCCGCTACGACCCGTCGATCCACTGGACCGGCAAGGTCCGCGTCCTCGGCTTCAGCCATCGCAACGCCGCCGCCAACGGCCGAGCCGTCGTCGACGACTACCTCGACTACCTGGCGCACCACCCGGCCACCGCGCGCACCATCGCCCGCAAGCTCGCCGTGCGGTTCGTGTCCGACAGCCCGTCGTCGGCCCTCGTCGGCCGCCTGGCCTCCACGTACCTCGCCCACGACACCGCCATCGTCCCGGTCCTGCGCGCCCTCTTCGCCTCGCAGGAGTTCCGTGACTCACGGACCGAGAAGGTCCGTCGGCCGTACGAGGACCTGGTCGCCACCCTCCGGGCGCTCGGGCTACCGCCTGCTCCCCGCCCAGCGCCGGAGCGCAGGCACGGCGCAGCGGTCCCGAGGCCCTGTACTGGATCGCCTCGTCGCTGCAGCAGGCTCCGCTGGCCTGGTCCCAGCCGGACGGATACCCCGACGTCGCCCAGGCGTGGGGGTCCGCCGGCGGTCTGCTCCACCGCTGGAACATGCACCAGGGCCTGTCGGGCGGATGGTGGCCAGCCAAGGACCGGATCGACGTGCCGCACCTGCCGTCGCTGCTGCCTCGGCGGCTCACCACCTACGGATCGCTCGTCGACTCCCTCGCCACGCGCCTGACCGGGGAGCCGCTGCCGCCTCGCGACGCGGCGGCCGTGCTGACCTTCCTCGACGTGTCCCCGCAGACCCGGGTCCGGGCGGGCGATGCCGCCGTGACCTGGGACCTCGTGCGCACCGTCGCCGTCCTGCTCGACTCCGCGAACCACCAGCTGAGGTAGGGACGACCGATGAGCACCTCGGCAGACTGCCCGCACTGCGCCGGTGAGACCGACGCGACCACGAACGGCCGGACCATGTCACGTCGGTCGTTCCTGGGACGCGCCGCCGGCGTGAGCGCCGCAGCCCTCGCCGGGCTGGCGGCACCCCAGCTGACCACCCGGGTCGCCTTCGCCGAAAGCGCGGCGTACAGCGGTGACGTCCTGGTCGTGCTCTCGCTTCGCGGCGGCTTCGACGGGATGTCGGCCGTCGTTCCCCTCGGCGACCCGGCGTACCGCGCAGCTCGGCCGTCCATCGCGATCCCCGAGTCCCGCGCGCTCCCGACCGGGGACCGGTTCTGGGGGCTGCACCCGGATCTCGCGCCGCTGAAGCCGTGGTGGGACGCGGGGACCTTCGGCGCCGTCCACGCGGTGGGCGCTGACCCCAGCCGATCGCACTTCGCGGCGACAGCGGAGATGGAGCGCGCCGCGCCGGGATCGTCCCTGCGCACCGGCTGGATCGATCGCGCCCTCGGACTGCGCAGCCCAGGCACCGTCTTCCAGGGCACCGCAGTAGGCGAGTCGCTCGTCCCCGCGTCGATGGCCGGGCCGTTCGCCGAGCTCTCGTTCGACTCGATCGACCGCTTCTCGCTCGACGGCGTCTGGGGCGACACCCCCGAGGAGATCGCCGCCGACGGGGCGCGCTGGGCCACCGTGCTGACCTCGCTGCACGCGGGCATGCCGTCGCTGGCCGGCGCGGCCGGCTCGGCTCTCGGCGCGGTGGCGACAGCGCGCTCCCTCAAGGCAGCGGGCTACGCCCCCGCGAACGGCGCGACCTACCCGCACACCATCGACGGCGGCCCCTACGAGGACAGCAGGATCTCCGCAGCCCTGTATGACGTGGCCCGCCTCGTCCGCGCACAGGTCGGCCTGCAGCTGGTGTGCCTGGACTACGGCGACTGGGACATGCACGCGGACCTGGGCACCGTCGGCAACGGCCGCTTCCATGACCACCTGTCCGAGTTCTCCGCGTCGGTGGCAGCCTTCCTCACCGATCTCGGTCCCGCGGGCATGGCCAACGTCACGCTCATGACGCTGTCGGAGTTCGGCCGTCGGGTGGAGGAGAACGGCGACCACGGGACCGACCACGGCCACGGGAACGCCATGCTCCTGATGGGGGGCGGTGTCGTCGGCGGTCGCGTCCACGGCACCTGGCCCGGTCTGGCCGAGGACAGGCTCGACGACGGCGACCTCGCCGGGACGACCGACTACCGCGACGTGCTGGCCGAGGCCCTCACCCGCCGCTGCCGGCAGCCCGCGTCCGACCTGCCCAGCGTCTTCCCGAACCGCGGCGCCTTCGGCAGCCTCGGAGCCTTCACCCCGAAGGCGTGACGCTCGCCTCCGCCGGTGCGGGCATGGCGCACATGAAGAGCGGCACCACGACCGCGACCGGCGCCAGGGCGAACAACTGCCACCAGCCACTGTGCCCGGTGTCGTGCAGGCGACGGGCTCCGGCGGCCAGCAGCGGGAGGGCCAGCAGAAGCAGCACGATGGAGCCCAGGACCTCGTTCACCAGCGTGGCGATCGAGACCACGAGGAGCACGAACACCATGAACCACCAGTACTCCGAACGCCCAGCGCGCCCGTCGAAGTCCGCGTACCTGGTCAGGCAGGTCCGGATCGCCTCCACGAACGTGACGGGGGCAGGCGCCCGCACCTGATCGGCCACGAGTTGGTCGACGTCGATCCCGAAGGCGGCGGCCAGGGCGGCCGTCGACGCCAGCCCGGGCGCCTGACCGTTCTCGATGCGCTGGATGGTGCGGACGCTCAGGCCGCTGCGCTCGGCGAGCTGCTCCTGCGACCAGCCGCGCCCGAGGCGCCGTTCTCGTAGCTGCATGCCGCGATTGTGCCGGGGGTCGGGCCGCAGCGGAACGACACCAACCCGTCAGTCGCCCGACATCTGTCCCTCGCGAGGATCCGGGACGTTCGTCTCTACCGACGGGCCGTTCGTCCCGTGATGCTGGGCCGATGTTCGTCGCCGAGGAGCTCCGGCTGCCGTTCGAGGCCGACGTGGCCCGCGCCCGCCTCCTGACGTTCCTCCAGGTCGAGGGGCTGCAGGAGTCGACCGAGGACGCATTCGACGCCGGCTGCGACCTGCTCGTGCGGGCCGGGGTGGGGGTGGCGTCCCGGCAGATCCTCGTCCAGGTGCTGCGTCCGTACGTGAACGACGACGTCACCATCCTCCCCCTGCGATGGGTCGCCACCGGCGCGACCGGCGCGATGTTCCCCCAGCTCGACGGCAACCTCGAACTGGCCCCCGCGGGCGACGACGCGTCGATCCTGCGCCTCAACGGTGCCTACCGACCGCCGCTGTCCTCCCTCGGCGCCAGCCTCGACCGACTGCTCCTCAACCGGGTCGCCGACGCCACCGCCCGACGGTTCCTCAAGGACATCGCCACCGGCATGGCGGCGGTCCCCGACGACGGCGTCCCATCCGTGCTCGCCCAGCCCGCCGGAGCGGACCGCTAGGGGCTGCGTCCCTCGACCGGCGCCTTGACCTGCCCCTCCGCCTGCCACGGCCACGGGGCGCCGGCAGCGCGATCCTGGGCCAGCCGCCTGAGGTACCAGGCGACGAGCACGCTGCTCACGGCCGCCCACAGGCACCACAGCGACGGCAGGCCGCGGCCGACCCACAGCGCCAGCACGGCCACCACCACGACGTTCGTGAGGCCCCAGGCGAACAGGATGCGCTGCCCGGACAGCAGCAGAGCGCCGCACGTCGCGACCACATACAGCACGGCGGACAGGCTGCTCGTGCTCACGACGTTGAAGTCGATGTATCGGTCGCAGGCCACGGCGCTGGCACGCCCATCCATGAGGCCCACCATGAAGTCCAGTGCGGCGTACGTGCCCGCTGCCGTCAGCACCACCAGTGCCCACCGCCGCCAGCCGGGCGGCTCGATGACAGCGATGGACGCCGGCACGTAGACCGGTAGGAGGACGAACGCCACGACGAGATAGAAGGCGGTCGCGGCGTCGAGGACGGTCACCGACACATCACCGAGCAGGCCCAGCCAGACGACGGCCGAGGTGAAGGTGTGCACCGCGAAGATCGCGGGCAGCGCTGCCAGCCCCAGGAGCCGAGGGCTCGAGCAGTGGCGTAGCGCGTCGACGGCGACGACGGACATCGCGAGTCCGGCGACCACATCCACCTGCGGAGACAGGCACACGGCGAGTCCTCACTGTGTGACGCATCGATGCGTCCGTGCACCTACCTGATCGTGACGGTGTCGACCATCGCGGCCGCGGAGTACGGCTGACCAGCCGCGGGGGTGAACGTCGCCGACACGGTCGTCTTGCCCTTCGGCCACGTCCGGGGCGCCTTCCACCGGTACTGGGCCGCGCCGTTGACGACCGTCAGGCCCGTGACCGTCTTCGTCCGGCTGCCGCGAGTGAACGTGATGGAGACGGTGCCCTGTGCAGTGGCGGCCGAGAGCAGCACGGCGTAGTTGCCCTTGTGCCCGCGGCGCTGCCGATCCGGTGCGACGAGCTGCGCGGTCGCGCCGTTGCCGATCGAGGCGATCGGCCCGGTTGCGGCAGGCGGCGTCAGCGTGCCCACGCCGACCAGAGTGGAGAACGCGGGGGCGGAGTTGCCACTGAGGTTCCCGGCGACGACCCCCACGCGCACGAACCGCAGGTTGTCGTCAGCGGTGGCCGTGTAGGCCGTCCACGTCGCGCCCGCGATGTCCGCGCAGGAGGTCACGTCCGAGGTGCTGCATCGCTGCCACTGGTACGAGTAGGTGGTCGGCAGGTACGTCCACGTCCCATTGGTCGGGTTGAGTACCGTGCCCGGGTTCACCCCGCTGGACGGGCTCACCGTCGGTGGGCGTCACGAGCGTCGGCACCTGGCCGCCCACCACGCGGTCAAGCGAGGCGGCATTGGCGGCAGCGACCCACATGTTGCCGTCGGGGCCCATCGTGATGCCGATGGGAGCGGCAGGCGCGTTCGGGAGGGCGTACTGCCCCAGCGCGCCACCCTGGCCGTCGAAGCGCCACACCTGCGACGTCGCTGCCGCCGCTCACCCAGATCGTCCCGCCCGGATCCAGCGGCAAGTCCCTCCGGGCATGGTCCCCGTCCCGATCGCGATGCGCGACACGGTCGTGTCGTTGATGAGCCGTGCGAGGTTGCTGCTTGCCCGCCTCGACGAACCACACGGTGTCACCGATCGTCGCGATGTCGTACGGCGACCGATCCGCCCGGCAGCGTGACGGTCTCGGTCACGGTGCCGCTCATCGTGACGTAGCCGATCTTGTTCATCATGATCTCGGTGAAGTACATGCGGTCGCTGCCGCTCGGTCCTGCCGCGATGCCGAACGGTCCTGCACCCGCCGTGGGCACCGCGTACTCGGTGATCACTCCGTCCGTCGTGATCCGACCGATCCGATTGCCTGCCCTCTCCGTGAACCACATGGCGCCGTCCGGTCCCGCGGCGATTCCCAACGGGCTGCGATGCCGCGTCTAGGCAGGTTGTACTCCGTGACCAGTCCCGCCGTGGTGATCTTGCGCGACCTTGTTGGCAAGGATCATCGTGAACCACAGGTTCCCGTCCGGACCGGCGGCGATCGAATAGGGCGAGCCGCCGGCGTGAGCGTTGCGAAGTTCGTGACCGTCCCCGTCGGAGTCACGCGGTAGATGACTCCCCCGCCATACCCGGTCACCCAGAGGTTGCCATCGGTCCGGTCGGCGACATCGTGCGGATGCGTGCCCGCTGTCAGGCCGAACGGCCGTGACATCCCCGATCGCTGCCTGCGCCGGTACAGCAGCGCCCACCAGTGCCAGCCCACGCCATCGCCACCGCGCAGGCGACGGAACCGACCTTGGCGAGAAGGGTGGTGCTCCGGGGCCATCACTGCGCGATCGGTACCCATGCCTCCAAGGTGACACGGTTTCCCGGCTGATTCCACGCGAGCGGCCGCGCGAAGGGCTCGCGGAAGCCGGCGCCGACCGCCGGCCTCAGTCTCCCGAGCTGAACGCGGCGTCGAAGGCCGCCTCGGGAGCGGCGAAGGCGTTGCGCCGGACGAACTCCAGTGCCTCAGGGGCGCCCAGGAGCCGGTCCATGCCGGCGTCCTCCCACTCCACGGAGATCGGTCCCTCGTAGCCGATGGTGTTGAGCATGCGGAAGCACGCCTCCCACGGCACGTCCCCACGACCGGTCGACACGAAGTCCCACCCGCGGCGCGGATCGGCCCACGGCAGGTGCGAACCGAGCCGTCCGTTGCGCCCGTTGCCGACCTGACGCTTCGCGTCCTTGCAGTCGACGTGGTAGATCAGGTCGCGGAAGTCCCACAGGAAGCCCACCGGGTCGAGGTCCTGCCACACGAAGTGGCTCGGATCCCAGTTCAGCCCGAACGCCGGGCGATGGCCGATCGCCTCGAGGGTCCGGACCGTCGTCCAGTAGTCGTAGGCGATCTCCGAGGGGTGCACTTCGTGGGCGAACCTGACGCCCACCTCGTCGAAGACGTCCAGGATCGGATTCCAGCGATCAGCGAAGTCGCGGTAGCCCGCGTCCACCATCTCCTGCGTGACCGGCGGGAACATCGCGACGTACTTCCAGACCGACGACCCGGTGAAGCCGATCACCACGTCGACGCCCATGCGGCGCGCCGTCCGGGCGGTCATCTTCATCTCCTCGGCCGCACGCTGGCGAACCCCCTCGGGATCACCGTCGCCCCAGACCCTGGAGCCGACGATGTCCTTGTGCCGCTGGTCGATCGGGTCGTCGCACACCGCCTGGCCCTTGAGGTGGTTCGAGATCGCCCAGCACTTCGAGGTCGTACTTCTCGAGGATGTCCAGCCGGCCCTGGATGTACGCGTCGTCCTCGGCACCTCGCCACGGGTCGAGATGGTCACCCCAGCAGGCGATCTCGAGGCCGTCGTAGCCCCACTCCGAGGCGAGCCGTGCCACCTCCTCGAACGGAAGGTCGGCCCACTGGCCGGTGAAGAGTGTGAATGGTCGCGCCATCGCCTGTGCCTCTCTGTGTGTGGTGGTCTGTCGCAGTACCCGCGCGTCAGCGAACGCCGTACAGGTACTCGAGGGCCAGTTGGTCGAGCCGCTCGAAGTGCATGCCCCGCTTCGCGAGGCCATCGAGGTCGTAGGTCGCCGCGCGCACGTCGGCCAGGGTCTCGCCGGGCGCCAGGGTGCTGTCCCAGAGCTCGAGCACCCGTGACTCCGCCGTGGCCTGCTGCACCTCCGGATCCGCGCGGAAGGCGCGGACCTTGTCGCGCAGGATCAGGTAGTTGCGCATGTTGGCACGGGCCGTCTCCCAGACGTCGTCAGCGTCCTCGGTTCGCGGCGGCTTGTAGTCGAAGTGCACGAAGCCGTCGTACCGCGGGGCACGCCCGCCCAGGCCCTCGACCACGTCGACGGCCCAGAAGGCGCCTCGCGCATTGCCCGCTCCGAACCTCAGGTCCTGGTCGAACCGCGGCCCGTTCTGGCCGTTCAGGTCGATGTGGAAGAGCTTGCCCTGCCACAGTGCCTGCGCGATCCCGTGCGCGTAGTTGAGACCAGCCATCTCCTCATGCCCGACCTCGGGATTGAGCCCGACGAGGTCCGGGTCGGCCAGCTCGTGGATGAACGCCATCGCATGCCCGATCGTCGGCAGGAGGATGTCGCCGCGCGGCTCGTTGGGCTTGGGCTCGATCGCGAACCGGATGTCGTACCCCTGCTCGCGCACGTAGGCGCACAGGATGTCGAGGGCCTCGCGCAGCCGGTCGAGAGCCGCGTGGATGTCCTTGGCGGCGCCGGACTCAGCCCCGTCGCGTCCGCCCCACAGCACGTAGGTCTTGGCACCCATGCTCGCGCCCGAGATCGATGTTGCGTGCCGCCTTCGCGAGTGCGTATCGACGCACCTGCGATCGTTGGACGTGAAGCCGCCGTCCTTGAACACCGGGCTGCTGAACAGGTTGGTCGTGGCCATGTCGACGGCCACGTGGTTGTCCGCCAGGGCCGTGCGGAAGCGCTCGAGGGTCCGCTCGCGGGTGGCGTCGTTGGGGACGAGATCGTCGTCGTGGAAGGTGATCGCCGCTGCTCCAAGGGCAGCGAGACGCTCGACCGCCTCGACCGGATCGAGCTCGTCCCGGACGGCGCCGCCGAAGACGTCGATGCCTCGCCAGCCCACGGTCCACAGGCCGAAGCTCAGCTTGTCCTCAGGTACAGGCGTCCATCGATCGCTCATGCGGGGATCTCCATCCACGTGCTCGTACTGGCGGCGCTCTTCTCGACGGCGTCGAGAACGCGTTGTACTCGGAGGCCGTCGGCGAACGACGGCTGCGGGTCGCGGTCTGTTGGCGATGTCCTCGATCAGGTCGACCACCTGGTGGGTGAACCCGTGCTCGTAGCCGATGAGGTGACCGGCCGGCCACCACGCCTTCACGTAGGGATGGACCGGCTCGGTGACGAGGATCCGCCGGAAGCCGGCCACCTCGGGGTCGTCGTTGTTGTCGAAGAAGTGCAGGAGGTTCATGTCCTCGAAGTCGAAGGCCAACGAGCCCTCCGACCCGTTGATCTCGATGCGGATGGCGTTCTTCCGACCGGTCGCGAACCGAGTGGCCTCGAACGTCGCCAGCGCGCCACCACTCAGCTTCGCGATGAACACCGCTGCATCGTCGACCGTGACCTCGCCCATCTCCGTACCCGAGGTCCCGGACAGGCCACTCGTGCTCGACGGCAGCGGCCGCTCCTTGACGAACGTGGCCGTCAGTGCGCTGAGGCCGGTGATGGACTCTCCGCACATGTACTGGACGAGGTCGATGATGTGAGCGCCGATGTCGCCCAGAGCGCCGGAGCCGGCGACCTCCTTGCGGAGGCGCCAGAACAGGGGCGCCTTGGGGTCGACGATCCAGTCCTGCAGGTACTGGGCCCGGACGTTGCGGATGACGCCGATGCGGCCCTGGGCGATGAGACGCTGCGCCAAGCCGATCGCCGGCACTCGCCGATAGGTGAACCCCACCATCGAGCGGATGCCCGGACTCCGCTGCCACCGCGGCTGCCGCGGCCATCGCCTCGGCTTCCTCCACGCTGTTCGCCAGCGGCTTCTCGCACAGGACGTGCTTGCCCGCCTCGAGCGAGGCGATCGCGATCTCGGCATGGGTGTCACCGGGCGTGCAGATGTCGATGAGGTCGACGTCGGCACGGTGCAGCAGTGCGTGCCAGTCCGTCTCGACGGAGTGCCAGCCGAAGCGCCCGGCCACCTTCGTGGCTGCCTCACGGTCACGACCGCAGATGGCGGTCATCTCGGGGATCAGGGGAAGCTCGAAGAAGCTGGGGGCGTTGCGCCAGGCCTGTGAGTGTGCAGCACCCATGAATGCGTATCCGACCATCCCGACGCGGAGCGGGCGGTCACCTGTCGTGGTCATCTTCATCCCTAGAACGGTGGGGTCCCGGTGGGGGTGCGCGGTGCGCACCCCCACCGAGGTTGGCAACTACGACTCGAACGCCGTCGGGAGGTACTGGTCGACGTTCTCCTTGGTCACGACAGGTGCGTACAGCATCACCTTGCGCGGCGCCTCGACCTCGACGAGGTCGCTGAGCGCCTTGCCCTGGACGATCATGCGAGCCAGGTCGATGCCATCAGCGGCCTGGGTGGACGGGTAGATGACCGTCGCCTTGAGGACGGTGTCGTCGGCCTGGATGTCGCGCATGACGTTCGCGCTGCCGGCCCCGCCGACCATGATGAACTCATCGCGGCCAGCTGCCTCGATGGCGGCCATGACGCCGACGCCCTGGTCGTCGTCGTGGTTCCACAGGCCGTCGATCTTGGGAGCGGCCTGGAGCAGGTTGGCTGCGGCCTTCTCGCCGGACTCGACCGTGAACTCCGCGGCCACTCGGTTCGAGACCTTCAGGCCACACGCTGACAGCGCGTCAGCGAAGCCCTTGCTGCGGTCCTGCGTCAGCGGCAGCGAGTCGATGCCGGCGATCTCCGCGATGACGGCGTCAGGGTTGTCGCCGAACTGCTCGCACATGTACGTGCCGGCGGAGACGCCCATGCCGTAGTTGTCACCGAGGACCGTGGAGCGAGCAGCGAACGGGCTGCTGAACTCACGGTCGACGTTGATGACCGTGATTCCGGCGTCCATCGCCTTGGTGGCGACATCCGTCAGTGCTGCACCGTCGAAGGGCAGCATCACGATGGCGTCGACGCCGTCGTTGATGAACGTCTCGATCTGGCTGATCTGCAGGTTGACGTCGTTCGTGCCCTCGGCGACGACCAGTTCGACGTCGGAGAACTTGGCGGCCTCATCCTGGGCGGCCTTGGTGATGGCGCCCATCCAGCCATGGTCGGCAGCGGGTGCCGAGAAGCCGATCGTGACCATATCGCCGGGAGCGTCGTTCGCGCTTCCAGCGGCCTCGGCGGGGGCCGAGGCAGCGGCGGACGCCGCGTCGCTCGTTTCCGTCGAAGTCGAGTTGCTCGTGCATCCCGCCAGTAGTGCGCTCGCTGCGACCACGATGCCTACCGTGGTGACGAGCCCCGTCTTCCGTGCTCTCATGATGTCCTCTTTCTTGAAGGATCGGTGCCAGGTCCGGACGCGCGCTTTGCGGTCAGGTGACAGCCCTGCTGCGGTCAGCGATGCGCTGCTGCAGCAGTACGGCGACGACGATGATCACCCCCTTGGCTATCGCCTGGGCGGAGATGGAGAGGTTGTTGAGGGTGAAGATGTTGTTCAGCATCGTGAAGATCAGGACGCCGATGACGGTGCCGACGATCGTTCCCCGTCCGCCGGTCAGGAGGGTGCCGCCGATGACCACAGCGGCGATCGCGTCGAGCTCGTACAGCATTCCGTGCGTCGAGCTGCCGGTCGTCGTGCGCGCCATGATCATGACGGCCGCAACGCCGCAGGTGCTGCCGAGCAACGCGTAGAGCCACAGGGTGTGTCGCTTGACGCGGATGCCGGCGAGTCGCGCCGCCTCGGCGTTGCCGCCCACCGCGAAGGTGCGGCGACCGAAGGTGGTGCGATTCAGGAGGATCCAGCCGATGATCGCCACCACGGCGAAGATGAGCACCAGCACGGGGACGCCCAGCACGTCGGCGCCGAAGGCGTCCAGGAAGCCACGCACCGTGATGATCTGCGTCTTGCGGTCGGCGATGATCTCCGCCAGGCCGCGCGCCGCGGCAAGCATGGCGAGGGTCGCGATGAACGGGGCGATCTTCCCGTAGGCGACCATGAGTCCGTTGACGAGCCCGACGCAGGTCGCGACGATGATCGCGCAGGCGACCATGACGAGCCAGTGGATGTCGTCGCCCATGGTCTGGGTGGCGACGGTGGTGGCCCAGACAGACGCCAGCGCCACGTTGGCGCCGACCGACAGGTCGATGCCGCCTCCGATGATCACGAACGTCATCCCGATGCTCACCACACCGATCACCGACCCGAGGCGCAGGATCGTCAGCGTGTTGTCGATGCTCGCGAAGCGCTCCCCTCCGGTGATGACGCCGACGATGATCAGGATGACGAGCGCCAGGACCAGTCCCAGGTTGCGTCCAACGGAGCCGCGGAAGACCTTCCGCAGGCCGGACACCTGAGGTGCCGAGTCGTCAGGACCGACCGGCGGACCGGAGGCCGCGCTGGTCACTGCTGTTTCGCTCATCGAGAGCTCCCCTCCATGACGAGACTGAGCACGTCGGATTCATCGATCTCCTCGGCGGGACCGTCGTGGACGATCCGGCCATCCCGCACGACGAGGACGCGGTCGGACAGGCCCAGCACCTCGGGCACCTCGCTGCTGACGAGGAGGACGGCGACGCCGGAGTTCGCGAGCTCCCGGATCAGTCCGTACAACTCGCTGCGGGCACCGACGTCGACGCCGCGCGTCGGCTCGTCGAGCAGCAGGACGCGGCATCCCTTGAGCAGCCACCGCGCAAGGACGACCTTCTGCTGGTTTCCGCCCGACAGGGTGCGGGCGTCCCGCTGCGGATCGGCGGGTCGCACGTCGAGCGCCTTGATCTCCTTGGTGGCGGCGCGCGCCTCCTGGCGCCGACGCACGAAGGGGCCGACGGCAAAGCGCCGCAGGGAGGCGAGGGAGACGTTGCTGACAACCGTCTGGTCGAGCAGAAGAGCCTGACTCTTGCGCTCCTCGGGGCACAGTCCGACGCCCGCGCTGACTGACGACGGGACGGAGCCGTTGTGCAGCCTCTTGCCGTCCACGCTGACGGTTCCGGCTTCGAATCGACGAGCGCCGTAGACCGTCTCGAGGATCTCCGAACGGCCCGAGCCGACCAGTCCCGCGAGACCGACGACCTCGCCGGCGTGCACGGCGAACGTCACGTCCGCGAACTCCCGGCTGCGCGTCAGGCCCGAGACCTCGAGCATCGCCTCGCCGGTGAAGTCCTTGTCACTGCGCGGCGGGAAGACGTACTCGATGGTGCGGCCGGTCATCAGCCGGATGACGTCAGCGGTCGGCGTCGTCTTCGCCGGCAGTCCCGTCGCAACGGTGCGACCGTCCTTGAGGACCGTGACGCGATCGCCGATCGACCGGATCTCCTCGAGGCGGTGGGAGATGTAGATCACGGCGACGCCGTTCGCCGTGAGTTCGCGGATGACGTCGAAGAGTCGGGCAACCTCGCCCTGGTCCAGGACGGCAGACGGCTCGTCCATGATCAGCAGCTTGGCGTCACGCGAGAGCGCGCGGGCCATGCTGACGATCTGCTTGCCGGCTGCCGGCAGGGATCCCACGACGGCGCCCGGCCTGATCTCCGGATGCCCGAGGCGCTTCAGCAGTGCCTCCGCCGAGTCTCGCTCCGTGCGACGCTCGGGGAAGCCCAGGCGACTGGGTACGTGGCCCAGGGTGATGTTCTCGGCGACCGTGAGGTCGTTGATGAGATCGAGTTCCTGGTAGATCGCGGCGATCCCGAGGCGGATGGCGGCCATCGGATTGGCGAGGCGGACCGAGTCGCCGTTCCAGCGGATGCTGCCCTGGTCCGGCTGGTGCGCCCCCGACAGCACTTTGATCAGGGTGGACTTGCCGGCCCCGTTCTGCCCGAGCAGGCAGTGCACCTCTCCGGCGACCACATCGAGGTCGACGCCGTCCAGCGCGCGGACGCCGGGGAACTGCTTGACGATCCCCGTCATGGCCAGCAGCGGAGTCTGACTCGCGGTCGGTGCCAGGGCTGACGCCGGGTCTGCGCTCATGCGCTGTGACCTTCCCGTGACTTACTTCGTGTGAGATCATTCTTATGCATATCTCGTGCGTAAGCATGATCATTATCTACGCAATACTGTCTGTCTTAGTCACAAATTGATAACACTTCGGCCTAAGGGGGCCCAGAAGTGATGGTCGTTCCTGCGAAGGTCGGTCGCTGGCGCGACCTAGGATTCGTCGCGGGATGCGGCCCGAGGGGCCCGAGATGAAAGGCCCGTGCGTGACGCTTCACTCGGCCACCGCTGATCACCTCGTGCCGATCCTCGACCTCATCCGATTCGGTCGCGCCACCACGCGTCCGGAGATCGCGCGCGTCATGGGACTGGGTCGAACCGTCGTCACCCAGCGGATCGCCGATCTCATCGAAGCGGGGCTCATCATCGACGGCTCGATGGCCGAGTCGACCGGGGGGCGTCCTTCCCGAAGCCTCGCGTTCAACTCCTCGGTTGGGACCCTGCTCGCCGCCGAGCTCGGCGCGACGGCCGTGAACGCCGCCCTGACGACCGTGTCCGGCGACATCATCGAACAGCGGCACGAGGACATCGACATCGCCGACGGTCCCGACGTCGTCCTGGGCATCCTCGAGCGGATCTTCGACGAGCTGCTCGCCGCCCATCCGCGACCCAGTCTCTGGGGCATCGGAATCGGGCTGCCCGGGCCCGTCGAGTTCAGCAACGGATCGCCGACGTCGCCTCCGATCATGCCGGGCTGGGATCGCTACCCGGTGCGGGTGCGGCTGTCCTCCCGCTACAACGCGCCCACGTGGATCGACAACGACGTGAACATGCTGGCGCTCGGCGAGCTGCGCGCGCGGGGTCGCCGTCGGCGTGCGAGGACGTCATCTTCGTCAAGATCGGCACCGGGATCGGGGCGGGGCTCATCTCGGAGGGGCAGCTGCATCGCGGGGCGCAGGGCGCCGCCGGCGACATCGGCCACGTGCGCGTCACGGAGTCGACGGCACGCGAGGTCTGCCGCTGCGGCAAGGTCGGGCTGCCTGGAGGCCCTCGCCGGGGGCACGCGCATCGCCCGGCAGGCGACGGCCGCCGCGCAGCGCGGCGCGAGCCCGTTCCTGGCTGAGCTGCTCACCTCGGGACGGGCCATCACGCGCACGGACGTCTCGAGCGCCGCCGCCCGCGGTGACCTCGTCGCGAACCAGATCCTGAGCCAGGCCGGCCAGCTGGTGGGGCAGACCATCGCCGCGATGGTCAACTTCTTCAACCCGTCGCTCGTCATCATCGGTGGCGGTGTCGCGTTCGGCTGGCGACCGCTTCCTGGCGTCGATCCGCCAGAGCATCTACGAACGCTCACTCCCCCTCGCCACCCGCGACCTCCGCGTGGCACGATCCGAACTGGGTGACCTCGCCGGCATCTACGGCACGGCATCGCTCGTGGCGGACCAGATCCTCTCTCGCAACGTGCTGCCCTACTGGATCGAGCGCGGCAGCACCGCCGGGCTGCCCGAGCTACCCCTCCTGGTGAAGGGCTGAGGCCACAGCCACCTACGCCCTGACCCACGCCCGGATGACGGGCAGGAGCTGCGGCAGCAACGTGTCCATGTCCGAGCCTTCGGGGATCGCGATGACGCCCCGGTCTCGTGTGGCCCACACGATCAGGCCCGACGTATCGACGAAGTCGAACGTGTCGACGTCAGCACGCGTACGCGCGCCGCGATGCACGATGAGGTCGACGCGGTCACCCGGCTGCAGCCGGAAGGTGACGCGGTCCTCACCAGCGAAGACGAAGTTCGGCGCGTTCCACTTGATCGTCTCGGACAGGTCGGGATCCGAGGCCAGGATCGCCGCGCGAATCTGCTCGATCTCCGGCTTCCGCGAGTGCTCCAGCGTCGCGAGGTACACATCGACGTTCATCTGCCGGTCAACCCTCGACGGACGCGAAGATGTCCAGGCCCAGCTCGCGTGCGAGCCGCCGTGCCACGAGCTGCCCCCTGACGCTGTTGCCCGCCTCGTCGAGTGGTGGCGCAAAGGTGCCCAGGCCGCCTCTGCCCGGCGACACCGTCACGATGCCGCCGCCGATGCCGCTCTTGCCGGGGAGCCCGACGTCGACCAGCCAGTCGCCAGTCGTCTCGTAGAGCCCCGCGATCGCCATGACGGCGATCGTCGCCCGCGCGATGTCGGCGTCCACGACGCGGGCACCCGTGAGCGGGTTCACCCCGCCCGCGGCCAGACTGGCTCCCATGACGGCGAGGTCGACCGCGCTCACCTCCAGACAACTGGTGCGCGTGTACAGGTCCGTCACCTCCTCGGGATCGGCATCGAGCGCGTCGCGATCGGCGAGCAGCATGGCCAGCGCGCGATTGCGGTGGTTCGAGGCGGAGGCGGACGCGTAGGTGGCGTCATGCACCGCCAGGGTCCGTCCGGCGAAGGCGGAGAGCCCTGAGACCACGGCGTCCCATCGCTCGTCGACGGAGTCGCCGGGGAGCAGGCCGGTGCTCATGAGGGCTCCGGCGTTCACCATCGGGTTCGTCCGCGAGGACGGGTCCTTCTCGACCGCCGCCAGCGAGTTGAAGGGCAGGCCCGTCGCGTTGACCCCGATCCTGGCTCGCACGACGTCGATGCCATGGGCCTGGCAGACGAGCGAGAACACGAACGGCTTGGCGCAACTCATGATCGTGAAGGCATGACGGGAGTCGCCCGTCTCGCTGATCTGACCGGCCGTGCCGACCACGGCGATGCCGAAGAGCCCGGGGTCCGCCTCCGCGAGGGCGGGGTAGACCGACGACACGACACCTGAGGTCACGCTGCTCGCCTCGCGGTGCGCGTTCTCCACCAAGTCCTGGACGCGGGACGGGCCGTTCACCACGCTCATGCCTGCGACAGTCGCCCGGCGCTGCGCGGGCCGGATCCTGCGTCGACGACGACCCGGTGCACGAACGCCAGCTTGTCGATGACCGGCTGCGTCAATGTGAAGGGGTAGAGGTCCCGCTGGCCCATCGAGCGGTTGACGCGGTTGAACATCATCGACAGCCAGTGCCAGTCGCTGAGGGCACGGGAGAAGCCCAGGTCGGAGTAGTCGACGGCCGGGACGACGTCGTGCTGGATCACGCCGTCGACCCGATCGGAGTCCAGGACGACCCCGGCGGCCGCCGCCGTGGCCAGCGTGCCGGTGATGTGCAGGTAGTGGGCGAACGACTCAGCGAAGTCCTCCCACGGATGCATGGTCGCGTACTCGGAGATGAAGCTGTCAGCCCAGTCCTCGGGTGCTCCGAGCTCGTAGTGGCGCTGAAGGGCGTCCGCATAGCTCGCCCGCTCGTCGCCGAAGATCGCTCGACACTCGCTGAGCAGCGGCTCGTCACTGACGAGGACCTGCTGGTAGTAGTGGCCCACCTCGTGGCGGAAGTGGCCCAGCATCGTCCGGTAGGGCTCGCCGAGTCTCACCCGCAGGGCCTCGCGATGGGCGTCCAGGGTCTCGGCGAGATCAATCGTGATGACTCCGTCGGCGTGCCCGATGACGACCGGCTCTCCGCTCCGGCTCGACAGCAGGTCGAAGGCGAGTCCGCCCTCGCGCTCGTAGTAGGGCACCACGGGCAGGTCGAGCGCGAGGAGCTGGACCAGCAGCCTGCGCAGGTCGATGCCGGTATCAGCGAGCTTCTCCAGGGCGATCGTGTCGTCGGACTCGGGACGACGCCGGATCAGCCGGCAGGCGAAGCAGCGCCCCGACTCGTCCTCCACTGACACCAGCCAGTTGCACTGCCAGTCCCAGTTCGCGCAGCGCACCCAGCGCGTCCCGTCGATGAGCGTGCCCTCGGCATCGGCGGGCGCGAAGGACAGCGAGGGATGGTGGTAGCCGATGCTCGCGCCGCAGGTCGCGCACTCCTGCATCTCGAGGAAGGCGATCGCGCCGCAGTGGGGACAACTCGGGGCGACCATGCCGGGCACCCTACACAGCCATGGGTGGAGCGCCTCCCCCATCCACGGGCGTTGACCATGTCCGGCGAGGCCGCCACGATGGCCACTCACAAGCGACGCCGCGCAGGGAGGAATCAGGTTGTCCGACGCCGATGATGTGCGCAGCATCGCGATGTCCCTGGCGGGGGCCGTCGAGATCGACAGCGATGGCTTCGACTTCCGCGTCGACGGCCACGGGTTCGTCTGGTCCTACCCCGAACGATCCCCCGGACGTCCGCGCGTGATCCGGCGGGACATCGCCGTGCTCTTCGTCGGTGACGAGGCGGAGAAGCAGGCCCTGGTGCAGGGCGAGCCGGACCTGTTCTTCACCGCACCGGGCTACGAGAACGCCCCCCTCGTCATGGTGCGCCTCGAGAAGGTCGACCGGCGGCGGTTGAAGGAGCTGGTCACGGACGCGTGGCACATGCGGGCGGACGTCAGCCGTCACTCCTGAGACCGGCCGCACCCCGGGGTTCGCGCAGGTGCCCACCGGCGTTGAGCGGGTCATGCGCGACGATCCCGGGCAGTTGGTCGTGGAAGAACACCTGCGAGAGCAGTTCGCGTCGCGACCGTGTGTCGGTCTTGGCGAAGATCGCCTTCAGGTGGTCCTGGACCGTCCACGGCGAGATGACAAGCCGCTCGGCGATCGCGGAGGTGTCGAGCCCGCGCGCCACCAGCGTCGCCACCTCTCGTTCGCGCGCCGTCAGGCCGAACGCCTCGAGCCGCAGCGGCACCGAGTAGTCGGCGTCGGCCCGTTGGACGACGATCGCGACCCGACCGCCTGCGGGTCCATCCGGCAGCGAGCCATACAGGCTGAGCCAGCCCGACGAGGTCGGCACGTGCAGTGGCTGAGCTGACTTTCCGGCCCTTCCCTGCGCGCGCACGTCGGCGGCCAGGCTCAAGGCTGCCGCTGGCACCAGCCGATGCGCTGGATCCTCGATCGTCAGCAGTGACAGGAGGGCGTCTGCGGGCGGGGTGGACAGCTCAACGTCATCGTGCGCATCGAGGACCAGCAGCCCGGGAGCGCGATCGTCATCTCGACGTCGAGCGGCATCGACGCGGTAGGAGTGGCGCAGGGCCTCCGCCACGGGTCGGGACAACCGACCGAGGAGTCGCGCCTCCTCGGGCGTGAAGTCGCCGGTCTCCTCCGTGCGGTGCATGACGACGCACCCCCAGGCCCGGCCACGAGTGACCATCGCGGCACGCATCTCGAAGGGGGTTCCGATCGGCTGGAGGTACTCGACGTACCGCGCGCTGCGCTCCGGGTGGCCACGCGTCGTCTCGCTCAGCACGCCGACCGGTGTGCGTCGAGCGGCCAGTGTGGCGAACGTGTTCACGTCCGGGCGCAGGTACTCGCTCGTGACCACCGCGCCGGCCGCCATCGCCTCAGTCTCGGGGGTCAGGTAGCCGGCGGTCATCAGCTCGACGGGGTTGGCGGTGGTGAGCAGGCGCGTATCCGGATCGAGGCCGTGCCAGCAGAAGGCGTCCACCGCGATCACGCGACGGATCCGGGCCCCCAGTTCGGCATGCAGGTCCCCATAGGGCAGCCCCCGGGCACCGAGGCGCTCGATCTCAGCCACCAGGCGATCGCCACTCCAGCGTTCCACCTCGCCATGGTGACGCCACCAGGCCCCATCCCAGGCTCACATGCGCGAAAGATCCCAGATCCGCAGGGATGTCGGGCGAGGCGGCCGCGCCGGATGGTTGAGCATGCACGGCGCCGACAAGCGGCGCCGCACCGACCGAAAGGGCCTGACGATGAGCCTCGAGACCCCGACCACGCCGCACACCGACCGATCCACGCAGACCCTGTGCTTCGCGGCACCCCTGCTGCCGGGGGCCACGTCCGTCGACCGCGAGGAGATGCTGTCCTGCTGGCACGGCGAGCGCACAGAGGAGCACGCCGCCTCCCGTCGCCGCCATGGCATCTCACGGGAGTCGGTCTGGATCCAGGGCACGCCCGCCGGCGACGTCGCCGTCGTCCTGATCGAGTCGCCTGACCTGCCCACCGCCCTCTACGGGCTCGCGACCTCTGGCGAGCCGTTCGACCGCTGGTTCCGCGAGCACGTGATGGCCGTTCACGGGTTCGACCTGGCCGCGGGGATGTCCCTCCCGGAGCCCGTGCTGGAGTACGGCGCCTGAGGCCCCGGACGGCGCCATCTGCGCTGAGGTCCCTCCCCCGTGCCGTTACCGACGGGAGGGACCTCAGCGTCGCCGTCCCTCGTCAGGCGTTCACGAGGTCTGACCGAGCCGGCCAGCCGGCGCGGGTGCCACCAGAGCAGCCCGCCCACAAACACCACGGGCAGGATCAGGGCGCTCGCCACGTTCACGAGGGGCAGGTCGCCGGCAAGCAGGAAGCCCACGGTCGCGACCCAGTCGACGACCTGGATGCCGATCATCGTGTTGATCCAGGACTGGTGCGCCAACGGATCGCGGGCGGCCACGAACATCCCGACGCCGTAGCCCAGGAAGCGGGCGCCCATCATGACGAACAGCCACTGGACCCAGCCGGCCGTGGCCGAAGGCTCCAGGCCGAGGATTCCGCCGGCGGCGGCCGGGGCGAAGGTGAACAGGATGCCGAAGAAGAACTGGACGACTCCGATGAACCGGAGCAGGAAGCGCAGACGTGACATGGATGACCCTCTCTGACATGGATGTGCAGGAGTGGCCAAACTAGGTACTCTGGGGAATCAGTTGTCAACAAGTGATCCAGTATCCGAAACGGAACCAATGACGTGACAGACGACTTCGCCCCCTGCGACGACGGCAGCTGCCCGGTGAGCCGGGCCCTCGTGGCCCTGGACGGGAAGTGGACGATCCTCGTCGTCCGCGATCTGCTCAGCGGAACCAAGCGGTTCGGAGAACTGCGACGCTCACTGGTCGGCATCAGCCCCAAGACCCTGACCGACCGGCTGCGCGGGCTCGAGGAGCACGGGCTGGTCGAGCGCCGCATCTACGCCGAGGTGCCACCGCGGGTGGAGTACTCCCTCACCGAGTCCGGCCGCACCCTCGAGCCGGTGCTTGTCGCGCTGTCGCGCTGGGGCCGGGCACACGCGGTCTGAGGCGTACCCGTGGAACCGCCGGATCAGGCGCCCAGCAGGTCGCGGACGGTGCCGGCGGCCGTCCGGGGGTCTGCCGCCCGCCCCTGCCCGAAGGCCACGTCGAAGGCGACGTCGCCGAGGACCTCCCGCACCCCGGTGTGCACCAGTTCGCTCATCTGCTCGAGCAGTGCCCAGACGCGGGCCCCGATCATCTCCCGCAGGGCCCGTGCCTGCCCGAGCGCCCGGGCCGCTCCGCTCGCATCACCGGCTCCGAGCGCGTAGGCGGCGGCTACCTCCATGCAGTAGGCGTTGCCCTCGTAGAACGGCTGCTGCTCGACCAGGTCGCAGGCCTCGAGCAGCAGGGTCCGTGCCTCGTCGGTACGGCCGTCGAACAGGCTCACCCCTGCCGTGAACACCATCGCCTGCATCTGCGCGCCGAGATTGCCCGAGTCGGCGGCCATCCGCCGCGACGCCTCGAACTCGGCGACAGCACTGGGGGCATCCCCGCGCAGGAGCCTCAGCGATCCGAGGCCGTTGTGCGCGAACGCCTCGATCCATCGGGTGCTCACATCGGGGCCCGCCTGCAGCCGGACGACGGACTCCGCGAGGAGCCGCTCCGCTGAGTCGAGGTCGCCCTCGTCCGCGGCGAGGTAGCCCTGGAGCAGGGGCATGGTGGCGACCCCCTCGGGGTTCACCGGGAACGGCACTCCGTCCACGCCGATCCGTGACAGCAGCTCCGTCACCCGGTCGTAGTCGCCCAGGTAGAAGGCCGAGTGCGCGGCCATGAGCAGCAACTCGCCGTGGAGCGACGGCCGGGTGCGGTCGCCCACACCGACGGAGTCGGCCATCAGGTCCACCACCTCGTTGCTGCGGCCCTCGAGCCACAGCGCGGGAACGGTCTGCGAGGCGATCGCCGTGCTCTCGCCGTCCTCGTGCAGCACCGACAAGCGCCCACGCCTGCCGCAGGTCGGGCCAGACCAGGCGGAACTCCGCCCGCCAGCGGGCCTGCTCACGCGACCGGATCCCCATGACGATGGCCGGCACCTGGGCGATCATGCGAGCGCGGAACCTGGCCTCCGCCGCGTCCCGTCGCTCCCATGCCGTCGAGCCGCTCGGCGGCGTACGCCCGGACGGTGTTGTACATCTGGAACCTCGGGTCGCCGGGTGCCGTGGTCACGGGCGCGACGAGGCTGTTCTCGACGAGCGCCGCGATGTCCTCGAGCGCATCGCTCACGTCCGCAGGTGCCACGTGCTCCGCGTCGGCGAGCGTCCAGGGCGCCGAGAAGACCGACAGCGCGGCCAGCAGCGAGCGCTGCTGCGGCTCGAGCAGCTGCTCGCTCCACGCGAGAGTGTCCCGCAGGGTGCGTTGGCGAGCGGGCAGGTCGGCCGCCCCCGTCCCGAGGTCGAGGGCGGAGCCGATCCGCTCCAGCAGCGTGCGCGGCGGGAGCAGGCGGCTGCGGCCCGCCGCCAGTTCGATCGCGAGCGGGATGCCGTCCAAGCGTCGGCAGAGGTCGGCCACCGCGGCCGCGTCCTGCGGATCGTCGAGCGAGAACCCCGGACGGACCGCCCGCGCCCGCTCCACGAACAGCTGCACGGCGGCCGAGTCGCTCGAGCGACTCGTCGTCCGAGGGCAGGGACAGCGGGCCCAGTGTCACGAGCGTCTCCGCTCGGATGCGCAGCGCCGCCCGACTCGTCGCGACGATCGTGAGACCGGCACATCGGCGTGAGGAGCTCGGCCACGTCGGTGGCAGCCGGCAGCACCTGTTCCACGTTGTCGAGGACCACGAAGAAGTCGCGGTCGCCGAACGCTCGCGCGAGGGCCTCGATGACGGGCACTCCTCCGTCCAGCCCCAGCCCGATCGACGCGGCGATGGCCGGCAGGACGGCATTGGGATCGTCGACCGCCTCGAGCGGGACGAAGGCCACGCGATCGGGATGCAGCGCTGCGGCACGACGGGCCGCCTCGAGCGCCAGCCGCGTCTTCCCGATCCCGCCGGGGCCCACCAGGGTGACCAGACGGCTTCCCGAGTCGATGTGGCGCTCGATCTCCGCGAGCTCGTCGGCCCTGCCGACCAGGTCGTTCACAGGAGTCGGGATGGGTCTGCGGGCCACGGACCCCTCGGCAGGCTGCTCTGCCTGCGGGAGGTCGGGCTGACCGAGCAGGAATCGCTCGGCCAGCAGCACGGCGAGGTCCTCGGCCAGCAGCCGCTCGAGCTCGTCAGCCGACGCGAAGGACTTGTACGAGACAGTGTCGTCCGCTCGGACGGTGTCGAGGAGGTCGGCCAGCCTCGGCTCGCGCTCGGGCGCAGGCGCCTTGAGGTACACCAGCCGCGGCAGCCGGCCGGAGAGCCGGTACTCGTCCTCGAGTCCCGAGATCTCCTCGCCGGGCGCGACCCAGCCGTACTTCTGGAAATAGATGGCGACGAACACGTGGCTCTGCTCGAGGTAGGCGCGGTACAGCGCACGCGCGGCGTGCGGTCGCGCGCCCAGCTCGAAGAGCACGGGGATGAGCCGAAGACGCTCGACGGCTGCGCGAGCGGCGGCCCGTTCCGGCGCGAGCTCTTGCAGCGTCGAGCTGATGAAGACCCGGGGTCGCTGGTCCGGTGTGAGGATGCGAGGCCCGGGTGTGGTTCCGTCCGTGCTCACGCTCGGCATCCTGCCGCGCGGCTCTGGCCCCAGTCAGCCGGTTTGCGGGAACGAGACCGTCGCCGATCCGCGTGAACGCTCGGCCGAGTGATACCCCTAGGGGTATGCTGACGTCATGACTCCCCAGACTCGCGCCGTGTTCCTGTTCGACGGCGACTGCGGCGTCTGCCAGAACGGCACCGAGGCGATCCGTCGGCGGATCGACCCTCCACTCGACCTCGTCGCCTACCAGTCGGTCGACCTGGACGCCTACGGCGTGACGCAGGGCGACGTCGCCGAGGGCCCGGTGCTCGTGCGACGCGACGGCAGCCACGTCATCGGCCCCCTCGCGATGGCCGAGCTGCTCCGCGCCTCGCGTCGGCCCTACCGGGCCGTCGGCGCGGTGATGCTCGCTCCCGGCATCCGTCAGGCCCTCCACGCGGCGGGTCCGTTCCTGTACCGGCAGCGTGGCCGGCTTCCCGGCAGCACCGATGCCTGCCGCGTTCCCGCATCGACCGGCTCGGTCGCATGACCCGGCCGGAGCTCGACGCCTGGGATGCGCGTTTCGCCACCGACGACTACATCTTCGGCACCGAGCCGAACGCCTTCCTCCGACGGACGGCCCACGTCATTCCCGAGGGTGCCCGTGTCCTCGTGATCGCCGACGGGGAGGGCCGCAACGGCGTCTGGCTGGCCTCGACCGGGTTGGCTGTCCACGCCACCGAGGCGGCCCCCTCCGCCATCGCCAAGTCCGTGCGCTTGGCTGGCGAGCGCGGCGTTCCCGAGGCTGCAACGGTCGCCGACCTGGTCCCCGGCTCCATCGCGCACGATCAGGTCGACCTGCTCGAGTGGACGTGGCCGGTCGACGAGTACGACGCAGTGGTCGCCATCTTCATCCAGTTCGCCCGCCCGGAGGAGAGGACGGCGTTGTTCGCGCGCATGGCGGCCGCGCTGAAGCCGCGCGGGGTCCTGCTGCTCGAGGGGTACCACCATCGCCAGCTGCAGTACGGCACCGGCGGCCCACGCGCCCTGGACCAGCTCTACGACGCCGACCTGCTCCGGAACGCCTTCCCGACCCTCGAGGTCGTGTCGCTTGAGGAGTACGACATCCACGTCGATGAGGGTCCGGGGCACAGCGGCATGTCGGCCGTGATCGACCTGGTGGCCACGCGTCCGGACGTTCCTGCGGATCACTGATCCGTCTCGCCACCCCCCGGCATCGCGGCGCCGGGACGCCTAGTGTGCCCTGTACACGCAGGCCAGGCCGTGGCACCGAGAGGACGTCGACCATGACGCACGCGCACTTCCACGAGTTGGGCAAGCCTCCGTCCGAGGCGACCGCTGAACTGCGAGCCCTGGCGCGCGAGCGGCTGCCCTTCGACGACGAGCGCGACTTCGAGGAGGCCCATCGCGGCTTCATCGCCGCTCCGGCCTACCGGCAGATCATGGCCTCGGCCGGCCACGTCGCCTGGAACATCGGCGCCTACGACTTCCTCCTCGACGGAGAGGACTTCGACTCGATCCACCCGTCACTGCAGCGTCAGGCGATCCTCAACATGGAGTACGGCCTGTACGAGGTGGTCCCGGGCCACATCTACCAGGTGCGCGGCTTCGACCTCGCCAACATCTCCTTCATCCGGTCTGACACCGGCTGGATCGTCTTCGACCCGCTGACGGCGGCCGAGACAGCGGCGGCGGCGCTCGCCCTGGTCGACGAGCACCTCGGCACCCGGCCCGTCGTGGCCGTCGTCTACTCGCACTCGCATGCCGACCACTTCGCCGGTGCGCGCGGCGTGGTCGACGAGGCGGACGTCCGGTCGGGCAAGGTGCCGGTCATCGCACCCGTCGGCTTCCTGGAGCATGCCGTCGCCGAGAATGTCTACGCGGGCAACGCGATGAACCGCCGCATGTTCTACCAGTACGGGTCGCTGCTGGACCGCAGTCCCTTCGGGCACGTGGACCAGGCCATCGGCAAGGGCGTCGCGGCGGGAACGGCCGGCCTGATCCCACCCACCATCGATATCGTCGCCGACATCGAGGAGTTGACCGTCGACGGCGTACGCATGGTGTTCCAGAACACCCCCGGCACCGAGGCACCCGCGGAGATGAACACCTGGTTCCCGGATCTCAAGGCGTTCTGGGCGGCCGAGAACATCGTCGCCACGATCCACAACATCTACACGCTCCGCGGTGCGCTCGTGCGTGACGCCCTCGAATGGTCGCGGCAGATCAACAAGGCGCTGTACCTGTTCGGCCTCGAGGCGGAGGTCATGTTCGCGTCGCACTCCTGGCCCCGCTGGGGCAACGAGCGCATCCAGGAGGTGATGCGCACCCAGCGCGACACGTATGCCCATCTGAACAACGGCGTGATGCACCTCGCCAACCAGGGCGTGACGATCAATGAGATCCACCGCGTGTACCAGGTCCCGGAGTCCCTTCAGCGCAACTGGGCGGCGCGGAGCTACCACGGCTCGGTGGAGCACAACTCGCGTGCCGTCATCAACCGCTACCTCGGCTACTGGGACGGAAACCCCGCCACGCTCATCCCGCTGGCACCGCGCGAGTCCGCTCCGTTGTTCGTCGAGATGATGGGCGGCGCCGACGCGATCGTCCGGCGCGCCGAGCGGCTCATGGAGTCCGGCGAGTACCTGCTGGCCGTCGAGATCCTGAACAAACTCGTGTACGGCGAGCCGGAGCACGTGGCCGGTCGCCGACTGCTCGCGGACGCCTTCGAGCAGCTCGGCTACCAGCAGGAGAGTCCGAGCGTCCGCAACAGCTTCCTGGCGGCCGCGCTCGAGCTGCGCTCCGGCATCCCCTCGGGCGCGGCCCCGAAGAGCACCGGACCGGATCTCGTGCGTGCCCTCAGCACCCTGCAGTTCCTCGACTTCCTGGGCATCCGGCTGGACTCCTCGAAGGTCGGCGACGCCGCCTTCGTCATGAACCTCGTCACCCCGGACACCGACGAGCGCTTCGTGGTCGAACTGCGCCACGGCACCCTCACCAGCCTGCAGGGCTTCCTCGCGGAGGCCCCGGATCTCACGCTGACGATCAACCGGGCGGATCTCGAGAACGCCATGATCGGGGCGGTGCCGCTGATGCAGCAGGTGGCGGACGGAACGGCTGTGCTCGAAGGGGACGGCTCGATCCTGGCGACGCTCGCCGGCGCGCTCACGGCGTTCGAGCCGACGTTCGCCATCATGCCGGGCACCGTCCCCGGTGCGGCTGCCGTCCCCGCTGATGCCTTCGCCTTCCGCGACCTCGCCGACAGCAGCGGGGGCTGAGCCGAACCCCGGGTGGCTCGAACTCCACGTGACGCGGCGGGGGCGCTAGCGCCGAACGGGGAAATCCCATGCGCCCGCCGAGAGGAACCCCTGACGACCGGCGTAGCCTCCGGCAGTCCAGGCGAGGACCCGGAGGGGAGCGACGCTCACCAGCAGTCCGTAGCGTTCCACGTCGTAGGCGTACTCGTACTTGGCGTCGTAGCTCGCGACCGCGGAAGCAGCGTCCTCTGACGGCACCGCATGACCCTCGACCACGACCACGTCGGTCGCGCTCTCCAGATGAACGCTGACCCGCCCGTCGGCATCGATGCTCCTTCGCAGGGCGGGGCTGCCGAGGCTGAGGTGCAGTTGGGACCGGTGCCACACTCCCCAGACCGGACGAGGGTGGGGCCATCCGGCCGAGGCCGCAACGACCCAGTACAGCGGGGCCGTGGCGAGCCGTTCCTCGACGTTCGTCCACTCCAGGGCGGGCAGGTCCTGCACGTCCCCGTACATCGAGATGGGTCGGCCCGTTTCGCGCACATGGGCACGCTACCCCCGGCACGAGCAGCCGGGAATGGCCGTCAGGCCCGGCGGGGTGTTCTCCTACCTCAAGTTCCTGTTCATCCACTCGGCGCCGAAGCGGACGATGTCGGAGCCGTCGATCAGTTCCGCACGGGCATCCCCGACGGTGCCCGTCGCGGCCCGCCCGGTGGCGAGGTACTCCCGCAGGATGATCGCGAAGTAGTCCTCAGCGGGCTGCCGCTCGTCGGGGACGATCCCGTTCTCGTCGTCCAGGCACTCCACGACGACGATGCGAGTGCCGTCGGGATCGAGCACTCGGCGGTGCCGGCGCACGCGGACGGTGGATGGGACGTCGGCGAGGTACTCGGCATAGTGCAGGAGGGTGACGGTGTCGGGATTCGCGCCGATCCTGCAGCACCTTGCCGCCGCGGTCGACGACGCGGGCCAGCGCGGACCCGGGGCCGTAGTAGTCGTCCCACGGCAGGTCTCGCAGCAGGTCGTCGGCCAGGGCACCGCGAGCCGCGAAACGCCCCTCCGGGTGGTCGTTCACCATCGTGCCGGGCAGGGTGCGCATCACCTCGGCCAGGACGCCGACCTCCGGTAGTGCCGGCGTGCTCGCCGGGTCGAAGGGCTCGGCGTCGGCCAGCAGCGCGGCACGCTCCGACTCCGGGTGCTGGTTCACCCAATCCCAGTCGTTCGTTGCTCCGAGGACCATCGTGATGGTCCCGCGGGGTCCGACCGCACTCTCAAGGGCGGCCACCACCCCGGCGGCGCCGCCCTCCACCGGCCCGAGCCGGCGCAGCGAGGCGTGCACGAACAGCAGGTCGCCCTCGGCGACTCCCAGCGCCGCCAGGTCCGTCGCGATCTCGCCGGGCTTCCGCACCCGACCAGTGTGCGCCAGGGCCTCCGTCAGCGCAGGGACTCGTAGCCTTGACCCATGCTCCCCGTGGTGGGATCGCTCGCGCGGCCAGCCCTCGTCCTGCTCGTGGGCCTGGCACTCGCCGGCTGCATGACGACCGGCGACGACGACGGCGCGCCAGTCAGTCAGGGGCCCAGCGCTGGGGCGTCCCTCGGGGCGACGGCACCGGCGTCTCCCAACCCCGCGTCACCCGCACCGATGTCGTCGGAGCCCGCCACGCCATCCGCGCCTCCTGTCTCGGCTCCCTCGAGCCCGGGCCCGGAGCCGACCGTCCTCCCGCCGTCGGCGGACCCCGCGATCTCACGGATCGGTGACCGCCAGTGGGCGCGCATCGAGCGCACCGGGACGTGGCGGCCGGAATGCCCCGTCGCCCGAGACGACCTGCGCCGCCTCGACGTCAACTATGTCGACTTCGACGGGACCGTCCAGCGTGGGCACGTCATCGCGCACCGCGACAGCGTCGAGGACCTTGCCACCGTCTTCGTCGGGCTCTTCGATGCGGGGTTCCCCATCGAGCGCATGGAGTCGGTCGAGGCCTACGACGGCGACGTGGTGCGAAGCCTCGAGGCGAACAACACGTCTGCCTTCAACTGCAGGCGCCCCGACCAGATCAACGCACCTGTGCTGGACTCACCTCACGCCAACGGCCGGGCCATCGACATCAACCCCTACCAGAATCCCTGGACCGATCCGCGTTGCGACTGCTGGGTCCCTTCCGCGGACTTCGCCGAGGACCGTTCTGGCGCAGGGGTCATCACCGAGGGCAGCCTCCCCTGGCGGCTGTTCACCGAGTTGGGATGGATCTGGCAGGACATCAAGGTCCCGGACTACATGCACTTCGACACCGGCTTCCCGTCGCGCCCGCGTTAGCGACCGCGGCGCCCGAGCCTTGACACGTCACTTGCTTTTTGCAAGTGTTGTCCCTCGAGACGGGGCGAACCAGAGGAGACCACCATGGCCATGATGTTCGTCAGCCTGCCTGTCACGGACCTCGAGCGGGCGAAGGCCTTCTACACCGCGCTCGGGTTCGCCATCAACCCGCTGTTCACCGATCACAACGCTGCCTGCGTCGTGGTCGAGGAGGATCACAGCGCGGTGATGATCCTGACGCGCGAGTACTTCCAGACCTTCACGGACCTCCCGCTCGGGGACCCCAAGGTCAACCCGGTGTCTGCTGTGGCGGTCTTCGTCGACAGCAGGGAGGCCGTGGACGCCGCCGCCGAAGCGGGACTCGCGGCCGGCGGCTCCGAGCCGCGCCCAGCGTCGGACTACGGCTTCATGTACCAGCGCGGGATCACCGACCCGGACGGCAACGCCCTGGAGTTCGGCTGGATGGACCCCACTGCCGCCGAGCAGGGTCCCGACGCCGTGGCGAGCCAGCAGGCCTGAGGGCGATGGCCGCACGCGACTACGGGCAGTACTGCGGGGTCACGCGCGCTCTGGAGCTCGTGGGCGAGCGCTGGGCGATGCTCATCGTGCGCGACCTGCTCGTCGGTCCGCGGCGGTACGGCGAACTGGCCGCCGGGCTCCCCCGGATCCCTACCAACATCCTCGCCGCCCGGCTGAAGGAGCTCCAGTCCGCTGGCGTCATCCGGCGGGTCCCGCGCTCGCGCGTGATCATCTACGAGCTGACGCCGTACGGGCGCGAGCTCGAGCCCGTCGTCCTCGCGCTCGGGGCCTGGGGCTTCAAGGCGATGGGCGACCCGCGCGACGAGCAGATCATCACGTCCGACTCGATGACGATGGCGCTGCGCACGGCGTTCCAGCCGCAGATCGCAGCCCGCCTTCCCGCCACGGCCTACGCCGCTCACTTCGGGCCGGCGGAACTGCTCATCCATGTCGACGGCTCGACGCTCGACGTGGCACGCGGCGACGGCCCCGCCGACCTGGCCTTCACCGCCGGCCCCGGCATCCGCCGCGTGATCTCGGGCGAACTCGCGCCCGATCGCGCCATCGCCACCGGCGTGGTCGAGGTGCTGCATGGCCGAGGTGCCCTGCTCGGCCGGTTCGCGAGCACCTTCCACCTGGCCGCCTGAGCCGGACCAGGCCCGGTTCGAGGTCTTTCCGGCCGCCCGCGCCGGGAGTACGGTGAGGGCTGCCTCACCTAATCTGGTGGGCTGGCGGGCGATTCCCAGCGCAGCGGACCGCGTATGAGGAGGCCGGGTTCGCGGGTGGATCGCCGAGGAGAGGACCCTTCGATGGCCAGTTTCGAGCTGAAGAACTTCGCGGAACCCGACGACGTCCTGGAGTTCCCGCACGGCCGCGGCGAGATCGTCGACATCGGCGGCGGCAAGGTGCTCCACATGACGCTCCAGCCCGGCTGGCGCTGGTCCGATCACGTCAAGCCCGCCGCCGGCACCGAGTGGTGCGAAGCACCGCACTTCCAGTACTTGATCTCCGGGCGTATCGGCGTGCGCACCGCCGACGGCGACGAGTTCGAGGCCAAGCCCGGCGATGTGAACTGGCTTCCGCCCGGCCATGACGCCTGGGTCGTCGGCGACGAGCCTGTCGAGGCGATCGACTGGGGCGGCGCCCATGTGTGGGGGCGGCCCGCGGAGTAGGCGCAGTCAAGACGAGGAGGAACAGCCCGTTCAACTCAGGCCGTGCTCGCCGTCGGGCTAGGTTTCAGCCCACTGTCCGACACCCCCTGATGCTGGAGCAGCCGTGACGCGAGTACGGGTCGACCTCAACATCTCCCTCGACGGGTTCGCCACGACCACGGACCAGACTCCGGAGAATCCGTTCGGGGAGGACTGGTCGCGGCTCACGCATGCCTATGCCGCCACCCGCACCTTCCGCTCACGGGTCCTGGGGGACACCTCCGGCGAAGGAACCACGGACGTCGACGACGAGTTCGCGGCTGCCTACTTCGAGGGGATCGGTGCCGAGATCATGGGTGCCGGGATGTTCGGGCTGCACAACTTCCCGGACGACCCCGACTGGAAGGGCTGGTGGGGTGACCAGCCGCCGTTCGGCTGCCCCGTCTTCGTGCTGACGCACACCCAGCGCGAGTCGATCGCGATGGCAGGCGGCACCACGTTCCACTTCCTGTCGGCGACGCCGGCCGAGGCGCTGGCACAGGCCGTTGCCGTGGCGGGGGGCCGGGACGTCCGCATCGGAGGCGGCGCGTCGACGGTGCGGGACTTCCTGCGAGCCGGGCTGGTCGACGACCTGCACGTCGCGGTTGTCCCGATCATCCTGGGCAGCGGGATCCGGCTCTGGGACGACCTCCGCGGGATCGAGAACGGCGCACGCGTCAGTGCCGTCGCCGCGCAGAGCGGGGTCACCCACATCACCTTCAGCCGCTAGGACGCCGGTACCAGCGTTCCGGCGAACACCTGCCAGGCCAGCGCCGACTTGGCCGCGAGGCTCAGGATGATGTACGTCTTCTCGCCGACGAGGTAGTCGGACCAGCGGCCCACGCGCTTGTACTGGGCCCACTGGACCAGAGCGAAGACGTTGAAGAACACGAACAGCGAGATGATGATGCCGTAGACGAATGCCGGCGGCTCGGCGTCCGTCGTGGCTCCGGGTGCGATCACGTAGACGAGCAGGGCCAGCCACGGGACGCTGCCGGCGATGCAGCCGAAGATGAACGGCAGCCACCCCCCGCTCCCGGGCGTCTCGTACTTCTCCTGCAGCCACCCGAAGAGGATCATCGACGCGTTGACACCGAAGATGGCGATGAGCGCCGTGACTTCGGAGATGCCGGTGATCTGAGCGATCAGCACGATCATGACCGATGAGCTGATCGAGTACTCCACCCAGCGGAAGTAGTTGTGCTGCTGCGCCAGCCCCGCCATGTAGCGGCGGTTGAACGGCGGCAGCGCGACCACCAGGTGGAACAGCGCGGACAGCCCGAAGAACAGCGCCACACCCCACGCCACCCGCGTATCGAAGAGCACGACAGGACTGCTCGCTGGGGTACCCGGTGGGCCCTCGACATAGGACGCGGTGACGGGCAGGGAGAAGTCGTTGGCGAGGACGAGCACCAGCACCATCTGGATGAGGTGCGCTGCGGCGGCCGTCAGATTCCAGCGACGCAGTCCGGCGATACGAGGATCCATATTTCGATCATGCGGGGTGGTGGCGAGGTCGGCAACACGAGATCCGCGACCTGACTGTCAGACGGTCCTGCCACACTGAAGGTGCTCACGAAGCGCGGCCGCAAGCCCTCCGGCTGGCCGCCTGCCAACCGCCCTCGCGTCGGTGGCCCCGGAGGAAGAGCCGCCCGGCGGATCGACCGCGGGGAAGCGAGCACCGAAGGAGGCCCGATGGGCCGAACAGACAAGCCCCAACAGCAGTCACGCCGGTTCTTCGCCATGTCCGGCATCGACTGGAGCGATGACGCATCGATCGAGCGGTGGGCCCACGAGGTGTGGACACTGGTCACGAACGAATGGAGAGAACGACATGCACGAGGCACCGTCGACCGTCCTGACCGAGGCGTACACCGACGCGATCGCGTACGCCACGGCCCTGCACGCCAACCAGACGCGCAAGGGCAACACCATCCCCTACACCGCGCACCTGCTCGGCGTCTCCAGCCTGGTGCTGGAGGCGGGTGGCACCGAAGAGGAGGCGATCGCCGGGCTGCTGCACGACGCCGTCGAGGACTGCGGTGGGCTTGCCACCCTCGAGGCCATCAGATCGCGATTCGGCGACCGCGTCGCGGAGATCGTGCTGGCCTGCAGCGACTCCACCGACGAGGAGTGGAAGCGCACGGTCGACTACTGGGAGCGCAAGCAGGCCTACCTGGACCACCTCGAGGTCCACGGACGAGCGCGCCGTGCTGGTGTCGATCGCGGACAAGGTCCACAACGCCCGCGCCATCGTCACCGACCTCCAGCGCGAGGGCGTCGACGGTCCTGGACGAAGTTCAACGGCACGCCCGCCGAGATCCTCACCTACTACGCCGAGTGCCTGCGCATCGGCGAGGCGAAGCACGTGCCCGACGCCCTGCTGTGGCCGCTGCACACCGCCGTGCTGGAGATCGACCGCTACGTGATGGGAGGCTGGCCGGGTGACGCATCCCCGTCAGCGCGAGGAAGGTCACCTGCTCCGGCCCATGATGGAGCGGGTGACCTTCCTCGGGTGGCAAACTCAGAAGGTGCGTGAGACCGGGCTCCTCCTCGAGGTGCCGGAAGCCGAGCCGCTCGTAGCGCGGTGGCGGGAGCGCTACGACCCGGTTGCCACCCGCGGCATCCCGGCCCACATCACCGCGCTGTATCCGTTCGTTCCACCGGCCGACCTCGACGCGGCCGTGGTGGATCGCCTGCGCGCAGTGCTTGCGTCCCTGAAGCCGTTCTCGTTTCACCTGACCCACCTCGATGAGTTCCCCGGGGTCGTGTGGCTTCACCCCGAACCCGAGGACCCGTTCGTGGCCCTGACTCGCGCACTCTGGACGGCGTTCCCCGACTTCCCTCCGTACGGCGGGGCTTTCCCCGACCCCCAACCTCACCTGACCGTCGCTCTGTCCGGCACTGCCTCGGCTCAGTCAGCCCTGCGCGAGCAACTCACGGCGGAGATCGAGAACCTTCTCCCGGTGACGTGCGCGGCGACCGCGCTGACGGTGTTCACGAGCGACGAGGAAGGATGGTGGACTCGAGCTCAGGTGCTCGAGCTCGGTGCTTGATCGTCACTCGCGACTCGGCCAACCAGCTAGTTTGTGGACATGGGTGCCGCGCCGGTGGTCGAGCCGAGCACCCTGGCCAGGGTCCTCACCGGTGTCCCGGCTCCTGTGGTGGTCGGCATCTCCGGCTTCGGTGGAAGCGGCAAGAGCACCCTCGCCACCTGGCTCACTCACAACGTGCCGGGGTGCGTCCGTGTTCGCGGGGACGACTTCCTCGATCCGTCGCTCTCCCACCGCCGATCCGCTGACTGGAGCGGCGTGGATCGTGCGCGGCTGACTCGGGACGTACTGGATCCGTTCCGACGAGGTGAACGCGGGCACCACCGCCCGTACGACTGGGTTCACGGGCGGCTGGGCGATCCGGTCCCCAATCCGGAGGGTCCGGTGCTCGTGGTGGATCTCGTGGGCCTGTTCCATCCAGAGGTCTGCGACCGACTGGACGTTCGGGTCTGGATGGATCTCGATCTGGCAACCGCAACGGCCCGGGGGCTTGCCCGGGACGCGGCGTTGGGGCGCGATCACCGCGCGTTGTGGCGCGACGTCTGGGTGCCGAATGAGCAGGACTTCGAACGGACCTTCGCCCCCCGGGACGCGGCCACGCACCTCATCGGCGACAACCCCGACGGACCCCTGACCCAGGTCGTGGACTAGCCGGCCTCTCCACCGGGCGCTGTGCCACTCCTTCCGGTGCGGCCGTCAGCCGACGTCGCGGGCGTTCACCGAGAGGCTGTGCGCGGGCGTGTCGGTCTCGTCGATGCCGAAGCTGATGATGCGCTCCGGGTGGATGCGGATGATCGGTCCACCCTCGTCATCGGCCAGCGCCTCGGCATGGCCCCTGATCTCCACGCACCGCGGGCGCCACGGTTGCACCGTGGCCAGGTCGTCGACCACGAACGCGACCTTGCCATTGTCCGCGATGTTCTTGAACTTGCGGCTCTTCGTCAGGTTGTAGCCGGACACATCGATGCTGCCGAGACTCGGGTTGTAGCGGAAGCCGACCGGGCTGACCTGGAGGGTGCCGTCAGGATGGATCGTCGCGATCCGCCCTAGGTGCTGGCCGGCCAGGTACTCGAGCTCACTGGCGGTGAAGGACATCGCATTCCTCTCGTGCCTGGTTAGATCCGGTGCATGTGCCCATCATGCGACTTCACGTAGGCATAGGACTCGCGCAGGACCGCTTCCAGGATGCGGAGGTCCACATCACTCAGGCGCTTGATGTAGAGGCACACGCGGCTGGTCGTGTGCTTGCCCAGCCCGGCAAGCGCATCCTGGTGCCGGGCCGTCCCGTCCATCAGGTAGATGGTGAGCTTCCCTCGACGCGGATAGAAGGCGATGGCGTGGTTGTCGCCCTCACGCCCGCTGTCGTACTTGAAGTGGTACGTGTCGAAGCCGATGGTCCCGACGTTCCACAGCTGCGGGCCGTGACCACTGACCTTGGACATCATCGACACGAGCATGTGGGTGTCAGCGGCAGTCTGCTCATCCAGCGAGGCGACGTACTGCGCAACCGCGTCGTCCACTCGGTCGGTCGAGCGCTTCATATGAGGATCGCGCCCTTCTGCCGTCGGACCGCACCGGACCACCGGGTCAGGCTAGTGGGCGCGCCGCTGGACGGGATAGGGCTCTACGCCGCGTTCGGATCCGGCTGGTGGATGCCGAAGGTGCAGCCCTCTGGATCCAGGTAGTAGCCCTGCACCCCTCGCCTCGTCAGGTCAGACGCGCATGACGCCTGTCATGGCGAGGTCGTGATTCCGGGCACTACTGCGTCGGCACCACGCGCGCGAGCCTTGGGGCATGACGACAACGCAGCGCGCACACCACACCCTGCCCGCCGGGCACGAGCCCACGGTCCTGGCCGAGTTGCGCGGTGCCTCCAAGCACTTCGGCAGCGGAGCGGCCACGGTCCAGGCGGTCGACGAACTGGATCTGAACGTGCACGCTGGCGAGCTCCTGGCCCTGCTCGGACCCAACGGAGCCGGCAAGTCCACCGCGATCGGCATGCTGACGGGCCTGACCGCCCCGACGGCGGGCAGCGCGCACCTGTTCGGGTACGACCCTCGTGACGTGCGGGCGCGGCGGCGCCTGGGCGTGATGCTGCAGTCCTCCGGCGTACCGCAGACCCTGCGGGTGCGTGAGCTGCTCACCCAGTTCCGCGGCTACTACCCCGCTCCCCTGTCGATGGCACAGGTCGTCGATGCCGCGGGTCTGGAGGGGCTCGAGGGCCGTACGTTCGGCGAGCTGTCCGGTGGCCAGCAACGACGGGTGCTGTTCGGACTAGCCCTCGCCGGCGACCCCGCTCTGCTGGTGGTGGACGAGCCGACGACCGGCTTGGACGTTGAGGCTCGGCGGGGTCTGTGGTCCGTCCTGCGCCACCTGGCCGGGTCGGGGCACGGCGTGGTGCTCACCACGCACTACCTCGAGGAGGCCGACGCCCTGGCTGACCGGATCGTGGTGATGGACCGAGGCGTGGTGATTGCGCAGGGGACCCCCGCCGAGATCAAGGCCCGGGTTCCCGGGCGGCGGGTGAGGGCGCACACCTCGGTGAGCCTGGCCGTGGCGAGCCAGTGGCCCAGCGTGCTTCGCGCATCACGCGAGGGTCCATGGCTCGAACTGCTCGTCGGATCCGCCGAACCTGTCCTGCGCGCACTGCTCGATCTGGACCCCTCGACCACAGCACTGACCGTCATCGAACCAAGCCTCGAGGAGGCCTTCCTCGCCCTGACCAGAGATACGGAGGCACCACAATGATCAACCCCACTGCGACACCACTGACGACCGATCATTCGCGACTTCTTGGACCGAATGATTCGCCGGTTCTGCTGGCCGACGCCGGCCTGGAGACCTATCTGATCTACCGGGAGGGGCTCGACCTCCCCGAGTTCTCCGCCATCACAGCGCTCCATGACACGATCGGACGTGCTGCCCTGGTTCGCTACTACCAAGGGATCGTCGACGTCGCCGTTCGCGACCAGCGGCCCCTGCTCCTGGACACAGCAACCTGGCGAGCGAGCTCGGATTGGGGCCACCTCCTCGGATACTCCGCCGCGGGTCTTGATGAGGCCAACGCCGCCGCCGTCGCACTCGTCGACGAGGTGCGTCGAGAGGCTCAGACGTCCATCACGATTGCCGGGGTGATCGGGCCGCGTGGCGACGGCTATGCCGCAACGTCAGGGATGTCTCCCGCCGCGGCAGGCGACTACCACGCGCCCCAGGTTGCCTCGTTGGCCTCCGCGGGCGTCGAGTTCATCGCCGCCATGACAATCGCCGACCCCAACGAGGCCGCCGGGATCGTCGAGTGTGCCCGAGAGAGCGGACTTCCCGCCGTCGTGTCCTTCACGGTGGAGACCGATGGACGGCTTGCAGGCGGAGCGACGGTCGTCGCAGCGATCGCCGAGACGGACCGCTTGACCGGCGGCTACCCGGCCCACTACCTGCTCAACTGCGCGCACCCGGTTCACCTGACGCATGCGCTCCAGTCCGACGCTCCCGAAGTGCAGAGGATCCGAGGATTGCGGGTCAACGCCTCCATGCAGAGCCACGCCGAACTGGATGCTGCCACGACCCTCGAAGACGGCCACCCGGGTGATCTGGGTCGCCGATGCGCCGAGCTCGTCGCGAGGCATCCGCAGCTGACGATCATCGGGGGATGCTGCGGCACTGACGCGCGCCACATCTCCGCCATCAGTGCCGCACTGTCCTGACACGTGCGTGCCGTCGTCCTCCCTCTGCCCGCCGTTCACGTCTCCCCGCGTGACACCTGTCATGCGCAGGTCGTGATACCGGGCACTACTACCGCAAGCGTCATGGAAGCGAGCCTTGGGTCATGAGAACAACACAGCACGTATACCGCTACCGTCCCGCCAGCCACGGGCCTGCGGCATTGCCGTGGCAAGGCTCACGGCAGTCCATGAGCTGGGTCTGGAGGCGCGCTCCCGGCCGGCTCCTGGCCCTCCTCGGACCTCGTCGGCGCGCCAGGTCCATTGCGATCGGGATGCTGATGACCACTGACGCGGGCACAGCCCGACCGAATCCGGTGACGATCTACGTCACCGAGGCGCGACATGAGTTCCTCAAGATGATCCGCATCCCCATCTTCGCCGTGAGCACGATCGCCCTGCCGGTGATGTTCTACCTGCTCTTCGGGGTGGCGTTCGGCGGCGGCGGCGGCGAGGAGGGCTGCGGTCGGCGCCACCACCTACATGATGGCGACCTACGGCACCTTCGGGGTCATCGGCGCGGCCCTGTTCGGCTTCGGGGTCTCGGTTGCCTTCGAGCGCGGGCAGGGCTGGATGCGACTCAAGCGCGTCTCGCCGATGCCCCCGCAGGCGTACTTCGTGGCGAAGGTCGTGATGAGCACGATCGTCTGTGCGCTGATCATCGGGGCGCTGTTCCTTCTCGGTGCCACACTGGGCGGCGTGCGCATGCCCGCCACGCAGTGGATCAGCCTCGGACTGGTTCTGCTCCTGGGGGCGCTGCCGTTCGCGGCGATGGGCCTGGCCTTCGGCTACCTCATCGGCCCGAACTCCGCGCCCGCCGTGCTGAACCTGGTGTGGCTGCCGATGGCGTTCGCGTCGGGGTTGTGGATCCCGATCCACGAGCTGCCCGCCTTCGTGCAGGGGATCGCGCCGGCGCTGCCGCCCTACCACTTCGCTCAGTTGTCCCTCGGCACCGTCGGGGCCGCTGACGGCGGATCTCGGGCGACTGCACGTGATCGTGCTCCTGGCGTTCACGGCGGTGTTCCTGGCCGTGGCCGTGTGGGGCTTCCGGCGCGACGACGGCAGGACCTACGGATGAGGAACGTCTCATGAGCCAGAAGGCCCCGCGGCACGCCCCGCTACATGCGCTACGTGTGGCTGGTCTACCTGGTCGCGCTGCTCTTCCAGCCGGTGTTCGACTCCTCGACCACTCTGCTGGACTGGCTGGCAGTCCCGGTTCTGATCGCGCTGTTCCTGCCGATCTACCTTGCGACGTTCCGGGCTCGCGACGACCGGCAGACCATGATCCTCATCGCTGCCTTCGCCGTCCTGGCGCTGGCGGGGTCGCTGGTCAACACCGGGGCCAGCGTGTTCGTGATCTACGCGGCGGCCACGGCCGGCCGCCTCCAACCCACCCGCCGGGCGGCCCTGGTGGTGGCGGGTCTCGTGGGTGTCGTCGGCCTGATGATCGTGATCTCCCCTGCGCCGATGCCGTGGCGGCTTGCCGGGCTCGCTCCCGCACTGCTGTTCACGGTGGCCGTTGGTGCCGCGAGCATCTTCGACGCGGAGCGGGAGCGCGCCAGTCAGCGGCTCCTCCGCGCCGATGAGGAGATCGAGCGGCTGGCGACGATCGCCGAACGCGAGCGGATCGCCCGGGACCTGCACGACCTGCTCGGGCACACGCTGTCGGTCATCGTCCTGAAGTCAGAGCTGGCCGCGCGACTGGTGCGCACCGACCCGGACGCGGGCAGAGTCCGAGGTCGCACGACATCGAGCGGATCGGGCGCGAGGCCCTGGGCGAGGTGCGCGCAGCGGTCGCCGGCTATCGCGCGCGCGGTCTCGGCGCCGAGCTCGACGGGGCCAGGATGGCGCTGGAGGCAGCAGGCGTCGAGGTCGAGGTGCGCGCCGACCCGACCGACCTGCGCCCGGAGCAGGAGTCCGCCCTGGCCATGGCGCTGCGCGAGTCCGTGACCAACGTGGTGCGCCACGCCGACGCCCAGCACGCCACCATCATCATCGCGACGACCGAGTCTGACGTTCGGCTCGAGGTGACCGACGACGGACGCGGCCGCGCGGGGCCGGCGGGATCCGGGATCACCGGCATGCGCGAGCGGATCACCGCCCTCGGTGGAATGGTCGAGGTGGGCGAGGCGAAGGGTCGCGACGACCGGCCAGGGACGGTCGTCACGGTGACGATGCCCCTGGCAGCGGCGGCCGAGGGCGGGAAGGCGACCGAGGAGCGAGGTGGACCATGACGATCACCGTGGTGGTGGCCGAGGACCAGCTCATGGTCCTCGGTGCCCTGAGCACCCTCCTGGGGCTGGAGCCCGACATCACCGTGGCCGGCACGGCCAGCAACGGCGAGGAGGCCGTGCGCCTGGTTGAGGAGCTGCGGCCCGACGTCCTGCTCACGGACATCGAGATGCCCACGATGACCGGACTGGAGGTGGCCGCCGAGGTACTCCGACGTCGGCCTCCCGACGCGCGTGGTCATCCTGACCACCTTCGCCCGCAGCGGGTATCTCCGGCGGGCGCTGGACGCCGGGGCCGTCGGCTATCTGCTCAAGGACGCGCCCGCCAGCGCCCTGGCCCAGGCCGTCCGCGACGTGCACGCCGGCGGCCGCGCCATCGACCCCCAGCTCGCCGCCGACGCGTGGGGTGCGCCGGACCCGCTGACCGACCGGGAACGCCAGGTCCTGCGCCTGGCCGGCGACGGGCTGGCCAACGCCGAGATCGCCGCGCAGCTGCACCTGTCCGAGGGGACGGTGCGCAACTACCTGTCCGAGGCGATGAGCAAGCTCGGAGCCTCCAACCGCGTCGCCGCCGCCCGACAGGCGCGTGACCGGGGATGGCTGTGATGCACCCCCACCACGTCGGGAGCTCAGCTCCGGGTCAGGCGGTGTTCGGCGCACGAGACGTCGTCTGACCGGCCACGCACCGCCACGTGCCCTCGTCCCTGACGTAGACGAACAGCGAGCGGTAGTCGCCCTCGACCAGCTCGCCGGACCACTCCGCGCGGTCATGCACGTCCAGGGTCACGACAGCTGCGTCGCCGTAGATCCGCACCTGCAGCTCGGACGGCTCCTGCGCCAGCCACGTGAGCTCCGCCGACGTGACGTAGGCCGCGATGTAGCCCTCGCGGTCGCACGTGATCCCGCTGGCGTTGGTGTAGGTGAAGTCCGGCGCCAAGATCTCGCGCATGCGGTCGGCGTCCCCGCGCACCAGGGCATCCGTGCGGGCGGCCACCAAGGCTGCGACGACATCCTCATCGGCAATCACCTGGACATTGTGGCGGACCACAGGTCGGCCAAGCGTGATGTCATGCTTGACGAGTGGTGAAACGAACGCGCCACGCATCAACGCGGTCTCGATCGAAGCATTGCCGGCATTTGGCTTCTCGGACCCCCGGCTGCGCCTACCGTCCGGAACTGGGCCGAGTCGCAAGGCGCGACCGTGATTCGACCGCCGCAGGTCCATGCGCAGATCTGGCCGGCTTCCGATTCGGACCTATGCACTGACGGTGCTTGAGGGATCTAGGTCAGGGGCCGGTAGGCATCCCGCCGGTGGTCGATCCGCAGCACCACAACCTCACGCCGCTCCTCGTGGATCCGGTAGAGCACCCGATAGGTCCCGCGGCGAGCGGACCAGATTCCGTCGAGGTCATCGCGAAGGGGTTTCCCGACTCGATGCGGGTTGTCCAGGAGTGCCGTGGTCAGGAAGTCAATGACCGCCGTCGCGACGGCCTCCGGCAACTCTTCCGCAATGGCCCGCCGGGCCGGGGGCGTCAGGACGATCTCGTAGGCGGACTCGGTCACGGGCGCAGCTGGCGAACTGCGTCGCTTCCACGGACGACATCCCCGCGTGCGTACGCCGCGTCAGCCTCACGGATGTCCGCCAAAGCCTGCGGATCGCTGAGCACGTCGATCGTCTCCTGCATCTGCGCCAGGTCCTCCGGGCTGACGATCACAGCGGCGGGCTTGCCGTTGCGCGTCACCACGACACGCTCGTGCTGGTGTTCCACCCGGTCGATCACCTCGGACAGGTGGTCCCGGACATCTCGAAGCGACTGGGTTGACATGACCACAATTGTGGCGCTTTACGTTGGGCCTGTCTAGGAGACGGTCGCGGCGACCGTGCACTCGCCGCCGGATGGCCATTCCGAATGACTCCCTACGCGCAGAATCCTGTGCGGATCTGCCCGTTGATCGACCCCGCTCGATCTGCTTCTGGATGCCGCAGACTCATGCGGTCCACACCTGATGGGCATGCTCGAGAAGGCGGTTGACATGGTGGACCCCCATCCCTACCGTCGGCGACGTCCAGCCCCTCGGTTCGATCAGGCACGCGTCGTTCGCCGGCATCGTCGCCGTCGCTCATACCCTCTGGATCGGAGCCCGATGGCACTCGCCGATGCCCTGCGGGCCGCGGGCGTGGCTCGCGTGTATCAGCCCACGGATGTGGCCTATGCCGCGGCGGTGTCCGGCTTCGACGTGGGCACGCCCATGCGACCGGACGTCGTTGTCGATGCGCAGGGCGCGGCCGACGTCGCGTCCACCGTCGCCGTGGCGGCCGAGTACGGGCTCCCCGTGACTGTTCTCGGAAGCGGGCACGGGCGCCTCCATTCGCTCGACGGCGGCCTCGCGATCACGACGCGCACGCTTGCCGCAGTCCAGGTGGATGTCGCTGCACGCACGGCTCGGATCGGAGCGGGGTGCACCTGGGACCCGGTCCTCGCGGCTGTCACGCCCCACGGCCTTGCCGCGGCATGCGGTTCGGCCCCGAGCGTCGGTGTCGCAGGTTTCCTGCTCGGGGGCGGCATCGGTCCCCTCGTCAGCACCCTCGGTTTCGGCAGCGACTACGTACGCTCGATCGAGATGGTCACGCCGGCGGATGGGCGCATAACCGTGACCGCGAACGAGCATCCGGACCTGTACTGGGCGGCTCGAGGAGGCAAGGGCGGCTTCGGAATCGTCACGGCCGTGACGGTTGATCTACTGCCCCTGGTCAGCGTGGTGGGCGGCGGACTGTACTTCTCGGCCGCAGACGCACGGGCTGTCCTGTACGCCTACTGTGACTGGGCGGACGCCCTGCCACCCTCGTCCACGGCATCATTCGCGATGCTGCGATTGCCGGCACTGGATACCCTCCCGGCACCCCTCCGGGGTCAGCATGTCGTGCACGTCCGCTATGCCACCGTCGAGTCCCTCGCGGCGGCCAGCACCCAGCTGGCCGACATGCGGTCGGTCGCCAAGCCGCTGGTGGACACCGTCGCGGTCCTGCCATACGGGGAACTGGGCACGATCCATGGTGACCCCACGTCGCCGATGCCCGTCGCGAACGGGACGGCCTCCTTGGCGGAACTCAGCGGACCGGTCATTGACGCCCTGCTGGCTGCGGCGGGTCCGGACGTGGATGTGCCGCTGTCGTCGGTCGAGGTCCGTACCCTCGGTTCTGCCGCGCACGCCGCGCCTTCGGTCCCAGACGCCGTCGGTGGCCGGGGCACACGTCATGTGCTGAACGTGTACGCAGCGCCGAGCCCCAAACTGACCGACGACGAGCGCCTGGCCGCGGTCCGACAGGTGCTCGACGCGACACGGCCGTGGCAGTCGCCGATCACGCTGGTGAACTTCGTTGGCCGCGCCAACAGCGTCGATGCCGTCACCGGCTCGTGGACCTTGGACCAGAACGACAGACTGGATGCAGTTCGCGGTCTCCACGACCCCGGGTGCCTCTTCCCGTACGCGGGACACCAGCCACGGCACGATCCGCCGCACGTGGCTTGACGCCGCTGACGCCGCATGCCAGGGCCTCGACATACACGTCGTCAAGCAGCGTGCCATCGGCAGGACGATCGGCGATGCGTGATGTCATGCTTGCCGAGTGGTGAAACGGATGCACCACGAAGCAACGCGCCGGACCCTGCTCTGCCTGGCCCTCGCAACGTGCACGGGGCTCGTGGCGGCATGCGGGTCATCGCCGCACGCCACCGCCACCGCCCCCGGCCCCGCAACCCCGCGCGCCTCGACTCTGGCCGCGGTGCCCGATGAGATGGCCGCGGAGTACCTCCCCGGGCTCTCTGCGCACCTGCGGTTCCCCACCGCGGACGAGCCAGCGCCCCTGATCGTGCTGGTTCCCGGCGGGGGCTGGTCGAGCGCCGACCCCACCGGGCTCATCCCCCTCGCGAGACTGCTCACCGATGCCGGCTCGACCACCTCCCTGATCACGTACTCCACAACCAATGACGGCAGCACGTTCCCCGAAGCGGTCGATGACGTCGCCTGCGCGGTGCGATGGTCCGCACGCCAAGCCCAGTCCCACGGCCATGCACCGACCCGCGTCATCCTCCTCGGGCACTCGGCCGGCGGTCACTTGGCCGCACTCGTCGCGTACTCCGGCGAGGAGTTCGGACGCGACTGCCCGGACCCACCGGTCGACATCGACGGACTCATCGGCCTCGCGGGCGTCTACGACACAGAACCGTTCCGCTCATTCATGTCCCCGTGGATGGGCATCGATCCGACAGAGCAGCCGGAGACATGGCAGCGAGCCGATCCCCTCGCGTGGCTCCGCACAGGGGTCCAGGCACCGACGGGTCTTCGGGCGCTGCTCCTCCACGGTGACGAGGACGTGAGCGTGCCGCTGACGCAGACCACAGCGCTGCAGGAGGCCCTCGACACGGCCGGAATCCAGGTCGACAGCATCGTCCTGCCGGGACTGGACCACCTCGAGATCTTCGAGGCCTCGCATGCCGGGCCACCCATCCTGTCGTGGATGGCCGAGTGGCCGACGCCTAGGCACGCGCCATGGTCGTTGGATCATTCGACGTCGTGATCGATGGCGGCCGCGGATTGACTGGCTCGTCCCTAGGGGCGCAGTGCTGGCGCGTGTTGGCGCTTGCGTGTTGACGGTTGTCCCAAATGACCAAGCACGCCGCATCTACCGCGGTGGTGAGTCGCCGCTTGTCGTCAGAGCGTCTGGACTGTGCGGACCACAACACGTGCCGGGAAGCAGGCAAGCAGTGAGTCAGGCGGGGCGGCTCGGTGCTGGTTCTTCGGTCAGTGCGCGACTGCCGTCTTGACGACGAGCACGCCCACCACGACCAGCGCCACGAACACCACGTATGCAAGGGCGCGCCTGCGGCTCGTGAGCGTGTGAATCGGGCACCAGATACCCCACGATCATGACGAATGCGAGGGAGCAGGCCCATCGACCACCGGAGCGCCGACGGTCCGAACACGAGGACCGCGGATGACTACCTGCCGCTTCTCGCCCTGTGCGCGCGCCGCTCGCCAGGAGTGTCGTTCGAGTACAACAACGGAGCGTTCGTGCCTGGCCCTTGATCGCGGAACGGGTGGCGCAGACCCCGCCCCCCGACTTGTGACCGACCGCGTGTGGGAACCCCGCCGGCATGACCCACACGGCCTTCCTGCGATCCGACGAACTGCCCGGCACGGCGGCGATTGGCTATCTCGAGGCTGACGGCCTGCGCACCGACGTCCTGCATCTTCCCGTCCGTGGCAGCGGCGACGGCGGTTCATTCACCACGGTCGCGGACATGAGCGCCTTCTGGGAGGCGCTGCTGACAGGGCGCATCATCCCGGAGCGGTGGGTGGTCGAGATGCAGCGGGCGCGGCGATTGCCGGTCGGCGAGCAGGCCTCGGGTATGGACTGGGCCTCTGGCTGCATGCAGACGGAGTCCTGGAACTGCACGGGTACGACGCGGGTGTGTCGTACCGATCGATGCGCCACTCACGATCCGCCAGCACCTGAACGATCGGGTCGAACACGAGCGGCGGCACGTGGCCCATGGAAGCGCTCTGGTTGCGGATCTGCCGAGGGAGCGATGACGAGGCTCCAGTCGGCTTCCGTACAGGATGCGGCGTCGCGACGCCCCACGATCATGCCCCAAAGGCCCGTCGTAGTTGGTTGCCATCCAATATAATCCGTGAGCCCGACAGCATCCGAAGGCGGACTGCCGTGTCGGCTCACCGACCCGCGGAATGGGGAGCACGTGGACTCTGTCAGCGGAAGTCGCCATGCCGATGTGGTGATCCTGGACGGGGTCGTCTGGACAGGGTCAGCGATCGCGGGCATCCAGGCGTTGGCCGTGAGCGGTGGTCGGATCACGGCCATGGGGACGAACGCAGAGATCCGTGATCTGGCGGGTCCGGGCACGGAGGTCGTCTCCGCCGACGGCAGCACCGTGATGCCCGGCATCGTGGACGCCCACAACCACGTCCGGCTGGGGTCGAATCCCGCGGGCGGTGTCGCTGTTCGGGGCCACGAGCGTCGACGAGATCCGTGCACGCATCGCCGCACACGTGCAGGCGAACCCCGACATCGACTGGATCGAGGGCGAGGGCTGGTCCTACGAGGCCGTTCCCGGCGGTGGTCCGCGGGCGGAGATGATCGACGACCTCTGCGGTGGGAAGCCAGCCTGGCTGTTCTCGTACGACGTCGACACCGTGTGGTTGAACAGCGAGGCTCTGCGCCGCTGCGAGTGCACCGCAGGGTCCGGGGGGCCTGCCGTTCGGGCGCCTGGAGGTCGATGCCGAGTCGGGGGGGCCGACGGGCTCGGTGCATGACTTCGCCGTGATGGGGATTCATCCACGCGGGCAGCGGGCGTTGGAGGCGATCATTCCCGGCTACGGGAAGGAGGCGCAGTATGAGCGACTGGTCCGGAACCTCAGGGATGCGATCCGTTTCGGCATCACCACAATTGTGGAGCCGCAGAACGGGCTGGCTGACATCGACCTGTTCACCCGCGCCCAGGCAGAGGGCGAACTGCGCTCGCGTCTGGTCGCCGCCCTGATCCACACGCCCGAGGACTCCGCGGACACCCTGCTCGACGTGGTGGCGGCAAAGCACGAGTACTCCGAAGATGCCCGTCTGCGGCTCGGGCCGGTGAAGCTGTACATCGACGACGTCGTCGAGCCCTGCACGGCGGCGATGCTTGCTCCTTATGCCACGCCGCCCCACGGCGTCGGCGAAACCTTCTGGACACCCCCGGATTTCGGGACCTGATCGGGCGATCGAGGCCCTCGGCCTGCAGGCGTTCGTCCACGGCACCGGTGACCGCGGAATCCGAACCGCCCTCGACGGCTTCGCCGCTGGGCGTGCGGCTCACGGCGTCCGGGACACGCGACATCAGATCGTGCACGTGGAGTGCCTCAGCGGTCCCGACATCGGACGTTTCGCCGACCTAGGGGTGGTCGCGTGCATGCAGCCCCGGCATTGCGCTCCCGACGTGGCACACGAGTGGCGCGGCAATGTCGGCCCGGAACGGGAGCGCTACGTACGGGCGATGCGCAGTCTGGCGGAATCCGGCGCGACGCTTGCCTTCTCCAGCGACTGGAACGTCGCGGAGATGGATCCCATGGTCGGCATCTACACCGCGCTCACGCGCGCGGATCTGCATGGTGGCGGTGCATGGAACCTGGCTGAGACCGTGGACCTCGACACGACGCTGACGGCGTATACGCGCGGCAGTGCCTACGCGAACTTCCTCGACGATCAGGTAGGGACCCTCGACGTCGGCAAGCGGGCTGACGTGATCGTGCTGTCGAGCGACCTCCACGCCATCACGCCTGCCGAGATCCTCGAGACGACCGTGACGCACACGATCGTCGACGGCGGAGTGGTCTACCGCTCCGGGGACAGGTAGGCCTCCGCGGCCGCGCGGCTCAATCGCAGCAGCCGGGCGCGGCTGACATCCGGTGAGCCCACCGTCAGGTGGATGGACAGGCCGTCGATGGTTGAGGAGAGCAGGAGCGCGGACTCCTCGGGATCGTCCGTTTCGAAGGCCCCCTGCTCGACGCCGTAGCGGATGACGTCGGTCAGGATCCCGCGCCATCGGGCATCGAGTTCGTCGTGAACGCGGGCGACGTCGGTGTCGCGGGCCGCCTCGGACCAGAATCCTGGAACCACGCACCCAGCCGCCGGGGTCCCGACGTCCGCTGGCAGCTCGTAGAACTCGACCAGCTTGTCGAGCCGCTTCCACGGGTCCTTGACGCGTGCAAAGCTCTGGGCGACATCGGCTGCGAGAGCTTCCCCGCTAGCACCGATCGCCCGCATGAGCAGGTCGACCTTCGAGGGGAAGTAGTAGGTGACGTGTCCGGGAGTCATTCCGGCGCGCTCGGCGATGTCTGCAATGCGGACGTTCGCGAGCCCTCGTTCGACGACCGCCTGGGTGGCGGCCTCGACGACGAGTTCTTCGCGCTCCTTGCCCTTGGTTCGACGCGCGGTCACGTCACCCTCCACTTCCGGTCACGTTGGACCCTACTGAGGCGAAGCAGTCGGCACGGCGTCCGCCAGGGAAGAAGGCGCACCGCTGATCGGAGGCGGGTCCGGACAGTGGCGGATCCATCGTGTGGCACTGGTCGATCGCGCGGGCACACCGCGGGTGGAAGCGGCATCCGGCGGGCACCACGGCAAGACTAGGCGGCTCGCCGGGCAGCGCAGAGTCCCCGACCGCTCTGCGCTCCCCCAGGTGGGGCGCAGCGGTGAGGAGCGCTTGGGTGTACGGGTGCTGGGGGTCGTTGAACAGGTCCTCGGTCGGGCGGTCCTCGACGACGCGCGCCCAGGTACATGACCATGACGCGATCGGTGGCGTGCTGCACCACGGCGAGGTCGTGGGAGATGAAGACGATGGTGAGGTTCAGTTCGTCGCGCAGGCGATTGAGGAGGTTCAAGACGGATGCCTGCACGCTGACGTCGAGGGCGGACACGGCCTCGTCGGCGATCAGGATGTAGGCTCAAGGGCGAGTGCGCGCGCGATGCCGACACGCTGCCTCTGGCCGCCAGAGAGCCGCCGTGGGTATGCGCCGAGGAGGGCCGGCGGCAAGCGCGACGAGGTTACGTACTCGCTGGCCCGCTCCTGAACCCGCTCTGGCGGCACCATCTTGTGGAAGGCGAGCAGCTCGGTGAGGGTCTGGCCGATGGTGCGGGATGGATTGAGTGAGGAACTGGGATCCTGGAAGACCATCTGGATCCGTCGCAGGGACGTGCGATCCCGAGTGCCCGACAGCGGCTGACCGTCGAAGAGGATCGTCCCGCCGACAGCGGCGGAGCGAGGCCGACGAGCGCGCGGTCAACGTCGACTTTCCGCATCCGGACTCGCCCACGACGCCGACCGAGGATCCGCGTTCGAGGGCGAGGTCGATGCCATCGGCCGGGCAGGGCGAATGTGGTCTCGATGACCACGGCGCCGAACAGCAGGAACCCGACCTCGAGCGCGACGATCGAGACGGTGGGCGGCGCAGCATTGCGCAGCACGAAACGGCCCATGAGTCGCCTGCGGCTGACGCCCAGGGACCGGGCCGTCGTCACGTACTCACTGGTGAGCACGCTGATGATGCTGGTGCGCAGGCTGCGGATGACCAGCGGTGCGGTCGCGATCGCCAAGGTGACGGCAGGAAGGATGATCGAGTTGATGTGCTCGGGAGTCGTCTCGCCGAACCCCCCGACCGGGAACAGCCCAGTCGGCAGGGCGATCAGCAGGATCAGCAGGATGCCGACCCAGAACGACGGCATGGCCAGGCCCAGCAGTCCTCCGGCGCGCACGACATGGTCGGTGGCCTTGTCCGCCCTCACCGCCGTGATGATCCCTAAGGGGACGGCGACCAGCAAGGTGAAGGCAATGCCGAAGGTGAGAAGCCAGATCGTCACCGGGAGTCGCTCGGCAATCAGGCTGGTCACCGACTCGTTGGACTTGTAGGAGTACCCGAAGTCCCCGGTCACCACGTTTCCGACGTAGCGGGCGTACTGGGTGACGACGGGGTCCTCGAGGCCCAGCTCGGTCCGGACTTCCTGGAGCTGCTCCTCAAGGGCCGGAGCCCCACGATCTGCCGCGCCGGATCCCCGGGAGTGACGTGCAGGATCATGAAGACCAGGAACACGATCCCAAAGAACAGCGGGATCGGTCAGAAGCAGCCGCTTGAGGATGAACCGATAGCGACCCATGAATCACTGGGCCAGCCAGATCGGGTCCCAGAAGTAGCAGGCCCCACGGCGCAGACGAGAAGCCGTTGACGTTCGCGCCGGCGGCGTGCATGGAAGTTGACCAGCGGAATTGCTCAGCCGTCCGCGGCTGCGTCATCGGTACCTGCGCCACGATCGCCTGCTTCTCCTCCGGCGTCTCGGCCGCCTGATAGTCCCCAACCGGGCGAGTCCCGCATCGTCGGCGCCGGTGAACAGCATCGACGTGCCGAGAATCCATCCCATCGGGTCGACGACGTCGGGCGAGATGGCGCCGTACGACCAGATCATCATGTCGGAGTCGAGGCCGAAGGCGCGATCCAGGAAGGCGCCTGTCTCGAGGCCGGTCAGCGTGACGTCGATGCCGACGTCCTTGAGGTTCGACTGCACGACCTGCGCGACCAGCGTGTCCGCGGGGATGCCGGAGTCGAAGATCAGCTCGAGGGATCCGGGCGCAGCGGTGGCCTTCGCCAGCTCGGCCTTGGCTGCCTCGACATCTCGGGCCACGGCCGCACCCGTAGAGGTGCTGCCCAGTTGGGCAGGTTGGCGACGATGCCCTTCGCCGGAGTGGCGTAGCCCGGGAAGGCGCCCTTCGCGATGGCGTCATAGTCGATCCCGAGTGCGATCGCCTTGCGCACACTGGGGTCCGCCAGCGCCGGTCGGGTGACATTCAGGCTCAGGTGCTCGACCTGGCTCTCGGGCAGGGCGACGTCGAAGTCCGCGTACTTCGGTGCGTTGACTGCGGACACGTACTCCACGACGTCGGCCTGGCCGACTCGAACAGCAGCGACTGCTCGTTCGCGTCGGCGACCACGTCGATCTCGACCCCGTCGAGGTATGGCTGACCCGGCAGGTAGTAGTTGTCGCTCTTGGCCAGTTCGATCCTGCCGCCGGGCGTCCAGTCGGCGACGGTGAAGCGCCTGCCCCGACAGGGGCGTTGTAGAAGTCCTTGTCGGTCTTGCCGCCGAAGTCCTTCGGGTACACGGCAGACGAGGTCCACGAACATCAGCACAGGCAGGGTCGAATCCGGTGCCGCGAGCTCGAAGACGACAGTCTGGGCATCCGGGGTCGTCACGCTTGTGATGTTCTCGTATGCGTAGCCGAAGTTCTGGCCCTTGACCCATTCTCCGGCGGAGAACGCGACGTCCGCCGACGTCAACGGTGTTCCGTCGCTGAAGGTCACCCCGTCCCGCAGCGTGAAGGTCCAGGTCAGGGCCGCGGGGTCATAGACCCACTCGGTGGCGATGCCCGGCTCGAGTCCGTTGCCGTCGGGCGCGACGCGCACCAGTGGCTCGAGGACCGCGTTGAGGGTCTGGTAGCTCGCGTACGCGGCTGCCGAGTCCGGATTCAACCGTCGAACGACTCGGCTCGCACCACCTTCAGGACGCCACCGGGCTGCGGGCTGCCCTCCGGCGCTGCGGCCGCCGTGCCCGAGGGTGCTGCAGCATCCTGATGAAGGCGGAACCACCCGACGATGACGAGCAGGCCGCCAGCGCCAGCAGGGCGGCCGACCCGAGCACGAGGATCCTCAAGCGGTTCATGAAACGTCCCTCTCGCAGGGTGCATCGGTGCCGGACGCCGATATTGGATGCTAACCAAATATCTTGGTGGTCGTGGTAGAACTTGTCAAGAACCAAGATTCCCGTGAGCAAGGAACAAGACCATGCCGACCAGCGACACGACCATCCTCCTGCGCGGCGGCGCCGTGTTCACGGCCGATCCTCGACGCCTGTGGTGCGACGCCCTCGTCATTCGCGCGGGCACCGTGGCGGCGACGGGGAGCCATGCCGACCTCATGCCCGCTTTCCCGATACCCGGGAGATCGATCTCGACGGACGGACCGTCCTCCCGGGGTTCATCGACGCCCACAATCACTTCCTCGCTGACCGGCGAATCCCTCGAAGCGATCAATGCGAGGTTCCCAGACTGCGCCAGCATCGATCAGCTTGTGATGGACCTGTCGGCGGCGGCCGCGGGCACGCCGCGAGGCCAGTGGATCAGCGCCTTCGGTTTCGACGATGCCAAGTACCCCCGGCAGCTGACCCGCTGGGACCTCGATGCCGCGAGCGTCACCCACCCGATTCGCGTATATCACGTGTCCGGCAATGACGTTTACGTGAACTCCTCGGCACTCGCGATGCGTGGCGTGGATGAGGCCACCCTGGTGGCCGGTTCGCTGCGACACCGCCGGGCGCCTGACCGGGATGTGCCGGACTCGGCGATGAACCGCATCCTGCCGGTGGCAGTGGACATCGGCAGCCACGGCCCGAACTTCCACACCGCGACCACCATCGATGAGAGCGTCGCCGCCGTGGATCGCGCGAGCCGGGCGTTCCTCCAGGCGGGGCTGACAACCGTCTGCGACGCCCAGGTGCATCCAGGGAGCTTGGCGCGTATCAGGAGGCTCGGGCGCGTGGGGTTCTGGGAGTGTGGGGACGGCTTGCATGCCGCTGTCCCATCAACTGGACGCCCTGCTCGAGCTCGGCGTGACCACCGGTTTCGGGGATGATCGGCTCCGCCTGGGGGCGATGAAGTTCTACGCCGATGGATCCCTCATCGGCGGGACGGCGTGCTTCCACCAACCGTATGGCGAGAAGGGGGATCTCGAGGGATCCCTGTACTCGGGAGCCAGGCGACTTCGCGGACGCGCTACGACGCGCGCACGTCGCCGGATGGCAGGTCGGTGTCCACGTCCAAGGCGACAAGGCGATGGCCCTCGTGCTCGACGCGATCGAGGCGGCCGTCGACGTCGCCCCGCGCGTGCACCGACATCGGCTCGAGCACGCCGGCTACCCCCGACCCGATCAGATCGCGCGCATCGCCCGGCTCGGGGTGATCACGGTGAACCAGCCCAGCTACCTGCGCGACAGCGGCGACGACTTCCTGGCGCGCCTGGACGAGCGTGCCCACCATCTGCAGCCGCTCAAGGATGAACTCGACGCCGGCGTCGCGGTGGTGCTCAGCAGCGGCTCGACGTCGCCGGCTGCCCTCAATATCTATTCTGCGGCGATCACCGACGAACACTGTCGGGAGCGGCAATCGGGCAGGACCAGGCATTGACCCTCGACGAGGCGCTGCTCGCCCACACGCGAACGGCCGCCTACGCGCTCGGCATAGATGACCGACTCGGGTCCCTCGTCACCGGGGCACTGGCGGACATCGTCGTCCTCGACGGCGAGTTGCGGACCAGAACCCCGCAGGAGATCCGCGACACGCAAACCTGGCTGACCGTGATGGAAGGGCGCGTCGTCTACGCGTCGTCGGACGCGCCTAGCTGGGAATGACTCCCGCGGCCGGATCTGCTGGGTGATGCAGTGCGGCCCGCCGCCGCCATACGCCATACCTGCCCGGCACCCCGACCAGCCTCCCGGCCCGGGTACACGCCGCGAGGAATTCCAGGGCGGCCCGTCCCTGGCCGCCCCTCCGTCGGCACGATGACCGCGCCGTTGGCGAGATAGAGGTTCGCGTAGGAACGCACGCGTCGGGGTTGGGTTCCGGGTCAAGCTGGCGGACAGTCATGGCGCGCCCCTGCGCGTCGAGGCGGCCTCGCGCGCGGCGAGGTTCCGGTGCCCGTCGTCGAACTCCGTCGCCTCCGGGTCGACGGCGCCTCCAGCACGAGCTGCCCCAGGGCCACGAACTGCGCGACCCCGTCGACGTGCCCATCCGTGCCCGCGGGACCCGCGTCAAGGCTGTGCCCGACCGGCAGCCACACGACCGTCCTCACCCCGAGATACTCCCTAAGCCCCTCCTCGACGTCTGGCTCCAGCAACTACAGGTCCGGATTCCGGTTCGGATTCAGCAGACACTGCTCGGTCGTCCAAGGCGTCCCCTCCCCGTCGACGAGGAACGAACCGCCCTCGAGGACGAACGGGGCCTAGAACAACCGCACCCCAAGATGCGAGGCGATCCGCTCCGGCATCGGGCGTCGTCGTCGTGCGGGTGCCACCGGTCACCCCAGGCGTTGAAGCCGAACCGCACGGCCGCGACTGACCCCGCGCCGTCCTTGACGAAGACCGGACCACTGTCCCGAGCCCACGAGTCGTCAATCGGCAGCTCGATCGGCTCAACTGCCGCGCCGCGCAGGTCCTCGCACCTCAGCCGCGAACCCGGGCGTACAGACGATCAGCACCGGCTCGAAGTCCGACACGGCGCGCGCCAGGCCGCGTAGTCGCGCTTCGCCGCATCGAAGCGCCCGTCCCCACAATGCCTCCCTCGGTCGGCCAAGCCATCAGGCACGCGTCGTGAGGTGCCCACTCGGCCGGCATGGCAAAGCCCTCGCCGGCTGGCGTCGCGTACTCCTAAAAGCTCACCGTCTACTCCTCGGTCGATATAGTCGTCCGACTATATTGGATGTCAACCAATTATGTCATCCCTTCAGTGCCACACCCACGCACTCATGGTCGGGAGCTCACATGGCGGTCCATCAGCATGTCTCCGTGACAGCGCATGACACGAGTCCCATGGGCCTTGACACCTAGTATTCCTAGGCTTAGGGTTCCGAGGCATGAAGGGTCAGACGCTCAAGGGACACCTCGATCTGCTCGTCCTCTCGGTCCTCTCGACCGGACCGCGGCACGGGTACGGGGTCATCGAGGAACTGCGGGTGCGCAGCGGCGACGCGTTCGATCTGCCCGAGGGCACCGTCTATCCCGTCCTGCATCGGCTCGAGCGCGCCGGCCTGCTCGTGAGCGAGTGGACCGACGAGTGCCGGGCGCCGTCGACGCACCTACCGGCTCAGCGATGAGGCCGAGCCGCGCTCGTCGAGGAGCGTTCGGCCTGGGAGGAGTTCACCGCCGCGGTCGGATCGGTGCTGAAGGGAGCGCCATGGCCCACGACGACCTGATCGCGGCCTACCTCCCGCGACTGCGCGACTCCCTGCGCTGGCGGTCCGACGTCGACGACCTCATCAGCGAGGTCGACGACCACCTGCGCTGCGCCGCCCTTCGCCGGGCAGGCGCGCGGACTCGATCTCGCCACCGCAGCAAGCCGTCCTCGTGCGATTCGGCGACGCGACATCGTCGCCCGCTCGTTCGCCCTCAGTGCCTCTGGAGGTACCACCATGCCCACTAGACTCACCCGCGCGGCCGGATCCTTCGCGCTGGTGGCGGCGATCGCTCGGTCGCCGTCGCGCCCGCGGCACTCTGGTCGGTGCCGGGGCCACGGACTGGGAAGTGCACTACCTTCACTCTAGCCCTCACGGCGTTCGTGGCCTCGGCGTGCGCGACCGTCGCGCTCTTCGGGATGCTGCGCCGGGCCGGCAGCATCGGCCTCATCGCCGCGATCGCCATGACCCTCGCGATCCTGGGCACTCTCGTGCTGGGCATCGTCACGTGGGCGTGGCTCCTGGGTGTCGGGTTCCTGACGATCGCGTCCGCCCTTGCCGCCTGGGATATGCACCGGGCGCGCGTCGGCACGGCGCTCGGGAGCGTCCTGCTCGTAGCGGCCTGGCCGATCGGGGTGGCAGTGGCTATCGCCCTCGACGCCCTACGGGTCGGGCCGATCGACTCCTACGGTGACGTCTATCTGGGCCAACTGATCGGCCTCGCGGCCGGCGGCATCCTCTACGCCGCAGGACTCTTCGCGTGCGGCCAATGGCTGCGCCGCGAAGCCGCGGTCGACGAGTCAGACGTCATGGCCACCGCATGAGCACCGGCACTGCCCGCGTCACAGGTCCATCATGACCCGATTCGCGTCGTGGTAGCTCGTCACCGGACTCGCTGCAATCGCGGGGCGCCGGCCGGGATCCGCGTCGGACCGGAGACTAGCGGGACCGCGTGTGGAAGTCGCGGAACGCGGCGGTGAGGTCGGCCTTGGCCTGCGGGCTCAAGGACTCCACCGGAACGTGCCCGACTGCCACGATGGTTGCGAGCATCTGCGCGAGGTAGAGGTCGCAGCCTGGGCAGTGGGACAGGTGGCTCTGCACCGCCAAGGTCGCCTGCTCGTCGAGCGCCCCCTCGAGGTAGGCGGTCACGATCTCGACGAACTCCCGGCAAGCAAGATCCGACTCCTGTGCTCGCGACTCGATCACGACATCACCTCGCCCGTCATATCTCGGTAGTAGTCCTCCAGTGCCAGCCGCAACCGCGCCCGACCGCGGTGCAGAAGGACCCTCTGGTTGCCTGAGCTGATCCCCATGAGGGCGCCCGCCTCGTCCGCCGACATCCCCTGGATGTCCCTCAGGCTGACCACCTGCCGCTGGCGCTCGGGCAGCAGCAACAGCGCCGCCGACAGCAGGGAACGGATCTCCGCTCCGATCAGCGCCGACTCCGGCGAAGGCTCCCACGCCGTCGGCGCGCCCTCAGGGGTCCATCCGCCCGCCCACTTCTCGCCGGCTCCGCGGAAGCGGCTCGGGTCCACCGTCGGGCCGGGGTCGTCGTCGCCCGGCCACCAGGGCAGCACTCGTGCTTCGCTTACCCCGCGGGTCTTGGCCAAGTTCGTGAGAATCCGGTAGGTCCACGTCCGCAGGGAAGACCGGCCCTCGAAGGCGTCCAGGCCCCGAACGACCGCGAGCCAGCATTCTTGAACGATCTCCTCGGCCGAGGCACGCGTCGACACATAGGTCCGTGCGAGTTGCAGCATGGACGCGGACCAGTCGTCCACGATCTCCGCGAACGCTGCGGCGTCACCTGCGCGCAAACGGCCGACGAGTTCAGCGTCTCTGGAACGTGCGGACTCGACCGTTGCCGACTCCCAGGCGGACGACGTGCTCATCTGGGCAACTCCTCGCCTAGGATCGCCGAAGTCTATTCCGACACGTCCGCGTGCCCTCCTCGGACGCCCGAAGCCGGTGTCGTCACGGTCAGGGCCGCCGCGCACCCGCGACCTGTCAACCCGCCGATCCCCGGGCATGGCGACCTTCACCGCCCTCGCCCGTCCCTTGATCGCCCACCGTCCGATGCTGGCGAGGCACGTGGCGGAGGATCTCGGCAATCACGTGTGAGACCTCGGACCGGATCGTTTCGTCTCCGATGGTGCCGTCGGAGTCAATGAGGTCCCGCCGCACCGGGATTCGTCGGCATGCCGTTGTGACGACCTGCGCCCCGGTGTAGCCGAGGACGACACCCAGCGACTCGTGGGCACGTTGCGCTCCACCCGGAGCCGTAGAGACGTTGATCCACCCGACGGGCAGTTCGATCTCCTGGCCTCCCACGGTCCAGTCGAGGAGGTTCTTGAATGAGCCGGGCAGACCTCCCGCGTACTCGGGGGTACAGAACAGGATCGCGTCCGCGTCGCTCAGCGAGGCCCGAAGGGCCTCGACCGCAGCGGGGAGCGGGTCGTGGTCGTCGTCGGGATCGAAGTGAGGCAGGGTGGCCAGCCCCTCGTAGAACGTGCCCGCGACACCGTCAGGCAGCATCTGCAGGACGGTGCGCATCATCGCCATGTTGGTGGACGCCGCCCGCAGGCTCCCGCAGATCAGCAGGAGCTCACGATCCACCATCTCGTCATCGGTCATCTCGTGACCTCCGGTTCCGGACGTCCGTCGCTGTCATCCGGACACTCCGGCTCCCTCGCTGGATCCCAACAGCCCCACGAGCCCCTCGCGCCAAACGCTGCCATCGTGATCAAGTCCGGCGACCGCGGATCCACCGAGTCGACGCAACTAGAAGGATCACGACCGCCACGCCACCAATGAGAAGGGCTCCAGGCGTCCTCCTGTCGCCGCCAAACAGCCCGTTCGCCACGAAGACCGCCACGAAAGCCAGCACCGCCCGCCTGCCCACGCTCATCCGATTGCCTCCACCAGGCATGTCGCCCGGGGCCATCCCATTGAGGTCGTTCGTCACCGGAGACCACTTCCATCGATCGGTTTCGCGCATCCTGCCCCGACGGGGCCACGCCTTCATGGTTCAGTCTCGCCACCGTCCCAGGCGTTACACACGCGCGCCAGCACCCGCATCACTTGGTGGAGTGATCGCAAGCGTCAACTGGATTGAAGTCCTGGGTCCGAGGTTGCGCCGCGGGTGCTGGCCGGTGTTCTCCAAGGTTCTCGGAGTGTCCTTGGAAGCGCCGCCAGCATCCGACCGGCGGCGGACGCCTGCACCACATCTGCCTCGGCATCGAGCACGCTCGCACCCACGTCCGCGTGCTCGTCCACGACCTCGACGTCACCATCATCGACCGCTGCACCGGCGAGATCGGGCACCGCCCTGCTCATCACCGGTGTCGTGAAGCTCGCGTCGCGGAGGGGCCACCTCGATGACACATGACGCAGGGGCGCCCAACAGTCCTGCCCATTGCGGGCGAGCCACCACCGGCCTAGCCTCGAGCACGTGACCCACGACGACCGTCGACCGCTCACGGGTGCACTGGCAGCCATCGGCAACACGCCGCTGGTCGAGTTGACGCGGATCGTTCCGGACGGATCCGCGCGGGTCGTCGTGAAGCTGGAGTGGGCCAATCCCACCGGAAGCATGAAGGATCGGATGGCCTACGCAGCCATCACCGGCGCGCAGCAGTCCGGGGCGCTCAAGCCCGGTGACACCGTCGTCGAATACACCGCCGGCACGACCGGGATCTCGCTCGCGTTCGTCTGCGCCGCCCTCGGCTACGGACTGCACATCGTCTTCTCGGACGCATTCAGCGACGAGAAGCGCCGCACTATGAAGGCCTACGGCGCCACGGTCGAGGACATCCCCAGCGATGAGGGACGCATCACCGAGGCCCTCATCAAGTCCCTCATCGCCCGAGCGGCCGAGGTCGCCGACCAGCCCGGTCACTGGTGGTGCGACCAGCTCAACAACCGGCCCGGGGCCACGGGATACCTGCCCATGGGTGAGGAGGTCTGGGAGCAGACCCGCGGACGTCTCGATGCGTTTGTGCATTCCGTCGGCACTGCCCACTCGATACACGCCGTCGGTCGGGTCCTCCGAGCGCACAACCCGGAGATCCAGGTGACAGCCGTGGAGCCTGCCGAGTCGGCAGTGCTGTCCGGCGGTCCGACCGGTTCCCACCACATCGAGGGGATCGGGATCGGCTTCGTCCCGCCCCTGTGGGAGCGCGACGAGGTCAGCGACATAGAGAAGGTCACGTCGAACGACGCCATGGCGATGTCCCGACGCCTCGCTAGGGAGGAAGGCCTGTTCGCCGGCACCTCATCCGGAGCCAACGTGGTCGCCGCCCTCCGCGTGGCCGAGCGACTCGGTCCCGAAGCGACCGTCGCCACGATTCTCTGCGACTCCGGCTTCCGCTACCTGTCTACCGACCTGTACGCCTCCTGAATCTCGCGGGCGAAGTCGCTGCTACCCAAGCCCTGCGATTGCCTTCGCAAAAAGGGCGAGGACGACACAAAGGAGACGAATCGGACCTGGTACTGAGACATCCCGAAACCGTCAAATATGCTGCACTGCAACAACTTTCCACGTGGAGCCGCCTCGGGGATTTGAACCCCGGACCTACGCATTACGAGTGCGTTGCTCTACCACTGAGCTAAGGCGGCGCGCTTCCCGCGTGGTTCCTGAGCGGCCTTCGCCGGAAGCCTGCCAATGCTACAAGGTGCCCCGGAGGCGCCATGACCGGCCATGGGGCCGCCGCGGTCCCTCCTCCCGGGGTGCTTCTGCCGTCCCGACGCGGTGTCAGCGGCCGAAAGGATGGCGGGGCGTGGTTTCGCCGCTGGCCGGATGGTTCACTAGAACGGAGCCGCCCACCAGCAAGGGAGCCCGTCCGATGCCGCAGGCCAGCCGCCCGACCACCACCCGGATCGCCCTCGTCGCCGTGATCGTCGCGGCTGTGTGGGGGGCACTCCTCCCCCTGGCCTCGCCCGCCTCGGCGGTGACCTTCACGGTCGACCTCACGGTCGCCAACGGCAAGGTCGGCGTGTCCCAGAGCGTCAAGGCCGTGGTGGGCTCCGACGAGCTCGGAGCGCCGACGGGCAAGGTCACCTTCACGGCCGACGACGTGCAGATCGGCGCCCAGGCGGTCGGCGGATCGTCCGGCTCCACTGCGCAGATCCAGTGGACGCCCGCTGCATCAGGGCCGGTCACCATCGAGGCCACCTTCCTCGCCGACGCAGGCGGGCAGGCCCTCGACCGGCTGACCGTGCAGATCGACTCCGTCGACACCGTCACCACCGTCAGCGTCCCCGGCACCGCGGCAGCCGCCGCGAAGGTCGCGTTGCAGGCCACGGTGAAGAGCAAGTCCGGCACGTATGTGCCGACGGGCAAGGTGACCTTCACGACCACCGCTGGCGTCGTCCTCGGTTCCGCGAACCTGGGCGGCGACGGCAAGGCCACCTTGACCTACACGACGCCGGCTTCGTCCGGGACGATCACGCTCAACGCCTCGTACGCCGGGGACGGCAACGCGAACGCATCCAAGTCCGGCAACGCGTCGATCAAGGTCTCCACGACGGCGACCACGCTCACGCTCACTGCACCCCCGAGCACGACGGTGGGAGCCACGGTTCCGCTCACGGCCAAGATCGTCCCGTCCAGCACCACCGGGACCGTCGACTTCTACGCCAACAACACGAAGCTGGGCACGAGCAAGCTCTCCGGTGGCTCAGCCTCGTACTCCTGGAAGCCGACGACGACCGGCACCGTGACCCTCACGGCGAAGTTCGCCGGGGGTGCGGGCGTCGCCGGGAGCACGGGCACGGCGCGGGTGCAGGTCGGCGCGGCCCTCAAGCAGGACACCATCACCGTGGGACCGCAGGGGGCGGCCGCCTGGTCCCCCGGCACTCCCGTCGTCCTCGCCAACGGCACCGTCGTGCCGCTGAGCGTCTCGAGCGCGTCGAAGCTGGCCGTCCAGCTGTCGCTCGTGGGGCCATGCGCGCTGGCCGGCAACACGCTGACGGTCCGTGGGGTGGGCGGCAACTGCGTGCTGACTGCGAGCACCAAGGGCGGCAACGGCTACGCCCCCGCGAGCCAGAAGTACACGATCGGCACGGGCCTGGGCACGCAGACCGCGGTCATCAAGGCGCCGCCATCCGGCACGTACGCGAAGGGTCGCACGCTGCGCCTGGGCCGGCTCTCCGCGACGACGTCCGTCAACCAGCCGATCCGCTGGCGCGTGACGAAGGGTGCCAAGCGCTGCGCGGTCGTCCAGACCGCGAAGTTCTACACACTGAAGCTCAAGAAGCGTGGGCTCTGCCGCGTCCGCGCGACCGCGCCGGGAATCCCCGGGCAGTGGGCGCCGTTCAGCACGACCCGCACCTACCGCATCCGCTAGGCGGCTAGCCTCACCGCATGCCCGTCGACATCGCCGGCTTCATCGCCGGACTGCCCAAGGCCGAACTGCACGTGCACCTGCAGGGCGCGGCCTCGGTGGAGACGATCCTCGAGCTGTCGCATCGCTACCCCGATGCGGGGCTGCCCACCGACGAGGCGACGATGCGGGAGTTCTACACCTTCACCGATTTCGCGGCATTCATCCGGGTGTACCTGGCCGTGAACAGGCTGGTGCGCACCGCTGACGACGTGGCGACGCTGCTGCGCGGCCTCGGGCGCGATCTCGCGCTGGTGAACGTGCGCTACGCCGAGGTCACCGTCACCGTCGACAGCCATCTGCAGCAGGGCATCGCCCCCGACGCGCTCGCCGACGCGCTCGCCACCGCACGGGCCGACGTGGCATTGCACCGTGGCGTCGAGCTCGGCTTCATCTACGACATCAACGGCCTCGACGGCGTTGCCGCCGGCGAGCGCACCGTGGCCTGGGCCGAGCAGTTCATGCCGGAGCACAGCGTGGGCTTCGGCCTGGGCGGACCGGAGACCGGGGTCGAGCCCCGCACCGCGTACGTCGACGCCTTCCGCCGCGCCGCGGCGCTCGGCCTGGCCAGCGTGCCGCACGCCGGTGAGACGAGCGGACCCGAGAGCGTCCGCGAGGCGATCGACGACCTGCACGCCGTGCGCGTCGGCCACGGCATCGGTGCGGCCGCGGACCCCCGCCTCATGGCGCAGCTGGCCGACCGTCGGAATCACGCTGGAGATCTGCCCGACGTCGAACATCTGCACCGGCGCCGTCGCCCGGCTGGAGGACCACCCGTTCCCGGTGCTGCGCGCGGCCGGCGTGCCCGTCACCCTCAACACCGACGACCCGGGCATGTTCAACACGGACCTGAACCGCGAGTACCGCATCGGCCACGAGGTGTTCGGCCTCGATGCGCCAGCCCTGGCCGAGATCTCCCGCGTCGCGCTGGACGCGTCGTTCGCCCCGCCCGCGACCAAGGCGCGCATCCGCGCCGAGATCGATGCCTACGCGGCGGCCGCCCTCGCCTGAGTCGGGCGCGGGCGCCTAGCCGACGTGCGCGCTCGGTGAGTCGTTCGCCGCCATGTCGGCCTTCGACATGTTGACAAGAACGACCCAGATGACTCCAGCGACTGCGAGGATCGCCGCGCCATAGGCGAAGCCGCGCGTGAACCCGGCCACGAGGGCATCCGGTGTCGGGCCCTGCAGGTCGTTGGCGACGATGAACGCAGTGGTGGCGGACGCGGCGACCGTGTTGAGGAAGGCGATGCCGATCGAGCCGCCGATCTGCTGGCTCGTATTGAGCACCGCCGAGGCGACACCCGCATCGTGGTTGCCCACCGCGAACAGCGCCGTGGCGGACAGCGGCACGAAGATCAAGCCCATCCCGACGCTGACGATGATCAGCGAGGGCAGGATGTCCGTGACGTACGCGCTCGTCGCCGTCATGCGCGTGAGCAGCAGCATGCCGATGATCGCGAGCACGAATCCGCTAGCCGTCACCCAGCGCGGCCCGAAGCGGGGCAGCAGCTGGCTGGCCAGCCCAGCACTCAGGATCACGCCCGCAGAGAAGGGCAGGAACAGCAGGCCCGACTGCAGCGGCGTGTACCCCAGCACCGCCTGGAAGAAGTACGTGAGGAACAAGAACATGGCGAACAGCCCGACGCCGACGAAGAACGACGCGAGGTAGGCGCCACCGCGGTTGCGGTTGGACACGATGCGCAGCGGCAGGAGCGGGTGGCTGGTGCGCGCCTCGATCAGGATGAAGATCGCCAGCAGCAAGATGCCCAGTCCCATGAAGGACAACGTCGTCGTGCCGTTCCAGCCCTCGGTGTTCGCCTGCGTGATGCCGTAGACAAGGGAGAGCAGTCCGGCCGTGGCGAAGATCGCGCCGGGGATGTCGTACTTGGTGTCGCCGGTCGCCCGCGACTCGCGGATGTACGGGATGGCGAGGAACACCGCGAGGATCGCGATCGGCACGTTCACGAGCAGGGTCCAGTGCCACGACGCGAACTCGGTGAGGATGCCGCCGGCCACGAGTCCGATCGCGGCGCCGCCGCCGGAGATCGCGCCGAAGACGCCGAAGGCCTTCGCCCGCTCCTTCGACTCGGTGAACGTGACGCTGATGAGCGACAGGGCCGCGGGGGCCAGGAGGGCGGCGAAGGCGCCCTGCAGCGCGCGGGCCGCGAACAGCGTGCCCGAGGTCTGCGAGATGCCGCCGAGGAAGGAGGCGAAGGCGAAGCCGATCAGGCCGACGATGAACATGCGCTTGCGACCCTGGAAGTCGGCGATGCGCCCGCCGAGGAGGAGCAGTCCGCCGAAGGCCAGCGTGTAGGCGGTGATGACCCACTGGCGATCGGCGTCGCTGATGCCCAGGTCGGCCTGCATCGAGGGCAGGGCGATGTTCACGATCGAGGCGTCGAGCACGACCATCAGCTGCGCGATCGCGATGACCATCAGCGCCTTCCAGCGACGCGGATCGGGGGCGACGGCGGTGGAGGTGGGCTCAGCAGACGTGGCAGACATGGTCGCGAACTTAGCGAAGGCTCCCCTAAACGGACAACTCGGTCATGCCTCGTTTCGCTGTCGGCGCAGCCCGACGGGTCACGAGCAGACCAGTCCGTCCTGCGGGAGCGTGCCCTTCAGCAGGTAGGCGTTGACCGCGTCGTTGACGCAGCCGGACCCCTCGCCGTATGCGGTGTGGCCCACCCCCTCGTAGGTGACCAGGCGCGCGTTCTCGAGCTCGTCGGCCAGCAGCTCGCCCCACGCATAGGGCGTCGCCGGGTCCTTTCGCGTCGAGACGACGAGGATCGGGTTCGAGCCCGCCGCCACCGTCTGCGTGACGGTCTCGGCCGTCGCCGGCCAGTCCTTGCACGGCAGCAGCCCCCACGCGAGCGACGGGCCGAACGTCGGCGCGGTCGCCTTCCACTCCTCGGCGAGGGCCCGCACGTCGTCGACGGTCCCGGTGAACGGACGGTCGAGGCAGGTCACGCGCGTAGAACGCGTCGGTGGAGTTGTCGAGGTAGCGGCCGTCCGGCCCGCGGCTGATGCGGGCGTCCAGGATCGCCAGCATCGGCTTCGGGTTGCCCTCGTCCATCGCCGCCCGGAGGGCGTCGAGCACGCGCGGGTAGTCGTACGACGGGAAGTACAGGTTCGACAGGATCGCGTAGGCCGCGAGCGGCTCGTTCAGGGGACGGTCGCCGCCCGCGAGCGGATTCGCGTCGAGGCCCTGGAGGAACTCCTGCACCTGCGCCACCGCGTCGTCGACGCTGCCGGTCAGCGGGCAGTCCGACTGCTCGAGGCAGTACGCCGGCGAAGTCGCGGATCGCGACCTCGAAGGCATCCGCCTGACCCTTCGTGACCTCGACGAGGTCGAGGCTCGCCGGCAGCACGCCGTCGAGCACCATGCGGCCCACGCGCTCGGGGAACAGCTCGGCATACGTCGCGCCCAGCATGGTGCCGTAGGACTTGCCCAGGTAGGTCAGCGTCTCGTCCTTGACGAGGGCGCGGGCGAGGTCCAGATCGCGCGCCGCGTCGACCGTTCCCACATGCGCGAAGACCGGCGAGGCGTCCTCGGCGCAGCCCTCGCCCGGGCAGCGTCGAGTCGATCGCGATCTGCTCCTCCTCCGCGGGCGAGTCCGGCGTGCCGTCGGCGGCACCGAGTTCGTCGATCTCCTGATCGGTGAGGCACTCCACCGGCGTGCTGCCCGCGACGCCTCGCGGGTCGAGCCCGACGACGTCGTAGTACTCGCGGATCGACGGATCCGACGATCACCGTCCGCCGCCTTCGCGTAGTCGACCGCGCTGCCCCCGGGACCGCCCGGGTTGACGAACAGCGAGCCGATCTTGTCCCCGGTCGCCTTCACCCGGGTGATGGCCAGGTCGATGGTCGGGCCGTCCGGGTCCGCGTAGTCGAGCGGAGCCTGGATGGTGGCGCAGTCGGCCGACGCCGCAGTTCTTCCAGTCGATCTTCTGCTCGTAGAAGCGGGCCAGGTCCGGTGCCCGACGAGGCGTCCGGGCGACGCGGAGGACGGTCCCGCCGAAGGGGCTCGTCGACGCCGCGCTGGGCGGCGGGGTCGGGGCGACGGCCTCCGGACCGCCGACGAGTCCGCAGCCCGACAGGGCCAGCGCGGAGCCGAGCAGGATGGCGATCGGACGTCTCGGCCTCATGCGTCGTACCGTAATACGGTGACCCGGAGCCGCCGCGACCCCGCCGAGCTGGCGGCGCTCATCGAGCAGCGCGTGACGCGCGGCCTGGATCTCGTCGATTCGTTCCTCGCCGTCACCGGGCGCGGCCCCAAGGTGTCGAGCAAGGCGCTGGCCCTGGAGCACCGCAAGGCCGTGGCCGCCAACCAGCGCGACGTGTCGCGATACCGCCTGCGGGTGAACCGGCTGAAGTCAGAGGTCACCGGGGGCGCCGTCGTCGCAGGCGTGGGAGGCTCCATCGGACTCATAGACGCAGTCGGGGGGGCACCGAGTTCCCTCTGGCTGTGGTTCGGCGCCGCCGGCGTCGGGCCTGCTCGTCTCGGTGCGGGCGCGGCGTCAAGCTGCGTTCCGTCGGGCCCGAGCCCCGTCAGCTCGCCCTCGTCGGGCCGCCGCCGGCCATCCCGCGCGGGGCGGTCGGCTCGGCCGAGATCGCCCGCTTCACGTCGGTCCGCGTGCAGATCATGAACATGGCGCCGTCACTCGAGCGCCTCTACCCCGGCTCGGGCGACGAGCTCCGGCGCGCCGACAACGAGGCGGCCGGTCCGCTGACCGCCCTGGCCGAACGGCTCGTCGTGCTCGACCAGCTGCAGCGCGAGCTGCCCGGCACGTCGGCGGCGGCCTCGGCCGCCACGTCCGCCGACCTCGTGCGGGCCCGGCTGTCCGACGGGTGCGCGACCTACGACGAGCTGCTCAGCGCAGCGGCCCGGCTGCTCGCGGCGCCGGACGCGACCCGCAGCACGTCGGACATCCTCGTCCCCCGCGGTCGACGCGATGGTGGCCTACGCGCACGGCCTGCAGCGCGCCTCCGACCTGTAGCCCGCGACGCGCGGCGCTACCGGTCACGCGGCGCACCGACGGCAGCTCCGTCGGACACCGCCCGGCGCATGATCTCCGCGAGGTCCTCGAACTCCTCGCTGCGCGTGCGACGACTTGCGGTGCGCGAGCACGACCCGGCGGCCCGGTGCGGGGTCGGCGAACCGCGCGACGCCCAGATGCGCGCCGCGGGTCTCGACCTTGACGGCGCTGTCGGGCAGGAACGTCATGCCCAGGCCGGCCGACACGAGCTGCACGATCGTCGACAGCGAGGCGGCGCGAGCGTTGCGCCTCGCCGGCGTGCGCGACGCCCGACGACAGGCACACGGCCAGCGCCTGGTCGCGCAGGCAGTGGCCCTCCTCGAGGAACAGCAGGTCCTGCGTCGTCGAGCTGCGCGGGCTGGATGTCGGCGGAGCCCGCCCAGGGATGGTCGGCCGGCACCGCGAGCACGAAGTCCTCGTCGTACAGCGCCTCGGCCGTGACCCGCGTGTCGTTGCAGCGGCAGCGCGAGGACGGCGACGTCGACGCTGCCGACGGCGAGCGCGTCGAGCAGGCGGTCCGTCTGGTCCTCGTGGACATGGAGCGACAGGTCGGGTGCCTCGGCGTGCACGGCCGGCAGGAGCGCGGGCAGCAGGTAGGGCGCGATCGTGGGGATGACGCCGAGGTGCAGCGGGCCGCTGAGCCAGGTGTCCGGCAGCGCCGCCGCCCGGAACGCGTCGACGTCGGCGACCGCCTGCCGCGCGAGCGGCAGGAGCCGCTGCCCGTCGGCGGTGACGAGGACGCGGCGCGGGTTGCGCTCGATCAGGTGCACGCCGAGCTTGGTCTCCATCGTCGGCGAGCGACTGGCTCAGGGTCGGCTGCGAGACGCCGAGCGACGCGGCCGCATCGCCGAAGTGCTGGAAGTCGGCCACCGCGACAAACGCTCGCAGTTGGGCCACCGTTGGGGTGGATCGCATCGCGACTCCCGGGCACGAGGGGGCATGGATAGGTTCTACCTATGGATTCTAGCAGGCCGTTTGATTTGCGTTATGAATCCCGGCTCCCTAGCGTTGCCGTTGTCACACCCACCACACACACCACGAGGATGCACTCACATGGCACTCATCAACACCGAGATCCTGCCGTTCGCAGCGAAGGCCTACTACGGCCACGACTTCGTCGACGTCACCGACGCCGACCTGCGCGGCAAGTGGTCGATCGTGTTCTTCTACCCGGCCGACTTCACCTTCGTCTGCCCGACCGAGCTCGGCGACATGGCCGACCTGTACCCCGAGTTCCAGCGGCTCGGCGTCGAGATCTATCAGCGTCTCGACGGACACCCACCACGTGCACAAGGCGTGGCACGGCAGCTCGGACACGGTCGGCAAGATCGAGTACTACATGATCGGCGACCCGGCCGGCCAGATCACCCGCAACTTCGACGTCATGCGCGACGGGCGAGGGCCTGGCCGACCGCGGCACCTTCCTCGTCGATCCCGACGGCGTCATCCAGTACATGGAGATCACGCCCGAGGGCGTGGGCCGCAACGCCAGCGAGCTCCTGCGCAAGGTCAAGGCCGCGCAGTACGTGCGCAGCCACCCGAACGAGGTCTGCCCGGCCAAGTGGGAAGAGGGCGAGGCCACCCTGGTCCCGTCGTTCGACCTCTCGGGCAAGATCTGACGCTCCACCCTCGTGGCGACGGGGGCCCGGATCGCACCGGGCCCCCGTGCCGCCCGCCGCTGACGCCCGCGCGCTCGTGCCGGACGCACCCCACCGCTACCCGACTACCGCGAACCGTCGAACCCCGGAGACCAGCCGTGCTCGATGCCGCCACCACCACCCAGCTGAAGTCGCTACCTCGACAAGCGTCGTCGAGCCGATCGAGCTCGTCGCGTCCCTCGACGACACGCCCAAGTCCGCCGAGCTCGCTCGACCTGCTCGAGGACACCGCGGCCCTGTCCGACAAGATCACCGTGCGCCGCGGCGGACGACAGCCGCGCGCCGTCCGTCCTTCGCGGTCACCCGCGCTCGGCACCGACGTCTCCGTGCCTTCGCCGGCCTCCCCATGGGCCACGAGTTCACCTCGTACGTCCTCGCGCTGCTGCAGGTCGGCGGCCACCCCGTCGAAGGCCGCCCCGGAGGTCATCGAGCAGGTCCAGGGCCTCGACGGCGAGTACCACTTCGAGACGTACATGTCGCTCACCTGCCAGAACTGCCCGGACGTCGTGCAGGCCCTGAACGCGATGAGCATCATCAACCCGCGCATCACGCACACCGCGATCGACGGTGCCCTGTTCCAGGACGAGATCGAGGCGAAGCAGATCCTCGCCGTCCCGACCGTGTACCTCAACGGCGAGCTGTTCGACTCCGGCCGCATGAGCCTCGAGCAGATCGTCGCGAAGCTCGACACCGGCGCCGTGGCGCGGCAGGCCGCGCGCCATCGCCGAGAAGGAGCCCGTTCGACGTCCTCGTCGTCGGCGGCGGTCCGGCCGGCGCGGCGGCCGCCGTCTACGCGGCACGCAAGGGCATCCGCACCGGCGTCGCCGCCGAGCGCTTCGGCGGCCAGGTGCTCGACACCATGGCGATCGAGAACTTCATCTCCGTGCCGTACACCGAGGGCCCGCGAGCTGGCCACCGCGCTCGAGCAGCACGTCCTCGAGTACGGCGTCGACGTGATGACCCTGCAGCAGGCCAAGCGTCTCGTCCCGGCCGGCGAGGACGGCCTCGTCACGGTCGAGCTCGACAACGGCTCGGCGCTGCACGCGCGGACCGTCGTCCTCGCGACCGGTGCGCGCTGGCGCAACATGAACGTCCCCGGTGAGTCCGAGTACCGCAACAAGGGCGTCACCTACTGCCCGCACTGCGACGGTCCGCTGTTCAAGGGCAAGCGCGTCGCCGTCATCGGCGGCGGCAACTCCGGCGTCGAGGCGGCGATCGACCTCGCCGGCATCGTCGGGCACGTGACGCTCATCGAGTTCGACGACGCAGCTGCGCGCCGACGACGTGCTCCAGCGCAAGCTGCGCAGCCTGCCCAACGTCGACATCATCGTCAGCGCGCTCACCACCGAGGTGCTCGGCGACGGCAGCAAGGTCACCGGCCTCGTCGTACGACGACCGGGCCACGGGCGACGAGCACCGCGTCGAGCTCGACGGCATCTTCGTGCAGATCGGCCTGCTCCCCAACACCGAGTGGCTCACCGGCACGCTCGAGCTGTCACCGCGCGGCGAGATCGTCATCGACGACCACGGCCGCACCTCGCTGCGCGGCGTGTTCGCCGCCGGCGACGTGCACGACGGTGCCGTTCAAGCAGATCGTCATCTCGATGGGCGCCGGCGCCACCGCCGGGCTGTCGGCGTTCGACTACCTCATCCGGACGTCGGCTCCCGCCGCCGAGGAGCTCGTCACCGTCTAGCCCTCCCCTCTGTTGAGTGGGCGCTCCCGGCCCATCTCGGCAGCCGCGAGCGGGCCGCCGTCGACCACTCAACGAGGGTTGGCGTCAGTCGGTCGGCAGGGTGCCGGCGGCGCGGATCGACTCGGCCCGGGCACGGACCGCGTCGTCCGCGTAGGTGAACTCCCACGCCCGGATGCGCGCGGCGATCATCGGGGTCGCGTCGTTCGCGCGGCCCAGCGCCGCGAACAGCCGGCAGTCGTAGACGCGGCAGGTGCGGGGCCGGTGCTCGTAGATGCTGCAGCCGCCGTCGACGAACATCGGGCAGTGGCCGTCCTGGTCGTAGCCCATCAGCACGTGCCCCGCCGGCTGCCCCGGAGCCGCGAACAGCAGCTCCGGCGGGATCACGGCGAGCGCCTCGCGTCTCGTCCGGCTCGATGTGGACGAACTGCGACGACGTGCAGCACGCCGTGCACGTGCCGCACGGCACATCGGAGTCGGCCTCCCCGCGCAGGGCCGCCTGCATGCCCTCGAGCCACGCCGAGTACTCCCCCGCCGGCACGCGCTCGAGGCTCATGCCACCCGGATCCACGGGTCCTTGAGCTCGACCATCACCGACTCGAGCGCCAGCTGCGGCGTGACGTTCGCCTCGATCTGCTGGCGGCAGTAGGCGAGCGCCTGCATGCGGCGTCCGGTGTCGTTGGGCACGCTGCGCGCCGCGAGCTGGGACAGCTGCGGCCGCATCTCCTCGTTGATGAGCGGCACGTCGCTGTCGAGCTGCACGACCAGCACGTCGCGGTACAGCCCGATGAGGTCGACCAGCGCACGGTCGACCTGGTCGCGGACGTGCGCGTGCGACGCGTCTTCTGCCGCTTGTCGAGCTCCTTGGTGGCCGATGACATCAGTCGCTTCATGCGCGCCTGCGTGATGCCGCTGGCCCCGTCGCCGTACTCCGCGAGCAGGTTGGCGCGCTCGGCCTCGTCGATCGGATCGGTGATGGACGACGCGTCCTCGGTGGCGGCACCCAGCAGGTTCGCGGCGGCGGCGAAGCACGTCGCGACGTCCTGCAGCCCGAACGGGATGCGCAGCACCTCCTGGCGGCGCAAGCCGGGCGTGCTCGTCGCGCGCCAGGGCGCGCGCGCGGCCGATGTGCCCCTGCGACGCGCGCGCAGCGAACGAGGCCATGGCGAGGTCGACCCCGTAGTGGTCGACCAGGAGCTCGGCGACGTCCTGCGTCGGACGGCGTCCGCAGCGGCACGAGCCGGGTACGGGACACGATCGTGGGCAGGACGTCCTCGACGCTCGGTGCGCACAGGATCCACACGGTGTGCGGCGGCGGCTCCTCGAGCGACTTGAGCAGGACGTTGACGGCCTGGTCGGTCAGGCGGTCGGCGTCCTCCATCACGATCACGTGCCACGGGCTGCGGATCGGAGACATGGAGGCACGCACCACGAGGTCGCGGGCCTCCTCGGTCTTGTAGCTGAGCGTGTCAGTCGTGACGACGTCGACGTCGGAGTGTCCGCCCAGCGGAGCCGTGCGGCAGGCGTCGCACACTCCGCATCCGTCCTCGGGGCACACGAGTGCGGCAGCGAAGCAGGTGGCCGCCGTCGAGCGACCCGATCCCGGCGGGCCCGTGACGAGCCACGCGTGCGTCATCCCGGGTCCGGGCTCGCCCCGGCGGATGTGCTCGGCATCGTCGACAGCGCGGGCCAGCTCCTGCACCACGCCCGGCTGGCCGATCAGCCTGTCCCAGATCGGCGCGGTCATCGGCGCGCCAGTCCGTCGAGCACGCGGGCGAGGATCGTGGCCTCGATCGCGTCGACGTCGGCCCGGGCGTCGACGACCAGATATCGCTGCGGCTCGGCCTCGGCCAGGGCGAGGAAGGCCGCGCGGACGGCGCGGTGGTACTCGAGGGACTCGGCCTCGAGCCGGTCCCGCTGCTCGAAGCGCGACAGCCCGAGCTCCGGATCGACGTCGAGGACGACGGTCAGGTCCGGCAGGAGGTCGCCGGTCGCCCACAGGCTCAGGTCGCGGATGCGACGCGGTCCGAGGTCGCGGCCGTACCCCTGGTACGCGACCGACGAGTCGATGTAGCGGTCGCAGATCACGACCTCGCCGCGCTCCAGCGCCGGACGGATGACGCGAGCGACGTGCTCGCCTCGAGCCGCCGCGAAGAGCAGCGCCTCCGCGCGCGGATCGAGACCCTCGAACTCCGGGCTCAGCACGACGTGGCGGATGTGCTCTGCCGCGGGAGTGCCGCCCGGCTCGCGGGTGCGGACCACGGCGAAGCCCCGCTCGACGAGCGCCGCCGCCAGGCGACCCTCCTGCGTCGACTTGCCGGCGCCCTCGCCGCCCTCGAAGGCGACGAAGTACCCGGGGGCGTCGGGCGCGGTCACCGCGACCCGGCTGCGGCCGTCTTCTTCGCCGCGGGCTTGCGGGCGGCGGTCTTCTTCGCGGTGGTCTTCTTCGCCGCCGACTTCTTGACCACGCGCTTCGTCGTGCGCTTCGGGCTCGGGCCCTCGAGGGCCTCCTTCGCCCGGCGCTCCGACAGCAGGTCGCTGGCGCGCTCGACCGAGATGGTGGCCGGGTCGTCGGCCGTGCGCAGCGACGCGTTGGTGGTGCCGTCGGTGACGTACGGGCCGAAGCGGCCGTCCTTGATGACCATCGGCAGGCCGGTCGTGGGGTCGGCGCCGACCTCGCGCAGCGGTGGCTTCGCCGCCCCGCGCCCGCGCTGCTTGGGCTGGGCGAAGAGTGCGAGGGCCTGCTCGAGGGTGACGGTGAAGATCTCCTCCTCGCTGGCGAGCGATCGGGAGTCCTTGTCCTTGGTGAGGTACGCGCCGTAGCGGCCGTTCTGGGCGAGGATCTCGACGCCGTCGGACGGGTCGGTGCCCACGACCCGGGGCAGGCTCAGCAGGCGCAGGGCGTCCTCGAGCGTCACGGTCGACAGCGTCATGCTCGCGAGCAGCGACGCGGTGCGCGGCTTCGCGCTCTTCGGCGCACCCTCGGGCAGGATCTCGCTGACGTAGGGGCCGTAGCGGCCCGACTTCGCGACGATGGTCAGGCCCGAGTCCGGGTCGACCCCCAGCTCGCGGTCGCCGGACGGCTCGGCGAGCAGTTGCTCGGCCTTCTCGGCGGTGAGCTCGTCAGGCGCCAGGTCGATGGGGACGTTGGCGCGCTCCTCCTCACCGCGCTCGACGTAGGCGCCGTACCGGCCCACGCGCAGCACCGCGTCGGTGCCGGCGATCGGGAAGGTGGCGATGCCACGGGCGTCGATGGCCCCGAGGTCCTCGGTCAGGGGCTTCACGCCGGGGAAGTCGCCGCTGACGCTGTGCCCGCCGCGCCAGAACGCCTCGAGCTGGGCGACGCGATCGGTCTCGCCGGTGGCGACGAGGTCGAGGACGTTCTCCATGTTCGCGGTGAACTGGTAGTCGATGAGCGCGGTGAAGTGCTCCTCGAGCAGGCGCACGACCGAGAACGCGGTGAAGGACGGGACCAGTGCCGAGCCCTTCTTCCAGACGTACCCGCGATCGACGATCGTCGACATGATCGACGCGTACGTGGACGGTCGGCCGATGCCGAGCTCCTCCAGCTTCGCGACGAGCTTCGCCTCCGTGTACCGCGCCGGCGGGGAGGTGCTGTGCCCCTGCGGGTCGAGGCGCTGCGCCGAGACGGCGTCGCCCTCGCCCAGGCGGGGCAGCTCGCGCTCGCGGTTCTCGTCGTCGGAGTCCTCGGTGACGTCCTTCAGCGCCGCGTAGAAGCCGGGGAAGACCGTGACGGTGCCGGACGCGGTGAACTCGGCGTCCGTGCCGTCGGCGGTGATCGCGCCCAGCTTCACGGTCGTCGTGGCCACCTGCGCGTTCGCCATCTGGGACGCGACCGTGCGCTTCCAGACCAGGTCGTACAGCGCGAACTCGTCGGCGTTGAGCTCGGAGGTCACCTCACCCGGCGTGCGGAAGACATCGCCGGCGGGCCGGATGGCCTCGTGCGCCTCCTGGGCGTTCTTCACCTTGCTGCTGTAGGTGCGGGGCTTGTCGGACACGTACTCCGCGCCGTAGAGCTCGCGGGCCTGGGACCGGGCCGCTGAGATCGCCTGCTCGGACAGGTGCACCGAGTCCGTGCGCATGTAGGTGATGTAGCCGTTCTCGTACAGCGACTGCGCCACCCGCATCGTGCGCTGGCTGCCCCACCGCAGGCGGTTCGAGGCCTCCTGCTGCAGCGTCGACGTGATGAACGGCGCCTTCGGCTGGCGCTGGCCCGGCTTCTCGACGACGGAGCGGACGGTGAACGCCGCACCGGCGAGGGCGTCGGCGAGCGACGTGGCCCGGGACTCGTCGAGCACGACCACGGCGTCCTTCTTCAGGCCGCCCTGCTGGTCGAAGTCGCCGGAGCCGGCGACCCGCACCCCGCCGAGCGCGGACAGCTTGGCGTCGAACGAGGTGGCCGCGTCGGTGCCGGGGGCGAAGACGCCCTCGATGTCCCAGTAGCCGGCCGCCCGGAAGGCGATGCGCTCGCGCTCCCGGTCGACGACGATGCGCACGGCGATCGACTGGACGCGGCCGGCCGACTTGGCCTCGCGGCCGATCTTCTTCCAGAGGACCTCGGACACCGGGTAGCCGTACAGCCGGTCGACGATGCGACGGGTCTCCTGGGCCTCGACGAGCGCCATGTCGAGGTCGCGGGGGTTGGCGACGGCCTCGCGGATCGCCTCCGGCGTGATCTCGTTGAAGACCATCCGCTGCACCGGGACCTTCGGGCGCAGCACCTCGAGCAGGTGCCACGCGATGGCCTCGCCCTCGCGGTCCTCGTCCGTCGCGAGGAGGAGCTCGTCGGCGTCCTTGAGGGCGCGCTTGAGGTCGGCGATGGTCTTCTTCTTGGACTCGTGCACGACGTAGTACGCCTGGAAGTGGTCGTCGACGTCGACCGCCAGCTTCGCCCAGGGCTTCTTGCGTAGCGCCTCGGGGAGCTCGGAGGCCTTCGACGCCAGGTCGCGGACATGCCCGACGGAGGCCATGACGACGTAGTCCGGCCCCAGGTAGCCGGCGATCTTCTTCGCCTTGGCAGGCGACTCGACGATCACCAGGGTCTTGTCGGTCACTCCGGTCCTCTCCACCGTCCCACGCCGCTCATCGGTCGTGGGCCGGAGTCTGACGGTATGACAGCGGGGTCTGTCAACTTCACAGCACCCCGTCCCCCTCCTGCCGGGCGCGTCCCCCTACGGGGGACCGGTGACCCGGCCACTGTTCCGCCATGCGGGACACCGTCGATCCAGGGACTGGCGACGGGCCGGACCGTCAGGCCCGAAGGCTCGACGATCCGGCCCGTCACGGACGTCCGGGTCCAGTTCAGACCGACGCGGAGATCTGCTCCTCGCCGACCGCGATCGGGCGCCGCTTGGACACCACGACCGCCACCACGACGATGGCCACGGCCACGAGCGCGATGGCCCAGCGCAGGCCGGTGTTGGCGTCGTCGCCGATGCTCAGGGCCACCACGGCCGGCGCGATCAGCAGCGCGACCAGGTTCATGACCTTGATCAGCGGGTTGATGGCCGGGCCGGCGGTGTCCTTGAACGGGTCGCCGACGGTGTCGCCGATGACGGTGGCCGAGTGCGCCTCCGAGCCCTTGCCGCCGAAGTTGCCGTCCTCGACGAACTTCTTGGCGTTGTCCCAGGCCCCACCGGAGTTCGACAGGAACACGGCCATGAGGACGCCGGTCGCGATCGTGCCGGCCAGGTAGGCGCCGAGGGCCCCGACGCCCAGGCCGAAGCCCACGGCGATCGGGGTCAGCACGGCGAGCAGGCCGGGCGTGATGAGCTCGCGAAGCGAGTCCTTCGTGACGATGTCGACGACCTTGCCGTACTCCGGCTTCTCGGTCCCCTCCATGATCCCGGGGTGCTCGCGGAACTGGCGGCGCACCTCGAAGATCACGGCACCGGCCGCGCGGGACACCGCGTTGATGGCCAGGCCCGAGAAGAGGAAGACAACCGAGCCGCCGATGATCAGGCCGACGAGGTTGCTCGGCGACGCGACGTCGAGGATGCCCAGGTACTGGATCTTGTTCCCGAGCGCGTCGACGCCCCCGCTGATGTCGATGCCCGCCGATGCCGCAGCGCCGAGCACCGCGTCGCGGAAGGCGCCGAACAGGGCGGTGGCGGCCAGGACCGCCGTCGCGATGGCGATGCCCTTCGTGATGGCCTTGGTCGAGTTGCCGACCGCGTCGAGCCGCGTGAGCACCGCAGCGCCCTCGCCGTGCACGTCGCCGGACATCTCGGCGATGCCCTGGGCGTTGTCGGAGACCGGGCCGAACGTGTCCATCGACACGATGACGCCGACCGTGGTCAGCAGGCCGGTGCCGGCGAGCGCGATCGCGAACAGCGACAGCAGCACGACGCCACCGCCGAGGAGGAAGGCCCCGTAGACGGCCGTGGCGATGATCAGCGCCGAGTAGACCGCCGACTCCAGGCCCAGCGAGATGCCGGCGAGGATGACGGTGGCGGGACCGGTGAGCGAGCTCTTGGCGACGTCGTCCACCGGGCGCCGGTTGGTCTCGGTGAAGTAGGCCGTCAGCTGCTGGATGACCGCCGCGAGGACGATGCCGATGAACACCGCGCCGATGACGAAGACGCGCGGGTTGAGCGAGTCGACTGTCAGCGTGGCGGCGATCCCGCCGATCGACTGGATCTCGTCCCACGTGGCCGGCACCCAGGTGAACACTGCGGCGATGACGAGCACCGCGCTGATCACGGCGGAGATGAAGAAGCCGCGGTTGATGGCCGACATGCCGGAGCGGTCCGACGCGCGCGGGGACACCGCGAAGATGCCGATCACCGCGGTGACGACGCCGATGGCCGGGATCACCAGCGGCAGGATCAGGCCGAGCTCGCCGAAGGCCGCCTTGCCCAGGATCAGGGCCGCGACGAGGGTGACGGCGTAGGACTCGAAGAGGTCGGCCGCCATGCCGGCGCAGTCGCCGACGTTGTCGCCGACGTTGTCCGCGATCGTGGCAGCGTTGCGCGGATCGTCCTCGGGGATGCCCTGCTCCACCTTGCCGACGAGGTCAGCGCCGACGTCGGCCGCCTTCGTGAAGATGCCACCGCCGACTCGCATGAACATGGCGAGGAGGGCGGCGCCGAAGCCGAAGCCCTCCAGGACCTTGGGGGCGTCGCCCTGGTAGACGAGCACGACGACGGCGGCACCGAACAGGCCGAGCCCGACCGTGAACATGCCGGCCACGCCACCGGTGCGGAAGGCGATCTTCATGGCCTTCTGCTCGCCACCGTCGCGCGCCGCGGCCGCCACGCGCACGTTGCCGCGCACCGCGAGCCACATTCCGGTGTAGCCGGTGATGCCGGAGAACACCGCTCCGACGAGGAAGAAGATGGAGCGCCCGATCCGCTCGCTCGACGTCTCCGCCGGCAGCAGGAACAGCACGAAGAAGACGATGACGGCGAAGACGGACAGGGTCTTGAACTGCCGGTTCAGGTACGCAGCAGCCCCCTCCTGCACCGCGCCGGCGATCTCCTTCATGCGCTCCGTGCCCTCGTCGGCGGCCAGGACCTCGCGCGCCAGGAGGGCCGCGACGCCCAGGGCCAGGAGTGCGATGACAGCAACGACGATGACAATCGTCAGGTTGCTGCCGCTCAGCTCGATCATGGGTCTCCTCGGTGTGAGTCCGCGCGGAGCCGAACCCCGCTCGAGACGTTGACGATCGCGGACGCCCGACGTCGTCGGGTCCGCAGTCCCGCGGAGTCTACGCACGGGCGTCGGGCACCCCGACGAAGGGCCGGGATGACAGCCCTTACATGATCGTGAGGTTGGTCACGGCCCGGGCGGGGGCGGCTGCCGGCCGTGCGGACGCCCGATCAGGAGGCCAGCGCCTCCGCCAGCGTCGCATGGAGCGGGATCACGACGTCGAGGCCCGTCAGGGCGAAGACCTTCAGGACCCGGGGCGTGGCAGCAACCACGTCGAGTCGGCCCTCAGCCTCACGGACGTGCTTCAGCGTCGTCACGAGCACCCCGAGTCCGGTCGAGTCGACGAAGCCGACATCCGTGAGGTCGACGACGATCGCGGCTCCGTGACGCGTGCGACAGCGGATCCACCTGGGCGCTGAGCACCGGCGCGCTGTGAACGTCCAGCTCGCCCGAAGCCGTGACGACGAAGCGCTCGCCGACCTGCGCGGTCACGGCAGTGAAGTCCACCGGCCTACTGTCGCACAGCCCGTCACCCCGTCGCCCCACAATGGTGCGATGCGCGTGGACGACGACACCCTGCTGCGTCGCCTCGCGTTCGGGCGCGATGGCCGGCTCGTGCACGTGCACGAGGTTCCCCCACGGGACGCCTCGGTCGTCCCCTGGCCCGCGTGGGTCGAACCCGAGGTCGTGACCGCGTACGCGGGGCTCGGCATCGAGGCGCCCTGGGCCCACCAGGTGGAGGCGGCCGACGCCGCGTTCGCCGGGCGCCACGTGGCGATCGCCACCGGAACGGCGTCCGGCAAGAGCCTGGCGTTCGGGATGCTGGCGCTGACGCGCGTGCTCGCCGGCACGCGAGCCCCCGACGGCCGTGGCGCCACCGTGCTGTACCTCTCGCCCACCAAGGCGCTGGCCAACGACCAGCAGCGCTCGCTGGCCGGCCTCGGGCTGACGTGGCTGCGGGCCGCCACCTACGACGGGGACACGCCCGCCGACGAGCGCACCTGGGTGCGCCAGCACGCCAACTGGGTGCTGACCAACCCCGACCTGCTGCACCACTCGCTGCTTCCCGGGCACGAGGCGTGGCGGTCCTTCCTGCGCCGGCTCGACGTGATCGTGATCGACGAGGCGCACGCCTACCGTGGCGTGCTGGGCGCGCACGTGTCCGCCGTCGTCCGTCGGCTGCGCCGGGTCTGCGCCCACTACGGAGCGTTCCCGGTGGTCGTCGCCGCCTCCGCCACCATCGCGAACCCGGCCGAGGCCGCCGAGCGCCTCATCGGCTCCCCCGCCCACGCCGTCACCGCCGACGCCTCCCCCACGGCCCGGCACCACGGTCGCCTTCTGGGAGCCTCCGGTCCTCGAGGCGCCACCGGACGGCCGTGACCCGGCTCGTCGCAGCGCCCTGGCCGAGACCGCCGACCTCATCGCCGACTGCGTCGTCGAGGGCCGGCAGACCCTCGCCTTCATCCGCAGTCGGCGCGGGGCCGAGACCACCGCGGTGGTCGCCCGCGACCTGCTCACCGACGTCGACCCGGCGCTGGCCGCATCCGTCGCGGCGTACCGCGGCGGGTTCCTGCCCGAGGAGCGGCGGGACCTCGAGGCCCGCCTGCGGGACGGGCGCATCCGGGCCCTCGCCACCACGAGTGCACTCGAGATGGGCATCGACGTCAGCGGGCTCGACGTCGTCATCACCGCCGGCTGGCCGGGTACCCGGGCCAGCCTGTGGCAGCAGTTCGGCCGGGCCGGGCGCGCCGACGCCCCCGCCCTCGGCATCTTCGTGGCCCGCGACGATCCGCTGGACGCCTACCTCGTCCACCACCCGGAGATCGTGCTCGAGCGCGATGTGGAGGCCAGCGTCTTCGACCCCGCCAACCCCTACGTGCTGGCCCCGCACCTGTGCGCCGCGGCCGCGGAGGTGCCGCTCACCGAGGACGATCTCGACACCTGGTTCGGGCCGACGGCGCGGGCGGTGGTCGACACCCTCGTCGCACAGGGGCTCCTGCGCCGACGACCCGGCGGCTGGTTCTGGACTCGGCGCGAGCGTGCCTCGGACCTGACCGACCTGCGGGGCTCAGGCGGGGTGCCCATCCGAGTCGTCGAGGACGGCACCGGCCGGCTGCTCGGCACGGTCGACCGGGCCGCTGCCCCGGCCACGGTGCATCGGGGTGCGGTGTACGTGCACCAGGGCGTCACGCATGTGGTCACGATGCTCGACCTCGACGATGCCGTGGCGACGGTCGTCGAGGAGCCGGTCGACTACTCCACGCTGGCGCGGAGCATCAGCGACATCCGCATCGTGGAGACGCAGGAGTCATCGTGCCGATGGCGTGCTGCATCGCGGTCTCGTCGACGTGAGCTCGCAGGTGGTCTCGTTCCAGCGTCGACGGCTCACCGGCGAGACGCTCGGCGAGGAGGCCCTCGACCTGCCGGTGCAGGAGCTGCGCACGCACGCGGTGTGGTGGACGCTTCCGGAGGCCGAGATCGTGGCGGCGGGCATCGACGTCGCTGACATTCCCGGCGCGGCGCACGCCGCCGAGCACGCGTCGATCGGCCTGCTGCCGCTCTTCGCGACCTGCGACCGGTGGGACCTCGGCGGCGTCTCGACGGCGCTGCACCCGGACACCGGTCAGCCCACCGTCTTCGTCTACGACGGGTATCCGGGGGGTGCCGGCTTCACCGAGCACGGCTTCCGCGTGGCCTCGACGTGGCTCGCCGCGACGCGCGCCGCGATCGCCGACTGCCCCTGCGAGTCCGGATGCCCCTCCTGCATCCAGTCGCCCAAGTGCGGGAACGGCAACAACCCGCTCGACAAGTCCGGTGCGATCGCCCTGCTCGACGTCGCGCTGAGCGCTAGGGCGGTCCAGCCCGAGCCGACGCCGTGACCGGGCCGGCCTCGCGGCCCAGCAGCGTGAGCAGTCGGGCGACCACCGCCGGCGCTGGCATCGTCACCTCCACCACGACGTCGAGTCCGTCCTGCCCGCACGACGTCAGGGACGCGCCGTTAGCGGCCGCGCTGGAACCGGCGCGCCCGCACGGATCGTCGAGGGCCTGGGCAGCCACGAGGGCAGCGACGTCGGCAGCGGCGGCCGACCCGCTGGCGCGCCACGACCTGTGCCGCGAGCGCCATCGTGACCAGGCCGACCGTCAGGAGCAGCGATACGAGGGCCAGACTCCATACGACGGCGGCGCCCCGCTCGTCGGCGCTCGCGCTCGACGGCGACGTCATGACCACTCCCGCGGAACTGCGACGCGCTGGCTGAGCGTCAGGTGAATGCCGTCCAGGATCGGGCCCGGCCCGACGACCTCCTGCTCGGCCACCACCACGATCGAGGAGCCGGCATCCTCGACCCACACCTGCGCATCGCGAGCCGCCTCCTGCGCGGACGCGAGCGCCTCCGACACCGGCACGCCGCGCGCGACGTCTCGGGCCGCCTGGCGCGCGACGTCGGCCAGGGCGAGCGAGGTGCCGCCCAGCGCGATGCCCCACGCCAGGGCGACGGCGACCGCCGTCAGCAGCGGGATCGCCACTGCCGTCTCCAGCAGCACCATCCCTCGCTCACCGCGAACTCGGGTCGAGCAGCGCCGATGCCGGCGGGGTGGGGCGGCAGGCCGCCCCACCCCGATCCCCGGCGCACACCGGACTGTCATCGTCCGCACCTAGCCGAACAGGCCCTTGAAGGCGTTCGACAGCACGCTCCAGATGAGATCCCGGACCTCCGGGCTCGTGAGCAGCTTGATCAGGACCCCGCCCAGGCCGGCCGCGGCGACGGTGCCGACCGCGTACTCGGCCGTCGACAGGCCCTCCTCCTCCTTCACGAATCGCGCGATCACCGTGCGCATGGTGTCCCCCTCCCTGGCCGCCTCAGCGGCCGTGCCGACCATCGGCACCGACGCATGTCGTCGTGCGCCCACCGTGCTGTTGCGCGGCTCGGTCGGACAGGCGCGGCCGGTGCGCTGGGGGCAGCTGCCCACGTCAGGCGCCCCTGTGGACTGCGGTCAGGACAGCAGCGCGCCGGCCAGCGACGCCACCACTGGGATCACACCCACCAGCAGGAAGGCCGGCAGGAAACAGGCTGCCAGCGGGGCGACCGCTCGCACGCCAGCCGATCGTGCGGCGACCTCGACTGCCGCATGACGGTCACGCCGCATGTCCTGTGCCATGCGCGCCAGCACCGTCGACAGTGGCGCACCGGACTGCGCCGACCGGACGACCGCTGCCGCTACCGGTCGCAGCGCCTCCACATCGGCGGCCGACTGCCACGCCACGGCCGGCTCCGCGCCCAGGTCTAGGGCCGTGAGCACCGGACGCAAGGCCCCGTGCGACGGATCGCCGATCGCCGCTGCGGTGGCCCCGAGTGCCGCTCGCATCGGAGCGCCGGCCGCCAGCGTCGCCGCCAGCAGGTCGGCCACCAGCGGAGCCTGCCGTTCGAGCGCCTCGCGGCGATGACGCGACGCGGCGGTCTCGAGTCGTCCGGTGAGGCGAGGGACGGCCACCAAGGCGCCCGCCGCGAGCACCACGCCGCCGACTCCCCCGACCAGCAGCCACGCGCCGAGAGCGGCCACCGCCCCGGCGCTCCACGGCAGGACTGCGGAGGAGCCGGCGCGCGACCGCGTCGGAGCGCGACTGCCGATCATGCGGCGCACGCGTGCCTCCGGCGGCGGACCGGCCATCAGCCACGCGGAGGCCATGACGAGCAGGACCGCGAGGCCCGTCACAGCAGACGCTCCACGCGCGCCGCGATGCGCCCGGTCCACCACGTTCCGAGGGCGGTCAGCGCCAGGCCGGCCAGCAGGCAGGCGCGTCCGGGTCCGGTGGTCAGCAGCCATGCGAGCGGGTCGGATCCGAGCAGCATGCCGACCCCGATCCCCACCAGCGGCAGCAAGGACAGCAGCCGCGCGGTCGCCCGCGGCCCGGCCAGCTGGCCCTCGAGGTCGACCCGGACGTCCTCGGCGGCGCGCTCGGCGGTCGCCAGTCGGACGACTGCGGCCGCAAGCCCGGCACCCGAGGCGGCGGCCACCTCCCAGCACGCGGCCAGGTGACTCAGTGGCGGGTGCCGCTGCGCGTCGACCAGGAGTGCTCCCGGAACGTCTCCGTCCATCCGCACTGCGCCGCTGGCGACCGGCCACAGGCACGGTTCGCCCCCCGCCCGCAGCAGTGCCTCCCGTGGTGACTGTCCGGCCTCCAACTCGGCGGCGAGGGCCCCGAGCGCCTGGACCGCGCGGGATCGCTCGCGCGCGGCCCGGCGTCGCGAAGCCGGGCCCAGCCCGACCCGCCCGACCAGTGCTGCCCATGCCTGCCGTGCGCGGTCGGCCGGCCCGGCCCGCGATTCCTGCGACGTGGACAGCAGGGCGAGCATGCGCACCTGTACCCAGGGCCTGGGGGACAGCCACGCCGCGACAACGACCAGCGCGAGCCCCGCGAGCGCCGGCGCCGGGCGGTCACTCACGCGCCAACAGGTCCGACAGGCGGGCCATCCCGGCCTCCGGCACCAGTGTCCGGCCCCGCCGGACGAGGGCGGGGACGGTCGAGACCATTCCCGCCGCGTCGCGCGTGAGCACATGGATGCCCGAGACGACGCGCAGCCCGGAGCTCCCGGCCCAGGTGCACGATCGCATCGACCGCCGAGCCGACCAGCGAGTGCAGGGCGAGCCGGTCGAGTCCAGCGCCAAGGCCCAGGGCCTCGAGCCGGGCCGGGACGTCGGACGCCGAGTTCGCGTGCACCGTGCCGAGGCCGCCCTCGTGCCCGGTGTTCATCGCGGCCAGCAGGTCGACGACCTCCGCGCCGCGCACTTCACCGACCACCAGCCGGTCCGGGCGCATGCGCAGGGCCTGCCGGACGAGGTCTCGCAGGGTGACCACTCCGGTCCCTTCGACGTTGGCCGTGCGGGCCTGGAGGCGCACGGCGTGCGGGTGGTCGGGGGTGAGCTCGGTCGAGTCCTCGACGATCACGAGGCGTTCGGTCGATGCCACCTCGCCGAGCAGGGCGGACAGCAGGGTCGTCTTGCCGCTGCCGGTGCCGCCACTGATGAGCATCGCCAGGCGTGCCTTCACCATTCGGCGGACGACGTCGGCCCCGGCGGCATCCAGCGAGGCTCGGTCAACGAAGTCCTGCAGCGTGAACGGAGTGCGGTTCGGGACGCGGATCGAGATGAGCGTCCCACCCACCGCCACCGGCGGGATCACGCAGTGCAGCCGAGCACCGCCGGGCAGCCGGGCGTCCACGAACGGGGCGGCGTCGTCCAGGCGACGCCCCGCGGCCGCCGCCAGCCGCTGCGCCAGCCGGCGCACGTCGGCCTCGGACTCGAACCGGGCATCAGCCCGCCGGAGGCCCTCGCCGCGGTCGATCCAGACCAGGCTCGGTCCGTTGACGACGATGTCCGTGATGCCGGACAGGTGCAGCAGCGGCTCGAGCGGACCGGCGCCGACGAGGTCCTGCCGCAGCGTGCCGACCAGGTCGAGGACCGCGGCATCGCCGAGCACCAGTCCCTCGGCCCGCAGCGCTGCAGCCACTCGCGCCGGCGTGGCGGCGCCGTCATCTGCGACGAGCCGGGTGCGGACCCGGTCGAGGAGCGTGCCGGTCACGCTGACCGCCGGTCACGGCCACCACGTCCACGATCGGCTGCGTGCTCCGACGGTCGCTCGAGTGCGGTGAGGACCGCGAGCGCGGCCCGTCCGTAGGCGTCGCGCAGGGAGGGCGGCTCGCCCTCGTCGGCCCGCGTCGCGACGGCGCGGATGGTGGGCAGGCGACCGACGATCGGGACGGACAGTGCAGCGCCGACGGTGTCCTCGTGCACGCCACGGGACTCCGAGCGCAGCACGAGGCCCACCGACGTGCAGCGGGTCTGGAGCTCGGCTGACAGGCGTGCCGACGCGGCGGAGGCGCGGACGTGGTTGAGGCACACCAGGAGCGTCCGGTCCGCGCGCGACAGCAGGAGCTCGCCAGCGGCGTCGAGGTGCCGCGCGACGTCAGCGATCACGAGGTCGTAGCCCCGCACGCCCGCGTCGAGGACGGCCGCGACGACGTCGACGGGCAGGGCCGTCGGTCCGGCGCGACCCCAGGACAGGACGGTCACGCCGCTGACGTGCGGCAACGCCTGGTCGAGGGCGGCGGCGCCGAGCCGGCCACGCGCCTCGAGCAGGTCCGACCACCGGACCCCCGGTGCCTCCTCGATGCCCATGAGGACGTCGAGGCCGCCGCCCAGGCAGTCGCCGTCGACCAGGAGGACGCGCTGCGATCGCGCGGCTGCGCCGAGGGCCAGCGTCGCCGCGAGCGTCGACGCCCCCGCACCGCCGCTGCCCGCGATCACGGCGAGGACCGAACCGTCCCGCGGCGCCCCCTCCCCGCAGTCGGCCAGCCGGTCGATGAGCCAGCGCTCGCCGTCAGGGATGGACACGACGTGCTCCGCCCCGATCGCCACGGCCCACTGCCAGTCGTCAGGGGAAGGCGCTCGACTCACCAGGACGACATCCCGACGTCGTCCCATCCCCGCACCCGCGAGAGCGGCCGCCGCGTCCGCGCCGACAAGAACCAGTGGCGCGAGCTGCCACCGACTGCGCGCGGCGTCGGTCTCGGTCGCCAGGTGGACCTCCACCCCGTTCGCGGCGGCCAGCCGCAGCACGTCGTCGATCAGATCCGCGTCGGTGCTGACGAGCAGCGGTCGAGTCCCGTTCATCGGCGTCCTTCCGTCGGGACACACCGTGCCGACGCACCCGGGGGAATCGGGATGACCGACCGCCACCTGTGGACGGCCGACCGTCAGCGCTCCTGCTGTGGACACCGGACACGCAGTACCGTGGACGCATGACCGACGGCACCCCGGGCGGGGCGAACGGCCACACGGGGGCTGCGTTCTTCGACCTCGACAAGACGATCCTGGCCAAGTCGAGCTCGTTCGCCTTCGCTCGTCCCTTCTACAAGGAGGGGCTCATCGGCCGCAGCGATGTCATCCGCAGCGCCTACGCCCAGTTCGTCTATCTCGCCTCCGGGGCCGACCACGACCAGATGGAGACGATGCGGGAGTACATGTCCAAGCTCGTCACCGGCTGGGACGCGGAGAAGGTGCAGGCCATCGTCGGGGAGACCCTCGACGACATCGTGGACCCGATGGTCTACGAGGAGGCGGTGCAGCTGATCGAGGAGCACAAGGCCGCCGGCCGCGAGGTCATCATCATCTCGTCCTCGGGCACCGACATCGTCGAGCCGATCGGCCAGCGGCTGGGCGTCGACCTCGCGATCGGCACGCAGGTCGCCATCGAGGACGGTCAGTACACCGGCGAGATCGTCTTCTACGCCTACGGGCCGAACAAGGCCGAGGCCATGCTCAGTCTCGCCGAGGAGCGCGGCTACGACCTCGCTGAGTCGTACGCCTACACCGACTCGCACACCGACCTGCCGATGCTCGAGGTCGTGGGCCACCCGGTCGCGGTGAACCCGGACGCCGAGCTGCGACGGATCGCAGCCGAGCGCGAGTGGGAGATCCTGGACTTCGACAAGCCGGTGGCCATGCGCGAGCAGACCACCAAGCGGCAGGCGATGGCCGCCGGCGCGGGGGTGGCGATCGGCGCGGTGGCGCTCGGGCTGACCTGGTACGCCCGTCGCCGCGGCTCCCGCGCCTGACCCCGCGGATCCTGCACCTCCCGTCACACCCAGCTCCCCTAGCGACGCCACCTGCAGGATCACGCGAGACGGAGGGCGACCCGCAGTCGGTCGGCGAGGCGTGCGGACCTCAGGTCAGCCATGCCCCACCGGACGACGGCGTACCCCGCCGCCCGCAGGCCGTCCTCGCGCACCTTCTCGCGATACGCCTCACCGCGGTCGCCGTACTTCAGAACACCGTCGCTCTCCCCGACCAGCCGAACGCCGCGGACCGGGTCCTCCCACAGGACGTCGACGCGACCGAGGAACCGCCCGTCCACCACGATCGCCACCTGGCACTGCGGCAGCGGGATGCCGTGCTCGACGAAGTAGGCGAACGAGGCCGACTCCAGCGGGGTCTCGCGGATGCCGTCGATCAGCGGCAGGGCCCTCGCGACACGTCGCATCCCCGGCAGCCCGGCCGAGTGCGCCACCACCTGCCCCAGGTCGTCGCGCGAGAAGGCGGAGTGCCGCAGCCCCGCATCCCCGGCCATCAGCGCGTCGGCGAGGCTCCCCCGCCGGGCGAGGTCGACCCACGTTCGCGCCGGAGTCGTGACCGGCACCCGCAGCGCCACCACGTCCTCATCCGGCAGGGCCAGCCTGCGGATGTTGATCCCGCTGCGACGGCCGGTCCACCTCCCCGGAGGGACGACCAGCTGCACGAGCGCCGGCACGACGCCGATCGGCAACTGGTGCACCAGCGCCGCGCTCTCGTACGCCACCACCGAATCGACGTTGCGGTCGGCCGCAGCGATGGCGCGATGCACGTGCTCGACGCGGCGACGGGCATGCTCGTCGAGCCCGGCAAGTCCCGCCTGCGCATGCGGGAGGTAGGCGCCGCGCGCGACCCAGGTCCAGGCCCCCGAGCGAACCCGCTGCCGTACCTGGTCGTCGGTCAGGCCGGCATCCGTCGCGTCGCGGGCGAACGCGAGGATCGGCAGGTGCGGATCCGGATCCGCGCGGCGAGGCATGGCGCCGAACCCTGCCGTGTGCACCGGGTCGTCGCCACCGGCTGTCCACAGGCCCCGACGATCCTGCAGCAGGCGTCACACCTGGCGACAGGTGCGACGGGAACTGCAGGATCAGGGGACGACGACGGCCTTGGCGCCCAGGGCCACGGCGGTGGCGTGCCACACGAGGAAGTCGCGCACGCCGTCCGGCGTGCCGCTCGCGTACGCCCGCAGGGCGCTGACGTACGCCGGGCGCCCGAGCTCGAGCATGCCGTGCTCCGGGATGGAGAACAGCGACGGATCGACGCCCCGCGCCGCCAGCACCAGCCGCACCGATGCGCGGGCCAGCAGTCCCGAGCCCCACGCGAACGGCCGCAGGACCGCAAGCTCGGCGTGCGCGATCCCCGCGACCAGGAGTGCCGGCGCCTGCGTGGGCGCGGTGAGGGTGGACGCCAGCGCCGCCAGTCGACGGGCCGCGTCCTGAGCGGGCACGACGGCACCGAGGTTCAGCGGGTCGTCGGCCCGCTCGCCCGAGCGCGGCCGTCCCAGCTCGTCGTCGGCGACGAAGCCGTGCGCGGTGAGCGCATGCAGGTGCGCCAGCGCCTGCAGCGGCGCGCGGCCGAACACGTCGACCTGCGTCGGCACCGCGGCCGTCAGCCGCAGTGCCGCCTCCAGCACGCGGCCCATCGGCGACTCGTCGGGCAGGGCCAGGTCGGCGCCGTCGATCGCCGCCGAGTCGCGCGCGCCCCGCTGCACCGATGCCGACGCGACCTCGGCCGCCGCCCCGCGCACGTCGCGACGCCACAGCAGGGCGTCGACCTCCTCCCGGGCCGCCAGCAGGGCGGCGGAGACCGTCTCGTCACGGGCGAGCACGGCCAGGGGATCCGAGGGGGTGTCCAACACAGCCCCATCTAACCCAGTGCTTTGGTTCACTAGCCCCGTGACCAACGACAACCTCGGATCCGACGCCCTGTCCAACCTCAGCCACGAGGACCGCACCTTCCCTCCGTCGGCGGAGTTCGCCAGCCAGGCCAATGCGCAGCCGGCCCTGTACGACGCGGCTGCGGCCGATCGGCTGGGGTTCTGGGCGGAGCAGGCGTCCCATCTGTCCTGGGCTGAGCCGTTCACCGAGGTGCTCGACTGGTCGCAGGCGCCGTTCTCCTCGTGGTTCGTCGGCGGTCGGCTCAACGTCGCCTACAACTGCGTCGACCGTCACGTGGAGTCCGGCCACGGCGACCAGGTGGCGATCCGCTTCGAGGGCGAGCCCGGCGACCGGCTCGACATCACGTACGCACAGCTCCTGGTCGAGGTGTCGAAGGCGGCCCATGCCCTGACGGAGCTGGGCGTCGTCGCCGGGGACCGCGTGGCGATCTACCTGCCGATGATCCCCGAGGCGATCGTCGCGATGCTGGCGTGCGCGCGCATCGGCGCACCGCACTCGGTGGTGTTCGCCGGCTTCTCCGCGGAGGCGCTGCGCAGCCGCATCGACGACGCGCAGCGCGAAGCTCGTCATCACCGCCGACGGCCAGAACCGCCGTGGCTCGGCGATGGCCCTGAAGCCGGCCGTGGACGAGGCGGTGGCCGAGTGCCCGTCGGTCGAGAACGTGCTGGTCGTGCGGCGCACCGGGCAGGACGTCGACTGGACGCCCGGGCGCGACGTGTGGTGGCACGACATCGTCGGACGCCAGCCGTCCGAGCACACGCCCGCAGTCGTTCGACAGCGAGCACCCGCTGTTCATCCTGTACACCTCGGGCACGACCGGGAAGCCGAAGGGCATCCTGCACACCACCGGCGGATACCTCACCCAGACGTCGTACACGCACCGCGAGGTGTTCGACCTCAAGCCCGACACCGACGTGTACTGGTGCACCGCCGACATCGGCTGGGTGACCGGGCACTCGTACATCGTCTACGGCCCGCTCGCGAACCGCGTGACGCAGGTCGTCTACGAAGGCACCCCCGACACCCCCGCCAAGGACCGCTGGTGGGACATCGTCGAGCGGCACAAGGTGACGATCCTGTACACCGCCCCGACGGCGATCCGCACCTTCATGAAGTGGGGCGACGACCTGCCGCTCGCGCACGACCTGTCGAGCCTGCGCCTGCTCGGCTCCGTCGGCGAGCCGATCAACCCCGAGGCCTGGATGTGGTACCGCGCGGTCATCGGCGGCAGCCGCTGCCCGATCGTCGACACGTGGTGGCAGACCGAGACCGGCGCCATCATGATCTCGCCGCTGCCCGGCGTCACGGCGACCAAGCCCGGATCGGCGATGGGCCCGCTGCCCGGGATCGGCGCCGCCATCGTCGACGACTACGGCATCCCCGTCGGCAACGGCCACGGCGGCTACCTCGTGCTGACCGAGCCGTGGCCGGCGATGCTGCGCGGCATCTGGGGCGACAACGAGCGCTACGTCGAGACCTACTGGTCGCGCTGGCCGCAGTACTACTTCGCCGGCGACGGCGCCAAGTGGGACGAGGACGGCGCCATCTGGCTGCTCGGCCGCGTCGACGACGTCATGAACATCTCCGGCCACCGCATCTCCACCACCGAGGTGGAGTCCGCCCTGGTCTCGCACCCCAAGGTCGCCGAGGCGGCCGTCGTGGGCGCGACCGACGAGACCACCGGCCAGGGCATCGTGGCCTTCGTCATCCTGCGCGGCGGCGTGCCGCCGAGGAGGCCGAGGGCAGCGCGATCATCACCGAGCTGCGCAACCACGTCGCCCACGAGATCGGCCCGATCGCCAAGCCGCGACAGATCATGGTCGTCCCCGAGCTGCCCAAGACCCGCTCCGGCAAGATCATGCGACGCCTGCTGCGCGACGTCGCCGAGCACCGCGACCTCGGCGACGCCACCACCCTCGCCGACCCGGCCGTCATGGCACTCATCGCGACCGGGCTGGCCGCCCCGATCGTCGGAGGACTGACCCACCTGCCCGGCCCCCGAAGCGGCGGTTAGGGTGAACTGGTGAGCCGCACGGGTGCGCAGTTCCTCGGACGCCCGTCCCTCCTGCAGCGCGGCTGGCTGCAGGAGCAGCTGCGCGACGAGACCGTCGGCGGCCTGCTGCTCCTCGCCGCGGCCGCGATCGCCCTGATCTGGGCCAACTCGCCGTGGGGGGCCAGTTACGCGGCCCTCGTCGACACCCAGGTCGGCCCGATCTCGCTGCACCTCGACCTCCCGCTGGGAGTGTGGGCGGCCGACGGGCTGCTCGCCGTGTTCTTCTTCGTCGTGGGCCTGGAGCTGAAGCACGAGCTGGTGCTCGGCTCGCTGTCGAACGTGCGCGAAGCCGTCGTGCCCGTGGCCGCGGCCATCGGCGGGATGATCGTGCCGGCCGTCATCTTCGTCGCGGTCAACGCCGCATCGCCGGACGGATCGCTCACGGGATGGGGCATCCCGATGGCCACGGACATCGCCTTCGCCCTCGCCGTGCTCGCGGTGGTGGGTCGGCGCCTGCCGGTCGCGCTGCGCGCGTTCCTGCTCACGCTGGCCGTCGTCGACGACCTCGGCGCGATCACGGTCATCGCCGTCTTCTACTCCGACCACTTCTCCCTCGTCTGGTTCGGGGCTGCCCTGGCCACCTTCGCGGCCTATGCCTTCGCGCAGCGGCGTCGCATCACCACGCCGTTCCTCTACGTCCCCCTCGTCCTCGCTCGGCTGGTACTTCACGCACGAGAGCGGCATCCACGCGACGATCGCCGGAGTCGTGTTCGGGTTCCTCACCCGCGTGCGCACCGACCCCGGCGAGGCGGAGGCCCCCGCGGACCGGCTGTCGCACCGCATCCACCCGCTCAGCGCCGGCATCTGCGTGCCGCTGTTCGCCTTCTTCTCCGCCGGCGTCGACTTCCGCAGCGTCGGCTTCGTCGACTCGATCGCCACCCCGGTCGCCATCGGCGTCATCCTCGGCCTCGTCGTCGGCAAGCCCATCGGCGTGTTCTGCGCCGCGTGGCTGACGGCCCGCTTCACCCGTGCCTCCCTGAGCCCGGACCTCTCCTGGCGCGACGTCGGCGCGGTCGGCGTGCTGGCCGGGATCGGCTTCACCGTCGCCCTGCTGATCACCGAACTCGCCTACGAGACGGACCAGGCCATCCTGGAGTCCGCGAAGGTCGCCGTGCTGACGGCGTCCGTGGCGGCCGCCGTGCTGGCCACCATCGCCATCCGGATGCGGTCGCGCCACTACCGGCAGGTCTACGAGCGCGAGGAGGCCGACAGCGACGCGGACGGAATCCCGGACGTGTACGAGTCGGGCGAGGCCCGATAGCCTGAAGCACCTGCCCAACCGGAGGAAGCCATGCCGCCCCAGCCCCAGCCGAGCATCAAGGAACTCGTCACCAAGACGGTCGCCGACGCACAGCGCCTGGCGAAGGCTCAGGCAGCGCTCCTGAAGACGGAGATGTCGGCCACGGGCACGAAGGTCGGCACCGGCGCCGCGCTCGGCATCGCCACCGCCGGCATCGCCATCTTCGCCGTGCTCTTCCTGCTGCTCACCCTCGCCTTCGTCCTGGTCGCGCTCGGGCTCCCGGTCTGGGCCGGCATGCTCATCGTCGCGGTCCTGCTCCTCATCACCGGGGCGATCACCGCCCTGCTGGCGCGCAAGAACTTCGAGGAGGCCAAGCCCCCGGCGATCGCGATCGCGGAGTTCGAGAAGACGAAGGCGGCCCTGTCGGGTCAGCCGGCCGTCGAGCTGCCAGAGATCCCCGGTACCTAGCGACGTGCCCCTGCCCGAGCCCGACGCGGCCATCCGGGCCGCCGGGCCCTGGACGCACCGGGACGTCGCGGCCAACGGGGCGCGCTTCCACGTCGTCGACATCGGCGACGGCCCTGCCGTCCTGCTCCTGCACGGCTTCCCCACCTTCTGGTGGACGTGGCGCCAGCAGCTCACCGCCCTCGCCGACGCCGGCTTCCGCGCGATCGCGATGGACCTGCGCGGCTACGGCGGCTCCGACCACCCTCCCGAGGGATACGACCCGCGCACCCTGTCGGCCGACGTCGCCGGCCTCATCCGCTCGCTGGGCCTGACGGAGGCGGTGATCGTCGGGCACGGCTGGGGCGGCGTGGTGGCCTGGTCGACCGCGGTGCTCGAGCCGGAGGTCGTGCGCGCCATCGCCCCCGTGTCGATGCCGCACCCGCGCCAGCTGCGCCGGGCCCTGGTCCGCGACCGCCACCAGCGGGCCGCGATGCGCTATGCCATCGGCTTCCAGGTCCCGTTCTCGCCGGAGCGGTCGCTGACCGCCCACGACGGCCAGCGCGTGCGCGACCTCATGGCTGCGTGGTCGCAGGACGACGAGTGGCTCGACGACGCCACGTCCGAGGCCTACCGGGCCGCGTTCCTGCGCTGGCCCACGGCGCACACGGCGGTGGAGTACCACCGCTGGGGCGCACGGTCGTCGATCCGTCCCGACGGCCTGACCTACATGTCGCTGATGGAGGCTCCCGTCCAGCGCAGCGTGCTGCAGATCCACGGCGAGTTCGACCCGATGGTGCTGCCCGGCTCCGTCGACGGCAGCGAGAAGTACGTGCGCGCCCCGTACGAGCGCGTCAACCTGGCCGCGGGCCACTTCCCGCACGAGGAGCGGCCGGCGGAGTTCACCTCGGCGCTGCTGCGCTGGCTCCGGGCGCTCGAACGACCATGACCGAGCGGCCACGGGACGCGTTGGGCCGCCCACTGGCGCCCGATGCGGACCCGGCGCTCGTCGTGCCCGGGGTGCCAGCCGATGCCGGTGCGGCCGACGAGACCGCGTGGGCCTTGGCACTGGAGTACCTCGACGACGACCGGCCGTTCCACGCGCACGAGGTCTTCGAGGCGCGGTGGCGCGCCTGCCCCGCGGCCGACCGCCCGGCCTGGCGCGCGCTCGCCCAGTGGGGCGCGGCGCTGACGCACGCCGCCCGCGGCAACGACGTGGGGGCGCGACGCCTGGCCGAACGGGCCCGCGCCGGACTCGCGGAGGCGGCGCAGGTCCCGGAGTGCATCGACGTCGGGCGCGTCGTCGCCTCGTGCGAGGCCCTCGCGCCGCGCTGACCGACTAGGTGGCGGCGAGCCCGCGCAGCAGGCCGTCGATCATCGCGGCGAAGGTCCGCTCGGGGTCGCTGGAGAAGGAGACCCCGACGAGCTCGAGGCTGACACCGCCATGCAGCGCATTCCAGACCTGCTGTGCGACGTCGACGTCGTCGCCTGGCGCTAGCAGCCCGGCGGCCATGGCGTCCGCGACGCGTGCGACGAGCTGGGAGAACGTCTGCTCGGCGCGCTCGAGGGACTCCGGTGCCAGTTCGAGCTGGAGCATCTGCCCGAACATCAGGTCGTAGTGGTGGGGGTGGGCGACGGCGAAGGCGCGGTACGCCAGGCAGCCGTTGCGCAGCCGCGCGAGGGCGTCCGGGCCACTGGCCGCGGAGATCTGCGCGTGCAGCCGCTCGAAGCCCTGCACGAACACCGCCTCGAGGAGGCCGTCCTTGCCACCGAAGCGGGAGTACACGCCCATGGGTGCCACTCCGGCCCGGGCCGCGACCGCGCGCACGGTGATGGTGTCGTGGCCGCCCTCCTCGAGGAGCTCGAGGGCCGCGTCGACGAGCGACTCCGTGACGTCGGCACTCGGGGTCCGCGTCCGCGTCGGGGCGGGGGGTTGCGCTCGTCGCATGACTCTAGTATAACGTACCACAGTTATAGAACATCGTTATATAGGAGCAGACATGACGAACCCGGCCGACCCGACCACCACGCCCACCCCCCGGACCCATCGACAGCGCTGGGCGATCCTCGCGGTGCTGTGCCTGAGCCTGCTCATGGTCGTGATCGACAACACGATCGTGAACGTGGCCCTCCCCACCCTCAGCATCGAGCTGGACGCGTCCACGACCGAGCTGCAGTGGATCGTCGACGCGTACACGCTGGTCTTCAGCGCCCTCCTGCTCGCCCTCGGGCACTTCGGCGACCGCTTCGGCCGCAAGCTCGCGCTGCAGGTGGGGCTGGTGCTGTTCGCGGCCACGTCGGTCCTGGCGGCCCTGTCCACCACGTCGACGCAGCTGATCGGAGCGCGCGCGCTCATGGGCATCGGCGCGGCCCTGGTCTTCCCCGCGACCCTCGCGATCCTCGTCAACGTCTTCACCGACACCAAGGAGCGAGCCGCGGCCATCGGAATCTGGTCGGCCTGCACCGGCCTGGCCGTGGCCCTCGGACCCGTCACCGGCGGCTGGCTGCTCGAGCACTTCGCCTGGGGGTCGATCTTCCTGGTCAACCTCCCCCTCGCGGCCATCGCCATCGTCGGCGGCTGGCTGCTCGTGCCGTCCTCGCGCGACCCGCAGGCCGGGCGGCTGGACCACCTCGGGCTGATCCTCTCCGCCGCCGGCGTCGCCCTGGTGGTGTGGTCGATCATCGAGGCGCCGCACCTGGGCTGGACCGCTCCGGCGGTCATGATCGCCGGCCCCGCCGGCATCGCCCTGCTCGCCGCGTTCGCGGTGTGGGAGCGCCGCGTGGCCCACCCGCTGCTCGACGTGAGCCTGTTCCGCAACATGCGCTTCACCGCGGCCAGCCTTGCTGTCACGGCCGCCTTCTTCGCCCTCTTCGGCTTCATCTTCCTCATCACGCAGTTCCTCCAGCTGGTGCAGGGCTACTCCCCGTTGGAGGCCGGACTGCGCACGCTGCCCTTCGCCATCGCCACCGGCGTGACGTCACCGCTTGCCATCGTCGCCATGCACCGCTGGGGATCGAAGGCCGTCGTGACGACCGGCCTCGCCGTCATGGCGCTGGGCTTCGTTCTGGCCTCACGGGTCGAGGTCGACACCCCGTACGTCGGCCTCACCCTGGCCTCCATGGTGACCATGGCCATCGGCCTGGGCCTGACCACCGGCCCCGCGACCGAGTCGATCATGGGCGCCCTGCCGCCCGAGAAGGCCGGCGTCGGCTCGGCCGTCAACGACACCACGCGCGAGTTCGGCGGCACGCTGGGCGTGGCCGTGGTCGGCTCCATCTTCGCCAGCGTGTACGGCAACGCACTGCTGACCGCCCTGGCCGGCGTGGAGGTCCCGGATCCCGCCCTCGAGGCTGCCGGCGAGTCCATGGCGGCGGCGCTCGCCGTGGCTCAGTCACTGCCCGCAGACGCGGCGGTGGCGGTGGTGACCGCCGCGAAGGAGTCCTTCGTCGACGGACTCGCGGCCGGGTCGCTCGTCGCAGCAGCGGTGGCCCTGGCCGGGGCGGCCGTCGCCCTGCTCTTCCTGCCCTCGCGTCAGTCCCGGACGTCGCAGCTGCCGGTCGGCACGGACGCGGCTGACGACGACGCGGCGATCGCGTCGGCCAGCTCGCCGGCGGTGAGCGCGTAGCCGGTGGACTCGGCGTCCTGGTCGGTGCCGAACACCAGCCCCAGGACGCGGCCGTCCGGGTCCAGCAGCGGGCCGCCGCTGTTGCCCGGCAGGACCGTGCCGCGCACGGCGTAGACCTCGCGCTCGACCCCGGCGTCCCCGTAGATGTCGTCGCCGAGGGCCGTGACGACGGCGCGGACCCGCACGGGCTCCGTGCGATACGGACCGGACAGCGGGAAGCCGGCCACCACGGCGTCGTCCCCCGTGCCGGCCTCCTCGCCTGCGAACTCCAGCGGCCGCGCGTCGAGCCCGGGCACCGCCAGCACGGCCACGTCGGTGGCCGGGTCGAAGTACACGACGGTCGCCGGCAGCCCCGTCTCGTCCAGCCGGCGCCGCACGCGCAGGTCGTCCAACCCAGCCACCACGTGCGCATTGGTGAGGACGCGCTCCGGCGGCGATGGCGAACCCCGAGCCGGTGATGGACGAGTCGCACTGTGTCGCGTCGCCGAACACCTGGACGACGGACCGTCGCGCCCGATCGACGGCGGCCGTGACCGCCGCGCCGTCCGGCGGCTCGACCTCGGGCCCGGTGATCTGCGCCAGCCCGGAGAAGATCCGCGGCACCTGCGATGCCCCGACGAGGTCGCGAAGGTCGCCGAACGCGTTGCGGGCCGGCGCGGGGACGATCGAGTCGAGCGCGACGAGCACCTTGGACTCGGTGACCTGCTCGGAGACCCGGCTGACGGGCAGGTACGCCAGGGCGCTGGCCACGATCCACACCACGACGGCGAGTGCGAGCACGTTCAGCCCCGCGCCGGCGAGGTTGTCGAGCCGGCGGGCCGGTCGCCACGGGATCGCCGCCCGCAGTCGGTCACCGAGCATCGATGCGGCGAACTGCCCGAGCAGGGCGCTGACGAGGATGCCGACTCCCAGCACGGCGATGGCCAGCCAGGCGGTGTCGATGAGGGACTCGACGATTCCCGGCAGCACGAAGGCCGCGATCAGGCCGCCCCCGAGGAACCCCACGAAGGACAGCAGTCCGGCGATGAAGCCGCGATGCCAGCCCGCCAGGGCGAAGACCACCACGGCGCCGATGAGCAGCCAGTCGACGAGGTTCACGTCACGTCCCCGGAGGATCCTCGAGCGGCAGGAGCCGCGACTCGTCCCACGGGACGGCCCAGCCGGCGCGCTCGAGCAGCCCGGAGATCAGCATGGCCGTGAAGCCCCAGACCAGCAGTCCGTCGATGTCGAACCCGGGCCCCACGAAGCCGGACGGGTGCAGCACCCGACAGCGGTTGGCCGGATCGACGAGGTCGTCGAGGAGGACGCGGTGCACGCTCGACACCTCGGCCGGGTCCATGGCCGACACGGCCGAGGGCTCCCGCCACCAGCCCAGGACGGGGGTCACCACGTAGTTCGTGACCGGCACCCACAGGTCGGGCAGGGCCCCGAAGACGAGCACGCCGTCCGGGTCGAGGCCGGTCTCCTCGCGCGCCTCGCGCAGGGCCGCTCCAGCGGCGTCCTCGTCATCGTCGTCGACGGCTCCGCCGGGGAACGCGGGCTGCCCCGCGTGCGAGCGCATCGTGCTGGCGCGCTGGATCAGCAGCAGGTCGCGTGCGTCGCTGAAGAGGACGAGGACGGCCGAGTGCCGACCCTCCCCGTGCGGGGGCACGAAGCGGGTGAGTGCCTCAGCGGTCACCGAGGTGGCGACCTCGGCCACCGGCCGCAGCCAGTCGGGGATGGTCGCGACGGCGAGGGGATCCGCGTGACCACGGCGCGCCCACTCCACCGTCAGCCCCGTCCGCTGTCGCGCACGAGTCGGGCCGCCTCGACCGGATCCGTCGGGCCCTCGCCGAAGGCCGGGCACCAGCGGGCCACCGGGCACGCACCGCACGCCGGGCGGCGGGCGTGGCAGCGGCGCCGGCCGTGCCAGATGACGCGGTGCGACATCAGCGTCCAGTCCTTGCGCGGGAACAACACCATCAGGTCGGCTTCGACCTTCTCCGGATCGGTGTTGTCGGTCCAGCCGAACCGTCGGGCGAGCCGGCCCAGATGGGTGTCGACGGTGATCCCCGGGACGCCGAAGGCATCTCCGAGCACGACGTTCGCGGTCTTACGGCCCACCCCGGCCAGCGTGACCAGGTCGGCCAGTCGACCCGGCACCTCGCCCCCGAACCGCTCGCAGACCTGCTGGCCGATGGTCTGGATCGTCTTGGCCTTCTGGCGGAAGAAGCCGGTCGGCGTGATGAGCGCCTCGAGCTCGAGCCGGTCAGCGGCGGCATACGCGGCCGCGTCCGGGTAGCGGCGGAACAGCTCGGGGGTGACGGAGTTGACCCGCTGGTCGGTGCACTGGGCACTCAGCACCGTCGCGACCAGGAGCTCGAGGGGCGTGGTGAAGTCGAGCTCGCAGTGCGCGTCCGGGTAGGTCTCGCCCAGGACGGACACGATCTTGCGCGCCTTCCGCCGGCGGGCAGCGAGGTCCGACGTCGCTGCCGCTGCTGGGGATCCCGCCATGCCGCTAGCGTATGTCCGGGTCCGGCCGGGCCCGACTATGGTGGCCGCGCGGCGCGGATGCGACACAATGCCGCTAGCGTCCACGCCGGGCGCACCCGACGCTTGTGAAGGAGGACCGTGGACGACGCTTTCATGCAGTCGCCGCTGTTCGCGGCCCTCGACGCCGAGGGGGCGGCCGCCCTGCGGGCCTCGCTCACCGAGACCGACGTTCCGAAGGGCGACGTCCTCTTCCAGGAGGGCGAGCCCGGCGACCGCATGTACGTCATCGTCGACGGCAAGGTGAAGCTCGGCCAGACCTCGAACGACGGACGCGAGACGCTCCTGGGGGTGCTCGGCCCGGGCGAGATGTTCGGCGAGCTCAGCCTGTTCGACCCGGGCATGCGCACGTCGACGGCGACGGCACTGACCGACGCCATCGTGCTCGGCCTCGGCCACGACCAGCTCAAGCCGTGGCTGGCGGGTCGCCCCGAGGTGGCCGCCGCCCTGCTGCAGGCGCTGGCCCGACGGCTGCGCCGCACCAACGAGGCGATGGCCGACCTCGTCTTCTCGGACGTGCCCGGCCGCGTCGCCAAGGCGCTGATGGACCTCGGCGAGAAGTTCGGCACCATCACGCCCGAGGGCCTGATGGTCACGCACGACATGACCCAGGAGGAGCTCGCGCAGCTCGTCGGCGCCTCCCGCGAGACGGTGAACAAGGCGCTCGCCGACTTCGCCCAGCGCGGCTGGATCCGGCTGGAGTCGCGGCAGGTGCTGATCCTCGACGTCGAGCGGCTGGGCCGCCGCGCACGCTAGCCCCGTCCTTCCCTCGGCTGCGCCTCAGGCCCTCGCCGGGCAGGTCCTCCCCCTGGCAGGTACTCCACCTGGGCCCGCACGGTGAGCTCGGCCGCCGGCCAGACCTCGCGCGGCACGTCGGCGTAGACGATCGCAACGATCGCCGCCGGATCGACCACCCCCGAGGCCACCACCTCGGCCACCTCGGCCAGCCGGCCGCGTCGGTGCTCGAGGTAGGCGTCGATGACGGCGTCCGGCGAGGCGAGGGCCGGGCCGTGCCCGGGCAGCAGGTGCCGCACGCCGGATTCCGCGACGAGGTCGCGCAGGCGGCGCAGGCTGTCGAGGTAGTCGCCGAGTCGCCCGTCCGGCCACGCCACCAACGAGGTGCCCCGCCCGAGGACCGTGTCGCCGGTGAGCAGCGACCCGTCGTGCGGCAGCAGGAACGAGACGCTGTCGGCGGTGTGACCCGGCGTCCCCACCACGCGGACGTGCCACGCCCCCACGTCGACCACGTCACCGTCGGCCAGGCCCTCCGCGCCGAGCCGGTGCCCGGGATCGAGCGCCCGGACCCCGACCCCGAAGGACTCCGCGAGCGCCCGCGCACCCTCCGAGTGGTCGAGGTGGCCGTGCGTGAGCACCACGCCCACCACCCTCAGGTCGCGCTCCTGCGACTGCCTCGCGGATCGCTCGCGCATGGTCGTCGACCGCCGGCCCGGGGTCCACGACGAGTGCGTCCCCGCCGTCGGGCCCGGTCAGGAGCCAGGTGTTGGTGCCGTCGAGGGTCCACGGCGAGGCGTTGGGCGCCAGGACGCAGTGCGCATACGGCGTCGTCGCACCCCCGGCCCACGGGTCGGTGGACCCGGCCAGCGGCAGCACGTGCCCGCTCATGCCGGGTCCTCGGTCATGGGCCGCCCATCGGTCTCGCGGGTGTGCGGCATGGCGACCGTGTCGACCAGCACCTCGCCCGTCCGGTGGTGCACGAGCACCCAGCGGGTCCGGCCGTCCTCGCCCGCGATGCGCCGCGGCATCAGGGGCAGGACCGTCGTGCGCGGGAGCGTCGCTGATGACGTCGGCCGCGGCGCCGAACGCCGCCAGCCGACGCAGCACGGACTCCGTCGGCGGCAGCATCGCCATGCGCCCGGCGGCGAACTCCCGCAGTGCGTCGGCGGGCGCGATCCAGGCCGCCTCGTCCGCCTCCGTCGTCGTCAGCCGCGCCTGCCCGTCGTCGACCACGACGGCGAAGAAGCGCACGTCGTAGCGGTGCGACTCCGACTCGGGCGTCACCCAGTGGTCGATGATCGGGATCACCCGCGGGTCGACGAGGAGCCGACCGTCCGCGTCGCGGCCGGCGATCGTGATGCCAGCCTCCTCGGCCGTCTCGCGGACAGCGCACGAGTACAGCGCGGCGATGCCGGCCGGGTCGGTGCTGCCGCGACGGGCGAGGTCGTGCACGTCGCCAGCCGACGAAGACGACCGCCTCGGTCGTGTCGCGCTCATCGACGCGTCCACCCGGGAAGACGTGCATGCGCGGCGCGAAGGCCATCGTCGTCGCCCGGCGCATGACGAACGTCTCGAGGCCGCTCGCGCCGTCGCGCAGGAGGACGACCGTGGCGGCCGGTCGGACGGAGGGCGACACCTACTCGGCGAGCTCGACGACGATCTCGACCTCGACCGGCGAGTCAAGCGGGAGCACGGCGACGCCGACCGCCGAGCGCGCGTGCGCGCCGATGTCGCCGAAGGCCTCGAGGAGCAGGTTGCTCGCCCCGTTGATGACGCCCGGCTGGCCGGTGAAGTCCGGGGCGCTGGCCACGAAGCCGACGACCTTGACCACCCGCACGACCGACTCGAGGAGGGCCACCGACTTCACCGCGGCGATCGCGTTCAGCGCGCAGATGGCGGCGAGCTCGGCGGCTCGCTCCGGGGTCACGTCGGCGCCGACCTTGCCCGTCTCCGCCAGCACGCCGTCGACGAAGGGCAGCTGCCCGGACGTGTAGACGTAGCGGCCGGTCACGACCGCGGGCACGTAGGCCGCGACGGGCGGGACGACCTCGTGGACCGTGAGGCCCATGGCGGCCAGGCGTTCCTCGACGGTGGGCATCAGCCGTTCTCCCTCGCTCGCTTGAGGTAGGCGACCATGTTCTCGGGGTTGGGGCCGGGCACGACCTGCACCAGCTCCCAGCCGTCCTGGCCCCAGGTGTCGAGGATCTGCTTCGTCGCGTGGACGAGCAGCGGCACGGTCGCGTACTCCCAGGTGGTCATGCAGCGACAGTAGTCCCGAGCGGCTTGACCGGCGACATCCGAATAGGCTGAACGGATGAGCCGACGACTGTGGCCCGACGTGGCCCTGCACGTCGTGTCCGGCAAGGGCGGCACGGGCAAGACCACCGTCGCCGCGGCGATGGCGCTGGCGCTGGCGCGGGAGGGCCGTCGCACCCTGCTCGTCGAGGTCGAGGGCCGGCAGGGGATCGCCCAGCTCTTCGACACCCCTCCGCTGCCGTACGAGGAGCGCAAGGTCGCCGTCGCCCCGGGCGGCGGCGAGGTCTGGGCGCTCGCGATCGACGCCGCAGGAGGCCCTCCTCGACTACCTCGAGTCCTTCTACAACCTCAAGCGGGCCGGGTCGGCCCTGCGCCGCATGGGTGCCGTCGACTTCGCCACCACCATCGCCCCCGGACTGCGCGACGTGCTGCTGACCGGCAAGGCCGTCGAGGTCGTGCGCCGCCGGGACAAGACGGCGTCCGACAGCTACGACGCCGTCGTGCTCGACGCTCCGCCCACGGGCCGCATCGCCAAGTTCCTCAACGTCAACTCCGAGATGTCCGGGCTGGCGAAGGCCGGGCCGATCCGCAAGCACGCCGACCTCGTCATGTCGCGTGATCCGCGTCCCCGCGCTGCGCCGTGCACCTCGTCACCCTGCTCGAGGAGATGCCGGTCCAGGAGACGATCGACGGCGTCGCCGAGCTCGATGCCGAGCACCTTCCGGTGGGCGGCGTCATCGTCAACATGACCCGTGCCCCCGTCCTGACGCAGGAGCAGTTCGCCCTCGCGCAGCGCAGGCGCGCTGCCGGCCGAGGCGATCCGCGCCGCGCTGGAGCGCGGCGGACTGGCGACGCACGAGAACGAGATCCTCCCGGCGCTGCTGCGCGAGGCCAGCGACCACGCGCAGCGGGTGGCGCTCGAGGGGCGCGAGATGCTGCGGCTCGAGGAGCTCGACCTGCCGACGTTCGTGCTGCCGATGCTGCCGGGCGGCATCGACCTCGGCGGCCTGTACGAGCTGTCGGGGCTGCTGGCGGACGGCGGACTGCGATGAACGCGCCACGGTTCGCGAAGGCCCCCAGCCTCGCGATCGACCGGATCCTCGCCGACGAGTCGATCCACATCATCGTGTGCACCGGTGCCGGCGGCGTGGGCAAGACGACCACGGCGGCGGCCCTCGGTCTGCGCGCGGCCGAGATGGGCCGCGACGTCTGCGTCCTGACGATCGACCCGGCGAAGCGCCTCGCTCAGGCCATGGGGCTGTCGTCGCTCGACAACACCCCGCGCCAGGTCCCGGGCGTCTGCGCTCCCGACGGCAGCGGCTCGCTCTTCGCGATGATGCTCGACATGAAGCGGACCTTCGACGAGGTCGTCGAGAGCCACGCCGATCCGGCCCGCGCCGAGCAGATCCTGTCCAACCCCTTCTACCAGGCGCTGTCCTCCTCGTTCGCCGGCACGCAGGAGTACATGGCGATGGAGAAGCTCGGGCAGCTGCGCACCCAGGCGACCGCGGAGGGCACCTGGGACCTGATCGTCGTCGACACCCCGCCGTCGCGCAGCGCGCTCGACTTCCTCGATGCACCGGCGCGCCTGGGCTCGTTCCTGGACGGCCGCTTCATCCGGATCCTGACGGCCCCGGCCCGCGGCGCCGGCAAGGGCATCGGCCGACTGGTCGGGATGGGCTTCGGGCTGTTCACCAGCGTGCTGAACAAGATCCTGGGCGCCCAGGTGCTCGCCGACCTCGGCACGTTCGTGGCCGCCATCGACACCACCTTCGGCGGTTTCCGCGAGCGAGCCGACGCCACCTACGCGCTGCTCAAGGACTCCGGCACGTCATTCGTCGTGGTGGCCGCGCCCGAGCGTGACGCGCTGCGCGAGGCCGCCTACTTCGTCGAGCGGCTGCGCACCGACGACATGCCGCTGGCGGGCCTCGTGCTCAACCGCGTGCAGCAGCTCGACGACCCGGAGTTCAGCAGCGAGCAGGCGGCCGCGGGTGCGCAGACCCTGACCGAGCTCGCCGGGGACGCGCAGACCCCCGAGGCCGAGGCCGATCGGCTGACGGCCGCGCTGCTGACCCTGCATGCGCAGCGGATGAGCCTGGCGGCCCGGCAGCGACATCTGGCCGACCGCTTCACGGCCGCGCATCCGGGAGTCCCCGTCACGGCGGTGCCGGCGCTGGCCGAGGACGTCCACGACCTCGACGGGCTGCGGACGATCGGCGGTCTGCTGGCGAGCCAGCAGTAGGGGTGCCCCGGGACGGGTCCGCTAGCTGGCGCGCTCGGATGTGCCCGTGAGGATGCGCTGACGCTCGTACTCGTCCTGAGCCGTCTGCAGCAGGTGCCGCCAGGAGGTGACGTTCGGCCGGCGGCGCAGCAGCGCCCGGCGCTCGCGCTCGGTCATGCCGCCCCAGACCCCGAACTCGACGCGGTTGTCGAGGGCGTCCGCCAGGCACTCCGTGCGCACGTTGCAGCCCACGCAGATGGCCTTGGCCCGGTTCTGGGCCGCGCCCTGCACGAACAGCGAGTCCGGATCGGTGGTGCGGCAGGCTGCCTGAGTGGCCCAATCGGTGTCAAAGGTCATGCTCGCGGTCCACCCCTGTCTTGGTCACGTGTCGGCGGACGTTACGCCTCGCGTGGTCCGCCAGAAAGGCTAGATATAACTACGACGGGATAGTTATATTAGGCTAATATTCGGTCGAATCGGACACCCGGCGGACCAGGGGGTGAGCCGATCGCCCGTGACCGGAACCACGACGCCTACCCTGAGCGTCTGATGAGCATGCAGCAGCCCCCCGGGGACCGGCCCGGGCCGATCGGGATCCTGGCCCGGATCGGTGGTCTCGTCGCGGCCGCGGTCGTCGCCGGCATCCTCGTCGGCTTCATGCTGATGCCGTTCGTCGGCGGCGTGGGCGTCGTCACCCGCGACGTCGTCAAGAACTTCGAGAACCTGCCCGACGCCCTGAGCACGCCGCCCCTGCCGCAGCGGTCCCTCATCCTCGCGTCCGACGGCTCGATCCTGGCCTCGCTGTACTACCAGAACCGGGTCGAGGTGCCGCTGACGAGCATCTCCCCGGTCATGCGGCAGGCCACGGTCGCCATCGAGGACTCGCGCTTCCTCGACCACAACGGCGTCGACCTGCGCGGCATCGTGCGCTCGCTGGCCACGAACGTCGAGTCCGGCAGCATCGAGCAGGGCAGCTCGACCCTGACGATGCAGTACGTCAAGAACGTGCTCGTCAACCAGGCGACCACGGCCGACGAGCTCGACGCCGCGCGAGGCGACAGCGCCACCCGCAAGCTCCGCGAGGTCCGGTACGCCCTCGGCCTCGAGAAGATCTTCACCAAGGGCGAGATCCTCGAGCGCTATCTCAACATCGCGTACTTCGGGGCCGGCGCCTACGGCGTCGAGGCCGCCGCCCGCCGCTACTTCTCCAAGCCTGCCGCCGACCTCGACCTCGCAGAAGCCGCCACCCTCGCCGGCATCGTCAACCAGCCCACCGCCTACGACCCGCTGCGCAACCCCGACCTGAGCACCGTCCGGCGCAACGTCGTCCTGCGCCGCATGGCCGAGATCGGCTTCGTCAGCCAGGACGAGGCCGACCGCGCGGCCCTCGTCCCGATGCCCGCGCTGCTGCGCCCCACGACGCACGACGAACGGCTGCACGTCGTCCTACGCGCCGTTCTTCTGCGACTACGTCGTCCAGACGATCCGCAAGGACCCTGCCTTCGGCGCGACGCCGGAGGAGCGCGAGGCCTTCCTGCGCCGCGGCGGCTACACCATCCGCACGACCCTCGACCCGAAGGCCCAGAACGGCGCCTACGAGACGGTCACGAAGTACATCCCGGAGAAGGACCCGAGCAAGCGCGCGACGGCCATCTCGATGGTGGAGCCGGGCACGGGGCACGTGCTCGCGATGGCACAGAACCGCGACCTGGGGCACGTCGGGCCGTGGCAAGACGACGTACAACTACAACGTCGGCCGCGACATGGGCGGCACCATCGGCATGCAGGCCGGCTCCACGTTCAAGGTGTTCGCGCTGGCCGCGGCGCTCGAGGACGGCATCTCGCCCTTCGAGTACATCCCGGCCTACAGTCCCAAGACCTTCACCGAGTTCAAGAACTGCACCACCGGCAAGAAGTACAAGCCTGTCACCGTCCGCAACAGCACGACGTCGGGCACGCTCGACATGGCCCGCGCCACCGCCTACTCGACCAACACCTACTTCATGACGATCGAGGAGCGCACCGGCATCTGCCGTCCGGCGGAGATCGCCGAGTCGATGGGCGTGCGCGCTGGGCAACGGCGATCCGCTGCTGCGCGTGCCGACCCTCGCCATCGGCACGATGGAGGTCACCCCGCTGGCGATGGCCAACGCGTACGCGACCTTCGCGGCGCACGGCATGTACTGCAAGCCGGTCGTCATCCTCGACATCCGCGACCGCGAGGGCGTGCGACTGCCGGTCCCGGACGGCGACTGCACCCGCGTGATCAAGCGCGACGTCGCCGACACCGTCACCGTCATGCTCAACGGCGTCGTCAACGGCTCGATCCCCGGGCGCACGGGTCAGGCCATGGCACTCGAGGAGCGCCAGGTGGCCGGGAAGACCGGCACGACGAACGACTCTGCCGCCGTGTGGTTCGCCGGGTACACCCCGCAGGTCGCCGCGGCCGTCTGGGTCGGTGACCCGCGCGGCGGGTACGCGCACCCCATGAAGCAGGTCACGATCAACGGGACGTACTACGACCAGGTCTTCGGCGGCACGCTGCCCGGACCGATCTGGAAGGACGCGATGGAGATCGCGCTGTCCGGCACGGAGCCGGTGGACTTCGACATCAAGAACAAGTACGGCCTGACCACCAAGGACCCGTACACGTACGTCGCCCCCGTCGACGACGCCGAGCGAGCCCGACGACTCGGCTGACGAGCCGCAGACGTTCGACAACACCGATCCGGGGACGACGGGCGCAGCACCGGCCCCGGCCGCCTCGAGCACGCCGTAGCGGCTACATCCCCAGCGCGGACTTCACCAGCGCCGCGACCTGGCCACCGTCGGCCCGGCCCTTGACCTGCGGCTGGACGAGCTTCATGACGGCGCCCATCGCCTGACCGCCCGAGGCACCGGTGGCCGACACCTCCGCGACGGCCGCATCCACGATCGACCGGACCTCGTCCTCGGACATCTGCTGCGGGAGGTAGCGGGCGATGACCTCGAGCTCCGCGCGCTCGCGGTCGGCAAGCTCGGGCCGGTCGGCGGCGTCATACGCCTCGGCGGACTCGCGGCGCTTCTTGCCCTCCCGGCCCAGCACCGTGAGCACGTCGTCGTCGCTCAGCTGGCGAGCCTGCTTGCCGGAGACCTCCTCGTTCGTGATGGCCGTCAGGACCATGCGGATCGTGGCGGCCGTCACCTCGTCGCGTGCCTTGATCGCGATGGTGAGGTCTGACTGCAGCCGGTCCTTGAGGTCGCTCATGCCCTCATCCTCTCACCGCGGATTCCCCCGTCCCCTCGCTCGTGGGACCATGGGGCATGCGCACGACGGCGAAAGCACTCCTGGGCACGGCGGCCCTCGGCGTCGCCGGCCTGGCCTACGCGCGGTGGGAGGCGCAGGCCTTCACCCTGCGCCGGGTCACCGCCGCCGTGCTGCCGCCGGGTCAGCCGCAGCTGCGCGTCCTGCACCTGTCTCGGACCTGCACCTCGTGCCCGGCCAGCGCAAGAAGCAGGAGTGGGTGGGCTCGCTGCGCGAGCTGCGTCCGGACCTCGTCGTCGTCACCGGCGACTTCCTGTCCCACGAGGACGCCGTTCCCCACGTGCTCGATGCACTGGACCCGCTGTTCGAGGTGCCCGGGGCCTTCGTCCTCGGCAGCAATGACTACTACGCGCCCCGGCCGCTCAATCCTGCGCGCTACCTGTCCGGCCCCTCGATGCTGGAGCCCAACCGGCCGATGCTGCCCTGGGGCGACCTCGTCGACGGCCTGACCACGAACGGCTGGCTCGACCTCGGCAACGCGCGCGCCACCATGAAGGTCGACGGCCGCGAGGTGGACGTTCGTGGCGTCGACGACCCGCACATCAGTCGCGACCGATACGACGCGGTCGCGGGGCCCTTCGACGCCGACGCCGACCTGACCCTGGGCGTCACGCATGCCCCGTACCTGCGGGTGCTCGACGCCATGACCGCCGACGGAGCCGACCTCATCCTCGCCGGGCACACGCACGGCGGGCAGCTGTGCGTCCCGGGCGTCGGCGCCCTGGTCACCAACTGCGACCTTCCGCGCCGCCAGGCCAAGGGCCTGTCCACGCACGGGGAGTCGGCGCTGCATGTCTCGGCCGGGCTCGGCACCTCGCCCTACGCTCCGGTCCGCTTCGCCTGCCGTCCCGAGGCCACGCTGCTCACCCTCACGTCGCGCCCCTGACCGCCGAGGGGCGCGGTCAGGTCAGGCGCGGAACAGGGCCGAATGGCCTCGCTCCGCTCGACACAGCGGGAGCGCGCTACGCGCGGAAGAGTGCGCTGTACGCGTTGATCGCCGGCTGGCCGCCCAGGTGCGCGTACAGGACCGTCGAGTCCGGGCCGATCTCACCGGTGCTGACCAGGTCGATGAGACCCGCCATGGACTTGCCCTCGTACACCGGGTCGATGATCATGCCCTCGAGCCGACCGGTCAGGCGCATCGCCTCCAGCGTCGACTCGACGGGGATGCCGTAGTAGTCGCCCGCCCAGCCCTCGAGCACCGTGATCTCGTCGTCGCGGAGGTCTCGGCCGAGGTCGATCAGCTCCGCCGTATTGCGCGCGATCCGGGCGACCTGCTCGCGGGTCGGCTCGATCTTGGCCGACGCGTCGATGCCGATCACGCGGCGCGGCCGGTCCTGCCCGGCGAATCCGGCGATCATGCCCGCGTGCGTGCTGCCGGTGACCGAGCACACGATGATCGTGTCGAAGAACAGGCCCATCTCCTGCTCCTGCTGCTGCACCTCGTAGGCCCAGTTCGCGAAGCCCAGGCCGCCCAGGCGGTGGTCGGAGGCCCCGGCCGGGATGCCGTACGGCTTCCCGCCGCGGGCCCGAACGTCGTCGAGGGCCTGGTTCCAGCTGTCGCGGAAGCCGATGTCGAAGCCGGCTGGGTCGAGGCGCACCTCGGCGCCCATGATGCGCGACAGCAGGATGTTGCCGACCCGGTCGTTGACGGCGTCGGGCCAGTCGACCCACGCCTCCTGGACCAGGACGGCCGACAGCCCGAGCCTCGCCGCCACCGCGGCCACCTGCCGCGTGTGGTTGGACTGCACGCCGCCGATCGACACCAAGGTGTCGGCGCCCTGCGCCAGCACGTCCGGCACGATGTACTCCAGCTTGCGCGTCTTGTTGCCGCCGAAGGCCAGTCCACTGTTGCAGTCCTCGCGCTTGGCCCAGATCTGCGCTCCCCCGAGGTGCGCGCTCAGGCGCGGAAGATGGTGCACGGGCGACGGGCCGAACATCAGCGGGTAGCGCGGGAAGTCCTCGAGGGCCACGGTCACTCCTTGCTCAGGGGGAGGCATCGGACGATACCGACCGGACCGCTTCAGCGTTCCCGATCCCCCACCGGACCGACCCTGCCCGACCCTCCGTTAGACTCCGCAAGCACTTCGGGGTGTGGCGCAGCTTGGTAGCGCGCTACGTTCGGGACGTAGAGGCCGTGGGTTCGAATCCCGCCACCCCGACGATGAGGTGGGGAGTGCGAGCTTGCTCGCACTCCCGCCGAAGAGGAAGGGGTAGTAGGCGCGCAGCGCCGAACCCCCCGACCATGACCGGGGGTCGAGCAGCGCTCGGCCCCCGGTTCGCTTTCCACCCGGTGGGCACGGGTTAGCCTTCAGGGCATGAGCGTGCCCGACCGCCGCCCCGAGCGCGCCGACCTCGGCCCCGTGACGCGCGCCTACGTCAAGGCCATGGGCTGGCGCTCGGTCAACATGCACACCCATATCTCCCTGGTGAACCGCTACGCCTACGTCGAGGTCCCCAAGGCCGGCTGCGGCACCATGAAGGCCACCCTCGGGGGCATGGAGGCGGCCCGGATGAACCCGGGCATGGTCCAGCGGGTCCAGGACCAGCCCCACAACCGCCTCAATGCCACGCCGTTCGTCAAGCCGTTCCAGCTGCCACCCGACCTGCTGGAGGCCGTCCTCTCGTCCCCGGACTACCGGCGCTTCACGGTCGTGCGCGACCCCGCGTCCCGGGTGCTCTCCGGATTCATCGAGAAGGTCGGCCAGGGCCTGAAGCAGAGCGCCCCGATCGTCGCCGCCCTGCACGCTTCCACCGGGATCGACGTCGCCCCGGCCGACATCACGCTCGCCCAGTTCCTCGACGTCATCGCGGCCCAGGACTCGCGCGACCAGGACCCGCACTGGCGACGGCAGGCCGACCACCTGGGCCTGGGCCTCGTGCCCTATGACGCCGTCATCCACCTCGAGGAGCTGGACGCTTCCTGGGGCCGCATCGGCGAGCTGACCGCGACGCCCGGCCTGCAGGAGCAGTTCTTCTGCCGGAACTCGACCGGAGCCCGCAGTCGCATGCAGGACTTCTACACGCCCGAGCTGCTCGAGCAGGTGGCCAGCATCTACGCCCGCGACTACGCCGAGCTCGGATACCCGACGCCCTGAGGCAGCGTCAGACGATCTGCGCCATGCCGAGGGAGTCCGGCGCCGTCTCGCGGAAGCCGAACTGCTCGTAGAGTCGTCGGCCCGGAGGGTCGGCCATCAGCGTGACCCACGCCCCGGGAGGTGCGCCCTCGCGGATCTCTGCGAGCAGGGCGTCCAGCACCGCCGCCCCCAGGCCCCGCCGCTGGTGCTCGGGCAGGACGGCCATGTCGGCGATGAGGAAGTACCAGCCGCCGTCGCCGAGCACCCGCCCCATGCCGACCGTCCGACCCGACTCCACATGGACGACGTGGCAGGCGCGCCACGAGCCGGGCAGGGCGGCCGAGGCCTGCGCCAGGTTCTTGGGCGTGAGGCCAGACCGCTCACGCAGGATCATGTAGTCCTCGACGGACGGCGTGCCCTGCACGAGCCGGTAGGCGGGGTCCAGTGACGTCATGGCCGCACTCTGGCACACCGACCGCAGCGTCCGCCGCGACCGCCATGGGCTAGCGTCGAGCCGTGTCCACACCCCCACGCTGGTTCACCGACACCAAGGACGGCCACTCCGAGTGGTACATCGCGCGGTTCCGCTCGATGGCGCAGGAGGGGACCGATCTCGACGGCGAGGCGCGGCTGGTCGATGCGATGGCGGCGCCGCACTCCCGCATCCTCGACGCGGGCTGCGGGCCGGGTCGAACGTCGGGGGCCCTGCACTCCCGCGGGCACGAGGTCGTCGGAGTCGACGTCGACCCCGCCCTCATCGCCGCCGCGGAGGCCGACTACCCGGGCCCCGTCTACCTGGTGGCCGACCTCTCCGAGCTCGACCTTGCCGCGATGGGGCAGCCCGAGCCGTTCGACGCCGCCGTCATGGCCGGCAACGTCATCGCGTTCGTGGCCGAGGGCACGGAGCAGCGCGTCCTCGAGCGCATCCGACTGCACCTGAAGCCGGACGCCTTCCTCATCGTCGGCTACCACACCGACCGACTCGACCTCGGCGCCTTCGACGTGCACGCGCGGGACGCGGGCTTCGACCTCGAGCACCGGTTCGCCACGTGGGACCTCCGGCCATGGCGCACGGACGCCGACTTCGCCGTCAGCGTCCTGCGCACTCCTTCGGCCGCCTGACGTGCGGGCCTCGGACGCCCGCGCGGCCCGGATCCGCAGCCTTCTGCTCGCCGACCATCCCTTCACTTCCGCCGTCGACGTAGTCACCTGGCTCGGTGCGCTGCAGGCGCAGGACGTGGCCAGCGGGATGTGGTCTCTGGGGGCTCGGCTGCCCGGATCGAGCGTCGGCGACGTTGCCGAGGCGTTCGAGGACGCGCAGATCCTGCGGACCTGGCCCATGCGCGGCACCATCCACATCGTCCCGTCCCGCGACGCCCGCTGGATGCTCGACCTCACCGGCCGTCGGTCACTGGACCTGTCGCTGCGTCAGCGGGAACAACTGGGCATGACCCTCCCCGAGGCCGATCGCGCGGCGAGTGTCCTGGAGGCGGCCCTGGCCGGCGGTCGGCGGCTCACCCGGGCCGAGGCGCTGGGTACCCTCTCCGACGCCGGCATCGCCACCGACGGCCAGCGTGGGTACCACCTGCTGGTGCACTCGTCGCTGCTCGGCGTCACGTGCATCGGGCCGCAGCAGGGCACGGAGCAGACGTTCGTCCGGCTCGACGAGTGGGCTCCGGAGCAGGTGGAGTACGGCCGCGCCGACGCCCTCGTCGAGCTGGCCTTCCGATACTTCCGCAGTCACGGGCCGACGACCGTCCGCGACTTCGCCGGGTGGACCGGGCTGACGCTCACCGACGCCCGGGCCGGGGTCGCCGGGAACGTCGGGCGCCTGGCACCGGTCGGCGCTGCCGGCGAGGAGATCTGGCAGGCGGCCGACCCGGACCCGCGGCTGTCCGGGGGCACCCGCGGCGTCCTCGCGCTGCCGGGCTTCGACGAGCTGGTCCTGGGCTACAAGGACCGGAGCCTGCACGTCCCCGACGGCGCCCTCGACCTGATCGTGCCGGGGGGCAACGGCGTGTTCCGGGCGACGATCGTCGTGGACGGCACCGTGCGGGCCACCTGGCGCAGGACGCTGCGCGGATCCCGCGTGGTCATCGACGTGGAGCCGTTCGCGCCGCTGGCCCCGCGCACGCTCGCAGCGGCGCGACGCGCCCTCGAGCGCTACGCCGACTACCTGGGCCTGACGCCGGAGATCCGCCTCGCCGGCGACTCCCCTTGAGTGGGCGCCCGCGGCCCGTTCACGCCCACGGGAGTGGGCCGGGAGCGACCACTCAACGAAGGGGGGCGGACGGGTCAGAGGCGGGCGGCGACCAGCTCGGCGATCTGGACGGCGTTGAGCGCTGCGCCCTTGCGCAGGTTGTCGTTGCTGACGAACAGCGCGAGCCCGCGGCCGTCCGGAACGGACGAGTCCTGCCGGATGCGGCCGACGAAGCTCGGATCCGCGCCGGCGGCCTCGAGCGGCGTCGGCACGTCGGACAGCTCGACGCCCGGCGGCCTGCGCCAGCAGCTCCGTCGCCCGCTCGACCGACAGGGGACGGTCGAACTCGGCGTTGATCGACAGCGAGTGGCCGGTGAACACCGGCACGCGCACGCAGGTGCCCGACACCAGCAGGTCCGGGATCTCCAGGATCTTGCGGCTCTCGTTGCGGAGCTTCTGCTCCTCGTCGGTCTCGAGCGAGCCGTCGTCGACGATGCTGCCCGCGAGCGGGATCACGTCGAACGCGATGGTCCGCACGTACTTCTTCGGCTGCGGGAAGTCGACCGCCGACCCGTCGTGCGTGAGCTGCGCGATGTCCTGGGTGACGGCGGCGCGCACCTGCGTGTCGAGCTCCTCCACGCCGGTCAGGCCGCTGCCGGACACCGCCTGGTAGGTGCTCACGACGAGGCGGCGCAGGCCGGCCTCGGCGTGCAGGGGCTTGAGCACGGGCATCGCTGCCATGGTCGTGCAGTTGGGGTTGGCGATGATCCCCTTGCGCATCTCGTCGATCGCGTGCGGGTTCACCTCGCTGACGACCAGCGGCACGTCGGGGTCCATGCGCCAGGCCGACGAGTTGTCGATGACGACCGCGCCGGCAGCCGCGTACCGGCCCGCGATCGCCTTCGACGTGGCGCCGCCGGCGGAGAACAGGGCGATGTCGATCCCGCGAGATCGGCCTCGGACGCGTCCTCGACCACGATCTCGGTGCCGCGCCACGGCAGCGTGCTGCCCGCCGATCGGGCCGACGCGAAGAAGCGCACGCGCTCCATCGGGAAGTCGCGCTCGTCGAGCAGGCGTCGCATGACCGCGCCGACCTGCCCGGTGGCGCCGACGACGGCGACGACAGGTAGGCGGCTCATCGGCCCGTCCCCCCGTACACGACGGCCTCGCCGTCGGCATCGAGGCCGAAGGCGGTGTGCAGCGCCTGGACCGCGCGCGACGACTCGTCGACGCGCGTCACGACCGAGATGCGGATCTCCGACGTGGAGATCATCTCGACGTTGATGCTGGCGTCGGCCAGCGCCTCGAAGAAGGTGGCCGATACGCCGGGGTGCGAGCGCATGCCGGCCCCGACGAGCGACACCTTGGCGATCTGGTCGTCGACGCGCAGCGACTCGAAGCCGATGGAGTCGCGCTGGGAGTCCAGCGCCTTCATGGCCGCCTGCGCCGACCCCTGCGGGCAGGTGAACGTGACGTCGGTGCGCCCGGTGGACGCCGCGGACACGTTCTGCACGATCATGTCGACGTTGATGCTGGCCAGCGCGAGGGCCTTGAAGATGGCCGCTGCCTCACCGGGCTTGTCCGGCACTCCGACCACGGTGATCTTCGCGTCGTTCACGTCCGCGGCGACCCCGGAGATGATCGGCTGTTCCATGGCACTTCCTTCGGCGATAGCGGCTTCGATGGCTTCGGGGGACATGACCAGCGTCCCGGTTTGCTGGGAGAACGACGAGCGCACGTGGATCGGCAGGTCGAACCGGCGGGCGTACTCGACGCACCGCAGGTGCAGGACCTTGGCTCCCACGGCGGCGAGCTCGAGCATCTCCTCGTACGTGATGTACGGGACCTGACGGGCCGCCGGCACCACGCGCGGGTCGGCGCTGAAGACGCCGTCGACGTCGGTGTAGATCTCGCAGACCTCGGCGTCGAGGGCAGCGGCCAGCGCGACGGCAGTCGTGTCGGACCCGCCGCGGCCCAGCGTCGTGATGTCCTTGGTGTCCTGCGCCACGCCCTGGAAGCCGGCGACGATCGGGATCGCGCCCTCGTCGATGGCCGTGCGGATGCGGCCCGGCGTGACGTCGATGATGCGGGCGGCGCCGTGCTTGGAGTCGGTGATCAGGCCGGCCTGCGAGCCCGTGTAGGAGCGGGCCTCGGCGCCGAGGTCGGAGATCGCCATGGCGACGAGGGCCATCGAGATGCGCTCGCCGGCGGTGAGCAGCATGTCGAGCTCGCGGGCCGGCGGGAGCGGCGAGACCTGCTCGGCGAGGTCGAGGAGCTCGTCCGTGGTGTCGCCCATGGCCGAGACCACGACGACGACGTCGTGGCCGGCCTTCTTGGTGTCGACGATGCGACGCGCGACGCGCTTGATGCTCGCCGCGTCAGCGACGCTGGAACCGCCGTACTTCTGCACGATGAGGGACACGGGCAAGGATTCTACCCGTTGCCGTGCAAACGATTTCCCGAGGCCGAGGGAGCCAGCGACGAGCGTGGGTCAGACGCGGCGCCGGCCCTCGAACGCCCGCCCGAGGGTGACCTCGTCGGCGTACTCCAGGTCGCCACCGACCGGCAGCCCGCTGGCCAGCCGTGACACGGCGATGCCGAGGGGGCTGATCATCCGGGCCAGGTAGGTGGCCGTGGCCTCGCCCTCGAGGTTCGGGTCGGTCGCCAGGATCACCTCGGTGATGGCCCCGTCGGCGAGCCGGGCCAGCAGCTCGCGGATCCGCAGGTCGTCAGGGCCGATGCCGTCGATCGGGCTGATCGCGCCGCCGAGCACGTGGTACCGGCCGCGGAACTCGCGGGTCTTCTCGATCGCGACGACGTCCTTGGGCTCCTCGACGACGCACAGCACCGTGAGGTCACGGCGCGGGTCCTTGCAGATCCGGCAGAGGTCCTCCTCGGCGACGTTGCCGCAGATCGTGCAGAAGCGGACCTTCTCCTTGACCTCGCGCAGGACGGCTGCCAGCCGGAGGACGTCGGCCGGCTCGGCCGCAAGGATGTGGAACGCGATGCGCTGGGCGCTCTTCGGGCCGATGCCCGGCAAGCGGCCCAGCTCGTCGATCAGGTCCTGGACGATTCCCTCGTACACGGCGGCCTCAGTGGTCGATCTCGCCGATGCGCGTGGCCCCGAGCTCCTTCAGCGCGAGATCCACCCCCACGGCGTCGGTGGCGTTCGGGTCGTCCATGCTCGGGGCGTCCGGCTCGGCGGCCTGCGGGCTCGCGTCCGGGGCCGCGGCGTCGGCCGGCGCGCGGGCGGGCACCACGCGGTCGGGCGCCAGCACGACGTCGATCCGCACATCGGTCTTCATGACGTCGAGGACCGCCTGGCGCAGGCGCTCGTCATGGCCACTGGCCTTGATGTTGTTCGCCTTACCGGCGTCCGCGACGGCGACGGCGAGGTCGCCGTTGCCGAAGGAGATCGGCGTCGACTCGCTGAACAGCATCCAGGCGACGCGTCCGTACGTCTTGACGACGTCGAGGACGGCCGGCCACATGGACACGAACTGCTCGAGCGTGACGTTCGAGGCGGCCGCGGGAGGTGCGGCCGCGGGGGTGGGCTCGGCGGCCGTGTCGCCGGGCCGGGGGCGGGCCGGGGGCTTGGCCCGGGTCGCAGCCGAGGCCTCGCGGGGGGCCGGCGCCGGCCGGGTGCGCGGTGCTTCCACCGGATCCGGCGCTGCCTCGGGCGCGGCCGCGGTGGAGGGGGCGACCTCGGACAGCCGGCGTGGCGGCGCCGGAGCGGCCGGCTCCGGCTCAGCGGCCGTGACGGCCGCGCGGGCCGACGACGGCTCGCCGGTGTGGACAGGCGCGGCTGCGAGCCGCCGCTCGAGCTGGTCGAGGCGGGCCCGCGTGCCCGCCTCGTCGGCGTCGGCGGCCGGAAGCAGCAGGCGCGCGCACATGAGCTCGAGGTGCAGGCGCGGGGCGGTGGCGCCGCGCAGCTCGCTGAGGGCTGCGCTCGTGACGTCGGCGGCCCGGGTGAGCTCGGCGCCGCCGAACCGCTGGGACTGCGCGACCTCGCGGGCCACCTGGTCCTCGGGGGCGTCGATGAGCCCGAGGTCGGCGGCCTTGGGGACGTTCTGCAGCACGATCAGGTCGCGGAAGCGCTCGAGCAGGTCGGTGACGAACCGGCGGGGGTCGTGGCCGGCATCGATGACCTGGTCGATGACCGTGAACAGCCCGGCCCCGTCGTGGTCGGCCAGGGCGTCGATGGTGGCGTCGAGGAGGGTGGCGTCGGTCATGCCGAGCTGGGCCACCGCCTCGGCGTAGGTGACGCCGCTGGGCCCGGAGCCGGAGATGACCTGGCCGAGGATCGACTGGCTGTCGCGCACGCTGCCGGCCCCGGCGCGGGCGATCAGCGCGAGCGCTGCCGGTTCGGCCGCGATGCCCTCGGCCTCGCAGTTGCGGGCGAGCAGCGACTGGAGCGTCCTGGCCGACACCAGCCGGAACGTGTAGTTGTGCGTGCGCGAGCGGATCGTGGGGAGGACCTTCTCCGCCTCGGTGGTGGCGAAGATGAACCGCACGTGCTCGGGCGGCTCCTCGACGAGCTTGAGCAGGGCGTTGAAGCCCTGCGGGGTGACCATGTGGGCCTCGTCGATGATGTAGACCTTGAAGCGCGACGAGGCGGGCGCGAACATCGCTCGCTCGCGCAGGTCGCGGGTGTCGTCGACGCCGCCGTGGCTGGCCGCATCGAGCTCGATGACGTCGAGGGAGCCCGGGCCGTTCGGGGCGAGGTCGGTGCAGCTCTGGCACACCCCGCACGGAGTCGGGGTCGGGCCCTGCTCGCAGTTCAGCGACCGCGCGAGGATGCGCGCCGTGGAGGTCTTGCCGCAGCCGCGTGGCCCGGAGAACAGGTAGGCATGGTGGACCCGGTCGTTCTGGAGGGCCCGGCGGAGGGGACCGGTGACGTGGTCCTGGCCGACGACCTCATCGAGGGTGGCCGGACGGTACGTGCGGTACAAGGCCATGGACACAGGTGCACCCTAATGCCGACCGAGGACGCCACCCGGGCCCCGGGGACCGCGGGAAAGCGGGGACCCCCCGCACACCCGCCAGAGCGCGCTTATCCTTGCTGCCTTCCGGCCCTGGGGAGGTTCACGCGATGACGCCGCACGAGGGGTCGCCACCACTGTACGCGGTGCCGAAGGGCCGCCTGTAGCCTCCTCCACGGAGGATTCGCATAGTGGCCTAGTGCGCACGCTTGGAAAGCGTGTTGGGGGCAACCCCTCACGGGTTCAAATCCCGTATCCTCCGCGGCCCGCCTCGAGCGGGATGACGGGACGACGCCAGCAGGCGGCGTCCCGTCGTCATTTCCCCACGCGCCGGCCGCACGGGTGCGATAGTCCCGAGGTGACGGAGGCGAGCCCAGCGGCGCGACGGGCAGGCGCGGTCGCCTACGCAGCCCAGGGTGTGTGCTTCGCCGCTCTCGTCACCCGCATCCCGAGCATCCAGACCGCGTTCTCGCTCGATGACGGCGAACTCGCCCTGCTCCTGGGCCTCGTGCCCGTCATCGCCGGCGTCGGGAGCATCACGGCCGGCGCGGCCATCTCGCGCGTCGGCAGCGCCGCCGTGCTGCGCGTCCTCGGCCCCCTGACGCCGGTCGCGCTCGTGTGCGTCGGACTCAGCGCCTCGATGCCGGCCCTCATCGCCTCGCTCGCCCTCATCGGCTTCGCCCTCGGCGCCGTGGACGCCGCCATGAACGCTCACGCCTCGGCAGTGGAGCTCAGCTATCGACGGAGCCTGATGGGCTCCTTCTTCGCGGTGTTCAGCCTGGCCGGCATCGTGGGAGCGACCCTGGCGGCCGTCGCCGCCGGCACCGAGATCGGTCTCGGCGTGTTCTTCGGGCTGGTCGCGCTGGTCGTGATCCCCTGCCAGCTGGTCGTCGGCCCGCGCCTGCTGCGCGGGCGCGTCGAGGTGACGGGGCAGGTCGACGACGTCTCGCCGGAGCACCCCAGCCATGACCACGCGCACGTGCCGTGGCGGCCGATCATCGTCGTCGGCATCGCGCTCACCTGCATCTACATCGCGGACTCAGCCGCCTCCAACTGGAGCGCGGTCTACCTGACCGAGGGGCTCGGCTCGTCCGAGGCGATCGCCGCGCTGGCCTACGGCGTCTACGCCCTGACGACGCTCCTCGCCCGGGTCTTCGTCGACCGCGGCGTCATGGCCCGCGGTCCCGTCGCCCTCGTCCGGATCGGCGCATCGATCGCGACGGCCGCCGCCCTGCTCGTGGCGGTGGCCCCGAATCCCGCGTGGGGACTGGTCGCCTTCGCGCTCCTGGGCCTCGGCGCCGCCCCCGTGATCCCCCTCGCCTTCACGGCGGCCGCGCAGCACGACCGGCTCGGCACCGGAGTGGCCATCGCCCGCGTGAACGTCTTCAACTACGTCGGGTTCGTGCTCGGCGCGCCCCTGATCGGGCTGGTCGCCGATGCGACGAGCCTGCGCTGGGCCTTCGCGCTGCTGGTCCCGATCCTGCTCGTCGTGGTCCTGCTGGCACCCGCCTTCCGGGTGAGCACCTACGTCCGGGGCGCCACGGCGTCGTCCTGAGTCCACCCCCGGGGTCCGCGTCAGGCACGGCGTTGCGGCGTATACCCTTCTCCACGGTGGCGTGTCCGAGCGGCCAAAGGAGCGCGCCTCGAAAGCGCGTGTGGGGGCAACCTCACCGTGGGTTCAAATCCCACCGCCACCGCCATTGCTGAAGGGGTGCCCCGCAGGGGTGCCCCTTCAGCAATTCTGGAGACGCGCGGGATTTGGGAGGAGCTCCGAAGGACCGACGGCTCCCACCGCCGGTTCCACCGCCACGGGTCCCACCGCCGACCACCCTTCCACTGTGTGAAGTCCCGTACGCTCGGGCCATGACGGCTACGAATGTCGACCGCCAGCAGAACCACCCGCATCCTTGCCCTCGTCGCCCTCTCGGGGGTGCTCGCGGGGCTGCTCGCGGGGAGCGGAGCCCAGGCCGCGCCCACGGCCGGCCCGGCGATCGTGGCGGCGAAGCCGACGCCGATCGACCGCGATCGAGTCATGTCCGCGTCAGACCGGTCGGCCATCGATGCGGAGGCCACGGCCTTCCTCGCCAACTCGATCGACGGCACCCCCGGCCTGTGGCTCGCGGTCTGGGACCCGAAGCGCGGCTACTACGAGCAGGCGTACGGCAAGGCCGTGCTCGACGGCGCTCCAGCGTCCACGAAGGACCATTTCCTCATCGGCTCGATCACCAAGACCGTGTTCGCGACTGCCGTCCTGGAACAGGTCGCCGCCGGAACGCTGAAACTGACCGACACCGTCTCGCGCCTGGATCCCTCCCTTGCCCGGCGCTACCCGATCGCAGCGAGGAAGACCGTCGCGCAGCTGCTCGGCATGACCAGCCGCATCCCCGACTATGCCGATGCCGCCGTGGGGAAGATGTTCGCTGACCCTCAGCAGACGTTCACGCGCGACGAGGCGATCGCCCTCGGCATCTCCGATGGCAAGGAGATCCCGGCCCCCGGCGGGTACTCGACCACCAACTACCTCATCCTCGGCAAGCTCATGAGGACGCTCACCGGGAAGACGCCGGAGCGCCTCGTCAATGCCGTCCTGCGCCAGGCCGGCATGACGTCGTCGCGGCTCATGCTTGGCAATGTCCGGCTGCCTGCCCCGCGCGCGCACGGGTACATCGGCGCGGTGTACGGCTCGGAGGCAGCCCAGGCCAACCCCGAGCTCTCTGCGACCTCCGACGTCACGGACTGGACCATGGAGTGGGGCAAGGAGGGCGGCGGCGCCTACTCGACCATCGGTGACCTTGCACGCTGGGGTGGGACGTGCCTCGGCACGAACTTCCTGCCGGCGAGGCTCGCGGCCGATCGGCTCACGACCACGACGATCGACGCGGGCCGCTACGGGCTGGGGATCGTCCGCGAGGGAGCCTGGTTGGCCCACAGCGGGCAGGCGATCGGGTACACCGCCAACGTTGCCTGCAACCCGAGGACGGGTGCCGTTGTGGCGTACGCGCTCAACTCGACGTCGGGGACGCTCGACCTCGGCAGCCACGTCGGGGCCAAGGCGTGGCCGGAGTACGTCAAGGCGAAAGCCGTCAAGGGCTGACCGCGCTCCCGGTCGATCCGGTGTCCGCGGCCGATCGCGGAAACTGACCCCTCCCGCTACGGCGTCGGATGTGTAACCCTTTCCCCACGGGCGAGACATTGTTCATGCAGCAGGATGGACGGGGGCCGTGGTCGCAGCGCATTCCGAGGGTCACGTGCGCGTCCTGCTCAGCATCGACGCGGACGAACTCGCCGACGCGCACACGGCCGCCCACGGCGTGCTCGGAGCGCTGCGGATGCACGCGGTCGACGACGAGCAGGCAGCCTTCGACATCTTCGTCGGCGTCTACGGCTCCCGCTACGGCGAGATCGATCCGACCCTGGGCCTCTCCCGCCTGGAGCAGCACTACCTGCTCGCGGGCCAGCGCCCGCGCCTCGTCTACGTCCTGCCGCCCGCACAGGGGCGCGACCAGCACCTGACCCTGCTGCTGTCCCGCATCCAGGCCGACGACCTGACGTCGTACCGGAAGGTCAAGGACGCCGCGGAGCTGCGTGCTCTCCTGGCCGACGACCTGGCGATCCTGCTCACCGAGGCCTTCACCGGCAGTGCTCCTCCCCGGGACGCCCCCCCGATCGAGGCCGAGCGCGACCGGGACCGCGCCCAGCCGCCCCGGTCGCGGATCCCGGCACCCTGGCATCGACTCGTGGGCCGCGACAGCGAGGTCGGTGCCGTCTGCGGGATGCTCGAGGCCGGCTGCCGCCTTGTGAGCGTCACGGGCCCGGGCGGCATCGGCAAGAGCCGCTTCGCCATCGAGGTCGCGAGCACGGAGCACAGTCGCTATCCGGACGGCGCATGGTTCGTCGACCTGGCCGGGGTCAGCGACCCAGCCCTCCTTGCTCCGACGATCGCCCAGTCGTTCGGCGTCCGCGAGAGCGCCGCGGTCAATCCCGTCGAGAGCCTCAAGTCCTATCTGTCGTCGATGACCACGCTGCTGCTGCTGGACAGCTTCGAGACGGTGACCGCGGCCGCACCCGTCCTCATCGACCTGCTGTCGTCGGCGCCCGGGATCCAGGTCCTCGTCACCAGCCGGAGCGTGCTGCGCGTGCGCGGCGAGCAGGAGTATCCGCTCCAGCCCCTGGCGGTTCCCGAACACGGAGCACGGTGTGCCACGGCGCCCGGGCCGGCCCTGGAGCTCTTCCTCGAACGGGCCGCCGCCGCGAACCCGAACCGCACCTTCGACGAGCGGGAGCTGGCGGCAGCCGCCGAGATCTGCCGTCGGCTCGAGGGCGTCCCCTTGGCTCTCGAGCTCGCGGCCGCGCGTACACGACTGCTCCCGCCATCGGTCCTCCTCGGCAAGCTCGAGCACGCCCTCGAGGTGCTCACGGATGGGCCGCTCGACCTGCCGGCGCGCCAGCGCACGCTGCGCACGACCATCGACTGGGACCATGACCTCCTGGGGCTGGAGGAGCAGATGCTCTTCCGCAGGCTGGCGATCTTCCCTCGCCAGTTCACGCTGGCCGCTGCCGAGACCGTCGCCGGAGAGCCGGCCCTCGACGTGATGGAGGGCGTGGACAGCCTGCTGGGCAAGAGCCTGCTTCGGGCCCGTGATCCCGGCGGCATCGGCGAGCCGGTCTACGTCATGCTGCAGGCGGTCCACGACTACGCGTTCGAACGACTCGAGGAGAGCGGCGAGGTCGACGACCTGCGCCGTCGGCACGCGCTCTACGTGCTCTCCCGGGCCGAGCGGGCCGGTTCGGCTCCGCCATCGGAGTCCGAGCGCTGGCTGGCCACCCTCGAGCGCGAGCACGCGGACATCCGAGCGGCACTGAACTGGGCGGACACGAGCCTCGACGTGGACGTGCTCCTGCGCCTCACCGCCGCGCTCGGTGCCTTCTGGCGGGCGCACTGCCACTTCAGCGAGGGTCGTCGCTGGCTCGATCGGGCCCTGAGCCTGTCGGCAGGGCAGCGGACCGAGACTCGGGTCGACCTGTTGAACGCCGCAGGGTTCCTCTCGCGGGCCCGCGGCGACTACGACACCGCGGATGCTCAGTACCGCGAGGGACTGTCGATCCGCGAGGAGCTGGGCTCGCCGAACAAGGTCGCCGGCTCCATGCGGTTCATCGGAAACGTCGCCTACGACCGGGGCGACCTGGACGAGGCCGACCGATGGTGGCGCCTGAGCCTGGACACGTTGGAGGGGACAGGTGACGAGAGCAGGCGCATGAGCGTGCTGAACAACCTCGGCATCGTCGCGCACCATCGCGGCGACGACGAAGAGGCCCTCAGGCTCTACGACCTGACGTACGAGCACGCGGTGCAACTGGGCGCGGCGGAGCACCGGGCCCGAGCTCAGATGAACCGGGCGCTCTCGCTGACAACCCTGGGCCGGCTCGACGAGGCGCAAGCGTCGGCGCGCGCCGCGGTAGGGATCTACGCGAGTCTCGATGACACCTGGAACCTCGTCGACGCGGTCGACGTCCTTGCCGGTGCCGTCGGCAGGTCCGGCAGGACCGAGGACTCCGGCTGGCTCTACGGCGGTGCTGCGAGCCTGCGCTCGGCACTTGACGTGCGACGCCCCGCCTCGGAGCAGGGCGACTACGACGAGTCCTACGCCGAGTCCCGGAAGCACGACCCCGACGCCTTCGACGCCGCCTTCGCATCCGGCGAGTCCGCGACGGTCAACGCCATCATCGAACGTGCCACGGGGCGGGAGGCGCCACCGTGATCCTCACGCCCGATCAGCGACTGCGCATCTTCGTCAGTTCGACGCTCGTCGAGCTGGCCGCCGAGCGAGCGGTGGCGCGGGAGGTCATCGAATCGATGCACCTGGCCCCGGTGATGTTCGAGCTCGGGGCGCGGCCGCATCCGCCGCGCGCCCTCTACCGGGCGTACCTCGAGCAGTCGCATGTGTTCCTCGCGATCTACGGCGACTCGTACGGCTGGGTTGCGCCATCGATGGACATCTCCGGACTCGAGGACGAGTTCCGCCTCAGCGGCGACCGTCCCAAGCTGGTCTACGTCAAGGACCCCGCGCCCGAGCGCGATCCTCGTCTGACGACGATGCTGGAAGACGTCGCCAACGATCCACGCGTGACCTTCGGGCTCTTCGGATCCCCCGACGAGCTGGCGTCCAGGCTCGCGGACGACCTCGCCCACCTCCTGGCCGACGCCTTCACGACACCAACCGCTGAGCGCGCCCCGCCGATCCGGTCAGCACCGGCAGCGGCGCCCTCGGCGGCCTCGTCCCTGCCGTCCCCCCCGACCCACCTGATCGGTCGCAGCGAGGAGGTCCACGAGCTCTCGACGCTGGTGCGGCGGGCGGACGTCCGCCTCGTCACGCTCACCGGGATGGGCGGCATCGGGAAGTCGCGCCTCGCACTGGAGGTCGCACGACTGCTGCGGTGACGACTTCCCGGGCGGAGTCGTCCTGGTGCCGATGTCCGAGGTGCCGGAGGCAGGCCTCGTCCTGACCAGCATCGCGAATGTGCTGGGCGTGCACCTCGACTCGACGAAGCCCTCGATGAGCGCTGTCGCCGAGGGACTCGCCGAGCGAGGTGAGATCCTCCTGCTGCTCGACAACGCCGAGCACGTCCGCGATGCCGCGGCCGACCTGGCCGACCTGATCGGCACCTGCCCGGGGCTGACGCTGCTGGTCACCAGCCGCAAGCGGCTCAAGCTCGCGTCCGAGCACGACTACCCGCTGCAGCCCCTGCGCCTGGGCGTCCTCCCCGATCTCGGCGGGTTCGCAACGGTCGATGCGGACGACGCCGAGCACGTGCCGGGACCGGAGGAGTCCGACGCGCTGCGCCTGTTCATGGAGCGGGCACACGCGGCTCGCCCCGACCTGGACCTCGCGAACGACGTCGACGAGCGCCGCGCGGCACTTCAGCTGTGCACGCTGCTGGACGGCATACCCCTCGCGATCGAGCTCGCGGCGGCGCGAGTGCGCCTGATGCCACCGACACTTCTCGTCACGCGATTCGAGCGACCGCTGGATCTGGCAACCGCTCGGCTGGCCGACCTGCCCGCCAGGCAGCGAACCCTGCGGGCCACCATCGACTGGAGCCTCGACCTGCTGACCGACCCCGAACGCGACCTTCTCGCCCAGCTGTCGACCTTCGTCGGCGGTGCCTCCCTCGATGCCGCCGAGCAGGTGTGCCACGTCGACGGGGACATGCTCGAGGCCCTGGCCGCGCTGGCCGACCACAGCCTCCTGGAGGTGCAGCTCCCGCCCGTCGATGCTCCCCGGTTCAGCATGCTCGGACCGGTCCGCGAGTATGCCCGCGACCTGCTGATCGCCGACGGTCGAGTCGACGAGGTCGACGCTGCGCACCGCCGCTGGGTCCTCGACCTGGCCGCTCGTGCGCATGACGGCCTGCCCGGCGTCGACCATGCCCAGTGGATCGAGCGGCTGGAGATGGAGTCGGGGAACATCCGCACCGCCGGTTCACGCGCGTACGCGGACGGGGACCCCCAGTCCCTGGCGGAGGTCGGCTTCGCGTCGTGGCTGTGGCTCTGGAGTCGCCATCACACCCGCGAAGCCCGCTTGTGGCTCGAGCGTGCCCTGGATCCGCCGGCCGATCTGCCTCCGCTCAGCTGCGCACGGCTGCTGTGGGCCATCGCGGGGGCCGCGGTGGAGCAGGGCGACAACGAGGAGGCCCATGCCCGTCTGGCCGAGGCCCAGGAGCTCTTCGAGGAGCTCGGGGATCGCGAGGGACTCGCGTTGTGCCTGTTCCTGCGCGCCTCCCTGGCCCCGCTCGACGGGGACAACGAGGCGGCCATCGCGCTGTTCCGCGAGTGCGAGCAGGAGCATGTGGCCCTCGGCAACGTCTTCCTCGCCTCCGTCTGCGCGAGCATCGGCGGGATGGTCCTGTCGCAGGAGGGTCGCTTCGACGAGGCAGAGACGCGGCTCGACGAGGGACTTCGACTTGCGGCCTCCATCGCGAACGACATGCTGCTCGGGCAGGCCTACGTGGCACGGGGGTTCGCGCGGCTCGGACGCGGATCACCGGACGAGGCAGGGTCCGACTTTCGCGTCGGTGCCCGCTACGCGCGCGCCAGCCGGAATCCCGAGATCCTGTCCTTCGCCTGCGACGGCCTGGCGGCCGTGGCCCTCCTGACGGGCACGGTCGACGAGGATGCCGCAGCTCTCGTCGGCGCCGCTCAGGGCCTGCGTGAGAGAGCCGGCATCGTCCCCTGGCCGGCACTGCGGCCAGTGATGGCAGCTATCGCCGACGGGGTTCGCGACGCCCAGCCGCCGGAGGTGTTCGACCGCGGCCGGCGTCGCGGCCGTCACCTCGACATCGACCAGGTGCTCGACCTCACGCAGGCAGGCGGACCAGACGAGGTGCCGACCATTGACGACACCTCGACGCGTGTCAGCGCGGCACGACCACCCACCGCTTGACCTTCTTGTACGCGGTGTACCCGGGCACCTTGGGCGCCGTGTACGTCACCTTGACGAGCACCGGTCCCGGGTAGTTGACGGTGACGATCACCTTCCCGCTCTTGGTGCGCTTCACGTCGCAGTACCGCACCTGGCCCAGCGGGACCCAGGACCCGTCGAGGGCGATGGCGACCTTGTCCGTGTAGCGCGTCAACGGCCGGCACTCCACCGTCGCCGTGACGTCCTGCCCCGCGTTCGTGACGACGCCACCGGGGAGCACGACGGTCGGCTTGCCCGGCTTGATGACCGGCGGGAGCACCAGCGGCTTGTCGGGCTTCTGGACGATCAGCGGCGGCTTGCCCGGCTTCCCGGGATCGACCGGCTTGCCCGGGTCGACCGGCTTCTCGGGGTCCGGCGGCACGACGACCGGCGGCACGACGACCGGCGGCACCGGAATGGGCGTCACCGTCACCGTGGCGCTGGACGTGTTGCTGTGCGGATCCGGGACCGGCTCCTCCGTCAGCGACGACACCTCGGCCGTGTTCACGTACAGCACGTTGTCCGGCTGCCCGGCAATCGACACCGTGATGAGCAGCGGCGGCGCCTCCTCGTCAGGCGCGAGGCTCTTGGGCGACGGGTCGAACGGCAGCAGGGCACAGAACACCGTCTGCTCGAACGACCCGCAGGCCCAGCCCGGACCGCTGGACTCGAAGGACATGCCGACCGGAAGCTCGTCGACGACGATGATCGGACCCTCGGCGTCGGACGGTCCGTAGTTCTTGACGGCCAGCGAGAACGTCCAGGTCGCATACGGGTTGCTGCTGCCCGAGGGCGTCTTGATGATGCCCAGATCGGCCTTCGGGGTGCCTACCGTCACCGTCGCCTCGGCCGGATCGACGTCGTCGTAGGTGTCGCCATTGGTCGCGAAACTGGCGTACGACGTGACGTCGACCGTGTTGGTGAAGGAGCCGCTCTTCGCGGACGGAGGCAGCATGGCCTTGTACGTCAGGATGGTCGAGCCGCCGGGTGCCAGCGGCCCGGACAGGAGCCACGAGATGGTGCCTCCGCCATCGGGGCTGCTGCCGGACAGCGACCCGTTGTTCGAGATCGACGACGCATCGACGATGACGCCGACCGGGATCGAGTCCTGCACCTCGATGAGGTAGGCGTCGCTCACGGTGTCGCCCAGGTCATTGCTCACCACGACCTGGTACGTGTACGGCTCGCCCGGGGTGGGGAGGTCGGTCGAGACGTCCTTGGTGATCGTCAGCACGGGCCGAAGGACCACCAGGTCGCTCGACGCGTCCACGCCGTCCACAAGGGTCCCGCCGTTCGTGGTGCTCCACCTGCTGGTGGCGGTGTTCGTGAGAACGTCGCCGCCGTCCAGACCCTCGCCGCTCTTGATCCGTGCGGTGTATTTGATGGTGACGACGACGGCATTCGTCGTGAGGCCCACATCACCGATCGTCCAGGTGACCGTGCTGCCCGAGATGCTCGGCACCCCCCAGCCTGGCGCACCCGTGAGAAGTGGACATGTCACGGCGTCGCCGGTGCAGGTCGCCGTCTTCTTCGTCACCGTCGACGCATCCACCCCGGCGGGCAGCTCGTCGACGATGATCGCGTCGTAGAAGGACAGGCTGCCCTGATAGGTCGTCGTGATGGTCCATTCGGCCGTGTCGCCAACGGGAGCGGAGGCGGGATCGACGGTCTTGTCGATCTCACCGTTGGAGGTGCGGACGCTCGACGTGGCCGTGTCGGAGTAGACCCCCTCGAGGCTCGGGTCGCGCACGCCGTTGTCGAGCGAGCTGCCCTCGACAGTCGCCACGTTCGTGAAGGTGTCGGACGCGGGCGCTCCCTCGATGACCTCGGCGCGGTAGGTCAGCGTCACGGAGGCGTCCGCCAGCCACGGGCCCCACGTTCCACTGCAGCTTGGTCGATCCCGTCCCGCATCCGTCATCAACCTCGTCGACCGTCGTCACACTCCCCGGGGGCGCGTCGTACCCCAGGAAGGTCATCCCCACCGGGATGCAGTCGGTGACGATGGTGTCGTACGACGTGGGCCTGGGCAGTCCGGGCGACGCCGGCGACGGGTTCGTCACGGTGAGCTTGTAGGTGATGGTCGCCCCGCCCTCGACCGGATTGGCTGCGTTGTTCGACTTGTCGATCACCGGATTGGGGATGACGACCTTCGCCGCGTAGGACGCCGTGCGGTTGAACGTCGAGCCCTGGAAGCGGGCGGTGTTCGTGATCGACTCGCCGTGCGTGTAGGTGGAGCCGAGCACCCGCGCGGTGATGATGGTGCGGAACAGCGCCGATGCGGTCGAACTGGTGTTGGTGAACGGCGTGGGCAGCGTCAGCTTCACGGTGCGCGGCGCCGTCGCGACCAGCGTCGTGCCCGCGGGCAGGGTCGAGGTGAGATCCGGCACCAGCCCGGAGGCCGCGTACTGAGCGCTGCTGCTGACGTACTGCAGGTTCGCCGGCAGCGTGTCGGACATGACACCGGCGTTCGCCGTGGTGCCCGGCGGCACCTTGATGTCCACGTTGTAGGTGATGTCCTCGCCCACCGTGAACTGGTTGGGGAGGTTGTTGTTCGGCAGGTTGAGCGACGTGACGCCGGTCTTGGCGATCGTGACGTTGGCGGTGTAGACGTCGCTGACGTCGGTGACATCGACGGGCTCGTTCGTGACCCATCCGCTGTTCGTCCGGGACTCGTACTCCAGGACGGTCGCCGTGTTCGTGTACGTGGTGTTGACGCTCGCCTGCGGAGGCACGGCAACGTCGTAGGTGAGCGGTGCACGGGTCTGGTCGGCGAGGATGATGTCGGTGATCGGCAGGTTCCACTGGATCGTGCTGCCGGTGCACGACCCGTAGGGGCTGGCGGAGATGTTCGATACGGCGGAGCAGGTGACGCCCGTCGGCAGTACGTCCTTCACGACGACGGCGCGCACGGGCACGTCACTGCCGGCCCCCGACGTTCCGGTGTTCGTCACGTCGATGCGGTAGGTGACGACGTCACCGCCCTGCACCGGCCGGTGATCGGTGTTGGGCGGGAACGGCCCCTGGACCACCGTCGCCCCGCGGGTGACCGTGTACACCCCCTTGACCATGTCGACCTGGCTGCCGGCCAGCTCGAACTCCGCCTCGTCGCGACCCGTCGCGGCCTGTCCCGACGAGTCCACCGCGCTGGCCTTCATCAGGTTGCCGGTGAGGTCCTTGTTCTGGTCGAGGACGGTCGTGACCACCATCGCGGCGAACCGCACCTGGAACAGCGGGCTGGTGCCGTTGGGCAGCGGACGGACGACGAGCTGGTCGGGCAGGTTCGGGGCAGCAGGATCCTTCTCACCGAGGGTCCACACGAGGGATCCGCCACCGGAGCCCGGCGCCGCAGCATCGTCGAAGACGATCTGCGCCTCCGGCAGCGTGTTGGCCGGCCCCACGGACTCGCTCCCGTCGACATAGGCCAGCGTGTTCGGGAGGAAGTCCCGGATGATCGGGGACAGGATGTTGTTCAGGTCCGTGCCGGAGGCGAAACGGGCGTTCAGTTCGAAGCAGACAATGTCGCCGATCTGGTAGGGCGGCGTCGGTACCGCATCGCTGTAGGTCTGGTTGGCGCAGTCGTGGGTCGACCGGTTCTGGCCGATCCTCTTGTCCAGGGCGAAGCCCGAGCTGGTCAAGGTCGCCGAACTCTCATCGGTGACGACATGGTCGGGCTCCGCGGTGACGTCCGCCCCGGTCGGACCCGGCGGGACCTCGGGCACGACCGCCGGCGTCGTCGTGCCGGAGGTCGCGACGGTGTTGACGTAGGTGTCGCCCGCCGCGGTCGGGGCCCCGTTCGCGTACTCGGCCTGCATGGTGGCCTGGAACGCGATGACGAACACGGCGTTGGTCGGAAGCCCGCCACCGTCGATCTCGAAGGTGAGCTTCACGGCCGATGGCGTCGACGCGTCCACGCCTACGGTCACGGGCACTGGTGCCCCGTCGACAGTGGCGGTCGCGCTGCCCGGCACGTAGACCACGCCGTCCGGCAGGGTGTCCACCACGGAGAGGTCACTGGTGGTGCGGTACTCCGAGGTGCGACCAGTGAGGGTGTAGGTGGCCGTGCCCCCGATCGAGAAGGTGCTGGGCGACACCGTCTTCCGCAGTGCCAGGTCCTCCGCGGTCACGGTGTGGGAGCCATCGGCCGTCACCGCGACCGGCGAATCGCCGTTGTTGTCGATGCCCTGGTAGGACCCCTCGGCGCGAACGTGGTTCGTTAGCGCGAGCTCCGTTGCCGTCTCGGCCGTGGAGGCACCGTTGTTGTTGCCGAGGTTGGCCGCCTGCCGACCAGTCGTTGGCAGCGGGATCAGCCCGACCCAGTCGGTGGTGTTGGCGTACAGCGGCACGCCGGCTCGGTAGGTGAAGGTGCGGGTCGCGCCCGGGGCGAGGTCGAACGGGGGCCACTCCACCTTGGTGTACACGCCCGAGGGAGCGGGTCCGGGCGGGTCCTCGGACACCGTGCTCACCCGGGAGGGCGTGCGACAGGGCGGCGATGCGATCGCCGGGACGGCGGTCAGCCGCGCGGCGCCGTCATACTCGATGATGCTGCCGGGAGTCGAGTTGTCCACGCCCCCGCAGCCGAGGTACTCCAGGCCGGCCGGCACGTAGTCGACGACGGCGATGTCCTCCGTTGCCGCACCCTTGTTGTTGGTGACGATGAACGTGTAGACCGTCGAGTTGTCGTGGATGCCGCGAACGAGCTCGTTCTCCGGGCTCGGCTCCGTCTTCGTGACCTCGAGCGCCGTGACGAGGGTGCTCACGACGTCGGTGGCGGTCCCCGTCCCGCCACCGATGGGGGCACCGTTCGCGTCGAACTTCGGGACGACGAAGGGGTCATTGCTGGCGTAGGCGGTCGCCGCGTTCAGGAACGTGGCGCCGACGGGGAACGTGGTGGCATTGGGGAGGAGCTTGTAGGTCATCGACGTCGCGCCGTCCACGTTGATGTCGAACAGATTGCTCCAGATGAGGGTCGTCTGACCAGAGGCCGGCTTGTTGGCGATGACCTTCGGCTCGCCGAAGGACGTCGGAGAGGTGGACCCCGAGACGTAGGTGAGGCCCACGGGGAGGATCTCGCGGAAGGACACGTTGTAGGCGGTGCCCGGACCGGTGGGGTTGGATACCTCGAGGGAGTACTCCGCCTCCTCGCCGACGAGCACGGTGCTGGGGCCGGTCTTGTCGAGCCCGATGTTCGGCGTGCCGGCCGCCTGCGCGGCGGGGGCGGCCGCGAGGGTCAGCAGCGAGGCGAGCAGGGAGACGACAAGCGTCCCGGACAGGATTCCCCGTGGGGTGCGGCGATCAGACACGTGCTGACGCTATACGCCAGAACGCCGTTACGCCGCTCCGCCGTGCCACGGCGGAGCGGCGATACGCGCTGGGGTCAGTCGCCTGCGACGTCGGATCCCGAGCCGGCGAGCCGACGGTCGGAGCGCCGCTGGGCCGACATGGCCCCCGCGAGGCCGGCGAGCCCGAGTCCCACGAGGACGAGCGGCAGCACGAGCCGCGCGTCCATCCGGACGTCGGTGTAGGCGCCGACGAGGTAGGCGATGGCGAAGCCGGTCATCAACAGGCCAGCCAGGAGCGAGAACAGGTCGAGCGGGTGCTTACGCACGGGACACCTCCAGGTCTCCGATAGCGGTGCTGACGACGAGATCGATGGTCGGTCCCGTTGCGGGGCCTCCCGGCATCTCGGTGGTGATGGTCGCGTTCTGGCCACTGCGGGTGCCAGCGCCCTCCACGCGGACCTCGCCGAGGCCCGCCTGGGCGTTGACGAGGACCCGGACTCCCTCGGGAACGGTCACGAGCAACTCGCCGATCCCCACCGAGGCCCGCACCGGGATGGTGGTGGCGTCCGTGGGAAGCGCCAGTTCGGTGAGGTCGAGCTCGGCCGAGCCGATGCTCAGCTTGTACTCAGCAGGCATGGACTCGACGGCGAACGGAGTCCACGACCGCTCCCCCACCCCCGACCCGAGCCGCGCGCCGAGGTTGGACGGGATCACCGCGACGAGTGCCGTCACGAGGAGCAGCGGGATGGCCAGCGCGGTCAGCCAGCGAGCACGGCCGACGAAGGCGCCGACGACGAGACCGAGGCCCAGCACCCCGAGGGGGGCGGCCAGGATCACGACGGCCGGGACATCGGCGACGCCGGTGACGTCGAGCGCGGCCAGGATCCCCATGACGACCACGGCGATGCTGAGCGTCGCCAGGCCGAGGTAGGAGCGCGGCTTGGGCGGTACCGGCGGGACGGCCTGCGGCGGAGCCACGTAGCCGGGGTAGACGCCCGAGCCGCCGTAGGCGAAGCCGGCCGGCAGCACCGGGGGCTCCGGTGGCGCGGCGGGAAGCGTCGCCGTGGGATCCGGCGCGAGGCGGCGTCGGTGCCGTCCGCCGGCGCCGAGACGACGGTCGCGGCGGTGTTCGAGGGCTCGCCGGTGGGCACGGCCATCGTGGCGGGCACCACCGGATTCCCGGTGACGTACGCAGCCGTGCCGCTCGGGGGACGGTTCACGAGGTACAGCACTGCCGCGCCTGCAGCCAGCAGCAGCAGGACGGACCCGCCGCCCCAGCCGTTGAAGACCGACCCGACGAGGGCGCCGAACAGGATCACGGCCAGCACGACCCCCACGACGATGAGAACCGTGCGTGCCGTGGAGTTCGGCCGGCGCGACTGCTCGATGAACCGCTCGGCCGGGCTGGCGGGCTGCCCCTCGTCCGGGATGAACAGCCAGCCGATGAGGTACAGCAGGACGCCGCTGCCGCCGAAGATGGCGAGCACGACGAGCACGACCCGGACGATCACCGGGTCGATGCCGAGCCAGCGGGCGAAGCCGCCAGCGACGCCGGCCAGGACGCGGTCGGACTGGCTGCGGCGCAGGGGCGGCCGGGGGGCGGGGGGAACCGGCGTGGTCGCCGGGTACTCGGTGTTCTGTGTCATGGCTCCAGCCTGATCTGCCCGGTCACCTCCGCACATCGGGGAGCAACCCCGGATCGACCCTGATCTTGCCCCTCGGAAGCTCAGGGGTCGACCCTGATGCCATCGAGGCCCTGCGACGGGGATGATCGTGGGGTGAGCGTCATGGAGGCCGTCCCGAGGGCCACCCGCCCGACCCGGGGCCGCGTGGTGGCCGGCGTCTGCCTCGGCGTCGCCCACAACCTGCGCCTGCCCGTCTGGATCGTGCGCATCGTGTTCGTCGTCCTCGCGTTCGCGGGCGGGATCGGCCTGGTGCTGTACGCCGCCCTGTGGGCCGTCCTGCCGCTGGCGACGGACGACCCGGACGCCGACTCCGCAGCGGCCCGGACGACCGATACGACCCGACTGCTGGCCCTCGGTGCCGTCGGGGTGGGGATCGCCCTGCTGATGACGGCGGCCGGCGTGAACGTGCTGGGTGGGGCCGTCGTCCCGGTGCTGGTCGCCGTGGTCGGCGCCGCCCTCGTGTGGCGCCAGGCCGATGACGAGCAGCGCGACGCCTGGTCGGCCGCGGCCGGTCGGGCCGCCCGGCAGACCGCCGGGACCACGGCCGGCGCCGGGCGGTGGCGGATCGCCATCGGGATCGGCCTGGTGGTGCTCGGGCTCGTCGCCCTGCTCGTCAGCAGCACCGGGCCAGCCGAGGCCGTGCAGGCACTGGCGACCGCCCTCCTGCTCGTCGGCGGGGTCGCCGTCGTCGCCTTCCCCTGGCTCTACCGGCGCTGGCGCGAGCAGGACGAGCAGCGCCGAGCCCTGATCCGCTCGCAGGAGCGAGCCGAGATCGCCGCCCACGTGCACGACTCCGTCCTGCAGACCCTCACCCTCATCCAGCGGAACGCAGACGACCCCGCCGAGGTCGCCCGGCTCGCCCGCACGGAGGAGCGCGCGCTGAGGTCGTGGCTCTACGCACCCACCGGCGACCCCGACCGCACCTTCGCCGCCGGGCTCCAGCGCGACGCGTCGACCGTCGAGGGGACGTACGGCGCCACCATCGACGTCATCGTCGTCGGCGATGCGAGTATCGACTCGCGCCTCGGCGCCCTCTTGGCGGCTGCGCGCGAGGCGATGGTCAATGCCGCTCGGCATGGCGGCGGTCAGGTGTCGGTGTACGCCGAGGTCATGGACGACTCCGCCGAGGTGTTCGTGCGCGACCGCGGCACGGGCTTCGACCCTGACGCCGTGCCCGACGACCGGCACGGCCTGCGCGACTCGGTCGTGGGCCGCATGGAGCGCCACGGCGGTCGCGCGAGCGTGCGCAGCACCCCCGGGTCCGGGACCGAGATCCACCTGAGCCTGCCCCGGGAGACGGAGGTGCCATCGTGAGCGACCCCAGGCTGCGCGTGGTGCTGGTGGACGACCACGCCATGGTGCGGGCCGGCGTGCGCGCCGAGCTCGCCGACACCGTCGAGATCGTGGGCGAGGCGGCCGACGTCGACGAGGCCATCGCGGTGATCGTCGCCACCGCACCCGACGTGGTCCTGCTCGACGTGCACCTGCCCGGTGGCAATGGGCGAGCCGTCCTCGACGCGTGCCTGCCCAAGGTGCCGCAGACGCTCTTCCTCGCGCTGTCGGTCAGCGATGCGCCCGAGGACGTCGTGGCGATCGTGCGCGGCGGCGCCCGCGGCTACGTGACCAAGGCGATCTCGGGGCCTGAGCTGCGCGAGGCGGTGCAGCGCATCGCCGACGGCGACGCCGTGTTCTCGCCCCGCCTCGCCGGCTTCGTGCTCGACGCCTTCGCCGGGGTGCCGGCCGAGCAGGACGACGAGATCGACCGGCTGACGCCTCGCGAGCGCGAGGTCATGCGGCTCATCGCCCGCGGCTACACCTACCGCGAGGTCGCGTCCGAACTGGTGCTCTCGATCAAGACGGTCGAGACGCACGTCTCCGCCGTGCTCCGCAAGCTGCAGCTGTCCGACCGGCGCGAGCTGGCGCGCTGGGCCTCGGCCCGCCGGCTGATCTAGACCTGCGCGGTGCGCAGGCGGCCGATCTTGAACGACCTGAGGATGCTCGTGGCCCGGCTCTCGCCCGCGTGCTCCTCGGTGAAGGCCGCCGTCGCGTCGACGCCGCAGGTGGCCAGGATCCGGCTCGCGCCACCGGGATGCTGGTTGATCCAGCCGGTCAGGTCGTAGACCCGGCTGTTCACCACCGTCCAGCAGGATCTCGCCGAGTCGTGCCGGCGCACCTGCGCCATGGTGTACCGCTTGACGCGCAGCGGCAGGGTGGTCGCCTGGTCGGTGCGGGCCGAGACGTACCAGGCGGGAGTCACCGTCAGCGAGGTCCCGGCGGCCGGAGCCGAACTCAGGGTCCCGAGCGTGCCGATCGCGAAGCCGGCCAGTTCGCCTGCGGGCTCGCGCTCGCCCGCGTGCTCGTCCTCGAAGGCCGCCGTGGCGTCGATGCCGCAGGTCTGCTCGATCTCGGCCGCGCCCCCCGGGTGCTCGCCGATCCACTGCGTGAGGTCGTAGACCGTTCCGTCGATCACGGTCCAGCAGTCGGTGGGCTGGCTGTGCGCCTCGACCTCGGCGAGGGTGTACGTCGGGGCCCCCGAGGCCCCGTCATCCGACTCGGCCGACGTGGTGTCGACGTCGGTGGCGGCCACCCGCCCCTCCCACACCGCGACGGCGCCCGAGTGCCCCACCAGCACGGTGGTGATGATCGTCAGGACCGCCATGATGACGGCGGCGATGCCGGTGATGGTGGTGCCGACGGATCGGCCGCCCTCCGGTCCGCGAGCCGCATCTCGTCGGGCGAGGACGAACCATCCGATCGCGACGAGGAACGTGATGATCGCGACGATCGGGAGGCGGTCGCCCAGGCTGGCGTGCGTGTCGGGCAGTCCGACCCGCTCGGCCAGTGCCTCGCCCGAGAGCTTGGCAACGATGGCGGCTCCCGTGCCGATCGCCAGGCCGGCGAGGGTCACCCAGCCGAAGGCGCCACGCCATCGCTTCACGAAGACGATGAGGATCAGCGCGAGGGCGGAGATCGGCAGGAGGACCACCGCCGCATGCACCACCAGTGGGTGGACGGGCAGCCCTGCGACGGTGTCGAAGGGGCCCTCGGTCAGGACGGCGGCAACGGCGAGCATGGCGCGATCCAATCACGGTCAGTTGACGGTTCAATCGAATCGGGCACCCCGCCCCCGAGATTTTGCCCAACCCGAACAATGCCACCGGAAGTCCGGCCGCATGCGGAGGAGCGGCTCCTGCACACGTTTCGCAGGTGTCGATGCACGTCGCGACACCGCCTGCCTCGGGTCGGTAGGTTCGCCGCCACACGTCACACCGACGCAGGCTCCCTGCCCTACCGACGAAGGACACGACATGGCAATCCGACTGGGCGACGAGGCCCCGGACTTCACCGCGGAGACGACTGACGGCACCCTGGGCTTCCACGACTGGAAGTCCGGCGGCTGGGCCGTGCTGTTCAGCCACCCGGCGGACTTCACGCCTGTCTGCACGACCGAGCTGGGCCGCACCGCCTCGCTCAAGAGCGAGTTCGAGGCACGGGGCGTGAAGGCGATCGCGGTCTCCGTCGACCCGATCGAGGACCACCGGGCGTGGGCCGGAGACATCGGGGCCGTCGGCGGCGTCGACCTCAACTTCCCGATCATCGCCGATCCCGACCGGACCGTCTCCCACCTCTACGACATGATCCACCCGGGCGAGGGTGACACCTCGACGGTGCGGTCCGTCTTCATCGTCGACCCCAAGAACCGGGTCCGCCTGACCCTGACCTACCCGAAGTCGGTGGGCCGCAACTTCGACGAGATCCTGCGGGTCATCGACGCCCTGCAGCTGACCGACCTCGCGCCGGTGTCGACCCCGGTCGACTGGACGCCCGGCGAGCGCGTCATCGTCTCTCCGGCCCTGTCGACCGAGGACGCGATCACGCGTTTCGGCGACGTCGAGGAGGTCACGCCGTACCTGCGCTGGACGCCCGAGCCGGCGGTCTGACCGGTCCTAGTAGTCGGAGAGGGCCGCGGCGTAGGCGTCGTACAGGGGACGGCCGAACTGCTCGTACCCTGCTCGCGCCTCCGGCGGCATCCCGCCGAGGATCGCCTCGCCGCGCGCCTGCGACGTGTCGTTCACGATGAGCCCCAGCACAACCGGGAGCTCCTCGGGACTCAGCGTGGCTCGGGCGTGCGCTCCCACCGCGGCCCACTCCTCCGGGCTCAGGTACCGCTGGATGAGGGGCAGCACCTCCTGCTCCTCGAGGGCGAGGTGATGGAGGACCTCCTTCTCGAGCGCGATCAGCGTGGTGTGGAGGGCCGCGCGCTCCTGCACGCCGGGACTCGCCATCCAGGCGCTGGCCTGCTCGGTCGCCTTCTCGACGGCGGCCTGCATCCGCTCGTGCTGCTCCTCCATGACCGTGACGATCTCGCCGTGCTCCGGTGCCCGCTCCTCCAGGAGCGGCCAGACCAGGACGTCCTCACCCTCGTGGTGCCCGTGCAGCACCCGGGTCATCAGCAGGACGTGCCGACCCAGGACGCCCGCCCGGGCGGCGTCGCCCTCGGCGGTCGCCTTGACGGTGAGCGGCAGCCGCGCGAACTCGTGCCGAAGGCAGTCGTGGATCCCGTACATCTCGGTGACATCGGTGTCGAACGGCTCAGCCATGGTTCCCCCAGGAGGACGGTCGAAGGTGACCCCATGGTGCCGTGTGGCAGGACCCCTCGCAGGGGAATGCGGACACGCGGCGGGTCGGTCCGTGCGTGCCCGCGCGATCACGACGCCGGCGTGGCCGTCCCGCAGCCGGGGCCCGAGACGACCGTCGTCTGCTCGGCCAGGGCGGCCGCCACCTCCGCCGTCCGGCGCAAGGCCCGTGAAGGCGTCGCCCACGGCGAGGTCGACGGCCCGGCCCTTGCGGTCGAGCGCCACCAGCTCGGCCCCTGGCACGTACGCGAGCATGAGCTCGGCGCCCTGCGCGCCCTTGGGGCCGTAGCGGATCTGGGCCACGCCGGTGATCGGCTTGTCAACGGGGTCGTTCGCGACCTCGCCGATCCGGAAGCCCACCTTCTCGACCGCGGTCGCGGTCTTGCTCGCCAGCCCGGCCGTGCTCGTCGCGTTGTAGACGTTGACCTTCACCTTCGCGGGGGCCGGCAGCAGCTGTCCTGCCTCCATCGTGGTCGTCACGCACGGCGCGGGCGTCGACGCGGAGGCGTCCTCGGATGCGCCGTCCGAGGATCCTCGGAGGAGGGAGACGATCCCGAAGCCGATCGCCAGCAGGACGAGGACGCCGACCACGGCGAGCAGGGGGATGAACCACACCGGACGCGACGGCTTCTGCCGTCGGATCGGGCTCTCCCGCAGCGACGTCACCGCTCCTCCGACACTGGTCGTCTGGCCGCCATGAACTCCGCCACCATCGCACCACACTCAGGGGCACGCAGGCCGCCAATCACCTCGGCTCGATGGTTGAGTCGCCGGTCACGCACCAGGTCCCAGCGGCTGCCGGCCGCGCCGTACTCGTCGTTCCACGCGCCGAACACCAGTCGCCCGACGCGGGACATCACCACGGCGCCGGCGCACATCGGGCACGGCTCGAGGGTCACCACCAGGGTGCAGTCATCCAGCCGCCAGCGCCCCAGTCGCTCGGCGGCCAGGCGCAGGGCCAGAACCTCGGCGTGGGCAGTCGGGTCGGCACGGGCCTCGCGCTCGTTGTGGGCCGCGGAGATCACATCGCCGTGAGCGTCCAAGACGACGGCCCCGATGGGAATCTCACCCGCAGCTCCAGCCATGCGTGCCTGCTCCAGCGCGAGGGCCATGGCTGCCTCGTGCGCAGCCGCCGTCATCGGCCGCGCAGGGCGTCCGCGAGCTCCTTGGCGAATCCGAGCCGCTTGGCGATGGCCCGCACCTGCTCGTCGGGGTAGAGCTCCTCGTCCTGGCAGATCATCACGAGCTCGGCGCCGTCGAGCCCGAAGTCGGTGCACAGGGACACGTCGCCGGCCGCCTCGTACTCCTCGATGTCGGCCTCGTCCCATTCCAGGCCGATCAGCTCGGCGGCCTCCTGCGCCAGGGACCAGTCGAGCAGGGCGACGGCATCGCTGATCATGAGGCGGACGCCGTCACGGACGGTGTGGGCGAGAATGAAGAACTCGTCGGCGATGCTCACCACGCCGAACACCCCGCCCTCGCCGGGCAGCTGGCCCAGCGCCGTCACGAAGCCCTCGGCGGTGACGACAGCGGCCGGGGGCAGCAGGGCCACCGTCCAGCGACCCTCCTCGCGATACGCGGCGACGGCGAAGTCGACGACGTCCGCGGTTACCTCCTCAGCGCTCACACCCGCATGGTGTCATGCACCGTGCCTCGACGGTGGGCAGACCACTACTCTCGGCAGCATGCGGACCCTGGTCATCGATCACCCTCTGGTCGCCCACAAGCTCACCCGCCTGCGCCGCGAGGAGACGTCATCGGCGACCTTCCGGCTCCTCGCCGAGGAGCTCGTGACGCTGCTGGCGTACGAGGCGACCGACGGCCTGCGTGTCCAGCCGGTGACGATCACGACCCCCGTGGCCGAGATGACCGGAGTCGAGATGGCCGATCCGCGGCCCATCGTCGTCCCGATCCTGCGGGCCGGACTGGGCATGCTGAACGGGATGATGAAGCTGATGCCCACGGCCGAGGTCGGCTTCCTGGGCATGGTCCGCGACGAGACCTCGCTGCTGGCGACGACGTACGCCGACCGGCTCCCGCACAACCTCGACGACCGCCAGGTCTTCGTCCTCGACCCGATGCTGGCCACCGGCGGCACCCTCGTCGCAGCGATCGACCTGCTCCTGGATCGGGGGGCCCGCGATGTCACCGCGATCTGCCTGCTGGCCGCTCCGGAGGGGCTGCGGCACCTCGAGGAGGCGTTCGCCGGTCGCGACGTCGAGGTCACGGTCGTGACGGCCGCCCTCGACGAGCGCCTCAACGACAAGGGCTACATCGTGCCGGGGCTCGGTGACGCGGGCGACCGCCTGTACGGCGTGGTCTGACCCCACTCGCGCCCTGGACTACAGGGACTTGAGGATGTCCTCGACCCGGACCTTGGCGTCCCCGAACAGCATCGAGCTGTTGTCCTTGAAGAACAGCGGGTTCTGCACGCCGGCGTAGCCGACCGCCATCGACCGCTTGAACACGATGACGTCGCGCGCCTCCCACACCCGCAGTACCGGCATGCCGGCGATGGGCGACGTGGGATCGTCCTCGGCCGCCGGGTTGACGGTGTCGTTGGCGCCGATGACGAGGACGACGTCGGTGTTCGGGAAGTCGTCGTTGATCTCATCCATCTCGAGCACGATGTCGTACGGCACCTTCGCCTCGGCGAGGAGGACGTTCATGTGCCCGGGCAGGCGTCCGGCGACCGGGTGGATGCCGAAGCGCACGTTGACGCCCTTCTCGCGAAGGTGCCGCGTGAGCTCGGCCACCGGGTACTGAGCCTGGGCCACGGCCATGCCGTAGCCCGGCGTGATGATCACCGACGACGCCTCGCGGAGCAGGTCGGCGGTCTCCTCGGCCGAGATCTCCCGGTGCTCGCCGTAGTCCACGTCGTCCGACGCGGGGGCCTCGATCCCGAAGCCGCCGGCGATGACCGAGATGAACGAGCGGTTCATCGCCTCGCACATGATGTAGCTCAGGTAGGCACCCGACGAGCCGACCAGTGCGCCGGTGACGATCAGCAGGTTGTTGCCGAGCAGGAAGCCCGAGGCGGCGGCGGCCCAGCCGGAGTAGCTGTTCAGCATCGACACGACGACCGGCATGTCGCCGCCGCCGATGGACGCCACCAGGTGCCAGCCCAGGAGGAGGGCCAGGACCGTGCCGGCGATGAGGAGGCCCAGGCTCGGCGTGATGACGAACCACGCCGTCAGCGCGACGAACAGCACGAGGGCGCCGATGTTCAGGGCGTTCTTCCCCGGCAGCATCAGCGGCTTGGAGTCCATCCGCCCCGACAGCTTGAGGAACGCCACGATCGAGCCGGTGAAGGTCACGCCGCCGATGAAGACGCCGACGAGGACCTCGCCGTGGTGGATGCCCAGCAGGTCGGAGCTGACCTCGGTCTGCGCACTGCCCAGTGCCTCGACCGTGTAGTAGCCGGCCCAGCCGACGAGCACGGCCGCGAGGCCGACGAAGCTGTGCAGCAGGGCGATGAGCTCGGGCATGCCGGTCATCTGCACGACGCGCGCACGCCACAGGCCGATGACGGCGCCGGCGACGACCGCGACGACCATCAGGACGATGCCGATGGTGGTCATGCCCTCATGGCCCTCGGCCCCGGACACGGCCAGGCCGATGGTCGCGACCAGCGCGAGGGCCATGCCGGAGATGCCGAACCAGATGCCCTGCTTCGCGGTCTCGTGCTTGGAGAGTCCCGCGAGGCTCATGATGAACAGCAGTGCCGCGACGAGGTAGGCCGCGACGGCGACGGATTCCATGGTCATCGCTGGAACATCTCCAGCATGCGGCGGGTGACGGCGAAGCCGCCGAAGATGTTGATGCTCGCCAGCAGGATGGCCACGAAGGCCAGCACCGTGACGATGGCGTCACCCGTGCCGATCTGCAGGATGGCTCCCACGACGATGATGCCCGAGATGGCATTGGTGATGGACATGAGCGGCGTGTGCAGCGCGTGGTGCACGTGGCCGATGACGTAGTAGCCGATCACGATCGCCAGCACGAACACCGTGATGTTGCCCGTCAGCTCCGGTGGCGCGGCCGCGGTGACCAGGAACAGGAACAGCGCACCCAGCGCCGTGACGATGTACTTCCGGCGCACCGGGTTCGACTTCTTCTCCTCGACGGCTGCCACCTGCACGGCCGGCTTGGCGGCCGCGGGGGTCGCCGACACCGGCACCGGCGGTGGCGGCCAGGTCTTCTCGCCGTCCCGCGCGACGGTCATGGTCCGCTGCACGACGTCGTCCCAGTCGAGGACCAGCTGGCCGTCCTTGGCCGGCGTCATCAGCTTCATGAGGTTGACGAGGTTGGTGCCGTACAGCTGCGAGGCCTGCGCGGGCAGGCGGCCGGCGAGGTCGGTGTGGCCGATGATCGTCACCCGGTTCGGCGTGACCACGACCTCGTCGGGCTCCGACCCCTCGACGTTGCCGCCGTTCGACGCGGCGAGGTCGACGATCACCGACCCGGGCTTCATGGAGGCCACCATCTCCGCGGTGATCAGGCGCGGAGCCGGGCGGCCGGGGATGAGCGCCGTGGTGATGATGATGTCGACGTCCTTGGCCTGCTCGGCGTAGAGCTTGGTCTCGCGGGCCTTGTAGTCGTCGCCCATCTCGCGGGCGTAGCCGGTGGTGCTCACCTGGATCTCGGCTGACTCGACCGCCAGGTACTCCCCGCCCATCGACCGCACCTGCTCGGCGACCTCGGGCCTGGGGTCGGTCGCACGGACGATCGCGCCGAGCGATCCGGCGGCGCCGATGGCGGCGAGACCGGCGACGCCGGCGCCCGCCACGAGGACCTTGGCCGGCGGCATCTTGCCGGCGGCGGTGATCTGCCCGGTGAAGAAGCGGCCGAAGACATTGGCGGCCTCGATGACCGCGCGGTAGCCGGCGATGTTCGCCATCGAGCTCAGCACGTCGAGCGACTGCGCCCGCGAGATGCGCGGTACGGCGTCCATGGCCATGGCCGTGACGTGGCGGTTCGCGAGCTTGCCGACCAGCGCGGGCTGCAGCGCCGGGCTCATGAGGCTCACCAGCGTGGCGCCGCTGCGCAGCATGGCGATCTCGTCGTCGGAGGGCGGGTTGACGTGGAACACGATGTCGGCGCCCCAGGACTCGGCCTCCGTCCCGACGATGGCGCCCGCGACGCGGTAGGACTCGTCGGTGAAGGCCGACGCGACGCCCGCGCCGGCCTCGATGACGACCTCGTAGCCGAGCCCGATCAGCTGCCCGACGGTCTTGGGGGTCGCGGCCACGCGGGTCTCGCCGAGCCGGCGCTCACGGGGGACTCCGATGAGCAACTCGATCGCCTGCCTTCCTCGTTCGCTCCGCCTCAGGGCGGCCCGGGATGCTCCGGATCACGGTCAGCCTAGGAGGAAACCCCCCGGGGTTTCACGGCACCGCCCCCGAACGAGGCATTCTCGTGTGCAACGCGCACGAAACACTCCCTGTCTAGGGTGCGCTACGTCACAGTGACGTGAGCGAGAGGGGGTTGCCGATGTCGAGCACCACGAGCACGGTCACGCCGTTCGACGAGATGCTCCTCCCGGACGGCCGGCCCCGGCCGGCCCACGAGGCGATGTTCGAGACGCTCACGAGCCTGGGCTCGGCCGGCCTGTCCGAGCGGGCCCGCCAGCGCGACGCCTACCTGGACCGGCACGGCATCACCTTCACGCTCGGCGAGCGTGAGCGGCCGCTGCCCATGGACCTCGTCCCCCGCCTGCTCACGCCGCCCGAGTGGAAGCACCTCGAAGCGGGCGTCATCCAGCGGCTGCGGGCCCTGGAGGCCTTCCTCAGCGACATCTACGGGCCGGGGCAGGCGCTCAAGGACGGGCTCATCCCGCGGCGGCTCGTCACGACGTCGACCCACTTCCACCGCGAGGCGTGGGGCATCGAGACCCCGAACAACGTGCGCATCCACGTGTCCGGGATCGACCTCATCCGCGACGAGGCCGGCGAGTTCCGCGTCCTCGAGGACAACCTCCGGAACCCGTCCGGGGTCTCCTACGTCCTGGAGAACCGTCGGACGCTGGCCCACGTGCTGCCGGAGATCTTCACCCACCACCGGGTGCGGTCCGTGAACGAGTACCCCGAGCGCCTGCTCGACGCCCTCAAGGCCGCAGCGCCGCCGGACGTGCAGTCCCCGACGGTCGTCGTGCTCACCCCGGGCGTGCACAACTCCGCGCACTACGAGCACGCCTTCCTCGCCCGGCACATGGGCGTGGAGCTCGTCGAAGGGCGCGACCTGTACTGCCGCGACTCGACGGTGTGGATGCGCACGACGTCCGGGCCCGAGCCGGTCCACGTCATCTACCGGCGCATCGACGACGACTTCCTCGATCCGGTGCACCTGCTGCCCGACAGCGTGCTCGGGGTTCCCGGTGTCGTGAACGCCGCGCGCGCGGGCCGGGTCACGATCGCCAACGCGATCGGCAACGGCGTGGCCGACGACAAGGCCGTGTACCCGTACGTCCCGGCCTTCATCCGCTACTACCTCAACGAGGAGCCGATCCTGCCGAACGTCGACACCTACGACCTCTCGGACGCCGAGCAGCGCGCGTGGGTGCTGGACCGCATCGACCGCATGGTCGTCAAGCCCAGCGACGCCTCGGGCGGGTACGGGCTGATGATGGGGCCGTGGGCCACCGACGAGCAGCTGGCGCTGACGCGAGCGGCCGTCCTCGAGAACCCGCGCGGCTGGATCGCGCAGCCCGTCGTGACGTTCTCGACCTGCCCCACGGTGGTCGAGGACGGCCGCATCGCGCCCCGGCACGTCGACCTTCGCCCCTTCGCCGTCAACGACGGGACGAACGTGTTCGTCCTCCCCGGCGGGCTCAGCCGGGTCGCGCTGCCGGAGGGCAGCCTCGTCGTGAACTCCAGCCAGGGCGGTGGCTCGAAGGACACGTGGGTGATCGACGACGGCACCCTGGACGACGCCCCGGCCGAGTCGGTCTCGCCCGAGCCGGCCGACCAGTCGCTCTCGCACGCCCTGGCCGCCAACTTCTCCAAGCGCTACAACTCCCCCACGAGCCATGAGGACCGCATGGTGCAGCAGCAGCGCCAGCAGCAGCAGGCGGGTCCGGCCCCGGCCGCCGCCGAGGAACCGCCGTGCTGAGCCGCATCGCCGAGTCGTTCTTCTGGCTGGGCCGGTACGTCGAGCGGGCCGAGGCCACCGCGCGCCTGCTGTCCGAGCACCACCAGCTGCTGGTCGAGGACCGGTCGGTGCCCGAGGAGCTCGGCTGCTCGATCCTCCTGGACGCGCTGACGATGCCGTCGCTCGGCGTCGAGACCGCGCAGGACCTCGTCCGCGTCGTGGTCGGCAGCGAGCTGGAGTCGTCGACCATCGCCGGGGCCGTCTCCGCCGCCCGCTCCAATGCACGCGCCGTGCGGGACTCGCTGTCGCAGGACACCTTCGAGGCGCTCAACTCCGCCCACCTCGCGCTGTCCCGCGGCATCGCGTTCACCGCGAGTCCCGGCGTCGCCCTGCACCGCGTCCTCGAGCGGCTGCTCGTCGTCAACGGCGTCGTCGACTGGACGATGCCGCGCGACGAGGCCTACCAGTTCATGGTCCTCGGGCGCGAGCTCGAGCGCATCGACATGGTCGGGCGCCTGCTGTCGATCCGGCACGACGAGATGTGGCCGTCCTCCGGCCCGGCGGCCGCCCTGCGCGCGGCGGGCGCGCTGTCGCCCTACCTGCGCACGGGTCGGCCCATCAACGGCGACCGACGTGCGCCGGTACCTCGTGCTGGACCCGTCGTTCCCCCGGTCGATGCGCTCGTGCGCGGCCGACGCGGAGGAGGCCGTGCGCGGACTCCAGCGGCAGGGCGTCAGCGACAGCGGATCGCTGCTGCGCGAGGTGGGGATGCTGCGCTCGGAGCTGGAGTACGCCCGGCTGCCGTCCAGTCGCGACATCGAGCAGTTCATCGAGGAGGCCCGGCAGGCATCGGTCCGCGCGTCGGACGAGGTCAACCGCGCCTTCTTCCGTCAGCACGGCACGATCGTGTGGAGCCACTGATGACGCCCCGCGTCGGACGCCGCCTGCACATCGCGCACCGCACGGGCTACCGCTACGCCGACGTCGTCGACGCGTCCTTCAACGAGGTGCGCATGACGCCGCTGAGCGTCGACGGGCAGCTGCTCATCAACCACACGCTGACCGTGCACCCGGCTGCCTCGGTGCACACCTACCAGGACTACTGGGGCGCCGAGGTCGAGGCCTTCGACGTCCACGGTGCCCACCGGGTCCTGGAGATCGTGTCCCTCAGCACCGTCGACACCCCGCCGATGCCCGAACCGGTGCCGGGGATGTCGTGGGAGGTCGTGCTCGACGGCGACCTCCAGGACCGCTACTCCGAGTACCTCGCGCCGACCGCCTACGTCGACGACGCGCTCGCCGACGACGAGCGCGCGGCGATCGTCGCCGAGATGGCAGCCAGCCCGACGCCCTGGTACGCGGGGACGCTGGCCGTGGCGGCCGTCCGCGATCGCATCACCTACGCCTCGGGCATCACCGACGTGTCGACGACGGCCGCACAGGCCTGGGCGACCGGGCACGGGGTGTGCCAGGACTTCACGCACGCGACGCTGTCGCTGCTGCGCGCGGCGCGCGTCCCCGCCCGGTACGTGAGCGGCTACCTCCACACCGAGGAGCCGGCACCGGGCCAGACCGTCACCGGGGAGTCGCACGCCTGGGTCGAGTACTGGGACGGTCGCTGGCAGGCCGTCGATCCCACCAACGACCGGTCCGTGGGCTCGGCCCACGTCATCGTCGCCCGGGGTCGGGACTACGCCGACGTCCCGCCCCTGAAGGGGATCTACGCCGGAGGCCAGAGCGAGGGCCTGGGGGTCAGCGTGGAGATCACCCAGCTCTAGTCGATGGGTTATCGTCATGGTCCCTCGATTCCCCCAAGGAGAACCATGCGATCGCTGCGTGCCGGCCTGACCCTGGCCGCCGTCACGGCCGTCCTGCTCGGTGGTCTCGTGTCCCCCGCCCCCGCGACCGCGGACCCCCTGAAGGGCGCCTGCTACGCGTACAAGGCCCCCACGTTGAAGGAGGTCTCCTCGCCCGCTCCGGTCGTCGACTGCTCCGCCCAGCACACCGCCGAGACGTACTACGTGGGCACGGTGCCGGCCGACTTCGGCCCCCCGTCGCAGTCCTCCCTGGCCAGGCGGCTGTCCGCCGGCCGGCCCTGCACGGTGGCGGCGATGAACTCGTACCTCGGGATCCCCGATCGCGTGCTGCCGAGCCGCTTCGTCACCGTGGTGCTGTTCCCGACCGACGACCAGTGGGCCGCCGGCGAGCGCTGGGTGCGCTGCGACGTCGTCCTGCAGGGCGGCCTGCAGCTCAAGGCCTTCGTGGGCACCGCTGCGGCGCTCGTCGCGTCGACGCCCGCCGATCGCTTCGACTTCTGCACCCCGAGCGAGCCGAACGCGCGCGCGACCGCCGCCTACCCCTGCCTGAACCCGAAGAAGAACTGGATCAAGGTCCTCGACAAGGAGCTGGGCGGACCTGGATCGTCCTTCCCGGGCACCAGCACGGTCGAGCGCAAGACCCGCAACCTCTGCGAGAAGCAGGGCAAGAAGTGGAACGGCGGCGAGAAGTTCCCCGGGTGGTGGGCCATCTGGCCCACATCGATCGGCTGGAAGCAGGGCAAGCGCTCCGCTCAGTGCTTCGTGCCCTACAAGCAGTACCTCAAGGAGATCACGCCGAAGCCGGTGCCGACCCCGACGCCGACACCGACCCCGGAGCCGACGCCCACGGTCGATCCCCAGCCGCCGGCCGTCTGATCCGGATCAGTCGATGACGGTCCGGCGCGGGCCGACGTTCCAGGCCAGGTAGTTCCAGAACCAGTCGGCGATGACACTCACCCGCTGTCGGCCGCCGGCCAGGTAGAACACGTGCAGGCCGAGCCACGACAGCCACGCCGGGGTGCCGTGCAGCCGCAGGCCGCTGGGCAGCTCGACCACCGCGCGCCGACGGCCGATGGTGGCCATCTGCCCCTTGTCCTTGTATACGAACGGCTCTGACGTCTCCCCCCGCTGCCGACGGATCAGCGAGTCCGCGACGTAGCGCCCCATCTGCATGGCGACCGACGCGACCATCGGCAGGGGGCGGCCGTCCGGACCCGCGGCATGGGCGATGTCGCCGATCGACCCAGACGTCGTCGTCGAGCTGGAGCGTCGGCGTCACCTCCAGCCGGTTCGCGCGGTCGGTGACGCCCAGATCGCTCCACTGTCCGGGAGCCGCGACCCCCGCGGCCCAGACGATCGTGCCGGCCGGGAGCACCTCCCCTGACGCCAGGTGCACGTCCGAGGGGTACATGCGGTCGACGGCACACGACAACTTCACCGTGACGCCGAGCTGCTCGAGCTCGGTCTTGGCGCGGGCGCTGGACTTCTCGGTGAACGTGGGCAGCAGGCGCGGGCCCGCCTCGACCAACGTGGTGTTCGCCGCGCGGTACAGCTCGGGGAACTCGTGGCGCATGGCCCGCTGCAGCTCGGCGACCGCGCCGGACACCTCGACGCCCGTGGGTCCGCCACCGACGACGACGACGCGCAGGGCGTCCTTCGGCCGGCGCCCCAGCTCGACGTCCTCGTACGTCTGCAGCAGGCGTCGCTTGATCGCGCGTGCCTCCTGGATCGTCTTCATCTGCAGGGCGTTCTCCTCCACCCCGGGGATGCCGAAGGTGGTGCCCGTGCTCCCGACCGCCAGGACGAGGTCGTCCCACGGCGACGACGGTGCCGTCGTCCAGGCGCAGGGTCTTCGCGGTCAGGCTGATGCGGACGACGTCGCCGCGCCGGTAGCGGACGCCGGGGACGGCGCGCGACCGGGTAGGCGATGTCGTCCTCGGGCAGCCCACCGGTGGCCACCTGGTACAGCAGCGGCGAGAACACCTGGTACGGATTGCGGTCGATGACCGTGACGTCGAACTCGCGGTGACGGCCCAGCCGACGGGCACAGGTCAGGCCCGCGAAACCCGCACCCACGATCACGACGCGTCGGCGACTCGGCTCAGGGGTGGGCGTCACGTCGTGTCGCTCAGGTCAGCGGACTGCGCGGAAGGTCGTCGGGATACATCGACTCCATCTCGGGCGAGGTCGCGCTGAGGCGTTCGACCTGCTCGGTGGAGATGGCAAGCGAGGCCGCGCGCACGATCGACTCGACCGTCGCCGGCCGCGTCGCCCCGGGGATCGGGATCACGACCGGCGACACGGCGAGCAGCCACGCCAGCACGGCCTCCTGCGGACTGGTGCCGAGCTCCTCGCCCACGGCGGCGAACTCCGCGTAGTGCGAGCCCACCTCCCGTGCCTGCGTCGACCCGCCCAGCGGCGACCACGGCAGGAACGCGATGCCCAGCTCGGTGCAGCGCGCCAGCACGTCGGCCTCGCCGCGGTAGCGAGGCGAGTACTCGTTCTGCACCGAGACCACGCCGCCGTCGGCCGGGCCGCCGAGCAGGTCGAGGGCCACCTCGAGCTCGGGGAGGGTGACGTTGGACAGCCCGACGCGTGCGACCAGGCCAGCGTCGCGCAGCTGGGCGACGACGCGCATCTGGTCGGCGTACGAGAAGACCGGGTCATGCCGGTGGTGCTGGTACAGCGCGATCGTGTCGACTCCGAGCCGGGCCATGCTGGCCTCACACGCCGCGCGCAGGCCGTTCGGGCTCGAGTCGCGACCCCACGACTCCCCCGGACCGCGCGTGAGGCCGCCCTTGGTGGTGACCAGGACCGCGGAGAGATCGGCCGGACCGGTGTAGGTGCGCAGCGCCTCCGCGACGAGGAGCTCGTTGTGGCCGACGGTGTCCCAGGTGGGGGCGTAGATGTCAGCGGTGTCGATCAGCGTGATGCCCAGCGTCGAGGGCCGTGTGGATGGTCTGCACCGCGCGTTCGCGGTGGTCGACCATGTCCTCGAAGGACATCGGCATGCAGCCGAGGCCGACGGCCGACACGCTGAGGTCGCCGATCCTGCGCTGGGGAAGGCTCATCCCCGGATCGTAGCCGCGCGGGCGTGCTGCCGGCCCGTCCCCGTTGGTCGCCTCAGGTCGCCAGTTCGAGCCACTGCTCCTCGAGCGAGGCACGCTCGGACTCCACGACCCGCAGCTCCTCGTGCAGCGCCGTCACGCGCTCGAAATCGGTGGCGTGCTGTGCCAGGTCGTCATGCAAGCGACGACTCGCGGGCACTGAGCCGCTCGATCTGCCGCTCGATCCGGGCGAGCGACTTCTGCGTCTCGCGGTCGACCGCAGCGGTCGACTTCGACGCGGGCTGGACGGCCGACGCAGGCGCCGACGCCTCGACGGCCCGCCGGCGCTCGAGGTAGTCGTCGACGCCGCCGACGAGCGGTCGGACGTGACCGTCGCCGAGCAGGGCGACGAAGTCGTCGCAGACCCGCTCGAGGAAGTAGCGGTCGTGCGACACCACCAGCAGGGTGCCCGCGAACGAGTCGAGCAGGTCCTCCAGCGCGCTGAGCGTCTCGACGTCGAAGTCGTTCGTCGGCTCGTCCAGCACCAGCAGGTTGGGGGCGCCCATGAGCAGGCGCGTCAGCTGCAGGCGGCGACGCTCGCCGCCGGACAGGTCGCCCACCGGCGTCCACTGCCCGTCCGCGCCGAACCCGAGCCGCTCGCACAGCTGCGAGGCGGTCAGCTCCCGGCCCTTGCCGAGGTCGACGCGCTGCGCCACGTGCTCGACGGACTCGAGCACCCGCCACGTCGGGTCGAGCTCCTCGAGGTGCTGGGACAGGTAGGCCGGCTTCACCGTCACGCCGGTCACCACGCGGCCGGCCGTCGGGCGCACCTCGGCCCAGCATCATCCGCATGAGCGACGTCTTGCCGGCGCCGTTCGGCCCGAGCACGCCGATCCGGTCCCCCGGTCCGAGGTTCCAGGTCAGGTGGTCGAAGAGCACCTTGTCGCCCATCGAGAGCGAGGTGTCGTGCAGCTCGATGACCGTCTTGCCCAGTCGCGCGTTGGCGAACGACAGCAGCTCGACGGTGTCGCGCGGCGGCGGCTCGCTCGGTGATCAGCTCGTTCGCCGCGTCGACGCGGAACTTGGGCTTCGACGTCCGCGCCGGCGCCCCGCGGCGCAGCCACGCCAGCTCCTTGCGCAGCAGGTTGTTGCGACGGGCCTCGGCCGAGGCGCTCTGCCGCATCCGCTCGGCCTTGGACAGCACGAACGCGCTGTACCCGCCGTCGTACTCCTCGACCGCGCCGCCCACGACCTCCCACGTGCGATCGCACACCTCGTCGAGGAACCAGCGATCGTGGGTGACGACCACGACTGCCAGCGTCGGCCGGCCGCGCAGGTACGCGGCCAGCCAGGCGACGATCTCCACGTCGAGGTGGTTGGTCGGCTCGTCGAGCAGGAGCAGGTCGAGGTCGGCGACCAGCAGTCGGGCCAGCTCGACCCGCCGCCGCTCGCCGCCGGACAGGTCGCCCAGACGTCGGTCGAGCAGCGCATCGTCGAAGCCGCCCAGCAGCCCGGTCAGGACCTCGCGCACGCGCGGCTGCACGGCCCACTCGTGCGTGGCCCGGCTCCCCACCACCGCCTCGAGGATGGTCGTCTGCGGGTCGAAGGCCGGATTCTGGCGCAGCATGCCGAGATGGGCGTCGGAGACGACGCTGACGCGACCGGCATCGACCGGCTCGTCGCCGGCCATGACCGCCAGCAGCGTGCTCTTGCCCGCCCCGTTGCGCCCGACCACGCCGATGCGCTCGCCGGCCCCCACGCCGGTGGAGACGTCGGCGAGCAGGGGGCGGTCGCCGAACGACTTGCTCACCGACTCGAGGTTGACGAGGTTGCGGATCGGTGGCATGGCCGCATTCTCGCGGATAGGGTCCGCAGGTGCGCCTGCCGTGGACCCGACGACCCGAGCAGGCCCCGCCGACGGCCGCCGCGGACGCACCCCGCGCCGTCCCGAGCCTGGGCAACGGCCTCACGGTGCCGATCCGCCCGGAGGACTATCCCGGCCTCCTCGAGACGCTCCGCGCGCCCGACCTGCCGCCCGCCGACCCGCAGTTCTACGTCGACTGGGACGGTCTGCGCACGCGCGTGGCGATGCTCCCCTGGGCGCCGCCCGAGCTGGCCGGACGGGTCAACACGTCGCTGCCGATCCCGGATGACGGCTACCGCAGCGAGGACGTCGAGTACGCCTCGCTCGCGGCGGCGCTCGCGTCCGCCCGGGACACGTTCCGCATCGTCGAGATCGGCGCCGGATGGGCCCCGTGGGCGGTCGCGGGGATCGTCCAGGCCCGGCGCCGGGGCCTGAGCGCCAGCGGCGTCGCGGTCGAGGCGGACGAGACCCGCAGTCGGTGGGCGATGCAGCATGCGGCCGACAACGACGTGAGCGCTGTGCTCGTGACGGGCATCCCCGGACGAGATGGCGGCGACCGCTCGCGGAGCCGATGGGCGACGTGGAGCTGCGGGTCGTCCAGCGGCGCCGGGTGGCACACGACGACGACGCTCGCAGTTCCCGGACCTCGACGAGGGGGACATGGGCGGCGCCGTCTGGACCCTGCCCGGCACCGACGTCGACTATCGCGGCGCCCACCTGACCCACCACGAGGTTCCGGCCGTGTCGATCGCCGCCCTGCTGCAGGCCCCGGGTCTCACCGACCTGCTGCACATCGACGTGCAGGGCGTCGAGTTCGACCTGGTCGAGCCCGCCAGTGACGCGATCCAGTGCCGCCGTCCGGCTCATGGCCATCGGAACCACCGACCGCCTCACCGAGGGCCTGCTGCAGACGCACCTGCTGTCCCGCGGCTGGGGCCTGGCGATCGACATTCCCTGCCACGCCGTGTTCACGCATGACGCACCCGACCCTCGCCGGGTTCACCGTCCAGGACGGCACCCAGCTGTGGGAGAACCCGTTCGTGCGACCCGACTTCCGGCCCTAGACGACGTCGGTCGTCAACCGTCCGAGGGTCGAGGCGCCATCCACGTGCCAGCCGTCCGGCTCCCGCACGAATCGGTAGGCCAGCTGCACCGTCCTGCCGTTGGCGCCGGTCACGTCCACCCGGGCCGCCGCCGCACTCGGCCCGTAGTCCGCGCACTCGACGACGACGTGAGCGGCCGCGTCCGCGACCTCGGGGTAGTCCTGCCGGATGAGCCTGCGGAAGGTGGGCAGGTCGACACCGCTGCGGAAGGACTCGGACGCCAGGCCGAAGGCGGTGCGGAAGTCCCGGGCGGCGAAGGCCTCCAGCTGGGCCGCGACGGTCGCCTCGACGCCGGCGAGCGTCGCGGCGGAGCACGCTGGCAGCGCTTCTTCGGGAGTCGGGGCATCGGACGGCGCCGGCTCAGGCGCGGGAGTCTGCGCCGTCGACGACGATTCGGCGGACGTGGCTGCGGACAGGCTCGCCCCCGGGGTCGCCGAGCACGCGGACAGCAGCAGCACCAGGCCCGTGCCCGTCAGCGCCAGGTGCCGCACTCGGCCCATGTCGTCCTCGCTCCGCTCGTGACGGCCCGTTCTACACCCGTGGGACGGGTCCCGCCAGCGGGGGCTCAGCCGGTGCGGACCCGCTGCTCGAGCCGGTCGACGTGCGCCCGGCCCAGCCCCAGGGCGACGGCGCGGGTGAGCGCGGCGGACGCCTCGTCCGGCCGGTCCAGGCGCACGAGCAGCTCGACGCGCGAGGCGTGCCACCACGCGTGGTCGGCCAGTCCGGTGATGGCGTCGACCGCTGCCAGCCCGGCCTGCGGTCCCGTCACGCTCTGCGACGGCAGCGGCCCGTCCGAGCCGCGCGACGTCGGTGTCCTGGACCGTGAGGAGCACGTCGTACCACGAGATGATCGCTGTCCAGTCGGTGTCGTCGTACGTCGGGCGCCAGCGCATGGCAGGCCGCGATCGCAGCCTGCACCACGAACGGGTCGGGGTCGAAGGGGTGCGACGAAGGCCGTCGCCGACCAGTTCGACGCCCTCGCGGATCGCGTCCTCGTCCCACCGCGTGCGGTCCTGGTCCGCGAGGCGGCACGGCGACGCCGTCCGGCCCGGTCCGGGTGTCCCGGCGCGAGTCCTGCAGCAGCATGAGCGCGAGCAGGCCGGTGACCGACGCCTCGTCCGGCATGAGGTCGTGCAGCAGGCGGCCCAGCCGGAGCGCCTCGTCGACGAGCGGCTGCCGCACCGCGTCGGTGCCCGAGCTGGTCGCGTACCCCTCGTTGAAGATGAGGTAGACGGTCGACAGCACGCCCTGCAGCCGGCCGGGCAGCTCGGCGTCGGGCGGGACGCGGTAGGGGATCTGCGCCTGCCGGATCTTCTGCTTCGCGCGGGTCAGTCGCTTGGCCATGGTGGCCTCGGGGACCAGCAGGGCGCGGGCGACCTCCGCCGTGCTCAGGCCCCCGAGCGTCCGCAGGCTCAGCGCCACCTGCGCCTCGAGCGACAGGGTGGGATGGCAGCAGGTGAAGACCAGCCGCAGCAGGTCGTCGCGGACGACCGACTCGGACGGCTCGGCGGGCTCGGTGTCGAGCAGCCACACGGCCTGGCCCTCCTTCTCGTCGCGGACCGCCTCCCGGCGGACCCGGTCGATCGCGCATCGGCGCGCGGCGACCGTGAGCCAGGCACGCGGCTCCGTCGGCACGCCGTCGCGCGGCCAGGACCGCAGCGCCCGGATGACGGCCTCCTGGACGGCGTCCTCGGCCATGCCGACGTCACCGGTGACGCGGATCAGCGTCGCGAGGATCCGCGGGTACTCGTCGCGGACCAGTCGCTCGACCGCGTCGGCCGGTGACGTCGGGCGTGGCTCGCTCGTCACATGCGGGGGATGACGGGTCGCACCTCGACGGCGCCGGTCCAGGACCCCGGGATGCGCGCTGCGGCGGCGACGGCCTCGTCGAGGTCGGCGCACTCGAGGATGTAGAAGCCGGTCAGGACCTCCTTGGTGTCGGCGTACGGGCCGTCGGTCGCCAGGACGTCGCCGCCCTTGCCGCCCGGCACGCGCACCGTGGTGGCCGTGGCCGTCGGGTACAGCACGGCGCCGCCCCGGATGATCGCCGCAGCGGACTCACCGAAGGCGCTGTACTCGGCCATCTCGGCCACCTGGTCGCCGGTGGGCTGGGACCAGTCCACGTCAGCGCTGTAGATGAATGCGACGTACTGGGGCATGACTACCTCCTCGGGAGCCGGCGGCGGTCGCCGGCTTCGACAACAGGACGAACGAGTCCGTCGCAGAAGGACAGTGTCGGGGCACGCATGCGCCGTGAACAGGGGCGAGGCGGACGAATCCCGCGCCGGGCGTCAGCGGTGGCCGCGCGGCGAGGTGAGGGCGTGATGTGGGGAGCGGAAGTGAGTGCGCCCGGCACGATTCGAACGTGCAACCTCTTGATCCGTAGTCAAGTGCTCTATCCGTTGAGCTACGGGCGCCTGGCGTGAGTGACCGACGGGAAGTGTAGCGTCCCGGCGATCATCAGGTCACGGCAGCCTTGGGCTCCCGTGACCGGCAGGTACGTCCATACGGGAGTCCCAACGACCCGTGGCGGAGGCGGAGGGATTTGAACCCTCGATGGGCTTGAAGGCCCAAACCGCATTAGCAGTGCGGCGCCATAGACCGGACTAGGCGACGCCTCCCCGCTGCCACGGCGAACCACGGCAGCCAGAGAAGAATACCCGCCCACCGCACGGCAGAATGCAGCGCATGACGACACTGGCGATCGACTGCGGCGGCGGCGGCATCAAGGGCTCCGTACTCGACGAGAGCGGCACCATGCGGGCCCACCCCATCCGGGTGCCCACGCCCTACCCGCTGCCCACCAGCCTGTTCGTGAAGACCCTCGTCGACCTCGCCGCGCAGCTCCCGAAGGCGGAGCGCGCCACCATCGGCCTGCCCGGCATGATCCGCCACGGCGTCGTCGTCACCACCCCGCACTACGTCACCAAGTCCGGACCCCGCACGCGCGTCCTGCCCGAATTGGTGGAGCAGTGGGAGAGCTTCGACGTGCAGTCGGCCATGACCGAGGCGCTCGGCGTCCCCACCCGCGTCCTGAACGACGCAGAGGTGCACGGAGCCGGGGTCATCTCAGGAGTCGGGCTCGAGCTGGTCCTGACCCTGGGCACCGGACTCGGCTGCGCGATCTTCGACGGCAGCCGGCTTGCTCCGCACCTGGAGATGTCGCAGGCCCCCGTGCGATGGGGCCTGTCGTACGACACCTACATCGGCGAGCACGAGCGTCGCCGCCTGGGCGATGCCCTGTGGTCGCGGCGCGTCGGGCGCATGGTCGAGGGGCTCCGCCCGGTGTTCCTCTGGGACCGGCTCTACGTCGGCGGCGGCAACTCCCGTCACATCTCGCCGACGGTGCTCGCGAAGCTCGGCGACGACGTGGTTATCGTGCCGAACTCGGCGGCCCTCGTGGGCGGCGCCCGCGTGTGGCAGCTGCTGATCGACTGACCGGGTGCGCACGCAACCGCCCGACGTCGGGCATCGGAACGACGTCGTGGGCGTCGGGATGTACCTGCTCGCCGCGTTCCTCTTCGCGCTCAACGGGGTGATCGCGAAGAACGCACTGAACACCGGCTTCGACCCCGTCCACCTGACCCAGCTCCGCAACGCCGGCGCCATGGTCGTGCTGGTCGCGTATGTCGCCATCCGCCACCGGGATCGCTTCCGGATCACGCGCGCGGAGCTCCCGTTCCTGATCGCCTACGGCGTCATCGCCTTCACGCTCGTCCAGTACCTGTACTTCCTCACGATCTCCCGGCTGACCGTCGGGATCGGGACGCTGCTCGCCTTCCTCGCCCCGGTCGTGGTCGCCCTGTGGCTCCGCTTCGCGCGCAAGCGCGAGGTCAGCAACCGGATCTGGCTCGCCATCGCGCTCACGCTCATCGGGCTGGCTCTCGTGGCGCAGGTCTGGAACGGCCTCACCCTCGACGCTCTCGGGGTCGCCGCGGGGCTCGCCTGCGCCGTGGCCTTGGCCGCGTACTGGCTCCTCGGCGAGTCGGGGCAGCAGCAGCGCGATGCGGTGTCGCTGACGATGTGGGGCTTCGTCTTCGCCTCGATCGCGTGGGCGATCGTGGCGCCGTGGTGGACGTTCCCGTGGTCGGACCTCACCGTGCCGACCGAGCCGCTGCTGGGCACGGGTGCCGCCCTGCCCGTGTGGGCGCTCATGGTCTGGGGCGTGCTCCTCGGCACGATCGCGCCCTTCCTGCTGGTCCTGGGGTCGCTGCGGCGCATCGGCGCGCAGCGCGCCGGCATCGTCGGCACCACCGAGCCGCTGTGGGCCGCGCTCATCGGGCTCCTGCTGCTGGGCGAGACCTTCGACGCCGTCCAGGCGATCGGCGGGCTGATCGTGCTGGGCGGGGTCATCGTCGCCGAGACCTCGCGGGCCGCCGGGGTCGCCGTCACTCCGGGGGAATTTCTCCAGATCCACGAGTGACGAGAGTCGACGGCACCACGTGCGTGGCGGTCGGCTGCGTCGCGTCCTCCATGCGCCGGAACAGCAGGTCGCCGGCCAGGTGCCCGATCGCGCGGGCGTCCTGGGCGACGACCGTGATGGCCGGGTCGAGCAGGTCTGCCAGGACGAAGTCGTCGAAGCCGACCAGCGCCACCCGGTGCTGGAGTGACAGTTCGCGCAGCGCACGCACCGTGCCCATCGTGATGAGGTTCTGCCCGCTGAACACCGCAGTGGGGCGCTCGTCCCCGGTCAGGATCGCCAGGGCCGCGTCCTTGGCCTCGTCACTGTCCTGCGCTCCGTGGTGCACCCACGCGGGAACCACCTGCAGGCCGGCCTTGGCCATGGCATCGACGAAGCCGGCGTAGCGCGCCTGCTCGGTGGACAGGGTGGACTGCCCGCCGATGAAGGCGATGCGGCGGTGGCCGTGGTGGATCAGGTGCTGGACCCCCGCCGCCGCAGCCTCCCGGTTGTCGGTGACGACGGACTCGATGTCGACCCCGCTGGGCTGGCGGTCGATGCAGACCATCGGCCAGCCGCTGCGCAGCTCGGTCGTGAGGTAGCCCTGCTCCGCCGCAGTCGGGGCGAGGATGAGCCCGTCGACCCGTCGCGACGCGAAGGCCGAGACGAGGTCGCGCTCCATCGCCGGGTCGCGGTCGAGGCTCGCCGCGATGACGGCCACGCCGCGCTCACGCGCGACCTCCTCGACACCCCGGTGGATGGAGGCGAAGAACTCGTTGGCGACGTCCTCCACCAGCAGCCCGATGGTGCCCGTGCGCTGGTCTGCCCGGCGCAGGTTGCTCGCGGTGAGGTTGGGCCGGTAGTCCAGCTGCTCGGCCGCCCGGTTCACCCTCGCGACCAGCTCGTCGCTGACCCCCGCCTCGCGGTTGACCACCCGGGACACGGTCTTCAGGCTCACGCCGGCCAGGGCCGCCACGTCCTTCATGGTGGCCCGGGAGCGCGCTCCGCCGGCGCCCTCGATGGGGCTAGATAACGTTGTCATTACGAAGCGGGAGTATTACAGCAATTGCCCTTGACGGTAAGCCCCTGAGCCACTAGATATTGGCGACAACGTTGTCAGGGCGGTTGGATCACCCCGCCGCCCTGACGACGCCGAAGATCGTCCGGCTTGGCTGTTGGACCCGAAGCGCGGCGGTCGCAGACCGTAACGGTTCGGTATCAAGGTCCCGTCCCGGTTTACTGGGCACGGACCCCGGCAATAGACATGGCGGGCGATCCTCGGATCGCAACCACCCACCCTTCGAAGGGAATCCACATGACGAACCGCAAGTCCCGCGGACGCGTCTTCGCTGCTGTTGCAGTGACAGGCGTCGTTGCCGTGACCCTCGCGGCGTGTAGCTCCGGCTCCTCGTCCGAAGAGTCCTCCGCTGCTGCCCCGGCCTCCTCGGCCGCGGCCTCCGCAGAGGCATCGATGGAGGCCTCGGCGCCCGCTGAGGGCGGCGCTGTCGCCGTCTCGCTCATCACCAAGGACTCCACCAACCCGTTCTTCGTGGCCATGCAGGAGGGCGCCAAGCAGGCGGCCGAGGCCAGCGGCGTCGACCTCACGGTCGGCTCGGGCAAGGAGGAGGGTGACGACGCAGGCCAGATCGAGCTCATCGAGAACGCGATCGCCCAGGGCCAGGCCGGCATCCTCATCACGCCGATGTCCGTCAACGTCAATGACGCCATCGCCAAGGCTCGCGCCGCGGGCCTGTACGTGATCGCCCTCGACACGCCGACGGATCCGCCGGACGCCGTGGACATCACCTTCGCGACCGACAACTGCCTCGCCGGCGAGGCCATCGGCCAGTGGGCCGCAGGCAAGCTCAACGGCGACAAGGCGATCATCGCCGAGCTCGTCATCTTCAACGACCGCGTCGTGTCGGTGGACTACTGCCGCGCGAACGGCTTCCTCAAGGGCATGGGCATCGAGGTGCCGACGCTTGAGGACATGACGAGCCCTGCACCGACCGGTAACTACACCACCGGTGCCGGCGGCGAGTACGAGATCGTCTGCCTCGAGGCCACTGGCGCCAACGAGGCCGGCGGCAAGACGGGCATGGAGAACTGCCTCGCCAAGAACCCCGACATCAACGTCGTCTACACGATCAACGAGCCCACCGCCTTCGGTGCAGTCCCTGCACTCGAGGCTGCTGGCAAGACGATCGGTGAGGACGTGTTCGTGGTGTCCGTCGACGGCGGCCTCGCCGGCGTCGAGGGTGTCAAGGCCGGCCAGATCCAGGCCACCTCGCAGCAGTACCCGCTGAAGATGGCGTCGCTCGGCGTCGAGGCCATCAAGGCGATCGCTGACGGCGGCGCCCCGCCGGAGAACACCTCGGCCAACGGCCAGTTCTTCGACACCGGCGTCACCCTGTGCACCGATGACCCGCAGGAGACGGTCACGGCCGCTCCGCAGGAGTCGGCGCAGTACTGCATCGACAACGCCTGGGGCTAAGCCTCCAGCGTTGAGCTAGCACGACGCGGGGCGGCAATCGGAGGATTGCCGCCCCGCGTTGCGCCCGGACGCAATAGCGTCAGATCCGACTCGTCGGCCAGCGTCAGGAGGCCCCAGAAGTGAGTACTGCAACGCCAGCAACGACAGACCTCGCTGAGGAGTTCATGGAGCGTCGCACCCCGCTCCAGAGGGTGCAGGGGGTCCTGCACAAGTACCCGTACCTCAGCCCGCTGATCGTCCTCATCGTCTGCGTGATCGTCTTCTACGCCCTGAACGACCGCTTCCTGCTGCCGCAGAACATCTCGTTCGTCACGCAGCAGACCGTGGTGGTCGGCACCCTCGCGATCGCCCAGACCCTGGTCATCCTGACCGCTGGCATCGACCTGAGCATCGGCGCCGCGACCACGCTGGCGCAGATGATGATGGCGAACCTCGCGGTCTTCGCGACCGCCTCAAACGTCCTGCCCATCGCCGGGCAGAACCCCTACCTCGCGATCGCCGCGGGCATCGGGGTGGGCGTCCTGACCGGCGTCCTCAACGGCTTCCTCATCGTCCGGCTGAATCTCCCGCCCTTCATCGTCACGCTGGGCACGCTGTCGATCTTCACGGCACTCACGCTGATCCTGTTCAAGGCCCGGACGATCCAGAACAAGGAGATGCCCGACCCCCTGAAGTGGCTCGGCAACACGTTCCAGATCGGCGAGTTCCAGCTGCTCTACGGCGTCGTGATCATGCTGATCATGTACGTGATCTTCGGCTACATCCTGAAGAACACCGCCTGGGGCCTGCATGTCTACGCCGTCGGCGACGACCCCAATGCGGCCGAGCTCTCCGGTATCTCCACCAAGCGGGTCATCTTCAGTGTGTACGTCGTCGCGGGCCTGATCATCGGCATCTCGGCGTGGCTCACCATCGGCCGCGTGGGATCGGCCAGCCCCAACCCAGACCCCCTGCTGAACCTCGACACGATCACCGCAGTCGTCATCGGCGGCACCTCGCTGTTCGGCGGTCGAGGCACCCTGATCGGCACCCTGATCGGCGCGTTCATCATCACGGTCGTTCAGAACGGCCTGTCGCTCGCGGGCCTCGACCAGGCCTACCGCGTCCTCGCTATCGGCATCCTCGTCATCGCTGCCGTCGCCATCGACCAGTGGATCAGGAAGGTGAAAGCATGACCGCCACCACGACCGCCACCCCCGTCGTCCAGGGAGTCAACCTGGTCAAGACGTTCGGCCGCGTCGTCGCCCTCGACGGCACGAACTTCGAGCTGTACTCCGGCGAGGTTCTCGCCGTGGTCGGTGACAACGGGGCCGGCAAGTCCACCCTCATCAAGTGCTTCTCGGGAGCGCACACCCCCGACGCCGGGGAGATGTACGTCAACGGCGAGCAGGTCGAGTTCAAGAGCACCAACGAGGCGCGGCGCCACGGCGTCGAGACCGTGTTCCAGACCCTCGCGGTCTCGCCGGCCCTCGACATCGCCAGCAACCTGTACCTCGGCCGCGAGGTGCGCAAGCCCGGCGTCCTGGGCAGCGTGTTCCGGACCCTCGACAAGAAGCGCATGCGGTCGGAGTCGGCGGCCCACCTGAAGAACCTCGGCATCAGCACCCTGCAGAACATCACGCAGGCCGTCGAGACCCTCTCCGGCGGCCAGCGTCAGGCTGTGGCAGTGGCGCGAGCGGCGGCCTTCGGCAGCCAGGTGATCGTCCTCGACGAGCCCACGGCAGCCCTCGGCGTCAACGAGTCCGCCCGCGTGCTCAAGATGATCCAGGACCTCCGCGACCGCGGCCTGGCCGTCATCCTCATCTCGCACAACATGCCGCAGGTGTTCGAGGTGGCCGACCGCATCCACGTCGCGCGCCTGGGCAAGCGAGCCGCCGTCGTGACGCCGCAGAGCGCCTCGATGAACGACGTGGTGGCGATCATGACCGGCGCCATGACGGTGCCCGAGGAGGAGCAGCAGCTCAGCCCCGTCCGCTGAACCCTGCCGACCTTGAGGTTGGCGCCCCCGGGGACCCCCGGGAGCAGCGCCAACCTCAAGGTCGACGCATGTCCGGGGGACGTGGCGGGCCCGGTCAGGCGTACAGGACGGGGCGCGGCGGCAGCACGACGTCGACGGCGCCTCCGGAGCTCAGGCTCGCGATGGCAGCGTTCGCCGTCACGGTGGCGACGTAGCCGTCCCAGGCACTGGCCCCCGGGACGGGGCCCCCGAAGCGCAGGTGGTCGATCCAGGCCTGCAGCTGGCGCCGGTAGGCCTCGGCGAACCGGCCCAGCCACAGCTCCGGCACGTCCTGGCCGCGCAGCCCTGCAGCCGACCGCGTGATGTAGGCGCCCTCCCCCATCTGCGCCCCGCCGCGACTGCCCGTCACCCGGCAGCTGACCTCGTAGCCGTACTGCGCGTTGACGAACGCCTCCACCTCGACCAACGTCCCGGACGCCATGCGCAGCAGCACCAGCAGCGGGTCGAGCTCGCCCGCGGGCGTCCCGGGAGCGGTCTTGCCCGCCAGCACCTGGACGCTCGCGTACTCCTCCTCGAGCAGCCAGCGGTTGATGTCGAACTCGTGGATCACCATGTTCGTCATCGTGCGCGCGCTGGCCAGGCCGTAGGGCGCTGACTGGTTCGTGTGCAGGTGGTGGACCATCAGGGGCTCACCGATGCGGTCCGGGGTGAACTCCGCCTTGAGCTCGGCATAACCGGGGTCGAACCGGCGCATGAACCCCATCATGATCAGCTGGCGGCCGCCCGCGGCCTCCGCCTCGAGGAGGTGGACAGCGTCGGCCTCGACCGGCGCAAGCGGCTTCTCGCACAGCATCGGCTTGCCCGCGGCGAGACCGGCCAGCGCCTGCTCGGCATGGAAGTCGTCGGGCGACGCGATCAGCACCGCGTCGACGTCCGGGGAGGCGATCAGCTCCTCGTACGAGCCCACGGCCACGGCACCGATCTCGGCGGCAAGGGCGCTGGCACGCGCCGGCGTCGAAGTCGTACAGCGTGGTCACCTGCGACCCTGAGACCCGCGTCGCGAGGTCCCGTGCGTGGGAGGTTCCGATATTGCCGGTGCCGATGACACCCACCCGAATCGTCATGACGCCATTCTGGTGCAGGGCGCCTTGGCTACGCTCACCGTGCCCACTCCCCGACCCGGAGGCCAGCCATGAGCGAGCGCACCTTCCTGAGCAGCATCACCGGCTCCTTCGCCACCTCGGCCGCGCAGAATCCGACCGTCGCGATCATGGAGGCCGCGTACGCGGACGCCGGGCTTGACTGCCGCTACCTCAACTGCGAGGTGCCGGCCGAGAGCCTCGCCGACGCCGTCCGAGGTGCCGTCGCCATGGGCTGGATCGGCTTCAACTGCTCGATCCCGCACAAGGTCGCCGTGCTCGAGCACCTCGACGAGCTGGCCGAGTCGGCGGCGATCATCGGGGCGGTCAACTGCGTCGTCGTGCGCGACGGTCGGCTGATCGGCGAGAACACCGACGGCCAGGGCTTCGTCGCGTCACTGCGGCAGGTGCGCGACCCCGCGGGCCAGCACGTCGTCGTGCTCGGGGCCGGCGGTGCAGCACGGGCGATCGCGGTCGAGACGGCGCTGGCCGGAGCCCTCAGCGTCACCGTGGTGAACCGGACGGCCGAGCGGGGTCACGCCCTCGCCGACCTCGTCGACACGCGTACCCCCGCTGCCGGCCGCTACCTGCCGTGGACTCCCGCCCTGCACGTCCCGCATGGCACCGGGGTGCTCATCAACGCCACGTCGATCGGCTTCCACCCCGCCACCGACGAGATGCCGGACGTGGATCCGAGCAGTCTCACTCCCGGAATGGTCGTCGCCGACGTCGTGGCGAACCCGCCCCGCACCCGGTTCCTCGGCCGCCGCGGCCGAGCAGGGCTGCACCACGCTCGACGGCCTCGGCATGCTCGTGAACCAGGCCCTGATCGGCATCCGGCTGTGGACCGGCCGCGAGGCCAGCGGCGCGGTCATGCGCGAGGTGCTCGAGGAGGTCTTCGCCTCCTGAGCCCTGCGCGGCCGGCCCTGTCGCCTGACACAATGAGGGACAACCCCCGAGCGTGAGGAACCACGATGGACGTCCCCGGCTACGCCGCCCGCACTGCAACGGCCCCCCTGGAGCCCTTCCGCGTGCCGCGGCGGGAGCTGGGGCCGCACGACGTGGGAATCGACATCGCCTACTCCGGCATCTGCCATTCGGACATCCACCAGGCCCGCGAGGAGTGGTTCACCTCGATCTTCCCGATGGTGCCGGGACACGAGATCGCCGGCGTCGTCACCGCCGTCGGCGAGGCGGTCACGAAGCACGCGGTCGGCGACCGGGTCGGCGTGGGCTGCAACGTGGGTTCCTGCGGCACCTGCGCCAACTGCCTGCGCGGTGAGCAGTCGTACTGCACCGTGCGCATCGCAGCCACCTACAACGGCTACGAGATGGACGGCGTGACCCCGACCTACGGCGGGTACGCCTCCTACGTCGTCACGACCGAGGACTTCGTGTTCCGGCTGCCGGACAGCATCGGCCTCGACGCCGCTGCGCCCCTGCTGTGCGCGGGCATCACCTGCTACCAGCCGCTCGCGGAGTTCAAGGCCGGGCCGGGCGTGCGCGTCGGCATCGTCGGCCTGGGCGGCCTGGGCCACATGGGCGTCAAGCTCGCGGCCGCCATGGGCGCCGAGGTCACGCTGATCAGCCACTCCCCGCACAAGGAGGAGGACGGCTACCGACTCGGCGCCTCGCGCTTCCTGCTCTCCAGCGACAAGGCCGCCATGCGGGCGGCCAGCGGCTCACTGGACCTCATCATCAACACCGCCAGCGCGCAGACCAAGGTCGACGGGTACATGCGGCTGCTGGACTTCGACGGCACGATGGCGCTCGTCGGACTGCCCGAGAACGACCTCACCGTCAGCGCCTTCACCCTGGTCGGCCAGCGCCGGCGCCTGACCGGCACCAACAACGGCGGCATCCCGCAGACGCAGGAGATGCTGGACTTCTGCGGCGAGCACGGTCTGGGGGCCGACGTCGAGGTCATCGACTTCGACTACGTCAACGAGGCCTGGGAGCGCGTCGTGGCCAGTGACGTCAAGTACCGGTTCGTGCTCGACACCGCGTCACTGGACGGCTAGCGCCGCATCCCGGCGCTCAGCCCGCCACGTCTGCCATGTCGTGACGATCAGGGGCGCGACCAGGTAGACGAGCACGCCGGCCAGCAGGTAGGTGAAGATCGCGAACGTCACGCCGATCGGGCCGTACTGCTCCGCCTGCTGCGACAGCGACCGAGGCATGTAGACGTACGCCCAGACCGCGATGCCGGCCCGCCCGAGACTGGACACCACGGCTGAGGCGGCGACGAGGCGCACGGACGCGTTGGGAACCAGAAGCCTCAGCCCCGCAACGTCGGCGGCGAACCACAGGACGAGCAGCCCCGCCACCGCGAGCAGGGCGATCCCAGGTCCGCTGCCCTCGCGCACGTCGCGAAGGACCGACGCCACGATGAACAGCGTCACCTGCAGCGCGATCCACACCAGGCCGTGCCAGCTCTGGCGGCGCGGCAGCGGCGGCACGTCGAAGATGGCCGCATACGCCCGTGCCAGTCGGCGCGAGAGCGAGAAGGCGGACAACAGGGAGATGACGATCGCGAGCCAGGAGATGGCGGCAGTGCCGGGGTGCTCGAACAGCACCCGGAGCGCCTGGCGTGCCGCATCGTCCAGGGCGAACCGGTCGCCGATCGAGTTGGCAATCACGTCGGCACTGTCGGCCACGAAGACCGAGACCACGACGATCACCAGAGGCAGCAGCGCCACGAACGCCTGTGCGGCGAGCGCGAAAGCACGGTCGAGCATCTCCAGCTCGAAGAACCTCCGCACCACCGCCGCCGGGTAGCTGTCCAGCAGTCGCGCCCGCACGTCGTCCATGCTGCTACCCGCGCAGGATCGGCCGGGTCAGGCAGGTCGGGCCACCCTCGCCCTTGTTGATCTCGCTGGCGGCGTAGACGTGGACCTCGACCCCGTGATCGCGCAGGGCCTTGGCGGTGGCGTCGTTGCCCTCGGCCAGGACGACCACGCCGGGGGCGACGGCCAGCACGTTGCACCCCAGCGAGAGGTAGTCCTCGTCGGGGACCGGGATGGTCTCGATGCCGCGGGCAGCCAGAGCCTGCAGCAGGGCGACGGGCGCAAGCCGCTCGAAGACCACGGCCAGGTTCTCGCGTACCGGGGACACCACCGACATCAGATGCAGGCAGAACTCCGGCCCGAGATCGTGCGGCATGTCGAAGGACTCCACCCGCACCCCCTCGGGCTCCAGGATGGCTCGCAGCTGGTCGATGGCGGCCTGGTTGGTGCGGTACGTGCGCCCGACGGCGAGGGTCGACGCGTCGAGCCAGAACATGTCGCCACCATCGGCGGTCGCCGGCGCGACGAGCCGGCCAGCGACGGGGACGCCGAGGTCCTCGAGCTGGGTGGCGAGCAGGGGCGGCTCCCCCGCACGCACGACCTTGGCGCCCCGCAGCTCGATGACTCCCGACCCCACCACGAAGGCGGGGTCGTAGACGAAGCAGGCGTCGGGCATGTCGTCCGTCGGCGGCAGCACCTCGACAGCGCACCCGAGGCGGGTGAGCAGGTCCACGAAGGCCGCGTGCTGCTGCGCGAGCCGGTCGAGGTCGAGGGGCTGCGCCCAGTGGGCGGCCGCATAGTCACCGCGCAGGGACGGCGGACGGACCGCCACCCGTCGCAGCGGTGCCACCATCGAGCGCACGCCGTACCCGCTCGTCGTCCCGTCAACCGTCATGCCGAGCCACCGCCTTGTCGAGGATCCGAGTGATCCGGAGCCGATTGTTTCGCAGGACGAGAATGAACGGGAGGTTGCCCACCATGACGGCGATCACGAAGGCCAGCGCGAGCCACCACGGGTTGAACGCGAACAGGACGAGGGAGCCGGTGACGGACAGCCAGTGCACCCACTCGGCGCGCCGGACCTCGCGCAGATAGGTCCGCAGCGCGTCCGGGGTGGATCCGGGCAGTGCCGACTTGGACTCGCCGCCGAACGTGGCGCCCAGCTCGGGCAGTCGTCTGGCCAGCCGGGGCACCCCCAGGCGCCGGTAGCGCTCGAGGGACTCCCCCGGCAGACGGGTCAGCGGGAAGGTGTCGTGCCCGAGCCACCTGTCGGGCCAGCGCGGCGCCCACGCCCCCACCCCGATCGAGATCGCGACGACCACGACGATGTCGAGGCCGACCAGGAGCAGCTTCCCGACCACCGACACCGTCCTTCCCTGCCGGCGAGGGAGGGACCCGTCACCGTTGCACTCGCGGCGACGGCGAGGGAGCCCGTCACCGCTTCGCGGTTCCTCCCAAATCGGGGCTCACCGCTTCGCGGCGAGGGAGGGATTTGAACCCCCGGAGGGTTTCCCCTCGGGCGCTTTCAAGGCGCCTGCAATCGGCCGCTCTGCCACCTCGCCTGAGCGTCACCACCGTAGTGTCCGCGGACACGAACGGCGGTGCATGGGTCAGTCCGTCGGCTCCGTCACCGGGATGTCGACGAACTGCACGTAGTCGTCCCCGACCGCCAGTAGGGACCACGTGCTGCCGTCCTCGCCCGTCAGGACGTAGGCGGGCAGGACGAGCAGTCCGCCATCGGACTGCCAGTACTGCGCCAGGCCCAGCTCGGCACCGGAGACGGTCACGTCCGACACCGGGATAGCCAGCACGGGTCGCGGCAGGGTCGATGCCGACGGCGACGGCGACGGCGACGGCACGTCCGTCGCCTCGGGTGCGCTGATCAGCGTCGGTCCCAAAGAGGACCATCCGGGCAGTGCGGCGCGGGTCACCGCGGTGGCCGCCCCCACCACGGGATAGGACGGCACCTCCTCGAACCCGGCCGAGAACCCCGAGGCCTGGACGATCGCCCCGGCCGGATCGAAGCCGATGGTCCACGACAACTGCGTGCGCGCACCTGCGACGAGCTGCCACGCGGTCACCAGCGTCATGCCCGAGTACCGGTCGACCTGCCAGTCCAGCGATCCGGTGTCGACGCCGATGTCCCCGAGCAGCGACGACGCCAGCGTGATCGCGCGATCGGCCGCCATGGGCGGTCCGACGGCGGGCTGCTCGCGCGCCGCGGGATCCTCGAACTCCCACGACACCAGTGCGTCGTCCGAGACGGTCAGGATGGAACTGCTGGCGGATCCGACGGTCCAGCGATCACCGTTGGCCTCGGGTGAGCCGGTCACGCCGAACACCGACGCGAGCACTCCGGCGACCTGACCGCGGCTGATGCCCGTGTTGACCAGCCGGTACCCGCTGGCCGTGGAGGCGACGTCGGCAAGTCCGTCGACCGGAGTCAGTGTCACCGGCGACTGGCCGTCGCTTCCGCCGATGACGGCCAGGGTCGGTGCGGACGTCGGGGTGGGTGACGGGCTCGCCGACGGTACCCCGACGGGCAGCTGCGGGACTCCGGGCGACTCCTCGAGTACCGGTCCGCCGGTGACGATCACGTCGGGGCCGGGCGCCGTGGAGCGTCCGATGATCACTCCGGCAGCACCAGCGGCCACCACCGCGAGAACGACCCCGAGGACGAGGAGAGTCCTGCGGCCTCGGCGCCGGGGGGCGGCATGCTGGCCCCCGGCAGCTGCAGTCTCGTCGGTCTCCTGACCCGGGGCGTCGGGTGCGTCGCTCACGTGCGCCTCCCGTTCCGATCGTCGCGGTCCATCAGTACCGTGCGGCCATGCGCCTCCATCGAACCATCTCCGCGGACCTGCCCCTGCTCGTGGTCGCCCTCGAGGAGGAGGCGACGCATCTGCATGTGAGCGAGCTCCCGGTGCTCGTCACGGGCGTCGGCAAGGTCAACGCGGCCATCGCGGTGGCCATGACGCTGGCCGACGCGTCCCCGAGCCGCGTGGTGAACCTCGGCACGGCGGGGGCCCTGCGCGACGGGATGCGCGGGACTCAGGTGATCTCCACCGTCGACCAGCACGACTTCGACGATGCCGCCCTGTTCGCGCTCTCGGGCCTGCACTTCAGTGGGCCCATCAGCCTCGCGGTGGAGGGCGCCCGACTGGTCTCGGGCGATGTGTTCGTCTCCGACGCGGTGACGCGCGCGCGGCTGGCCGAGGACGCCGACCTCGTCGACATGGAAGGCTTCGCCGTGGCGCGCGCGGCGATGGCAGCAGGAGTCCCCGTGACCCTCGTGAAGCAGGTCAGCGACTCGGCAGACGCCTCGGCGGGTCGGTCCTGGCGAGAGAGCATCGACGCGTGCGCCGAGGACCTCGGCGCCTGGGTGCGCTCGCAACTACTCGGCTGACTCGATCGGGATGGGGACGTTCGGTCCCTGCCTCTGGTCCATGACGAGCCCCGCCGCCGTCAGCACCAGTGCCACTCCGACCACCGTCGTGACGATCTCGCTCAGCGAATCGTGCCGCCAGCCGACGACGATCGTGACGAGCACGATCAGGGCCGCCCAGACGGCCAGCACCGCCGTGCGGTCCTGCGTCGCCAGGCGCGCGTAGAGCAGCACCTGCACCAGCGCGAACGCCGAGCCCTCGAGCGCGAACAGCCACATCTCCGAGCCCAGCTCGGTGTACTGCTTGCCGCCGAGGATCCGGACCACGAGATCGCCGAAGGCCAGGCTGAATGCCGTGATGCACAGGCCGACCACCGCGGTCAGTCCCGTGGCGACGTAGACCGCCCGGCGGTTCGTCCCCGACGTCATCTTCGGGAACAGCACGATGACGATCGCTCCGGGGAGGAAGAAGGCGATCTTGGCCAGCTGCACGCCGACGGCGTACTCGCCGGACTGGTCGCCGTCGAGGAACAGCCGGGCCAGGAGGATGTCGACGTTGGTCAGGGTGAACAGCACGAAGAGTGCATGCACGACATGGCCGAACTCGGTCGCGACCCCACGCGACACATGCCGGCCCCAGGCGCCCGGGCACACGAGCCGATAGGCCAGGAACGCGCCCACGGCGCAGCCCACGAGGACTCCGACCCCGACACCGGTCACGCTCTGCAGCACGAGCACACCGATGATGCCGCCGATGGCTCGTCCGAGCTGGTTGACGATGAACGACCACGACAGCAACGCGTGGGCCTCGCGGCCCTGGGCGATGCCCATGGCGGCCGAGCCGAACACCACGAAGCCGAGCGAGGCGATGCCCGTTGCGACAGCCGCGATCGGGATCGTGAACAGCGTGCCGAGCGGCCAGGCCAGGAGCATCCCTGCCATGACGATGACGATGCCGACGAGCACCGAGAGCCGGATCGCCTCGCCCTCGACCTCGGACCGCTCCTCCAGGGGCGTGACCGCGACTCGACGGGCCGTCATCGCCTGGGTCGCGATGCTGATCGTGGCGATGATGACCAGCATGCCCAGCAGTGCGCCGAGGGCACCGAACTCGTCGGGGGTGAGCACTCGGGCAGCGATCATGGTGAGCAGGAAGGCGCCGCCGTTGCCCACGATGGTGGCGGCGCCGACGAGGACGAGCCCCTTGGCCAAGGCGGCTCGAGGCCTGGCATCTGTCACGGGCCTACCCTACTGACGCCGCTGGCCCCGCGTTCGCAGTGAACGCGGGGCCAGTGAGGGCGCGGAAGGACTAGCCGACCACCTGCGGCAGCGTCTCCAGCGCCTCGGCGAAGCGAGCGTCGGACACCTCCTCGTCGACCATGGAGCCGTTGAGGTAGGCGTCGTAGGCGGCGAGGTCGAAGTGGCCGTGGCCGCACAGGGCGGTGAGGATGACGGTCTCCTCGCCGGTCTCCTTGGCCTTCAGCGCCTCACGAACGGCGATCGCCAGTGCGTGCGTCGGCTCGGGCGCAGGCACGATGCCCTCGGTCCGGGCGAACTGGACGGCGGCCGCGAAGCACTCGGTCTGCGGTACCGCGATGGCGTCGAGCAGCCCGAGCTCGTAGATGTGCGAGATGAGCGGCGCCATGCCGTGGTACCGAAGCCCGCCGGCGTGGATCGGGTCGGGGATGAAGTCGTGACCCAGCGTGTGCATCTTCATCAGCGGCGTCATGCCCGCGGTGTCGCCGAAGTCGTAGGCGTAGACGCCCTTGGTGAGGGACGGGCACGACGCCGGCTCGACCGCGAGGATCCGCGGGTTGATGCGGCCGGCCAGCTTCTCGCGCAGGAACGGGAACGACAGTCCGGCGAAGTTGGACCCGCCGCCGGTGCACCCGACGAGGAGCGTGGGCGTATCGCCTGCCATCTGCATCTGCAGCAGCGCCTCCTCGCCGATGATCGTCTGGTGCAGGAGCACGTGGTTCAGCACCGAGCCCAGCGCGTACCGCGTATTGGGGTCCTGCGCCGCCACCTCGACCGCCTCGGAGATGGCGATGCCGAGCGATCCGGACCAGTTCTTGGGGTCGGCCGCGAGGGCGCGTCCGATCTCCGTCACGTCCGACGGGGAACGGTGCACGCGGCCGCCGAAGGCCTCGATCATCAGCCGTCGATAGGGCTTGGCGTCGTAGGAGGCGCCGACCTGCCACACCTCGCACTCGATGTCGTACAGCGCGCACGCGAAGGCCAGCGCCGTGCCCCACTGGCCGGCACCGGTCTCGGTCGTCAGCCGGGTCGTGCCCTCCTTCTTGTTGTAGTACGCCTGGGGCACCGAGGTGTTGGTCTTGTGGGAGCCGGCCGGCGAGACGCCCTCGTACTTGTAGTAGATCCGGGCCGGCGTGCCGAGCGCCTTCTCGAGGCGGTGCGCCCGGTACAGCGGGGACGGCCGCCACTGCCGGTACACGTCGAGCACCCCGCCGGGAATGTCGATGTACCGCTCCGTCGAGACCTCCTGGAGGATCAGGTCCATCGGGAACAGCGGGGCGAGGTCGTCGGGGCCGACGGGGTCCATGCGGCCGGGGTGCAGCGGCGGGGGCGGGGGCACCGGAAGGTCCGCCATCAGGTTGTACCAGGTGGTGGGCATCTGGTCCTCGCTCAAGACGTACTTGTGCTGCCGGATGCTGTCGTCCATGGTTCCGCCCTTCACGTCGTCGAGGCCTCGGACGCTAGCGCCGAGCCTCGGCGCGTGCCCGTCGAATGTGCAAACCGGTCACGAATGTGACAGAAGTGACGTGTGGGACTGAATGTGAGTCATCGCACAGCCCCTCCGATCGCCGTCCGCTTTACGGACGAACGGGTTTCGGGCCCGGAGGCCCGACATACCGTCGAAGGCGCTGCCGGTCCCGACACGACACCCGTCGTGTGCCGGCAGCCTGTCGAATCGGAGCCCGCTCGCGGGCTCCGTACCGGGGACCCACTCGGTCGCACGCAGCACCGCGACCACGGGGCGAATCCGATGCGCGGCCGACCGACCGTCGGCCCAAGCACCGGTAGGGCGGCCTTCACGCCCGAGCCCGTCAGCTCACCTGGGAGGCAGGAATCGAAGGAGTTCTGCCGTGCGCACTCCCCTGCGCCTGAAACGCCCGACGCCCCGCACCGGCATCGTCCTCGTCGTCGTGACCGCTCTCGTCTGCGGACTCGCGGCCCTGGGCATTCCCTCGGCGGCCCGTGCCCAGACGGGTGCGCCCGCGCTCGACGCCCAGGCGTTCGCCGAGACCACGATGGCGATCGACCTGCAGCTGGCCGCCATCGTGTCGGCCGAGCAGCAGGCAGCGGCCGCGTCGCACCTGGCACGGCAGCGCGCGTTCGCGGCCCGGCAGGCCGCCGCGGCCAAGGTCCAGCGGCTGCGGGCCAAGGTCGTCGCCGTCGCCAAGAACCAGATCGGTGACCGGTACTCGGCCGGCTCCTCCGGCCCGAGCGCCTTCGACTGCTCCGGCCTGACCCGCTACGTCTACAAGGTGGCGACCGGCAAGGAGCTCCCGCACCAGTCCCACGCGCAGTTCGCCCGGGTGAAGCGCATCTCCCGAGCCGCGGCCAAGCCCGGCGACCTGGTCTTCTTCTTCCGCGGCGGTGCCCACCACGTCGGCGTCTACATCGGCAACGGCCGCATGGTCGACGCCGCCGGCTACGGCAAGGGCGTGCGCATCAGCCCCATCTCGGGCTCGTGGTGGTCGCGCACCTACAGCGGGATGGGGCGCCTGCTGCCCGCCTAGTGCGCCGCAGGCGGGTCGGCCAGCGGGATCCGCACGACGACGCTGAGCCCACCCCAGCGGGACTCCTGCGCCTGCGCACGGCCGCCCAGCCCGACCACCGACTCGCGGACGAGCGCGAGCCCGAGGCCACTGCCGCCGGGCACCGACGTGGACCCGCGCGTGAAGCGCTGGAAGACCGCCTCGCGCTCGGCGACCGGGATGCCCGGGCCGTCGTCGGAGACCGTCAGGTCGGCCATCCGATCGGACACGACGAGGTCGACGTGGACCCGCGAGCGCGCGTACTGGCGGGCATTGCCCAGCAGTTCGTCGATGACCCGCGCCAGCACCCCGGCGGGCGCGGCCACGTGGATGCCACCGGCCAGGGACGCGTCCAGCACCAGGCCGCTCTCGGCGAACATCCCCTCGGCGGCCTCGATCCGGTCGCGCACGATGCTGGAGATGTCCTGCGCCGTGAAGGGCGCCGACCCGGCGTCGGTGCGGGCCAGGGCCAGGACCTGCTCGATGCGGTGGGCCAGCCGATCCACCTCCGCGGTCGCGGCCCGGGCCTCCCCCTGGACCTGCGGCTGATCGGTGATGTCGTCGATGGCCTCGAGGCGCAACCGAACGCCCGTCAGCGGCGTGCGCAGGTGGTGCGACGCGTCCGCGGCGACCCGCTGGGTGCGCTGCAGGATCCCCTGCAGCCGGTCGGCCGTGCTGTTCAGCGCCCTGGCCACCGCGCGCACCTCGGACGGCCCATGGCGCTCGTCGGCCCGCAGGTCGAGGTCGTCCGGCAGGTCCTCGGCCACGCGCGCGAGGGTGCGCAGGGGCGACGCGATCGACCGAGCGAGCAGCCATGCGACGAGCGCGGCGGCGACGACGACGGTGAGCACGAAGACCACGAGCCACCGCTGCGTCTCCTGCACCTCCTCGGTGACGGTCGACTCGGGAAGGGACAGCCGCACGGCGCCGACCACCCCGTAGTTCTGGATGACCGGGGCCGCCACGTACCGCAGGTCCTCGCCGAGCGTCACCGACGTGCGGACGTCGGACGTCAGTGATCCCGCCAGCGCCGCGTTGACCTCCGGGCGGTCGAACAGCCGGTCCAGCGAGGAGTTGTCGCTGTCGGCGATGAGCGTGCGATCGGGGCCCACGACGACGACCCGGGCCCCCGTGCGCTGGGCGGCGGCCTCGGTCGTGGCCTGCCAGTCGACGAACGGCTCGGACGACAGGCTGGCCGCGGTGGTGAGCGTGTCCACCTCGAGGTTGGAGACGAAGGCCGCGCGCTGGTCGTTGGCCACGACGATCGCGAGCGGGACCGCCAGAGCAGCGGCGACGACGGCCACCAGCACCGCCATGGCCAGGACGAGCCGACGGGTCACGCGTGGTCCACGGCCAGTCGGTAGCCCACGCCTCGGACCGTCTCGATCAGGGCCGCGTCGCCGAGCTTCTTGCGCAGCGACGCCACGTGCACGTCGAGGGTCTTGCCGGTGCCGACCCAGACCGGGTCCCAGACGCGCGAGAAGATCTCCTGCCGCGGCACGGCACGCCCCGGCTCCTCGGCGAGCACGGCGAGGAGGTCGAACTCCTTGGCGGTGAGGTCCACCGCAACGCCGTCAAGGGTGACCCGGTGCTGAGCGCGGTCCACGACCAGTCGTCCGGACTCGAGGGTCGAGTCGATGCGCCGGCGGCGAGCCACGGCGCGCACGCGGGCGGCGAGCTCCCGCACGGAGAACGGCTTCACGACGTAGTCGTCCGCACCGAGCTCCAGCCCGACCACGCGGTCGGTCTCGTCCCCCCGTGCCGTGGCGATGATCACCGGCACGTCGGACGTCCGCCGCAGCTCGCGCAGGACGGCCAGTCCGTCGCCGTCGGGCAGGCCCAGGTCGAGCAGGACGACGTCGACGTTCTGCGCCGCGAGCACCACGTGGCTGGCATAGACGACGTGGTCGGTCTCGATGCCGTTGCGCGCCAGTCCGGCCAGCAGCGGCTCGGCCACGGCCGGATCGTCCTCGACGACGAGCACCCTCATGGGCCCATCGTGGCACGACCGCGCGGCGCATCCGGTCCCCACGACCCTCGCGCGCAGGCCCGGGGCAGGTCCTTACTCGCGCTTAACCTCCGCGAGAGCCCCCCAACACCCGCGCGGCCTACCGTCGTCGGACATGGGAGCAACGCGCGAGCTGACGGCCACCGAGCTGCGCTTTCGCGCGATGGGGACCGACTGCCACGTCCTCGCCTACGCACCCGACCTCCTCGACGACCCCTCCGCGGTGGACGAGATCGGCGGCCTGGCCCGCACCCGCGTGGAGCTGCTCGAGCAGTCGTGGAGCCGCTTCCGGCCCACCAGCGAGCTGAGCCGGCTCAACGACCGCGCCGGGACCGGACCGCATGAGGTCTCGGCCGACCTGCTGCTCCTCGTGGCGCGCATGCGCGCCGCGTGGGAGGCGACGGCCGGGCTGTTCGATCCCACGGTCCTGACGTCGATGCGGGCACTGGGCTACGACGCCGACTTCGCCACCGTCGTCGCGAGGGCCGCCTCGCTCGACGACGTGCGGCTGGCGGCAGCCCCGGGTATGAGCGGCGTGCACATCGACCTCGGCGCCGGCACCGTCGACCTGCCGGCGGGCATCGGCCTGGACCCCGGCGCCATCGGCAAGGGCCTGGCGGCGGACATCATCTGCTCGGAGCTCGTCGAGGCCGGACTCAGCGGCGCCCTGGTCAACCTCGGCGGCGACATCGCCTTCGCGGGCACGCCGGGAGACCGGCCCTGGTCGATCGGGGTCGAGGACGAGCGGCGCCCCGCCACCGACGTCCACCGGCTCCTGCGGGTGCTGGAGTTCGAGCCGGGGACCGACTCCGGAGCGGTCGCCACCTCCACCACGCTCAAGCGCCGCTGGGCCAACGGTCGCCGCCACCACGTGATCGACCCGCGTACCGGCGGCATGAGCACCAGCGACCTGGTGCAGGTGACGGTCGTGGCGAGCTCGGCGTGCGAGGCCGAGACCACGGCGACGACGGCGCTGCTGATGAACTCGGCCGAGGCCTGCGGGTGGCTGCGCTCCCTCGACCTGACCGGCGTCCTGCTGACGCGTGATGCGGACCTTTTCACCGACGAGGAGCCCGACCATGGCTGACATCCCCTGGACCTGGCTGGCCATTCGCGCCTCTGGCGTCACGACGTGGGGCCTGCTCACCGCCGTGGTGGTGTGGGGGATCCTGCTGCGCACCCGCCTCCTGGGCCGACTCGCGGCGCCGCTTCGCCTGCTCGACCTGCACCGCTGGCTGGGGGCGATAGCGCTGGGCTTCCTGCTCGTCCACATGGGCCTGCTGCTGATCGATCCAGCCGTGCACTTCTCGGTGGCGCAGATCCTGGTACCGGGCCTGGCTCCCTGGGAGACCCTCGCGGTGGCACTCGGGACCGTCGCCTTCTGGACCCTCGTGCCGGTGTCGTTCCTCGGGCGGCTTCGGGCCAAGCTCGGCCTCGCCGGGAACCGCTGGTTCATGCGCGCGCACCTGATCGCCTACGCCGCCTGGCCGCTGGCCACTGCCCACTACGTGCTGGCCGGGACCGACGCCCTGGCGCAATGGTCCCTCGCCGTGCTGTTCGCCGGTTCGGCGCTGGTCGTGACCGGCCTCCTGGCCCGGGGCTTCGTCCCGGCCCCGCCCCCGACCCGCCCGGTCGCCGGCGACCGGACAACCCTTACCTCTGCTTAACCTCGGGCTGGTGCGCATCTGGGGGCCGGTTCCCTAGCGTGACAGGCACGAGTTCGCACGCACGTCGAGATCCAGGGAGATCACATGCAACGCTCGAGCGTCATCGCCACCGTCGTGGCCGCGGGAGGCATCCTCATCGCGGGATCGGTGGCCAGCGTCGCAGTCATCAACGCTGCGTCCAGCAGCCCGGCGACCTCGGCGACCGTCGCCCTGGTCTCGGCCGATGGATCCGGCAGCGTCGACCAGGCCGTCGCCCCTCTGACGCCGGTGTCGGCTGAGTCCGACGTCACGCCGGCCGCGACCGCCGAGGCGACGCAGGCGCCGTCCCTGGCCCCGTCCGCCCTCCCGAAGCTGCCCAAGGTGAAGGTGACCGGACCGACGGCCGCACCGGCCGCCAAGCCGGCCGCGCCCGCGCAGGACAGCGCGCCCAGCGCCAAGCCGACGAGCACCTCGAAGCCGAGTGGCTCGAGCTCCAGCAAGCCGAAGAAGCCCAAGGCGACGGCGAGCGCGAGCGCCAGCACCCAGAGCGCGGTCGCGGTCGTGGAGATCTCCTCGGACCAGGCCCGCGACATCGTGCTCAACGCGACCGGCGGCGGGGTGACCAAGAGCGTCGAGAAGGACGAGCACCAGGGCTACGCCGCGTGGGCCGTTCGCGTCCTGCGGCATGACGGATCGACAGTGACCGGCTATGTCGAGCGCGAGACCGGCGTCATCTTCGACTGGCAGGTGAACGAGGCCGCGCCCACGCCCTCGCCGTCGAGCTCGAGCAGCAGCGGCGACGACAACAGCGGCCACGGTGGCGGCGACGACGACGACCACGACGAAGACGACGACAACAGCGGCCACGGCGGCGACGATGACTAGCCAGCGCGGGCACCGTCGCGCCCCCCTGCGGCGGACGTCGGGCCCGGAGCGCGTCCTCACCGCGGGCCTCGCGACCGCCACCTGCGTGGGCCTCGTCGGCCTGATCGGCGTACGGACCATCGAGGCGAACCCGGTGGCGGACGTAGCGCCCCAGACCAGCACCGAGGCCACCGACGGCGCCGCGATCGTCCCGGTCTCGGCCACCGCGCCGGTCACCTCGAGCGCGGGCCTGACCGAGGCCCAGCTCGACGCCTACGCGGCCCAGCTGGCCACCGAGCGCCAGCGGCTCGACGAGTACCGCGTCAAGCTCACCCGCACGGCCAAGGCCCTGAAGCGGCAGATCGCCCGTCAGAACGCCACGGCCACCTGGAGTGCGCCGGCATCCGGCTCGTCGTCCGGCTCGTCGTCGTCCGGCTCGTCGCTCGTCCGGCTCGTCGTCGAACTCCGGCAGCGGCTCGTCCGGCGCCAGCAAGCCCGCCAAGCCGAAGGGCTCCGGGTCTGCAGCAGCAGCCGCGCCCGCGGCACCGGCCGCACCCGCCGCGCCGGCCGCCGCACCTCAGAAGCCGGCCCCCAAGCCGGTCGCGGCACCCGCGCAGCAGCAGGCGCCGTCCGGGTCGTCGGGATCGGGAGGGTCCGGCGGCGGCTCGGGCCAGTCCACCACGAAGTCCAGCTGAGCGACCCACCCGCGGCGCTCGTCCCGGCACCGCACCCTCGCCGTGCGAGCATGGCCCCGTGAGCACGATGGGGCTGGACGGCGTCCTGCCGTGGCAGCAGGCCCGGCACGTCGCATCGACGTCCGCTCGGCCGTTGTCCGGCGCCGACGCGCGACTGGACGAGGCGTCCGGATCCGTATTGGCGGCCGACCTGGTGACCGCGCAGGACGACCCCCCGGCCGACAGTGCTGCGACCGACGGCTTCGCCGTCTGCGGCGAGGGACCCTGGCTGCTCGACGACCTCGACGTCCTGACCCCGGGCTGGGCATCGCCGGTCGAGGAGCGCATGCCGATTCCCGGTCACTGCGACGCAGTGGTCCCGCTCGACGACGCCACGGTCCGGCAGCGCGCCGACGGCCGGACGGAGGTGATGGCCCACGATCCCCTGACCGGCATCCCCGACGAGCGGGTGCGCCCGGATCTCGGCAACGGCATCATCCGACAGGCGTCGGTGTCCAGCGCCGGCCATGCGCTCGTCACCGCGGGAAGCCCCGTGACGCCGGCGCTCCTGGCCCTGGCCGCAGCGCGCGGTCACGACGAGCTGCGCGTCGTCCGGCCCCCCGTGGTGGGCACCCTGGTCCTCGGATCGCACCTGCTCGATCGCGGCCTGCCACGCGGCGGTCGGGTCCGCGATGCGCTCGGCGCCGCCGTCCCGGCGTTCGTCGGCGCCCTCGGGGCCCGAGGCAATCCGGCCGTCCGGGCTCCCGACACCGACGAGCTGCTGCTGCACGAGATCGACGACGCGAACGTCGACGTGCTGATCACCACCGGGTCCACCGCGCCCGGCCCGGACAACCACCTGCGCGCGGTGCTCCGCGACCTCAACGCGCGCTGGCTCGTCGACGGCGTGAGCGTCACGCCGGGTGCCCAGATGCTGCTGGCCCGGCTCCCCGACGGTCGGTTCCTGATCGGGCTGCCCGGCGACCCCGTGGCCGCCCTGGCCGGGCTGGTGACCCTCGCCAGCCCGCTCATCCGCGCGCTGCGAGACGACAGCGCCGAGGGCCGACGGCGGTCCGCGGTGCTGATGGACGACACCATCCCGGCAGACTTCGCCGACGACACCGCGCTGGTGCCGGTGCGGCTCGAGATCTCGCCGGCGGCCACCCAGGCCCGTCCGCTTCCTGCGACCGGGCCGACCGGGCTCGACGGATGGGCGCGGGCGGACGCCATCGCCGTCGTGCCCCCGGGTGCCGGCCTGCGCGGCGACGTGGTGGAGATCCTCGACCTGCTGGGTCGTGAACGGTGGCCGTGGCCGGGCGCCTGACCCTCCGCGGCACCCTGACACCTTCTCTGCCTATTAAGTAGGAAACGCGCACGATCCTCGTTAGGGTGACGCGGTGACCTTCGCGGACCTCGACTTCGCCCTGACGCTGGGCGGGTTCATCGCCGGGGTCGTGGTGGGCCTGACGGGCATGGGCGGTGCCGCCCTGGTCACGCCGATGCTGGTGCTGCTCTTCGGCGTCAACCCCGCCACCGCGGTCTCCAGCGACGTCGTGGCCGCGGCGTTCATGAAGCCGGTCGGCGCCTACGTCCACATCCGCGCGAAGACCGTGCACTGGCGCCTCGTGGGCTGGCTGTCGGCCGGATCCGTGCCCGGGGTGCTCCTAGGCACGGTCGTATTCGCCCGCGTCCTGACCACCGACGAGGCCGCGGACACCATCAGGACCTGGATCGGCTGGGTGCTGGTCCTCGCGGTGATCGCCATGGTGGCCAAGACCTTCGTCGGGCGCCGGGCGAGCGGCCTGCGCAAGCAGTCGGATCTGCTCGGGCCCGAGATGCCGGTCCGGCCGGTGCCGACCCTGGCGCTGGGCCTCATCGTCGGGATCCTCGTGGGCATGACGAGCGTGGGCTCCGGCTCCCTCGTCGTCACGACGCTGCTCCTGCTCTATCCCTTGCTGCGCCCGTCGGTGCTCGTCGGGACCGACCTCACGCAGGCGGTGCCCATGCTCATCGCCGGCGCGATCGCGCACGCAGGATTCGGCGACATCAGCATCGCCGTGGTGGTGTCACTGCTGATCGGCCAGATCCCCGGCGTCTGGATCGGGGCGCGCATGTCCTCCCGCTACGACGGGCACGCCCTGCGGTGGCTACTGATGGTCATCCTGGCGGCTACGGCATTGAAGCTTCTCGGACTATCCAGCCTCGTGGCTGGCATGATCGCCGTCGTGGGGGTCTTCACGGTCGTGGTCCTGATCATCCGGGAACGCATGCATGCCAAGACGTAGCGCCGGATTCCGCAGTCCCCTGACTGACCCATCGGCCCCGCCCCCGCTCGCCTTCCCGGAGCGCACGCTTCAGCCCGATCCGCAACATCGGCGTGCGCATCGCGGTCGCGGTCGCCGCCCTCGTCGCCACCACGGTGCTGGTCTACGTCGAGCAGGACTGCTACCAGGACCGCGGCGAGATGACCGGCCTCACGTGGATCGACGCGTTCTACTACGCCACCGTCACCTTGTCGACGACCGGCTACGGCGACATCACACCGGTGTGCGAGTCATCTCGTCTCGTCAACGCCGTCGTCATCACGCCACTGCGCTTCCTGTTCCTCATCGTGCTGGTCGGCACGACGATCGAGGTCCTGACGCGCCGCACCCGCGAGCAGTGGCGATCCAACCGCTGGAGGTCGAACGTGAAGGATCACACCGTGATCATCGGCTACGGCGTGAAGGGTCGCGCTGCCGCTCGATCACTCGTCGACGCCGGCACACGCCGCCTCGATGATCGCCGTCGTCGCGCAGGACCGCGCGGCCGTCGATGCGGCCACGCGCGACGGCTTCGTCGGCATCGTCGGCGACGGCCGTCGCGAGGAGGTCCTGCACGATGCCTCCATCGAACGCGCGTCGCGCATCGTCGTCGCGACCGACGAGGACGACACCTCGATCCTCGTGACGCTGACGGCTCGGCGCCTCTCCCCGGACGCGACCATCGTCGCCGCCGTGCGGGAGTCGCAGAACGCCGACATCCTGCGTCAGTCCGGCGCCAACACGGTGATCCCGACAGCCGAGTCCGCGGGACGCCTGATGGGGCTGTCGCTGCTGTCCTCCACCGCTGGCGAGCTCATGGAGGACCTGCTGGACTCGGGCCGTGGCCTCGAGGTCGTGGAGCGCGAGATCACGCGCGAGGAGCTCGGCCTGTCGCCGACCGACCTTGACGCTCACGGGCAGATCGTCTTGGCTGTGATCCGCAACGGCACCTCGCACCGATTCGACACCGATGCCATCAGCCGGCTCGAGTCGGGCGATCGACTGGTCGTGATCCGGCACAACCCCGCGGAGAGGTAGGCCATGCACGCCATCACCTTTGCCGAGCCCGGTGCCCCCGACGTCCTGGAGTGGACGAAGGTGCCCGATCCGACGCCCGGACCGGGCGAGGTCATCGTCGACGTGGCCGCGACGGCCGTCAACCGCGCCGACCTGCTGCAGCGGCAGGGGCACTACCCCCCGCCGCCGGGCGCGTCGGAGATCCTCGGCCTCGAGTGCTCGGGGACGATCTCGTCGGTGGGAGCGGCGATCAGCCTCGACCACATCGGCGAGAAGGTGGTGGCGCTGCTGTCGGGTGGCGGATACGCGCAGAAGGTGGCCGTGCCCATCGGCCAGGTCATGCCCGTCCCGACCGGCCTCAGTCTCGTCGAGGCCGCCGCGGTGCCCGAGGTGGCGTGCACGGTGTGGAGCAACCTCGACATGGTCGCGAACCTCAGCGAGGGCGAGTGGCTGCTCATCCACGGCGGTGGGTCGGGCATCGGCACGATGGCGATCCAGATCGGGCGCGCACTCGGCGCGCGGGTCGCGGTGACGGCCGGCAGCGCCGCCAAGCTCGAGCGGTGCGCGGCCCTCGGCGCCGAGGTCATGATCGACTACACGCAGCAGGACTTCGTCGAGGTCATGAGGGACGTCACCGGCGGGCGCGGCGCCAACGTCATCCTCGACAACATGGGCGCGGCCTATCTCGACCGCAACGTCGCGGCGCTCGCGCGCGACGGTCGGCTCGTCGTCATCGGGCTCCAGGGCGGCACCACGGCCGAGCTGAACATCGGTGTCCTCCTGCGCAAGAACGCGTCGGTGCACGCCACGTCCCTGCGCGGCCGCCCCGAGTCCGAGAAGGCGGCCATCTGCTCGCAGGTCGAGCGCAACGTGTGGCCGTGGATCCACGCGGGCGTCGTGCATCCGGTCATCGATCGCGTGCTGTCGCTCAAGGACGCTGCGTACGCCCACACCCTCGTCGCCGACGGCGCCGTGACCGGCAAGGTCGTGCTCACCGCGTGATCGCTCGGCGGGCGGCCATCGGGCTCGGCGTCGCGCTCACGGCGACCGTCCTGACCGCTCGCCCCCGCCACACCGGCTGCAGCGGCAACGTCGGTGTCCTGTCCCGTCTGCCACCGCGCCACTCGACGAGTCCGCGGCCACGCGGGTGTGGGACATCGCGGCGATCCACCTCGAGCGCCTGGCCGGTCCCCGGACGTTCCCGTTCGGTGCCACCGGACGATCGCCCTATGTCCGCACCTCCGCCTACGCGTGGACGTCGGGCTTCTTTCCGGCCTCGCTGTGGCTGATGTACGAGCGCACGCGAGAGCGCGCATGGCTGTCTCGCGCACGCGCGTACACCGACCGCGTGCTGAGGACGGCCACCTGGCGCGGCACGCACGACCTCGGCTTCATGGTGGGCGTGCCGGCAGCGCTGGCGCTGCGCCTGGACCCGTCCACCGATCGCGGGCTCAGGTACGCCACCGCGCTGCGGTCCGCCTCGCGCAGCCTGCGCGTCGCGCTGGAACGCGAACGTCGGGGCGATCCGGTCGGCGTACTACGACGGCCGGTTCGGCGTCATCATCGACTCGGCGATGAACGCCCCGATGCTGATCGAGACGGGGTACGTCTACGGCGGCGCCGAGGGCCGGCGCCTGTCGGACCTGGGCCTGCGGCACCTGCTGACGCTCGCCGAGCACTTCGTGCGTCCTGACGGTTCGACCTATCACCGGCTCGCGTTCGACCCCGCGACAGGCGCGCGGCTCGGGCCGATCCCCGGCCAGGGGCTCAGCCCGCGCAGTACGTGGTCGCGTGGGCAGTCATGGGCGGTCAACGGCTTCGCCCGCGGCTTCGCGCTGACCGGCGACGCCCGCCTGCTCGACGCGGCCCGGCGCACCGCGGACTACTGGATCTCCCGCGTGCCGGCGGGCTGCGTCCCTGCGTGGGACCTCGACGTGACGGACCCTCAGGCGCCGCGCGACTCGTCGGCGGCGGCCATCACCGCGGACGGGCTGCTGACCCTGGCACTGGTCGAGCCGGACGCCGCGCGTGCCGCGGCGTACCGCGCGTACGCGAGCGCCACCCTCGGCACCCTCGCGTCAGCGCCGTGGACCACGGCCGGCGGGCGCGGCGTGCTGCAAGCGCCAGGCGTACAGCATCCCGGGGGACCGCCGCGAGGGCACGTACGTCTGGGGCGACGCCTACCTGCTGCACGCCCTCGCGCTCAGCGCCGGCAGCCCTGCCCTCCCCTAGGTCGCCAGCGGGTAGCACCAGGCGTCGATGACGTGCTGGGTGACGAAGCCCACCGACTCGTACAGCGCGGTGGCACCGGTCGTGTTCTCGCCGTCGACCGACAGGTCCAGGGCGCTCTGGCCGCGCGCGGCCGCCTGCGCCGCGGCGCGCTCGAGCAGCCAGCGCCCGATCCCCCGCCCGCGCGCGCGGCTCACCACGCCGAGCAGGCGCACGTGGTCCTCTCCGAACTCGGCGTGCGAGTCGATCGAGGATGCAGAAGCCCGACGGGCTCGCCGTCGAGCGCGGCGATCCACCAGCGGTCGGGGTCGTGGCCTGGACGCGCCTCGATGTCCTCGATCCACGCGTCGAACTCCTCGCGGGCTTCCCGCTCCCGAAGTGCTCCGAGAAGGAGTCCCGCTCGAGCGCGTGGATGAGCCGCCGATCGGCTCGCCCGCGGCGGCGCGGACGGTGACGCCCGACGGCGCGGTCGGCTCGACCGTCGAGCGGCCGGCGAGGTCGAGGACATGCGCCAGAAGCGCCGGACGCTGCGGAATCCTGCCGCGGCCAGGACCTCGCCGTAGCCGGCGTCCTCGGATGCTGTCCGCAGACGGCCTGCCAGAGGTCGGCGGACACGATGAACGGATCGACTCCCGGCGGGAATCGGGAGCCGGGTCGGCCGCCGCCACCCGCGCCGCGACGTCGAGGCCGTGCTCCACCAGCGGACCGAGCAGTCGCGCCGCGATCGTCTCCGATCGCGAAGGCGTCGAGGAACACCTCCCGCGCCGGCGGGTCGATCTCCATCACGAGCAGTCCCACCGGCTCGCCCTCGTCGAGGAGGATCCGGTGCTCGTCCCGCGCGGCTATCGGGCTCGTCAGCATCCACCGCACCGACTCGCGCGTGGCGTCCGTCCAGCCGATGGCCTCGAGCTCGCATCCGCGAGACGAGGTCGAACGCGAGATCCACGTCAGCCTCGACGTCGACGGGGCGCCACGTGAGTCCGGACATCACGTCGCCCTCGGCGCTACAGCGTCGGGAGCGCCGCGATGCGCTTCACCAGGTAGGGGGAGAACCAGCCGTCGTACTTCGCCTGGAGCACCTCGTCGCGCCAGTCCGCGCCGGTGACGATCTGCCGGCACGTCGGCTGTCCGCACATGCAGGAGAACTCGTCGTAGTCGCTGGCGTCGCACATGGCGTAGTCGAAGGTGATCTCCTCGCCGACCGCGATGTCGCGCATCGCGACGAGCAGGGCGGAGCCCTTCAGTCCGGCGTTCGGCTCGCAGGAGTGGTTGAGCATGTCGCCGGGCTCGGGCGTCTCGTCGGACACCAGGTACAGGTCGTCATCGACCTGGATCGAGCGCGACTGGCGGTCGTGCGACATCGTCGCGAGCGTGGCCCGGTCGACGACCCACCCGCCGAACGCCGCCACCGTCTCGCCAGCGGAGATGGGCTCGACCGCGAAGGAGCCCCAGCCCTTGTCGCCCGCCGGACGCGCCTGCGCCTTCGGCGTCAGCCAGTTGTAGTCCACGCGTCCCCGCCCTCTCCCCACACCCGTCCACGGCGGGCAAATCGACCGAAAGTGTGCCACACGAACGTGAACGCGGTCGCACTCGGCGCAGCGCCTAGGCTGTCGCTGTGATCGATCCCACCATCCTGCGCACCGACCCCGACCGGATCCGCGAGTCCCAGCGACGTCGCGGCGAGAGCGTCGAGCTGGTCGACGAGCTCGTGGCGGCCGACGTCGCCAAGCGGCAGGCGCAGACGGCGTTCGACGAGCTGCGCAACCAGCAGAAGGTGCTGGGCAAGCAGATCGGGCCGCTCCAGGGCGCCCTCAAGAAGGCGACCGACGACGGCGCAGCGGGACGCGACCCGGGCCGAGCTCGACGCCCTGATGACGCGCGCCCAGATCCTCGCCGAGGAGGTCAAGGAGGCCGAGCGGGCGGCCAGCGCGGCCGGCGACGTCGTCGACGAGCTGTGGCTGCAGGTGTCCAACCTCGTCAACCTCGACTCACCCGTCGGCGGCGAGCAGGACTTCGCCGTCCTCGAGGAGGTCGGCACGCCGCGCGACTTCGCCGCCGAGGGCTTCACGCCACGCGACCACCTCGAGCTCGGCGAGCTGCTGGGCGCCATCGACGTCGAGCGCGGCGCGAAGGTGTCCGGCTCCCGCTTCTTCTACCTCAAGGGCTCGGGCGCCCTGCTGGAGTTCGCCCTGCTCAACCTGGCGATGCAGCAGGCGGTGGAGCACGGCCTCACGCCGATGATCACGCCCAGCCTCGTGCTGCCGAGCGCGATGGAGGGCACGGGCTTCCTCGGCCAGGCCGCCGAGAACGTCTACCGCATCGAGTCCGACGACATGTACCTCGTCGGCACGTCCGAGGTCCCGCTCGCCGGCTACCACGCCGACGAGATCATCGACGCCGACCAGCTGCCGCTGCGCTACGCCGGCTGGTCCACCTGCTACCGGCGCGAGGCCGGCTCGTACGGCAAGGACACCCGCGGCATCATCCGCGTCCACCAGTTCGACAAGGTGGAGATGTTCGTCTACTGCCGCCCCGAGGACGCCGAGGCCGAGCACGCCCGCCTCCTGGCCTGGGAGCGGGAGTTCGTCGACGCCCTCGAGATCCCCTACCGCGTCATCGACGTCGCGCACGGGCGACCTCGGCTCCAGCGCGGCCCGCAAGTTCGACATGGAGGCGTGGATCCCCACGCAGGGCACCTACCGCGAGATCACGTCCACGTCCAACACCACGGAGTTCCAGTCGCGACGTCTGCGCATCCGCATGCGCGACGAGCGGCGAGACGCGACCGCTGGCGACGCTGAACGGGACCCTGTGCGCGATGCCCCGCGTCATCGTCGCCATCCTCGAGAACCACCAGCAGGCCGACGGCAGCGTCCGCATCCCGCTGGCCCTGCCGCCCGTTCCTCGGCGGTCGATCGGAGTTCACGCCGCTGCGGTAGCGTCGCCGTCATCATGGAGCTTCCCGAGGGATTCGTCCCGCAGCTGATCGCCTTGGACCTCGACGACACCCTGATCGAGCACGACGGACCGGTGCACGAGCGCGTCGTCGACGCGATCGCGCGCGTGCAGGACATGGGCGTCATGGTGGTCGCGGCCACCGGGCGCTCGCTGTCGACCACGACCCCCGTGTGCCGCGCCGCGGGCATGCTCGACTGGGCCGTCTGCAGCAACGGCGCGCTGCTGGCGCAGGTCGAGCCCGAGGAGGTCGTCGAGACGATCACCTTCGACCCGGCCGACCTGCTCCTGGAGATCGAGCGGATCGTGCCGAACGCGTCGTTCGCCGTCGAGGGCGCCAGCGGCCTGTTCCGGACCACGCGCGCGTTCACCGCACAGCGCGCTCACCGCAGGTCATCCGCGAGGTGCCGTTCGAGCACCTGCTGGCCGAGCCCGCCATCCGCCTCGTCGTCCGCAGCGAGGACCACCTCGACGAAGGCCTGGGCTTCCTCGCCGAGCAACTGGGCCTGCACTCAGTCGTCTTCGGCACCGGTGACGTCGCGTGGCTGGACATCGGGCCGCGCGGCGTGAGCAAGGCGACGATGCTGGCGCGGCTGTGCGAGCGGCTCGGGCTCGACCCGAACCTCACGATGGCCGTCGGCGACTCGATGAACGACATCGAGATGCTGAAGTGGGCCGGCGTCGGCGTCCTCATGGGCCACGCATCGCCCGAGATGCAGCAGTACGCCGACGTCGTGACCGACCCGCGGCCGGGTCTCGGCGTGGCCGCGGCGTTGGACGCGGTCGGTGCCTGACAGCGACCCGCTGTCGATCCGGTTCCGTCGCTTCTGGACGGGATTCGAGCCGCACGAGTTCTTCGTGCCGTTCCTCGCGCAGGTGAGCGGGCGTGCCGTCCGAGTCGTGGCGGAGCCCGGGGCCGACGTCGACATCGACATCCAGTCCGTCTTCGCGTCTGCTCCAGCCCGCCCCTGGTCGCGCCTGCGTCGAGCGTCGCCGCGGCCGGGCGACGCTCGACTGCGGCTGTGGTTCACCGGCGAGAACCGCCGTCCGCCCGCGGCTGGCCACGACGTCACCCTGGGCTTCGACACCGACGACTACGGCGGCACGCAATGCCTACCTGCCCCTGGCCTTCCTGGGCCTGGACTGGTTCGGCGGTGCCGTACTGCCCGCGGACGTCGGAGAGGCGGGTCGCCTCGGTGCGCGCCCCACGCCGCAGGCTCTCGCCGCTCCTCGCCGCCTCGAGGATGACCGTCCGCTGTTCGCCTGCGCGTTCGTCGGCCGACCCGAGCCCACCCGCATGCGCGCGATCGACGCACTGCGCGAGGTGGGTCGCGTCGACGTCTTCGGCTCCTCCGTGGGCCGGCCAGTGGCCGCCAAGGCGGACGTCGCCACGGACTACCGCTTCATGCTGTGCTTCGAGAACGACGTCTACCCGGGCTATGTCACCGAGAAGGCCCCGCAGGCGTGGTGGTGCGGGTGCGTGCCGGTCTGGCGCGGGAGTGATCGGGCTGGGCTGCTGAATCCCGACGCCCTGCTGAACCTCGACGACTTCGCCAGCATCGATGCGCTCGTAGACGAGGTGGGACGCATCGACGCGTCCCCAGAGCGCTGGCGCGCGATGCAGTCGCAGCCGCTCGCACGCGCACCGTGGACACTGGCCCAGGCCGAGCAGGTCCTGCGCGCCCACCTGCGTCGTGCGGGCCTGCTGGTCGCCTAGGTCCCGCTTCGTTGAGTGGGCGGTCGCGGCCCGTTAGCGCCCGGCCGGAGGGGCCGCGGCCGCCCACTCAACGAGGCGAGGATGCGATGCCGTCGTCGAACGCGGCCGCCAGGGCCTCGTGCCACGGGCGCATCGGGACCAGCCCGACCGACGCCCACGCATCGTGACCGAGGACGGAGTACGCCGGTCGCGGCGCCGGCCGCACGAAGTCGGACGACGACGTCGGCAGCACCCGCTCCGGGTCGGCGCCGGCGAGCCGGAAGATCTCCTGGGTCAGTCCGTACCAGGTGACGTCGCCGGAGTTCGTGCCGTGGAACGTCCCGGCCGGTGCGCCGCTGTCGATCAGCAGCGCCAGTTGGCGCGCGAGGTCGCGCGAGTAGGTCGGCTGGCCCCGCTGGTCGTCGACGACGGCGACGGTGTCTCGCTCCTGCTCGAGCCGCAGCATGGTCTTGACGAAGTTGGCGCCGTGGCGGCCGTACAGCCACGCCGTGCGCACGACGTAGTGCGCCGTCCGGCAGGATCTCGCGGACCGCCATCTCGCCCGCCAGCTTCGTCCGGCCGTAGGCCGTTCGGGGGTCGGGCACGGCGTCCTCGGCGTACGGTGCCGCTGCATCGCCGGCGAACACGTAGTCGGTCGAGATGTGCACCAGCCAGGCACCGCTGGCGCGGCACTGCTCGGCCAGCACCCGAGGGCCCAGTCCGTTCACCCGCAGCGCGACGTCCTCGTGCGACTCGGCGTCGTCCACCGCGGTGTACGCGGCGCAGTTGACCACGATCTCGGGCCTGACGTCCGCGCAGACCCTCGCCACCGAGTCGGGATCGGTGATGTCGATGTCGGGCAGGTCGACGCCCTGCACGTCGTGGGCCGCGGACTGCCCGAGCACCTCGACGAGGTCCGTCCCGAGCTGGCCGGCCGCGCCGACGACGAGTACGCGCATGGGCTAGAGCGCGGCCTTGGCCTTGAGCGGGCGCCACCAGGCCTCGTTGTCCCGGTACCACTGCACGGTCTCCGCCAGGCCGTCCTCGAACCGGTGCTGCGGCGCGTAGCCCAGCGCACGCAGCCTGCGGTCATCGACGGAGTAGCGGCGGTCGTGGCCCTTGCGGTCCTCGACCGGCTGGACCGACGACCAGTCGGCGCCCATCGCGTCGAGCACGCGCTCGGTGAGCTCGCGGTTGGTCAGCTCGAGGCCGCCGCCGATGTTGTACGACTCCCCCGGCTCGCCCTTCTCGACGACCAGCGCGATGCCGCGGCAGTGGTCGTCGACGTGCAGCCAGTCGCGCACGTTGAGACCGTCGCCGTACAGCGGCACGGTGCCGCCGTCGATCAGGTTCGTGACGAACAGCGGGATGACCTTCTCCGGGAACTGGTACGGCCCGTAGTTGTTCGAGCAGCGCGTGCTCGAGACGTTGAGGCCGTACGTCACGAAGTAGGCGCGCACGAGCAGCTCGGCGGCGGCCTTCGCGGCCGAGTACGGCGAGTTGGGCTTCAGCGGCTCGTTCTCGTCCCAGGAGCCCTCGTCGATCGAGCCGTAGACCTCGTCGGTGCCGATGTGCACCGTGCGCGGGATGCCGTGGCGCAGGCAGGCGTCGAGCAGCGTCTGCGTGCCGACGACGTTGGTCACGACGAAGTCCTGCGGGCCGTGGATCGAGCGGTCGACGTGCGTCTCGGCGGCGAAGTTCACGACGACGTCGTGGCCCGGCAGGACCTGGTCGAGCAGGCTGCCGTCGCAGATGTCGCCCTGGACGAAGCGTGAACCGCGGATCGTCGGCGACCGGCGCGAGGTTCTCGAGGTTGCCCGCGTACGTGAGCTTGTCGTACACGGTCACGCCCGTGGGCTCGACGCCGTAGGCGCCGGACATCAGCTCGCGCACGAAGTGGGAGCCGATGAAGCCGGCGGCGCCGGTGACGAAGTACCTCACGGACGGTTTCCCTTCAGTCGGTCGATCCACTCCTGCGCGTCGGCGAAGTCCGCGTCGGTGACGCCCTGGCGCAGCACGGGCTGCTTGCCGTCGTGTCGGGGGTAGGAGCCGAGGAAGCGCACGTCGAGGCACACCCGGTGCAGGCCCATGAGCGCCTCGGAGACGCGCGCGTCGGCGACGTGGCCCTCGATGTCGACGCTGAAGAAGTAGTCGCCGAGCGCCTTCCGCGTCGGCCGCGACTCGATGCGGGTCAGGTTGACCCCGCGGACGGCGAACTCGTTGAGGATCGCCATCAGGGCACCCGGCTGGTCCTGCCGCATGAACAAGCGACAGGGTCGTCTTGTCGGCACCGGTCGGCGGCGGGATGGCCCCCGGGCGACGCACGAGGACGAACCGCGTCGTGGCCTCCTCCGTGTCGCCGATGTTCTCCGCCAGCACCTCCAGCCCGTAGCGATCCGCCGACAGGCGCGGCGCCACCGCGGCATCGAACGGGGGCGGCTCCTGCAGCAGCATGGCGGCGGCGCCCGCCGTGGACTGGGACGGGATCACGGTGGCGTCAGGAACGTTGGCCGCGAGCCACGCGCGCACCTGCGCCAGCGCGTGCGGGTGCGAGGCGAGGCTGCCGATGCCGGCCACGCCGGTGCCCGGGCGGGCCATGAGGGCGAAGCGCACCGGCAGCGCGACCTCGTCGACGATCACGAGGCGTACCCCGGTGGCCAGCTCGTCGAGGGTGACCGACACCGAGCCCTCGACCGAGTTCTCGATCGGGATGAGCGCCGCCTCGACGTCACCCGCGCGCACGGCGTCGATGGCGGCCTGGGTGGACATGGCCGGAACGTGCTCGGCGTCAGCCGCCACCGGCATCGTCAGCAGCGCGGCCTCGCAGAACGTGCCCTGCGGTCCGAGGTACGCGATCCGGGTGGTCGTCATGACTCCTGCCCCCTCGCGATCCGGACCGCCTGCTGCTCCTCCGGGGACAGCGTGATGTCGCTGTCGCCTCCGGCAAGGCCCTTGAGGTACGTGCGGGTCTCGCTGCGGGCGTGGATGGACGTGATCACGAGGCCGTCGCCGGCGTCGTCGAGCAGGGCCGCCGAGAAGGAGAAGCGGCCGCCCATGTCGCCGAAGGCGTCGTACCGGACGACGGACACGTGCCGCAGGGCCATCGCCAGGTCGCGCCGGGTGGCGGCCAGCATGGTCTCCAGGCGCAGCACCTCGTCGCGCAGGTCGGCGAACTCGTCGAGCGTGCGTCCCATGACGTCGACGATCGTCTCCCGGCCCTCGCCCGCCTGCAGCAGCGCGTACGAGCGGTGAAGGCGCCCCAGCCGCGTGAAGGCGACGGCAGCGAGGACGACGCCCACGACGCCGACCACGATGCCGACGAGGGCCACGACCATGGCCGCCTGGGGATCCGAAGTCACGCCCCGAGCGTAGTCGGCCGATGTGGGACCATCTGCGGGTGTCGCAACTGCTGACCGACGTCCTGTCCCGGGGCGCGGCCTCGATCGCCGGCCTGCTGCTCGTGATCGCGACGACGCTGAGCCTCATGCGCACGGTGGTCATCCCCCGTGCCCTGCGATCGCTGATCAGCGACGCCGTGTCGCGCGCGGTCGTGTGGGTGACCTTCGGCCTGTCGCGCCTGCGTCGCACCTACGTCCGGCGCGATGCCGTGCTCGCGTGGACCGGGCCGACGATCATCATCATGCAGCTGATCACCTGGCTGGTCCTCTACCTGGTGGGGTACGGACTGCTCATCTACGGGGTCAGCGGGCAGGACCTCGGCAACTCCCTGCGTGAGTCCGGGTCGAGCCTGCTCACCCTCGGGTTCGCGGCCGCCAACACCGAGGACCAGACGATCATCGACTTCGTCGCCGCCGCCACCGGCCCGATCGTCATCGCCATGCTCATCGGCTTCCTGCCCACGATCTACTCCGCGTACCTCGAGCGCGAGGTCGACGTCACGATGCTCGGCACCATCGGGGGCGAGCCCGCCTGGGGGCCGGAGCTGCTGGCGCGCTTCTCGATCGACGGCAACCTCGAGGCTCTCGGGGCCGTGCATCGCGACTGGGCTCGGTGGTCCACCCGCTTGCGCATGACCCACGTGACGTACCCCGTCCTCATCTACGTGCGCGGGACGCGCGCGACCCGCCACTTCGTCGTCGCGCTCCTGGCCGTCCTCGACGCGGCCGCACTCGAGCTGGCGCTCACCAGCAAGACGCCGCGCAAGGAGTCGTTCGCCCTGCTGCTGGAGGGCGGACAGGCGATGGAGGTCCTCTACGTCTCGCTGTTCGCCAAGCGCGGGTGGTCGCAGCGCGTCCCCTTCACCGGCACCTTCAGTGGCGAGTCCGCGCAGGTGCATCGCGCCACGCGCGCGCTCCCGACCTGGAACAAGAGGCTGCTCGCGATCCAGGTCGCCTCCGACATGGACGCCATCCGCGGGCTCAACCGCGATGCCGTCGCCGCCCTTCAGAAGGGCGAGCAGCGCGCGCTCTCGATCACGCGTGCCGACTTCGACGTCGCCGTCGACGTCCTCCGCAGGTCCGACTACCCCATCGACCGCGACCTCGACGACGCGTGGGAGCAGTTCCGGGTCGCCCGCTCCCGCTACGAGTACGCGGCCCTGCAGCTGTGCCGCAAGCTCGACGTGACCCCGGCGCCGTGGACCGGTGACCGCGCCGTCCCCACGCCCACCGAGTGGCCCACGCTGGTCAGCGACGTGCTGCCGCGCATCGACACGACGGAGCCGATCAATCCCGACGATGCCGCCGGCGAGGAGACCGCCCAGGTGATCGACCTGGCGATCGTCGTCACGACGTTCGCGCTCATCTTCCCCGCGGAGCTGCCGGACAAGACGTTCGTCGCCACGCTCGTACTCGCCACGCGCTTTCGGCACCTGTGGGTCTGGCTCGGCGTCGCCAGCGCCTTCTTCGTCCAGGTGCTCATCGCCGTCACGGCCGGCGGCCTGCTCGCGCTGGCCCCGGAGCGGCTCGTCCTGGCCATCACCTTCGTCCTGTTCGTCGTCGGCGCAGTCGTCATGATCCGCGGCGGGCTCGCGTCGCGGGCCGCCGAGCAGACCGACGAGGCGGACGAGGAGGCGCAGATCGCCGATCGCGCGCAGGCGCAGCAGGCGACGTCCCCCCTGCGGATCTTCGCCGTCAGCTTCGTCATCCTCTTCACCGCCGAGTGGGGCGACCTCGAGCCAGCTGCTCACCGCCGGCCTCGCCGCCCGGACCGGCGAGCCGCTGTCGGTGTTCGTCGGCTCGTGGACCGCGCTCCTGCTGGTCTCCGGGCATCGCGGTGCTGGTCGGCGCCTGGCTGCGCACGCGGGTGCCGATCTGGCGGATCCGGCTGGTCTCCGGCGCGATCCTCACCGCGCTGGCCCTGTGGACCGGCTGGGAGTTCCTGCAGGCGTGAGGTGCGAGGTCAGTCGAGCGCGGACTGCACGGCGTCCACCTGCTCGCCCAGGGTCGCTGCCGTGAACCCCAGCGCGGCGCAGGCCTCCCGCCAGGTGACGTCGTCGGAGCAGTAGCGCCGGGGCGGCTCGGTGGGCTCGGTCACGACGACCTCCGGCGGCTGCCCCGGGTAGCGCTCTGCCACCAGCCGCGCCAGCTCGCGCAGCTCGACCTCGGGGCCTCCGCTGTCGATGACGCCGGACCAGCCGGCGAGCAGTCGCGCGACGCAGACGGCGAGATAGTCGTCGACGCCGCAGTAGCGCCGCCACACCTCGCCGCCGGCGGTCACCCGAATCCGACCCGTGCGGGCCTGCAGCACCAGATCGGAGAAGGCGTACGCGCGGGTCTCCTGGACGAGGGTCCCCGACAAGGACCAGGCCCGCGCCACGACCACCGCGCGCGACCCGGCGAGCGCCAGGGCGCGCGCCTCCTCGGCCCGCTTCGCCAGGCCGTAGGACCCGATCGGCAGGTCCGCGCCCTCCGGCGTGACGAGGGCGGCTCCGCTCGAGACGGTCAGGGCGGCACGGACGGACGGCAGCGTGGCGGCCTCGTCGAACCGGCGGCTGAGCTCCTCATTGGCACGGGCGTACGCCTCCACGCCGAGCGAGGCCTCCTTGCCGCGGGTGAGGAACGCGAAGTTCAGCACCAGCGTCGGGTCGAAGTCGACGACGGCCGCGGGGTCCCAGGTGCGGATCGTCGTAGCGGCGTCCTGCGACCTCGATCGACCGCTCCCGGGACGCGACGAGCATCAGCCGCATCGGACGGGTGCTCGTCGAGCAGGGCGAGCATCGTGGTCCCGAACCAGCCGGTGGCCCCGGTGACGAGGACGCGCTCGCCGGCCGCGACGCGGCTCCGGACGAGTGCGCGCGCCTCGTCCCGGACCAGGCGCGCAGCGACCATGGCTAGCGGAGCGTGACCTGGCGGGTGGTGAGCCCGGCGCGAGCGCGGCGCTCCTCGTTCGTGAGCGGCTCGGCGCTCGGCCATGGCCGCGTCGAGCCGGGTGCCGAAGGCCTCAGCGGGTGCCTCGATCGCCTCGGCGCCGGTGCCCAGCGGCAGGTCCCAGACGGGGCACACCAGGCCCTGGGCGCGGAACATGCCGACGAACCGGGTGCCCTCGCCGAGGGAGTCCTCGCCGGCGGCGTGCAGGCGCGCCAGCGCGTTGAGCAGGGTCTCCTCGTCGTGCGGCATGACCCAGCGCAGGTGCTCCTTCTCGCCCATCTGCGTCCAGTAGGCCGACGGCACGCTGGCGAGCTTCACGGTCGGGTGGGCGTAGGCGCTGGCCCGCTCGAGCGAGGCTCGCACGTCGTCGGCGATCTCGCCGGCGCCGTCGACCCAGAACTCGAAGTTGTCGTGCACGGTGATGTCGAGCGGCACGTCGGGGTCGATGAGGTCCTGCAGGCGCGGCGACTCCGCGGTGACCCGTCCGAGCGACACCGGCTCGCCCGGGCTCGGCCTCGAGCGCGGCGAGCAGCGCATCCGCGACGTCGCGGCTGGCGTCACCCGATCCGACGTTGACCTGCAGGCCGAGCAGGACCGAGCCGTCCGAGCGCGACGAGGGCCGGCCAGGCCATCGGCAGGACGGTCACGAGGGTGACCTCGCGGTCGGCGTGCTCGCCGAGGAGCGTGAGCGGCGTCGAGGCCGCCGGGACGATCTCGCGCATCGCGACGATGTCGCACTCGGAGGCGAGCCCCTCGAACGGTCGCGCCGGTCCGACGAAGACGGCCGCGGCCGAGCGCCCGTGGCATGCCTTGTAGCGGCGACCGGAGCCGCAGGGGCACGGCTCACGCATGCCGACCACGGGCACATCCGCCGCGTCGGCGACGACGGTCGGTGCCGCCTGTCGGTGCCGGTGCTCCGCCTGGTCGTGCTCTTCTTGCCCATGGCGGAAACCTACCGGCCGAGCATCTCCAGCACCCGTCCCGGGCGGTTCGTGATGATGGCGTCGACCCCGAGCCCGACGCACAGGTCGACGTCGGCCGGCTCGTCGACCGTCCACACGTGGACGCGGCCGCCACGGGCGTGGACGCGGTCGACGTAGTGCGGGTGCGCGCGCAGGACGTCGATCGACGGGCCGGAGATGGACACCCCCTCCGGCAGGGAGCCGTCGCGGTAGCGGCGCGGCACGTCGTCCATGAGGAGCACGGTCGGGGTCCCGGCGCGAGCTCGCCGACCCGGCGGACGGCCATCCGGCTGAAGGACATCACGCGCACGCGTGGGGTCGCGCCGCCGGTCGGCCGCGTCAGGCCGAACGAGCGCAGCAGGTCCACCAGGCTGTCCTCGACGTAGCCGCCGTACCGCGTCGGGTGCTTCGTCTCGATCGCGAACCGCACCGTCGTCCGACGCGTCGAGCATCGTGGCCAGGAGCGTCTGCAGGGTGAGCACCGCCGTGCGCGACTCGTCGGGCGCCGGGTCCTCGAAGTCGCGCCAGACGTCGCCGGGGCGGCTGTAGTCGTACGCGGCCAGCTGCGACAGCGTCTTCGCGCTGACCGGGCCGCGGCCGGTGCTCGTGCGGTCGATGCGCCGGTCGTGGACGCAGACGAGGGTGCCGTCGGCCGTGAGCCGGACGTCGCACTCGATCGCGTCGGCACCCTGCTCGACGGCGAGCAGGTACGCCGCCAGCGAGTGCTCGGGCTCGGTCGTCGCTGGCACCCCGATGGGCGACGACCTCGATGCCGCTGCTCACGCGCCAACAGTAGGCGCGCGACCCCGGCCACGGCGTGACCCGCGCCCGTGCGTGTGCCATATTCGCCGCGTGTTCACCGCCCCGCCGGACGTCGTCCTGTTCGACCTCGACGGCACCCTGACCGACTCGGCGCCGGGCATCATCGCACTGCCTGCGCTACGCCCTGGACGACCAGGGGATCGCGCACCCCGACGACGCCACGCTGCGCACCTTCCTCGGCCCGCCGCTGGCGGACACCTTCAGCCGGCATCGGGCTGTCCGCTGACCGACGTCGACCGCGCCATCGCGACGTACCGCGAGCGCTACCACGACGTCGGCCTGTTCGAGAACGCCGTCTACGACGGCATCCCGGAGCTCCTGGCCGCCCTCGGCGAGCGAGGCCTGCGTGCTCGCCGTGGCCACGTCGAAGCCGACCTACTCCGCCACGCGCATCCTCGAGCACTTCGACCTCGCCCGGCACTTCGCGTTCATCGGCGGCGCCGACCTCGCGGGCGTCGCGGCACGACAAGGCCGCCGTCATCGCGCACACCCTCGACGAGCTGTCGGCCGCTGGAGCGCTGCCGGCGGATGCCGCGACGGTGATGGTCGGGGACCGCGAGCACGACGTCCACGGCGCCGCGGCCCACGGCATCGGCGACCATCGGCGTGCTGTGGGGCTACGGCGACGAGGACGAGCTCTCCCGGCGCTGGGGCCGTGGCCCTCGCCGCGGACACCCGAGGACCTGCTGCGCGCTGCTCAGTCCGCTGAAGATCACGCCGGGGTTCATGAGCCCCTGCGGGTCCCAGGCGCCCTTGATCGCCCGCATCGCGGCGATCTCCGCCGTCGGATCGGCACAGGTGCAGCTCGGCGGCCTTGGCGCGGCCGACCCCGTGCTCGGCCGAGACGGACCCTCCGTACCGCGCCACGCACTCCAGGACCGCGAGGTCGATCGCGTGGTCGTCGGCGGCCGGGCCGTGGATCTCGAGGTGGATGTTGCCGTCGCCGAGATGGCCGAACACGCCGAAGGCCTCGCACCGTCGGGTAGGCGCCCACCACGGCGCGCAGCTCGTCGGCGCAGGCGGCGAGCACGGCCAGCGGGACCGACACGTCGAGCTTGTGGGTGATGCCCGAGCGACGAGAAGGCCTCGGCCTGCCGCTCGCGGAAGGACCAGAGCCGCGCCTGCTCGGCGGCGTCGAGCCCGACGATGACGTCGCGGTCGTCGAGTCCGGCGAAGCCCGAGGCGTCGCCGCCGTCGACCACCTCCAGGAGCAGGACCACCGGATGCCGGCTCTGCGAGCGGCCAGGCCGTCGCCGCCGTGGTGCAGGCGAGGTCGAGCCCGGTCTCGTCGAGCACCTCCGCGGCGAGCAGCCGCGACCCCGGGCGCGACCGCCTGCGACATGAGGTCGAGGGCGTCCGCGTAGGACGCGCAGCCGATGAGGGCGACCGTCGTGCGGCCCGGCGGGCGGTGCAGGCGCAGGCGCACGGCGGTGATGACGCCGAGGGTGCCCTCCGACCCGCACAGCAGCGCCCGCAAGGTCGTAGCCGGTGTTGTCCTTGAGCATGCCCGACAGGTGCGAGATCACCGATCCGTCCGGCAGCACCGCCTCGATTCCGACGACCTGCGCGCGGGTCATGCCGTAGGCGATGACGTGGATGCCGCCGGCGTTGGTGGCCACCGTGCCGCCGATCGTGGCCGAGTCGCGCGCGGCGAGATCGACGCCGTACGCCCAGCCCTGCGCGGCCACGGCCGACGCAGGTCGCCGAGCGTGACGCCGGCGCCGGCGGTCACCTGGCCGGACAGGGCGTCGACGGCGCCGATGACGTCGAGCCGGCGGGTGGAGAGCACGACCGGCAGCCGATCGCGGCGCGGCCTGCGGCACCGATCCGCCGACCAGTCCGGTGTTGCCGCCCTGCGGGACGACCGGGACGCCCGCGTCCGCACAGGCCCGCAGCACCGCGCGCACCTCGTCCGTCGATCCCGGGCGCGCGACCGCCAGCGCGGTCCCGGTCCAGCGGCGCGACCAGTCGACGACGTACTGCCCCATGAGGGCCGGATCGGTGATGACGTGCGCCGCGCCGACGGGCCTGTACCAGGCGCGCGACCAGCGCGCTGCCCTGACCTGAGTCCGTCGGTCACGGGGTTATCCTTGCCGAACACCGCCGGGACGAAGGAGATCGCCATGCGCATGCACCGACGCCTCGTCCTGACGGCGGCCGCCGCGCTGTGCCTGGCGGCCGCGACCCCCGCGCACGCGGCGCCTGCCGCTCACGATCGAGACGATCCCCGCGTCGGGGACCTTCTCCTTCACGACCGGCAACGGCATCCTGCCCACCTGGACGGCCGAGGACATCGTGATCGTCGGCGTCAGCCCGGGCTCCGTCGTGACCGCGTCGTCGAACCTCACCGCCCGGGTCTCCCTGCCGATCATCGCCAAGACCGGGCACGGCGAACGCCGCTGCCGGCGGCTTCCGGCTGATCAACACCCGACCGGCGTGAACGTGCGCTGCTCGAACCCGACCATCGACACGCGGGCCCGCCTCGTCGACTGCGTCCTCGCGGACGGGACGAACGCCAGCCTCTTCGTCATCAAGGACATCCGCACCCGGTCCCGCGTCACCGGCAACTCCACCATCACGACGATCTTCCGAGGCGTCCAGCTGCGCATCAACGGCCAGGAGCAGGCCGACTTCCTCAACGAGGTGCTCGACACCACCGCCTTCAGCCCGTACGTCACCGTGGGCACCGGCGACCTCGTCGTCACGCGCGACCGCTGAGCCCGCCGGCCACCGCGCCCCGGCGGTCATCCACAGGCCCCTGCTCTCGCGGTCATCCACAGGCACCACATCGCTGGTTCCGACCGTCGCGATGCGGGCATCACCCTCCTTGTGCGGACCCACCCGGGCCGCCTGAGGAGACATCGATGAACATCCCATCTCGCAGCAACCACCGCCCGCATGCGTCACCTGGCCCTCGCCGCAGCGGCCCTGGCCGCTCTCGCGATCGCCGGGCCGGCTCCTTCGGCGGCGGCCGACGAGCTCGTCGCCGCCGATGCCACGGCCCCGTCCGCCGTACGGGAACCGGGCGTCGTGAGCGTCCCGGCCATCACGGCCGCCGCCAGCCTTCCCGCGCGGCATCGTCGTGACGCACCACGGCGGCCAGCCCGTGCGGCTGCTCGCCAAGGGTGAGCCGATCCGCCGGCTCACCAGGCCCGGAACGCAGCCGGCGACCTTCACCCGCCTGAGCGCCGGGCGGATCTACGTCGGTCGAGGTGGGCGGCCAGCGGGTCGGCGCGCTGCGCGCCGTCGATCGCCCGACGGCGGCGTCCGGCCTGACCGTGCGCACCACGGCCACCCCCGGCACGGTGTCCCTGGCCTGGTCGCACCGGCCGACGCTCGCGACCGGCGGAGCCCAGACCTGGTACGCGGTCACCGCCACCAGCCCCAGCACCGCACCGCTGCGCCGCACGGTCTCGGGTCGCACCGCCACGCTCGAGGGACTCGACGGCTCCGCGCTCTACACGTTCACGGTGACGCCGCACAACAGCGCCGGCGCCGGCCGGGCCACCCAGGCCAGGCTGGCCCGGCCGCTGCGGAGCCCGAGCCACCGCGGCGACGCCCGCGCCGACGCCTGCGCCAACCCCGCGTCGCCACGCCCACGCCGTCGCCCGCCGGCCCCACCCGCGCCCGCGCCCGCACCGGCACCCGTCGTCTCGCACCGTCTACGTGTGCCCGACCGGATCGACGCTGACGCCGGCCGGCTCCTGCCGCGTCACCCGCGCCTACACGTACACCTCGCACCCCTACACGTTCCACGACGAGGCGACCGGTCCCGCGCCGATTCTCGACTCGTACGACACGACGGCACGCGCCTGCCCCGGCGGCTACAACCTCGAGGACTACGGCTGGGTCCTGTACTGCCGACGCTACGGTCCGGCGCCGACCGCGCCGGTCAAGGACGACGCTCCGGCCGGCTACACCGACGACGGCACCCAGTGGACGACGAAGGACCCGGCCCCGAGCGGCTACACCGACGACGGCACCCAGTGGGTCGGGACCGTGCCGAAGGTGCCGGTGGTCGTGACCGGCTGAGCGCCAGCGACCGGCCTACGCCGGGGGCGATCGCGGGGGAGCCGTCGTAGGCTCGCCCTCGTGCCCCCGGCCTCGCCCGCTCGCCTCGCGTCGACCGGCATCCCCGTCGTCATCAGCGGTGGCGTGGTCTCCTGGGCGCTGGCGACCAGCCACTGGTCGTGGTGGGGCATCGCGACGATGGTCCCCACCAACCCCGAGCAGACGTCCTTCGGCGATCTCAAGGCCGTGCTGGCCACCGCCCTGTGCATGGAGCAGGGCGCCGACTACACCGTGTGCGACCCGTACGGCCGGCCCTTCACCCCGTACGTCGTGCCCCCGGCCCGGGTGTTCGCCGCGCTCGGGCTCGACCTCGACGACACCGCCTGGATCGGCGGCGGGCTCGCGGTCGTCTACGTCCTGACCGTCGGCGGGCTCGGCTGGCTGCTCCAGCGCCACTGGCGGGCCGGCACGCCGCCGCTCCTCGGCGCCCAGGTGCTCGTCGGCGTCGCCGCCGTCACGGCACCAGCGATGCTCGGCATCGAGCGCGGGCAGGTCGAGATCGTCGTGCTCGCCCTGGCCACGGCCGGACTCGCACTGCTGGCCGGCCCGGCGCTCGGCGGCCGGGTGGCCGGCGCCGTCGCCGCGACCGTGGCGGTCGCGGGCAAGTACTTCGCCATCGGCCTGTTCGCCCCGTTCGTGCGCCGCGGCCGGCCCGAACCCGGCCGCCCTCGTCGCGCTCGCCGCCAGCGTCGGTGTTCCTCGCCGCTGTCGTGGTCCGACCTGCAGCAGGCGGTCTCCACCTCCCGGGCCGACGACCCGGCCACCTCCCAGTCGCAGTTCGGCGCGGCCGCGCTGCTCGCGACCGCGCTGTCGCGACGCGCCCATCACCGGCATCCCGAGCCCGGCCGTCGTCGAGCACTGGGGCGCGGTGACGGCGGCGGCCTGGGTGCTCGTGATCCTGGCCGTCGCCGGGGCGGCCCTTGCCATCCCCCGCGCGGCCAGCGCCGGCCTCGACCGGCTCGCCGGTGCCGACGGGCGCTGCTCATCGGCGGCGCTCGGCGTGCTCGCCCTTCCGTACGTCCTCGGTGCCTCCCACGACTACCGCCAGGTGTTCCTCCTGCCGGCCCTGGTCGGCGCGCTGGCGTGGCTGTCCGCCGCGGCCGGCTCCGCACGCGTGGGTGGCCTGGACCCTGGTCGTCGCCATCACCGCCAGCCTGGCGACCGGCGCCTCGATGATCCCCACCCCGTCGGGCCTCCTGGGAGCCGACGAGTTCCTGTGGCCGAAGGCGGCACTCGTGGCAGGCGACGTCGCGCTCCTGGTCGCCCTCGCCATCGGCGGCGGACTGTGGCTGCACGGCTGGCGGCGCCATGAAGCCTGACCTGCGCTCCCGCCTCGTCGACCCGGCCATCGTGCTGGGGATCACCGCCACCGTCGGGCTCATCTCCCAGCGGTGGACCGGACTCGACACGCCGGACTCGTCCTTCTACGCCTCCCTCGGCCTGTTCGGCGAGCGAGGTCACCGATCGCGCGTTCGACAACTCCTACTTCTGGACGCGGCTCGGCGACATCGTCCCGGTCCACCTCCTCACGTCGGTCGCGGGCACGTGGGTCGGGCTTCGCCATCTACCGGTTCGCCCTGCTGCTGCTCATCGTGGCGTCCTTCTACCTCGCCATGCGGCGCTTCACCTGCCGGCCGTCGGCCGCCTTCCTCGCGACCCTCGCGAGCATGAGCACCGTCGTGCTGGGCTACCTCGGCAACCCCTACCTGACCGGCGCCGTCATGGCCGGCACGGCCGTCGCGCTGGCGACGCGCGATGTCCGACAGCCGACGCGGCGGCGGCCATCGGCGGTGTCGCGCTGGGCTGGCTGGTGATGGTCAACCCCGTCGGCGTGCTGCTGGCCGGCGTGACGTGGCTCGTCGTCCGCATCCAGATGCGCACCCGCATGCTCGTACCTCGCCATCGCTGCGGGCACCGCCGCGGTCACCTTCGTGGTCTTCCTCCTCGCGGGGCGGGTGGTCTTCCCCGAGCTGGACTGGCTCGCGACGTACGTCGACGCGAACGCCACGTCTGAAGTACTCCGACTTCGCGAGCACCGACGCTCGTCTGGCCCAAGCGACATCTCGCTGATCGTGCCGATCACGATCCTCGTCATCACGGCGATCGCCTGGGTCACGCATCGTCGCGAGCCGGCCGCCCAGCGGGCCTTCGCGATCAGCGCCGCGAGCATCGGCTTCATGCTCGTGTTCTCCCCGATCATGGGCGGGATCCCGCTCGAGGCGCCCATCTACCAGGCGATGCTGTGGCCGCCCGCGCTGTTCGCGCTCGGGCCTGGTCATGACCCTCGCGCTCCCGGCCGACGGGTGGACGCGCCTGCAGGCAGTCGACCGGCATCGTCGGGCTGGTCCTCGTCATCGCTGGCCGGCCGCCTGGACCCCGGGCTGGCGCTGTGGGCGGGCTGGGTGCTCGCGATCGTCGCTGACCGTCGTCTTCCTCGTGGCGTCCTACAAGGGGGCGATCGGCGCGATCGCCTGCCGTGGCGCTGCTGCTGGCCGGCGCCCAGCTGCTCCAGAACTCGCGCGGCGACCTCGGCCTGTACTACCTCAGCCCGTACTCGAACGCGTTCAACGACAACCCGATCTCCGACAAGATCCACACGGCCGTCAACGCGCAGGAGTGGCTGCTCGCGCAGCACCACCGACAGGACACGATCCTGAACTGGGTCGGCGGGGACTGGGTCGGCGGCGACCGCGAGCTCTACGTCGTCGCCGCGATGCAGATGTGGGGCGAGAACCGCGTCACGCTCGAGCCGATCCTGTACGAGGAGGACATCGCGCGGCTCGACGAGATCCGCCCGACCGTGATCCAGATGGTCGGGCCGACGATGGACTCGCGTCCTGCAGTTCTGGTCCAGCATCCCCGGCGTCGCTCCGGGCCACCGCTCCGGAGTGCTACGACTTCGCGTGGCCCGACGCCGAGATCACGCAAGGACACTCATGCCTGACCCGCCTGGACTGGTCGGCAGCATGACCGCCGGCGCACGCGCGGCTCGCTCTCGTGGCGGACGGCCATCGAGGCCGCGGTCACGGCCGTCGTGACGACCGCGCTGGCCCTGCTGGTGTTCGGGCCGATCTGGTCGCGCATGAGCGGCCCGCTCGGCGACGGCGACATGCTGGCCACCTACGTCAACGCCGACAACTGGGGCGGCTTCGCCTACGCCCCCACGACCCAGTACGGCTTCCCGCTCGGGATGAACCTCAACTACTCGCCCAACATCGACATCACCGAGAACTCGTTCGCCCGCCTGGTCAACCTCGTCAGTCGGCTCGCCCTTCCTCGGCATCAACCTGCTGCTCTTCCTGTCCTTCCCGCTCGTCGCGGTGCTGGCCTACCTGCTGCTGCGGATGGTCAGTCGCGGTGGACCGGTCGCGATCGCGCTCGCCACCGCCTTCGCGCTCATCCCGTACCACTTCGGCCGTGGCCTGGGCCACACCTACCTCGCCACGCTGTACAGCGGCGTCACCGGCATGCTGCTGGTCTTCGTCATCGGGCTCGGGCCTCGCTGCCGCGGCTCCTCATGCGCCGCAGGCGACTCCTCGCTCGCTCGCTACGTGCTGGGCTGGATCGCGCTGGTCGGCCTCGTGCTCGTGACGGCGTGGAGCGGCCTGTACTACGCGGCCTTCACGGCGATCCTCGGCGACGGCGGCGGTGGTCTGGCGCATCGCCCAGCGCGACCGCTGGCTCGACGTCCTGCGGGGGCGCCCTGCCGGTCGTCGCGGTGGGGGTCCTCGCGGTCGTCGGCTTCGTGCCCGGCGCTGCTCACGGTGATCGAGCTCCCCGCCCAGCCCACCGCTGGCCGAGCGCATGCCCATCGAGTCGGTGACGTTCGCCGGCAACCTGGCCATGGCGCTGATCCCGGCCCCGATCAGCCAGCTGCCCGGCATGTGGCGCTACAACGAGGCGGTCTACGCGGCCATCGGCGCCTCGCCGCTGCAGAACGAGAGCACCGCGCTGACGAACTACGGCACGTGGATCACCACCGCCTGCCTCGTGGTCTTCCTCGTCGGCCTGGTGGTGCGTGCCCGCACCGGACGGCCACGCCGGCTCCGCCCTGCCGCTTCATCTCCTACCTGACGGTCGTCGTGATCCTGTTCTTCGTGCCGTGGGGCCTGAACTACCTGGTGGCCGGCACCGTCACGGCGCAGGTGCGCGCCTGGAACCGACTGCTGCCGATCCTCCTGCTGCTGTTCGTCGCCGGCGCGATGGCAGCGCTCGTCGCGCACCCGGTTCGGCCGGCTCAGCGGCTGGTCGGTCGTCGCCGCCGTGGTCATCGTGCTGGTCGTCGCGGTCGAGCAGGTCATGCCCTTCCGCGACCGCCTACGCGGAGGGCGCCGCCCGCGGCAGCGAGGCGATGGCCGCCGCCGAGGCCTACCAGGCGCAGGTGAACGCGGCCCTGCCGTCCGACTGCGGTGTCCTGCAGCTGCCGTACGTGGTCTACCCGGAGCAGGGGCTCATGGCACCCGAGCTCAACGACTACGAGCACTTCCTGCAGGGCCTGGTCAACGAGGACAAGGACTTCAGCTACGGCGCGGTGAAGAACACCGAGGCGTCCGCGCCGCTGGAGGACCTCGGCAACCGGCAGTCCCCCGGCCAGGTGCGCGAACTCGTGGCACAGGGGCTTCTGCGCCATCCACCTCGACCGCCGCGGCTTCACCGACCAGGCCTGGACGTGGGTCACCACCGACATGCGGCTGCAGTTCGGGCCGCCCATCGCGACCGGCGGCGACGGGATCTGGGAGACGTACGCGCTGCCCTCGGCGGACTGACTCAGCCGGGGATGCGGCCGCGGTACGTGCGACGCGCCTGGTACGAGTACTTGCCGATGGCGTAGACGGCCCGCATGCCGTCCTTCCAGTTGATCTTCTTGCCCTCGGCGTAGGTGCGCCCGGAGTAGGAGACGCCGATCTCGTAGATCCGGCAGCCCATGGCGGCGACCTTGGCCGTGACCTCGGGCTCGAAGCCGAAGCCGTTCTCCTCGATGTCGACCGCCTGGATCACCTCGCGGCGGAAGACCTTGTAGCAGGTCTCCATGTCGGTGAGGTTGATGTTGGTGGCCATGTTGGACAAGCGTCGTGAGGAACTTGTTGCCCACGCTGTGCCAGTAGTACAGGACGCGGTGCTCGGACGACCCGGAGAAGCGCGAGCCGTAGACGACGTCCGCGCGGCCGTCGCGCAGCGGGCCGAGCAGCCCCTGGAGGTCCGCGGGGTCGTACTCGAGGTCGGCGTCCTGGATCGCGACGAAGGTGCTCGTGGCCAGCGCGATGCCGGTGCGCAGCGCCGCACCCTTGCCCTGGTTGCGCTCGTGCTCGACGACGCGCAGCCGCGGGTCCGCCAGCCCCGCGAGGATCGTCGCGGGTGTCGTCGGCCGAGCCGTCGTCGACGACGACGAGCTCCCGCACGAAGGGCTGCTCCAGCACACGGGCGATGGCCGCCTCGATCGTGGCCTCCTCGTTGTAGGCCGGCATGACGACCGTGACGTCGGCGGTCGGTCCCTGGTCAGGCACGGATGGCTCCTCGCGGTGGGCTGGGTGGGTACGTTACCGCGTGCCGTGGGGTACGGTTTTTCCGCGATGTCCAACACCGACCGTGTCCGTCGTGATCCCGATCTTCAACGGCCTGCCCTACCTGCAGCAGACCGTCGACTCGGTCCTCGCCCAGACCTACCCGGACGTCGAGCTCGTGCTGGTCGACGGCGGATCGACCGACGGCTCCCGCGAATGGGTCGAGGCCTTCGAGCACCCCGCGGTCGTCAAGGACTACCTGCCGGCCGGCACGCCCGCGGCCGACACCTGGACTCGGGCCAGCGAACTCGCCACCGGCGACTACGTGAAGCTGCTCTGCCAGGACGACCTCATCCACCCGGACGCCGTCGCCTTGCAGGTCGCCGACCTCGAGGCGTACCCGACGGCCGGCATGGCGATCGCGCAGCGCGACATGATCTCCGCCAGCGGCAAGGTCCTGTTCCACGGCGCGAGGGTGCGCCGGGCTGCCGAGCGGTCTCGTCGACGGCGTCCACGCCCTCGAGGTCGGCGCCTGGCAGGGGGCGAACATCTACGGCGAGCCGCTGGCCGTGCTCTTCCGCCGCGAGGCGATGGCGGAGGCCCTGCCCGTGGAACGACGAGCAGCCCTTCCTGCTCGACATGTTCTTCTACGCCAAGGTGCTGCAGCGGCACGACCTCGTCGTCCGCCGCGAGTCCATCGGCGCCTTCCGCATCAGCACGTCGTCGTGGTCCACCCGGCTGGCGGCGAAGCAGCGCGACCAGTTCCGCGCATGGCAGCGGTTCGTCGAGCAGGACGTCGCGCCGCAGCCGTGGTACCGCGTCGCGCAGGCCCGCGCTCAACAACGAGAAGACGACCCTCCTGCGCCGGGGCGCGTACGCCTGGCTCAGGCGGCGCGGCGACCTCTCGGCCTGAGGCCACCGCCGAACCGGACTCAGCGAGCCAGCCGATACAGGGAGTCCGACACCTTCTCGAACGGCGTCCCCGCCGGGAACAGCGCGGACACGTCGACGGACGGGTCGCACAGGGCGACGTACTGCAGCTCAGGTCCCAGCCACTCCGAGGGCACGGGGGTGCTCATCTCCTGCGGGCGGATCATGAGGCCGCGTCGACCGCTGAGGTAGAAGTACGTCGGGTCCCAGTCGCAGCCGACCACGATCACCCCGGCGCCCTCCGGGACCTGCTCCGGCAAGCTCGGCCGCGAGCGGGAACTCGTAGAGGCCGTTCACCGTTCGGTGGGAGATGCCCTGCCCCTCCGGCGAGATCCACGCCAGCGACAGCACCGTCACCAGCGCCACACCGGCAACGGACCACTTGGCCGGGAGGCCACGCGCGAGTCGGGTCAGCGCGCCGATCCCCGCGCCCATCACCAGGACGAAGGCGGGGAAGATCGCCGACTGGTAGTAGGTGTGCTGGTAGTAGAGGTTGAAGAACACCAGCGCACCGGTGGGGAGCGACAGCGCGAGGCCGACGAGCACGGCGCGCCGCGGCCACACGTACAGCCGGCAAGCAGCAGCACGGCGAAGACGCGTCAGCGATCCGACGATCGCCTCCGAGTAGCCCAGGAGCATCTGCCACTTCTCGGCGTCGAGGCGCTGGTCGATCGTGCCGTAGTTCCATTCGGAGAGGTTGCCGGATGTGAGGAAGGCGCTGTAGCGGTTCTCGGCCTTCACCGAGTCCGCGACCTGCGTCCACGCTGCCGCGCCGACGACGCCCACGACCAGAGGGATGGCGAGCGGCCAGCGGGCGACGTTCGCGCGGACGATGCCGCGCGCGCGCCAGTCGATGCTCAGCGCCAGGTAGACGGGAACCCACACCACGGCCGTGGTGGGCTTGACCAGGAAGGCGACGAGGAGGGCCACGACGCCCAGCCCCACCCACAGCGGCCCAGGACGCTGCCGCCACCGCTCGACGCAGACGAGCGCGGCGAGCGCGCCCGCCGTGGCCAGGAACTCGATGAGCGGGGCGTTGCCCCACTGGTAGCCGAACGGCAGGAACTGGAACAGCACCATCGTCGCCGACGCTGGCGGCGGGCGAGAACCACCGGTAGGCCAGGTAGGCAACGAGGAGCGCCGACAGCTCGAAGAAGGCCAGTGCGGTCAGGCGCCCGGCGATCTGCGGGGACGTCCCGATCACGTTGCCGCCCACCGCCGCCAGCCACTGGAAGAGCGGGAACTCCATGGGCACCTGCCACGGAGGGCCGAACACCGGCAGCGGACTGAGCTGGAACAGCCCGTTCGTCATGTACTCGCGGATCATCAGGGTGGTCTGAGCCTGCCGGAAGGCATGTGCCTCCGTCAGCGCGTACGACATGGACGGCCACCGCAGCCACACGCCGCCGACGATGATGACGGCCTGCAGTCCCAGGAGCGTCGCATGCTGCCTGACGACGTCCCGTGCCCGCGCCATCTCGTCCCCCGTGCCATTCGATCGTCGCGCAAAGCCTAGATCGCCGGCTCGCCTGATGCCCGGCGTGAGCGCCGTCCGACGGCGAGGATCCGACCGCCCGCCCGTCCGGCGACGCCACGCGCCGGCCATCGCGGGCGCCAGTAGAGTGTCGCCATCGGAGCCAGCCATCGAGGGAGTCGCTGAGTGTCGATCGCCGTCATCGGGGGATGCGGCCATGTGGGACTCCCCCTCGCACTTGTCCTGGCCAGCAGCGGGCAGGACGTCGTCGCGTACGACACCGACGCCGCCAAGGTCGACTCGGTCAACGCAGGCACGCTTCCGTTCCTGGAGCCTGGCGCCGAGGACCTGCTCCGGTCGACCCTGGCGACGGCGGCGTTCCGCGCGTCGCACGACCCATCGTCGATCTCGGCCGCCGACACCGTGATCGTCGTCATCGGCACTCCGGTGGACGAGCACCTCAACCCCGACCCCAACGCCGTCGTGCGGGCCATGGACGAGTGCGTCCCCTACATGCGCGACACCCGGCTGATCATCCTGCGCAGCACGGTGTTCCCCGGGGTCACCGCCCGGGTCGAGGAGTCCATGGCGCGCCCAGGGCGTGCAGGCGGACGTGGTCTTCTGCCCCGAGCGCATCGCCGAGGGGCACGCACTCGAGGAGCTGAGCGCCCTGCCCCAGATCGTCGGGGCGCGCACCGACGCAGGCCCACGCGGCCGCGGCGGCCCTCTTCGAGCACGATGGGCGCCGAGTGCGTGCCCGTCAGCCCCGAGGAGGCCGAGCTCGCCAAGCTGTTCACGAACACGTGGCGCTACATCAAGTTCGCGGCCGCCAACCAGTTCTTCATGATGGCCAACGACGCCGGCCTCGACTTCGAGCGCGATCCGCGACGCCATCACGTACGACTACCCGCGCGCGGCCGACCTCCCCGGCGCCGGGCTTCGCCGCCGGTCCGTGCCTGTTCAAGGACACGATGCAGCTGGCGGCGTTCACCAACAACACCTTCGTCCTCGGCCACGCGGCGATGCTCGTCAACGAGGGCCTGCCGCTCTACCTGGTCGACCGGATGGAGCAGGCGTACGACCTCGCCGACATGACGGTCGGCATCCTGGGCATGGCCTTCAAGGCCGGGTCCGACGACACCCGCTCGAGCCTGTCCTACAAGCTCAAGCGCATCCTCGCCTTCCGGGCCAGGGCGGTCCTCTGCACCGACCCGTACGTGACGACGGACCCGACCCTCGCCCCGCTCGACGACGTGCTGGCGCGAGTCGGACCTGCTGGTCATCGCGGCGCCGCACGCCGAGTACCGCGACCTCGCGACCGACAAGCCCGTCGTCGACGTCTGGAACCTCCTCGGGCCGCGGGGTCTGACGCGTGACCGAGCCCCGCGCGTCTCGATCGTCATCCCCGCGTACAACGAGGGCGACGGCGATCGTCGCCGTGCCTGAGCCGCATCGTCGACGCCGTGTCGACCTGCCGTTCGAGGTGCTCGTCGTGGTCGACATGCCCGAGGACACCACGGTCCCGGCCGTCGAGAAGTTCGCGCGCCGACGACCCGCGCGTGCGCGTCGTCGTGCAACGACCTACGGCCGCGGCCCGGCGCAACGCCATCCGGTACGGCATCGCACGCAGGCGGCCGCGCCGATGCGTCGTGGTCACGATGGCCGACGGCTGCGACGATCCCCTCGTCAGATCGACGACCTCGTCCGGCTCGTCGAGCGCGGCGTGCGTCGTCGCGGCGGCCTCGCGGTACATGCCCGGCGGCCAGCAGGTCGGCGGGCCGCGGTTCAAGGGCATCCTGTCCCGCGTCGGCGGGCCGGACCCTGCACACGTTCGCCGGCGTCGGCACGCGCGACGCGACCAACTCCTACAAGGCGTACTCGACGCGCCTTCGTGCGAGGAGGTCGGCATCGAGAGCCGGGCCGGCTTCGAGATCGGCCTCGAGCTGGTCGCCAAGGCCCGGCGGCTGCGCCTGCCCGTCGCCGAGATCCCGACCATCTGGCTCGACCGCGACGTCGGGGTGTCGAACTTCCAGCTGCCGACAGTGGATCCCGGAGTACCTGCGCTGGTACCGTCTACGCCTTCGGCCGGCGAGCCTGCCGCCAGGCGAGAGCTCCGCATCGCGCACCGACACGAAGGGCGATCGCATCGTGAAGGTTCTCGTCACCGGCTCGGCCGGCTTCATCGGCGGCTACGTCGTCGAGGAGCTGCTCGGCCGCGGCTACGAGGTCGTCGGGGTCGACAACCTACTCGAAGTACGGCCCGGTCACGCAAGCTCGTACGACGACAACCCCGACTACACGCTTCGTCGAGGGCGACGTCGAGGACACCGACGCTGATGGTCGAGCTGCTGTCCGACGTCGACCACGTCATCGCCGGCGCGGCGCATGATCGGCGGCATCTCGTACTTCCACACCTACGCCTACGACCTGCTCGCCGAGAACGAGCGGATCATCGCCTCCACCTGCGACGCGGCGATCGCGGCGCATGCACGGCGGGCCGGCCGCTCCAGAAGGTCACCTACCTGTCGTCGTCGATGGTGTTCGAGTCGCACCGACCGCTGGCCGTCGCGCGAGGGCGACGAGCGCGAGGTCCCGCCGCCGTTGTCGTCGCTACGGCTTCCAGAAGCTGGCCGTCGAGTACTTCGCCCGCGCGGCGTGGGACCAGTACCAGCTGCCCTACACGATCGTGCCGCCCGTTCAACTGCGTCGGCATCGGCGAGCGTCGTGCCCTCGGCGACGTCGAGATCGAGTCGGGCAACGTGAAGCTCGCCATGAGCCACGTCGTGCCCGACCTCGTGCAGAAGGTCGCTCAAGGGCCAGGACCCGCTGCACATCCTCGGCGACGGGCGAGCAGGTCCGCCACTACACCTACGGCGGCGACCTCGCCCGGGGCATCGTCACTGCGATGGAGCACCCGCGACGCCACCAACGAGGACTTCAACCTCTCGACGCCGAGTCGACCACCGTCCTCGAGCTGGCCGAGCTGATCTGGACGAAGATCAACGGGCCGACGAGCCCTTCGCGTACACGTCCGACGACGCCGTTCGAGCACGACGTGCAGAGCGGGTGCCGCGACGCGACGAAGGCCAAGCAGCGTGCTCGGCTTCGAGGCGACCACGTCGCTCGAGCGACATGCTCGACGAGGTCATCCCGTGGATCCGGAACGCGATCGCCGAGGGCATCATCTAGCGATCGTCGAGCACGGCACGACGTTGCCCGTCGGTCCGGTGAACACCGCGTCGGCGAACGGCCACGCCGGGCTGAACGTCACCGCGACGTCGCCGTCGGGGTTGCCGTCGCACGCGGCCCGGGCGGCGGCCAGCATCGGCTCCCACTCGGGCACCGCCGTGGTCCGGAACTCCGAGGCGCGCAGGCTCGGGAATCCACACGGCCACGAGGGCGACGGCGACGATCGCCATCACCAGCTCGCGGCGCCACGGCACCCAGCGGTCGAGGGCGACGAGGCCGGCCGCCAGCCACAGCAGCGCGGGGATGACGAAGTAGCGGTTGTTGGCGTAGCCCGCCGCGGCCGGGATGACCCCCAGGCCGAGCCCGACCAGCAGCAGCAGCCCGACGCCGTTCGCCGTCTCGCCGCGCACGAGGACCAGGATGACGCCCAGGACGAGGACCACCGCGGCCAGGATCAGGCCCGCCTGGCCCCAGCCGGCTGCGGTCGCGGAGCTGAAGGAGCCCTCGGCGGTCAGCGCGGTGTCGGCCGGGCCAGTAGGTGATCAGGGCGCTCGGCAGCGTGTCGGCCCAGCTGCGGGCCGCGTCGAGGCTCCAGTCCATCCGTCGCGGGTTGTCGGCCGTGACGCGCGACGAACGCCTGCACGGCCAGTCCGGCCACCAGGAGCGCGCCGACGACGAGCCCACCGCGCCGCGGGATGCGCCGTCGGAGCAGCTGGACGCCCAGGGGCAGGAGCAGCAGCGCGGACGACGGGATCGTCAGGGCGACGACGAGCGGCACCGATGGCGTACGCCCACGTCGGGAACCGGCCCTGGGGCGGGAAGCACACGGCGAGCGCGGCCACGAACACCAGGAGCATGTAGCTGCTGCCGGTGGCGTTGATCGCCTCGAAGCCCATGATCGGCGCCACGACGGGGAGCAGCGCGACCAGGCCGGAGGCGACGACGCCGGTCCCGGCGGCGCGCAGGACGAGCACGGCGAGCACGGCCGCCGCCCCGGCCAGCAGCGGCCGCCGCGAGGTTGGTCGCCAGCGGCCACTGGTCGAGGGGCACCAGGCTGACCGGCCACGCGACGAGCCGCGGCAGGAGGAGCAGGTAGCCGGAGAAGGGGTCGGCTGGCACAGGCCAGCAGGCCGTGCGCGCGCACGCACAGCGGGAACAGGCCGTCCTCGGCCCAGACGAGGGTGGTGAGGGCCTGGCCGTTCGCCAGCAGGATGCCGCACGAGCGAGACGGCCGCCGGCGACCAGGCCCGGCGAGCACGGCGGTCCAGGCCGTCAGGCGTCCTGCTAGTCACTGCTCTTCTTGACGATGTAGAGCGGCCGGCCCTTCGACTCGACGAAGACCCGGGAGACGTAGATCCCGATCACGCCCAGGAAGATCAGCTGGACGGCCGAGAAGAACATGACGCTGATGATCACCGAGGCCCAGCCGCGCACGAGGTCGCCCCAGCCGAAGATGCTCGACAGCACGACGTAGCCCAGGCCGAGCAGGGCCAGGAGCATCATGACGAAGCCGAAGCCGATCGCGATGTACAGCGGCTTGTCGCTGAAGCCGACGACCCCGGCCGTGCCGAGCCGCATCATCCGGCCGAGGGAGTACTTGGTCGCGCCCGCCGCGCCGCTCGGGGCGGTCGAACTCCAGGGGCACCTGGTGGAAGCCGACCCAGGCCACCATGCCGCGCATGTAGCGGTCGCGCTCCGGCATGCTGCGCAGCGCCTCGACGACCTCGCGGGTCACGAGCCGGAAGTCCCCGGTGTCGGCCGGGATGTCGGTGTCGGACAGCCAGCGCAGCATCCGGTAGTAGGCGGTCGCCGTGCCGCGCTTGAACGACGGACTCGCCCTTGCGCTCGCGGCGCACCGCGTAGACGACGTCGGCGCCCGTCGCGCCACTGCGCCACCATCTGCGGGATGAGCTCGGGCGGATCCTGCAGGTCGGAGTCCATGATCACCACGGCGTCGCCGGTGGCGCGAACAGCCCGGCGGTGATGGCGGCCTGGTGGCCGAAGTTGCGCGACAGGCTCACGACCGAGAGGTCGGCGCGACGGCTCTGCCACTCGCGCAGGATCGCCGCGGTGCCGTCGGTGCTGCCGTCGTCGACGATGAGGATCTCGACGTCGAGGTCGGTCAGCGCGTCGAGCTGGGCGGTGAGGGCGGTGAGGAACGCCTCGGCCGACTCGGCCTCGTTCCACATGGGCGAGACGACGGACAGCAGCAGGTCGCCGTGCGGCGTCGTCCGTCACTGGCAGTCCTCCTCGATGACGCCCCAATCTACAGCCTGAGCCCGAAGGGCGACGCGGGTATGCTGCGCGCGCACGACCGAGTCGAGCACCCAGGAGACGTCCGTGACCGCAGCCGTACGTCGCCGCGTGGTCCTGGCCGCGAGCCTGGTCTTCAGCGAGCTCGTCGTCCTCCTGCTGCTTCGGATGCCCGACGTCCCGGGCGAGGGCAGCTGGCTGCAGGCCTTCCGCGGCTACTTCTCCTACGACCAGCTGTCGTACGCCGGCATCGCGTCCACGACGGCAGCGGGCGTCTCCGGCCTCGCCGGAGCCGTTCACCGAGACGGGGCAGTCGTACTACCCGAGCCTGTGGTACCGGATCATCGGCTGGGTCGCCTCCCTGACGGGCGCCTCCGTCCCGGCCGTGTGGACCGTGGCCGGGCTCCTCGTTCTCGGCGCCAGCGTCGCCCTGGTCGGCTGGGTCGCCTACCGCATCAGCGGGCTCGCCTGGGGTCCGGCCCTCGTCGGACCGGCCCTGGCGATCGGCACGATGTCCGTCGTCCTGCACGACAACTGGTACACCGCCGCTGGAGTCGCACGCCGTCCTCTGGGGACCGTTCGGTGCGCTCTACGCCCTGAACGCCGAGGTGGCCGGCTTCGCCTGCGTCGGTGCCGCGCTCGCGCTGATCCTGCGCAGTGCCGTCGGACCGGCGCTGCGGCCCCGGACGCGCATCGCCCTGCTCAGCGTCGCGGCGATCCTGCTCGGCGTCACGGCCAACCTGCAGACGTACACCTTCTTCGTCGGAGCCGGGGTCGCGTTCAGCTGGCTCGGCGCCTACGGCCTGCTGCGCAGTCGGTCGCGCGCGCTGCTCATCGTCACGGCCGTCCTGGTCGCGGGCGTGATCCTGCTCGGGTCGACCATCGCGGGCGTCGTCGGCGCGCTGCCGACGTACGGCGCTGTTCCTCGCCTGCACGCTGCCGGGCATCGCGTGGATCGCCTGGCGTCACCTGCCGCGTCACTCGTCGTGCCCGCGCATCCTGTTCGTCGCAGCCGCGGCTCCCCAGGCCGCGATCGTCGCGTCAGGCGTCCTGGCCAAGGACGAGTTCCTGACCTACCGCCAGGACGCGTCCGCCCTGCTCGGCGTCCCGCTGTGGGCGGCGGTCCTCGCCTCGCTCCCGGTCATCGCGATCTGGCTGTTCAACGTCGCGGTCGTGCGGACGACCGCGAACACGGTCGTCGCGGCGGCCCTCGGCGGGCTCGCGTTCTCCGGCGTCATGCTCACCTTCAACGACGTGTGGGGGTTCGGCCAGGAGCCGTACCGCATGTGGATCGACAGCATCACCGTCTCCCTGCTCCTGCTGGCTCCGCTCACGGCGTGGAGCATCGCGCGGCTGCTGCGCCAGCCGACGGCCGAGCGGTCGCGCCTCGCCCCCGTCGCGGCCGGGCTGGCCATCGCCGTCGTGCGGCCTGTCCCTGCTCGACGTCGGGCTCCTTCCGCACCTACGTCCGCGAGTCCGGCGTCATCAGCTTCGACTCCGCGCGCAACGTCGCGCTGGGCGACCGTGACCGCCGACGTCGACGGCCTCATGACCGGCGGCCCGTGCGTCGACCCCCAGATCCTGAAGATCGCCTCCCGCAAGCCGGTCGCGTTCTACAACCTCGGCATCGCGTGGCCGGAGAACCGGGCCGCCATCGACGCCGTCGTCAGCGCATGGAACAGCGGCACCTACGACCCCGACGCGCTGCGCGCAGCCAAGGTCCGCTACCTCGTGACCGACAGCGCGTGCGGGACGCAGTGGCCGGTCGACGGCTCGATGGGAGTCATCGAGGCCGCCCGAACGGACTACGCCGACGCCACGGGCTCGGGGACGCTCACCCTCTGGCGCATCGCCTAGCCGGTCTTGCCGGCCCGCCGGGCCACGCGCGTGAAGTAGACGCGCCGCGCCGCCGTGCGCACGCGCAGCGCCGCCTCCGACCGGAGCCGGTCGACGCCGCTGAACGGCACGAGTCCGGACGCGACGACGTCGTCGCGCCAGCCCGCGGAACTGGACCGGCTGCTGGTCCAGCAGCGTCGAGCTCCACGAGTCCGGGGACACCCGGAAGGAGGCCAGCACGGTCGGGTCGCAGACACCGATCCGTGCGCAAGGACCTTGGCGTAGGTGGCCACGTCGATCATGTAGGGCCAGGTCGCCACCCACGGCATCGCCGCGCGGATCGCGTCGCCGTCGAACAGGACGGCGGCCGGCTCGCCGAGGGTGTTCGTCCCGGCCAGCAGGCAGTCGCGCACCGCCTGACGGCCGCTCGACCACGCCCGCGCGCGAGCCCAGTCCGTGGCTGGCCTTCAGGACGGCCCCGTGCTGCGTCGATGATGCGTCGCCGCGACGCCGCCATCAGCGCTCCCGGCGTGCTCGCGGATCTGGGCCACCTGCCGCTCACGGTCGTCGGCTCGATCAGGTCGTCGGCGCACATGAGCTTCACGTAGGCGCCGCGGCTCTCGCCGATGGCCTGGGTCCAGTTCTCGCCAGCCGGCTGGGTCTGGTCGCGGTACACCACGCGCAGCCGGCCATCCGCCTGCTCCCGCAGCCACTGCGCCGAGCCGTCGGTCGAGCCGTTCTCGACGACGACGACCTCCAGGGGCGAGTAGTCCTGCGCGAGAGCCGCAGCCGACCGCATCCACGAGGAACGGCATGCCGTTGTAGACCGGGATCACGATCGACGCGAGCGCCGTCCGGCGGTCGTCACGACTGGCTCCCCGAGGGCATCCCAGGTGCGGCGCAGGCCCACGGTCAGCGGGACGGCCGGAGCCCAGCCGGCGGGCGGCTCCCCGAAGACCCAGTCCGTGCGCATCTCGCGCGGGCGCGACTCGCGCACGTCCCAGACTGTCGGGCACCGGCCGGCCGATGGCCTCCTCCAGCGTGGCCACGAGCGCGCGGATGGTCACCGGCTGCCCGAGCGCAGGACGCAGTCGGGCACGGGCGCGGGCGCCAGGGCGACCGAGCACAGACCGGCGACGACGTCGTCGACGTACGTCAGGTCGATGAGCTGCCCGCCGTCGCTCATGTCGACGGGCGCCCCGTCGCGGGCCGCGCGCAGGAGCAGCGGCACCAGCTTGGGGCGCACGTCGCCCGGGCCGTAGGTGTCGAACAGCGTCACGGTCGTGGCGTCGAGCCCGCGCACGCGCACGTAGTACTCGACGATGACCGCGAGCGCCTGCTTCGTCGCCGCGTAGAGGGACACCGGGTCGTAGGCCCGGCCCTCGTGGTGCTGCCAGGCGCTGCCGATGCTGACGAGGCGCGCGTCCGCGGCGGTGGCGGCCTCGGCCACGACCGTGCCCCACTCGACGTTGGCGCGGACGAGGGCGGGGATGTCGTCGGGGACGTGCGTGGACAGGAAGTGCGTCGCGAGGTGCACGACCGACGTCGGGTGCGAACGCGGTGACGCGACGGACCACGTCGTCCGGACCGGCATCGGCGTCGGCGCGACCGAGGGCGAGCACCTCGCACCCCCGCGCTCCAGCTCGGGCACCAGGGCGCGGCCGACGAAGCCGGTGGCGCCGGTGACCACGACGCGGGCGCTCACGCGAACTCGAAGGGGGAGTCGAACTCGGACAGCGGCGGCAGGGCGAGGTCGCGCGGCGAGATGACGGGCTCGGCCGACTCGAGCACGATCCCGGCGGACGTGTAGAGGATCCCGGCGTCGTCGGCGGCGCTGTAGAAGTCCTCCTGCGCGTACACCATGGACGCCTCGTCGCTGATCACCTCGAAGCCGTGCGCGCACCCCTCCGGGATGACGAGCCCTCCGGTGGTCGCGTCCAGCCGCGTCTCCCAGACCTGTCCCTCGGTGGGGCTGCCTCGGCGCACGTCGAGCACGAAGTCGCGCACGGCGCCCTGCGTGACGAACACCAGCTTGCGGGCCGCACGCGGGGGCAACTGGAGGTGCAGGCCACGGAACACGCCGCGAGCGGAGGACGACCAGAACACCTCGCGGGTCACGAACGGCTCGTGCCCGGCGTCGTCGCCCTCGCCGAGGATCTTGGTGAAGGAGCCGCGGGCGTCAGGAGCCACGGGCCTGGCGGTGATGAAGGCCCCCGGGACAGGCGTCGATCGCCACGGGAAGGACACGTCGACAGCGTACACAGGGCGGACCGGTGGCTCCCTCCTCCGCGCTACCCTGTCGGCATGACGGCGCCGGACCACGTGGTCAACGTGAGCGTCGTCATCCCTGTCTACAGCGGCGAGGCGACCCTGCCCGTCGCTCATCGACGAGATCGTGCCGACTGCACGAGGCGTCCCTGACCCCCGCGGGGCGCTCCTTCCGCGTCAGCGAGGTCGTCCTGGTCTGGGACCGCGGATCCGCGGCCAGCGAGCAGTGCATCCGCGAGCTGGCGGACAAGTACGACTGGGTGCGCCCGGTCTGGCTGTCCCGCAACTTCGGCCAGCATGCGGCGACCCTGGCCGGCATGTCGTCGTCGGGCGGCGAGTGGATCGTCACGATGGACGAGGACGGCCAGCACGACCCGTCGTACATCGGTGCGCTGCTCGACCGCGCCTACGAGACGCGGTCGCAGCTGGTCTACGCGTCGCCCACCAACGCGCCGCCGCACGGCTTCCTGCGCAACACCGGCTCGGGCTTCGCCAAGTGGATGTTCAAGTGGCTCGTGGGCGACTCGGACCTCGAGTCGTTCAACAGCTACCGCCTCATCCTCGGCGAGGTCGGCCGCAGCGCCGCCGCCTACACCGGCTCCGGCGTCTACCTCGACGTCGCCCTCGCGTGGGTCGTCTCCGACGTCAGCACCTGCCCGATCCCGATGCGGTCGGAGGGCCGTCCGGCCAGCAACTACTCGCTCCGCAAGCTGGTCTCGCACTTCGGCCGCCTCGTCATCTCGTCCGGGACCCGGCCGCTGGCCCTCGTCTCCCTCATCGGCCTGGTCTTCCTCGGCCTCGGGGTCCTGTACTCGGTGTGGGTGCTCGCCAACCGGCTGCTCGGCGACTTCGCGCCGCAGGGCTGGACGTCGACGTTCGTCGTCGATCCTCATCGTCGGCGGCCTCACGCTGTTCTCGCTCGGCGTCATCGCCCAGTACATCCGCGCGGCCACGAACATGTCCCTCGGCAAGCCGCTCTACGTCGTGGTGCGCGATCCGGGCACCGTCTTCTCGGCCGAGGCGAACCCGGAGCCCGGACCCACGAGCCCCGACTCCCTGATGCTGGCCTGGATCGTCGGATCCGGCGGCATGCTCGGCTCCGCGGTCGGCCCGGCATGCGTCGGCCGCGGGCGCCGACCTGTTCGACGCCACCCCGGTCCCGTGGGCCGACGAGCAGGCGTCCTGCGCCGTGCTGCGCGACGATGCCCGCCGGTTCGCGAACGAGGCCGGCAGCGGGGACTGGGCGGTGATCTGGGCCGCCGGGTCGTCGGTCGTCTCGAGCGCACCGGAGTCCACCGCAGGTCGAGCTGCACGTCCTGACCGCGCTGGTCGAGGCGCTGGCCGCGGGCGCCCCCGCCGGGCGCGGGGCGGTCTTCCTCACCTCCTCCGCGGGCGGGGTCTTCGCCGGGCTCGCAGGCGCCCCCGTTCGACAGCGGCACCACGGCGCGCCCGATCAGCCCGTACGGACGCCTCAAGCTCGAGCAGGAGGAGGCGGCCGCCGACGGCCCTCGGCGGCCGGGTGCCGCTGGTGATCGGACGCTTCTCCAACCTGTACGGCCCGCGACCAGGACCCGACGAAGGGCCAGGGGCTGATCCCGCTGCTGTGCCGCGCCGCGCTGCGGCGTCGTCCGCTGAACCTCTACGTGCCGATGGACACCGTCCGCGACTACCTGTTCGTCGACGACGCCGCCCGCATGACCTGGCGCGAGGTCACCTCGCGCGATCGACGAGCAGCCCGGCGACGCCGCGACTGGCGATCCTCGCCAGCGGGCAGGCGACCACGGTCGCCGAGGTGATCGCCACCGTGCAGAACGTGGCGCACCGCCGGGTCCCGCTGGCCCTCGGCACGGACCCCAGCGCCCGGCACCAGGTCACCGATCTGCGGCTGGTGCCGACCACGCCGGCGTCCGACCTCACGCCACTGCCCAGCGGCATCAAGAAGGTCCTCGACGCGACGATGGGGCGGGCCGGCTGATGCGGGTCCTGCTCCTCGGCGGCTCGGGCTTCATCGGCGGGCGGCTCGCGACCCGCCTGCGCGAGCGCGGCTGGGACGTCGCCACCGTCTCCCGCTCCCCCGAGGCCGACATCCGGCTCGACGCCCTCGACCTCGCAGGCTCTGGGCGCGCTCGTCCGCTCGGACCCCTCGGACGCGGTCGTCAACCTGCTGGGCACCGGGCTCGCCACGGCGACCGTCGACCCGCACACCCTCGCGACCGTCAATGCCGCGGTCCCGGCCACGGTGCTCGCTGCCGTCCTCGACCGCCCGAGCCCACCGGCCTTCGTCCATGCGGCGAGCAGCACCGAACGAACCGACGACGTGCAGCCGGACGAGTCCGAGTACAGCCGGACCAAGCACGAGGGCGCCCTGGCCCTGCGCGACCTCGCGGCCCGGGCCGACATCCCCCGTGGCGCTCCTGCGCATCCACAACACCTACGGGCCCGGTCAGCCGCGCACGCGTTTCGTCGCTCACACCATGGAGGCGCTGCGGGCAGGCGAGCCGGTGGAGCTCAACTTCCCGCACCGCGTCCGCGACTTCGTCTTCGTCGACGACGTGGTGGACTCCTTCGTCGTCACGCTCGATCGAGCCCGGCCAGGGCTGGACGAGGAGGACATCGGCACCGGCACGGGCACGGCCCTGATCGACATGGCCCGCCGGATGGCGACGCGCCCTCGGGCAGCCGACGGACCTCGTGCGCGGGGTCGAGCCGCCCCTGGACGACCCCCACCCCTGGGCCGTCGCCTCCACCCCTGGCGGCACGCTGGGCACCTGCGTCACTAGCCTGACCGAGGGACTCGAGCGGATGACCGGAGGACGATGATGCGCTGGCTCGTGACGGGCGGCTCCGGCTTCATCGGCACCAACCTGGTGTCCCATCTCCTGGACTCCGGGCACGAGCCGGTCATCGTCGACGACCTGTCGCGCGGCGGCTCGGAGCTGAACGCCGCCTTCCTGCACGAGACGCTACGGCATCGGCGTCGAACCGGGTCGACGTCAGCGACCGCGCGGGCCTGGAGTCGTTCCTGGCGGAGCAGGGTCGCTTCGACGCGATCGCCCACCTCGCCGGGCAGGTCTCCTTCCTGGCCTCCCTCGAGGACCCGCGCCGCGACTTCGAGGTCAACGCCCTGGGCACCCTCAACATCCTCGAGCACGTGCGGCTGCAGTCGCCCGAGACCGTCGTCGTCGGCATGAGCTCGAACAAGGTCTACGGCGACCTCACGCAGATCCGCATCGTCGAGGAGCCGACGCGCTACGTCGCACCCGACTACCCGGACGGCTTCGGCGAGGACCTCCCCCTCGACTTCCACGGCCCGTACGGCTGCTCGAAGGGCGCCGCCGACCAGTACCTCGCGGACTACGGCCGCATGTTCGACCTGCGCACCGCCAGCCTGCGCCAGTCGTCCGTCTACGGGCCGCACCAGCACCCGCGCTCGGACCAGGGATGGGTCGCGCACCTGGTCGGCGAGGCCCGGGCCGGCCGCACCATCCACCTGAACGGCGTCGGCAAGCAGGTGCGCGACCTGCTGCACGCCACCGACCTCGCCCGCCTGTTCGTGGCGCTGGCCGAGACAGCGCAGCCGGGCGCCGGGCACCAGCTCAACGTCGGCGGCGGCGTCGGCAACTCGCTGTCGATCCTCGAGCTGTTCGCCTGGCTCGAGGATCGCACCGGCACCGCCGTCTCCTACGAGACCGGACCCACGCGGCCGAGCGACCAGATGGTGTTCGTCTCGGACAACGCCTCGGTGTCGCGCGCTCACCGGCTGGTCGCCCGAGGTCGACCTCGAGACGGGGCTGGGCCGGCTGCTCGCCGCCGGGTAGCGACGTCGGCCGACTCCGCTTGTCTGCCACCCATCCCCTAGAGAGTCTCGGCAGGTGCGGCTGGGCCACCCCAGACCCGCCGATGTGCAAGGCTGGAGCGGACACTCTGGGAGGGGAGAAGGTGCCGGACACCACACCACGCGTCGCAGTCGTCACGGGCGCAGCGGGCGAACTCGGACGGGCGATGTCGTTGGCATTCCTGGCAAGCGACTACGACGTCATCGGCTTCGACCTCACGGCCGCCGTCGAACGCCTCGACCCCCTTCTTTCGACCAATCCGCGCTTTGCCATGGTGCCGGGAGACGTCACAAGCTGAGCTGACCTCGCTCGCCTAGCCATACTGGCAGGCGAGCGCTACGCGCACATCGACGTCGTCGTGAACAACGCGGCACTCGACACCAAGGTCACAGTCAACGCGGAGTCAGTCGCCCCCGACCCTGCCAGTGCGCTGGCGGGCTTCTCCGCATCCGACTTCTCCACCACGCTGGCCACCAACGTCCTGGGGCCCCTCCTCGTGGTCCAGGCGTGCCTCCCCCTCCTCAAGCGCTCCGACAATGCCTCAATCATCAACATCGCTTCCATCTACGGCATCCGCTCACCTAACCAAGAGTTGTACCGTGAGGCAGGCATTGCCCTGTTCAAGGGACCTGACTACCCGGTGAGCAAGGCAGCACTTCTGTCTTTGAGCGACTATCTCGCTGCAACGCTGGGCTATCTCGGCATCCGGAGCAACGCTGTCTCGCCGGGTGGTGTTGACACGGGGCTGGATAGCCGGTTCGTTCGTGCCTATGCCCGAGGGACCCCGCTGCTTCGCATGGCTACTCCGGAGGATGTCTCGGCGGCCGTTCTGTACCTCGCCTCACCTGACGCCGGCTACGTGACAGGGCACAACTTGGTTGTCGATGGGGGCCGAAGTAGATGGTGAAGCGGACGCACACGCGCGTTTCGGAACCGCACGAGAGCCACGTCAGGAGAACAAGGTGACCCTGTCAACCACCGACGAACGGCCTGTGTGGGACTTCGACGGGCACATCGTGGGTGCCGACGACCGTGTACTTGTCATTGCCGAGATCGGGATGAACCACAACGGCAGCGTTGGCACCGCCAAGGAGCTGATCCACGCGGCCGCCGCCGCAGGTGCACACGTCGCCAAGTTCCAGATGCGGCACCTTGAGGCTCTCTACGGGTCAGGCGAACCGCAGGTCCTCGACATCGGTGCACAGTACGTGCGGGATGTGGTCACGAAGTTCGCTCTCACCGACGATGAGATCCTCGGGTTGATGGACTATGCCCGCGAGCAGGGGCTGTCCGCGCTGTGCACCCCTTTCGACCTGGTCAGCCTTGAGGTCCTCGTTCGCAACTCGGTGTCTGGCATCAAGCTCGCGAGTGCCGACTTCACCAATCACACGATCATCCGGGAGGCCATTCAGTCAGGTCTGCCAGTGCTGGCGTCTACCGGGATGACCGCCGAGGGGGAGGTCGTCGGTTCCGTCAGATTGATCCGAGCGCTCGCCCAGCCAGGGCAGGTGGCATTGCTGCACTGCAATTCGGCCTACCCCGCGCCCAACTCCGATCTCAATCTTCGGTATGTGGGCCGCTTGCAGCAGTTGTCCGGCCTGGTGGTCGGCTATTCGGGGCACGAGCGGGGAATCATCCCCGCGGTCGTGGCTGTCGCCCGTGGCGCCCGCATCATCGAGAAGCACATCACGCTCAGCCATGAGATGGAAGGTCCCGACCACCGAGCCAGCCTGCTTCCGGAGGATTTTGCGGCACTGTGCTCGGCGCTGGAGCAGGCATCAGACTCCTTGGGTTCTGATGGGCCCCGCGTGATGTCACAGGGTGAGCGCATGAACCGACTCACCTTGGGAAAGAGCCTGGTCGCAACCGTGAACATCGAGAAGGGGACCCAGGTCACCGAGGGCATGGTCACGGCGCAGAGCCCAGGCGTAGGCCTCCCGCCCTACCGGCTTGCGGACCTCGTCAGCAGGCGAGCGCACCGATCGATCGCAGCAGGCGAGGCGTTCGTCGAGGAGGACTTCTCGGGGTGGGGTCCTTCGCACGTCGAGTTCTCGTTCACCCGACCTTGGGGCATCCCAGTACGTTTCCACGACTACTCGATCCTGCTGGACCGCATGTGGCCCGACTTCCTCGAGTTCCACCTCGGTCGCGACGACCTGGATTTCGAGTGGGGCCCCAATACACCGCAACTCGAGAACTTCTCGTTGAAGGTCCACAGCCCCGATGTCTTTGCCAATGATCACCTTCTCGATCTCGCCAACAGTGACCCCTCGTATGCCGCTGCGTCCGTCCGCTGGCTCCAGCGCGTGATCGACAGGACTCGTGCGTGGTCGACGCGGTTCAAGATCGACCCGGAGCCCCTCATCATCGCCAGCGTCGGCGGCTTCTCTCCCACTGTCCGCATGACTGCCGACGAGCGGCTCGCGGCTTACGACCGGCTGGCGGACAACCTGACGAAGCTGGACCTCGATGGGGTGACGCTGGCCATGCAGACGCTGCCACCGTTCCCGTGGTATTTCGGTGGGCAACTGCACTGCAATCTATTTGTCGACCCCGAGTCGACACGTTCATTCGCGGAGCGAGTAGGGCAGGGAGTCTGCCTCGACATCAGCCACACGATGATGAGCTGCACCTACCTGGGCATCCCCCTGGACGAGGCGGTCAGGGAACTCTTGCCCGTCGTCAATCACCTCCACCTGTCGGACGCCACCGGAGTGAGTGGAGAGGGAGTTCAGATCGGCGAGGGCGATATCGATTTCGCCGAGTTGTGCGGGACCTTGAACGAGATGGCGCCGGACGTCCCCTTCATCCCTGAGATCTGGCAGGGCCACCTCAGCCGAGGCGCTGGGTTCGTCGAGGGCTTACGTCGCCTGGAGGCGTACCTGTGATCGAGCTTGAGCCTCAGGTGCTGCTGTACGGAGGGGGCGGATTCGGCGCTTGGGTGAGCTCGCTCCTGCGAGAGGTGGGCACCGACGTTGTCGGAGTCATCGACCGGGACCCCGGTCGTTGCACGTGGGCACCGGCCATCGGTCTGACGGAAGCCAAGCGACGCTTTCCCGCCGTGCAGGTCATTGTCGCCGTCTTCAGCCCACAGCCCGATGTCACGGCAATTCAACGAGACATGCACTTCGCCGGGTTCCGGAACACCGTGACCCCGCCTCAGCTCTTCGAGTCCCTGGGCCACCGCGGAGTTGACGCAACCCGATACTGGCTGACGACTAATCGCGGCTTGTATCGCGAGCATGCAGACGACATAGCCCGTGCCCGCGAGTTGCTCACCGACGAGGAAAGCCTCGCCGTATATGACGACTTGCTGGCGTATCGGCTCGAAGGGGACTCCGAACGCTGCCCACGGCCACGTCCGCTGATTGAGCAGCACACGGGCCTTGACTTCGCCTTCCTGCCCACGAACCCCGGACTAGTGGTGGACTGCGGAGCCTTCACGGGAGACACGTTCGCGAACTGGGTCAATGCAGGCCTCGTTCACGATCGGGTTCTCGCGCTTGAGCCCGATGACGCCAGCTTCGCCGTGATGGTGGAGGAAGCCCGTACATCACGTCTTCGGGTGATCCCGATGCCGATAGGTGTCACCGAGTCGACCGGCCGCTATCGCGTCGAGGGCTCGGGCGCCAGCGCCACCTTGGAGCGGTCCGAAGAAGGGCCGACCGTCGCGATGTCCCTTGATGACCTGCTCCCCAGTCCGCGCGTCACCCTCGTGAAGATGGACATCGAGGGCGGCGAGGCCGGTGCGCTGCGTGGAGGTCATTCCATGCTCGAACGTGATCGTCCGCATCTTGCCATCAGCGTGTATCACAAGCCCTGGCACCTCTGGAGCATTGCGAACTGGCTCGACTCAGCGGTTGGCGGATACCAGTTTCGACTGCGTGTGTATGGGTACCAGGGATATGACACCGTGCTCTACGGCACACCCACCGGGGGCTAGGCGTCCTCAGCATCCTGGGGCTTCATGATGAAGTGCGGCCTCGGTCGAACCTCGCGGTAGATGAGCGCGATGTACTCCGACACCAGTCCGAGGAACACCATCGTCAGGCCGAAGAAGAGGATCTGTAGTCCAACGATCGTGCCGAAGCCAGCGAAGGGAACGCCACTCGTGAAGGCTCCGACTGTCAGGATCACCAGTCCCACGAGACTCAGCACGCTCAGCACGAGTCCGACTCCGGTGATGAAGCGAAGCGGCTTCGTCGACTGCGAGAGGATGCCCAGCGAGGCGAAGAACGCAGCGTTACCCAGGCGGAACTTGGACTCGCCCGCAAATCGGTCTCCGCGCGAGAAGGGCACCGCTGCGCTGGGGAAGCCGGCCCATGTGACCAGTCCACGCAGAAACAGGTTCTGCTCCTGAATTTCGTTCAGCAACGTGTAGAGATGCCGATCCAACAGGCGATAATCGCTGGCGTTCTTGACGATGCTGCCATCGGACGCCCATGCGGCGATCCGGTAGTAGCCGGCCGTCAGGAAGCGTCGCCATCGTGGCTGCCGATCGCGACTCGCCACGCTGGCATACACGTAGAGGGCGCCCTTCTCCCATTCCTCCAGCATCGTCGGGATGAGTTCCGGCGGGTCTTCAAGGTCTGCCTGCATGGTCACGGCCGCGTCGGCCCGCGTCGCAGCGAGACCAGCCAGGATTCCTCCCTCCGTTCCGAAGTTGCGGATCAACGGCACCTCGACAAACCGCGCATCGCGGGCGGCAATCTCGCGAATCACTTCAGCGGATCGGTCGGTGGAGCCGTTCTCCACCAGCAGTACCTGCCACCCGTACTGAGGGCTGCCATTCATGACGGCGGTCATCCGTCGGGCGAGCTCGGGACAGGCAGTCCTCCTCGTTGTAGACGGGGATCACGACGTCAACCGTTCGCATCTGACCGTCTCCCAGCTGTCGGTGCCGAGTGCATGCGGACCAAGGCTCGCAGCACTCTACTGAAGCCGACACGTCCTCCCTCGAGGAGTGTCGAGGGCATCGGATACTCGTCGACGAGCAGAACCTCGGCGCCTACGCCCTCGAGCAGGACCGCCAACCCGGCGTCTGTGAAGAAGGTGAGGTGCTCGGACTGGCGTAGCGGCATGAGAGGGAACTCGGATGCGAATCGGCCCCTCCAGCGCGCCGAGAGCACGTCGAGGCCTGCCCATGCAGGTCGCCAGCGGGCGGCCAGGGCGCCCACGAAGGCCGCCGCGCCCGGAGCCTTGCGGCGCCGAGGATCCGGTACCCCTGCGGGCACCTCGACGTACACCAGCAGCCCCTCGGGTCGTTCCATGTCGTTGTACATCGCACGTAGGAACGCCGATGGACTGGCGAGATGTTCAAGGAGACCGCACACCATCACGAGTTCGGGCGCCACGTCTCGGACGGCCTCCATCGAATCCAGGGCCTCAACACCCGGTACGGGAGGCTTCCCCGATACGTCGAGGACGAACTTCCTCTCTACCTGCTCAGGAATGAACTGTCCGCGATCACCACCGATATCGACGATGGTGTGCACGCTCTCGGTATCGGCTCCGAGCGCGGTCCGCAACGCGTCGACCAACTCGGCCTGACGAGCCGCGACCACCTCCGGATGCTCTCCGAAGTCCGCGTTGAGCACTGCGGAATAGGTCGGCTCCCATGCATGCCGCTGGGCGACGTAGCGAGCGTCACGGTAGCCGCGATAGAGACGCTGCATCTCGGCCTCGCCGTAACGGTACCCGAAGGCACCCGACCCGCACGTCGCACAAGACGAGTACGACGTCGTGATGGCTGCGGTCGAGATCCGTGCACGCACCCATGGACTGATGACGGCGCGTGCCTGCTGCACCATCCGCCCGCCGCACGCCGGGCACGCCACGTGGCGCGTGCCTGCAGCTTCGCTCTGGACCGTCCGATCGGTCATGGGGGTCCGAGACTCTCCTCAAGCCCTGGCCACATGTCGTCCAGGGCGCTGGTCACCAGCCGACCGTCGTCTCCGGTCTTGGTCGTCACTCGCGGGTACGCGATCTCGCCGTGCCTCAGATGCACATGGATCATGGTCGGAAAGTCGGCATCCGCCGCTCGCGCCACGGCTTCCGACAAGTCCTCAGCCGTCGCGACGTCGATGACGCTCCATCCGAGTGCGGCCGCGAGTTCGTCCCAGGGAGGAAGCGGGAGACTCGAGGTGGCATCGAACCCAAGGTGGTGCTTCGTCAATCGGGTCTGCGACAGCTTGATCGACATGTACCCACCGTTGTCAAGGAAGACCAGGCGAACGGGCAGTCTCCGGACTCCGGCGGCCGCGAAGTCGTGCAACGACATCGCGAGGCTGCCGTCTCCCTCGACGCACCACACTGGCTGCCCACCAGACGCCGCGTGCGCTCCGATCGCACCAGCAAGGCCGAATCCCATGCTGCCGAGGGCCGCGCTGCAGTAGACGCGCTGGCCGAGGCGCACGGGGAAGGCTTGCAGAAAGATTTCAATCCCTTGGCCCGAGCTGCCGGAGACCACGATCGCGTCGCCGGGCAGCGTTCTCCCGAGCACCGCGCTCACCTCGTAGACACTCAGCGCTGGATCGTGGTCAAGGCCCAACTGCGGCACGCCGTACGACGCCCGAAGAGCCGAGACATGGGCACGCCAGTCATCCCAGGAAGGCATCGTCACGGCCCGCGCGGCCGCAGTGATCGCCTGAATGGCATCGCTCGCCGGGCCGACCCAAGTCGTCACCCGGTCGGAGGTCCATTTGCCTGCCTCCTCGTCGTCAACCTCGACCCGGAACACCTCGGCATGCGGAGCGAGGTTCTCAAGCCGGTAGCCCACCTGGGCGTGGTCCAAGCGCGCACCCAACACGAGCAAGAGGTCACACTCCTGCTGCACGAGGTTGGAGCTCCAGGGGGCCAGCCCACCCGGCCGTCCTGCCAGCAACGGGTCCGACTCGTCGAGGAAGTCGATCATCTTCCACGTGACGAGCGTGGGGATGCCCAAGGCGGCCACCATGTCACGCGCCGCCTGGAGTGCGCGGCTGGCGCGAACTCCGTTTCCAACCAGCACCGCCGGACGCTCCGCATGCTCAAGCGCAGCTACGACCGCCGATCCGAACGCGACCCCTGAATCCCCCTTCGCGACCGACTCGTGGCGTCCCAATGCAGCGTCTGACGGTGAGTCGGGGACCAGCGCCGATTGAACGTCGAGCGGAACCTCGATCCAGACGGGGCCGGGTCGCTTGGTCGTGGCAAGGGCCAGTGCACTTCGGACGAGAGCCGCGGCATCCTCGGGGCGACGGATCGTCAAACACGCATTCGTGATGGGCTCGACCACCTGAGCCATGGGCAAGTGCTGGAAGCCGAACTGCCGACCTCGAGGTCGGGCGTCCAGGTCCTCCGTCTTCACCTGCCCGGCGAGAACGATCATGGGTGTTGAGTCGGTGAAGGCGGCGGCGACCGCCGTGAGGATGTTCGTGGAGCCCGGTCCCGACGTGACGATCGCCACGCCCGGATGCCCCGAGTACTGTCCGTAACTCTCCGCGGCGACGCCCGCCCCACCTTCGTGGAGCATCGGGACTCCCGACACTCGCTCGTCGGCGGCCACAGCGTCCACGAGATACGTGGCCGCTCCCCCAGGTACGAGGAAGACGTGTCCGATCCCCGCCCGCGCCAATTCGTCGACGATGACTTGGGCGACTGTGCGTGGGCTCACGCGACGACAGGCTAGGCCATCGAGCCCGAGGGCGGAGCATCACGCCGTACGGTTGCGTCGATGTCGCACACCCCACGAGGAGGGAGTACAACGTGACCTACCGGCCGGACGGCTGTCATGTCGTCGTTGGTCTCGGCTCCGCGGGTTCGAGGCATCTATCGATCCTCGCGGGGATGGGTCTCACGAACCTCGCCGTCGTCCGCTCGAACCTGGGCCCGACGCGGCGCCCGACCCCCACCGGGGTCACCGAGTGCGCGTCGATCGACGCGGCCCTCGACCTCGAGCCGGTGATGGCCGTCATCGCCACCCCCACTGCCCTGCACCCCGAACCGGCCATCGCCCTGCTCGAAGCGGGTGTTCCAGTCCTCGTCGAGAAGCCCCTCGCCGCCACGGCCGAAGCGGCCAAGCGAATGCAGTCGGCTGCCAGCCGCAGCGGAGCAGCACTCAAGGCTGCGTACCACCTGCAGTTTCATCCTGGCCTGGCTTGGCTCACGGATCTTGTCGATGCCGGGTCAGTCGGCGAGCCCATGCTGCTGCGCGCGACGTGGGGCGAGTTCCTCCCGGATTGGCATCCAGGGGAGAACTACGGAGCCGGATACGCCGCTCGCACTGACCTCGGCGGCGGCCCCATCCTGACCTTGAGCCACGTGATCGACTATGCGATCCGGCTCCTAGGTCCTGTCCGTGAGGTGTCGGGGCACAGCCGCAGCGTGTCTTCACTTGGGCTCGACGTACCGGACAGTGTCGCGATCTTCATGGACCACGACAGCGGCGCGGTCAGTGAGATTGAGCTCGACTTCGTCACGCGTCCGCCCATCCACCAGATCGACCTCCGTTGTTCCGGTGGGCGCGCTGAGTGGGACGTCCTGACGGGGGCGATCTCATGCATCGCTGCACCGGGCTATTCGGTTCCCCCAGCGCCGGACCTGCAGGAAGCGACACGTGATCGGTGTTTCGTCGACCAACTGTCGTCATTCCTCGCAACGCTCAAGTCCGGTGCCGTCACGGACATGACGCATGACCTCCTCGTCGCCCAGACTCTTCAGGCCATCACCGACGCGACCATCGACGAATAGCCGGCACGGATACAGGAACGCAGCTCGAGGACCAGTTCCGCCAGGGCGCGTCGCCCGAGTCCCACAGGTCGTTCAGCAGCTTCGACTCGCGGAAGGTGTCCATCGGCTGCCAGAAGCCCGTCGTGCCGGTAGGCGGCCAGCTGGCCTGAGTCGGCGAGGTCGACGAGCGGTCCCTGCTCGAGGACGCAGTCGTCGGTCGAAGTGCTTCAGGCTCGCGGGCTCCAGGATCATGAAGCCGATGTTGATCCAGCCGTCGAGCCGGGGCTTCTCGCGGAACTGGGTGACCTGCGCCGTCCTCGGTCGACGTCGAGCACCCCGAAGCGGCTCGTGGGCTGCACCGTCGTCACCGTGCCGAGCCGGCCGGCTGACGGCGTGGAAGGCGCGCAGGGCGTCGATGTCGACGTTCGCGAGGCCGTCGCCGTAGGTCACGAGGAACGGCTCGTCGTCGAGGTACTTGGAGGCGCGGAAGACGCGGCCGCCGGTCTGGGTCTCGTCGCCGGTGAAGGCGACCGTCACCCTCCAGTCGGCCTCGTCGTGCGCGCCGTGGAAGACGAGCGAGTCGCGGTTGCCCAGCTCGACGGTGAAGTCGTTGCTCTGCGCCTCGTAGTTGAGGAAGTAGTCCTTGATCATGCTGCTCTTGTAGCCGGTGGCGACGATGAAGTCCGTGATGCCGAACTGGCTCAGGTTCTTCATGATGTGCCACAGGATCGGGCGGCCACCGACCTCGACCATGGGCTTCGGCCGGAACTCCGTCTCCTCGCGGATGCGAGTGCCGAGACCGCCGGCCAGCAGGACGGCCTTCACGTGGTTCCTCCATCGCCTCGCAGGTGTGGACAACAGTACCCACGGTGAGCGGATCACGGTGGTGTGACGCGTGCGACTAGGGTGCTTCGCGTGGAGGCGCGAGCGGAGCGTCGCGATCGTCATCCCCGCCCTCGACGAGATGGCGAACCTCCGCAAGCTCCTGCCCGCCACGGTGGACGCGCTCGCCGCGATGCCCGGAGTCCGCGGCACCATCCATGTGGTCGTCGGACGCTGCGACGACGGACGAGGAGCTCGACGTGCTGCGCGCCCTCGGCGCCACGCCGGTGCGCCGCTCCCCGGCCGACACCTTCGGCGACGCGGTGCGCACCGGCATCGCGGCCTGCGCGCGCCGACACCGACCTCGTCGTCTTCATGGATGCGGACGGCTCGCACGACCCGGCCACCATCTCGCGCCTGGTGGCGCGTGCCGACGAGGCGGACGTGGTGGTCGCCAGCCGCTACGTCGCCGGCGGTCGGTCCGACAACGGCCTTGCCCTGCGAGCCATGAGCCGCTCGCTCAACCTCGCCTACGGCCTCGTCCTCGGGCTGCGGTGCCGCGACCTGTCGACGAGCTACAAGCTGTTCCGGTACTCCGACGTCAGTGCCGTGGACCTCACCTGCCACAACTTCGACATCGTCGAGGAGCTGCTGTTCCGGGTCAGCCGCCGAGTGGGTCCGGGGTTCCGCATCGTCGAGATCCCCGACTACTTCCATGAGCGCGACGAGGGGGAGACCAAGCGGCAACTGGGACCGTTCGTCGCCTCCTACCTCGTCACCCTGATGCGGCTGCGGATCAAGGGCTGATCCTCCCGAGCCACTCGGTACCATCCGACGTGCCCTTCGTGCCGTTCAACCGCCCGTACAGCGGCCGTTCCGCCGAGCGCTTCGTGGCCGAGGCGCTCCGCTCCCCCCACCACTCCGGCGACGGCCCGTGGTCGACCACGGTGGCGGCCGGGCTGGCCGGGCTGACCGGCGGCGGCCGGGTGTTCCTCACGCCATCGGGGACCGACGCCCTCGAGCTCGCCTGCATGGCGGCCGGGATCGGCCCCGGCGACGAGGTCATCGTGCCCTCGTTCACCTTCAGCTCCACGGCGACCGCGCCGGAGCGGCAGGGCGCCGTGGTCCGGTTCGCCGACATCGACCCGGCCACGCTGAGCCTCGATCTGGACAGCGTGGCCGCGCTCCTGAACGAGCGCACGAAGGCCGTCATCGTCGTGCACTACGCGGGCCAGACCACCGACCTCGCGGCCCTGGCGGCGCTGCTCGAGCCGCGGGGGATCACGCTCATCGAGGACGCCGCCCATGCCCTCGGCGGCACATGGAAGGGCGCCCCGTTCGGCTCGTTCGGGGCCCTCGCCTGCTTCAGCTTCCACGAGACCAAGAACCTGTCGTGCGGCGAGGGCGGCGCCCTCGTCGTCAACGACCCCGCGCTGGTCGAGACCGTCGAGAAGCTGCGTGAGAAGGGCACGGATCGCTCGCGCTTCTTCCGGGGCCAGGTGGACAAGTACACCTGGGTGTCACCGGGGTCGAGCTTCCTGCTCAGCGACCTGCTGGCTGCCGTGCTCGCGGCGGGGCTGGAGGACTGGGACCTCACCCAGGCGGCCCGCAAGCGCGCGTGGCTCGGGTACGAGTTCGGGCTGGCCGGCTTCGCCGCCGCGCGCGGGTTCACGGTGCACCCGCAGGTCGCCGGCAGCGTCCATCCCGCACACCTGTTCTACCTGCTGGCCCCCAGCGGCCAGGCGCGCGACTCCCTGCTGGCCCACTGCCGAGCCCACGACGTCCTCGCGGTGTCGCACTACCAGCCGCTCGCCGAGTCCCTCGAAGGGCGCCGCGCCAACGGCGAGCATGCCGACGTCTGCCCCGTCACCACAGACATCTCGGCGCGGCTCCTGCGCCTGCCGCTGTTCTCGTCGATCACCGGTGCCGAGGTGGCCCAGGTGATCGAGACCGTCGAGGCGTGGGCCGATCACTAGACTCCTGCCTGCTCGGGCGAGGAGGAGGTGCACGCGATGGGCGACCGCGCTGAGTACCCCGCCGGCGTCTCCGTCATCGTGCCCGTCTACCAGAGCGTGGAGTCCCTGCCCGAGCTCGTCGACCGGGTCGAACGCGCCCTCGCCGACGTCGGCCCCTTCGAGATCGTCATGGTCGACGACGGCAGCAGCGAGCGCACCTGGCAGCAGGTCGAGCGGCTGGCCGCCGAGCACGCGGAGGTCGTCGGCCTGCGGCTGAGCCGCAACTTCGGCCAGCACAACGCCCTGATCGCCGGGCTGCGCCAGGCCCGGTACGCCGTCAGCGTGACCATCGACGACGACCTGCAGAACCCGCCAGAGGAGATCGCCCGGCTCCTGGCGTACCTCGACGAGGCGGACCTCGACGTCGTGTACGGGGTGCCCGACCAGGTGGAGCAGAGCCTGTGGCGGCGGCTGTCCGGGCGCATCAGCCGGCGGGCGATGCGCAGCGTCCTCGGCATGAAGTCGGCACCGGACGTCAGTTCGTTCCGCGCCTTCCGCACCCGCCTGCGCGATGCCTTCAGCGGTTCACTCGGCACCAACGTGTCCCTCGACGCCCTGCTGTCGTGGGGCACCACGCGCTTCGGAGCCATCCCGGTCACGCATGCCCCGCGCGTCGAGGGCACGTCGAACTACACGTTCTCCAAGCTGCTGAGGTTCGCCGTCGACACGACCACCGGGTACTCGGCCGTCCCGCTGCAGATCGCCAGCATCACCGGCCTGGTCACGGCCGTGTTCGGGGTGCTCGTGCTCATGTGGGTCGTGCTCCGGCCGCTGCTGACCGGCCAGTCGGTGCCCGGCTTCCCGTTCCTCGCCTCGACCATCGCGATCTTCTCCGGCGTGCAGCTGTTCACCCTCGGCATCATCGGCGAGTACCTGGCGCGCATGCACTTCCGCGTCATGAACAAGCCCACCTACGTCGTTCGCGACGAGGCCCACGGTGAGTGACGCACCCGCCCCGCGCGGGGCCGTCCTCTCGCCGACGGAGACCGCGGCGTTCGGCTTCACCGTCGGCCGCCTCGACTACGGACCCGGCTCGGACCGCAGCATCGACGACGTCGAGGCCGACCTCGCCGCCAGCGACGTCGACCTGGTCGTCCTGCGCTACCCGGCCGAGAACCTCGAGGTCGCCCAGCGCGTCTTCGCCAGTGGTCGGCCATCGATCATGGCCGACACCCTGATGCACTTCCGGTGGGAGCCCCTCGTGTCCGGGGACACCGGGGGCCTTCGCCTCCGGCGCCTCGGGCCCGAGGACGGACCGCTCCTCGACGAGCTCATCGCCGAGGTCTTCCCCGGCTACCGCAACCACTACTCGTCCAACCCGATGACCAGCCACCTCGACGTCGTCGCCGGCTACCAGGAGTGGGCACGGTCCTTCCTGGAGCACCCGACGAAGCGGGCCTTCGCCGTCGAGTCACCCACCGACGAGAACGCCGGCATGTGCGTCGTGGAGCCGCACGGCACCCACCTGGAGTCGATGCTCGCCGGCGTGCGGCCGCGCTCCCGGGGGCGCGGCGCGTACCAGGGCGTGCTCCAGCTGCAGGCGAACTGGGCCGTCGAGAACGGCATGTCGTCGATGGGCATCCTCACCCAGGTGTGGAACACCTCGGCGATGCGTCCGATGATCCGCGTCGGCTTCCTGCCCGAGTACGCCCTGAGCACCCTGCACGTGATGCGCTGACCGGTGGCGTGTGTCGACGCCTACCCAGCGGATGCACTGGGAGCAGGGGCAGCCGATGACACGGGAGCGGCCGATGCCGGCGGAGGCGCGGACGCTGCGGGTGCCGACGCCGCCGGTGCAGCTGGGTCGACCGGAGTTGGCGTCGGCGAGGGCGTGTAGGCGTCGCCGAGGACCCATGTGGCGATGATGGGCGCGATCTCGAGGCTGAGCGGGAAGCCCATGTTGTGCTCGAGTGGGAGCACCTGCGTCGTCGGCTCGATCCCCCGCGCTCGAAGCGCTGCGGTCAGTTCCTCGGACTGCACTGCGGGCACGATGACGTCGGACGCACCTGACAGAACCAGGACCTTCAGTGACGGCGGGATCGGATTGTCGGGATCGTTGACGGCTGTGATCGGGCTGTACTCCGAGCGCTCCTCCGGCGTTCCGCCGCCAGCGAAGAGCCGTCCTTCGGGGAGACTGGAGACGGGGACGAGGTCGTAGGCTCCGGCGAGTCCGGCCACGCCGGTGACCGTCACCGGTGGCCATGGGCAGTCCGTTCCGAACCGATCTCCGGTGACGACCGCCTCGACTGCGAGGTGGCCACCTGCCGAGTGGCCGACGACGTAGACCTCCGTGGCGGGGTGGCCGAGCGCGTTCACCTGGAATGCGCTCCAGCGGATGGCGCAGGCGACGTCATCGATCGGCTTCGGGAACTGCGCTCCGTTGGCTGCCGTGTCGTACGTGATGAGCGAGGTGGTCGCGCCTGCGGCGGTGAGGAACTCGGCCAGTGGCTGATAGTCGATGGGGTTCGATTGCACCCAGCCGCCCCCAGGAACGACGACGACCAGGGGTGTCGGGCCCTGGGCCTGAGGCAGTCGAAGCGTGGCGGTCTGCCCCTCGACGTAGAAGTCAGTCAGCAGGCCGTCAGGCGACACTTCCCGCGCGGAGACTCCACCCGTGTAGTCGGCAGGAGCCTGCGACGTGGCCACGGGGGTCGCGGCGCGGGAGGGAGTGGCGCCTGCGGCCTGCGGTCCGCTCACGGCCGCGGCGGAGCACCCGGACAGAGCGAGAACCGTCAGGGCACCGGCGGCCGCGTACCTCAGTCGAGACGTCATCACTCGGCAATGGTCACACGGCGGCGCGGATCTACCGCTCTCCGGCGGCGCGCGTGCTCTCAAATCGGGCGACAACTCGGCCCACGCCGTACCAGGCGGCCATGCCCGCATGCCGCGTGCGTCGAGACCACGCCACCCGGCGGGGCAGGACCGGTGACGCCGCCGACCAGGCCATGTTGGCCCTGAGGATCTGCACGTACGTCGCGCGGTAGTCACCATCCGGAGCGGGGTCAAGGGATGGCGGCGCGAAGGCGTCCACGCGCGAGATCGTGGCCACGTCGAGCCTGCTGGGATCGCCCACGTAGATCGCGCTCGGCCCGGTGACACCGCCGGGCGTCACGCACCGGAACCCGGCGCCCTCCATCTGCTCGAGCGTCAGGGTGCTCTTGTGCAGGGCACCCACGAGCATGCCGAACTCCTCTGCTCCGAGCGGAACGGGATCGTCCCGCGCCTCGGCCAGCTCCCGTTCGGTCCACCCCCGATTGACGACGTCCCACGGCCATGGCGTCGTGACGATCACCTGGCGTGATGCCACCCGGACGAGCTCCGCGAGCCCGGCCACCACCTCGTCGCCCCAGAGGTGCTCGATGTTCTCGATCGAGAGGGCGACCTCGAACTCCCCGTCGTCGGCGGGGATGCTCGAGGCACTGGCCAGCCTGACCTCGTCGTAGGCGCCGTACGCGGCGGCGTACTCCGCCGCCCTCGGCGAGAAGTCGACGCCCACGATTCGTTCCGGGGGCTGCCCGGTCCGCGCCCAGTAGGGCGTGCCGTACCAGCCCGCCCGCAGCAGCGAGACCGGAACACCGGCACCGCATCCGACGTCGACCACAGAGCCCCCGTCGACCTGCGCCGCGACCCACCCAGCCAGGTACAGCTCGCTGCCCTGTCCGAACGCCCTCAGGATCCTGCGCCACGTCCTGACCTCGTGATCGGTGCGCCCACCCATCCGTTCCCCCCGCCCCCGAGGCCCAGCGGCAAGTCCGAGCCCATCCCCCCGGGTCGATACGATGAGCCTCAACCGCGACGAAAGGCGAAACCGTGTCGGACCCGCTGTCGGGGTTGCGTGCCAGCATCTTGACCCTGGTGCGAGAGTACGCCGAGATCGACCAGGCTTCCAGCCCTTTCGTCCCCGGAACGACGCCGGTCCCGGTGTCCGGGCAAGGTGCTCGACCCGCGACGACATCGCGGCCCTGGTCGACTCCAGCCTCGACGGCTGGCTCACCGCCGGGCGCTTCACCGAGACGTTCCAGCGCGCGCTCGCCCGCTACGTCGGCGCGCGCGGCGTCGGTGTTCGTCAACAGCGGCTCGAGCGCGAACCTGGTCGCGCTCAGCGCCCTGACCAGCCCGAAGCTGCACAAGCGGGCCCTGAAGGAGGGCGACGAGGTCCTCACCGTCGCCATGGGCTTCCCCACCACCGTGAACCCGATCATCCAGAACCGGCTCAAGCCGGTCATGGTCGACGTCGAGCTCGGCACCTACGACGCCATCCCCGACCGCCTGCGCGAGGCCATCGGCCCGCGCACGCGCGCCATCATGATGGCCCACACCCTGGGCAACCCGTTCGACCTCGCCACCGTGCAGGAGCTGTGCAAGGAGCACGGGCTGTGGCTGATCGAGGACTCGTGCGACGCGCTCGGCTCGACCTACGACGGCAAGCGCACCGGCAGCTTCGGCGACACCGCGACCGTGAGCTTCTACCCCGCGCACCACATCACCACCGGCGAGGGCGGCGCCGTCTTCGTGAAGTCGCCGCTGGTCAAGAAGCAGGTCGAGTCGTTCCGCGACTGGGGCCGCGACTGCTACTGCGAGACCGGCCACGACAACACCTGCCTCAAGCGCTTCGAGTGGCAGCTCGGCGACCTCCCCGAGGGCTACGACCACAAGTACATCTACAGCCACATCGGCTACAACCTCAAGGCCACCGACATGCAGGCGGCGCTCGGGCCTGTCGCAGCTGGACAAGCTCGACCACTTCGTCGAGCGCCGCAAGCAGAACTTCCGGCACCTGACCAAGCGGCTTCAAGGGCACCGAGGGCCTGATCCTGCCCAAGGCCACGCCGAAGTCCGACCCGTCGTGGTTCGGCTACCCGATCACGCTGCACCCCGACCTGCCCGGTCGACCGCGAGGCGCTGCATGCGCTTCCTCGACTCCCGGCTGATCGGCACCCGCCTGATGTTCGCCGGCAACATCCTGCGGCAGCCCGCCTACCGCAACCTCGACGTCCGCGTCGTCGGCGACCTCACCAACACCGACATCGTCATGCGCCGCACCTTCTGGGTCGGCATGTACCCGGGCTCACCGAGCCGATGCTCGACTACATCGCCGACTCCATCCTCGAGTTCCTCGACGACCCGAAGAACCGGACCGGCGCCTAGCCATGCACGTCCTCGTCACCGGGCACACGGGCTTCAAGGGCGCCTGGCTGACGCTCATGCTGCACGAGCGCGGGCACGAGGTGTCCGGCCTCGCCCTCGACCCCGAGCCCGGGGCGCTGTTCGAGGCCGCCGGGCTCGCGACGCTCGTCGCGCACGACATCCGCGGCGACATCCGCGACGCGCTGACCGTCCGCGACGCACTGCACGCGCACCAGCCCGGACGTCGTGATCCACCTGGCCGCGCAGCCGCTCGTGCGCGAGTCCTACCGCGACCCGCGCTGGACCATGGAGACCAACGTCATGGGGACGTTCAACGTCCTCGAGGCCGTGTCCGCGCACCGACTCGGTGCAGGCGCACCTGGTCATCACGACCGACAAGGTCTACCGCAACGTCAACCAGGTCGCGGGCTACGTCGAGGCCGACCCGCTCGGCGGGCACGACCCGTACAGCGCGTCGAAGGCGATGGCCGACCTGCTCACGCAGTCGTGGACGGCGAGCTTCGACGGGCCGCCCACCGCGATCGCGCGCGCCGGCAACGTCATCGGCGGCGGCGACGTCAGCCGCGACCGCCTGCTGCCCGACCTGCTGCGCTCGTTCGCCGCAGGCCGAGCCGGCCGTCATCCGCTACCCCGAGTCCGTGCGGCCGTGGCAGCACGTCCTCGACTGCCTGAACGGCTACCTCCTGCTCGTCGACGCCCTGCTCGCCGGGCACGGCGCCGGCGCGTGGAACCTCGGCCCGGGCCGGAGAGCTTCGTGACCGTCGGCGCCCTCGCCGACCTCGCCGCCGGCATGTGGGGCGACGGTGCCGCGTGGGTGACCGACGGCGGAGAGCACCCGCACGAGGCCGACCTGCTCGCCCTCGACGCGTCCAAGTCCCGCGCGGCGCTGCACTGGGCCGATGCGCCTGGTCTTCCCCGCCTCCGTCGCGTGGACGGTCGACTGGGAGCGACGACGGCTGGCCGGCGAGGACGCGCTCGCCATCACGCGCGACCAGCTCGCGGCCTTCGAGGCCATGCTCCGGACCTGAGGTCCGCGGTCGGCCCGCGGGCCGTCACTCCCGGCGGGCTACTGCGTGGTCACTGCCCAGGTATCCAGCAGGCTCTGCACCGCCTGGGTCAGCGGATTGACGTCCACCAGCCAGGGACCGAAGGTGTCCCACGCCGAGTCCGCCGTCGGAGCCAGCACGAAGACAAGGACGAAAGCGCCGAAGACGGCGAACTCCCTGGCACCCCACTCGCGAACGGTCGACGCAGCCCACACGGCCAGCATCAAGGAGACGGGCAGGGCCACCATGGCGAAGACGCGAGGACCGTCCAGGGTCAGGACGTTCGCGGCACCGGGGATGATGACGACGGCCGCCAGCCAGGCCAGGCGCTGCACCCACGTCGTGCACAGCAGCAGGACGCCCACCGCCACGATCCACATCGGTCCGTACCAGGACCAGATGGTGCCGGGCAGCTCCATCACGAAGCCGTAGGCACTGGGCTTGAACAGGTCCGCGAGGAGCGACAGCCGGCTCCCCGAGAAGTCGTTCAGGCGGAACCAGGCCTGAATCGCCAGGTAGCCGCCCACCGCCACCACGAGCAGCACAGCACCACGGCGCCGGTATGCCCTCAGCGGCGGCACGAGGGTCACGAGCACGGCGCACATCCCGGCCATGACCATCTGCTCGGCGTTGCCCGTCACCGCCACCACAGCACCCGCGACGGCCACCGGCATCGACCGCGCGAGGATCCAGACCGTGATCCCCGCGAGGATGAACACGTCGTACTGGCCCAGCCAGGTGAACTGGACGGAGACCGCAGACACGCTGACCACCAGCAGCGCCAGTGGTGCGCGCTCCGGCTCGTCGCGTCGTCCGATCATGACGGCCATCAGGACGAAGGTGACGACGAGCAGCGAGCCGAACAGCAGCACCCATTCGCGAGCCGTCGTGACCCCCACGACACGGGCCAGGGCGAGGGGCCCGATGCTCGAGCTGACGTACGACGCCGGCGCAGGGAGCGCCGCGGACGCCGGGAGGAAGATCGAGGTGATCCCGCCCCACGGGATGCTCGCAGCCGTCTTCACGGCGACGAGCAGCAGTCCACCCGCCAGGACCACGAGGTAGTTGAGCCCGGCGACCCGTCGGCCTACATCGACCAGGCGATCGGTCACGCCATCCACGGGGCACGTCCTCACTCACGGCACGCGGCGGCATCCGCTCGCATGCGCGACTCGGCAGGCGGGTCTCGAGGGGAGAGTCTAGGGATCATCCGTCCCACGTCAGGCTCACGCCGACGACTCCTGCCGCACCGGTGTCCCTAGACTGAAGGCACCGACCCGCGCGGCCCGCACCCACGGCCAGGCTCCAGATTGGGGATCTCCTCGTGAGCGAGACTCACCCCGGCCCTGGCCGGGATTCCGGCCATGTGCCGGAGGGGCTCGACCCGGTCACCGGAGTCCCCCTGGACGAGGCACCGCGCGACCGCACGGTCGTGGAGTCGGTGCGGGCGTCGCTGTCGCTCCTGACCCGCTCCGACCGGCGACTGTTCGTGCTCGCCGGCATCGTGTCGATGAGCCTGGGCATCCTCGACCTCATCGGCGTCGCGCTCATCGGCCTCGTCGGCGCGCTCGCCGTCTCGGGCATCGACCCGAACTCCCTGCCCCCGCAGCTGCAGTCGGTGATCGACCGGCTCGGGATGCAGGACCTCACCGCGTCCCAGCAGGTCGGGATCGTCGCGACCGTGGCCGTGCTGCTCCTGCTGTTCAAGACCGTGGTCTCGGCCCTGCTCACCCGTCGGATGTTCCGCTTCCTCGCGAACCGTCAGGCCGACGTCTCCGCACGCCTGGCGCGCGTCGTCCTCAGCCGGCAGCTGCTCGACGTGCAGCGCTGGAGCACGTCCGAGGTCCTGTACGCGCTCACCAGCGGAGTGTCGGCCGCGATCACGGCGCTGCTCGGCTCCGCGCTGATCATCGTGACGGAGGTGTTCCTGTTCGTGCTGATGGCGGTCGGGCTCCTGCTCGTCGACCCGGTCCTCACCATCGCCGCGGCCCTGTACTTCGCGGTGATCGTCTACATCCTGCAGATCTGGCTGGGTCGGGTGTCCGCCCGCAACGCCAGCGTCCAGGCCAACCGCGGGATGTCCACCATCACGACCGTGTCGGAGGCGCTGAGCACCTACCGCGAGACCACGGTCCTCAACCGCCGCGAGTTCTACGTCGACCGGTTCGACCGGCTGGTCCGCGACTCCGCCCAGGCCGGCGCCGCCAACGCCTTCTACGCCGAGATCCCCAAGTACATCCTCGAGTCGGCCCTCGTCCTCGGCGGCTTCGCCCTGGCGATCGTCCAGTTCCTGACGAAGGACCTCGCCGCCGCGGCCGCCCTGACCGGCCTGTTCCTGGCCGCCGGCTTCCGCATCGTCCCCGCACTGCTGCGCCTGCAGGGAGCGGGCATCACCATCCGCTCGGCCGCCGCCGCGGCCCGCAAGACGTTCGAGCTCGCGTACTGGTTCGACCTGCGCGACGGCAGCGGCGACCGCCCCAATCGCATCTCCGACGAGCAGGCCCGCGCCATCCGCGCGCGCATCGCCGCCGGGCACGGCGACTTCGAGGCGTCGGTGGAGGTGGCCGACGTCCAGATGACGTACCCCGGCGCCGACCGCCCCGCCGTGGTCGACGCGACCCTCACGGTGGCGCCCGGCCGGTCGCTCGCTCTCGTGGGCAGCACCGGCGCGGGCAAGTCGACCCTGGCCGACCTCATCCTCGGTGTCATCGACCCCGACGCCGGGTACGTGCTCATCAGCGGCGTGACCCCGCGGGAGGCGGTCGAGCGCTGGCCCGGCGCGATCGCCTACGTCCCGCAGGTCGTCGGGCTCACCGAGGGCAGCGTGCGCGAGAACGTGGCGCTCGGGCTGCCCGACCCCGCCATCGACGACGACATGGTGTGGGAGGCCCTCGAGCGCGCCCACCTGGCCGTGTTCCTCCGCGACACGCGTGAGGGCCTCGACACCGTGATCGGCGAGCGGGGCGTCCGGCTCAGCGGCGGCCAGCGGCAGCGCCTCGGCATCGCCCGCGCCCTCTACACCCGACCGCGGCTGCTCGTCCTCGACGAGGCGACCAGCGCCCTCGACGCCGAGACCGAGCAGGCCATCACCGAGACCCTGCGCGAGCTCGAGGGCCAGGTCACGACCGTCACGGTCGCGCACCGGCTGGCCACCATCCGCTTCGCCGACCAGGTGCTCTTCCTGCAGCACGGGGTGATCACCGCCCGCGGCACCTTCGACGAGGTGCGGGCCAGCACCCCGGACTTCGACCGCCAGGCCCACATCCTCGGCCTCTGACCCCCGCCGACCCCCGCCACCCCTCCCCTCCCTCGTTGAGTGGCGGGTTGTGCACGTCTTGCGCCGGCGTGTCGCGCGCACAACCCGCCACTCAACGAAGGGGGAGGGTGGTTGGTGCACACTGCTCCCGTGGGCAGCGCCGTCATCATCCTCGGCGTCGTGAGCCTCCAGGCCGCGAGCGGGACGCTCTGGTGGGCGTTCGCCAGGCGCGGGCGCGCGATCAGCCTCCTCGAGGCCCTCGGCATGGGCCTGGCCCTGGGCACGTTCGCCTCCCTGCTCAGCGCCATGGTGCTTGCCGGCACCGCGCTCGACGCGGTGGCGTGGGCGCTGCCGGCCATCGTGACCGCCGCGGTGCTGGCCATCGCCGCCCTGCGCCGCCGGGTGCGGCTGGCCGCCGTCACGCTCGACCGCTGGCAGGTGATCGCCCTCGTCGCAGGCCTGGCCGCCGGGCTGGTCCTGCTCGTCGCCAACTGGGCGCGCATCCCCCTCGACGACCCCGGGGCGGTGTCGTACACCGACCTGTACTTCTTCGAGGCGCTCAGCCGCGGACTGGCGGAGTTCGGCCCGGCGCAGAGCATCCTCATGACCGGCGGCTCGCTGCGCTACCACTGGTTCAGCTACGCCTGGGCCGGCGAGCTCGCCCAGACCTCCTCCGCCGTCCCCTTCGCCACCATCACGCGCGTGCTGCCGCTCGTCACCCTCGTCGGCGTCAGCATGCTCGTGGCCGCCTGGGCGGCCCGCCTGTCGCGCATCCGCTGGGTGCCCACCCTGGCCGTGCTGCTCGTGGTCGCCGGCGGCTACGCCGGCGCGCTGTACGGATCGATCCTCAACTTCGACTCACCCAGCCAGTCGATGACGACACTGTGGCTGCTGGCCCTGCTGCTCGCGTTCGTGCTCGTCGTCGAGGGCACCACCTCGCGGGTCGCGGGCCTGGTCACCGTCGCCGCCCTCGCCGCGGCGTGCACCGGCGGCAAGGTCAGCCATGCGGCCGTGGCAGCCGGCGGCATCGCAGCTCGTCGTGCTGGTCGGACTCGTGACGCGCGCACCCTGGTGGCGGCGCGCGGCCGTCGCGGCCGTCATCGCCGCCGTCGCCATGGCGCTGACCTACGTCGTGGGTGCTGTGGGGCGTCGCCGTCGACCGCAACCTCACCGAGGAGTTCGCGGTGAAGGCGTCCACGTGGCAGGGACTCGATCCCCTGGTCGGCCGAGGTGGGCGTCATCCTCGGCACGGCCGCCCTCGTGCTGGCGATCCTCGCCCGGCTCGCGGGCCTGGGCTGGATGCTGGCGCTGCGCCGCACCCGCACGCTGCCGGACACCCTGGTCGCGACCGGCGGCGTCCTGGTGGGCCTCGCGGCGATGCTCGTGCTTCGCGAGGGCGTCAACGAGCTGTGGTTCGTGCTCGCGGCCAGCGCCCCGGCGGCCGTGGTGTCCGCCGTCGGCGTCGGGTACGCGCTGCGGCCCGCTCGGCCGTCGCGCCCCGGCGCTGCCCCGCCCGCTGCTGTGGGCCGTCGCGGTCGCCGTGCCCGCCTCCGTCGTCTGCCTCGTGCTCTCGGCCAACTGGGCCGACCACCGCGCGCTGCTCAACTGGCTGTCCCCGGTGTCGGTGTGGGTGCTGGTCCCGGCCGCGGCGCTCCTCGTGGTGGCTGTGGCGCCGGCCCGGCGGCCGCGCGATCGTCCCGTTCCTCGCCCTGACCGTGGCCGGGCTGGCGCTGACGTCCATCGCCACGCGCCCGGCCTCGATCTGGACGTCCAGCCGACCCATCACCACCGAGCGCGGCGACGTCGCCCCGGTGACGGGCCTGCCCGGGGAGCTCACCGGCACCGTGCCGGTCGCGCCGTCGGGGACGGCCGGCTACGCGTCGACCGCGGACGCCGCCGCCTGGCTGTCGGCGAACTCCGGCGCGGACGACGTCGTCGCGACCACGAATCCCACGTCGGCGCTCGTGCCCGCCCTCACCGGTCGAGCGATGTTCCTCGCGGGCGACCTGTACCAGGTGGGCCTCGGGCGGGCCGACGAGCTGCCGGTCATCGACGAGCGGCGCGGCATCTCGCGGGCCCTGGCCACCGGGCTCGCGGCGCCGGACGCCGCCGCGCTGTGCGCGTCGGACGTGCGGTGGGTCTGGTTCGAGGGGACGCCGGACGCCGCATCGGTTCTCGGTCTCCCGGTGGCCTATGCGAACGACGACGTGACGGTGCTCAGGCTGCCCGCGGAGGCGTGCCCGGCCGACTAGGCACGCGGCGGTGCGCCCACGCCATGATGCGGCTCTCCAGCAGGTTCCAGGAGACCAGGCCGACGGCCCAGGACACGGCCGTCGTCACGATCACGACAACGCCCAGCAGGGCGATGTTGTAGGCCATCGACGTCGTTCCACCGCGACGGCAGCCCGGTGTCGGGGTACCAGCGCTCGATGCCGCGCAGGACCCAGAAGTGGAAGAAGTACATGAAGTACGAGTAGCGGCCGATGCTGCGCAGGGCCGGGCCGACGGCGGGGATGTCGTTGGCCACGACGGCGATGGCCGAGCACAGCAGGACGAAGCCGAGCACGAAGTAGCCGGGAGTGTCCTGCGCGTAGGTGGTGAACATGCTCAGGAGCAAGCGCGACCGCGATGACGACCGCGGTCCACGAGCGCGCGCGGCACGAGCGCCTCGACACCGCGCTGCTGCCAGCGGCGCAGCAGCACGCAGCCGGCCCCGCCGAGCAGGAAGAACGGCCAGGAGTTGAACAGCGACAGGCGCAGCCACGCCGCCATCGCATCACCGACGGGGGTGCCCTCGCCCGTCGCCGAGAGCGCGCCGCGGGCCACGACCATGCTCGCGTAGCCGACGATCACCGTGCCCGCGAGGAAGGCCGCGCTGCGCCGGCGCAGGAGGGAGAACAGCAGGTAGTGGCCCATCTCCTGCTGGATGGTCAGGCCGCCGGTCGGGATCCCGACGAGGGCAGCCGACGTCCAGCCGAGGAACAGCGCGCCCAGCAGGAACGAGAACCAGGCGGGCCAGCCCGAGTCCGGGCACGCCGAAGACGAGGTAGGAGATCGTCAGGAAGATCAGCCACAGCGGCCAGATGCGGGCGATGCGTCGCGACCAGAAGACCGACTGGCTGAACGGCCGGTCCCCGGTGTACAGCGAGAACATCAGCCACCCGGAGAGCACGAAGAACAGCTGGACGCCGAACTCGCCGTAGCTGAACGCGCGGAACAGCTCCGGGGGGAACAGGGACGAGCCGGTGGCCGCGATCGTCGCGGTCAGGGAGTGCGTGGCGACCACGCCCAGGATGGCAACCCCGCGCACCGCGTCGAGCGCGGTGACACGTCCGCCCGCGACGAGGCTGGTGGGGGGTGCGGAGGGCACGCGGGTACTCCCGTTCCTGCGGAGGCAACTGGGGTCTCCGCGTGACTACCCTAGTTGCGGACAGCCGGCCAGCCCCTGAGGAGGAACGCATGTCACTGGTCACCCGGACGCTCGACCGCCTCACTGGGGGCCGCATGACCAAGGCCGACTTCGAGCACCGCTTCGACCGGTACCACGCCACCGGCCGATCGGAGGAGGGCGACGGCGAGGCGCTCCTCGCGGCGTTCCTCGAATCCGGTGGCACCTGGCTCACCGAGGCATCGCAGAAGGTCACCGCGGCCGGTCCGGTGTACGACTTCTCCGGGGCCCCCGACACGCTCGGCCTGTGGTCGGAGCCGGGCGCCTTCGACCGAGCCCTGACGGAGCTGCGGGAGCAGGGCTACGCCCTGCTCGACGTGCGGCTGCCCGACTCCGACGGTCGACGAGCTGTCGGGCTACTTCGCGCAGGCGCCCTGCACGCTCACGTCGGACCACGCGACGTCGCTCGCCCCGGGCGAGACGACCACGGTCGACTTCGCGAACCCGCTGGCCGAGAAGTACGCCGTCACGACGAAGGCCACCCTCAACAACGCCACCGTCCGCTCGCTGCTGCTCGACCGCGGCCTGCTCGAGATCGCCCAGGCCTACCTCGGCTCGGCGCCCATCGTCGACATCCTCATCGCCTGGTACTCCTTCCCGGCGGCCGCCGCCAGCCACGAGGCGGGGCAGCTGTACCACTTCGACCTCGACCGCATCCGCTGGCTCAAGGCCTTCCTCCTGCTGTCCGACCAGGACGTCGAGACCGGTGCGCACATGTACATCCCGGGGACGAACAAGGACAAGGGCATCGACGCATCGCTGCTGCGCAAGGGATACGCGCGGCTCGAGGACGACGACGTCGCCCGCGCTCTACCCGCGCTCGACGTGGAAGACGATGGAGGGCCGTCGGGGCGTGATCCTGCTGGAGGACACCCGCGGCCTGCACAAGGGCATGCCGCTGGTCCGCGACCACCGGCTCATGCTGCAGTTCGAGTACGCGCAGTCGATGTTCGGGCACCCGGCCGGACTCTCGACCGCCGACCTCGACCCGATCGACGACGCGCTACTGGAACGAGATGCACGAGAAGTACCCGCTGGTCTTCTCGCGTGCTGGACCGCTGACGCGCCGCTCAGCCGCAGGGCGCGGGCCTTAGCGCCGGCGGGTGACCTCGCGCGCCGCGGCGCGCGTCGCCAGCCGGACCGGGCGCTCCCACGTCCACGACATCCGCCGTGCGCCGTCGGCGACAGGTAGCGCCGCTTGACCGCCTCCGACTCGTCGAGCGACGCGGTGCGATCCGACACCGTCAGCGAGTCGGGGTGCCAGCGGAAGCTCGACACGACCGCGCCCACGTCGACGAACCGACCGACCCTGGCGCGCAGCTTGAGCAGCAGGTCGAGGTCGAAGGCGAACCGCAGCGACTCGTCGACTCCGCCGACCGCGCGCCAGGCGTCCAGGCGCACCAGCATGCCGGGCTGCGGGATGAGGTCAGGTCCCCACGGCAGGATCCGCTGGGCCCACCGGCCGGCCTGACTGGTCCACAGCGGCGCGGCCCACGTCGATCGATGTACGGGCAGGCGCCGTAGGCCAGCGACGATGCCCGGGTCCGCGCGCATGAGCGCCGACGGTCGTGGCGCAGCGAACCCGGGGCGAGGAGGTCGTCGTCGCCGATCCAGTTCACGAACTCGTGCTCGGCGCCGGCAAGCGAGACGCCGAGGTTGATGGCCGCCGGGAGACTGCCCGGATCGTCGGCCACGACCTCGGCCCCGGACGCGGCCGCGAGGGCGCGTGCCTCCGTCGCCGAAGCCGGAGTCACCACGACGATGTCCGCCGTCGGGCTCCTGGACGCAGATCGAGTCGAGCGTCTGCTCGAGGAAGTCGAGTCTTCGCCCCAGCGTCGGGACCACGATGAGGACCGGCGCGGGCACGCGACCACCGTAGCCGACGACCTGGAGCGGTACCCTGAGGCGCCGCGATCCGGGCTCAGCGGAACGGCACCGGAGCAAGGAGGCGGCGTGATCGACGTGGTGTTCGCGGTGGCGTTCGCCGCCCTGCTCATCGCGACGCTCGTCGTCCTGCGCTCCGCCGCCGCCGCCGCGATCCTGATCGCCGCCGGCGTCGGGCTGTCCGGGGTCATCCTGCAGTTCGCCGGCATCTCCGGCCTCGACGCGACGCTGCGCACGGTCTGCAGGTGTGGCTCCTGGTGACCTTCGCCGTCGATCCTCGCCGTGGCCGTCCTGGGTCGGCGCAGGTCCCCCGTGCGCGCCATGAGCCGGACCAGCGCCCTGCTCGTCCTGGGCAGCAGCGCGGCCGGTCGCCGTGCTGCTGCTCGTCACGCGCATGCTGGCGCCCGGTGCCCCCGGGCCCCTGACCGCCGTCGGCTACCTCATCTCGCGGTCCAGCGCGGAGGACAACGCCAAGTGGCTCAACGCCGCCGCCGAGCTCGCCTCGGGGGCGCCCGTCGACGCGTGGGCGAACGTGGGCGGCCCGCTGCTCCTGCTGCTCACCCTCGCCGCGACGCTGATCGCAGCGACCTCGGAACTGCTGTACGGCGGCCTCAACGAGGTGGCCGTCTCGGCCGGCACCCCGATCCTCGGCGAGATGCTGCTCATCGTGCTCGCACCCTTCGCGCTGAGCCCGCTGATCGAGGCGCGGATCCGCCGGACCGCCGCGCAGCGGCCGCAGCCGGTGCCGTGGCCCCTCCTGCTGCTCGGCGTCGCCGTGCTCGTCACCGCCGTGACCCTGCTGCTCAACTACGGCCACCTCACGCTGCAGTTCACGCTGCTCGTGCTCACCCTGTGGGTGTCGGCGTTCCTCACCTGGCGCCGGGCTCAGGGCGCGCTGCTGCTCACCACGATCGCCGTCATCACGACGGCCGAGGTGTGGTTCCCGCTCAACGTCGTCGCACTCGTGCTGCTGCTCGGCCTGATCGCGCTCGGCGTCGCGGGGGTCGTGCGACGCCAGCGCACCCGCGAGTCGTGGCTCCTCATCGGCGGAGCGGTCGTCCTGCGGCATCCTCATGTGGGACTTCCTGCGCAGCAGCATCTCCGTACTCGCTGGGCATCGACGGCGCGGCGACGGCCGTCCGCCGTGATCGGCGCGGCCAAGGGCGTCGATGGCGATCGTGCGTGCCGTCGCTGCCGCTGTTCTCCGAGCCCGGCGGCACGGAGATCGTCACCGCCCTGTTCGGCGCGCTCACCGTGCTCTCGGTCCTCGGCGCCCTGCTCGTCCTGCGCGACGGTGGCGGGCGCCGGTACGTCCTGCGCTTCGCGCCCATCGCCATCCTCGTCGGCTACGCGATCCTCGTGACGCTGGCGGACTTCTGGGCGGTCGGCAAGGGGCCCGGGCTACGCCTCCAACAAGCTCACCTTCGCGGTGGCCATCCCCGCCCTCGCCGCGACGCTGCCCGTGGGCATGCTCGCGCTCGACCGGGGCGAGCGCCGCATGACGGCGCTGCGCTGGTTCGCCCTGGGCGGCGTCGTGATGCTCCTCGTGCTCGACACCTTCCTGCCGCGGGCCCTGCTGCAGTTCAAGCCCAACCTGTGGCCGACCACGAGCGGCGACCCGCAGCCCTACTGGTGGCCGGCCGAGGTGCGCCCGACGGCCGACCAGCCGCTCACGAGCAACCCGATCGGCTGCATCTACCTGCCTCAGGGAGCCGAGCGGCCGAGCGTCCTGCACCGACGGGCAGCGCGCCTACTCGTGCACGCGCCTGCTCACCGGCGTCGCCGGACAGAACGGGCCGGCGGCCGGGCATCGTGTCGTGGACGCTCGACGAGTGGCTGTCGAACGAGTCGCAGTGGGACCACTACCAGCCGTACTTCGCGCAGATGACCCCCGAGGCGCGCAGCCGCACGCTCATCCTGCTCGACGACGACAGCCAGGTCGTGGGCATCGAGAGCCTGCAGTCGCTCATGGACCGCTACCCCGCCGTCCCGACCGACGTCGCCCCGTAGACGGGCCGGCATGACCTCCCGCGCCCGCCGGCTCGCCCGCGACCTCATGCCGCCGGCCCTCACGCGGGCGCATGGCCGAGCGCGCGCCGGGGCGCGCTGCGCTTCACCGACGGCTACGACTCGTGGGCGGCCGCGAGCGCGGCGGCGGGCGCCTACTCCGAGGCGGCGATCCTCGACCAGGTGCGGCGCGCCACCGACGAGGTCGTCGCCGGGCGGGCCGCCATGGAGCGCGACGGCGTCACCTTCGATCGCATCGAGCAGCGCTGGCCGGTCGCCGGCGGCCCTGCTGTGGCGCGCCGCCCTCGACGGCGGGTCGCCTGCGGGTCCTCGACTTCGGCGGCTCGCTCGGCTCGAGCCTACGCCAGCTGTCGACCGCTGCTGGGCGGCATCGACGTCGCCTGGGGCGTCGTCGAGCAGCCCGCCTTCGTCGCGGCCGGCCGACGCCTACGAGGACGAGCGGCTGCGCTTCTTCGAGACGATCGACGAGTGCTGCAGCGCGCTGCGCCCCGACGGTCGCCCTGCTGTCGAGCGTGCTGCAGTACCTGCCCGATCCGCACGACGTCCTGCGGACGGTCGCTCGCCAGCGGTGTCGACACCGTCGTCATCGACCGCACGCCCATGACGACGCTCGCCACCGACCTGCCCGATCGTCCAGCACGTGCCCGCGGAGATCTACGCGGCCAGCTACCCCGCGTGGCTGCTGTCCCGCGACCTGCTGCTCGCCGACGCTGCCCGGGTGGGAGCTGGTCGGCCGATTCCCCGGGATCGAGCCGGACGGGCCGCACGTCGGGCGGCATCGAGTTCGCCTGGCAGGGGATGCTCCTGACCCGGGATCCGGCATGACGCCGCTTCGCCATCCTCGTCAAGAGCTACGCGCCCGACCTGCGCTACGTCGCGCGCCTGCTCGACTCGTTCGCCCGCCACAACGTCGACGCCGTGCCGCTCTACCTCGTCGTGCCCGAGGCCGACCTGCCGGCGTTCGAGCCGCTCGTGCGCGAGCACGTCGCGCTGATGCGCGAGGAGGACGTTCGCCGAGCACCTGACCGACGGCCCGTGGCCGGGCTTCTCGCCCGGCTACATCAACCAGGAGATCGTCAAGCTCTGCTTCTGGGAGTCCGGACTCGCCGACAACTACCTGTGCCTGGACTCCGACGCCGAGTTCGTCCGCGACTTCCACGTGTCCGACTTCATGGCCGACGCCACCACGCCGTACACGTTCCTGAGCGAGGACGCCGAGCTGCGCGTCGAGCCCGACTACTACGCCGAGCACTGGGCCGGTCCGCGAGCGCAGGCTCCGTCAGCATCCAGCAGGAGATCGGGCTGTCGATCGGACCGCCTGCTGCACCGTGCACGGTCACGCCGTCTTCTCGGCGACCGTCCTGCGCGCCTTCCGTCGAGCGGTTCCTCGCGCCGCGCGGCTGGGACTACGTCGACGCGCTGGCCATCGCGCCCTACGAGCCGACCTGGTACAGCATGTGGCTGCAGAAGGACCGGACCATCCCCATCGTCGATGCGCGAGCCGGTCATCAAGACGTTCCACAACCCGACGCAGTACCTCGACTACGTCCTGCGCGGCGTCGGCGCGGACGACGTGGCGCGCGGCTACGTCGGCGATCGTCCTGAACTCCAACTACTCGCGCGGCGACGGCCTGCTCGTCGCTGGACTCCGACGATCCGCCGCCCTGGCCCGCTACGTCACCGGCCCGAGCTCGCCCGGGCCATCGGCTATCGTGCCTATGACCGGTCATCGTGCGGGCGAGCCCTCGACGCGCCTGCGGGCCGCGGCGGACGGTGGGCGGCCGCGTCCGGCCCTGCGGACTCGTCGACCTCGGCTAGCCGACGACCATGCGGTGCGCCAGGCGGCGTCGGCCTCGATCCAGAAGGCGCTGTCGCGGATGAGGGCCGCACGACGTCGCATGACCGGCCGACGCCACCTCGCGCGCGTCGCGCCGGATCGCGCACGAGCGACTCGATCGCCGCCACCGCCTCGTCGACCGACACGAACTCCAGGAAGTCGCGTGCCCGGCGCGGAAGAACCGGTCCGACCCCTCGACCTTCGACGCCACGAGTGCGGCGCCGGCGGCCAGCGTCTCGTTGTAGCGGAACACCAGCTGCTGCTCCCAGATCCAGTCCATGAAGGGCCGGTCGGGACCCTGCATGCAGGTCGTCACGACGACGTCCGCCGCGACGAGCGTGCGCCAGTACGCCTCGTTGGAGGTGCCCCACTTGTCGCCGTTGACCTGGCAGGGTGATCCCGCGACGGCGCCAGTCGCTGCGCGCCACCGCGTCGAGGAAGTCGCTGCGCGGGGAGTAGACGTTCCCGATGAACTGCACGCACGTCGCCGCGTGGGCGCCGTGGCGGCCGCCTGCTCCTCGAGCCACGTCGAGGCGAGCCACGGAGATCGGCATCGGCAGCGGTCCGATGATCGCGGCGGTGCGGGAAGATCGGCCGCAGCACCGACGCCGGCGCGAAGGTGAGCACGACGCCCGAGAATGCCGTCAGGCAGGCCGCGTGCCACCGCTGCCGCCGGTAGAAGGCGTCGGTGAGGACCACCACCGGCGTGCGCCCGGACAGGCAGCAGGTGCCACGAGACCGCGAAGGCCTCGCACCAGCGACCGGCGCCACCGCTGGCCCGGCGTGCGGACGTCGAGCACGAGATGCGTCGGGTCGTCGCGCCGCTGGTTCGCGCGGAACTGCGGCAGGTACGGCAGGTCGCGGTCGATGACCTGCTGCGCCACGCGGTCCGCCCCGACGTAGTCCTCGCGCCGAGCCGATCAGCTCCTCGAAGAACACCTGCGTCCAGCCGATGCGGCCGGACTCGACGCGACCAGGCGCGTCGGCTGCCTGCGACGGCGCCGGCGCGGCGGGGTGCCCAGCAGCCAGGCGGGCAGCGAGCAGGAGCCAGGCCAGCCAGTACAGCGGGAGCACGGATGCGCGGGAGGATGCCGTCGCGCCAGAGCCGGTGCTGCGGGCGCGGGGTTGAACCCCCGCAGCTCCGCCTCGGTTGCCTGCTCCGGCGCCATACGACTCCCGCATCCAGGGCGACCGAACCAGCGCCCGACGACGCCTAGAGTATCGTTCGTGACCATCGACGCCGGAGCACGCGTGGCCGTGATCCCGGCCCGTGGCGGCTCGAAGCGCGTCCCGCGCAAGAACATCCGGATCCTCGACGGCCGACCCCTCGTGGCCTGGGCCGTCGACACGTGCCTGGCGAGCCGGGCTCTTCGACCAGGTCGTCGTCACCACCGACGACGACGAGATCGCCGACGGCGGCCCGCGCGGCCGGCGCCGAGGTGCCGTTCGTGCGCGGCGCCGAGCCTCAGCGACGACCACGCCCCGCTGGTCCCCGTGGTCGCCGACGCCCTCGAGCGGCTGGGCTCGGCGCCCGACGCCGCGGTCGGCCTGCTGCGTCTACCCGACCGCCGTCGGGCTGCTGCCCGGCGACCTGCGCGACGCCTGGGCGCTGCTGGCCGGGCAGGACGCCCGCCCCTACGTCGTCGGCGTCGTCCGGTACGGCCACCCGGTCCAGCGGGCCCTCGCGCGCGACGACGCCGGCGCGCTCGCGATGGTCGACCCCGGCCACCGCGCAGACCCGCACCCAGGACCTCGAGCCGCGCTGGCACGACGCCGGCCAGTTCGTGTGGGGCACGCGCTCGATGCGTGGCTCGGCCGCACACCGGTCCTCACGCATGCGCTCGGGCTACGAACTGCCGGCCTGGCGGGCCATCGACCTCGACACCGAGGACGACTGGGCGCGGGCCGAGGCTCCTGCACCCGCTCATCCGCCGACGGCCCGCCTCGGATAGTCTGCTCGGTGCCGACCAGCCGGAGACGCCTAGCAAAGGACCCTGCATGAGCGAGCTCGAGAACTCGTCGATCCTGATCACCGGGGGGACGGGCTCCTTCGGCAAGGCCTTCATCCGGCACGCGCTCGACCACCTCGAACCCGCGCCGCATCGCGATCCTCTCGCGCGACGAGCTCAAGCAGTCCGAGATGAAGAAGGACTTCGCCGACAGCCGGCTGCGCTGGTTCATCGGCGACATCCGCGACCGCGACCGCCTCATGCGCGCCTTCCACGGCGTCGACTACGTCGTCCACGCGGCGGCCCTGAAGCAGGTCGACACGGCGGAGTACAACCCGTTCGAGTACGTCAAGACCAACGTCCTCGGCAGCCAGAACGTCATCGACGCCGCCATCGACGCCGGCGTCAAGAAGGTCGTGGCGCTGTCGACCGACAAGGCGTCGTCGCCCGATCAACCTCTACGGCGCGACCAAGCTCACCGCCGACAAGCTCTTCATCGCGGGCAACAACTACAGCGACGGCGAGCGGCGCCGACTTCGCCGTCGTGCGCTACGGCAACGTCATGGGCAGCCGCGGCTCGGTCATCCCGTTCTTCCGGCAGCTCGCCGCCGAGGGCAAGCCGCTGCCCATCACCGACCGCGCGCATGACGCGCTTCTGGATCACGCTGCCGCAGGCCGTGCAGTTCGTCGTCGACTCCTTCGACCGCATGCAGGGCGGCGAGCTGTACGTCCCGCGCATCCCCAGCATGCGGATCACCGACCTCATCGAGGCGATGGCGCCCGGCTAGCGAGACCGTCGAGATCGGCATCCGCCCCGGCGAGAAGCTGCACGAGGAGATGATCTCCGCGGACGACAGCTACCGGACGATCCGTCAGGACGACCGCTACGTGGTCAAGCCGACCGTGCAGGAGTGGTGGTTCACCGAGCCCGCGGGCGAGCCGGTGCCGCAGGGCTTCTCCTACCGGTCGGACACCAACGACCTGTGGCTGACGCCCGAGCGACCTGCGCGCCCTCATCGCCGAGGCGTGACGTGATCCCGTACGGCCGTCAGTCGCATCAGCGACGAGGACGTCGAGGCCGTCAGCCGCGTGCTGCGCGGCGACTGGCTCACCGACGGCCCGGCCGTCGAGGAGTTCGAGCGCCGGGTCGCCGAGTACACCGGGGCGGCGCATGCCGTCGCCTTCAACTCGGCCACCGTCGGCGCCTGCACGGCGCGTGCCTTCGCGGCCGGGCTCGGTCCGGGCGACATCGTGCACACCACGTCCGCTCACCTTCATGGCCAGCGCCAACTGCGCCCGGTACGTCGGCGCCACGCCCCGCCCTGATCGACATCGACCCGACCACCTGGAACCTCGACGCCTCGCGCGGTCGACGCGAGCGTCGACGCGCTCGTCGCCGTGCACTACGCCGGCCTGCCCGTCGACCTCGGCCGCGCTCCCGCACCGGCCCCGCGTCGTCATCGAGGACGCCTCGCACGCCCTCGGCGCCATGACGCCGGACGGTCCGGTCGGCAACTGCGCGCACAGCGACATGACGCGTCTTCTCGTTCCACCCGGTCAAGCCGATCACCACGGCCGAGGGCGGCATGGTCACGACCAACGACGCCGAGCTCGCCGCGCGCCTGCGCCGGTTCCGCTCGCCACGGGATCGACCGCACGCCGCACGCCGACGCGTGGGTCTACGACGCCGTCGAGGTCGGCTACAACTACCGGCTGACCGACCTGCAGTCCGCCCTCGGGCGTCGTCGCAGATGCGCCGCCTCGACTGGCTTCATCGACGCGCCGCAACGAGCTCGCCGACGCGCTACCGAAGCCTGCTCGCGGACCTGCCGGTCACGCTGCCGCCGGCCGCCCGGCCGGGCTACCGGCACGGCTACCACCTGTTCGCCGTCCGGGTCCCCGAGCGCAGCACGGTGTTCCGGCGGCTGCGCGAGGAGGGCATCGGCGTGCAGGTGCACTACGTCCCGTGCACCACCACACGGTCAGCGCCGACATCGCCGCTGCCCGCCGGGGGCTTCCCGGTGTGCGACGAGGTCTACGCCGGGCTGATCAGCCTGCCGATGTACCCCGAGCTGACCGACGCGGAGCAGGACACCGTGGTCGCGCACGCTCGCCGGCGATCCTCGAGGAGCTCGGGTGACCTGGCCGCCGGCCTACTGCCTGCGCCGCCGGACTGGCTGCGCAGCCGGGCGGTACGCCCTGCGCCCGCTGCGCTGGGACGACCGCGAGCCGATCCGGCAGTGGCGCAACGACCAGATCGACGTCCTGCGGCAGGCCGGCCCCTGTCCGCCGCGGACCAGGACCGCTACTACCTCGACGTCGTCGCGCCGCAGATGGACGCGGAGCGGCCACCGCCAGGTGCTGGTCGCCATGACCGAGGACGACGCGCTCGTCGGCTACGGCGGCGTCGTGCACCTGTCGTGGTCGGACCGGCGCGGCGAGGTCTCCTTCCTCACCGACACCGCCCGTCTCGACGAGGCCACGTTCGCCGCCGACTGGCGCGCCTACCTCGACCTGCTGCTGCCGCTGGCGCGCGACGTGCTCCGCCTGCACAAGCTGACGACGGAGACGTACGAGGTCCGCACGACCCTCATCCCGATCCTCGAGCAGCACGGCTTCGTGCTGGAGGGAACGCTGCGCGAGCACCACCTGCTCGACGGGCGATGGGTCACGTCCCTCGCCCACGGGCTCATCCTCGGCGACTGAGCCCCAGCCAGCGCTGCACCCGCGGTGCCTTGCGCGTGCAGCGCAGCGCGAATGCCCGCCCCAGCTCACGGTGGTTCAGGTACTGACCGAGCGCGCGAGTACCGCGGCTCGTCGCAGTCGACGAGGCCGAACTGCCTGGAGTCGTCCGAGTTGACGATGAGTCCGACGTAGCCGCGGGCGATGTCGTCGATGGTGACGCCCTTGAGGACGTACTCCAGGTGCTGGCTCGACGGTGTCGAGCATCTTGAAGATCGGCTCCCGCAGCACGACCGTGGCGATCCCGCCCTGGCGCTCGAGCCAGAAGTGTACGGTGACCAGGCGACTCGTGCGTCGGCGTAGGCAGCCCCGCTCGGCCAGGAACGCCCGCAGCGAGGCGAGCACGACCCCGCGAGATGACCGCCATGTTGTGGCACGTCGCATACGGGTGACCCGGAAGCCCGAGGTACTCCCGCAGCCCGACCAGCATGCGGTCTCGATCCGCCCAGTACTCGCGGTAGTACTGAGGCTCGACCTGCAGCTCGGCGTCCTCGGTGAGGAAGGTGAAGGGGGCGGCCGGGTCGGCCATGAAGTCGCCGGCCGAACGGCCGCACGAGCACGCGTCGGAGCCGCGCACGGGTACGGTGTCCGCCGTCCGAGCTCCGCGAACGCGAGCTTGACTGATCGGCCGGTTCATGTACCCGGCGCTGTTGCCGTGGATCGTCCGATCGACCAGATGTCGACGAACTCCTCCTCGACCACGAACTCGTGGCCCGTCCCAGCGTCCGCGGAGTGTCCCGAGGTCGTCGCGGCGGACGACGACGACGAGCGGGATGTCGTCCTGAGGTGCGTTCGTACGATCGGACGAAGCGGACCGCAGCCGGGCAGGTCGGGCGCCGTACGGCTTGAGCATCGACCAGCCCGAGGCGGCTCGGGCACTCCAGTAGCCGACGACCTCGAGGTCCGGCAGCGGGAAGATCAGGCGACCGCCGCGGGCCAGGTACGGCGCCAGCGACTACATGAACGTCTCGCGGAAGTGCCACGGCAGGATGAGCAGGTAGTCGGGCTGCTCGGCCAGGACGTCCGCCTCGGACACGATCGGGATGCCCGATGCCCGGCAGGAAACGGCCGAACTTGTACGGGTTGACGTCGCCGACCTTGCGAGACGAGATCGGTGCGTGACCGGCGTCGTCAGCACAGGACGTTGCCCTTGGTCGACGCCCCGAGTGCCATGACCGTGGCCCCGCTGTCGACGCAGCCGGGTGAGCAGCGAGTGCAGGTCCTTCTGCCGGGCCATGACCTTCTGCCGGAACTCGACCCACGCCTCCGGGCTGTGGACGCGGTCGTTGCGTCCTCCTGCTCGAGCAGCCACTGGGCGTAGACCGACGGGCCGTCGCCGGGGCTGGCGCGACGGCCGCCGACCGAGATGGACCCGCCGTTGACGGCGTTCGTGGCGGCATCGATGAGGTGCAGGCCCGGCGTCGTCGAGGATGCGCTTGATCGTCGTCAGCGAGTAGTACTCGAGGTGCTCGTGGCAGATCGTGTCGTAGGCGCCGCTGCGCAGCATCCACGGCATGTAGCTCTGCTCGAAGTACCAGACGCCGTCGTCGGTCGAGCACCGATCGCGATGTCGCGGGCGAAGGCGACCGGATCCTCGAGGTCGTAGAACATGGCGATGGAGGTGACGACGCGTGGCCGGGCCGTCCGCCACGCGCTGGTAGGCCGCCGGCGCTGAAGAAGTCGTCGACGGCGGTGATGTCGTCGGGGTAGTACTCGCGGAACTTCGCGATCGTCGGATCGATGCCGATCCGCTTCAGGCCCTCGGTCCGGTACGAGCGCAGCAGGGTGCCGTCGTTGGCGCCGATGTCGAGGACGCGTGTCGCCCGGCTGCAGGCCGACGCGCGACTCGAGGCGGTGCACGATCCGCTCGAGGTGGCTGACCATCGACGCGTTCAGGCCGCTGCGGTAGCCGTAGTTGTCGCCGTACATCTCCTCGGGCGGGAAGGTGTCGCCCAGCTGCACGAGCCCGCACTCCTGGCACAGCATGAGGCGGACCCGACCGGAGGGCACCGACTCCTCGGCGGTGGCCGGGGAAGACCCCGGTGAGGACGAGGTCGCCGAAGTCGAGGATCTCGGCGAGTCGGTCGGTGCGGCACACCCGGCACCGGCTGATGCTCGTCACGGGTTCTCCTCGCAGGTAGTCAGGCGATGCGGTCATAGACTACCCGTGCACGCCCGCAGTCCCGCCGGTCCGCCCGACGCCAGGGAGCGCAGTGAAGGCCCTTGTCACCAGCGCCAGCCGCAAGCTGCCGCTCCTGCGGGCCATCCGCGGGCAGCTCGACTCCGTGGGCGGTCCCGACGCCGTGCTCGTCGTGGCGGCCGACGCCGATCCGACCGCCCTGGCCGCCTACGCGTGGCCCGACTTCTGGGCGATGCCGCGGATCGACTCCGACGCCCGAACGAGTGCTCGCGGAGGTGGTGGAGCAGGGCTTCGACGTGCTCGTGCCGACATCGCGACGCCGACGTCGCGTTCTACGCCGACCACCGCGACGTCCTCGCCGCACGGGGCGTGCAGGCCATGGTCGCCGGACCGGCCGCGGTGCGCGCCTGCTCCGACAAGGTCGCGTTCGCCGAACGCTGCTCGACGCCGGGCTGCCCGCGATCCCGACCTCCCTCGACCCGTTCGACCCCGCTCCTCGGCGCTGCCGGCCGCGTGGTCAAGGAGCGCCGCGGGGCCGGAGCGCATCGGCACGGCTCTCGACGTCGACGCCGAGACGGCGGCCGCGGTGGCCGAAGCGCTGGCGGAGCCGTGCTTCCAGCCGTTCGTGCCCGGACCCGAGCTCAGCATCGACGCGTACCGCACGCGCGACGGCCGGCTGCTCGGCCTCGTGGCCCGCACCCGCGACCTCGTCATCGGCGGGGAGTCCGCGGTGAGCACGACCGTCGATCCGTCGCCCTACGCCGACCTCGTGCGCGACGTGCTCGCCTGCCTCGACGTCAGCGGGCACGCGCTCGTGCAGGTGATCGCCTCACCCGCGGGCGCCGTCGTCGTCGAGTGCAACGCGCGCCTGGGCGGCGCGTCGACCCTCTCCCTCGCCGCTGGACTGCGCTCGCTGGCGTGGTTCGCCCTCGAGGCCCGCGGCGAGGATCCGGCCGCGCTGCCGTTCGAGCCGCACGACGGTCCCCTGCGCCTCGTGCGCACCGCGCAGGACGTGATCGATGCCCCTCGTCTTTGACCTCGACGACACCCTCTACGACGAGTCCACGTTCGTCGACTCCGGCTTCGGAGCGGTGGCCGCGATGCTGGAGTCCCGGCTCGGCATCAGCGCCACCGTGCTGCACGACCGGATGCGGGCGGTCCTGCGCGAGCAGGGCCGGGGCCGGGTGTTCGACGTGGTCCTGGCCGAGCACGATGCCGACGATCCCGCGCTCGTCGCCGCATGCGTCGAGACCTACCGCACCCACGAGCCGGACATCGCCCTGCACCCGGACGTGCGCGCGATGCTCGAGGAACTCGCGCCGCGCGGCCTGTACCTCGTCACCGACGGCGATCCGGACGTGCAGGCCCGCAAGATCGCCGCACTCGGCCTCGCCCCCTACTTCGTCGAGACCTACCGCACGTGGTCGTACGGACCCGAGGCCGCGCAAGCCGTCGCTGTTCTGCTTCGACCTCATCCGCACCCGCGAGGGGTGCCGATGGGCGGACCTGACCTACGTGGCCGACGACCCGAGCAAGGACTTCGTGAACCTGCGGGCAATGGGCGCGCGAACCGTCCGGGTGCACACCGGTCGCTGCGCCGACGCACCGGCCGCGGACGGCTTCGACGCGGAGGAGCACGTCGCCACCGTCACCGATGTCCCGATCCTGCTGGGCCTCGCGTCCGGGACCGGAGGCTAGGCTCGCACCGTGCGCAGCATCACGATCGGCAGCCGGACGGTCGGCCCCGGCCACCCCGTCTTCGTCATCGCGGAGGTCTCCGCCAACCACAACCAGAGCCTGCAGCTGGCGCGCGAGACGATCGCCGCCGCCGCCGAGGCCGGGGCGGACGCCATCAAGCTGCAGACCTACCGCCCGGACACGATCACGTTCAACAGCACGGCGGCTCCCGTTCCAGATCACCGACGGGACGGTGTGGGACGGCCGCACGCTGTACGACCTGTACGAGGAGGGGCAGACGCCCTGGGAGTGGCACGCCGAGCTGTTCGACTACGCGCAGTCGCTCGGCATGGAGGCCTTCTCGTCCCCGTTCGACCCCACGGCCGTCACCTTCCTCGCCGACCTCGGCGTCCCGGCGTTCAAGGTGGCCTCGCTTCGAGATCGTCGACATCCCGCTCGTCCGACTGATGGCCGAGCAGGGCGTGCCGGTGATCCTGTCGACGGGGATCGCGCGCGAGCCCGACGTCGCCGCCGCCCTGGCCGCCTGCCGTGAGGCCGGCAACGAGGATCTCGTCGTGCTCAAGTGCACGTCCTCCTACCCGGCACCGTTCGAGGAGCTCAACCTGCGCACGGTGGCCGACATCCCCGAGCGGTTCGGCGTCCTGGCGGGCATCTCCGACCACACCATGACGGTCACCGCCTCGCTCGTCGCCGTGGCGATGGGCGCCTGCATGATCGAGCGGCACCTGATCGTCGACCGCGGCCTCGGCGGGCTCGACTCGTCCTTCTCCACCGACGCTGTCGAGTTCGCCGACCTCGTCGCGCGGGTGCGCGAGGCCGAGGTCGCCCTCGGCGAGGCCACCTACGAGCTCACCCCGCGCGCGGCCGCGAGCCGCCGTCACTCCCGCTCGCTGTTCGTCGTCGCCGACGTCCGGGCCGGCGACCGCATCACGCCCGACAACGTGCGCTCGATCCGGCCGGCCGACGGCATGCCCCCCGTGCGCCTGCCCGAGGTGCTCGGCGGCGTCTTCGCGGTCGACGTCGCCGCCGGCACGCCGCTCACGGACGCGATGCTCGGCTAGTCCCCGCTGGCGGGAAGCCGAGCAAGGCGCGCAGCGTCGGCCACGGCTGCCCCGATGCGCTCGATCTCGCTCGCGGGATCCGGCTCGCCGCGCACGATGATCGGCGGCGTCCACACCGGATCGGATCCCCGGGTCGCGTCCAGCCGCAGCAGCCACTCGTCCCGCCAGCCGGCCTCCTCGGAGGGTCGCGGGATCGTGGCGGCCCGGGAACGGCGGGCCACGCTGCGAGCGCCCCGCTCGCGGATCGACTCCGGCACGACCCGACGGATGGCCGAGGCCGCAGCGCCCCCGCCGAGCCCCACGGGCGCGGTGGCCGGAACGGGCGACGGCGGGCCGCCCCGCCCGCCCACGAGGTCGGACAGGTGCAGCAGGTCGCGCAGGTGCACGGTCGCGTACCACCGGAAGACCCGCACCGAGTCCTCGACGCTGGCGCCCGAGGCCACCGCGTCGAGCACCGCCTCCGCCAGGGCGGCATCGTCATGGCGCGCGACGCAGCGGACCGAACTCCGGCGGGTAGGCGTTCTGCCGCACCGGGTCGTAGCTCACCACCGGCAGCCCCAGGGCCATGAACTCCAGGCCGGACGACGATGACTGGTTCAGGGCGGCCGACGCGATGCCGATGAGGTCGTAGAGGCTGACGCCGTCGCCCGGAGCAGTTGACGTGCGCGTTGGGCGGCAGGTCCGCCAGCGCCGCGAGGATCGACACGAGGTCCGGCGACGACACCGACTCCCGCTTGTTGGGGGTCAGACGCGGGTGCAGCCGCAGCACGACGTCGAGCTGCGGCTGTGCTTCCGCCAGCCGGCGGATCGAGCCGATGAACTCCGAGATGTCGGAGTAGCCGCTCTCGGGGTCACGCTCGTACTCCACGCCCACGAGCATCGAGGACCGCGTCTCGTCGGGGCTCGACAGCAGCGCGACGACCACCGGCGCCTCCGGGCGCAGGCCGAGTCGCTCGCGCAGCGCCTGCGGTGACTCGCGCCGGGGGGCGCTCGAGTACACCCACGGGTCCGTCCCGGCGATCTGCTCGCGCAGCTGGCGCCCGACGGCGCCGACCTCCGCCGGCGTGCACGGGATCGCCAGGGACTCGCGGATCGTCGGGGAGTCGACGAGAGTCTGGCTCGCCGAGAAGTGCTGGTAGATGCCGACGGTCTCGTACCGGGCCGGGATGAACGAGCCGGCATGCACGCCGACCAGCTGGATCCCGCGCCGGAGGGCCTGCTCCGCGAACATCCGCGTCGTCGGGTACAGCGGGTTGTACACCACGGCATGCGTGGGCTCGGTGTCGTCGAGCAGCGCCGGCATGGCCAGCGCCACGTGCATGGCGTTGCGCAGGTCGGACAGGTACTCCGCCCAGGCCGCCTCCGACGAGGTCACGTCGGGCAGCTTGTGGTGCAGCATCGACAGGTAGGCGGCGTACCGGCCCACCGGCAGGCCGTCGACCTCCACGTCCTGCCACGTGTCGGGGGTCACGTCCCGCATCAGCGTCGCGGCCGCGGACCGCACGGACGGGGTCACGTAGGCGTCCAGCGTGGTCACGCCATAGGAGCCGCGCTCGGCGGTGATCGACGCGTTGTGCCGGCAGTCGGTGCAGCGACTGCCGCTTGGCCGATCGCGGGGACGTGACGCTCAGGCGATCCGCCGACATCACCGGGCAGTAGGAGTCGAGGACGCCGTCGCAGTGGACCATCGTCACGTCACGGCCGGCGCGCGCGAGCGCATCGGCCAGCCGGTGCTCCATGCGGAAGGACGGCCACAGGCCCGCGTGCGGAGCGAACCACAGGTACCTCGGCGAGCCGCTCACGCGCGACCGCCCCGGCCCACCCGCGCCACCATCCGCGACCATCGCGAGCCGTGATGCGGCGCCAGCGTCCGGGCCACGGCCGCTCGCGCCTCCTGCGACTCGCGCACGTCGATGCGGGCGAGCGGGGCCTCCATGCGTGCAGCGCGCACGTCATGCGACGCGCTCGCCAGCGAGTGCGTGCCGCTGCCGTCCTGCCCGATGTTCTCGACCAGCGAGACGCCCGGGTAGAGCGTCAGCTTGCCCGCGAGGAACGCCGACGCGTACCAGCGCACGGCCCAGGAGTCGTTGCGGCCGGCCACCTGGTCGGCCAGCATCGCCCGATACGGATACGAGCCGTCGAGGTCGAACGCGCGCTCCTGCCCGGACTCGCCCAGCTCGCGCAGCAGCCGGGCACCGTCGGGATCGAAGACCTCCCAGCCCCGTCGCCACGTGGCCCAGCCCCAGCAGTCGGCGCCGCGCAGGAAGAACGACTGCGGGAGCGGCTCGCGCACGGCGTAGACGTACGCGTGGATGCTGACCACGGCATCGTCGTCGCGGTACAGGTCGAGGCCCTCGTTGAGGTAGCGCAGGAAGTCCGGTGACACCACGAGGTCGTCCTCGACCACGATGACGCGCTCGGCGCGACGCCAGGACCTCGCCGACCCCGCGGATGACCGAGCCCGCCAGGCCCGAGGTTCTCGTCACGCTCGACGACCGTGACCGCGGCGAAGCCCTCGGCGGCGCGCGCGAGGCGCCGCACCTCGGCCGACGCCCTCGACGTCCTGCGGACCCCGCGCGCCGTCGCAGAAGACGACCAGCTCGGACGACGAAGCCTCCGCGCAGGCCGCCAGGGACGCCAGGCATGCCGACAGGTGATCCGGTCGGCGGAACGCGAACAGGGCGATCGGGGCGCCCTCCGAGGCCATGCACCGAGCCTAGGGGACGTTACGATCGGCTCCGTGAGGACGAGGCGGACGGGTGAGTAGCGCCGATTCCTGCGTTCGCGGGGGCCGAGGTCCTCATCACCGGCGGACTCGGGTTCATCGGGTCCCATGTGGCCCGCCGGCTCGTCGCCGCCGGAGCGTCGGTGACGGTGGTCGACAGCCTCATCCCCGAGTACGGCGGCAACGCCCGTCAACGTCGCGGACATCGTCGATCGCATCTCCGTGAACATCAGCGACGTGCGTGACCCGCACTCGATGCGCGCCCTGCTGCGTGGCAAGGACTTCCTGTTCAACCTGGCCGGCCAGACCAGCCACCTCGACTCGATGACCGACCCGCACACCGACCTCGACATCAACGCCGGCGCCCAGCTGTCGATCCTCGAGGCCTGCCGCACCGAGAACCCGACGCGTCCGCGTCGTCTTCGCCAGCACCCGCCAGCTCTACGGCCGGCCGGACTACCTGCCCGTCGACGAGCGCCATCCGATCCGGCCCGTCGACGTCAACGGCATCAACAAGCTCGCCGGCGAGTGGTACCACCTGCTCTACCAGCAGGTCTACGGCATCCCCGCCTGCGCCCTGCGGCTGACGAACACCTACGGGCCGGGCATGCGCGTGCGCGACGCCCGGCAGACCTTCCTCGGCGTCTGGATCCGGCAGGCCCTGACCGGCGAGACCATCACGGTGTTCGGCGACGGCGAGCAGCGACGCGACTTCAACTACGTGGACGACTGCGTCGACGCCCTGCTGCTCGCCGCGACCGACCCCGCGGCGCGAGGGCCACGTCTACAACCTCGGCAGCGACGAGGTCGTCTCGCTGCGGGCGCTCGCGGAGCTGATGACCGAGCTGGTGCCGGGGTCCGGGTATGCCCTCGTCCCGTTCCCGGAGGACCGCAAGCGCATCGACATCGGCGACTACTACGGCGACACCGCGCTCGTGCGCCGGGAGCTCGGATGGAGCCCTCGGACCAGCCTGCGCGACGGGCTCGCCACGACGCTCGACTACTACCGCGAGCACGGGGCTCAGTACTGGGACCAGCCGTGATCGCGATGACCGGCTTCGCGCAGGAGCCGGACGAGCTGCGCGCAGGCATGCGGGAGGCCGCGGCGCGCGTCATCGACTCCCACCACTACGTCCTGGGGCCGGAGGTCACCGCCTTCGAGCAGGCGTGGGCGCCGGCCAGCGGCACCCGACATGCGGTGGGCGTCGCGAACGGACTGGATGCCCTCGAGATCGCCCTGCGCGTGCTGGACATCGGTCCGGGCGACGAGGTCATCACGACGCCCATGACGGCGTTCGCCACCGTCCTCGCGATCCTGCGCGCCGGCGCCACGCCGGTGCTGGCCGACATCGACCCCGGCACCGGCCTGCTCGTCGATGGACAGCGTCGAGCGCTGCCTGAGCCCGCGCACGCGGGCGGTGATGCTCGTGCACCTGTACGGCCAGGCGCGCGACGTCGCCCGCTGGGCGGCCTTCTGCGCCGACCACGGCATCGAGCTCGTCGAGGACTGCGCCCAGTCCCACCTCGCCGTCTCGGACGGCCGCGCCGCCGGGACCTTCGGGCGGGTCGGCGGCTACAGCTTCTACCCGACCAAGAACCTCGGCGCCCTCGGCGATGCCGGCGCCCTCGTCACCGACGACCCGGCGCTCGCCGAGCGAGCCGCCTGCCTGCGCAACTACGGCCAGCGGGAGCGCTACGAGCACGTCGAGGCCGGGCTCAACAGCCGCCTCGACGAGATGCAGGCGGCCATCCTCGCCGCGCGCCTGCCCTGGCTCGCCGCCTTCACCGAGCGGCGGCGCGCCGTCGCCTCGGCCTACCGCGAGCGGCCTGGCCCACCCCGACGTCCGGGTGCTCGACGCCCCGCTCACGCCGTCCGAGCACGTGCACCACCAGTTCGTCGTCATCACCCCGCGGCGCGACGAGCTCGCTGCGCACCTGCGCGACCGAGGCGTGCCGTCGCTCGTGCACTACCCGGTGCCGATGCACCGCCAGCCGGCCCTCACGGGCATCGCGTCACGACCCCGCCGGCCTCGCCGCGTCGGACCGGCACGCGGCCGAGCTGCCTGTCGATCCCCTGTCACCCGCAGCTGTCGGACGACGACGTCTCCGTCGTCATCGATGCGGTCAACTCCCTGCCGATCGCCGTGACCGAGCACTACGTCACGCTCTTCGACCAGGGCTTCCTGCCGAACGGACTGGCCCTGCACCGCTCCCTCGAGCGGCACGGTGGCGACTACGTGCTGTGGGTGCTCTGCATGGACGACCGCACGCAGGACGTGCTCGACCACCTCGGCCTTCCGCACCTGCGGACCGTCAGCCTTCGCGACGTCGAGACGCCGGCGCTCGTCGCTGTCAAGGCCGACCGCAGCCGCGCCGAGTACTGCTGGACGATGACGCCCTTCACTCCCGACGTCGTCTTCGACCGCGATCCGTCGGCCATGTCGCGCCACCTACGTGGACGCCGACATGTGGCTGGTGGCCGACCCGACGCCCATCTTCGCGGAGCTCGACGCCTCCGGCGCCGCCGTCCTCATCACCGAGCACGCCTACTCGCCGGAGTTCGAGCAGTCGCTGTCGTACGGCATCTACTGCGTGCAGTTCATGCCGTTCCTGCGCGACGGCAGCGCCGACATCCGCCGGTGGTGGCAGGACCGCGTGATCGAGTGGTGCTACGCCCGGGCGGAGGACGGCAAGTTCGGCGACCAGAAGTACCTCGACGACTGGCCCGAGCGCTTCGGCGAAGCCGTCCACGTGCTCTCGCAGCCGCAGTGGACGCAGGCGCCCTGGAACGCCACGCGCTTCGCGGCTGCTGACGCCGTCGACCTACCACTTCCACCGACTGCGCACGCAGGGCGATGCGTCAGCCCTCGTCGGCCTCTACCGGCTGCCGGCGGACCACGTCGACGGGCTCTACCGCCCCTACCTGGCTGACCTGAGGGCGGCCTACACCCTGCTCGCGACCGCCGGCTTCACCCCGGTGCCGCAGACCCCGACGCCCGGACTGCTGCAGCGCGGCAAGGACTGGGCGGCCTTCCGCAAGCACAACTGGCCCGACCTGCGCACCCCGTACTCGCTGCCGTTCTGACGGCCACCGCGCTCCTGACCGTCACCCCGTCCAGGTCGATACCTGCTGGGCGAACATCTGGTACAGGTCGAGCACGCCGGTGTGCTGCACGTAGCCGAAGCCCTCCGAGGCCTGCCACACGAACAGCGGCGTCACGATCCAGGCCAGCGCCTCGATGAGGACGACCTCGCGGGCGCTGACCGTCGGGTCCGCGAGGACCAGGGCCGTGAGCATCATGAGTCCGGGCAGCGAGCACAGCACGAAGATGCGGGTGTGGTCGGCGGCGATGGCGGTCGGCACCAGGCACACCGCGAACGCCAGGACCAGCAGCAGGCGGCTGCGCGTGCCGCTGCGCAGGAAGCCCGCGACCACGATGGCCCACGCGCCGGCGAAGAGGGACAGCAGGAGCACCGGTCCGAAGTTCAGGCCCGAGACGACCGCCGGGCGGACCCATTCCCAGACCACGTACGAGCCGCGGCCCGAGACCGCATCGCCGGTGGCCACGAGCAGGGCGAGCGACAGCAGCAGCTTGCCGGCCAGCAGGCCCAGGTACGCCCATGCGGGGGTGCGCCGGCCCCCGCCCAGGGCCGGTCCGATCGCCAGCGCGACGATCGTGCTGACCGTCACGACGATGAGGCCCTGCTCGAAGTGCTGGAACCCGAGGTAGGCACCGGCGAGAAGGAGCGCCCAGAGGCGCCCGGACGTCCAGGCGAACAGCAGGGCGGCCACGCCGAGGACGGTGAACGGGTCATAGGCCCCCAGGAACACGAGGAGCACCGCGGCCACCGGGGACAGCACGACGAGGCGCCGGGCGGTCCAGCGGCGGTCGGCCGGCACCTGCCGCGCCAGCCACCACGCGAGCAGCGCCACGCACGCGACCGCCGCCAGCGCATGGATGAGGACGTACTCCCACGTGCCGAGCGCACCGCCCAGCTGGTAGGCCACCTGCCCGACCGGACTCGTGCGGACGTACGCGGAGAACTCCGGGAGGTCCTTCTGCGGCCACTGGGCCGAGCGCGCAGCGGCAGCGGCCACGTCCGGGATCGTGCCCGGGGCGACTCGCAGGACCGCCCATCCGACTGCCGCCACCAGGAGGGCCCAGGGCACCCACGCTGCGCGCCCCGCGCGAGCCTCGTCCGTTCGCATGACCGGCACGCTACCGCCCGGTGCGCGAGGAATGCGCACGGCGTGACCGGGCTTGCACGGGCATGCCCGGGCGATAGAGTCGAACACCACGACGAACGGAGCCCCATGTCTGTCGCCGACTACTACGACGCCACGGCCGCCACCAACCACCTGCAGTACGAGCGCACCGGGCTGCGCGACCTCAGCCGCGGGTACCCGGCCAACTACTTCCGGCTTCAGCTGCTGCTCAACTCGTTCGTCGACAACGGGGTCAAGCGCGTGGTCGAGGTGGGCGTCGGCGAGGGCACGCCGCTGGCCACGCTGGCGCGCGCCGGCATGGAGGTCGCCGGCTTCGACATCAGCGAGGCCATGGTCGCCAAGAGCAAGGAGCGCATGCTCGAGATCGGCCAGGACCCCGATCGCATCATCTGGGGCGACGTCCAGGATCCCAGCTCCTACGTCGAGCTCCTGCGCGACGGCCAGTACGACGCGCTGATGGCGATGGGCGTGATGCCCCACGTCACGCAACGACGAGCAGACGCTGCTGAACATGCGCACGATGCTGCGCCCCGGCGGCCTCGCCTTCATCGAGTTCCGCAACAAGCTCTTCTCGCTGTTCAGCTTCAACCGCTACACCTACGAGTTCGTCATGGACGACCTCCTGAACGGCGTCTCGGACGACATCCGCTCGCACGTGGGCGACTTCCTGCGGGAGCGGCTGGAGATGCAGCGGCCGCCGGTGCGCGACACGCACTACGACGACGACACCAAGGTCGGGTACGACGCCATCCTGTCCAAGTTCCACAACCCGTTCGAGGTGACCGAGCTCTTCGACGCGCTGGGCTTCGAGGACATCGAGCTGCTCTGGTACCACTACCACCCGGCCATGCCGTGGCTGGCGGAGAAGGCGCCGGAGGCGTTCCGCGAGGAGGCCATCCGGCTCGAGCACGAGCCGTCCGGATGGCGCGGGCTGTTCCTGTGCTCGGCGTTCGTCGTGCAGGCCCGCAAGCCGCTGATCTAGGCTCCGGCCCATGGCTGCGACCCTCGATGGTGGACCCTCGGACACCGGCGAGGACCTCCACCGCTGGGCCACCGACCTGTTCCCCCTCGACCGCAGCCTCACCGGCGACGGCGTGCGCGCCACGCTCGCCTACCTGGCCGACCTCCTGCCGGGGCTGACCGTGCGTGGAGGTCCCGTCGGGCACCCCCGCCTTCGACTGGACCGTGCCCGACGAGTGGAACGTCCGGTCCGCCTACGTCGCCGATGCCGACGGCACGCGGGTCATCGACCATGCGGCGTGCAACCTGCACCTGGTCGGCTACTCCGAGCCGGTCGACGTCGTCCTCACGCGCGAGGAGCTGGACGCGCACCTGCACTCGCTGCCCGAGCTCCCCGACGCCATCCCCTACGTCACGTCGTACTACCGCCGCACGTGGGGCTTCTGCCTGACGCAGCGGCAGCGGGACGCGCTCGGCCCCGGCCCGTTCCGCGTCGTCATCGACAGCGACCTCGGGCCCGGGCACCTCACGTACGGCGAGCTCGTGCTGCCCGGCGAGACCACCGACGAGGTCCTGCTGTCCACCTACGTCTGCCATCCCTCGATGGCCAACAACGAGCTCTCCGGCCCCGTGGTGGCCACCGCCCTCGCGCGCTGGATCGCGGCGCTGCCGCGGCACCGCTACACCTACCGGATCCTCTTCCTGCCCGAGACGATCGGCTCGCTCACGTACCTCAGCCGACACCTGGAGCACCTCCAGCAGCACGTCCGGGCCGGCTGGGTCATCACGTGCATCGGCGACGAGGGCGGCTACTCCTACGTGCCGTCCCGCTACGGCACGACCCGCGCCGATCGCGTCTCGGACCAGGTGATCACGCGAGCTGGGCCTGGACTGCCGGCGCTACACCTTCCTCGACCGCGGCAGCGACGAGCGGCAGTACTGCGCCCCCGGAGTCGACCTGCCGGTCGCCTCCCTCATGCGCTCGAAGTACGGCCAGTACGACGAGTACCACACGTCGCTGGACGACCTGTCGCTCGTCACGCCGACCGGGCTGCAGGGCGGGCTCGACATGCTCGCCCACGCGATCCGGGTCATGGAGCTGACGGACACGTGGCGCGCCACCGTCCCCGGCGAGCCGCAGATGGGCCGTCGCGGCCTGTACCCGACGACCAGCACGCGCACCAGCGGCCGGGGCGTGCGCGACATGATGAACGTCCTGGCCTACCTCGACGGCACCAACGACACGATGGACCTCGCGGCGATCACCGGCCTCACGGTGGTCGAGGTGGCCGCGATCGCGCAGCAACTCGTCGAGGCCGGCGTCGCCGAGCGCGTCGAGGGCGCTGCTCCGCGCTAGCTCGCGGCGTGCATCGATCCCTGCAGGAACAGCCCGGGCCTGGTCCAGGCGCACGAGTGCGCGTCCAGCCGTCGCCTTCGTGCCACATCCGCATGATCTGCTCGTTGACGCGCCAGTCGATCGGTGCGACCGGCACCAGCCCGCGGTCCCGGATGCCGGCGGCCACCTCCGTCAGGAACGACGTGCGGTACAGGTTGGCGCACACCGTGTTCGTGACCGGCCGCAGCGCCGCCACGAGCCCGGCCGGCGAGCCGGCCAGCCCCGGCTCGGACAGGAGCCCGTCGACGCCGAGCCGGTCGAGCGGCAGCGACTCGGACAGGTTCACGAACTGCACGGGCGTGTCGTCCACCGAGTCGATCACCGCCGCGAGCGAGGCCGCGCACGCCGCCACGTCCGCCGCCTGGGCGTCGTCCTCCAGCACGAGCGTCCACGCCGCCTCCGCGGCGGCGGCCGCGTCCATCACCCGCAGGTGGGACAGGTCGATGTTGAGGAGCCGGACCGCGGCTGCGCGATCGGCGCCGCGCCACCCGCTTGGCCGTCATCGCGACGCGGACCGCCTCGTCGGCGAGGCGGGAGCGGGCCGGCCGGCCGCCGCCGTCGGCCAGGTAGCGCCGCCAGCGGTACTCCAGGTCGGCCTCGTAGGCAGCCGAACGGGCGAGGTCGGCACGCGACAGCGGGAAGTCCTCGGCCCGGAAGTCGTCGCGGTCGCTGACGAGCAGCTCGGCTGGCCGACCGGTCGCCGTGAGCGCCGACGTCAGCGCCCGCGCCTGCGCGGTGGCCGCGCCGTCGGCGTTGAAGCGCGAACGGGGATGCGTGACGAGCCCGACGAACACCTCGGTCACGCGGGCTCCTCCCTGGCTGGTCGCCCTATAGTCTCGCACTGCTCGACGCACGTCCCGAGCCCGCGGAGGTGGCATGGATCGGCCAGGCGGCGTGCTGCTGACCGTCGTCACCGTCGTGCGCAACGACCCCGCGGGACTCGCCGCCTCGCTGGCGTCGCTGGCCGCGCAGGACACCCCGCCAGGCCAGGTCGTCGTCCTCGACGGGTCCGACGATCGCGAGGCCGTACCTGCCCTGCTCGCCACGTTCCCGGGACTGCCCCTGGAGTACTCGTGGAGCTGGCCGCAGGGCGTGTACGCCGCCATGAACGCCGGCTCTGGCCGAGGCGCGCGGCACCTACGTCTACTTCCTCAACGCCGGGGACCTGCTGGCCGGCCCGACCGTGCTGTCGACCGTCTGCAGCGCCCTGGCCGAGTCCTCCGAGCTGTGGGCGATCGGCGAGGTCGCCTTCCTCGCTGCCGACGGCAGCCGCATGCCCGAGCCGGCGTGGTCGTACGACGACGAGCGCGCCCGGCTGTTCGCCCGCGGGCGCTTCCCGGCCCACCAGGGAGTCGTGGTGCGCACCGAGGCGCTGCGTGACCAGGGCGGCTTCGACCTGTCCTACGCGGTGGCCGCCGACTACCTGTCCATCCTGCGCCTGGCAGCCCAGGAGCGGCCGATCGAGCTCGACATCCCGCTGGCTGTCTTCTCCGTCGGGGGCCTGTCCAGCCAGCGGTGGCGCACGGCGCTGGCGGAGTTCCACCGCGCCCGACGGAGGTCTTCGCCCCGTCGGGCACCGCGCGGCGCTCGAGTGGGCCGACACCGCCCGCGCCCGCGTGGCCGCCGAGGCCTACCGGGGCCTGTGGGCGCCGGGCCGGCCCCTCGACGGCCTCGTCGCGAGAATCCGGCCGACCCCGGGTCGATAGCATGGCGGGGTGAGCGACGCCCCCGGGAAGCCGCTGGTGAGTGTCGTCATCCCCACCTACATGCGGGCGATCGGCGTGGCGCGCGCGCTCGACTCCATCCACGAGCCCGGGCTGGCCCCCTCCGACCTCCAGGTCATCGTGGTCGACAACGCCAGCACCGACGACACCGCGGCCGTCGTCGAGGCCCGCCGGGGCGCCTTCGCGGACCTGGTGTACCACCGCTGGGACGACGAACGTCGGCCCGATCGAGAACTGGCGGCGCGGGATCGCACTCGCCGACGCCCCCTGGCTCAAGATCGTCTGGTCCGACGACGTGCTGATGCCGCGGGCGATCGAGCCCATGCTGGCGTCGGCCGAGCGAAACGGCGCCTGCGTCGTCACCTGCCGCGTCGCGGTCGACTACCCGGACGGGCGCTCGGTTCAGCGGTACCTCGACCGGCCGACGACCCTGACACCCGACGTCGTCGCCAGCGAGCTGCTGCACTTCCCGGCGGGCCTCACGTCCTCGCCCGGGGCCGCGCTCGTGCGCACGCAGGACGCGCGCGACGCCCTCGCGCAGGTGCTGCCGGACCCCTGCATGCGACGCGCGATCGGGCCCGACCTGCTCATCACCTACTGGGGTGTCTTCAACGGCGGGGTCGGCGCCCACCTGCCCGACGTGCTGGCCCGCTTCTCCGCCGGGGACGACTCGATCACCGTGCGCACCCGGCGCTCGGTGCTGAGCTCCTGCTACGGAGCGGCGCTGAACACCCTCATCACGCGGTCGGGCGGTCGCGTGTCCGCCACCACGATGCGCCGCCTGCGCTCACGGGCCGCCATCGACTCCCTGCTCGGCGGCGAGCGCGAGGCCCTCATCACGCCGCGGCGCCTGAGCCTGCGCGCCTCCGTCTACGACACCTCCCAGCTGACCCGCCACTGGTTCACCACGCGTGTCATGGGCCGGGAGGGGATCTGACATGGCCGACGACGGCCCCACCCTGCTCGGGCGCGCCGGCATGGCCGTGGGCCGGGTGTACCCGCACGTCGACCGCGACCTGTGGCTCCTGCGACGCCGCCTGGACACCCGCACCGCCCGCCGCGACCTCGACCGCTTCGCCTCGTCACTGCCACTGGGCCGCACCCGCCCTCCTGGCGACGTCCATCTCGTCGTCGTCGTGCACCACGGACCGGACGCGCACAACTGGCACGTGGCCGGAGGCAACCACTTCTTCGAGGTGCACCAGTCGGCGGTCGAAGCCCTCGGTGCCGACCGCGTCACCCTCTTCGGGGTGGGCAAGGAGGAGCCGACCGACGTACTGGCAACGACGGCTGCTGACCACGGTCGCCGAGACCGGCGCCTCGCACCTCATCGCCCAGGTCGAGGCCGATCCGAACCAGGCCGGATCGTGGAACTGGGACATCGTGCTGCCGGTCCTGAGCCGCCACTGGCCCGGAGCGACGATCGGGATGATGTACGACTCGGCCTACGAATGGCTGCGCATCCGGGCGCACCGGATGGGCCGGCTGACCGGCAACCTGCTGATCGCCGAGCTGTGCGAGCCGATGTCCGGATTCGTGCGGCCCGGCCAGTACGAGGTCGGCCCGATGACGATGCCCCTGTCACAGGCGTCGGTGGCCGCGATCGACGAGTACGTGCGCGACCTGCCCAAGAGCTACGACGTGTCGTTCATCGGAGCCCTGTACGACTACCGCGTCGACCTGCTCGACAGGATCCGCGCACACGGGCTCACTGTTGCGGAGAACCCCCACCGCACCGACGCCGTCCACACGTACGACGAGAGCCGCACCAACCAGCCCACCTACCTCGACTACATGGCCGGGCTCGCCCGCAGCGAGCTGACGATCAACTTCTCCCTCGCCAACGGCGGTCCGCACGAGCAGTACAAGATCCGGGTGCATGAGGCGTCCCTGGTCGGCTGCATCTGCCTGACCGACGACGGGGACCGCAGCCGGCACTTCTTCGCGCCGAACGAGTACCAGTTCTTCCCCTCCGTCGAGGCCCTGCCCGACCTCATCGCCGATCGGCTGGCCGACCGCGATGCGCTGGCGCGCGACCAGGCGGCCGCCTCGGTCCGCGCGCACGAGCTGTCGCGCACGGACTACTGGGGGCGCATCGACGTCGGCCTCGAGCGTCGCGGCCTGCCGCGGCTGACCGGCATCAATCCGCCGGCCGAGCCCGCCTGAGCGCTAGCGGTCGGTGATCGAACGGAAGTACTCGACGGTGCGCTCGAGGCCGTCGGCCAGCGGAATCGTCGGTTCCCAGTCCAGGATCGTGCGGGCCCGGGTGATGTCCGGCTGGCGCCGCACCGGGTCGTCCTGCGGGAGCGGCAGGCGCACGCCGTCCGGGATCCTCCCCGACGATGCGAATGACCTCGTCGGCCAGCTCCTCCATCGTGAACTCGCCGGGGTTGCCCAGGTTGATCGGTCCGGTGACCTCGTGCGGTCGAGGCCATCATGCGCGATGAGCCCCTCGACGAGGTCGTCGACGTAGCAGAACGAGCGGGTCTGCGAGCCGTCGCCGTACACCGTCAGCGGCTCGCCGTGCAGGGCGCTGACATGATGAAGTTCGACACGACGCGGCCGTCGTGCGGGTGCATGCGCGGGCCGTACGTGTTGAAGATGCGGACGACCTTGATCGGCAGGTCGTGCTGGCGGCGGTAGTCGAAGAACAGCGTCTCGGCGGCTCGCTTGCCCTCGTCGTAGCAGGCCCGCGGGCCGATCGGATTGACGTTGCCCCAGTAGTCCTCGGTCTGCGGATGGACCTGCGGGTCGCCGTACACCTCGGACGTGGACGTCAGCAGGATCCTCGCGCCTCGTGCGCTTGGCGAGCCCGAGCATGTTGATCGATCCGTGGACGGCGGTCTTCGTCGTCTGCACCGGGTCGCGCTGGTAGTGGATCGGCGACGCGGGGCAGGCCAGGTGGTAGATCTCGTCGACCTCGACGTACAGCGGGAAGGTGACGTCGTGGCGCAGGACCTCGAAGCGCGGGTTGTCGCGCAGGTGCTCGACGTTGTGCCGCGTCGACGAGTAGAAGTTGTCCACGCACAGGACGTCGTAGCCGTCGGCGAGCAGCCGCTCGCACAGGTGCGAGCCGATGAATCCCGCCCCTCCGGTCACGAGCGCACGCTTGCCGTTCACGTCCACACTCCCACTCGGGTCGCCGTGCCCCGTCGTCGACGATCCTAGGGCGTCCAGCGTGAGCACAGGGTCCGGCGTGTCAGCCCCGCGGAGACGGACGAAGGCGACGCACGCCGCGCCACGCCTGGCCGAGCAGGCCGCCGACAGTCGCTCCGTACACGTGGGCCATGAGCCAGCGGTCCGCGCGACTCGTCGAGGGTCACGGCCGGGGCGACGGTCGGCAGGGCGATGCTCTCGACCGTGCGCAGGTACTCCGGGGTTCGCGTGCGTGTGCGTGGCGTCGTCGCGGAAGCCGACGTTCTCCACGAGGTTGACGTTGGGCGTCGCCGTGTAGCGCGCCGTCGGCCATGCTGGCGAAGACGAGCTGCAGGTCCCAGGTGTCGATCGCGTGCCGCGCCATCATGTCGAAGTTGGCCGACCAGAAGACGCAGCGACCCGGTCCGGCCGCCCATGGCATGCCAGGCCCGCCGCAGCGGCAGCCGCTCCTGCCAGCCGGCGATGTCGAAGTCGTACCGCTCCCAGGTGCGCCGCCACGTGGCCCACCCCCACACCACGGGCACGCGCGAGAACCGGTAGGCCCCACCGCGGCCGATGTGCTCCGGCGGCACGAAGTTGGTGCCCGAGATGGCGAACACCCGCTCGTCGTCCTGGTACCGCTCGAGCAGCTCGGACGCGAAGCCGAAGAAGGACGGGTCGGCGTGGATGTCGTCCTCGAGGATGATGCCGCGCTCCTCGTGCTCGAAGAACCACGTGATCGCGCCGGAGACGCCCTTGCCGCAGCCGAGGTTGCGCTCGCGGAACAGCGTGTGGACCGTCGCAGCCCCAGTCGAGCGTGTCGGCCAAGGCCTGGCAGCGCTCGCACCTGCTCGCGCTCCTGCGGGCGGTCCGGGCGCGGGCCGTCGACGGCGAGGTAGACCCGCGGGGGTCGCACCAGCCGGACCTGCTCGATGACGCCGGCGAGCAGGTCGGGGCGGTTGAAGGCGATGAGCAGGACGGGCTCCGGGCAGTCAGCCACGGGTCACCGCTCGGCGTCGCCGGCCTGCTCCTCGAGCCGGCGCAGCCGCTCCTCGAGCAGGGCCGACTCCTCGGCCAGGCGGCGGATCTTGCGCCTCGTGCCGGCTGAGCTCGTAGCTCAGCTGGACGCTGACGAGGATGAGCAGGACGAGGGTGACGAAGAACAGCAGGTTCGACGGGGATCTCGACGCCGACGAGGTCGGCGAGCCAGCCGGGCCGCGCCCGGGACCAGGGCGAAGAAGGCCGCGCCGGCCGAGACGAAGAGCCACAGGACGGCGTACTTCTCCTTCAGGACCCCGCGCCGCAGCAGCCACAGGATGAAGACGAAGACGAGGATCGCCGCAACGGCGGCCAGCACGTTGGCGCTCACGCCACGTCCCGCCTTCGCTGGTGCGGCGCCGCCCTGCAGCGTCGTGACCAGCAGCGCCAGAGTCGCGCGGCCGAGGTACAGCGCCGACCAGAGGGCGTTCTTGCTCGGCCGTCCGTGCTCGCGGAAGTACATCGTCACCGGCGCCTCGCGGATCACCAGTCCGTGACGGATCGCGATGGTGAGGGAGCCGACGGTGTCGCCGAGGTACTCGGCCGGGTACTCGACGGCGAAGAGCGCGATCGCCCGCGGACCAGCCGACCGGAAGCCCGAGGTGGTGTCCTGGATCGGGCGTCCCGGCCATGCGGCGACAGGGCGCGGGACAGCATCCGCATCGCCCACTTGCGCGGTCCCCGCACGTCGTACGTGGAGCCGGGGTGGAAGCGGTTGCCGACGACGATGTCGGCCTCGTCCAGTCCGTCGATCAGGGCGTCGAGCTCGGCCGGCTCGTGCTGGCCGTCGGCGTCGACCTGGACCATCGCCGCGTAGCCGTTGCGGTGGGCGTGGAGGAAGGCGGTGCGCATGGCGCCGCCCACGCCGACGTTGAACGGCAGCGACCGCGACGGTCGCGCCGGCCTCGCCGCGCGATCTCGGCCGTGTCGTCGGTGGACCCGTCGCTCACGACGAGGATGTCGGCCTCCGGCCGGTGCTCGCGGACCTTGGCGATGACCCCGGCGATCGATCCCTGCTCGTTCCACGCGGGAATCGCGACGAGGGTCCGGCCAGTCATGGCACGACGGTATCCGACCCGCTGCCTCTCGCGAGGGATGGCCGCCCCGCGCTACCCTCCCCGCATGTCCGGCGAGCAGCCGCCGGGCAGCGGCATGGCTGCTCCGGCTCGGAGCCGCCCCTGGTTCGATCGCACGACGGGGGTGGCTGCCGCCGTGTGGCTGGCCTCCCGCGTCAGCGTGTTCATCACGGCCACCTACGCCACCTGGGTGCTCGCGGGAAGCAGCGCGGCGTTCCTGGGGACCCCGACGCCGGACGCGGGCCCGATCGCCACGTGGAACCGCTGGGATGTCGCGTGGTACGCGAGCATCGCCCGGGACGGCTACGGCGCCGCGGGCTTCGAGTCCAGTTACGCCTTCATGCCGGGCTTCCCCTCCCTCCTGTGGGCCTTCGGCAAGCTGAACGTGCACCCGACCCTCGCCGGGCTGCTGATCTCGCTGGTCGCCGGCCTCCTCGCCGCACTGGCGCTCGCCGCGCTGACCGAACGCGTCGGCGGCCGCGGCGAGCTCGCCGTCGTGGCGTGGGTGCTGGCCCCGGCCGCCGTCTACCTGGCGGCCCCCTACACCGAGGCGCTGTTCTGCGCCTTCGCCTTCTGGTGCTGGAGGGTCGCCCGTGCGGGCCACTGGATGGCGGCAGCCCTGCTGTGCTCCGGCGCCTGCCTGGTTCGGGTCAACGGCCTGTTCCTCGCCTGCGCGCTGGTCGTCCTGTTCGTCACGACGCGGCCGCCGGTCTGGCGGCGTTCGGCCTGGCTCGTCCTGCCGTTCGCCACGTGCGTGACGATCCTCGCGTGGTTCCACACCCGAACCGGGTCGTGGACGACATGGCTGGACGCCCAGGCGACGGGCTGGGACCGGGAGTTCACGCCTCCCTGGGAGACGCTGAGCGCGACGATCGACTACGCGTTCCGGATCGGGATGAGCGCGACGTACAGCGTCCAGTACCGGCTCGAGCTGGCGACCATGGCGATCGTCGTCGCCCTTGGCCTCGTCATGCTGGTCGCGGCGCTGGTGGGGCGAGGCCGCCTACGTGCTGCTGACGGCGGCCTCGCTGGCCACGAGCACGGTGTACTACTCCGTGCCCCGGGCCACGCTCGTGCTGTTCCCGATCTGGATGCTGCTGGGCTGCTGGATGACGGGGCGCCGCTGGGTGCAGGTCGCCTACGTGGCGGTCGCCGCGCCGCTGATGGTGGTAGGCGTCGTGGGCTTCGTGACCGGGCGCTGGATCGCCTAGGGGGCCGGCGTGGCGGCCACGGCGACCTGCCGCACGAACTGCGCCCACGTGGGAACGCCCTCGGGGTCGGCCTCGGCCCGCAGGACGTCGAGCGCACCCGGAGCGGCGTAGTCGCAGAACACCCTGACGAGGTCGTCCGGGTCCAGGGCCGCGACGCGTCGCGCGCCGCGCCCCACCATGAGGTCGCCGGCCGGCTGGATCCCGTCGAACAGCACGGGCGTGCCCAGGCGGATGGCCTCGAGCACCGGGATCCCGTAGCCCTCGGTGCCGATGCGCAGGAAGGCGCTCGACCGGTTGACGAGGTCGTACACCTCGTCGTCCGACGCCCCCTGCACCCAGCGCACCGGAAGGCCCGCGGCGATCGCCGCCGCGCACGGCCGCGTTGATGCGCCTCGTCGGACGCGGATCGGCCCGCCGATGAACAGCAGGTCCGCCTCGACCCCGTGCTCGGTCACGGCCTCGCTGGAAGGCGCGCAGGATCTCGACCGGCCGCTTGCGCGCCTCGAGGGTGCCCAGCCGCGTGAAGACCGGACGCGTCGGCGCGGCCGACGCCCGAGCGGCCAGGTGGTCCCCGCCCGGGTGCGCCACCGTGATGGGCAGTCGCCGGGTCGCGGCGCAGCCGGCCCAGGATGCTGTCGCGGGCGTAGTCGCTGATGCACACGACCGAGTCGGCCGTGGCGAGGAGCCGGAAGTACTCGCTGACCCAGGCCGCGGTGCCCGGCTTGAACCGGTAGTTCGCCGGCTCGCTCATCGGCAGGGTGTCGTAGCCGATCATCGTGGTGGGCACGCGACTGGCCGAAGAGCTCGAAGCGCTCCAGCACGCGTCGGCAGGTACGACACCTCCGGGCAGCAGCCAGGCGTCGTAGATGGCCAGCAGGTCGCCGGCGCTTCGACGCGGATCGGATCGAGGGCGACGAGCGCGTCGCGCACGAGGAAGCGCAGGTCGGAGCCAGGCTCGCGCGGGGTGAAGGGGATGCGTCAGCAGCTCTGCCGCCTGCGCGGGGGTGAGCAGCCCGAACTGCGTCGTCGATCGGCACCACGAAGTCGGCCTGCGACGTCGTCGCCGGCCACTCCCGCGCGAGGTACTGCAGCACGCGCTGGATGCCCGAGCCGTAGGGGTCGCGGACGAACTGCTCGATGTCGATGCCGACGTGCATCAGGACCCCGTCCCGCCGCCGACGCCAGCGGCCTCGGTGAGCAGCTCCAGCAGCGAGCTCCGCGTACCGGGCCGGCGACTTGCGCTCGAGGTACGTCGAGGCGCAGCGTCTCGCGCTCGTCGTGCGGCGATCGGGTGCGCGAGCCGGTGCTCGAGCGCCTCGGCGACCATGACCGGGCTGACGTCGTCGGGCAGGCGGTCGATGTAGGCGGGCGTGTCGACGTCGACGCACAGGCCGGTGCGAGGCCACCGCCGGCGTGCCGTAGGCGGCCAGGTCGCTCAGCGGGCCGCTGACGCCCAGCAGCGGGCTGATGCGCAGCTGCAGGCCCAGGTCGACGGCGAGCAGGTAGTCGCGGAACTCGCTCGTCGGTGAGGAAGCCGGTGATGCGGAAGTTGGCGATGCCGGCCTCGCGGGCACGTCGCGTCGAGCGCCTCGACGTCGTCCGGCCCGGCCGCTCCGGCGAGGTGCAGCGACACGCGGTGACCCCACTGGCTCAGCCACGCCGCCGCCTCGACGACGACGTCGGTCATCTTGGTGCGCACGTCGACGAAGCCGAACGAGGCGAGGTGCACGGTGCCGGCGAACGGCCCGTCGTCGAAGCCGAGCCGGGCGCGCGCGTCGCGGCGCATCTGCTCGGTCACGGCACCGTGCGGAGCGCGCTGGTTGGCGAAGGGCAGCAGCCGCGGCGTCGACGCCGGTCTCGGCCGCGATCCGCGGGGCCGCGCTCGGGCGTGTGCATGACCAGCATGCGCGCGCGACGGGCGACCTCCCAGAAGCCCGGCGTTCTGCAGCAGGCGCATGTCGTCGATCTGCTCGTCCAGCGACGGGTCGAGGCGCGCGCCTCCCGGTGCCGCGCAGCATCACCTGCTCGCACGCCGCCCCGGCCGCGCAGCGCCATGTACAGCTCGACCAGGCGGGTGTCGTGCGAGACGACGACGGACGTCGACGCGCTCGAGCACCTCGAGGAACGGCAGGTGGAAGTGGCTGTTGCCCACCACGGACACGAACACGTCGTCGGCGCTGCCCCGCGCGATGACGTCGTCGATGCTGCCGGAGGCGATCCGCACGCCGTCCGGCGTCGATGCCGGCGACGTCCGCGTCCGCGGTCGTGTAGACCGTGACGTCGCACAGCCGGGCCAGTTCGATCGTCGTGGTCGTGGAGAAGTCCGCGACGCCGGTGCGCTGCGGTGCCCAGGGCGTCGCCGATGCCGATCCGCAGGGCGCGGCCCGCCACGTCGACGACGGCCGGCGGGCAGGTCGACGGGCCGCGGTCGCGGGGCGCCGCGACCAGCTGCGCCGATGACGTCCTCGAGCACCTCGTGCTGATGGCGCAGCAGCGCGCGCAGCTGCCGCGCCTGCGTCGCGGCGCGGCCCGCGTGCCGGCGGATCGCCTTCGGCCAGGCTCGCCGGGCTCGCCGGGTCGGCGAGGAACGAGCCGGTGCCGATCAGCTCGCGGTGCGCGGGGATGTCGGCGGCCACCACCGGGGCGCCCGCGCGCAGCGCCTCGATGACCGGCAGCGACAGTCCCTCGTCGAAGGAGGCGACCACCACGAGGCTCGCGCCGGCGAGCAGGTCGTGCATCTCCGTCGTCGCTGATGCGCCCGAGCGTGCGCGGCCTCGCCCGGCCGCATCGCGGCGCGCGATCGACCAGTGGTGCACGCGGGTCTCCTGGCCGGCCATGCCGATGCACCACGACGTCGCGCGGCTCGGTCGCCGCCGGCCGTGGCGGCGCCGATCGCGGCCAGCGCCCCGAAGGTGTTCTTGCGCGGCTCGTCGCCGGTCATGACGACGATCGGTCCGGTGCCGCTCGCCGGCGGCGGCCGGCTCGCCGCGGCGGCAGGACGTCGCGCGGCCACGCCACGACGGCCGGCACGGCGTCCGGACCCTCGGCGGGCGGCCCAGGAAGCCGAGCAGCTCGGCCCGGGCCAGGTGCGGAGATGCAGACGAACTCGTCGTACAGCCGCAGGGCGTCGAGGGCGGCCGCGTACTCGGCGCGAGCCGCGAAGTGCCGCAGGTAGACGGTCGGGTAGTGCATCGGGATGAAGTCGAAGACGACGGCGATGCTGTGCGCCTTGCTGTGCAGCAGCGGCACCAGCGGGTCGGCGGTCGCCGTCATCGGCGACGGCTGCACGAGCGCGCTGTAGCCGCGGCAGCGATCGCGCTCGTCGACCCGCGGTCACCTGCCGGCAGGCGCCGGCCAGGTCCACCGGCAGCTCCTCGAGTCCGCGGTCGACGAGCAGCACGAGTCGGTCGTCGCCGACCGCCGCCCGCGCGCCGACCAGCGCGGCCTTGGCGAACCGGCCGATGCCGCGGTTGCCGAAGGCCGGCGACTGCAGGCACCGCGCGTCGAACAGCACCGGCTCGCCGCCGGCCCACGGCGCGGCATCGCCGGGCGGTCGGCCAGGCGCAGCCGCAGCCGCAGCGCGGCCATCGTGCGGCCCAGCTCGTCGCCGTGGTTGTCGGTGCGGCGGTCGAGCAGCGCGTCGGTGTCGTACGGGCCCGGCCGCCAGCCAGGCCCGGGCGGCCTGCCGCGGCCGCCGGGTCGAGCGGGTCGAGGTCGAAGCCCGCCGCGGGGCCCGGCGGCAGGCCCGTCGGGCGTGATCCAGCCGACGACGTCGGCCGGCGGGCTGACCGAGGTAGCGCGGGATCGGTGAGGTGGCCCATGTTGATCGTGACGTGCTTGAGGTGCCGGCGGCGGACGAGGGCGGCCCGCGCCGACGGCGGCAGGCGGTCGACGCCGCGGCGGGCCCGGAACACCACGCCCTTGCCGACCCGGCCGCGCCTTGCGTGCGATAGCGCTGCGACCGGGGGGCCGTCGTCGCGGCCCGCTCGAGTCGCGCCTGCTCCGCCTGTCGCTCCGCGCTCGGCGCGCTCGGCGGCCGCGCGGATCTCGGCCAGGATCCGCTCGCGCTCCTCGCTCATGACTCGTGCCAGAGCGCCTGGGGGTCGGCCAGCGAGCCGCAATGTCGTACGCCACCATCTCCTCGGCGATCTGCGCGAACGTCCGGGTGTGCCGCCAGCCCAGGCGCGCGTAGGCCTTGGCACTGTCGCCGCGCAGCACCACGGGGTCGGTCGTCCGCCGGAGGTCCTCGCGGGTCACGACGCGGTCGTCCCAGTCGGCGATGCCGACGGCCACGAAGGCCAGCTCGAGGAACTCCGACAGCCAGTGCGTCTGCCGGTGGCCAGGATGTAGTCGTCGGGCTCGTCGGCCGCCATCATCAGCCGCATGCCGCGCACGTAGTCCGGTGCCCAGCCCCAGTCGCGGCACACGTCGATGTTGCCGAGCTCGAGGGTGTCCTGCAGCCCGGCAGCGATGCGCGCGGCCCCCTCGGTGATGCGGCGCGTGACGAAGCCGCTGCCGCGCAGCGGGGACTCGTGGTTGTAGAGGATCGCCGCGGAGGCGTGGACGCCCGTGCCGCGCGCGCGCGTCGGCGATGAGGTCGAGGGTCTCGGCCTTGGCCACGCGCGTACGGGGTGCGCGGGGCACGCGGGCGTCGACTCCGTCTGCGGCTCGATCTCGCTGCCCTCGAAGATGGTCCCCGAGGCCGCCTGCACGAAGCGGCACTGGCCGGGAAGCCCCCGCATCGCCGTCGAGGATGACCTCGACGGCGTCCGACGTTGACCCGGTGCGTCATCTCCGGGTGGTTGACCGACTCGACGATCGAGCTGACGCCGCCGAGGTTGTAGATCTCGTCCGGGCTCGTCGCGGGCGATCAGGTCCCGCAGGCCGTCGCTGTCGGCGAGGTCGCAGTCGACGACGTCGACGCGGCGGGGCGTAGGCGTGCAGGCACGGCGCCGGACATGCCCGGCTTGATCATGCCGACGACGCGGTATCCGTCGGCGACGAGCAGCTGGGACAGCAGGATGCCGTCCTGGCCGGCCGCACCGGTGATGAGCGCGCTCTTCATGGTCGTCGAGGCCGGCAGCGGACCCTAGAACTGGCCCTCGCGGGCGCCCTCGAGTCGCGCGATGTCCGCGTCGACCATGATCCTCGCCAGCTCGGGCGGCAGGACCGTCGCCTGCCAGCCCAGCTTCGCCTTGGCCTTGCCGGCGTCGCCGATGAGCTCGTCGACCTCGGTCGGCCGCAGGAACTTCGGGATCGAACTTCACGTAGTCGGTCCAGTCGAGGCCGGCGTGCTCGAAGGCGAAGCCGAGGAAGTCGCGGATCGTGTACGCCGAGCCCGTCGCCAGGACGAAGTCCTCCGGCTCGTCGGCCTGCAGCATCCGCCACATGCCGTCGGTGTACTCCGGGGCGTAGCCCCAGTCGCGGACCGAGTCGAGGTTGCCCATCCACAGCTCGGTCTGGTTGCCCTTGACGATGTTGGCGACCGCCAGCGTGATCTTGCGGGTCACGAAGGTCTCGCCGCGACGCGGGCGACTCGTGGTTGAACAGCTGGCCGTTCACCGCGAACATGTCGTACGCCTCGCGGTAGTTCTTGGTGATCCAGTACGAGTAGACCTTCGCCGCGCCGTACGGGCTGCGCGGGTAGAACGGGGTGTCCTCGTTCTGCGGCGGCGGGCTCGCGCCGAACATCTCGCTCGTGCTGACGCCTGGTAGAAGCGGATCGACGTGTCGGTGCTGCGGATCGCCTCGAGCAGGTTCAGGGTCGAGACGCCGGTCGCCTGGGCGGTGTACGCCGGCTCGTCGAAGGACACGCGCACGTGCGACTGGGCGGCGAGGTTGTAGACCTCGTGCGGGCGCAGCTCGTGGACGAGCTGCGACATGCGCGCCGCGTCGGTGACGTCGCCGTAGTGCAGGTGCAGGTTGCGCCCCGGGATGTGCTCGTCGTGGTGCAGGTGATCGATCCGACCGCGATTGAAGCTCGAGGAGCGACGGACGAGCGCCGTGGACCTCGTAGCCCTTCTCGAGCAGCTGCTGGGCCATGTACGAGCCGTCCTGGCCCGTCACGCCCGTGATGAAGGCTCGCTTTGCCTCGGTCAAGGTTCCTCCGACCTGTGGATAAGTCCGCCACAGCCTACCGTGCGGGCCCCGGTCCGACGGGGGCGTGCTCGATCGCGGTAGATCCGCGGGAGGCGGGGCACGCCCCGTAGAATCCGTCCCGACCGCTTCGCGTATTGGGGAACACGAGTGGCGAATCCCTTCATCATCATGGCGACGTGGGGCTTCGCGGCCGTGATCATCCTCGGTCTCGGACTCCCCGTGAGTCGTGTCGCGCGCCTTCGGGGTCCCACGGCGATCCGCTCGGCGCTCTGGGCCGGCCTTGCAGTCCTGGCCGCCGTCGTGACCCTCGTCAACCTGTGGGAGCCGCTGCGGGGATGGCCGGCCATGCGCATCGTCCTGGTGCTCGCGGCCGCCGGCGCGGCGGTCGGGCTGGTTCCGTGGCGCAGCACGTCGTACCCGGCTGACGCACGGATGGCGACGGGTGGGGCCGGCGACATGGCTGCTGTCCGCCTTCGCGATGGTGGTTCTCGCGGTGGGGTCGTCGCTCAGCCCCACTCACTACGACTTCGGGCTCTATCACTTCTCGATGGTGCGCCTTGCCGCCGACTACCCCGCAATCCCAGGAGCGGCGAATCTCCTGTCCTACCTCGGCTACGCCAACACCGAGTTCCCCCTGGCCGCCTTCCTCACGAATCCCCCGGGGGGCCCGGACGGCTTCCGCGCCCTGAACGGGCTGTTCGCCCTCGTACTCCTCATCGACCTGCTGCTTCGGCTCGCGAGTCGACGTCAGGGGCCCGGTGCGACGATCGCCTCGATCAACGTGCTGGTCGTCCTCGGTCCGCTCCTCGTCTTCGCCGACCTCCTGGTCGCAAGCCCCACCAGCGACAGTTCCGTCTTCATCCTGACGGTGGCGGCGACCGCGGGGCTCGCAGACGTGGTCGACCGGGGCCGGCCCGCGCCCTCCGCCCTCATCTGCGCCCTCCTGCCCCTGACGGTGGCAACGTCCATGCGTCCTCAGTCGGCGATCGTCCTGGCGGGCTTCCTTGCCGTCATCGCCGCGTTCGCCGTGCGGTTCGGCCTGAGCCGCACGGCCAGACGCGCCGCGGCCGCGATCGGCATCGTGACAGTGACGCTCGGCGTGGCCGTGCTGGCCCGCGACTACCGGCTCAGCGGATGGGCGGTCTACCCCACGTCGCTGTGGCGGTTCGACGTGCCGTGGGCCGCGGCCGACCCGGCGCCGCTTCGGGACGCAACCGTGGGGCTGGCACGGGATCCGAGTCCGAGCTACGCATCGGCTGCGCGCGGGATGCACTGGGTACCGGACTGGCTCCTGCGCCAGCCCCTGCAGTGGGAGTTCTGGATCTCGGTCGCCTTCGTGCTCGCCTTCGCGGTCCTGGTGGTCCGCGCCAGGCGCACGGGGTGTCGGCTGCGAACGCGCAGGCTCCTGCTGCTCGTCACACCGGGCCTCGCCTACCTGGTGGTCTGGTTCGCCGTCCTGCCACCCACCTGGAGACTGGCCTGGGGGGCGGCCTTCGGCACCGGTGCCGCCGCGGTGGGCTGGGTGCTCCACGCGATGAGAGTCGACGCTCACTCCCTCGCTCGCAGCCTGCTGGCCGTACTGGCCGTCGCCGCGATCCTGAGCGCGTCGCTGCGCTACCCGGTCAAGCCTCGATCCCTGCCCGACGCGCCAGTCCGCACCGTGACCCTGCCCAGCGGCCTCGTGGTGCAGGTACCCACGGAATCGGATCAGTGCTGGGACAACGCACTGCTGTGCACGCCCCAGCCGAAGAGCAGCCTGCGACTGCTCGGCCCGCGCATCGCGGACGGATTCGCCTCGGGGCGCTGACGACGGCCCGTCGACGCGCTACCTCCGCTCGCAGAGCCGGAAGCCGTCGAACGCACGACAGTCGTAGCCACGCGCCAGGCCCTCCTCGCCGCGAGCGACGAAGGCGTCCCACGCCGGAGCGACCACCACGGGAGGCTGGGGCGCGAAGGAGTCGGAGACGAGGACGACGGGTGCCCGCAGTGCGCAGTCGAGCACGTCGTCCAGCAGCTCGCTGCTCTGGAAGTAGTACTGGTGGAATCGGGGACAGGCGAGATCCCACTCGCTCAGCCCCTTGGCGTGGCCGTCGTCGTACACGCTGCCCAGCCGCGCGTACGCCCCCGTGCCCGACAGTGCCTGGATCGCGGCGCTCTCGGGAGGAGTCTGGAGGAGGACGCCGATCTCGCCGCGGAAGAAGGACGCGCTCGACGCGTACAGCGACATGGGCGCAGCCCCGGCCAGCAGGTACCCGATCGCCATGGACGCGAGGACCACCACGGCGGACCTGACGGCACCGGACCCCTCGCGGGTCAGGAGGACGGCGACCACGCAGGCGGCCGAGACAGCGGGAACCTGCAGCACCTGACTGTGCAGCGGTCCAAGTCCCGTGGCGGCGACGACAGCCAGCGCGGCGGCCAGGCTCAGCCCGGTTCCGACGACCAGCCATCCCCGATCGCTGGCCAGCAACCGGCCGCGCATGTCCCGAGCCCGGGCTGCCACGACCACGATGACGATCACCAGGGCGATGCTCACTCCCTCGCGCCAGGTGAGCACGCGTGACAGGTGGTCCAGGACCGGGTTCTGCGCCGGGGCATCGAGGCGTGACTGCGAGTAGTCCACGTTCGACGCTTGCGCATCCAGGTAGCCCACGAGCTCCCCGCGGACGGCGAGCAGGACGGTGACGGCCCCGACGCTCGCCGCGAACCCGGCGACCAAGGGTCGCCACCGCCGCCGCACCTCGGCGCTCACCAGCCACGGGAGCACGAGGGCGAGCACCACCGGGAGGATCAGGAGCTTGCTGAACACCAGGACGCCGAGAAGGACGCCTGCCAGCACGAGCCGACGGCCCACCAGGGCGGCGAGCACCGCGACGCCGAGGGCCGTGCCGGCGAGGTAGCTGTAGCCGGGGAGGTACGTGAAGCCCGTCATGGTGAGAGGCACGAGTACTCCCGCCACGAGCGTGGCCGGCCACCGACCCCCGAGTCGCAGGCACACGAAACCCGCGGCCACGGCGACGACGACGAGCCACGCGACCTCGATCACGTAGTCCATCAGCGGTGATGCCAGCCGGCCGAGGGCGAGCACGTAGTAGAAGAGCGGGTCCTTGTTGTCCCACACGTCGGTGTAGAGGCGATCGCCGGCCACGAGACGCTCGGCCACCGACACGAACACGCCGCGGTCAGGGCTGCTGAACGACGGCATGGCGCGCACCAGCGCCACACCCCAGGAGACCACTGCCCCGACGGCCAGCACCACGGCGGATGCGCGACCCCGGTGCCCACCGTGCTCGACCATCGACACCCCGTCTGTTGCGTCCGAGCCTACGGCTGTCCCTCGCCACCGCACGTTCGCGTGGCTACGCTGGAACGCACCGGGGGGTGGCCGTGCGCATCGTGGGTCGTTCGACGAGGCCGAGCCGACGACTCGTGACCGCTGTCAGCCTCAGTCTCGCGGTCCTGGTCGCGACCGCCATCCCCTTTCGCACCCTGCCGTCCGGGCTTCTCCTCGGCGGAATCGTCGACGCCCGCTGGACCGTGGCGCTCCACGAGCACTGGTTCCGCTGGCTCCACGGCCTCGAGTCCTTGACCGCGACCCTGTACTACACGCCCGCTCCCGACACGCTCGGACTGTCCGACGGCTTCCTCGTGCAGGGGCTGCTCCACTCCGTGCTGCGCACGGCGGGGATGGGGGCGGTCGACGCGTGGTCCTCGACCGGCGTTCTCCTGGTGCTCGCGGGCAACGCCGCGCTGGCGCTGCTGAGCGTGCGCCTCCTGCGGACCCTGGGCCTGCGCGTCGTCTTCGTGGTCGCAGCGGGGACGTCGTACGCGTTCGTGGCGCAGCTCGTCCACCCGCAGACCGCTGCCTACGCCCTCGTGCCGTGGCTGGCGCTGCTGCTCCTGCTCGGGTGGACGAGCCGGCCTCCGACGACGGCCTGGGCATGGTGCCTGATCCCGCCGATCTGGGTTCTGCTCGCGTTGTCCGCGTGGTACGCCGCCGTCTTCAGCCTCCTGCTCGTGCTGCTCGCCTGCGTCCTCGCCGCGATCCCGTTTCCCGTGCGCGACCTCGCCGTCCAGGCATGGCGGCGGGTCGTCTCGATCCCCCGAGGTCTGGCCCTTCTCAGCGCCGCGACGACTGCCGGCCTCGGCGCCGTGTGGATCGCGGTCTACCTGCCGGTCGCTGGTGAGGCCAGCCGGGACTGGTACGCCGACGGTGCCCCGTTCGCCCCCCAGCTCTCCGACTTCGTCAACGTCACCTTCCCGGATGGCGGCATCTGGGACCCCGTCATGCGCGCAGCTGCGCTGACCGAGGCCGGAACGTCCGTCGAGCAGCGCCTCGGGCTGACTCCGGTGCTGGCGCTCGCCTTCGTGGGCGCCCTCGTCGCGGCGCTGACCGGGGTGTCCCGGCGACAGTCCAGATTCGCCCGCCTCCAGCTGTGGGGCTGCCTCATCGTGATCACCGCGATCATGCTGGTCGTCGCCGACGGCCGCAGCCAAGGAGTGTGGCGGCTGGTGTGGGCGTGGATCCCCGGCGCCTCCAGCGTGCGTGCGCCGATGCGGATCATGGTGATCCTCACCCCACTCGTGATCCTGGTGGTCCTGCGCGCCCTCGAGCACCTGCTGCGAGGCCGGTCCGGATGGACGGGGGTGGCCGCCCTGGCCCTCGTGACCGTCACCTCCGTTGTCCTGGTGGTCGAGCAGCAGCGTCCGGCCCCCACCAACTGGACGAGGCAGGACTTCGTCCCGCCGGAGTACGCCCGTGCCGTCACCGCGCTACCGGACGCCGGCTGCGAGGCGTTCTTCCTCGAACCGCCCGAAGGCGACTTCGCGAGCCGGCTGGCGGCGCGGCCCGAGGGCGTCGTGGCCACCAGCAATATCGACGCCGTCGCCATCGCCGTGACGACCGGGATTCCCACCCTGAACGGCCACGCCGCCCGACTGCCGCGGGACTACCCGGCCGAGGGGGGATACGTCGCGGACATCGGGGCGCTGATGTCCTGGGCGCGCGATCGGCTGCCCACGGCCGAGTACTGCCTCGTCGACGCCCATGGCGCCGTGCTCCGGGTTCGTGCGCCGTAGGCTCACCCTCGTGAGCCGCCTGGTCGCCGTCGTGCCGTGCTATCGGCCGAACGCCGACGACCTGCGGTCCCTCGTGCAGGCCCTGCTCGACACCGATGCAGCCGTGGTCGTGGCCGACGACGCGAGCCCGTGCACCGTGGACGCCGTACTGCGTGAGGTGGCCGAACTCGGGGCGAGCGTCGTGCGCCATCGCCGCAACGCGGGCATCGCCCGCAGCCTGAACGACGGCCTGCGCGCGGCCCGAGACCAGCAGGCCGACTGGCTGCTCACCGTGGACCAGGACTCGGCCCTCCCCTCGGGATACGTCGCGGCCCTCGTCGCCGCCGCCGAGGAGGCCTGTTCGGTGCTCGGTGCTCGGCAGGTGGGCGCCGTCGGCGCCGGCTCGGTGGCCGACGTCAGCGGGGCCCTCACCTACCCCGTCCGCATGCGTGCGGGACTGCCCACCACGCCCGAGGTCATGCAGACCGGGACCCTGTGGTCGGTCGATGGCCTCACCCAGGCGGGCGGTTTCGACGAGTCGTTCGGGATCGACGCCGTGGACGCCGCTGCCTGTGTCCGGCTGCGGGCCCACGGCCGTCAGATCGTGCTGGTGCCCGGGCTGACCCTCGCTCATCGCGTCGGTGACGGCCGTCAGGTCGAGATCCTCGGGCGCTCGGTCCATGCCTCCGGGCACAGCCCCGAGCGCCGGACCACCATCGTGCGCAATCGGCTGAGGCTGGCCCCCGAGGAGTTCGCGCAGTCGCCCGTGCAGGGGTTCCGCACCCTGCGCCGCGTGGTGGTGAACACCGCCCTGGCCGTCACGGTCGAGGACGATCGATGGGCGAAGGCGAAGGCCAGCGCCAAGGGCCTGCTCCCCCGTCGCTCCTAGCGGTCAGTCGAACTCCGGCAGCCCTGACGGGAACGGCATCCACCCGGTCAGTGCGAGTTCGGGCATCGGACGGCGGTTCCAGCGGTTCACGATCCACGGCGTCGGGTAGGCGATCGGCGTCAGCGGATCCAGTGCGGTCGCGACGGCACCCGCCCACCAGGAGAACGTCGAGTTGGCTGCGACCAGCCGGCCCGCGGCCGCGGCGTTCCAGAAGTCGTCCACGATCGGATCACCGGTCAGGGGCTCGGGCGCCACGGTGGTGCAGCCCAGCGACTGCAGGGCAGCAGCGAACCAGGGAACGAAACTGGGCTCGTCGCTGACGACCACCACCTCGCAGTCACGCATGCCCAGCGCGGCCATGCTGGTGCGGTAGTAGTCGGGCCCCATGTCCCAGCCCACCGTGACGTAGTCACGACGCCGCACATGGACGGCGCACCGACGCTGGGCGCGCAGTTCGGTGAACCCCGGCGGCACGGCGTCGAGCAGCAGCTGCGCCACCTCCCGCCAGGTGTCGCCGTACCAGTCGGGGTTCTGGAAGAAGCCCTCGAGCTTCACCCGCCCGCCGGGAGGCAGCGTCGGCGCTGGCTCGAACGGGCTCGCCTGCCGCACGAGCACCCGGTGCGTCCTGCTCTCGTGGAGTCGTGCGGTGCGGCGGAAGACGACATTCAGCGGGCTGCCGTCCTGGGCGAACTCGACCCAGCGCGCCCGATCGAGTCGTGTCGGGCACCTCGTCCTGACCGCGACGAAGTCGCCGATCTCCCGGCTGCCCGGATGCCCCTCCTGCAGGACCAGGTCGTACGTACTGCCCCCGATCGCCCGGCGTGCGTGCAGCGCTGCCGCGAACTGGAACAGCTGGTTGCCGAGCCCACCGTAGAGATTCGCGATGACGTCGGCCCCCATGCACGGACTATCCCAGAGCATGGCGCTCGCGCAGGGGTAGCCTTCCCCGAATGAAGGGGATCATCCTGGCCGGGGGAACCGGCAGCCGCCTGTGGCCCATCACCATGGGCGTGAGCAAGCAGCTGCTGCCCGTGTACGACAAGCCGATGATCCACTACCCGCTTGCGACCCTCATGGCAGCCGGCCTGCGTGAGGTCCTCGTGATCACCACCCCGGAGGACTCCGCCTCCTTCGCCCGGCTTCTCGGCGACGGGACCCCGTGGGGCATGTCGATCCAGTACGCGGTGCAGCCGCGGCCGGAGGGGCTCGCCCAGGCCTTCCTCATCGCGGAGGACTTCCTCGCGGGCGACGCAGCGGCCCTCGTCCTCGGCGACAACCTGTTCTACGGACCGAGCCTGGGTCGCAAGCTGGCCGCACTCACCGGCATCAGCGGAGCGCACGTCTTCGCGTACGAGGTCGCCGACCCGAGCGAGTACGGAGTCGTGGAGTTCGACGAGGACGGTGTGGTGCTGTCCCTCGAGGAGAAGCCCTCGGCGCCACGCAGCACCTACGCCGTTCCTGGCCTGTACTTCTACGACGCGTCGGTCGTCGACGTCGCCAAGTCGATCCAGCCCAGCGCCCGCGGGGAGCTGGAGATCACGGCGGTCAACGACCACTACCTCCAACGCGGAGCCCTGACCGTGACGATCCTCGAGCGCGGGACCGCATGGCTCGACACCGGCACCTTCCGATCGCTGCAGGACGCGGGCGAGTTCGTGCGGGTCATCGAGGACCGCACCGGCACCAAGATCGGCTGCGTGGAGGAGATCGCCTGGCGCAACGGCTGGATCTCGGCGCAGCAGCTTGCCGAACTGGCGGTTCCGCTGCTCAAGAGCGGCTACGGGGCCTACCTGGAGCGGTTGTCCCGGACCTGAGGCCCGCTCGGAGCGCACGAGGCGTTCGCGGTCAGCCCTAGGGTGGGCGGGTGCTCACCGATGCCGTCGTCTCACGCCTGCCGAGGCGTTGGCTCAACGGCCCGCTCGGTGACGTCGCGAACCGGAACGTCCAGGCGGTGGCCGTCCACGGATCCGGCGAGGCCGGCATCGCGTCCGTCGAGTACCGCCTCGGATCACCGGACGCCCCCACCATCATGGCGTTCGGCGGGATGGCCCACGGGCTCATGATGCCGATCGCGGAGTTCGCCGGAATCCTCGCCGGACTCGACGTGACGGTGCTCTTCGTCAAGGACTTCCGCCAGTGCTGGTACCAGCGGGGCGTCCGCGGGCTGGGCCGGAGCCCCGAGTCGTCGGCAGCCGCGCTGCTCGACCTGGTGCCGCCGGCGTCGGCCCTGCGCGGCATGGTCGGGACCAGCGCCGGGGGCACCGGGGCCCTGCTGTTCGGCGCACTCCTCGACGTCCCGCACATCGTGGCGTTCTCGCCCAGGACCCGCATCACGCGGACGGCGATCCGCACACTGCGCCGGAGCGGCACGCCCGTCCCTGGCTTCAGGATCCGCGCGCCGTTCGACGACATGCGCGCACCTGCTCGCCGATCACCCGTGCGCCGATGTGCATGTGCATGTCGGTGCCCTCAACCGGGCGGACATGATCGAAGCCCACCACCTCGACGGCCTGCCGGACGTGAGGGTCGTCGAGCACCCCATTCACGAGCACACGTCGGCCGGCTACCTGAAGGACGCAGGGCTCCTTCGCTCCGTTCTCATCGACGAGCTGGGCCTGGCGACGGCCTCATGACCCGGTGACGAACCCGTCACCCGGTGACGCGCCGCGGAAGCGCAGCGACGTCTCCGTGGTCGGGCGGCACAGCGGGAACACCGTCCAGCACTGGTCCGTGCCGACCGGATGCTGCACGACGTCGCCGGAGTCGAGGATGACGTCCTCCACCGCGGGCACGGGTACCGGGTTGACCGCCGCGACGACGTCGATCGGACCGAACGAGTAGGTGCGGGACTCCCAGTCGTCGGCGAAGGTGGTGCCCACGTTGGCGATGCCGGCGACTGCGGCCGGCAGGACGAACACCGACATGAGACCGGCCACGACGGGCGCGATCACGGCCTGGGCCGGCAGCGCCACCAGCAGGACGGCTGCGGGAACCAGCCCCACCGAGGCGATGGCCCCCCAGGCGAACCGCGGGTCGGGCGCGGCGAGGAACCAGACGAGCGTCGTGCCGACGGCGGGGATGACGGCGAGCGCCGCGAGCCGCAACGGAGCCGAGGCGCTGCCCGGCTCCGAGCCGACGGCCCGGCGCGCGAGGACCAGCAGCAGGGCCAGGGCCAGGAGGCCGATGGCGCCCCGGACGGCCCAGTCGTCGAGGTTGCGGCCCAGCCAGGGTCCGAACCAGTCCCAGGAGGCCTGCGTCGTCGACGGGTCGGCGCCGGGAGTGCGGGCCCAGGACTGGATCCACTCGCGGGCGACCTGCGGATCGCCGGTGCGCCACTCGACCGGCACCGGGAAGTTGCCGGCGGGGTACAGCAGCCAGCCCGACAGCACGACGTCGCGCACCAGTTGCACGGCCAGGAGTCCGACCGACAGTCCCGCTCCCGACCCAGGTCAGCGCGCGCACGCGGCCGCGCGGCTCTGCGGCACGTCGGCGGCGACGCCAGGCGACGGCCACGAGCACGACCACGGTGAGTCCGAACAGGACCCACAGCTGCGCCCGCATCGACGCGGCCAGGGCGGCCGTCAGCACGGCCAGGCTGCCGTTCACCGTCTCGCTCCCGCTCAGCGCATCGACGAGGAAGGCCGCGCTGACGATGCTGACCAGCATCGCGGTGGTGTCCGCGGCCGGCGACGTCACCCAGTAGCCGGTGTCCGACATCAGGAACGGCGCGAAGAGCATCGCCGCCAGCGCCATCACGTACAGCCCCGGCGAACGGCGACGCGGTGCGTCGGCCAGTCGCAGGGAGAGGTCGACGGCGAAGAGGGAGATGACGAAGCCGACCATGAGCCGGAAGGCGTCGGCGCCCCACGGCAGGTTGGTCATGAATGCGGCGACGTTGAACACGCTCACGTTCGTGCCGTAGCGGTCGTGCAGGTTGCCCAGTCCCGGGATCGTCCGGTACTCGGCGGCGAAGGAGATCGAGTTCAGGTGGTAGAGCCCGCTGTCGAAGTTCGAGACGGACCCGAAGGCGGCGTGGGCCATCACGACCAGCATGGCCGCGAGAGCCACGATCGGGACCAGCACCCACCACTCGAAGGGGGCGTGAGGGTCCACCGCCTCGGCGCGGTTGCGGCGTGCCCGCAGGACGAGGGCGACACCGACAGCCGCGAGCAGCACCGTGAGGGCGACCATCGCGATGACGGCCGTGGAGCCGTGCAGCGGCACCGCGAGGTTGAGGCCCAGCAGGGCCAGGACGAGGATCGCGAAACCGGTCCACATGCTCACCCGAACGGCGCCCAGCACCCCCATGCGGCCGACCGTCAACGCCCCCGCGAAGCCGCCGAGCACGACGACCCAGAGGCCGAGGACGACCCAGGTGGCCAGCACCGCGATCGACGGGGTCATCGTCACTCCCTCAGGCTGGGTGCGGATCGTCGTGACCGAACCGGCCAATCGGGGACGCAGCCCCTGCGACGTCGAGCGGATTCGCTCAGTCTAGGTCGGGGGGTGCCGTCGGGCTCGCCCGCAACGCCCCCCGCACCGCCGCGGAGCGGCCCTACCCGGTCGTGCGCGAACTCGGCGGCGCCGTGACTGCGCCCGATGCACGTCTCGTAGAGATCCTCGATCTCGACGGCGGAGGGTCCCAGCAGCTCGCCTGATCCGATCCGCAGCGTCCGGGTCAGCGCCCGACGGTCGGCGTGCGGGAGGTGACTCTCCTGCGGTGAGGACAGCACCTCGGGTGAGATGCCGCCGGTGTACACGTCCTCCCACGACGTCGATTCCGCCATCTCGGGGCGCGGGAGCGACATCCGGTCGGCCAGGGCATCAGCCACGACGACGGGGCTGTGCTGCCGCATCATGTCGAAGCGCGACGGCGATCGCTCCCGGCAGCCGCGTCGACGTGCGCCATCCGCGTCCACAGTCCGACCTGCTCGTCGAGCCAGTCCGCGGTGATGTCGGGGGGCGACTCGAATCCGTCCTTGACCGCCAGGGACGCCGCTGCCTCGGCGAAGGGGCGGATGGACACGATGCTGACGGCGGCCGACGGCCCCAGACGCGCGATCCGGGTGGCGGTCTCGTCGTTGTGCTTGGGGTACCACCACAGTCGCAGCGGATGCCCCGGGGCGTCCCACTCGCCCGGGTGCGATGTGTGCCGGGAACGCGGTGCGGACGAGGTTCTGCAGCGACGTCGTGCCCGATCGGCAGTAGCCGGCGACGAACAGGAAGGGTGGCTCGTACCGGCCCAGGCTGACGGCCCGGTACGCCTGGTCGTACGAGTGCTGCCCGGGCAGGCCCTCGAATCTCAGGTAGTCACGATCGGTCCGCTGCCCGGCCGACCGCTCGAGCAGCCACTGCGCCGTCAGCCAGGGCTCCGGGCTGCGACGGGACCACACGCGCTGGCGCCTGCGTCCGACGACGGGGTGGTACACCCGACGCAGGTACCACGAGCGCACACCCGAGTCGGCACTGGCGACCGGAGGCTCGTGCCGGACGCCGTCCCAGAGGGCGTCGGCGACCGCCTGTGCGTGGGCTTTCACGACTGCCTTTCACCGGACGGCGGGACCCTTCACGACCCCAGCCCCCCGGCCGCGAGACGTCAGTCTGGCATGCCCGTCCGCTAGCCGCGACGCAGCCGTCCCGACATCCGCCGCAGCGGTGCCGTCGCCCGCCACGTGCGGCTGGACAGGACGGCCGACAGTGCCGCGGCGTCGGCCGCAGCCGTGTCCGCTCCCACCGCGCTCGTCGCCACCTCGGGCAGGGAGGTGACCTCCCGGAAGAACGCCACGAGTCGCGTGGCGAATCCGGCCCACGAGTACCGGCCGATCGCCGACCGGAGCGCGTCCACCCGGGCGTTCCTGAGCTCCTCGCTCTCCAGCAGGGCCACGAGGTCGGCCGCGTGCTGCTCGACGGACCAGGTGGCGGGCAGGCCGGCGAGCCCCGAGATCTCGCGGAGCGGCCCGAAGTCGGTGAACACGGTCGGCGTGCCGAGGGCAGCAGCCTCGTACGGCACGAAGCCGAAGCCCTCGGCGCTGGTCGGGTACAGGACCACCGTCGCCTGCGCGAGCAGCCAGGCGCGACTGGCCGACGACACGTGTCCGACGCTGTGGATGCGCCCGCGCAGGTCGAGGTGCCGGGCGACGAGGTCGTCCTCGTCCTTCTTGCTGCTGCTGCTCTTCACGTGCAGCCCGGCCAGCACGAGGTCGCAGGGCTGCCCGGCCCGCAGGGCCGCCTCCCACACCCGGATCGCGAAGTCGCGGTTCTTGTGCTGGAAGTCATTGCCCAGCACCGCGACGAACCGACGCCCGCCGAGCGCGGTGACGAGGCCTGCCAGGTCCGCGTCGGGTGTCGGTGGTGCCTGCTCGCGCGAGATGTGGTCGAGCCCCAGCGGCAGCGGCAGGACGCGCGCCGGCTCCAGGCGGGGCACCTCGGCCAGCAGCCGGGTCGCCACGTCGGCGCTGATCGTCGTGATGCCGTCGACGCTGAGGGCGATCCGTCGCTGGAGGGCGCGGTACGCCTGCCACGCCTCCGGTGACCCGTGGTAGCGCGGGATGTCGTAGGCGATGAGGTCGAGGTACGTGGTGACCACCCGCGCCCCGAGGCGCCGGGCCGACGCGATGTTGCTGCGACCGTCGATCTGGTTGGGATACCAGACGACGTCGGACATCGGCGGTGCCTCGTCGGGGCCGACGAGCCGCACCTTCGGGTGCTGCGCCAGGTGCTGGGCGTACCCGGGCAGCTCGGCGAGGCCGACGAGCCGGATCTCGGTGACCTCGTCCTGCAGGGCCAGCGCGTCGAGTGCGGCTGTCGTCAGCACCTGGGCGCCCGTCTCGTACGGCCCCAGCCATGTCACGTCGACCGTCACCGTGAGTCGGCTCGCGCGCGGCCGGTACCGGCGCATGGCCGCGTGGTGCGCGCTGCTGGGATCGTCGGTCTCGATGGCATCGATCGCCGCGGCGGAGGTCACGAGCTCCGCGCGCACGACGTCGGTGCCCGCCGTGACCCACCAGTCGTGCCAGAGCCCGCGCTCGGAGGCACGGCGCGCCCAGTCATGCAGGCCCTGCGGGTCGTCCGGGTCGAACGGGCCGACGAGGTCGACCAGGTCCGTCGCCACCGCGACGAGCGCACCGGCCGGTGCCGCCGCGCGCAGCCACTGGTCGTCGCCGCGCGGGCCCGGGACGAGCGAGAGCGACGCGATGCGCGGGTCGCTGTCGATGCGCTCGGTGAACTCGCTGAGGCGGTCCATGGTGAGGAGGGTGGGGTCGCCGACCACGACGAGGGTGCGGCCATGACGCGAGCGGATCGTCTCGGACATCTACAGCGCCTCGTAGATCCGGGCCAGCTGCGGATTGAGGGCCGGCGAGTAGTACGGGTCGACGGGGTACGTGTCGGTCCATCGCCGCCGGAACTCGAGCGCCTCGGACGCCTCCGGCTTCTTCCTGGCCATGGTCGCGCCTTCGTAGTGGGTGAAGTGGGCGTACGGCGTCCACGCTACGCGATGACCGGCCGCATGGACCCGCAGGCAGAAGTCGACGTCGTTGAAGTCGCGGGCGAACACCGGGTCGAATCCCCCGGCCGCGTCGAAGACGCTGGTGCGGACCAGCATGGCCGCCGCCGTCACCGCGAGGTAGTTGCGCGGGCGTCAGGGTGGACCCGAAGTATCCGGTCTCCTTGGCCGGGCGGCTGATCCAGCAGTGCGTCGGCCCGCTCGGGAGCAGCACCATCCCGACGTGCTGCAGGCGATGGTCGGGGTAGGACAGCTTGCACCCGACGATGCCGACGTCCGGCACCTGGCCCAGTTCCAGCATCCGCGTCACCGGGTTCGGCTCAGCCACCGTGGTGTCGTCGTTGAGGAGCAGCAGGTACTCGCCGGTCGCCGCCGCACGACCGGTGTTGACGGCCTCCGAGAAGTTGAACGAGGTCGTGTCGTAGACGACGTGCTTCAGGGTGTGCCGGCCGTGCAGGTCGACGTGCACGTCCGGGATCACGCCGGTCGTCACGACGACGATCTCGAGCGTGGCGGACGACTCCTTCTCCATCAGGGAGCGCACGGCGTCGTCGACGAAGCGGCCCGTGCCCGCCACGTTCGGGGTGCCGATGGTGGGGATGATGACCGAGACGACGGGGTCGTCGTGGACCCGGGGATGGACCTCGTTGAGCCCCCGCACGGCGCTGGGTGCGACGGACCCGCCCCCGAAGGTGCGCTCGAGGTGCTCCTGCTGAACCCGAGCGGCGGCATCCTGAGCCCACGGCTTCGCGTCGATCGTCAGTGCGGTCGACTCACTCCATGCCCGCCAGTGGTACAGCGGCCGGGGCAGGTGGACGACCTTCGCGAGGCGCGGCAGCAGCCGCAGGGCGAGGTCGAAGTCCTGCGCCCCGTCCATCTCCGAGCGCAGCCCGCCGACCTCCCGCATGTCCGCGCGGCGGAAGACCGTGAAGTGGCACAGGTACATCTGCGTCAGGAGGAGCTCGGGCGAGAAGTCGGGCTTGCAGTAGAGCTCGAAGTGCTCGCCGCGGAAGTCGATCTTGTCCTCGTCCGAGTACACGGCGTCCGGGAAGCCGTGGTGCTCGATGGCCTGGGTGAACTCGTCGATGCACCGCGGATCGAGCGCGTCGTCGTGGTCGAGCATCCCGACGTACTCGCCCGTCGCCTGCTCGAGCGCCGCATTGAGCGCCGACGAGATGCCGCCGTTCTCCTTGTGCACGATCACGATGCGCGGATCGCCGTCGTGGACCCTGGCGAACTCGTCCAGGTACGCGGCCACGTCGGGCTTGCTCGAGCCGTCGTCGACCACGACGAGCTGCCAGTTCCGGGCGCGCTGCGAGACGACCGACTCCAGGCACTCGCGCAGGAACTTCACGGGCGGGTTGTAGACCGGCACGAGGATCGACACGACGGTCAGGTGGCTGACCGATCCCGCGTGGACGTCGGCCGCCTCTGCCAGCCAGGCCTTGTACTGCCTGCCGATGTTGCGCTCGTACACCTTGCGGCGGATCCACCGCTTGATGCGTCCGGCCCGCCGCTTCGCACGGATGAGGGGGTTCGACTCGGAGACCATCGGCCGGCTCAGTCGAAGGTGATGTCGACGGGCAGCTGCACGAGTCCCTGGCCGATCTCGCCGCGCGGGCTGCGCACGGCGAACTCGACGGCATCGTTCCACGAGTCGAGCAGGCGGGAGCCGGTGTAGTCGAACACGTCGACGTGGACGCGGTAGCGGCCGGGGAGGAGCGGGTTGTCGACCAGCGAGATCCCGACCACGTGGTCGCCCTCCTGGACGTAGCCGAAGTCGACGCCCCAGCGGTGGTTGCTCAGCATGGTCACGAGCGTGCCGGAGTCGTGCTGCAGCGCCACGCGCACGTTGGGCCCCAGCACCTCCTCCGAGGCCGCGAGTCCCAGTCGCACCGTGAAGGTCGTGCCGGTCTCCGCGTGGCTCATCGGCTGCGCCGTCGGCGTCGACGATCTCGGCCGACGTGACGCGCACGGTCTGGTCGCCCGCCCGGATGCTGCCGTCGTCCTCGCGCATCGCCGCGACCATCGGGTTGCGAGCGGACTCGTCGGCGTTGACCTTGCGCAGGTACGCGGCGATGGTGTCGACGGCCGGACCGTGCTCCTGCATCTCGCCGCGCTCGAGCCACGCGATCTCGTCGCACAGCCCCTCGAGCTGGCCCAGGCCGTGGCTGACGACGATGATCGTCTTGCCGGACCGACGCAGGGCGTACAGGTGGTCGAAGCACTTGCGCTGGAACTCCTCGTCGCCGACCGCGAGCACCTCGTCGACGAGGAGGACGTCGGGCTTCATGTGCACGGCGACCGAGAAGCCGAGCCGCACGTACATGCCGCTCGAGTAGTGCTTGACCGGGTCGTTGATGAACTCCCCGAGGCCGCTGAAGTCGATGATCTCGTCGGTGACGTCGGCGATCTCCTTGCGCGGCAGGCCCAGGATCGAGCCGTTCAGCGCGATGTTCTCGCGTCCGGTCATGTCCGGGTGGAAGCCCGCGCCCAGCTCGATCAGGGCGGCGACCCGGCCGTCGGTGGCGATGGTCCCCTCCGTCGGCCGGTAGATGCCGCCGATCATCTTCAGCAGGGTCGACTTGCCCGAGCCGTTGTGCCCGATGAGTCCGTAGACGCTGCCCTTCGGGATCTGCAGGGTCAGGTCGCGCACGGCCCAGAAGTCCTCGTTGTTGCGCGCCCGGCCGCGCACGATCCGCTCCTTGAGCGAGTTGCGGCGGTCGGTGTGCCGCATGAACCGCTTGCCCACGCCGGACAGGTCGACCGCGATCTCGTGCGTCGTCACGGACTCACAGCAGCTCCCCGATGTCCTCGCTGCCGCGCTCGAACACGACGAGGCCGAGCCAGAACACCGCGAAGCCGCCGACCAGCAGCGACACCACGACCAGGGCCGGCGGCGCCACCAGTGAGTACATGGCGTCGTGCATGGACTCCACGTACCAGCTCATCGGATTCAGCCGGATGATCCAGCCCGAGGATCTCGTTCTGCCCCTCGAGCAGGCTCATCGGGTAGAGCACCGGGGTCAGGAAGTACAGCGCTCCGAGGGCCACGCTCGACGATGTACATGACGTCGCCGAACCGCGCATTGAGGATCGACAGCATCAGCCCGATGCCCTGGGCGAACAGCACCGTCCCCAGCAGGATCGGCAGGGCGAGCAGCCACGTCCACGACACGTTGCGCAGGAACAGCAGCATCGAGCACCAGGACGAGCGAGCTCGAGCAGCACCTGCACCAGCTGCACGATCGAGGCGCCCAGCACCGGGGCCCACGCCGGGAACTGCACCTTCTTGAGCAGCTCGCCGTTGCGCTTCAGCTGGGTCATCGACAGCGTCGAGCAGGCTGGAGAAGGCGTTCCAGGTGACCAGGCCGGTGAACAGGAACGCGGCGTAGGACGAGCCGTTGCCGTTGCCCAGCGGCGGGGCCTCGATCCGGAACACGATGCTGAACACGGCGGCGAACACGACCAGCGTGGCGAGCGGCTGGATGCAGCGACCACGCCCACCCGAGAACGCGCGAGCGGTAGCGGGTGGCGAAGTCGCGATTGGCGAACGCCCGGATGAGGGCTCGCTGCCGGTACAGGGCGGAGATCATCGAGAACCGCCCCTCGTCCGCATGGTGCGTGGAGTCTATCCTGAGTGCCCGCGATGCCCCGGTGTCGTCATGGGCGCGAGAGGGGTCCTCAGGCATGAACGTCGCGGAGCCGACCGACTCGTCGCGTGGCGTCGGCCAGCGCCTCCGCCGGGCGGCTCCTGACCTCGGGATCATCGCCGCATGCTGGGCGTTCGTCGCCTTCCTGTCCACGGCCCAGCGCTGGACGTGGCTGAACACCCCGGACGCCGAGTTCTACGCGTCCCTGGGCCTGTTCGGCCACGACGTCACCGATCGCACGGTCACCCCGGTCTACTACTGGACGCGGCTCGGGACCATCGCGCCCGTCCGCCTGCTGACCAAGATGCTCGGCCCGTGGACGGGCTACCACGTCTTCTGGCTGCTGCTCATCGCCGTCATCGTCGCCGCGGTGTACCTGATGCTCCGCCGCTTCACGACGCGGCTCGTCGCCGCCCTCATGGCCCTGCTCACCTGCCTGAGCACCGTGATCCTCGCCTTCCTGGGCAACCCCTACGTGACCGGCACGGCGATGGCGGCGATGTTCGTCATCATCGCGGGAACGGTGTGGACGGTGCCGCGCGCCGGGGATCCCGCGGGCGCACACGACTCGCGAGCCGCGCGATACGCAGCACCCGTCCTCGTCGGGCTGGCCTTCGGCTGGGTGGCGATGACGAACCCGAACGCCACGTTCATCTCCGCGGCAGTGTGGCTCGTGGCGACGGCGATCATCGCGATCCAGCGCCGAGGCGACCGGGTCCGGTACCTGCTGCGCACCGTCGCTGGTCGTCGGGCTGGCTGCCGCGGCGAGCTTCCTGGCCTTCCTCGCCGCCGGACGGGTGATCTTCCCCGGCCTGGACTGGCTGGAGACGTACCTGTTCTGGAGCAAGGCCCTCAACCTGTCGGCCTACGTCGTCGGACGCGTGGGTCTTCACCCGTGACGTGTCGATCGTCGTGCCGCTGACGATCCTCGTCACCGTGCTGGTCGTGCTCGCCATGCGTCCGCGCGATCGCGTGCTGCAGGTCGCGGCCGCACTGTCGCCCACCGCCTTCGGCCTCACCGTCCTGCTCCTGCTGGTGACCCCGAACGGCACGCTCGAGGTGGGTCACTACCAGTCGCTCCAGTGGCCGCCGGCGCTGTGCGCGCTGTCCCTCGCCGTCGCCGTGGCCGCGGGCCGACGCCGCACCACCGTGTGGACCCTCGTGGTCGCGGCCGCCGCGGTCGTGCTGACGATCGTGGCCGGCCACCGCGTCGGGACGATGGCGCTGGCGTCGGCTGGGTGGTGGCGGTCGTGACCGCGATGCTGTTCCTCGCCGCCGTCGCCTGGGTCCTGCGTGCCGGTGACGACGCGCGGCGCGCCGGGACGGCCGTCATCGTGCTCGTGGCTGCACGGCACTGCTGATGGCCGGCTTCCAGCTCCTGCAGAACGCCCGGCGCCCGACTGGCGTGATGGCTGAGGGCATCTACTCGAACGCCTACAACGCCAACGACTCCGAGGCACGGCTCACGAGCGCGCACGATGCCCAGGCGTGGCTGATCGGCCAGACGTCCCCCAGCGACACCGTCATGGTGTGGGTCGACGCGGACTGGGCCAGCGGCGAGCAGACGCTGCTGTCGATGGCCGCCTTCCAGATCTGGGGGGCCAACCAGGTCACGCCGGCGCGCACCCTGGACGAGACCGGCCTCGACAACGCACGGGCGGCGCGGGCGTCCGTCTTCGCCCTGTACGGCAAGTCGATGCAGCCGATCATCGACTTCTGGAGCAGCATCCCCCGCGAGGTCGGCCACAGCGACCTCGAGTGCTCGACCTACCCCTGGCCCGACCCAGCCGTGCCCGAGGCGCATGTCTGCCTGACCCGCCTCACCTGGCCCACCCCCTAGTTGAGTGGCGGGTTGTGCACGCATTTCCTCGGCGTGTCGCGCCCACAACCCGCCACTCAACGAAGCGGATCAGGCGCCGCGGCCCTTCCAGCGCCGCAGCGGCGCGGTCACCTTCCACGACCGCGTGCCCGTCATGAAGTCGAGCTCCTGCCGCAGCGCCTGCGCCGCCGCCCGATGCGCGACCACCTGCGTCTGCAGGTCGTCTGCCCGCAGCACGACGAACGAGCGGATGCCGAGGAAGCCCTCGATCGAGTCCGCGGCGTCGACGACCGTGAGCGAGACCTGCGCCGGCTCGCCCGCGCGGCCGTCGCCCAGGGGGAGGGTCACCACGGAGCCGAGGTAGACCTGCTCGCGCACCGGGCCGCCCGGACCGACCGCCTCGATCGTGGCCACGCCCGGCATCGAGCGCGTCGACAGCAGCAGCACCAGCGGTCCGTCGACCGGACGGGTGACCTTGACGTCGACGCGACGACCCGGGGCGGATCTCGTTGCCCCACGCCTGCGGGGAGCCGAACGTGCCGACGATGGCGGCGTCGACGACGTCGAAGTCGCGCTCGCCGCGCGGCTGGCGCAGCATCGGCGTCAGCCCCTCGTCGTTGAGGTGGGCCATGTACTGGTCGGCGTATCCGGCGTCGGGCGGGGGCTGGCCCACCGCCAGCAGGTACTCGCGACCCAGTTCGATCTCGGGGAACACCGGCTGCCTGCCTTCCGACGTCCGCGCGAGCGCGACGTCCGCCATGATCGTGTCCGCCACCTGCTGCCAGGTGAGGGGCGGGGTGGAGTCTGCGGCGATGCGCTGCTCGCCCGCGCGTCGCGCATCGACGTTCAGTGCCTGCTCCTCGACCACGGCCACGAAGGCGTCGACGTCTCCGGAGCGGAAGTAGGCGGCCAGGTCGCGCCCGGCCTCGGGCAGCGACGAGTTGTCGGCGACGACCGCGACCTTGCCGAAGGCGAGGCTCTCTGACACCGGCAGCCCCCAGCCCTCGTAGCGCGACGGGTAGACGGTGAACTCCGCATGCGCGTAGAACCGGGCGAGCTCCGCGTCGGTCACGCTCGTCGACAGCACGCTGACCTTGCCGCCTAGGCCCGATGTAGCGACGTACTCGCGCAGGAAGTCGTCGGCATGCCAGCCCAGCCGGCCCGACGCACACGAGGTCGGGGACGGCCTCGGGGCCATGGCGCTCGATCAGCCGCCGCCACGCCTCGAGCGCCAGCACGTGGTTCTTGCGCGCCTCGACCGTCCCGACGAACAGCGCATAGGGCCGCGGCCACGGCGGCTCCGCGGTGTCGAACTGGCCGGGGGCCAGTCCGCCCGGGAGACCGGTCACGCCGCCGGGCGGCGCCATCGCCCCCGCCTCCTGCGCAGTGCCGCTCGTAGTCCCGGCGGCTCGACGCCGAGATCGCCGGCACGGCCGAGCCGGTCTGGGTGATGAGGGTGAGGTAGCGGTCGAAGAGACGGTTCACGGCCGCGGTGTGCCCGGTCTCGAGCACCGGCGTCAGGTCGTACAGCAGGTACACGCATCGCGCGCCGTGCGCGTGCGCGTCGCGCGCCGCGAGCATGAGCGCATCGTTGATCCACACCGCCCCGAGGAACACCATGACGGTCCCCGTCGGAGATGGCGACCGGAGCGGCGGTTCGCGCCCGCGCGAGGCACGCGGCGGCCGCCGCTGCGAGCAGCGCACCGTCGGGCGCGGGGTTGCCGGAGCCAGCACCCGTGCGGATGAGCACCTGCGTCTCGTCGGGAGTCAGGGCCGACGAACACGCCCCGTCCACGGTCGAGCACGACGACGGTGATCGTCGTCGTCGCGCGGCGAGCATCAGCGGGGCGGTCTCCGCGATGACGCGCTGGACGCCGGACACCGACTCCTGTCGCTGCAGGAACTCGACGAGGTCCGTCGCCTCCAGGAGCACGCTCACGCCTGCAGCCTAGGGCTAGAGCACGTTGCGCAGGCTGACGACGGCGGCCACCTCGGGGTCGGCGATGAGGGGCCGCAGCTCGTCGTCGCAGGTCGCGCGCCTTGCGCCAGCGCGCCGCGGACCCTGCCCGAGAAGGGCGGCCAGGCGACCCAGTGCCGCTGCGGCCCTGCGCCCCAGCGTCGAGCCCGACCTGCTGGCCGGGCTGCACCCGGTAGTCGATCACCGGCTCACGGTCGACGAGCAGCCCGTCGCGACCCGTCGCGACGAGGCTCCACCAGCGGTCGTGCAGCCAGCCCTCGGGAACGTCGAGCCGCGGGAAGCGCGCCGGGCGGATCATGCTGGCGCCGCCGGTGGCGACCGACGTGCGCAGCGCCGTGCGCATGCGCTCGGCGGCGTCAGGGCGTCCCAGTCCGCCGGCACCGGGAAGGCGGTCCGGAGCGTGGTGCCGTCCGGGCGCCCCTGCGCGTCGACGACGCGTCCGTCCGAGGCCACCATGAGCGACTGCGCCCACACCTCGAGGATGGCCCGCCTGGTGCGCGATGCCGGTTCGGGTGCCACACGTCGTCGTGATCGCCCAGGGCGACGAGGTCGGCCTCCGGGCAGGCCCGCACGCCCTGGACGAAGTTGCGCGCGATCCGCGTCGTGACGTCGGCACTGCTGGTGGTCGCCGCCAGGGTCCGGATCCCGCGGCCGCCAGGATGTCCCGCGTCGCGTCGGTCGAGCCGTCGTCGACCGCGACCACGTCATCCGGTCGTCCGCGGTCTGCGCGGCGATGCTCGCGAGGGTCGCGGGGAGCCAGCGCTCGGCGTCCTTCGTGACGAGCACGCCGCGACCGTCGTCATCGCTTCCTCGACGCCGCGAGCCTCGCGATGAGCGGCCTCGTACTGGTCGGTGACCGTGTCCCACTGGTACACCGAGGCGATCCGCTCGCGCCCGCAGGCGGCTGAACTCCGCGAGCAGGCTCCCGCTCAGCCCGGACGCGACGTCGTCGAGGATGGGGTCAGGGCGTCGGCATCCGACCAGAACAACGCCTCGCCCGGCCGTCACCTCGCGGTTGAACTCCACGTCGTAGGCGAGGACCGGCGCGCCGGCGCCCATGGCCCGCAGCAGCGACGGGTTCGTGCCGCCGACCGAGTGCCCGTGGATGTAGGTCGTGGCGTTCCCGTACAGCTGGTCGAGCAGCTCCTGGTCGTAGATGCCGCCGGTGAAGCGGATGCGGGGGTCGGCATGCGCGGCCGCGCGCACGTTCTCGACGTACCACTGGCTGTACGGAGCGCTGCCGACCACGAGCAGCGGCCGCGTCTCCTGGCTCACGCGGTAGGCGTGGACCGCGTCGAGCACATGGTTCTCGGGCTCGAACCGCGCCACGATGAGGTGGTACTCGCCGGCGTCGACGCCCAGGCCTCGCGAGTCGGTCCGCGTCGGGGTGGATGACGCTGGCGCCGTAGGGGATCACGACGCACTCGCGCCCGTACTCGCGACGGACGTGGTCGGCGATGGCCTCCGCGTCGGCGATCACCTCCTGTCCCCAGCGCGACCGCCGCCCGCTCGGCCCACCGGTAGTACGTGGCGCCCGGCGCCGCGCCACTTCTCGCGCTTGGACTCCAGGCCGTCGAGGTGGATGGCCGTGGGGATGCCGGCGAGCGCGAGCGGGCGCAGCATCGGTGCGTTGCCGGCGTTGAGGAGGAGCACGACGTCGGGGTGGTCGCGCACGATGGCGTGCGCCGTGCTGGCTGCCGTGTGCGAGAGCGTCTCGGCCACGCGATGGCGGATGGCCGGGGCGTTGACGAGCCTGCATGCCCTCGTACTGGGTGATGCGCTGGCCGGGGTTGCGGCAGTAGACCGTCACGTCGTAGCCGCGCGTGACCAGCCGCTTGCCGATCTCCTCGACCGCGGTCTCGAAGCCACCGTACTGAGCGGGCACGCCGCGGGTGCCCATCAAGGTGACCTTCACGTGGCCCACCGTACTGCGCGTCAGGGAGGGGTCGTTCGTGACTGATAGCCTCGGCGCCGTGCAGGTACGGGCGTTGTCCATCGAGGGCCTGTGGGAGTTCATCCCCGTCCTGCGCCCCGACGACCGGGGCGTGTTCCTCGAGTCGTTCAAGGCCTCCGAGTTCGAGGCCACGGTGGGCCACCCCTTCGACCTCAAGCAGATCAACATCTCCGTCCTCGAAGGCGCGGACGGTCCGTGGCGTCCACTTCGCCGACGTCCCGCCCGGGCAGGCCAAGTACATCCAGTGCATGTCCGGCCGCATCCTCGACGTCGTCGTCGACATCCGGGTCGGGTCGCCGACCTTCGGCACCTGGGACGCGGTCGAGCTCGACGACCAGACCCGCACCGGGCTGTACGTGTCCGAGGGGCTCGGGCACGCCTTCTGCGCGCTGTCGGACTCGGCCACCATCGCGTACCTGTGCTCCGAGCCCTACGCGCCGACGCGCGAGCACGGCATCACTCCGGTCGATCCCGCGCTGGACCTGCCCTGGCCGGCCGGCGAGCTGGTCCTGTCCCCCAAGGACGCCGCAGGCGCCGACCCTGGCCGAGGCCTCGAGGCGTCCGGCCTCCTGCCGCAGTACGACGCAGTGCGTGGCCTACGTCGAGCGGGCTCGCGAGGGCCACCGCAGCTAGCCGAGCGGCGTCCCGAGGCCGAGGCTGATTCCCGAGTAGGCGGTGCGGTCGACACGTCATGCTCGTCTTGCGGCCGACCGCTCCGGCCCACCAGGCCAGCGCCATCTGCTGGAGGGCGTACTCCTCCTTGCCCAGCTTGTACGAGTCCTCCGTCGGGCCCGCGTCGTACATGTGCCCGTCGGTGAACCGCAGCTGCAGGGCTCGAGCGTCGGCGGCATGGTCGCGCAGGAACTGCGCGGCGTTGGTGTCCTTGGCGGCGTACTGGCGCGCGAAGGCGTCGACGCCCACGAAGGTGGCGGGCCGGCGCACGCCCCAGCCCACGCCCATCGGGTAGTAGATCTGCCCGCCCGGCTGGTACACCGTGCCGCCCGGCTCGGCGTACGGGCGGAGCCGGGAAGTCCACGGTGGCCAGCGCCCGGTAGACGATGTCGGCGTTCACGAACAGCGCCTCCGGCACCGCGACTCCGCCGGCCCGCAGCAGGCTCGCGGCCCACCAGAGGTGCTGGACGTTCTGCGTGTAGTCCGGGTTGACGATGCCGTGGTTCGTGACGGTGCCGTCCTCGTTGGCGTTCGTGCCCGGCAGTCGGATGTCCAGCCGCACGCCGTTGTACGACTCGGCTCGGTGCAGGTCCTGCGGCCGCGCGAACGCGGCGAGCGACATCGCGATGAGGCTGCGCCGCCAGCGAGGCGCGTTGGGGTGGTCGGGCATCATCGCCAGGGCGAGGGCCGGGGCCATCAGGTCCCACGAGACCTCGTCGGACTGCGAGTCGCCCGGGGTGAGCTCCTGGCCCAGGCGATTGCGGAAGTAGCGGGGGCCTCGGGCGCTGGCCGCCTCGGCCTCGGTGATGACCATGATCGACACGAGGCCGCGCTCGTACTTCGTCAGGCTGGGCCACAGCATCCAGGCCGCCTGCCCGATGGTGACCGCCCACAGTGCCGACTGCCAGGTGTTGCCCCAGCCGCCCGGGGTGATCGCCCCGTGCTGGCAGGCCAGCGAGCGGATCTGCCACCGCGCGAAGTCGCGCAGCTCGTCGCGCGAGATGCCCGGGGGGTGCGCCTTGCGGGTCGTCGTGAGCAGGATCGCCGCGGCCAGGCTCTCGTTGGCTGAGCGCCGGATCGACTCCTCGAGCGTGGGGCTGACGTGCGTCGCGTCGTAGTAGGGCTGGTCGAGGTAGGGCGCCAGGCGCGTCTGCAGGTCGTTCGTGACCGTGTAGCGCAGGCCGTCGCGCACGGCGGCCATGAGGTCGGAGCTGCCCGCCGTCCGCACGTTGCCGATGGGGGTCTGGGCCTGCTGCACCTGCTTGCGCGCCCATCGGCCGCGGTCGATCGCGTCCGGCCGAGGCGGTGGCGCACCGGTCCGAGCGTGCGGCCGGGACGCTGGGCAGCGCCGGCGCCGGGGCGACGGCCGCCGTGGCCGGCTCCGCGACGACGCCCAGGAGGACGAGGACGGCGGCCACGAGGGCCACGACCGGCCTCAGAGCGAGCACTCCGGGCACAGCGGGGACGACGGCATGGGCACCTGCACCTGCTTCACTCGCCCATCACCCCGATTCGTCACGTACAGCCGCACGAGATCTCCCGACGGAGGCCGGAACCACAGCACTACGACGCGCAGGTCGGAGTCGAGGTTCAGTGCCAGATTGACATACTGCGTCGTCTTCTCGTCGTAGGGGAAGGACGGCAGGCCCTTGTAGAAGATCTGCTGGCTCTTCGACATGACGCCGCTCAGCGAGGCGACCCACAGGTTGGGCAGGGTGCCGGCCCCGTCCCAGAGCAGCGTCGTGTAGTCCGGGTACGGCACGGCCGCGTCACGGCCGCGGATGATCGCCTCGCCCACCAGCGGGTCGTTGATGCCCTGCGTGCGGTCGGCAGCCGCCTGGATGCCCGGGTGCCGCGAAGAACCCCTCGTCCACCAGCGGGGTGAGCGCCCCGGCGTAGCCGAACATGCCGACCACGATGGCCCCGCCGAGGATCGTCGACACCACCGCCGTGAACCGCGACACGCCGGCCAGCGCCCGCACCAGGGCGACCGACGCCAGGGCGGCCATCAGCGGCACCGCGGCCAGCAGCATGGCCTCCATGGACTTGAGCACGTAGTACGACTGCAGGCGTCCGACATTCGCAGCGTCCGAGCCCACCACGAACACGATGGCGATCACGCCGGCACCGAGGACGGGACCGACGACGGCGGCGGGCGCCGGCCACTGGTGACGGCGCACGAGCAGGGCGGCGAACCCCAGCGCCACCACCGGCGCCATGAGTGCCGCGCCGATGTTGAAGGACGCCATGCCCGCGCCGACGGAGCCGAGCGTCGTGGTGAAGTCGCCCGTGCTCTGCCCGGGCTCGACTCCCATGATCGCCTGGCTCTGCGTGAGCACCATGACGACGCCGACGACGAGGGCGGTCGCGAGCCAGGTGACGCCCATCCACACCCGGTGCTTCAGCAGGGCGATCGCCACGACGACGCCGGAGGGGACGATCCCGATCACGAGGGGCGTCCACAGGCCGATGATCGCGAGTGCGCCGAGCGGGACGAGGAACCAGCCCAGCGTGCGGGCCGACCGCCAGGTGCGGGCGCTGAGGTAGGCGACGACCACCATGACGGTCACGCCCATCATGAAGTTGGTGAAGCCCTTGTTGAACAGGAAGGCGGGGCTGCCGAGCAGCCCGAAGACGGCCACGGCCCCGGCGGCCAGCGGGCCGCTCCAGCGGGCGCGCTCGAGCCCGCCCAGGCGACCGGCCAGGTCGGCCGCCACCCACGCCAGGGCCGCGAGGCACAGCGCGAAGCTGACCGAGCTCCAGAGCACGTACGGCCACAGCAGGCCCGGCCGGTCGAGCAGGTCCGAGCCGGCGCGCATGGCCAGCTCCGCCAGCGACCACAGCGTCGAGTGCAGGGACGGGTACCACTGGTTCCAGGCGATCGCGCCGTCGACCGTGGGCCAGGTGGTGCTGCCGACCTCGTACGTGTTGGCGAACGTCGTGAAGTGCGCCTGGTTGTCCCAGCCGCTGAAGTAGAGCCCGCTGACCGTCTCGGACTCGCTGCGCCCGATGTAGGCCGACATGAGCCACCAGCCGGAGACGACGGCCAGCAGGCCGACGACGCCGTCGGTGAGCGTCGGCCGCGGGACCGGCACGGAGCGCAGGGCCGGGAGCAGCCTCAGCGCGACGATGCCGAGGACCAGCACCGTCAGGACCAGGCGTGCGCTGACCGCCGTGACCGGGGTCGACCCCGCGCGCGGGAAGGCGATGGCGACCAGGCCCATGACGACGACGCCGGAGATCACGGCACGCTCGGACAGCGAACGCCCCCACGGCGACGCGACGACGAGCATCACGATGGCAGCGACGAACCCGACCGGCGGGACGAGCCACAGCGCGACGACCGACGCGGCCGCCGCCGCCGCCATCGCGATCCAGGTCCTGTTCATGCTCACCGCTCGAAGGAGATCGCGACGTTGACCGGCGCGGACTGCACGGCGCTGACGGTAGCCGTCGAGCCCTGCACGTTCATGCCGTTCTGGGCGACCGGCGTCCACCCCTGCGGCGCCGACACCTGCACGGTCAGGACGGAGTTGTTCCACAGCGACTGCGGCTCGGCCTGCAGTCGGTAGGCGAGCTGTCCTGACTGACCGGTCGTGAAGGTGCCCACCGGCAGGTCGTAGCTGACCGACATGACCGCCTGGCCGCCGGGCGGAGTCCAGCCGACGATGCGGATGAGGCGGTGCCCGAAGCCGTCGTCCACCCAGCCCTTGCCGAGCTGCGGGTGGTTCTTGAACGGGCGCACGGTGAAGCCGGAGGGGTAGGTCGCCTGGTAGTTGAGTGCGGCATCGGGCACGTACATCATGTAGGCGCTCTTGAGCCACATCGTCTCGTAGCCGATTCGGCCGAACGTGCCCTCGGCCGGCCGGTCCGGCGGCGTCGCGTTGGTGACCGTCATCTGCTGCGTGACCCGTGCCGAGCCGTCGTCGCCCAGCTGGACAGTGACCAGCACGTTGCGCTGCTGGAAGACGTCGACCTTGCTCTGGTTGCCGTTCTGCGTGTACAGCGCGGACCAGTCGCCGTCGTCGGGATCGGCGACGACGCCCGCGGCGCCGCTCTCGACGGCGAGCTGCTCCAGTTCGGGGCTGCGCATCCACATCTGCAGGTGCCGACCGGGGGCCGTCGACGCGATCGCCTGCGCCGCCGCCACGAGGTCGTCGCCGGACAGCAGCCGGGTCAGGAGGTCGTCGAGCAGCTGCTGGTTCGCCGCCTGGCGCTCGTCCGCCTCGTCCTGCCCGAAGGTCTGGTACGCCTCGATGAGCAGGATCTGTCCCAGTCGCGAGCCGTCGACGGTCCCGTACGCCTCCGACTCCACCGGGCCGGTGGCGTCGAGCATGGCGGCGATGGCGGTGAGGTCGATGGTGACGACCCCGTCGACCGGCGGGTAGTCGCCGCCGACCCACGCTCCGGCCATCTCCTGAGCCGAGAAGAGCAGGTTCGGGTGCGTGTTCGTCACGACGAACGGCGCCGTGCGCGGGTTGCCCGTGAAGAACGGGTTCGCGGCCGGACCCCACCACGAGACCGGTGCGTTCAGCGGCGGGAACAGCTGGGTGCTCGTCTGGCCCTTGATGGGGATCGCGATGCGCCCCTGGTCGAACTCGACGAGGACGAGGCTCAGCGGCGCTCCCCCGGCGGCGCGCATCTCCGCCTGGTTGCCGATGGCGACGAGGTAGCGGCGCACGCCGTTCGCCCCGAGCGCGTCCGGCAGCACCGGTGCGATGCTGGCGAGCGCGTCGACGGCCTGCTGGACCGGCTCCATCTCGGTGAGGGCCTTGTCACGGACGCGACCGAACATGCCCGCTCCGGCGCCGTCGGTCCGGATCGCGGTCAGCTGCGCCTCGGCGGACGCCAGCCCGTCGACCGCCGCGGTCGTGCGCTCGGGCAGGTCCGACAGCCGGGCCAGGTCGATCGCGCCGTCGCTGAAGATCTTGGGGCCGCCGCCCTTGCCGGACAGGTCCCCGTACAGGGACAGCAGGCCGCTGGTGCTCTGGGTGATGTCGGCGGCGGCACCGGCGGCCAGCCGCCAGTTGCCGACCGCGACCGACACGCCGGGCAGGTGCTCGATGAGGTCCACCTGGCCGGTGCCCACCGAGCGCTCGAGGAGGGCCACCGACGCCTGGGCGGCCTCGGACTCCGCCAGGGCGCTGGCGTAGTCACCGGAGAGCGCCCCGTCGGCGGCCCCCGTCAGGTGGCTCTGGAGGCCCACGCCCCCGAAGGCGAGGCTGACGACGGAGTACAGGAGGCCGGCCTGGAGCCAGAAGACGAACCCGCCCACAACCAGGACGAGGAGCCCGCCCACAACGAGGCGTGGGCGGCTCAGAGTCACCACTGGAGTATAGATAGCCGTTTCGTGCCAGCCCTGATCGCCGAACGGTGCGTGACTATCCTGCACACGTGTCGACAGGGCTGAGCGAGGCGGTGCGGGCGGCCGGGCTGGTCGTCGTCGGGTCCGGCTTCTTCGGCCTGACCGTCGCCGAGCGGGCCGCCGCGTCCGCGGGCGCGCACGTGCTCGTCCTCGAGCGGCGTCCTCATATCGGAGGCAATGCGTACTCCTACCGCGAGGAGCGGACCGGCATCGAGGTGCACCAGTACGGCTCGCACCTGTTCCACACCTCGAACGCCGAGGTCTGGTCCTACGCCAACCGGTTCACGTCCTTCACCGACTACCGCCACCACGTCTTCACGACCCACGCGGGTCGCGTCTACCCGATGCCGATCAACCTGGCCACCCTGTGCGCCTTCTACGACCGCGCCCTCACCCCCGGTCAGGCCGCCGACCTCGTCCGGGCTGAGACGGCAGTGCCGACGGGCCGCCCGGACAACCTCGAGGACAAGGCCGTGTCCCTCATCGGGCGCCCGCTGTACGAGGCGCTGATCCGCGACTACACCCACAAGCAGTGGCAGACCGACCCTCGCGAGCTGCCCGCCTCGATCATCACGCGCCTGCCCGTGCGCTACACCTTCGACGGGCGGTACTTCACCGACACGTGGGAGGGCCTGCCGGTCGACGGCTACACCGCGTGGCTGACGGCGATGGCCGACCCATCCGCTCATCGACGTGCGCACGGGGATCGACTTCGCCGACGTCCGGGGGCTCATCCCGCCGGGCACTCCCGTGGTCTACACCGGGCCGATCGACGCGTACTTCGACCACCGCGAGGGACGTCTGGGGTGGCGCACGCTCGATCTCGACGTCGAGGTCGTCGACGTCCCCGACTTCCAGGGCACGTCCGTCATGAACTACGCCGACCTCGACGTGGCGTACACGCGCATCCACGAGTTCCGGCACCTGCATCCCGAGCGGGTCGGTCCGACGGACGCCTCGGTGATCATGCGAGAGTTCAGCAGGTTCGCGGCCCCGCGGTGACGAGCCCTACTACCCCATCAACACGGAACAGGATCGTGGCGTGCTGGCCAGGTATCGCGAGGCGGCGAAGGCGGAGGCCGACGTGATCTTCGGTGGTCGCCTGGGCTCGTACCAGTACCTCGACATGCACATGGCGATCGCCAGCGCGCTCGCCACCTTCACCAACGAGGTCGAGCCCCGCCTGCGGTCCGCTGCATGAGCGTCATCGTCGTCATGCCGGCCTGGAACGAGGCCGAGGGCATCACGGGATTCCTCGTCGAACTGGACGCGGCCCTCGCCGGAGTGGACCCGCACTTCGTCGTCGTGGACGACTGCTCGACCGACCGCACCTTCGAGGCCGTACTGGCGGCCGGTGAGAAGGGGGTCGACGTGACCTGCCTGGTCAACGACGTCAACAGCGGTCACGGCCCCAGCACCATGCGGGCCCTGCGCGCGGGGCTCGCATCGGGTGCCGACGTGGTCGTGGCCATCGACGGCGACGGGCAGTTCACCGGGGCGGACGTGCGGCGGGTGGTGGACGCGCTGCTTGGCGGAGGCGCCGAGGTGGTCGAGGGCGTGCGCACGAGCCGGTCCGACGCGGCCTACCGCCGGCTGACGTCGGAGGCCACCCGCGCCCTTGTCTGGACGCGTTCGCGCGCCCTGCCCGCCGACGCCAACACCCCGCTGCGCGCCTACCGTCCGGCCGTGCTGGTCCGGCTGCTCGACCGCGTGCCGCCGGAGGCCATGACCCCGAACCTGATCATCTCCGCCCTGTGCCGTCGCTGGCACGTGCCGCTGACCGAGCTGCCGGTGCTCTCCCGTCCCCGTCGCGGCGCGTCCGCCGAGGGCACCACGTGGGGGGCACGCCGCGCCAGCCTGCCCAGCCGTCGGTTCCTGGGATTCTGCGTCAGGGCCGCCGGGGAGTGGGTGCGGCTGTGAGGGAGCGCGCCGCCCGCGTCCCCCTCGTCGCGGTACTGGTCGGAGCCGTGCTGACCCTCGCCTCCGTCCTCCTGCTCTTCGTCGGAGGGCGCGTCACGGGGGTGTCGTGGGACGAGCCGTACCGGATCGGCAAGCTGGTCAACTACCTGCAGACCGGCTGGTTCGTCGACGACGTCGCCGACGGCCAGCCCCTGGACTTCAACGCCTTCGTGTACGCGCCCGTCGCGGACCTGGTGTCCCATGCCGTCGGCGTGCTGACCGGCGCCCAGCAGTGGGCCGAGCCGGCCGTCACGGCCGACGCCTACGCCGCCCGGCATGCGGCGATCGGGCTGCTCGCCCTGATCGGGCTGGGGGCGGCCGCGACCATCAGCGGCCTGATCCTCGCCTCGTGGCGGTGGGCGGTGATCACGGCCGCCATCCTCGGCTCCGTCCCGCTGTGGACCGGTCATGCGATGTTCAACGCCTCCGACGTCCCCGTCGCGACCGGATACACCGTCGCCACGCTCGCCGTGGTCCTCCTCGTGCGTGCCCTGGCCGCCGCCGGAGGGCCGCCTCGGGCCCGCGTCCTGGTCGGGGTCGCCGCCGTGCTCGCTGCCGGCCTCGCGCTCACCGTCGGCTCGCGACCGGCGACCTGGCCCGCCCTGCTCGTGACCTGCGCGCTTCCGGTGCTGGCCGCTCCACTCCTGGTCCCGGCCGGGCGCCGGCGCGGGGCGCTGCTGCGAGCGGCGCTGGTCACGGTGGGAGCCGCCGGTGCTGCCTACCTGGCACTGGTGGCGATCTACCCGGCCGCGTTCTCCCAGCCGGTCCGCCTGCTCGTCGACTCGGTGACCCAGTCGGCGCAGTTCGGCGCGGAGCCGGCCGCGACCCAGACGCTCACCCTGCTCGAGGCCGCCGGGTACGTCCCGTCGTGGCTGGCCATCCAGCTGCCCATCGTCGTCGGCATCCTCCTGCTGGCCGGCCTGGCGGCCGCGGTCGCGCTCGTGTGGCGGGCTCGGCCTGCCGGACCCCAGGAGCGCGGCCGCACGCTGGCGGGCCGCCGGCCTCGTCGCCCTCGGCGCGCAGCTCGCCGTGCTGCCCGCAGGCGCCGCGATCATGCGATCGACCGTCTACGACGGCATCCGGCAGTTCCTGTTCGTGCTCCCGCCCATCGCCGTCCTCGCGACCCTCGGCCTGGCCGCCCTCGTCACGCTGGCGAGCCGGCTGCCGCGAGGTGCCGTCGCGGTGCAGGCGGTCGTGTGGGTCCTCGTGGCGGCCGGGCTCGTTCTGCCCGTGGTCGACCAGCTTCGGCTGTTCCCCTACGGCTACGCCTACGTCAACGAGGCGTCCGCCCGCGACCGCCATCGACGGGCGCCTGCCGACCGACTACTGGCGGACCAGCATGCGCGAGCTGATCCCCCTGGTCCCGGCGGACGGTGCCACGAGCTGCACGTTCGACCCCCTGGTGCTCGGGCTCGTGCCGATCGACTGCGCGACGCAGGGCCAGCTCTCGCCGTTCTGGCAGACCCGTGGGGCCAGCGCTCTCGACGTCCCGGTGGCCGACGGCTCGTACCTGTTCCTGGAGTCCAACCGCGGCCGCGTCGACCCAGGACCCGGCTGCACCGTCCTCGACCGCGTGACCCGCACGCTGCACGGCCAGGACGTGACCATGGGCTACGTCGCCCTCTGCGAGGCCCCCTGCGTGGTCCAGGCCGCTGCGCAGTGCACCGGCAAGGACCTCAGCGGTGCCGTCCTCGACGGGCTCGACCTGCGGGGCAGCACCTTCACCGAGCGCGGACTTCACCGGGACGTCGCTGATCCTGGCCGACGTGAGCGGCTCATCCTTCGCTCAGGCCACCCTCGCCGGTGCCATCCTCGCGTCCACGAACCTGCGTGACGCCGATCTCAGCGGCGCGGACCTGACGGGGCGAACCTCACCGGAGCCGACCTCACGGGGGCGAACCTCACCGGAGCCGACCTCACGGGGGCGGACCTCACCGACGTGGTCGGCTTCACCGGCCCGGCCGACGGGCAGTAGGCGACCAGCGGGCAGGAAGCCGCTAGTACGCGCCGTCGCCGACCAGGATGGCCTTGACGGTCTTCGCCACGATGACCAGGTCGAGGGCCGGCGACCAGTGCTCGACGTAGTCGAGGTCCAGGCGCATGCGCTCCTCCCAGTCGACCGTCTTGCGCCCGGAGACCTGCCACAGCCCGGTCAGGCCGGGCTTGGTCAGGTGGCGGCGGTGGTCGGCGTCCCCGAGCAGTGGCATCTCCTCGAGGAGCACCGGGCGCGGACCGACGAGGGACATCGAGCCCAGGATGACGTTGACGACCTGCGGCATCTCGTCGATGCTCCACCGGCGCAGGAAGCGGCCGAACGGCGTGATGCGCGGGTCGCGGCGGTAGCGGTCGAGGATCGCCTCGTCGGGCTGGCCGATGATCTCGTCGCGCAGGCTGTCCGATCCGACGTACATGGTGCGGAACTTGGGGAACTTGATGATCACGCCGCCGCGGCCGACCCGCTGCTGGATGTACAGCACCGGACCACGACTGCTCAGCTTCACGCCGATCGCCGCGACCAGCATGAACGGCAGGAACAGCACGAAGAGCAGGCAGCCGACGATCAGGTCGAGGGTGCGCTTGATCGCCCGCTTCGGCCCGGTCAGATGCGGCTCGTCCAGGTGCAGCAGCGGCAGGTCGGCCGCCATGCGCATGGTCACGCGCGGGCCCGCGACATCACCCACGGCGGGAGCCACGAGCAGGTCGACGCGCGGACCCTCGAGTCGCCAGGCCAGGCGCTGGATGACCTCGTGGCCCATCGACGCCGACGCCGCGACCGCGACCGAGTCGGCGTCCTGTAGGGAGATCCGCGTCATGACCTCGTCGAGCCAGCCGTCGAGCGTGGCCTCGTCGACGTCGAATGGCGGCTCGTCGACGACGTCCACGACGGTGAAGCCGGCGACGGGGTCTCGATCCAGCAGGTCGACGATCTCGCTCTTCATCGGGTCGGCGCCCACGACGATCGTGCGATGCAGGAAGTGCCCGTACCGGCGCTCGTGCCGCAGCCACGACCGCAGGCTCCAGCGCACGAGCAGCAGGAACAGCAGCCCGAGCGAGAAGGTGATGAGGACGAAGCCGCGCGACAGGTCGATCTTGAAGGCGAAGGCCACGACGGCGATGGCCCCGAACACCGTCGCCGACGCGCCGACGATCCGCTTGAACTCCTCCGACCCCACGCCGAGGATGCGGGTGTCGTAGGCACCCCGCAGGACGAGCACGGCCATCCACGAGACCACCACGATCACGACGAACGAGACGTACGTCGGGTCGTTCAGCTCGACCGAGTACGGGATCGCCCATCGCAGGACGAAGCCCACGATGCCCGCGACGAGCACGGCGACGGTGTCGAGCACCACGGCGCGAGCGGCGTACACGCGCAGCGGGTCACGGCGCAGGTGCGGGCGGTCGCGATGCGAGTGGGCCTCGGCCCAGCCGATGCGCGCGGGCGTGCGCAGGGGGATGGTGTGGTGCTCGTCGGGCCGGGCCAGTGCCGCCGACTCCGCGATCGCGGCGTCGGCAGCAGGCTCCTTGCGCTCCTCGAGCGACACGCCCACCTCCAGCTGCCGGGTGCCGTACCACGCTAGCAGCGCTCACGCCGGCAGCCCGGATGGCCGCAGCGCGGTTTGTGCGATTGTTACCTGGCGGTCCTCATGACTGCGTAGCTGAGGACCTGGCGGTCCTCATGACTGCGTATAGATCCGGATCGGCACCGTCGTGAGGGTGATCTCGGTGCCCGGCGTGGTCTCCGTGCAGTTGGCCAGCGGGTCGCACACGAGCTGGGCGCCCTCGGGCGCCGTGTAGGTGGCCTCACCGGAGTCTCGCCCAGGCCACGACCGACGTCTGCCCGTCCCGCGTGAAGTTGCAGGTGACCGCGTTGCCGGACTCCTCGCACCCGTCGAAGGTCGAGCCGAAGACCCAGTTCTCGAGGGCGAAGAAGCCCTGCTCCGCGTCCGAGCCCGGGTACGCCTGGATGCCGAGGAGGTCGTACGGCTTCTGCGTCCAGATGTACCAGTACGAGCGCGCCACGTCGTAGCGCAGGTCGTCGATGTACGTGCGCACGACCCAGCCCGCGGCGTCGACTCCGGTGATGTCCTCCTTCGGGAGGTCGCCCGGGCCGGCGAGGCCGTAGTTCAGCTCGGTGTCCCACAGCGGGAGGTCGGGTGCGCCGGCGTCCGCGAGCGCGTCCTGCGTCGCCTTGATGAGCGCGCCGCGGGCGACGGGGTCGCCGTCGGCCTTCGGGTAGGTGTGGAAGCCGATGACGTCGACGGGCCAGTCCTTCGCCGCGAGGGCCTTGAGGTAGGCCGGGAAGAACTTGTCGAACGACGCCGTCAGCCGAGTCGACGGAGACGCCGACACGACCAGCGCGTCGGGGTCGAGCTTCTTGATGATGTCGTAGGCCCGCTTCGGTGAGGTCCGCCATCTCCTCAGGCGTGCCGCCCCAGAAGTTCTTGAGGTTCGCCTCGTTCCAGATCTGGTACGAGGTGATCCGGCCCTTGTACCGGGTGACGACCTCGGTCACCCACGCGTCCCACGCATCCAGGTCCTTGGGAGCGCTGGCAGCCCCCGGCTGCGGGTAGTCGTCGGGGCTGACCTTCTTGGCGTTCCACTCCGGGGTCGTGCCGAGCACCATGAGGATGTCGGTCATGCCCTTGGACTGGGCGTTGTCCATGACGCCGTCGAGGTTGTCCCACTTGTACAGCCCGGGCTCGATCTCGATCTGCGACCACGCGGTCCCGTTGTCCCACAGCCGCAGCGCGCCGAACGGAGCCGACGGCCACGCACCGGCCTCGGCCCCCTCCACGTGCATGCCCACCAGGGAGGGCTGCACGGCGTCGGCCGGGATCGCGGTCGACGTGCCGGCGGCGCTCGAACCGGTCGCAGCCGGCTCGGAGCCGCCCGACGAGCAGGCGGTCAGGGTGATCGCGGCGGTGGCCACGATCGAGGCGGCGGTTACCAGGCGGCGGCGGTTCCGAACCATTGCGGCATGCTTCCAATCGTCACTTGAGTGCCGGGGGTGGCAGCCACGCAGTTCTTCAGTGCGTCGCAGACTCGCGTGACGTTGGCCGGCACCGTAAAGGTACCTGACCCCTTGGAAGCCCACGCGATCACCTGCGGGGCGGCGTAGTCACCGAGCTGGCAGGTGTTCACCTTGCCGGTGATGCAGGCGTAGTACGAGCCGTTCAGCCACTCCTGCACGGTCTGGTACCCGGCCGCACCCGTCGTGCCGTCGAACATGTCGATTCCGACGAGGGTGCTGTTGTTGCTCCAGTAGTACCAGTAGGCACGGGCGACGCCCAGACGGAGGTCGTCGAGGTAGGTCTGCGCCACCCAGGCGGCGGCGTCGGCGCCGTCGATGTCCTGGTGCGGGTTGCCGGAGCCGGGGCCGGCGATGCCGTAGTTGATCTCGGTGTCCCACAGCTGCTTGCTGGCCGGCACCTTCGCCTTCTTCATGTCCGACTTCACCTGGGTGATGTAGTCGGCGCGGTCACCGGGGGTGCCCTTGCTGGCCGGGTAGAGGTGGACGGAGATGACGTCGACGGGCCACTTGGCCTTCTTCAGCTCCTTGAGGTACTTCGGGAAGAACTTCTTGTAGGCGCTCTGCAGCCGGACCGTGCTGCTGGCCGCGACGATCTTGGCGGTCGGGTCGTTCTTGCGGATGATCTGCGCGGCGGCCTTGGTCAGGTCGGCCATCTGCTTCGGGCGTGCCCTGCCAGAACGTGGTGAGGTTCGCCTCGTTCCAGATCTGGTACGACTCGATCGAGTCCGCGTAGCGCGTCGTGACCGCGTTCACCCACGTCTTCCAGGCGCTCATGCTCGGCATCGATGCAGCGCCCTTGTTCGGGTAGGTGCCCTGCTTCTTGTTGCTCGCAGCCCACGTCGGGGTCGAGCCGAGCACGTAGAGGATCTTCACGTTCTGCGCGTTGGCGCTGGAGATGGCAGCGTCCATGCCGTTCCACCAGTAGGTGTTCTTCGACTGCTGCACCTGGCCCCAGGCCACGCCCGAGTCCCACAGCCGGATGGCGCCGTCGGGGACGGACGGGTTGGCGCCGTTGGCGATGGCCGGGACGTGCATGCCGAACTGGGTCGGGTCGACGGGGCCGCCGTTGCTGCCGGCCGCCTGGACGGGGGCAGCCATGGCTGCCGCTGACGCGATCAGGGCTGTGGTCAGGAGGGCAGTGATGGCGCGGCGCATGGTGAAGACCTTTCGTGGGAACGGGGGTCGCCACGACCCTAACCCACGATCGCCCGAAAGTGGACTAGCGGCAGCGCAGCACGTACAGGCTCTGACCGTCTGTCTCGCCGCCGTACTCGAACCGGTCGACGGCCAGTCGCGCGGCGTTCACATGGTCCTCGAAGTGCCACCGGGCGAAGCGCGTGCAGTGCAGGCGACCCTTCCACTCCAGGGGGCCGTAGCCCTCGGGGTTCTCCTCCCAGCCCGGGACGTCCTCCTCGACGAAGCAGGTCACGAAGGCCTTGCCGCCGGGGGCCAGCGCCTCACGGATCAGGCCCAGGTAGGCGGGCGTGTCCTCGTCGTTCATGTGCGAGAACACCGAGTAGGCGTAGAGGACGTCGACGGTGCCGGGATCGGCCGCCAGGGTGCGCTCGGGCGTGCCGTCGGGGTTGTAGCGCTCGTTGCTCACGTCGACGCAGGTGAAGCGGTACCCGGGTCCGGCGAGGTTGGCGTCGGCCCAGTCGATCAGCTCCGGCTGGACGTCGACGCCGTGGTAGTCGGCGATACGGCCGAGGTGCTCGCGCACGCCGACGGCCAGTCGACCGGCTCCGCATCCCCAGTCCAGGAGGCGGGAGTCGCGGGTCAGGCCTGCGGTCTTCTCGAGGCGCTTGACGTCGCGCACGGCGGTCTTGATGAAGGCCGCGTCGTTCTTGAAGTGCTTGCCTCCCATGCGGTACTTGCTGGGCGGCAGCGCCGAGCCCTGGGCTCCGGACTTCTTGTTTCCGAACATGGCCGCAGCCTACGGGTTCGTTCGGCTCTCCCCGTCCGGCCGCCTCCGGCCGGCCGTCACCGCTGGGGGCCTACTTCAGCAGTCGGCTCATGCGCCGGTCGGCGAGCGGCTTGCCGCCGGTCTGGCAGGTGGGGCAGTACTGCAGGGCCGAACTGGCGAACGAGACCTCCAGGACCGTGTCGCCGCAGACCGGGCACGCCTGCCCGGCCCGCCCGTGCACCGCCATGTTGAGCTTCTTCTCGGACTTCAGGGTGCCGGTGCCGTGCCCGACGCTCCGGTCGACCGCGGCCGTCAGCTGGTCTCGCATGCACGCGTACAGCCGGTCGACCTGCTCCCCCGTCAGGGTGCTGCACGGGTGGAACGGCGACAGGCGTGCGGCGTGCAGGATCTCGTCGGAGTAGGCGTTCCCGATGCCGGCGATGGTGGACTGGTCGCGCAGGACGCCCTTGACCTGCGCCCGACCCGCACCGGCCAGGATCGCCGCGAAGGCCTCCCGCGTGAGACCGTCGGACATCGCGTCCGGCCCGAGGCGGGCCACCCCTGGGACCTCGCCGGGGTCGGTGACCACGTACAGGGCCAGGCGCTTCTGCGTGCCCGCCTCGGTGATGTCGAACCCGCCGACCGGCTCCCCGTCGTCGCTCACGAACGTCACCCGCAGCGCCAGCGGCCCCTTCCCCGGGCGTACCGGCCCCGACGGCGGGTCGTCCCGCCACTGGACCCAGCCCGCTCGGGACAGGTGCCACACCAGGTGGAGGCCATCGGTCGTCTCGAGGTCGAGGAACTTCCCACGCCGAGTCACCCCCGCCACGTGCTGCCCGACGATCTCCGTGAGCGACGGACTGAACGTCTTCAGGGCGCTCAGGCGACGCCAGCGTCACGTCCGCCACCCGCGTCGACGCCGTGCGCTCCGTCAGGAAGCGCGCGAGGGCCTCGACCTCGGGCAGCTCCGGCACCTAGAGCAGGCCCATCTCGGACGCTGCCGCGCGGAGCTCGTCACGAGCATCCGGATGCGCCGCGCGGTCGATGATGTTGGTCACGCGCTCGGTCTGGCTGCGTCCGAACACGCTGGCGATGCCGTTCTCCGTGGCGACGGCACTGTGCTCGAAGCTCGTCACCGGCTCCTGGATGCGCGGCACGATGGTGGAGACGTTGGCCTTCTTGTGCCACGACGGCAGCGCGATGAACGACTGGCCGCCGCGCGAGTGCAGGGCCCCCACGATGAAGTCCGTCGACCCGCCGAAGCCCGAGTAGATGCGGCCCTTGACCCGGCTCGCGTTGGCCTGGTCGAAGAGGTCGACCTGCAATGCCGCGTTCACACTGGTCATCTTGGCCTGCCGGGCGATCTGTCCGGGGTCGTTCGTGCGTTCGGTGCGCAGCATCCGGATCCACTTGTTGAGATGGATCCACTCGTAGAGCTCCGCCGAGCCGAAGATGAACGAGGCCGTGAGCGGGACCTCCCGATCCAGGGCGTCACGCTTGTACAGCTCGAGGACGCCGTCGCTGAACATCTCCGTCCAGACCCTCAGGCCGCGCTGCTGGGTCAGCGAGGCGAGAACGGCGTCCGGCACGGCTCCGATGCCGAGCTGCAGGGTCGAGTTGTCCTGCACCCGGGCCGCGATGAGCTCGCCGATCTGGCGCGACACGTCGTCGAGGGCACCCGCCGAGTGCGTCGGCAGCTCCTCGTCCACCTCCACGAGGTAGTCGATCTCGTTCTCGTAGAGCTGCGCGTCGCCGTAGGTGTACGGCATCTGCGGGTTCGACTGGACGATGACGAGGCCGCCGCGCTCACGCACCGACTCGACGGCCGCGGGCAGGATGTTGACCTCCGTGCCCAGGCTGACGGTGTCGTGGCGGCGGGTGGACGTGTGCAGCAGCACGACGTCCGGGCGGTAGTGGTCGCGGAACAGGACCGGCACGAGGCTCAGACGGCACGGGATGTAGACGAGCCGGGGATTGCCGCGCATGCCCGGACCCACGAACGCGGTCTCGTACGTGACGCCCTCACGGTCGGGCAGTCCCTTCTGGGCATTGAGCATGTGGAGCCGGTACTCCGGCACCACGGAGTCCAGGGCGCCGAGCAGCACATGCGGCGTGGCGAAGTTCCCCGACGCCACCACTCGCGGGTTGTCCGGGAGGTTGGCGAGGATCTTCTTCAGCTGCTCGATGGACACGATTCTCATGCCCGCCATCCTTCCATCCGGGTCCGCTCGTGGTCGGGTTCAGCGCGTGACTGCTGTGCCACAATGACCAGCTATGCAGCAGGAATTCGCCTGGGCCGACGCGAAGGTCTACGTCGCGGGGCACAACGGGCTGGTCGGGTCCGCCATCGTCCGAGCCCTGGAGGCTGCGGGGGTCGGGGAGGTCGTGGGGTGGCGCTCGGCTGAGCTCGACCTGACCGACCGCGAGGCGACGATGGACGCCATCACCCAGGCGAGCCCCGACGTCGTCATCGACGCGGCCGCCCGGGTCGGCGGCATCATGGCCAACTCCACGTACCCCGTGGAGTTCATGAAGGACAACCTGCTCATCCAGACCAACGTCATGGACGCGGCCCACGCGGCCGACGTGCAGCGGCTGCTCTTCCTCGGATCGTCCTGCATCTACCCACGCCATGCGACGCAGCCGATCCGCGAGTCCTCGCTGATGACGGGACCGCTCGAGCCCACGAACCAGGCCTACGCCATGGCGAAGATCTCGGGCATCTTCTACATCGAGGCGTTCCGCACCGAGTACGGCCGCCGCTGGATCTCGGCCATGCCGACGAACCTCTACGGCCCCCGCGACAACTTCGACCTCGAGACCTCGCACGTCCTGCCCGCGTTCATCCGTCGCTTCCACGAGGCGAAGATCTCCGGCGCTGCGTCCGTGACGGTGTGGGGCACCGGCGCCCCGCGCCGTGAGTTCCTGCACGTCGACGACCTCGCCCAGGCGTGCCTGATGCTGCTGCAGAAGTACGACTCGGCGGAGACGATCAACGTCGGACTCGGCGACGACCTGCCGATCAAGGAGCTCGCCGAGACCGTGGCCTCGGTCGTCGGGCTTCGAGGGCAGAGATCGCCTGGGACACGTCCAAGCCCGACGGCATGCCGCGCAAGCTCCTCGACACCACGCGGATCAACGAGCTCGGCTGGTTCCCGACCATCAAGCTGCGCGACGGGCTCACGTCCACGTACGACTGGTACCTCGAGAACGTGGCCTGAGGGGTCCGGCCATGAGCGACGAGCCCCTGCAGGTCCTGCTGCCCGGGCGGCGGTCGCTGCTGGTGCGGCTGACGTGCCAGGAGGGGATGCGCCCGGCCATGCTGGAGATCCTCAACACCTACGCCGACGGGCTCGACGAGGAGCCGGGCACCGAGATCTTCGTGGTCTCACTGGACGCAGACGACCAGAGCATCGTGTGGCTCTACGAGATGTTCAAGGACGAGGATGCCGAGAACGCCCATCGCTCGTCCGGCGGCTTCGCGAAGATGATGTCCGACATGCCCGAGCTGCTCGCCAGCCCGCCTGCGGTGCTGCGCATGGAGCCGCTGCGCATGGCGATGCAGGAGGGCGTGCTCGCCGAGGACTGGAGCTTCTGACGATGATCCTCGAGGTCGCCCAGGTGACGGTGCTGCCCGGGCACGAGGCGGACTTCGAGGCGGCCCTGCGGCTCGCGGCCGCGGAGGTGCTGCCCCAGGCCGCCGGCTTCGTCGAGTTCACCCCGCACGGCTGGTGCGTCGAGCGGCCAACGGTGTTCTTGTTCACGATCCGCTGGATGACCCTCGCCGACCACGTCGAGGGCTTCCGTGGCTCGGAGCTGTTCGTGCGTGGCGCGAGCTGATCGGCCCGCACTTCGACGGCGCCCCCGTCGTCGAGCACTACACCCCCTGATACCCCCTGCCCCTTCGTTGAGTGGCGGGTTGTGGACGGTGAAATCGGCGCGCCGACCGCCACAACCCGCCACTCAACGGATGCCGGCGCGGGTTCGCTGTCGGTGAACCGCTCTTGCCACCGGTGTGTTGCTGAGTAATCATCATTACATGACTACTTCCACTGCACCCTTCAGCGTGAGCGACTGGCTCGACGGCCGGCTCCCGGGCGACTGGTTCACCGACGTCCAGGTCACCGTCGACCGCGAGGAGATCCTCATCCACGGCACCATCCCCAGCCCCGCGGCCGACTCCACCGACGGCCTCGCCGGGCGCATCACCCGCTTCCGCGAGGAGACCCGCGCCGCCCGCATCGAGATCGCCCGCGAGCTCGAGTCGCGCACCGGGCGCAAGGTCTCGTGGGGCGTCACCTGCGGCGACACGTCAGCGGTGTTCACCCGCCTGGCCGCGCCCGTGATGACCCGGCTGCAGCAGCCCCAGCGCAAGGTCCTCGACACCCTGGTCGAGGCCGGCGTCGCCCGCTCGCGCTCGGACGCGCTGGCGTGGTGCGTCCGGCTGGTCGGCGAGCACGAGCACGACTGGCTCGCCGAGCTCGACGACGCCATGGGTGCCCTGCGACAGGCACGGGCCAAGGGCCCCTCGGCCTAGCTGAACGGCGGGCGGTCGTCCAGGCGCAGGCTCGTGCGCCCGGCCGCCCGCCACAGCCGCGCCACCGTGTCGCTGTCCTCCGGCGTCACGAGGTTGCCCATCACGCGCAGCGCCACGGTCATCAGCATCCGTGAGCGCATGCCCACCGGTCCCAGCGTGGGCAGCAGGCCCGGCACCGTCAGCAGGCCGGCGAGGCGCCGCGCGATCGAGAACGCCGAGCCGTAGCGCGACCGCAGCAGCGGCGCCCACTGCGCCGTGTAGTCCAGGGCCGGGTTGGGGATGGTGTCCGCCAGCAGCCGCGCCGCGAGGTGGCCGGTCTCCAGCCCGTAGTCGATGCCCTCGCCGTTGAGCGGATTGACGCAGCCCGCCGCATCGCCGACGAGCAGCCAGTTCGGGCCAGCGACGCCGCTGACCGCACCGCCCATGGGCAGCAGCGCCGACCACGGGGCCCGCACGTCCCCCTCGAACTGCCACGCCTCGCGCTGGGCGTCCGCGTAGTGCGTGAGCAGGCCGCGCAGGTTCACGTCCGCGGGGTGCTTCGCGGTGGCGAGGGTGCCGACGCCGACGTTGACCTCGCCGTCCGCCGAGCGGGAAGACCCAGCCGTACCCCGACAGGATCTCGTCGGCCTCGCCCCGGAGCTCCAGGTGCGAGGAGATCCACGGGTCGTCGCTGCGACGCGGAGGCGATGTAGCCGCGCGCGGCGACCCCGAAGGCGGTGCTGCGGTGCCACGTGCGCCCGAGCATGCGGCCGAGCTGCGAGCGTGCGCCGTCGGCGACGACGAGCCGGCGGCAGGTGATCTCGACCCGGTCGCGTCCGCGACCGGTCGCGAAGACGACCGCGCGCACGCGACCGCTCTCGATCCGCACGTCGACGGCCCGATGCCCCTCGACGGCGCGGACGCCGGCGTCCAGCGCCACCTGCCGGATCGTGGCATCGAGCTCCAGGCGCGGCACGGCCCCGCCGTACCGCGGCAGCGAGCCGCCCGGCCACGGCAGGTAGAGCTCCTGACCGAAGCCGGCGGCTCGCAGGCCCCAGTTGCGTGCCCGGCCCTGGAGCCAGTGGCCCAGGCCCAGCTCGTGCAGCTCCGCGATGGCGCGGGGTGTCAGACCGTCGCCGCATGGCTTGTCCCGCGGGAACGTCTCGGCGTCGACCAGCATCACGTCGAGGCCGGCGCGGGCCGCCCAGGCAGCCGTGGCCGACCCGGCGGGCCCGGCGCCGACGACGAGGACGTCGGTGTCGGTCGCGTGGGTGGCCATGGCCCGCCCATTCTTGCCGACGGGTCAGCGGCCGGCGAATCGCGGCAGCCGCACGAGGCCCTGAGCCGTGGCCGCGCCGAGCACGACGAGGGCACCGCCCACCGGCTGGTTCCAGGTGATGTGCTCGCCCAGGACCACCGCCCCCGACACCACCGCGACCAGGGTGATGACGTAGGTGACGGTGCTCGCGGTGGTCGCGTCGGACCGGTGGATGACGACGTAGTTGAGGATGTACGCGATGCCACTGCCGAGGCAGCCCAGCGCCAGCATCGCGAGGACGACCGGCGTCGTGATGGGCGCGTGAGAGTAGCCCGTCAGGGCGGCGACCGGCGCGATCTGCAGCGTCCCCATGATCATCAGGCCGGTGGCGAACGTCATCGGCCCGAGGGCGTTCTCACCGGTGGCCAGGTGCCGGCGCACGTACGGATAGGAGATCCCGTACCCGATGACCGCAAGGATGCAGGCACCGATTCCCAGCCAGGTCGTCGTGCCGAGCCCCTGCCAGATCCCCACCACGACGACCACGCCGGTGAAGCCGATCGTCAGGCCGACGATCCGCTGTCGCGTGGGCTTCTCCTCCGGGAAGGCCAGCAGGATCACGAGCAGGGTCATGAGCGGCGTGGCGCCGTTCATGATGCCCGCGAGGGCGGACGAGATGTACTGCTCACTCACGGCGAACATGAACCACCCGGCGCTGGTCATCAGCAGGGCAGCGATGAACAGCGGGCCCCACAGGCGGCGCGGCGGCAACGGCGATCGCATGATCAGGCTGATCACGACCATCGTGACGGTGCCGAGCGCGAGCCTGCTGAGCACGACGCCGGCCGGGGTGAGGGAGCCGAGGCCGACCTTGATGAACACGAACGAGTTGCCCCAGATGAGGGCGAGCAGGAGGTACGAGGGCAGCCAGGCACGTGGCGCGGAGGTCACGCGCTCTCGCTCTCCAGGAGCGACGACTTCACGGCCAGCCCCCACCGATAGCCGGCCAGGCTGCCGTCCGAGCGGATGACGCGATGGCAGGGGATGGCCAGTGCGACGCGGTTCGTCGCGCAGGCGCGAGCGACGGCACGCACCGACGACGGACGGCCGATCGCCTCCGCCACCTCGCCGTAGGTGCGCGTCTGTCCGGCGGGGATCTCCTGCAGTGCGCTCCAGACGCGGGCCTGGAAGGCAGTCCCGTGCACATCGACCGGCAGCCCGGGCGCCCGCTGGCCGCGCGTCAGGGCGACCAGGGCGGTCATCACGTCGGTCATGGCCTCGTCGTCGCGCTGAAGCGTGGCCTGCGGGAACTCCTCCTCGATCTCGCGCACGAGGTCGGCCGCCTCACCGATACGCACGGCCGCAAGACCTCGTGGCGTGGCCACGGCGATGACGTCGCCGACGGGAGTGGGGACGACGGACCAGAGCAGGAGCTGCTGAGGGGCACCGGCGACGTAGTCCGATGGCGACATGCCCAGGCGCTGGGCAGCCTCCTCGTAGAAGCCGCGGACCGACCCGTAGCCGGCCGCGAACGCGGCGTCGAGAACCGAGTCCGCGGTGCGCAACGCGGATCGGGTGCGGTCGGTGCGGACGGCCTGGCCGAACTGGCGCGGGCTGACTCCGAGCACATCGGCGAAGTCGCGCTGCAACTGGCGGGGGCTGCAGTGCAGGCCCGCGGCCAGCTCGGCGACCGGCAATGGTCCGCCCGCCGCGGTCATGGCGTCGCAGGCGGTCGTGACCCGGGAGCGGGATGCAGGTGCGGCGATCGGCATGGACACGAAACTAGGCGGTTCCGCAGGAGCCCAGCACTCCGGTACGCGACACACGCGACGCCATCAGATGGGCGGGCTCGACATCACGCGGTTGCGCCCGTTGCCCTTGGCCATGGTCAGCGCGCTCTCGGCCCGCTCGAGCACGGCATCGACGCTCTCCCCCCGGCTGATGAGGGTCACGCCCACGCTGACCGTCTGCTCCACCTCGCCGAAGGGCAGCAGGATCGGGTCCTCGACGGCGGCGCGGATCTTGTTGGCGACGCGGATGGCGCCCCGCAGGTGGTGGACGCCGCGCAGGACGACCAGCAGCTGGTCCTCCTCGATCCGCGCGACCAGGTCACCTGACCTCAGGGCATCCGAGATGCGCCCGGTGACGACCCGGAGGACCTCGTCGCCGGCCTCCCACCCGAACTCGTCGTTGACGGACGCGAAGTCGTCGAGGTCGCACGCGGCGACGGCGATCTCCTTGCCGGTTCGCGGGGTCGCGGACAGCAGCCAGGCCACCTCGTTCAGCACCTGATCGCGGCCGGCTGCTCCGGTCACGTCGTCCAGGGGGCCGCTGCCGGTGACGGCGTTCATCGCGGGGTCGAGGCGGTGTGCGTCGCGCAACTGCAGCATCCACCCGCTGGCGCTCGGGGCGGCGAGGACGACCACCCACCGCGATGACCCACCGGCCCCGCGCAACCGAGCCCACACCGGCCCGGCCGGCGCCCCGGAGAGCAGCCCGGCGACCGCCGGGGCATCCTCAGCGGCGAAGATGTCGACAAGGGGCAGGCCGGCCCGGATGGCGGCATCCGAGGACCACATGCTCACGGCGTCGCCGCTGATCCGCAGGTGGGCGTCGCAGGCGGCCGAGGACAGCGCGGCGAGGTCAGCCGCCGAGACGGCCTCCAGCTCCGAGTTGTCCCCATCCATGCGCACCGTCCCGGTCCACGCGACCGACCGGGGGTCGCCGGACCATGCTAGAGGCACCCATGCCTGCGGTGGCGGCGTCAGCCGGGTGCCCTGCACCACGGGGGAACGCAGGGTGGACTGTCCGCGTCCAAACCCGGCGTAGGGTCATCCTGACCTCGAGCATGGGACGGTTCACATGGCAACGGCACGACGCGGCCTGCTGGCTGCAACAGTGATGGCAGGACTGCTGCTGGCGACGGCAGCACCCGCGATGGCCGGCGACTCCGGTGGCGCCCTGCGGAGCCCGGTCGGCGACTGGCGCACGCAGACCAACGGGGTCAAGCAGACGATCACCTTCGATGACGAGGGCAAGGTCTTCGGCGACTCCGGCTGCAACCGCTTCACCGGCGCCTACAAGGTCAAGGGCGATCGCATCACGATCGGCCCGCTGGCAAGCACGCTGATGGCCTGCGACCAGGCCCGGATGGATGCCGAGCAGACCTTCCTCACCCGCCTGCAGGCCGCCGTGTCCTACACCGCGACGAAGAAGGTGCTGAAGATCTACGCCCCCAAGGACCTCGTGCGCTTCGTCGCGAACTGACAGGCCGTCAGGGGCGGGTCGGCGTCGGGGAGAACCCCGCGACGCGACCGTCCTCGCCGAATCCGAAGTAGACGACTCCGTCGGAGTTCACCTCGAGTCGGTCGATGCCGTCCGTGCCCAGCGCCACGTGGATCTTCTGGGTACTCCACTTGGTGATGTCGACCAGGAGCTCCGCCAGCTCGGCGTCGGTGAACACCTCGCGCGCCTGCGCGACCAGCACGTCCGAGAGGTCGGTCGGACGCCAGATGAAGGCGTCGACGATCCGCAGTGCCACCTTGGACCGCTCCTCGAGGTCGCTGCTCTCGTAGTAGTCGATCTTCGCGGTCATCTCCGCGTCCGTTCCCATCACAGCCGCGTCCGCGAGCCGCAGCGTCTGGCAGATGCGGCAGTCGTGCTGCCGGGCGCAGCGCAGCCGCACGAGCTCGGTCAGCACGGGATCGAGGAGCGACGACCGCACCACGGCATCCTGGTACGAGCTGAGAAGGCCCGCGAGCTCGCCGTCACGGCCCAGCGGACGACCGTCGGAGCCGACGGGGACGCGGATCGCGCGGCTCATGCGGCGTCCGGGATCAGGCGGGACGCGCAGATGCGCAGCCGCGTGCGCGCCTCCATGACGTACGAGGCCGTCACGAGGTCGGCCAGCACGCCGTCGTCGAAGTGCCGCGCGGCGCGCAGCACGGTGTCGTCATCGAGCCCCGCGACATCGATCAGCATCTGGTCGAGGACGGCCACCACATCCCTGTCGCGCTCCGTGACGACGTCGGGCGGCACGGGGCCGTCCGCCACGAGCCAGTCGATGCGCGCCTGCGCGAGGGCCAGCAGGTCGGGGGCGACGACGACGCACGCTCGCGCGTAGGCGGCGTCCAGCACCGACAGCGCCTCTCCCTGGTGCTCCTCGATGCCCACGTACGCATGCTACGGACCGGTTGCAAGAATGCCCACGTGACGTCACCCTCCGTGATCCTGTGCGACCTGGACGGCACGATCACCGACTCGATCCCGGGAATCCTGCGGTGCCTGCGCGAGGCCCTTCCCACCATCGGCATGGAGCACCTCACCGACGACCAGCTGCGGACATGGCTCGGCCCCCCGCTGCGGCACACGATGCTCGAGGTCAACGGCCGCTCCGAGGAGGAGCTGGACACCTTCGTCACGGCCTACCGTGCGCACTACTTCGGGGGCGGGGAGTATGAGTTCGAGGTGTTCCCCGGCATGGCCGACCTGATCGCGGATCTCGGCTCGAGTGAGCACTCACTCGTCCTGGCCACCGCGAAGCCGATCGAGTCGGCTCAGCGAGTGCTGACCCGGGCCGGGCTGATCGAGTACTTCGACTTCGTGAGCGGTACCGAGCTGGACCTGCTCAGGCAGGGCAAGCCGGCGGTCATCGCGTACGGCCTCACGAGCATCGGCGTCGATCCAGCGGCCGTGAGCGCCGTGATGATCGGCGATCGCAAGGAGGACGTCCTGGGCGCGCAGCACTTCGGATTCGACAGCATCGGCGTGCGCTGGGGCTACGCCGATCCGGGCGAGCTCGAAGGGGTCGGCGCCACGCACATCGTCGACACCGCCGACGAACTCCGCGCCGTACTGGGCCTGTGATGGCCGGGGGCGGCACGGGGCCAGCCGAGGCCCCCGCCCGCCGCCTGCGCATGCTCGACGACGCCCGGGCGTTCCTGCGCTGCGCGGAGCCTGGCAGCGGGCCCGTCCTCGAGCGACTCATGGCGGACGGGGAGGTTGTCACCGACCGTGAGCACACGTGGCACGCCGTTGCCTCGGTGCTGGTGACCACCGCCGACGGCCGGATCCTCCTGGCGCGGAACAAGCAGGGGTGGGGGACGGTCGGCGGGCACATCGATCCGGGCGACGCGTCCATCCCCGCTGCGGCCGCGCGTGAGGCGCTCGAGGAGATCGGACTCGTCCTCGCGGAGTCACACCTCGTCCCCCTCACGTTTCTCGCGGACGAGGCGGAGATCCGCCCCGGGCATGCCCACCTCGACTTCTGCTACCTGCATCGGGTGACGGAAGCCGGTCAGTGTCGTCCCGTCCAGTGACGTCACCGAGGCTGCGTGGTTCTCGTTCGAGGACCTGCCGGAGATCAATCCGCACATCAGCGCGCTGGTGGCGGCCGCTGCGCGCTGGGCGGGTTGACATCGGTTCCACCGTTGCACTTACATTAGTCGATATACAGTAAGTCGGAGAAGCGCCCAGCGTGCCGCCGGCTCATCCCGTGATGACGAGTCCCGCCTCGTCAATGGCCAGTTCCCGGAGGACGCCATGAGCGAGCCCGTCACCGAGTTCGACCTGGAGGTCGACGTCGTCGTCCTCGGCACCGGGTGGCGGTGGCCTGACGGCCGCTCTCGCCGCCCACGACTTCGGTGCCGGCGAGGTCCTCATCCTCGAGAAGTTCGGCATGATCGGCGGCACGTCGGCGATGTCTGGCGGCATGCTGTGGATCCCGCTGAACGACCAGCAGGAGGATCACGGAGTCGAGGACTCCTTCGACGAGGTGGTCGCCTACATCGACGGCCTCGCCGACGAGGGCCACCTCGAGGCGGAGACGCTGGGCGCCTTCATCGAGGAGGGCCCCGAGATGCTGCGCTGGTTCGAGGAGAAGACTCCGGTCCGCCTGCGCCTGTTCGATGGCTTCCCCGACTACCAGTCGTGGGCCGACGGGCGCCAAGGAGTACGGCAGCCGCTCCCTCGACAACGACGTCTTCCCGTTCGCCGAGCTGGGCTCGTGGGCCAAGTGGGTCAACCCGCCCAAGACCGGCTGGCCCCGGCGCACCAGCATGATCGAGGACTACTACACCCCCGACCTCGGCGAGGAGGTCATGGCCGACCGCGAGGCGCGGGACTGCCGCGGCCAGGGCCAGGCGCTGATCGGCTCGCTGCTCAAGGGCGTGCTCGACCGCAACATCCCGCTGCACCGCGAGTCCCGCGCACGCCACCTCATCACCGACGGTGGTCGCGTCGTCGGCGTCGTGACCGAGGAGGGCGGGAAGACGGTCCGGATCGGTGCGCGCAAGGGCGTCATCATCGCCACCGGCGGCTTCGAGTGGAACGAGAAGCTCGTCCACTCCTTCCTGCGCGGGCCGATGACCGGGCCGGTGAGCGTGCCGGAGTGCGAGGGTGACGGCCTGCTCATGGCCATGGAGGTCGGCGCCTCACTGGGCAACATGGGCAAGTCGTGGTGGCTGCAGTCGAGCATGGAGCTGGCCGCGCACGGGCGCGGCAAGGCCAACTACCTGATCGGCAACTCCGAGCGCACCCGCCCGCGCTCCATCCTCGTCAATCGCGATGCCAAGCGCTTCGTCAACGAGGCCGCCAACTACAACGCCATCGGCCCGGTGCTGTTCAACTGGGACGCGAACCGGCATGACTACATCAACCTGCCGTTCTGGATCATCGTCGACCAGACCTACGTCGACACCTATCGCTTCTTCAACACCACGCAGTCCGGCGTGGCACCGCCGTGGGCCGTCAGCGGCGAGACCATCGAGGAGCTCGGCACCAGGATCGGCCTCGACGGCGCGGTCCTCACCCAGACGGTCGAGAGGTTCAACGCCGACGTCCGCAACGGCCGCGACACCGAGTTCGGCCGCGGCGACAACACCTACGACAACTTCTGGGGCGACCGCAACTACGAGGGCGCCTTCCGCACGCTCGGCGTCATCGACACGGCGCCGTTCTACGCGGTGAAGATGGAGTCGGGCGTGCTCGGCACCTGCGGCGGACCGCGTCCGAACGCCGACGCGCAGGTCATCGACTGGGACGACAAGCCGATCGAGGGCCTGTACGTGTGCTCGCAACGCCATGTCCTCGCCCACGGCCGGTGTCTACGGCGGCGCGGGTGGCACCCTCGGGCCGGGCATGACGTTCGGCTTCATCGCCGGGCCGGCACGCGGCCCTGAAGGGCTGACCGCTCCCCGCACGACTCCTCACCTGCCCATCACGCCCCTCCGCGAGGCACCATGGAGGTGACAGTCCCCGTCTCCTTCGGGTGGTGATGGTCATGGCAACGACGCATGTGCCCACCGTCGATCGCTACGTCGCAGCAGTGCTCGCGCACGTGCCGCGTGATCAGCGTGCCGGAGTCGAGGTCGAGTTGCGCCGGTCGATCGCTGCGGACACAGCCCGACGCCTCGCGGCCGGACAGGATCCTGATGAGGCTGCGGCCGAGCGCGAGGTCCTGACGGGGCTGGGCGATCCGATTCGGGCAGCGGCTGACCTACTCCGGCCGGCCACTGGCCCTCATCGGACCGGCCTTCTACCCCGACTACCTCCGACTCCTGCGCCTGCTGCTCCTGATCGTCGTGCCCGTCGTCGCCATCGTGATCGGCGCGACCACGGTGCTGGCGGGGTCCGACCCGTGGCAGGTCCTGCTCGCGGCCGCCGGGGCCGCGTTCTCCGTGGGCGTGCAGGTCGCCTTCTGGGTGACCCTGGTGTTCGCCCTGCTCGACCGAAGCGGCGCGGCGCCCCGGAAGGCAGGCGTCGTGGGACCTCGACGACCTCCCGGAGCTCCCCGTCACCCGGGTCGGACTTGGGGAGACCGTCGCGAGCGTCGCCGGACTGGCCCTGCTGGCCTGGTTCCTCGTCTGGCAGCCCGAGTACCGGGAGACCCTCGACTCCACGCAGCCGCCGATCCCGATCCTGGATCCTGACCTCAGCGGCTTCTGGATCCCGCTGCTGGTCGCCGTCCTGCTCGCCAGCATCGCCCTGGCCATCGTCGTCTACCGGCGCGGGCGCTGGACGCCGCTGCTGGCCGGCATCAACACGGTCCTGACGCTCGCCTTCGCCCTGCCGGCGATCTGGCTGCTCGCAACCGGACGGGCGATCAACCCGGCTTTCACCACCGATGCCACGCTGGGCGCCCTCGGAGACGTCGCCGAACTGCTACCGACGCTGATCGCGTGGCTGATCGCGCTCATCGGTGCCTGGGACGTCGCCGACTCCTGGCGGCGGGCGCTGCGCTCGCGGTAGGCCTCCACGCCAACGGCCGGCGCCTACGGCTGCAGGCGTCGCCCCCTCAATCGACGAAGGCTCCTCCCCCGGTGATGGGAGAGGAGCCTTCCGCAATTGCACTGCGGCGCGCCAGCTCAGGACGTGTAGACGGCTGCCCAGTCAGGGATCGTCAGGACGTAGAGCTGCCCACCCTCGATGGCTTGGTTCAAGTCGTCGGCCCGGCCGGGTAGTCCCGCCAGGTCCAGACGGGCCTTGTCGGCAGGCGCATGCATCTGCGAATCGAAGATGTAGTAGGAGTTCGTGTCGTCCTCACTGGTGCGCAGGAGCGCCGTCGCGTCGACGACCCCGCTTGACTCCTCGTCCTGCGTGATGAACTGAGGACCGCCGGACTTGGCGTACTGGTCCTTGAAGCGGGTCACCGGCGCGACCTTTCCGTCGGCGATCCGGTAGGCCAGCATCCGCGCGATGTGGGCATTGTTGCCCGGGTCCTCCTGGATCAGCACGTTGCCCTGACCGTCCACCACGATGTTGTCCGGCTTGTTGAGGTAGGGGGCTTCAGACCCGTCAAGCAGCATCGTGATCGACCCGCCCGCGAGCGGGTTCTTCACATCGGTCAGGGACAGCCGCCATAGAGCGCCTCCGTCGCGCGTGATCGTCGGTGTCGCGGGATTCGGCGCCGTCGCCCTCGGGTCCTTGTTGGACTCCGTCGTGACGAAGTAGAAGTCGCTGGGGTTCTTCGGATCGAACGAGCCATCCTCGACGCGCGCGAGCGCGGTTCCGAGCGCCCGCGCCATCTGGTTCTGTGCGGCACCGCTCTTCTGCCAGTCGATCTCCTTGAAGGTGACCGCTGCCGGCTTGCCCTTGCCGTAGACCTTGCGGAAGTCGTTGTCCGTCGCGATGCCGTCTACCTTCATGACGTACGGGTGTCCGTTCGTCAGCCCCGCCTTGTCATCCCAGGAGCCGGAGTCGGTCTTCTCGCCCGAGTACATCCACAGTTGGCTGTCGGTCGCCGACCCGTCCTCCATGCCCATGAGGGCAGTGACCTTGCTGCCGGTGGGCACGACGATCTGGTTCTCCCACGCGGCGAGCCCGACGCGAGGCAGCTGGACCATCTGACCCGTGTTCGTGACGGCAAATGCTCGGCTCTCGTCACCGCCCTCCTCCCCGGTGAAGTACACCGGCCCGGTGTAGCCGTAGGTCGCTCCGCCCTCCCTGAAGGCGAGTTGACCGGCAGGTGCAAGGTAGGCCGAGCAGAAGCGGTTCAGCACCGAGGAATGGTTGGGGGCACCGAACTCGTCCTTCGCCGCCGCACCTGCCGGACCGACGGGCTTGGACGTGGAGTAGAGGTTCGTGGAGTAGTCGTACCAGGCAATCGACTTCGGGAGCTCGCTGGCTCCGGTCACCGACATCGTCCGGCGGTCGACATTGACGGCTGAGATCGTCGCGCCAGTCGCCGCCCCACCGATGCGCTTAGCGGCTGCTGCCACCTTGTTCGTGGCTGACAACTCGTGGTTCACGATCACCACCAGGTTGTCCCCGTCCGGAAGGAGCCCGATTCCGTCCATGATCCCCGGAAGCACGTAGCCGCCGATGTTGTCAGCCGCGCTGGCGATGACCGCGAGCGTGGCGCCGGGGGCCACCGGTTCGACATACGAGAACTCGCTACCGGCGCTCGCGCCCGGTGCGACGGCAACGACGCCGGCGACGGCCGCCCAGGCGACGAGTGGCTTGGCTATGCGCATGTCTTCCTCCTGCTGTGGGTGTCAGGTGGACTCCATCAGGGCAGGGTGAATGACCACCGACATCGACGAGACCTGGGCATGAATCGTTGAGCCGACGAATTCAACGTGCCAGTGAACACTCGGGAGAGCCCGTGCGAGACGCAGCCACCGCTCACGCGTATCCGTCGGGCACCGGGCCGACGACCCGAATGGCATATCTGTCAGCCATGGCCGACAGGTCGTCCGGATCAAGCTCGTGGCCGGCCACGGCGGCGGCGCTCAACTCGTCGAAGTAGCCGACCATCGCGTCAGGCAGGTAGATATTCAACTTGCGGCTGGGCATTCCACCCACCCTGAACCCGTGCACCAAGCCGCGCGGGATGTAGATGAAGGAACCGGCCGGGCACACGTACTCACGGTCCTCGACGAAGATGACGTACTCACCCGCGAGCACGTAGAACGCCTCGGCGGCATCCTCGTGCGTGTGCAGGGGCGGACCGAACCCTGCAGGTTCGTCAGCCTCCAGGAGCGCGAAGGCGCCGCCCGTCGAGCCTCCATCAGCCTTGAGGGTCATCTGGAAGGCGCCCATGGGGATGACCCGGCCCTCTCCAGGCAGGTGAACGATGGCTGACTCGGCTCGCTCGTCCATGGGGCGCCTCTCGTCGGGCTTCCTAGCATGATGCACGGGCCCGTCACCGACGCGAGAAAGCCCCGACCGTGGGACCCGGGCCGGGGCTTTCACTGGTGCGCGAGGGGGGAGTTGAACCCCCACGCCCTTTCGGGCACACGGACCTGAACCGTGCGCGTCTGCCTATTCCGCCACTCGCGCGTAGCCGAACTGCCTTGTCGCTCGCGGCAGTCTACGAGATCACGATCCGAGCCGTCTCCCCGGGAGCCTCATCCCACCGGCCCCGTGGACTCCATCCCCGCGGTGAGGGCGGCCAGCGTGGCCCGCATCCCGGCCTCGTTGTGGGCCCGTCGATCCCGCACGCCGGTGCCGACGACGCCCAGGGCTGTCATGAGCCGGCCGCGGCGGTCCCACCACTGCTCCTCGACCAGCGACTCCCTCAGCGGATCGCCGCGATCTCGTACCGCCAGCGCGCCACCGCCAGACCGAGGAACGACACGTCGAAGGCGAAGGCCCGCCCCGGATCCGATTCGACGACCACGCAGGAGGTCGACCACCGCCACAGGCCGTTGCTGTTGCTGCCGGAGAAGTGGGTCCCCACCGGGAGGGGGCCGTCGGTAGCGCATCGCACCCCGGTGCTCTCCGGCGACCACTGCACGATGAGCCGGGGATCGGCCACCGCCTGCCACACATCGGCCGCGCTGGCGGCGATCGTCGTGCGCACACTCACGTCAGGGGGAGCCACCCCTCCATCCTGCCCCGACGCCCGCCCAGCCGGTGTGCGTCCCTCATGCGGCAGGGCCCGCGGGTTAGCATCGACCCACGCCCACCCCCCGGTGGCGTGACCGGCTGCGGCCCGAAGGCGGAGGAACCGTGGGACTGCTGGAACGGTTCGAGGACTCCCTCGACCGCCTCGTCAACGGCGCCTTCGCACGCGCCTTCAAGGCCGAGGTCCAGCCGGTGGAGATCGCCGCAGCGCTGCAGCGCGAGATCGGCGACCGCGCGGCCGTCATCGACCGCGACCGCACGGTCATCCCGAACGTGTTCCACGTCGAGCTGTCCGAGCACGACTACCGCCGCCTCGCGGTCTTCAAGGACGCCCTCCAGACGGAGCTCGCCACGCTCGTGCGCGACTACGGCGCTGAGCAGCGCTACACGCTGCTCGGCCCGGTCCAGGTGCTGCTGGGCCAGGACGACGAGCTCGACACCGGCATCTTCCGCGTCCGCAGCGAGGCTCGTGCCGAGGTCAGCGCCGCAGACGGCCGGTCGGGGCAGGCCGTCGACGTCGACGTGCGCCAGCCGCGCCTGGAGGCCGGCGGCACGGCCTACCCGCTCGTGCGCGCCGTGACCCGCCTCGGCCGCGGCAGCGACACCGACATCCGCATCGAGGACCCGGGCGCCTCGCGCAACCACTGCGAGGTCGTGCTGGGCCAGCCGGTGCTCGTCCGCGACCTGAGCTCCACCAACGGCACGTACGTCAACGGGCAGCGCATCTCCCAGGTGGAGGTCACGGACGGCACCACGATCACCATCGGATCCACCCAACTGGTGTTCCGGAGCGGGTGACCGGTGTCGGAGCTCGCGCTCACCCTCGTGCGGCTGGGGTTCCTCACGCTGCTGTGGACGTTCGTCCTCGTGACCGTCCTGGCTCTGCGTCGCGACCTGCGGCAGCCGGCGGAGGCCCGTCCCACCGGACGTGAGCGTCGCCCGGCCCGGGCCCCGAAGCCGCCGAAGCCGGCCAAGGTCGCCAAGCAGCAGAAGGTCAAGGGCAGCAAGCTGGTCGTGATCGAGGGACCCCTCAACGGCACGATCGTGCCGCTCGGAACCGCGCAGATCACCATCGGCCGCGCGCCCGACTCGACCCTCATCATCGACGACGACTACGCCTCCAGCCGGCACGCGCGCATCTACCCGTCCGAGGGCTCCTGGGTCGTCGAGGACCTCGGCTCGACCAACGGCACGTGGATCGACCGGACCCGCATCACCTCGCCGACCGTCCTGCCGGTGGGCGCCCCGCTCCGAGTCGGGCGCACCACGCTGCAGATCCAGAAGTAGGCGGTCATGGCCCTCGTGCTCCGCTACGCAGCCCGCTCCGACGTCGGCCTCATCCGTGAGGGCAACGAGGACTCCGGCTACGCCGGCCCGGCCCTGCTCCTCGTGGCCGACGGCATGGGCGGTCATGCGGCGGGAGAGCTGGCCAGTGCCATCGCCGTCGCGACGGTCGCCGACCTCGACGTGCACCCACCCGACCGTGGCGATGTCCTCGGCGCACTCGGTGAGTCGATCGCCGACGTCGGAGACAGCATTGCCGAGGTCATCGCCGTGGATCCCGATCTGACCGGCATGGGCACCACGGTCACCGGCGTCTACTGGCTCGGCGACCGTGTCGCCATCGTCCACGTGGGCGACTCCCGCGGCTACCTGCTGCGCGACGGCGAGCTGCTCCAGATCACCCATGACCACACCTACGTGCAGACCCTGGTCGATGCCGGTCGCATCACGGAGGCGGAGGCGACCGTCCATCCGCGCCGGTCACTGCTCATGCGCGCCCTCGACGGGATGAACCCGGTGGAGGCGGACCTGTCGATCCGCGAGGCCCTCGACGGCGATCGCTTCATGCTCTGCACCGACGGGCTGTCGGGGGTCGTCGGGGCCGACGACATCGCGCGGATCCTCGGCGACGGCGATCCCACCGGCGCTGTCACGCGACTGGTGGATCTGGCCCTCGAGCGCGGGGCCCCGGACAACGTGACCGTCGTCATCGCCGACGTCGTCGACGTCCCCGACGCCGGACCCGATGTCCCCCCCGTGGCCGACACCTTCGCCCCGGTGGTCGTGGGGGCCGCGGGGGAGCCCCGGGTTCGCCTGCGGCTGCCCTCCGTGCGCTTCCCCGACGACGCGCAGCCGGACCCCGATCGTCCTGATGCGCCGCCTCCGATCGACGGCGGTCCGCCCACCGCGCCGCAGCCGCTGATCGATGCCGAGATCGTCGTCCCCGCCGCGATGACCGCCCGGCGGCTGGCCGCCGAGGAGGTACAGGCCGACGCCCGACGACAGCGGAGGCGGCGGCGCTGGTGGGCCGTCGGGGCGGTGGTCGTCGCCGTCGTCGCCGTCGTGACGGCAGCGACCATCATCGCCACGTCGTGGCTGACGTCGCGGTGGTACGTGGCCGTCAACGGCAGTGCCGGCACCGGGACCGTGGGCGTGTACCAGGGCGTGCAGGGCTCGCTCCTGGGCTATCCGCTGTCCAGCCTCTGGTCGGACTCCGGCCTCCAGGTCGGGACGTTGCCCTACTTCGACCAGGAGCTCGTGAGCAAGGGGATCCCCGCGGCTGACGAGGTCGATGCCCAGCGCATCATCGCCGAACTGCAGAGCCGGGCGACGGAGTGCCAGACCCTGGTCCCGCCGGCCGGCTGCCCGGGGACGACGCCGTGAGCGCGCCCGCCGACGTCCTGACGCCGGTCGGGACTGCGGTGCGGCGCCAGCCGACCCGTCGCAGTGTCGAGCTGATCCTGCTGGTGTTCGCCTGGGGCCTGGGCGTCCTCGGCACCCTGCAGATCGGCTGGGCCAACGGCGAGGAGCCCAACAGCCGGCTGTGGATCACCTCGGGCGTCGTCGGGGCCCTCGCTCTCGCCATGCATCTCGTCGTGCGCTGGAAGGCGCGCTACGCCGACCCGTTCCTGCTGCCGGTGGCGACGCTGCTGACGATCCTCGGCCTCGTCATGATCTACCGGATCGACGTGGCGGCGGCCGAGCGGGCCCAGCTCAACGACAGTCCCGAGCCGACCCCTGACGTGTACTCGCAGCTGACCTGGTTCGCCGTCGCCGTGATCCTGTTCGTGTCCGTGCTCGTACTGCTGCGCGACCACCGCATCCTCCAGCGCTACACCTACACCTGCGGGCTCGCGGGCCTGGTGCTGCTCGTCCTCCCGCTGGCACCCCTCGTCGGAACGACGGTCGAACGGCGCCACGCTCTGGGTCCGGCTCGGCGGGTTCTCCTTCCAGCCGGCGGAGATCGCGAAGATCCTGCTGACGATCTTCTTCGCCGGCTACCTCGTCGAGAAGCGCGACTCCCTGGCCCTGGTGCGCACCAAGTTCCTGGGCGTCGGAGTGCCCCGGCTGAAGGACCTCGGCCCGATCGTCGTGGCGTGGCTGGTCTCGCTCGGCGTCCTCATCTTCGAGCGCGACCTCGGTACGTCGCTGCTCTTCTTCGGCCTGTTCGTGTCGATGCTGTACATCGCCACGCAGCGTCGCACCTGGCTCATCCTCGGCGGCCTGCTGTTCATCGTCGGCGCCGTCCTGGCCTACTACGCCTTCGGGCACGTGCGGCTCCGCGTCACCGTCTGGCTGGATCCGTGGAGCTACGCCAACGACGAGGGCTACCAGATCGTGCAGTCGCTGTTCGGTCTCGCGAACGGCGGGATCCTGGGAGCCGGGCTGGGTCAGGGCTTCCCCAACCTCGTGCCGTTCGCCAACACGGACTTCATCGTCGCCGCCCTCGGCGAGGAGCTGGGCGTCACCGGGCTGATCGCGATGCTGCTGATGTACGCGATCCTCGTCGAGCGTGGCCTGCGCACCGCGGTCTCCGTGCGCGACTCCTTCGGTCAGCTCCTCGCGGCGGGCCTGTCGATCACCCTCGCCCTGCAGGTCTTCGTCATCATCGGCGGGGTCACCCGGCTGATCCCGCTGACCGGGCTGACGACCCCGTTCCTGTCCTACGGCGGCTCGTCGCTGATCGCCAACTGGATCCTCGTCGCGCTGCTCCTGCGCATCTCCGACCGAGCGCGGCGGCCCGAGGTCGTCACCTTGTCCCCCGACGAGGCCGTCACCCAGGTGGTGCGCCGGGCATGAGCCGACCCATTCGTCGCATCGCGTTCGTGCTCGGCATCCTGCTCATCGCCCTGCTCGTCAACGTCACGATCATCCAGGTCGTCATGGCCGGCGACTACCGCGACCGACCGGGCAACCAGCGGGTCCTGCTCGAGGAGTACGACCGCGAGCGCGGCCCCATCCTGGTCGGCTCCAACCCGGTGGCCCGGTCGAAGGAGACCGGCGACACCCTGAAGTACCTGCGCGTCTACTCCGACGGCCCGCTGTACGCGCCGGTCACCGGCTTCTACTCGCTGGTGTACGGGGCCACCGGCCTCGAGCGCACCGAGAACCGCATCCTCACCGGCAGCTCCAGCCTGTTCGTCGTCGACCGCGCCGAGCAGCTGTTCGCCGGGCGACAGCCGGCCGGGGGAGCGGTGACGACGACGATCAACGCACGGGCGCAGAAGGCAGCCTTCGCGGGCCTGGCGGGCAAGAAGGGCGCGGTCGTGGCGATCGAGCCGGCGACCGGACGCATCCTGGCGTCGGTGCAGTCCCCGTCCTTCGATCCCAACATCCTGTCCAGCCACGATCCGGCGGCCATCCGGTCCTACTACGCGACGCTCGAGGCCGATCCGTCCAAGCCGCTGCTGAACCGGCCGATCGTCTCGTTGAACCCGCCCGGCTCCACGTTCAAGATCGTCACGGCCGCCGCCGCCCTGGCCTCCGGACGCTTCACCCCCGAGTCCGTCATCCCCGGTCCGCGCACCTACGACCTCCCGGACTCCACGCGCAAGATCCGCAACTGGAACGGTCAGTCCTGCGGCCCCGATGACCTCGTGACCCTGCGGCAGGCCCTGGCGATCTCGTGCAACACCGCGTTCGCGTGGCTGGGCAACCAGCTCGGCGACGACGCCCTGCGCGCCCAGGCCGAGCTCATGGGCTTCGACACGGCCTTCGAGATCCCCCTGCGGGCCGCCACGTCTCGCTTCCCCGAGGATCCGGACGAGCCCGAGACCGCGATGTCCGCCATCGGGCAGTTCGACGTGCGCGCGACCGCGCTGCAGATGGCCATGGTCGGGGCGACCGTCGGCAACAACGGCCGCACGATGAACCCCTACCTCGTGCAGGAGGTGCGCGGGCCCGACCTCGCGATCCTGCAGACCACTCAGCCGTCCGCCTTCGAGGACGCCATGACCCCGCTGAACGCCGCCCAGCTGGCCGAGATGATGGTCAACGTCGTCGAGAACGGCACCGGCAGCAACGCGCAGATCCCGGGCGTCCGCGTGGCCGGCAAGACCGGCACCGCACAGACCGGCAACGACAATCCAGCCGTCGCATGGTTCGTCGCCTTCGCCCCGGCAGCATCTCCGGAGGTGGCCGTCGCGGTCGTCGTCGAGGACGCCGGGGCCACGGAGGTCAGCGGGAACCAACTGGCTGCGCCCATCGCCCGGGCCGTCATCGAGGCTGTGCTGCGCTGAAGCGCGCACCCCTACTGAGAGTATGGAGCCATGACGACCGACCGTGACGCCACCCGCATGCTGGGCGACCGCTACGAGATCGGCGAGGTCATCGGACGCGGTGGCATGGCCGAGGTCCACGAGGGACGCGACCTGCGGCTCGGTCGTCGCGTGGCCGTCAAGATCCTGCGGCCCGACCTGGCCAAGGACCCGACCTTCCAGGCCCGCTTCCGCCGCGAGGCCCAGTCGGCCGCCGCGCTGAACCACCCGAACATCGTCGCGGTCTACGACACCGGCGAGGACAGGCTCGCATCCCCCAACGGCGAGAGCGTGATCGTCCCGTACATCGTCATGGAGTACGTCGACGGGATGACGCTGCGGCAGCTGCTGACCAGCGGGCGGCGCCTGCTGCCCGAGCGTGCCCTCGAGATCACCGCCGGCATCCTGGCGGCCCTCGACTACGCACACCGCCACGGCATCGTCCACCGCGACATCAAGCCGGCCAACGTCATGCTGACCCGCACGGGCGACGTCAAGGTCATGGACTTCGGCATCGCCCGCGCCATGAACGACGCCGGGACGACCATGACCGCGACGTCCGCGGTCATGGGCACCGCCCAGTACCTGTCCCCGGAGCAGGCTCGCGGCGAGGTCGTCGACGCCCGCAGCGACCTGTACTCCACGGGCGTGCTGCTGTACGAGCTCCTCACCGGGAAGCCGCCCTTCACGGGCGACTCGCCGGTGTCCATCGCGTACCAGCACGTGAGCGAGATGCCGGTGCCGCCGTCGCAGGTCGACCCGGGCGTCACGCCGGAGGTCGACGCGGTGGTGCTCCACGCGCTGGCCAAGCGCACCGACGATCGCTACCAGACCGCCGCGGAGTTCCGAGCCGACGTCGAGCGGGCCATCGCCGGCGCGCCCGTGACGGCCGCGGTCCAGGCGATCACGGTCGATCGCACGCAGATGATGGCGCCCGTCCAGGCTGCCGTCGGCGCCTACGAGCCGATGTACGACACCGCGCGGCCGCGACGGCGCCGTGGCGTCGGCTTCTGGGCCCTCAGCGTCGTCGGCATCACCGCCGCGATCATCGGTGCCCTGCTGATCGGCCGCTTCGTCTTCGGGGGATCGTCAGTCACGCAGGTGCAGGTGCCCAACCTCGACGGGCTCACCGTCGAGGCGGCCACCAGTGCGCTGCAGGACTACGACCTGCGCCTGGGCGCGCAGACGCCGGAGATCTCCGACCGGCCGATCGACACGATCATCGCCCAGCAGCCGGCGGCGGGGGAGAGCCTCGAGCAGGGCCAGTCGGTCAACGTCACGGTGAGCAGCGGCCTCGAGCAGGTGACTGTCCCGCAGCTGGTCGCGCTCACCTCCGTCGAGGCCGCGCGCATCGCGCTTCAGGACGCCGGCCTCCAACTCGGCGCCATCAAGGAACGGAACTCCCAGGAGCCGGCCGGCTACGTGCTCGCGCAGACGCCGGAGGAGGGAACGCAGGTCGACGCCGCGTCCTCGGTCGACATCACGGTGTCGTCCGGCCTGGTGAAGGTCCCCAAGGTCACCGGCAGCAGCGAGGCCCAGGCCCGCAGCGACCTCGCCCAGTCCGGATTCGACGTCCAGGTGGTCGAGATCGAGGACGGCAGCGTGTCGGGCGGCACCGTCCTGGCCCAGTCCCCGCAGTCCGGGGAGCTGCTGCCCCGGGGGTCCGTCGTGACGATCACCGTCTCGACGTCGCCGCCGCAGCCGACGCCCGAGCCGACGCCGGAGCCGACGCCCACGGAGCGAGCCGCCGCACGTCACCCGAGCCGGTTCCGAGCGAGTTCGCGCCGAGCGCGTAGCCCGAGCCGACCAGGTCAGCCGGCGACGGGAGCCAGGTGCGTGGCGCGGTCGCGGGCCTCGGCATCGCCGCACTCGGCCAGCCAGTTGGCCAGCATCGCGTGGCCGCCTTCGGTGAGCACCGACTCCGGGTGGAACTGGACCCCCTCGACCGGCGAGGTCGCGGTGGCGCAGCGCCATGATGACCCCGCCACTCGGTGTGTCCCGTCACCTCGAGGACGTCGGGGACGGTCGTGGGATCGACGGCGAGCGAGTGGTAGCGCGTCGCGGTGAACGGCGACGGCAGCCCGGCCAGGACGCCGTCGCCCGAGTGGAAGACCTCGGACGTCTTGCCATGCAGCAGTTCCGGGGCCCGTGACACGACCGCGCCGTACGCGGCCGCGATCGCCTGGTGCCCCAGGCACACTCCGAAGATCGGGACGGAGCCGGCGCAGTCGCGGACGATGTCCATGCAGACGCCGGCGTCCTCCGGTGTTCCCGGGCCGGGGCTGAGCAGCACGCCGTCGAAGTCCAGGGCCTGCGCCGGGGTCACCTCGTCGTTGCGCCGCACGACGACCTCGGCTCCCAGCTGGGCCAGGTACTGCACCAGGTTGAAGACGAACGAGTCGTAGTTGTCGACGACGAGAACGCGGGTCACGCGCTCATTGTGACGGCTCGGACACCGCGGCGGTGTCGGTGGGGGTGACCACGGTCGCGTACTGCATCGCGATCGGGCCGGAGTAGGCCGGCACGGTCACGGCCGGGTCCTTGGAGACCTCGTACCCCAGCCCCACGGCCTCGGCCCACGCGCGATACGCCGTGACGTTCGGGTCGCGACGCAGAGCCGCTCGCATCTTCTTCACCGGACCCACGGCCGTCACGACGAACGGCGGGGAGTAGGCCCGGCCCTGCAGCAGCAGGGTGTTGCCCACGCACTGGATGGAGCTGGTGCTGATGACCCGCTGGTCCATGATCTGCATGGCCACCGCGCCACCGCGCCACAGCGCGTTGACCACGGCCTGCACATCCGACTGATGCACGATCACGTCGTCCGCGCTCATCGTCTGCCACAGCGGATCGTCGAGCTCGCGCAGCGGAGCGTCGTCCAGGCTGACCGTCAGCGCGCGCCCGCTCACGGGCGTCAGCCCTGCGTCCTCCTGCAGGGCAGCGATCGCGGTGCGGGCACGAACGGCCTCGGGGTCGCCGACCGTGCCGTCGCTGAGATCGGACACCCGCTGCTGCAGGCCGGCGACGGCCGCCTCCTGCTCGTTGACCCGCTCGGACTCCTGGCGGACGAGGTCACGCAGCTCGACGGCGCGCTCGGCGCGCAGGTCGGTGCCCTGGCTGGTGTTGGCGGCGGCGGCGAACATGAGACCGGCCAACGCGAAGGCCAGTCCGCTCACGACGACAGCCGGATGGAACGGGCTGAGGGGCACGCGTCGTGGCACCGCTCCACGGTAACCGCAGCCGCCCGCCGGCGGTGTGGCAGGCTGGGGACCCGCGAACGTGCGCCGAATGCTGGGAGGACCCGCCGTGCCTGAGTCCAAGGGCCGCAAGAAGAACGTCTACACGCCGCCACCGACGGGCAAGGGCGAGCGGAAGGTGGCGCGGCTCGGGTCGCCGTCCTGGCTGGCGCCGACGATGGTGGCGCTGTTCGTCATCGGCCTGACCTACATCGTGGTCTTCTACATCGCCGGGGCCCAGATCCCGATCATGCGCGATCTCAGCCCCCTCGTGAACGTCGCGATCGGCTTCGCGTTCATTAGCGGCGGCTTCGTCCTCGCGACCCGCTGGAAGTAGCACCGCACCAGAAAGTCGAGCGGCGCGACTTACACCCGTGTGATTTATCCCCAGTCTGGGGAAAGCCTGTGGATGGCCTCGTGCACTTGTGCACGGAGGACGCCCTCGGCCTCAGTCGATCAGCTCGAGGATCGTCGCGTTCGCCATGCCGCCGCCCTCGCACATCGTCTGCAGTCCGTAGCGGATGCCGCCGTCGCGCATCCGGTGCAGGAGCGTCGTCATGAGCCGGGCGCCGGAGGCTCCCAGCGGGTGGCCGAGCGCGATCGCGCCGCCGCGGGCGTTCGTCAGAGCCGGGTCGGCGCCGGTGTCGGCGTACCAGGCGCCCAGGACCGATGCGAACGCCTCGTTCACCTCGAACGCCCCGATGTCGGACAGTGCGAGCCCCGACTTGCTCAGCGCCCGCTGCGTCGCGGGAATCGGACCGGTAAGCATGATGACCGGGTCGACGCCGGCCATGACCGCGGTGTGCACCCGGGCGAGAGGCCGCAGCCCGAGCTCGGCCGCCCGCGCCGAGCTCATGATCAGCAGGGCCGCCGAGCCGTCGGAGATCTGTGAGGCGTTGCCCGCCGTGACGACTCCGTCCTCGAGGAACGGCGTGCGAAGGCCGGCCAGCGACTCCATCGTCGTCTCCGGCCGGATGCCCTGGTCCTCGGTGACGACCCCATCGGGGGTGTCCACCGCGACGATCTCCGCCGCGAACGCGCCCTCCGCCCGCGCCAGGGCCGCCCGCTCCTGGGACGCAAGGGCGATCTCGTCGAGGTAGGTGCGGCTGAGGTTCCAGCGCTGGGCGATCAACTCCGCGCTGACACCCTGGTTCACCAGCCCGTTGTCATAGCGCGCATGCATGCTCGCCGGGAACGGGCCATCCCCGCCGACCATGTTCGAGAACATCGGCACTCGCGACATCGACTCCACACCGCCGGCGATCACGACGTCGTAGTGGCCCGCGATGACGCCGGCGGCGGCGAAGTTGACGGCCTGCTGGCTGGAGCCGCACTGACGGTCGATGGTCACCCCCGTGACGTCCTCGGGGAAGCCGGCGGCCAGCACGGCGTTCCGCGCGGCGTTGCCGCTCTGCTCGCCCACCTGGGAGACGGCGCCCCAGATGACGTCGTCGACGAGCGCCGGGTCGAGCCCGACCCGCCCCGTCACCTCCTGGAGCACCCGCGCTGACAGGTCGATCGGGTGCACCCCGCTCAGCACGCCCTTCCCGGGCTTGCCGATCCCAACGGGCGTGCGGACAGCGGAGACGATGACGGCGTCAGTGGTCATGCCACCATCTTCGCCCTGCGGCGGCTCAGATGCTCAACTGGCCCAGGGGTGCGAGCAGATCGTTGATCTGAGCCGTGCGGAACACCGTGATCGCGGCCAGCACGAGGACCACTGCGCCGAGCCCGGCTATCTGGACCGCCGCTCGGTGCCGGCGTGGCGCGTAGACCATGATCGCGGCGACCACGGCGCCGGTCACCAGGCCGCCCAGGTGCGCACGCCAGTCGACACCGGGGGAGATGAACCCGATCACGACGTTGATGCCCAGCAGGACCAGAACCTGCGTGATGTCGTACCGCAGCCGCCGTCCGGCGACGACCAGGGCTCCCATGAGGCCGAAGATGGCCCCGCTGGCCCCGACCGAGACGGTGCGCAGGTCCGAGAAGGCGTAGGACGCGACTCCCCCGCCGAACGCCGCGAGCACGTAGAGCGTGAGGTACCGGCCGTGACCGAGGATCCGTTCGAGCGTTGGCCCGAGGGCGAACAGCACGTACATGTTGAAGGCGATGTGGAGGAAGGACCCGTGCAGGAAGGCCGCCGTGCCCAGCCGCCACCACTCGCCGCCGACGGCAACGCCGACGGGCCACATGCCCCAGTCACCGGCGACCGCATTGACGCCCCCGAGCCACTGCAGCCCGAAGATGGCAACGTTCAGGGCGATGAGCGTGTAGGTGACGACGGGCTTGGCGATGATCTGGCCGCCGGCCACGGTGGTGGGCTGACGCGTCGCCGCCGCGGCTGACGTCACGCACTCCGGGCACTGGAATCCGACCGGTGCCGGGACCATGCAGTCCGTGCAGATCGGTCGGTCACACCGCGTGCACCGGATCCCCGTCGGCCGGTCCGGATGCCGGTAGCAGCCCGGCAGAGTCGGCGGCGTCGGTTGGGGTTCGGCCACGGTGGGGCGCTAGTCCCGGTTGATCGTGATCGACGTGATGGCGACGTCCTCGCGGGGACGGTCCGCCTGGCCGGTCGTCACCGCGGCGATCGCGTCGACGACGTCGCGGGACTCCTGATCGGCCACCTCGCCGAAGATCGAGTGCTTGAAGTTCAGCCAGGTGGTGGGAGCCACCGTGATGAAGAACTGCGAACCGTTGGTGTTCGGTCCGGCGTTGGCCATCGCCAGGAGGTACGGCACGATCGAAGGACAGCTCGGGGTGGAACTCGTCGGCGAAGGTGTAGCCGGGACCGCCGGTCCCGGTGCCCAGCGGGTCGCCGCCTTGGATCATGAAGCCGGGGATGACGCGATGGAAGATCGTGCCGTCGTACAGGGGAGCGGTCGACTTGGCGCGGACCTTGGGATCGGTCCACTCCTTGGTCCCCTCAGCCAGGTCGGTGAAGTTGCGCACCGTCTTGGGTGCCTGATCGGCGAACAGGGTGATGCGGATGTCGCCCTTGTTCGTGTGAATCGTCGCAGTCGTCGTCATGCGGACATCCTGCCGCATGCGCAGGTGCCCGGCCCGCCGTGGGGCGGACCGGGCACCGATGGTCGGCTCACGCGCGACCTGGACCTACTCGGCGAGGAGACCGTAGATGCGCTTGCGTGCCTCGACGAGCACGGCCGAGGCCGACTCGATCAGCGCGGGGTCGTTCGACTGGCTGACCTGCCAGACGGCCGCACCGAGCTGCTTGCCCTCGGACCACAGGGCCATGGCGGCCTCGGTGTCGGGCTCGGTCGACTGCGCCCAGGGCTCGCCCCAGGACTGTCGTTCGGCGTCCACGACGCCTCGCCCGGCGTCGGTCAGCGAGAAGATGCGCTTCCCGTCGGTCGTGGTCGAGGTGACCAGGCCGTCGCGGGCAAGGCGCTTGAGCACCGGGTAGATGGAGCCCGGCGAGGGCTGCCACTGCCCGTCACTGCGGTCGGCGATCTCGGTGATGAGTTCGTACCCGTGTCGGGGCTGCTCGGCGAGGAGCAGCAGCACGGCGGCACGCACGTCGCCGCGCTCACGGCGACGACCGCGCGGGGGACCCCACGGGCCGCGACCGCCCCACGGGCCGGGACCGAAGCCCGGACCCCGGCCGCGGCCGTGATGGGGCCCGCCGCGGTGCCGGCGCTCGCCGGTGGTGTCGTCGTCCTCGCCGGCCGGACCGGCGTCGGTGGAGCCGTCGTTCATGGCGGCCCACTGCATCATTCGCGCCCGGTGGCGCCGGCCGTGACCGCGCATCGCCCACGGCGGCGGGGTGAAGGTGGGTCCGCTCAGGGGACCCGACGGGATGGATTCTGCGTAGCTCATGGTTTCCTGCTTTCTCTCGCGTTCGTTCGCGATGTAGTAACGATATATCGCGATATGAGTCATGTCAACACCTGGGTCGGAATCGGTGTGATGGGAGCGTCCCGGGGCCTGCGGCGCGACCTGCGGTCGCGCAGTGGAGGCTAGGGGGCCGTCGCCGCTGCGCGGCTCCTCCCGAGTCCCGGGGCCTGCGGCGCGACCTGCGGTCGCGCAGTGGAGGCTAGGGGACTCGAACCCCTGACTTCTGCCTTGCAAAGGCAGCGCTCTACCAGCTGAGCTAAGCCCCCTGACGGTGCACTTGGCGCACCGCGGGAGGGATCAGCGGAGGTCGGGCTCGCTTGTGGCCTCGGACCACAGATCCTGCTCGGCCTTCCGCGCCGTGACCTGACGGTAGACGACGTATCCGATGCCGGCGAGGAGGACCAGGAGCAGCAGCTTCTTCATGGTGCCGAAGCCTACCCCGGCGCCGCGGGCGCGGGAATCCCGGTCGCCGAGTGGGACCGTCTTCGGTGGGCCTGGGAGGACTTGAACCTCCGACCTCTTCCTTATCAGGGAAGCGCTCTAACCAAACTGAGCTACAGGCCCGAACGTCGCCAGAGACTACCCGAACGGTTTGGACGGGTCGATCGCGAGGGTCGCCTTACACCTGGTCCGAGAGCACGACCTCGATGCCGCCGGTCAGGCCGACGGTCAGGTTGTACATCAACGCGAACAGCGTCGACAGCACGGACACCAGCACGATCTCGACGGATGCCAGGATCACCGCGACGCCCATCACCCGTGAGAACTCGAGGTAGTTCATGAGGTCGAACCCGGTGGTGGCGGATCCGACGACCTCGTCGATGCTGCGCGCGACCGTGACGAACACACCCGTGACGTCGAGCACCCACCACAGCACGCCCACCGCCACGACGATGACGATGCCGATCGCCAGGGCGAGCATGAAGGCGGCCTTGGTCACCGACCACGGGTCGATGCGGGTGACGTACAGCCGGGCGCGACGAGGCGTCCGGACGCCGTCACCGCTACTCACTCGGCCGCCTCGCCATCGACGGGCGCCGTCTCAGGACTGGCTTCACCGGCCTCGTCGTCCTCCTCGTCGGCGTCCGACTCCCCTCCGCGCGCGACGGCCACCACCGTGTCGCCGTCAGCGAGGTTCATCAAGGTGACGCCCATGGTGTCACGGCCCGAAGGCCGCACCTCCCCGACACGAGTGCGGATGACGATGCCGTTGGAGGCGATGGCGAACAGCTGGTCGTTCTCGTCGCAGACCATCGCGCCGACCAGGGACCCGCGCACCTCGACGAGCTTCATGGCCCGCACTCCGAGGATGCCTCGGCCCTTGGGAGCCCACTCGTCGATCGACGTGCGCTTGGCATAGCCACCGTCGGTCACGGTGACCACGAAGGTGTCCGGACGGACGACGTCCATGGCCAGCAGCGCGTCGTCGCCACGGAACCGCATGCCGATGACCCCGCTGGTGGCCCGGCCCATCGGGCGCAGGGTGCCGTCGTCCGCGGAGAAGCGCGCCGACATTCCCTTGCGGGAGAACATCAGGAGGTCGTCGGACTGCGCCACGAGCTGCGCCGAGATGAGCTCGTCGTCGTCCGCGAGGTTGATCGCGATGATCCCGCCCTGACGGTTCGAGTCGTACTCGGTCAGTCGGGTCTTCTTCACCAGGCCCTTGCGCGTGGCGAGCACGAGGTAGTCGGCAGCCGCGTAGTCCGGGATCGCCAGCACCTGGGCGATGGTCTCGTCCGGCTGGAACGCCAGCAGGTTCGCGACATGCTGACCACGTGCGTCACGACCGGCGTCGGGCAGCTGGTAGGCCTTCGCGCGGTACACGCGGCCCTTGTTCGTGAAGAACAGGATCCAGTGGTGCGTCGTGCTGACGAACATGTGCTCCACGACGTCGTCCTGCCGCAGTGCGGCGCCGCGCACACCCTTGCCGCCACGGCGCTGCGAGCGGTAGAGCTCGGACTTGGTGCGCTTGGCGTACCCGCCCGACGTGATGGTGACGACGACGTCCTGCTCCTCGATGAGGTCCTCGTCGGTGACGTCTCCGTCCCACGCCACGAAGTCCGTGCGTCGCTCGTCGCCGTACTTGGCCGTGATCTCCGCGAGCTCCTCGGACACGATCGTGCGCTGACGCTCCTCACTCGCGAGGATGTCGTTGTAGTCCGCGATGCGGGTCATCAGCTCGTCGTACTCGTCGATGATCTTCTGCCGCTCGAGGGCCGCGAGCCGACGCAACTGCATGTCGAGGATCGCGGTGGACTGCACCTCGTCGATCTCGAGCAGCTCCATCAGACCGGCCCGGGCGTCCTCGACCGTCGCCGAGGCGCGAATGAGGGCGATGACCTCGTCGAGGGCGTCGAGGGCCTTGAGGTAGCCGCGCAGGATGTGAGCGCGCTCCTCCGCCTTGCGCAGGCGGTACCGGGTGCGTCGCTGGATGACCTCGATCTGGTGCGCGATCCAGTACCGGATGAACTGGTCGATGGTCAGCGTGCGCGGGACGCCGTCGACGATGGCGAGCATGTTGGCGCCGAAGGTGTCCTGCAGCTGGGTGTGCTTGAACAGCTGGTTCAGCACCACCTGGGCCACGGCGTCACGCTTGAGCTCGATGATCAGCCGCATGCCCGACCGCGACGACGAGTCGTCTCGGACGTCGGAGATGCCGGTGAGCTTGCCCTCCCCGACGAGCTCGGCGATCCGCAGCAGCAGGTTGTCGGGGTTGACCTGGTACGGCAGTTCGGTGACCACGATGACCTGCCGGCCGCGTGCGTCCTCGTCGACCGTGACGGTGGCCCGCATGGTGATCGAGCCGCGCCCCGTGCGATAGGCATCGTCGATGCCCTTGCGGCCGACGATGAGCGCACCGGTCGGGAAGTCCGGGCCCTTCACGATGCCGAGCAGCGTCGTCAGGCGCTCCTCGCGGTCGGCCTGCGGGTTGGCGAGCATCCACTGCGCCGCCTCGGCGATCTCGCGGAGGTTGTGCGGCGGGATGTTCGTGGCCATGCCGACGGCGATGCCGGACGAGCCATTGACGAGCACGTTCGGGAACCGGCTCGGCAGGACGAGCGGCTCCTGCGTGCGGCCGTCGTAGTTGGGCCCGAAGTCGACGGTGTCCTCGTCGATGTCGCGCACCATCTCCATGGCCAGCGAGGCCATGCGGCACTCCGTGTACCGCATGGCGGCGGCGGGGTCGTTGCCCGGCGAGCCGAAGTTGCCCTGGCCCTGCACCAACGGGTACCGCAGCGACCACGGCTGTGCCAGTCGCACCAGTGCGTCGTAGATCGAGCTGTCGCCATGGGGGTGGTAATTGCCCATGACGTCGCCCACCACGCGAGCGCTCTTGGAGAAGTTGCGGTCGGGACGGTACCCGCCGTCGTACATCGCGTACAGCACGCGGCGGTGCACCGGCTTCAGGCCGTCGCGCACGTCCGGAAGTGCGCGCGACACGATGACCGACATCGCATAGTCGAGATAGGAGCGCTGCATCTCCGTCTGGAGGTCCACGCCCTCGATCCGGCCGTGCTGGCCGGGATCGGTTGTTTCCACGGTGTCGATGTCGTCAGCCACGAACGCTCTCCGTTGCTCGGTTGGGCACGATCAGATGTCCAGGAAGCGCACGTCGCGCGCGTTCTGCTGGATGAAGTTGCGGCGGGACTCGACGTCCTCGCCCATGAGCACGCTGAACATCTCGTCAGCCTGAGCCGCGTCGTCGATGGTCACCTGGAGCAGCACCCGCCGCGCCGGGTCCATGGTGGTCTCCCACAGCTCGTCGGCATTCATCTCGCCCAGACCCTTGTACCGCTGGATCGCCTCCTCCTTGGGCAGACGCCGACCAGCCGCCTGGCCGGCCTCGATGAGGGCCTCGCGCTCACGCTCGGTGTAGGCGAAGTCGGCGACCTCACGCGACCACTTGATCTTGTACAGGGGCGGCTGCGCGAGGAAGACGTAGCCCTGCTCCACCAACGGCTTCATGAACCGGAACAGCAAGGTCAGCAGCAGGGTCCGGATGTGCTGTCCGTCGACGTCAGCGTCGGCCATGAGAACGACCTTGTGGTACCGCAGCTTGTTGAGGTCGAACTCGTCCTGGATGCCGGTCCCGAAGGCGGAGATGAGGGCCTGCACCTCGTTGTTCTGCAGCACCTTGTCGATGCGGGCCTTCTCGACGTTGATGATCTTGCCGCGGATCGGGAGGATCGCCTGGGTGCGCGGGTCGCGCCCCTGCCGAGCCGAGCCGCCCGCGGAGTCACCCTCGACGATGAAGACCTCGCAGTCCTCGGGCTCGCGGCTCGAGCAGTCGATCAGCTTGCCGGGCATGCCGGCACCACCCAGAAGCCCCTTGCGGTTGCGGGCCAGGTCGCGGGCCTTGCGCGCGGCGATGCGCGCCGTGGCGGCGTTGACGGACTTGCGCGCGATCTCCTTGCCCTCTGCGGGGTTCTTCTCCAGCCACTCGCCCAGTTGGTCGTTGACGACCTTCTGCACGAAGGTCTTCATCTCGGTGTTGCCCAGCTTGGCCTTGGTCTGGCCCTCGAACTGCGGCTCGGCCATCTTGACGCTGACGATCGCGGTGAGGCCCTCGCGGATGTCGTCGCCGCTGAGGTTGGGGTCCTTCTCCTTGAGGATGTTCCACTCCCGGGCGAACTTGTTCATCAAGGTGGTCAGCGCCGACCGGAAGCCCTCCTCGTGCGTGCCGCCCTCGGTGGTGTTGATCGTGTTGGCGAACGTGTAGACCGACTCGGCGTAGGTGTTGTTCCACTGCATCGCGATCTCGGCGCTCATGCGCTTGTCGTCGGTCTCCGACTCGATGTCGATGACAGTCGGGTTCGCGACGCCCTTGCTGGCATTGATGTGCCGGACGAAGTCCGCGATGCCGCCCTCATAGTGGTAGCGCACGCGACGCACCTGCTCGACCTCCTCGCCGTCCGCTGCGTCGTCGGGGTCCGGAATCGAGACGACGGGGGTCCGCTCGTCGATGAGCTCGAGGGTGAGTCCCTTGTTCAGGAAGGCCATCTCCTGGAAGCGGCGCGACAGCGTGGTGAAGTCGTAGTGGGTGGTCTCGAAGATGTCGGCGTCGGCCCAGAAGGTCACCGTGGTGCCCGTGTGGTCGGCCGCCTCGCCCATCTCCAGTGGAGCCTGGGGGACTCCGTGCACGTAGGTCTGCCGGTAGACATGGTCGTTGCGCCGGACCTCGACGTCCAGCCGGGTCGACAGCGCGTTGACCACGGACACGCCGACGCCGTGCAGCCCGCCGGAGACCTGGTAGCCGCCCCCGCCGAACTTGCCGCCGGCGTGGAGAACGGTGAGCACGACCTCCACGGCGGGCTTGCCCTCGCTCTCGACGATGTCCACGGGGATGCCGCGGCCGTCGTCGACCACGCGCACGCCGCCGTCGGCCAGCAAGGTGATCACGATCGCGCTGGCGTAGCCGGCCATCGCCTCGTCGACGGAGTTGTCGACGACCTCGTACACCAGGTGGTGGAGGCCACGCTCGCCGGTGGAGCCGATGTACATGCCGGGGCGCTTGCGGACGGCGTCGAGCCCTTCGAGAACGGTGATCGCGCTGGCGTCATAGGACACGGCTGGCGGGTCTCCTCTGGGTCAGGTGGAGCGTCCCCGGACCGGGGGGCGAAGGTGGGCTCAGTCTACCCGTTCGCACCGACATCGAATGCCACGCCACGGCCCACGAGGGCCGATGAGGGCCTGTGACCCCCCCGTCCACAATCACCCCTACGGAAACCGTCCGTTAGCGTGCTTCAGAGGCCTTCGTGGGCCGCCTAGCCGTACGTGTCGCGCGGCCCTCGCCCTGCTACTCGGCGGGGTCCGGCCACCCACGACGGCGCCTGCGGCCCCTGGATGCGGATGCTGCGGACCACCCCCACCCCGACCCGCTCGTCCACCGCGGCGTGCAGTCGGGGAAGCAGGAGCCTGACCTGGGTGGCCCAGGTCGTCGACTCCGCCTGGAGCACGAGCACGCCGTCGTCGAACCCGGTCGGCTGGACGTGCTCGGCGAGGTCGCGCCCGACGATGGCGGCCCAGTCCGCCATCAGGACGGCCACGGCGGACTGGTGCGTCCAGCCCTGGTCCTCGATGAGCTTGTCCACCGCCGCCGAGAGCGGCTGGGGATCGCGTCCGCTGCCGCCGACCGGGCCAGGGCCGCTGCGCGTCGAGGGCTTGCGGGCGGGCTTGGCCGAGCGGGTGGCTCGCCGCAGGGCCGCTGACGCCGCCGCCTCCGCTGCCGCCGCATCATCGACCGGGTCAGTGGGATCAGGCATCCGCCACCGCCCCCTTCGTGACCATCAGCCGGCGGCCGTCGAGCTCGACCGGGACATCCTCGGACACCGCCGCCGTGATCAGTACCTGAGTGGAGTCGGCGACGCTGGCGGTGAGCCGACGGCGACGGGGTGCGTCGAGCTCGGCGAAGACGTCGTCGAGGATCAGCACCGGGTCCTCCCCGTCTGACCGCAGCACCTCGAGGCCGGCCAGCCGCAGCCCCAGGGCGATGGACCAGGCTTCTCCGTGCGAGGCGAATCCCTTGGCCGGCATGCCACCGAGCGAGAGAGCGACGTCGTCCCGGTGCGGCCCCACCAGGGTCACCCCGCGGGCGCAGCTCCTCCGCGCGTCGGCGCTCGATGCCGACCGCGATGGCTGCTCGCCACGCCTCACGGTCGGTCGTGAGGTCGACCTCGGGCCCCAGCGCCGACTGGTACGTGGCTGACACGTCCGAGGCGCTGACGGACTCGGCACCTCCGGCAATCAGCGCATAGGACTCGGTGAGCTCCGGACGAAGCTGGTCGAGCAGGGCGACGCGCGACGCCACGAGCTCAGCCCCGGCGGTGGCCAGTTGCTCGTCCCACACCTCGAGAGTGCGGGACACGCTCTCGCTCGCACCCCTCGGCGAGTGACGTGCCGACTTCAGCAAAGCGTTGCGCTGCTTGAGGATCCGCTCATAGTCCGTCCGTACTGCCAGGAGCCTCGGCGCGCGCTGGACCAGGAGCTCGTCGAGATACCTGCGCCGGTCTGACGGATCGCCCTTGACCAGCGAGAGGTCCTCCGGCGCGAACAGCACCGTCCGGACGATTCCGACGACGTCGCGTGCGCGAGGCGCGACGCTCCTGTTGATGCGTGCGCGATTGGTGCGCCCCGGATTGATCTCCAGCTCGACCAGCACGGTGCGGTCGTCGCGCTCGACGTCCAGGGCGATGACGGCACGCTCGGCGCCGGCTCGCACGAGCGGGGCGTCGGTCGCCACGCGGTGACTGCCTAGGACGGCCGCGTACCCGATGGCCTCGACCAGGTTGGTCTTGCCCTGTCCGTTCTGGCCGAGGAAGGTGGTGATGCCAGGGGCGAGGCTGATCTCAGCGTGCTCGTAGGACCGGAAGTCGGTCAGCCGCAGCCCGGAGACCCACACGCGACTCAGCCGGTGAGTCGGACGGGCATCAACAGGTACTTGTAGTCGTCCAGCGACTGCCGGCTGTCGGTAGCGAGCCCGGTGAGCACGGCCGGTCGGGTCGGCTGCGTGAAGGAGAAACGCGTCGTTGCGGCACCGACGGCGGTGAGTCCGTCGAGCAGGTACGCGGGATTGAACGCGATGTCGATCGCGTCGCCCTCGAGGGAGCTCTCCAGGACCTCGACCGCCTGCGCATCGTCACCGGCACCCGCCCGGAGCGTGAGCTCGGATCCCTCGAACGCGAGGCGCACCGGGGTGTTCCGCTCGGCCACGAGCGCCACGCGCTTCACGGCGTCGATCAGGCTTGCGGTCTCCACATCGGCCACCGCCGCCGACTCGCTCGGAAGCAGTGATCGGTACTTGGGGAACTCGCCGTCGAGCAGGCGCGTGGTCGTGCGCCGACCATGACCCTCGAACCCGATGAGCCCCTCTCCGGCTCCGCCGGACGACAGTGCGATGACCACTTCTTCAACGTCCGCAAGGGATTTCGCAGTGTCGGCCAAGGTGCGAGCCGGCACGAGTGCGTGCGCCGACATCGACGGCGCCTCGGGGTTCCAGGTGAACTCGCGTACGGCGAGTCGGTAGCGATCGGTGGCGGCGAGGACGATGCCCGCCCCCTCGATCTCCATCCGGATGCCCGTCAGCGTGGGGAGGGTGTCGTCACGACCCGCGGCGATCGCGACCTGGGCCACGGCGGCCGCGAAGGCGGCGCCCGAAACCGTCCCGGACGCGGTGGGCATCACCGGAAGCTGCGGGTAGTCCTCGACGGGGAGCGTCGGCAGCGTGAAGGACGATCGCCCGCACGTGATGGAGATGCGGGTGCCCTCACTCTCGATGGTGACGGGGGCGCCGGGCAGCGAGCGGGCGATATCGGCGAGCAGGCGTCCGGAGACCAAGGTGGTGCCCGGGGTGGAGACGTCAGCGCTGATCTCCACCCGGCCGGAGACCTCGTAGTCGAAGCTGCTCAGGGTCAGTCCGTCGTCTGAGGCGGTCAGCACGAGGCCGGCCAGCACCGGGAGTGAGGGGCGCGTCGGCAGCGTGCGTGCCGCCCATGCGACTGACTCCGCGAGCACGTCGCGCTCGACGCGAAGCTTCACCTGGTCCTCCCTTGCCATGAAGTGTCATGCGATGAGGCGTCAGTCTTACAGCAAACCCGACGCTTGGTGCAGCGGGGCTTCAAAGCCGTTGTCCACCGGTCGGTGCGTGGGTGTGGTTCATCATCGCTGCGATCCAGAGGTGTCGTCATCGTCATAGGTGCTGTGGACGGGGTGGATAACCCCTCTTGTGGCTGGTCGGCAGGCGTGTCATGCGATTCGCTACCTGTGGATAAGTATGTGTTGGCTGTGGACGGGTGTTGACGAACGCACCGCTGGAGCCGCCAGTGCACCGATGGCCGCGAGGTTGTCCCCAGCCATCCGCCCCGATTGCATCCTGAGTGGGAACTTATCCACAGGATGTCCACGCTTTGGGGACAGATAGTTGAGGGGTGCACGATCGGAAGGACTACCGACGGGTATCCACATCTGGGGACAGCGTGGGGATAGTTGTGCCGAAAGACATCGGTGGGGCCCATGGGTCACATGGGACGAGGCTGCGACTTGATCCTGCTGGTCAGGTCGGTGACCTGGTTGAACAGGCTGCGGCGCTCGGCCATGAGCTGGCGGATCTTCCGGTCGGCGTGCATCACCGTGGTGTGATCGCGGCCGCCGAACGCCTGCCCGATCTTGGGCAGGGACAGGTCGGTGAGCTCGCGGCACAGGTACATCGCGATCTGGCGGGCTGTCACCAGCACTCGGGAGCGGCTGGAGCCGCACAGGTCGTCCACCGTCACGCCGAAGTACGAGGCGGTGGCGGCCATGATCTGGGCCGCGGTGATCTCCGGGCCGGTGTCCGAGGGCAGCAGGTCCTTCAGGACGACCTCGGTGATCGCCAGGTCGACGGGCTGGCGGTTGAGTGAGGCGAAGGCCGTCACCCGGATCAACGCGCCTTCCAGCTCGCGGATGTTGCTCGAGATCTTCGAGGCGATGTACTCCAGGACCTCGGGTGGCGCGACCAGCCGCTCCTGGATCGTCTTCTTGCGCAGGATGGCGATGCGCGTCTCGAGGTCGGGGGGCTGGACGTCGGTGATGAGCCCCCACTCGAACCTCGATCGCATGCGGTCCTCGAAGTCGGGGAGCTGCTTGGGCGGCAGGTCCGACGTGACGACGATCTGCTTGTTCGCGTTGTGAAGCGTATTGAAAGTGTGGAAGAACTCTTCCTGCGTCTGGACTTTTCCGCTCAGGAACTGGATGTCGTCGACCAGCAGCACGTCGACGTCGCGGTATCGCCGCTGGAAGCTGGCGGCCTTGTCGTCACGGATGCTGTTGATGAACTCGTTCGTGAACTCCTCCGAGCTCACGTACCGCACGCGGGTGCCCTTGTAGAGGGTGCGCGTGTAGTGACCGATGGCGTGGAGCAGGTGCGTCTTGCCCAGCCCCGAGCCGCCGTAGACGAACAGGGGGTTGTAGGCACGAGCCGGCTGCTCGGCGACCGCGACCGCTGCGGCGTGGGCGAAGCGGTTGCTCGAGCCGATGACGAAGGTCTCGAAGGTGTACTTGTCGTTGAGCCGGCCGTCCTCGCTGCGGGTCCCGGGCGAGCCGGTGCCCGGGCGGGCCGCCTCGTCGCGCCGGTCCGGTGCGGCCGGGGGCTCGGTGGCCGCCTCGGACCCCGGGGAGTCGGCGTAGGTGGCGTCGGCCACCTCGTCGGTCGTGTCGTCGAGCGTCGGGGCGATGGACGGGTCCACCGTCACGGCGAGCCGGATCTCCCTGCCCAGGATCGCCGACAGGGCCTCGACCACCATCGGCCGCAGGCGGGTCTCGAGGACGTCCTTGGTGAAGTCGTTGGGAGCGGCGATGAGGGCGGTGTCCTCGACCAGGCCCATGGGGCGGGTCAGTGCGACGAAGGCCCGCTGCTGCGGGGTGAGGCTGCCGTCGGACAGGCTGGCGATCGCCGATGCCCAGACCTCGGTCAGGTCACTCGTCGCGTCCACGCAAACCCCCGGTTATCGGCAAGGTATCCACACGCTTATCCACAGATGTGAACAGGCCGGACCCTAGCCAGAGACCCGATCGCACCACAAGTGGCCGTCCACCGGGTCCGGAGTGCCGTCGACCCCCGGGTTTGACCGTCCCCACCTGCTTTCCGTAGGCTTGGACATCCTGCCTCGGGTCCGCCCGGCCGGATCACGACTTCCCACGTCCAGGAGCCAGACCATGAAGCGCACGTTCCAGCCCAACACCCGCCGTCGGGCCAAGACCCACGGTTTCCGGGTTCGGATGCGTACCCGCGCCGGTCGCTCCATCCTCGCCGCCCGCCGCTCCAAGGGCCGCGAGCGCCTGTCTGCCTGATCAGGCATGCTCCCCGCCGCCAACCGCCTCCGGGCCGCGGCTGACTTCCAGGAGACCACCCGCCGCGGCATCAAGGTGCCGCGGGGTTCGGTGATCGTCTACCTGGTCCCCACCTCCGAGAACGTCGAGCCGCGCGTCGGCGTGGTCGTGAGCAAGGTGGTGGGCGGATCCGTCCAGCGCCACCGCGCCGCGCGTCGCATCCGAGGGGCCGTCGGCCCGCTGGTGTCGTCCCTGCCACGCGGCGCCCGGGTGGTCGTGCGAGCCCTGCCAGGGGCGGACCGGTCGCCGCTGCTGGCACAGGACGTGGCCGACGGGGTGTCGAAGGCCGTCGAACTGGCCGATCGCCGGCAGCCGAGGGTGACGGGATGACGGCGGCCCCGACGATCGTGGATCGCCTGCGCTGGGGATGGGACCACTCGATCGGGTGGCTCCTGAAGTGGGCGCTGCTGCTGCCGATCATGGCGTACCGGCTCACCCTGTCGAAGCTCATGCCGCCCACCTGCCGGTTCCACCCGAGCTGCTCGACCTACGCGGTGGGGGCGATCCAGACCCACGGCGCGGCCAAGGGATTCCTGCTGGGGTCGTGGCGACTGCTTCGGTGCAACCCGTGGAATCGTGGTGGACTTGACCCGGTTCCCCCGCGCGGAAGCTGGTTACCGGACGTGCTGCCGAACGGCGAACCCCGGCATGGAACGATGATGGCTCACGACGCCACGGACACGAACGTCTAGGGAAGGCCCGGCTCAACGACATGTTCATTCTCGACTGGCTGAAGAACGCGGTCAGCTGGATCCTCATCCAGTTCCACCAGCTGCTCAGCAACGTCCTCGGGATGAACCCGTCGGGCGGCTGGACGTGGGCCCTGTCCATCGTCGGCCTGGTCATCGTCATCCGCATCGCGCTGATCCCGCTGTTCGTCAAGCAGATCAAGAGCCAGCGGAACCTGCAGCTGATCCAGCCGCAGATGAAGGAGATCCAGAAGAAGTACGCCGGCGACAAGGACAAGCAGTCGCAGGAGATGATGAAGCTGTACCGGGAGACCGGTACCAACCCGTTGGCCTCCTGCCTCCCGATTCTCCTTCAAGCGCCTATCTTTTTCGCTCTCTTCAGCGTGCTGCAGGGTGTCGCCCAGTACAGCACCAGCCCCGACTACGTGGCACCCGGCGTGTTCTCCTGGCCGCAGTACGCCGGCCTGCGCCGAGTCGATGCACGACGCCGAGATCTTCGGCGTCCCGCTGTACGCGACGTTCATGGACGCGGACCAGACGCCCAACCCGCTGAACACGCGCATCCTCGCCATCGTGATGATCCTGCTGATGACGGCGACGTCGTTCATCACCCAGCGCCAGCTGATCGTCAAGAACAGCGCGCCGGACAACCCGATGGTCAAGCAGCAGAAGATCCTGCTGTACGTCTTCCCGCTGATCTTCGCGGTGTCGGGCATCAACTTCCCGATCGGCGTGCTGATCTACTGGTTCACCACCAACCTGTGGTCGATGGGCCAGCAGTTCTGGGTGATCCGCAACAACCCGCAGCCTGGCACCCCGGCGTTCGAGGCCCGAGAGGCGCGGCGGGCGGCCAAGGCCGCCGCCGCCACCGCGCCGGCCATCGAGTCCATCCCCGGGGAGGACGGTGTTTCCGACACTGCCGTCGGAAACACCCCGACAGCAGCCCAAGCGCACCTCGCGCAGCCAGCGCAAGAAGAAGTGACGCGCCTGCGGGCGACCCAACGACCTGACAGTTCAACCGTGTGGAGACAGCCATGACCGACGTGACCGATGTGACCGACGCGCCCGCCGAGGCCGAGCCGGAGACCCGCCCCTTGCGGGGCGCCGAACTGCTGGAGAAGGAGGGCGACGTCGCGGCCGACTATCTCGAGGGCCTGCTCGACATCGCCGATCTCGACGGCGACATCGACATCGATGTGGAGGGCAACCGCGCCATGGTCTCGGTCGTCGAGGCCACCCCGGGCGAGCTGACCCACCTGGTCGGCCCCAACGGGCGCGTCCTCGATGCGCTCCAGGAGCTGACCCGGCTGGCCGCCACTCGCGAGACCGGTGAGCGCTCCCGGCTCATGCTCGACGTGGCCGGTCACCGCGCGGCGCGCCGGGCGGAGCTCGTGGAGCTCGGCCACGGAGGCGGTGGACGAGGCGAAGCGCACCGGCGCCCCCGTGCGCCTGGACCCGATGACGCCGTTCGAGCGCAAGGTCGTGCACGACGTCGTGGCCGAGGCGGGCCTGGCCAGTGAGTCCGAGGGCGACGAGCCCTCGCGCCGCGTGGTCATCCGCACCGCCTGACCGACGCGACGACCCGTGGTTTCCCGTGAAACGGTGGGACCCGCGCCCCAGCTGCCAGCCTGGATGGCAGGGCACCGAGCGGGGCTGGAGCAGTTCGCTGCCCTGCTCGCCGACGTCGGCGTCACCCGCGGACTCATCGGTCCGCGGGAGGTGCCGCGGCTCTGGGAGCGTCACCTGCTCAACTGCGCGGTCGTCGCCGAACCTGAGGCCGGCCTCGTCCCCGCCGGGCGCCGCGGTCGCGGACGTGGGATCCGGCGCCGGCCTGCCCGGCCTGGTCTGGGCGATCGTGCGACCGGACCTGACGGTATTGATGATCGAGCCGCTGCTGCGTCGCAGCACCTTCCTGACCGAGGCCATCGCCGACCTCGGGCTGGCCGATCGGGTCGAGGTGTGGCGGGGCCGGGCCGAGGACGTCGCCGCCCGACCCGGGCGCCGTGGGGCTGGACGTGGTGACCGCGCGAGCCGTCGCGCCGCTCGAGCGCCTCATCGGCTGGACGGTCCCCCTCATGCGTCCCGGGGGGCGGCTCGTCGCCCTCAAGGGCTGCAGCGCGACGCAGGAGCTGGCCGACGCGCCGGCGCAGGCGCCGCTGTCGGCCTGGCTGACCTCGCGGTGCTGGAGGTGGGCGCAGGGGTCGTCGATCCGCCGACCACGGTCATCGCCGGCGCTGCGGCGTACGGCAGAATGACGCCGTGACGAACCCACGACGTGGCCGAGCAGTCCACGGACAGCCGGCAGCCAGCCGGTCTGGGCTGGCCCACCCCGACCTGGCTCGTCGCCGATGTTTCCCGTGAAACATCCGGTGACCCGGCCGGCCTGGGCTGGCCCCGACCAGCACGGACCGCGCGCATGACCCGCATCATCACCGTCGCCAACCAGAAGGGCGGCGTCGGCAAGACGACCAGCGCGGTCAACATCGCCGCTGCGATCGCACTGGCCGGGCACTCGGTCCTGGTGATCGACATGGACCCGCAGGGCAATGCCTCGACCGCCCTCGGGGCTGTGCACACCGAGGGCACCCCGAGTGTCTACGAGGTGCTCACCGGGGATGCCACCCTGGCCGACGTTGATCCAGCAGTGCCCCGACATCCCCGGGCTGTGGACGGCGCCCGGCCACCATCGACCTGGCCGGTGCCGAGATCGAACTGGTGGCGCATGGTGGCGCGCGAGTACCGGCTGTCGCGGGCGGTCGACGCGCTTCTCGCCACGAGGTCGAGCAGGACGGCGTACTCGACTACGTGCTTCCTCGACTGCCCGCCCAGCCTGGGCCTGCTCACCCTGAACGGGCTGGTGGCGGCCCGCGAGGTGCTGCTGCCCATCCAGTGCGAGTACTACGCCCTCGAGGGACTGTCCCAGCTGCTGCGCACGGTCGACATGGTCCGCACCCACCTGAATCCCGCGCTGGTCGTCAGTGCCATCCTCCTGACGATGTACGACGGCCGCACCCGGCTGGCCTCGCAGGTGGCCGACGAGGTTCGCACCCACTTCGGGGCCCAGGTGCTCGACACCGTGATCCCGCGATCGGTGCGAATCTCCGAGGCACCCTCGTACGGGCAGACGGTGCTGACCTACGATCCGACGTCACCCGGGGCTCTGGCCTACCGGGAGGCGGCTTTGCAGGTCCTGCCACATGAATCGCTGAGTCGATCAACAGAGTTATCCACAGACATATAGCCATATACCTAGGACATATCTCCGCACGAGTTTTCCCCCGACCGGACAGGAGCGATCCTGGCGGCGGCACCCAAGCGAGGCCTCGGCCAGGGCCTGGGCGCCCTCATCCCGTCCTCGGCAGCCGGCAGCGCAGGACGCCGGCGCGCGCCGCTGGCACCGTCGGCTCGACCGGGCGCGTGGACACCCGAGCGGCGGACCGGTCCTGGGCGGCCGTCTACGCCGAGCTCCCGATCGAGCAGCGTCGCCCCGAACGCGCGGCAGCCGCGCACCGTGTTCGACGAGGACGCGCTGGCCGAACTGGTCTTCTCGATCCGCGAGATCGGACTCCTGCAGCCGGTCGTGGTCCGGCGCGACGTCGGCGACTCCTACGAGCTGATCGCCGGCGAGCGTCGCCTGCGCGCCTGCCGGGAGGCGGGCCTGACCGGTCATCCCGGCCATCATCCGCGACACCGACGACGACGCGATGCTGCGCGACGCCCTGCTGGAGAACCTGCACCGGGCCGACCTGAACCCGCTCGAGGAGGCGGCCGCCTACCAGCAGCTGCTGTCCGACTTCGGCTGCACCCAGGACGAGCTGGCCCGGCGCATCGGCCGGTCGCGCCCGCAGGTCACGAACACCCTGCGCCTGCTGCGGCTGCCGCCGGACGTGCAGCGTCGCGTGGCCGCGGGAGTCATCAGCGCCGGGCACGCGCGCGCCCTGCTGTCGCTGGACGACTGCCCGCCATGGAGGCGCTGGCCGACGCGGATCGTGGCCGAGGGCCTGAGCGTGCGGGCGGTCGAGGAGATCATCATCGTCGGCGACGCCGACGGCCGCCAGCGCAAGTCCACGCCCCGCTCGCGGGTGTCGCTGCCACGCGGATCCGCAGATCGCCGATGCTGGTCGTCGAGCTGAGCGAGCGAGCGCCGCCGACCGTCTCGACACCCGGGTCGTCGTCGACGGCTTCGCGACCCGCACGTCGCGTGGCCGGCTCCTCGTCGAGTGCGCGGACCTCGAGGACCTGCGCCGGATCGTCGACGTCCTGATCAGTCGGCCGAGCTCGACGTCCCAGGCTCGCGCGCCAGCCCCGGGCGTGCGTGCCGTCGACGAGGTCGGCGGTCAGCGAGCCCAGCGGGAGCTCCGGCGGCCGACGAGTGCCTGCGGGAACAGCGACGTCTCGGTCATGCCGGGAGCCACGTTCACCTCGAGGAACCAGGGCCGCCCGTCGGCGTCGACGATCATGTCGGTGCGCGACCAGTCGCGCAGCCCGAGCAGCACGTGCACGTCGAGCGCGAGTGCCTGCGCAGCAGCAGCGGCCTGCTCGTCGTCAGCCGTGCCGGGCAGAAGAACTCGGTGGTGCCGGCCGTGTACCGCGCCGCGTAGTCGTACAGCTCGCCCTCGGGCACGATCTCCACGGCCGAGAGCGCGAGCACGTCGCCGTCGCGCTCGAAGACGCCGACGGCCACCTCCACGCCGGTCACGTAGCGCTCCATGAGGACGACGTCGCCGTAGGCGAACGCGCCGACCATGGCGGCCGGGCAGGTCGGCCGCGAGATGCACGATCGAGGTGCCCAGCGAGGAGCCGCCGTGCGTCGGCTTGACGACGAGCGGCAGGCCGAGCCGGTCGATCACCGCATCGAGGACGGCCGGCCGCACCGAGCTCGCGGAAGGTGGACTGCGGCATGGCGACGCAGGCCGGGGTGCTCACGCCGGCCGTGCGCGCGAGCTCCTTGGCGACCGGCTTGTCGAAGGCGAGTCGACTCGCGGCAGCCTCGGATCCGACGTACGGAATCCTCAATGACTGCAACACATCTCGGAGTGCACCGTCCTCGCCGGCGGCACCGTGAAGCAGCGGGACGATGCAGTCCGGCCGGTGCTCGCGCAGGCGGTCGAGCAGGGCCGCGTCGACGTCGTGCTCGCGCACCTCCCAGCCCGGGCCGCTCGACGCGCAGGGCCTCGGCGACGCGGCGGCCGGAGCGCAGCGAGACGTCGCGCTCGGCGGACAGGCCGCCGGACAGCACCAGCACGTGCATGTGGGCGCTCCTACCGGGCGTCGGGGGCTGGCACGGACGAGCCCGTGACGAGTCGTGAGCGCGTGCGCGTGCCGAACGTCTGCGCGAGCTCGAGCTCGTCCTCGATGACCGCCGCCAGGCGACGCACGCCCTCGCGGATGCGATCGGGCTCGGGGTAGCAGTAGGACAGCCGCAGGTTCTGGCGGCCCTGACCGTCGACGTAGAAGCCCGTGCCGGGCACGTAGGCGACCAGGTTGGCGACGGCGCGCGGGCAGCATCGCGGTGGCGTCGAGCCCGTGCGGCAGCGTGAGCCACGAGTAGAAGCCGCCCGCGGGGATCGTCCACGTGGTGCCCTCGGGCATCATCGCCTGCGAGGGACTCCAGGAGGGCGTCGCGCCGCTCGCGGTAGACCTCGCGGTAGGTCTTGATCTGCTCGCGCCACGGCTGCGTGGCCAGGTACTCCGAGACCGTCAGCTGGGAGTAGTTGGACGGGCACAGGACGGCCGCCTCGGCGGCCAGGACCAGCTTCTCGCGCACGCCGTGCGGAGCCACCGCCCAGCCGACGCGCAGCCCGGAGGCGATGGTCTTGGAGAACGAGCCGAGGTAGATGACACCGTCGGCGATCGTCGGCCCGGATGGCGCGCGGCGCGCTCGCCCTCGAAGCCGAGCAGGCCGTAGGGATCGTCCTCGAGCACGCGCGATGCCCTCGCGCTGGGCGATGGCGAGGATCTCGGCCCGGCGGGCCGGGCCCTGCGTGACGCCGGCCGGGTTGTGGAAGCTGGGGATCGTGTAGATCAGCTTGATCCGCTTGCCCGCAGCGCGCGACGGACGCGATGGCCTCCGCGAGCGCCTGCGGGCACCAGGCCCTCGCTCGTCCATGGCCACGTGAACGACGTCGCACTCATAGGCGCGGAAGACCCCGAGGGCGCCCGACGTAGGACGGCGCCTCGACCAGGACGACGTCGCCGGGATCGCAGAAGACCCGGGTGACGAGGTCGAGGGCCATCTGCGAGCCGGTCGTCACGACGATGTCGTCGGGGTGGGCGCTGATCGCCGACCTCGGCGATGACCTCGAGGATCTGCTCGCGCAGGGTGACGTCGCCCTGGCCGGAGCCGTACTGCAGCGCCTGCGGCACCGCGCTCGTACAGGAGCCGCCGCGCGGTGTCGGCCAGCATCTCGATCGGCAGCGCCTGCACGTACGGCATCCCGCCGGCCAGCGAGACGACCTCGGGCCGGGAGGCCACGGCGAAGAGGGCTCGGATCTCCGAGGCGCGCATGGCGTGTGGCGCGGCTGGCGTACGAGTCGACCCATGGATCCAGACGCGATCCGCCACTGCTCACCGCCGATCTCCTCTCGGAGGCGTGCGACGGGCCCTTCCGATGCCCGCCTACGATAGGGCCAACGGAAGGGCGGGGAACATGCGGCGTCTGCTCGGACTGCTCGGCCTGATCGTGGCTCGGCGTGCTCCTCGGGTTCGTCGTCCGGCTCGATCGTGGCCGCGCCGTCGTCGGACCTCGACGCCGCGGTCGTACGCTGGCCCACGGCGACACCGCTCCGCCTGAGACGGGCCGCTCAGCGAGGGGCGCAGAAGCTCGGTGACGGCGGCGGCCAGGCCCTCGGCGACGACGTCCTGGAACGCCGGGCTCGGCAGCCGGCGGCGCGTCGGCCTCGTTCGACAGGTAGCCCGAGCTCGACGCGCACGGCCGGCATGCGCGTCAGCCGGAGCAGGTCCCAGGTGCGCGGGTGCGTCCGGCAGTCGAGCAGGTCGGTGCGCGCGTGCAGCTCCTCCTGGACCAGCTCGGCGAGCACTCGACCGCTCGGGGAGTGCGCGCCACCGCGCGGATCGCCGAAGTAGAACGTCACGAGGCCGTTCGGCCGGGGGCTGGCCGACGCGGTCCACGTGGAGCGACAGCACGAGGTCGGCGCCGACCTCGTTGGCGAACTGGGCCCGGGCCGGATCGTCGCTCCCGGGGGCGCCCGGCTCGCTGCATGGGCCGGGCGGGTCAGCAGCACCTGCGTGCCGAGGGCGGCCAGCCGGCCCTCGACGCGCACGGCGATGGCATGGCACAGGTCGGGGTCGACGGTGTCGCCCGGGATCGAGCACGACGACCTTGTCCGCGACGCCCGTCTGCAGCTCGGTGAGGGTGACGTGCTCGCGCAGGCTCGCGGCACTGCCACCGGAGACCGTCCGGACGAGGCGGTCGAAGGCGCGGAAGGTGTCCGGGCCGCAGGTGCCGTCGGCGGTGACGCCGACGCCCTTCTGGAACTCGCGCAGGGCAGCGTCGGTCTGCGTGCCGAACAGCCCGTCGGCCCGGCCGGCCGCGAAGCCGAGCTGGTTGAGCCGGCGCTGCAGCTCGGTGACGTCGTCGCCGGCCATCAGGTGCCCGGGGACGAAGGACAGGACGCGGTCGCCGAACTGCCAGCGCGCCTCCTCGAGACGGCGGAAGGTGTGCGGCCCGACGATCCCGTCGACCGTGATGCCGCGCTCCTGCTGGAAGGCGCGCACGGCACGGTCGAGCTCGTCGTCGAAGAGCGTCGACGCGTCGGGGGAGATGTCGCGGCAGAGGGCCAGCTGAGCCAGGCGCGCGCGCACCTCGGCTACCGCCGCACCCTCGTCCCCGCGGCGCAGTGAGGTGGACACCGGGCTGCCTGGACCGCCCGGACTACAGGTAGGGCGCGAGGTCCGCCAGGAGGGCGGCCTTCGGCTTGGCACCGATGATCGTCTTGACGATCTGGCCACCCTGGTAGACGTTCATCGTCGGGATCGACGTGATGCCGTACGACGCGGCGGTCTGCGGGTTCTCGTCGACGTTCAGCTTGGCGATGACGATGCCGTCGTTGTGCCGCGCGATCTCCTCGAGGATCGGCGCGATCATCTTGCACGGTCCGCACCACTCGGCCCAGAAGTCGACGATGACGGGCTTGTCGCTCATGAGGACGTCGTCGGCGAAGCTCGCGTCCGTGACCTTCTTGGTCTCTCCCATGGGGTTCTCCTGGTCTGGGGGATCGGTCTGGGGGATGGTGCGGGGGTCAGGGGGGTTCAGGCTACTCGCTGGCCGCGAGGAACCGCTCGGCGTCCAGTGCGGCGGCGCAGCCGGATCCGGCGGCCGTGATGGCCTGCCGGTAGGTGTGGTCGACGAGGTCGCCGCACGCGAAGACGCCCGGCACGGACGTCAGCGTGGTGCGGCCCTGGACCAGCACGTAGCCCTCGGCGATCGAGGTCGACCTGGTCGCGGACCAGCTCCGACCGCGGGTCGTGCCCGATCGCGACGAACAGGCCGGTGACGGGCAGCTCGCGGGCCGCCCCGGTCTGGGTGTCGGTGAGGACGAGCCCGCTGACCTTGGCGTCGCCGATGACGTCCTCGACGGCGCTGTTCCAGGCGAAGACGAGCTTGTCGTTGGCGAAGGCACGCTCCTGCATGATCTTGCTGGCGCGCAGGGCGTCGCGGCGATGGACCAGCGTGACGGTCCGGGCGAATCGGGTGAGGAACATGGCCTCCTCGAGCGCGGAGTCGCCACCGCCGACCACGGCGATGTCCTGGTCGCGGAAGAAGAAGCCGTCGCAGGTGGCGCACCACGAGACGCCGTGGCCGGACAGCCGCTTCTCGTTGGGCAGGCCGAGCTCGCGGTAGGCCGAGCCCATCGCGAGGATGACCGTGCGAGCGGTGTGCGTGGTGCCCGCTCCGTCGACCACGGTCTTGACGTCGCCGGCGAGGTCGACGCTGGTGATGTCGTCGGTCACGATCTCCGCGCCGAACCGCACGGCCTGCGCGCGCATCTGCTCCATCAGGGCCGGGCCCATGATGCCCTCGGTGAAGCCGGGGAAGTTCTCGACCTCGGTGGTGTTCATCAGGGCGCCGCCAGCGGTCACGGACCCCTCGAACAGCAGGGGGCTCAGCTGGGCGCGGGCGGCATAGACGGCCGCGGTGTAGCCCGCCGGCCCTGAGCCGATGATGATCACGCTGCGCTCGCTCACGCGAAGCCCCTTTGCCACGTCGAGGATGGATACCTGCGGGGGTATTCCCCACGCGTCGCAACGATCCTACGGGGCGTGGCATTCCCGATGCCTCGCGGCGTCAGGGCCGCATGCGGATGCGGATCTCCATCGTGATGTCGCAGTCCGGGTCGACGACCCAGACGCGCAGCCGGCTCATGTCGGGGCGCGGCGCGGCCGCGTCCACGTACTCAGGTGCGACCACCACGCCCGCGTCACTGCCCTCGAAGGTGGACCGGTCGACCAGGAGCGCGGTCGCCTCCGCGAGCTTGGTGAGCTTGGTGATGCAGTCGCGGAGGGACTGCTCGTCGGTGGTGAACCCGGACGGCGGCACGGCGAGGGTCTCGACCACCTCGGTCGCCGGCGGCTCGGTCATGACCGCGGTGGCCTGCTGCTCGTTGGAGATGCCGAACTCGCTCAGCACCGAGCGGACCTGGCGGCGCAGCCCCGCGGCGGTGTAGTCGGTGTCCGAGTCGACGAGCATCTGGGCCGGCGCGATCCCGGCGAAGGAGAACTCGTTCGGCGCCTCGAGGTCCTCGGCGGTCAGTCCCGCGGCGTTGGACGGAGCCGGCGCCGCCTCAGCCAGCTTCTGGGAGGCGACTGCGCTGGTGGCCGGCGCGCCGCCGGCAACGACGGCGACATCGGCGCCCGACCCGCCGCGCACGACGCTGACGCCCAGGCCGATGGCCACGATCGCCACGGACGCGGCCACCAGCCCACCGCCCCAGCGCGCCGTGCGCGAGGCCCGGGCCGAGGTCGGCGGGCCGCCCGCCGGTTCCACGACCGCCTGGGCGGCCATGGCCGCCGAGATGCGCTCCCATGCCCAGTCGGGCATGGGCTCGACCGGCTCCAGAGGTGCGGTGGACCCCGGGTTGAGGAAGGTCAGCCCGCTCAGCAGCGACTGGACGAATGCCACGTCGGCCGGATCGACGTCGTCGTCGACGTCCCGGGGGTAGTTCTCGTCAGCCATGCTGGGGCTCACCTCCTTCCGCCGTTACGACGGTGTCGCCGGAGTCCAGGTTCCGCAGGTAGGCCAGTCGTTTGGCCAGCTTGGCCCGGCCGCGGAAGCAGCGGCTCTTGACGGTCCCCTCGGGGCACTCGAGCATCGCCGCGGCGTCCTCGACCGACCAGCCCTCCACGTCCACGAGCAGGATGGCCGCTCGCTGGTCGTCGGGAAGCTCGGCGAGCGCCTGGGTCACCGCGAGCTGGGTCAGCCGCCGGTCGAGATGGTCGGTGGGATCCGCGGTCACCCGGCCGGGCATGGTCTCGTCGTCGTCCGGGAGCGGCAGGGTCGAGCGCACGGAACGACGCCGCAGGCGGTCGAGGCTGGCGTTGACCACGATCCGGTGCAGCCAGGTGGTCACGGCGGATTCGCCACGGAACTGCGCGGCCCGGCGATAGGCCGAGATGAGGGCGTCCTGGAGCGCGTCGGCAGCCTCCTCGTGGTCCCCGGTCGTGCGCAGCGCCACCGCCCACAGCCGGTCGCGGTGCCGGCGGACGAGGGTGTCGAAGGCCGCGGAGTCCCCGGCGACGTGGGCTGCGAGCAGCTCGGCGTCGGTGGAGAGGTCGGGGGCCGTCACGACGACGAGCCTAGAGGGTCGCCATCGATCGGCCTGCGCACCGAGCCAGGGGTCAGCCGCTGACGACCGCGGTGCGGACACCGCCCTGGTACACCCCGACGCCCTCGTCGACGGCCGGCGGGACGCGGGTGAACCAGATGAGAACATACCGTCCGGTGATCGGACGCGGAGCGCGCATGTCGATGCGGTCCCGGGGGGCGAAGGCCGAGGCCAGGGGGGTCCACAGGGCCGGATCGGGCAGGATCCGGTCGGCCACCCGGATATCCAGGCCGGTGCCCCTGCCGATCAGGTTCAACGACACCTGCTGCACGTCCTGGGGCTGGCCGAGGTCCAGCACCAGGCCCACCCCCTCCTTGCCGTCGAGGTCGGCCGAGCCGTACTCCGAGGTGAGCCAGGCGGTGTCCGGGTCCTCGTCGTTGACGGTGATGGCCAGCTCATCGCTCTCGCGGCCCTTGCGCTTGTCGGGCTTGCCATTGCCGTCGTCATCGCCGAACGGGTCGTAGGAGCGGTACCGCTCGATCGGGAACGTGCGCTCGACCGAGCTTCCGGCCAGGTCGTCGACCGGGCGGGCCGGCGACGTGAGCATCTCGTCCAGCACGCTCGGCTGGGCGCCGGTGGGGGCCTGCTGATCCCCGGTGACGAGCGTCCACCCGGCCCAGGCCACGCCGGCGACGACCGCGAGCCCGACCGCGACGGCGAGGAGGCGTCCGATCAGCACCAGGCCCGCATGCATGCGGCGCCGGGCTGGCGTCCTGGGCACGGGGCGCACGGTGGTGGTCACGGGGGCCACATGGTCGAGGGCGGCGCCCACCATGGTTGCGAACGCGGCCACGTCGGGCACCCGCGCGACGCCGCGCGGGCGGGCGGCACTGATGACGGACCGCGCCACGACGTCGTCGACTCCCCGCGGCACGGCGGCCCGCACCTGCGAGGGCGGCAGGACGACGTCACCGGCCGTGGGTGCGGGCGGCGCCGCCACCTCCCCGGCACCGGGCCAGTACCCGGTGGTGAGCAGGTACGTCAGGCAGCCCAGCGCGTCCACGTCGGCCTGGCGCTTGTCGGCGATGTCGGGAAGCGGGCCGAACAGGGCGGCGTCGACGGCCAGGCCCCGCACCCGCACCTCTCCGGCGTCGGTGATGAACACGCTGCTGGGACGCAGGCGACCGTGGCTGACCTTGGCCGAGGTGCCCGCGGCGATGGCACGGGCGACGTCGGCCACCAGGGACAGCGCCTCCGGCGCGGCGAAGGGCGTGCCGTGGCGATCCTGGATGGTGCGCTCGAGGTTGCGACCGGAGGCCCACTCGCTCACGATCGCGACGCGGGGCGGGTCCTGACCGGTGGCGCCGAGGTTGAGGATGTCGAGCACCCGGAGCAGTCGACGGTCGTCGACCCCCGCGGCCGCCTGCGCGGCGCCCAGCACCGCCGGCACGCGCGGGTCCTGCGCCGACAGCACCCGGACGGCGACCGCGCGGTCGAGGACCTCGTCGTAGCCGTGCCACAGGTACACGTCCTGCTGCCCGTCGACGCCCTCGTCCTGCGTCACGAGGTCGAGCAGGCGGTAGCGCCCGAGCGTCTCGGTTGCCCTCATGCGTGCCCTCCGCGGTGGCGGACCCGTCCGGTCAGGCGGCCCACGAGGGACAGTACGTCGGACACCTCGCGTACGCGCATCACCCACGCCGCGAGGGCGAAGACGGCAGTCCCCACGAGGGACGTCACGATGACGTTCGACAGCAGCGCCCAGCGGTTCACCGAGTCGACCGTGCCTCCCTCGAGGTTCAGCATCGCGACGAGCAGCGCGAACATGACACCGGTCGCGAGGATGCCGGCGACGACGAGGCGGGCCAGCACCCCGACCGTGCGCGCGGTCTCCATCGAGCCGAGTCGGCGGGCCAGCACCCACCACGTCAGGGCGAAGCCGATCCAGTAGGACAGCGAGTACGCCAGTGCGATGGCGGCCACCTGACCACCACCGTCGGTGGCTCGCAGGAACAGCGGGTACGCCAGCGCCAGCAGGATGACGCTGAAGACGATGGTGAGGAAGAACGGCGTGCGCGTGTCCTCGAGCGCGTAGTACCCGCGCAGCAGGACGTAGAAGAGGGTGAACGGCAGCAGTCCCAGCATGAATACCGACACGATCAGGCCCATGAGACCGGCCTGCGCTGGGCTCGCGGCGCCGTAGCCGAACAGCAGGATGGCCACGGATGCACCGTTGACCACGAGGATCGCGGCGATCGGCACGATGAGGATGGCGACCGTCCGCATGGTGCGCGCGATATCGGCCCCCACCTGGCGCAGCCGGCCGTCGTGCGCGATGCGGCTCAGGGCCGGCAGCATGGCGGTGACGATCGACACCGTGATCACGCTGTGCGGGAGCATGAACACGAGGTGCGCCTTCTGGTACGTCGTGAGGCCCGCGGCCACGGCGTCGGTGCTGCTGGCGTTGACGTTCGCCTGCGTGGCCAGGCGGGTGATGAAGATGTAGGCGATCTGGTTCACCAGGACGAGGCCGATCGTCCAGGCGGCCAGGGATCCGGCCTTGCCCAGGCCCGCGCCGCGCCAGTCGAAGCGCGGACGCCACCCGAACCCGCTGCGCCAAAGCACCGGCACGAGGATCAGCGCCTGGAGCATGACGCCGAGAGTGGTGCCGATTCCGAGCAGGAGTACCTGGTCGGTGGACAGCGCGCCATCGGCCGCGGCCGACGTCCCCGCGATGACGATGAAGAGGACGAACGTGGCGATCGCCACGACGTTGTTGGCGATGGGGGCGAACATCGGCGCACCGAAGCGCCCGCGGGAGTTGAGGACCTGGCTGAGCATCGCGTACAGGCCGTAGAAGAAGATCTGGGGCAGGCATAGCCGGGCGAACGCGACGGCGAGGTCGAACTCGGCCTGCGGGTAGTCCTGCGGCGTGTAGAGGTCGACGATCCAGGGCGCCGCCGCGACGGCTGCGATCGACAGCACGAGCAGACCGGTCGCCACCAGGGTCAGCAGCCGGTCCGCGTAGGCCTGGCCGCCGTCGTCGTCCTCCTTCATGCGGCGCACGAGCTGCGGGATGAACACCGCGTTGAGCGCCCCGCCGATGACGAGGATGTAGACGATCGTCGGCAGCGAGTTGCCCAGGGAGTAGGCGTCCGAGACGAGGTAGAACCCCAGGGCCGCCGTCATGGCGACGTCGCGCAGGACCCCCGTGACCCGGGAGACGATGGTGCCGGTGGCCATGACCGAGCTGTTGCGGGCCAGCGCCCGGCCCGCTGCCGATGGGGGGCTCGCGGAGAGGTCACCGGCCTGCGACTCGCGGGCGGCCTCGCTGACCTCGGCGGCGATCTCCGTGGTCACCTCCGCATCGGTCGCGTCGGGGGTCGCGTCGGGCGACTCCGGCGGCATCGTCATGGGCCTACGGTCCCAGATCGCCGCGGGTGCGACCGGCGTGCGCCGCGCGGATGCGTCGGGTCACGCCGACGAGGACGAACACGAGGATGGCGACGAAGGCCGCGGCCACGACCCACGACGCGGCGCGCGCGTACGCGGTGCTGCTCACGATGATCTCCGCGGGCTCGCCGTACTCCTCGCCCTCGGGCCCGAGGAGCTGGACCTCGACCGGCAGCGGGTCGCCGCCGACGACCCTGGCGTCGATGTCGACGCTGGCCATCCGGCCCGCCTCGATCCGGATGCCGGTCAGCGGCTCGGACGACAGCCGCAGGGCCGGCTGGCCGCGCAGGTCCAGGCCCACCGTCACGGAGCGATCCAGGTCGTTGGTGATGGTGACCGGCACCCGGCCGGTATCGCCGGACAGCGTGATCGTGCCCTCCGACAGCACCCGCACCCGGGCCGTCTCCTCCTCGAGCTCGGCGGAGACGGCGGCGAGCAGCCTGTCGCCCTGCTCGGGCTGGGCTCTCCAGGCCGACGACTCGGCGCGCAGGAGCGCTTCGGCGAAGGGCTCGCTGATGCCCGTGGGGTCGTCGATGATCGACGTGAAGGCGTCCAGGCGCGTGCTGACCTCGGCGACGTCGGCCATGTAGTCCTGGGTGAGCTCGGCCTCCCGGGCCTTCTGGCCGTAGCCGCCCCGCTGCCGGCTCGTGGAGGACGGCGGGCGCTCCAGCAGCGCGTCGAGGGTCAGGGCGGACAGCCACGGCGCGGTGCGGGTGGCCCGCAGGAGCGGAGCCACGAGCGAGGCGGTGACGTCCCACCGCGTGCTCGGTGGCGCGACCACCACCACCCGGGAGGACTGGTCGGCGGGCAGCGTCTGGGCGATGACGGTGGTGTCGGCGAGGAACGCCTGACGGGCCGCGACGACATCCGCGGCGCTGCGCTGGGGAAGGGCGAGGGTCGCACTCAGCTGGGGATCGGTGAGAACCGCCCTGATCGAGCCGACCGACGTCGGCAGCGCTGCCGTCGCGAGCCCCTCGGTGGGCTGGGCGGCGTCGGTGGCGGGCATCGCGTCGGCGGACAGGATGAGCGACGTGACCCCGGCGGACGCGATCAGGTTGAGGGTCGAGCGGTCGATGCGACCGAATGGCGCCCAGTACAGGTCGCCGGGGGACGGGACCTCCAGCGCCGCCGTGGCGATGCCGGGTCCCTGCGTCAGGGCGCGGACGACGTCGTTGGACATGCCCGCCCGGTTGACCGCGGAGGCGTCGATGTCGGCGTACGGCAGGGAGCGGATGCTCGTGTCGCGTGCCACGTCGGCCAGGGTCGCCAGCCACTGCCGGGCCTGCTGCTCGCGGTCACCGAGGACCAGTTCGCTGCCCTGACGGACCTGGTAGCCCTGGGTCATGGCGTCGGCGGTCTGCAGCAGGGCGGGATCGGCCAGCAGCGACACGGTCGCGCGATGGCGGTCGGCCATGCCGACCAGCCGGTCGAGCCGTCCGCCCGGGGAGATCGCCTCCGGAGTCTGGTTGCTCAGCAGGACCCCGTCGGCGGTCCGGTCCGGTCCGTCGGCCAGCGGCCAGAGCCAGACGAGCTCGACCGGCTCGACCTCGGACCCGGTCGGGAACCACGGCAGGAAGGTCCTCAGGTCCGCCTTCCGGGTGTCGAACTCGTCCAGCCCGGCCTCGCGGCCGAGCACCTCGATCCCCAGGACGTAGGCGCCCGGGTCGCCGAGGCCGAGCTCGGCCACCGGCACCCGCAGGGTGAACGGCGCCCGGCCCCCCGGGGCCAGGGTCGCGGAGACGAGGGTGCGCGTGCCGTCGAGCGGGACGTCGTCCGGGTCCCCGCCCACCGGGTCGGCGGGCGCGCCTGGGACCTCGGCCACCGCGCGTCGGCTGTCCAGCGGGGCGGAGGACCGGCGCAGCCGCACGCTGACGTCCGTGACGGGGACGCGGGAGGTGTTGATCACGCGGCCGCGGACCCGCAGGGTGTCGTCCTCGCCGGGGATTGCCGGCGACAGCACGTCGAGGACGATGCGCACGGCCGCGTCGGCCTGGTCCGCTGCCGGTGCGGTCACGTGGGACGGGGCCGACGGACGAGCTGTCGCAGAGGGCGCGGCACCAGCCACCAGGGGGGCCAGCAGGGCGAACGCGGCGACGAGTGCGCCCACGAGCCCGCGGCGGGTCAGGGCGACCACGGGACCGCCGGATCCGCGAGGACCGCGAGCACGTCGCCGACGAGCCGGCGCTCGTCGGCGTAGCGCAGGCGCGCGGCGACCTCAGCCAGCGGGACCCAGGCGACCTCGGCCACCTCGGCGTCGGCGTCGGACAGGACGTCGTCGTGGGCCGCCATCAGGTAGTGATGCACGGTCTTGTGGACCCGCCGGTCGTCGGCCATGAACCAGAAGTCGATGGTGCCCAGGCTCGCCACGATGCTGCCCCGGATCCCCGTCTCCTCGAAGACCTCGCGGACGGCAGCCTGCTCAGGGGACTCCCCGGCCTCGAGGTGACCCTTGGGGAGCGACCACACCAGCCGACCGCGCTTGTCCCGGCGGGCGATGAGCGCGGCCTTCGGCTCCCGTCCTCGCCGGTCGAGGACGAATCCGCCGGCGGAGGTCTCCTCGACGCGGGGCACTGCGGCGCGACGGGACCTGGGGGTGCCGTCGGTGGTCATATCGGCAGGATAATCGGCCGTGATGCGGGAGCCGTCTACGCTCTGCAGGCGTGACCCCCGTGACCCCCGCCTCCGACCCGGATATCGGGTCCGAGCGCCGCGCCGCCCGTGAGCTCGCGCCCCTGCTGCCGGTGCTCACCGGGCTGGGTCAGCGGTTCGCCGAGGCCGGCCATGAACTGGCCCTCGTCGGCGGGCCGGTGCGCGACGCCATGCTCGGGCGCCTCTCGGGGAACGCCGACGCCGACCTCGACTTCACGACCGACGCGCGGCCCGAGGCCGTCCTGGCCCTGCTGGCGGGGTACGCGGACACCACCTGGGACGTCGGCATCCGGTTCGGCACGATCGGCGCCCGCATCGCCGGGCGCGAGGTCGAGATCACCACGTACCGCGCCGAGCAGTACGACCTCGAGTCGCGCAAGCCCCAGGTGGACTTCGGGCACTCGCTGGACGACGACCTGGTGCGGCGGGACTTCACGATCAACGCCATGGCGATCCGGCTGCCCGACCTGGCCTTCGTCGACCTCTTCGGAGGGCGAGACGACCTCGCGTCCGGTCGCATCCGCACGCCCGGCACCCCGGAGGAGTCGTTCGGGGACGACCCCCTGCGGATGCTGAGGGCTGCCCGCTTCAGCGCGCAGCTCGGGTTCGAGGTCGACCCGGACGTCGTGGCCGCGATGGCCGCCCAGGCGGAGCGACTGGCCATCGTCTCGGCGGAGCGGATCCGCGAGGAGCTCATGAAGATCGTCATGTCCCCGGACCCGCGACGGGGCCTGGCCCTCGTGGTCGACACCGGGCTCGCCGCCTACGTCCTGCCGGAGCTGCCGCTCCTGAGGCTCGAGGAGGACGAGCACCACCACCACAAGGACGTGTACGAGCACACCCTCACGGTTCTCGAGCAGGCGATCCTGCTCGAGACGGCGCACGAGCCGGCCAGCGGGCCGGACCCGGTACTGCGGCTGGCCGCCCTGCTCCACGACATCGGCAAGCCGCGGACGCGTCGGTTCGAGGAGGACGGCCGGGTGTCCTTCCACCACCACGAGGTGGTGGGAGCCCGCATGACCCGCAAGCGGATGCAGCAGCTCCGCTTCTCCAACGACATGATCGACGACGTCTCGACGCTGGTGGAGCTGCATCTGCGCTTCCACGGGTATGGGTCAGGGGAGTGGACCGACTCCGCGGTCCGGCGGTACGTGCGCGACGCCGGTCCGCTCCTGACGCGGCTGCACAAGCTGACGAGAGCCGACTCCACGACCCGCAACCGCAAGCGGGCGCTGGCGCTGCAGCGCTCCTACGACTCCCTCGAGCGACGGATCACCGAGCTGGAGGCGCAGGAGGAGCTCGCCGCCATCCGCCCCGACCTCGACGGACGGGCGATCATGGAGATCCTGGCGATCCCGCCGGGCCCCGTGGTCGGCGAGGCGTACCAGTTCCTGCTCGACCTGCGACTGGACAGAGGACCCCTCGACGAGGCGATGGCGCGTGAGGCCCTGCTGGCGTGGTGGGCAGCGCGCCCCTGAGGCTCAGGCCGCGATGACGTGCGGCAGCGCCCGGACGGGAGCCACGCGCACCGGCGCGTCGATCCCGGGCGTGCCGGCGGCGGGGACCACGTCGAGGTAGATGGCCGCCCAGCGTGACATCCACGTGCCCAGTGGCTGGGGCGCCGGACGGCGCACCCCGTCGATCTCGGGGGCGATGGCGTCGACGGTCAGTCGGGTGCCGAAGGGGGCAGGGGTGCTCACGTGTGTCTCCTGTCGCGGCGGGTCTCGCCGGGTTCATGTGTAGCGAACGCCGGTTACCACCACGTCAATGCCCCGTGAACGTGCGATATCCATCACAGGGGGGCCGTAGCGTGAGCGCATGACCTCGCCTCCCGACCCGGCCGCGCCCGCGGTCCTGCCAACCGCGACGCGCACCGAGTCCGTCGCCGACCGTCAGGCCCGTGGACGGGCGGCCCGCGAGCGGCGACCCCGCACGAGCCTGGCGCAGTGGAGCGCGGCCGCCGACCGCCCCGATCCGGTGGCGTTGCTGCAGGGCCAGGAGACCGCGCGCGTCCAGGCGCTGCTCCCGCTGCGGCACAGCCGGATGGCGGTCAGCCCCTTCACCTTCTATCGCGGCAGTGCCGTGGTGATGGCCAACGACCTCGCCGAGATGCCGACCACCGGGCTCATCACGCAGCAGTGCGGCGACGCCCACCTGTCCAACTTCGGCCTGTTCGCCGCGCCCGATCGCACCGTGGTCTTCGACATCAACGACTTCGACGAGACCAACCCCGGCCCGTTCGAGTGGGACGTGTTCCGCATGGCGACGTCCTTCGTGCTCGCCGGGCGCGACGTCGGCATCCACGACGCCGCGATCTCGGCGGCGGCGACCGAGGCGGCCTCCGCCTACCGCCTGCAGATGCAGGAGTTCGCCCTGATGCCGGAGCTGGAGATCTGGTACGACCGCGTGAGCGTCGAGGTGCTGCAGGAGTGGGCGAAGCAGGAGGGGCTGACCACGGCCGAGAAGCGGATCGAGAAGGGCGCGGCCAAGGCTCGATCGCGGGACGCATGGTCGGCCATCTCCAAGATGACTGAGGTCGTGGACGGCCGGCGGCAGTTCCTCAACGAGCCGCCCCTGCTCATGCGCGTCGCGCTCGATGCGGACGCCACGGAGGCGATCAAGGGGCTCCTAGGCGCCTACCTCGACACGACCCCGCCGGCGCCCCGTCAGCTCCTTCGCCGCTACCGGATGCTCGACTTCGCGCACAAGGTGGTGGGCGTGGGCAGTGTCGGGCTCCTGGCCTTCGTCGTGCTCCTCGAGGGCCGCGACGAGAACGACCTGCTCGTCCTGCAGGTGAAGCAGGCGGTCAGCAGCGTGCTGGAGCCGTTCACGGCACCGTCGGTGTTCGAGTACTCCGGTGAGCGCGTCGTCGTCGGTCAGCAGCTCATGCAGGCCGCCTCCGACGCCTTCCTCGGCTGGATCCGCGGTCCGCACGAACGCGACTTCTACATCCGGCAGCTGCGCGACATGAAGTACTCCGTCGATCCGTCGAAGTTCACGCGCCCAGACGCTGTCCACCTACGCGACGGTCTGCGGTCGCACCCTGGCCCGGGCCCATGCCCGGTCCGGCGACGCCGTTGCCATCGCCGCCTACCTCGGCACCAGCGACAAGTTCGACAAGGCCGTGCGGGACTTCACCCTCGCCTACGCGGATCAGGTCGCGGCTGACTTCGCCGAGTACACGAAGGCGATCGCGTCTGGCTCGGTCAGCGTGGAGCGTCCGGGCGTGACGCCCACCTACACGGTGTCGGCCGACGTGAAGTCGGGGTTCACCGTGACCTCGGGGGTGGCAGGCGCTCCCGGGCCGGAGAGCAGCTGAGCCAGCGTCACGAGTCCGGCCACGAGGGCCGTCATCCACAGCACGCTCGTCACCGACAGCAGGTCGCCGAGGACCAGGACGAGCACGCCGAGGGCGTAGATGATCCAGCGCGCGTACTGCTGCATGTCGGCCGGCAGCGGTCCGGGCCGGCCGTCGGACATGCGCCCGCTGATGTCGGCCAGCCCCGCGGTCACGCGACCGCGCGCCATGACGGCCAGCCGGGTCCGGCCGCCGAACCAGCCGGCGACGATGATGACCGCGGCCAGCACCAGGAGCGCCTGGGCACCGGCGATCAGGTACGTGAGCAGGGTCGTCCAGAACACGTCGGACGCGGCCTCCCACGGGGTGCCCGCGAGCTCGTTCGTGAACTGGGTCTCGCCGACGCTGAGGCCCGCGAGGATGGCCAGGGCCGACACGCCCAGGATGACGCCGGTGGCCACCGTCATGCGGGCCCGTCGGCGCGAGAGCAGGATCGCCGCACCGAACATGATGGCCACGAGCAGCGGCAGCCACGTGAGGATCGGCGACGTGAGGGAGTAGATCGACCGGATCTGGGCCAGTCCCGGCGTGTTCGCCAGGACGACCTCGCGGTCGGACTCCGGGATCGTGACGTTCGCCGCCGCGGTGATGCCACTGTCCACGAGCTTCTGCTGGATCGCCGTCAGGGCCATCGAGGTGTCGAGCACGAGGTTGTCGCCCTTGAGCTTGACGATGCCGCCGTCGCGTCCCTCGAGCACGAGGACGATGCCCTTCTGGGCGGCCCGGTTGAGCTCGACCCAGACGGTGGCGAACTGCTCGGACGCGACGAACTTCGTGACGAGTTCGCCGATGAGCGAGTTGATGCCGGCCGCGATCGGCGCTGCCAGCTGGTCGGTGAAGCCCGCGTTCGGGAAGAGGTTGCCCAGCAGGGTGTCGATCTGGTTCTCGGTGTCGACCTTCGCGACGACCTGCGCGGTGACGGTCTCGGCGAGGGCCTGCTGGACCTCCGGCTGGTCGATCAGCGGCCCGACGGTCTGGATGTAGCGCTCGCTGTCGACGATCGTGCGCTGGCCCCAGTGCCCGACCAGCGCGGGGATGGTGAGCACCGCCGCCAGGATGATGAGCAACAGGGCTGCGATGGATCGCGCACCCCAGCGCTTCTCGACGACCGCTGGCTGACTCATGGTGTCCCCTCCCGACTGATGGGCGCGACTCTACGGGGACCGTGGCGTCGATACCATGCCGCGGTCGCCACGAGGAGCAGTCCGACCGCCGCGTAGAGCACCGGGGTCTGGCCGCTGGTGGGCGAGACGACGGCGAGGACGCAGATCCCGGCCACCAGGCAGACGTTGACGATCATGTCGAACAGGGCGAACACCCGGCCCAGATGGTCGTCGGGGATGTACCGCTGGACCAGGGTGTCGGAGCAGACCTTCACGGACTGGCCCGCGAAGCCGATGCTGACGCTCCCGAGCAGCAGGACGGGCAGCGAGGGCACCACCGCTCCCACGATGACCAGGCCGATGCCCACGATGCCGGCCTGCGCCAGAGCCGCCACCGACCACGGGACCGACCCCCAGCGCCGGGTTGCCCCGGGGGTCAGGACGGCGCCGACGAGCGCGCCGAGGGCCGCGGCGCCGGTCAGGTAGGCGAACTCGTTGAGTGCGGTGTCGGCTCCCGTGACGTCGTTGAAGGTGTAGCGCACGAGCAGCAGGCCGCCGGCGGTGAGGACGCCGAACGCGAAGCGGTGCACGCCGACGACCGCGATCGCACGGCCGGCCTCGCCGTGCAGGCGCAGCTCGCGGACCCCCTCGGCCAGTCCGATGGCAACGCCGCGCACGGTGTCGGACGCGCGCGTGCCGTCCGGTCCGAGCCGGTCGCGGCCGATGAGCCGCGCCACCAGCGCGGCCGCGACGTAGGCGGTCAGCGCGCAGCCGAGGACCAGTGCACTGCCGCGGTCACCGCCGCCCAGGGCCGCGCGCAGGGCCACCCCGGACAGCGCGCCGAGCGCGGCCATGATCGTGCCGGAGGTCGGGGTGAGGGCGTTGGCCGTGACGAGGTCGCGACCGACGACGACGTGGGGCAGGGAGGCGGAGAGGCCGGCCAGCACGAACCGGCCGATGCCGAGGACGACGAGCACGCAGACGCCCAGGCCCAGGCCGTCGTTGGCGACGAGGACGAGGGCGATGATCGGGAGGGTGAACAGGGCCTTGGCGAGGTTGGCCCGCACCAGGACCGTCCGTCGTCGCCAGCGATCGAGGAACACGCCGGCGAACGGGCCGATGATCGAGTAGGGCAGCAGCAGGATCGCGAACGCGGCGGCCACCTTGACGGCGTCCGGCTGCCGCTCCGGAGAGAACAGGACGAAGGTGGCCAGCGCCGCCTGGAGCAGGCCGTCGCCGAACTGGCCGACCAGCCGCACGCCGAACAGGCGGCGGAAGTCGCGCCCGGCCAGCACCTCGCGCAGAGCCGGCAGCGCCACCATGCCGGTGACGCTACCGCCCCGAACGATTCCCCGGCGGGGCGGGAGAAGCGAGCGAATCCGGCCGTCAGACGGCCGGATTCGCTCGGGTGTCCCGGAGGACGGGAGAAACGGAAGGGGGCTAGCGCTCGATCGTGCCGGCGATGAAGTCCTCGACGGCCTGCTTCGCCTCGCTGTCGGAGTACTGCACCGGCGGGGACTTCATGAAGTACGACGAGGCGGAGAGGATCGGTCCGCCGATGCCGCGATCCTTCGCGATCTTGGCCGCCCGCACCGCGTCGATGATGACGCCGGCGCTGTTGGGGGAGTCCCACACCTCGAGCTTGTACTCCAGGTTCAGCGGGGCGTCGCCGAACGCGCGACCCTCGAGGCGCACGAACGCCCACTTGCGGTCGTCGAGCCATGCGATGTAGTCGCTCGGGCCGATGTGCACGTTGCGGGCGCCCATGTCGTGCGACGTGACCTGCGAGGTCACCGACTGCGTCTTGGAGATCTTCTTCGACTCGAGGCGATCGCGCTCGAGCATGTTCTTGAAGTCCATGTTGCCGCCGACGTTGAGCTGGTACGTGCGGTCCAGGATCACGCCACGGTCCTCGAAGAGCTTCGCCATCACGCGGTGCGTGATGGTCGCGCCGACCTGGCTCTTGATGTCGTCACCGACGATCGGCAGGCCCGCGTCGACGAACTTCTGGGCCCACTCGGGCGTGCCGGCGATGAACACCGGCAGAGCGTTGACGAAGCCGCAGCCCGCGTCGATGGCGCACTGGGCGTAGAACTTGGCGGCCTCCTCCGACCCGACGGGCAGGTAGCACACGACGATGTCGACCTGCGCGGCCTTGAGGGTGGCGACGACGTCGACCGGCTCCGCGTCCGACTCCGTGATGGTCTCGCGGTAGTACTTGCCGAGCCCGTCGAGCGTGGTGCCGCGCTGCACGATCACGCCGGTGGGCGGCACGTCGGCGAACTTCAGCGTGTTGTTCTCGGAGGCGTTGATCGCCTCGGCCAGGTCAAGGCCGACCTTCTTGCCGTCGACATCGAATGCGGCGACGAACTGCACGTCGCTGACGTGGTACTCGCCGAACTGCACGTGCATGAGACCGGGCACGAAGTCGGCCGGATCGGCGTCCTTGTAGTACTCGACGCCCTGCACGAGCGATGAAGCGCAGTTGCCGACTCCGACGATGGCTACGCGTACCGAACTCATTACTGCTCCCTGGTGTGTGGTGATGAGACCTTGCTGGCGGTGTCCGTGGTGATGCCTGGGGTCGAGCGCTCGTTCTGGATCAGCTCGTTGAGCCAGCGCACCTCGCGCTCGGCTCCGTCGAGCCCGTGCTGCTGGAGCTGGAGCGTGTACGCGTCCACGCGCTCGCGGCCGCGCGCCAGCGACTCCCGGAGCGCCTCGACGCGCTCCTCGAGCCGGGACTTGCGCCCCTCGAGGATGCGCAGGCGCACGCGCGCCTCCGTGCGGCCGAAGAACGCGAGGTGGGCGGCGAAGCCCTCGTCCTCCCACGCCTCGGGTCCGGGCTGGTTCGCCCAGCTGCCGAACTCCTCCTTGCCCTCGCCGGTGATGGCGTACACGACGCGGGCGCGCCGCGCCGACAGGGCCGGGGCGTCGGACTCGATGGCGGGCGTGACCGAGACCTCCTCGATGAGGGCCTTGGCCTGCAGCCGGCGCAGGCACGGGTACAGCGAGCCGTAGGACAGGGCGCGGAACGGGCCGAGCACCGTGGCCAGCCGCTTGCGCAGCTCGTAGCCGTGGAGGGGGCCTTCGGACAGGACGCCGAGAACGGCGAACTCGAGGACGTCGTGCCGCTTGGCCATAGTTCATTACAACATATCGAGTCGATATATCAAAACCACGTCGGAGCAGGGCTCTACACTTGGGTCGCATGGCTGCCCCACGGAAGTCGGCGATCCGCGGCACCATCGCGCGCGGTGCGTCCGGCAAGCCCCGGGCCCGGTCGGCCGCCAAGGACCTGCCGGCCGCCGAGCCGGTGGCCCAGCCGGACCGCCCCCGAGCCGTCGTCGACCACGGCCTCCAGCGCCGGGCCGCGCTCCTGCGCCTGTTCAACGGCGGCGGCCTGTCCTCGGACCTGTGCGACGCCGACCCGTACCTGCTCAAGGCGGCCCGCTTCCACGGTGAGCCGGCTGGCCACGGCTGCCCGGCCTGCCGGGACGAGGGACTGGTCACCGTCACCTACGTCTACGGCGACGAGCTCGGCCCCTACTCCGGCCGCATCCGCAAGGGCGAGGAGCTGCCGGCCATGGCCTTCCAGTTCGGCGCCTTCTCCGTGTATGTCGTCGAGGTCTGCCAGCGGTGCCACTGGAACTTCCTGCTCACCACCTACGTCCTAGGCGACGGCGTGCCGCGCCGCGCTCTGCCCACCCCGCGTGATCTCCTTGACTAGTCGCGAGCCCCGCGCCCTGTGACCGGCCGCCGCGCGCGGTGACCGCTCCAGGCGGGGGGACTTCCCCCGAGACGTGAGGACACCATGCCCGCCAGCCCGCGGAAGCCCACCGCGCCAGCCACGCGCAGACGGGCCCGGCCACCGGCGAAGCCCCGTCGGCACTGGCTGCGCTGGCTCCTCGTCACGGTCGCCGTGCTCGTCGGGCTCGGCATCGCCGTCCTCGTCTTCCTCGTGGCCCGCACCACGGTGCCGTCGGCCAACGAGGTCGCCACCAGCGAGGCCACGATCGTCTACTGGGCCGACGGCACCACCGAGCTCGGCCGCCTGGGCGACTCGACTCGGCGCAGCGTCGCCCTGGCCGACGTGCCCGCTCGACGTGCAGCACGCCGTGCTCGCGGCCGAGGACCGCTCGTTCTACGACCACGGCGGCGTCTCGCCCCTCGGCATCGGCCGCGCCGTCTGGAACAACCTCACCGGCGGCTCGACGCAGGGCGGCTCGACGATCACCCAGCAGTACGCGAAGAACGCCTACCTCACGCAGGAGCGGTCCTGGGACCGCAAGGTCAAGGAGGCCCTGCTCGCCTTCAAGCTGGAGACGGTGGTCTCCAAGGACGAGATCCTGGGCAACTACCTCAACACCATCTACTTCGGCCGCGGTGCCTACGGCATCGAGGCGGCGTCGATCGCCTACTTCGGCGTCCCGGCCAGCGAGCTGACCTACGAGCAGGGCGCCGTGCTCGCGGCGATCATCAAGTCGCCCAGCGGACTGGCACCGGAGAAGGACCTCGCGGGGCTGGAGGCGCGGTGGACGTACGTGCTCGACGGGATGGTCGAGCAGGGCTGGCTGACGCCCAAGCAGCGCAGGAACGCGGAGTTCCCCGAAGATCAAGAAGCAGAAGGCGAAGGACCGACTCGGCGGCCAGACCGGGTTCATGCTCACGATGGTCGAGCAGCAGCTGGTCGACCTCGGCTTCGACGAGGAGGAGATCCAGCGCGGTGGGCTGCGGATCACCTCGACCTTCGACCGGACCGCGCAGCGGGCCGCCACCGCCGCGGTGCGAAAGGTCGGACCGACGTCGGGAACCGACGGCCTGCGCATCGGCCTCGCCGCCGTGCGGCCCGGCACCGGTGAGGTCGTGGCCATCTACGGCGGCGAGGACTTCGTGGACGACCAGATCAACAACGCGACCCGGCAGTTCGCGCAGGCGGGCTCCACCTTCAAGCCGTTCGCGCTCGCCGCCGCGCACCGAGAAGGGCGTGCCGCTGACGTCCATCTGGCCGGGCGACTCCCCCACCACGGTCGACGGCTACACGTTCGCCAACTACGGCGACAAGTCCTACGGCCCCGTCACGCTCCTGCAGGCGACGGAGAACAGCATCAACTCGGCCTACGTCACGCTCGAGTCGGACATCGGCGTCGACTCGGTCGCCGATGCCGCCGTGCGCGCGGGCATCCCCGCCGACACCCCCGGCATGGACCTCGACGCGCTGGACCTGACCTTCGTGCTCGGCACTGCGTCGCCGTCCGGCCTCGACATGGCCAACGCGTACGCGACCTTCGCCGCCCGCGGCGCCCGCGGCCGACGACATCGGTGGTGACGCGGGTCGTCGGCCCGAACGAGGGCCTGCTGTTCGAGCTCGCACCGCGAACGGACTCCGCCTTCGACACCGACACTGCGGACACGGTCTCCTTCGCCCTCGGCCCGCGTGGTGTCCGACGGCACGGGCTCCACGGCCCGTGCGCTGGGCCGGCCGGCGGCCGGCAAGACCGGCACCACCGACGACAACAAGAGCGCCTGGTTCGTCGGCTACACGCCACAGCTGGCCGCCGCGGTCCTCATGGCGAAGGAGGACGCGGACGGCATCCCGGTCTCGCTGTCCGGGACCGGCGGCCTCTCGACCGTGACGGGTGGGTCGTTCCCCGCAGCGATCTGGACGGCGTTCATGACCGGCGCGCTCGACGGCCTGCCGGTCGAGGACTTCCCACCGCCGCCGGAGGGCGTCGACGAGCCGATCGACTGCCCCGCCTTCATCACCTCCGAGCTGGAGGAGGTGCCGTCCGGGTGCCCGACCCCCGAGGTGATCCCGGAGTTCTCCAACGAGCCCGTCGCCCGTGGCTACACTTCCGACCGACGTCCCGCCCTCCGCAGTGCCGTCGGCCACGCCCAGCCAGTCGCCCGACGACTCGCTGTTCTCCCCGTCGGCAGAGCCCTCCGCCCCTCCGAGCCCGCCGATCGAGGAAGGTCGACCCGAGTGAGCGCACCGTCGCCGATCGTCCTCCCCGAGCGCGAGGACCCGGTCGCCGAGAGCACGGTGGTCGGGATCGGTGGCCCGATCGGCCGGTGGGCCCGACTGGGCGCAGGCTGGTGGACCCCCGTTCGGGTGCTGGTGGTCCTGGCCACGTTCTCCTACGTGCTGGGGTACGTCCTCGACCTGTCATGCCGCGCTCAGGGCTGGCGGACCCCCGAGCGGTACGAGCACCTGTGCTACACCGACATCGCCCCGCTGTACTCGCTGCGCGGCTTCGCCGACGGGCTGCTGCCGTACATCCAGGCGATGCCCGACGGGCAGCACCTGGAGTACCCGGTCCTGACCGGCGCCTTCATGCAGGTGGCATCGCTGATCACGTCCGGCGTCACGGCCGTCTTCGCCACGACCAGCAAGGCCACGGTCTTCTTCGACGTCAACGTGATCATGCTCTTCGTCGCGTTCGTGGTGACGGTGGTCGCCACCGCGCTCACGGTACGGCGGCGCCCGTGGGACGCGGCGATGGTGGCGCTGGCCCCGACGATGATCCTGGCGGCCACCGTGAACTGGGACCTGCTGCCGCTGGCCTTCATCGCGGTGGCGCTGCTGCTGTGGTCGCGCAAGCACCCGTTCGCGGCCGGGCTGCTGCTCGGTCTCGCCGTCGCGGCGAAGTTCTACCCGGTGCTGCTGCTGGGCGGGTTCCTGCTGCTGACCATCCGGACGGCGAAGTGGCGTGCGTTCGGGCTGCTCGTGGCCGGCACCGCCGTCGCGTGGCTCGTCACGAACGTGCCGTTCATGGTGGCGAACTTCGAGGGATGGTCGTACTTCTACCGCTTCAGCCAGACCCGCGGAGAGGACTTCGGGTCCATCTGGTTCGCCCTGACGCAGGCCGGGCTCGACGGCGTCCCCGCCGATCGGCTGAACCTCGTCGCCACCGGGTCCTTCCTGCTGCTGTGCGTGGGCATCGCGTGGCTGACCCTCGGCGCCCCGCGCCGCCCCCGACTGGCCGCCGTGCTGTTCCTCATCGTCGCCGCCTTCGTCCTCACCAACAAGGTCTACTCCCCGCAGTACTCGCTGTGGCTGGTGCCGCTCGCGGTGATGGCGCGGCCGCGCTGGCGCGAGTTCCTCATCTGGCAGGCCGGCGAGGTCGTGTACTTCGCGGCGATCTGGTGGTTCCTCGTCGGCTACGGCATCGACGACACGACCGGCCTGACCGGCCAGGAGTACACCGTGGCGGTCGTCATCCACGTGCTCGTGACGGTCTACTTCGCGGCGATGGTCCTGCAGGACATGCTCGCCCCGCACCTGGATCCCGTGCGCAACGACGGGTTCGACGACGACGCCGACGATCCCGGTGGCGGGGTGTTCGACGGCGCCCCGGATGCCTTCAGGCTAGGCCGAGCACGGCGTCGAACCTCGACGTCGTGAACCGCACGTCGGCGGCCATGCGGTCGCCGACGGCCGGGATCATCAGGCCCTTGGGCAGCCAGATCATCGAGACGTGCTGGTGCGGGGGCTCCGCGAACCAGCGCTGCTTGCCGGCCCACTGGAACGGCGACAGGGCCCGCCCGGCTGCGTCGAGCGCCCCGGTGCCGGCGGTGACGACCCGCTGGCGGACGTTCGCCGCCGGGGTCGGGGCGCTCAGCCCGATGCCGTGCGACGTGCCGCCGGACACCACCACGAGCGTGCCGTCCTTCGGGCCGGTGCGCTGGCGGTAGCCGACGTGCGTGCCGTTGGGCAGCGGGTGCACGGCGAGGACGGTGCCGGCCGCGTGCAGCGCGGCACGGTCGCCCAGCCACAGGCGGGTGCCGATGCGCGGACGCAGGACGATGTCGGGCACCGCGGCCGCGACGGCGGCCAGCTCGGCGTCGTCGAGGTGCGACACCCAGACCCGGCTGGCCGGCGAGTTGTGGCCGGACCACACCTCGGTCTCGGCCTGCCACAGGCCGGCCCAGCGGGTGACCTCGCGCACCTTGGCCGAGCCCAGGCCCGCCCCTCGGGGATCGACCTCGTCGGCCGGCTGGGCCAGCGGCAGGTGCAGGGCCAGGCCCTCCACCAGCACGCGTCCCATCGCGAAGGCGGTGCGCACCTGGGGGTCGGCCAGCACGCGCAGCAGCTCGGCCTCGTCGAAGCCGAAGCGGTGCATGGACGTCTGCGCCTCGAGGAGGACGCGCACGGATCCGTGCCCGGTCGGCCAGCGACAGGAGCGCGTCGCGGGACGCGACCGTGCGGATGACGCGACCGGCGTGCAGCTGCTGACCCAGGCGCCACCAGGCGTCGGCGGCGAAGGCGTCACGGGGCTCGAACGGCTCGAGCACGATGATGTCGAAGGTGCCGTACTCGGCCACCTTGTCGACCTCGAAGACGGTGCCGACGGCGACCGTGTCGGCACCCAGCCGGATCGACTCGTCGGCGAGCAGCCGCTGCCCCAGCCCGTAGCCGTTGCCCTTGATGACGGGCACGAGGTCGGCGCCGCCGGAGCGGCGCACAGCGGTGCAGACGGAGTCCTGATGGTCGCGCCAGCGCTGGGCGTTGACGGTGACGGCGAAGGCCATGGCTATCCCCTCCTTGCCTGGTAGGCGCTGAAGCCCCGCGCCCAGACCGGACGCAGCACGTGGTCCCACTCACCCGCGTACTCCTGCGCGAAGCCGCCCGTTCCCACCTTGAACTGTACGAGGCCGAACAGGTGGTTTGCCGGATCGAGCGTGTCCGCGATGCCTCGCAGGTCGTACACGGTGCAGCCGGCCGCGTGGGCGTCGCCGATCATGCGCCACTGGAGGGCGTTCGACGGCCGCACGTCGCGATCGGCGGTCGTGGAGGCGCCGTAGGAGTACCACGCATGTGTCCCGACCACGACCATGAGCGTGGCGGCGGCGAGGTGGCCGTCGTGATGGGCGAGGTACAGGCGCAGGCGATCCGGGACCCGGGCGTTGAGGGCGTCCCACATCCGCTCGAAGTAGGCCAGGCCGCGGGGCGTGAAGTGGTCGCGGTGCGGCCGTCTCCACGTAGACGCGGTGGAAGTCGGCAAGGTCGGCGCGCGTGCCGTCGCTGACGACGACGCCGGCCTTCTCCGCCTTGCGGATGTTGCGGCGCCACAGCTGGTTGAACCCGGCGAAGACCTCGTCGAGGGTGCGGTCGGCGAGGGGCACCTGGAAGACGTACCGCGGCTGCACGTCGCCGAACCCCGCCCCCGACGACCGCTGCTGCGTCCAGCCGCCGGCCAGCAGCCGCTCGACGACGCGCGCGCGCCGGGACCGGAGTGCCAGTCCGCGAGCACCTCGCTGAGGCCGACCCGGGCCGTCATCCGGCGGCCATCGCCGCCTTGATCGTGTCGGCCTGCCAGCGGCGCAGGGCGACCGGCGGGCCCATCTTGACCTGGAAGGCGCCCTTGGCGCGGCAGTGCGCCAGCAGGGGGGCGAGCCAGGCGTCGAGGGCCAGGCCCGGCATGCTCCTGGCGCAGCCAGTCGATGTCGGGTCCCTCGGGAAGGTAGGCGAGGACGCGTCGGGGCACCTTGGGCACCGGCCGGTACAGGACCAGCCCGGCGCCGACGAGCTTCGACCCCTCGAACCAGCCCAGGGACTCGCTGCGCCAGCCCGACTTCACCTGCCCCCACTCAGGGAGCTGGAGGAAGGAGACGGACGGGCGTGCGGCGATCCACTCGGCGTGCTGCGCGGCCGTGATCGCGCGGACCGTGAGGGTCATGGGCGGGCCTCGTCGAGGTCGACCACGACGGGAGCGTGATCGGAGGCGCCCTTGCCCTTGCGCTCCTCGCGGTCGACGTACGCGTCGGCTACCCGGGCGGCGAAGGCGGCGTTCGCGTAGACGAGGTCGATCCGCATGCCCCAGCCGCGACCGAAGGCGGCCTGGCGGTAGTCCCAGAAGGTGTACGGCTCGCCCTTGAGCGCGCGGGGCATGACGTCCTGGAGCCCGACCTCGCGCAGGTCGGCCAGAGCCGCGCGCTCGGCGGGTGTCACGTGGGTGCTGCCCTGCGAACTGCGCGATGTCCCAGACGTCGGCGTCGGTCGGGGCCACGTTGAAGTCGCCGATGACGGCCAGCGCCCGCTCCGGATGCGCGGCCAGCTCGGCCTGCACGGTGGCGCGCAGGGCCCCGAACCAGTCGAGCTTGTAGCGGTAGTGGTCGTGGTCGGGCTCGCGGCCGTTGGGGACGTAGACGCTCCAGACGCGCACGCCGCCGCAGGTGGCGCCGACGGCGCGCGGCTCGTCGGCTCCGTCGTACTGGGGCTGGCCGGTCAGGCCGAGGGTCACCTCGTCGAGGCCGACCCGGCTGAGCAGGGCCACCCCGTTCCAGCGCCCGGAGCCCAGGGCGGCGACCTCGTAGCCCAGGGCCTGGACGGGCATCGTGGGGAAGGCGTCCGTCGTGCACTTGAGCTCCTGGAGGGCCAGGACGTCGGGCTGGGCGGACTCGAGCCAGGCCAGCAGCCGCTCGAGGCGCGCGGTGACGGAGTTGACGTTCCAGGTGGCGATCCGCACGCGTCGAACCCTAGTGCGGCCCCAGCCGACCTTGAGGTTGGCGCTCCTGGCGGCCGCCTCCCCCGCCTCGAACCTCAAGGTCGGGGCGGGCCGGCCGCCTCGAAGCTCAAGGTGGGGTGGGCCGGCCGCCGATTTCCGGCTCGACCCTCCCTCGCGGTAGCCTTGGGGGCCGATCCGGGGCACCCTGCCCGGATCGCACGCAAACACCCTCCTGCCACGGAGAGACCGTGGCCGTTTAGTCCGAAGGAGGTGGGTTGTTCATGCGTCGCTACGAAATCATGGTCATCCTCGATCCCGATCTGGAAGAGAAGACCATCGCCCCCAGCCTGGAGGCGTTCCTCAACGTCATCCGCGCCGACGGTGGCACCGTGCACAACGTCGAGATCTGGGGCCGCCGTCGGCTGGCCTACGAGATCAACCACAAGCCCGAGGGCATCTACGCGCTCCTGCACGTGACCGCCACCGTCGACTCCGTCAAGGAGCTCGACCGCCAGCTGTCCCTGAACGAGGCCGTCATGCGCACCAAGGTCATGCGCGCCGAGGAGCCCGCACCGGTGGGAGCCGAGTAGTGGCCGCCGGCGACATCATCGTCACGATGGTCGGCAACCTCACCAACGATCCCGAGCTGCGGTTCACCCCCAGCGGTGCCGCCGTGGCGTCGTTCACCGTCGCGTCCACTCCCCGTGTCCTCGACAAGGCCACGAACGAGTGGAAGGACGGCGAGGCCGTCTTCATGCGGTGCAGCGTGTGGCGCCAGTACGCCGAGAACGTGGCGGAGTCGCTCACCAAGGGCGCCCGCGTCATCGTGACCGGCCGCCTCAAGCAGCGCTCGTACGAGACCCGCGAGGGCGAGAAGCGCACCGTGGTGGAGATGGAGGTCGACGAGGTCGGCCCCGCCCTGAAGTACGCGACCGCCAAGGTGAACAAGGTTCAGCGCGGTGGTGGCGGCTTCGGCGACAGCAGCAGCGGGGGCGGCGCGGCAGCGTCGTCCGACGACCCGTGGGCGTCCGGCCCGTCGGGCGGCGCCGGCTTCGACGAGCCTCCCTTCTAGGCAGCAGCGACAACCCCAGACAACTTCGGCGCCGACTGGCGCCAACCTGACAGGAGCAAGGACAGATGGCACGAGACTCGAAGGGCGACCGCAAGTCGTCGCCGCGTGGCAAGGACAAGATCATCAAGGCGAAGGCCTGCGCGTTCTGCAAGGACGGCGTCAAGGGCATCGACTACAAGGACACGAACCTGCTGCGCAAGTTCATCTCCGATCGCGGCAAGATCCGCGCGCGTCGCGTGACGGGCAACTGCACGCAGCACCAGCGCGACATCGCGATGGCCGTCAAGAACGCCCGTGAGATGGCGCTCCTCCCCTACACGTCCACCGCGCGCTGACGCCAGGCATCGGAAGAACAGGAATCCCCATGAAGCTCATCCTTACGCAGGACGTCGCAGGTCTGGGCGCTCCCGGCGACGTGGTCGAGGTGAAGGACGGCTACGGCCGCAACTACCTCATGCCCCGCGGCTTCGCGATCGCGTGGACGCGCGGCGGCGAGAAGCAGGTCACCCAGATCAAGCGTGCCCGCAAGGTGCGCGAGGTCCGCGACCTCGGCCACGCCAACGAGATCAAGCAGGCCCTCGAGGCACTGACGATCACGATGCCGGCGCACGCCGGCGAGACGGGCCGGCTGTTCGGCTCGATCACCACGGCCGACGTCGCCGACGCCGTCAAGGCGGCCGGCGGTCCGGTGCTCGAGAAGCGCGCCATCGTGCTCGCCGCTCCGATCAAGACCGTCGGCAAGCACGCGGCCAAGGTCCAGGTCCACCCCGACGTGACCGCGACGGTGACCCTCGAGGTCGTCGCCGGCTAGTCACGCACGGCATCGAAGGGGGCGCGTCCGGTGGACGCGCCCCCTTCGTATTGCCGAATGTGCTGGTAGTCGAGCCCCATGACGTCCACAATGTCCGCTAGGCGCCATATGGAGGAGCAGTCATGTCGTTCACCGAGGCAGTACGTACCTGCATCAGCAAGTACGCCACCTTCGACGGTCGGGCCACGCGCTCGGAGTTCTGGTGGTTCTACCTGTTCATCGTCATCGTCAGCGCGATCGGCTACATCCCGTTCCTCATCCTCGCCGCGCTCGGGTCAGGAGACTCCGGCGTCTCGACGATCTTCGGGATCCTCGCCGTCATCTGGATGATCGTGTGGATCATCGCGATGATCGCCCTGATCATCCCCCAGCTGGCCGTCGGCTGCCGCCGCCTCCACGACCGTGGTCAGTCGGGCTGGCTGCAGCTGCTGCTGCTCGTGCCCTGCGGCAACATCGTGCTGATCGTGTTCTGGGTCATGGAAGGCACGCCAGGCGACAACGCCTACGGCCCCAAGCCCGCCTAGCGCCCCCACCGACTACGTCAGGAGAACCCTCATGGGTTTCGGTCAGGCAATCTCGCACAACCTCAACAACATCACGAACTTCAGCGGCCGAGCCGGTCGCCCCGAGTTCTGGTGGTGGGTCCTTGCGATCTGGGTCCTCAACTTCGTCGTGTCCTTGTTCACCGGTGGACTCACCGGCAGCGACAACGGCTTCCTGTGGTTCATCGGCTGGGTGATCTCGATCATCCTGACCCTGGCGACGATCGCCGTCGGCTGCCGCCGACTGCACGACACCGGCAAGTCCGGCTGGCTTCAGCTGCTCTGGCTGATCCCCTGCGTCGGCTGGATCATCATGATCGTGTTCTGGGTCCAGCCCGGCACCCCCGGCGACAACAAGTACGGTCCGCCGGTCGCCGCCTAGCGCTCCACCGTTCCTGCGAGCAGGCCGTCGACGAGTCCGTCGGCGGCCTGTTCGATCATCTGGAGCACCTCCTCGAACCCCTCCTGCCCGCCGTAGTACGGATCGGGGACGGCCAGGTCCGGGTGCGGCTGCGTCAGATGGGCCAGCGCCGGGTCGAACGAGCGCATCATGCGGATGTCGGTGTCAGCGCCGGATGCCTGCCGCATGGCCAGCCAGGCTCGCGTAGTTGGCCTCGTCCATCGCCAGGGCCAGGTCGATCCCGTCGAACCAGTCAGGGGCGATCTGGCGGGCGACGTGGTCGTGCGGGTAGCCGTGCGCATCCAGCGTCGCCAGGGCTCGCGGATCGGCTCCGTGGCCCAGGTGCCAGTCCCCGGTGCCGGCGGAGTCGACCGTCACCGCGCTCGGCCAGGCCGACCCGCGCCAGCCGTGGCCCGCAGGACCGCCTCGCCGATCGGGGACCGGCAGATGTTGCCCAGGCAGACGACGGTGATCCGATACGGCGGGCTCAGACATGCCCGAAGGCTAGCCATCCGGGCCCACGAGTTTTCATCCACAGGCTTGGGACGACGTTCTGCCCGTTCCCACGAGGGGGTCGTCCGGGTCCGTCGCAACAAATCCCCAGCTTGTCCCCATGTCGTCAGCAGCGGCGCGCCGTGCTGTGCCCAAGTTGTCCACAGGCTCATCCACAGGTCTCGTGGACACGGTCGCGGCGGCTGTCTACGTTACGAAGCGGGCGGGGGTGTCGGGCCCATCATGTAGATAAGAGTCGGGTGCGGCGGTCGCGCTGCGGCAGGAGGGGGACCGGTGAGCGTCACGGAACTGCATCCCGAGCGATGCGCCCGGTCCGGACCGCACCCCGCCCAACGACGTCGCCGCGGAGCAGTCCGTGCTCGGCGCCATGCTGCTGAGCAAGGACGCCATCGCCGATGTCGTCGAGGTCCTGCGCGAGGGCGACTTCTACCGCCCGGCGCACCAGGTCATCTACTCCACGATCCTCGACCTGTACGGCCGCGGCGAGCCGGCCGACGCCGTCACCGTGGCCGCCGACCTGACGCGCACCGGGGACATCGGCCGCGTGGGCGGCGCCCCCTACCTGCACACGCTCGTCTCGATGGTGCCGACGGCCGCCAACGCCGGCTACTACGGCCGCATCGTCCGCGAGCAGGCGATCCTGCGCCGCCTCGTCGAGGCCGGCACCCGCATCGTCACGATGGGCTACACCGGCACCGGCGACGTCGACCAGATGGTCGACCGCGCGCAGGCCGAGGTGTACGACGTCACCGATCGGCGCACCAGCGAGGACTACGCGCCGCTGTCGGACATCATGGGCGACGCGCTCAACGAGATCGAGGCGATCTCCAACCGCGGCGGCGAGATGGTCGGCGTGCCGACGGGATTCACCGAGCTCGACAAGCTCACCAACGGACTGCATCCCGGGCAGCTCATCATCGTCGCGGCGCGGCCCGCGATCGGCAAGTCGACCCTCGGGGTCGACATCGCGCGCGCTGCGTCGATCAAGCACGGACCTGGCCAGCGTGATCTTCTCCCTGGAGATGAGCCGCAACGAGATCGTCATGCGACTGCTCTCCGCGGAGGCGCAGGTGCCGCTGCACCACATGCGCGCGGGCACGATGAGCGACGCCGACTGGACGAAGCTCGCGAACAAGATGGGCGTCGTGAGCGAGGCCCCCCTGTTCATCGACGACTCCCCGAACATGACCCTCATGGAGATCCGGGCCAAGTGCCGGCGGCTCAAGCAGCGCCACGAGCTGCGCCTGGTGGTGGTCGACTACCTGCAGCTCATGACCAGCGGCAAGCGCGTCGAGAGCCGGCAGCAGGAGGTCTCGGAGTTCTCGCGGTCCCTGAAGCTGCTGGCCAAGGAGCTCGGCCGTCCCGGTGATCGCGATCAGCCAGCTCAACCGAGGCCCCGAGCAGCGCGTCGACAAGAAGCCGATGCTGTCGGACCTGCGCGAGTCCGGCTCCCTTGAGCAGGACGCCGACATGGTCGTGCTGCTGCACCGCGAGGACGCGTACGAGAAGGAGTCCGCGCGTGCGGGCGAGGCCGACTTCATCGTGGCCAAGCACCGCAACGGGCCGACCCAGACCGTGACCGTCGCCTTCCAGGGGCACTACTCGCGCTTCGTCGACATGGCCCAGATCTAGCGGTCCCGTGACGCCGTCATGCTGAGCGTCGTGACGACGCGGGTGCCCGTGGTGCTGAGCACGTTCCTGCTCGCGGGGCTGATGAGCGCCTGCTCCGCACCCGCGAACGAGTCCGCCTGCGACGCCGCGGCCGTGACCGACGAGATCGAGCACATGGTGGGGGAGGCTCAACAAGAGGTCGGCTCGGTCGACGAACTGACGTGCTCCGGTGACTGGGCCGTGGTCGTGGCCACCGTCGGCGGGGCCGGCGCGAGTCTGGCGCCGCAGACGTTCGTGCTCCGACGGGGCGACGTGGGCTGGGTGCTCAAGTCGCCGGAGATCGCGTGCGAGGCGGGGACCGACCCGATCCCCGACGACCTCGCAGCGATCGTGTGCCCGGCCAGCTAGCGCGCGCTACAGCGGGAAGGCGCTGACCTGACGCCAGCGGTACAGCCGCTCGGATCGGGTCATCTCCACGAGGGACAGCGTCGGGCGGACGTCGTGCACCGGGTCGACGTTCTGGTGCGCCAGGGCCTCCACCACGTCCAGACCCCGTGCGGGGCGGTGCACGTAGGCGACCGAGACATGCGGGGCGAAGGTGCTCGACACCGTCGGCGCGGCCGTGCCGCGCACCTCGCGCACGGAGTCCGCGAGGGCATCGCGCAGGGCGCTCAGTGCCGGGCTGGCGTCCGGGACGAGCACAACGGACTCCGCGTAGACGACCACGCGCGACAAGTCGAGCGGGAGCGACTCGACGCCGGCGAGGTGCTCGTGGGCGGCGTTGATCGCCTGCCGCACGCAGTCGTCGGACACCTCGGTGACGTCGCCGAAGGCGGTGAGCGTGAGATGCAGCCATGGCACGGGCACGGGCTCGAGAGCCGGGATCGCGCGGAGCGACTCCTGCACCTGCTCCGCCATCCGGTGCAGGGCGGTCTCGCCCTCGAAGCTGAGAATCCACGTGAGCATCCGGGTGTCGGCGTGCCAGCCCGGGCGCCACCACCAGTGGTCGCGCAGGCGGTCCGCGTCAGGAACGGCGGCGACGTCCATGGCCCGTCGTGCCTCAGGCCTGCAGCTGCCCGCGCACGACGCTGACGGCACTGTGCCCGTTGTCGCCGTCGAAGTGCTCGACCGAGACGTCGACGACGGGGAACGAGCCCACCTCCATCCCGGCCGGGAGGGTGAACGTGCCCTCCTCGCCCGGGTTGAGCGTGCCGATCGCCACCATCGTCGTGGTGTCGGGCGTCGCCATCCACACCTCGTAGTAGCCGTCGTCGACCGCCGGCAGGTCCGGGACGCTCACCTTGAGGACCGCGCCCGACCCGGTGCGCTCGACCTGCGCGGTGCCGCTGAAGCCGGAGTCGTCGATGGGGGCCAGGGCGGTGCTCGCGACGACCTCCTGCGAGGTGGGGGCGGTCATCAGCCCGGCCGTGACGACGCCGCCCACGAGGAGCCCGACGACGGCAGCGGCGCGAGGCAACGAGCCAGGTGCGCGGGCGTCGCGAGCGAGCGGCTGTGATGGGGACCACGGTGGCCGCCGGGGCCATTCCGAGCTCGGCGGTGATCGACTCCCACACGGCCGGCGGTGGCGCGGTGGGCCGGTCCGCCTCGGTGATCGAACGGGCCGAGGACACCACTGCGGTCAGCTGGTCCAGTCGGCTCTGGCAGCGGGCGCACTGCTGAAGGTGCGCCTCGTCCTGCGTGCTCGCACGGCTCGCCCAGGGCGATGCAGCGACAGGTCGTCGTCGTCACAGTGCACCGCCATCCACCTCCAATCTCATGCGCAGCCGGTCGAGGGACCGGCGGATATGGCTCTTGACCGTGCCCAGCGGCAGATCCAGCAGGCTGGCGATCTGCCCGTGCGTCAGGTCCTGGAAGAACGCGAGCTCGACGATCCGGCGTTGCGGCTCCCCGAGTCGCTCGAGCTCGTCGGCGAGCAGCACGCGATCGACAACGAAGTCAGAGGACGGCGCCACCGGGTCGTCGGCCTCGACGGCGGCGACCGCGCGACACCCGCCGGGCGTCCCGCGAGCGCTCCTCCCAGTGGTCGGCGACGCGTCGGCGGGTGATCGTCAGGAGCCACCCGGGCAGCGAGCCCTTGGTGGCGTCGAACCCGTGCCGGCCGCGCCAGGCTGACACGAACACCGACTGCGTGATGTCGGCGGCGTCCGCCTCGTTCCCGGTGCGCACGCATCGCCGCGGTGTACACCAGCGGCGACCACCGCTGGTAGGCGCCGGCCAGCGCCGTCATCGTCACCGGACTGGAAGCGCGCTGCGATGAGCTCGTCACCGTCGTTCCGCACGCGTCGCTCCCACGGCTCCGTCGCTGGCAGCGCCCCCGGAGCCGGGGGCGCCTTCTCAGTATGCGTCACGCCCCTCCTTCCGGGTAGCGGTCGGGCAGGGAAGCACACCCACTCTTCGGGCCGAAGGCCCCGATTGGATGCAGTCCGGGCCGAGAAGAAGAAAGTTGAAGAAAGTCTGACGCGATTGCATCCGACGGGCCCACCCGGGCCGGAAGTACTGGCATAACCGCCCACTGGGGGCGGGCCCGGCTCGGGCTGAAGAAGGAGATCGCATGCGCACTTCGTTCATCAAGCGGGCTGCGGCCCTCGGCGCGGCCGCCCTCGTCGGCGCCACCGTCCTCGTCGTCGGCCCCCGCGGCGAGCGCGGCCGACGGCACCACCTCGCTGGCCACCGTCCTGAAGGCCGGCCAGGCCAAGTTCGACAAGGACTACAAGGACTACGACATCGTGACCAAGGCCGTCGAGGCCGTGCTCGCCGCCAAGCCCGACTCCGCCGTGAAGGTCCTCGCCGACGGCAACACCGCGCTGACCGCCTTCATCCCGAACGACCAGGCGTTCATGAACCTCGCCTCGGCGCTGTCCGGCAAGAAGGTCAAGCACCGAGGCCGGCGCGTTCAAGGTCGTCGCGGGCCTGGGCATCGACACCGTCGAGACGGTCCTGCTCTACCACGTCGTCCCCGGCGCCACGATCCTGTCCGGTGACGCCCTCAAGGCGAACGGCGCCAAGCTGAAGACCGCCGTCGACGGCAAGGTCATCCGCGTCAAGGTGACCGAGCAAGCCGGCGATCATCCTCGGCGACTACGCGCCGAAGCTGGCCAACCCGCGCGTGATCCTCGTCGCAGGTCGACATCAACAAGGGCAACAAGCAGGTCGCGCACGGCATCAACGCGGTGCTGCTGCCCATCGCCCCCTGATCGCTCAACCCGAGCACGCCGAGGCCCCCTGCATCAGCAGGGGGCCTCGGTGCTGCGTGGGGTCGGTCCTCAGGGCGACCGCAGGGGCAGCCACGCGCAGGACGTCCTGGATGCGGGCATCCCAGTAGCCCCACTCATGGTCGCCGGGTCCGAGTGACGACCGTCAGCGGGATGCCGTTCGCCTCTGCCGTCTCGATGAACGCGAGGTTCGACTGGTAGAGGAAGTCCTCGGTGCCGCAGGCGACGTACAGCGCAGGAAGGGCGGACGGGTCCGCGGTGCGCACGAGGTGGAGCACGTCGTCGGCGGTCCCGTCGGTGGGACCGTCGCCGAACACGCGGCCCATCAGCGCGGCGAACGCGGGGTCGTTGCGCGCGGTGAGCTCGCTCGGGTGGCTCAGGGCCACGGCGCCGGACAGTGACGCGGCCGCGCCGAAGCGCCACGGCTCGCGCAGCGCCCACTTCATGGCCCCGTAGCCGCCCATCGAGAGGCCCGCGACGAAGGTGTCCTCGCGCCGGGTCGACGTCCGGAAGAAGCGGTGCACGAGGGCGGGCAGCTCCTGCGTCAGGAAGCGTCCAGTAGGGCAGCCCGTGCACCTCGTCGCTGTAGAAGCTCTGCTGCGCCTGCGGCATGACGACCGCCAGTCCTCGGGATGCGGCATAGCGCTCGATGGACGTGAGCCGCGTCCAGATGGTGTCGTCGTCGCTCAGGCCGTGCAGCAGGTACAGGACCGGCACGTCCTCCGTGACGGCACCGTCCATCCCGATCTGACCGCGACGTCTCCTGCGGCAGCAGCACCGTCATCGACGTCGACATGCCGAGGGTGTCGGAGAAGAAGTCGCAGCGCAGGCGGGCCATCCCCGAAGGCTAGGACTGCCGGCACCTGTCCACCACCGGCGGCACCGGTCGTCGAGTGGCCGTGCCGGTCGACCTGCCTAGACTGCTTGGATGCTCTCCCTCACGGCGTTGGCCGCGCTCGCCGACGCCCATCGGGACGACCTGCGCCGGACCGTCGGTCCGCTTCTGGTGGGTGATCGCTCCTTCGACGTCGACGCGCGACCGGTGCTGATGGGCACCGTCAACCTCTCCCGCGACTCCACCTACCGCGAGAGCGTCGCCATCGGGGTCGACTCTGCCGTGCGCAAGGCCCGCACGATGGCCGTCGAGGGTGCGGACATCGTCGACATCGGTGCGGAGTCGAGCACCGCCCTGGCTGCGCGTGTCGGGGTGCGCGAGCAGATCGCCTCGCTCGTCCCGGTGATCGAGGAGGTCACCTCGCACGGCATCCTCGTCTCGGTCGAGACGTACGAGCCGGAGGTCGTCGAGGCGGGACTGCGGGCGGGCGCCCGAGTGCTCAACATGACGGGGACCGAGCATCAGCAGCGCATGCTGGAGCTGGCCGCGGAGCACGGCGCCACCGTGGTGCTCTGCTACGCCGCGGCCGCCAACGTCCGCGAGGTCACCGACGTCACCGTGGACGCCGACCCCGTCCCGGGTCTGCTCGAGCACTTCGGGCGCCGCATCGAGCTGGCGCGCGCGGCGGGGGTGGAACGGCTCGTCATCGATCCCGGCATGGGGTTCTACTACGGCAACCTGACCGATCCGCATGTCCGTGCCCAGCACCAGTCCCGCGTGCTGCTCAGCACGTTCCGCCTGCGGGCGCTCGGCGTGCCGCTGTGCAACGCCCTGCCCCACGCGTTCGACCTCTTCGAGGAGAACTTCCGGACGGCGGAGGGGTTCTTCGCCGTGCTGGCCCTCCTCGGCGGGACGAGCGTCCTGCGCACGCACGAGGTGCCGCAGGTGCAGGCCGTGGTCCGGGCCATGACGCTGCTCTCGACGGGCGGCTGACGTCAGGGCGCCTCGGCGGAACCGCTGGCCTGCGACCGGAGCGCCGCTGCGAACACGCGGTGGGACTCCAGGGCCTCCCGTGGAGTGGCGGTGCCGAATCGCTCGCCGAGTGCCCCGTCACGCTCGGCCAGGTACGAGGCCCACATCTGCAGCAGGGCGTCGGCGAAGCCGAACTCGAAGATGCCACCCGGACACCATCGGCCAGGCCGAGACGTTCCCCGGCTGGACCTCCTCCCAGACCTGCTCGCCGTCGCGGCGGGCGAAGCGCTGGAGCGTCGTCGGCGTGCGCGTGCTGAAGCGCACGCCCCCGTCCATCCCGATGGCCTCGAACGACCACGAGTTCATGTTGCCGGGAGCGATCCGACGTGTCTCCCACAGCATCGAGAACCGCCGGTCGTCCGACGTCGGTCCGCCGGGCACCCGGCAGGCGAGGAGCGCGTTGTCCCAGGTGTCGCACGGCACGAGCGCTCCGTCCGGTCCGGGCCGCTCGGCGACGACGTTGTCGAGCATCGCGTAGACGGTCTCCGGCCGGTATCCCAGGCGCAGCGGCAGGTGCGCGACGTGCATGCCGAGGTCGCCCATGACGCCGATCTCGCCGCAGGTCTCCGCCCGCCGCTTCCAGTTGATCGGCTTGGCGCGGTCGATGTCGGACGAGTGCGCGAACTGCGACCGCACGTCGAGGATCTCGCCGAGCGCACCCGAGGCCGCGTAGGCGTGCGCCCGCAGTGCCCCGGGGAAGAACGGCATCTCGCTGGAGACGCGGACGAAGGCATCCGCCGGCCTCGACGGCGGCCACGATGCGCTCAGCCGCTGCCAGGTCGATGCCGAACGGCTTCTCGCCGAGGAAGTCGCGGCCGGCCTGCGCGGCGGCGACGTAGAGCTCCTCGTGGAGGTTGTGCGGCACCGCGAGGTACAGCACGTCGATGTCGTCGCGGTCGACGAGCTCGCGCCAGTCCTGAGCGAACGTCTCGACCGTGGCGATGCCGCGGAACCAGTCGCGCGCCGCCGGATTCGGGTCGGCGACCGCGACAACGCGCGGCGCTGCCGGATGGTCGACGAGCTGGGGCCAGCGGCCGCAGACGACCGCCAGCTCGCGCCCCATGAGGCCGCCGCCGACGACCCCGATGCGGACGGGCCGGGCGGTCATGACGCGGCGAGGATCGCGGCCGCAGCCGTCGCATCGGCACCGTCATGCAGCATCGCCATGAGGGCACGCGTCATGCCGCCCGGGTTGTCGTGCTGGATGATGTTGCGGCCGTAGACGATGCCGGCTGCGCCCTGCTCCAGCACGGCCTGAGTTCGGCGCAGCAGTTCGTCGTCGTCGACCCGGCCGCCGCCGCGCACGAGGACCGGGATGCCCGTGGCCGTCTGGATGACCTCGTGGTACTGGGTGGCGTCATCGGTGGGGTCGGCCTTGATGACGTCGGCACCGAGCTCGACGGCCTGGCGCACGATCGGGATGATCTTCTCGATGTCTCCGTTGACCTCGTAGCCGCCCTTGTCGCTCTGCTTCATCACGAGCGGCTCGACCATGAGCGGCATGCCGTACTTCTCGCAGTCGACCTTCGCGTTCAGTACGGCGCGGATGCAGGCCTCGCGTACCTCGGGTCGCCCGGGCAGGTCGAACAGGTTGACCACGACGCAGGCTGCGTCGAGCTTCACGCCCGCCAGTCCGGGGTTGGGCAGGGTGAGGTCGAACATGTGGTCCGGCAGCGGGGCGCCGTAGACGTTGGCGACGTCGGTGCGCAGCACCAGGGCAGGGCGCTCGCGTCCACCACTGGACTGCAGCAGCCGGGCCTGGCCGACGGTCAGCTGGATCGCGTCGGGGCGCGCCGCAGCGAGCGTCGCGACGGCGGCGGGGAGGTCCTCGATGCCCTGCAGGAACGCCTTCTCACCGAAGAAGCCGTGGTCGACGGCGATGTCGAGGCAGCGTCCGGACGAGGGGTTGAACAGGCGGCGCAGGCGGTACGTGACGTCGGACATCGGGTTCCTTTCACGGCGGAACGCTGCATGGCGCAGGTGGCCCCAATAGCGTGTGCTCGACACTACTGGCGAAGGGCGTGGCATGGCGCGCGAGGTCTTGGTCGGTGTCGACGTCGGCACGACGTCGGTGAAAGCCCTGTGCGTAACCCCGGACGGCGAGTCCCTCGCGCTCGCGTCCCGTGAGACGCCGTGGCGCCACTCCGGACCGCTCGCCGATGCCGATCCGCGCGTCCTGGCCGACACGGTGCTGGCCGTGTGCGCCGAGGCTGCCGCGACGGCGCAGGGGGATGGCGAGCAGGTCCACGTGCGAGCGATCGGGGTGACAGGCATCGCCGAGGCCGGCGTCCTGCTCGACCGGGCCGGCGAGCCATGCGCACCCGCCCTCGCCTGGTTCGACCCGCGCGGAGACGCGGCATCGGTGCGCGCGGCCGTGACGCCCCGGGACTTCCAGCGCGCGACGGGCCGACGGCTCAACTCCAAGCCGTCGTTGATGAAGGTGCTGTGGCTGCAGCGCAACATCCCTTCGGCGTCGGCAGGGGTTCGTCACCTGTGCATCGCGGAGTGGATCGTCCGCGCCCTGGGTGGTGACGAGGTGAGCGAGGCGTCGCTCGCCTCGCGCACGGGCATGCTGGAGATCCAGACGCGCACGCCGTGGTCCGTCGCCACCGACCTGGTGGGTGACCTCCTCCCGACCCGGCGCATCTGGGCCGGCGACGATGCCGGGACCGCCCATGGCGACTCGGTGCCGGAGATCCTGCGGGGCGCCACGGTGACCGTGGCCGGGCTCGATCATCAGGCAGCCGTGCTGATCTCCGGAGCGGCGCGCGACGGTGCCCTGTTCGACTCCATGGGCACCGCCGAGGCCCTCATCCGCACGGTCGCCGGGGTCATGCCTGTCGACGTGGTGGAGGCGCTCACCGACGACGACATCGACGTCGACTGGTCGGTGCTTCCGGACCACCAGATCCTGCTCGGGGCGCGCCTCACCGGCCTGACCCTGGAGCGGGTGGCCGCGATGCTCGGCGCCACCGATCGCGCCTCACGCAGGGCGCTCGGCGACGCGGCCGTGGCGCTCACGCGTGGCGAGGATGCGCCACGCCTGGTGGACGTCGGCCACGACTCGCTGACGATCAGCGGCATCACCGACGGCGTCTCTCCGGCGCTGACGTGGCGCAGTGCCGTGGAGGACCTGACGGCCATGTCCGGCGTGGCGCTGCAGCAGATGGCCGCTGCGGTCGGGCCGCACACGTCGGCCGTGCTCGCCGGCGGCTGGACGCGCAACCCGATGGTCATCGACGCCAAGGCCCGCCAGCTGGGTCCGCACCGGGTCGTCGAGATCCAGGAGCCGGGGGCGCTCGGGGCCGCCTACCTCGGGGGCGTGGCTGCCGGGCTGCTCGAGCGGCCGGGTCACGACGGCGTGCCGTCGTGGCAGGTCAGTGCGTGAGGATCTGCTCGACCAGGATCACCAGGAGCCCCATCAACGCATAGTTGAAGCCGAAGGTGAACTGACGGCCCCGGCCGAGGTGGGCCTTGCGCGCGGCGAACGCGCCCCAGAAGAAGAGGCTGGCGGTGCCGAGCAGCTGGACGAGGCTCACGATGTCGTTCGCGTCCCACCCGACGATCGACAGGGCGATCGTCAGCAGGATCGGCGGGATCGCCACGTACAGGTACTGGAGGTTGACGCCGATGAGATGGCGTCGGTCCGTGCGGGTGAGCCGGCGACCGTTGCGGATCTGCAGGTCGAGGGCATCGGAGAAGGCGTGCGCCATGGCGAGTGCGACCAGTGGCGCGATGGACACGCCGATGATCTCGATCACGGCCGCGGTCTTGAGCGGTGACGTGCCCTCGTCGTAGATGGCGAAGGCCGTCATGAGGATGATCGTGGAGTAGATGAGCCGGTGCGGATCGAGCGACAGGCGTCCGAATGTCAGCCGGATGTCGAGCGGGCTCTCGACGGCTTCGACGGCTTCGGGATCTGTCACGGTGCATAGCCTGACATGCCGGTGCGGTGTACGACGTGGAGCGTCCGCATACGGCCCCGGGCCGCGGCGTCCGGGGCGGCGGGATGACGCAGCGGGGCGCGGAGTGCTGTGATGGAGCACCCCGCGGGCGCAGACCCGCAGCGCGACCCGCGCCCCGAAGGAGATCCTGTGGCACCCATCGACCGCCTTCGCCTGGCCGCCCTGCTCGAGGTCGAGCGGGCCGAGCACCTCGTGCGCACGCCGGCCTCCCGGGCCGCCTTCGAGGCGGCCGACCACCTGTTCGGTCGCGTGCCGATGACCTGGATGAACAAGTGGTCAGGCGGCTACCCGCTCTACCTGGCGGGTGCCCGCGGGAACCGGATCACCGACATCGACGGCAACGAGTACGTGGACTTCGCGCTCGGTGACACCGCCACCATGGCCGGGCACTCGCCGGCAGCGACCGTCGCGGCGGTTCAGCACCGGATCGCTGAGGTCGGCGGCATCACCACGATGATGCCCAGCCTGGACGCGGAGTGGGTGGCGGCCGAGCTCACCCGCCGCTTCGGGATGCCGCTGTGGTCGTTCAGCCTCTCGGCCACGGACGCGAACCGGTGGGCGCTGCGCATCGCGCGACTGGCGACCGGTCGGCCGAAGGTGCTCGCCTTCTCCTACTGCTACCACGGTTCCGTCGACGAGACCTTCGTCGTCCTCGGCGCCGATGGGTCCACGCAGCCGCGCGGCGGCAACGTGGGTCCGGCCGTGCCGGTGAGCCAGACGTCACGGGTCGCGGAGTTCAACGACCTGGCCTCCGTCGAGGCGGCCTTGGCCCACGGCGACGTCGCCGTCCTGGTGATGGAGCCGGCCCTCACCAACATCGGGATCGTGCTCCCGGAGCCCGGCTTCCTCGACTCCGTGCGCGAGCTGTGCACGCGGTACGGGACCCTGCTGCTGATCGACGAGACCCACACGTTCTCCGCCGGTCCCGGCGGCTGCACCGCGGCCTGGGGGCTGCAGCCGGACATCTTCGTGATCGGCAAGAGCATCGGCGGTGGCATCCCGACCGGTGCCTACGGCATCACCGAGGCGGTGGCGGCGCTGGTCCGGTCGCATGCCGAGGTGGATCTCGTCGACGTGGGCGGCGTGGGAGGCACCCTCGCCGGCAACGTGCTGTCGACCGCCGCCATGCGCGCGACCCTCGACGAGGTGCTCACCGACGCCGCGTTCGAGCACATGATCGACCTGGCCACCGCGTTCCGCGAGGGTGTCGAGGCGACCCTGGTCGAGTTCGACGTGCCGTGGTCGATCGCCCAGCTGGGCGCGCGCGCGGAGTACCGGTTCGTCTCTCCCGCGCCGCGCAACGGCACCGAGTCGGCCGCCGCCCACGATGACGAGCTGGAGGAGTACCTGCACCTGTTCATGTCGAACCGCGGCGTGCTCATGACGCCCTTCCACAACATGGCGCTCATGTGCCCGACCACCACGCGGGCGGACGTCGACCTGCACACCGTGCTGTTCAGGCGGGCGCTGGCCGACCTGACGAGCGCGTGATCCCGGCGGCGTTCGACCTTCGGGGGCGGGTGGCCCTGGTCACCGGGGCCGGCTCGTCGACGGGCATCGGGCACGCCACCGCTGCGCTGCTGGGCGAGCTCGGCGCGACGGTCGCCGTCACGTCGACGACCGAGCGCATCCAGGAGCGGGCAGCGGAGCTGGCTGCTGAGGGTGCAACGGCGTCGGGGCATGTGGCCGATCTGACCGACGAGGCACAGGTGGCACGCCTGGTCGCCGAGGTGGTCGACCGTCATGGCGGACTCGACATCGTGGTCAACAACGCCGGCATGGTCAGCGTTGGGTCGGGGAGCGAGTCCGGCTCCCTGGACTCGATGTCGCTGGCGACCTGGCGTTCCGGCATCGCCCGCAACCTCGACACCGCCTTCCTCGTCTGCCGGGCGAGTGTGCCCGTGCTGTGCGCGCGCGGCTGGGGGCGCGTGGTGAACGTGACGAGCGTGACCGGTCCGGTGATGGCGATGCGCCATGAGCCGGCATACGCCGCGGCCAAGGCCGCCATGGTGGGGCTGACGCGATCCATCGCCGTGGACGCCGGAGCCTTCGGGGTGACCGCGAACGCCGTCGCTCCGGGTTGGATCGCGACCGGCTCGCAGACCCCGCACGAGCACGAGCAGGGTGCGCGCACCCCGCTGGGCCGCAGCGCCACGCCGGCGGAGGTGGCCAGCGCGATCGCGTGGCTGTGCACGCCCGGCGCGGGGTACACCACCGGCCAGTGCCTCGTCGTCGACGGCGGCAACTCGGTCGCCGAGGAGCGCCCCTAGCCCTCCCTTTTGTTGAGTGGGCGCTCCCGGCCCGGTCGGCGGCCCGCATACGGGCCGCCACCGACCACTCAACGACGGGCCGATGTGTCCACCACGGCGGGGGCAGACGGCGATCCTCCACAGGGCGTGCCTCGTGGGGCCAGGCACGCGTGTCGGACCTGCACCGTCGCCCCCATGCGAGCTCCCCATCACGACACGCCGGCCGTCTTCGCCGTCACCGACGCCGGCGGGGCCGGCCTGACTCGCAAGCAGACCCGTGGTCGCACCTTCGAATCCCCGTCACCGGGGGTGCGACTGCGGTCCGATGCGCGCGACTCTGCCGGCATCAGCACGCGCGCCGCGCTCCTCGGATGCCGGCAGGATGTGGTCCTCACCGGCCTGTCGGCCGCCCGGGCGTGGCGGCTTCCACTTCCGGCGGGGATGCAGGAAGCCGCGGAGCAGGAGTCGGTCGCTGTCGCGGCCGGTAGCGCTCGGCCGCGCCGATCCGATGTTGACGGCCACCGGCTCCGCCTGCCCGATGAGCACGTCACCACCGTCGACGGGATGCCGGTGACCACGGCCGCGCGCACGTGGCTGGACTGCGCGGCACTCCTGTGGCTCGGCCAGGTCGTGGCGATGGGTGACGTCGTGCTGCGGCGAGACCTCGCCTCAGCCGAGGACCTGAGAGGCCTGTGTCACTGGGCCTATCGACGTCGCGGCGTAGCGGTCGCGCGCCGCGCGCTGCCCCTTCTCGACCGCGACTCGGCCTCCCCCGGAGAGTCGTGGGTGCGGACGATCCTGGTGACGTCGGGAATCCGTGCGCCTCGGTGCAACGCCGACATCGTTGATCGCGGCGAGTGGCTCGCGTGCGTCGACCTGCTGTGGGACCGCGAGCGCGTCGTGGTCGAGTACGACGGGATCGTCCATCTGCCTGAGGAGCAGCGACGCAAGGATGCCGCCCGCCGCAACCTGCTCCAGGACGCGGGGTGGCAGGTGATCGTGTTCACCGCTCGTGATCTGAAGCACCCTGAGGCGATGTGCGCACTGGTCCGGTCGGCGCTGTCCCGCCGGCAAGCCCTGCGCTGACTCGTTGACTGGGCGCTCCCGGCCCGGTCGGCGGCCCGGATACGGGCCGCCGCCGACCACTCAACGAACAGGGGGGCTACCGGCGCAGCTGGACGGGGCCAACCACGCGGATCTTCTTGCCGCCGGTCGCCTTGCAGGTGCCGTTCAGCGAGCAGACCTGCGAGAACCCCTTCGTGGGGAACACCGCGCGGCCGCGCTCGGCCCACACGATCTTCGAGGTGACGCCGAGCCTTGGTGAAGGTGCACTTGACCTTGTTCGCGCCGGTGCAGCCGTTGAAGGTGGCCCCGACGATCCAGCTCTGCAGCGTCGTGTAGGCCACGGCCGCGGGGCTGCCGGTGTTCATCTGGATGCCCACGAGGTCGAGGTCCGGGCCCCACGAGTACCAGTAGACGCGGCTGATGCCCAGCCGCAGCGCGTCGAGGTAGGTGCGCGCAGTCCACGACGCCGCGCGCGTGCCGTTGATGTCCTGGTCCGGGTTCGACGGGCCGGGACCGGCAAGGCCGAAGTTGTTCTCGGTGTCCCACAGCGGCAGGTCGGGCGCGCCGGCCGCCTGGAGCGCGGCCAGCCACGACTTGGCCAGCACCGCCCGGTCGACGGGGGTGCCGAGGGACGCCGGGTAGGTGTGCGCGGCGAACACGTCGACCGGCCAGTTGCGGGCCTTCAGTTCGGCCAGGTAGGCCGGGTAGAACTTCTTGAAGGGTCCGCCCAGGCGCGTGCCCGTGCTCGGGGCCACGACGGTCGCGGCGGGGTCGACGCTCTTGATGATGTCGTAGGCCCGCTTCGTCAGCTCGGCCATCTCCTTGGGCGTGCCGGTGGAGAAGGTCGTGAGGTTGGCCTCGTTCCAGGGCTGGTACGCGGTGATGCGGCCCTTGTAGCGGGTCGCCACCTGCCGGACCCAGTCGTCCCAGTCGGCGACGTCCTTCGGCATGCCCGCCGCGCCCGGCAGCACGCCGGCCAGGCCGCCGGAGGCCGGGTCGTCGGTGGCCCACCCCGGCGTGCCCGCGAGAACCATGAGGATGTCGTTGACGCCGTTCTTGCGGGCGGTGTCGACGGCACCGTCGAGCTTGCTCCAGTTGAAGACGTTCTGCGCCGTCTCGACGCTCGACCACGTGGTCTGCGTGTCCCACAGGCGCACGGAGCCGACGGGGACCGTCGGGAAGACCCCGTTCTGCAGGTTGAACACGTGCATCCCGAACAGGGTCGGCTGGACGACGCTGCCCACCAGGTTCGCGGTCGGCGCGGGTGCGGCCTGGGCGACGGTGGTGGGCAGGAGGGCGGCTGCGAGGGCTCCGGAGAGCACGGCACTGGCAACGAGCGTGGGAAGTCGGCGCATCGGACCATCGTGCCATGGACGCCGGGCAGGTCAGTGACGCCGGGCGGCCGCCACGAGCGTCACGTCGTCCCGACGCCAGTCCGCGGCACGGTGCCGCACCTGGGCCAGCAGGCGTGAGATGAGCTCCTCGGGGTTCTCTCGAACCGGGGCATCCATCCCCCGAATGAACTGGGAGACCTTCGACGATTCCAGTTCGTCGCCATCGGCGTTTCGCGACTCGACGAGGCCGTCGGTGAAGGCCACGACGACGTCGCCCGGCGCGAAGGGGCAGCTGCGCATCGCCCCACTCCCCGCCCGAGGGCAGAGACGAGGGGACCGGTGGGCTCGCAGAGCGCGGCCTCCTTGTCGCGCGTCACGATGATGGCGGGGTGGTGGCCGGCATTGCACCAGGACAGCGTGTCCGTCGCGGGGTCGATGACGAGCACGATCCCGGTGACGAAGTGCGAGTCGTCCGAGCAGGCCGACGCCGCCATGCCCATGACCGCGTCCGGGGCCAGTCCCGCCACCAGTCCGGCCCGGATGATGGAGCGCACTCGGACGGCCGTGACGCTGGCCTGCGGACCGTGGCCGGACACGTCCGCCACGACGATGGCCACCGTGCCGTCCGGGCGCGTGACCGCGTCCCACCAGTCGCCGGCCACGACGCCTTCCGCCGACTGGCTCGAGCCGGCGATCTCCAGGCCGGCCACCGGAGGCATCGGCTGCCCGGCCAGCTCGGCCTGCATGGCGGCCACGAGGGGGGCGTCCTGGACGAGTCCCTCCTTCGCCGCCTGCGCCTCGTCGATCTCGCGCACGAGACCGCGTCGCAGGAACTCGGCGTCGATGCCCACCGCGCGGAGCTCGGGGGGACCGACCGGGCGGATCGGCGAGAGGTGCCCGGCCTCCTGAGCCGCGCGCTGCAGGTCAGTGCGCAGGTGCCGTAGCGGGTTCAGCACCCAGGCCTGGAGCCCGCTGAAGAACGCGACGAGCCCGATCAGCACGATCAGCCCCACCACCAGCAGGGACAGGCCCAGCACGCGGGTGAAGGTGCTGACCGCGTCGGCGGCCTCGTCTCGGGTGGCGTTGACCGCCTCGTGCAGGGCGCTGGAGGCGCCGGTCATGGCGTCGTACGCGGCCCACGCCTCGGGGGTGTTGGACTCGCGCATGGCCCGCTGCCGCTTGCCGGCGTCCATCAGCGAGATGACCGGGTCTGCGTCGGCCTTGACCCACGCCCGCTGGGCGGCGCGCGCCTTCGTGACGAGCACCTGGAGCTCGGCGTCGTCCGCCAGCACCTTGTCGATGTCGTCGAGGAGGGTGGTGGCGCGGCCCATCGTCTGGCGGTAGTCGTCGAGCGACTGGGGGCGGTCGAGCATGACGTAGTCCGACAGGGAGCCGCTGGCGTTGGCCTGCTCGAGCGTGAGGGACGCGGTGGTGTCGACGACGGGGGAGAGGGTGTCCTGCAGGACGGTGTTCACGGCGACCGTGAACGCCCACTGGGTGAGCAGGACAAGACCCATGAGGACGATCGCCCCGAAGGCGACGCCGGAGGCGATGAGAGTCCGCGTCCGAAGGGTCACCCTCGAAGGCTAATCGTTCGCGCTCGGGAGCACGCCGCCCTTCGTGACGCCGCCGTCCGCTGTCGGTCCGACAGCGCCGTCGATGACGGACGCGAGGGCGTCCGTCAGCAGCAGTGAACCGGTGAGGCTCAGGTGCGTCTCGTCCTGGTAGACCGGCGTCCCGTCGCGCTCGGCCGCACAGGCGTCAGCCGTGCACAGGACCGGGAACGGGTCGAAGACGGTGACCCCGGGGTACTCGTCCGCCAGGCCCTGCTCCGACTGCGAGAGCCGGCCTGCGGTCGGCCTCCAGTTCTGAGCGCGGCAGTTCGAAAGCCGCGCCGGCGAACGCCCCGGACAGCAGCGACGTCCGCACGGTGTATCCGGTCATCTCCGGGACGGCGGCGATGATGATGACGGGGATGCCCTCCTCCTGCAGGGTCGCGACGATCGGCTCGAGTCCGGCCCGCCACAGGTCGGCGGCCTCGTCGACGGAGGTCGCGGCGCCACCACCGTCGCGCTCCGCGGTGCGCCACTTCCACTCCGGGTGGACGTATCCGGCCGAGCGGTTGGCGATGATGACGGCACTGGGTCGTTCCGCGAGGGCGTAGTCCACGATCGACTCCTGCCACGACCGGCACGGGTAGTTGTGCACTCCGCTGGACTCGCGTCCGAGGAACGGGCACCCCGTGTGGCTGGTGACGATGGTGTCGAGGTCGAGTCCCTGGGCTGCGGCGATGACGCCGTCGGCCAGGGCGTACGCCTGGGAGTCGCCGGCGAGCAGGACGGTCCCGCGGGCGTCCACGGGCCCGAACCGGCAGGCATCGGGCTCGAGCCCGCTGTTGACGCAGCCGGCCTGGACGGCTGCGTGCTGGGAGCGCAGGGAGCCGCCCTCGCCCGCGGCGACCTCGCCGTCCCCACTGGGAGCCTCGGTCGAGACGGGGCTCGACGGCGCCGGCGTCGCCGCGAGCGCGGGAGCCTCGGTGCCGTCGCCCGGGTTCGTGGCCGGACGCCCGATCGGCTGCGCCACCGCCGGCGCGGCCTGGTCGTCGGCTGCGGTCAGCCCCCACCCGGAGTTGGCACCCGCGAGCAGGACGAGGCAGGCCGCGATAGGGATGACGAGGGTCGTGACGATCACGGTGCCCGAGCCGCGACGCGTGCGGGGGCGCAGTCGTCGCAGCGGCTGCTCGAGCAGCCAGTAGGACGCCAGCGAGGGCACGATCGAGGCGGCCGCGGCGAGGACGAGCACCTCGGGGCGGTTCGGCAGCAGGAGCGCGGCGAAGACGATGACCGGCCAGTGCCACAGGTACCAGGAGTACGAGATGTCGCCGACGAAGACCATGGGCCGGACGGACAGCGCGCGGGAGACCCCCACGGTGTGATGGCTCCCGGCGAGGATGAGCAGCATGGTGCCGACCACGGGCACGAGGGCGATCCAGCCCGGGAAGGCGTCGGTGTCATGGATGGTCGCTGCCGCGATCACGAGGAGCCCGGCACCGACGACGCCGGCGATCCGGGCGGTTCCCCGCGTCAGCGCTGGCAGGCGGCCGAGGACGAGCGCCAGGAGGGCGCCGGCGGCGAACTCCCAGGCGCGGGTGAGGGAGGAGTAGAAGGCGAAGGACTGCGGTCCGCCGAAGTAGTCGGTGATCGTGCTGGCCAGGGGCGCGCCGTACGACCATGCGACCGACAGCGCGAAGGAGCCGCCGGCGATCGCGGCGACGACCGCGAGGGGAGCGCGCAGCGACCTGCCCCGTCGGCGTGCGAGGACCCAGCCGAGGACCAGGAGGGCCGGGAACACGAGGTAGAACTGCTCCTCCACGGACAGCGACCAGGTGTTGAGCAGGGGGTTCGTGGTCGCGTTGTCCGCGAAGTAGTTTCCTGCCGCGTGCCCGATGACGTAGTTGGCGGACAGGAGCATGGCGCCGACGCCGGTGCGCGCCGTGGTCTGCTGGGCGCCGTAGGGGTTCTGCAGGAACACGGACGCCGCCGCCACCACGGCGACGAGGAGCGCGAGGGCCGGGGTGAGTCGCAGGAACCGGCGGAAGTAGAAGTGCGCGAAGCGCACGCGCCCGTGCTGCGCCCACTCGCGGGCCAGCATCCCCGTGATGACGAACCCGGAGATCACGAAGAAGACGTCGACGCCGACGAAGCCACCGGGCACCGGCAGGTGCGCGTGGAAGGCGATGACGAGCAGGACGGCGACGGCGCGCAGGCCTTGGATGTCCGGGCGTCGGCGGGACCTCGATCCGTCGACGGGGGAGGCCGGCAGGGCGCGCAGGTCGGTGGGAGCCGTCATCGCCGCTCACCGGTGACGACGAGGACCACACCTCCGATGACGACCGTCAGGCCGATCAGGACGTCGCGGGTGAGCGGTTCGGACAGGATCAGGAAGCCGAGGAGGACAGCCACGGCGGGATTCACGTAGGCGTAGGTGGCCGTGAGGGACAAGGGCGCGTGGCCGAGCAGCCAGGTGTAGGCCGAGTAGCCCGCGATCGACGCGACGATCAGGTAGGCCCATGCCCACCAGGAGCCGGCCGAGAACTCCTCGAGATGGAGTCGTTCGCCGGTGAGCGCCCCGACGCCGATCAGGGCGGCCGCGGCGACAGCCATCTCGTAGGTGGTGGTCACGAGCGGGTTGCGGGGGAAGACGTAGCGGGCGGACCGGTAGGAGAAGAAGGCCCAGCTGAACGTCGAGAACATGATGGCGATCGACCAGACGACCACGTCGGCGTCCGTGCCGGCGACGGGGGCCGTGCCGCCCGGCAGCAGCATGACCGCCAGACCGACCAGGCCGACCCCGACCCCGATCAGGGTCAGTGGCGCGGGCCGGTCCCCCCCTCGCAGCCGCAGGAGCACCACGTACAGGGGCATGACGGCGATCAGCAGGGCCGCGATGCCGCTGGGCACGTACCGCTCGGCCATCGAGACCGTGCCGATGCCCACGCCGAGCAGGCCGACCCCCATGATGGCGACCGACCGGAGCTCGGCCCGGGTGATGCGCAGGCTCCGAAGGCCGCCGGTGAGGGCCAGGACGGATCCGAGGACGGCGGCGGCCGTGAGGAAGCGGAAGCCGTTCGCCAGGAGCGGCGGCATGGTGTGCACGACGACCGCGATCCCCAGGTACGTGGACCCCCAGATCAGCCAGAGGGCGACCAGCGGCCCCCAGACGCCCAGCCCGGACGACGCGCGCGTCGGCCGGAGGGCGGTGCTGGTCATGGCGCCACTGTGCCATCCCCGCCCGGGACGCCTCACTCCGCTATGCGCCGCAAGAGGATCCGAGCCCGGGACAAGTCAGGACTTTGGTCCCGTGAGGTACGGACTCTAGACGCGGTTCCCGACCGTGCTGCGTAGGAGGATGGCCCCAGCACGGCCGGTCCCCGGCCACCGCGACACTCGCCTGCCTCACGGCGACCGAAGAAGAAGGACAGCGACCATGGGCGCGCTCCAACTCTCCCAGTGGCAGTTCGGCATCACGACCGTCTACCACTTCCTGTTCGTCCCGATCACCCTCGGCACGGTGTGGCTGGTCGCGGGCTTCCAGACCGCCTACTTCCGGACCGGCAAGGTCAAGTACCTCCAGCTCACGAAGTTCTTCGGGAAGCTCTTCCTGATCAACTTCGCCATGGGCGTGGTGACCGGCATCGTGCAGGAGTTCCAGTTCGGCATGAACTGGTCCGACTACTCCCGCTTCGTCGGCGACGTGTTCGGCGCGCCGCTGGCCATGGAGGGCCTGCTCGCCTTCTTCCTCGAGTCGACGTTCCTCGGCCTGTGGATCTTCGGCTGGGATCGCCTGCCCAAGGGCCTGCACCTGGCGACCATCTGGCTCGCCGCGGCCGGCACCGCGTTCTCGGCCTACTTCATCCTCGCGGCCAACGCCTTCATGCAGCACCCGGTCGGCTTCGAGATCGACCCGGTCACCGGCCGCGCCGTGCTCAACGACATCTTCGCCGTGCTCTTCCAGAACACCGCCTGGATCGCCTTCTTCCACACGCTCGCCGCGTCGTTCCTCGTGTCCGGCGCGCTCGTGGCCGGCGTCGCCGGCTGGATGATCTTCAAGAACCGCCAGGTCGACGTGTTCCGCCCGGCGGCCAAGCTCGGCGCCTGGGTGATCCTCGATCTCGGCGGTCCTCGTCTCCGTCAGCGGCGACATGGACATGAAGATCATGGTCGACCAGCAGCCGATGAAGGTCGCGGCGGCCGAGGCGCTGTACACGACGCAGGAGAACGCGCCGTTCAGCATCCTGTCGGTCGGCGACCTCTCCGGCGACACGCGCGACGACGATCATCGAGATCCCGGGCCTGCTGTCCTACCTCGCGACCGGCACCTTCAACGGTCCGAGAGCACGGTCCAGGGCATCAACAACCTGCAGGCGCAGTACGTCGCAGACAGTACGGCCCCGGCAACTACATCCCCTACGTGCCGATCACGTACTGGGGCTTCCGCCTGATGATCGGCCTGGGCGATGATCGCGGCGCTCTACGCCCTGTGGGCCCTGTGGGCGCTGCCGCGGTGGACGGATGCCCGAAGAGCCGGTTCTTCGCGCTGGGCGAGCGCGCTCATCCTGCTTCTTCCCGCTGCTCGGCATCTCGTTCGGGCTGGATCTTCACCGAGATGGGCCGCCAGCCGTGGATCGTGTTCGGCCAGCAGCTCGTCGCTGACGGTGGGTCACCGCTGCTCACGCCGCTTCGAGGTGTGGGTCTCGATGATCGGCTTCACGCTGCTGTACGGCGTGCTGGCGATCATCGAGGTGCGGTCTGATGATCAAGTACATCAAGCTCGGACGCACCCGACGACGGTCGTCGAGGATCCGTACGGGGACGTCCAGTCCGACGACGACAAGCAGCTCTACTTCGCCTACTAAGCCGACGAGAATCGAAGAAGGACACATCATGGAACTGCACGACCGTCTGGTTCGCACTCATCGCGGTGCTCTGGATCGGCTACTTCGTTCTCGACGGCTTCGACCTCGGCGTCGGCATGCTGCTGCCGGTCATCGGCAAGGACGACCTGCGTCGTCGCGTGATGATCAACTCGATCGCCACCGTCTGGGACGGCAACGAGGTGTGGCTGCTCGTGGCCGGCGGCGCGACCTTCGCCGCCTTCCCGCTCTGGTACGCGACGATGTTCAGCGGCTTCTACCTCGCGCTGTTCCTGGTGCTCGTGGGCCTCATCCTGCGCGGCGTCGCGTTCGAGTACCGCGGCAAGCGCGACTCGGAGCACGTGGCGCAAGCGCATGGGACTGGGCGATCGTCGTCGGATCGGCGCTGCCGGCCCTGCTCTTCGGCGTCGCCTTCGGCAACATCGTCAGCGGCACGCCGATCGAGCCGCTGGCCGGCACGCCGGCCACGACCGACTTCGCCGTCAACGCCAGTGCGCTGAACTACACCGGCAACCTGTTCAACCTGCTCAACCCGTTCTCGCTGCTCGTGGGCGTCATGACGCTGACGATCTTCATGGCGCACGGTGCGATCTTCCTGGCGCTCAAGACGTCGGGCGAGGTGCGCGAGGCCTCGCGCAAGGTCGCGCTGCACGATCGGGCCTCGTCGCTGCAGTGATCGCGGTCGCCGCGCTGCTCTGGGCGCAGGCGTTCTCCGGACGGGTGGCCGATCACCCTGCCGCTCGTGCTGCTGCGCCGCCGTGCTCTGGCTGGGTGCGCTGTTCATGACGATGAAGGGTCGCGACGGCTGGGCCTTCCTGCTCAGCTCCGGCACGATCGCTGCTCGCCGTGACGGCGCTGTTCGTCGGGCCTGTTCCCGAACGTCATGCCCAGCAACATCGACGAGGCGTACAACCTCACGGTCGACCAACGCGTCGAGCCAGTCCTACACGCTCACGGTCATGACGATCGTGGCCGTCGTGATGACGCCGATCGTGCTGATCTACCAGGGCTGGACCTTCTGGGTCTTCCGCAAGCGCATCAGCACCTCGATGATCCCGCCGCAGCCGGTCTCCGGCCGCTCGGACGATCGCTTCGCGAACGCCGCCGGATAGGCACGCAGCCCGACCACTCGACGGGGTCGCCCCACCGGGCGGCCCCGTCGGCGTGTCAGGATGACTCCACCATGAGACCACTCGATCCGCGGCTGCTGCGCTACGCGCGCAGCACGCGAGGGTTCATCGTCGTGGCCATCGTGCTCGGGGTGGTGACCGCGGTCCTGGTCATCGCCCAGGCGCGGCTGCTGTCCGACGTCATCGTCTCCGTCACGGCCGACGGCGCCCAGTGGGCCGACGTCCGCGACACGGTGGTCATGGTGGCCGCGATCTTCGCGACCCGCGCCCTGCTGGCCTGGCTGGCCGAGGTGGCGGCCGTGCGGGCCTCGGCCCGCGCCAAGCAGCAGCTGCGTGAGGCGGCCTTCGCGCACGTGCTGGCCCTGGGTCCGGCCGGTCCCGGCGCGCAGAGCCCCGGGGAGACGGCGGCCCTGATCACCCGTGGCATCGACGCGCTCGACGGCTACTTCGCGCGCTACCTGCCGCAGCTCGTGCTCGCGGTGATCGTGCCGGTCGCGGTGCTGCTGACGGTGCTGGGGCAGGACATCCTGTCGGCCGTCATCATCGCGGTGACGCTGCCCCTGATCCCGGTGTTCATGGTCCTGATCGGCATGTACACGCGCACGCAGGTCGACCGGCAGTGGCGCACGCTCGCGGTGCTGTCGGGGCACTTCCTCGATCTGGTGTCAGGGCTGCCCACCCTCAAGGTCTTCGGCCGCGCCAAGACCCAGGTCGCCGCGATCCGCGCGATCGGCGACCGGTACCGCAGCACGACGATGGGCGTGCTGCGCGTGTCGTTCCTGTCGTCGCTGGCGCTCGAACTGCTCGCGACGCTGTCGGTGGCCCTCGTGGCGGTGTCCGTCGGCCTGCGTCTGGCCGAGGGCCAGATGGTCTACCCGGTCGCGCTGTTCGTCCTGCTGCTCGCACCCGAGGCCTACCTGCCGCTGCGCCTGGTCGGCCAGCACTTCCACGCGGCGGCCGAGGGGCTCGGCGCCGCCGACCGGATGTTCACCATCCTCGAGACCCCTGTGCCGGTCGGGGGCGAGGCCATGCTGCCGTCCGGGCCGGTGCGCGTCATCGTGCGAGGACCTGGTGGTCGCGTACCCCGGCCGTTCCGGCCCGGCGCTGTCGAGCACGACGTTCACGGCCGAGCCGGGGACGGTGACCGCGATCGTGGGCGGGTCGGGCGGAGGCAAGACCACCCTGCTGAGCGCGCTGCTCGGCTTCGCGGTGCCGACCTCCGGGCGGGTGCGCGCGGCGGCCGGTCCCGAGGCGGTCGACGTCGGCGGGCTGGACCTCGCCGCGTGGCGGGCCCGGCTGACGTGGCTGCCCCAGCAGTCCCACCTGGCGTCGGCCGACCTCGACGAGGCGCCGAGCGTGGCGCAGGCCGTCGCGCTGCGCCGGCCTGATGCCGCACCCGACGAGGTATGGAGCGCGCTTGCCGAGGCGGGGCTGGCGGACGAGGTCCGGGCCCTGCCGGACGGGATCGACACCCGCCTGCGCGCCGACGGTTCGGGCCTGTCGGTCGGCCAGCTGCAGCGGGTGGCGCTCGCACGGGCGCTGCTCACTCCCGCCGATGTCGTGCTGCTCGACGAGCCGACGGCGGCCCTGGACCCGTCGACGGAGGACGCCGTCGTCGCGGCCATCGGTCGGCTCGCGGCCGCCGGCGCCACCGTCATCGTCGTGGCCCACCGTCCGGCCCTGGTCGCGATCGCCCACCAGATCGTCCGGCTCGACCACCCGGACGCCGTCGACAGCGCCGGCCGTCCGGCCGGCCAGCCGGCGGCCGCGGAGACCATCCTGGAGGCGGGATGGTGAGCCCGGTCCGCGCACTGTGGCGCGGCATGGCCACGCACCGCCGCGAGCTCGCGCTGGCCGGCGTCCTCGGGGCGATCGCGTCGCTGAGCGCGGTGGCCCTGCTCGGCACCTCCGCGTGGCTGATCGCCACGGCCGCGCAGATGCCGCCGGTGCTGACGCTCACGGTCGCCGCGGTCATGGTGCGCTTCCTCGCCCTGAGCCGGGCGCTGTTCCGCTATGGCGAGCGGCTGGTGGGCCACGATGCCGCCTTCCGCGGCCTGACCCGGCTGCGCGAGGTGGTCTACGCGAACCTCGAGCGCCTGGCGCCGACCGGGCTGGCGGCGTTCGGGCGCGGCGACCTGCTGACCCGCCTGGTGGCGGACGTCGACGCCGCGCTCGACCTGCCGCTGCGCGTGATCCTCCCGTGGGCCCAGGCGGTCCTGGTCGCGGCCGCGACCGTCGCGTTCCTCGGCTGGCTGCTGCCGGTGGCCGGCGTCATCGTGGCCATCCTGTGCGTCGTGGCGATCGTGGTCGTGCCGTGGATCGTGGCGCGCACCGCACGCAGCGCCGACGCGCGCATGGCGCCGGCCCGGGCCGCCCTGTCGTCGGCGGTCGTCCGGGCCTTCGATGCCACGTCGGAGCTGGCGGCCTTCGGCGCCGGCCCCGCGGTCTCGGCGCGGGTGCGCGGCATGGACGACGGCCTCACCCGGCTGAACTCGCGCGAGGCGTTCTCCCTCGGGCTGGGCGGCGGGGTCGGCGTGCTCGTGCAGGGCGCGGCCGTCGTCGCAGCGCTGGTCGTGACCGTCCCGGCCGTGACCAGCGGGCAGATCGAGCCGGTGTGGCTCGCGGTGGCCGCGCTCCTCCCCCTGGCCCTGTTCGACGTGCTCGCGGGCCTGCCGTCCTCCGCGCTTGCCTACCTGCGGCTGCGCGGGTCGGCGGTGCGGCTGCGTGACGTGGAGGAGGCGCCCTCGCCGGTGGAGGCGTCGGCCGAGCCGGTCGCGGTGCCGCAGGACTTCACCGGACTCCGCCTGGACGGCGTGACCGCGCACTGGGTGCAGGCCGAGGCCGCCATCGAGGACATCGACCTCATCGTCAGTCCGGGCGACCGGATCGCCATCGTCGGGCCAAGCGGCTCGGGCAAGTCCACGCTCGCCGCGGTGCTCATGGGGTTCCTGCCCTACACCGGATCCGTGCGGCTGTCGGGGGTCGAGGTGCGCGAGGCGGACGGCGACGACCTGCGCCACCACCTCGGCATGCTGACGCAGCAGGCGCACATCTTCGACACGACGATCGCCGACAACGTGCGCATCGGCGATCCGGCGGCCTCGGACGACGAGGTCGCCCTGGCCGTCGACCAGGCCCAGCTGGGTGGGTGGGTTGCCACCCTGCCGCTCGGGCTCGACACCGTCGTGGGGTCCTTCGGACTGTCGGTGTCCGGGGGCGAGCGCCAGCGCATCGCCCTGGCCAGGCTGCTGCTGGCGCGCCGGGCGGTCGTCGTCCTCGACGAGCCCACCGAGCATCTCGACGGGCCGACCGCCGATGCGCTGGCGATCACGATGGCTCAGGCCCTGCGCGACACCACCGTCGTGCTCATCACGCACCGCCTCGTCGGGCTCGAGGACGTCGACAGGATCGTGGAGCTTCAGGGTGGTCGCGTCATCGCGCAGGGCACCCACGCCGAGCTGGTCGCCCGCCACGGCTGGTACGCCCAGCAGTGGCGACTGGAGAGCGAGCGCCAGGACATGTCGGCCCTGCTGCCGGGCCTTCCCATCGGGCGGGGTGTGCCTGGGCCCGTAGGCTGATCGGGTGATGCAGCAGTCGGACCGCGACCGGGGCCTGTTCACGGCTGTCGTGTCCGTGGCGGCCGGCCTCGAGCTCCCCGCCACCTTGCGCCGCATCGTCCAGGCCGCCGTCGAGCTCGTCGATGCCACCTACGGGGCGCTCGGCGTGCATCAACGCCGACGGCCGGCTCGGGGAGTTCGTGCACGTCGGCATCGACGCGACCACCGCCGACCACGATCGGCGACCTGCCCACCGGGGACGGGATCCTCGGCCTGCTCGTCGACCATCCGGTGCCGATCCGGCTCGACGACCTCTCCGGGCATCCGGCCTCCTCCGGCTTCCCGCCCGGGCACCCCAAGATGGCCACCTTCCTCGGCGTCCCGGTGCGCGTGCGCGGCGAGGTGTTCGGCAACCTCTACCTCACCGAGAAGCGCACGGGCACCGGCTTCACGTCGGAGGACGAGCGCACGGTGATGGCGCTGGCCGCTGCCGCGGCGGTGGCCATCGAGAACGCCCGCCTGTACGAGCGCTCCCGCCAGCGCGAGCAGTGGCAGCAGGCCGTGGCCGACATCGCCAACGCGGTGCTGGCCGATCACGACTCCGACGAGGTGCTGGCGCTGATCGCGAACCGGGCCCGCGCCCTCACCGGTGCCGACGTGGCACTGGTCGCCCTGCCGGACGACGAGGACGAGCTGGTGGTCGAGATCGTGGACGGGCGCGGCGACGACATCGAGCCCGGTGCCCTGCGCGTGCTGGACACCGTCGGGTCGTGGGAGTTGCAGCGCATCCCGCGCGCCTCGACGGCGCACGTCGCCTTCGCGGAGGGCGTGACGAGGATGGCGCGCGTCGAGCGAGGACATGCTGGCGCTCGAGTCCGGGACGCCGCTGTTCGGACCGGCTCTCGTCATCCCGCTCAGCACGGCCGAGCGGGTGCTGGGCGTGCTCATGCTGGTGTGGGGGGACGAGCATGCGCACTTCCCGCGCGACGTCCTCGAGCTGGCCGGGTCCTTCGGCTCGCAGGCGGCGGTGACGCTGATCCTCGCGCAGGCCCGGCGCGAGCACGAGCGGCTGGCGGTCTACGAGGACCGCGACCGCATCGCCCGCGACCTGCACGATCTCGTCATCCAGCGGCTGTTCGCCACCGGGATGATGCTCCAGGGCACGACCCGCATCGACGACGTGCCGGAAGCGGCCGCGGAGCGCGTCTCGCGTGCGGTCGACGAGCTCGACGAGACCATCAAGGAGATCCGCCAGACGATCTTCGCGCTGCACGAGCCGGTCGACGGTCCGTCGGCCAGCGCGCGCGGACGGGTGCTGCGCGAGATCTCGCAGTCGGCGGCTCTCCTGGGCTTCGAGCCGTCCGTGCGCTTCGTCGGCCCCGTCGACTCGATGCTGGGCACGGAGGCGACCGACCACCTGATCGCGGCGCTGCGCGAGGCGCTCACGAACGCGGCCAAGCACGCCCAGGCCAGGCGGGTGACCGTCGTGGTCCAGCTCGACCAGGGCGACGTGCTCCTGCTGGTGACCGACGACGGCGTCGGCATCGCGGAGGAGGGGCCGGGACGACGGTCCGGAGTCGCGAACATCTCGGCCCGGGCACAGGACCTGGGCGGCAGCTGCCGGCTCGAGCGCGTGTCCGACAAGGGCGGCACCCGACTGACGTGGCGCGTGCCGGTCGACTCCGACTGACGCCGCCGGAGGTCAGCGGTGCTGGTTCTCCACCGACATGCGCGCGACGTAGGCGGCGGCCTGCGTGCGGCGCTCCATGCCGAGCTTGGCCAGCAGGCTGGAGACGTAGTTCTTGACCGTCTTCTCCGCCAGGTGCATGTGCTCGCCGATCTGCCGGTTGGTCATGCCGTCGCCGATCAGCTCGAGGATGCGCTTCTCCTGGTCGGACAGGGCGTCGAGCCGGGCGTCGTGCTTCTCGCCGTTGCGCAGCCGCTCGAGCACGCGCTGCGTGGCCATCGGGTCGAGCAGCGACTTGCCCGAGGCCACCTGCCGGATGGCGTCGATGAGGTCGTTGCCGCGGATCTCCTTGAGCACGTAGCCGGACGCGCCGGCCATGATCGCGTCGAAGAGGGCCTCGTCGTCGGCGTACGAGGTGAGCATGAGGCAGTGCACCTCGGGCATGGCCGACCGCACATCGCGGCAGACCTCGACCCCGCTGCCGTCGGGCAGCCGGACGTCGAGGACGGCGACATTGGGTCGGGCGGCCGGAATCCGGTGGAGGGCGTCGGCGGTCGAGCCGGCCTCGCCGACCACCTCCATGTCGCGCTCCAGGCTGATCAGGTCGGCCAGCCCCCGGCGCACGATCTCGTGGTCGTCCATGAGGAAGACGCGGATGACGCCGTCGCCGGCGGGGGTGGCAGTCATTGGGTCATTGTGCACCACCCCCGCCGGCCGGTCGTCAGTCCGGCCAAATGCCAACTCCGGGAGGGGGTTTCGGTGACAGGATGCAGGCGGAGGTGCCATGAGCGACCGTGCGGCCCAGGCGGTGCAGCTGCTCTCCCCCGAGGGGGAGCGGGTCTCGCACCCGGTCTACGACATCTCGGTGAGCGACGCCGAGCTGCGTGAGCTCTATCGCGACATGGCCCTCGTCCGGCGCCTGGACACCGAGGCGGTGGCGCTGCAGCGGCAGGGCGAGCTGGGGCTCTGGGCCTCCTGCCTGGGGCAGGAGGCGGCCCAGGTGGGGTCCGGCCGGGTGCTGCGACCCGACGACTTCGCCTTCCCCACCTACCGGGACCACGGGGTGATCTGGACGCGGGGCATCCAGCCGCTGGAGATGCTGGCGATGTACCGCGGCGTCACCAACGGGGGCTGGGACCCGGCCGAACGGCGCTGCGGCCTGGCCACCATCGTGATCGGCAACCAGGTGCTGCACGCGGTCGGGTACGGCATGGGCATCCAGTTCGACGGCACCGACGACGCCGTCATCGCCTACTTCGGGGACGGCGCCACCGACGAGGGCGACGTCAACGAGGCCTTCGTCTTCGCCGCGGTCTACAACGCACCGGTGGTGCTGTTCTGCCAGAACAACCAGTGGGCGATCTCGCAGCCGCGGGAGACGCGCAGCCGCGTGCCGATCTTCGAGCGCGCCAGCGGCTTCGGGTTCCCCGGCGTCATGGTCGACGGCAACGACGTCCTCGCGGTGATGGCGGTGACGAGGGAGGCACTCGATCGCGCGCGCTCGGGCGCCGGCCCGACGCTCGTCGAGGCGTACACGTACCGCATGTCCCCGCACACGACATCGGACGATCCCACCCGGTACCGGCACTCCAGCGAGGTCGAGGTGTGGCGCCTGCGCGACCCGATCGAGCGTCTCAAGGTGTTCCTCGCGCGACAGGGCATCGCCGATCGGTCGTACTTCGACCAGATCGAGCACGAGGCCGACGCGCTGGCCCGGTTGGTCCGCGAGGGCGTGCGGTCGCTGCCCGACCCCCCTGCGGAGACCATGTTCGACCACGTCTACGCCGAGGCCCAGCCCCTGCTCGAGCAGCAGCGCCGAGCCTTCGTCGAGTACGAGGAGTCCTTCGTGGAGGGGGCGCATCCATGACCACCCTGACGATGGCGAAGGCGCTCAATGCGGGCCTTCGACGGGCCATGGAGCGCGACCCGAAGGTGGTGCTGTTCGGCGAGGACATCGGACGGCTCGGCGGGGTCTTCCGTATCACCGACGGCCTGCAGAAGGACTTCGGCGACCGACGCGTCCTCGACGCGCCGCTGGCCGAGAGCGGCATCGTCGGGGCATCGGTGGGGATGGCGATGCGCGGGTACCGCCCGGTCGTCGAGATCCAGTTCGACGGCTTCGTCTACCCGGCCTTCGACCAGATCGTCTCGCAGGTCGCCAAGGTCTACCGCCGGTCCGAGGGCCGCGTGCCGATGCCGATGGTCATCCGGATCCCCTACGGCGGCGGGATCGGGGCCGTCGAGCACCACAGCGAGTCGCCGGAGGCGTACTTCGCGCACACCGCGGGGCTCCGCGTCCTCACCCCGTCGGATCCTCAGTCCGCGTACCTGACGATCCAGCAGGCCATCGCCAGTGAGGACCCGGTGGTGTACCTGGAGCCGAAGCGCCGGTACTGGGACAAGGGCGAGGTGGATGAGGGCATCGACGCCCTCGACCCGCACCAGGCGCCCTCGGCCTGGCATGCGCGCACGGTTCGCCCCGGCTCGGACGTGACGGTCGCGTGCTACGGCCCGATGGTGCGCACGTGCCTGGAGGCTGCGGCAGCGGCGGACGGCGTCGACATCGAGGTCGTCGACGTGCAGACGCTGTCCCCGCTCGACATCGGGACGCTCGCGCGATCGGTCGAGCGCACCGGGCGACTGGTCGTGGTGCACGAGGCGCCGGGGAACCTCGGCATCGGCGCGGAGATCGCCGCGCGCGTGACGCAGGACTGCTTCTACAGCCTCGAGGCCCCGGTGCTGCGGGTCACGGGGTACGACGTCCCGTATCCGCCCAGCCGACTGGAGGAGTCCTTCCTGCCCGATCTCGATCGCGTCCTCGACGCCGTCGACCGAGTGCTGGCGTACTGAGGTGCACCGATGAGCGAGCGCCGATCCTTCGCCCTGCCGGACGTCGGGGAGGGCCTGACCGAGGCGGAGATCCTGCGGTGGCTCGTGCGCCCGGGCGACCTCGTCGCGGTCAACCAGATGGTGGTGGAGATCGAGACGGCGAAGGCCGCCGTCGAGCTGCCCTGCCCGTTCGAGGGCACCGTCGCCGAACTGCTCGCGGCCGAGGGCACGATCGTTCCGGTGGGCTCGCCGATCATCACGATCGAGACGGCCGACGCACCCGCGACGGGCGAGCGTCAGCCGGTGCTCGTCGGCTACGGCGTGCGCGAGGGCGCCTCGACGACACGGCGTGCCCGCCGCGCAGCGACCTCCGATGCTCCACCGACCTCCGATGCTCCCCCGACCGTGGCGCCCGCGGCGCCGGTGCCTGCGTCCGAGCCGAGCCCCGCGATCAGGGCCAACAGCGTCGGGCCGGTGCGTGCCAAGCCGCCGGTGCGCAAGCTGGCCCGCGAGCGCGGGATCGACCTCGCCACGATCGTGCCGACCGGGGTCCACGGCGAGGTGACGCGCGCCGACGTGCTGGGGGCGACGTCCGGGACCCCGACGCCGACCCCGACCCCCGAGCCAGCCATTCCAGCTGCCGGTGAGCGTCTGCCGGTGCGTGGCGTCCAGCGGGCGATGGCGGACGCGATGGTGGCGTCGGCGTTCTCCGCCCCGCACGTCACCGAGTGGGTCGACGTCGACATGACGCGGGCCCTGGCGGTCCTGGCCGGGCTCAGGGCCCTGCCGGCGAACGCCGACGTGCGGCTGACGCCGATGATCCTCGTCGCGGCCGGGCTCGTGCGTGCGGCGGTGCAGCACCCCCGGATCAACTCGTCCTGGCAGGACGGACCCGACGGGCCGCACGTCGTGGTGCACGGGCAGGTCAGCCTGGGCATCGCGGCCGATACCCCTCGCGGGCTGCTCGTCCCGACGGTGCGCGGGGCCCAGGCCATGGGCGTCGTCGAGCTCGCGAAGGCGGTGCAGTCGGCCATCGACACTGCGCGCGCCGGCCGGTCCACGCCCGCCGACCTCACCGGGGGGACCATCACGCTGACGAACATCGGCGTCTTCGGGATCGACGGCGGGACGCCCATCCTCACGCCCGGCCAGTCGGCGATCCTCGCCATGGGCCGCATCCTCGACCGTCCCTGGGTCGTCGATGGTCAGGTCGTGCCGCGGCCGGTGATGCAGGTGTCGCTGTCGTTCGACCACCGCGTGGTCGACGGGGCCCTGGGCTCGCGCGCACTGAGGTCGGTGGCGGACTTCCTGGCCGATCCGGCGCTGGCCCTGCTGCTCGACCGCTCCTAGGGGGTCATCGCCAGCTCGTCGAGCAGGGCGTCGGACAGGGCCGGGGCACCGGAGATCTCGAGACGGGCGCGCACGGCGTCGTCGGACGGGTCGACACGACCGGCCGCCAGCGCCATGAAGTCCGGCCAGGACGCGGTGAGGGCGACGTCGGGGTCGCCCACCGGCTCGACGGCGTGACCGTGCCCGTCCTCGTCCACGCGCGCGTGGACCTCGCCGGTGATGCCGGGACCAGTGACGCGGATGCTGACGACGGAGCCGGCGGGAGCCTTCACGTCGCGCGCCCAGATCACGGGGACGGCGCGGGTCATCTGCTGGAAGGCGATGAGGGCCGGCTTGGTGTCCCAGTCGCCGTCGGCGCCCACGGCCGCACGGATGTCCTGCTCGTGCACCCACACGTCGAAGGTCCGGACGCGGAGCAGGCGCTCGAGGCTCGTCTCGTTGCCCAACGGTCCAACGACCGGCACTCCCTCGGGCACGGCATCGAGCTGCGCGCGTCGCACCGCCATCGTGTCGGCGAGCTCGGCGAGGACCGCGTCCTTGGGCTGGGAGCGGCGGTAGTCCACGCCCACCTCGGTGAACCGGTTGAAGTCGCCGGTCACATGCGACGCCGCGTCCCAGTCCGGGACATGGTCGGGGCGGGGGCTCCCGGCGAGGACCTGCTCGATGTCGACGGTGTGCGCCACGACGTCGGCCACGGACCACCCCGGGCAGGGCGACTGGGCGCGCCACTGTGCGTCGGTGAGCGGCTCGCACACGGCGATGACCGAGCGCAGCGCCTCCTCCCAGATGTCGATGAGCTCGGGGACGGTGGGGTCAGTGGCGGCGCTGTCCATGCCTGCACCGTAATCGCCGAGCGGCCCGAGTGGGAGTCGTAGAGTCACGTCCATGACCGTGCGCGTGGGCCTCGTCCAGCTCGACTGCTCGACGTCGGAGCCGGTCGCCCACCGGGTCACCCGCGGGCTGCGGCTGATCGACGAGGTCGCGGCGGACCTCGACATGGTGCTGCTGCCCGAGCTCTGGCATGTGGGCGCCTTCGACGTCGATGCGGCCCGGGAGCACGCCCAGCCGATCGACGGCCCGCTCGTCACGTCGCTGGCGGGGCTCGCCGCCGAGCACGGCATCTGGCTGCACGGAGGGTCCTTCTGCGAGGTGACCGCCACCGGCGAGCACTTCAACACCAGCGTGCTGTTCGCGCCGGACGGCGAGCTGGTGGCGAGCTACCGCAAGGTGCACCTGTTCGGCTTCGACGGCGGGGAGACGGTGCTCATGAGCGGCGGCGAGGAGCTCGTCGTCGTCGAGACGCCGCTCGGCCCCACCGGCCTGGCCACCTGCTACGACCTGCGGTTCCCGGAGCTGTTCCGCGCGCTCACCGACGCCGGTGCCACCGCCTTCCTGCTCACCTCCGGCTGGCCGACCCCGCGCATCGAGCACTGGGACGTGCTCACGCGGGCCCGGGCGATCGAGAACCAGGCATGGTTCATCGCCTGCAACGAGGTCGGATCCCAGCTGGACATGGAGCTCGGTGGCCGCTCGGTGGTGGTGGATCCCCAGGGGGTCGTGGTGGCGCGGGCCGGATCGGGCGCCGAGGTGCTGGTGGTCGACGTCGATCCGGACGCGAGCGCGCGGTGGCGTGAGCAGTTCCCGGTCCTGGACGACATCCGCATCCACTAGCGGTCATCGCTACATGCGGTCGATGTTCGCCTCGGTGCCGATCACGATGACCGGGTCGCGGCGCGGGTCGAGCCAGGTCAGCACGTCGCGCATCACGCCCTGGGGGATCGCGACGCAGCCGGCGGTCACCTTGCCGTTGGTGACGTGCAGGAAGATCCCGCCGCCGGCCTTGGTGTTCGCGGGGTTCGCGGTGCGACGCACGCCGTCGGCGCCTGCCCGGATCGGGCCGTCGGGGAGGTTGTAGTCGAGCACGGCCACGTAGCGGTACTGCGCGCCGTAGGTCCACAGGCGCTCGACGTAGCTCCCGTAGCTGCTCCAGGGGGTGTCGACGGTCTGGAAGATGTTGTACGTCGCCGGGCGGCGTGGGTTGTAGGTCCATGCGTCGTTGCGGTCGAACTGCCGGTAGGGCAGCGCGGTGCCGGGGTCGGCCAGCCGACCGAAGGCCCGCGGGATGGCGAACGTGCCGGCCGGGGTCTTGCCGGTGCCCTGACGCCTGTCCGCCGCGAGGGCGAGGCCGGACCAGCCGAGCCGGGCGGGGGTGGCTCCGACGACCTCGCGCCAGCCACCCTCACCGTCACGCTCGTAGGCCCGCAGCGTGCCGTGGCTCGTGGTCGAGGTGGGGGCGGTCACGACGATGACCTGTCCGGCGTTGCCCACGTGGGCCAGCCGGGACGGGTGGTGCGGCGGCACTCCGGCCTGCGCCGGCGGCCCGGCGAGAAGGGGGGTTCCGACCAGGACGGCCAGCGCCACCCCGGCCGCGAGAATGCGACGTATGGGGCGAATGGGACGGACGTGCCACGGCATCCGTCCACGGTAAGCGCCCGAGGGGCCGCTGGCGAGCACCGGGTCACCGGACGTTGGGTAACTGTTTGTCATCGGTTGGTGCAGGAACAGGCATCGGACACCGGACCGTCGCTACGTTGGCGCTGTCTCCTATTGAGAGGAATTGCGCATGCGCAAGTCACTACTAGTCGTCCCGGTCCTGCTGACCGCGTCGCTGGTCGCCGCCTGCTCGTCGAGCAGCACGAGCAGCGAGACCTCAGCCGCGGCCAGTGCGGCGGCCAGCTCCGCCGCCAGCGCCGACGCCACCATGGCGGCGGACGACACGATGTGCGGCACCACGGTCGACGAGATCGCGGCCAAGGCCAAGGAGGAGGGCAACGTCAACCTGATCGCCCTCCCGGACACGTGGGCGAACTACGGCGGCATCCTGAAGTCGTTCCGCGACACGTACGGCCTCGAGGCCCCGGTAGCGAACCCGGACGCCTCGTCGGCGGACGAGCTCACCGCCATCACGACGCTGGCCGGACAGCCCGACAAGCCCGACTCCATCGACATCGGCCCGTCCTTCACCGCGCAGGCGATGGCCGACGGCCTGATCGAGCCGTACAAGACCACCAACTGGGACGAGATCCCCGACGCTCTCAAGGACGCTGACGGCAACTGGATCGGCTCCTACTACGGGATCATGTCGATCGGCAGCAACGGGACGCTCGTCCCGAACGCGCCGCAGACGTGGGCCGACCTCAAGAAGCCCGAGTACGCCGGCCAGGTCACGCTCAACGGTGATCCGCGCGAGGCGGGTGCGGCCTTCGCCGCCGTCATCGCCGCTTCGCTGGCGAACGGCGGCTCGTTCGACGACATCATGCCGGGCATCGAGTACTTCTCCGAGCTGAAGCAGTCGGGCAACCTCCAGGTCATCGACGTCACCGAGGCGGCGCTGCTGTCCGGCGACGTGCCGATCGCCCTCGACTGGTCGTACAACTTCCCGGGGATCATCCCCAAGCTCGAGGAGGCCGGCTTCACGTTCAACACCGTGATCCCCGCCGACGGGCTGTACGGGTCGTACTACGCCCAGTCGGTCGTGTCCGACGCGGTCCACCCGTGCGCGGCGCGGCTGTGGATGGAGCACATCACCGGTGACGCCGGCGCTCTGGGCTACCTCGAGGGTGGGGCCATCCCGGCCCGCTACGCGGCGATGGACGCTGCCGGCGTGATCACCGACGACATGAAGGCGAACCTGCCTCCGGCCGACCTGATCTCGCAGATCACGTTCCCCACCGCTGAGCAGACCGAGGCCATGAAGGCCCAGCTCACCGAGAACTGGGGCCCGATGGTCGCCGACCAGTAGAAGCACTCTCCGCAGGTGGGGCGTCGGCCGATTCGGTCGACGCCCCACCCATGCGCCCCGTCCCGCAATAGCCTGTCGCCGAGAGCTTCGAGAGCGAGGTGAGCGTGCGGTCCCTGTTCCGCCGGGAGAACCGGCTAGGGCTCATCGTGGTGCTTCCGTTCGCCGCCTTCGTCGGGCTCTTCCTCGTCTACCCGACCGTCGTGGTGCTCTACAAGGCACTGACCCCCGGGGGCACCCTCGGCACCGACGCCCTGCAGCGCGCGCTGTCGGGCACCTACCGCGACGGCTTCGTGAACTCGATCGCCATCTCCGCCACCAGCGCGTTCATCGGCGGCGCGGTCGGCATCCTCCTCGCGCTGACCATCAAGAGCCTCGAGCGCCCGCGGTGGCTGCACTCGACCCTGGACTCCTGGTCCGCGGTGGCCTCGCAGCTGGGCGGCGTTCCGCTGGCGTTCGCGTTCATCGCGACGATCGGCGCGCAGGGGATCCTGACCAAGCTGCTCATGAACATCGGCGTGGACCTGCGCGGCATGGGCGTCTCGCCGACGGGGTTCTGGGGTCTGGTCGTGGTCTACCTGTACTTCCAGATCCCGCTCATGTTCCTGGTCATGATGCCCGCCGTCGTCGGGCTCAAGGACACCTGGCGCGAGGCGGCGGCCATCATGGGCGCCACGCCGGCGCGCTACTGGCGCACGGTCGGCGTGCCGATCCTGACGCCCGCGGCACTGGGCGGCATGCTCCTGCTGTTCGTCAACTCCTTCACCGCGTACGCCACGGCATACGTGCTGAACCCCGGTGGCGCACTCGTGCCGCTCCAGATTCGCTTCCTCCTGCAGGGCAACGTCATCACCGGCGAGGAGGACCTCGGCAACGCCATCGTCGCGTGGGTCATCGCCCTGCTGCTGACGAGCCTGCTGGTCATGACGCTGCTGCAGCGCCGCACCCTGAAGTGGACCAACTCATGAGCATGGAGTCGGTAACCGCGCTGGCCCCCGGGCACGGGGAGGTCTCGTCGACGCCGTCCCCGGCGACGGCCTTCCGGCGCAGCACCCGGTCGCGCGTGACGTCGCTGGTGAAGTGGGGCTTCCTCATCCTGGTCGCGCTGTACTTCATCGTGCCGATGCTCGCGATGGCGCGGTTCGCGTTCCAGAACGTCCCGACGGCGCTGCTGACGCCGGACAAGATCTTCACCGGCTGGTCCATGTCGGGGCTCTGGACCGCCCTGACGGACCCGCAGATCCTGTCGGCGGCCAAGACCAGCCTGCTGCTCGTGGTGTTCGCGATCGTCCTCAACCTGGCGCTGCTGGTGCCGCTGTCGATCGTGACGGAGGTGCGCAGCCCGCAGCTGCGCCCCTACCTCACCGCGTTCACCCTGCTGCCCTGGGTCATCCCGCCGATCGCCCTGGTCGTCGGCGTGGCGGCCACCTTCCGGGCCACGGTCCCATGGTTCCTCGCGAGCGTCTTCAGCCTCGTCCCCTTCTACGCCCTCTGGGCCATGCCGTTCACCTACCGGGCGCTCGACGCCGGCCTGCAGGCGATCAACGCGCGCACGCTGTACGAGGCGGCCCGCAGCATGGGGGCCGGCCTGGGCACGATCATCTTCCGCGTCCTGCTGCCCAACATGAGGGCGTCGATGGTCGCCGCGTCCGGCCTGACCGCCGCGATGGTGCTTGGCGAGTTCGCCTTCGCCTCGCTGCTGCTGAAGGCGACCCTGCCGACGGAGATGGTCAACTACCAGCGCGGCGATCCGCGCGGCGGACTCGCCCTCGCGCTGTTCGTCATGGTCCTGACCGCCCTGAGCCTCGGTCTCGTCGTGCGCTCGCTGCGCCGCCGCGGCCTCAACGTCCAGACCACTGGCCTGTAGGAGCGCACCTGTGACGACTGTCAACATGACCGGCATCCGGAAGGCCTTCGGCGAGTCGGTGGCGCTGGAGGACTTCACCCTGAGCATCGCCTCGGGTGAGCTCGTCTGCCTCCTGGGCCCGAGCGGGTGCGGCAAGACCACGGCCCTGCGCATCCTCGCCGGCTTCGAGAAGGCCGATGCCGGCACCGTCGTCATCGAGGGTCGCGACGTCGTCAACGACCCGCCGGAGAAGCGCCAGTTCGGCATGGTGTTCCAGGACTACAGCCTGTTCCCCAACATGACCGCCCGCCAGAACATCGACTTCGGACTGAAGGTCCAGAAGCGCTCGCCGTCCGAGCGCACCGAGGTCATCGACCGCATGATCGAGGTCACCCGGCTCCAGGAGCACGCCGACAAGTACCCGCACCAGATGTCCGGCGGCCAGAAGCAGCGCGTCGCGCTGGCCCGCGCGATCGCGACGTCGCCGCGGGTGCTGCTCCTCGACGAGCCGCTGTCGGCACTGGACGCCAAGGTGCGCGAGACGCTGCGCGACGAGATCCGGCGCCTGCAGCTGGAGATCGGCGTGACCACCGTCTTCGTGACGCACGACCAGCACGAGGCGCTGGCCATCGCCGATCGGGTCGGCGTGATGAGCAACGGGCGACTCGAGCAGCTGGCACCTCCGCGCGAGCTCTACGAGAACCCGGCGAACGCCTTCGTCGCCGGCTTCATCGGCACCGTCAACAAGATGGCCGCGGTGGGGCAGTCCGACGGGCGGTGGCAGGTCCTGGGCCGCACCGTCCCCGGCAGCCGCGAGGGGCACCAGGACGCCTCCGACGTCGCAGCCATCCGGCCCGAGCAGCTGGCCCTCGACCCCGCAGCCGACGGTGGTGCGCACGTCATCTCGGTCTCCTTCCTGGGACCGATGACCCGCGTGATCGCCGAGGATGCGGTGTACGGCCGGGTGTTCGCCGACATCATCAGCGCCGACGCCGCTGGGCTCGCCGCCGGGCAGCAGGTGCGGATCAGGCTGCGCGACGACGTGGCCGAGGTCGTGCTCATCGGGGAGGAGCAGTAGGTGGTGGCTCCGCAGGACCGTCCCGGGGACACCACCAGCTCGACCGTCACGCGTGGCGAGGCGGTGGCCGGCGGGTGGCGTGACCTCGTCGCCGCCGATGGTGAGGGATACCAGCACGCCGTGCCATCGGGCGAGGTGCTGGCCTGCCTGTGGCACCTGTCCGACCTGCACGTGTGCGACGCCGAGTCCACGGCCCGACTGGAGTACCTCGACCGGTACAGCGATCCCGACTCCGCCTTCCGCGACGAGCTCGGCGACATCGGCACGTACCGCCCGCAGGAGGCGTTCACCGTGCAGGTGGCCACGACGATGGTGCGGACGGTGAACGGCTGGACAAGCGCGCCGACGACGGGGGCGCCGATCGACGCCGTCCTGCTTACCGGCGACCTGACCGACAACGCGCAGCGCAACGAGCTGGCGTGGTACCAGGGCGTCGTCGAGGGCGGCACGATCACGCCGCGCAGCGGGGACCCGTCGCGCAGCTCGTGGGTGGGGGCGACCGACCCGGCGACATGGGACGAGCGCTACTGGCATCCCGACGGCCCCCCAGCCGGCACCGAGCCCGACCGGCCGACCCGGATCTTCGGGTACCCGACCATCCCCGGACTGGTCGAGGCGGCACGCCGGGACGTGCACTCGCCGGGGCTCGCCCTCCCGTGGATCAGCGTGCACGGCAACCACGACGGCCTGCTGCAGGGCACGGTCGCGCCGGATGCTGACCTGCACGCGCTGGCGGTCGGCGGCGAGCGGATCGTCGGGCTGCCGGACGGCGCCACGCCGGCGCTGACGGCCGACGCGATCGCGGGCGTCGGCCCGGCACGGTACGTCCACGACGCGACGTCGCCCCGGGTGTCGGTCGCCGCCGATGCGGCCCGCGACCTGCTGGAGCCGGACGAGTTCGCGGGCACGACGCGCGGCGAGGTGGGCGAGCCGAAGTACTTCGTCACCGACGTGGGTCCGCTGCGGATCATCGCGCTCGACACGGTCAACCCGCACGGTGGCTGGCAGGGGTCGCTGGGCGTGACGCAGTTCGCGTGGCTGCGGCAGCAGCTCGCGGAGGCCGCCGACCGCTACGTCGTCATCGCGTCGCATCACCCGAGCCCGACGCTGGTCAACGACTACGCGCCGGGCGACGCGGAGCCGCGGGTGCTGGGCGACGAGGTCGTCGATCTCCTCCTCGGCAGCGGCACGGTCATCGCGTGGATCGCCGGGCACGTGCACTTCCACGCGGCCGGCCGGCACGGCGACGACGAGCGCGGCTTCTGGGAGGTCACGACGTCGTCGCTGATCGACTGGCCGCAGCAGGCGCGCATCCTCGAGTTCGTGCGCGTGACGGACGGGGGCCGTCCTCAGATCGCGATCGTCAGCACCGTCGTGGACCACGAGGCACCCGCGCAGTGGTCAGCGGACGCCCTCGACGATCCCGCGGCGCTCGCCTCGATGTCGCGCGCGCTGTCGGCCAACGACTACCGGTTGCGCGAGAGCTCGCTGCGCGGCCTGAACCTGGACTCCACGCCGGAGGTGCGCAACGTGGTGTGGCGCTGCCCCGACCCGCTCGCCTAGCCCCCGCCTCGTTGAGTGGTCGCTGGCGGCCCGGTCGGCGCGGCGCGTCGGGCCGGGGCCGCCCACTCAACGAAGGCGTCAGGAGGTGACTGGGTACCCGGCCTCTTCCCAGCCGACGATGCCCGACTCGAGCTCGTAGATGCCGGGGATGCCGGCCTGCGCCATCGCGGCGACCGCGACCTGCGAGCGGTTGCCGCTGCGGCAGTACACCGCGTAGGTGGCCGCAGGGTCGAGCCCCGCGAGCTGGCTGGCGAAGTCGGCGCCCTCGACGTTCATGTTCACCGCGCCGTCGATGTGGCCGCTGGCGAACTCCTCAGGCGTGCGCACGTCGATGACGGTCACGCCGGGCGACGCGGTGACGGTCGCGAAGGTGGCCGCATCGACGCGCTGGGGCGCGGCCGGCGCGGCGACGGCCGAGGCGGCCGCAGGGGAGGCAGGTGCCGAGTCCGGCGCGGACGAGCAGCCGGCCAGGCCGAGGGTGGCGGTGGCGAGGACGGCGGTGCCGAGGGCGAGCAGTCGTGTACGCATACCCCCTAGGGTATACCACCTCCGCATCGAGTGGTCACTCGTGGCCCGTCTGGACGCCGCGCACCGGGCCGCGACCGCCCACTCAACGAGGCGGGGTCCCGTCGCGGCGGGAGAGGCCGGCCAGTCGCTCGTTGTACGCGCGCAGCTCGGCATCGTCGTCCCGGTCGGCCTGCCGGTCGGTGCGCGTGGCCTCGCGGTCGTCGCTGCGCGCCCACTGCACCGCGATGACGATGAGCACGATGAGGCTGGGGATCTCCGACAGCCCCCACGCCACCTGGCCCCCGTTGAGGGTGTCCCGCAGCGGGTCGGTCACCCAGGCGGGCCGGACGATGCCGTACCACTCGACGGCCATCGGCGTGGTTCCGCTCATGATCACGACGGCGAAGAACCCGTGCACCGACAGCGCCAGGAGCAGCATGCAGCAGCCGGCCCCAGTACGGAAGCGGCTTGGGCCTCGGGTCGATCCCGATGAGCACCCAGTAGAACAGGTAGCCGGACACGATGAAGTGCAGCTGCATCGCGACATGGCCGACGTGGCTGCCCATGAGGAATCCGAACAGCGGCGTCATGTAGAGCCCGTACAAGCCGATGACGTAGATGAAGAAGACGTAGAACGGATTCGTCAGCAGCCGGGTGATCCAGCTGTGCAGGAACCACACGAGCCATTCGCGTGGCCCGCGCTCGTTGCCGACGGCCGGCTTCAGCGCCCGCAGTGCCAGCGTCGCCGGAGCGCCCAGGACCAGGAAGATCGGCCCGAGCATCGTCAGGGTCATGTGCTGCAGCATGTGCAGGCCGACCGACACCTGCGCGTACACCGAGATGCCGGCGTTGGTGCACCAGATGACGATGGCGATCCCGGCCAGCCACGACGCCGTTCGCAGCCACGGCCACGTGTCCCCGCGGCGCCTGAGCCGCACGACGCCGGCGATGTACAGGGCCGCCGCGATCAGGGACGCCGTCAGGAAGAGCGGGTCGAGGTGGAAGCCCAGTGCGACGGTCGGGGTCGTCGGCGCCGGGGGGTAGGCGAAGCCGAGCAGGCTCTCGCCGTAGGTCGCCAGCAGTACCTCCGTGCGCGGCGGGGCGCTGGACGCCAGGGCCACGCCGAGTCCGAAGGCGATCGCCATCACCAGCAGGTCGAGGCCGGCGATCCGGGCGAAGACTGACCCGCGGGAGGTCGAGCCGAGGGTGCCGATGATGCGCGTGCGCAGGATCCAGCCGAACACCCCGAGCGCGACGATGAGCATGGTCTTGGTGACCAGCAGCTGCCCGTAGCCGGTGGTGACGATCTGCGCCGGGCTGTCGAGTCGGGTGTACGCGTTGGCCGCACCGCTGGCGGCCAGCAGGACGATGGCCACCAAGGCGATGGTCGAGAACCGGGTGACGGCGCGCTCCAGCGGCATGTCGCGGCGGGCGGCATGCATGCCCAGTGCGAGGAGACCGCCCATCCAGACCACGGCGGCGACGATGTGCGCGACGCCCGAGGTGGTGGCGAGGGCGTGGTCGCCGAGGCCCGAACTGTGTCCCGCGAGTGCCGGCAGGGCGGCGGCCGCCAGGGCGACGAGCAGCCAGGCCGCTCCGGCTCCTGTCGTCGCCGTGGTCACCGCCCCGATGCACACGACGATCGCGAGGATGGCCATGAACAGCAGCGCGCGCGTCCCGGGGATCTCGTTGGCGTAGGTGGACACGATGTCCGGGGACAGCGCCTCTGCCAGGGTCAGCCCGAGGACGTTGCCCAGCTCGAGGAACAGCTGCACGACGGCAAGAACGGCCCAGACGGCCGCGGCGATGGCGGCGTAGTGCAGGTCGCGACGACCGCTGCGCGAGACGGTGCCGTCCTTGCTGGACGGGTCGAGGACGGTGGCCGCGAGCAGCCAGCCGACCGTCGCGACCGCGGCGAGGTCGGTGAGCAGGCGGACGACGGGCGTCCCCCAGCCGACGGTGGCGCCGGGGTCGGGCAGTCCGGGCAGCGCCGGCTCGTACGCGCCGCCGGCCACGACCATCCCGACGGCCGTGGCGACCACGGCGAGGGCGACCAGGGCGACGCCGACGAGTGCCAGGGGTGCGCTCGTGAGCGCTGCAGCCGGCCGGGTGGTGGTCACGGCGTCGGGCTGCGACGCCCGCGCAGCAGGAACAGGCCGCCGACGGCGATCCCGACCGCCAGGCCCGCGACGATGGCGGCGATGGCCGGGCCGCTCTCACCGGTGGTCTCGGCGGCGGGCGAGGGGATGGCGGACGGGGGCAGAGGGGAGGTGGACACCGGCGGCGCCGAGGACGGCACCTCGGCCGCGGTCGTCGTGAAGCTGATCTGCCCGCTGACCGGGTGTCCATCCTGCGACACGACGCGGTAGTTCACGTCGAACGCGGACCCCTGCAGCCCCGGGGGCCAGGCGAACGTGACGTCGGAGCCGTCGACCACGGGATCGGCGACGCGGATGACGAGTCCGGCGCTGTCAGCGACCGAGATCGTGACGGCGTCAGCGATGAGCGGCTCGCTGAAGGTGAGGACGACCTCGGCCGGGACGGCGTCGAGGACGGCGCCGTTCTCCGGCGTGCTGAGGATGAGCTCGGTGTGGGCGACAGCGGCTGGCGCCAGGCCCACGAGCAGCACCAGCATCATCGCCAGGGACGAGCCGAGGGCCGCACGCTTCACGGAGTGAGCGTACGACCCTCGGAACGGCGGTTGGCTAGAAGGCCTCTTCGGGCAGGTCCATGACGTCGAGCGTGGTGGCCTCGGCCACGGCCCGCTCGGCGGCCAGCAGGGGAAGCCGGTTGCGCGCGAACCAGCGAGCTGTCTCGACCTTGCCCTCGTAGAAGACCCGGTCGCGCTCGGACGGCCCGGCCGCCAGCGCCTTCGTCGCCACCTCTGCCTGGCGCAGCAGCAGCCAGCCGATGATGAGGTCGCCGGTGGCCATGAGCAGGCGGGTGGTGTTCAGGCCCACCTTGTAGATCTCGCGGGAGTCCTCCTGCGAGGCCATCGCCCAGGTGCCGAGGACGCCGACGATGCCCTGGACGTCCTCGAGCGCCTTGCCGAGCAGCTCGCGCTCGGCGGCCAGCCGGCCGGAGCCCTCGTCGCCCTTGACGGTCTCGGTGATCTGAGCGGCCAGGTTGAAGATCGACTTGAACTGGTCCCTGACCATCTTCCGGAAGAAGAAGTCCAGGCCCTGGATCGCGGTGGTGCCCTCGTAGAGGGTGTCGATCTTGGCGTCGCGGATGTACTGCTCGAGCGGGTAGTCCTGCAGGAAGCCGGATCCGCCGAAGGTCTGCAGGCCGACGGCGAGCATCTCGTACGACCGCTCGGAGCCCACGCCCTTGACGACCGGCAGCAGCAGGTCGTTCATGCGCTCGGCCATGTCGAGGTCGATCTCCGTGTCCCCGGCCTCGGCCAGCTCGATCATGTCCTGCCAGTACGCCGTGTAGGCGATGAGCGCGCGCATGCCCTCGGCGTACGACTTCTGCAGCATCAGGCTGCGCCGGACGTCGGGGTGATGCGTGATCGTCACGCGCGGCGCGGCCTTGTCGGTCTGACGGGTCAGGTCGGCGCCCTGGACGCGGCTCTTGGCGTACTCGAGGGCGTTCAGGTAGCCGGTGGACAGGGTGGCGATGGCCTTGGTGCCGACCATCATGCGCGCGTACTCGATGACCTTGAACATCTGCGCGATGCCGTCGTGCACGTCGCCGACGAGCCAGCCGATCGCCGGCTCGTTCTCGCCGAAGGTGAGCTCGCAGGTCGTGGAGACCTTCAGGCCCATCTTCTTCTCGACGTTGGTGGCGTAGACGCCGTTGCGCCCGAGGAGCTCACCGGTCTCGAGGTCGACGAAGTACTTGGGGACGACGAAGAGCGACAGGCCCTTGGTGCCGGGCCCGGCGCCTTCGGGGCGAGCCAGAACCAGGTGCACGATGTTGTCGGCCATGTCGTGCTCGCCGGACGTGATGAAGCGCTTGACGCCCTCGATGCGCCACGTGCCGTCGCCGTTGTCGTAGGCACGCGCGCGGCCGGCGCCGACGTCGGAGCCGGCGTCGGGCTCGGTCAGGACCATCGTGGCGCCCCACCGCTTGTCGATGATCAGCTCGGCCCAGCGCTTCTGGTCGGCATTGCCGAGGTGGTCCAGGATCGAGGCGAACCCGGGTCCGGACATGAACATGAACGCGGCCGGGTTGCTGCCGAGCAGCATCTCGCTGGCCGCCCATCGCAGCGACGGGGGTGCGCCGGTGCCGCCGAGGTGCTCGGGCAGGTCCAGCCGCCACCACTCGGAGTCCATGAGGGCCTGGTAGGACTCCTTGAAGCCCTCGGGCATCGTGACGGACTTCGTCGCCGGGTCGTAGACCGGCGGGTTCCGGTCGGCGTCGGCGAACGGCTCGGCGAGCGGGCCGGAGGCCAGGCGCTCGACCTCGCGCAGCACGTGGCGCGCCGTGTCGACGTCCATCTCGTGGTACGGGCCGGCGCCCATGCGGTCGCCCGCACCGAAGACCTCGAACAGGTTGAACTCGAGGTCGCGCAGGTTGCTCTTGTAGTGGGGCATGGTCGTACCTCCGTTGTTACCGGCCAGTAACCCCATGATGCTACTGACCGGTAACTTACGCAAGTGCCCATCCCGGCGGCCGGAATTCGCCCCGTGGCGCCGTGGAGGGGCCGGAGGTGGGAAGAATGGCCCCCATGACGTCGCCGTGGCTGGGCTCCAAGACACCGGTGGGTCCGCCGGCGTCCGCCAGCCCCTCGATGCGCGAGCTCATGTACGCCGCCGGGGTCACCGGCGGGTGGTCCAGCCTGCTGTGCCTGGTGGTCTACGGCATCGGCCGCCTGACCGGCGTGCCGTTCGCCCTGGTGGGGATGCCCGAGCGGCGGACCGCTGCGAGGTGCCCTGGATCGTCGTCCTCGTCCTGCCCCTGGCCTTCGCCTTCGGCGGCGCCCTGCTGGCCTCGCTCGTGCGCGGCAGGCACCACGCCGGTCGGCTGGTCTTCTGGGCCGGCACCGTCGATCGCGCTCGGCTCCATGGTGTGGCCGCTGCGCCAGCCGCGAGTCGGTCGACTGGCCGACCCGCATCCTGCTGGTCGTCATGCACCTCATCACCTGGGCGCTCGTGGTGCCCCAGATCGCCCGCATCATCGGTGATTCCGAGCCCGACCAGTTCGTCGAGCGAGACGAGTAGCGCACGCGTGACGAGTAGCGTGGGCGGCATGGCTCGCCCCGTCACGCTGACCATCGCGGTCGCGCTGCAGTGGGTCGCGGCCGTCGTGGCCGTCATCTCCGGGCTGGACCTCATCGTCGCGGCGTTCGCGATGTCGACGGAGGGTGTGGCAGACCAGGTCGAGGCCGCCCTGGTCAACCAGGGGATCGTCGACGTGTCGGGGCACTTCGTCGTCGTCGGCGTCTTCGTCGCAGGGGCACTGCTGCTGGCCCTGGCGTTCGTGCGCGTGATGGTCGGCATCTATCTGTTCCGCGGCCGCAGCTGGGCGCGCATCGTCATCACCGTGCTCGTCCTCATCAGCCTGGTCGGCGGCATGGCCTACCTCTTCCAGGGCTACCTCCTGCGCGCCGCGCTCACCGTGGTGGTCGACCTCGTCGTGCTGTGGCTCATGTTCAACGCCAGTTCGAGCGCCTTCATCCGGGAGCGCTCGGCCGCCTGAGTCTGGTGCGATCGACGCTCGTGCGTGCCACACTCCGGACGTGGCCTCTCCGTCCGAGCAGACGGCGCGGACGGCAGCGCTCTTCGACGCCGTCTCGCTCACGTACGACGACGTGGGCGTCGACTTCTTCCGCCCCATCGCGGCGGGGCTCCTCGAGCACCTCGCCCCTCGCCCGGGCGAGCGCATGCTGGACGTCGGCTGCGGGCGCGGCGCCGTCACCATCCCGGCAGCGCAGCAGGTCGGCGCCGAGGGCCGGGTCGTGGGCGTCGACCTGTCGCCCGAGATGGTCCGCCTCACGCGGGAGGCTGCTGCGGCCGCCGGCCTGACGAACGTGCGAGGTCGAGGTGGCCGATGCTCAGAGCCCGTGAGGTGCCCGATGGTCCCTTCGACGTGATCGCCTCCTCGCTGGTCCTGTTCTTCCTGCCCGATCCGGCGGCGGCGCTGGCGGCGTGGCGCGACCTCCTCGTCCCAGGCGGCCGCCTCGGCATCACCACGTTCGGCCCGATGGACGAGCGCTGGCGTCACGTCGACGACGTCTTCACCCCCCACCTGCCGCCCGCGATGCGGGACGCGCGCACCAGCGGCGGCGCGGGGCCCTTCGCCAGCGACGAGGGCATGGACCGACTCGTCGGCGACGCGGGGTACGCCGAGGTGCGGTCGGTGCCGGCGACGGTGGCCGTCCGGTTCGCCAGCGTCGAGCAGTGGCACGACTTCACGTGGTCGACCGGCCAGCGGGCCATGTGGCTGTCGGTGCCGGAGGCGGAGCGACCGCAGGTGCGCGCCGAGGCCGAGCGCCGGGTCGCGGCGCACGCGGCGGCCGACGGGTCGATCACCTTCGACCAGCCGGTCCGACACACCCTCGCGCGCAGGCCTGCGTGAGCGCCCTGCTCCGGGAATGACTGGCGGCGCGTAGTAGTTGAATGGTAAAGTAGATCGTCCTGAGGAGGAACCATGCCTGCTGTCACCGCCGACACCCTGACCCTGCCGCGCGTCACCGAGCTCCCCGAGACGACGGGCCGGTCCGTCACGTCCGTCACCACCGCGCCGATGGGTTTCGAGGGTGAGGGCTTCCCGGTCCACCGCGCCTTCGCCGGCGTCCCGATGGAGACGCTCGACCCCTTCATCCACATGGACCAGATGGGCGAGGTCGAGTACGCAGCAGGGGAGCCCAAGGGCACCCCGTGGCACCCGCATCGTGGCTTCGAGACCTTCACGTACCTCATCGACGGGGAGTTCATCCACCAGGACTCCAACGGCGGCGGCGGCACCATCGGCAGCGGTGGCACCCAGTACATGACCGCGGGTGACGGCATCCTCCACATCGAGACGCCCCCGGCGGCCCTCGTGGAGTCCGGCGGCCTGTTCCACGGCCTGCAGCTGTGGATCAACCTGCCGCGCGCGAAGAAGCGCATCGCGCCCCAGTACCAGGACCTGCAGAGCCGCGACCTGCGGCTGCTGACCTCGGCCGACGGCGGCTCGCTCGTGCGCGTCCTCGCGGGCAGCGTCGACGGGCATGCGGGGCCGGGCATCTCGCACACGCCGCTGGCGATCACCCACATCACCGTGGCGCCGGGTGCTCAGCTCGTCCTGCCCTGGCCCAGCGAGTTCAACGCCCTCGCGTACGCCCTGTCCGGCAGCGGCACGGTCGGATTCGAGCGCCGGCCCCTGCGCGGAGGTCAGCTGGCCGTGCTCGGTGCGGGTGAGTCGGTCGTGCTCCAGGCCGACGCGACGCAGGAGTCGCGGTCGCCGAACCTCGAGGTCTTCCTCATCGGCGGCGTGCCCCTGCGCGAGCCGGTCGCGGCGTACGGCCCGTTCGTCATGTGCTCCAAGGCCGAGCTCGTGGAGGCGTTCGAGGACTTCCAGGCCGGACGGCTGGGCACCGTGCCCGCGAACGCCATCCAGCCGCATCGCGTGTGATCCGGTGCCCGCGTCGGGCGCCTCACCACAGGCCGTAGATGGGACCGACGATCCAGAACGCGGTCAGGCCGAGGGTGTTGTTGAAGCCGTGGGCCAGGACGGCCGCCCAGAGGGTGCCGTAGTGCAGTCGGAGCACGCTGAAGAACACCGCGTCCAGCGCGGTCAGCGCCACACCGACCAGTCCCTGCTCGGTGTGGGCAAGCCCGAAGAGCAGTGACGAGACGCCGACCGCGAGGAGCACCGCGGCCCGTCCCGTTCCCATCACCTCGCGCGCTCGCGTCAGGAGGAAGCCTCGGTAGGCCGTCTCCTCGCCGAGCGCTGCCAGGGTCCACGACAGCGCCAGCAGTGCCACGAGCATCGGGAGATTGCCTTCGAGCCCGTCGAACGGGGACATGTCCTGCCGCTGTCCGGTGAGGTGCTCGATGCACCGGCATGACGAGGCCCACCTGCAGCAGCGTCCACAGGATGACGAGGGCAAGCACCTGCGCCGCCATCCGCGCCGGTCGCGGGATCTGCTCGGAACCCCAGGGAGGCGGGGCCCGCTCGGTGGTAGAGCAACGACGCCCCGACCAGCACCAGCAGCACGATGGTGGGCAGGAACAGGTCGAGGAGGATGACGGCCGCGGCGAGCGCAACCTCGGCTCCGGCGACGATGCGCCAGGCGGTGGACGATCCACCGCGGTGACGCGTCGGGACCTCTTCCACGACTTGCCACGCTAGCCACGCCCGAAATCCGTGTCCACGCGAGCCGATGCCGAGCCTCGTGCGGGCTCGTAGAGTGGCCACATGGACGAGCAGCCCCAGCTCAACGTGCTCGGCGCGCCCCTCGAGGTGTGCGGTGTCGATCCGATGACCGGCTTCTACCGCGACGGGTACTGCACCACCGGTCCCGAGGACGTCGGCTCGCACACGGTCTGCGCTGTCGTGACGCCCGACTTCCTCGCGCACCAGCAGTCGGTCGGCAACGACCTCTCGACGCCGATGCCGCAGTACGGCTTCCCCGGACTGCAGCCCGGCGACCACTGGGGCGTCTGCGCCGATCGGTGGCTGCAGGCCTATGAGGCCGGAGTCGCCGCGCCCGTGCTGCTGCGGGCGACGAACGAGGCGGCACTGCAGCACGTCCCGCTGGAAGCCCTGCGCGCGTGCGCCGCCGATGCCCCTGACGACCTGGCCGAGCTCGACTCCTGAGCCGGGGTCCGCGGGGACCAGCGGCTAGGAGGGGAAGGCGGCCTCGCGCTGCTTGCGGTACATGCCGAGGTCGAAGTAGTCGCGCCACAGGCTGACTCGACCGTCGGTGACCTCGAAGACGGCGCCGATCGGGATCTCCAGCCACGTTCCCCGCACGAGGAACCGATCGGTCCGCTCGTTCATGACGGTGTTCCCGTCGGCCACCTGACGATGCGTGACCCAGTCGATCTCGTCCGCCTCGGCCATGACCCCGGCCGACAGGACCGAGCGCACGCCCTCCGGCCCGAACACCTTTCCGATCGGGACGTTGTCGTACTCGATGTCGTCCGTCACCAGCGCGCAGGCCGCATCGAGGTCACGCGCGACGCAGGCGTCGATGAGGGCCGTGACCACCTCGTCGGGGGTCATGCGACGGGACGACGGTGCACGCGGACGGGCAGTCCGGTGAACCCGCGCAGGCCGTAGCTCGGACCGCGGCGCAGGGCGTCACGGTCGACGACCTCGAGCGCGGTGACGTTCTCCGCGAGGGCGCGCAGGGCCGACGACGCCTCGATGCGCGCCAGTGGCGCACCGACGCAGACATGGATCCCGTAGCCGAAGGCCAGGTGGTCCTTGACGTTCGGACGACTGGGGTCGAAGGCGTCCGGGTCGTCGAACACCGAGCTGTCACGGTTGGCGGAGCTGTAGGCCAGGAACACGGTGCTGCCCTGCGGGATCGAGACGCCTCCGAGCTCCACGTCGCAGGTGGTGACGCGCCACAGTCCCATGACGGGAGACGCCAGTCGGATGCCCTCCTCGACGACCCGCAGGCGCAGCGCCGGGTCGTCGCGCAGGCGGTCCCAGATGGCGGGGTCCTCGGCGCGCAGGTCGTCGATGTTGACCAGGATGTCGGCGAGCGCGCGGATGGTCGTCTCGTTGCCCGCGACGATCAGCTCGCGCACGAGCCAGACGAGCTCCTGGTTGGTGAGCGGGACCTCGCCCTCCTCGGCCCCCACGAGCGTGGACAGCAGGTCCTCCCGCGGGTTCGCGCGCGTGTCGTCGAGGATCTGGCAGATCACCTGCTGGAACTCGAGGATGTCGCGCTCGACCTCGAGCCACCGCTCGGCCGTGAGCTTGCCGCCCAGGGACGCGTTGGAGGAGTCCGACCAGCGGCGCAGGTCGTCGCGGTACCGGTCCTCGATGCCGAGGATGCGCATGATCGCCCACACGGGCAGCGGGATCGTGATCCGCTCCATCGCATCGATCGTCTCGCCGTCGACCAGTCCGCCGGCCAGCTGGTCCGCGACCTCGTCGACGAGCGGCTCCATCCACGCGATCGCCCGGGGCGTGAAGGCGCGGTTGATCAGCTTGCGGTAGCGGGTGTGCTTCGGTGCGTCGTTGTTGCCCAGAGCCGGCGTGTACGGGTAGCCCTGCGCGCGGATGGCGGCGATCTCCTCGCGGATCTCCTCGGGGGGCAGGTCGCGGCGGGCCGGCGGCAGGACGTTGGAGTAGCGCGCGGGATCGAGCAGCGCCTCGCGGACCAGGGCCCACGTGGTCACGAAGTACAGGCCCGGCTGGTCCGGGATCTCGTACACCGGGGCGCTCTCGCGCAGCATGGCGTAGGTGGGGAACGGGTTCTGGTAGAACGCGTCCGTGTGCGGGTCGACGTGGGGGAGGGTTGTCGTCACGAGGCCACGGTAAGGGAGCCGGTGCCCGGCGGCAATGGTTATCTAGACAACGTTCGGGAGCTCCTGCCGGGTCAGTGAGCGCATCAGCGCGGAGCCGCCCAGGAGGAGCCCGATCCCGACCGTCGCGTTGAGGGTCATGCCGGCCCATTCGGCGTTGCTGGTCGGGAAGCCGGCGAAGCCGATGAGCGCGACCACGAGGATCCCGAAGCCGACCATGACGCCGGACACCACGACCAGCGCGACGTACAGCCAGCCGGGGGCCGAGCCCGGCAGCAGGCTGTGGCGGGGCGGGGAGTCCCACACCGGCAGCGGCCGGTACTGCGTCGACCACGTGAGCAGGACGAGGATCGCGAGGTAGATCAGGAACACCCCGAGGAAGGCGAGGAACCACAGCGCGTACGTGCCGGTGTCCGTCGGCTCGGGGAAGCCGAGGGCGTCCAGGCGGGTCGGCGGCGGGAATCCGAGGAAGCGCAGGGTCGTCAGCGAGAGCACGATGGCAAGCAGGTGCCAGATGTACAGGCTCATCGACGTCATCATCATGAACGTGGTGACCAGCCACACGCGAGGGCGCTGCAGCAGTCGGGCGAGCGGGCGTCGGGCGATGAAGACGAGCGACACCAGCGTGAAGCCGTGCAGCAGCAGGATCACGCTGGGCGGCGACATGTTCGAGTACTCGCCATGGAAGCCCGGCACGCTCACGGTCCAGCCGCCGAGGGAGAGCTGGTCGTAGTCGAGGACGTCGCCGGGCAGCCCGACCAGGCTCATCGGCCAGGGTCCGTAGTAGACGAGGGCCACGTTGACGACCAGCGACGTGACAGCCACCGTCACCCACGTGCGCAGCCGCGTCTCCTCGGCCCAGAAGAACCCGAGCTGCTGGATCGCCACCCAGCAGAGGATGAAGTTGAGGAAGCCGACCCACACCGGCCAGCCCAGGATGGTCACGCCGACGGAGTCCAGGACCGCGAGCGGCACCAGCACGACGAAGGCGATGGCCCGGTTCTTCTGGTGGACCCACCACATGACCGGCAGGAACAGCAGCGTGATCGTGTAGACGCCGAGGAACCACAGCGGGCCGTTGATGATGGCGAGCAGCGGATCGAGCTGGGGTCCGACGAACAGGGTCATCACCGCCCCGAACACGGCCATGATCGCCAGGTAGACGAGCACCGGGCGCAGCAGCCGGCGCACCCGACCCCACATCCACGACGAGTAGAGGACGTCGCCCGCGTCGGCCTTGCGCCAGGCGATGACGCTCGAGGCACCGCCGAACGCGAAGAACAGCGGCATGACCTGCAGCAGCCACGTGAGGTACTGCAGCGCCGGGTACGACGCCATGAGGTTGCCGATGCGCACGTCGCCCTCGGCCGGCCAGTAGACGACGGCCATGAGCAGGTGCCCGAAGACGACGACGAACAGCGACACGCCCCGGACGGCGTCGATGATGCGGTCGCGCTGGGCCGGCGTTCCTTCCGCGGCTGTGCGCACCGGCGGCAGCAGCGACGACACCCGCACGGCCACCCCCTCGCACATCGATGGTAGGGCGCAGGCTCGGCCGTCGCCCGCTGGAAGTCTGTCGTCGATCGACCGTTCGTCAGTCGTCGAGCGAGGCGCTGCGTCGATCGTAGGCGTCGCTGATCTCGTGGGCGATGGCATGCCCGTCCACGCTTCCCGTGACCGCCGCGAGGAAGTCGTCGGACCCGACCTGCAGGAGTCGTCCCGGAGTGAGGGCTGAGACCGTTGCCGTACGGGGCACCGCCCGGAGGAGCGCGACTTCGCCGAAGCCCGAACCGGGGCCCAGCGTGCCCGACACGGTCTGGCCGTCGACCGTCACGGCGAACTCCCCGTCTGCGACGACGAAGAAGGCGTCGCCGGACTCGCCCTGGCGGATCACCTGCTCGCCCGCGACCACGTCGCGCCAGGATGTGTGCTGGGCCAGTCGCTCCAGTTCGTAGACGGGAAGCACGGCCAGGAACGGAACCTTCCGCAGCAGGTCGACCTCGACCGGGCGAAGCACAGCGCGCTGGTCCAGTCGGCGAATCGCCGCGTACGCAACGAGTACCACGAGCGTGCAGCCGATCCCGAACGGGACGAAGGCTCCGGCCGGCGACGTGCGACTGATGACGAGGGGCGCCACGGCCGACCCGAGCGCCCACCCGAGCAGGCTCGTCCCCTCCTGAACGGCGAAGACGCGCGCGAGCACGTGGTCATCGGTCGTTCGCTGCAGGAGGGTGCGGCCCGCCACGGTCAGGACCGCGCCTCCGATCCCGCAGAGCACCAGGAGGAGCACGGCGGGAACGAGCAGGGAGACGAGGGCCACGGCGGCCAGGCTCAGGCCCTGGATGACCCCTCCGATGGTGGCGATCGGCGCGAGCCGGCGGCGCATCGCGGCGGGACCTGCGACGACCGCGCCGACGAGACCGCCGATGCCGATCGCCCCGATGATCAGGCCGGCGCCGGCCGAACCGCGTCCGAGCACGTCCTCCGAGAAGGAGACGCCGAGTATGTCCAGTGCGCCACCCACCACGAAGCGGGTTGCCATCGCGGCGAGCAAGGCGAGCGCCCCCCACTCACCCCACAAGGTGCCGAGGCTCCTGACGGCGTCCAGCCAGGACGAGGCACCGCCGGTCGTCTCGGATGCCGGCGCCGAGAGCCCGAGCCCCAGGCTGAGGACGGTGGCCAACACGGCGAAGACCGTCGCGCCGGCGAACACGAACCACGTGCCCACCGCCTCGGTGCCGATGCCGGCCAGGACCGGTCCAAGGAAGAAGGACGCGCCGTCGGCCACGGACGACAGGGAGTTCGCGGACACCAGCGCCGTGGGGGAGTCCGCGAGCTGTGGCAGGGATGCGAAGTACAGCGGTCGCACCACGGCGATCGCGGTGCACATGATGGTGGTCGTCACGATGACCACGGGGACAGGCAGGCTCGCAAGCAGCGCGGCGGTGGTGGCCAGGGACGCCAGGGCCACGGCGGCCTGGGCGCCGGCAAGGGCGACTCCTCGAGGCAGGTGCTCGATCCGGCTCACGATCACGGGCGAGAGGACCGCCGCCGGGACGAGCTGCGCAACGGCCACCAATCCGGCGAGCGGTGCACCGCCTTCGGCGAACGCATAGAGAACGGTCGCGACCCATACGAGCACCTCGACAACGGCGTACAGCGTGTAGGAGGCGAGTGCGCGTCGCAGTTCCGGCCGCGACGTCAGGGCGGCAAGTGCCGCGGGGCTGCGCCTCATGATCCCCCCGTCGTGGCACCAGTCGGTCACTGGACATTAGTGGCGATCGGCCCGGCGAGGTTCGGGATAGCGCGAACAGGGAGGTGCCGGCTTGCACGTCCGCCGCTTCTTACCCGCTCCTTACTCCGCCGCCACGGATGCCGAATGCGGGCCGTTCATGCTCGACGAGACCAACGCAGGACAGTGACGAGAGGACAGCACATGACAAGGACCGCCAAGACCCGTGCCGGGATCATCGCCGGTGTCGCCACCGGAGCACTCGCCCTGGCGGCGCTCGCCGGGACTGCCGTGGCGAACGCCGCGGACAGCACGCCGAGCCCGAGCACCAGCCAGTCGGCGGACGCCAGGCCGGACCGTCAGCACACGCCCGAGGAGGCCCTGACCGGTGATGCGGCGGCGAAGGTGAAGGCTGCCGTGGTGGCGAAGTATCCCGGGGCGACGATCGACCGGATGGAGAAGGACTCGGATGGCACGTCGGTGTACGAGGCGCACATCACGAAGGCGGATGGCACGCATGTGACCGTCATGCTGGATGAGTCCTATGCGATCACCGGTGAGGAGGCCTTCGGCGGGAAGGGCGCCAAGGGCGGCCACGGCCACGGCGACCACGGTGCTGCGCGCACGCCCGAGGAGGCCCTGACCGGTGATGCGGCGGCGAAGGTGAAGGCTGCCGTGGTGGCGAAGTATCCCGGGGCGACGATCGACCGGATGGAGAAGGACTCGGACGGGACGTCGGTGTACGAGGCGCACATCACGAAGGCGGATGGCACGCATGTGACCGTCATGCTGGATGCGTCGTACGCGATCACCGGTGAGGAGGCCTTCGGCGGCAAGGGTGGCCACGGCCACGGTCGGGGCGATGCCTCGAAGCCGAGCGGCTCGTCGTCCACCGAGAAGGGCGCAGGGACCGCGAGTCCGACCGCCGCCTAGCGCGATGACGAGGGCCCCCACGTCCTGTGGGGGCCCTCGTCATGCAAGCGGACCTGTGCTCTCCGGTCTCGGGTCGACCTGCGTACCCGGCGGCAGTCCCAGCAGGGCCAGGGCGACGATCACCACGACCTCGCCCACCAGCAGGGCCATGCCGGCGCCCGCGTACCCCGTGGCCCACAGGCCGGCCGCCGCCGCGATGAACAAGGACAACTCGATCACGACGCGCAGGGCCAGCGGTACGTCGAGCCGGCGCTTGGGGGACAGCAGTGCGCCCCACGCCGCCGCGGCGACCACGACCAGAGCGATAGCAGCGATGACGCTGAGGATCGTGTTGTCGAACGCGTTCCAGCCGATCACCCCGAGAGCGGCGAGCAACGCCAGTTCCAGGAGGAAGCGGAGCGCGAGGAGCGTGGCTTTCATGGCTCCCAGCCTGCCACTGAGTGTCGCCTGGCTCCGCCCGTTTCTGGCCGCGCGAGGGACGGGAATCGAACTCGTGTCAGCCCGCTGGACGGCCGCAACCGGATCACAACAGGACTGACACTGCCCTGCCACCGGTCGGTCCCACGGTGGTGACCAGCCGCGGACGGACCGCGGGGTCATCAGGGAGTTGGTCATGGCTCACATCGAGGCACAGCACGAAGGTCTGTTCACCCACACGACGGTCGCCCCTGCGCCGCCCGTGGCCAGCCCTGGGCGCCGCCGCCGGGCGACCCTGATCGGGATCGCTGCGGTGGCGGTTGTGACGGTCGGACTGGGAGTTCTCACCTACGAGCGCGTCCAGGACTCGGCGACGACCGAGCTTCCGGCGATCGTGACCGGCGTGTCGGTCGAGCGGTCGCCGCTCGAGGTCTACCAGCCGGGTGGGAGCGTGTACGACGCTCAGGTGCCAGCTCAGGCCCGGACCGGTGGTTCGCTCGAGTTCGCGCCGGGCGGAAGCGTCTACGACGCTCAGGTGCCGGCTCAGGCCCGGACTGCGGTTCGCTCGAGTTCGCGCCGGGCGGGAGCGTCTACGAGCAGCAGGTGCCCTAGCCGCGGGCGGACCGGTGGCCGACCGCTCCGGTCGCCGGTCCGCCCGCGTGAGGGGGACTACGGTGCTGCCACGTCGTCCTCTGGCCACGCGGCATCGATGGCGCGCAGCACGTCCTGGATCGGCTTGTCCTCGGCGAACCAGGCGGTGAGCTGCTTCCACTCCTCCTCGCCGACCTGCGGGGGCATGAGGTCGGACGCGTCGAACCGGAACGTCGCGCCCGGCGTGGTGAGCAACTCGGCGGACAGGCGCGAGATCGGGTCGGTGTAGGTGTCGAGCGGCACGCCGCTGTTTGCGGAGACGAAACCGCCGAGGCTGGCTCGCCGTGACAGCCCACTCCGCGCTGGCCAGGTAGGCATGTGCCTTCTGCACCTCCGGGCGGGCGCTGAACGCCACGATGAACTCCCCTCCGCCGACGAGCGGATTCGGGATGCGGGGGTCAACGGCCGGAAGGGCGAAGGCGAACACGTCGCCGTCGGGGCCGACCGTGGCGCCGGGCTTCAGGCGTCCACCACCCGGCGTAGAAGGAGGGGAACGGGTACATCATGCAGGTGCCGTCGACTATCGACTCTCCGACGTCCGCGAAGGACGTGCGGGCGATGCTCGCCACGCTCCCGAATCCGCCGTTGACGAACTCCGGGTTGTGCATCCAGGCGTCGAGCACCGACATCGCCGTGCGGATTGTCGGCGAGTCGAACCGGCAGGTCGTGGCTCACCCACGCGTCGTAGACCGCGCTCCCGCCGCTGCCCAGCACGACCTCCTCGAGCCAGTCCGTGGCGGGCCAGCCGGTGGCCGCCCCGTCCTCGATCCCGCCGCACCACGGCTCGGCGCCGCCGCTCCGCGCGATGCGTTCGGACAGGTCCATCAGCTCGCCCCAGGTCGTGGGTGGCCGGTATCCCTGGTCCGTGAATCGCTTCGGGGAGTACCACACCAACGACTTCAGGTTCGCCCCGAGCGGGGAGCCGTACAGCACGCCGTCCACCGATGCGTACTGCCGCCACGCCGGATTCCAGTACCTCGTGACGTTGGCGGCGACGGCTGGAGCGGCGGGACCGGCGGATGGCCGCCCGGGGCGCGCTCTCCGATGGACCAGGTCCGCGATGAGCCCCGGCTGGGCGACGGCCGTCAGGTCGGGAGCGATTCCCGCTGTCCAGGAGGACGTAGAACTCATCCGAATCCTCTGACCTGTCGATCGCGTTGATGATGCGGATGCCCGTGCACCTCGTGAAGTCAGCCCAGGTCGACTCCAGTGGCGGCACTGTCTGCATCTGGACCGGGACGAGGAAGGTGACGACGGTTCCTTCCGATCCGAGGTAGTCCGCGAACGAGGCGCAGGCCGGGTCTGTCGTCACGTCGTGTGACGGATCCCGCACCGGTGGCGGACGGGAACGCTGGCGTCCGTAGCCGTGGAGCACGCCGTCAGGACGACGAGGGCGAGTCCCGCCAACGCCGCGCGGCTCATGCCCGCGGCTCCTCGTCGGCCTCGGCGCACACGTGCCGGTAGGGATAGCCCGGCAGGAAGTGCGCCCATTCCGTCGGCGTGAGCTCCCGACCCGCTGCCGCACAGGCTGACGCGATCCAGTCCGCGGCCGAGAGGTCGTGCGCCGCCACCGATCCGGTCGACGTCACGTCACCAGTTCCTTGTCCGACAGGAAGTGCGCGCTGACGGCCTCGGGTGCGGCCTCGACGCTGCCGCCTGCGTCCCGGTGGGGACGTCCCAGATCCCACCGGGTGGCCCTCGCTCACGACGGCCATCAGCTGGCCGTCACCACTCACGGTGACCGACGCAGGTGCCTGCTGGGTGTTCACCGGCGGGACACGATCGTCGCCTTCCGCACCTGGATCGAGGATGCGGCCCGTTGCGGCGTCGAGGAAGTACAGGTGACCGGAGCCGCCCGGGATGGCGATGACCCGCCCGCCCTCCACGAATGCCACGTCCGTGACGAGCGGTGGCTCCGGTGCCGTGGTGAGCCAGCCGACGGACGCCGGTCGGTCGGGTCCACGAGAGCCCATGCGCCCCCGGTTACGAGATTCGGGCCGAAGGGGTCGATGAGCTGTGATGCGACAACCACATGACGCCCGTCGGGTTCCAGCCGAGAACCTGGAACTGCGATTGCGGGCCCAGGTCCGGGTACACGGGCGGTGTCGCTGACCCGGCATTGACGTCGATCAGGCGTAGGCCGTAGCTGTCGACGAAGGCGGCCACGGTGCGCCCGTCTGGGCTCACCGACGCCCTACCGACGTCCGGGCGCGGGGTCGCCCTGACGGGTCGGGTGAGGTCGGCGACCTTCCTGCCCGTCCGCGGGATCCCACGTCGAGATGACTCCGACGGCGTCCGACGTCACGGCCAGACGTCCGTCGTCCGCGAAGCCCATCGAGACGATGGGTGCCCGCCCGGGGTCCGTCCCCCTGCGGATCGCCAGCGAGTCGAGGTCGACGAACCACGGGCGCCCAGACTCCGAGCCCACGGCGAGGGTGCGGTTGACGGGGTCGATCGCCGTCGCCGTCACGGGCCCGGTGCTGGCGGGCGCCGATGCGGTCACCGGTCGGTCGAGGCTGATGAACCGGCTCGGGTCCCAGACCTGGAGCGTGGCCGACCCTGGGCGAGATCGTCAGCAGTCGTCCGTCGACGGCGGACCACGCCATTGTCCGAGATGCCCCCGCGGTCGAGGCGAATCGCGCGCGCTCCAGGCCGTCGGACGTGCTCCACACCCGGATCACGCCATCCGACCCACTCGCCCCAGCGAGCAGGCGACCGTCGTCGCTGAGAGCGAGCACGGTCGGACTCGGCGGTATCGGCGCGATCGTGCGGCGGGTCGTCCGGCTGCCAGGTCGATCACCTCGATAGCTCCATCCGGCCGGGACAGGGCGGCGGTGCTTCCATCTCGCGAGACCGCGGCGGCCGTCCATGGCGGGACGCGGAAGTGACGACCGCGGCTCGTCCGGTCGTGGATCGATCACCTCGATGGTTCGTGGTGCGACGGCGACGAGGGTCGCGCCCGGACCGGGACTGAGCTCCTCGCGGGGTGCTCGCCAGCGGGATGTCGGTTGCCTCGTCGGGTCGGTCGACTCGGCACGGCCTGCAGATCGGGCCCGTCGACGTCGACGGCCGCGGCCGCCCACTGGCCGTCTCCGGTCGCGCCGAACACACGCGGACTCCACCCGTTGCCGACGACGGAGAGCCCTCCGTTGCGCGCGTCCATGACGAACAGCCGATCCGGGTCGGCCGCCCCGACGAGGAGGGTCTCGTGCCCGTCGAGCCACGCGACTCGCTGCGTGGGAGTGCCCTCGCTCCACGCTGCCGCGGGGTCGTGGACGCTGCTGCTGCCCAGATCAGGCGGCAGGACCTCGACGAGGCCTCCCTCCTCGGCCACCGCGACCCAGCCATCGGCGGACATGCTCAGGCTTGCGGCGGGGGCGGCGAGCGGAACAGTGGTCTCGGGGACCGTTGGCCCCTTGAACGGCTGCCAGCAGGCTCGACCTGGTGCCGGCATCGTCGTGCAGGCGCACGGCCGCCACGGCGAGCAGCAGCCGCAGGGACGTGTCCGTTCGCCCGAGTGCCTGCATGCCCACGCGCTGCGCGTCGGACACGAGCGCCGCCTGCTGTGCCTCGTCCCTGGCTCTCATGGTGAGCAGGCCGGAGACCACCGCGAGCGCGAGGAGCAGGACGAGGCCTCGCGGCCACGTAGCCGAGGCGTCGCCTACCCCGGCGCAGCGAGTCGAGCTCTCGGTTGGCAGTCGACTGGGATGCTCGGACGAACTCGCGGTCCAGTCCCGTCGAGCTCCTCGGGGTGCGAGACCTCCAGGTCCAGGGCTGCTTCCAGCCGAGCGCCGCGGTACAGGTCGGCGTCCTCGCGACCACCCGCCTCCCACTCCCGGGCAGACGAGCGCAGGTGCTCGGCCACGGCAGACGACCAGGGCCCGCTCGGCGAGCCACCCCCGAAGCGGGGCCACGCGGTCGTGAGGGCTTCGTGGGTGACCTGAACGCCCTCGCTGTCGATGGAGACCAGTCGGGCATCCGCGAGATGCTCCAGGGCGGTGCGGGCTGCGAGGTCGCCGATGGGCGCGGCCTCCGCGAGCGAGAGGCGCCGGCGGCGCCACTGACCGTCGTCGTTGACCACCAGGTGGACGAGCAGCCGACGTGCGGCCGCCTGCTCGTCGCGTCCCATGCCCTCGTAGCACTCATCGGCGAGTCGTTCCAGCGCCGACGTCGCGCCCCCGGATGCGTGGTACGCAGCGAGCGTCAGCCGTGAGCCGTCACTTCGCTCCCAGGTCCGGACCAGAGCGGTGGACAGGAGCGGCAGGCACCCGGGTCGACCGCCGACATCCTCGATGATCGCGTCCACCAGTGCGGGTTCGACGTCCAACCCCGCGCGCTGGGCGGGCACCTCGACCACGCGACGCAGGTCGTCGTCGGCCGGGGTGCCGAGCAGGATGGTGCCGGAGGCCGAGCGAGTCCGCGTGCCACGCAGCTCGCCGAGGCGGCCATACAGGTCGCCTCGGACCGTCATCAGCACGCGTGTCCCGCGAGCACGAATGTCGTTCAGCAGGCTCCCGAACTGCTGGACGCTGTCCGGCGTGCCCGCCACGAGATCGTCGGCCGAGTCGATCACGAGGAGGTGCGGGGGGTCCGTGAGCGCATCCTCCATGGAGGCCAGAGCCTCATGCGCGGCGCGACCAGGGTGATCCGCCACTCGGCCGACCCGATCAGGGCGCCCGCAGCCAGGGCAGGGAGCACGCCGGCCCGCACGAGCGAGGACTTGCCCGAGCCCGACGGCCCCGTGATGACCACGATCTCGTAGTCGACGAGGCGGGCGAGGACCTCAGTGATCGCAGCGTCGCGACCCACGTAGTAGGGAGCATCGTTCGCCTCGTATGTCGACAGCCCCTTCCACGGGCAGGGGCGCACGAGCGTGGATTGAGGTCGGGCCACGAGCAGTGACGGGTCCTGCGCGAGCACCTTGGCCTCAACGGCCTGGAGCTCGGGCCCGGGGTCGATGCCCAGCTCCTCGCCGAGCGTGGTTCGGGCCCGCTGGTAGGCGGCCAGCGCCTCGCGCCTGACGCCCGGCCCGGTAGAGCGCGACGATGAGTGCAGTCCACAGCCGTTCGCGGAAGGGATTCTCGGCCACGAGCGCCTCGAGCTCCGGGATGAGCTCCGCGTCCATCCCACGCTGGAGGTCGCTGTCGATCGCGGCCTCGAGCGCGCGCTCACGCAGTGCCTCGAGCCTGCGGATCTCCGTCTGGGCGAAGGCAGCATCGGGGACGTCCGCGTACGGGGCACCGCGCCACAGGCCCAGCGCGCGTCGAAGGTCGGCGGACGCGCGGTCGGGTTCTGCGGTTGTGTCGGACATCGCTGCGTTGATGAGGTCCTCGAAGAGCCAGCGCATCGAGGTCGGACCTGGCCAGATTGAGTCGGTAGTGACTGTCGATCGTGTCTATCGAGGAGCCGGCCGTGTCACCCAGCGCTCGTCGCAGGCGGGCCACATGGCTGTGCAGGGTCCGCAGCGCGGTCGCCGGGGCGTAGTCGCCCCACAGGTCGTCGATCAGGACAGACGCAGGGACGCGCTGTGGTGCTCGCGCGATCAGCGCGGCGAGGAGCCGTCGTTGAACTGGACCGCCGAGGTGCAGTGGCTTTCCATCGTCGGTCACGCTCAAAGACCCGAGGACCCCGAAGTCCACAGGTCATGCTAAGGCGATTCCGATGTGCGCCACCAGACCTTCACCGCGGGTGCATGGGTAGAATCGGCTTCGCCCCCCACGACGAAGGCCCCCAGCAAACGTGGGGGCCTTGGTCCTGCGAGCGGGTGACGAGAATCGAACTCGCACTGTCAGCTTGGGAAGCTGATGTTCTACCATTGAACTACACCCGCGGAACGACCCGATTATGCCAGCCCGCCGGCGGTGCGCGCAGGCACGGTGGACAGAGCGTCCAGGTGCCGCACCCAGCCGACGATCCACACGGCGATGATCAGTGCCCGGGCGTCCGCCGGCGAAGTGACATCCGGCAGGCCGGGCATCGAACGCGCTGGATCCCCGGCGACCGCCGCCGACGGCGGGTCGGCCTCCAGCGCAGCCGCGACGGCGGTCCAGTGCGCCTGGCTGTCGCCCTGCGCCACCCCGATCGCCTGGACCAGCTCCGGGTACCGGGCCATCTCCGGCGTCATGCCGGCGAACTGCGAGATCACCCGGCCGGCGGACACCATGAGGTACGGGATGGTGGTGGTCGTCCGCCACGGTTGGAGATCCTCGACTGGGCCGCGCTGCATGAGGGCGATGTCGTAGGTCTCGCTGGCGCGCTCGGCCGCGTTGACGGCCCGCACCCGCTCCTGGCTCCAGTCGCTCCGTCTCGTCGGAGCCGGTGAACAGGGCCAGCGTCATCGACATGTACGACGACCCTGCTCGCAGCGCGGTGGCCAGCTCGCGCCGCAGGTAGCCGACGGCACCGCGGGGCCACATCAGCAGCCCGACCACGAGCGCGACGCCGGCCCCGAGGGCGATGTCCTCGATGCGCACGAGTCCCACGGTCGGGTCGGGGGGCCAGGACAGGATGCTGAAGGCGATCAGGATCAGGGCCGTGAACGCGGCCTGGCCGATGGGGAAGCTGACGGCCGCCGCAGACCAGGCGGCGAGGAAGACCGTCAGGGGCAGCAGCACCCACAGGATCCACGGCTGCGACTCGACCGCCAGGACCACCACGGTGGCGACGACGACTCCCAGGATCGTGCCGCCGATCGCCTCGAAGGCGAACTTCCGCGTGCCGACAGCGTCGAAGCGCAGGATCGACAGCACGCCGAGCAGCACCCAGAAGCCGTGCGTCACGCCGGTGATGTTGACGACCAGGACGGCGATCCCCAGGCCGAGTGCGCTGCGCAGGGAGTTGCGCAGCCACGGGGACTCCCAGTGCATCTGTGATGCGACGATCGACAGGCGGGGGCGCATGGGGATGGGCGGTCGGCGGTCGAGAGACTCCACGGTGCCGCCGTTCGCAAGGCGGGCCAGCTCGGCCATCTGCTCGACGAGCAGGCCGGACATGCGCATGCGGTGATCGGCGCCCAGGCGGGTCGCGATGGTGGCGGTGTCCGTCCCGCGCGCGGCCTCCGCCAGGACCCAGCGCTCCATCGCGGCCGTCATCTGCACCCGGCAGTCGTCGATCGGCCGGCCGGACGGCAGGTGCTGCGTGTCGGTCATGGCGGCTGCGAGATCGTCGAGCGTCGCGATGATCGCGCCGACGAGATCCTGCCGGGCCTCCAGCGGGAGCGCGTCCGCGTCGATCGCGGCGTCGTCGGACTCGCCGAGCAGGAGGCGGGCGCTGTTCAGGTGGTCCACCAGCAGGGTCATGGCCCGGTCGCGCGTCGACAGGCTGCTGATGCGGAACGGCTGGCCGCCGTAGGTGTCGTCCAGCCGCTGGACAGCAGCTGGCGAACTCGGCGAAGCCGTGCCTCGCGTTGTCGTCCCCTGGCGGTGCATGCCACGTTCGCTCAGCAGCCCGGGCGGCCGCGGTGAAGGTCGAGGCGAGGGCGCCTCGCAGGTCGGCACGGCGGTTGTGCGGTAGGAGCAGGAGGGCGGTGGCCAGGCTCACGGCGACGGCCAGCCACCATCCGTACAGGTAGTCCGGCAGTGAGGTCGTCGTGTTCTGGAGCGACACCGCGACGATGAAGACGAGCAGGACCGCGGGGATGCCCAGGGCGATCGATCCCCGGAGCAGGTTGAGGAACAGCAGGAGGAAGGCGACCACGATCGTCGTCACCGCCGCGACGGCCGTGTTGAAGGAGGCCAGCCAGCCGATGGCGATCGCCACGGTGCCCGCGACGCCGGTCAGCAGGTAGGACGTCGTCCGCTCGACGACGCTGCCGGCGAAGTCCGCGTTGATGAGCAGGCCGACGATGCCGAACAACGTGAACAGCACCCCGTGGACGTCCCCCGTCACGTACAGCGCGAGGGCCAGGCCGACGGGCAGGGCGACCGCGGCACGGATGCCACGACGCAGGGCGAGGTGCCCCGGGTCATGGATGGTCAGGGCCATCGCCCGAAGGTACTGCCTTCTCCGACGGCTCCGTGAGGGGAGCGGTAGCCTCGGGCCGTGCTGCTCTCAGACCGTGACATCAAGGCGGAGATCGACGCCGGCCGCGTGGGCGTCGAGCCCTATGCCGAGGCCATGATCCAGCCCTCCAGCATCGACGTCCGGCTCGACCGCTGGTTCCGGGTGTTCGAGAACCACAAGTACCCGCACATCGACCCGAGCACCGAGCAGCCCGACCTCACGCGGCTCATCGAGCCCGAGGGCGACGAGCCGTTCATCCTGCACCCGGGCGAGTTCGTGCTCGGGTCGACCTACGAGGTCGTCACCCTGCCCGACGACATCGCCGGCCGGCTGGAGGGCAAGTCCTCCCTCGGCCGCCTGGGCCTGCTGACGCACTCCACGGCGGGCTTCATCGACCCGGGGTTCTCCGGTCACGTGACCCTCGAGCTGTCGAATGTGGCGAACCTGCCGATCATGCTGTTCCCGGGCATGAAGATCGGGCAGCTGTGCCTGTTCCGGCTGTCGAGCCCGGCGGAGCACCCGTACGGCTCGGAGAAGTACGGCTCGCGCTACCAGGGCCAGCGCGGCCCGACGCCGAGCCGGTCGTTCGCCAACTTCCACCGCACCCAGATCTGAGGCGGGCGGCCCGGTGGCGATGCCTCCCGAGTCCGAGCTCGAGATCCTGACGTACACCGACTTCGGGGTCGGCATCCGCTGGCTGGCCCAGCAGCTGGTCGACGACGACTGGGTGCCCGACACGATCCTCGGCGTCGTGCGGGGCGGGCTGTTCGTCGCCGCGGGGCTGGCCTACGCGCTCGACATCAAGGACGTCCGCCACATCAACGTGGAGTTCTACACCGATGCGGGCGAGACCCTCCCGGCTCCGGTGCTCATCGGCGACCAGCCGCACCTCGGCGACCTGGGCGGCAGGCGAGTGCTCGTCGCCGACGACGTCGCCGACACCGGCGCGACGCTGCACTTCGTGTGCGACCTGCTGCCGCTCGAGGCGGACGTCCGGGTGGCGGTGCTCTACGAGAAGCCGCACACGACGTACGCCCCTGAGCTGGCGTGGCGCTCGACCGACCGCTGGATCCGGTTCCCGTGGATCCAGGTGCCCCCGGTGCGGGTGCAGGCCGCCGGACGGTCGTCGGTCTAGCCGGACGCAGCGGCCCCTGCGGGCTGATCAGCGTCGGCGGAACTGCGCGACGTGCCGGCCCTGGCTGCTCTCGGTCGCGAGCAGGTCGAGCCGACGGTCCCGCGTCTCCGGTCGCACCGCAGTGTGCAGCCAGTGGATGACCGCCCGACGGTAGGACCCGGGCTGGGCGTCGAGGTACTCCCAGGCACCCGCCACCGACTGCAGTCGTGCGCGCTCGTGCTCCGTGAACTGCAGGACGGCGTCGCCGCCCTGCTCGTGCGAGTACACGGCGGTGCGGTCGGATCGACGGGCCGCGAAGGCGGCCAGCCCGGCGGCCGTCATGCGGCCCTTCGGCCGACAGTGCCTCGACCTTGGCCACGTTGACCGCCGACCAGATGCTGCCGGGGCGTCGCCGCGTGAAGCGGATGGTGTAGCTCTCGTCGTCGCGCCGTCGGCGCACGCCGTCGATCCACCCGAAGCACAGGGCCTCGTCGACCGACTCCGGCCAGGTCATCGACGGGTGCCCGGACCCGACCTTCCAGAACCCCACGAGCAGCTCGGGCGCCGAGTCGTGGTGGTCCGCCAGCCAGGCGCGGAACCGGGCGCTGGCGGCGAAGAACACGGGATCGCCCACGGGCGCCGCTCAGCCGACCGAGATCGCGGGCGCCTGCTGCGCCTCGACGGCAGCGAGCGCCACGACCAGCGGGTCGTCCGGGGGGATCGCCTTGTCGCAGGAGGACACCTCGTGGCTCTGGCCGTCCGGACTGGTCCAGGCATAGACCAGCTCGACACCGTCGTAGGCGATCGGGCAGGTGCCGGTGAAGGCAGGGGCGCTCAGGATCGTGGTGCTCGCGGTGGCCTCGACCAGGTACGTGAGCGTCTGCGGGGAGAGTGTTCCCCCCTGATCGACCTGCCCTCCCGTCTGCGTCCACGTGCCGTCCCCGTGGACGGTGAAGACGCTGGCGCAGGCGGCATCGGGGCACAGGCCCCCGGTCGCGCTCACGCTGGCGAGGACCGCCTCGGGGCCGACGCTGATGGTGGCCGACGAGGTGGCCTCGGGCGCCATGCAGCCGGTCAGCAGCAGGGGGCCGAGAGCCAGCCAGGCCAGGTGTCGCATGTCCAGCAGTATGCATCGCATCCGGACGGCGAGGGTCCGATGCCGCGCGCGGGGTTGATAATGACCCGATGGGAGACATCCGGCTGGTCGAGGTGGTGGACCACCCCCTCGACCCTGTGGCCATCGAGGCGCGGGTCGCCGACCCGCGGGCCGGCGCCGTCGTGGCGTTCCGCGGGGATGTCCGGGACCACGACCACGGTCGCCCCGTCGCCTCGTTGACCTACGAGGGGCATCCGTCGGCGGGCGACGTGCTCGCCGAGGTCGCCGCCATCATCGACTCGCGATTCGACCTCGTCAGCCTGGCCGTCGCCCACCGGGTCGGCCCGCTGGCCGTCGGCGACACCGCACTCGTGGCGGTCGTCGCGGCCGCACACCGCGACGAGGCGTTCCGGGCGTGCGCTGCACTGGTCGACCTCACCAAGGAGCGGCTGCCCGTGTGGAAGCACCAGGTGTTCGCTGACGGGACCGACGAGTGGGTGAACTGCGCATGACGGACCTCGTCGACACCTTCGGCCGCACGCATCGGGACCTGCGCGTGTCCGTCACCGACCGATGCAACCTGCGCTGCTCGTACTGCATGCCCCCGGACTTCGCGGACTGGCTGCCGGGCGACCATCTCCTGACCGTGGCGGAGTTGCTGACCGTCATCGACATCGCGACGGAGCACGGCATCACGAACATCCGGCTCACGGGCGGCGAGCCGCTCCTGCGCCCCGACGTCCCCGAGCTCGTGAAGGGCATCCGCGCGCTGCCGCGTCCGCCGCGGATCTCGTTGACCACCAACGGCCTTCGTCTCGTCGAGCTCGCACAGCCGCTGGCGGACGCCGGACTCGAGCGGGTGAACATCAGCCTCGACACCCTCGACCGCGAGCGCTTCGCACGCCTGACCTTCCGTGACCGGTTCGACGACGTGCTCGCCGGGATCGAGGCGGCCCAGCGTGCCGGACTGAGGCCGGTGAAGGTCAATGCGGTCCTCATGCGCGGGGTCAACGACGACGAGGCGGTGCCCCTGCTGCGTCACGCGATCGAGCACGGCTGGAACCTGCGCTTCATCGAGCAGATGCCGCTGGACCCGGGCAGCGCCTGGGATCGCGGCGACATGATCACGGCGGCAGAGGTGCTGACACGCCTGTCCCGGGAGTTCACCCTCGAAGCCGTCGGGTCGCGCGGATCGGCGCCCGCCGAGGAGTTCCTCGTCGACGGCGGCCCGGCCACCGTGGGCATCATCGCGAGCGTGTCCGAGCCGTTCTGCGCGGCCTGCGACCGGCTGCGACTGACCGCCGACGGCCAGATCCGCAACTGCCTGTTCGCACGTGACGAGACCGATGTCCGCGGCACGCTGCGCGACGCGACGCTGTCAGAGCCGGACCGGCGCGCGAGGATCGGCGCCCTGCTTGCCGAGTCGGTGCTGGCCAAGCGCGCGGGGCACGGTATCGGCGAGCCGACCTTCGTCCGTCCCGATCGGCCGATGAGCGCCATCGGCGGGTGAGCCGCCGCTAGCCGCCCGCGAAGGGCGGCAGCACGTCGAGCCGGCTGCCCGGCTGGACCCGTGTGTCGGGGCTGGCCGAGAGCCCGTCGACGAGGACGCTGCACCGGGGCCGCACCTGGGCGAAGGCAGGGTGCTGGGCCTCGAGGGCGTCGAGGATCTCGCGCACCAGGCCCGCAGGCGCGTCGACCGACGAGTGGCCGACCGCGGCCCGGGCAGCCGCGAAGAGGTGCACCTCGACCGTCGATGACTCCATGAGGACAGGGTAGGCGGCCGGCGCCGGCCGGTTTCCTCGAGTCGCGGGGTGCGGGGGACGGACCTATCGTTGGTGGCGCTCCGGCGGGTCGTGCCCCGTCATCCCACCCGGAGGACCGATGGACCTGGAGAACTCGTTCGTGGTACCGGCCGACATCGGCACCACGTGGTCGCTGCTGCTCGACCTGGGCGGCTTGGCTCCGTGCGTGCCGGGGACGGTCCTGACCAGCGTCGACGACGGTCGGTACGCCGCTGTCATCCGGGTGAAGCTCGGGCCGATCACCATGGCGTACGAGGGTGAGGCGACGATCGTCGACGCTGACGAGGCGGGTCACCGCGCGGTGATCGAGGGGTGCGGGCGGGAGACCCGTGGGCCGGGGACCGCGCGGGCGGTGCTCGCCCTGCACCTGGTCGCCGAGGCCAAGGAGCGCACCCGCGTGGACGTGGCGACGAGGCTGCTGCTGACCGGCAAGGCGGCGCAGTTCGCCCCGTCGGTGCTGGGTGAGGCCTCCCGGCGCCTCGTCGAGCTGTTCGCGGGGAACCTGGAGCACCGCGTCCTGGAGACGCGGGGCCTGGGGGAGCCAGGCCGTCAGGCCGGGGCTCGCGAGGCCCAGGAGCAGCCGCCCGGAGTCCGGTCGGTCAGCGCCTGACGGACGTAGGGTTCGGCCATGAGCACCGAGCAGCCGCTGACCCACCTGAACGACCAGGGTGAGGCGCGCATGGTCGACGTCACCTCGAAGGACGTCAGCGTGCGCTCGGCCACCGCGCGCTGCACCGTCACCATCTCCGCCGAGGTGCTCGGGCTGCTCCGCGACGGCGACCTGCCCAAGGGGGATGCGCTCGCGGTGGCCCGCATCGCGGCGATCCAGGCGACCAAGCGCACGCCGGACCTCATCCCGCTGTGCCATCCGATCGCCGTGCACGGCGTCGACGTCGACGTCCGGGCCGAGGCGTCGCCGGCACCGCACGTGGTGATCCTCGCGACCGTTCGGACGGCCGACCGGACCGGAGTCGAGATGGAGGCCCTCACCGCCGCCGCCGTCGGCGGGCTGACGGTGATCGACATGGTCAAGGGACGCGACCGCTCGGCCGCCATCGCCGAGGTCGTCCTGCTGGAGAAGCGCGGCGGACGCAGCGGCACATGGGTGCGCGAGTCGTGACTGACGCGAGGGCCGTGGTCATCACGTCGTCCACGCGCGCGGCGGCGGGCACGGCCGCCGACTCCTCGGGGCCGATCGTGGTGGCGGGCCTCGCCGCACTCGGCCTCGACGTCACCGGCCCGATCGTGGTGGCCGACGGCGAGCCCGTCCACGCAGCCCTGCTGGAGGCGCTCGCCGACGGCGTCGAACTCATCGTCACCACCGGCGGCACGGGCCACACTCCCAGTGACCTCACTCCCGAGATGACGCTGCGCGTGCTCGACCGCCAGTCGCCGGGCCTGGCCGAGGCCGTCCGCGCGCACGGCGTCGCGGCCGGCGTCCCCACCGCGATCCTGTCGCGCGGGGTCGCCGGGATCGCCGGCTCCACGTTGATCGTCAACCTGCCGGGCTCCAACGGAGGCGCCCGCGACGGCATCGCCGCGCTCGCGCCGGTCCTGCCCCACGCGCTCGACCAGGTGCGGGGCGGGGACCATCCGCGGGCGTCCTGAGCGCTACTCCCTGTCGGGCAGCTGCACGGTCCAGAACGGCGCGCCGAACGGATCGGCGAGCGGTCCCATGCGGCCGAACTCGGTGTCGAACGGGGGCGCGAGCGACGTGCCGCCGAGCCGCGTGGCCGCCGCCGCGGAAGCGTCGGCGTCGTCGACCGCGAAGTAGACCAGCCAGTGGGGCGGCACGCCGTCGGGGGCGCCCATCATGCCGCCCATGCCGCCGAGCGGCGGACCGCCCGGCAGCGAGAAGGTGGCGTAGTCCGGGCCGGCCATCTCGAGGGGCTGGTAGTCGTAGCCGAAGACAGCCGCATAGAAGTCGCGGGAACGGTCGGGGTCCGCGCTGCGGAGGTCGGTCCACGCGAGCGACCCGGGCTCACCAGGGGCGTCGAAGCCGAGCATGGCGTGGCCCTGCCACACCCCGAACACGGCACCGCTGGGCTCCGCGACGATGGCCATGCGGCCGAAGTCGCCCACGTCGTCCGCGGGCATGAGGACGGTGCCGCCGTTCGCCTCGGCCGCGGCGAGCGTGGCATCGGCGTCGTCCGTCGCGAGGTAGAGCGTCCAGGCTGTCGGCCACTCGCCCATGATCGGTCCGAGACCAGCGGTGACCGAGCCGTCGACGTGCGCCTGCGTGTAACCGCCGAACTGCTCGTCGCCCGGCGGGACCGTCCAGCCGAGGACGGAGGAGTAGAAGGTCCGCGCGACGTCGAGGTCGGGAACGTTGATGTCGACCCAGCAAGGCGTGCCGGCCGGGAACCTCTCGCTTCGTGTCATCTGCGCATGCCACCACACGAGCGCGCGGCTGTCTACCCCCGGATCGCGCGTACGCTCCGGACGTGGCCCGCTACTTCGACGTGCATCCGGACAATCCGCAGCCGCGGTCCGTCGGGCAGGTCGTCGAGGTCCTGCGATCCGGGGGGCTGATCGCCTACCCCACGGACTCCGGCTACGCCCTCGGCTGCCGGATCGGGCAGGCCGACGCCCTCGAGCGGATCCGTGACATCCGGGGGCTGGACCACCGGCACAACTTCACGCTCGTGTGCCGCGACATCAGCCAGGCCAGCCAGTTCGCCCGCATGAGCACGAGCGTGTTCCGCGCCGTGAGGGCCTGCACCCCCGGCCCGTACACCTTCATCCTCCCGGCGACGAAGGACGTCCCGAAGCGGGTGCTGCACCCGAAGAAGCAGACGGTGGGCATCCGCATCCTCGACAGCGCGGTGGTGCAGGCGCTGCTGGCCGACCTCGGCGAGCCGCTGGTGTCGAGCACCCTCCTGCTGCCGGGCGATGACGAGCCCATGGTGCAGGGCTGGGAGGTCAAGGACCGACTCGACGACCTCGTCGACGCGGTGGTCGATGCCGGAGCGTGCGGCTCCCTGCCGACGACGGTTGTCGACCTGTCCGGCCCGGAGCCGGAGATCATCCGCGTCGGCGGCGGGGACCCGACCCGGTTCGCCTGAGGACCGCTACTTCTTGCTGGCCGTCAGCAGCAGGGTCGCGACGTCGACGACCTCGACGCCCTCGCCCAGGCCCTCCGACTGCCGGCTGGTGACGGCGTCGTTGAGCATCACCGAGCAGAACGGGCACGCGACCGCGACCTTCGCTGGCACCGGTGCCGATGGCCTCGTCGCCGCGGTTCTGGTTGACGCGCGTCCCGATCTTCTCCTCCATCCACATGCGGGCGCCGCCGGCGCCGCAGCAGAAGGACTTGTCGCCGTGCCGCTCCATCTCGACCGTGCTCGCGCCGGTGGCGGCGATGAGATCGCGTGGGGGGACGTAGATGTTGTTGTGACGGCCCAGGTAGCAGGGGTCGTGATACGTGACCGTCTGCTGCGACGGGCGCGACCGGCGTGAGCCGGCCGGCCTTGACCAGCTCGTTGAGCAGCTGCGTGTGGTGGACGACGTCGTAGTTGCCGCCGAGCTGCGGGTACTCCCGCTTGAGGGTGTTCAGGCAGTGCGGGCAGGTCACGACGATCTTGGTGGCCTTGACCTCGTTCAGGACCTCGACGTTCTGCATCGCCTGCATCTGGAAGAGGAACTCGTTGCCGGCCCGACGGGCCGGGTCTCCCGTGCAGGTCTCGCCCTCGCCGAGCACCATGAACGACACGCCCGCGATGGTGAGCAGCTCGGCCACGGCCTTGGTGGTGCGCTTGGCGCGGTCCTCGAAGGCGCCGGCGCAGCCGACCCAGAACAGGTAGTCGACGTCGTCGGGGATGGAGTCCTCGCCGTCCATGCCGAACACGCGGACGTCGAAGTCGACCTCGGAGATCCAGTCCATGCGCCCGGAGGCGTTCATGCCCCAGGGGTTGCCCTTGGTCTCGAGGTTCTTGAACAGGCCGTTCAGCTCGCTCGGGAACTCCGTGGCGATCATGACCTGGTTGCGGCGCATGTCGACGAAGTGGTCGATGTGCTCGATGTCGACCGGGCACTGGTTGACGCAGGCGCCGCAGGTCGTGCAGGACCACAGGGCGTCCTCGTCGATGATCGGCAGTTCGAGGCCGGTCGTGCGGTGCCCGTCGAAGGTGTAGCCGTCGTCGCCCGCGTGCTCGGAGCCCTCGCGGGAGCCGATGAACGGCCGCTCGACCTGCTCGCGGACCTCCGCGCTCACGGCTGCGAGCGCCTCCTCGTGCATCTCGCCGAGGCCGGGGTGCTGCCCCTGGGCCGCCGTCAGGTACGGGGCCTGCGTGAACATCGTGTCGCGCAGGTTCATGATCATCAGCTTGGGGCTGAGCGGCTTGCCGGTGTTCCAGGCGGGGCACTGCGACTGGCAGCGGCCGCACTCCGTGCAGGCCATGAAGTCGACGTAGTTCTTCCACGTGAAGTCGGCGATGTGGCCCTTGCCGAAGGTGGCGTCGTCCGGCGGGTCCTCGAAGTTGACCGGCTCGCCCTGGTAGTAGATCGGCAGCAGCGGGCCGAGGGCGTTGGGGCGGCGCGACGTGTACACGTTCACCGGTGCCGCGCCGATGTGCAGGTGCTTGGAGTGGAGCACGATCAGCAGGAACGAGACGATGACGGCGATCTGCGGCCCAGATGCCCGACGGTCTCGATCCACTGGAGGGTGGACTCGCTGAGGCCGGACATGAGCGAGCCGATCCAGTCGGAGAAGAAGGCGCCGCTCTCGAACGGCAGGTTGCCGAGCGCCGACTGGGCGCCGCGGTACCAGAACAGCGTGAACACGACCAGGAAGATCATGAACAGGATCAGCCAGGCGCCGCGGGTGTGCGAGCCGAAGAACCGCGAGCTCCGGCCGAAGCTGGCGGGGTTGTTGGTGAGGCGGATGACCGCGAAGATCGCGATGCCGACGAGCACCAGGACGCCGAAGAGGTCCTCGAGGAAGCCGACGATCGGCCATCCGCCGACCACCGGGACGCCGAAGTCCTCGACGAACAGCGCGCCGTAGGCCTCGAGGATCGTCAGGCCCAGCACGAGGAAGCCCCAGAACGCGAACACGTGAGCCAGGCCAGGGACCGTCCACTTCAGCAGCTTGCGCTGCCCGAGGACCTCCGTCGCCTCCGCGCTGACCCGGGCGGTCGGGTCGACGAGGCGGCCGACGGCCGGCTTGCCGGACCGTGCCAGCGTGACGAGGAACCAGAGCCTCTTGCCCGCGAAGGCGAGGATGAGGACGGTCAGGGCGATGCCGACGACGGCGCGCAGGATCATGTGCGAGTCCACGGGCCGAGACTATCCCCCGGGCGTCCTCCTAGGACGCCGACAGGTGCGTGATGAGCGTCTCGGCGGCGGCCAGCTCCGGGGCCAGGAAGCGGTCCGGTCCGGTGCCCGGAACGGTCACCCGCAGCCGCGCGATCACCGCCGCCGTGGCGGGTGCCGGCTCGAGCGGCGCGCGCAGCTCGATGGCCCGTGCGGCGGCCACCAGCTCGATCGCAAGGATGCGACGGAGGTTGTCCGTGGCCCGCCGCAGCTTGCGGGCCGCATGCCATCCCATCGAGACGTGGTCCTCCTGCATCGCCGAGCTCGGGATCGAGTCGACGCTCGCGGGCACGGCCAGGCGCTTGTTCTCGCTGACGAGCCCGGCCTGCGTGTACTGGGCGATCATGAGCCCGCTGTCGACGCCCGGGTCCTCGGCGAGGAAGGGCGGCAGGCCGTGGCTGCGCGACTTGTCGAGCATGCGATCGGTGCGACGCTCGGCCATCGAGCCGAGGTCGGCGACCGCGATGGCCAGGAAGTCGAGGACGTAGCCCACCGGGGCACCGTGGAAGTTGCCGTTGCTCGAGATGGAGCCGTCGGCCAGCACCACCGGATTGTCGATGGCCGCCCGGAGCTCGCGCTCGGCGACCGTCCGCGCGTGCGCGATGGTGTCGCGCACGGCGCCGGTGACCTGCGGGGCGCAGCGCAGCGAGTACGCGTCCTGGACGCGGTCGTCGCCCGACTTGTGCGACGCGACGATGCCGGAGCCGGCGAGATTGCCCAGCATGCGTGCCGCGCTGACCGCCTGACCCGGATGCGGGCGCAGCTCAGTGTTGCAGGTCGGCGGCGAAGGCCGCGTCGGTGCCGAGGAGCCCTTCGACGCTCATCGCCGCTGTGATGTCGGCGACGTCGCAGAGGTGCTCGAGGTCGGCGATGGCCATGACCAGCATCCCGAGCATGCCGTCGGTGCCGTTGATGAGGGCCAGCCCCTCCTTCTCGCGCAGCTCGACCGGCTCGATGCCTGCGGCCGCGAGCAGGTCGGCCACCGGCTGCTCGGTGCCGTCAGGCCCGGTGGCGCGCCCCTCGCCCATGAGGACGAGGGCGCAGTGGGCCAGCGGTGCGAGGTCGCCGCTGCACCCCAGCGAGCCGTACTCGTGCACGACCGGCGTGATGCCGGCGTTCAGGACGGCTGCCATCGTCTGTGCGACGACCGGCCGCGCACCGGTGTGCCCGCTGGCCAGGGTCTTCAGGCGCAGCAGCATGAGCGCCCGCACGACCTCGCGCTCCACCGGATCGCCCATCCCCGCGGCGTGCGATCGCACGAGCGAGCGCTGGAGCTGCACGCGGCGCTCGACCGGGATGTGCCGGTTGGCCAGGGCACCGAAGCCCGTGGAGATCCCGTACACGGGCTGGTCGGAGGCGGCCAATGACTCGACACGCGCCCGGCTCACCGCCATGGCGGCGAGGGCATCGTCGGCGACCTCGACGCGAGCGTCCTCCCGCGCGACGGCGACGACATCGCGCAGGGTCATCCCTGACCGACTGATGGTGACTATCGAAGCCATACGGCGTTCGCCGCCTCTCGCTCTGGGACGGGTGCAAGGATAAAGTGCTGGATCGGTCGTGCCGACGGTTTGAGGTCGACGGAGTGGTCGCCGCATCTCAAGCCAACACGAGCGGGAGCCGCATGAGTCTGACCCTCTCGACCGGACGCTCCGTGGCCGTTCGGGCGTCTCGTTGGTGGGTGGCCTGGCTGCTGGTAGCCGTCGTGCTGCTGCCCTTCGCCGACATGGCGATGCCCGGCCTGCGGTTCCGGTTCGGGATCCTCATCACCGACGCCGCCGCTGCCGGTATGGCAGTCGTGGCGGTGCTTCTGTGGTGGGTCGCGCCTCGCCATGGCACGTGGTCGCGCATGACTCAGGTCTTCCTCGCCGGCCTGATCCTGCTGTGGGTCCTCGTCTTCGCCCTCACCGTGATGCGCGGGGACATCGTCAGGTACAGCGTGGCGGTGTTCCCGCTCCTGGTCGCGATGGTGTGGATCAAGCGGCCAGCGCATCGTGACCTGAAGTCGGCTGCCACCGTGTTCGTTCTCGTGCTGGCCGGCAGCGCCTTCGTGTACCTGGTGCTGCAGGTCAGTGGGGTGGTCCTGGACACCTGGCGACCCGCTGATGGATCCGATCCCGAGTGGGGACGGCTCGCCCTTGCCTTCGAGGGGAGGCACTACTGGCTCCCCCTGTCGTGGCTGCCGGGCATCGAGTGGCGCTGGGCCGGCCCGTACGGGCATCCCAACATGGCAGGCGCCGTTGGCGTCGTCCTCGCCGTCTTCGCGCTGGCCATTCCCGACTGGCGTCGATGGGCTGTCGGCGCGATGGGCGTGCTGGTGCTGCTCCTGGTCGGTTCCCGCACGGCCTTCATCGCGACCGCGCTGGGGCTGGCGGTCCTCCTCGCGGGCCATGTCCTGGGTGGTCGCACCGAGGAGACGGACGGCGGGCGTCGCCGCCTCGGCACCGGACAGTTGGTGGCCGTGGGTGTTGCCGGGGTTGTGGCAGTGGGCTTCGCCGTGTCCACCGTCGCGCTCAACTCGGACCTCACCGGTCGGACCGGCATCTGGCCGCAGTACCTGAGGCTCTGGCGCGATTCCCCTTGGACGGGGGTCGGACTGGAGGGGATCGGCGACGCACAGCGGGCCGGGCTCCTTCCCAACTGGGCGTCCACGGCACACAACGTCCTGCTCGAGGCCCTGGTGAGGGACGGCCTGGTCGCGGGGCTGCTCGTGCTCGGGATCGGCGTGCTGGCCCTCGTGATCGGACTCCGTGGCGTGGTCCGGGACCGGCGAGGAGCAGTGGGGCTGGCCTGGGTCGTCGCCGTCATGATCGGCGGAGTGACGACGGAGATCGTCGACTGGCTCTGGCTGGGTCCCAGCACCGTGGCCTTCGTGGTCGGTGTCCTGCTCACGGAGTCGGACCGAGAGGTGGCATGGTCCACACCCGATCGATGAGATCGACGCCCGGCCGGTAGGCGAGGTGGACGTGGCTCGGCGCGTTGAGGCTGACGAGGTCGGCGCGGGCCCCGACCGACACGCGTCCGATGTCTGTGCGCCGCAGGGCCGCCGCCCCGCCGGCGGTGGCGGACCACACGGCCTCGTCGGGAGTCATGCGCATCTCGCGCACGGCGACGGCGATGCAGAAGGGCATGCTCGTGGTGTAGCTCGATCCGGGGTTGCAGTCGGTGGCGAGCGCGACCGTGACGCCGGCATCGACCATCCGCCGGGCGTCGGGGTAGCGCGAGCGCGTGGAGAACTCCGCACCCGGGAGCAGCGTGGCGACGGTCGAACTGCCGGCGAGCAGGTCGATGTCGGCGTCGGTGGCGTGGGTGCAGTGGTCGGCTGACGCGGCGCCGACCTCGACGGCCACGCGGATCCCGTCCCCGGCCTGGAGCTGGTTGGCGTGGATACGCGGCTGAAGGCCGCGGGCGAGACCGGCCTGGAGGATCGTGCGCGCCTGGTCGGCGTCGAACGCACCGCGGTCGCAGAACACGTCGATCCAGCGGGCATGCGGTGCGCACGCGTCGAGCATCGCGCCGATCACGAGGCCCACATAGCCGTCCGGGTCGTCGGCGAACTCGGCCGGGACGACGTGCGCCCCGAGGAAGGTGGTCTCGTCGGTGACCTCGCGGGCCAGGCGCAGGGCCCGCTCCTCGTCGTGGACGGTGAGCCCATACCCCGACTTGGTCTCGAAGGTGGTGACCCCTGACCGGCCGAGCTCGGCGGCCAGGCGGCGCAGCCCCTGCCGCAGGTCATCGTCGGAGGCGTCCCGCGTGTGCTCGACCGTGCTGCGGATGCCGCCGGCGGCGTAGGGCTGGCCGGCCATGCGCGCGGCGAACTCCGCCGAGCGGTCGCCCGCGAAGACGAGGTGCGCGTGACTGTCCACGAAGCCCGGGATGACGGCGCGACCTTCGAGGTCGACGGCGGCGTCGGCGGCGGGGCGCTCGCGATCCGAGCCCACCCACACGATGCGTCCGTCCTCGATCACGACCGCCGCGTCGTGCACGATCCCGAGCGGGCCGTCCCCCAAGGACGGGTCGTTCGTGACGAGAGAGCCGATGCCGACGAGTGCCGTGGTGCGGGCGTCAGGCACCCGAGCCCTCCAGCATCGGGATCCGGACGTCCCGCTCGTCCGCCACCTCGAGCGCGTGCTCGTACCCCGCATCCGCGTGCCGGATCACGCCCATCCCGGGGTCGTTCGTCAGGACGCGCTCGAGCTTCTGCGCGGCGAGGGGCGTGCCGTCGGCCACGCAGACCTGGCCCGCGTGGATCGACCGGCCGATCCCGACGCCTCCGCCGTGATGGATCGACACCCACGATGCGCCGGACGAGATGTTGAGCATCGCGTTGAGCAGCGGCCAGTCGGCGATCGCGTCGGACCCGTCGAGCATGGCTTCGGACTCGCGGTAGGGCGAGGCCACCGATCCGCAGTCGAGATGGTCGCGGCCGATCACGATCGGCGCGCTCACCTCTCCGCTCGCGACGAGGTCGTTGAAGGCCAGGCCGGCCTTGTCGCGCTCGCCGTAGCCGAGCCAGCAGATGCGGGCGGGCAGGCCCTGGAAGGCGACCCGCTCCTGCGCCATCGTGATCCAGCGGTGCAGGTGCTCGTTCTCGGGGAAGAGGTCGAGCACGGCGCGATCGGTGCGCGCGATGTCCTGGGGGTCGCCACTCAGAGCGGCCCACCGGAACGGGCCCTTGCCCTCGCAGAAGAGCGGGCGGATGTACGCGGGGATGAAGCCGGGGAAGGCGAAGGCCCGGTCGTAGCCGCCCTTGCGCGCCTCGTCGCGGATGGAGTTGCCGTAGTCGAACACCTCGGCGCCGGCGTCCATGAAGCCGACCATCGCCTCGACATGCCGGGCCATCGACGCCTGCGCCCGGTCGGTGAACTCCTCGGGCTTGGCCTCGGCGTACGCGCGGGCGTCGTCGAACTCGATGCCTTCGGGGATGTAGTAGAGCGGGTCGTGCGCCGATGTCTGGTCCGTCACGATGTCGGCGGGCAGCCCGCGGCGCAGCAGCTCGGGCAGCACCGTCGCGGCATTGCCGACGAGGCCGACGGACTTGGCTATCCGGGCGTCCTTGTAGGCGAGGACGCGGTCGATCGCGTCGTCCAGGCTCGTGGCGACCTCGTCGAGGTAGCGCGTCTCCACGCGTCGCTGCAACCGGCTGGCGTCGACGTCGATCATGAGGCAGGTGCCCTCGTTCATCGTGACCGCGAGCGGCTGCGCCCCGCCCATGCCGCCGCAGCCCGCCGTGACCGTGAGGGTGCCGGCCAGGGTGCCGTCGAAGCGCTTGGCGGCGACGGCCGCGAACGTCTCGTACGTGCCCTGCAGGATTCCCTGGGTGCCGATGTAGATCCACGACCCGGCCGTCATCTGCCCGTACATCGTGAGGCCGAGGTTCTCCAGCCTGCGGAACTCCGGCCACGTCGCCCAGTCGCCGACGAGGTTGGAGTTGGCGAGCAGGACGCGCGGTGCCCACTCGTGGGTGCGGAAGACGCCGACCGGCTTGCCGGACTGGACGAGCATCGTCTCGTCGTCCTTCAAGGTGGTGAGCGTGCGCACCATCGCGTCGAAGCTCGCCCAGTTGCGGGCGGCCTTTCCGGTGCCGCCGTAGACGACGAGGTCATCGGGGTGCTCCGCCACCTCGGGATCGAGGTTGTTCATGAGCATGCGCAGGGCGGCCTCCTGCTGCCAGCCCTGGGCGGTGAGCGTGGTGCCGCGCGCGGCGCGGACGGGGCGGGGTCCGGTCATGCGCCCATTGGATCGGTCGCGCGGTGCCGACGGAAGGGGCCGCGAGGTCGTAGTGTCTGGAATACCAGACAGGAGGGCCATGACGGGGAACGCGACGGCCGCCCAGCGTGCCCTGCGGGTGCTGCGCGCCCTGGCCGCAGCGCCGGGCCCGATGCCCGCGTCGGCGCTGGCCCGCGGGCTGGGTCTGCCTCGCTCGTCGGCGTACCACCTGCTCGCCGTCATGGCAGAGGAGGGATTCGTCGTCCACTACCCCGAGGAGGAGCGCTGGGGGCTGGGGCTCGCGTCCTTCGAGGTGGGCACCGCGTACCTCCGTCACGACCCGCTGGAACGACTGGCCCAGCCGCTGCTGCGCCGACTCGTGACGCAGGTGCAGCGCGTCACCCCCGTCGTCGGGCACCTGGGCATCCTGCACGGGCACGAGACGCTCTACCTGCTGAAGGAGGGCTCCGACCGACCGCTGACCGTGGTCACGGAGGTGGGCGTGCGGCTGCCCGCGTCGCTGACCGCATCGGGCCGGGCGATGCTGGCCGTCCTGTCCCGCCAGCAGGTCCGCGCCCTGTTCGCCCCTCGCGGTGCCTTCGTCGATCGCACCGGGTCGGGGCCGGCGTCGCAGTCGGCCCTGGCGGCGGTGCTGGCGGCTGAGCGCCGGCGCGGCTACGCGGAGGAGGACGGGTTCATCACGCCGGGCTTCGCGTCGGTCGCGGCCGCGGTGCTGGACGCCCAGGCCCGGCCGGTCGCGGCCATCGGGCTGACCTTCCCGTCGGGAGACGTCGATGCCGAGCATCGGACGCGGCTGGCGCGAGCGGCGCAACGCTGCGCGGCCGACCTGGCGGCTCGGATCGGAAGCGCCGGATCGCGGGCCGCTCCTGCGGGAGGATGACGGCATGACCGCCGTCGTCGACGATCCCCTGTGGCCTCGCGCGTCGGCGTGGCTGACCCACGAGCGCCCCGCGTCGGCCGACCTCACGCTGCTCGGGGTTCCTGCGCATCGCACGTCCATCAGCGCGACGGGGGCCCACCTGACGCCAGCGGCGATCCGTGCGGCCCTCGCCCGCTACTCCACGTACTCCTGGGCGCACGACGTCGACGTCTCCACGCTGGCAGCGTGGGATGCCGGCGACGTGGTCGAGCCCGACGGTCCCGAGGGCGAGCAGCGCGTCATCGATCGGGTGTCCGAGATCCGGCAGGGCGCCGGACTGCTGGTCGCGCTCGGGGGCGACAACTCGATCACGTCCAGCGTGGCCCGGGGGGCGTGGGGCGCTGGCATCGCCGGGGCAGGGCTGATCACGCTCGACGCGCACCACGACCTGCGCGACGGCGTCAGCAACGGGTCGCCGGTCCGGCGGCTCGTGGAGGCGGGACTGGCTGGCACCAGGGTGGTCCAGATCGGCATCGCGGACTTCTCGAACTCGCGCGAGTACGCGGCCCGCGCCCGCGACCTCGGGATCACCGTGGTGACCCGCGACGCCCTGCGCCGGGTGCCGCTGACGGAAGTCATGACCGAGGCGCTGTACACGGCCGGCAGTGGCGACGGACCCGTCCACGTCGATCTCGACGTCGACGTGTGCGACCGCTCGGCGGTGCCGGGATGTCCGGCCTCCGCGCCGGGTGGGCTGACGGCCGACGAGCTGCGGCAGGTCGCCTTCCTGGCCGGCCGATCCCGCCGCGTGGCGTCATTGGACATCACCGAGATCGACGCGACGGCCGATGCCCCGGACGGCCGGACCGTTCGGCTGGGCGCCCTCCTCGTCCTCGAGGCCGCCGCGGGCCTCGCGCTGCGCTGACCGTCGGGCACGGGCAGGGCCGCTGGCCACCCGCCCCCGAGCCAGCTCCGCCAGCCCCCCGCCGGCTCTCGACCGGGAGAAGCGCTCAAATCGAGCCCGCCGGGGCCCGAATTTGCTCGTTTGTCCCGCAGAACGGGAGAAACGTGAGGGGGGCGGGGGCGTGGGGTGTGGCGTAGATCACAGTGAGTCGGGTCGACTCAGGGGAATGCCCCAGGGTCCGGCCCCGTTGTCATCTGTAGTTGAGTCGAGCAGGCTCAAGTTAGTTGCGTCCGAGGTTGCGTCATCGCGAGCGGCCGAGGACACTCGAAGCAGACCAAGCCGCCGGTGACCCCGGCGATCTAGACAAGGAGCACCACAACCATGGCCCGAGCAGTGGGTATCGACCTGGGCACGACCAACTCGGTCGTCTCGGTTCTCGAGGGCGGCGAGCCCGTCGTCATCGCCAACGCCGAGGGAGCGCGGACCACGCCGTCCGTCGTGGCCTTCGCCAAGAACGGTGAGGTCCTGGTCGGCGAGGTCGCCAAGCGCCAGGCCGTCACCAACGTCGACCGCACCGTGCGGTCCGTCAAGCGCCACATGGGCACCACCTGGACCGTCGACATCGACGGCAAGGCGTACACGCCCCAGGAGATCAGCGCGCGCACGCTCATGAAGCTCAAGCGCGACGCCGAGGCGTACCTCGGTGAGAACGTCACGGACGCCGTCATCACGGTGCCCGCGTACTTCTCCGACGCCGAGCGCCAGGCCACCAAGGAGGCCGGCGAGATCGCGGGCCTCAACGTCCTGCGCATCATCAACGAGCCCACCGCGGCCGCGCTCGCCTACGGCCTCGACAAGGGCGACACCGAGCAGACGATCCTCGTCTTCGACCTCGGCGGCGGCACGTTCGACGTGTCCCTGCTGGAGATCGGCGACGGCGTCGTCGAGGTCAAGGCCACCAGCGGTGACAACCACCTCGGCGGCGACGACTGGGACAACAAGGTCGTCGACTGGCTGGTGACCTCATTCAAGAACGCGCATGGCGTCGACCTGTCCAAGGACAAGATGGCCATGCAGCGCCTGCGCGAGGCCGCGGAGAAGGCGAAGATCGAGCTGTCCAGCTCGATGCAGTCGTCCATCAACCTGCCGTACATCACCGCCAGCGCCGATGGCCCGCTGCACCTCGACGAGACCCTGTCGCGCGCGCAGTTCGAGTCGATGACCTCGGACCTGCTCGACCGCACCAAGGCCCCCTTCCAGGCCGTCATCAAGGACGCCGGCATCTCGCTCGACAAGATCGACCAGGTCGTGCTCGTCGGCGGCTCGACCCGCATGCCCGCGGTCTCCGAGCTCGTGAAGTCCGAGACCGGCAAGGAGCCCAACAAGAGCGTCAACCCCGACGAGGTCGTCGCCATCGGCGCGGCCCTGCAGGCCGGCGTCCTCAAGGGCGAGGTCAAGGACGTTCTGCTCCTCGACGTCACGCCGCTGAGCCTGGGCATCGAGACCAAGGGCGGCGTCATGACGCGGCTCATCGAGCGCAACACCACGATCCCGACCAAGCGGTCGGAGATCTTCACCACCGCTGACGACAACCAGCCGTCCGTCCTCATCCAGGTGTACCAGGGCGAGCGCGAGATGGCCGCGTACAACAAGCGGCTGGGCACGTTCGAGCTCACCGGCCTCCCGCCGGCCCCGCGTGGCGTCCCGCAGGTCGAGGTGACCTTCGACATCGACGCCAACGGCATCGTCCACGTGTCGGCCAAGGACATGGCGACGCAGAAGACGCAGTCGATGACCATCTCCGGCGGATCCGCCCTGAACAAGGACGAGATCGACCGGATGATGCGCGAGGCCGAGCAGCATGCCGAGGAGGACAAGCAGCGTCGCGAGGAGGTCGAGGTCCGCAACAACGCCGAAGGGCTGGTGTACCAGACCGAGAAGTTCCTCGCCGACAACGCCGACAAGATCCCGGCGGACGCGAAGGCGAACGTCGACGGTCCCCTCGACGAGCTGAAGAAGGCCATCGAGGCCAACGACATCCCGGGCATGCGGACGGCGACGGACAAGGTCGCCCAGGCCAGCCAGACGCTGGGTGCGGCGATGTACGCGCAGGCGCAGCAGGAGGGCACCGCCTCGGCGGAGGACGCGGCGCAGGCCGAGGCCGACATGGCCGAGGACGACGTCGTCGACGCCGAGATCGTGGACGAGGGCGACGCCAAGTGAGCGAGCAGGAGTTCGAGGGTCCCCGGGTGACGGATCGACGTCGCGTGGATCCCGAGTCGGGCGAGGTTCGCCAGCCGGTCACCCCGGCTGGCGAGCCGGCCGACGCCCTGCTCGAGGAGGCCGTGGAGGCCGCTCTCGTCGACATCGAGGTGGCCGAGGTCGAGGGCAAGCTCGCCGAGCTGACCTCCGACCTGCAGCGCGTGCACGCCGAGTACGCCAACTACCGCAAGCGCGTCGAGCGCGACCGCGAGCTGATCCGCCAGACGGCGGTCGGCGGCGTTCTCGCCGAGCTCCTGTCCGCGCTGGACGACGTCGATCGGGCCCGCCAGCACGGCGAGCTCGAGGGCGCCTTCAAGTCCGTGGGCGAGTCCATCGAGGCGACCGTGACCCGCATCGGCCTGGAGCGCTTCGGCGCGGTCGGCGAGCCGTTCGACCCGAACGTCCACGAGGCGCTCACGCACGAGGCATCGGACGAGGTGTCCGAGCCGACGGTGGTCGGGGTCTACCAGCCCGGCTACCGCTATGCCGACCGCGTCCTTCGACCGGCTCGGGTCGCCGTGGCCGGCACCGACTGACGCGAGGACGCAGCACTGTGAACAAGGACTGGCTCGAGAAGGACTTCTACGCGATCCTCGGCGTCTCCAAGGACGCGACCCCCGCCGAGATCAAGAAGAAGTACCGCCAGCTGGCCCGCGAGCTGCACCCGGACAACAACCCGGGTGACAAGGCGGCCGAGGAGCGGTTCAAGGCCGTCTCCGAGGCGAACGACGTGCTGTCGGACGCCGACAAGCGCAAGGAGTACGACGAGGCGAGGTCGCTGTTCGCCGGTGGCGGATTCCGCTCCGGCGGCGGCGGCTTCGGCGGTGGCCGCCAGCAGTACGACGTCGACATGGACGACCTGTTCGGCCAGGACTCGGGCGGCTTCGGCGACTTCCTGGGCGGCATCTTCAACCGCAGTCGCCCCGGGGCGCGGACACCGCAGCCCCGTCGCGGCCAGGACCTGGAGAGTTCGCTGACGCTGTCGTTCGACGACGCGCTGGACGGCGTGACCGTGCCGCTGCGACTGTCGACAGACGCGCCGTGCAGCACCTGCCACGGCACCGGGGCGAAGGCGGGCACCGTCCCGCGCATGTGCCCCACCTGCGACGGCTCCGGCCAGACGGCCCGCAACGCGGGCGGTTTCGCCTTCGCCGACCCGTGCGTCACCTGCCGTGGGCGCGGCCTGTTCGTCGACGACCCCTGCGCCACCTGCCACGGCTCCGGCCGTGGCCTGAGCTCGCGCACCGTCCAGGCGCGCATCCCCGCCGGGGTGCGGAACGGGGCGCGCATCCGGCTCAAGGGCAAGGGCGGCACCGGCGAGAAGGGCGGCCCCAACGGCGACCTCCTCGTCGACGTCACCATCGCCCCGCATCCGGTGTTCGACCGCAAGGGCGACCACGTCACGGTCACCGTCCCGGTCACCTTCACCGAGGCCGCGCTCGGGCGGCGAGGTCTCCGTTCCCACGCCGCGGGGCGGCTCGGTCACGCTGAAGCTCCCGGCGGGCACGGCCAACGGCCGTACCTTCCGGGTGCGCGGCAAGGGGATGCGTCGCAAGGACGGCACCAATGGCGACCTGCTGGCCACCGTCGAGGTGACCGTCCCGCAGAACCTGTCGAGCTCGGCTCGTGAGGCGCTGCAGCAGTACGCCGACCAGACCACCGAGCACGACCCGCGCAAGGACCTGTTCGCTCTCGCGGAGGGTGCGAGCGGGAGCCGGAGCGCGTCATGAGCGCCGAGCGCACGGGGTTCAGCGTGGCCGACGACGCCCCGGTCTACGCGATCTCGGTGGCCGCGCAGCTGGCCGGACTGCATCCGCAGACCCTGCGGCAGTACGACCGCCTCGGGCTCGTCACGCCCACGCGGGTGGGCGGGCGCAACCGGCTGTACTCCGTGAACGACATCGCGCGCCTGCGCGAGATCGCAGACCTCTCTGCCCAGGGACTCTCGCTCGGCGGGATCCGCCGCGTCCTCGACCTCCAGGAGGAGGTCCGGGTGCTGCGGCTCCGGCTCGAGGAGTTCCGCCGCGAGCAGGCATCGACATCACTGGTCGTGTGGCGACCGAATAGGAACAGATGAGAGCCATGGACATCCAATTCACCACCAAGAGCCAGGACGCACTCGGAGCGGCCGTGCGGATCGCCGCGGCGAACGGCAACCCGCAGGTCGAGCCCCTGCACCTGCTCGACTCGCTGCTGCAGCAGGGCGAGGGGATCGCGACGGCGCTGCTGTCGGCGGTCGGCGTCGACCTGCCGGGCCTGACGTTCCAGGTCCGCGGCGCCCTGAAGGCGCTGCCGTCGGCCAGCGGCTCGAACGTCTCTGCGCCGCAGCTGAGCCAGGCCACCTACAAGGTGCTCAACGCCGCCCAGGCGCTCGCGTCCGAGCGGGGCGACGAGTACGTCAGCACTGAGCACCTGCTCATCGCGCTGGCGCAGGACGGTGGCCCCGGCGTGAGCGACCGGCTCGCCCAGTACGGCGCCACTCCCGCGCGCCTGCTCGAGGCGCTCGAGCAGGTCAAGGGTTCGGCGCGCGTGACGAGCCAGGACCCCGAGCAGACGTTCCAGGCGCTGGAGAAGTTCGGCGTCGACCTCACCGCGCGGGCCCGCGAGGGGAAGATCGACCCCGTCATCGGTCGCGACGAGGAGGTCCGGCGCACGATCCAGGTGCTGTCGCGGCGGACCAAGAACAACCCGGTGCTCATCGGCGAGCCGGGCGTCGGCAAGACCGCGGTGGTGGAGGGCCTGGCCCGTCGCATCGTCGAGGGCGACGTCCCCACGTCGCTGCAGGGCAAGACCCTCGTGGCGCTCGACATGGGCGCGATGGTCGCCGGCGCGAAGTACCGCGGCGAGTTCGAGGAGCGGCTCAAGGCCGTCCTCGACGAGATCAAGGGCAGCGACGGCCAGATCATCACCTTCATCGACGAGCTGCACACCGTCGTCGGCGCGGGCGCCAGCGGCGAGGGCGCGATGGACGCCGGCAACATGCTCAAGCCCCTGCTCGCGCGCGGTGAGCTGCGCATGATCGGCGCCACGACCCTCGACGAGTACCGCAAGTACATCGAGAAGGACGCGGCCCTCGAGCGGCGCTTCCAGCAGGTCTTCGTCAGCCAGCCGTCCGTCGAGGACACCATCTCCATCCTGCGCGGCATCAAGGAGAAGTACGAGGCGCACCACAAGGTCGTCATCGCCGACTCGGCCCTCGTGGCCGCCGCCACGCTCTCCGACCGCTACATCACCGCGCGCTTCCTGCCGGACAAGGCCATCGACCTCATGGACGAGTCGGCCTCCCGCCTGCGGATGGAGATCGACTCGTCCCCGGTCGAGATCGACGTCCTGCAGCGCCAGGTCGACCGGCTGCGCATGGAGGAGATGGCCGTCGCGAAGGAGACCGACGAGGCGTCCCAGGAGCGGCTGGCCCGCATCCGGCAGGAGATCGCGGACAAGGACGAGGAGCTCACCGGCCTGCGTGCCCGCTGGGACGCGGAGAAGCAGGGACTCGACCGCATCGGCGAGATCAAGGTCCTCATCGACGAACTGCGCGCCACCGCCGAGAAGGCCCAGCGGGCCGGCGACTTCGAGCAGGCATCGCGCATCCTGTACGCCGAGATCCCGACCTTCGAGGAGGAGCTCGCGCGGGTGACGGCCGAGACCAACGAGCGGTCGGCCATGGTCAAGGAGGAGGTGACCGCCGACGACATCGCCGAAGTGGTGGCCAGCTGGACGGGCATCCCTGCCGGGCGGCTGCTCGAGGGCGAGACGCAGAAGCTCCTGCGCATGGAGGACGAGCTGGGCCAGCGCGTGGTGGGCCAGCACGAGGCCGTGCGCGAGGTCAGCGACGCGGTGCGCCGTGCCCGTGCCGGGATCGCCGACCCGAACCGTCCCACCGGGTCCTTCCTGTTCCTCGGGCCGACCGGCGTCGGCAAGACCGAGCTCGCGAAGGCGCTGGCGGAGTTCCTGTTCGACGACGAGCGCGCCATGGTCCGCATCGACATGAGCGAGTACTCCGAGAAGCACTCGGTGGCCCGGCTCGTCGGCGCGCCGCCCGGATACGTCGGCTACGAGGAGGGCGGGCAGCTGACCGAGGCCGTCCGCCGCCGTCCGTACTCCGTCGTCCTGCTCGACGAGGTCGAGAAGGCGCATCCTGAGGTCTTCGACATCCTGCTGCAGGTGCTCGACGACGGCCGGCTCACCGACGGCCAGGGCCGCACGGTCGACTTCCGGAACGTCATCTTGATCCTCACGTCGAACAGCGGCTCGTCGTTCCTCATCGACACCGACATGCCGTACGAGGAACGGCGCGACCGGGTCCTGGAGATCGTGCGCCAGCAGTTCCGGCCCGAGTTCCTCAACCGCCTCGACGCGATGGTGATGTTCGAGCCCCTGGACCACGCCCAGCTGGCCAAGGTGGCCAGGATCCAGATCGAGCAGCTGCAGCGCCGCCTCGACGACCGCCGGATCACGATCGAGGTCAGCGACGAGGCGATGCAGTGGCTCGTCAACCGCGGCTTCGACCCGGTGTACGGGGCCCGTCCGCTTCGCCGGCTGGTGCAGACGGCCGTCGGCGACAAGCTGGCCCGGGGCATCCTGTCCGGCGAGGTGCACGACGGCGACACCGTCCGGGTCGGCACCGTCGCCGACGGCTCCGAGCTGACCGTCACGCGCGCCTGACCCCGGCTCCGTAGGCTGGCCGCATGGCGGTGGAGTGGGAGCAGGTCGTCGTTGCAGCCGTCGACCCGCGCGCGCTCGCGCGCTGGTGGGCCGACGCCCTGGCGTGGGTCGTCACGTTCGACGAGCCGGACGAGGTGGAGATCCGGGCCACGCCCGACACGACTCCGGGGCTGGTCTTCGTGCCAGGTCCGGCGGCCCGTGCGGGCCGGAGCCGGCTGCATATCGACCTGCGCCCGGACGACCAGCGGGCCGAGGTGGACCGGCTCCTTGCCCTGGGTGCACGTCGCGCCGACATCGGGCAGGGCGATGTGCCCTGGGTCGTGCTGGCCGATCCCGAGGGCAACGAGTTCTGCGTGCTCAGCGCGCGCGCGACTGCGGCCGCGGACGGCCCGGCGCCCTAGCTCGTCAGGTTGGCGTACACCTCGAAGGTCCCCACGTACGACGGCCCCGGCGTGCGTGACGCCGTGAACGGGCGGCCGATCGCGCGCTTGCGGGGCGCTGTCACCTTCACGGGGAGCGCCTGGGAGGCGAACGACACGGAGAGGGACTCGACCACTTCGTCGTTGGCATCGACGCGGCTCAGCTCACGGGTCACGCGGTGCTCCTCCACGATGTACCGGTCGCGCGTCGTGCCGCCGTTGGACGTGTACCGCACCGTCAGCCGGCGCACCCCCTCGGGAGTCGTCGTGTCGTCGAAGGTGGCGTTCGCGGGCCACAGGTCAGGCGTAGGTGTCACGTTCTCGGGGATGACCGTCGTGATCCGGATCGCCCCCTTCTGCAGTCGGTGCCAGCGCCGGTCGCTGCGCGAGTCGCGCACGCGCTCCCAGCATCGGTCGATCGCGGTGCACTTCACCTCGCGGACCAGTCCCGGGAGGGACTGCCGCAAGGTGAGCGACCCGTCGGGGTTGACGACGCTCGTCCGCGTCACCGGACGCGCCTTGGGATCGGTCGCCTCGACCTGCACGACGCGCAGTGTCGTCCCGGGGACGAGCGGACCGGACTGCGAGATGGCCGCGGTGAGCGCGGCGTAGAAGGCCTCCCGGGTCACCGGTGCGGCACCGGCCCCGGGGGCAGGCAGCAGGACCGCTCCGGCGGCCAGCATCGCGGCTGGTCGCCGCAGCGACCATCCCTCGTCCGCGCATCGTTCGTCCGTCCTCTCCGTTGGTGTCAGGGCTGATGGTGGCCGGTGCTCGCGGTGGGGTGCTTGCGGAGGCCGGCCGCTCGCAGGGCGACGATGATCTCCCGCGACGACACCGCGCGGGCTCCCTCGGCGATGGCGCAGTCCCGCAGTTCGTCGGTCACGTCGTAGTGGTCGCCCTGGAACGCGCGATCCGGGATCCCCAGCCGTCGGGCGAACGCCTGCAGCTCGGCCACGGAGGCGTCGCTGACCAGGTGCGCCCACATGCGTCCGCGCCAGGGCCACACCGCGTCGTCGACCAGGATCGCCACGCCTACGCCCCGCGCCAGTCGCTCGAGCGCCTGCTCGAGAACGGCGGGCTGCTTGCAGAAGGCCCAGCGCACATACGGCGCACCGACCGCGGGGTCGTCGCAGAAGGCCTGGTGCGGGATGGCCACGACTCCCGTGCGTCGCGGCAGGTCGCGACAGAAGGCGAGCCCGTCGGCGTAGCCCAGGCCGGAGATGTCCGTGGTCACGAAGTAGGTGCCCTCGGCTTCGAGGACGCGCATGCCCAGTGCCGCGAGCCCGGTACTGAGCAGGTCGCGCTTGTGCTGGAGATCGGCGCGGAACTCGCGGAAGTACGCGTCAGGTAGGCCCAGGCCCAGGGCCATCGCGTACTGGAAGGGACCACCGGAGACGTAGGACAGGTGCTGGCGCACGACGCGCACGGCGGCAATGAGGTCGGCGGGCCCGGTGGCCCAGCCCACCTTCCAGCCGGTGAAGGAGAAGGTCTTCCCGCCGGACCCGACGGTCACGGTGCGCTCCCACATCCCCGGAAGCGTCGCGATCGGCACATGCGGGTGGCCGTCGTACCAGAGGTGCTCGTACGCCTCGTCCGACAGCACGAGGAGGTCGTGCTCGACGGCGATCCGCGCCACCTCAGCGACCTCCTCGCGCGTGAAGACGACGCCCGTGGGGTTGTGCGGGGAGTTCAGCAGGATCAGGCGCGTGCGCGGCGTGATCGCGGCGCGCAGCGCGACCAGGTCCGGACGCAGCGCCGGACCAGACATCGGCACGCCGACGCGACGGCCGCGGGCCAGCGAGATGCCGGCCGCGTAGATGTCGAACCACGGCTCGAAGACGACCACCTCGTCGTCGGTGTCGACCAGGGCCATGAGCGCGGACTGGATCACCTCCGACGCCCCGGTCCCGACAACGACCTCCGCGATCGGATCCACGCGCATCCCGTAGAACCGCTCCTGGTGTGCGGCGATGGCCTCGCGCAGGAGCGGGAGCCCGTGCGGCGGCGGGTACTGGTTGCCGCGCCCCTCGCTGATCGCCGCGATGGCCGCATCCTTGAGCACCTGCGGACCGTCGGAGTCGGGAAAGCCCTGCCCGAGATTGATGGCGCCCACCTCGGCCGCGAGGGTCGACATCTCGGCGAAGACCGACGTGGTGTGCTCGGCCATGCGGGGCACGAGCGGCGGCTCCCGGCGGGACATGGCCGAACCGTAGCGCGGCGGTGGGCGTGGGGGGCCGCGGCAGCGACCTCGGTACCGTGCCCGGGTGAGCCGTCCGTCGTCGCCCGCCTTCCCCCTGGTGGATCCCGTGGGCCCCGCGTCGACGGAGGCGATCGTGCCGCAGGCGGACGTCGTGGCCGACGTCGTTGCCCCCGGCGCCGCGCACGCCGACGCCGACGGCGTCCAGCGGTCCACGCTCGAGGCACTTGCGCAGGCCGGGCTCTTGGGCGCGGCACTCGTGCCGGCCGTCGCCCAGCGCGAGCTGTCCGAGCTGCTCGCGGGCAGCGACGCCTCGACGTGGTTCTGCTGGGTCCAGCACCAGACTCCGTTGCGCACGCTCGAAGGCTCCGTGGCCGGACTCGAGTCGGGCGCGTCGGACTCACTGCGCCGCGAGCTGCTCCCCGGTATGCGGGACGGATCGCTGGTCGGTGCGGTCGCGTTCGCACACGTCCGCCGTCCCGGTGCGCCGAACCCGGTAGCCACGCGCGTGCCCGGCGGCTGGCGGTTCGACGGCACGCTCGACTGGGTGACGTCGTGGGACGTCGCGGACGTCGTCATGGTCATGGCGCGCGGCGCAGGCGACGACGCCGGGCGCCTCGTGTGCGCATACCTGCCCGGCCGGGCGCGCGGGGGATCCCATCCCGGGACTGACGGTCGGTCCGCCGCTGGACCTGCTCGCCATGGGCGGCACGCACACGCGGCCGGTCGTCCTCGACGCGTGGTCGTCCACGGACGATCGGGTCGGCGCGATCATGGACGCGGACACGTGGCTGGCGGCCGACGCACGGCGGACGTCCGACGCCAACCCGGCCGCCTTCGGCATCGCGCGCGGCGCCATCGCGGAGCTCGCGTCCTGGCTGCCGAGCGGGCTCGACCCGGTCCTGCACGACCTGGCGGAGCTCCTGACTCACGAGTGCCGCACGTCGCGCGCGCACGGCCTATGCGCTCGCCGACACCGACGGGCCGGTGGCCGACGCGGCTCGGGGCGCGGGCGCAGTCCCTGGACCTGGCGGGCCGGGCCGCGACGGCCGTCGTGGTGGCCCGAGCGGGAGCGGCGATGCGACGCGGGTCCTCAGCCGAGCGGCGCCTGCGCGAGGCGATGTTCCTCCAGGTCCAGGCACAGACGCGCGAGTCCCGCGACGCATCGCTCGCGCACCTCGCCGACCGGTCGCGACGGGCGCAGGAGGGTGACGGCTAGCGCTGGCCCTTGACCACGACGGGGACCGACGTGGCGGCCCCGACGGCGTTCTCAGCGCGCAGGACGCAGGCGTACCGGACGGGGCGCAGCCCCGTGACGACGACGCGCGGCGCCGTCACCGACGTCGCCCTCGCCGGTCCGCCGGCGAGCGGGGTGCACACGACGCTCGTGGAGGTGGTGGGCGGTGCCGTTGTCCTGCGTGGGGGTCACGCGGAACGTGGCTCGTCTGCCGTCCACCGCCGACTTCGCGATACGGCCGACGAGCGGCACCGCCACGGGCATGGCGTCGACCGGCGCCGACGACCGGGGAGTTGCCCTGGTCGCTGCCGGCGATCCCGGTGACCTGGTACGTCGTGCCGTTGGTGAGGCCGTCGACCGTGCAGTACGACGGTGCCCCGTCGCGACGGGGGGCGCCGAAGCAGTTCCAGGTCTGGCCGGTCACCGGGTCGACGACCGTGGCGGCGAACGCGGTGACAGTGGAGCCGTCATCGGCGGCCGCGAAGCCGATGAGCAGCTGGGACGAACGCGCGGCGACAGTCAGCAGCGGCGGCTGGCGTCGGGGCCAGCAACCCGACCGCCTTGGCTGACACGAGGAACGCGTAGTCGGCGGCGACGCGGGTGTAGACGCCGGGGAAGCGGCTGGCGCACTTCTGCCCCCAGCTCACGATCCCGACGAGCCGGGCAGCGGCGCCGTCGCCGGCGATCAGCGGGCCGCCGGAGTCGCCCTGGCAGCTGTCCACGATCGAGCCGGCACCGGTGACCCCGATGGCGCAGATCATGACGCGGGCGTCGGCGTCCTTGGCCGCGTAGCCGGTGAAGGTCACCGAGCCGATCGTGAACGACTGGCCCTGGCCGCACGTCCCGTCCGGTGCGATGACGAGCGTGCCGACGCGGAACTGGTCGGGGAAGGTCTGGCCGGAGGTCGACGTGTTTCCCCAGCCCGCCACTCGCACGGTGGACCCGGGTGCGGTCAGCGCAGCGCTGTCCTCCGGAGCGACCGGCTGGAGCATCGCGATGTCGCGCACGGGTTCGCCGAGGGTGAGCACGGCGACGTCGTTGGCGGACGACTTGCGCTCGTAGTCGGGGTCGGGCGTGACCGCGGAGATGGCGACGATCCGAAGGTCGGGGGCGCGCAGGCTCGGGCCGAACCCGACGAGCACCTCCGCCGGGGTCATGACCTCGCCGGACTTCTGGTCGACGACGCAGTGTGCCGCGGTGACGACGGTGGTCGGGGTCGTCAGCGTCCCGCCGCAGAACTGCGCCTGGAAGGCGCCCTCCTTGGCGTAGCGGCCGGCCTGGAGCAGGGCGACGAGGAAGGGGTACTGGGCGGGCACGCCGTCGTCGCCGTTGATGATCCGCGGGCTGCTGGTGGGGGTCGCGGCGGTCGGCGGAGGCGACCTGCCCGGCGACGGCGCTCAGGGCAAGCGCCAGCGCGGCGACGACGCGCCACCCGGTCCTGCGACCCTTCTCACCCCTCTACGCTACGTGGCGATGGCGGTTCCGCACCTCGTCGGGGCGGAATTGACAGGTGGTGGGTCCACCGCGGGCCGGCGGACGAGGCAGGATCGCTCCATGCCGACCGCACTCGTGACAGGGCCGACCGCCGGGATCGGACGGGGATTCGCCGACGCGTTCGCGCGCAAGGGCTTCGACCTGGTGCTCGTGGCGCGCGACGAGGCTCGGCTGCGCGAGGTCGCCGACGAGCTGTCCGCCGCCTACGGGGTGTCGCTGCGAGATCCTCGTCGCTGACCTCGTCCAACGCTCGGACACCGACCGGGTGGCCGCCCGCCTCGCCGACCCGACGACCGGCCGGTCGACCGCCCTGGTGAACAACGCCGGCTTCGGCATCCGAGCAGCGTTCCTCGACAGCGCGATCGAGGACGAGCAGCGTGCCCTCGACGTCATGGTCGGCGCCGTGCTGCGGCTCACGCACGCGGCGGTTCCGGGGATGGTGGCGCCGCGGACACGGCATCGTCATCAACGTCAGCAGCGTCGCGGGTTGGATCACGGGCGGGACCTACTCGGCGGCGAAGGCATGGGTGACGGTCTTCAGCGAGAGCCTGGCGCAGGAGCTCGACGGCTCGGGCGTCCGCGTGACCGCCGTGTGCCCCGGCTTCGTCCACACCGAGTTCCATGCGCGTGCCGGCGTCGACATGAGCGCGCTGCCCGACCGTGCATGTGGCTGGACGTCCCGGCGGTCGTCGACCAGGCCTTGCGCGACGTCGCCCGCCACCGCCCGGTCAGCGTGGCCGGTGCGCAGTACAAGTCGATCTCGGCCGTCCTGCGGCACGGGCCGCGCTCGCTCGTCCGGATGGCGGTCGCCACGCGCAGCAACCCGCGGTTCGGACCCCGGCGCTAGTCCGCCGGCGTCCAGGCGGCGAAGTCCGCGGACGGTGAGCACCGTCCACCCGCGCAGCCGGCCCTGCACGGAGGCGTCGGCCGACTCGTCGTCGACCACCACCGTGACGGGGGCGTCCGGCCAGCCGTCCGTCACCGGCGGGAGGTCCGGATCGAGAGGACGTACTCCGCCACCCGTCGGTGCGACGCTGCGCTGCGCCAGTGCGACCGCGGGCAGCACGCGGGCCAGGGCCCCGCGCGACGACGATGACCAGCGGAGGACGCGGATCGTGGGCCGTGATGGCCGCGCACAGCCGAGCCGCGAGGGCGGACTCCGGTCCGTCGACGGGGTGCACGAGCACGGGCGTCGAGGGGGGCCAGGGCCGGCACGCCGCGCGCAGCCCGAGGCGTCCGGCGCGAGCACCAGCACGGTTCGGGTCGCCACGCGGCACACCCTAGGCTTCGGGCATGCCCAGTGACGCGTGGAATGCCCTGAGGGACCAGATCGTCGAGAAGGCCGTCGTCCGGGGGCGGGTCATCCTGTCCAGTGGTCGCGAGGCCGACTACTACGTCGACCTGCGCCGCGTCACCCTCGACGGCGGTTGCTGCACCGCTCGTCGGGTGCCGTCATGCGCGAGCTCACGACGGACTGGGAGTACTAGGCCGTCGGCGGGCTGACGCTCGGGGCCGACCCGGTCGCCACCGCGATGCTCCACGATGCGGCGCGCAGCGGCGAGGTGCTCGACGCGTTCGTCGTGCGCAAGAGCGAGAAGCAGCACGGCCTCCAGCGCCGGATCGAGGGCCCCGACGTCGCCGGACGCACCGTGCTGGCCGTCGAGGACACGTCGACGACGGGCGGCTCGGTGCTCACCGCCGTGGACGCGCTCCTCGAGGAGGGGGCCAGCATCGCCGGGCGTCGCCGTCATCGTCGACCGGGGCGCCGGTCCGGCCATCGTCGAGCGTGGCCTGGCGTACCGGGCCGCCTACTCGCTGTCAGACCTCGGGCTCGCCTAGCAGGATCGAGGCGCGGTGCTCCTCGTCGTGGGCGAGCACCTGCAGGAGCAGGCCCTCCACGTCGATCGACCCGAAGACCTCGTGGTCGGCGCCGCGCAGCCCAGTCGTCGTCGGCGAGCTCGCGCAGCCGGTGCAGCAGGCTCGTGCGGGTGGCCAGCAGGCGGGCGCCTGCCGCGTCGGCGTCGAGGTCGGCGAACGCGGCGCGGGTGGTGTCCGCATCCGGCTCCCACCAGGCGAAGGACGGGATCACGCCGTCCTGACGGCCCTCGACCATGGCGTCGATGCGCGGCAGCCAGACCTCGGTGTCGACCATGCTGAGATGGCCCACCACCGTGGCCGGCGGCCACTCGTCGGGCGGAGCGCGCCGTCGCCTGCTGAGCCGCGGTGATCACCCGATCGGCCGACATGAGCAGCTCGACCATCAGGACCGAGCGGGAGATGGCCACTGCGTCACCCGGCGGAGCGCTCGCGGCGGTGCTTGATGAACTCGAACACGATCGGCACGACGCTCACGAAGACGACGACGATCAGGATGATCTCGATGTTCTTCTTCACGAACTCGATGTTCCCGAGGTAGTAGCCGGCGACGGTCACGCCGACGGCCCAGAGGAAGCCGCCGATCGCGCTGAACACGATGTACTTGGTGAAGTCCATGCGACCGATGCCCGCGGTGGCCGTGATGAACGTTCGCACGATCGGCACGAAGCGGGCCAGCACGATCGCGCGGGCGCCGTACCGGTTGAAGAACCGATGGGTGTGGTCGACGTACTCCTGCTTGAACAGCTTGGAGTCCGGCTTGCTGAAGAGCGGGGGGCCGGCCTTGTAGCCGATCCAGTAGCCGGTCACGTTGCCGACGACGGCGGCGACGAACAGCACCGCGCAGGCGAAGACGATGTTGACGTCCATGGTGCCGCCGGCGATCAGCAGGCCGGTGATGAACAGCAGGGAGTCGCCAGGCAGGAAGAACCCGATCAGCAGGCCGCACTCGGCGAAGATGATGGCGACGACGATCCAGAAGCCCACGGTCCCGTACTGCTCGAGCGTGGCCTGGATGTCGGGCCCGAGGGCGTGGACTGCCGTCGGCATCACATGCATGCGAGTGAGGCTATCGTCCGGTGAGTGGAGGAGGATGGCGCACTCGCTGGGGTGGGTCCCTGGATCGGTCCGTGGCCGGCCGATCCCCGGCTCGACCCGGACCTGCTGCGCGACGGCGACCGGCGCAACGTCGTCGATCGCTACCGCTACTGGCGGCTCGAGGCGATCGTCGCCGACCTGGACGCCCACCGTCATCCGTTCCACGTCGCCATCGAGAACTTCGCCCATGACTTCAACATCGGATCGGTCGTCCGCACCGCCAACGCCTTCCTCGCGTCGGAGGTGCACATCGTCGGGCGGAAGCGCTGGAACCGCCGCGGGGCGATGGTGACCGACCGCTACCAGCACGTGCGCCACCACGACGATGCCGCCGCGCTGGCCAGCGTGGGCGTCCGAGCGGGCGCTGCCGGTGCTGGGCATCGACAACCTCCCCGGGTCGGTGCCGCTGGAGACCTACGACCTGCCCGAGGCCTGCGTCCTGCTCTTCGGCCAGGAGGGCGACGGGCTGACCGAGCAGGCGCGGGCGGAGTGCGCCTCCGTTCTGTCGATCGCGCAGTACGGCTCGACGCGCTCGATCAACGCGGGAGCGGCCGCGGCCGTGGCCATGCATGCCTGGATCCGGCAACACCGCGTTCGGGCAGGAGCCGGCAGGGGGGTCATCGTGAGCGCGGGCCGCGCGCTGTGGGGCAACCGCCACTACCGGCGGCTGTTCGCGGCGCGGACGATCAGCAACCTCGGCAACGGGATCATGCCGATCGCCCTGGCCTTCGGCGTCCTCGAGCTTCCCGGCGCGACCCCCACGTCGCTCAGCATCGTGCTGGCGGCGCAGGCCGTCCCGCTCATCATCATGCTGCCGATCGGCGGCGTCGTGGCCGACCGCCTCGGGCGGGCTCGCGTCATCGCCGTCACCGACGTCATCCTCAGTGCCTTCGTCTTCACCGTCGCGGCGCTGTTCGCGACCGGCAACGCGACCATCCCGCTGCTCGCGGGGCTGTCGTTCATCATGGGCATCCTCAACGGGCTCTGGTGGCCGGCCATGAGCGGACTCGTCCCCGATGTCATGCGCGACGACGAGCACCTGCAGCCCGCGAACGCCTACATCAGCGTGGCCTCCAACGGCGGCCTCATCGCCGGGAACGCCCTCGGCGGCCTGCTGGTCGCCGCCTTCGGGTCGGGCATCGCGATCGCCATCGACGCGACGACCTTCCTCGTGGCCGGCCTGCTCGTGTTCACCTTCCGGCACGTGTCCAAGCCGCACGACTCGGGCGAGTCGATGACCGGCGACCTCCTGCACGGCTGGCGGGTGTTCATCTCCTTCCGGTGGGTGTGGGTCATCACGCTGTCCTTCAGCTTCATCGTGATGGTCCTGCGCGGTGCCGAGGAGGTCATGGGGCCGGTGCTGGCGCTGCAGGAGTACGGGGGGCCGGCCGGCTGGGCCGTCGTCCTGGGCGTGCATGTCCGCCGGCCTGCTCGTCGGGGCGGTCACCGGGTCGCGCATCCGCGTGCGCCGGCCGATGGTGTTCGGGATGCTCGATCTGCCTGACGCTGCCCGCATGGCTGGTGTGCCTGGCCTTCGCGCTGCCGCTGCCCGTCGTGGCCGCCGGCGCCTTCGCGTGGGGCGTCGCCATCGAGCTGTTCATGGTGCTGTGGTTCACGGCGCTGCAGACCCACATCCCCCGCGAGGCGCTGTCGCGGGTCAGCGCGTACGACGCCATGGGCTCCCTCATGTTCGGCCCGATCGGCCTGGCCCTCGCCGGTCCGGTGGTCTCCGCCTGGGGGCTGCAGACCGGATTCCTGCTGGCGGCCCTCGTGGCCGCGGTGGCGATCGGGGCGTCGCTGTTCTCGCGATCGGTGCGCGGCCTGCGGATGACCAGCGTCGTGGCCGGGCCGGCGGCCAACTGAGGTCTTTGGACCCCACCGCAGCCCATGACATCCGGCCCGCGGTCTGGAAGGATGGCAGCGCTTACATCCGTCCGCTAGCGCAGGAGTGCCCGATGCCCATTGCATCCCCCGAGGTCTACGCCGAGATGCTCGACCGAGCCAAGGCCGGCAAGTTCGCCTACCCCGCGATCAACTGCACCTCGTCCCAGACCATCGTCGCCGCCATCCGCGGCTTCGCCGAGGCCGAGAGCGACGGCATCGTGCAGTTCTCCTGGGGCGGCGCGGAGTTCGCGTCCGGCCAGGACCGTCAAGAGCATGGTGGCCGGCGCCGACGCCCTGGCCGAGTTCGCGCACTCGATCGCCGCGCAGCTACGACGTCAACATCGCGCTGCACACCGACCACTGCCCGAAGGACAAGCTGCCCGGCTTCATGGAGCCGCTGATCGAAGGTCTCGCAGGAGCGCGTGGCCAAGGGCCTCGAGCCGCTGTTCCAGTCGCACATGTGGGACGGCTCCGCGGTGCCGCTGAAGGAGAACATGGAGATCTCGCAGCGCCTGCTCGAGGAGTGCCGCAAGGCGAACATCATCCTCGAGATCGAGATCGGCGTCGTCGGCGGCGAGGAGGACGGCGTCGAGGCCTCCCACGACGCCAAGCTCTTCTCGACGGTCGAGGACGGCCTGGCGACCGCCGAGGCGCTCGGCCTCGGCGAGAACGGCCGCTACATGGTTGCCGCCACGTTCGGCAACGTGCACGGCGTCTACAAGCCGGGCAACGTCGTGCTCACCCCCAAGGTGCTCGACGACATCCAGACCGGCCGTCGGTCGCGAAGTACGGCAAGGACAAGCCGTTCGACCTCGTCTTCCACGGTGGCTCCGGCTCGCTGCTCAGCGAGATCCGCGAGGCCCTCGACTACGGCGTCGTGAAGATGAACATCGACACCGACACCCAGTACGCGTTCACGCGTCCGGTGGCCGACCACATGTTCACGAACTACTCGGGCGTCCTGAAGGTCGACGGCGAGGTCGGCAACAAGAAGAGTACGACCCGCGCGCCTGGGGCAAGCTGGCCGAGGCCGGCATGGCCGCCCGCGTCGTCGTCGGCTGCCAGGACCTGCGCTCCGCCGGCACCCGCATGTCCTGACCGTTTCTCCCGTCCTCCGGGACGAATGACCGAATCCGGGCCCGATGGGCCCGGATTCGCTCATTTGTCCCACCCTTGGCACGCTGGGTGCATGACCCTCGGAGAGAACCTGTTCCCCGGCCCCCCGGCCACCCTTCTGCCGGAGGACCCGGCCGCGGCCGAGCTCGCCGCCGGCATCGACCCGGTCGAGGTCGTGAAGTCCCACCCCACCAGCAGCCTCGCCTGGGCCGTGGTGTCCGACGCGGCCTGGGCCGACGGCCTCGTCATCGAGTCGTACGCCTTCGCTCGCGTGGGCTACCACCGCGGCCTGGACTCCCTGCGCCGCAACGGCTGGAAGGGCCACGGGCCTGTCCCCTGGGCCCACGAGCCGAACCAGGGCTTCCTGCGCTGCCTGCGCGCCCTCGGCCGTGCGGCCGCCGCGATCGGCGAGTCCGACGAGGTGGACCGCATCGCTGTCTTCATCGACGACTGCGACCCGTCCCTGCCCCGCGAGTAGTGGCGCGCGCCACGGTCGTCGGGGCCGGCATCAGCGGGGTCGCGTGCGCCGCGGCGCTCGCGGAGGCCGGCATCGAGGTGACGATCCGCGAACGGTCACGCGCAGTGGGCGGGCGCATGGCGTCGCGCACGATGCGCGAGACAGGCACGGCCCTCGACGGCCGTGTGGTCGACATCGGAGCCTCCTACTTCACGGTCTCCGACGCCGACTTCGCAGCCGTGGTGGACGGCCTCGTCGAGCGGGGCGTCGCCCGGCCGTGGACCGACTCCTTCCACGTGGCGGGTCCGCAGGGGCTCGAGGGCGTGCGATCCGGGCCGATGCGCTTCGCGGCGCACGGCGGCCTGCGCAGCGTCGTGTCCGCACTCCTGCCGCCTGACGTCGCGGTGGACCTCGACTCCCGCGTCGGCCGGGTGGTGGTCGACGCGGACAGGCCGACCGTCGACGGGCAGGAGTGCGACGTCGTCGCGGTGTGCATGCCGCAGCCCCAGGCGTCGCGCATCGTGGACGACCTTCCGGAGACCACCACCTGGGAGCCGGTCATCGTCGTGACGTGCGCCTTCGACCAGCGCACGTGGCCGATCCTCGACGGCGTCTTCGTCAACGACGACCCGGTGCTGACGTGGATCGCCGACGACGGCATGCGACGCGGCGACGAGGCACCCGTCCTCGTCGCCCATGTGCATCCCGTGCTGTCGGCACGGCACCTCGACGAGCCCGCGGCCGTGGCCCCCGCGGCCATCGCGGCGATCCAGCGCGTCCTCGGGATAGCCGACTACCCGGCCTGGGTCGACGTGCATCGGTGGACCTTCGCCAAGCCGCTGGCGGGCAGCCCGGAGCCGTTCTGGCTGCACCCCAGTGGTGTCCTGGGCGTCGCCGGCGACGCGTGGTCGGGCGGACCCCGGGTGGAGGCCGCGTGGCTGTCCGGGCGGCGCCTCGGGCGCGCGCTGGCCGAGCGGCTCGAACGATCCGGCTGAACGGTAGGCTTGCCAGCCGTGCCAGCAATCGTTCTCGTGGGTGCCCAGTGGGGTGACGAAGGCAAGGGGAAGGCGACCGACCTCCTCGGCGGCCGCGTCGACTTCGTCGTCCGATACCAGGGGGGAACAACGCCGGTCACACGGTGGTCATCGGCGACCAGAAGTTCGCCCTCCACCTGCTGCCCAGCGGCATCCTCACGCCGTCCGTCGTACCGGTCATCGGAAACGGCGTCGTCATCGACCCGGCGGTCCTGCTGCAGGAGATGGCCGGCCTCAACGAGCGCGGCATCGACACGTCGAAGCTCGTCATCAGCGCCAACGCGCACCTCATCACGCCGTACCACGTCACCCTGGACAAGGTGACCGAGCGATTCCTCGGCAAGGCGAAGATCGGCACCACCGGACGCGGCATCGGGCCGACGTACAGCGACAAGATCGCGCGCATCGGCATCCGGGTGCAGGACCTGTTCGACCCGTCGATCCTGCGGCAGAAGGTCGAAGGCGCCCTCGAGGGCAAGAACCAGGTCCTCGTCAAGGTGTTCAACCGGCGCGCGCTCGACGTCGACGCCATCTCCGAGACGCTGCTGGAGTACGCCGACATCCTCCGGCCGTACGTCGCTGACACCGCGCTGCTGCTCAACCAGGCCCTGGACGACGACAAGGTCGTGCTGCTCGAGGGTGGCCAGGGCACGCTGCTCGACGTGGACCACGGGACCTACCCCTTCGTGACCTCGAGCAACCCCACCGCAGGCGGCGCCTCGACGGGGTCGGGCATCGGGCCCACCCGCATCACGCGGGTGTGCGGGATCCTCAAGGCCTACACGACGCGGGTGGGTTCCGGGCCGTTCCCGACGGAGCTGTTCGACGAGGACGGCGAACGCCTCCGCACGATCGGCGGCGAGCGCGGCGTCACGACCGGGCGGCCGCGGCGCTGCGGCTGGTTCGACGCGCCGATCGCACGCTTCGCCACCCGGGTCAATGGGCTGACCGACATCTTCCTGACGAAGCTGGACGTCCTCACCGGCTGGGAGCAGATCCCGGTATGCGTCGCCTACGACGTCGACGGCATGCGCTGGGACGAGATCCCGATGACGCAGACCGACTTCCACCACGCCAAGCCGATCTACGAGTACCTGCCGGGCTGGACCGAGGACATCTCGTCGGCCCGCAGCGTCGACGACCTGCCTCCGAACGCGCGTGCCTACGTCCAGTACCTCGAGGACGTGTCGGGCACCCGCATCAGCGCGATCGGCGTCGGCCAGGACCGCGACGAGACGATCGCGATCCACGACCTCATCTCGGGATGACCCTGCGCGCCGCGCGTCGTGACGACCACGCGCGCATCGTCGCCGTCCAGCCGGGCTGGTGGGGCGACCGCGACCTCACCGCACTCATCCAGCCGCTGTTCCTGGAGCACTTCGCGAGCACCAGCCTCGTCCTCGAGGAGGACGACGAGCTGGCGGCCTTCCTGCTGGGCTTCGCGTCTGCGGACCATCCCGACGAGGCCTACGTCCACTTCGTCGGGGTCGCGCCGACGCGCCGGGGGGCCGGTGTCGGGAGGGCGATGCACGACGCGTTCGCCGATCGGATGCGCGAGCGCGGGGTGCGTCGGATCCGCTGCGTCACGTCGCCGGTCAATACCGCCTCGGTGGCATTTCACGAGGCCATCGGGTTCCGGGTCGAGAGCGTCGACGATCGAGCACGTCCACCTGGTGCGAGACGTGGCCGCGGACACGCGGTTCGCGCCCCGGCTGGACGCGCGCCCGGCCGACCCGCCCTGGCCGACGGTCACGTGGCCGGTCCCTGCCGGCACCGTCCTGACCGGGCCGCACGTGAGCCTCGCGCTGGCGCAGCCCGGCGACGCGGAGGAGCTGTTCGCCGTGCTGGACGACGATGCGGTGTGGGCGCACGTGCGCGGCCGCCCCGCCGACGCAGCTGGGCTCGGGGAGGCGCTGGCGGCGGCGGAGTCGGGCGGTCGGTGGCCGTGGATCGTGCGGCAGGACGGGCGGATCGTCGGCACGACGTCGTACCTCGAGGTGGCGCCGGTCGACGCGCGACTGGAGATCGGCTTCACCCTGTACGCGCCGCGGGTGTGGGGAGGCGTGGTCAACCCGGAGTGCAAGCTGCTGCTCATGGAGTGGGCCTTCGAGAACGGCTTCGGTCGGGTGCAGCTCAAGACCGACATCCGCAACGCGCGCAGCCAGCAGGCGATCGCCCGCCTCGGGGCGACGTTCGAGGGCGTGCTGCGCCGGTACCAGCGGCGCCAGGACGGATCGGTCCGCGACACGGTGCTGTTCTCGGTGACGGCCGAGCAGTGGCCCGCCGTCCGCGCCGGACTGGCCGCCCGACTGGCCTGAGACGACCCCTCGCGCCCCGATTCGTCCTGAACATTCGTGCCCCCCTACCCTGCGAGCAGGATCCCTGCCGCGCACGCGACGGACGAGTCACCGAGGAGTCACCATGCCGTTCACCGCTGACCCCGACGAGGGGCGTCGCATCCACGCACTCGACCGGGCGCACGTCTTCCACTCCTGGAGTGCGCAGGGCGCGCTCAACCCGATGGACATCGCCGCCGCCGAGGGCTGCTACGTCTGGGACTACGACGGCAACCGGTACCTCGACCTGTCGTCGCAGCTCGTCAACGTCAACATCGGGCACCAGCACCCGAAGGTCGTCAAGGCGATCCAGGACCAGGCGGCGACCCTGGCGACCATCGCGCCGCAGCACGCCAACGCGGCTCGCGGCGAGGCCGCCCAGCGCATCGCCGCCCTCGCCCCCGAGGGCATGAACAAGGTCTTCTTCACCAACGGCGGCGCCGACGCGAACGAGAACGCCGTGCGCATGGCCCGGATCCACACCGGCCGGCAGAAGGTGCTGTCCGCGTACCGCTCGTACCACGGCAACACGGCCGTCGCGATCCAGGCGACCGGTGACCCGCGCCGCTGGCCCAACGAGTACGCCGCGCACCAGGTGCACTTCTTCGGCCCGTACCCGTACCGCTCGAGCTTCTGGTCGAGCACGCCCGAGCAGGAGACGGAGCGGGCACTGCAGCACCTGGAGCAGGTGATCCTGTTCGAGGGCCCGGCCACCATCGCGGCGATCCTCCTCGAGTCCGTGGTCGGCACGGCCGGCGTCCTCATCCCGCCGCCGGGATACATGGAGGGCCTGCGCGCCCTGTGCGACACCTACGGGATCATCTTCATCGCCGACGAGGTCATGGCCGGCTTCGGCCGCACCGGCCGCTGGTTCGCCTTCGAGCACTTCAACGTCACCCCGGACCTGATCACCTTCGCCAAGGGCTCCAACTCCGGGTACGTCCCGGTGGGCGGCGTGATCATCTCCGACGCCATCGCCGCGACCTTCGACGAGCGCGTGTTCCCCGGCGGCCTGACCTACTCGGGGCACCCGCTGGCGGCCGCGTCGATCGTGGCGTCGATCGACGCGATGACCGAGGAGGGCATCGTCGAGAACGCCGCCCGGATCGGGGAGGACGTCCTGGGCCCGGGCCTTCGCGAGCTGGCCGACCGCCACCCGGTGATCGGCGAGGTGCGCGGCCTGGGCGTCTTCTGGGCGCTCGACCTCGTCACGAACCGGAGACGCGCGAGCCGCTGGCACCGTACGGCGGCACGTCGGCCGCGATGACCGAGCTCGGGGCGGCCATCAAGTCCGGCGGTGCGCTGCCGTTCATGAACTTCAACCGCCTGCATGTCGTGCCGCCGTGCACGATCACCGAGGCGGAGGCGAAGGAGGGCCTGGCCATCCTCGACGACGCGTTCTCGGCGATCGACCGGTACTACACAGGCTGAGGCGTCGGTCGGGTCGGATTCCTCCGGATTTGGTCCTTTCTGTGCCGATCGAGTCGAGTGGCGAAAGGATGCGTCCTGCGCCATCCTGTGCCGCGGGAAACCATGGCACGCGAGTGAGGGACTGCGGTGACGAGGACGACTCGACGGGGAACGCTGGCGATACTCACGGCGGGGGTGGTTGCCCTCGCGGCCCTGGCTCCGATGGCCGACGCGTCGGTGGGGAGCAAGGGCGGGTCCGGCGACGGCGGCTACGTGTCGATCTTCACCGACGGCAATCTCAAGGGCGCCGGCTGGGCCGCGTGCCCCACGGCGATCGTGTGGGATGCCGACGTCACGGACCTGTCTCCGCGGGCCGCCACGAACGCCCTCTCCGACCTCGACTGGGCGCTCGCGATCTGGGGCAAGGCCGCCGGCATCCCCGTGACGCGTGGCGCGGAGGCACAGCTCAGCTATGACAACGGCGCCGCCACCGTCGCGCCCAGCGGCACCGCACCGGGCAACCGCAAGATCTACGTCAAGTTCGTCAAGGACCAGGACTCCAACTACCTGAGCGGCCGCGTGGTCGGCGTGGCGACGCCGACCAGCGTGATCCCCGACGGCGCCGAGATCATCGGCGGCTCCGCGGCGTTCCGCGTCGACTACGTCGAGTACGCGAGCAAGTCCGAGTCGCGCACGCTGCTGCTCCACGAGCTCGGTCATGCGCTCGGGCTGGGGCACTCGAACGACAAGAAGAGCGTGATGTACCCGATCGTCACCAACACGATCAAGCTCGGCGCGGGCGACGTGGCCGGAGCCAAGGCGTTCACCAAGGACTGCAACCCCGCCTACGCAAGCATGCGGGGGCAGTGATGGGCACGACTGGGCGTCGCGTCCGGCGCCTGGCAGTCGCCGCCGCCGCAGCCGGGGCGCTGACCCTGACCGCCTGCACGTCGGGCTCGGGGGCCGCCCAGCCGTCGGCCGGCTCCTCGGTCGCCGAGGTCGCCGCCACGGCGATGGCGGTCGAGCAGGTGTCGGCCGAGGCCGAGGTCGCCGGCCCGATCACGATCGGGAGCCTGGAGTTCGGCAGCAGCCGCGTCATGGCCGAGCTCTACGTCCGTGCGCTGCGCGAGGCCGGGTTCGCCGCCCAGCTCACGGTGCCGTCGACGAACGCGGTGCTCGTGGAGGCCATGGAGGCGGGCGCCGTCGACATCCTGCCGACATACGTCGGCCCGCTGGCGGACGCGCTGTACATCGCGGACAACGGCGAGGGTGCCGTGCGTCCGCCGACGACGGACCTGCCGACCACGCTGGACGCCGCCAACACGCTGGCCGCCCCCCGCGGGCTCGTCCTGCTCGACCCGACGCCGGCCGTCGAGACCGCCGCGTTCGCCGTATCGAAGGACTTCTCGGAGGCGACGGGGATCACGACGCTGTCGCAGATGGCGGAGTGGAGCAAGGCCAACCCCATGCGCATGGGTGGCGAGGAGCTGTGCGAGGTACGGCCCTACTGCCTGCCGAACCTCGTCTCCACCTACGGCATGGTCGTGAAGGAGTTCGTGCCGCTGTCCGCAGACGGCACCGTCGTCCGGTCGTCGCTGGTCGACGGTGGCATCGAGCTGGGCTACCTGGCCGGCACCGACAGTGAGGCGTCGAACCCCGACCTGCTGGTGCTGACGGAGGACACCCCCCTCAACCTGGTCGGCAACATCGCGCCGCTCGTCCGTCGCGGCATCGCCACCCCCGAGGTCGTGGCAGCGCTGAACGACCTGTCGGCCACGGTCACCGACCAGGCGCTCGGCTCCATGGTCGAGGCGGTGCAGAGCGACGGCCTGCCGATCGCGCGCGTGACGGGCGACTTCGTGGCGGCGCAGGGCATCGGTGAGGGCCTGTACACCGGGCCGACCAAGGTCGTGAGCGTGTCCGTGCCGCGGGAGCAGCCGGACGCGCCGACCACCACACCGGCCGGCGGACCCCTGCGCATCTCGCACGACCCCCTCACGGACACCGAGATCGCGGCTCAGGTGTACGCCCGCGCGCTGGTCAACGCAGGCATCCCGGTGCAGGTGGAGGATCCACGGGACGCGGCCGAGCTCATCACCGCGCTGCCCGGCGGCACCGTCCAGTTCGCTCCGATGCGGCTCAACACCCTGGTGAACACCCTGAACACCGAGGCCAACGGCGAGCTGGTCGCGCCGATCGAGGGTCGCAACGTCAACAAGATGCTCGCCAAGTCCCGAGACCTCGCGACTGTGCGCGGCATGACGATCCTGAAGAACTCCACGGCGACGGTGAGCAGTGCCTGGTCGGTGAACAACAACTTCGTCGCCAACACCGGGATCACCACGCTGTCGGATCTCGCGCGGGTGAGCCAGAACCGGCCGATCATCGTCGCCGGACCGCCCACGTGTGCCGACGAGGTCTGGTGCAAGTCGTTCCTCGAGGACAAGTACGGGATCAAGATCGCGCAGTTCGTGCCCCTCGACTACGGCGGCGGCCTTACCCGTGGGGCGATCGACAGCGGCGCCGTCGACGTCGGCTGGCTGGACGGGAACGACGGCGGCATCGCGGAGTTCGGCTTCCAGGTCCTGACCGACGACCTCGGCCGCGAGTCGGTCAACCCGATCACGCCGGTCCTCAACGCGGCGTCGGTGACGCCGGAGATCACGAAGGTCCTCAACGCGGTGTCGACGGTCCTCACGACCGACGACATCAAGGAGATGATCTACGCGGTGGAGTTCGAGCGGCAGAACATGTCCGCCGTGGTCGACGCCTTCCTGCGCGAGAAGGGCCTCGCCTGACCCGATGCGTCGTCAGTACCGCGGGCTCGAGCGGCCCCCGCAGCCCCCGACGTGACGACGCATCAATAGGCTGCGGGCGTGAAGGTCCTCGTCATCGGCTCGGGTGCCCGTGAGCACGCTCTTGTCTCCTCCCTCCTGGCCGACGACACCGTCGTGGAGGTCCAGGCGGCGCCCGGCAATGCCGGGATCGCGGGCCTGTGCGACACCCATCCCCTCGACATGACCGACCCGACGGCCATCGCGGGCCTGGCGGTCTCGCTCGGGGCCGACCTCGTCGTGATCGGCCCCGAAGGCCCCCTCGTGCTCGGTGCCGCCGACGCCGTGCGGGCAGCAGGTATCGCGTGCTTCGGGCCCTCGGCGGCCGCCGCGCGGCTCGAGGGCAGCAAGGCGTTCGCCAAGCAGGTCATGGCGGAAGCCGGGGTGCCCACGTCGATGGCCCACGTCTGCACCCAGGTCGACGAGGTGGCCGCAGCGCTCGACCAGTTCGGCCCGCCGTACGTCGTGAAGGACGACGGACTCGCCGCCGGAAAGGGCGTGGTCGTGACGTCGGACCGCGACGAGGCGATCGCGCACGCGCGGGGCTGCCTGTCCCGCGGCAACGACGCTCAGGTCGTCGTCGAGGAGTTCCTCGACGGCCCGGAGGTGTCGCTCTTCGCGATCACGGACGGCACCACGGTGCTTCCGCTGCAGCCGGCACAGGACTTCAAGCGGGTGGGCGACGACGACGCCGGCCCCAACACCGGCGGGATGGGGGCCTACGCGCCGCTGCCCTGGGCACCCCCCTCGCTCGTCGAGGACGTGACCGCCCGGGTGCTGCAGCCGATGGTCGACGCCATGCGGCACCGCGGCACCCCGTTCTCGGGGCTCCTGTACGCCGGGCTGGCCCTCACCTCGCGCGGGGTCCGGGTGATCGAGTTCAACGCCCGCTTCGGCGATCCCGAGACCCAGGTCGTGCTGGCCAACCTGCGCTCGCCGCTCGGGCAGCTCCTGCGGGCTGCGGCCGTCGGTCACCTGGCTGACGTGCCGCCGCTGGTCTGGCAGTCGGGGTACGCCGTGACCGTCGTCATCGCCGCCGCCGGCTACCCGGCCTCCCCGCGCACCGGAGATGTCATCGGCGGTCTCGAGCGGGCCGCCGAGGAGGTCGGCGTCGACGTCTTCCACGCCGGGACCACCGTCAGCGACGACGGCGAGATCGCCTCCTCAGGCGGGCGGGTGCTGTCGGTGACGGCCCACGGCGAGAGCCTGGCGCGCGCTCGCGAGCACGCGTACGCCGCCGTGGACCTCATCACCCTCGAGGGGTCGCACCACCGCCGCGACATCGCGAAGGCTGCCGCGACCGCCATGGAAGGATGACGTCGTGAGCGGCAAGCCCAGCATTCCCAACGTCCTGGCCGGGCGCTATGCCTCGGTCGCCATGGCCGACGTCTGGTCCCCCGAGGCCAAGATCGTCATGGAGCGCAGGCTCTGGCTCGCGGTGGCCGCCGCCCAGGTCGATCTCGGGCTCGACATCCCGCCTGCCGCACTCGACGACTACCGCCGTGCCATCGACCACGTCGACCTGGCGTCGATCGCCGAGCGCGAGCGGGTCACGAAGCACGACGTCAAGGCGCGCATCGAGGAGTTCAACGCCCTGGCCGGGCACGAGTACATCCACCTGGGCATGACCTCCCGCGACCTGACGGAGAACGTCGAGCAGCTTCAGGTCCGCGACGCACTGCTCCTGGTGCGCGACCGCTGCGTGGCGGCGCTCGATCGGCTGACCGGCCTCGCCGTCGCCTACTCCGACACCGCCATCACGGGTCGCTCGCACAACGTCCCGGCCCAGACCACGACACTGGGCAAGCGCTTCGCGTCGGCGGCCGACGAGCTGCTGGTGGCGTTCGCTCGGCTCGAGGACCTGATCGGCCGCTACCCGCTGCGCGGCATCAAGGGACCGGTCGGAACCGCCCAGGACATGCTCGACCTCATGGGCGGCGACGAGGCCCGGCTCGCCGAGCTCGAGAGCGCGGTCGCGCGCCACCTCGGCTTCACGCAGGTCCTCGACAGTGTCGGGCAGGTCTACCCGCGGTCCCTCGACCTCGACGTGGTGTCGGCGCTGGCACAGGTGTCGGCGGCACCGTCCAGCCTGGCCACGACCATCAGGCTCATGGCCGGGCTCGACCTCGTGACCGAGGGCTTCCGGCCCGGCCAGGTCGGGTCGTCGGCGATGCCGCACAAGATGAACTCCCGGTCCTGCGAGCGCGTGAACGGCTTCGCGGTGCTGCTGCGCGGCTACCTGACCATGGTGGCCGACCTGTCCGGCTCGCAGTGGAACGAGGGTGACGTGTACTGCTCGGTCGTCCGTCGGGTGGCCCTGCCGGACGCCTTCTTCGCGATCGACGGCCTGTTCGAGACGTTCCTGACCGTTCTGGACGACTTCGGGGCCTTCCCGGCCGTGATCGACCGCGAGCTCGAGCGCTACCTGCCGTTCCTGTCCACGACGAAGGTGCTCATGGCATCCGTGCGCAAGGGCGTCGGCCGTGAGACGGCGCACGAGGCCATCAAGGACCACGCGGTCGCCGTCGCCCTCGCGATGCGCGAGGACGGACAGGGCGAGAACGACCTGCTCGACCGCCTCGCGGCCGACCCGCGGCTCGACCTCGACCGGCACGAGCTCGACGCGCTCCTCGCCGAGCCGCTGGCCTTCACCGGCGCGGCCGGCAGCCAGGTGCGCGCCGTGGCCGACCGTGTCGCCGCCATCGTCGACCGCTACCCCGACGCCGCCGCCTACCGACCGGGAGACATCCTCTAGTGGACGCACCTGACTACGGCCTGGGTCCGGAGTACGAGCACGTCTACTCCGGCAAGGTGCGCGACCTCTACCGCACCCCTGACGGCCGGCTGCTGTTCGTCGCCAGCGACCGCATCTCCGCCTACGACTGGGTGCTGCCGACCCCCATCCCGGACAAGGGCCGGGTCCTCACCGCGCTGTCGTCGTGGTGGTTCAAGCGGCTCGAGGGCGTGGTGCCGAACCACAAGGCCTCAGGGAAGATCCCGAAGGCGGTGGCGGGGCGCGCCATGGTGTGCGAGCCGCTCGACATGCTCCCCGTGGAGTGCGTCGTGCGGGGGTACCTCGCGGGCTCGGGGCTCACGGACTACCTCGCGCAGGGGTCCATCTGCGGCAACGGGCTGCCGCCGGGCCTGAAGGACGGCTCGCTGCTGCCGAAGCCCATCTTCACGCCCGCCACCAAGGCGGAACTGGGCGAGCACGACGAGAACGTCACGTTCGACGAGGTCATCGTCACCATCGGCCAGGAGGAGGCCCAGGAGCTCAAGCGCATGTCCCTGCTGGTGTACGAGTTCGCGCAGGAGATCGCGCGCGAGCGCGGACTCATCCTCGCCGACACCAAGCTCGAGTTCGGCTTCGCCAGGTCGGGCAAGAACGCCGGACGCATCGTCCTCGCGGACGAGGTTCTCACCCCCGACTCGTCGCGCTACTGGTCTGCGGACACCTGGCACCCCGGCGGGCCGCAGCCGTCGTTCGACAAGCAGTTCGTGCGCGACTGGCTCACGTCGCCGGCGTCCGGCTGGGACCGTCGATCCGACACGCCCCCGCCGCCGCTGCCCGACGACGTCGTGGAGCAGACGCGCGCCAAGTACGTGGAGGCCTACGAGCGCATCACCGGCGAGGCGTTCCGGTGACCACCTGGCTCGTCACGGGCGGGGCCGGGTACATCGGCTCCCATGTGGTCGCGGACCTCGTCGCCAGCGGGCGCGATGTCGTCGTCCTCGATGACTTCTCGGCCGGCCTCGAGGAGCGACTCATCCCGGGCCTGCCCGTCGTGCGCGCGTCCGTGCTGGACCGCGCCGCGGTCGCCGCGGCCCTGCGGGAGCACAGGGTGGACGGGGTGATCCACCTGGCCGCGCGCAAGGCGGCCGGCGAGTCGGTCGAGATGCCGCTGTACTACTACCGCGAGAACGTCGGCGGACTGCTCTCCGTGCTGGAAGCGATGCAGGAGACCGGCGTGACACGGCTGGTGTACTCGTCGTCGGCGGCGGTGTACGGCACCCCGCCCGAGAATCCCGTGGTCGAGTCCGTCCCGCTGACGCCGGAGTCGCCCTACGGGGAGACGAAGGTGGTCGGGGAGTGGATGGCGGCCGCGTCGGGGGTGGCGTGGGGCCTGTCCTGGGTGGCGCTGCGGTACTTCAACGTGGCCGGCGCCGGGCGGGACGACCTCGGGGACACCAGCGTCAACAACCTCATCCCGATGGTCTTCCGCGCGCTCGAGCAGGGGCAGCGCCCGCGGATCTTCGGTGACGACTACCCGACGCCCGACGGCACCTGCGTCCGCGACTACATCCACGTGGCCGACCTGGCCGCGGCCCACGTGGCCGCCGCCAGCGCGGTGCGAGGAGCGCCAGGCGGCCGACGCCTACAACGTGGGCCGGGGCGTGGGCTCGTCGGTGCGCGAGGTGATGGACACGGTGGCGGACGTCGTCGGCCGTGACGTCGACGCCGAGGTGGTGGGCCGCCGCGCCGGCGACCCCCCGGCGACCTTCGCGGCGACCGGCCTGATCGAGCGGGATCTCGGCTGGCGGGCCAGCCATGACCTGCACGAGATGGTCGCGTCGGCCTGGTCGGCGTGGACGGCGGCGCGGCTCTCGTCAGCGCTGCCCGAGTGACAACGCCTTCTGCAGCAGCGCGCGCAGCCTGACACGCTCGGACTCGTCTAGGGCCTGCAGGAGATCCTTCTCGACGGCAGCGGCCAGGCGCGCGGCGCGCACCGTCAGGGATCGCCCGTCCTTGGTCAGTGACAGCAGGTTGCGGCGCCGGTCGTCGGGGTCGACGGTCCGTGCCACGAGCCCCCGCGCCTCGAGTTCGTCGATGAGCGCGACGACCCGTGCTGCGTCGATGTCGAGGAGGTCGGCGAGCTGCCTCTGCGCCATGGGTCCTCGCTCGGCGAGGGAGGCGAGGACGTCGTAGTGCACGGGCCGCAGGTCGAGGGTCGCCATGGCCACCTCGAACCGCTCCTGGGATCGCTGACCCATGACCACGCCGAGGTAGCCCGCATGGCCGGTGAGTGCCGTTGGGAGCGCGAGGTCCATGGCGACAGTGTAGGACAGGACTCAGATCTCACAATCATTGGTCTTGACAATGATTGCGAAGTCATACAATCTCCTCCCATGACTGACACCACCACTCCGCAGACCACCACCGACGTCGCCCTGGGCGTCTCCAAGGCGATCCTGGCCGGCGACTGGGCGGCCCTCGACGGACTCCTCGCCGCCGACTTCCGCTACCACGGCGACCTAGGTGACCCCTACTCGCGCGACGAGTACATCGGCTTCATGCAGGCGATGAAGGGTGCCATGTCCGACATGACGATGGACTTCACGCACATCGTGGCGGACGGCGATCTCGTCTCGATTCGTTTCGTGACCCGGGCCCGCCAGACGGGGAAGTTCATGGGCGCGCCGGCGACCAAGAAGAACGTCGAGATCCGTGGCATCTTCATGCGCCGCGTCGTCGACGGCACGGTGGTCGAGGAGTGGCAGGCCACCGACCTGCTGTGGCTCATGACGCAGATGGGCTTCGGCACGCTGGCCGGATACGCCATCGCGGCCGGGATGCTGCACAAGAAGACCGCGATTCCCGCCCGCATCGCCTGACCCGTCCCCTCCTCCTTCGTTGAGTGGCGGGTTCTGTACGCGACACGCCGCCGCGGAGTGCGCACAACCCGCCGCTCAACGGGGGGTGGGGAGGACGCGGAAGACCGGGATCGGGCGTCCCGCGTTCTCCTCGTACGTCCGGTACGCCGACCAGATCTCGATCAGCTGGGCGTAGAGCCGGTCGCGGTCCTCGCCGACGGCCTCCTCGAAGCGGGCCGGGGTCGCCTCGCCGTCGACCTCGAGGGTGCCCTGATCGTGCGCGCGCACGTTGAAGACCCAGCCGGGCACCGTGGCCTGTCCCGCGTTCGAGCCGGTGACCACCCAGGGCTTCGACGGGTCGCCGTCCTCGCGGACCGCGAGAAGCGGCGTGCGTCGCCACTCGCCCGACTTGCGTCCCAGGGTCGTGATCCACACCACCTGCTGCCCGCCGGGGAACCGCCGGCCCAGGCGCCCGCCGCTGACCTTGTCCAGCACCTTGTGCAGCCGCGTGGTCGTGCGCAGCGTCGTGCCCCACAGCAGGTCGTATCCCCGGTTCCCCACGCTCGGACGGTACCGGGGCGCCGACGGCCGCGCGGTAGGGTTGGGGCACTTCCCCAAGCCACCTGCCCATCACCACCCCCGGGAGCGCCCGTGGCCCGCGTCGTCGTCGACGTCATGCTGAAGCCAGAGATCCTCGACCCCCAGGGCCGAGCCGTGCAGGGAGCCCTCGGCCGCCTCGGCCTCAGCGGGGTGAGCGACGTGAGGCAGGGCAAGCAGTTCGTCATCGACCTCGACGGCACCCTCGAGGGCGACCGCCTGGCGCTGATGCACACCCTCGCCGAGGAGCTGCTGAGCAACCCGGTGATCGAGAACTACTCGATGCGCGTCATCGACGGCGAGGACGGCCAGTGAGCCCTCGGATCGGCGTCGTCACCTTCCCCGGATCGTTGGACGACCGCGATGCCGCGCGCGCAGTCCGCATCGCCGGGGGCGAGTCCGTGGCCCTGTGGCACGGCGACGACGACCTGAAGTCGGTGGACGCCGTGGTGCTGCCCGGCGGCTTCTCCTACGGCGACTACCTGCGCTGCGGGGCCATCGCCCGGTTCGCGCCGGTCATGCACTCCCTCGTCGACGCGGCCCGGGGCGGCCTGCCGGTGCTCGGCATCTGCAACGGCTTCCAGATCCTGTGCGAGACGCACCTCCTCCCGGGCGCGCTGACCCGCAACGACTCCCTGCACTTCATCTGCCGCGACCAGCGCCTGCGCATCGAGGACACCACCTCCACCTGGACCTCCGACTACGAGTCCGGGCAGGAGATCGTCGTCCCGCTGAAGAACGGGGAGGGCGGCTTCGTGGCCGACGAGGCCACCCTCGACCTGCTCGAGGGCGAGGGCCGCGTGATCGCCCGCTACCTGGAGGTCAACCCGAACGGCAGCCGCCGCGACATCGCGGGCATCCGCAACGAGCGCGGCAACGTCGTCGGCCTCATGCCGCATCCGGAGCACGCGGTCGAGCACCTCACCGGCCCGGGCACCGACGGCCTGCCCTTCTTCACCTCCGTCCTCAACTCGCTGGTGGCCTCCGCATGATCGACACCGTCACCCACGCCGCGGAGGACCCCGACCGCGCGCAGCCGTTCGCCGAGCTGGGCCTCAAGCCCGACGAGTACGAGCGCATCCGCGACATCCTCGGCCGTCGGCCCACGAGCTCCGAGCTGGCCATGTACTCGGTCATGTGGAGCGAGCACTGCTCCTACAAGTCGAGCAAGGTGCACCTGCGCCAGTTCGGCGAGAAGGCCCCGAAGACCGACGCGCTGCTGGTCGGCATCGGCGAGAACGCCGGCGTCGTCGACATCGGCGGCGGCTGGGCCGTCACCTTCAAGGTCGAGAGTCACAACCACCCGTCGTACGTCGAGCCGTACCAGGGCGCGGCCACCGGCGTCGGCGGCATCGTCCGCGACATCCTGTCGATGGGCGCCCGGCCCGCTGGCCGTCATGGACCCGCTGCGCTTCGGCCCGCTCGACGCCCCGGACACCCGCCGCGTGCTGCCCGGCATCGTCGCGGGCGTCGGCGGGTACGGCAACTGCCTGGGCCTGCCCAACATCGGCGGCGAGGTCGTGTTCGACCCCACGTACCTGGGCAACCCGCTCGTCAACGCGCTGTGCGTCGGCGCCATGAGGCACGAGGACATCCACCTCGCCAGCGCCAAGGGCGTCGGCAACCTCGTCGTGCTGTACGGCGCGCGCACCGGCGGCGACGGCATCGGCGGCGTGTCGGTGCTGGCCTCCGAGACCTTCTCCGAGGGCGGACCCACCAAGCGGCCCAGCGTCCAGGTCGGCGATCCGTTCATGGAGAAGCTGCTGATCGAGGCCACCCTCGAGGTGCTGCACGCGGGCCTCGTCGAGGGCATCCAGGACCTCGGCGGCGCCGGCATCTCCTGCGCCACCAGCGAGCTCGCCTCCAACGGCGAGGGCGGCATGCACGTCTGGCTCGACCGCGTGCTGCTGCGCGACCCGACGCTCTCGCCCGAGGAGATCCTCATGAGCGAGTCGCAGGAGCGCATGTGCGCGGTGATCCGCCCGGAGAACCTCGACGCCTTCCTGGCCCTGTGCGCCAAGTGGGACGTCGAGGCCGTCGTGATCGGCGAGGTCACCGACTCCGGTCGCCTGACGGTCGACTGGCACGGCGAGCAGATCGTCGACGTGCCGCCGCGCACCGTCGCCCACGACGGCCCGGTCTACGACCGCCCCTACCACCGGCCGGCGTGGCAGGACGCGCTGCAGGCCGACGGCCCCGAGTCGCTGCCCCGTCCGAGCACGCCCGACGAGCTGCGGGCCACGCTCGCTGACGATGGTGGCGGCGCCGAACCTGGCGTCCAAGTCCTGGGTGACGTCGCAGTACGACCGCTACGTGCTCGGCAACACCGTGCTCGCCCAGCCCGAGGACGCCGGCATGATCCGCATCGACGAGGAGACCGGCCTCGGCGTCGCGGTCTCGACCGACTGCAACGGCCGGTTCGCCAAGCTCGACCCCTACGCCGGGGCGCAGCTGGCGCTCGCCGAGAGCTACCGCAACGTGGCCGCGTCCGGCGCGGTCCCGCTGGCGGTCACCAACTGCCTCAACTTCGGCTCCCCGGAGGATCCCGAGGTGATGTGGCAGTTCTCGCAGGCCACCACCGGCCTCGCCGACGGCTGCCTCGAGCTCGGCATCCCGGTCACCGGCGGCAACGTCTCGTTCTACAACCAGACCGGCGGCACGGCGATCCTCCCGACGCCGGTCGTCGGCGTGCTCGGCGTCATCGACGACGTCGAGCGGCGCACGCCGATGGCGTGGGGTCCGGACGGCGAGCTGATCTACCTGCTCGGCGACACCCGCGACGAGCTCGCCGGCAGCGAGTGGGCGCACCACGTGCACGGTCACCTCGGCGGCCTGCCGCCGGTCGTCGACCTCGGCCGCGAGCGCCTCCTGGGCGAGATCCTCGTGGCCGGCTCCCGCGACGGCATGCTGACCGCCGCCCACGACGTGTCCGACGGCGGGGTCGCGCAGGCGCTGGTCGAGATGGCGCTGCGGTCGGGCGTCGGGCGCCCGCTGCTGGGTCCCCGACGGCATCGACCCGTTCGTCCTGCTGTTCAGCGAGTCGGCCGGTCGCGCCGTCGTCGTCGTGGCGCGCACGGAGGAGCTGCGCTTCACCGAGATGTGCGCGGCTCGGCAGCTGCCCGCGACAGCGCATCGGCGTCGTCGACTCGGGGCTGGGCGAGGATGCCGGCCAGCCGGCCGGCACGCAGGTGCTGCAGTTCTCCGAGCTGTTCTCGGTCACCCTCGACGAGCTCCGGGTGGCGCACGAGGGCACGCTGCCGGCGGCAGCTGGCCTGAGGCGGACTCGTGCTCGCGGGGCGCCGGTGATGGACCGTCCCGGACGCCGACGTCAAGGCGGCCGTGAAGGCCTCGCTGGCCGCGCCTGCAGGAGGTGGCGCCGGGGCGTTCGCGTGGAGGTGCGGGTGCCGCCCTATGCGGCGGTCCAGGCGGTGCCGGGCCTCACCCACCGGCGCGGCACGCCGTCGGCGGTCGTCGAGACCGACGCGCAGACCTGGCTGGCCCTCGCCCACGGCGAGCTCTCCTGGGCCGCAGGCGGTCGAGAGCGGCCGGCTGCGTGCCAGTGGCGAGCGGTCGGACCTGAGCCCGTGGCTGCCCTTGTTTACCCGTCCGTAACAGCGGAAACCGTCGTGAAATCAACGAATCGGTAACGATTTCCATCGTCTGACGCAGGCTGCTGTACTGAAACCGCTGACACGGGATACTGTGCGCCGTCGTCCATCGGACGTCGAGAACAGGGAGTCGGGTCGTCCATGATCGAACCGTCAGTGGCCATCCGCCTGCGGGGCCTGACCCGTCGGTTCGGCGACGTCGTGGCGGTCGACGGCGTCGACCTCGACGTCATGGACGGGGAGTTCCTGACCCTGCTGGGACCGTCCGGCTCGGGCAAGACGACGGTGCTGCGCATGGTCGCCGGCTTCGAGCGCCCCGACGCCGGCACGATCGAGCTCGCCGGCGTCGACGTCACGCAGGTGCCGCCCTACGCCCGCGACGTCAACACCGTCTTCCAGGACTACGCGCTCTTCCCGCACATGACGGTGCAGAAGAACGTCGAGTACGGGCTCAAGGTCAAGAAGGTCCCGTCGGCCGAGCGGGTCGCCGCGCGCCAAGGAGGCGCTCGACGCCGTGCGGCTGGGCGCCTACGGCGATCGCGCTCCCTCGCAGCTGTCCGGCGGCCAGCGCCAGCGCGTGGCCCTCGCCCGGGCGCTGGTCAACCGACCCAAGGTGCTGCTTCTCGACGAGCCGCTCGGCGCGCTCGACCTCAAGCTGCGCGAGCAGATGCAGGTCGAGCTCAAGGAGATCCAGCGCGAGGTCGGCATCACCTTCGTCTTCGTCACGCACGACCAGGACGAGGCGCTGACGATGTCCGATCGCATCGCGGTGTTCAACGAGGGCAGCATCGCCCAGCTGGGCTCGCCGGCCGACGTCTACGAGCATCCCGCCACCGCATTCGTGGCCGGCTTCGTCGGCACGTCCAACCTGCTCGAGTCCGCGGCTGCCGAGGCGGTGCTCGGCCGCCCCGGCACGTGGTCGGTGCGGCCGGAGAAGATCCGCGTCCTCGGCGCTCGACGAGAGCGTCGGCGACCAGCAGCACGCCGTGCGCGGCACGGTGCGCGAGGTCGTCTACGTCGGCATGTCGACGCGCTTCGTCGTCGACCTCGCGGTGGGCGGCTCGCTCATGGCCGTCCAGCAGAACTCGGACATGGCCGACCGACCTCGGGCACCTGCGCGGCCAGGAGGTGCAGCTGGTGTGGGACACCCGGCACGAGTACCGGGTCGCCGAGTAGGACTTCACCTCACGGCCGTGGGCAACCGTCCTCGGCTTCGCAACAGAACAGGAGGGTGCTGGTGCAAACCAAGCGTCTGCTCAAGATCGCCGCGGTGGGTTCCGCCGCCGCGCTGATGCTCGCCGCCTGCGGTGGCAGCAGTACCTCGGAGTCGGCCACCAGCGCCGCAGCCGAGGGCTCGACCGCCGCTTCCGAGGCTCCGGCCTCCGAGGCCCCAGCCTCCGAGGCGCCCGACGCTCCGGGCGGTGCGGCCTACGCCGGCCCCGTCGCTGACGGAGAGGGTCAGGTCAACATCCTCGCGTGGCCCGGCTACGTCGAGGACGGGTCCACCGACCCGGCCGTCGACTGGGTCACCCCCTTCGAGGAGGCGACCGGCTGCATGGTGAACGTGAAGACGTTCGGCACGTCCGACGAGGCCGTCAAGCTCGTCCAGGGCGGTGGCTGGGACGTCGTGTCGGCCTCGGGCGATGCGACCCTGCGCCTCATCTACGGCGACTCGGTCCAGCCGGTGAACACCGACCTCGTTCCGTCCTACGCGGACGTCTTCGAGGACCTCAAGATGCAGTCGCACAACAGCGTGAACGGTGTCGCCTACGGCGTTCCCCATGGCCGTGGCGCCAACCTGCTGATGTGGAACACCGACAAGGTGACGGAGCCGCTCGACTCGTGGGCGTCGACGTTCGAGGCCGACTCGCCCTACGCGGGCGCGGTCACGGCCTACGACTCGCCGATCTTCATCGCCGACGCGGCCGTGTACCTGATGGCGACGCAGCCGGAGCTCGGGATCACCGACCCGTACGCGCTCGACCAGGCGCAGTTCGACGCGGCCATCGCGCTGCTCGAGCAGCAGCGGGAGATCGTGGGCGAGTACTGGAGCGACTACACGAAGGCGATCCAGGCCTTCAACTCCGGCACGACCGCGGTGGGCACGTCGTGGCAGGTCATCGTGAACCTCGCCCAGGCCGAGGGCGGCAAGGTCGAGGCCACGAAGGCCAAGGAAGGTGCGACGGGCTGGTCCGACACGTGGATGATCACGAAGGACACCGCGAACATCAACTGCGCCTACAAGTGGCTCGACTGGATCGTCTCGCCCGAGGTGAACGCCCAGGCAGCCGAGTGGTTCGGCGAGGCGCCCGCGAACGCGAAGGCCTGCGAGTTCACCGCTGACGCGGCGCACTGCGACACCTTCCACGCCGGCGACACCGCCTACTGGGAGGACGTCTACTACTGGAACACCCCGACGGCCAACTGCCTCGACGGCCGCACGGATGTCCAGTGCGTGCCCTACAGCGAGTGGGCCACGGCGTGGAGCGCTCTGCGTTCCTAGTCGGACCGCGTATCAGTGAGGGAATGAACCAGTGACGACCACGACCGCCACGCCTCGGGGCTTCGGCTACCGGCATCCGCGCCTGCGGCTTGCCGGGCTGCTGACCGCCCCGATGGCGTGGCTGGTCGTGGTCTACCTGGGCTCGCTGGCCGCCCTGTTCCTGACCGCCTTCTGGACGGTCGACGACTTCACCGGCCAACTGGTCCGCACGTTCACCCTGCAGAACTTCCAGCAGGTCTTCACCAACCCGGCGTACCTCAGCTCGATGGTGCGCACGCTGAGCATCGCGCTGCTCGTCACGCTGGTGTGCCTCGTGCTGGCGATGCCGCTGGCGTTCTTCATGGCCCGGGTGGCCCGCCCGTCCTGGCGCCCGCTCCTGGTGGCCATGGTGCTGACGCCGCTGTGGGCGTCCTACCTCGTCAAGGTCTACGCCTGGCGGGCGATGCTGCAGCCGGAGACCGGCGTGCTGGCCTGGTTCCTCGACCCGCTGGGCCTGTCGAGCCCGGGCTACGGCTTCGTCGGCATCGTCATCACCCTCAGCTACCTGTGGCTGCCGTACATGATCCTGCCGATCTACGCCGGCCTGACGCGGCTGCCGGACTCGATGCTCGACGCGTCGTCCGACCTCGGCGCCAAGGGCGGTCGCACGTTCCGCAGCGTCGTCATGCCGATCATCTTCCCGTCGATCGTGGCCGGCTCGATCTTCACCTTCTCGCTGAGCCTCGGCGACTACATCACGGCGCAGATCGTCGGCGGCAAGGTCACGATGCTCGGCAACGTGGTGCAGACCACGTACGTCACCAACCTCCCGTTCGCCGCCGCCGTCGCGACCATCCCGGTCGTCATCGTGCTGCTCTACCTGTTCGCCGTCCGCCGCTCGGGCGCGCTGGACAACCTGTAGGCGGCCATGTCGATCTCCCGCGGGACCAAGATCGTCCTCACCCTCTTCGCGATCGTCGCGTTCGGCTTCATCTACGTCCCGCTCGGCGTCATCCTCATCAACTCCTTCAGCGTCGACAAGAGCCTCACCTGGCCGCCCAGCGGCTTCACGACCGAGTGGTGGGGCAAGGCCGCGCAGAGCGAGGGCGTCCGCGAGGCGCTGATCACCTCGATCGGGGTGCGCCACGGCGGCGACGATCATGGCGCTCGTGCTCGGCACGCTGCTGGCGTTCGCCCTCGGTCGCTACCAGTTCTTCGGCCGCGAGTCGGTCTCGCTGCTGGTGGTGCTGCCGATCGCGCTGCCGGGCATCGTCACCGGTATCGCGCTCAACAACGTGTTCACCACGTTCCTGAGCGGCCTGACCATCTACACGCTGATCATCAGCCACGCCACGTTCTGCATCGTCGTGGTCTACAACAACGCCATCGCCCGCATCCGGCGCATGGGCGGCAGCGTCGAGGAGGCCTCCGCCGACCTCGGCGCGAACGGCTGGCGGACCTTCGTCTTCGTCACCTTCCCGCTGATGCGCTCGGCGCTCATCGCCGGGGCGATCCTCGCGTTCGGACTGTCCTTCGACGAGATCATCGTGACGACATTCACCGCCGGCCCGGGCATCACGACCCTGCCGATCTGGATCTACCAGAACCTCTTCCGCCCGAACCAGGCCCCGATCGTCAACGTGGTGGCCGCCGCCCTCGTGCTGGTGAGCATCCTGCCGATCTACATCGCCCAGAAGTTCTCGAACGCCGACGAGCGCGGCGGCGGCATCATCTGACCGGGACGGTAGTGTCGCCCCTCGTGTCCGGGGGCCTTCGACTGTGGCAGCGCGAAGCGCTGGATCGCTACGAGGCGACCCATCCGGAGGACTTCCTCGTCAGCGCGACTCCCGGGGCCGGCAAGACCACCTTCGCGCTGACCCTCGCCCTGCGGCTGCGCGCGGCCAAGGTGATCGACCGGGTCATCGTCGTCGCCCCGACGGATCACCTGCGCACGCAGTGGGCCGACGCGGCGGCCACGATGGGCCTCATCCTCGACCCGACGCTGAAGAACAGCGCGGGGCCGGTGCGCCCGGGCATGCACGGCTACGTCACGACCTACGCGCAGGTGGCCGGCCACCCGATGCTGCACCGCGCGCGCACCCAGAACGCGCGCTCGCTGGTCGTCCTCGACGAGATCCACCACGCGGCCGACGGCATGTCGTGGGGCGAGGCGGTCGCCGAGGCGTTCGCCCCGGCGCGACGTCGGCTGTCGCTCACCGGCACGCCCTTTCGCACCAAGGCCGACGAGCGGATCCCGTTCGTGCGCTACGAGGATGCCGAGGACGGCCTGATGTCGCTGGCCGACTACTCGTACGGCTACCGGGAGGCGCTCGGCGACGCCGTCGTGCGGCCGGTGGTGTTCGCGGCCTACTCGGGCACCAGTCGGTGGATGAACTCCGCCGGCGAGGTGCTCACTGCCAACCTGACGGACGCGGCCACCAAGGCCACCGAGGAGAAGGCCTGGCGCACGGCGCTGAGCCCGACGGGCAAGTGGATCCCGCACGTCGTGGCGGCGGCCGACGCACGGCTCACGGACGTGCGCGCGTCCGGCTCCCCGGATGCCGGCGGCCTCATGCTGGCCACCGACCAGGAGACCGCACGCGCCTACGCCGCCGTCCTGAAGACCGTGACGGGTCATGCGCCGGTGCTGGTGCTGTCCGACGACCCGCGGTCGAGCAAGAAGATCGAGGCCTTCCGCACCGGCACCGATCGCTGGCTGGTCGCCGTCAAGCAGGTGTCCGAGGGCGTCGACATCGCGCGCCTGAGCGTGTGCCTGTGGGCGTGCTCGTTCCGCACCCCGCTGTTCTTCGCCCAGGCCGTCGGCCGCGTCGTGCGCGCCCGCAGTCCGCATGAGACCGCGACGGTGTTCCTGCCAGCCGTCCGCCCGCTGCTGGCCCTGGCCGCCGCGCTCGAGGAGGAGCGCAACCACGTCGTGCGGCCGGCGGACGGCGACCGCCACGACCTCGACACTGGAGCGGGTGGCGTCCGAGCCCGGGGCCGGCGACTTCACCGCCCTGGAGGCCGAGGCCGAGTTCGCCCACCTGCTGCACGGCGGGCCGGGCGTTCGTGGCCGACGGACCGGAGCTCACCGTCGAGGACGAGGACTTCCTGGGGCTGCCCGGCCTGCTGTCCCCCGAGCAGACCGCCTCGCTGCTGGCCTCCCGGGACGCCCGGCTGCGCCGGGAGCGGCCGGCGAGCCTGTTCGACGAGATGACCGAGGCGCTCGACGAGCCGTCCTCGTGGCGTGACGTGGACAGCCTGCGCAAGGAGGTGCACGAGCTGGTCGGGCGGCTGGCGGGCCGCTCGGGGCGACGGCACTCGGAGATCCACGTCGAGATCCGGCGCGCGGTTCCGGGGCCACCATCAGGCCAGGCGCCCTGGGAGACCCTGGTGGCCCGCCGCGACTGGCTCCTCGGCCGGGTCGGCTAGTCCGACGAGGTCCGCTACGGCGACGGGCGCCTGGGGTTGCGCATGAGCAGGGCTGCCAGCTCGGTCCGCGACCGCACGCCGGTCTTCGCGTAGATGTGCGACAGGTGGCTCTCGACGGTCTTGGGCGAGAGGAACAGCTGCGCCGCCACCTGCTTGTTGGGCAGTCCGGAGGCGACGAGGTCGGCGACCTGCGTCTCGATCGGCGTGAGCTCGCCGCTGGACGCGGCTCGCCCGCTGATCCGCTCTCGCTCCTGGGCTGCGCGCGCAGCCCACCCGTCCGCACCCATGGTCGCGAAAGCCGCCTCGGCTGCGTCGAGGGTGTCCCGCGCGTCGCGGCGCTGCCGCGCCCGACGCATCGCGACGCCGAGCTCCAGGCGTGCCCGCTCGCGCTCCCACGGCAGTCCCGCCGCGTCGAAGATGTCGACGGCCTGTGTGAGCGCCTCCATTGCTTCCGCGTGATCCTGCTCGGCCTCGAGGAGGAGGCCCCGGCCGAAGGTGGCCTCTCCGACCAGACGGGGACGCGCCAGGCTGCTGCCCGAGGGCGTCCAGCTCGGCGATTCGGGTCCGCGCCGTCTCGAGGTCGCCGACGCCGATGAGGGCCTCGATCTCCGGGCCGTGGAACCGGATGACGCCGGGTTCCGCGAGGCCGACGGCCTCGCACGACTGCCTCGCGCCGGTCAGGATGGCCCAGCGCTTCGGCGGGCCGTCCGCACTGCAGGAGCCCGACGGCGGCAGTGTGCTCGAGAACGCTCACGAACGCGCCGTCACCGGTCGCCACGGCCTCGATCAGGCCGCGCAGGGAGTAGGTGACGGCGCCTTCCCCATCGCCCTCCCGACCGAGCACGAGCGCCTCGAGGTAGTCCTGGATGTGCGTTGTCTGCCAATCCCCGTCGCCAGCCGCGATCTCGCTGCGCAGCCACTCCATGCGCGCGCCCCGGAGGTCGCCGGCACGCACTTCGAGTTCGACGCATGAAGGGCGATACGCCGACCAGGCTGGCTTCGTCCCCGGTCGTCCGACACGACTCCGCCAGTGCGTCGAGAGTCGCGCGAGCGGTGGAGAAGTCGTCCATCGCGGTCTGGTTCATCGCGATCTTCGTGGCGGCCGAGTCGTAGGCATGGGCCGGCGACCACGGGAGCGCGTCTGCGGCCCGTACAGCGCCCAGACCCCCACCGGGAGTCCGCAAGTTGCGGGTCGAACCGACCTGCACCATCGCCGCCACCAGCGTCCGGGTGTCTCCGGCCCGCTCGGCGTGAACGGCCGTCTGCTCGCCGCCGCCATCGAGCCCGGCAGGTCGAGTCGGAGGAACGCGCACTCGGCATAGGTCCAGCGGACGATGGCTCGGGCGCCGTCGTCGTCGCCCGCATCCGCCACCGTCGACGTTCGTCCGCGTCCGTCACGGCCGCGGTGAACAGGCTCGGCCTGCGCCTGCTCGCGTGGGTCCGCTGGAAGTTCCTCGACCGCGAGAGCGCTCGATGGCCGCCGCACGGCCACCGTCGCCGGCCAGCGCGTGCAGTCGACGCCGCGGCGAGCCGTCGCCGCCATCGACGTTCGGCTCCGGAGAGCAGCGCGGCGGCCCGCTCCATCAGCGACGCCGCGCAGGCCGGAGCCGATCGCCTCGCGGCGTCCTCTGCGGCGACCTCGATGGCGATCGCCACGTCCTCGTCCGGGCCGCTGGCCGCCTCGCCGAGGTGGAATGCCCGTTCGGCCCCGTCTGTCAGATCGCCAGTCGTCGGTGCGCATCGACCCGCGCGCCCGGCGACACGGAGTTCAGCACCGCGGACGTGAACAGCGGATGCGCGAAGCGCACCATCCCGTCGTCGACGTCGACGAGCCCGTCGGCCGCCTCGGTCCCGAGCCGACTCGCGCAGTCCTGAGTGCAGATCGATGTCGCAGCAGCCAGCAGGTCCATCGTCGGACGCCCGCAGGCCGCCGCGAGCATGAGCAGGTCGATCGTGTCGCGCCGCAGGTCGCGGACGCGCCGACCGATCAGGCGCTCGACATCCGGAGTCGTCGGCAGGTCGTCGGGTCCCGCGTCGTCTGGGAGCGTGCGCGCAAGTTCGAGCGCCAGCAGCGGATTGCCCCGCGACATCTCGTGGATCCGCGCGACCGTGGGGTGCGGCAGCGCAGCGATGCAGCCCCTCGGTGATCACGGCCCCGAGCTCGCCCACCGCCAGTGGGTCGATCTCGATCACGGTCACGTTGGCGAGTTGTCCTGCCAGCCCGAGCGGAATGCCCGACGCCGGCCCGGTCCGCATCGCGAGCAGCACTCCGAGCCCACGATCCACGAGGCGCCGCATCGCGAACGCCAGGCAGGCGGCCGTCTCGCTGGTCCAGCCACTGCACGTCGTCGATGGCCAGGGTGATCGGCCCGCGCTCGAGCGAGCGTCGTCAGCACGTCCTTGGTGGCGAGTGCGACGGCTCGACCGTCCGGGCTCGCGAGTCCGGGGTCGCCCAGATGCAGGGCGGCCCCCAGAGCGTCCGCGCGCACCGCGTGCAGCGTCGGAAGCGTGTCGTCCAGCACTGCGCCGATGAGGTCCGCCAACGCCCCATAGGGCAGCTCGCGCTCCATCTCGGCGGCCCGGACGACGATGTCGGGGCGACGGTGCCCGTCACGGAGTCGAACACCGTCGTCTTGCCGATCCCGCTTCGCCTCGGATCAGGACCAGTCGCGGCGAGCCCGGGTCGGCCTCGCAGCGCCCCGACCGGCGATGCCCACCTCGACATCGCGGCCGATCGGCGTCCCGGCCTCGGCAGCCATGCTCGCGACTATGGCAGGTGACGCTCCGCCCCGGGTGGGATCCGGCGGGGGCGACCGGGCGGTCACGGCCTACGCGCCGCTGTCGTCCGCGAACATGATCGGGGTGCCCGCGAGCGCGCTGGCCTGCGTCCCCGCGGCCCTGAGCACGATGACGCAGACAAATCCGTTCCCGTTGATGTCGCCGGTCGCGATGTCCGCCGCATCGAAGTACCGGGCGTAGTGCGACGCGACCAGTCCCACCGCGGTGCGGACCGACGAGCCGGGCCAGGGCGGGTTGACGTCGCGGATCGGGTAGGCATGGGCGGCAGCGACGGGCAGGAGTGAGAGCGCGAGGACGACGAGTCCGGCTCGAGCGGTCAGGGATGCTGTGCGGTTCATGGTGACCTCCTGGTCGGCGTGTGCCTCGACGGTAGGTCGACCGCCTCCCGCCCCACATCGGGCGATTCCCCGCACTTTGACGGGCGGATCGGCCGCGTCCCCGAGCCGTGGGCGGTGCCTCGGCGTCCGGCGAGGCCGTACACTTCGGGTGTGCCACGCGGAGACGGGAAGCTCTCGCACGAGCTCCTCCCCGGTGAGAAGGGCCCCCAGGACGCGTGCGGCGTCTTCGGGGTCTGGGCGCCCGGCGACGAGGTCGCCAAGCTCACCTACTTCGGGCTCTACGCCCTCCAGCACCGCGGCCAGGAGTCGGCCGGCATCGCGGTCAGCGACGGCTCGCACATCGTGGTCTACAAGGACATGGGCCTGGTCTCGCAGGTGTTCACCGAGGCGAGCCTGGAGTCCCTCCACGGCCACGTGGCCATCGGCCACACGCGGTACTCCACCACCGGCTCGAGTGTCTGGGAGAACGCGCAGCCCACGTTCCGCGCCACGGCCACCGGGCACCTGGCCCTCGGCCACAACGGCAACCTGACCAACACCCACGAGCTGCGCGCGCGCCTGTCCGAGCTGAGCGGCACCTCGGGCGAGCTGCCGCTGGGCACCCGCATGCACTCGACGAGCGACACGGACACCCTGGCCGCCCTCATCGCCGCGCACCCCGAGCTCACCATCGAGTCCGCCGCGATGGAGGAGCTGCCCCGCGTGCGCGGAGCCTTCTCCCTGGTGTTCATGGACGACGACGCGCTCTACGGCGCTCGCGACCCGCAGGGCATCCGGCCGCTCGTGCTCGGACGGCTCGAGCGCGGCTGGGTCATCGCCAGCGAGACCGCTGCCCTCGACATCGTCGGCGCCTCCTTCGTGCGCGAGGTCGAGCCGGGCGAGCTGATCGTCATCGACGAGAACGGCCTGCGCTCGCACCGGTTCGCCGAGGCAGAGCCCAAGGGCTGCCTGTTCGAGTTCGTCTACCTCGCGCGTCCCGACACCAGCATCTCCGGCCGCGGCGTGCAGTCGGTGCGGGTCGAGACCGGGCGCCGCCTCGCCCGAGAGCACGCCGTCGACGCCGACCTCGTCATCCCCGTCCCGGAGTCCGGGCGCTACGCGGCCATCGGCTACGCGCAGGAGTCCGGCATCCCGTTCGCCGAGGGGCTGGTCAAGAACGCCTACGTCGGCCGCACGTTCATCCAGCCGTCCCAGTCGATCCGCCAGCTGGGCATCCGGCTCAAGCTCAATCCGCTGCGCGACGTGATCGCCGGCCAGCGGCTCGTCGTCGTCGACGACTCCATCGTGCGCGGCAACACCCAGCGGGCCCTCGTGCGCATGCTGCGCGAGGCGGGCGCCCGCGAGGTGCACGTCCGCATCTCGAGCCCGCCGGTCAAGTGGCCCTGCTTCTACGGCATCGACTTCGCCAGCCGCGCCGAGCTCATCGCCAACGGCCTGACCGTCGAGGAGATCTGCACGTCGATCGGCGCCGACTCCCTGGCCTTCGTCGACCTCGACCAGCTGATCGAGGCCACCACAGTGGCCAAGGACCGCCTGTGCCGGGCCTGCTTCGACGGCATCTACCCGGTGGCGCTGCCCGAGCCCGAACTGCTCGGCAAGCACGTCCTGGAGGGCATCGAGCGACGCGTCGTCGACGGGGGCACCGACACCGAGGGCGTGGCCAGCCTGATCGGCGGCGGGGCGGCGGACGCCCTCGAGCGGCCGTGAGCGCCTCCTACGCCGCGGCCGGCGTCGACGTCGAGGCCGGCGAGCGCGCCGTCGCGCTCATGCGCGCCTCGGTCGCCGCGGCACAGCGGCCGGAGGTCGTCGGTGACTTCGGCGGCTTCGCGGGGCTGTTCGACATCTCGGCCTTCACGCGCTACCGCCGCCCGCTGCTGGCCACCTCGACCGACGGCGTCGGCACCAAGATCGCCGTCGCGCGGGCCATGGACGTCCACGACACCATCGGCATCGACCTCGTGGCCATGGTGATCGACGACCTCGTCGTCTGCGGCGCGGAGCCGCTGTTCATGACCGACTACATCGCCGTGGGCTCGGTGGTGCCCGAGCGCATCGCCGCCATCGTGTCCGGCATCGCCGAGGGCTGCCGCCAGGGCGGCTGCGCGCTCGTGGGCGGCGAGACCGCCGAGCACCCCGGGCTGATGGCGCCCGACGAGTACGACGTGGCCGGCGCCGGCACCGGCGTCGTCGACGCCGACGACCTGCTCGGTCCTGACCGCGTGCGCGTGGGCGACGTCGTCATCGCCATGGCCTCGTCCGGACTGCACTCCAACGGCTACTCCCTGGCCCGCATGGTCCTGCTGGGCGACGGTGGCCCCGGGCTCTCCGCCCACCTCGACGAGCTGGGCCGCACGGTCGGCGAGGAGATGCTCGAGCCGACGCGCATCTACGCGCTCGACTGCCTGGCGCTGGCGGCAGCGGTCGACGTCCACTCCATCAGCCACGTCACCGGCGGCGGGCTCGCGGCCAACCTGGCCCGCGTGCTGCCCACGCAGGTGGCGGTCGATCTCGACCGCGGCACGTGGACCCCGCAGCCGGTGTTCGACGTGATCCGCACCCTGGGTCGCGTCGAGGTCGCCGACATGGAGCGCACGTTCAACATGGGCATCGGCATGATCGCGGTCGTGGCGGCGGCGCGACGCCGACGCGGCGATCGCGCTGCTGGGCTCACGTGGCGTGCGCGCCTGGGCGTGCGGGACGGTGCGCGACCGGCGTGACGGGGAGCACGGCGACGCGGAGGCCAAGGGCGGCGCGGGTGGGGCAGTGACGGTCGTGGGGGAGCACCGCTGAGGCGTCAGCGCTTCTCGGCGTCCTCGTCCTCGTCGTCGTAGTACTTCGCGTAGGGGTCGTCCGCATAGGGATCCTCGACCACCTCGACGGTGTCGTCCAGCGGTGCGGGAGTGTGTCCCCCGGACCCGAGTTCAGCCTGCAGACGGTCGAAATCGGTCTGAGGACCCCCGTACTTCAGCTCACGGGCGACCTTCGTCTGCTTGGCCTTCGCACGGCCGCGCCCCATGGCTCGACCTCCTCATCCGAGGACGCAGCCCCGGCTCATCGTGGACATTTCACGCGCTTGCCGCCGCTATGACGGGAACCGCGGTAACGAAACCATAGAGTACCCGCTCCGACGGGGCACACCCTGCGACGGGCGGGTTTCCGGCGCGGTCAGGCGACCGTTCGAGCCCGGATCCGGTCCTCGGCCTCGCGCTCGGCGGCCCGCACCGGGGTGACGGACTCCCGGCGCGCTCGTTCGAGGACCCGCGTCGTCGTGGCGTAGACCTGCTCGGTGCGCTCGCGGGCTCGGGCCATGTCGCCGCCGACCAGCTCCTCGGCCACCTGGATGACGCCGCCGCAGTTCACCATGAAGTCCGGCGCGTAGACGATGCCGCGCTCGGCGAGCACGTCGCCCGCCTGCGGATCGGCGAGCTGGTTGTTGGCGCCGCCGCAGATCAGCCGGACGTCGAGGGTGCGGGCCAGGTCGAGGGTGACCAGTCCGCCCATGGCGTTGGGGGACAGGATCTCGGGCTCCGTGGCGAGGAGGTCGTCGAGCGAGTCGACGAACCGGACCTGCGGATGCTGGTCGAGGACGCGCGGCCACGGCCTCAGGCGACGGGTCGGTCGGCGACCACCTCGGCCCCCGCGTCGACCAGGTGCCCGATGAGCCGTCCGCCCACCTTGCCGGCGCCGACCACGCCGACGCGGCGGCCGGACAGGTCGTCGGTGCCGAACACCGCTGCCGCGCTGGCCTGCAGGCCACGGAAGACCCCGAGGGCGGTGAGGATGCCGGAGTCGCCGACGCCGCCGCGCTCGGGGGACCGGCCCGTGGTCCACGGGCACGTCTCGGCGATGACGTCCATGTCCGCCACCGTCACGCCGACGTCGCCGGCGGTGACGTAGCGGCCGTCGAGGGAGGCGACCAGGCGGCCGTAGGCCCGCAGCACGCGCGGGTCCTTGTCCTGCGGAACGCCGAGGATGACGCCCTTGCCGCCGCCGTGATCGAGGCCGGCCAGGGAGTTCTTGTACGTCATGGCGCGCGACAGTCGCAAGCGCGTCGGCGTAGGCGGCCGCGCCCGGGTCGGCGGCGTCGGCGTACGGGGCCATGCGGGTGCCGCCGAGGGCCGGGCCGAGCACGGTGGAGTGCACGGCGACGACCATGGCGACCCCGGTCTCGGGATCCCGTGCCACCACGGCCTGCTCGTGGCCGTCGAAGCCGGACCACGGGCCACCCGGGTCTCCGGCCACCGCCGAGGATTCCCGCGGATCCGCGGGTGTCCGGCTATGACCCAGGGGATCCATGCCGGTCACCCTAGGGCGGCGGGCATAAGAATCGGCTACCAAGTGGCTATTCCGGTCACCTCGAGTTGCACCGGGGTATGATTGGTGCAATGGTTGCAAAACGTTCAAATCGGACTATTCGTGGGGGCGAATAACCACGTTGCTGGAGGCATCGCATGACCACGCAGGGCGCTGGCACGGAGACCGAGCACTTGCTGACGCCGGCCGAGGTGGCCGCGCTGTTCCGGGTCGACCCCAAGACCGTCACCCGCTGGGCCAAGGCCGGCAAGCTCACGAGCATCCGCACCCTCGGCGGCCATCGGCGCTACCGGTCCTCCGAGGTCCATGCGCTGCTCGACGCACATGCGCCCGGCCGCCGTTATGACGCCCCGCCTGCCGGCTGAGCCCCGCCGGTGAGTGATCCGGTCTACCGCCCGATCGTCCTGACGGCGCGCACCCTCTTCGCCGGGCTCGGCCTGCGCGTGGACGTCGTCGGCGAGCAGAACATCCCGCGCACCGGCGGTGCGATCCTGGCCATCAACCACACCAGCTACCTGGACTTCGCGCTGGGCGGCATCCCCGCCGATCGCGTCGGCCACCGGCTCGTCCGCTTCATGGCCAAGGACGGCATCTTCAAGCACCCGGTGGCCGGGCCGCTCATGCGCGGCATGAAGCACATCCCGGTCGACCGCGACGCGGGGTCCGCGGCCTTCCGCGACGCCGTCGCGGCACTGAAGGCCGGCGAGCTCGTCGGGGTGTTCCCTGAAGCGACGATGAGCCGCTCGCTGGAGATCAAGGAGATCAAGAACGGCGCCGTGCGGATGGCTCGCGCAGCGAATGTCCCGCTGATCCCCATGATCATCTTCGGCGGGCATCGCCTGCTCTCCTACGACCGCAAGGACTTCTCACGCGGGAAGCCGATCTGCATGACGGTCGGAGCGCCGGTCCCCATCCCGAAGGGGTCCGATCCCGACGTCGTCACCGAGGAGTTGCGCGTGCGACTCTCCGAGCTGCTCGACGAGACCATCGCGCGGTATCCCGACAAGCCGCCGGGGGCCTGGTGGATCCCAGCCAGGCTCGGCGGTTCTGCGCCCACTCCCGAGGAGGCCCTCGCGATCGAGGAGCGGATCCGAGTGGAGAAGGCCAGCCGCCCGAGCGCGTGACTAGGTGGGTGGGTGTTGCGCCGCCCACTGCCGCGTAGGCAGCCACCGCGGTGGGCAGCGTCGGATACACCCGGTCCACGCCGATCCTGTCCAGCACGCCGTGGCCGGCGAGGTCGTCGGCGAGCTCGCGCTTGACCCGGACGAGGGCCAGGACGACCTGCGCCTCCGCGCAGTGCGCGCGCACCTCCTCCAGCGCGTCGGCGCCGGTGATGTCGATCTCGGTGTTGCCCTCCATGTTGAGCAGGAACCAGCGAGCCGGCGGCTCGGCCTCCTCGAGCGCCTCGAGGCAGGACGACACGAAGTGCTCGGCGTTGGCGAAGAACAGCGGGGAGTCGTAGCGGAAGACGACGAGGCCGGGCACCTGCGCGGCTCCGGGGTAGTCGTCCACGTCGTGCCAACCGGCGACCTCGGGGCTCTGCCCGAGCACGGCGGCGTGGGGCCGGGCCACCCGGGTGAGCAGTTCGACGACCGAGATCGCGACCGCCGCAAGGACCCCGTACAGGATGTCGAAGAGCAGCACGCCCGCGGTCGCGAACACGGCGAGGAGGAACTCGCGGCGCCGGAAGGACCACAGCCGCCGGAACTCGTCGACGTCGATCAGCCGGATCGCCGCGTAGATGACCAGCCCCCCGAGGGCGGCAGACGGGAACGCCGCGATCAGCCCGCCGAAGGCCAGGACCGACACGAGGACGAGCAGGGCCGCCACCAAGGAGTACAGCTGCGACCGGGCGCCGCTGGCCTCGGCGATCACCGTCCGGCTGGCGCTGGAGCTGACGGGGAACCCGCCGACCAGGGACGACCCGACGTTCGCGGTTCCCATGGCCAGGAACTCCTGGTTGTTGTGCACGCGCGAATGCGTGCGACCGGCGAAGGCGCGCGCGGTGAGGATGTTGTCGGTGTAGCCGACGACGAAGATGCCGAGGGCTGGCAGCAGCATCGACGCGACGTCCCCGCTGGCGAGCGTCGGCAGGCCGACGTGCAGTCCGGAGAACGACACCGGACCCACCGTGTCCACTCCGACGGCCGTCAGGTCGAACGCCGCGACGACGGCCGTGGCCGCGAGCATGACGACCAGGGGCACGGGCACGCGCGGGAACCGCGGGGTCAGCACCAGGAGCAGCACGGCCACCGTGAGCCCGATGGCGACGGTCGGCCAGGACACCCCGACCGCGGCATTGCCCGCGAACGAGCCGATGTCCTCCAGGAAGGAGTCGCCCGCGACGTCGACACCGGTGACCTTGCCGAGCTGGCTGGTGATCATGATGACGGCGACCCCGGCCATGTACCCGATGAGCACCGGCCGGGAGAGCAGGTCGCCGATGAACCCGAGCCTCAGGATCCCGGAGACGATCGCGTAGACGCCGACGAGCAGCGCCAGCAGCGCGGCCAGGGCGGCGTACCGCGCGGGATCGCCGATCGCCAGCGGCGCGAGGACCGCGGCGGTCATGAGGGCCGTCGTCGACTCGGGGCCGACGGACAGCAGCCGGGACGATCCGACGAAGGCGTAGAGCACCATCGCCACCACCACGACGACCAGCCCGGCCTGGGCCGGAAGTCCGGCGAGAGCGGAGTACGCCATGACCTGCGGGATGAGGTAGGCGGTCACGGTGACGCCGCCGACGAGGTCGCCGCGCAGGTCGCGTCGGTCGTAGTGCCGCAGGCGCGTGTAGCCGATGTGACCACTCACGCGTCCACGGTAGGGCGCGAGGCCTACGGTTGGCGCGTGAAGACCGAACCGCAGCCGGACACGAAGGACTGGACGTGGGTGCTGCGCGAGCGCTGCCCCGAGTGTGGCTTCGACACCGGGGAGGCAGCGCGCGACGACCTCGCTGTGCTCGCTCGCGCCGTGACGGATCGCTGGGTGGCCGCGATGGCGGTGATCGCCGAGCCCGGTCGGCGACCCGAGCCCGCGGTGTGGTCGCCGCTGGAGTACGCGTGCCATGTCCGCGACGTGTTCGAGCTCGCCTGCGTGCGGCTGCGGCTCATGCTCGCGGAGGATGCCCCCCGCTTCGCCAACTGGGACCAGGACGTCACGGCGATCGAGGACGACTACGCCTCGCAGGATCCGGGTGTCGTCGTCGGGGAGCTCGAGGTGGCCGGGACTGCCTTCGCGGACCTCGTGGCCACGGTGCCCGACAACGACTGGGAACGGCCCGGACTGCGCGGCGACGGCGCCGCCTTCACGGTGGACAGCTTCACCCGGTACCTCATCCACGACCCGGTGCACCATCTGACGGACGTGACCGGGGTCCGCTGGGCGTGAGGCCTACCAGCGCTTCTGGCTGATGAGGACGTTCTTGTTCGACAGCAGCTGCACCGCGTCGTGCTGATTGCTGAGCAGCGGTGCGGACCTGCCCCAGAACTGCGTCACCGGAGTCGCCGATCCCTTGCCGATGCGAACCGTCAGGATGGCGCCGGGCAGGATGCGCGTGCCGGGCGGGAAGGGATACGTCGACACGCGTCGTCGCAGGAAGTAGCCGTCCAGCTGCACCGGAGCGCCGCCACCGTTCTTGATGATCACGTACTCCTCGTTGGCCGCTCGTGACGCGACGACGCTGCGCGACTTGCGGTTCACCTTCGTGATCGCCGTGACGCCCTGGAGGGGGTCGGCGCAGTCGGTGATGCAGGGGTACTCGTCGTAGAAGCGGACCGACGTGCGGCGATCGAGCAGGTAGGCGCCGTCCCCGACGAACTTCGCGTCCTCGAGGTTCGGGAACAGCGGCTCGGTCGAGTTCATGTACAGGTCGCGCGGGGTGGGGACGCCGGGCGAGCCGCTGCCGACATGCACGAAGCGGTAGTCGTCGGGAGCCAGCACCGAGCCCGGCGTGAAGTAGAACCAGGAGGTCAGGCTCGAGTCGCGCAGCAGCCAGCCGGACAGGTCGACCGGGGTCGTACCGACGTTGCGCACGATCACGCCCTCGCCGTTGAGGTTGGTCTGGTCGACACCGGGCGCGTCCCAGATCACGGTGAGCCGGACGCGCGCATCGGGCTGTTCGACCGGACCGCAGTGGTTGGGGTCCCAGATGCCGCGACCGCCGCGCTGCGCGCGAGAGATGATCTGGCGGTAGGGGAAGGACAGTGCCGCCTCCTGGTCGATGGTGAACCACATCGCCAGCCCGGACTCCGCCACCTGGGCCTGGACGTCGATGTCGTACTCACCGGTCTTGGGATTCTGTGCGAAGACATACCGCAGGCTGCGGCCCCGGTTGGACGAGTCCTTGCTGTTGGCGCGCAGTTGCACGCGTGTGCCCGCAGGGATGATCCGCTCGAGCAGCTGCAGGGCCTCCTGGCCGCCGCACATGTTCTCGTCGAAGTGGATGTTGTTGAATCCGGTGACCTCGGGCGTGTTGACGCCGAGCAGGCGGATCTTGATCCACGTGCTGGCACCGTCCTCGAGGAAGCGCAGGGTGTCACCGTCGAGGATGCGGTCGACCTGGCCGGTCTCCTGGATCGGGATGTCGGTGTACGAGCCGGCCGCTGGGGTGACGCTGACCCGCGCATCGGATGCAGGAGCCAGCCCGAGGAGGCAGCACAGAGCCAGCCCCGTGGCAGCAAATGGGCGCAGCCCAACCTTGCCCAGCATCCGCACCCTCCGGATCCGACAGCGTCCGTCTCATCGTGTCACGCAGGAGCGCGCGCTCCCTGCCATGGACGGCTCTACTTCGGCTCCACTTTGGCCATGCCCAGCACGACCCCGAGGGGTGGAGGGTGCGCTACGTCGCTTCCTTGGCGTCCTTCGCGGGCTTGCCGTCCTTGCCGGAGTGCTCGTGCGCCTCGATCAGCTCGGCCGCATAGTCCGGCACGTAGTGGCTCAGCTCGCGGGGCGGCCGCTCGTAGCCCGTTGGCCCCGGGCGGTGCGGCAGGTCCAGCGGCGGTCGCGTCGCGGCGAAGTAGGGGATCGTCGACAGCAGGTGGTGGATCATGTTGAGGCGCGCGCGCCGCTTGTCGTCGCCCTCGACGACGTACCAGGGGGACTCGGGGATGTCGGTGTGGACGAGCATCTCGTCCTTCGCCCGCGAGTAGTCCTCCCAGCGGGTGATGGACTCCAGGTCCATCGGGGACAGCTTCCACTGCCGCATGGGGTCGCGCAGGCGTGACTTGAACCGGCGCTCCTGCTCGGCATCGCTCACGCTGAACCAGTACTTGCGCAGCAGGATGCCGTCCTCCACGAGCAGCCGCTCGAAGATCGGCGTCTGGTGCAGGAACCGGCGGTACTCGTCCGGCGTGCAGAAGCCCATCACGCGCTCGACGCCCGCACGGTTGTACCAGGAGCGATCGAAGAGGCGGACCTCGCCGGCCGCCGGCATCTGCTCGACGTACCGCTGGAAGTACCACTGCGTCTTCTCGCGATCCGTCGGCGTCGGGAGGGCCACGATGCTGGCCACGCGCGGGTTGAGGTACTGGGTGACGCGCTTGATGGCCGATCCCTTGCCGGCGGCGTCGCGCCCCTCGAACACCACGACGAGCCGCGCGCCCTCGAGGCGCACCCACTCCTGCATGCGCACGAGCTCGGCCTGCAGCCGGTAGAGCTCCTTCTCGTAGATGCCCTTGGGCACCCGCTCCACGGCGTCGTCGGTGGTACGGCGGTGCTGGCCGGAGTCGTCCTTCTTCGTCACGGGGGACAGTCAAGCACCCACTGCTCGCTGATTCCTCTTCTCGCCTCCCGTCGGTGCCGGATACCGTGACGCCATGCACGTGGTCCACGCCCGCCTCACCCTGATCCCGCTGGTGCTGGCATCCGTACTGCTCGCCGGCTGTGGCGGCGCGGCCGACGCAGGCGCCGCACCCGCGGCGTCGGGTGTCTCGGCCGCTGCGGAGGTCACCGCTGACGCGTTGGCGTCCGACGCTGCCGTGGATCGCAAGGCGCGCAGGCCGAAGGGCGCCACCGTGACGGGCGCGAAGGTCATCCGCGTCGTCGACGGCGACACCCTCCACGTCCTGGTCGCCGGTCAGGACGTGGACGTCCGCATGATCGGGATCAACACCCCGGAGACGGTCAAGCCGGACTCGCCGATCGAGTGCTTCGGGCCGCAGTCGTCCGACTTCGCCAAGCGCTCGCTGGAGGGGCAGACGGTGACGCTCGAGTTCGACGCGACCCAGGGCCGCACCGACCAGTACGGCCGGACGCTGGCATACGTGTGGATCGAGCGGCCCGCGGGGGCGCGCACCCTGTTCAACCTGCGCGCGGTCGCGGGCGGGTACGCCTACGAGCGGCAGTACGGCCCCACGCCGTACGCGTGGAAGTCGGAGTTCCGCGCAGCCCAGCGCGCGGCCCAGCGGGCCGGCGCCGGCCTGTGGGGCGCCTGCCCGCGTTCCTGACCTTCTTCGAACATGTCCCCGACCACGGGCTGACCTTGGTTGGGCATCGTGGAGCCCGCCGAGAAGCGGCATGCGATGGGAGACGAACATGAGCGACACCAACGAGCCGGGCACGACGCCCGACGCGACGCCGACCGAGGCGCTGGAGCTGGCGGACCAGCAGCCGATCGGCACCGAGCCCGCACCGGCGCCGACCGCACCGACGGCCGCACCGGCCGCGGCGAACCACACCCGCACCATCCTCGAGGTGGTCGGTGGCGCGGTCGCGGTGGGCCTGATCCTGGTGGCGGGGGTCTTCGGGTTCCTCGTGGGGCACGCGACGGGCTCGGACCGCGACGACCGCTGGGAGATGACCAGCAGCCGCAGCGACCTTCAGGACGGCCCGGACGCCGGCGCTCCGCTGGGCGGCCAGCAGGGCCAGCGCGGTCACGGGCAGCGCGGCGAGGGTCAGGACGGCCGGCAGATGCCGGGCCTGCCGGGTCAGGACGGCCAGCAGATGCCGGGCCTGCCGGGCCAGGACGGCGGGATGATGCCGGGGATGCCGGGCCAGGACCAGCAGCGCGGCATCGATCCCGACGGGGACAACTGGACCGGCGGCCAGGACGGCGAGGGGACGGCGCCCGACCAAGGCACCATGGCGACCCCGACGGTCCCGCAGCAGAGCTAGCAACGCCGCCAGGTGTGGGGGTCAGGGCCGGTGCCCTGACCCCTTCACCACGAGGGCCTCGAGCAGGTCCGACGTGGCAGCCGCGACGGCCGCCACCGCGGCGTCGAATGCCTCGCGATTGTGGGCCGCCGGCTCGCGGAAGCCGCTGATCTTGCGGACGTACTGCACGGCGGCAGCGTGCACGTCGGTATCGGTCACGTCCTCGGTGAACGGGGGACGCAGGGTCTTGATGCTCCGGCACATGCTCCGCAGGCTAGTGAAGGGGAATGCCCGGCGCCGGAACGCGGTTGAATCCTGCGGCGTCGAACTCCTGCGGCCAGCGGGAGCGGGCCGGGTCGAGGAGGACCACATGGGCATGTTCGGACGAGCCACCACGGTCGCGGGCGCCGTCAAGGCCAGCAAGGGCCGGCATCCGCTGGGCCGTCGGCTCGCCGCCGTCCTGCCGATGCTCCGGGATGCCTTCACCGGCCGGTGGCGCGAGGCTCCGCGGTTCCGGCTGCTCGCCGGGCTCGCCGGGCTCGCCTACGTGATCTCGCCGCTCGACATCCTGCCCGAGGTGATCCTCGGGCCGTTCGGGCTCGGCGACGACCTCGCCATCGCGGTGGTGGCCGTCGCGGCCCTGCTCACGTCTGCGGAGGACTGGCTCGACCATGGCGACGAGGTCGCTGGGAGCCAGGATTCGGGCGACGTCATCCAGGGAGTGGTCCTCGACCGGCAGTAGTCACGCCGGCGCGGTTCATTCAGCCGGCGGCTAGTACCCGTACTTGTAGCGGCACTTGGCCAGGCTGGCCTTGGCCAATGGCCGGAAATCGGTGGCCCGGAAGCCACGCGACCGCGCAGCGGACGACGCGCGATCGGAGGCGCGATCGTGCGCTGCCTCCATGAGCCGCTCGCTCAGCGGGAATCCCTGGCGCTTCATATGCCGGACGAAGTCGTCGAAGGCCTGGGCGTACTCGTCCGCGTAGAGCTCGTCGACCGAGACACCGTGCGAGGGAGCAATGGACATGTGCGCTCCGTTCTCGGGGGATCGAATGAACGAAGAGTAGCCCTCGAGCCCCGGCGTCGCCGAGAGGGCGCGGCCGTTTCGGCACGACTTTCCCGGTTCGTCAGATGCTGATGACCACCTTGCCGCGGTGGCGCTGGGCGCCGAAGTGCCGGAAGGCCTCCGGCAGCTCGGCCAGCGGGAACACCCGGTCGACCGTGGGGGTGATGGCCCCCTCGTCCACCATCCGGGTGAGGGCCGCCATGTCGTCGCGGTCCCCCGGCTTCCACATCGGCACCGCCACGCGCCGGTCCCGCCCGACCGACGTGGCCGGTCCCGCCACCATCGCGAACAGCACCCGGGGGATGGACCCGCCCATGAGCGAGCAGAGGCCCCCGGGCCGCAGGCACCGTCGGTAGGTCCGGATGGACCGATGGCAGGCCATGTCGACGATGACGTCGTAGGTGAGCCCGCTGGCGGCGAAGTCCTGCTCGGCGTAGTCCAGGACCAGATCGGCGCCGACCGCCCGGACGATGCCGGCCTTGTGGGCACTGTCCACGCCGGTCACGTGCGCTCCAGACGACTTGGCGATCTGCACCGCGAACGTCCCGACCCCGCCGCCGGCTCCGTTGACCAGGACGCGCGCCCCCTCGGGGAGCGGCAGCCGCCTTCGGAGCGCCGTCAGAGCGAGTCCGCCGGCCTGCGGCAGTGCGGCCGCCTGCTCGAACGTCAGCGACGCGGGCTTGGGCGAGAAGGCCGACGCCGGGGCGCTCACGAACTCGGCGAAGGCGCCGAACCCGTGCGGTGACATGTCTCCCATGACCTCGTCGCCCGGCCGGAGGTCCGTCACGGCCGACCCGACCAGCTCGACGGTGCCGGAGACGTCGCAGCCGAGGACGGAGTTCCGCGGGCGGCGCGGGGCGTTGAGACGGTTGATGAACGGATGGCCGGTGAGCAGGTGCCAGTCGTAGTCGTTGACGGACGACGCATGCACGCGCACCAGCACGTCGCTCTCCCCGGGGACCGGTGCCGGGATGTCACGCAGCGTCAGGACGTCGGGCGATCCGTACTCCTCGTAGACGAACGCCTTCACCGGGACCCCCTTGTGGCCGTGCCGTCGTCACGATCTGGCCCCCGCTGCCTGCGCGTCATCATGTCACCGCTGGCAAGGGGGCCGTCCAGACCTCGCGAGGGTCGCGTGGTGGGTAGCCTGCCCCGCATGACGGGGTCCGGGGACGCGACGGTGCCGGTGCGCATGCACTTCCACCGGATGGACGACATGACGCCCGAGGACTACGCCGTGCTGCGCGGGGTGCACGAGCAGAACCTGCAGGCGCTGCCCGACCTGCTCCTCGGCATGCTCGACAGCCTCGGAGGCGACGACGCCTACCCGGTCGACCGGCGCACCCACAGCCTGCAGGCGGCCACCCGCGCCCTGCGCGACGGGCGTGACGATGAGTACGTCGTCGTGACGCTGCTGCACGACATCGGGGAGACGCTGGGACCGCTGAACCACGGCGACGTCATCGCGTCGATCCTCAAGCCGTTCATCAGCGAGGCCAATCACTGGATGCTCGAGCACCATCCGGCGTTCCAGACGTACTTCTACGCCAGTCACGTCGGCATCGACCCGAATGGGCGGGATGCGTACCGCGACAGCCCGTACTTCGACCGCACGGCGGAGTTCTGCGCGCTGTACGACGAGGTGTCGTTCGATCCCGACTACCCGAGTGAGCCGGTGGAGACGTTCGAGCCGCTGGTGCGCCGTGTCGTCTCGGCGACGTGGTCACCGCCGACCTGAGTCGGTCGGAGTCGCCACGGCCGTCGCGGTGTGGCAGGTTGGTCACCCACGGGGGCGTAGCCGGGGGTCGAGACATCGATCCACGGAGGAGGGCAGGTCCCCATCAGCATCGACATCCGCAGCCTGGCCCCCGAGTTCCCGGTCATCGAGGTCGTGAGCGTGGGCCACTTCTCGATCGCCGATGCCATGAGGGCTCGCGACGAGGCATGGGAGCTGTCCCTGGCGTCGGGGATCCACAACGTGCTGACCGACATGAGCGGCACCACGTTCGCGCCGGCGGCCGTCGACATCGTCGAGTTCGCACGCGGCATGACGACCTTCGGTGATCCGCAGCAGCTGCGCCACGCGGTCGTCAGTCCGCACGACCCCATTGCCGCGACCTGGATCGACCTGTTCGCCACGGCCGAGTCCAATCGCGGCCTCACCGCCCGGCGCTTCCACGACCGCCAGTCCGCCCTCGACTGGCTGTGCTCGGGGGCCTAGGAGTCAGGGCGTACGGCCGAATGCGGCCACCAGCCACGTCAGGTCGTCCGCATCGTCGGCCATCGGCTGGCGCGGGCCGATGACGCCGGCGGATCGGTAGCCGTCCTCGTTGTCGACGAACCAGGCGCGGCAGGCCGCGACGACGGACGGGTCGAGATCCGGCTCGCGGCCCAGCGCGGTGCCGAGGTCCCAGGCGTGCACGAGGTGATCGGCGAAGAGCTGCATCGTGTACTCGCTGCCGGGCAGGTCGCCGAAGGACAGGTGCACGATCCGGTCCATCGCGCCGGGCGATGTGATCGCGCCGATGGCACCGGCCACGGCCTCCTCCCAGCGCGGGATCGGCGACGAGCCCACCTGGTCGCCGTCGAAGGCCGACCCGACCGCGGCGATCGTCGAGCCGGCGAACAGCGGGACAGCCCACAGGTCTTCGACGACGAGGTGGTTGACAAGTTGCCGGACGTCCCATTCCGCGCACGGAGTCGGCGCCGCCCACTGGTCCTCGCGGACCGTGTGGACGAGGGCTCCGAAGGCGCCGGCAGCGGACACGAACAGCGCGGCGGGGTCGTGGCGTTCCATCCCGATCACCTCGCCTGAACGATGGCACCGCAAGAACGCGGCGTCCAGAGGCTCGGTGCGGCTACAGGCGGGTTGACCTGATGGCTGCCCGAGCCGCGCTCGCATCAATGGGTACGCCGACGTGGCGGAAGCAGTAGCCGCTGTAGCGGCTGAGGGCAGCCTCGGCGCACTGCCGGCAGCGCGGGGTGGGCGCTGACGGCGGACGCCGCTCGGGGTCGGTGCTGTCGAAGGGACTCATGGATCCAGTGTGAGCGGCCTCGGGGTGCGTCCGGTTTCGTCCGAGTTAGCGCCACGTGAACAGTCAGGGGGTCGTTCCACCCAAGCCCGGCACTTCTGAACGGACCGCACCAAGAGGGCAGCGGCGCAGGCCTCTCCTCGTCTAGGGTCGGCACATCTGGCCGACGAAGCCGGCCCGATCGTCCAAAGGAGTGATCATGCGCCGTGTCCTCACCGCCGTCGCCGCGACCCTGAGTGTGGCGGGCCTCGTGCTCAGCCTCGCGCCCGCGGCGGCCGCTGCCGACGACCTGGCGGGTGCGTGGAACGCCGCCTCGCGACGTGACGGCGGCCCGGGCTACTCGATGAAGGTGACGTCTGCGGACGCCGATCCCGGCAACGCCTACAACGCCGTGCTGCGCTTCCACTTCCAGGACGGCAAGGTCGGCAAGCGGGTCCGGGCCGGCATCGTGCAGAACGGCTCCAAGGTGTGGCTGTTGCTCGACGGCAAGGGTGGCTTCGCGAACCCGAAGAACCCGAACATCATGAAGGGCTCCCTCGGGCAGGACGGCTCGATGTACTTCCCCACCTGCTACAAGCAGCTGGACTACGTGACGAAGAAGATGGCTCCGGAGATGTGCCTGTTCCAGGAGTTCGCTCCCTGAGGCGTAGCCGACCAGCCTTCAGCGTCCCCGCAGCGCATCGGTGAGGCGCACCCGTCCGCCGGAGTGCAGCACGGCGTTCGAGTAGACGCGTCCGGCGAGCCACACCAGCGCGGGGATCAGCGCCAGTGACAGCGCGACCGACACGGCGATCTCCCAGCTCTCCACTGCTCCGAGGGCGATGCGCACGGGCATCACCATCGGCGCGCAGAACGGGATGTACGACAGCCAGACCACGACGGGGCTGTCGGGAGACCAGGGCGCGATGCTGATCGCGACCACGTAGGGCACGACCATGACCGCGATGACCGGCCCGATCACCGAGCCGACGTCCTCCTGGCGGGAGACGAGGGCGCCGAGGGCGGCGAGGACGAGGGCGTACGAGACGAAGCCGATCACGAACCACACCAAGGCCCAGGCCGCCGCGGCACCGAGGTTGACGCTGGTGCCGTCCAGCAGTCCCAGGGCGTAGGCGGTCGCGACGGCGGCACCCACCACGGCCGCGATCTGGGCCAGCCCGACGGTGCCGATGCCCACCACCTTGCCCGCCATCAACTGCCACGGTCGCACCGTCGCCAGCAGGAGCTCGACGACGCGGCTGGACTTCTCCTCGACGACTCCCTGTGCCACCAGCTGGCCGGAGGTCATGAGCGCGATGAACAGCATGATCCCGGCCACGTACCCGGCGGCGATCTGCCCACCGTCGACCTCGGGCTCCGGCTCGAGCGACGTGATGTCGGGGGCCGCCTGCGCGATGTCAGCCGTCACCTGGGCCGGATCGCCGCCGAGGGCCTGGACCGAGTCGACCAGGGCCAGCTGCTGCGCCAGGCTGCCGAACAGCGGGGCCAACGACCCGTCGAGCTTCTGCTGGACGACGACGTGCAGGCCTGGAGTTGCCTGCGTGACGAGGGCGTCGATCTCACCGTCCGTGAGCAGTGCCTCGCCGGCTGCCTCGTCGGCGACGGCTGTCGTCTCGACGGTCAGACCGATCGCAGCGGCGCTGTCCTCAAGTGGCGCTGTGATGCTCGCCGCCGCCGGGGTGATGCCGACGTGCTTGGTTCCCTCGCTGGACGCGATGACGTTGAGGAGCACTCCGCCGATGACGACGGCGGCGACGAACGCCACCGTCGTCCACAGGTAGGCCTTCGACGTGACCCGGACACGGATCTCCCGCGCTGCGATCAACCGGATGGCCGCGCCGGATCCCAGCTCCCGCACGGGTGCGCTCATGCCGACTCCTCGTGGGCGTGCTGGACCGCGACGACGTCGCGGTAGAGGTCGACCAGGGAGGGTCGCTGGCGCGCGAACTCACGGACGGGGCCGGCCGCCATCGCTGCGGTGAGGAGCCGCTGCTCGGCGTCGGCGTCCGGTGACGCGGAGAGATCCACGACGCTCCTCGAATCCTCCGACTGCACGAGCGCCGCGCCGGGGACCTCGGCCAGCCAGGCGCTCGGGGGTGGACCGTCCACGAGCCACAGCTCCTCGCTGGTCTCGCGCAGAGCGTCGATAGCACCGACGGCGACCATGGCGCCGGCCTGGATGATCCCGACCCGGTCGCACAACCGCTCGACCAGATCCAGCTGGTGGGAGGAGAACATGACCGGTACTCCGGCGGCGGCCTGATCGCGCAGGACGCCGCTCATGACATCGACCGCGACGGGGTCGAGGCCGGAGAACGGCTCATCGAGGATGAGGATGACCGGCTCGTGCACGAGCGCTGCTGCGAGCTGCACGCGCTGCTGGTTGCCGAGCGAGAGCTTGAGGATCTCGTCGCCGCGTCGACCGTCGATTCCGAGGACCTCGGTCCAGTGCTCCATGGATCGCCGTGCCGCCACGCGGTCCATGCCGTGGAGCCGGGCCAGGTAGACGAGCTGATCGCCCACCTTCATCCGCGGATAGAGACCGCGCTCCTCCGGCATGTACCCGATCTCCCAGCGGATGCGGTGGTCGAGGGGGCTGCCGTCCCATCGGACGTCGCCGGAGTCCGCGGCCAGCACGCCGAGGACGATCCGCATCGCGGTCGACTTCCCGGCGCCGTTCGAGCCGACGAAGCCGAAGATCTCGCCCGACTCCACGCCGAACGAGAGGTCGCGCAGTGCGCGCACGGCCCCGAAGGTCTTGTTGAGGCGGTCCAACGTCAACGACGGCACGGATCCAGTGAACCAGAGGGTCCCGAAGGTCAGGCCACCCAGTACATGTTCACGTGCATGATGAAGTAGAGCATCTGCAGGCAGAACATGGGCGGGATGAGGTAGACCGTCCACCGCCTGCCGCTGCCCAGGAAGTAGAAGAGCGGGAAGACCACGAGCACGAATCGCGTGAACGACATGAGGTGCCCGGACATCGCGGGCACGAGGAAGTACAGGACCGCGTAGGCGGCCAGGGCCTTGTGCTGGGTCAGGACGACGCCCACGAGGATCGGGAGGAGGAGCAGGAATGCGATCCGTTCCGGCCACCCGTCGATGTAGCCGACCAGCTGCAACTCGGTCTCGAAGAAGTTCTCCCGGAACCAGGTGATCGGGGTGAGCAGGTTGCTCAGCGAGTTTCCGTTGATGTAGTAGCTCTGGGCGTCGAGTCCGGCGAAGGGCCCGCCCATCGTGACGGTGGCGAATGCGAGGTAGATCGCGATGCCGACCAGCGAGGCGACGACGGGAAGCCAGTACGTGCGCAGGGCCGCCCGAATCGCGGACGCGCGATCGGCTCCGGTCGTCAGCGCCGCGGTGACACCCACGACGAGAACGGGAATGACGAACATCAGGCCCGGCGGCCGGGCGAGGGGAATCAGCACACAGAAGGCTGAGGCGAGCCAGATGCGGCGGGTGAACAGGTAGTAGAAGGCCATCAGGACAAGGGCGAGGAAGATCGACTCGCTGTAGGCAGTGCTGAGGAAGAACGCGGTCGGGAAGGCGAGCAGCAGCAGCACCGAGCGAAAGGCCTTCTCCCGCGGCCAGAAGAGCACGCCCAGCTTGTACATGTAGACGGGCACGAGCAGCGAGACCGCGTTGGCGACGACCCACGCGGCGATGATGCCGTGACCGAGGACGAGCGGCTTGAGCAGCAGGATGAGCGCGGGGTACAGCGGGAAGAACGTGTCGGTGCCGGTGCTCTGTCCGTAGCCGCCGTCGACGAGCCGCAGGTAGTTGCTGGTGTCCCAGGTGGCGAACGCGCTGAACCAGTCCGGGACCCCGGAGAGCGGGTAGGTCGGGTTGGCACCCAGCCGCGCGTAGTCCAGGGGGATGATCTGCCGCGAGAGGTACGCCACCAGTACCAGCCCGGCCTTCAGCGCGAGGTACCCCAGGACGAGTTCACGCACGCGTCGGTCGGTCCGCCATGTCGGCGGCGCCTTGTCGGCAGTCAGCGTCATGTTGGCTCACATGGGTGGTGACGGGCGTGAGGGATGCTACCGGCGAGACCGCGCCTTGCGTGGAACCGACCGGCAGGATTCTCCCGTCCCGGTGGAGGCGGGACGGGCCTCGAGACGCCTCAGGCCTTGAGCTCCGCGATCCGGGCGGCCGCCATGCTCCTCAGGAGCCGGACGTCCGGCTTCCAGTCGACGGGAACCTGGATGGTCTTCTTGTTGACCTTGTAGTCCGTCAGCCGCGGCCGGAACTGGTCGAGGATGCCGTCGCCCCACGGGGCGATGAGGAGGTGGTTGGACAGGACCGAGACGCCGAAGATGTAGTCGCCGTCGAGTCTGAGCATCGGCTGGTTCCACGCGATGACCGTCTCCATCCTCGGCCACTTCGAGGTGATGGCTGCCAGGATCGCGCGCACCGTCGTGCTCTTGGTCTCGTCGAGGGGGGCGAGGTAGTCGTCGAGGGTGTCGAACCTCCGGGCGTTCCGCGAGCCGCGGCAGTACATGACCAGCGCATTGGCATGCGCCTGGCTGAACCCGTGGTTCTCCTTCAGGAAGGCGATCTGCTCGGGGTACCTGCGGTCGGAGATCTCGTCCATCTGGTCGAACCAGTAGGACATCGGCTGACCGTGCTTCTTCTCGATCGCGGGGAAGTAGCTCGCGCGCGGTGTGGACATCCTCGGCTCCTCGGGTCAGCTGACGGGGAAGGCCGTCTCCGTCTCGGTGTCGCCGCCCTCGACGATCAGCACCCAGTCGCCGGCGACGCTGGCGTCGACGGTGAGCTCGCCGGTAGCGCCCGGAGCGATCTCGGTCTCGCCGGCGACGGAGCCATCGGGCCGCTTGACCTCGAAGATGCGCTCCGCCGCGCCCTCGTTGGACACGACGAACTCGATGCTCTCGCCGACCGTGGCCGACTGGCCCTCGGTGCCGGTCAGCGCATCGGCCGCGTCGATGCTGAGCGCGATCTCACGGGTCGCGACTGCGGCGGATGACGCGGTCGTGGCCGGCACGTCACCCGTGACGGTGAGCGTGGCGCGGATGCCGTCGCCGGTCTGGCCCGGCTTGCAGGCGACCTCGTAGGTGCCGGGCGCCAGATCGGCGGTCATGTCGCGTGACGTGCCTGGCCCGATGTTCTCGACCTCGGCGACGACCGAAGTGAAGGCGCCCTCGGCGTCACCGTAGATGTACACCTCGGTGACCTGGTCGCCGGAGTTGGTGACGTCGAACACCGCGGGGCCGGATGGCACCGAGGCCGGGTCGATCGCGCACGTGGTGTCCGTCGCGGTGACGGTGACCGCGGCCGCGCTCTCCCCGTCGGACCCGTCGCCTGTCGACGAGCACCCGGTGATCGCAATCGAGAGGGCGAGGACGGCAAGCGCGGCGGAGCGGGGGGTCATGCGTTCTCCTAGGGATAGCGGTGGGAGCCGTGTGCGTCGAACCGAGGCGGTCGTTACGGAACGACCGTCGCCGTGTCGGACGGCGCGGCCGCCGGTGTTGTGTCGGACGGCCGGCGTGGCTTGCGGAGGAACAGGAACATGACCGGGACGAGGTAGCCGAGCCATGCGATGACCTCGAGCCAGGTCGGCGCCGCGGAGATGTTGAAGATGCCCTTGATCAGGGTGCCGTACCAACTGCCCGGCGGGATCGCACCGGTGGCATCGAACGCGAGGTTGGTGAGCCCGGGGAGGATGCCCGCCTCCTGGAGGTCGTGGACCGCGTAGGCGAGGACGCCCGCAGCGACGACGACCAGCGCCGCACCCGTCCAGGTGAAGAACGCGGCGAGGTTGATGCGGAGGGCGCCTCGGTAGAACAGCCAGCCCATGAAGCACGGCCGTGGCCAGTCCGAGGGATGCCCCGAGGATCGGCGCGGTGCCGGAGCCCGTGGACTGCACCGCCGCCCAGATGAACAGGGAGGTCTCCAGGCCCTCGCGCGCGACGGCGATGAACGCGACGACGGCGATCGCCAGCGGACCGATGTCCAGGGCACTGTCGAGGCGTCCGTGCAGCTCGCCCTTGAAGTCGCGGGCGGTCCGCTTCATCCAGAAGATCATCCAGGTGACGAAGCCGACCGCGATGATGGACAGGAACCCGCCGAACGCCTCCTGGGCCTGGAACGACATCGTCGACGACGTGAACGTCAGGAGGGCCCCGAAGGTGAGGCTGAGCCCCACGGCCAGTCCCACGCCGATCCACACGGGCAGCAGCGCGTCGCGCCGCTCGGTCTTCACGAGGTAGGCGATCAGGATGCTGACGACCAGCGCCGCCTCGATGCCCTCGCGCAGGCCGATCAGGTAGTTCGCGAACACGGACGCTCCTCGGGTGGCGTCCGCGTAAGGTAAGCCATGCCTAAGTGGGGAGTCAACACGAGCGGACCACGCACGACGCGGGACCCGCGGGCGGCGAGGCGCCCGCGGCGACGGGTCGCGCGGTGACCTTCGAGGTGCCGGCCGACTCCTACGGCCGGTTCATGGGGCGATTCTCCGAGCCGCTGGCCGAGGCCTTCGCCGAACTCGCCGGGGTTGCCTCGGGCGACGTCGCGCTCGATGTCGGCTGTGGCCCCGGTGCCCTGACCGCGGCGCTGGTCGCGCGGACCGGCGAGGCCCGCGTGTCGGCCGTGGATCCCTCGGCCAGTTTCGTCGAGGTCGTGCGCTCCCGGTTCCCCGAGGTGGATGTCCGCGTAGGCACGGCGGAGACGCTCCCCTGGCCGGACGAGGTGTTCGACTGCACCCTGGCGCAGCTCGTCGTCCACTTCATGGCCGATCCGGTGGCGGGGCTGCGCCAGATGGCGCGCGTGACGCGAACTGGAGGCACGGTTGCCGCCAACGTGTGGGACTTCGGTGGCGGCGGGGCACCGTTGTCGGTGTTCTGGTCGGCTGCCCGCGACCTGGATCCGGGTGTCGTCGACGAGTCGGCCCTGCCCGGTGTCCAGGAGGGCGATCTCGCGCGGCTGTTCGACGCGGCCGGGATGCCCGGCGCGCAGTCCGCGACCCTCGAGGTGTCCGTCGGCTACCCGACGTTCGAGGAGTGGTGGGAGCCGTTCACCCTGGGTGTCGGCCCCGCCGGCGCGCACGTCGGCGCACTGGCGCCGGCCGATGTCGCCCGGCTGCGGGAGCGTTGCCGCGAGCTGCTGCCCGCGCCGCCCTTCGTCATCGGGGCGCGGGCCTGGACCGCGACGTGGGTGAAGCCGTCAGCCTGAGGGGTCGGTGCGGGGTGTGCGCCCCGGGGGGTGCGTCGGGAGTGCGGGCGTCACTCCGGCTGCCACAGCTCGATCCGGTTCCCCTCGGGATCGGTCACCCAACCGAAGCGGCCGACGCCCTCCATGTCCTCGGTCTCCGCCGCCACGTCAGCGCCCTGAGCGCGCAACTGCGTGAGCATGGCGTCGAGGTCGCCGACCCTGAAGTTGACCATCGTCTGCTGCGCGCTCGACCCGAAGTAGTCGGTGTCGGGCTCGAACGGGGCGAAGACCGTCGGCCCGCCCTGCTGGATCCACACCTCGTCGCCGCCAGCGTCCAGGCCGAGGCAGTCGCGGTACCAGGCGCCCAGCGCGGTCGGGTCGTTCGCGCGGATGAAGTACCCACCGATGCCGAGCACGCGTTCCATCCGGCCATCCTGACACCGAGGCGTGCGCGCAGGAAGGGCCCGCGCGTCGTCGGTCTCATGCCCTGAAGGCCAGCCCCATCTGGGCAAGGCGCTCACGGAGGATCCCGACGGCCTTCGGCCCCATGCCGTGCAGCGCCAGGACCTCGGACTCGGACCAGCCGGCGAGCTCCTCCACGTGGTGCACGCCCGCGTTCTCGAGGGCCCGGGTGGCGGGGGCGCCGATCGCGGGCAGCGGGCTCAGCACGTGCAGCCCTAGGCCGAGCGTCGCGTGCTCTTCTTGGCGGTCTCCGCCGCCGTCTTGGTCGTCGTCGTGCGCTTGGCGGCCGTCTTCGTGGCCGCCTTCACCGGCGCCTTGCGCGCTGGTGCAGCGGCGGGCTTCGCCGTGGCGACAGCGCGGGCACTGCGAGCGGGCTTGGCAGCAGCCGGCTTGTCGGAGGCCACGACACGAGGCTTGCGTGCCGGCTTGGCGGCGGTGGCCTCCGTGATCTCGTCGGTGGACGCGGCGCCGCGCGCCTCCTGCGTGCGGCGTACCGACTCGCGCAGGGCCGTCATCAGGTCGAGCACGATGCCGTCCCCCTCGGCCGCGGCGACGTCCGCGGTCGGGTCGAATCCGGCGCCACCGCTGAGCTTGCGGTCGATCACGGCCAGCAGGGCCTCGCGGTAGTCGTCGCGGTACTGCGTCGGCTCGAAGTCCGCGGACAGGCTCTCGATGAAGGACGCCGCCATCGCGAGCTCCTGCGGGCGGACGTCGGCGTCGCCGGTCGAGCACGTCGAAGTCCGCCGCGCGCACCTCGTCCGGCCAGAGCATCGTCTGCAGGACGAGCACGTCGTCGCGCACCCGCAGCGCGGCGAGCTGGGTCTTGGTGCGCAGCACCACGCGGACGATGGCCGTGCGCTCGGTCTGCGCCAGCGCCTCGCGCAGCAGCACGTACGGCTTGAGCGCCCGGGCCTCCGGCTCGAGGTAGTAGCTGCGGTCGAAGCAGCATCGGATCGACCTGCTCGCTCGGCACGAACTCCAGGACGTCGATCTCCTTCACGCCCGGGACCGGCAGGCCCTCGAAGTCGGCGTCCTCCATGATCACGACGCGACCGGTCTCGGTCTCGTAGGCCTTGGACAGGTCCTTCGTCTCGAGCGCGCTCGCCGTCCACCGAGCAGGTCCGCACCATCTTGACGCGCCCACCGTCGACGGCGTGCACCTGATGGAAGCGGACGTCGTGGTCCTCGGTGGCGGCGTACAGCTTGATGGGCACGTTGACCAGCCCGAAGGCCACCGACCCGTTCCACATCGCGCGCATGAGTCCTCCATGCCGGCGGGGAAGTCGACCCTGGTTGCATGCTCCCGAGGCCGCCGGCTGGTCCATGATGAACCAGTGCGGCCCATGCTGGCTAGCCCCGGGACCCTTCCAATTCAGGAGATGGAGCGGAGTGGGCCTACGAGGTCAAGTGGGACGGCATGCGTGTCGCTCGCGTCAGATCGAGCGTGGCCGAGTGCGGCTGTCGAGTCGCTCGGAGTCGACGTGACGGCGCGGTTCCGCGAGATCGCCGAGTCGCGATGCCCTCGCCGGCCTCGCGCGAAGGCACGATCCTGGACGGCGAGATCGTCGCCTTCGACGCCGAGGGTCGTCCCTCCTTCAGCCTGCTCGCCCCGCGCATCCAGGGACATCGCGTGGGCAACGCGGTCGACGCGTCACGCTACGTCGTGTTCGACCTGCTGCGACGCGGACGGACGCGACCTCCTCGCTGAGCCGTACGACGTCCAGGCGGTCGAGCGCTGCGCGAGGACGTTCGAGTCGGGCCCTTTCGTGGTCGTGCCCGACGCCTTCGACGACGGACCGTCGCTGCTCGCGTCCACGGCAGTCACAGGGCCTCGAGGGCGTCGTCGCCAAGCGGCATCGACTCGCCGTACCGGCCGGGCGTCCGCAGCCCGGACTGGGTGAAGGTGCCGCATCGTCGGCAGCACTCGTACGTCATCGGCGGATGGAAGCACGGCACCACGCACGGGCATCCGGTGGCGTCGCTGCTCGTCGGTACGCCCGACGGCGGACGGCCTGCTGGTCTTCGACGGCGCCGTCGGATCGGGTCTGGGCGATCGGGAGGTCAGTGCCCTGCTGCCCGTCCTGGACGAGATCCGACGTGACGAGCGCCCGTTCCACTGGGCCGTCGAGCCTGCCCGCGGAGGACGAGGTGACGTGGGTCGAGCCGATCCTCGTCGTCGACGTCGAGCACCTCGGCCGCACCGGCGGGCGGGCTCCTGCGCACGCCGGCAGTCGTCCGGCTGCGACCGGACCTGTCCTACGAATCGGTGTGGCAGGAGGGAGGTGGCTGATGCCGGCGGGACCCGCGGACGCGACGGTGGAGGTGGACGGTCGCCCGATCCGCCTGACCAACCTCGACAAGGTGCTGTACCCGGCGACCGGCACGACGAAGGCCGAGGTCATCGCCTACTACACGACGGTGTCGGCGGCGCTGATCGCCGTCGCTCGGGATCGGCCGGTGACGCGCAAGCGGTGGCCCCACGGCGTGGAGGCGAACGTCGTTCTTCGAGAAGAACCTGCCGGCGGGGACGCCGGAATGGGTCCCTCGCGTGACGCATCCACCACTCGGGCGTGCGGTCCGGACGCGGAGCCCGGGACCTCGACTACCCGCTGGTCCGACGAGACGGCGGCGCTGGTGTGGCTGGCCCAGATGGGAGCGCTCGAACTGCACGCCCCGCAGTGGCGCATCGACCCGGCGTCGGGCGCCCCGCTCGAGCCCGACCGCCTCGTCATCGACCTCGACCCCGGGCCGCCGGCGGGGCTGGACGAGTGCGCAGAGGTCGCGCTCGTGGCGCGCCAGATGCTCGAGGCACACGGCCTGGAGCTGTTCGCGGTGACGAGCGGCTCGAAGGGCATGCAGCTCTACGCTCGCCTGCCTCCCACGTCCGACCGCGGCGTGAGCGTGCTCGCGCGGGCCGGGAGCGTGGCCGAGTATGCGCACGCGCTCGCGCAGGCGCTGGAACGCGCCCTGCCGGACCTGGTGGTCAGCCAGATGTCGCGCGCCCTGCGTCCGGGCCGCGTGTTCATCGACTGGAGCCAGAACAACCCGGCCAAGACCACGATCGTGCCGTGGTCGCTGCGTGGCCGCGCGACGCCGACCGCTGCCGTGCCCATGCGGTGGGCCGACATCGAGCGCGGGGGGCTGAGGCAGCTGACGATGGCCGAGGCGGCCGAGCGCGTCGCGTCGGACGCAGGACTGCTGGCAGCACTCGGGGACACCGCACCGTAGGCGAGCCTTCCCCCGAACCGGTATCCACCGTTAGCGTCACGTCGTGGACCCGGTCGTTGCCCTGAGGCGTGTGGCCTTCCTCCTGGAGCGCCAGAACGCCGACTCCTATCGCGTCAAGGCCTTCCGTAGGCGCCGCGGCCGCGTTGGAGGCGGCGGGAGAAGACGAGGTCGACCGACGGATCCGCGACGGCAGCCTCGCCGAACTGCACGGGGTGGGACCGAAGACGGCCGCCGTCGCGACCGAGTCCGTCATCGGGGGCATGTCCGCCTACCTGGCCGAGCTCGAGGCGCAACCGCGGCCGGCGGATCGGCTCGATGCCAGCGCCCGCGCGCTGCTGGACGCGCAACGGGGTGACTGCCACACGCACAGCGACTGGAGCGACGGTGGCAGCCCGCCCGTGGAGATGGCGCTGGCGTGCGTCGAGCTCGGGCACGAGTGGACGGTGCTGACCGACCACAGCCCCCGATTGACGGTGGCGCGCGGGCTGACGCGCGAGCGGCTCGAGCGGCAGCTCGACGTCGTGGCCGCCATCAACAGCGAGCTGGCACCGTTCCGCTACCTGACCGGCATCGAGGTGGACATCAACGAGGACGGCAGCCTCGACCAGGACGATGACCTCCTGGCGCGCCTTGATCTGGTCGTGGCCAGCGTGCACTCGAAGCTGAGGGCGCCGAGCGAGGCGATGACACGACGGATGGTGGTCGCGATCGCCAACCCGCACGTCGACGTCCTGGGTCACTGCACCGGTCGGATGGTTGCCGGGGGCAAGGTCCGTCCGGAGTCCGAGTTCGAGGTGGACCTCGTCGTCGAGGCGTGCCGCCAGTTCGACGTGGCGATGGAGATCAACAGCCGACCGGAGCGGCTGGATCCACCGCGCCGGATCCTCCGCGCCGCCGTCGAGGCGGACCTGCTGCTGGCGATCGACACCGACGCCCACGCCCCGGGGCAGCTGGAGTGGCAGGCGAACGGAGTCGAACGTGCCATCGAATGCGGAGTCGACCCGACCCGAGTGATCACGACCTGGCCGGCCGACGAGCTGCTGGCGTGGACCGGCGAGCGCGTCGGCCGCGCGTGACGCGATGGCCCGGTGGCGCCGGGCTGGGGTCAGGGGCTGTCGGCGACCCTGGGGTCACCGGGGCTCGGCGTGAGCTGACCGCGCCCGCGCGTGCGCGCGCTCGCCCTGGGGGCCGAACAGGCTGAGCACCTCCGCCGGTCCCTGGCTCGTGCTCCCGAACCAGTGCGGAACCCGGGTGTCGAACTCGGCGACTTCCCCGGCGGTGAGCACCAGGTCACGGTCCCCGAGCACCAGTCGCATGCGTCCGGACAGGACGTAGAGCCACTCGTAGCCCTCGTGGGCCTTGAGCACCGGCGTGCTGTTGCTGGCGGGGATGACGATCTTCCACGCCTGCACGCCGCCCGGCTGACGGGTCAGCGGCAGCACGGTCCGCCCGTTCCGCTTCGATGCCTTGAGCCGGACCCGCGGGTCCCCCACCTCGGGGGCGCCGACCAGGTCGTCCAGAGGGACGCTGTACGCCTGGGCGAGTGGCAGCAGGAGCTCGAGGGTGGCCCGCCGTTGCCCGGTCTCGAGTCGCGACAGCGTGCTCTTCGAGATCCCGGTGGCCTCGGAGAGCGCGGTGAGGGAGACACCCCGCTGCGTGCGCAGCCGCCGGAGGCGGGGTCCCACCTGCTCCAGGGTCGCGGCGACCGCGGCCGACGAGTCGTCCATTCCACGATTGCACCGCAGTTTCCCGGAAACGGCAACGATCGTTGCCGTCACGCGCGGAACACCGCACTCTGGGCGCCATGAACGAATACGACGCACTGATCATCGGAGGCGGAGCCGCCGGGCTCTCGGCCGCACTCGTGCTCTCCCGGGCGCGGCGCCGGGTCCTCGTCGTCGATGCCGGCCAGCCGCGCAACGCTCCCGCCGCCCACATGCACGGCTTCCTGTCGCGTGACGGCATGCCTCCCGCCGATCTCCTCGAGACCGGCCGCGCCGAGGTGGCCCGGTACGGCGGCATCGTGATGCGCTCGACGGTGGACAGCCTGACCGCCGACGCGGTCGACGACGAGGCGGTCTTCCACGCACGCCTGGGCGACGGCACGCAGGTGCAGGCACGACGGGTGCTCGTCACCACAGGACTCACCGACTCGGCTCCCGGACATCCCCGGCCTGGGCGACCGATGGGCGCGCGACGTCCTGCACTGCCCGTACTGCCACGGCTACGAGGTGCGCGACCGCCGAGTCGGGGTCCTGTGGAACGGCGCGGGCACGGCGGACTACGCGCAGATCGTGCGGCAGTGGAGCGCCGACGTCGTGCTCTTCGCTCCGGTCGGCATGATCACCCCAGCGCAGCGGACGGAGCTCGTCGCCCGCGCCATCGGTGTCGTCGAGGGCGCGGTGAGCGGGCTTGTCGTCGAGGACGATGCGCTCACCGCTGTCAGCCTCGAGGACGGGCGTCGTGTGCCTCGCGACGTGGTCTTCGTCCCCCCGACGTTCCATCCGCACGGGGACCTGCTGATCGGCCTCGGGTGCGACGTCGACCAGGCCGGCTGGGTCTCCACCGGCCAGCACGGAGCCACGAGCGTCCCGGGCGTCTGGGCAGCCGGGAACGTCGTCAACCCGCGGGCGCAGGTCATCACGGCGGCCGGCGAGGGATCCGCGGCCGCCATCGCCATGAACGCCGACCTCGTCGCTGCCGACGTCCGCGCCGCCGTCCGGGAGTTCACCGCCCGCCCCTAGACCGTCCGCCCACTCACCCGAGGAGTCCCCATGTCCACGCCCTCCGATGCCTCGCCGTCACCGTCATCGGCGACCCCGCCGCGGGTCGGGCCCCCCAGCAAGCACGCCCTGGCCCTGATGATCTGGCTGTGCGTCTTCCCGACGCTCACCGTCATCAACGTCGCCCTCGGCGAGTGGCTTCGGCCCATGCCGCCCGTTCTCCGCACGTTCGTCCTGGCGACGGTCGCCGTGCCGATCGTGATCTACGGCCTGATGCCGCAGCTGCACCGCGTCCGCACCCGACTCATGAAGCGCCGCGCCGCAGCCGGCATCCGTCCCTGAGCGGAGCGTTCCCGAGGGGGCCACCTCTCGGCTATCGTCGGGCCACGCCTGACCGAGCGCACTGAGGGGGAGCCGCCGATGGCCAGCCCTTGGGTTGCGACCAAGGTGACCCCGCCGAGGCTGCGTCGCGGGGTCGTGGACCGGCCCAGGCTCCTGGAGCGCCTCGCGGGCTCGACGCGATGCGAAGCTGACGCTGGTCTCGGCCCCTGCCGGATTCGGGAAGACGACGGCCGTCACAGCGTGGCTGGCTGCATCGGTCGAGGGCGGCCGCGCGGTCGCGTGGGTGTCCCTCGACGCAGGCGACAGTCAGGCCGACTCGTTCTGGACGTACGTGGCGCTCGCGCTCCAGTCGGTCTCGCCGGCGATCGGTCCGGGCGTCCTGCAGGCCCTGGAGTCGGGGCAGCCGACCTCGCAGGCCACCATCACGACCCTGCTCAACGACATCGCCGAGCAGCCCGTCGACATCGACCTCGTGCTCGACGACTACCACCTCGCAGACGGGCCCGAGGTGGCAGCCGGGATGACCTTCCTGCTCGACCATCTCCCGCCCAACCTTCGTGTCGTCATCGCCACCCGCGCCGATCCAGACCTCCCGCTGTCGCGGCTGCGGGCGCGCGGCGAGCTGGTCGAGCTGCGGGCACGCGACCTGCGCTTCACCGACGGCGAGGCAGCCGCCTACCTGCGCACCTCGGGCGCCCCGGAGCTCGCCGCGGCGGACGTCGCCACCCTCACCCAGCGGACCGAGGGCTGGGCGGCGGCGCTGCAGCTGGCCGCGCTGTCGATGCATGGCCGTGACAACGTCGGCGAGTTCGTCGCCGGCTTCGCCGGTACCGACCGATACGTCGTCGACTACCTGGTCGACGAGGTGCTTGCGCGCCAGCGCGACGACGTGCGCTCCTTCCTGCTGCGCACCTCGGTGCTCGACCGCTTCACGAGTGACCTGTGCGACGCCGTGACCGAGTCCGGTGACGGGCGGGCGATGCTCGAGTTCCTCTACCGCGAGAACCTGTTCCTCATCCCCCTGGACGATCAGCGGCAGTGGTACCGGTACCACCACCTCTTCGCCGACGTCCTGCAGACACACCTGCTCGACACCAGTCCCGACGAGCTGCCGATCCTCCATGCGCGCGCCAGCGCGTGGTACGCCGGCACGGGGGACCCGGTCAGTGCGGTGCGCCACGCCCTGCTCGCCGGCGACGTCCAGCGCGCGGCCGACGTCGCCGAGAGGGCAGCGCCGGTGCTCGAGCGCGACCGCCGCGAGGCGACGGTGCGCACCTGGGTCGACGAGTTCCCCGCGGAGGTGGTCCGACGGCGCCCCGTGCTGGCGATCGCGTTCGTCGGTGCCCTGATGCGTGCCAACGACTTCGCGGCCGTCCACGAGAGGCTGCGCGAGGTCGAGTCGTGGGTGCCGGCGATCCATGCCCGCCTGGCGCACACCCCCGAGCCGTCAGCGGCCGGCGGGCCCGATCCGGACACGATGGTGGTCATCGACGAGGCCGAGCTGGCGCGCGTGCCCGCTGCCGTGCACCTGTACCGGGCGGCGCTCGCCCTCGTCTCGGGCGACCTCGCGGCAACGGTCGATCGCGCTCAGCAGGCCGAGGACGAGGCGCCGCCCCACGACGAGACCATCCGCGGTGCGGCCACGGCGCTGTCGGGACTGGCCAGCTGGGCCAGTGGCGATCTCGACGACGCTCATGCCAAGTACGAGATCTGCATCGGGCACCTCATGCGTGCTGGGCCACCAGTCGGACGTGCTCGGCTGCACGATCGCGCTGGCCGACATCCGCATCACGCAGGGCCGGCTCCTCGATGCGTGGCAGGGCTACGAGGACGCGCTGCGTCTGGCGGCCCAGGATCCGTCGGGCCTGCGCGGGGTTGCCGACATGCACGTCGGACTGGCGGAGATCAGTCTCGAACGCGGCGAGGCCGACGTCGCACGCGAGCATCTGGCGCGCGCCCAGCACCTCGGCGAGGCAATGGGCCTGCCGCAGTTCCCGTATCGCTGGCGGGCTGCCTCCGCTGTGCTGGCCGAGGCCGAGGGTCAGTTGCAGGTCGCCCTCGAGTTCCTCACCGATGCCCAGCGGGTGTACGTCGCCGACTTCTCCCCGGACGTGCGCCCGCTCCACGCCCGCAGGGCGCGCATCCACGCAGCGCTGGGCGATGCCGAGGCCATGGGCCGCTGGGTGGTCGACCATGGCATCGCCGCCGACGAGCCCCTGTCCTATGCGCGCGAGTTCGAGCACGTCACCCACGCGGAGGTGCTGCTCGCGCAGCATGCGCTGGGCTCGGCCACGGGCGCCCTCGATTCGGCGCAGGCCCTCCTCGAGCGCCTGGATGAGGCGACGGAGGCCGGCGGGCGCGTCGGAACGCGCATAGACGTCCTCGCGCTGCGGGCGCTCGCGGCCGACGCGTCCGGCGATGCGACCGGTTCCGTGGCCGCCCTCGACCGCGCCGTCGCGCTCGCCGAGCCGGAGGGCCAGGTCCGCGCGATCGCGCGGCACGGACGCCCACTGTCGGCACTGCTCGACCGAGCCATGGTCGGCCACGAGCGCTCGCCCTTCTGGGTGCGGCTGCGCGATGCGTGCGACGCCGAGCCGGCTGCCGAGGCCCCCACCCCCGCACCTGTCGCCGGCCTGGTCGACCCGCTCAGCGCCCGCGAGATCGAGATCCTGCGCCTGCTGGCCACCGACCTCGACGGCCCGGAGATCGCCCGCCACCTGGTGGTGTCGCTCAACACCGTGCGCACCCACACCAAGAACATCTACGCGAAGCTCGGCGTCAACAGCAGGCGAGCCGCCGTGAGCCGTGCGCGCGAAGCTGGGGCTCCTGCCGGCTCGGTGAGCCCCGGGCAGCAGCCGGTCGTGACGGTGCGAGTCGCCACCTGAATCACCACCTGAATCACCACATGTGGTGATCCCGCCTCACCACGTCGATTCCTAGCGTCGCAGTCAGTGAGCGGCAGAGCCTCAAGACCTGGGGTGCCGCACTCGACACGACAGGAGAACCGACCGTGACTGACTCGAGCGACAGCACCAGCACCGGCGGGGGGCGCTACCGCGTCTGCCTCGCCGGTCATCTCCACCCCCGGTGGGCTGCTCGGTTCGAGGGCATGACTCTCACCCGCCTCGAGGACGGCACCACCGTCCTCGACGGAGACATCGCTGATCAGGCCGCTCTGCACGGCCTGCTCCGGACCCTGCGTGACCTCGGCCTTCCCCTGGTCTCGCTCACCCGACTCGATCCGGACGAGTCCGCTTCGCCCACGGAAGACCCCCAGTAGCCCTCAACGCACGAAAGGCAGGCACCGCCATGACCACCACGATCCAGGCACCGCAGCACCAGAAGGTCCGCATGACCAGCACGCGCAAGCACTCGCTGGCCGCCGGGATCTTCTACGTCGTCACGTTCATCTCCATGCCGATCCTCGTCCTCTACAACATCGCCAAGACCGATCCCGAGTTCATCCTCGGCGCCGGGAGCGGCACGCCTGTCGTGTGGGGGACCATCCTCGAGCTGACCGTCGCCCTGGCGGGCATCGGAACGGCCATTGCCCTGTTCCCGATCGTCAAGCGCCAGAACGAGAGCATGGCCATCGGGTTCGTCGCCACTCGCACGCTCGAAGCGTCGCTGATCTTCGTCGGGGTCGTCAGCCTCCTGTCCCTGGTCACCCTGCAGCAGGATCTCGGCACGGTTCCCGGGGCGGATACGTCAGCCCTCGTCGTCGTCGGCACGTCCCACGCGGCCACCTACCAGTGGGCGTTCACCGTCGGGCAGAGCCTCATGCCCGGGTTCAACGCGATCCTGCTCGGCACGCTCATGTACAAGTCCCGCCTGGTGCCCCGCGTCCTGCCGATCATGGGCCTCATCGGTGCACCCCTGCTCATCACCTCCACTCTCGCGACCGTCGTGGGCCTCAACGAGCCCCTGTCCGCATGGTCCGCGCTGTCCGCACTCCCGGTCGCAGCCTGGGAGCTCTCGCTCGGCATCTACCTCCTCGTCAAGGGCTTCAAGCGCACTCCCCTCATCGAGGCGCTCGACGCCGAGGAGGCCGCCGGCCTCGTGACCACCGCCCCCTGACCCTCGCGTCACCCCACTCAAGGAGCACCCATGATCACCGTCCAGTCCGTCACCAAGCACTACGGCCGATTCACTGCCGTAGACGACGTCACCTTCACCGCGGCCCCGGGGAGCGTCACCGGCTTCCTCGGCCCGAACGGAGCCGGCAAGTCCACGACGATGCGCGTCATCGTCGGACTCGACGCCGCCGACCTCCGGAAGCGCCACGGTCCTCGGCCGCCGCTTCGCCGACCTGCCGAATCCCGGCCGGGAGGTGGGCGTGCTGCTCGACGCCTCCGCCCAGCACGCCGGACGGACCGGTGCCGAGATCCTCACCCTGGCCACCCGCACCATGGGGCTGCCGACCTCGCGGGTGAGCGAGATGCTCGACCTCGTCAGCCTGACCGCGGACGAGGCCGACCGTCGGCTGCGCGACTACTCGCTCGGCATGCGGCAGCGGCTCGGCATCGCGCATGCGCTGCTGGGCGAGCCGGACGTGCTCATCCTGGACGAGCCCGCCAACGGCCTCGACCCGGCCGGCATCCGGTGGATGCGCGACCTGCTGCGCGACTACGCGGACCGCGGCGGCACCGTGCTGCTGTCGTCGCACCTCCTGCACGAGATCGAGGTGGTGGCCGACCACATCGTCGTCATCGGCAACGGCCGCATCGTCGCCGACGGGTCCAAGAGCGAGCTGCTGTCCTCGGCCGGCACGCAGGTGCGGTGCGCCGAGCCACAGCGCCTGCGCGATGCGCTGACCGCGGCGTCGCATCGCGGTCCACGGCCCCGCGACGGCTCCGCGTCGGATCGGCACCGGTCCGGCCACGGACGACGTGCTGCGCGTCGACGCGGATCCCGCCGCCGTCGGCCTCGTCGCCCACCAGGCGGGGATCGCCCTCGTCGAGCTGCGTCAGGCAGACGGCGCGGGACTGGAAGAGATGTTCCTCGAGCTCACTGCAGACACGCAGCGAGACGCCCACACCTACACGGAAGGAGCGGTGGCATGACGACCGCAACCAGCACGGCCCCGGAGGCCGTGACCACGACCCCCATCTCCGACTCTCGCCGCGGCAGCATGCCGTCGGTGCGCGGAATCCCCCTCACGCGAGTCGTCGCGGTGGAGCTGCGCAAGTCGTTCGACACCCGATCCGGGATGTGGCTGCTCGCCAGCATCGGCATCGCGGCGGTCCTGACCACCGGGGCCATCATCGCGTGGTCGCCGAGCGAGGAGTTCACCTACAGCCAGTTCGTGCTGGCGATCGGGATGCCGATGACCGTCATCCTGCCGATCATCGCGGCCCTGTCCGTGACGGCGGAGTGGACGCAGCGCACCGGACTGGCGACCTTCACCCTCGTCCCGCATCGCGGCCGGGTCCTGCTCGCCAAGGCCCTCGCGTCGGTCATCGTGGCGGCCGCGGCGACGGTCGTGACCTTCGCCGTGGCCGTGGGCGGCAACCTGATCGCCGCGCGCATCGCCGGGATCACGCCCGTGTGGGACGGCGATGCGACCGCCCTGGCGGCGTTCGCGGCGGCGATCACGCTGCTCATGCTGACCGGCTTCATGCTCGGCGCCCTCATCCGCAACAGCGCCGGCGCGATCGTGTCGTACATGCTCTACGCCTTCGTCGCGCCCGGCGTGCTCGCCCTGCTGGCCATGAGCCAGGAGTGGTTCCGCGACCTGCGCCCGTGGGTGGATGCCAAGTTCACCCAGGACGCGCTCATGCAAGGTGGGCTGTCGGGAGACCAGTGGACGCATCTGGCGGTCACGACGGTCGTCTGGCTCGTCATCCCGCTGACCATCGGCGTCATGAACGTCCTGCGCTCGGAGGTGAAGTGATGTCGACGTCAACCCAGCCCCCCAGCCCGGCGCCGACGGCGGTCCGCTACGACGCGACCATGCGTGCGGTCATCCAGCGTCGGTACGGGTCGCCAGCCCGGCTGTCGGTCGGGCGCGTCCCGATCCCGGCGCCGGTCGGCGACGAGGTGCTCGTCCGCGTCCGCGCCTCGTCCGTCAACGCCCGCGACTGGCACGTCATGCGCGGGGAGCCGCGGATCGCGCGCCTCATGGCACCGGGCATCTTCGGGTTCCGGGGGCCGCGGCAGGCGGTCCCCGGAACGGACATCGCCGGAGTGGTGGAGGTGGTCGGCCCGGACGTCACGGCGTGGCGTCCCGGCGACCGGGTCTTCGGTGAGGGCACAGGAGCCTTCGCGGACTGGGCGCTTGCGCCCTCGACCCAGCTGGCCCGCATCCCCGACGACGTCCCCTTCGAGCAGGCGGCTGCGGTCCCCCTCGCCGGCGTCACGGCGCTCGAGGCCCTGGTCGCGGCCGAGCCTGCCGCGGGAAGGAGCATCCTCATCAACGGCGCGTCGGGCGGAGTGGGCACCTTCGCCCTGCAGCTCGCGCGGGCGAACGGCCTGCACGTGACGGCCGTGGTCAGCCCGCGCAACGCGGCCCAGGCCCGAAGCCTGGGGGCGGACGTCACGATCGACTACACGACGCGCGACTTCACCACGGCGGTCAGCGGCTACGACATCGTTCTCGACCTCGTCGGCAACCGCACCCTCGCCGAGCTTCGCCGCATCGTGCGGCCGCTGGGAGCGCTCGTGCTCTCCGGCGGCGGAGTGCCGGGACACGGACGCGTCGTCGGACCCATGCGCCTGCTCATCCAGGCGCAGATCCAGGCCCGACGCTCGACGCTCCGCATTGTCACGCCGGAGCCCACTCCGTCGACGGAGTCGCTCGAGCACCTCATCGAACTGGTGCGATCAGGGCGGGTGACCCCCGTCATCGACCGGCAGTTCACGCTCGAGGAGGCCGCCGCCGCGATCGACTACATGGAGACGCAGCACACGCGGGGGAAGGTCGTCGTCCTCCACTGAGGGGAGTCGCGGTCGGCACGACAGACCGTCGGCCGCCGCGAACCCCTACGGTTCGAGCATGACGACTCCCGACCCCGGCAAGGCCACAGTCGCGGGCAGCGCGGCTGCCACGAAGGCCGCGGCGATGCCGATCAAGCGCCGACTGACCTTGGTGGCAGCCGCGCTCGTCCTGGTCCTGCTGCCGGCGATCGTCATGGTGCTCATCACCTGGGCGGCCACCGGCGAACTGCAGGGGGCTGCCACGTGGGCGTCGATCCCGGCCATCACGGCGATCGCCGCGGCCATGTCGAACGGACGCCGGTACGCCACGATCATCGCGATCGTCATGGGCCTGCTTGCTCCGCTTGGCGATCGTGGCCGGGCAGTCGCCGGTGTCGGGCGCCGCTCTGATGGCGATCCTCTGCATGGTGGTGGGGCGGCTGTCACGGTTCGGCCTGCACCGATCAGGCCTCCTGGTGCCGGTGATGCTGGCCTGGGCCCTGATCGACCCTCCGGCCTGGAACGGGGCAACCACGGTGGACCGCCTGGACACCGGCTACCTGCTGTGGATGGCGGTGATCTTCTTCGTCGGCGGCCTCATCCCGGCCCTGCTCGTGCCGCTGATGATGCGCGGGCGCAAGACGCCGACGCTCTCGACCCACTCGCAGGGCGAGGCCGTCACCTACACCGTGATGATCACCACCCTGGTGACGGTGTCGACGTTCTACGTGCTCGACAACCCCGAACTGATCGGTGGGGCCTTCCTCATCGCGGTGATCCTCGTCATGGCACCGATCGGCACGGCCCAGACCCTCAAGCCGACGATCTTCCGCGTGCTCGGCACGGTCCTCGGCTCCGTCCTCGTGATCGCCTTGGTGAGCCAGGTGGATTCGCTCGGCCTGGTGTACGCCATCGGCCTGGCCTTCCTCGTCGTGTCGCTGTTCGCGCGGCTGAGCGGGCTGGCGTGGGTGTACTACGTCTTCATGGTGCCGGCCACGGCGTGCCTCAACGCGACGACGCTCACGCAGGTGGGCGAGCTGGGCAAGCAGCGCGTCGTCGACAACGTGGTCGGCGGCATTCTGGTGCTCGTCGCGACGGCGATGGCGATCGGCTACTCGCAGTGGGCCAACCGCCGCGGGGAGTCGAGCGATGCCGACCCCGAGGTGGAGGCCGGCACGATGGCGCTGGCGGGGACGGCCAGCTAGGCGTCGGGCGACGCGACGAGGACGGGAATGAGACGGCCCGCCCTCTGCGCATACTCCAGGTACGGCGGATACACCTCGGCCGCGCGACGCCACCAGGTCTCCCGCTCGTCGCCGTCGACCTCGCGGACGACGAAGGCGTGTGGCTCCGGACCGTCCTGGATCGTGACGTGAGGGTCGGCGGTCAGGTTGTGGTACCAGCCGGGGTGCGACGGGTCGCCGCCCTTGCTGGCCACCAGCGCGTAGGAGCCTTCATGCTCGACTCGCATGAGGGCGATCTTGCGGACCTTGCCGCTCTTCGCGCCACGCATGGTGATGACGACGATCGGGATGCCGGTGTCCCGCAGCGTGTTCGCCTGCGTGCCACCGGAGGCCTCGTACTGCTCGACCTGCTGCGCGACCCAGTCTGATGCGCTTGGTTCGTAGTCCCCGGTGATGGTCATGCGGCCTCCCGTAGCGATGGTCGTGACCTCGAGGCTAGCGCCGGGGACCGGAACGTCAGGCGTGAGGCATACGGTGAGCCGCACCGAGAGATTGCGAAGGGCGCATCGTGGCCGTCATGGGCTGGCACGTCGAGACGGGCCACGCGCAGTCGCCCGTGATCCTGCACGTCCCGCACGCGAGTCGAGCGATACCGAGCGACGTCCGCGACGGGATCGTCCTGGACGACGATTCGCTCGCTGCGGAACTGCTGCGCATGACTGACTCGCACACCGACGTGATCGCAGTTCGCGCGGTGGAGGCCTCCGTGCACGCGCCCTGGCGGTTCGTGAACGCGTACTCACGCCTGGTCATCGATCCCGAGCGCTTCCCCGACGATCGCGAGGAGATGCTGGCGGTCGGGATGGGCGCGGTGTACACGTCCACATCGAACGGCGACGTGCTGCGTCACCCGGACCCTGCGCGGTCGGATGCGCTGATCCAGCGCTACTTCGAGCCGTATGCGCAGGCGTTGGGTGAGCTGGTCGACGCGCGGCTTGCGTCCGGGGGCAGGGTGACGATCATCGACGTCCACTCCTTCCCGTCCGTTGCTCTCCCGTACGAACTGCATGCGGACCTGCGACGCCCGGCCATCTGCCTCGGCGTGGACCCGTTCCACACTCCGCCTGACCTCGTGACCGCGGCGCATCGTCGGTTCGCTGAGTTCGGCCTGGTGCTGGAGAACGAGCCCTTCGCCGGCAGCTACGTGCCGTTGGCGCACTGGGGCACCACACGGGCCGTCTCGTCGATGATGATCGAGATCCGGCGCGACCTGTACATGGACGAGGCGACGGGTGCGCCTCGACCCGAGGCCCTAGATGCCTTGGGGGCGGCGTTGGCTGACCTGTGCGAGAACGCGGCGTCGGACTAGCCCGGAAGGCCGACCGCCGGCCCCATCTGGCTGCGCTTAGGCTGCGGTGGTGAGCCACGCGACCGGCGCCGATGACGGCCTCGAGGTGCCTTCGTGGTGACCTTCCTCGGGCTCGTCATGCGCGGGCTCCGCTGGCGTGCGGTCAGTTCGATCGCGGTGGCACTCGTGGCCGTCGTCGCCATGGTTGGTGCCGTCCTCGGCCCGCTGTACGCGAGCAGTGCTGCTGACTCCCTGGTTCGTGAGGGGCTGGCGGAGGCCGCCCCTTCCTCGACGGGCGTGCTGTTCCGCGCGCAGCGCGCGGGTCAGACGCAGTTCGACCCCGCCGATCTGGTGGCCGCGGTCGCGGAGCGCTCCGCTGACCCCTCGCTGGATCCGTGGTACGAGCCCGGCACCCTCGCCTTGTCCGTCGGGAGCGGAGCGCCGACGGTCGGCGACAACAAGCTCGGCATCGCTCAGGTCGCCTGGCATCGCGGCCAGTGCGACGGCGTCGAGATCACGTCCGGCGTCTGCCCCGCCAGTCGGGGCGAGGCCATGATCTCCGCCCGGATGGCGGATCAGTTCGACATCCCGCTCGGTACGTCGATGCGCCTGCGGATCAGCAGCGACGCCGTCGCCGACCAGGTCACGGTGGTCGGCACCTACGACGAAGCGACGGCCGATCCCGCGGTGTGGGGGCCGGTCTCGCCGGCCCAGTTCCAGCCGGCTGCGGCCCCCGACGGCCCGGACCACCTCGACGAGATCGTCGTGGATCAGCAGACGCTGGCCAGCGGCATCGCCGACGTCGCGGCGACGAGCTTCCGGGCGCTCGACGCGACGAGTGTGCACGCCTCCGGGGTCCCGGCCCTCCGCGACGCCGTCGGGGCGGCCCTGGTGGTGATCCCGGCCTCGAGCATCGCGGGGCCGCAGGTGCTGGCGTCCAGCGGGCTCCTGACCTTCCTCGACTCGCTCGAGCCCGCGCTCGCCGCGACCGCGGCAGCGTCGTTCGCCGTCACCGCGGCCCTCGTCCTCCTGGCATGGTTCGCGCTCTTCCTCGTCGTCTCCGCGACGAGTGAGGAGCGGTCGGGGGAGGTGGCCCTGGCGAAGCTGCGCGGCATGGGCGCGCGCTCGACGTTCCTGTTCGGCCTCGCCGAGCCGCTGCTGCTCCTGCTCGTCGCGGTGCCGGTGGGGCTCGCCGTCGGGTATGCCGTCAACGCATTCATCACCGGCGTCGTGATGGTGCCCGGCACCGACACGAGCATCACCCCATCTGTGCTGATGGCGCTGGCCGTCGGCTTCCTCGGTGGCGTGGTCGCCGCGACCCTGGCCTCGCGCCGCATCCTCACCGCGCCTGTCATCGAGCAGTTGCGGCGCACGGGCGGCCGACGGGCGCGGCTGGCGCGGTCCGTCGCAGTCGACGCGTTCGCGATCGCCTTGCTGGCGGCCGGCCTCTACCAGCTCCAGCGCGGCGGCACGGACGCCCTCGCCCTGCTGACGCCGTCGCTCATCGCGCTGACGATGGGGCTGCTCGCCGTACGCGTGGTGCCGCGGCTGGCCCGGGTGCAGGTGTCGCGCACGCGCGGGTCGAGCCACGTCGCCGAGTTCGTGGCCGCGTCGAACGTCGCCCGTCGGCCCAGTGGCCTGCGCACGATCATCCTGCTGTCGCTCGCCGTGGGACTGACGGTGTTCGCCGTGGACGGCTGGGCGGTGGCCTCGACGAACCGCGCCAACGCCGCCCCCGCCGAGGTCGGGGGATGGGAGGTGCTCCACGTGCGGTCGTACTCGGCCGGATCCCTGGTGGAGGCCGTGCGCGCCGCGGACCCCAGCGGCACGCAGGCGATGGCCGCGGTCGCCAGCACGGCGGAGGCCGACGGCGGCCTCATCGCGGTCGACGCCTCCCGGCTCGGCGCCGTCGCGGCCTGGGATCCGGCATGGACGGGCAGCTCCCGCGGGGAGATCGGCGCGCTGCTGCACCCCGCACAGGCGGCGGATCCCATCCCACTCCAGGGCGAAGTGACGATCGACATGGTGTTCGAGCCGGCCGCGGGATCGGGCACGGTGGACCTCGCGGCGGCGGTGCGGGATGCCGGTGGCCTCCTGCACACGGTGGACCTCGGCGAGCTCCAGCCCGGGACCTCGGCGCCCACCGCGGACCTGCCGATGTGCGTCGACGCTCCATGCATGCTCGAGGCCTTCACGTTCACCCCGGCGCCGCTCGCGTCGACGGCGGCCGGCACGGTGACGATGACGGGCGCGCGGGACGCCACTGGCGACGTCGACCTGACGTCGGCCGGGTCCGCCCAGTGGCGCAGCGGCGCGACGTCGGTGCTCGTCCGGATCCCGCCGGTAGCCACCGTCTCGGTCGACGCGTCGGGGCAGCTCGTCACGTCCTTCGACGTCGAGGGCGAGAGCGCGGCCATCGAGGTCGCCGACCACCCCACCGACCTGCCCGTCTTCGTCGGCGGCGAGTGGACAGGGAGCGCGGGGACGGACACCGGCGTGAAGGTGACCGGCCTGGACGGGCGAGCCATCCCCGCGACGCTCCTCGGATCGGGCGTCCTCCCGCGCAAGCTGCAGGTGGGCGCGCTGGCCGACCTGCCATTCGCGCTCGCGGCGATGGGCACGGTGCCGACCCTGCTCGACTACCAGGTGTGGCTGTCCGCGGATGCCCCGCCCTCGATCCGCGCGGCCCTCGAAGCCGACGGGTTCGAGGTGACCGACGTCGATTCCGTCGCTGAGCGCCTCGCCGAACTCGGCCGTGGCAGTGCCGCGCTCGCGTTGCGCCTGTTCCTCATCGCCGCGGTCGTCGCGCTCATGATCGCTGCGGGCACCGTGCTGGCCGGCACCTACATCAGCGCCCGGCGCCGGGCATACGAGCTCGCGGCGATGCGCTCCCTCGGCGCGAGCCACCGGGTGCTCGTGCGCTCGGGCCGCCTCGAGCAGCTCGCCCTCGCCGTCGTCGGAGTGGCCCTCGGCGCAGTGGCCGGCCTGGTGGGCGCGGCCGTCACCCTGCCCAACCTGCTGATGTCAGCCTCCGCGGACAACGCATCGCCGTGGTTCGGCCCCGCCTGGCTTCCGGTCCTCCTGACGATCGCCGGGGTCCTGCTGCTGCTCGTCCTCGTCGCCGAGGTCGGCGCGCGTCGCACCGCACGGCTGGCCCAGCCCGACCTGCTGAGGGCGGTGCAGGAGTGATGAGCAGCGTTGCGGGCGTGGGCCTGCCCATCCGATGCGAGGAGCTCGTGCACATCTACCGCACGGGCGACGTCGACGTCGTGGCCGTCCGTGGCGTCGACCTCGACGTCGACGCGGGCGAGCGCGTCGCGCTCCTCGGCCCGTCGGGATCGGGCAAGTCCACGCTGCTCGGGATGCTCGGCGGCCTGATCCCGCCGTCGGCCGGGCGGGCGTGGATCGGCGACGACGAGATCGGCGGGCTCACCGAACGACAGCTCCTGCGGATGCGGGCGGATCGGGTGGGGTTCGTGCTGCAGGGCGCGGCCCGGAACCTCCTGCCCTACGGGACGGCCGCCGACAACGTCCGCTTCGCCCAGCGCTCCGTCTCCCGGGCCCGGCGCAGCGACCTCCTCCAGCCGCTCGCCCTCCTCGAGGCGCTCGGGCTGGCCAGCATCGCGGACCAGCCGATGGCGATGCTGTCGGGCGGCGAGCAGCAGCGGGTCGCACTGGCGGTCGCCGTCGCCAACGGGCCCGGCCTGCTCCTCGCGGACGAGCCGACCTCCCAGCTCGACGAGCCGGCCCGCGATGCCGTGCTCGACCTGCTGGACGCCGTCAACGAGCGGTTCGGGACGACCATCGTCGTCGTCACGCACGACCACGAGGTCGGCCTGCGCCTGGGCCGCACCGTGTCGATGCGGTTCGGGCAGGTGGGCCAGGAGGGACGCCATGACGGCCAGTTCACCGTCGTCGGCAAGGACGGCAGCGTCCACCTGCCGGACGAGCTCCTCGCCGAGTGGCCGCCCGGCTCGCACGTCGTCGTCGAGCGCGATGGGGAGCACATCCGGTTGAGCAGGAGGCACCCATGACCGCGCGCTCAGCCGACGGTCCCCGCGTGCAGGGCCAGGGCCTCGTCGTCACCCGCGCAGGTCGCGCCATCCTCGACCACGTCGACATCGTGGCCGAGCCCGGACTCGTGACGGCGGTCACCGGTGCCTCGGGGGCGGGCAAGTCGACCCTGCTCTGGGTCATCGCCGGGCTCATCGAGCCGGACGCGGGATCGATCACCCCGGACAACCGGCTCGACCTGTCGGCACTCGTCGTGCAGACGTACGGCCTGCTTCCGGTGCTGACGGCGAAGGAGAACGTCGAGCTGCCACTGCTCATGCGCGGTGTCACCGGTGACGAGGCCCGGGGCCGCGCCGAGGAGGCGCTCGCCCAAGCCGGGCTCCCCGACCTGCACGACCGGCTCGCGGAGGAGCTGTCCGGTGGGCAGCGGCAGCGCGTGGCCGTGGCCCGGGCCCTCGCCATGCGGGCCAGGCTGCTCGTCGCGGACGAGCCGACCGCCGAGCTCGACGCCGCCAGTGCGGGGCTGGTCGTCGCGGCGCTGCGCGCCGAGGCCGCGGCCGGCGTCACGGTCGTGCTGTCGACGAACGATCCGAATCTGGCGGAGATGTGCGACCGCGTCTTCACCCTGCATGACGGGGCGATCCAGGCCGCCGCTCCGGGAGCCGGCTGAGCGGGGCCCAGCTGAGTCAGGTTTCGCGGGGCAGGCGTGCCCAGCGTGGGGCATAGTTCGGCTATGCCGGTCTTGAATGCGGCCGGGCGACAGGTGATCGACTCTGGCGCTCTGGCTCACCTGGTGACGATCAACGAAGACGGCTCGCCGCAGGTCAGCGTCGTGTGGGTCGGTCTTGACGGGGATGAGCTCGTTTCGGCTCATCTGGACGGTCGTCAGCGCAAGCTGCAGAACCTGCGCCGTGACCCGCGGGTGGTGGTGTCCTTCGAGGGACCTGGCGCGAACCCGGTCGGGATGCGGAACTACCTGGTGGTCCATGGGGTCGCGAGGATCACTGAGGGCGGCGCTCCCGAACTGCTGAATCGGCTGGCACAGACCTACGTCGGGCCGGGGACGGTCTTCCCGCCGATGCCGGATCCGCCCCCAGGCTTCATCTCGCACATCACCATCAGCCGCATCAGTGGCAGCGGCCCGTGGATCGAGGGGTGACCTGGAAGGCGTTGTTGACTTAGCCCTGACCACCGGCCGTCGACGACGTGAGGTCGTTGGCCGCGCCAGCCGTCGCCCGGTCGTGATCGGACTTCACGACAACGGCGGGGAGCAGGAATATGGCGGAGTCCCACGTTCGACTGGGTGGCGCAGACCCACTGAGAATGTGGGGCAGGAATCACCTGCTGGCCGCAGTTGGGCGTCGACTCAGAGGGCTGACTACTTCTTCAACTCCTCGGCGAGCATCACGATGATGCCGCTGGGGCCCTGGATGTAGGTGAGCTTGTACAGATCCTCGTAGGTGGCGACACCTCGCAGAGGTCGACAGCCGTGTCGATCGGCAATGGCGAGGGCCTCGTCGATGTCATCGACGGCGAAGGCGACGCGATGCATTCCGATCTCGTTCGGCCGGGTTGGCGCGGTGTCGATCGCGTCCGGGTGGATGTACTCGAACAACTCGAGGCGTCCCTGACCGTCGGGGGTGTGGAGCATCGCGATCCTGGCGTGGTTGCCGTCGAGGCCGACAGCCGTGTCGGCCCATTCGCCGCTGACCTCGGCGCGACCCTCGACCGTCAACCCGAGGTCGGTGAAGAAGGCAATCGCTGCGTCGAGGTCCCGGACGGCGATGCCAACGTTCTCAAGTCGGATGGCCATGCGCTGCATGCTAGCG
>CAVTOM010000004.1:0-125434 GCA_963736365.1 uncultured bacterium | reverse complement strand
AAATTACCCATGACCGAGAGCGGAGGCGTCCAGGAGAGCCGGGCCCGTATCCAGCAGGTCATCGAGACCGCGACTGAGCCCATGACCGTCGAGATGATCGTCGAGGCAACCGGACTGCACGCCAACACGGTCCGCGGGCACCTCGATGTGCTGCTGGCAGGCGACGTCATCTCCCGAGAGCCGGCGGAGAGCCCCGGTCGCGGCCGGCGCGCGCTGGCTCTACCGAGCAGCGTCCCCCAAGGCCTCGCCCTTCCAGTTCCTCGCGCAGGCCCTCACCGTCCAGCTCGCACGAGCCGACAGTGCGGAGTTCGCCGATGATGCGGCCGAGCGCTGGTCGAAGGCCCTGCCCGACCTGCCCGTCGCCTTCTCGCCGACGAGGCCGTCGCCGAGACGACCGACGCCCTCAACCGGCTCCGCGGCTTCCACGCCACGGCCAGTCCCGTCGGCGATGCGCATCTCCGTGCACCGAGTGCCCCTACGCGGCACTCGTCGACGACAACCCGGTCATCTGCGACATCCACACCGCGCTGGTCGTGCGCCTGCTCGACCAGACCGGGCAGCCGGTGACCCTCGACTCCATGGACATCTGGGCCCGGAAGGGGATGTGCGTCGCCCGGCTGAAGCGGCCGGACATCGCGCCCTCCCGGGTGATCTCCACCAACGAGCGCGGCACGCTCCGCGACTGACGAAGGAAGTGCAACGTGACCACCATCGACGGCGCCCGCAGCGCGACCGACGAGTTCCTCGTCAAGGCCGGCCGGTTCTTCACCCCCGGGACGGTGTCGTCCGACCTGCGCACCGTGACGAAGACCGGTGGCCGCGAGGCGACATCTTCTACCGGGACCGATGGAGTCACGACAAGGTCGTGCGCAGCACCCACGGCGTGAACTGCACGGGCTCGTGCTCGTGGAAGGTGTACGTCAAGGACGGCATCATCACCTGGGAGTCCCAGCAGACGGACTACCCGACCGTCGGCCCCGACAGCCCCGAGTACGAGCCACGCGGCTGCCCCCGCGGCGCCGCCTTCTCCTGGTACACGTACTCGCCCACCCGCGTGCGCTACCCGTACGTGCGCGGAGTGCTCCTCGAGGCGTAGATCCGCACGGCGAAGCTCGACGCACCCCGATCCGGTTGACACGTGGGCCTCGGTGCGTCGGCGACCCCGAGACCCGTTGCGACTTACCACCGTGCGCGCGGCAAGGGCGGGCTCGTGCGGTCCTCCTGGCCCGACGTCCTGGAGATCATCGGCGCCGCCCACGTGCACACGGTCAAGAAGCACGGACCGGATCGCATCTTCGGGTTCTCGCCCATCCCGGCCATGTCCATGGCCTCGCACGCGGCCGGTGCCCGCTTCATCAGCCTCATGGGCGGCTCGATGCTGTCGTTCTACGACTGGTACGCCGACCTGCCGGTGGCCTCGCCCCAGGTCTTCGGCGACCAGACCGACGTCCCCGAGTCGGCGGACTGGTGGAACGCGGCCTACCTCATCATGTGGGGTTCCAACGTCCCCGTCACCCGCACCCCGGACGCGCACTTCATGGCCGAGGCCCGCTACCGCGGCCAGAAGGTCGTCACGGTCTCGCCGGACTACGCCGACAACACGAAGTTCGCCGACGAGTGGATGGCCCCGCACCCCGGAACCGATGGCGCGCTGGCGATGGCCATGGGCCACGTCATCCTGAAGGAGTTCTTCATCGAGCGGCAGGTGCCGCGGTTCGTCGACTACGTCAAGAAGTACAGCGACCTGCCGTTCCTGATCAGCCTGAAGGAGCGGGACGGCGCGTGGATCCCCGACAAGTTCGTCACCTCCGCCGACCTCGGTGACACGGCTGAGGGCGCGACCTTCAAGACCGTGCTCGTCGACAGCGCAACCGGTCGGCCCCACGTCCCGAACGGCTCCCTCGGCTTCCGGTTCAACGAGTCGGGCGAGGGCAAGTGGAACCTCGACCTCGAGGGCATCGACCCCGCCCTCTCGCTCCACGGCGCCACGGCAACCGAGAACGTCGAGATCCTCCTGCCCCCGCTTCGACATCGGCCAGGCCGACAACGAGGGCGGCGGATCGCATCGACGCGGTGTCCCCGCGGCGCGACTCAGCACGACGAACGGCGAGCGCCTTGTCACCACCGTGTTCGACCTGCTCCTCGCGCAGTACGGCGTCGGCCGCGACGGACTGCCGGGGCAGTGGCCCACCGGCTACGACGACCCCGAGCCCTACACGCCCGCCTGGCAGGAGGAGATCACCGGAGTGCCGGCCGCCATGGCCGAGCGCATCGGCCGAGAGTTCGCCCAGAACGCCGAGGACTCCGGCGGCCGCTCGATGATCATCATGGGCGCCGGCACGAACCACTGGTTCCACTCCGACACGATCTACCGGACCTTCCTCACGCTGACGACGCTGTGCGGCACCCAGGGCGTGAACGGTGGTGGCTGGGCGCACTACGTCGGGCAGGAGAAGTGCCGCCCGGTGACCGGCTGGGCGCAGCTCGCATTCGGGCTCGACTGGTCCCGCCCGCCGCGGCAGATGATCGGCACCGCGTTCTGGTACGTCCAGACCGACCAGTGGCGCTACGACCGCCTCGGCGCCGACCTGCTCGCATCGCCGCTGGGCGACGGCAGGTTCGCCGGCAAGTCCATGATCGACACGATCGCGCAGTCGGCCCGCTCCGGCTGGATGCCGTCGTACCCGCAGTTCAACCGCAGCTCCCTCGACGTCGTCGCCGAGGCGGAGGCCGCCGGACAGGCGCCGGCCGCATACGTGACGGAGCAGCTCAAGAGCGGCGACCTGAAGTTCGCCATCGAGGACCCTGACGCCGAGGAGAACTGGCCGCGGATCCTCACCGTGTGGCGGGCGAACCTGCTCGGCTCGTCCAGCAAGGGCAACGAGTACTTCCTGCGCCACCTGCTCGGCACCAGCAATGCCGTACGCGCCGAGGAGGCGCCCGAGGGCGAGCGCCCGCAGGACGTCACCTGGCGTGACGAGGCTCCGGAGGGCAAGCTCGACCTGCTGGTCAGCATCGACTTCCGCATGACGAGCACCGGGCTCTTCGGCGACATCCTGCTCCCTGCGGCCACGTGGTACGAGAAGCACGACCTGTCGACGACCGACATGCACCCCTACGTGCACGCCTTCACCCCGGCGATCGACCCCCCGTGGGAGACCCGCAGCGACTACGACATCTTCCAGGACCTCGGCCGGGCCGTCTCGGAGCTCGCGCCCGGGCATCTCGGGGTCGTCAAGGACCTCGTCGCCGTTCCGCTGCTGCACGACACCCCGGACGAGATGGCCGTGCCCGGCGGCGTGGTGCGCGACTGGAAGACCGGCGAGGTCGATCTGATCCCCGGCGTCACCGCACCGAAGTTCGTCGTCGTCGAGCGTGACTACGCGACCATCGGAGCCAAGATGTCCGCCCTCGGGCCGCTCACGGCGAGCGCCGGCATGCTCACGAAGGGCGTCCCCTTCTCCCCGGTGGAGGAGGTGGAGATGCTCGCCTCGAAGAACGGGGTCATCCCGGACGGGTTCGCCGCGGGGCGTCCGTCCCTCGTGACCGACATCCACGCCTGCGAGACGATCCTCGCGCTCTCCGGCACGACGAACGGCCGCCTCTCGGTGCAGGGGTTCCGGGCGATGGAGAAGCGCACCGGGATGCCACTCGCCGACCTCGCCATCGAGGAGGAGGGCAAGCGCATCACCTTCCCCGACACGCAGGCGCGACCGGTGCCCGTCATCACGAGCCCCGAATGGTCCGGCAGCGAGCACGGGGGCCGGCGATACACACGCCTTCTGCATCAACGTCGAGCGGCTCAAGCCGTGGCACACCCTGACAGGGCGCCAGCACTTCTTCCTCGACCACGACTGGATGACCGAGCTCGGCGAGGGACTGCCCACGTTCAGGCCGCCCCTGAACCTGCATCGCCTCGACGGCGACCAGCGCACCGGCGCGGGCATGGAGGTCACCGTCCGCTACCTGACCCGCACTCGAAGTGGTCCATCCACTCCGAGTACCAGGACAACCTGTTCATGCTCTCCCTGTCGCGCGGCGGCCCGGAGATCTGGATGAGCCCGCAGGACGCCGACAAGATCGGGGTCAAGGACAACGAGTGGATCGAGGCCTACAACCGCAACGGCGTGGTCGTGGCACGGGCGATCGTGTCGCACCGGATGCCTGCGGGAACGGTCTTCATGTACCACGCGAAGGACCGCACGGTCGACGTCCCGAAGACGAGACCTCGGGCCTGCGGGTGGCATCCACAACTCGCTCACCCGCCTGATGATCAAGCCCACGCACATCGTGGGCGGATACGCGCAGCTGTCGTTCGCCTTCAACTACCTGGGGCCGACAGGAAACCAGCGCGACGAGATCACCGTGATCCGTCGCCGTTCCCAGGAGGTCGAGTACTGATGCGCGTGATGGCTCAGATGGCCATGGTCATGAACCTGGACAAGTGCATCGGGTGCCACACCTGCTCGGTCACGTGCAAGCAGGCGTGGACCAACCGTGCCGGCGTCGAGTACGTCTGGTTCAACAACGTCGAGACGCGCCCGGGTCAGGGCTACCCCCGCACCTACCAGGACCAGGAGAAGTGGAAGGGCGGCTGGGTCGTCAAGCGCGGCAAGCTCAAGCTGCGCGCCGGCGGGCGCTTCAAGCGCCTCACCCAGATCTTCAACAACCCCAACCTCCCGCACGATGCAGGACTACTACGAGCCCTGGACCTACGAGTACGACATGCTCCTGTCCTCGCCCCTGGGCGAGCACACGCCGGTGGCCCGTCCCAAGTCGCTCATCTCCGGCAAGAACATGAAGATCGAGTGGTCGGCCAACTGGGATGACGACCTGGCCGGCGGCCCGGAGCTCGCGCCGAAGGACCCGGTGCTGGTCAAGATCAAGGACCAGGTCAGCGACCGCGTGAAGATGGAGTTCGAGCAGGCGTTCATGTTCTACCTGCCGCGCATCTGCGAGCACTGCCTGAATCCGTCCTGCGTCGCGTCCTGCCCGTCGGGTGCGATGTACAAGCGCAGCGAGGACGGCATCGTGCTGGTCGACCAGGACCAGTGCCGCGGCTGGCGCATGTGCGTCAGCGGCTGCCCGTACAAGAAGGTCTACTTCAACCACCGCACGGGCAAGGCCGAGAAGTGCACCATGTGCTACCCGCGCATCGAGGTCGGCATGCCCACGGTGTGCTCGGAGACCTGTGTCGGCCGGCTGCGCTACATCGGCCTGTTCCTCTACGACGCCGACCGCGTCACGGCCGCTGCGGCAACCGAGAACGAGCACGACCTCCTCGACGCCCAGCTCGACCTGCTGCTCGATCCGAACGACCCGGAGGTGCAGGCGGCGGCTCGTCGTGACGGCATCCCCGAGGACTGGATCGATGCTGCGCGCAAGTCGCCGGTGTACAAGCTGGCCAAGGTCTACAAGGTGGCGCTGCCGCTGCATCCGGAGTACCGCACGATGCCGATGGTCTGGTACATCCCGCCGCTGTCGCCCATCGTCGACGCCCTGCGCGAGACGGGCAACGACGCCGAGGACGCGGGCAACCTGTTCGGCGCCCTGGACTCGCTGCGGATCCCGATCGAGTACCTGGCGGAGCTGTTCACCGCCGGCGACCCGAAGCCGGTCCAGGCATCGCTGCGCAAGCTGGCGGCGATGCGCTCCTACATGCGCGACGTGAACCTCGGCCGCGAACCGCGGCCAGAGATCCCGGCCTCGTGTCGGGATGGACGAGGAGTCGCTCTACGAGATGTACCGGCTGCTGGCCATCGCCAAGTACGCCGACCGGTACGTGATCCCCAAGGCGCACGCGGAGACCGCACGCGACCTGGAGGAACTGGCCTGCGCGGTCGACTACGGGGACGAGGCCATGAACATCGGCTCCGGTCCCTTCGGGGAGGCCTCCGGCCGACCGGTGCCTGTCGCGGTGGAGACGTTCCACGCGCTCAAGCAGCGGCAGACCACCGAGGTGATCATCCCCGTCGAGGCGCTACGAGTGAACCTCCTCAACTGGGATGGGCTGGGAGGCAAGGATGAGTGACAAGCAGACCGCCGCGGCTCGTCTTGCCGCTGCCTGGCTCCTGTCCTACCCGGACGCGACGCTGCTGGAACGACTCGACGGCATCGCGGCGGTCGTGGACGAGCTTCCTGCCGGCACGGGTGCTCCGCTCTCCGCCTTCCTCGCGCACCTGGCGGACACGCCCCTCTCCGAGGTGCAGGCCCACTACGTCACGGTCTTCGACATGAAGCGCAAGGCGTGCCCGTACCTCACCTACTGGACCGACGGCGACACCCGCAATCGCGGGCGAGCCATCCTGCGCTTCAAGCAGGCCTACCTCGAGGCCGGGTACGACCTCGGCAGCGAGGAGCTGCCCGACCACCTGTCGGTCGTCCTCGAGTTCGCCGCCATCGGCGACACCTTGACCGGCGAGGCCCTGCTCGCGGAGCACCAGGACGCGATCCACCTCCTGCGCGACGCGCTGGCCAAGATGGAGTCCGCGTACGTCCACGTCCTCGACGCCGTCGTCGCCACCCTGCCTCGGCTCACCCCCGAGATCCGCGAGCGCATGGCCCACATCGCAGCCTCCGGACCGCCGGTCGAGTCCGTCGGGCTCGAGCCCTTCGGCGTGAGCGTCACCATCGACCCGATCGGAGCTCGTCGATGACCACACTGGATGTCCTTCTCTGGGTCGTGCTGCCCTACGTCACCATCGCCGTGTTCGTCACCGGCACGGTCTGGCGCTTCCGGTACGACAAGTTCGGCTGGACGACCCGCTCCAGCCAGCTCTACGAGCGCAAGCTGATCCGCATCGCCAGCCCCATCTTCCACATCGGGATCCTGGCTGTCGTGATGGGGCACGTGGCCGGCCTGCTCATCCCCGAGGACTGGACGAACGCGGCCGGGCTCAGCGAGGACGCCTACCACGTGATGGCCGTCGGCCTGGGTGCAGTCGCCGGGGCCTGCACCCTGTTCGGCGTCGCGATGCTCATCTACCGGCGCCGCACCACAGGCCCGGTCTTCATGGCCACCACCAACAACGACAAGACGATGTACGTGTTCCTCGTGGCGGCCATCTGCCTCGGCCTCATCACGACGATCGTCGGCTCGGGCGTCATCGGCGACGGCTACAACTACCGCGAGACCGTGTCGCCGTGGTTCCGGTCGATCTTCCTGCTCAACCCGCAGCCGGAGCTGATGGCCGAGTCGCTGCCGTCGTTCCAGATCCACGCCGTCGCCGGCATGCTGCTGTTCATCATCTGGCCGTTCACCCGGCTGGTGCACGCGTTCAGTGCTCCGTTCGGATACCTGTTCCGGCCCTACGTCGTCTACCGCGACCGCGGTCCTCATGACGCCGGCAGCCATGCCCCGAAGCGCGGTTGGGAGAAGGTCGGCTGATGTCCCACGTCGAGCCGAGCTGGCACGAGGCTCGTGAGATCGCGCATGCGTGTGTCGACCGGCTGCCCACTGAGCAGGTGCGCCTCATCGAGGCGCATGGGCTCATGACCACTGAGGACGTGAAGGCGCTCACCCCGCTGCCGCCGTTCGGCGATCTCGGCGATGGACGGCTGGGCGGTCGCCGGCGACAGCCCTTGGGTCGTCATCGGCCAAGTGCTCGCGGGTGCGGTCTGGCCGACGCCTCTGGTGGCGGGCCAGGCGGTGCGGATCGCCACGGGCGCTGCGCTCCCGCTCGGCTGCGACGGAGTCCTCCGCAGCGAGGACGGTCTCATCGACGAGGACGGATCCGTTCGCGGTCGAGTTCGCTCGGGAGGCGACGTCCGGCGCGCAGGCGAGGAGTCCCGCGCAGGGGAGGTGCTGATCCACGCCGGGCTCGATCATGACGCCAGCGCGGATCGGACTCGCGGCTGCTGGAGGGCACGACACCGTCTCCGTCCGACGACGGCCGATCGTGCGGCTCCTCGTCCTCGGCGACGAGATCCTCGCCGAGGGACCGGCGAGGGACGGACGGGTGCGCGACAGCCTCGGACCGCAGCTGCCGGGCTGGCTGGTCCGCCTCGGTGTCGATCTTGTCGAGACCGTCCATGTGGAGGACACCCTCCAGGAGCAGTCAGCCGCGCTGGCGGCCGCTGTGGAAGCGGCTGACCTCGTCATCACCACCGGCGGCACGGCGGCAGGTCCGGCCGATCACCTCCGCGCGGCCATCGCCGCGACCGGCGGCTCCCTCATCGTGGACCAGGTGGCGTGCCGTCCGGGCCACCCGATGCTGCTCGCCGGATGGGCAGCGGGCGGGCGACTTGTAGCCCTGCCAGGGAATCCCCTCGCCGCGATCGTCGCCCTGCTGACCCTGGGCCAGCCGCTGGCTGCCGGGCTGAAGGGCCATCCGCTTGAGCTCGCTGCCTGGCGTGCGGCTCGGCGACTTCGTGTCCTCGCAGGGAGCGAAGACCCGCCTTGTCCCGTGCCGGCGGGAGGGCGAACGAGTCTTCCCGATGGAGCACATCGGCTCGGGCATGCTGAGGGGGCTTGCTGACGCAGACGGCTTCGCAGTTGTCGCGGCCGGTGAGGGGGAACCGGGATCATCCGCCGAGTGGCTTGAGCTGCCGTAGCGTTGCGCGCAACGCGGTGAATGGGACCAGGTGTTCCTGGTTCGTGGCCCTTACATGGCCCTTTCATGCTCGGGGCGGTGGCCCTTTCTTGACGGGCCTGGGTGGTTCTGGGAGGGTCCGGGTGGGCCGGAATCCGTTGCAATCGCTTGATATTCGGCCCTCTGCGGTGTGATCGGGAAGGCTTTTAATCCGTAGGTTCGGGGTTCGAGCCCCCGGCGACCCACTCTCGAAAAGTGGAGTTCCGCGCGATTCCTAGATGCGAGTGTCTACTTCGGCGGCACGCCCACCACGCCCCACGCCTGGGTGGCCGTACCAGCGCACAGGTGTTGGCCGGCGCAGTTGCTGCCGGGGGAATCGACGAAGAACGTGCGCGGCATGGACACGTTGAACACCGCCCACTGCCAGACATCGGTGGCCTTCCGGAAGGGGATCACCGTGCACGTCAAATCGGTGCTTCCGCAGCCGGCCACGCGCTTGCCCGGGTAGGTCCAGGTGATCGTCCCAGTCTCCGGCGCGTACGCCCCCGAGTTGGATCCCTCGTCAGGGACCGCGGTCATCGTGACTCTCTTGCCCGGTCCGACGATCTGGGACCGCATCGCCGAGAGGTTCCCCCACTTCGGCACACACCGCGGAGCCTGCAACCAGCTCTTCGCCTTGACGGAGTAGTAGTAGCCGTAGTTCACGCCGTAGGCGTCGTCAGCCGGACCGGTGCAGACACCCGGCAAATGCCCGGGCGCGACCTTGATGCCGCCCGCAGGGATGGGTGGGCGCTTCGCCCCGGACTCCGAGGAGGCGGCCAGAGGCGCCCAGACGAGCGCCGTCAACAGCGTCATCAGCACTGCTGCCATCAGCCGGTAGGGGCGACGTGATCGGTTCACCGGAACTCCTCGTCCGTCTCAGTCGCTAGGACGAACTGATCGTATCCGCGGACACCCTGGCGCACGGGTGGTTGTGCGCGCTCCACTCAGTCCACGGAGAATTCGAAGATCATCTCGTGACGGTAGAGATCGTCGGCCCGGACGACGGTCGAGGGGAAGTGGGCCTGGTTGGGGGAGTCGGGAAACTTCTGGGTCTCGAGGGTGAAGCCAGCGAACTTGCCGTAGTGCGTGCCGCCTTTGCCGTCGATCCCGCCGCCCAGTTTCCCGCCCGTGTACACCTGCACCCCCGGTTCTGTCGTCCACAGCCGCATGCGTCGCCCGGAACCGGGGTCGTAGGCCTCGGCGGCGTCCGCCAGCCCGGCACCACCGCCGCGCAGGCACCAGTTGTGGTCGTAGTCGCCCATCACGGGGTTGTCGTCGGTCGGCTCACGTGACGGATCAGTGCGCGGTGTGCCGATTGGCCGGAGCTCGCGGAAGTCATATGGCGTTCCGGCCAGCGAAAGGATCTCGCCGGTGGGCAGCAATTCGTCGTCGACCGGCACGTAGAAGTCGCTCGGCAGTCGCAGGTACTGCTCGAGGACCGTGCCTGACCCGTGTCCGGCGAGGTTGAAGTAGGAGTGGTGGACCATGTTGACGATGGTTGTCTCCGTCGGGATGGCTTCCATGGTGATGCTGAGAACGGTGCCCCTGAGCTGGTAGGTCGAAGTGACGTTGCAGCCACCCGGGAACCCCATCTCCCCCGGAAGGCTGGTGGTCCTGAACGTAACCCCGGTGTCGGTGGCCTCGGCGTCCCAGATCCGCTGGTCCCAGCCGGCCCGGCCACCGTGGAGGTGGTTGCGGCCCTCGTTGCGATCGACCTCGTAGGCCTTGCCCTGCAGGCAGAACTGAGCCCGCGCTATGCGGTTGCCGTATCGCCCGACTGTGGCGCCGAAGTACGTGGTCGACGCCGCGTAGGCATCGGCGCTGTCGTAGCCGAGAACGATGTCCGCCACCTGTCCATCGCGTCCGGGTACCCACAAGGAGACAAGGCGGGCACCGTAGTCGGTGAGCCGAAGGGAGACGCCCGCGTCTCCCTCGAGTGTGAAGGAGTGTGCGGGCCTCCCATCGACGTGGCCGAACTCGTGCGTCGTCACCATGAGGATTGCGCTAGATGCCCTGCGCGAGACGGTAGTAGGCCGCGTTCCAGCGCAGCTCGCGGATGAACTCACGCATTCGTGTGCCGCCGTCGATGACGACGAGCTCATTGCGCAGCATCTCGGAGAGATCCCAGAGGTGCTCGGTCGTCAGGGCCAGGGTCAAGACGGTGTGGTGCGGCCCGCCTGCGGTGATCCAGGCCTCCGTTGACGTGCGCAGGTCCGGAGCCGGCAGCCATACGGCGCGGGCAACAGGCAGGTTGGGCAGAGGCTCGTCCGGCGCGACAACCTGGACCTCATTCGCGACGAACCGGAACCGGTCTCCCATGTCGTTGATGCCGAGCACCACGCCTGCACCCGGGGCCGCGTCGAAGACCAGGCGAACGGGATCCTCGCGATTCCCGATGCCGAGCGGATGGATCTCCAGGCGGGGCTTGGCCGCGGCGATCGAGGGGCAGACCTCGAGCATGTGGGCGCCGAGGATCTTCTCGTTGCCCGGGGTGAGGTTGTAGGTGTAGTCCTCCATGAAGGACGTTCCTCCGGGGAGGCCCTCAGATGCAGCCTTGAGGGTGCGCAGCATCACGGATGTCTTCCAGTCGCCCTCGCCACCGAAGCCGTACCCGTCGGCCATGAGTCGCTGGACGGCCAGGCCGGGGAGCTGACGCAACCCGCCCAGATCCTCGAAGTTGGTGGTGAAAGCGGTGAAGCCTCCTTCGGTCAGGAATGCCCTGAGTCCGAGCTCGATCTGCGCCCCGTAGCGCAGGGACTCATGGCGCTCGCCGCCCTGCCGAAGCTCGGGAACCACGTCGTACTCGTCCTCGTACTGCTGGCACAACTCGGTGACATCGCCGTCGGCCTGCGCATCGACGAGAGCCACCAGGTCCTGCACGCCGTAGGTGTTGACCGAGACCCCGAAGCGGATCTCCGCCTCCACCTTGTCGCCCTCGGTGACGGCGACGTTGCGCATGTTGTCGCCGAAGCGGGCAAGACGCATGGTGCGCAGCGCCGTGACTCCGCGTGCGGCCGACATCCAGATGCCGATCCGCTCGCGCCACGACCGGATCGCTGACGTGTCCCGTCACGGTCTTGCGGGGAACGCCCATGCGGGCCTGGATGAATCCGAACTCGCGGTCTCCGTGGGCCGCCTGGTTGAGATTCATGAAGTCCATGTCGATCGACGACCACGGCAGGTCGCGGTTCGCCTGCGTGTGCAGGTGGAGCAGGGGCTTGCGCAGCGCGTCGAGCCCCGAGATCCACATCTTGGCCGGGCTGAAGGTGTGCATCCAGGCGATGACGCCGACGCACGAGTCGTCGGCGCTCGCCTCGATCATGACTCGTCGGATCGCCGCCGCGTCAGTGAGCACCGGCTTGCTGACGATCGGGAGGGTGACGTCCGGAGCGTCGTTGAGGGTCGCCACGATCTCCGCCGACTGGTCGGCGACCTGCATCAGCACCTCGGTGCCGTAGAGATGCTGGCTGCCCGTGAGGAACCAGACCTGCTGCGTGCCGGTCGTGATCATCCTTCAGTTCTCCTTAGCGCTGGCCGTAGACGTTCTGGTAACGCTGGTTGAGGGCGTCGATGTCCTGCTGGGGAATGGGGATCGGCTCGCCGAGCTGGTGTGCCAAGTGGGTGGCCTTAGCCACCTCCTCGAGCATCACAGAGGCCTTGACGGCCGATCGGGCGTCCTTGCCGATGGTGAACGGGCCGTGGTTCTGCATGATGACGCCGGGGGATCGACTGCCCGACAGAGTCCGGACGATGCCCTCGCCGATGGCCTCATTTCCGATGAGGGCGAATGGCCCGATCGGGATCTCCCCGCCGAACTCGTCGGCCTGCATCGTGGTCACGCATGGGATGGGCGTTCCACGCGCGGCCCACGCGCACGCATAGGTGGAGTGGGTGTGCACCACGCCCCCCACGTCCGGCATCTCCCGGTACACGACGGCATGGGCGCCGGTGTCGGACGACGGCGCGAGATCGCCTTCGACGACGGCACCCGAGAAGTCCGTCACGACCATGCTCTCCGGGGTCAGCTCCTCGAAATCCAGCCCCGAGGGCTTGATGACGAGCAGGTCAGCCCCGGGGACTCGTGCGGACACGTTGCCCGCGGTCCAGACGACGAGGCCGAGGCGCGGCAGGTCCTGGTTCAGTCGGCAGACCTCCACGCGCAGTCGCGCCAGAGCCTCCGATATCGATGCAGCCACGTCAGGCTCCTTCTCCTTGGGCAATGGCACGTCGGCGCGCCTTCAGTCGATGCATCACGTCATTGGCTCCGCGGCCGAAGTAGTCGTGGAGGAGCAGGTACTCCGCGTACAGCGCGTCGTAGGCGTCCGCCACCTCGGGGTTGGGCTGGTAGACACCCTTGTTCGAGTGACCCATGACCCTCGAGGCGGCCAACACGTCTGGGTAGGCACCCGCCGCGACTGCCGCGTGGATCGCCGACCCCAGCGCAGGCCCCTGATCCGATGCGATGGTGCTCAGTGGGAGCCCGGTGACATCGGCATACATCTGCATGAGGAATTCGTTCTTGAGCAGGCCCCCCGCGATCACGAGCTCCTTCACAGGTACGCCTGACTCGTTGAAGGACTCCACGATGCGACGGGTCCCGAAGGCGGTGGACTCCAGGAGTGCCCGGTACTGGTCCTCGGGCCGCGTCTGGATGGTGAGGCCCACCATGACCCCCGACAGCTCATGGTCGACGAGGATAGAGCGATTGCCGCTGTGCCAGTCGAGGGCGATGAGGCCGTGTTCGCCCACCTGCTGCTGCCGGGCCAGTTCGGTGAGGTACTCGTGGAGCCCGATACCACGCTGCGCCGCCGCTTCGACGTAGGCCGGGGGTACGCAGGTGTCGACGAACCAGCCGAAGATGTCACCGACTCCGCTCTGGCCGGCCTCGTAGCCCCACAGCCCCTCGGTGATGCCGCCGTCAACCACGCCGCACATGCCGGGGACCTCGTGGAGCTCGCTCCCGTTCATCACGTGACATGTGGACGTCCCCATGATGGCGACCATCTGCCCGGGCTCGACCGCCTGCGCGGCGGGAGCGGTCACATGCGCATCGACGTTACCGACGGCGACCGCGATGCCTTCCGGAAGTCCCGTCCACCTGGCGGCCTCTGCTGTCAGGGAGCCGGCGCGCGCGCCCAGCTGACCGATGGTGTGCGCGACCTTGTCGGTCACGAACGATCCGAAGCCGGGGTTGAGCGCCGTGAGGAAGTCCTCGGTCGGGTACTGATCGTCCTGCAGGATCCCCTTGTAGCCGGCGGTGCAGGCGTTGCGCAGGTAGTGCCCGCAGAGCTGCCAGACGATCCAATCGGCGGCCTCGACCCACTTGTCGATGGCGTCGTAGACCTCGGGAGCCTCCTCAAGGATCTGGAGCCCCTTGGCGAACTCCCATTCCGACGAGATGAGCCCGCCGTACCGACTGATCCACCATTCGCCGCGCTCGTGCGCCAGGGCGTTGATCCGGTCAGCCTGAGGCTGCGCGGCATGGTGCTTCCACAGCTTCACGTAGGCATGCGGGTGATGCTCGAACTCGGGAAGCTCGCACAGGGGAGTGCCATCGCGCGTGACCGGCACCATCGTGCAGGCCGTGAAGTCGGTGCCGATCCCGATGACCCGCGACGGGTCGATGCCGGCGATCTCGCACCGCGTCGGGCACCGCATGCTTGAGCACGTCGACATAGTCCTGCGGCACTTGGAGCGCCCAGTCGGGGCCAAGGCGCGTCTGACCGTCGGGGAGCCGTCGGTCCAGGACCCCGTGGGTGTAGTCGTGGGTTGCTGACCCCAGTTCGGCGCCGTCATGGACCCGTACCACCACTGCCCGTCCGGACAGTGAGCCGAAGTCCACACCGATGACGTACTGCTCGTCGTGACCAGAAATGGTGTGCCTCCTTCGGCCGTTGCGACTATTGTGAGCGCTCACAAGCAGCCCGATCATAATCGGGTCTCCGGCTTTTCGCTCCGATTACGCCAGGGGGAACCCGAGATCCGTGTGAAGGGGGACGCATGAGGCTGACGGTCGTGCTGATCGGGGCGGTGTCCGCATGGGCGCTGGCAGCGTGCGCCGCGCCTTCGGCTTCGCCGGCGAACGTAGCCGCCGTCAGTCCGCCCGCCCTCGTGGCAACGGCGTCCGCCGCAGCGAGCCCATGGGCCAACCCCGAGGCCCCGGACGCACTCAAGTTCCGCACCACCGAGCTGGTGACCGGCGACACCATCGACGGCACCACGCTCATGTACGAAGACGTGGTCCTGTGGTTCTGGGCATCCTGGTGCCCGGTGTGCGCGGCCGAGTCCGGTGCACTCGTCGAGGCTGCGAAGCAGTTCCCTGACGGGGTGACGGTGATCGGGATCTCCGGATACTCCGACGTGCAGTCGTCACGGAGCTTCATCGAGGAGCACGGCATTGATGGGTTCCCGAACATCTACGACGAGGACGGCTCGATCTGGAGGGCGTTCAGCATCACCGGTCAGCCGACTCTGGTGCTGGTCAACCAGGATGGGCGACTGCGCAGGTACCCGGGCGGCTACGGCACGTTCGACCTGATCGAGAAGGTCGCCTGGCTCGGGGAAGGGTGAAGAGAATCGGGCCGCGCCACCCGTGTGGATCCAGCGCCGTCGAGCGCGACGGGCCCACCCCATAGGGCCCGAATGTGAAGCCTCACCAGCAGCGCATGCGCCACCTCCCGGAGGGCGATCCCCTCCATACACGCTCAGGTGTAACGGGATTTCGGTATCAAATCGTGATCTACAACGCCTGACATCCGGAAAAATGTTAGCGCTAATATCGGAAGCGCGGCCCGATCGGGCCGAGAGGCCACACACCGATTCCGGGATCACATCCGGATCACGTTCAGGAGGTCGGACATGGGAAAGCGCACACTGGCGGGCGCCGTCTTGCTAGGAGCGATGGCGCTCACGATGGCGGGCTGCTCGTCGAGCTCGACCGCAGAGTCGGCGGCACCCTCAGGCGATGCCGCGGCGACTGCCGCGGCGCCGAGTGACGCGGCAGCAGCTGGCGAGACGATCTCGGTGGGCTTCGCCCAGACGGGATCGGAGAGCGGCTGGCGTTCGGCCAACACCGAGTCGATGAAGACCGCCTTCTCTGCCGAGAACGGCTTCGATCTGACGTTCAACGCAGCCGACAACGACCCTGCGGCGCAGATCGCAGCGGTGCGGAGCTTCATCAACCAGGGCGTTGACGCGATCGTCATCGCCCCGATCGTGACCGACGGTTGGGACGGCGTCCTGCAGGAGGCGGCCGACGCTGGCATCCCGGTGATCCTCGAGGATCGCACGGTCAGCGCACCAGACACGCTCTTCGCAAGCTGGGTCGGGCTCGACTTCCGCAAGGAGGGCGTCACCGCCGGTACGTGGGCTGCGCAGGAGTTCGGCGACACCGCCACCAAGATGGTCGTGCTCGAGGGAACGACGGGCTCGGCCCCGGCCAACGACCGTGCCGAGGGCTTCGACGAGGCGATCGCAGGCACGAGCATCGAGAAGATCGACTCGCAGACCGGCGACTTCACTCGCGATGGCGGCAAGACCGTCATGGAGGGCTTCCTCCAGAAGTACGGCGTTGACGGCATCGATCTCGTCTATGCGCACAACGACGACATGGCGCTCGGTGCCATCGAGGCGATCGAGGCCGCGGGCGCCGTGCCGGGCCAGGACATCAAGATCGTCTCGATCGATGCGGTCAAGGACGGAATGCAGGCCCTCGTCGACGGCAAGATCAACTACATCGTCGAGTGCAACCCGCTCCTCGGTGACCTCGCCGCTGGCCTCGTCAAGGACGTGCTGGCCGGAAATACCGTGGAGAAGGCGATCTACGTGACGGATGACGCGTTCACCCAGGAGAAGGCTGCGGAGGTCATCGATTCGCGGCTCTACTGAGCGCCGACCGCACTAGCCTGAACAACCGTTGAGCTGCGTGTCGGGGGGCCGGAATCCGGCCCCCCGACACGGGGCAGACCGATACCTGAGAGGTCGCTGAGATGGGGAATGCGGAGGCTAACCCGTCGGGCCCCGCGATCGTTGAGATGCGCGGCATCACGATCGCCTTCCCAGGAGTGCTGGCCCTCGACGATGTGGACTTCTTCCTGCGATCGGGGGAGATCCACGCACTCATGGGCGAGAACGGCGCCGGGAAGTCAACGCTCATCAAGGCACTCACCGGCGTCTACGCCATCGACTCAGGATCCATCCTCGTGGGTGGCAAGCCCGTGGTCTTCCGCACCACCGCCGATGCGCAGGCCGCAGGCATCTCGACCGTGTATCAAGAGGTGAACCTCTGCCCGAACCTCTCGGTAGGCGAGAACGTGATGCTCGGGCATGAGACGCGTCGGGGCGGACGCATCGACTGGAAAGCCGTGCACGAGCGCGCGGCCCAGCACCTCGAGAGCCTCGGTCTTCAGATCGACACCCGGACCATGCTCTCCAGCCACTCCCTTGCCGTCCAGCAGCTGGTGGCGATCAGCCGGGCCATGGTCCTCGACTCGAGGGTGCTGATCCTCGACGAGCCCACGTCGAGCCTGGATCGCGGCGAGGTCGAGCAGCTCTTCGGTGTCATCCGGGAGCTGCGCTCCACCGGTGTCGCCATCCTGTTCGTCAGTCACTTCCTCGAGCAGGTGTACGAGATCTCCGACCGCGTGACGGTGCTGCGCAATGGTCGACTGGTGGGCGAGTACCTCCTCGAGGACATTCCCCGCGAGCAACTGGTGACCAAGATGATCGGACGCGAGCTGGACGACCTCGAGGCCATCTCGACCGTCTCCAATCGCGAGATCGATCGGAGCGGAGTACCGGTGCTCCAAGCGGCCGGCATCGGGCGCCGAGGGCTCCTCGATCCGGCCGATCTCGAGGTGTTCCACGGAGAGGTAGTGGGGCTGGCCGGGCTCCTGGGCTCAGGACGGACCGAACTCGTCCGGCTTCTGTACGGGGCCGACCACCCCGACACCGGCACCATTGCGGTGAACGGCGAGGCCACGAGGATCACGACCCCGAGGCACGCGATCGAGCGTGGGATCGTGTTCTCTTCGGAGGACAGGCGAGGTGAGGGGATCATCGCCGACCTCACGGTCGCCGAGAACATCGTCCTAGGCATCCAGGCCCGTCGCGGCTGGATGCGCAAGATGCGCAAGTCCGAGCAGGACGCCGTGGTCGGCGAATACATGGATGCGCTGGGCGTCAAGCCCGCCAATCCGGACGCGGTCGCCGGCACGCTGTCCGGCGGCAACCAGCAGAAGGTGGTCCTGGCCAGGTGGCTCGCGACCGCCCCTGAGCTGATCATCCTCGACGAGCCGACGCGGGGCATCGACGTGGGCGCGAAGGCAGATATCCAGCGCAAGGTCGCGGAACTGTCTGCTGCGGGCCTCTCGGTGATCTTCATCTCCTCCGAACTCGAGGAGGTACTGCGCCTGGCTCAGCGGGTGCTCGTGATGCGAGACCGGCAGGCGCTTGGTGAGCTCGATGCCAACGACGTGAGTCTCAACGACCTGATCGAGTTCATTGCCAACAAGGGTCAGGGGGCTGCGGCGTGACCCGACTCCTGAAGCATCGGCTCTTCTGGCCGATTGCTGCGCTCATCACCCTGATCGTGATCAACACGGTCACGCGGCCCCAGTTCATCTCGATCACGGTTCGCGACGGACAGCTCTACGGCGCGCTGATCGACGTCCTGCGCAACAGCGCCCCACTCATGCTCGTCGCCCTGGGCATGACGATCGTGATCGCCACTCGAGGCATCGACCTGTCCGTGGGCGCGGTCATGGCCGTCTCGGGCGCTGTCGCCCTCACGATCATCGACAACTCCGGCGATCCGAACAACGTTGGCGTCGTCGCGGTGGCGGTGGTCACGGCGACCCTCGTCGGGCTGGCCCTGGGATCGTGGAACGGGCTCCTCGTCGCCCGGTTCGGGATCCAGCCGATCATCGCCACGCTGGTTCTGATGCTGGCCGGGCGCGGTGTCGCGCTGCTCATCACGGGCGGGTTCATCACTACGGTCAACAGCGAGCCGTTCGAGTACCTCGCCACCGGGTACCTCCTCGGGCTGCCCTTCGCCTTCATCATCTCGCTCGCGGCGATCGTCCTCATCTCGGTCTTCGAGCGGCGCACCGCCCTGGGAATGCTCACGGAGGCGGTCGGCATCAATCCCGAGGCCAGCCGCCTGGCGGGCGTCCGGGCACGGGGCATCATCTTCAGCGCCTACATGCTGAGCGGACTCCTCGCCGGGATCGCCGGCATCCTGTACAGCTCGAACATCAGGGCCGCCGACGCCAATGCCGCAGGGCTGTTCATCGAGCTCTACGCCATCCTGGCCGTGGTCCTGGGCGGCACGTCGTTGCAGGGCGGCAAGTTCAGCATCGCGGGCACGGTGATCGGCGTCCTCATCATCCAGACGCTGGACTCGACCATCCTGTTCCTCGGAGTCCCGTCGGCCCAGAGCCCGGTGTTCTTCGCCTTGGTCGTGGTGCTTGTCGTGGTCGTCCAGTCACCCAGGCTGCGACTCCACCGGCGCAAGAGGACGACGGACTCCGGGTCGCGCGATTCGGCTGAGTCACCGGCCAAGGTGGAGGCGGGGGCATGACCACGCTCGACAGTCGAGAGCAGATGAGCCCGGGTCTGCGGCAGGCCAATGACCGCTTCCTGAGCCGGCACGCGTCGCTTGCGCCGACCTTCGCAGCCCTCGCCGTCCTCGTGCTGCTTCTCGTCGCCGCCCAGATCTACTTCGGCAACTTCATCACGCCCCGCAACATGTCCGCACTCCTGCTGGACAACGCCTACCTGATGGTCATCGCCGTCGGCATGACCTTCGTGATCCTGACAGCAGGCATCGACCTGTCGGTGGGCTCGGTCATGGCGTTCACCGGGATCCTGCTTGCCTTCCTGCTGTCCGACGGTCTGCCCGCAGTCGTCGCCATTCCGGCCATCCTCGTGGCCGGGGCCGCGATCGGACTCATGATCGGCATCCTCGTTCAGTACTTCGACGTCCAACCCTTCATCGCCTCGTTGGCGGGGCTGTTCCTCGCCCGTGGTCTGGCCTTCGTCGTGAGCCTGTCGTCGGTCCGCGTCGACAACACTGCCGTCCTCTGGCTCCAGTCGACGCGGCTGAAGGTCGGCGACTGGTACATCACGCCGACCGGGATCATCGCGCTCCTGACCGTCGCGATCGGAGCCTTCGTGCTCCAGTACACGCGGTTCGGACGCACGGTGTACGCGATCGGCGGCAACGAGCAGTCCGCGCGACTCATGGGACTGAAGGTCGCCCGCACCAAGGTGATGGTCTACCTCATCTCGGGGACGCTGGCCGGAGTGGCGGGCGTGATCCTCACCGCGTACTCCGGCGCCGGCTACCCGCGGAACGGCATCGGCACGGAGCTCGACGCCATCGCCGCCGTCGTGATCGGTGGCACCCTGCTGTCGGGTGGCCGAGGCTACGTGATCGGCTCGATGATCGGGGTCTTCGTCTACGGCACGATCAAGACGATCATCTCGTTCCTCGGGGCCGAGCAGTCCTGGATGCAGATCATCGTCGGCGGACTGCTGCTGCTGTTCATCCTGGTCCAGCGATTCATCGTTGCTCGGACCGAGCGGCGCGAATAGTTGGCGTTCGCGGGCGTCCCGTTGCCGCCCTCAGCGCCCACCGACGACAATGTGCGGGTGGACCCGTCGCTGCCGCTGCTCGACGTCACGGGAGCAACAGTGCGCTTCGGGGCGGAGACCGCGCTCGACGACGTCAGCTTCAGGATGTTCCCGGGTGAGGTGCACTCGCTCATGGGGGAGAACGGGGCCGGCAAGTCGACCCTGGTCAAGGCGATCACCGGTGCCCTCCCGCTGGATTCGGGAGTCGTGCGCCTCGCGGGCGAGGAGGTCTCGTTCGCGACTCCCCATGCGGCTCAGCGGGCCGGCATCAGCACGGTGTACCAGGAGATCGAACTGCTGCCGAACGTGTCGGTGGCCGAGAACATCGCGCTGGGGCGTGAGCGGCACCGGTTCGGCGTCATCGACTGGCGCGGGATGCGGCGGTCCGCCGCCTCGGTGCTGCGTGAGCTGGGGCTGGAGATCGACCCCGGTTCGCTCCTGGGGACCCATTCCGTAGCAGTCCAGCAGCTCGTCGCGATCGCGCGGGCCATCTCGACGGACGTGAGGGTGCTCGTCCTCGACGAGCCCACCTCGAGCCTGGACGTCAACGAGGTCGCCGAGCTCTTCCGCGTGATTCGCGAGCTGAAGGACAGGGGCGTCGCGATCCTGTTCGTGTCGCACTTCCTCGACCAGGTGTACGAGATCTGCGACAAGGTCACCGTCCTTCGCGACGGCAGACTCGTCGGCGAGTACCGGACAGCCGAACTTCTTCGCGTGGATCTGGTGCAGAAGATGCTGGGCCATGAGGTCACCGACTATCGGATCGCGCCGAGCGCCCCGGAGTCGCAGGGTGACTCGCCCCCCTTCTTCAGCGCCCGCGGCGTGACTGTCGCTCCCGGAATCGCTGACGCCGACGTGGACATCGCTGAGGGCGAGGTCCTGGGCCTGGCCGGACTGCTCGGTTCAGGGAGAACCCCCTTGGCGCGGGCGCTGACGGGAGTGGATCGGCTGCAGTCGGGCATCATCCGGATCGAGGAGCGGGACGAGCGGCTGTCGAATCCACGCCGGGCCATGTCGCTCGGCGTCGTGTACTCCCCTGAGAACCGGCGCACCGAGGGGATCATCAGCGAGCTCACTGTCCTGGAGAACATCACCTTGTCCTTGCAGGCGCAACGCGGCTTCCTGCGCCGGATCCGCACTGCGAGGCAACGTGAGCTGGCGGCGAGTTGGGTCGAGGCCTTGGACATCAGGCCGCCAGATCTCGACCGTCCTGCGGGTCAGCTGTCCGGAGGCAATCAGCAGAAGCTCTTGCTGGCGCGGCTGCTCGCGGTCTCGCCCCGGGTGCTCGTGCTGGACGAGCCAACCCGCGGTATCGATGTCGGAGCGAAGGTCGAGATCCAGAACCTCGTGGGCGAGCTTGCGAGCAACGGTCTATCCGTGGTCTTCGTGTCGGCGGAGCTCGAGGAGGTGCTTCGTGTCGGCGATCGCGTGACCGTCCTGCGGGACGGAAGGATCATCGAGACGGTGCGCTCAGCGGACACGTCAGTCGACCAGCTGCTTGCCCTCGTGGCACGTGCCTCCGTTCCGCAGACGGAGGCCGGTCATGGCTGAGCAGAAGCCGGAGCGGGCCCCGAACATCTTCGACGTCGCGCGGTTGGCGGGCGTCTCGCACCAGACGGTCTCGCGGGTCATGAACGGCCTGCCCAACGTCCGTCCGGCCACCCGTGAGCGGGTGGAGCGCGCCATCGTCCAGCTGCGCTACAGCCCATCGCCCCAGGCTCGTGCACTTGTCACGCGGCGAACCCGCACCCTCGGTCTCATCACCCCGAGCGTCGAGGATCACGGTCCCAACGTGATCGCCATGCACTTCAACATGGCGGCCCGCACGGCCCGGTACAGCGTCGACAGCGTCAGCGCCCCCGGGGACGACCCTGCTGCCGTGAGAGCCACGGTCGAGGCCCTGCTGCGTCAGCGAGTGGATGGGATCGTGCTGATCGTCATCGACAGCACGGTGCTCGAGATGGTGCGGGGACTCGATCTAGGCGTGCCTGTCGTCGCGTCCGCCTCGACCCAGCGACGCAGCCCTTTGCTGGTGTCGATCGACCAGTACCGCGGGGCCCGCTCTGCCGTGCGCCACCTGGCGGAGCTGGGCCACCAGCGGATCTTCCACGTGACGGGCCCAGCCCGGGCAACGGACTCCCTCGAGCGCGTCCGGGGATGGCGCGATGAGCTCGCGGAGTGGGGGCTCAGCGCCCCCGAGCCGCTCGGCGGCGACTGGACCGCCGGCTCCGGATATCAGGTCGGGACGGCCATGACCGTCGATCCGGGTGATGCCATCTTCGCCTCGAACGACCTCATGGCGATCGGCCTGATGTCCGCGTTGCGTGAGCGGGGACTCTCAGTTCCAGCGGACGTCAGCGTGGTCGGCTTCGACGACATACCGGAGACCGCCTACCTGTATCCGCCCCTGACGACCGTGCACCAGGACTTCTCAGCCCTGGGTGAAGTGATGATGCAGAAGATGCTGGTTGCCCTCGAGGAACACGAGCCGATCACGACGGACACCCCCCTGCCAACCCGTCTTGTCGTGCGCGAATCGACACGCAAGCGCTGACGATGGCCTGGGCGAGCCTCAGGGCAGAGGAACCACGTACGAGTCGACGCGAGCGATCAGACCGTCACGAAACGTGAAGAGGTCGTTGAAGGCGAAGCGGAAGGGGCCGTGCTCGATGCTGACTCCGCGTCCTTCGCCCGTCACCACGACGACCTCGTGATCCTCCAGCATCCGGTGGATGTCCAGTTCGGGTCGGCCGGAGAAGCCTGGGTTCTCGATCTCCGCGTCGAACTCGGCCCGGCCCGTGGTGACGCGGTGCCCGTGGATCACCCACACGACGTCGTCGGTGAGAGTCGCGAGGATGCGCGCGTGGTCGCTGCGACGGAATCCCTCGAAGTACTCCTCGACGAGCGCGCGCTGGCTGCTTGACGTCGTCCATCGTGGGCTCCAGGAGGGTTGATGTCGGCAGTGCGGACTCGGAGCAGGTCACCTCAGTATCGCGCATGCAGGTTGCGTGCCGAGAGAACTCACGCCGATGGCAGTGGCAGCGTGGTCGCGGTTCCGGCCTGGTTCACCTTCAGCGTTGCGAGGTCATGGATGTTGGCGGCGGGTCATCCTTCGGAGTTGTGCGGATCCTGCGGCCGTGACGTCGACTTGACCTTCAGGACCAGTTGGAACAGCCCGAGTGTGACTGCCTCAGTGGTCATCGTCGGCACGGGGCCGTCGTACCCGCCATCGGCTCTCTGCTGCCCGCGCAGGATGTCCGAGAAGGCTGAGACAGTGACCAGGACCGGGGAGATCACCGCGATCCGGCCGTTGGTGGCCTGCTTCGGCAGCCGCTTGCTCGCTCCGGAGGCAATCTCTGTGTACTCGTCATTGATCGTGGCGCTCATCCCGGATGGGTAGCCACTCGCCGCGCTGAAGTACAGGGACGTGAGCTCGACCGTCGTGCCGTTCCCGGTGATCGTGACGGTGCAGTCGGCGACCGCGTCCACGCCGCTCTCCTTGGCATTGAGCCGGATGAGGGAGTTGCCGCGGACGGGCATGGTGGCCACGTTCACGCCCGACACAACCGACATCTTCGCCGCGCTGCAGAAGGTCATCGTCGCTCCCGCGCCCGTCAGCTGCTCCAGGAACTCGTCCCCGATCGCCCACCGGACGGTCCCGGTCCTCCCCTCGTACCAGTGCGACGCCGACTCGACGCCGAGCGGCGCGGCGGCCACGGGCGCGACCATCGGCAAGCCCCCGAGGGCCAGCGCAGCGGTGCTGGCCATCACGGTGATCGTGCGGCGGATTCCCATCTCATCTCCCTGGATCGATGACTGACATGCTTCCCGAGCCCCAACTGGGCACGTAGAGACGACCCGAGCCGGCATCGAGCGCCGGCGCGAGCGGACCCTTGCCGACGCCGACGGCACTGAGGACCGTGTTCGTGGCCGCGTCGATCACGTAGACGCTGTGGCCGTCGCCCTCGTCGAACTCAGGGACGTAGAGAAGGCGCCGAGCGCTGTCGAGCACCGGACCGTCCGGCGCGTAGCCGACGGTGATGCGGGCCCTGACCGTTAAGGAGTGCGTGTTCAGCACGGTGATGCGTCCGCGGTACGGCCAGCTCGGGAGGTACATGCGCTGGCGTGCCGAGTCCAGTGCGGGCGGCCCGGCCTCGATGGAGATGGGCATGCGGACAGTCCCGGTGACCGTGTTGGTGCGAGCATCGACGGCGACCAGGGCATCCATGCGCACGGCGAAGAACTGACGGTGCGCAAGGTCGAGGACCACGAACTCCGGGAACTGTCCGACCTTGACGTTGGCGACCCTCCTGAGCGGCTGGGTGTCATAGACCGCCACGGTGCGGGTCAGCGGGATGTAGAGCCGGCGGCCCTTGGCATCGAGTGCCGGATCGCCAGGCGAGACTCCGATGGTCACGGTGGCCAGCACCGTGTTCGACGCGGCATCGATCGTCGAGAGGGTTCCTGGTCCGTTCTCCTCGTCGCTCTGGGCCACGTAGAGCCGACCACGCGTCGCGTCGAGGACCGGCCGGCGCGGGTGGCCGCGCAGTGCGGTGGTGCTCGTCATCGTGCCCGTACGGGTGTCGATGACGGACAGGGAGCCGGGGCCGAGCGTCGGGTGTCCGTTCGCCACGAAGAGCTGATCGTGAGTGGCGTCGAGCGTCAGGTAGAGCGCCTCGTCGAGCACGTCGATCGTCCCCACGACCGTGTTCGACGTCGTGCTGATGACCACGATCCGAGGGGTCACGGCGTCGAGGACGTAGAGGAGTGATCGCGCGGGGTCGAGCACGATGTCCGTGGGCCTGGTGCCGGTGGCGATCGTGGCGATGACCGTAGCCACGTCTGCCTCCGCCGCGACGAGAGCGCTCATGTGCGGCGCCGTCGCGACGCCGAAGGCAGGGCTGGCCATCATGGTCGAGGCAGTCATGGCGCAGATGACGAACGTGGCCGCGATCGTGCGTCGCCTCATGGCGCGCGCCTCCCATGGCCGGTACGTCCGGCTGGCTTCCTTCCTACGCGCAGGGGACCATGGAGTCCTGCCGGGAGGCGGCTCTCGGATGTGATGTTCTCGACGCACACGGGCCGTCGTCGCCGAACGAGCACCTCGGCTGGCGACGACGCTACGCTCCGCAGAGAATTCGGCGTGTGCTGACGCGACGTGGCATTCCCAGTCTGCACGGCGGGAGCGACTCCCGTGTCATGGTCCATGGCTCGAGCCGACGATCGGGAGTCGATGACACGAGGCGGGTCCACCAATCGGCTTCATGCTGCGGTCTCGTGGAGGGGATTCGGCTTCCTTGTGGTCGCGGTGGTCCTGGCCGCCTCGCTGACATCGGTCGGCGCCATCGCATCGTCCGCCGCGGAGACCTCCTCGCCGACCGTCTCTCCCGCTGGCGCCGAATCCTCGCTGCCCTCGACCGAGGCTCCCGCCCCGAGCGACGCGTTCACCGGGGAGCCCCCCGCTGGAGAGTCCGGCAGCCGTGAGCCGTTGCCGTCCGCCAGCGTCCCGGCCGCATCCCAGCAGCAGTCCGCCCCACCCACGACGGCGGCCTCGGGCGGCTCCGGCGGCCCCGCGGCGTCGGTCGCACCGACGTCGGCGTCCACATCGACGTCCTCACCGGCTGCGAGTCCTCCACGATCGATGCGTCCTGCGGCTCCGCCCGCGGTCGAGGGGTCCGATGTTCCTACCGCGGCTGTGCTTCTCGCGCTGGTGGTCATGCTGACGGCCGCCCTGATCGCCTGGTCGGTGCACCGGCGCGGCGCTCGAGCACGGGGAGGAGTCCCCGCCGAGGGGCGTGACGACTCGGCGATCGACCCGTCCACCGCCTCGCAGGACACCGCCGAGACGATGGCGTTCCTGATCGCCCTCGGCCAGGCGATGATCGACTCGGGCGACCCCGTGACCCACGTCCGGGCGACGCTGCATCGGGTCGCGACGGCCAATGGGCTGCCGGACGCCGAGTTGGTCGTGCTTCCCACGGCCCTGGTCATCTCCGGTGCCCGCACCGAGACCATGCAGACCGCGGTGACGTCGGCGGGTGCGACGGCACTGCGTCTCGACCAGGTCGATGCCGTGTTCGCGGTGGCGCGAGCGGCCGAGCATGACGAGATCGGCCCCGTGGACGGCATGGCGCGGCTGCGGCGGGCGCTGACCCTCGAACCGGCGTTCCCGGCGTGGGCGCGGGTCGTCGGATACTCCGCCTTCTCGGTCGGCCTGGCATTGTTGCTGCAGGCCAGCTGGACCGACGTGCTGATCGCGGGAACCCTCGGCGCGATCATCGGCACGTTGCTCCTGGGGACACCGCGGCTCCCGGCCAACTACCAGGTGTTCGTCCCTGTCGTGTGCGCGTTCGGGGTGTCCCTGACGGTGTTCCTGCTCGCCCGCACCGGCCTCGACCTCGGCGGATACGCCGCCCTCGTCGCGCCGCTGGTCTCGTTCCTGCCGGGCGCCCTGCTGACCACCGCCGTCATCGAACTGTCCACGGGGCAGATGATCTCCGGTGCGGGACGCCTCGCCGCCGGGATGATGCAGCTGGTCCTGCTCGCGCTGGGCATCGTTGCTGCTGCACAGTTGGTGGGGGTGCCAGCCACCAGTGTCTCCGACGTCGCGAGTCACCCTCTAGGGCCGCTGGCGCCATGGATCGGGGTGGCGATCTTCGGGATCGGGGTCGTCGTGCACCGCTGTGCCCGGCCGGCGTCGCTGGGCTGGATCCTGCTCGTCCTGTACGTGGCGTACGCCGGTCAGGTCGTCGGCGCCTACCTCTTCGGCGACTCCCTGTCCGCCTTCGTCGGGGCTTTGCTCATGACCCCCGTGGCGATGCTCGCCGCGAACCAGAGGTCGGGACCGCCCACTCTCGTCAGCTTCCTGCCGGCCTTCTGGCTGCTCGTTCCGGGTGCGCTGGGACTCGTGGGCGTGACGCAGTACCTGGGCGATGAGCGCCTCGACGGCGTCGCCGCTTTGATCACGACCGGCGTCACCATGATCGGCATCTCCCTGGGCGTGCTCCTGGGGCTGGCCGTGGGTGGTGGCCTGGCGTCGATGCTTCGCCGCGCCGGATCATCGTCTGCTGGATAGTGTGGCGATCGCCGATCGGTCCGAGAGGTGCATCCCGCGCAGACGACAAGCCCAAGGAGCTCGCATGAGCACGTCCCACAGGATCCTGGCGGCGTCGCTGGCGTTCGCCGCCGTGGCCGCCGCAGTCGTCGCCGTGGTCGCGATCTCCCGCGTTCGAGCGATTCAGGCGGAGGCCGACGCGACGACCGACTCCATCCACGATCAGCTCGACGCGCTGGACCCCGTCACGCGCGCCGCGGTGATTGCGCGGCTCACGAAGGACGCGGCCGACGAGGCGAAGGCTCGCACCGGGGCCTGACCGCACGGACAGCTCGGCGGGCCGCCGAGGTGCGTCAAGCGAGGGCGTTCTTGTGGATCACGCCGTCCTTCATGATCACCGGCAGGTTCTGGTCGGGATCGGCGAGCAAGGAGAGGTCGGCGAGCGGGTCGCCGTCCACCAGCAGGAGATCGGCCAGCGCGCCGGGCTCGACGCGACCGAGCACGCCGGGGTACGGGTGCCGCGGACCCGCGAGGGCAAGCAGTTCCGCATTGCCAGACGTCGCCATGGTCAGCACCTCGGCAGGGGTGAACCAGCGGCTCATCTTCGCCAGCTGCTTGCCCTGCCGCCTGGCCAGGTCGGGATCGAACAGCGTGTCCGTACCCCAGCCGACGCGGACGCCGTGCTTGCGTGCGAGGGCATACGCCCGGTCGGTGCCGGCCGAGACCTCGAGCTGGCGGGCGCGGTTGGCCGGATTGGGATTCTGGATCGCGTCCTCGTCGTCGAGGAACGGCTGCAGGCTCCACCACACGTCGTGCTCGGCCATCAGCTCGACGGTCGCCTCGTCGATCAGGTGGCCATGCTCGATGCAGCGCACGCCGGCACGGATCGCCTGGGCGATCGCCCGCGGCGTGTACGCGTGGACCATGACGTAGGTGCCCCAGTTCTCGGCCGCCTCGACCGCCGCCCGCATCTCCGACTCGGTGTACTCGGTGACGTCGATCGGGTCGTACGAGGACGCGAGACCGCCGCCGGCCATCAGCTTGATCTGTGAGGCGCCGAGCATCAGCTGCTCGCGCACGGCACGAAGCACCTCGGGGACGCCGTCGGCGATGGTGGAGCCGCCCATGATCTCGATGTGGCTGAGATGGCTGCATGGATCACGAGGCACCTCGTGCCGCATCCGGAAGTCGCCATGCCCGGACGTCTGGGAGATGAAGGCTCCGGACGGCAGGATCCGGGGGCCCGGGAGAAGGCCCTCGTCGATGGCGCGCTTCAGCGCGAACGTCGGGCCTCCCGCATCACGCACGGTGGTGAACCCCCGCAGAAGCGTCCGCTCCGCCTCGCGGCCCGCGGCAAGATGCAGGTACCCGACGTCGCAGGTCATCGCCACCTGCGCGGGCACGGCAGCGAACGCCGCATGCCAGTGCGCGTCGATCAGGCCGGGCATCAGGACGCGCCCCGCACCGTCGATGACCGTCACGTCGGGGTCGGCTGGCCCATCAGCGGCAGGGTCGAGGGAGGTGATCGTCGCGCCATCGACCCGCACGTCCTGCGGTTCCGAGAGGCCCGATCCGTGGCCCGGGAAGACCCGCACGTTCCGGAACACGATCCCACTGCTCTGCGACACCGAGGCACTCCCAAGAACGCGACACGAGCGTGAGCCGACCGTGACTGGCGACCCTAGTGTCAGGCGGCGTGGCACGCAGTGCGACGGGAAGTGCCTGGATGCGAGCGCGTGGCCGAGACCACCGTCAGCGGCGCGGCGGCCGCGACGACGAAGAACACGATTCCGATCCAGCCCACATTCCCCTGCAGGCCGGCGGCCGACCTCGCGTCCGTGTCCGTGCCCGTGTCCGACATGGTGAACTCCGATCGCGGCGAATGACTGGTTCTTTGACTCCGAATCAAATAACCTAGCCTTGCCAAAGTCAATAGACTCAGCCAGTTATCGTCGGTTTTCTGATGGGGAGTGACGGATGGGGCGACCGAAGGAACCCTGGAAGCGTGAGCGTCTCCTCGACGCGGCCATGACGACGGTGGTCGACAAGGGGTTCGGCAGCCTCACGGTGAAGGACGTCGCCTCCGCGGCCGGGGTGTCCACGGGCACGGTCCACTACCACTTCAGCGACATCGACGGCGTTCTCCTGGGCGTCGTGGAGCGTGCCCTGGATCAGATGTACGACCAGCGCCTGGATGCCATCGCCCACGTCACCGATATCTCGCAGAAACTCGTCACCCTGATCGAACTGGGCCTGCCCGACGAGATCTCCCACGAGGTCACCCTCATCTACGAGGCCATCCCGGTCATACGCTCCCGTGAGCACTTTCGTCCGGTCATCAAGAGCTACTCCGATCGGCAGGTGAGTCTGTATCGATCGGTGATCGCGCCCGGGGCCCTAGCGGAGGTTCTTGAGCAGTTTGACGCTCTGGGCGGCGCGCAGGGCGCGGGCGTCGCCAGCGGCCTCGTCCCTGCATCTCCTGGGTCACGGTCTCGCCGGCGGCGGGGCGCATGGTGGTCCAGCCACCGAGCACCCAGGTGCCGATCTTGATCGTCGACGCGGCGATGACGAGACCGTCGTTCCAGCAGACGCGGGTCGCGCGGAGCCGTCCGGGGATCGCGTTCTCCTTGGTCAGCGTGCACTCGTATCCCTGCGCGACGTCGGCGCCGAAGACCTCACCGGCCGACAGCTTTCCCAGGACGGCCTGGGTCAGCGGCTTGGGGTTCGTGTACTTCAGCAAGGTCACGCCTGCACGCGGCTCGGTGCTGTCGGGGGCCACGAACGACTGCGACCACATGACGGGTGTCAGCCGGACCTTTCCGACGGCGAGCGGGACCGTGCGAACCTGACCGCGGCGCTGGCCTGGCTCGCGGTCAGCAGCCAGTCGGTGTTGTTCGGCGGCAGCTGCTCGGCGGTCGCCGCCGGGGCGACGCCGACGGCGACCAGGGCGATCATGGCGAGGACGGTGCCGATTCGGCGCATCTCGAGTCCGCATGGCTCTCCCTGGCAGGTGGTCGATGTGCCGCGACCGTATCACCGCCACGACGCCGATTCGGCTGCAATACGTCAGCCGGACTACTGTCGAGCGAGGCAGCCTTGATCAGACGCACTGACAAGCGCATGGAGGAACGATGACCAGAGCACGTGTCCACAGGGCGCTGGCGAGCGTCGTGGCGACGGCGCTGGTGGTGGTCCTCGCCCCCCTTGCCACGGCTGCTCCCGAGACGATGCCCACGGCCCCGGGCGACGCGTCGGGCTGGACGCCGTTCTTCGACTCCGGCTCCCTCAAGGAGCAGCGCGCTGGGCGAACTGCGCCGACCCGATCGTGCTGACCGTCGACCCTCGGGCCCTGCCCAAGTCCCAGCAGAAGTCGGCGAAGGATGCGTTCGCGACCGTCGGTGAAGAACTGGGCTCAGCAGTCCGGGATCCACTTCACCTTCGGCGGCGTCACGCCGGTCAACTACAACGACACGACCTACGTCATCACGCCGGTCGACGGCGTCGACCGCACCCGCCACATGTACATCACCGTGCTGACCAATGCGGAGTCCACGTACCTGACCGACCGGGTCGTCGGATTCGCCATGCCCACCCAGGTCCTGCCCGACAACAAGGAGATCCTCCAGGCTGAAGGAGCCTTCCGCACCGACTACGTCGCGAGCAGCGCGAAGGGACAGCGGATCAGCGGTGTTCATGCACGAGCTCGGGCACGCCCTCGGTCTGGGTCACAGCACCAGCAAGGGCGACATCATGTACCCGATCGTCGATGACCAGACCAAGCTCGGGCCGGGCGACATCGCCGGCATCCAGGCCCTCATGCGGCCCTGCACCGCTCCGGCGGCCCCGTGAACCCCACTCGTCAGACCGGGCCAAGCCTCGCTGGGTCCCGCTTCACTCAAACCCCCAATGGAGGATGTGCTCATGCCCGGATTGCTTGACCCCGATGCGATCGGCCCGGTGGATGTTGCCGTCATCCTGTTCGAAGGGAATCAGTTCAACGGTGATCTCGAGCCGGCCCTCGCCGAGCTGGCGGAGGCTGGAACGGTGCGGATCCTCGACCTCGCCTTCGTCTCCAAGAACGCCGACGGTGACGTGCGCTTCGTCGAGGTCAGTGACGACGAGGTTGCAGATGCCTTCGAAGCCCTGAGCGGCCGAGAGTTCGAGTTGCTGAGCGAGGAGGACCTGGAGATCGCCGCCGAGGCGCTCGAGCCTGACTCGTCAGCCCTCGTGATCGCCTGGGAGAACACATGGGCCGCCCGGTTCGCGGCGGCCGTCCGCGGATCGAACGGCCGAGTCCTCTCGCTGGACCGCGTACCGCATGCCAACGTCGTCATCGCCATCGAAGCACTGGACAAGGAGTAGTCATGCCACGCAGAGGACGTCCGGGACTGATGGGCACCATGGCCCGCACTGCCGTCATCGCCGGCACCGCGACCGCGGTGTCCGGCAGCATGCAGCGCAGCGCGGCCGCGAAGCAGCAGAGCCAGCAGCAGGCAGCCGCTGCACAGCAGGCCGCGGCAGCCCCGCCGCCCGAGGCACCAGCCGAGGACGACCAGGCCACCCAGATCAAGAAGCTGGGCGAACTTCACGCGCAGGGGCTGCTCAGCGATGAGGAGTTCGCCGGGGCCAAGGCCAAGATCCTCGGCTTGTAACCGGAACCCAGCGCGGCTGCCAGACACTCTCTTGCCGCCGACGACGTCCGGCGCGTGCGAGGATCGGGACCGTGTGGCCCTCCGGGTCACCTCAACAGAGAGCAGTCTTCATGTTCAACGACAACGGTTCTTTCCTGCTCGCCCTATTCGAGTTCTTCCTGTTCTTCGCCTGGTTCATGTGCCTGTTCTGGGTGCTTGGCGACATCTTCCGCAGCAAGGACCTCGGCGGCGGGGCCAAGACCTTCTGGATCATCTTCGTGATCATCATCCCGTGGCTGGGGATCCTCGTGTACGTCATCGCCCGCGGCAAGGGCATGCAGGAGCGCCAGCTCGAGCAGGCCAAGGACATGCAGGCCGCTCAGGCGGCGTACATCAAGTCGGCCGCTGGCAGCACCACCGCCACCGAGCAGATTGCCTCGGCCAAGTCGCTCCTCGACGCCGGCACCATCACCCAGGAGGAGTTCAACGCGCTGAAGGCGAAGGCCATCGCCTGACGGCTGACCCCTTCGGCCGGAATGGGGACCCCACACGCGAGTGAGGTCCCCATTCGTGGGCGGCTGCCGTCACAGCAGGGTGTCGACGCCCTGCTCGTGACGCAGCAGCCACGCCTTGGTATCGAGGCCCCCGGCGAACCCGGTGAGCTTGCCGTTGCTGCCCACCACGCGATGACAGGGCACGATGATGCTGATCGGGTTGCGGCCGTTGGCGGCGCCGACGGCACGTGACTTCTCCGCGCCGCCGAGTCGGCTGGCCTGCTCGCCGTAGGTGATGGTCTGGCCGTACGGGATCGTCTGGAGCACCTGCCACGCCTGTCTCTGGAAGTCGGTGCCCACGGGGTCGAGCGGCACGTCGAACGTGGTGCGCGCGCCGTCGAAGTACTCGTTGAGCTGGCTGATCGACTCGGCGAGCACGTCGTCGGCGGCAGGTCCTCCTCCGTGCGTCGGGCCGAGGGGCACGCGCGCCTCACGATCGCCTGGCCACAGCACGGCGCGCAGGCCGTCGGGGCTCGCGACCAGGGTCAGCTCGCCCACGCGGCGTCGCCATGGTGGTGATGCTCGATGCGTCCATCGGTCTCTCCTTCACAGGCTTGCCCACAGGTGATGAAGCGCGTACGACCGCCAGGGCCGCCAGCGCTCTGCGTAGCCGTCGGCGGCCTTCGGCGATCCGTCGTGGCCCATCGCGACAAGCGCGTGCCGGACCCCCACGTCGGTCGGGAGGAAGACGTCGGGATCGCCGAGCGCCCGCATCGCGACGTACCCGGCGGTCCAGGGACCGATGCCCGGCAGTGCTTGAAGCGCGGCGGATGCCTCGTCGCGATCAGCGCCGGCGTCCAGCCGGATCCGCCCGTCCGCGACGTGTGCGCACGCGTTGATGAGTGCGGCCCCGCGAGCGCGCGGCATCGCGAAGTCCTCCGGACTCAGGCCGGCGATCGTCTCGGCGCTCGGGAACGCGTGTGTGATGTCGCCGACGGGGTTGGCCAGCGGTTCGCCATGGGCCCTCACCAGCCGTGCGGCGAGCGTGCGCGCCCCGGCCACGCTGACCTGCTGGCCGAGCACGGCCCGGGCGAGCAGTTCGGTGCCGTCGACGTGCCCGGGGGCGCGAAGGCCAGGTCGACGACGCACCAGCGGTGCCAGCATCGGGTCCGCTCCGAGGTGATCGTCGATGAGACTCGGGTCGTTGTCCAGGTCGAGCATGCGACGTGTGCGCTGCACGGCAGCCTGCACGTCGGCGATGTCGTCCAGAGACAGGGCGCAGGTGACGGCGCCGTCGGTGATCGTGACCGAGACGACGCCGTTGCCCTTGGACAGCCGCAGCGATCGGATGTAGCCGGACGGCTGGACGCTCTCGACGCCGGGAACCGCACGAGCGGCGAGGAAGGCGAACAGATCGTCGCCGGCGAACGGCTGGCGACAGGCGAGGCGAACGGTGAGCGGACCGCCGCCCTGCACCGGGGACCGTGCCGAGCGCAGTTGCGTCGGGCTGGACGCGTACACCTCGCGAACCGTGTCGTTGAACTGTCGGACGCTCTGGAAGCCGCTCGCGAACGCGACGTCGGTGATGGGCAGCGTGGTCGTCTCGATGAGGATCCGGGCGGTCTGGGCGCGCTGCGCCCTCGCGAGGGCGAGGGGACCGGAGCCGACCTCGTCGACGAGCAGCCGGTGAACGTGCCGCTCGCTGTAGCCGAGTCGGGCAGCGAGCCCCCCGATGCCCTCGCGATCGACGAGGCCGTCAGCGATGAGGCGCATCGCCCGGCCCACGACGTCGGCGCGCGTGTTCCACTCCGGCGAGCCGGGGGAGGCGTCAGGTCGGCATCGCTTGCATGCGCGGTAGCCGTGGGCCTGCGCCGTGGCGCTCGCCGGGAAGAACTCGACGTTGACGCGCTTCGGCGTGATCGCCGGGCACGACGGACGGCAGTAGATGCCGGTGGTCCGCACCGCCGTCACGAACCAGCCGTCGAACCGCGAGTCGCGGCTCTGGATGGCCCGGTAGCAGTGGTCGTGGTCGAGGAGCACGTGACCATTCTGTCGGCCGGCCGCCTGGCTGGGACTAGCGGGAATCGGACACGACCGTTGGAGGTCAGTCCCGCGTCTCGACCCCTGTGCCGACGCGCATCTCCTCGTCACCCTTCCGGAGCGAATCCCTCCAGCGGCACCTGGATCGCGGTGATGTACGCCATCGACGGCTGGTGGGTCGCGAGGAAGTCCCGGTGCAGGGGGCTGGCCAGGTAGGCCTCGAAGTCGGCCATCGACGCGAAGTCGAGGCAGACCATCCAGGTGGCCGACACGGGCGCGTTCGGCCGGCGGCCGAGGTCGCGATGCAGCGTGGACCGCATGGCATGGGGGTGCTCGTCGGCGAGCTGCCGCAGGTCGGCCTCCAGCGAACGGCGCAGCTCGTCGTCCAGCGAGGGATCCAGTCGGATGTGGACGACGTGGCGGATGGCGGCGGACTCGGGCGACTCAGCGGTGCTCATGGCGGCATTGTTCCCTGACCGCGGTTGCGTCAGACACGCGCACTGCGCCCGCCGGGTGGCGCTACGTGAGCAGGACGGACAGCTCCGCCAGACGAGCGCTATCGACGGTGAACCACGCCCACGTGCCGCGCTGCTCGCGCGTCACGATTCCGGCATCGCGGAGCACCTTCAGGTGGTGGCTGACGGTGGGCTGCGACAGGCCGAGCGGACCGGTGAGGTCGCACACGCAGGACGATCCGTCGGGGCTGGACTTCAGCAGCGCGAGCAATTGCAAGCGCGCGGGATCGGCGACGGCCTTGAGCAGCTTGGCGAGCTGCTCGGCTGTGTCGCGGTCCAGGGGTGTGGCCAGGCCGTCCGGGCAGCAGGACGCGACGGATACATCGCTCAACGGGAGCTCGACCCCGACCGTCATGTTCCACCTGCCCTTCGTATTGACACACATCAATATAGCGTGCAGACTCAGATATCGACAGACGTCAATGTACATCTTCTGGAGGTTCTCGTGTCCCGAGTGCAGCTGGCCCTCAACGTGTCGGACCTGGAGGCGTCGATCGCCTTCTACTCCACCCTCTTCGGGGTCGAGCCGCACAAGCGCCGCCCCGGCTACGCCAACTTCGCCATCGCCGAGCCGGCCCTGAAACTGGTGCTGATCGAGGTGCCCGCCGATCAGCGCGGCACCGGTGTGACGGGAGCCCTGAACCACCTCGGCGTCGAGGTCGAGGACGTGGAGACGGTCGAGACCCATGCCGGGCGCCTGAGCGAGGCCGGCCTTGCGACGTTCGACGAGAAGGACACCACCTGCTGCTATGCCCTCCAGGACAAGGTGTGGGTGCATGACCCGGCCGGGGCCCCGTGGGAGATCTACACCGTCAAGGACGACGACCCCGCCAACCCGCAGCCCGCCTCAGCGGCAGCCTCGAGGTGCTCGACCTCGCGGGCGACGGCGCATGCTGCACGCCGGCGTCGCAGTCGGCTGGCGCGCCGGCTTCGGCCTGCTGCTGACCCCGCGGTCAGCCGACGAGCACGCCGAGGCTCGTGAGAAGACCCTCGACTCGGGACCGGATCTCGTCGCGGATGGGTCGCACCGACTCCACATCCAGGCCGTTGGGGTCGGTCAGCGTCCAGTCCTCGTAGCGCTTGCCGGGGAAGACGGGGCAGGCGTCACCGCACCCCATGGTGACGACGACGTCGGCGGCTCGGACGACCTCGTCGGTCCAGGGCTTGGGGAACTCGCCCGAGATGTCGATGCCCACCTCCGCCATAGCGGCGACCGCGGCCGGATTCACCTGGTCGCCGGGCTCGGAGCCGCCCGACCACGCCACCGCGCGCTCGCCCGCGAGTGCCCTGAAGTAGCCGAGGGCGATCTGGGACCGACCGGCATTGTGGGTGCACAGGAACAGCACAACCGGGCGGTGGTCGTCGCTGCGACCCTCCACACGGGCCAGGGCCGTCAGCCGCTCGCGCGCGAAACGCTCGGCGAAGGTCGGGAGGTACTTGGTCACGGTGACGCGCGCGGCGAACTCGTCGTAGGAGGTGTACAGGAAGCGCTCGATCGTCTCCTGCCCGAACATCCCCGCGAACTCCTTCTGCAGGAGCATGGAGGACGAGCGGAGGACGAGCTGGTGCTCGAGGCTGATGTCGTCGCGGATGTAGTCGTCGGTCATGGGGTGCTCCTCGCAGAGTGTCGTCGGTAGTGGACGCGGGCGGACAGATGCTCTACCCGCTCGCTGATGTCAGACAGGGCGGCGGTGAAGGCGGCGTCGGTGCCGACGGCCGCCGGGTCGGGGATCGACCAGTGCAGGTGGGGGTTCGAGAGGTCCTCGAGCTCCTCGTTGACGGTGTCGCAGACCGACACGACGAGGTCGTCCGGACGCAGGACCGTGTCGATGGACTGGGGGGAGGAGTGCTCCATGGCGAGTCCGGCGCGGCGACCGGCCTTGAGAGCACGAGGGTTGACCTGCTCGGCGGGATGCGTGCCGGCCGACGCCACGGGAACGTCGCTCGCCTCGCGCCACAGGGCCTCGGCGAGCACCGAGCGCGCGGAGTTGTGGGTGCACACGAAGACCACCCGCGATGCGGAGAGCACGTCCGTCTGCGGCAGCAGCCCGTCGAGCGCGTCGTCCACGAGGTGGATGTAGGTGCGCCGCCGGTCGTGCTGCGAGTGCCGTCGGGTGATCACGTCCGCCGACTGGAGAACCTTCAGGTGATGCGCCAGCAGGTTGCCAGGCACCTCGAGGGCGGCGGCGAGGGCGTCGGGGGACAGATCCTGGACCTGAAGGAGGTCGACGATCGCCAGTCGGGTGACATCGCCGAGCGCGCCGAACACCCGGGCCCGATGCTCGCGGCTGTCACGGCCCTTGGTAGGATTTCGGTCAGTTGACATTGACTCAACAGTATTTGATCTAATGCAACCCGTCAAGCACTGCCCGTCCTGTGCCCCACCGCGTCGACGAGAGAAGCCCGATGACCGACAAGCCCTCCGTCCTGTTCGTCTGCGTCCACAACGCGGGTCGCTCGCAGATGGCCGCCGCCTACCTGACGCACCTCGCCGGCGACCGGGTCGAGGTCCGGTCCGCCGGCTCCGCACCGGCTGATGCAGTCAATGCGGCGGTCGTCGAGGCACTCCTGGAGGAGGGCATCGACATCTCCGCCGAGGTGCCCAAAGTCCTGACTGACAAGGCGGTCTTCGAGTCCGACGTGGTGATCACGATGGGCTGCGGCGACGTGTGCCCCGTGTATCCGGGCAAGCGCTACGAGGACTGGAAGCTGGAGGACCCGGCCGGCCAGGGAGTGGAGGCCGTGCGACCCATCCGCGACGAGATCCGTGGGCGGATCGAGGCGCTCATCGCCGAGATCGCACCGGCATGACCACCGCCAAGCCGCAGGACGACGCCGTCCTGGCCAAGCTGTCGCTGCTGGATCGCTTCCTGCCGGTGTGGATCCTGGCGGCGATGGCCGGCGGCCTCCTGCTCGGCCGCCTCGTCCCGTCGGTGCAGACGGCCCTCGACGCCGTCAAGGTCGACCAGACGTCGCTGCCGATCGCGCTTGGGCCTGCTGCTGATGATGTACCCGGTCCTGGCCAAGGTCCACTACGAGGACATGAGCCACGTCACCGGCGACCGGAAGCTCCTGTGGCTCTCGCTGCTGCTCAACTGGGTGATCGGTCCCCTGCTCATGTTCACGCTGGCCTGGGTGTTCCTCGCCGACTATCCGGAGTTCCGCACCGGCCTGATCGTCATCGGCCTGGCCCGCTGCATCGCCATGGTGCTGATCTGGAACGACCTCGCGTGCGGCGACCGCGAGGCCGGCGCCCTGCTGGTCGCGATCAACTCGGTGTTCCAGATCCTCGCCTACGCCCTGCTCGGCACCTTCTACCTGACGATCCTGCCCGGCTGGCTCGGGCTCGACACCCAGGACGTGCAGTTCTCGACGTGGGACATCACGAAGGCCGTCCTGTTCTTCCTCGGCATCCCGCTCGTCGCCGGCTACCTGACGCGTCGCATCGGCCTGCGCACCAAGGGCAAGGCCTGGTACGACGGGACGTTCATCCCCTTCATCTCGCCGTTCGCCCTCTACGGCCTGCTGTTCACGATCGTCGTGATGTTCGCGCTGCAAGGCGATGCCATCACCTCCGACCCGGCCTCGGTCGTCCGCATCGCGATCCCGCTGCTGTGCTACTTCGCGATCATGTGGGGCGTGTCCTTTGTCGCAGGCGCCCGCAGCCGCCTCGGCTACCCCAAGACCGCGACGCTCGCGTTCACCGCCGCCGGCAACAACTTCGAGCTCGCGATCGCCGTCAGCATCGGCGTGTGGGGCGTCACCTCGGGGCAGGCGCTCACCGGCGTCATCGGACCCCTGATCGAGGTGCCGGCGCTGGTGGGGCTGGTGTACGTGTCGCTGTGGCTGCGGCGCCGCTACTTCAGCGGCCCACGGGTCGGAACCAGCTCCTGACGCCCTAGGCCGGAACGGTGCCCTTGCTGCGGAGCCCGTCGATGAGGATGTCGAGTCCCTCCTCGAGCTCCGCGGCGCCGTCGTAGTCGGCCAGCGTCGACGCCAGTCCACGCAGGAGGGGGAACTCCGCGATCGGCAACCGGTGGAGGCCGAGGCGCAGGAGGTCGTCGGTCTCCTCCGGATTGTCGACGAGCTCCTGAAGTTCGTTGAGGACATGTCCGTAGAGGAGCCCCTGGAAGGACCGGTAGATATGCAGCGCCTCCTGGTCTGAGAAGCCGGCGCGGGTGAGCAGCTGGAGCGTGTCCTCCAGCGGGCGCAACGTGCCTAGCGGTCGAAGGGCCAGCGGCGTGGCGAGCGGCCGCGTGACGAGCAGAGGCACGACGTGCGGATGGTCCAACGCGATGCCACGGAAGGCCCTGGCGAACGTGCGCAGCTGTCCTGCCCAGTCGGGGTCCGTCGGATCCAGTCGCACCTGGTCCATCACGAGCTCCACCACTCCGTCGAGCAGAGCGTTCTTGTTCGCCGCATAGCGGTAGAGGGCCATCGGGTCCCGCTCGAGTGCCTGCCCCAGCCGCCGCATCGTGAGTCCGTCGGCGCCGTCTCGATCGATGATCGCCAGCGCGGCCGTGAGCACGATCTCGCGCGTGAGCGAGGCGGGCGGCCGGTGATCGCGTGTCGTCTCAGCGGGCACTCGGATCCACTTCCTTCGCTCGGCGCGCGGTGCTTCGGTGTAGGACTTCACTGTAGTCCTACACAGTTGACATCGGCTACCCCACACGGCTACCGTGGCTCTACAACGTAGATCTACTGCGTAAGAAGCCGCGCGACGTACGCGGAGGCCAATCGAAGGGCACATCGTGAAGCGCTCGAGGAACCGGCTCATCCGAGCCGCCGCAGTTGCCGTCATCTCCGGCTCCATGGTCGTCGTCGTCCCGGCCCTCTCTGCGAGCCCAGCGCTCGCGGCCACGCAGACCATCACCATCACGAAGTCGGGCTTCGTGGCGATGAACGTCACGATCAAGAACGGCGACACCGTCGCCTTCACGAACTCGGACGCGGCTGCCCATCAGGTCCTCTTCAAGGCCACGACCGGCTTCACCTGCACCGCGAGCCCGCTCGTGGTCCAGCCGGCCACCACGCAGTCCTGCACCTGGACCGCGGCCGGCAGCTACCCGTACTCCGATCCGAACCAGAAGGCCAGGACCTTCCGCGGAACGGTGAAGGTCGACACGGTCGTGCCCGCCGTGGTGCCGGCCGTCTCCCTCGAGGCCTCCGCGACCGTTGTCAGATACGGCACCCCGACGACCGTCTCAGGCACGCGTCGTTCCCAAGGCGGCGGGAACAACCGTCGACATCCTTGCTCGGGCCGCCGACGAAGACTCGTACGTCAAGGTCGCATCCGCCGTCACGGCGAACAGCGGCGTGTACACCGTTCCCGTCACGCCGGACCTCGCGACGTCCTACCGCGCCGAGTTCCAGAGCGGAGCGACCCGAGTCGTCAGTCCCGTGACTCTGGTTTCCGTTCGCCCCGCTATCGGCCTGGTGCTGCGGTCGCGTAGCGACGGGCGAGCGCGGTTCACCGTCAAGGTCACCTCGGGCATCTCCTATGAAGGCTCGTTTGTCCGGGTCCAGCGCAAGAACACCCTCGGCGGGTGGACCACCCTGAAGCCCGCCGTCCTCGGCTCCTTCTCCACAGCCCGCTTCAGCGTGCGCCTGCCGCGTGGCACGAGCCAGATCCGGGTACTTCTACCGGCGACCCAGGCTGGTGCCGGCTACCTGTCGAGCACGAGTCGCACCGTCACCCTGAGCCGATAACCGAAATGAGGACGAACATGACCACAGCACCCGAACCCGCAGTCACGCCCGATACCGAACCGATCTCCGACCTGGCTTCGGCCCCGGAGGCGACGCGCACCTTGGAGCCGGAGGGTGGCCCTGCGGCAACTGAGAGCCCCGCGCCTCCCGCGACGTGGACCGCTTCCGACTGGCTCGGCAAGGTCCTCGTCGACCGGGACGGCCACAAGATCGGCAAGCTCCACGACGTGTACGTCGACGTCGAGACCGATGTGCCGCAGTTCGGCACCGTCAAGGAGGGCTTCCTCGAACGACATCTCACGTTCGTGCCGCTGGCCGGCGTGACGGTCGGTCCCGACGAGCTCCGCGTGACGGTCCTGAAGGAGCAGGTCAAGTCGGCTCCCGACCTGGACCTCCACGGGCAGGAGATGTCCCAGGCGGACGAGTCCGCGCTCTACCACCACTTCGAGATGAACTACACCGCCATCGCCAGCGACAGCGGCCGGCGCCTCGCCCGCCGGTGAGACGCGACGACTCCGAGAGCAGGGAACGACCATGGGTATCAGCGGCGGGCTGGGGGAGAGATGACCGACGTCAGGGACGATCAACGACCGGACTCTGCGACCGACGACGACCTGGAGGCTGAGCGCGCCGGCCAGTCGACCACGGCCGAGGAGGCCATGGACGCCGCCACCGACGAGGAGGGGTTCGCCGACGAGTCGGCCTACACGCCCGAGCACGATCACGGACGACAGCACGGACTCACCACAGGACAAGGAAGGGACGAGGCCATGACGACCACTCCTGAGCCGGGCGCCAGCCGCCATCGGTTCACCACGCAGCTGGACGAGATGAGCCTGGCCGACGAGCAGGCCGCCCAGACTCCCAGCTCGGAACCCGACACCCTCGAGGTCCGGGACGACTCCCGGGCGATCTTCCAGGGCGTCATGAACGACCTGCGCCGCCCGCTCGCGATGGCCCTGGTCGCGGCCGGCGTCGCCGCCCTGGTGGCGGTGGGCATCGCGGTGATCACCGGGGCTGCTGGCGGGGACTCCTCTCGTAGCGCAGCCTGACTCGCGCTCGCACCTCCGGCTCCACGGCGCGAGCGCCCGGTCGGATGGCCCGATGCCGCAAGTGCTAGCGGTGGCGCCGCTGCCTGACTACGGTCGGCTCACTGCCCGATGCCCGCGAGCAAGGAGATGGTGGGATGCGCCGATTTGCTGGATTGGCCGAGGCCGAGGCGGCACTGGGGGAGCTGCTCGGATACAGCGAGTGGCACGAGATCACCCAGGAGGAGATCTCGATGTTCGCGGATGCGACGCACGACCAGTACTGGATCCACACGGATCCGGAGAAGGCCGCCGAGGGCCCGTTCGGCTCGACGATCGCGCACGGCATCCTGACGCTGGCGCACGTGCCGATGTTCATCGACGAGGTGTACGCCGTCGACGGGCTCCAATTGAGACTGAACTACGGCTTCAACAAGGTCCGGTTCCCCGCGCCCGCTCCGGTCAACGCGCGGATCCGCGGTGCCGTCGAGATCGTGTCCATCGAGCGCGGGGCGAAGGGCGCGCAGGTCGTGTCGAAGGTGACCGTGGAGATGGAGGGCTCCGACCGGCCCGTCTGCGTCGCCGAGATGGTCGTCATGTGCTTCGAGTAGCGCCCGCTCGGGGCTAGCGGCTACGGCAGCAGATCGCGGACGTACAGCCCCGGCGCATCGACCAGGGGCGGATGGTCGTCGCTGCCGGTCTGCGCGGCTGCGTCGACGAGCGGCCCCGAGCGCTCACTGATCCAGTCCGCCCAGGGCTCCCACCACGAGCCGGTGTGCTTGGTGGCCGCGGCCAGCCACTCCTGCGCATCGCCGTCGATGGGGCCGCCGAGGTAGTACGACGCCTTCGGGTTGCCCGGTGGGTTGACGAGGCTGGCGATGTGCCCGGCGTTGCTGAGGACGAAGGTCGACGGGCCGGACAGCAGGCGGACCGTGCGGTAGCAGCCGGTCCAGGGCGTGAGGTGATCGGTGACCGCCCCCGTCACGAAGGTCGGGACGGTGATCTGCTTGATGCGCACCGGCGTTCCGAGGACGGTCATCTCGCCGTCGCGGCACATGAGGTTGTCGCGGAACACGTCGAGGAGCTGGGCGTGCAGCGCCGCCGGGAGGTTGGTGCCGTCGACGCTCCACGCGAGGATGTCGAACACCGGCGGGTTCTTGCCCATGAGCCAGTTGCTCACCACGTAGTTGAAGACCAGGTCGTCGGGTCGCATGAGGTTGAAGATCGTCGCGAGCGCCTCCGCCGACAGGATGCCCTCGCGCTCGGACCGTCCGCCGGCCATCTCGAGCAGGCGGGTCGCCGAGAACGCGCCCAGCGGTGCCCGCTCGTCGAAGTCGAGCAGGGTCACGGCGTACGAGGCGCTGTGGATCGAGGTGTCGCCCTCCGCGGTCAGGTGGTTCAGCAGCAGCGTCTGCAGGATCCCGCCCGCGCAGAAGCCCAGCGAGTTGAGGTCGTCGCTGCCGGTGATCTCCTTGACGACGGCGAGGCATTCCTTCGCGGCAGCCGCGTAGGTGTCCACGTTCCAGTCGCGCTGCTCCGGCTGTGGGTTGCGCCAGCTGATCATGAACACCTGCTGCCCACGCGACACCGCGTACTCCACGAACGAGCGCCCCGGGCGCAGGTCGAGGAAGTAGTACCGCCCGATCGGCGGCGGGATGACGAGCAGTGGCCGCTCGTGCACCTCGTCGGTGCTGGGTGCGTAGTGGATCAGTTCGAGCACCTCGTTGCGGTAGACCACCGAACCGGGAGTGATGGCCAGATCGGTGCCCACGGCGAAGGCGGAGCGGTCGGTCTGCGACGGGAACCCGCGGTTGTGGCGTACGTCGTCGACGAAGTTGCGGGCTCCGCGGACGACGCTGGCGCCCGAGGGTGTCGAAGGCGGTCTTGAGCGCCGCGGGGTTGCCGGGCAGGAAGTTGGTGGGGGCGATGCCGCTCGTGACGACGCCGACGGCGAACCGGGCGCGCTCGACGTCGCGCCAGTCGGTGTCGGTCTCCTCGAGGTCGTCGACGAGGGCGTCGAGGGACTCGGCGAGGGCGACGTAGCCCTGCATCCAGCGCCGGTAGAGGGGGTTCTCGCGCCAGGCCGGATCGGTGAAACGGCGGTCCCGGGGCCCGGGATCGAACTGCTCGGTGCCCAGGGCGACGGCGGACAGGTTCATCGTGAGGCGCTGGACCTGCCGGGTCAGCGGCCCCGGCTGGGCCACGGCCCGCCCGACGCCCTTCGCCAGCCCGAGGAGGGAGGTGACGCCCGAGGCTGCGACCTCGGCGCCGCGTGGGGAGGGCTCGACGGCGCTCAGCTCGGTCATCGGCATCCCCAGACTTCGTTTGACTTCCAATACTAGGAAAACCTTGCTTCCCTTGGCAAGAGGCCTATGATCCCCTCAGACGCTCCTCCGCGACGGCCGAATGGATGACGATGCTCTACGCCGGGTATGAGATCAGCCGATGGGCCGGCCAGCCGGTGCTCTCCGCGTCCGGTGCCGTCGCCCGCACCCTGCGCGGACTGCCGCGGTCCGTGCGGAGCAAGCCGGGCGTCAGCCACGCCTGGGCCGCGAGCGAGATCATCTCGACGATGCGCGCCACGCACGACCGGCCGCACTTCCGGATCGACTCGGTGTGGGTCGACGCCCAGCAGTACGACGTGACCGAGCGGGAGACCTCGTTCAGCCCGTTCGCCACCCGCATCCACTTCAAGAAGTCGGTCGACCTGCACCAGCCCAAGGTGCTGGTGGTCGGACCGCTGTCGGGCCACTTCGCCACCCTGATCCGCCCGACCGTCACGTCGCTGCTGTCGGACTTCGACGTGCACGTCATCTCCTGGAACAACGCTCGCGACGTGCCCCTGGAGAAGGGCAGCTTCGGCCTCGAGGACTACATCGCGCACATCATGCTCGAACTGCGCGAGCTCGGGCCGGACACGCATGTCCTCGCGGTCTGCCAGCCCGCGGCGCCGGTGCTCGCGGCCGTCTCCCTCCTCGCGCAGCAGGACGACCCGGCCCAGCCGCTGTCGATGACGCTCATCGCGGGGCCCATCGACACGCGCATCAATCCGAACAAGGTCAACGAGTTCGCGATCGCCAAGCCGTTGAGCTACTTCGAGAAGCGCCTGATCCACGCGGTGCCCGGCTCCTACCCGGGTGCCGGCCGGCCGGTCTACCCGGGGTTCATCCAGCTGGGCGCGTTCATGTCGATGAACGTCGGTCGCCACGTGAGCAAGCACCGCGACCTGTTCAAGGCGATGGTCGGCGGCGACCTGCGGCAGGCCCAGGGCGTGCGCGACTTCTACGACGAGTACGGCGCGATCATGGACGTCTACGCCGAGTTCTACCTCGACACCGTGGATCAGATCTTCCAGCGCCACCTCCTGCCCAAGGGCGAGATGACGTGGCGCGGCGAGCGAGTCGACCCCACCGCCATCCGCCGCACCGCGCTGCTGACCGTCGAGGGCGAGCAGGACGACATCTGCTCCCCGGGCCAGAACCGGGCGGCGCACGACCTGTGCACCAACATCCCCGCTCACATGCGCGCCGAGCACCTCCAGCCGGGCGTGGGCCACTACGGCGTCTTCAGCGGCTCGCGGTGGGAGGCTGAGATCTACCCGGTCGTGCGCAACTTCATCACGATGCACTCCACCGCCGAGGTGTCGTGACCGAGCCGTCGACCCTGATCGCCGCCGCTCGGTCGCACGCGATCGGCGACATCCCGCGGCGCACGGCGGCTCGCGTGCCGCACAAGACGGCGATCATCGACGGTGACGTCCGCCTGACCTTCGCCGAGCTCGACGCGGTGATCGACCGCACGGCTGCGGCGCTGGCCGACGGCGGGCCTGGCCAAGGGGGACCGGCTGGCGCTGCTGTCCCACAACTGCTGGCAGTTCCCGGTGATCTCGTTCGCCACGGCGCGGCTCGGCGTGATCCTCGTCCCGATCAACTTCATGCTCGGCCCCGACGAGATCGCGTTCATCCTCGAGCACAGCGAGGCGTCGGCCTTCGTCGTCGAGGACGCCCTCGTCGCCGACCGCCGAGCGAGCGCTCCACGTCTCACCGGTGCGGATCGACGCCGGGTGGTCATCCCGATGGCGGGGGGCACCGTCCCGACCGGCTGGATCGACGTCGCCGAGTGGACCGCCTTCGACGGCGCTCCGCCCGCGGTGCACGTGGACGACGACGACCCGCTGCGGCTGATGTACACCTCCGGCACGGAGTCGCGGCCGAAGGGCGCCCTGCTGTCGAGCCGCTCGCTGATGTGGCAGTACGTCAGCTGCATCATCGACGGCGGCATGAGCGCCGACGACGTCGACCTGCACACCCTGCCGCTGTACCACTGCGCGCAGCTGGACTGCTTCCTCGGACCCGACGTCTACCTCGGTGCGACCAGCGTGATCCTGCCTGGCCCGGTGCCGGCCGACATCCTGCGGACGATCGAGACCGAGGGGGTCACGAAGTTCTTCGCGCCGCCGACGGTGTGGATCTCGCTGCTGCGCAGCCCCGACTTCGACGACACGGACCTGTCGTCGCCTGCGCAAGGGCTACTACGGCGCCTCGGCCATGCCGGTCGAGGTGCTCCGCGAGATCCAGGAGTCGGCTGCCGCGACCTGCAGCTCTGGAACTTCTACGGCCAGACCGAGATGGCGCCGCTCGCGACGATCCTCGGCCCGGGCGAGCAGATGAGCCACGCCGGCTCGGCCGGCCGCGCGGCCTGCAACGTCGAGACGCAGGTCGTCGACGACGACGACGTCCCGGTCCCCGCGCGCACGGTCGGCGAGATCGTGCACCGCGAGCCCGCACGCGACGCTCGGGCTACTACAAGGACGAGGAGAAGACCGCGGACTCGTTCCGCCACGGCTGGTTCCACTCCGGCGACCTCGGCTACTTCGACGAGGACGGCCGCCTGTACGTCGTCGACCGCAAGAAGGACATGATCAAGACCGGCGGGCGAGAACGTGGCCAGCCGCGAGGTCGAGGAGGCCATCTACCTGCTGGACGGGGTGGCCGAGGTGGCCGTGTTCGGCGTCCCCCACCCGGTCTGGGTCGAGGCCGTCACGGCCGTCGTCGTGCCGAAGGCCGACGCGACCCTGACTCCCGACGATCGTCATCGCGCACGCGCGATCCGTGCTCGCCGGCTTCAAGACCCCGAAGTTCGTCGTGATCGTCGACCAGCTGCCGAAGAACCCGAGCGGCAAGATCCTCAAGCGCGAGCTCCGGGCGCAGTACGCAGACGCGGCCCAGCAGGCCTAGCTCGCCTGGACGCCGCGTGTCAGGCGCGTGCCCCGAACTGTCCGCGATGCACCACGGACTCCACACCGCGTCGGCGCTGGTCCACCGCCGCGGGCTGGGCCGGGGTCTCCGGTGCGCGATGCCCGACGGTGATGCCGCCCAGGGGCGCGTAGTCGTCGGGAACGCCGAACTCGGCTCGGAAGGGCGCCAACTGCTCCGGGGGGATGCCGAAGAAGCAGGCGTCCAGGCCCTCATCCACCGCGGTCAGGAGGATCAGGAGCGAGGCCATGCCGGTGTCGATGAACCAGTACGGGGCCGGCCAGTGCGCCTCTGCCCTGTCCTCCCAGCCCTTGTCCGCCTCGGCGTAGCGCTCCAGGTACGTCGCCTTGTGCGCCATCGGCACGATGACCAGCGGCGCGAGCTGCATCGTCGGGGTCTGCTCGACGCGCGTGGGAACGAACGGCCAGAAGCGGGCGCGGTCGGCGGGCTCGGTCAGGACGAGGAATGCCCACCCCTGCGAGAACCCGGCCGAGGGTGCACGCAGGGCGGCGGACACGATCTGCTCGACGACGTCGGGCGAGATCGGCTCGTCGGTGTAGTGCCGGATCATCCGGCGGCGGCGCACGACCTCGGTGAACTCCATGCGCGATTCTGGCACGGGGTCGGGATGCGGCTCCCGCGGTCGGGCCCTTGTCACGCAGACGTCCCGGGGGGATGCTGGCGAGTGCCTGAGCGCCCTGGGAGGTAGGCGTGACCGAGTCGTCGATGTACCACGCTGGTTCCCGAGCCCTGCAGGACCGATTCGACAGCCGTCGGATCGCCGACCGCCTGGAGCAGGTCACTGTCCACACCGAACTCTCTGAGTCGGACGCGGAGTTCGTCGCACGAGCCTCGATGTTCTTCCTCGCCACGACCGACGCGGACGGCTGGCCCGACTGCTCCTACAAGGGCGGGCTGCCGGGCTTCGTCGCGGTGCTCGACTCCCGGACACTGGCCTTTCCCAGCTACGACGGCAACGGGATGTTCCGCAGTCTCGGCAACATCGAGGTGAACCCCCGGGTCGGCATGCTGTTCATCGACTTCGAGCACGCCTCGCGCATGCGCGTCAACGGCACCGCGTCGATCCACGTCGACGACGAGCTGCTCCGTGGCTTCGATGGCGCCCAGGTGGTCGTCCGCGTCCACATCGAGCGGATCTTCCCGAACTGCCCTCGCTACATCCATCGGATGCAGCTGCTCGAGCACTCGATCTACGCGCCCGCCCCCGGACACGTCCCGCCCGAGCCCGACTGGAAGCGCAGCGAGGAGTTCCGCGACGCATTGCCTGGCGCCGGCGCCGAGCCCTGATCCGTCAGGGTGCCGTCGCTGCCGGGCAGGGACGGGTGACGGCATTGATGCCGGCAACGTCGCCCGGACCGAGCGTCGTCCGGTCGGTGACGGTCGCGTACATGATGTTGCCCGTGTCGGGCGAATGACCCAGGCCAAGGATGTGCCCGATCTCGTGGGCGAACAGGTGGATCAGTTCGGCCTTGGACCGGGCGTTGACGTACTCGGCCTCGAACACCGCCTCCCCTGCGACGAACTCCATGGTCTCCTCGCGGATGAGGATCGGAGTGCCGAGCCCCACCACGCCGCCGTCGAGACGCGGGGCCTTCACTTCCGGTTCGAGGGCCAGGTAGATGTGGTTCTCCTGCACCGGCCCGTTGGTCGGCACCATGATCGACGTGGCCGCGTCGAATCGCAGCGGCACGCTCCCGACCGAGACGAAGTCCAACCCCGATCCGGCAGTCCACAGGGCCGCGACCTTCTTCAGTGCCGACCGGACGCGATCGGCCGCCTTCGCACTCAGGTGAGACGTGTCCGCCGAGACGGTGATCTCGCCCGCGCACGCGGACCATCCGTACCCGCGCAGCGGTCCGGAGGCATCGAGGTAGGTCCATCCGGAGCCGCTGCCGCCGGATCCTGAGCCCGAGCCCTGCTGGGCCGGGAGCGCCGACGCACCGGCCATCGCGGTCGCGACCTCGGACGATGGCGCGGGCGAGCAAGCGGATGTGCTCGCAAGCATGGGCACGAGCAGAGCGCACATCGCCCAGGCCATGAGGGCCGGCCTTCTCGAACGCGGATCGTCCATGGCGCCTCCCGACTCGTCCTCGCGCGATCGGTGCCGGTGTCAGGTTCAAGGGTGGCACCTGCGCGAGCTCCCGTACATGCCCCATGAGCGGAAATGGCCATGTCCAAGGCGGCCGGAACGGGGTACAAAGGGGAGAACGTCCCTACGGGTGACAGGAGAATCGTGATGGATCGCCGCCGAACCCTCGTTCTCTCCGCCGCCGGACTGGTCGCCGTTGCGGGCCTCGCTGCCTGCACGACCACAAGCTCCGCCGACCCAGACGTGGCCGATCTCGATGCGCGAGTCAGCGCGCTCGAGAGTCAGGTCGCGGGCCTGGAGTCGATCATCGGCAAGGTGATCATCGCCGACCCGGCCGCGGCCATGGCCGAGATGGAGTCCCAGATCCAGGGCCTGCAGAAGGAGTTGAACTCCTCGCAGGCGCAGGCCGCCGACGTAGCGGACGCCGTTGCAGCCGAGGCCGACGCGGCCGCGGCCGCTGTGGCGGAGGCGCAGACTGCGGTGGACAACGCCCTCGCCAACGCGGACGCCGCAGCCGAGGTGCGGGACGAGGCCATCGCCGCAGCGCAGGCGCGGGTGGCGCAGGCGCGGGCCGCGCTGGATGCGCTGAAGGCCAAGATCGCCGAGGTGATCGGCTCGGCGAGCCCCGCGGCCTCGGCTCCCGCACCCAGCGCGTCGTAGTCCACGTCGCGTAGGGCCAAGGTGGATCGGAGCGCGTCGATGACGGTCGACGACGTCCGTGCGGTGGAGTACGGCCACCGGCTTCACCCCGTGCTGCACGTGGTCGCGCCGATCGTGACGATGGCCGCGGTGTGGGGAGCTCGGGAGGCGATCACCCGTTCGTACGAGGTGGTGACGGGGCGCCGGGCGCCGCGCCCCAGCGACCCGCAGACGTCGTGGCGCCGTGCCCTCGCGTGGACGGTCCTGACCACCAGCACGGCGGCCGTCATCGAGGTCAGCGTGCACCGGTTCGCGAACGAGCGCGAGATCGTCCAGCGGCTGCGCGGGAGCGCACCGGCCGGATGAGAGGATCGTCGGGTGCACAACCCCGACGGATCGGTCGCTCCGGACGCCCACCGGCGTCGGGCATCGGAGTTGTACGGCCTGATCATCGGTGGCGCCGTGCTGGCGACGTCGGGCGTCGAGGAGCGGCTGGCCTTCGTCGCGGGCTCGCTCGTGATCACGCTGGCCGTGTACTGGGTGGCTGAGACCTACGTCCACTTGATGGCGGAGCGCGCCGTCGAAGGGCACGAGCTCACCAGACGAACGGCCTGGACGATCGCGAAGGACGGTCTGCCGCTGATCACCGTCTCCGCCGTGTCAGTGGTCGTCCTGCTGGTGGGCGCGCTGGCGGGGATGTCCACGGTGAGAGCGGCCGACTGGGCGCTGTACGCGAACACCATCGTGCTGCTCGTGGCCGGCTATCGCATCAGCCGTGATGCCGGCCTGACCGGCGCCCGGCTCGTCGGCTCGGTGGCCGTCTCAGGGGTGCTTGGCCTGGCGATGGTGGGCATGAAGATCGCCCTGAACCACTGACCTGACACGACCCCGGTGGTTGCGGTCCCTCCCTCGACCATGCGACGGTGGAGACCTTGATCGAGTCGTGCATGGGGGTGCCGATGAGGGTGCGTTCCGTCGTGATGGCCGTGAGTGCTGCTGCGGTCGTGGCCGCGACGTCCATCGCGGTCGCGCCGTCGGTGTCGGCCGCGGAGATCGCCATCGCAGTCGACTGCGACAACGTTCCCATCACGACGACAGTGGAGATCGCCGTGCGCCAGGGGGACACGCTCCGCTTCGACGGAACCGGGCAGTGCGACTATGCCGACGTCAGCCTTGGGCCGGTCCTCGGGCCGAGGCTCTTCGTCAATCCCGCCGATCAGGGCGGTCCTGGGCCGTACATCTTCACCATCAGGTCAGATGCGCCGCCAGGGGCGTACGGGTCGGCCGACGATTGGGCGTTGAGCGTCAGCGACCTGTACAGCGGTACCTACTGCCCGGTCGCGTTAGTACCGTGCGGAAGCTCCTTCTTCATCACAGTGACGGCTGCTCCCGGGGGCGTGGGAGAGACGCCGATTCCGATGTGGGTGCAGGGCTACGGCCGGCCCACGGCCGACGCGCCTTGCCGAGAGGGCTGGGACCCGTCGTGGGCGCAATGGCCCAACCACGGCACCGGCGGTTTCGTGTGCCACCGCAGCATCAAGGCCTACGGGAGCTAGCGTGGGCCGGATGACAATCGATCCCGCGCTCGACCTCGTGCTGCAGCGAGACCTCCCCATCACCCCCGATGCCGTCTGGCGTGCCTGGACCGAGCCGGAGCTGCTCATGCAGTGGTTCACCCCGCGACCGTGGCGCACGACCGAGGCGGAGATCGAACTCCACCCCGGTGGCATGTTCCGCACCGTGATGCGCGGACCGGACGGCGAGGAGGGCGGCGGCACCGGCTGCATCCTCGAGGTCGTGCCGGAGCGTCGCCTGGTGTGGACCGGTGCCCTCCTGCCGGGATTCCGGCCCGCCGTGTCCGAGTTCGGCGTTCCGGTCTTCACGGCCGTGATCGAGATGGAGCCGTTGGGCGACGGGACCCGCTACACCGCGACCGTGCGGCACGCCGATGCCGCCGGCTGCAAGGTGCACGACGACATGGGCTTCCAGGCTGGCTGGGGTGCGGCGCTCGACCAGCTCGTCGAGGTCATGGGCGGATGAGCGCGGGGGTTACGGAGTCGTCTCGTCACTGAGGCGCGAGGCGATAGCCGCAGTAGCGGCACACCCGTGCCTGGTTCGGGATCTTCTCGCCGCAGTCCGGGCAGGCGCGACGAGGCTTGCCGATCCTGGAGATGCGGGCCAGCAGCGCGTGCGACTCGACACCGCCGCCGGCCCCGTCGAGCGTGTGCTGGCAGTAGGCCGCAAGCCGCTCGCCGTCCTTGGCGACGCGGGCGTCGTCGTTCTGCCGCAGTTCGTCGGCCAGGGCGATGACGGAGCGCAGGGACTCCCGGTCGCCTTCGGTCAGCGCCGCGTCCGCGGCGCGCCATGCGGACGTCAGGCAGCGGCGCAGGTGTCCTGCGGCGAGGTGGTCCCGCGCGCTCTGCAGGTCATCGGCGGAACTCATGAGGCGTCTGATCCTGCCACCCCCGCTCTCCGGTCGGGGCGTCCTGGGTCTGTGTGTGGGATCGCGACGCGAAGCGTCTGCCGGCTACGCCAGGCCGAGCGGCCCAGCCGCCCACGCAGGGTCGCGTCCGATGAACGCGATGAGGCGGGTCTGCACGTCGGCGTCCGGCGCCGTCGCGACGCGCTGGCCGTAGTGACCCGACGAACGCAGCATCTCCTCGACCCCCTCCATGCCGGCCAGCAGTCCGGCGCTGTAGTCGGGGTCGAGAGCGATGGGCTGGTCGGTGGCGCGGGCGAGGTCCCAGCTGTGCATGAACACGTCCGGAGTGACGAGCATGTCGATGGCGGTGCCCAGCGGCATCGATCCCGCCTGCGGATGCGCGAACGGGGCGGTCGCGATGTCGGCGCGTGCGACGACCGAACGCATCCCGGCATCGAAGGCTGCCCAGTCGGCAGCCGGGTCCGAGCCGTCCGGATCGCGCGTGGGCAGGTCGACGTCGGCGCCGTCGCGCAGGACGCCGGGGATCCAGTCGACTAGGTGCCACACGACATCGCGGGCCGTCCAGCCCGCGACCGGCGCGGGCGCGTCCCAGTCCTGCGTGCCGGCGACGAGCGCGGTGAACCCATCGGCGACGGCGGCGTAGCGGCCGGCGGTGTCGTCAGGAAGCGTCATCGCTCAGCACCTCGTCCAGCTTGGCGTAGCCCTCGTTGACGCCGCTCTCCATGCCGCTGCGCAGCCACGCATCGCGGGCCTCGAAGCTGTCGCACAGGGAGCGGGCGTGCAGCCGCGTGGTCCCGTCGCCGAGGTCGGTGAACTCGAGCGTCTCGAGGGACACGTCGTCGGGCTGGCCCTCCCACGTGAAGGTCTGGACGATGCGCGAGTCACCCGACCTGGTGGAAGCAGCCGCGGAAGGCGTACTCCTCGTCGCCGCGGGAGGCGACGTAGCGCCACGCGCCGCCGGTCGTCGCGTTCCAGTAGTCGATGCGGACCTCCAGGCTGCGCGGGCCCACCCACCGGGCGAACAGGTCGGGATCGAGATGGGCCTTCATCAGCTGCGCCGGGGTGGCGGCGAAGTCGCGGCGGATGTGGATGAGCGGCACGTCGGCGTCGGCCTCGATGGTCGCTTCGGTGATGATCATGCGGACTCCTCCTTCGCGGCTGTGCCGCTCATGTCTGCCAGCACGTCGTCGAGGCGGCGGTAGCGCTCCTCGGCCTGACGCTGGTAGCGACGGATCCAGCCGGCCATCATGTCGAGAACGGCTGGTTCGAGATGGACCGGTCGCCGCTGCGCATCGCGCGACTTGGTGACCAGTCCTGCGGACTCGAGCACCTTCAGGTGCTTGGAGACCGCCTGCAGGCTGAGGTCGTACCGCTCGGCCAGCGCCGTCACCGTCGCGTCGCCCCCGGCCAGCCGGGTGAGCATGTCGCGGCGGGTGGGATCCGCGAGGGCACTGAAGGCCAGTGACAACGAGTCGGTCATGTGCACTCCTCAACCATGTGGTTGATTACCGTAGCCGTGCGCCGACCCGTAGTCAACCACTCGGTTGATTTCGACGTGACCCCGAGCGATTCGGTGCCGGGCACCGACCTGGAGGTCTGGAGGCCGCGCGTCAGTGTTGGCTCCGTGTTCACCTGCGTGACACCTCGGCTCCTGATGGTGCCGGGATGGCGCTGCTAGCGTCGCATTCCATCTGCTCGGCGGGGAAGGAACCGGAATGTCGTTCAAGGGGATGTTCGTCAGTGCTCGCGAGACCCGGCAGTTCTCTGCCGGCGACGTGATCTTCGCCGCAGGAGACAGCAGTTCAGAGATGTACGGCGTGATCTCCGGGGCTGTCGAACTGCGCGACGGGGACACGCCGGTGCTCCAGGTCGGGCCCGAGGGCACGTTCGGAGAGATGGGCCTGATCGACAGCGCACCCCGCAGCCTGTCGGCCGTTGCGACCGAGGCGACCGAGGTCGCCGTCATCGACGAGCGGACCTTCCTGTTCCTCGTGCAGGAGACGCCGATGTTCGCCCTGAACGTCATGCGCTCGCTGGCGGCTCGCATCCGCGAGATCGACGCCAGTCGCTGACGTCTCCGTTCAGGGAGCCGACGACGTCAGTGCCGCGGTAGGTCGATCGTCATGCCCTCGAAGGCAACGGTGACAGGGATGTCCGTGGTGGCCTCCTCCGCCAGGCGATCGAGGGCATCGTCGGTTCGAAACGGACCATGGTGGGTGAGCACCAGGCGACCGGCACCGATGCGCTCGGCCATGGCGACGGCATCCCCGACCGTCGCGTGTCCGTAGAGGTCGGCCCGCTCTCGCTCGCTCTCGAGGAACTGCGCGTCGTGCACGAGGACGTCGACCCCCCGGAGGGCCTCGATCGTCGCCTCGCTGACTCCGAGTGCAGGCGCGTGGTCAGGAGCGAAGGCCACCGACCCTTCGGCCGTCTGGATGCGGTAGCCGTAGGTGCGCCCGCCCTTGTGCGTGATCTCGGTCGCCGTGACGTCGTAGCCCTCGACGCGGTAGGTCCCGGGCTCGATGGCGTCGAACGACCAGGATCCCGCCAGGCCGCCGGGCGTGATAGGGAACGCGGGCGGCGACATGAACTGGCTCATCAGCTCGAGGCCGGTGCGACCCTCCTGAGCCGGGAGCCGAACGTCCACGCGCGAGCCCACCCGATCACCTGCCACGAAGAACGGCACGCCCATCACGTGATCCCAGTGCAGGTGACTCAGCAGAATCGAGCCGCGGAACGGTTCTCCGCCCAGCATCCACGTCAGCTTGGCCAGGCCGGATCCGGCATCGAGTGCGAGGTCTGGTGGGGCGTCTTCCGATGGGGCGACCGCGACGCAGGTGGAGTTGCCTCCGTAGCGCAGGACGTCGGTTGAGGAGACGGGCAGGGAGCCGCGCACACCCAGGAAGGTCAGTCGCACAAGGCCCCTCATCCGTGTGGTGCGGTCGCGTCTGGCGACGTGCCCACGAGCGCCGCGATGCGCGAGTAGTCTGGCACACACTCGATTTCGGTCGAGCGCAATGCGATGCGGATCCGTGCCCACGGACAGCCACTTCGGGCACCAACCGAACGGGGAGACGTGGAGGACCTGCGCCGGCACGTTCCGCGGGTCGTGCTGACGTGGGACGACGAGTCTCCGGGTGACCGATGGCGGTCCATCGACGGGACCCTGATGTTCGCTGACATCTCGGGCTTCACGGCGCTCACCGAGAAGCTGTCCAAGCGCGGTCGGATCGGTGCCGAGGAGATCGTCGAGACGCTGAACCGGGTGTTCGGCGGCATGCTGGAGGTCGCGTCCGCTCGCGGAGGCGACCTCCTCAAGTTCGGCGGCGACGCCCTGCTGCTGCTCTTCCGCGGTGATGGGCACGCGGAGCGTGCATGCGACGCCGTGGTCGAGATGAAGGCGACCTTGCGAGGCGCCTCAGCCGTTCCCACGTCCGTGGGTCGCCTGAAGCTGAAGATGTCCGTCGGCATCCATTCAGGCCAGATCCTCCTCCTCCTGGTGGGCGAGCCCACGCGCGAACTCGTCGTTCTGGGGCCGGCCGCGACCGGGACGGTCGAGGCGGAGAAGTCCGCCAATGCCGGCGAGGTGGTCGTCAGTCCCGGAACGGCCGCGCTGCTCGATCCGGGTGCAACGAGGGCTCGCGACGATGGTGCGCTTCTGCTGCGCCGTCGTCGAGCATCGCACCCCCCCGACGTTGGTGCTCCGCATCCCGTCGTCGACCGTGAGCGTCTTGGCACCGTGTTCCCCCGGGCCCTCGGGGAGTTCCTCGACCCGGGTGCCCCTGAGCCGGAGCACCGACTGGCCACGATGGGCTTCGTCCGGGTGTCAGGAACCGATGCGCGACTGGCCGAGCAGGGCCCCGCCCTCGTCGCCGACGCCATGCACGCGGTGGTGACGCGGCTCGAGGAGTGCCTCGCGGCCGAGTCCGTGACTCTCCTCTCGACCGACCTCGGAGGAGACGGCGTCGGCTTCTTCGTGTCGTCCGGGATCCCGAGGACCAGCGAGGACGACGAAGGCCGCATGCTGCGTGCGCTCCGACGATTCGTCGACAGCGACCTCCCGTTCCCGGCGCAAGCCGGCTGCGCCCGCGGCCATGTGTTCGCGGCTGAGGTCGGCGCTCCCACGCGCGCGGCCTATTCGGCCATGGGCGACACGACCAACACGGCCGCCCGCATCATGTCCAAGGCGCCGGCGCGGACGCTGTACGCGCACCCGGACGTCCTTGAGCACTCCCGCACCCTGTTCGCGACCGAGCCGGCCGGGCCGTTCGCGATGAAGGGAAAGGCGCTCCCCCTGCTCGTGTACCGGGTGGGAGAGGAGGCCGGCACTCGCGAGACGGAGGACCACGGCCGGCTGCCGCTGCTCGGACGCGATGTCGAGTTGGAGACCGTGCGCTCGACGCTCGCGGCCGCCGTGGCCGGGACCGGCGGTGTCCTCACGATCAGCGGGTCGACAGGCATGGGCAAGACGCGCGTCTTCCGCGAGGCAGCGGCCCGCGTGGACGGGGCCACGGTGGTCATGGTGCGGGCCGAGCCCTACGGCGCGTCCAGCTCCTATCGCGTGTTCCGTGATCCGGTGCGGCGGTTGCTCGGGATGACGCGCGACTCGCCCGACGTCATGGGTCGTCAGCTGTTGGCGACGCTCGCCGAGCGAGCCCCGACCTGCTGCCGATGGCGCCCCTCGTCGCCGATCTGGTCCAGGTCGATGTGCCCGGAACGCCGGAGGCGGACGCCGTCGATCCGCAGTATCGATCGGTTCGCCTGGCCGACGTGCTCGTCGACCTGGTGGGCCGGCTCCTGCCCGGGCCGCTCGTCCTGGGCGTCGAGGATGCCCACTGGGCGGACATGGCCTCGGTCCATCTCCTGGAGCACGTGTCCGCTGCGACCGCGGGTCGACCGTGGGTGGTCGTGGCCATGCGACGTCGGATCGATGCCGGGTTCAGGCCGAGTGGTGGTGCGGAAGTGCTGATGGACGCACTGCCGGATGACGTGGTGGAGCGACTCGTCATCGAGGCCACGGAGGATACGCCGCTCCGGCCGCATGAGGTTCGCGCGATCGTGGAGAGGGCGGAGGGCAATCCGCTGTACGTCGAGGAGGCCACGAAGGTCGCCCGCAGGTCGGGGTCTGTCGACGAGCTTCCCGAGTCGCTGCATGCGGCTCTCGCGGCGCAGATCGGAGCGCTCGATCCGGTCAGTCGCAGGATGCTGCACTACGCGTCCGTCCTCGGCCGGAGCTTCCGGCGCACGGTGCTCGACGAGACCCTGGCGACCGATGGGTTGCGCCTGGATCCGGCGACCCTCGCCCAGTTGTCCCGGTTCCTCGAGTCGGACGGTCCGGATCGGCTCAAGTTCCGCAACAGCATGCTTCGCGATGCCGCCTATGAGGAACTGGCCTTCAAGACGAGGACTGTGATCCACCGCGCCGCCGGCCTGGCCGTCGAGCGGCTGAGCATCGACCTCGATGTGGATGCGCCGACCATGTCGCTTCACTTCTCGCGGGCCGGCGACGACGAGCGAACCTGGACATACGCGCTGCTCGCTGGCCACGTCGCCCGGAGATCATCCGCCAACGCCGACGCCGCGGCCCAGTACGAGCTGGCCGTCGATGCTGCCCGACGGCTGAAGGCACCTGTCCACGAGAGGGTGGCAGCCCTGGCGCAGCTGGCGGAGCTGCGCCTGCTGGCGGGCATGCTGGCGGGCTCGATCGAGGCCTACCGCCGCGCATGCGAGCTCTGCACGGACGACGCGGCCGCGCACGCTGACCTGCTCGTTGCGCAGGCGCGCGTCCACGGTCGGGCCGGCAACTACCGGACGGGTCTGCGCGTCCTCACGCAGGCGCGCCGCCTGCTGGCCGCGATCGAACCCCGCGCGGCTCAGCGGCTCGAGGCTCGCATCGACGGCGTCACGGCGTTCATCCGCATTCGGCAGGAGCGTCCGAAGGACGCCCGGGCCATGGCCCTGCAGGCGACGCGAGGCGCGCGTCAGGCCGGCGACGATGCGGCCCTCGAGGAAGCCCTCGTGTTCGTGGACCATGCCGATGTGCTGATGGGCGTTCCCGTCGCCGGGGACTACACCCAGCAGGCCCTGGAGATAGCGATCGCCCATGGCTGGAAGGCTCGGGAGTCCGTGGCGCGCTGCAATCTGGGCAACTTCGCCTTCTGGGCCGGTCGATGGCGGGCCGCCGTCGACCTGTACACCCTGAGCCGGGCCGCTGCGGTCGAGGCGGGCAATCTCGTCGGTGCGGCGGAGACGGACGTGAACATCGGGGAGCTCCTGGTCCTGCTGGGGCGGGCCGACGAGGCCGTTCCCGTGCTGCGCAGCTGTGCCCGCGTACTGAGGGCCTCCGGCGTGGAGTGGATGGCGTCATACGCGGACATGCAGCGCGCGAGGGCGAGCCTCGCGGGTGGCGACCTCAGTCAGGCCGAGACCGAGATCTCCCGGGTCGTGACGACCTTCAGCGAGCTCGGCGAGTCCATGTACGTGCTGGAGGCGTCCTTGGTCTGGGCGGATGTCGTGAGGCAGCTCGGAGACGCGGAGCGCGCGCTGTCGATCGTCGAAGGTGCCGAGGCGGCGGCCAGCAAGGGCGACGTGCAGTCGCTGCGCGCTCGAACCTGCCTCGCCAAGGCCTCGGCACTGGCCGCCGCAGGTCGTCCGGCCGACGCCGAGGCGCTCATCGACCTCGGACTCGAGACCGCCCGAGAGCAGGGGCTTGCGTACGAGGAAGCACAGCTGCTCCGCCTGTCCGCCGACCTGCGTGCGGCATCGGACGCGAAGGCGTCACGGGACCTGAGGCGTCAGGCCGACGACCTGATGGCGGGCTTCGTCGCCTGACGTCGGACTGGCGACTAGTGGGACCGCATGATCACGTCACCGAGGAGGTAGATCTCCTCCGTGACGAGATACGTGGGGGTGCCGCTGACCTCTGACACCAACTGGCTGTAGCGCGATCCGACGCACGCGAACTGCGTGATGTCGTTGTCCGCCACACCGTCCTGGTCGACGATGCCCAGGGCAGCGAGGGCCGCGGGAGTGAAGTCGGTCAGCCCCGAGAGCCCGACCAGGTCGCCGGATCCGGGTGCGCGGACGGCGGTCGGGCAGGTGGGCATCAGAACCTCGAAGCCGGGCACCAGTTCGAAGTCGACGAAGGTGTCGGTCTTGGCCGGCGGCTCGAGCGCGGTCTGCCACTCGACGGTGAGGACGAACTGGGCGGCGTCGGCGCCGGTCTTGTGGAACGTCAGTGAGTCGGTATCCGTGGTCAGGGTGTAGGGCAGGGGCTCGCAGGTGGCCCCGGGGACGGCATCGTCGAGCCGAGTCAGCGAGACACGGGGAACGTCGAGGTCACCGGCCTCGGTGGCGGAGCCGCCGCACGACAGGTAGCCGTCGACGCGGATGGCGGGCTGGACCGGCGCCACGAACTGCGCCGGAGCCGGGTCAGGGGTGCGGCCCTGCTCGACGGGCGGCGGCGGCGGGGGCGGCGGGGGCGGCGGATTGTCCGGCGGCGGGGGCGGGGGCGGCGGAGGGGGGCACTCCTCCGGGTCGTCATCGCGGTGGCGCAGCGTGGATGCCGTGTCGCAGGAATCGTCGTCGTCATCGTCGTGGCTCGGCTCGGGCCGAGGACTCGGGTGGTTCCACGTGTGGTCCCAGTCGCCCCCTGAGTGCGGGCGGTCCCAGCCGTTGTCGTCCCGGTCGTACGCCGACGCTGTCGCGGCGCCGACCGTCACGAACAGGAGTGCACTCGAGGCCCCGGCGATCATGACCTGCGCCAGGCGTCGGGCGTGGCCTTCGCGTGTATGGAGAACCAACCTGGCCATCCGGCGGCCCCGTCCCGTCGAGTAGGAGGACGCTGTGCTGCCGTCCCTTTTGTGCTTTCGTGAAACCTAGCAGCAGCGTCAAGACCTGCAACCCGGAGCGCGATCGGGCTTCGAGCGGGGGGTGCGGCCAGGTACCGCCGGGATCAGCAGGGCTTCTCGGCGCCCGGGCGCGCGTAGAAGTACCAGGAGACGATGCCTGCGACGAGCGCGAACCCCACGCCCAGGGCGAAGAACAGGACGGGGGAGACGTACGCGAGCATGACGCCGAAGATGAAGGGCCCGTACGCGGCAATCGCCGACGTCCACCCGATCACGCCGCCCGCCTGGCGACGCTCGAAGATCATCGGCATCTGCTTGAAGGTGCTCGCATTGCCCACGCCGGCGAACAGGAAGATTGCCAGCATCCCGTAGAGGAACTGCGGGAACTGGTCGGCCGAGGTCGGCGAGAGCTGGAAGACCGTGTAGAGCGAGGCCAGGGAGATGCCCACTGTCGCGAGGACGGTCAGGCGTCCGCCACCCACGCGGTCGGCGATGGGGCCGGAGATGACGCGGGCGGCGGAGCCGATCAGCGCGCCGAGGAAGGCGTACTTCACCGGGTCGATGCCGGCGTCGCCGAACACCTTCGTGCCGTAGAGGTTGTTGATGAGCAGCGCGAAGCCCGCCGCGAGGCCGGAGAACGTGCCGAAGGTGATGACGTAGAGGTAGGTCATGATCCAGGTGTGCTTGTTGCGGAAGATGTCGAGCTGGTCGCGCAGGCCGCGAGCCTGCACCGGCACGCTGCGCAGGAGGAACCACGCGAGGATCACGGCGACGATGACGAACGGCACCCAGACGTACCCTGCGTTCTGGTACCAGACCTCCTTGGCGGCTCCGGTGTCCTTGTTCGTCATGAGCTGTGATGCGCCGCCGATGAGGGCGAACCCGATGATCCAGGGCGTCACGAACTGGACGGCGCTGACGCCGAAGTTGCCGATACCCGCCTGCAGTCCAAGCGCTGTTCCCTGCTTGGCGCGCGGGAAGAAGTACGACGTGCTGGGCATGAAGCCGGAGAAGGCCCCTCCACCGATGCCGGCCAGAGCGCCCAGGAGGAGCAGAACGGCGTAGGGGGTCTCGGGGTTCTGGACTGCGAGGCCCCAGCCGATCAGCGGCACGAGGAACAGGGCAGTGGTGAGCGTCACCAGCTTGCGCGTCCCGAGGATGGGCGGCAGGAACGTCCAGATCAGGCGCAGCGTGCCTCCGGCCAGGCCCGGCATAGCGATGAGCCAGTACAGCTGGCCCTCACTGAGGTCGAACCCGATGCTGGTGAGCTTGGGTGCGATCGCCGAGGCGAGGAACCAGGTGATGAACCCGAGGGTGAGGGCGAAAGTGGTGACCCACAGGGTCTTCCACGCGCGGCCACTGTCCCAGGTGGCCTGGTCCTCGGGGTCCCAGGCGGGGAGCCAGTCCGAGCCCTTGCGCTGCGGTGTCGAGGTGCTCATCGGTCGGCTCCAGTCTTCTCGAGGTCGTCGGTGTCGACGAAGGGTGCTTCCTCCGTCAGCGGTGCGTGGTGGTCGTGCTCGAACTTGTTGGCGAGCTCAGGGGTGGCCATGTGCATGATCGAGATGACGGTCGTGTGCATCCATATCGCGGCGATCGCGGTCACGACGAAGATGACGAAGAACGTCGACTGAGGAAGCGAAGTCCAGTCGTTGGTGTAGGCGAACAGCAGCGGCAGGAAGAAGCCGCCCAGGGCGCCGAGGGTGCCCACGAGGCCGCCCACCGCGCCCACGTCGTTCGGGAAGTACTCGGGGATGTGCTTGTAGACGGCGGCCTTGCCGATGCCCATCGCGCAACCCATGGTGAACACGAGGAACGTGAACAGCACCACGCCCACGCTCCAGGGCATCACCTGGCTGCTCGTGCCGTCCGGGTTGTTCAGGACGATGTACCCGTACGGCATCATCAGCACGCCTGAGGCCAGCAGCATGACGACGAACGTGTAGTACATGACGCGACGGGCGCCGAGGCGGTCCGACAGCCAGCCGCCGAACGGCCGCAGCAGCGACGCGGGGAAGATGAAGAGGGCGGTCAGCAGGGCGGCCTGGCTGAGCTCGAGGCCGTAGACGTCGACGTAGTACTTGGGCAGCCACGCCGCGAGTGCGACGTAGGCCCCGAACACCACCACGTAGTAGAGGCTGAAGCGCCAGACCCGCATGTGCCTCAGCGGACTGAGCATGGACCCGATGGTGCGACCCCTGCTCGGGGTGATCTCGCGATGGGGCGTCCACAGCCACATGCCGACGGCCATCAGGACGAGCAGCACCATGTAGAGGAAGGGCACGAAGCGCCAGCCGCCCGGGACGAAGCCGCCCAGCAGGCCGGCCGCGGGGACGGCTGCGATGAGTGCGGGCCCGATGAACTTGGTGAGCGATGCGCCCACGTTGCCGGCGCCGAAGACGCCGAGCGCGAAGCCCTGGCGGCCTTGCGGCCACCAGGCGCTGACCCAGGCGATGCCGACGCTGAAGGAGTTGCCCGCGAAGCCGACGAGGAAGGCGCACACGAGCAGCCAGGCGTACGAGGTGGCCTGCGACACGAGGTAGGCCGGCACGGCGGTGACCGCCAGCATGGTCACGAAGACACGCTTGCCGCCGTAACGGTCCGCGGCGATGCCGGCGGGCAGGCGCCAGATGGCCCCGTTGAGGACGGCCAGCGCGGTGAGCCACGCGAGCTGCACGTCGGTGAGGCCGAACTCCTCACGGATGGGGATGCCCAGCACCCCGAACATCAGCCACACGGCGAACATCAGGGTGAAGCCGGCGGTGGACCAGGCCAGGACCGCGGTGCGGCCCTTCTCGTGGGTTTCAGTAGTCACGGAACCTGATTAAAGCACATTGAATTGTTTTTCCCGGTGTTTATGAAAAAAGAAGGTTCGGTGTGGTAGAAATACCTCCATGAGCGAGACCGGGGCCGTGCACGAGAGCCGCAGTCGCATCCAGCTGGTCGTCGACACCGCCCTGACGCCAGTCACGGTGGAGCAGATCGTCGAGGCCACCGGCCTGCACGCGAACACCGTGCGCGGCCATCTCGACGTGCTGCTGGCCAGCGAGACGATCACCCGCGAGCCGGCCGACGTGCACGGCCGCGGGCGGCCGCGATGGCTGTACCGAGGTGCCGTGCCGAAGGCGTCGCCGTACCAGTTCCTCGCGGAGGCCCTCTCGGCCCAGCTCGGCAGCATCCACGACCCGGAGCTGGCCGAGGGCGCCGCCGAGCGCTGGGCCCAGGCGCTGCCGAGCCTGCCCATCGCACATACCCCCGACGATGCGGTCCGCGAGGCCACCGACGCGCTGAACCGCCTCGGCTTCCAGGCCACCGTCAGCCCGATCGGTGATGCGATCGCCGTCACCTCCTGTCCGTACGCGGACCTCGTCGACGATCACCCCGTCATCTGCGACATCCACACCTCCTTGGTCTCCCGGCTGCTCAAGCAGACCGGACAGCCGGTCACCGTCGAGGCGATGGACGTGTGGGCCAGGCGCGGCGTGTGCGTGGCCCGTCTACGCCGCCCGGACATCACTCCCGCTCGAACCATCACCACCGACGAGGACGGCCTCGTCACGTCCGTGGAGGGACTGACGTCGTGACTACGACCGAGAGCACCAGCACCGCCACCGCCGAGTTCCTCGTCCGGGCCGGACGCTTCTTCACCCCCGGTCGCGTGTCTCCCGACCTGCGCACCGTGACGAAGACCGGCGGCCGGGAGGGCGACGCCTTCTACCGTGACCGGTGGAGCCACGACAAGGTCGTCCGCAGCACGCACGGCGTCAACTGCACGGGCTCGTGCTCGTGGAAGGTGTACGTCAAGGACGGCATCATCACCTGGGAGACCCAGCAGACCGACTACCCCAGCGTCGGCCCCGACAGCCCCGAGTACGAGCCGCGCGGCTGCCCGCGCGGCGCCGCGTTCTCCTGGTACACCTACTCGCCCACCCGCGTCCGATATCCCTACGTCCGCGGCGTCCTGCTCGAGGCCTACCGCGCCGCCCGTGTCCTCCACGCCGACCCGGTCGACGCGTGGGCCTCGATCGTCGACGACCCGGCGACGCGCCGCCGCTACCAGCGCGCCCGCGGCAAAGGCGGGCTGGTGCGGTCGTCGTGGGCCGAGGTCAACGAGATCATCGCCGCGGCACACGTCCACACCATCAAGGCCCACGGCCCCGACCGGGTGTTCGGCTTCTCGCCCATCCCGGCCATGTCGATGGCCTCCCATGCCGCCGGCGCGCGCTTCATCAGCCTCATGGGCGGCTCGATGCTCTCCTTCTACGACTGGTACGCCGACCTGCCCGTGGCCTCACCGCAGGTGTTCGGCGACCAGACCGACGTCCCCGAGTCCGCCGACTGGTGGAACGCGGCCTACCTGATCATGTGGGGCTCCAACGTCCCCGTCACCCGAACGCCGGACGCGCACTTCATGGCGGAGGCGCGCTACCGCGGCCAGAAGGTCGTGACCGTGTCGCCCGACTACGCCGACAACACCAAGTTCGCGGACGAGTGGATGTCCCCCCATCCGGGGACCGACGGAGCCCTGGCCATGGCCATGGGTCACGTCATCCTGACGGAGTTCTTCATCCGCCGTCAGGTGCCGAGGTTCGTCGACTACGTGAAGAAGTACAGCGACCTTCCCTTCCTCGTCACGCTGCGGGAGAAGGACGGCGCCTGGGTGCCGGACAAGTTCGTGACGGCCGCCGACCTCGGCGACAGCACCGAGGGTGCCGCTTTCAAGACGGTGCTCGTCGACTCGACGACGGGCCTGCCGCACGTACCCAACGGATCCCTCGGCTTCCGCTTCCACGAGTCCGGGATGGGCAAGTGGAACCTCGACCTCGAAGGCGTCGACCCCGCCCTGTCGCTGCACGGCGCCGATGCCACCGAGAACGTCGAGGTGCTGCTGCCGCGCTTCGACGTGGGGCAGGCCGAGAACGAGGGCGGCGGCATCCACCGCCGAGGGGTTCCGGCGGCCCGGCTCGCCACCGCATCGGGCGAACGGCTTGTCACCACCGTGTTCGACCTCCTGCTCGCCCAGTACGGCGTCGCGCGCGACGGACTGCCCGGCCAGTGGCCGACCGGCTACGACGACCCCGAGCCGTACACGCCGGCGTGGCAGGAGGAGATCACCGGCGTCCCCGCAGCCCTCGCCGAGCGCATCGGCCGTGAGTTCGCGCAGAACGCGGAGGACTCCGGCGGGCGGTCGATGATCCTCATGGGCGCGGGTACCAATCACTGGTTCCACTCCGACACGATCTACCGCACCTTTCTGGCCCTCACCACCCTCACCGGCACGCAGGGCGTCAACGGTGGAGGCTGGGCGCACTACGTCGGGCAGGAGAAGTGCCGACCCGTCACGGGATGGGCGCAGCTGGCCTTCGGCCTGGACTGGTCGCGACCGCCGAGGCAGATGATCGGTACCGGCTTCTGGTACGTCCAGACCGACCAGTGGCGCTACGACCGCCTCGGAGCCGACCTGCTAGCCACGCCCCTTGGTGAGGGGCGCTTCGTCGGTCAGTCGATGATCGACACGATGGCGCAATCGGCGCGCTCCGGCTGGATGCCGTCCTACCCGCAGTTCGACCGCAACCCCCTCGACATCGCCGACCAGGCCGAGGCGGCAGGGCAGGCCCCGGCCGATTACGTGACCGAGCAGCTGACGTCGGGCGCGATGCGCTTCGCCATCGAGGATCCCGACGCGGAGGCGAACTGGCCACGCGTCCTGACGGTGTGGCGCGCGAACCTGCTGGGCTCGTCGAGCAAGGGCAACGAGTACTTCCTCAAGCACCTGCTGGGCACCGACAACTCGGTGCGAGCCGTCGAGACCCCTGAGGACGAGCGGCCGCGCGACGTCACGTGGCGTGACGAGGCCCCGGAGGGGAAGCTCGACCTGCTCGTGAGCATCGACTTCCGCATGACCAGCACCGGCCTGTTCGGCGACATCCTGCTGCCGGCCGCCACCTGGTACGAGAAGCACGACCTCTCGTCGACCGACATGCACCCGTTCGTGCACGCCTTCACCCCGGCGATCGACCCACCGTGGGAGACGAAGAGCGACTACGACATCTTCCAGGCCCTCGGCCGACGGGTCTCCGACCTCGCGCCCGGCCACCTCGATGTCCGTCGCGACCTGGTCGCCGTCCCCTGCTGCACGACACTGCCGACGAGATGGCCGTCCCCGGGGGCGTCGTCCGTGACTGGAAGGCCGGAGAGGTCGACCTCATCCCCGGACAGACGGCGCCGCGCTTCGTGGTGGTCGAACGGGACTACACCGCGATCGGCGCCAAGATGTCGGCTCTCGGACCGCTGGCCGAGACCGTCGGCATGGTGACGAAGGGAGTCCCGTTCTCCCCGACGGAGGAGATCGCCGTCCTGGCCGGCAAGAACGGCGTGATCCCTGACGGTCCGGCGGCCGGGAGACCATCGCTGGTCACCGACGTGCACGCCTGCGAGACGATCCTGGCGCTGTCCGGCACGACGAACGGCCGGCTCGCGGTGCAGGGCTTCCGGGCGGTCGAGAAGCGAACGGGTCAGCGCCTGGCGTTCCTGGCCGAGGAGGACGAGGGCAAGCGCATCACCTTCCCCGACACGCAGGCCCGTCCGGTACCCGTCATCACCAGCCCCGAGTGGTCCGGCAGCGAGCATGGCGGCCGGCGCTACACCGCCTTCGCCATCAACGTCGAGCAACTGAAGCCGTGGCACACGCTCACCGGCCGCATGCACTTCTTCCTCGACCACGACTGGATGAGCGAGCTCGGCGAGAACATGCCCATCTTCCGTCCACCCCTGAACCTCCACCGGCTCGACGGGAACCAGCACCTCGGCGAGGGTGCGGAGGTGACCGTGCGCTACCTGACGCCGCACTCGAAGTGGTCGATTCACTCGGAGTACCAGGACAACCTGTTCATGCTCTCGCTGTCCCGCGGTGGGCCGGAGATCTGGATGAGTCCGCAGGACGCGGCGACCATCGGGGTCAAGGACAACGAGTGGGTCGAGTCGTACAACCGCAACGGCGTGGTCGCCGCCCGGGCGATCGTGTCGCACCGGATGCCGGCGGGCACGGTGTTCATGTACCACGCCAAGGACCGCACGGTGGACGTGCCGATAACCGAGACGTCGAAGAAGCGTGGCGGTATCCACAACTCACTCACCCGGCTGCTCATCAAGCCCAGCCACATCGTCGGCGGCTACGCCCAGCTGTCCTTCGCGTTCAACTACCTGGGGCCGACGGGCAACCAGCGCGACGAGATCACCGTGATCCGCCGCCGTTCGCAGGAGGTCGAGTACTGATGCGGGTCATGGCTCAGATGGCGATGGTGATGAACCTCGACAAGTGCATCGGCTGTCATACCTGCTCGGTCACGTGCAAGCAGGCGTGGACGAACCGTGCCGGTGTCGAGTACGTGTGGTTCAACAACGTCGAGACCCGGCCGGGTCAGGGGTATCCGCGCACCTACCAGGACCAGGAGAAGTGGAAGGGCGGCTGGAAGGTCAAGCGGGGCAAGCTCAGGCTGCGGTCCGGCGGGCGCTTTCGCCGGCTCGGCCAGATCTTCAGCAATCCCAATCTGCCGACGCTCGCGGACTACTACGAGCCGTGGACCTACGAGTACGACACGCTGATCTCCGCACCGCTGGGCGAGCACACGCCGGTCGCGCGGCCCCGCTCGCTCATCACGGGCCAGCCGATGAAGATCGAGTGGTCGGCGAACTGGGACGACGACCTGGCCGGCGGACCCGAGCTCGCGCCCAGCGACCCCGTCCTGGTCAAGATCCGCGACCAGGTCGGCGACCGCGTCAAGATGGAGTTCGAGCAGGCCTTCATGTTCTACCTGCCGCGCATCTGCGAGCACTGCCTCAACCCGGCGTGCGTCGCCGCCTGCCCCTCTGGCGCGATGTACAAGCGGTCGGAGGACGGGATCGTCCTCGTCGACCAGGACCAGTGCCGCGGCTGGCGCATGTGCGTGACCGGGTGCCCGTACAAGAAGGTGTACTTCAACCACAAGACAGGCAAGGCCGAGAAGTGCACGATGTGCTACCCGCGCATCGAGGTGGGGCTGCCCACCGTCTGCTCCGAGACCTGCGTCGGCCGGCTGCGCTACATCGGCCTGTTCCTGTACGACGCCGACAAGGTGACCGCGGCGGCATCGGTGGAGGACGAGCACGCGCTGCTGGCCGCGCAGCTCGATCTGCTGCTGGACCCGGAGGACCCGGCTGTCCAGGAGGCCGCCCTCCGCGATGGCATCCCCGCCGACTGGCTCGACGCCGCTCGCCGCTCACCCGTGTACAAGCTGGCGAAGGTCTACAACGTCGCCCTGCCCCTGCATCCGGAGTACCGGACGATGCCGATGGTCTGGTACATCCCCCCGCTGTCCCCGGTCGTCGACGCCCTGCGCGATACCGGCAACGACGCCGAGGACGCGGACAACCTGTTCGGAGCGCTCGACTCGTTGAGGATCCCGATCGAGTACCTCGCCGAGCTGTTCTCGGCGGGTGACCCCGGCCCGGTGAAGGCCTCCCTGCGCAAGCTCGCCGCGATGCGCTCATACATGCGCGACGTCAACTTGGGGAGGGAGCCGCGAGCCGACATCCCGGCCTCCGTCGGGATGACGGAGGAGGAGGTGTACGAGATGTACCGGCTTCTGGCGATAGCGAAGTACGAGGACCGGTACGTGATCCCGAAGGCGCACGCCGAGACGGCGCGCGACCTGGAGGAGCTCGCCTGCGCGGTGGACTACGAGGGTGACGACAGTCACTCCTCCGGTCCGTTCGGCCAGTCATCCGGGCGTCCCGTCCCGGTGGCGGTGGAGACGTTCCACGCTCTGAAGCAGCGGCAGACCGCTGAGGTGCTCATCCCGCTCGACTCGGTGCGGATGAACCTGCGCAGCTGGGGGACCTCGGGAGATGCTGATGACGCGTGACATGAGAAACGCCGCCGACGTGGCGGCGACGCGGTTGGCCGCCTCCTGGTTGCTCTGGTATCCCGACGAGGCGCTCCTTGCCCGGCTGGACGCCATCGCGGCCGTAACCGACGAACTGCCAGCCGAATTCGCTCGGCCGCTGCGGTCCTTCCTCGACTATCTGGAGGCCACGCCGCTGCGAGAGGTCGAGGCCCACTACGTGGCGACCTTCGACATGAAGCGCAAGGCCTGTCCCTACCTCACGTACTGGACCGACGGTGACACCCGCAATCGCGGCCGCGCCATCCTCCGGTTCAAGCAGGCATACCTGGAGTCCGGCTTCGACGCGGGCACGGTCGAGCTGGCCGACCACCTCGCGGTGGTGCTGGAGTTCGCGGCCGTCGGGGACCGGCTGACCGGTGACGCGCTGCTCGCTGAGCACTCGGTGCCCATCCACCTCCTGCGGGACGCCCTCGCCACCCTCGGGTCCGGATACGCGCACGTGCTCGACGCGGTCGTGGCGACCCTCCCGGCGATCACGCCGCAGATCCGGGAACGGATGGCGCAGCTCGCCGCCGCCGGACCGCCGGCCGAGGCCGTCGGGCTCGAGCCGTTCGGCATCAGCAGCGGAGCCGACTCGATGGGAGCACGTCGATGACCGCATCCGAGATCCTGCTGTGGGTGGCCCTGCCCTACATCGCAATCGCGGTGTTCCTCACCGGCACGATTTGGCGCTACCGCTACGACAAGTTCGGGTGGACCACCCGGTCGAGCCAGATCTACGAACGCCGGCTGATGCGCTTCGCCAGCCCGATCTTCCACATCGGCATCCTCGCCGTCCTTGTCGGGCACATCGTCGGCCTGCTCATCCCGGAGGACTGGACGAACGCCGCCGGACTGAGCGAGGACGCGTATCACCTGATGGCCGTGGGCATCGGGGCCGTGGCCGGCATCTGCACGCTCGTCGGCATCTCGATGCTCATCTACCGCCGACGGACGACGGGGTCGGTGCTGGCTGCGACGACCCGGAATGACAAGACGATGTACGTGTTCCTCATGGCGGCCATCTGTCTGGGCCTGGTGACGACCATCGTCGGGTCGGGGGTGATCGGTGACGGGTACAACTACCGGGAGACGGTGTCGCCCTGGTTCCGCTCGATCTTCCTGCTCGACCCGCAGCCGGAACTGATGGCGGAGTCGCCGCCGTCGTTCCAGATCCACGCTGTGGCGGGGATGCTGCTCTTCCTCATCTGGCCCTTCACGCGGCTCGTCCATGCGTTCAGCGCGCCGGTCGGCTACCTCTTCCGTCCGTACGTCGTCTACCGCGACCGCGGGCCCCACGGCACCGGCGCTCGCGCCCCACGCCGGGGATGGGAGAAGGTGGGGTCGTGACCCTCACCGAGCCGAGTTGGCACGACGCGCGCGCGAGCCGCGCACGCCAGCGTCGAACGGCTGCCGGTGGTGCGCGTGCGGCTCGCCGACGCGCACGGACTCGTGACGGCGGCGCCGGTCACCGCCCTGATCCCGCTGCCTCCGCTGCCGGTCTCGGCCATGGACGGCTGGGCGGTCGCCGGTGACGGCCCGTGGACCGTCGTGGGCGAGGTGCTCGCGGGCAGCGCGCTGGCGACATCGCGCTGGTGGCCGGCAAGGGCGTCGTCATCGCCACCGGCGCTGTCGTGCCCGACGGCGCCGAGGGCGTGCTGCGTCACGAGGACGGGATCGTCGACGGCGACGGGCGCATCAGCGGTCGCCTGCGCCCCGGGCGCGACATCCGGTCCGCAGGTGACGAGGCCCGAGCCGGCGAGACGCTCGTGCCGTCGGGCGTCATCCTCACCCCCGCGCGAATCGGTCTGGCCGCTGCCGCCGGCCACGACGAGGTGGCGGTGGTGCGTCGACCGCGGGTACGCGTGCTCGTCCTCGGCGACGAACTGCTGACGCAGGGGCTGCCCGTCGACGGCCGCGTCCGCGACAGCCTCGGACCGCAGGTGCCGGGCTGGCTCTCACGGCTGGGTGCCGAGCTGGTGGAGACGCGTCATGTGCCGGACGCGCTCGACTCCCTCGTGTCGGCGCTCGTCGACGAGGACGTCGACCTCGTCGTCACGACTGGCGGCACCGCGGCCGGCCCCGTCGACCACCTGCACGCCGCGGTCGCCGCGAGTGGCGGATCGATCCTCGTGGACCAGGTGGCGTGCCGCCCGGGGCACCCGATGCTGCTCGCCGCGTGGGCCACGGGCCTCCGGCTGGTGGGCCTGCCGGGCAACCCGCTGGCGGCGATCGTCGCGCTCCTGACACTGGGCCAGCCGCTGCTCGACGGCCTTGCCGGGCGCCCGCTGGCCGCGCTGCCGGAGGTCGCCCTCGGCGGCTACGTGGCGACGCACGGCGCGAAGACTCGGCTCGTGCCGTGCCGGCTGTCCGACGGGCGTGCCGTGCCGGTCGACCACATCGGCTCCGGCATGCTCCGGGGCCTGGCCGACGCCGACGGCCTCGTCGTCGTCACCGCCGGCGAGGGTGAGCCCGGTTCGCCGGCCGCCTGGCTCGCACTACCGTGAACGCGACGAAGGGAGACGCACCGATGAGCACCGACGCCGAGCCGACGATGACCGATGTGGCCCAGGTCGCCGACCTCGTGACGATCACGCCGGAGAGCACGGTGTCCCGCACCGTGCTGAAGGCCGACGGCGCCACCGTCGTGCTCTTCGCCTTCGACGCCGGACAGGAGCTCTCCGAGCACACGGCCGCCGTGCCGGTGCTCATCCAGGCGCTGTCGGGCCGCTTCGAGGTCACGGCTGCTGGTCGCACCGTCGATCTCGTGCCGGGCGGGGTGATCCACCTCGGCGCTCGCCTGCCGCATGCGGTGCTGGCGCGCGAGCCGGGCACCTTCCTGCTGACGCTGCTCGATCCCCGGTGGGCGTCGGGCTGACGATCCGCCGGCGTCGCTAGGGCGACTTCTGCGTCGGCGCCTCAGCGTCGGTGGCTGACCACTGCGCCCCGTCTGCGCGCAGCTGCTTCGCGAACGCCGCCAGGCAGGCGCCGGAGAGGAACTCGTCGACGGTGCAGTTCTGGCCCTGCGGTGCGGTGAGGCCCATCCCGTTGAACTGCGTCACCTGAGCGCTGGGCGGGTCCTGCGGGAGCGGGAGCGAGGGGTCCGCCGACTGTGGGCACGGCGCGCCCTGCGTGACGTCGTTGGCGCTGAGGGCGTTCTTCCACTGCGAGTTCTGCCCCTTCTCGCGGATCACGAGCAGGTTCGGGGCGATCGCCGTCTGCACGCCGCTCTTGAGCAGGTTCCAGCCGTTGGCCTGCACGACGGCGTCGATCTTCGCGATCTCGTCCTCTGACGCCTCATTCGGGTAGAGCACGATGGTCGCGCTGCCGTCCTTTCCCTGCTTCAACTGCCGGTTGCCCAGCTGCGAGTTGTCGAGCGTGCCGTAGGCGTCGAGTTGCTTCGTGCCGCCGTAGATGACGGCGCTGTAGAACTGGACCTCGTCGTCGCTGGAGTTGTTGAGCGTCGTTGCGGTGGCACCCCGGTAGTCGGGGAACGACGGCACGTCGGGGATGTGCACGAGGGAGACCACGTCGTTCGGCAGGTTCGCGAACACGTAACCGCCGCAGGCGTCCGGCGGGTCGCCGGGGGCCGGCGCCGACTGGACGTCGGCGAAGGGTGCATGGGCCGCGACGTCGCGGTAGAACTGCACCTCGTCCGGCTCCGGGGCGGGCGGGAACTCCGAGCCGGCGCTGCCGGAGAAGGAGCCGGTCTGCACGAGGAAGTGCGGGATGTCGCCGATCTCCTGCTGCGTGGGCACCGGGGCATCGGCGAAGGTGATGACCGGGCTCTTGGTGTCCGCGTCGTACCAGACCCTCTTGGGCAGGGCGCTCTGGGCGCTGCAGTCATCGACCGGGGTGTCGGTCAGCTCGCCGGTCGTGGAGTCGGTCAGGTACGCCGTGATCGTCGGCGACGGCGTGCTGGTGGGGCCGCCGTAGCCGAACCGGTCGTAGTCGCCGAGCCCGTCGTTGGAGAACGGCCAGTAGCTGCGGCTGACCATCACGACATCTGGAGTGGTCTGCGACGACGGGAGGAGCGCGACGTTCTTGCCCTCCTTCTGCATCGCCGTCACGACGCTGTCGGGAGTGCTGCTCGGCATGAAGTAGAGGTGGTAACCGCGCGTGGGCGCGAGGATGGGATTGCCGTCGACGAACGGATTCGTCGAGCCCTCGTCCGGAGTGATGGCCGAGTCGGAGAACTTGAACACCGGGACCCCCTTCGCGGTGTACAGGTACCACGCCATCCAGTTGGAGTACGGGAAGTCGCCCTCGACGACGTACGCCCAGTCCTCCGTGGCGCTGCTCAGGTGCTGGGCCGCCGCGGTGTACCCCGCCGAGAAGCTCGGCTGGATCGGGTAGAAGTCCGCCGTCGAGGCGTCGAAGACCTGCGGGCAGGTGCTGCTCCCATCGGTGCCGGCGGTCGTGACGGCGGCCGTCGCCTCCTCGACGGGCGTCGCACCGCCGGGCGTCGCTGGCGACCCGGACGGCGACGACGTGCACGCCGACAGGGCGAGCAGTGCGGCCCCTGCTCCGACGATCCATCCAGTGGGGTGCTTCATGCGGTCTCCTCGGCGTGGGACGGGATGTGCGCTCGGCAGGCGTTGCGGACGATCACGTCCACGACTTCGTCGGGTCGGTCCTCCTGGAGGTAGTGCTTGCCGCGGATGAGCGACATCGACGGCCGGTGGCTGGCGGCGAGCATCGGCCACCCGAACCGGCGCAGCGACAGGATCGGATCGCGGCCGCCCCACGCGATGTCGACGGGGTAGGGGGCGAACCGACAGTCGACAGCGTCGTGCCAGGGGCCGACGTCCGCAGTGCGCAGCCCGCGCATGATGCGCAGGTACGCGGCGCCCTGGTCGGCGTCGAGCAGCAGTCGGCGATGCACGTCGATCTCCTCGGCGGACACCGCAGACGTGTCGTCGATGCCCACGCGACGCATGAGGGCGAGGAACAGCCGTGGGGACGTGAGGACACCGCGGAAGCGATCGGAGAAGCGGCCGTACACCTCGCCTGGGAAGGGGGTATGGCCCACGCTCAGCATGGTGTTCAGCACGGTCAGCGACATCACCCGGTCCGGGATGGACGACACCGCCTCGAAGCCGATCGGGCCGCCGGCATCGTGCACCACCAGGTGGAAGCGGTCGATGCCGAGCGCGTCGATGGCCGCTGCGGTGAAGTCGGCGAGGCCGCGGATGCTGTAGTCGGCGTCGGGGGCTCGATCGGCGAGGCCGAGACCGGGCAGGTCGAAGGCGACGGCGCGGAAGCCGCGCGCGGCCAGACGCGGGATCACCTTGCGGTACAGGAAGCTGGAGACCGGCAGGCCGTGCATCAGGACGACGGGCTCGCCCTGGCCCTCCTCGCGCACGAAGCTCGTGATGCCGCCCGCGGTGAAGTGCCGGCCGGCCAGCCGGTGCGCCCCCAGAAGAGACTCGACCTTGCGGGTGTCCGTGGGCACGACCGCCTCCGAGGGTGGGGTCTCCGGCCGGAGACGTGCTGCGGCTCCATTGCAGCGCCTCGCGGGGACGACGGCGTCATCCCAAGCGGATGAACGCGGTCAGTCGTGCGCGGGCGGCTCGACGAGGCCCAGCTGACGTGCGCGCTCCACGGCCTCGCCGCGGGAGCTGACCCCGAACTTGCGATAGATGGCCAGCGCGTGGGTCTTGATGGTGTTCTGCGACAGGAACAGGTGCGCGCCGATCTGCGGGAAGCTGAGGTGGCTGGGCAGGTACTGCAGGACGCGCAGTTCGGCCGACGTCAGCGCCACGGCCGAGCCGCCGCTGAACGCGGCCGACTGCAGCAGGGCACGGGTCTCGTCGAGGATCACCTCGGCCAGCGTGCCAGCGAGGTCGGCGCTCATGAGCCGGGCGCCCTCGTCGACGAGGACCCGGGCCGTGGCGCCGTCGCCCAGGAGCAGGGCGGTCCGGGACTGGATGAGCCGGCCCAGCACGGCGAACCACGGTGCGATGCCGTCGGTCAGGGTGCTGAGCCGTCGCGCCTTGGCCAGCGCCGCCTCCGCGGCCCGCCGGTCGCCGGCGGTCGCCAGTGCCAGGGCCTGCGCGGTGACGGTGTGCGCGCTGGTGGCGAGGCGGTCGAGCTCGAACTCGTCGACGAGGCCCACCGCCTCCCGGATCTGCCGCACGCCGGCATCGCGCTCGCCGCCCAGGATCGCCAGGACGCCCAGGAAGGCGAGGGCATCGGCGCGGATCACCGGCACGTCGAGCGCGTCTGCGTACCTGCGGGACTCGACGATGCTCGCGGTTCCCTCCTCGACGTGCCCGAGGAGCACCTGGGCCACGCCGCGCAGCCACGCCGCGGGAGCGCGGAACTGCGAGTCCGCCGGAAGCCCGGCCAGGGCACGGGTCGCCAGCGTGACGGCCTCCGCCAGCGGCATGCCGATCAACACCCTCAGCGTCGCGAGCGAGGCCGCGAACTCGTCGGTGGCGGCCTGCTCGGCCCAGGCGCGACCGGCATGCCGCTCGGCGACCAGCGTCCACCGCTGCGTGCGTGCGCCGTCACCCTCCTGCAGGGCCAGCCAGCTCGCGGCGAGCGCGAGCCATGGATCCGAGGCCAGGTGCCCATCGGGCAGGTCGCTCAGCCACGAGCGCAGGCGGTCGGGCCGGCCCGAACCGATGCAGGGGATGATGCCCGACCACACGAGGCGTCCCGTGAGTGCCAGGTCCCCGCTCGCCTTCGCGTAGCGGATCGCGCGGTCGAGTTCGCCGTGGTCCGCGCACCAGGTCGCGGCTCGCGCGAGCACGGTTGCCGCGGCCGTGGGGTCCGTCGACTGCAGCTCCTGGCGGAGGTGGTCGGCCAGCAGGTGGTGGTAGCGGAACCGCCGAGGCTCGCCATCGAGTTCGATGACGAGCTGGATGCGACGGCTCAGGTCGGCCAGCAGCGCCTCGGCGTCTGTCCGCTGCGTGACAGCGGCGCCGAGGGGACCGGTCAACTCCTCGAGGACCGCGGTCCGCACGAGGAACTCCCGGGTCGGCGGGTCGAGGGGGTCCAGGACCTGCGACCGCAGGTAGTCACCGATGTAGCGGCGGAAGTCGCCGGGAGCCGACGCGCCGTCGCCGTCGCGTCGTGCCAGTGCGGCCAGGTACAGGCCGACCGCCCAGCCCTCGCTCGCGGCCAGCGACGCGGTCAGCGACGGCGCGTCGACGGCGACGTCCATCTTTGCGAACAGGCGGCTGGCCTCCTCGTCGTCGAAGGCGAGGTCGCGGATCTCGGTCAGGCGGCCCTCGGCACGGGCGCGCCCCATCCACGCCGGCGCCGCGTCGCGCGTCACCAGCGCGAGGGTCGATCTCGCGGGCAGCCCGTCGCAGACCGCCTCCAGCAGGGCATGGCACATCGGGTCCTGCAGGAGGTGGGCGTCATCGAGGACGAGGACGAACGGATCCGGGCGCGAGCGCGTGAGCTCGGTGATGGCAGGCAGCACGATCGCGGAGAACGCTGGCTCTGCCGCCGTGATGGCGGCTCGGGTGTGGGGTGCAAGAGGGCCGACCTGCTCGAGGGCGTCGACCAGCAGCCCCGCAAGGGCAGCGGCGTCGTCGAGGTGGGGGGCGAGGGCACGGGTGGCGTGCGGCCGATCGTCGGCCGCGGACCATTGGGCCGCCAGCGTCGACTTCCCGGACCCGGCCGCGGCACTGATGACCACGGCGGGCGTGGATGCGGCCGACAGCCGGGCCAGCAGTCGCGTGCGGCGCACCGTGGGAGTGCGGAGGGCACCCGCGTTGAGCGTGCTGCTCGCTCTCGCCTGCTGTGCCGTCTGGTCCACCCTGCCTCCTTCGGGGAGTCTAGGCAGCGACCGCCATTGCGGCGACCGGCGCCGACTGCGAGGCTTCATCCCATCCGGAGGACGCGGGTCCCCCGGATCTGCGCGAGTGTTCGACCGACGGTGGTGCTCCCGGCCAAGGGCCGCTCCTGACGCACCACGCCGACTGCTACCCCGAGAGGTGCCCGATGTTCGACGACAACGGCTCGTTCCTGCTGGCCCTGTTCGAGTTCTTCCTGTTCTTCGCCTGGCTGATGTGCCTGTTCTGGGTGCTGAGCGACATCTTCCGCAGCAGCGACCTCGGCGGCGGCGCCAAGACGTTCTGGGTCATCTTCGTCATCATCATCCCTTGGCTCGGCGTGCTCGTGTACGTCATCGCCCGCGGCAAGGGCATGCAGGAGCGGCAGCTCGAGCAGGCCAAGGCCATGCAGGCAGCGCAGACGGACTACATCAAGTCGGTCGCCGGATCCGGCTCGTCGCCGACCGAGCAGATCGCGTCGGCGAAGTCGCTGCTGGACGCCGGCTCGATCACGCAGGCGGAGTTCGACCAGCTGAAGGCCAAGGCACTGGCGTAGCCTCGCGGAGGATTCGACAGCGAGGAGACGGGCATGGCCAAGGACCGGGTGACGAGCGTCCAGCCGATCGAGCCCGGGCGACGGCGCAAGGAGACCGTCGTCCGGTCCGAGGCATGGATGGCACGGGTGGCGGCCGGCAAGCGCGCGCGGGACAGCGCGCCGCTGGAGGACCAGGCCGTCTTCGCGCCGACCTCCCTGCGGGCCGATCCCGTCGAGCTGCTCGAGCGGCAGGCGGGGTCGCGGGTGGCCGAGCTCGTGCCCGTCAGATACGGGCGCATGGTCTCGTCTCCCGTTCGCGTTCTACCGCGGTGCCGCGCTGGTGATGGCGGCCGACCTGGCCACCACCCCGCACTCCGGGCTGACGGTGCAGCTGTGCGGTGACGCGCACCTGAGCAACTTCGGGTTCTACGCCTCACCGGAGCGGCACCTGGTGTTCGACCTCAACGACTTCGACGAGACCCTTCCCGGCCCGTTCGAGTGGGACGTGAAGCGGCTGGCCGCCAGCGTCGAGATCGCGGCGCGGAGCCAGTCCTTCCGCGCCAAGGAGATCCGCTCGATCGTCGTCGACGCGGTGAGGTCGTACCGCGAGGCGATGCGCGAGTTCGCCACCATGCCCAACCAGGCCGTGTGGTACTCGCGGCTCGACGCCGAGGAGTTCATGAGCCGGCTGCGTGCCACGCTGCCGATCGAGCGCCTGCGCAAGGCCGAGGCCCTGCTGGCGTCCGCGCGCACGAAGGACAGCATGCAGGCCTTCCGGAAGCTGACCCGCGACGTGGACGGCGAGCCGCGGATCATCTCCGACCCGCCGCTGATCGTGCCGGTGGAGGAACTCTTCCCCGGCCACGGCGCCGCGCTCGTGAAGTCCGAGATGGCGGAGCTGCTGGCGGCCTACCGGGTGAGCCTGGCCTCGGACCGCAAGCACCTGTTCGACCAGTACCGCTTCGTGCACATGGCTCGCAAGGTGGTGGGGGTCGGCAGCGTCGGCACCCGCGCCTGGATCCTGCTGTTCGAGGGCGTGGACAAGGGCGACCCGCTGTTCCTGCAGGCCAAGGAGGCGCAGTCGTCCGTCCTCGAGCAGTTCGTCGGGGTGAGCGAGTACACCAACCATGGCGAGCGGGTCGTCGCGGGCCAGCGTCTGATGCAGGCTTCGAGCGACATCTTCCTGGGCTGGCAGCGCACCAACGGCCTGGATGGGGTCGACCGCGACTACTACGTGCGGCAGCTGCGTGACTGGAAGGCGTCGGCCGAGGTCGAGGGATCCGTCCCACAGGGGATGCACATCTACTCTCGTGTCTGCGGGTGGACGCTGGCCCGCGCGCACGCCCGCTCGGGAGATCGCGTCGCCATCGCCGCATACCTCGGCAAGCGCGACGGGTTCGAGAACGCCATCGCCGACTTCGCTGCGACCTACGCGGACCAGAACGACCGGGATCACGCGTCGCTGCGCGCGGCGATCGACGACGGTCGCATCACGGCGATCGAGGGCGTGTAGGAACCATCCCCGTCAGTGCTTGCCGCGACGGTGGCCCCTCTTGCGGGCGCGGGGCGGCTCAGGCTCCTCGAACGGCTTGCCCGTCTTCGGCATGCGCGGGGCGTCGACGTCCGGGAACGCCTTGGCGTAGGCGCGGATCGCCTCGGGCAGCGTCGAGAAGACGAGATCGTCACCGACCAGGTCCATGATCCCGGCGGCTCGTAGCTGGGAGCGCAGGTCGCGCTTGAGACGCGCCAGCCCCACGCGGCCGCCCTCCTCGCTAACCTCGATGATCACCTCGCGGAGGGTCTCGGCGGCGGTGTAGTCGATGTGCATGTTCGCCTCGACGTTGAGGATGATCCATCGCGGCTGGGTCGGGTTGGTGTCGATGGCCTCCTCGAGCTGCGCCTTGAAGTCCTCGCAGTTGCCGAAGAACAGCGGCGCGTCGTACCGGTAGATCAGCAGGCCTGGCACGGTTACGGCACCGGGGTAGTCGTCGACGTCGTGGAGTCCGGCCAGTCCGGGGACGTATCCCTGTGTGGCCTCGTGCGGACGGGCGAGCCGCACGAGCATCTCCACGACCGAGATGCCGACGGCGACCCCGATGCCGGGCAGGATGCCGAGCGTCGCGGTGGCCAGGGCCGTCACGCCGGCCACCAGGTACTCGCTGCGACGGAAGGCCCACATCTGCCGGTAGTCGCGCAGGGCGACGAGCTTCGTCGCCGCCCAGATGACCACCGCTGCGAGGGCCGCCTGAGGCAGGCTCTCGAAGAGCGGACCGGCCACGAGCAGCGTCAGCGCGACCCCGACCGCCGCTACGAGGCCGTGCATCTGGGTGACCGCCCCGGCGGCCTTGCCGATGGACGTGCGGCTGGTGGACGCACTGCTGGGGTAGCCGCCGATCAATGACGAGGCCGCATGCACACCGCTCATCGCCCGCAGCTCGGCATTGGGGTCCAGGTCCGCTCCGCGCGGGTTGAACGCACGCGCGGTGATCATCACGTCGCTGAACACGACGATGGCGATGCCCAGTGCGCCCAGGGCCAGGCCCGAGACGGTCGACCACGACAGGTCCGGCAGGGTGGGGGTCGGGAGGCCCTGCGGGATCGGACCGAGCGTGACGACGCCGTACTGCTCGAGCGACGCCGTGTAGCTCACGATCGTCACCAGGGCGATCGCCCCCAGCGCCACCGGCAGGCGGGAGCTGATCCGGGGGGCGGCGAACAGGAAGACCAGCGTGCCGAGGGTGATCAGCAGCGTCGGCAGGTGGGTGCCGGATGCGTGCTCGGCAAAGTCCTGAACCTGGGCGATGACGGTATCCCCGGAACTGCTGGTCCGTGTGGCCTTGCCGAGCTGGCTCGACACCATGAGGATCGCACTGCCGGTGAGGTAGCCGATCAGGATCGGCTTGGACAGCACCGCCGAGATGACACCCAGCCGAAGCGCGGCCGCCAGGCCGAGCCACGCCGCCACCAGGAGCGTCAGGGTCGCGGTCAGTCCCAGTGCTTCGCCCGGGTCACCGGTGATCATCGGCATGAGGATGAGCCCGGTCATCAGGGCGACGGTCGCCTCGGGGCCGACGGAGATGACCCGGCTGGAGCCCAGCACGGCGTAGACGACGAGTGCGGCCAGGGCGGTCGCGAGACCGGCGACCGGTGGCAGCCCGATGAGGCCGGCGTAGGCGAGGACCTGGGGCACGAGGTAGGCGAGGACGGTGATGCCGGCGACGACATCACCGCGCAGCCAGGGGCGCCGGTAGTGCAGGAGGGTGGTCAGCCCAGGTGCGAGGCGGGCCAGCCGGCCGGGCTCCGGCGTCTCATGGGTGGCGGTGCCGCGGCTCCACGGGGAAGCCTCGACCATGCTCCTCCCCCTTCGGCGCGGGACCGAATGCTCAGGGGTGGATGCCCGCAAGCACGGATCTCGCACTCAGGCGGGCGAGTTCACCGAGCGTACATCCAGAGTTCATCCTGAGGGCGGGGTCGGAAGAACGAGCCACCGCAGGTGCTCGCGGTCGCCGAGCAGGTCCAGTCGTCGCCACAGCGCGCTCCCGGGGACGGCCTGGCTGGGGTGGCACTCCACGGCCTGGCGCTGTCGGGTTCGGTCGACCGTCACCGTCACCTGCAGGTCCTCGGCGCTGTACCCGGCGAAGGGCATCCCGAACTCCGTGCTCAGGGTGGCCGCGACGTCGACCGGGAGCGACCACGCCAGCACTCCGAGGCCGAGCCGACGCGCGACGGCGGTGGCTGCCGCGGTAGCGGCCATGTGGTCGGGGTGGCCGGTGATGCCGTTCGGGTCGAACACCAGGAGACCGGAGCAGCGACGCGCACCAAGCTCCTCGGCGACGCGGTCCTCGAGGACCGCACGGTCCTCATCCGCCAGGCCGCCATCGGGATAGCCGAGCAGCGTCACCGAGGAGATGCCGAGCACCGCAGCGGCGTCGGCCAGCTCTCCGCGTCGGACGGTCGGCGAGATCGCCCTCGACCCCGTGGAGGGTCGATGCCTCACCCTGCGTGAAGCACAGCACGGACACGTCCGCCCCCGCGTCCACGAACGAGGAGAGCACCGCGCCGAGGCCGAAGGACTCGTCGTCCGGGTGCGCGACCACGACGAGGACGCGCTCCCAGTGCGGCAGCCCAACGTCTGCATTCGCCATGGCCGGAACCTCCTTCGTCGATCCTGTATCCAAACCGCTGGTTCATGCGTCTATGCAGTGACGCCATCAACCGGAAGGAACACCCGAATGTCCACGAACATGAACGGCCTCGACCGCATCATCCGCCTCGTCATCGCCGTCGCGGCGGTCATCGCCGCCTTCGCCGTCGGTGCCTCGAGCGTCTTCGGCATCATCTTGTTCGTCATCGCCGCCATCATGCTCGTCACCGCGGCCGTGGGCTTCTGCCCCCTGTACCGCGTGTTCGGACTGAGCACGAAGAAGAAGGCCACGGTCTGATCCTGGTCGGCTCGCCGATCGGGGTCGGCCGTCGACCGTGAGGATCATGATACCCCTCGGGGTATCATGATCCTCCTCGCATCGTCCCGCCGGAGGTTGTCTTGACCATGGTCGGTCCCTCGGACGTGGACCTCATCGCCGAACTGCCAGGGCTGCGTCGGTACGCGCGGACCCTCACGGCTGATCCGCAGCGTGCCGACGATCTCGTGCAGGACACCATCGTGCGCGCCCTCGAGAAGTCCGACTCGTTCGCCGGACGCTCGTCTGCGGCCACCTGGCTGCACCGGATCATGCACAACCTCGCCGTCGACGGCTCGCGCCGACGCGGCGAGACACCCGCCGACTTCACCGATGAGGCGGCCGAGCGAGTGGAGGTGCTGTGGAGCAATGACGCCTACACCGTCGACTCCGCCGTCGTGGTCGAGCGTGCGGAGACCCGCGCCGACCTCCGGGACGCGCTCCTGGCGATCCCCCTCATCTACCGGTCCGCGGTCGTCCTCCACGACGGGGAGGGGCTGTCCGTTGCAGACGTCGCAGTCGTGCAGGACATCTCGCTGCCGGCGGCGAAGCAGCGCCTGCGCCGAGGACGCATGATGCTGGTGAGCGAGCTGTCCGCCGAGCCGCACGACTGGCAGTCCGGCGTGCCGATGCGCTGCTGGGACGCCCGGCGCCTGGTGTCCGACTACATCGACGACGATCTCCCGACGCGCGATCGTGGGCTGCTCGAGCGCCATCTCGAGGGCTGCCCCACGTGCCCACCCCTGTACGCCGGACTGGTCGGGGTGCGCGCGGCCCTGGGCGCCAAGCGCGATCCGGACGAAGCGGTACCGGCCGAGCTGGCCGAGCGCATCCGCGAGCTCACCGGCACCTGACGCAGCCTCGACCGGTTTGCGGGCTATACCCCCGGGGGTATATGATCACGACGTTGCTCATCCGACGAAGGAGCATGCCCGTGACGACCTTCACGCACTCGCACGTACCCGAGGTCTCCGCCGACAAGGCGATGGCACTGATCGCCGACGGCGCCGTCCTCATCGACATCCGCGAGCCGAACGAGTGGCAGGCCGGGCACGCGCCGATGGCCACCCATATCCCTATGGGTGAGCTGGGGGCGGCGGCCCAGGGCCTCAGCACCACCGACGCTCTGATCTTCATCTGCCGGTCCGGGCGCCGCTCCGACCAGGCGGTGGGAGCGCTCGTGCGCGCCGGCTTCCACGCCATCAACCTCAGTGGCGGCATGCACGCCTGGCAACTGGCGGGCGGCGCAGTCGTCCGCGACGACGGCTCAACCGGAATGGTGATCTGAACACATGAGCAGCATCGAGATCGTCTCCCTCGACACCCCCAACCTCGGCGACCGCAGCTACGTCGTCGGCAAGGGCGCCAGCGCCATCGTCATCGATCCGCAGCGGGACATCGACCGCGTCAGCGAGATCCTCGACGACCGCGGATGGACGCCGAGCCACGTCATCGAGACGCACTTCCACAACGACTACGTCAGCGGCGGCCTCGAGCTCGCCCGACGCACGGGAGCCGAGTACGTCGTTCCCGACGGCATGGACATCGCCTTCCAGGCGCGCCAGGCCAACGACAAGGACGAGCTCGCGTCGGACGTCGGGCTGATCCGCGTGCTCCACACGCCCGGCCACACGCCGAACCACCTGTCCTACTCGGTCAACGAGGGCGGCGAGGACGTCGCGCTGTTCACCGGAGGCTCCCTGCTGTTCGGCAGCGTCGGGCGACCCGACCTGCTCGGCCCGGAGCTCACCGGCCCGTTGGCCAGGGCGCAGTGGGAGTCGATGCGGCGCATCGCCGAGGAGGTCACGCGAACGGCAGCGGTGTACCCGACGCACGGCTTCGGCTCGTTCTGCAGCGCCACGGCCACGGTCGGCAACGCGTCCACGGTGGCCGAGCAGATCGCCAGCAACCCCGCGTTCTCCGTGGACCAGGACACCTTCGTGACCGAGCTCATCGCCGGCCTCGACGCCTTCCCGGCCTACTACGCCCACATGGGTCCGGCCAACCAGGCCGGTGCCGGGCCGATCGACCTGTCCCTGCCCCAGGTGGCGACTGCGGAGGACATCGCCCGTCGCATCGCGGCCGGCGAATGGGTCGTCGACCTGCGGCACCGCCGCCTCTTCGCCGGTGACCACGTCAAGGGCGCGCTGTCCTTCGACGTGCACGGCAACGCGGTCACCTACCTCGGCTGGATGATCGACTGGGGCACGCCCATCACCCTGCTGGGCGCCGACCCTGACGAGGTGCAGACGATGCAGCGCGAGCTGGTGCGCATCGGCATCGATCGCCCCGTCGCCTACGCCGTCGGCGGACCGGCCCAGTGGGCGAGTGCGCAGGCCCCGGCCTCCTCGTACCGGCGGGCCACTCACGCCGACCTCGCGGCAGCGCTGCGCGACGACCCCGAGCTGCCGATCCTGGACCTGCGCCGCAACGGCGAGTTCGACGACGGCTACGTGGCCGGGGCCAAGCACATCCCGCTCCACGAGCTGCGCGGGCGCGTCGACGAGGTCCGCCAGTGGGCCGATGCCAACGCCGCGCACGGACCCGTCTGGATCTACTGCGGCAGCGGCTTCCGCGCCTCGGCCGGCGCATCCGTCCTCGAGGCGGCCGGCGTCGACGTCGTGCATGTCGACGACGACTTCCCGAACGCGGAGAAGGCCGGTCTGACCATCGTGCACCCGGTGCACGGGCATCGGCTGGGCGCGACCTACACCGACTGACCCGCCGGGCCGGCCGACGAGACGCCCGCACCAGCAGAAGGGCTCGCCCTGATCACCGTTGAGGCACTCCTCGTCGGCCTGGCCATCGGCGCCGTGCTCGGCCTCATCGGCGCGGGCGGCGCCGTCGTCGCCGTGCCCGCCTTCATCTACCTGTTCGGGTTCTCGGCGCTCGAGGCCACCACGGCGTCACTGGCGGTGGTGGCGGTGTCCGCCGCGACCGGGGCGATCCCGCGGTTCCGCCTGGGGCAGGTGCACCTGCGCCAGGCCCTGCTCTTCTGGAGCCTGGGGATCATCGGCACCTTCGCCGGGGCACGGCTGGCCCCCGTGATCCCCGAGCCCGTGATCATCGGCGGCTTCGCCGTCGTCATGCTCGGCGCGGCCGTCGCGATGTGGCGCAAGTCGTCGACCGTCGAGCCGACCGGTGACCGCGTGAGGTCGCCGTGGCTGCTGCCGGTCGTGGCCGTCGCGATCGGGTTCATGACCGGCGTGTTCGGGGTGGGCGGCGGCTTCCTCATCGTCCCGGCGCTGGTCCTGGTGTTCGGCTTCCCGTTCGCCATCGCGACCGGCACCTCGCTGGTGGTCGTCGCGCTCAACAGCCTGACGGCGCTGGGCTTCAAGTACGACACCTGGGATCAGATCCCGTGGCACATCCCGCTGCTCGTCGTGATCGGGGGCCTGGTGGGGTCGATCACCGCGTCGACCCTGAACACCGGGATCCCGCAGCGGGTCCTCGAGCGGGCCTTCGCCGTGCTGCTCGTCGGCCTGGCCGCGTGGATGGTCCTCGAGCCCTTCGTCCTGAGCGACTAGACGCGCGAGACCGCCTCGCGCCCGATACCCCACCGGGTATAGTTCGCAGCATGCGTGAGTACTGGTCGGTCCTCGAGCAGTGGCCGCCTCGGCTGTGGCTCGTTGCGGCCGCCAGCGGCATCGGGATCGCGATCCTCGTCGCCCTCCCGACCGCCGTCATCCCCAACCCTGTCTTCGGCCGCAGCGTCGCCGTGACGTGGTGGTCCTACCCCGTCGTGATCGCGACCGGGATCCTCGGCGGACTGCTCGTCGCCACGTACGTGCGCGACCCCCGGCTCGCAACCGGGGAGGACGCTGAGCCGGGGGTCGACCAGGCCTCGCGCTTCGGAGTGGCCGGCACCCTCGTGAGCTTCTTCGCCGTCGGCTGCCCGGTGTGCAACAAGCTCGTCCTGGTCGCGCTCGGCGCGACCGGTGCCGTCACATGGTTCGCGCCGTTCCAGCCCGTCCTGGCGGCCGCGTCGGTGGCACTCATGGTGGTGGCGCTTCGGATGCGCCTGCGCACCGCACGCGCCTGTCCCATCTCGCAGTAGCAGCCGACGGACCGCCCCGCCCCAATCGTCAGACGGCGACGGCGAGTGCGTCCATGGCCTGGCGCGCGTCGCCGGTGACGTGCATCCGGACCTCGATCCCCAGGGTCGGGAGCGTCGTCTGCATGATGTCGCAGACGTTGTCGGCCACCACTGCCGTCACGTCGTGGCCCTGCAGGAACCGGATCACACGGGGATGGTGCACGCCGAGGACGTCGACGCCGTAGGTCGTGTCCCATTCGACGACGTGCTCCGTCCAGTCCGTCACCTGTCCGTCGGACACGCGACAGATCGCGACGGTGTGGGCCTGGCCCAGTCGATCGTGGATGGTGCCGTCGGCGTTGAGGGGGATGCAGACTGTCATGTCGTTCATGCTGACTCCAGGTGATCTCGTGAGGTGCGTTGCTAGGCGTCCTGCAGGGCCTTCCGGCCCGCGAGGGAGTAGAAGAACAGCGCCACCGGCCGGTAGATGGCGTGGGCGAACTTCGTGAACGGCAGCAGGAGCATGAGCTCCATCGCCACCGCGACGTGGAACAGGAACATCCAGTAGCCCCAGGCCGGCGCGTCGGGCAGGTAGAGGGCCACCTCGATGACGAAGCCGGTCACGCCGGTGACGAGGAGCAGGATCAGGAGCAGCCAGTCCGAGCCGGTCGAGACCTGCGAGGCCCGGTTGTAGCGGGTCGCCCGGTTGATCATGAACCAGACCACGCCGTACACGAGGGCGATCCCGGCGACGGTGCCGAGGAGGCGCGAGGGATACCAGAGCGGGATGGGGGTCCCCGTCTCCTTGATGCCCGTCAGTGCCAGCCCCCAGTCGAGCAGGGTTGCCGCCAGCAGGCCGAGGAAGCCCCAGATGGTCATGGCGTGGATGAACCAGCGCCGGCGGTACCAGGGCTCGACGGGGGCGTCGTCCGTGCAGTCTCGGCGGTAGCGCACCTGGCCGAGGGACTCGACGCCGATCGCTGACCACAGGGCCACGCCGGTGCGGGTCAGCGCCGAGCGGCCGTCCACGAGGGACCTGACCGAGACGCCGTCGCGCCGGGCGACCCGTCGGACCATCGTCACGACGCCCGCGACGCCGGCGACGACCATGAGTCCCATCACCGCGATCCCGGTCCAGTGGATCATCGGGTCGGGGATGAACGTGAAGAGGGCGAGGGAGCCCGAGTCCTGCGGGCCATGGGCCGAGTACATGAAGAGCGCGAAGAACGCTGCGACGACGACGGCGATCACAGTTCCCGCCACCGGCCTGGTGTAGAGGATGCGGGCGAATCCGGTGCGGTCGTAGCTGGCGATCGCGTAGCGCCGGGCCGCGGCCATGAACTCGCCCGGATCGGCGTCCTGCGGGCAGCTGTCCGAGCAGAGGCCGCAGTGGTAGCAGGTCCACAGCTCCTTGCTCGCGAGCAGGTCGTCCTTCAGCCCCACCTGTGCGAGCCGGATGATCCGCCGCGGGAAGGTGGCGTCGTTGTCGGCCAGCGGGCAGATCGCGGTGCAGTTGCCGCAGCTGAAGCAGGCGGAGACATCGAGGTCCCCGAAGCGCTTCATGTCGCCGAGCATCTCGGTGTCGATGACCTTGCTCATGGCGAGACCTCCGGGTCGATGTTCCGGTAGGGGAAGTAGCCGTCGTCGTCGGCCTCCTCGAGTTCGACCAGATGGCCGTACCGGCGCATCCCCATGACCCAGTAGACGGTCTCCTCGGTGGGGTGCCCGATGCGCTCGGCGATCTGCGGGATGGTCAGCGGACCGTCGGCCAGGGCGTCGCGGATGGGTCGGTGCATCAGGGGTTCCTCGCGGATGACCTCGCGTGTGTCGCGCAGCAGGGCCGTCACTCATCGAGACTGCCACCTCCACCAGGCTGTCGATCATCGCGCGCATCTGGGCGTCGGTGTAGCCGAGGAGGTCGATGGCGTCCTCCGGGCACATCGGGACGCAGCCGCCGCAGCCCTTGCAGACGCTGGGGATGATGTGCGCGACGTCGCGACCGTCGCACATCGTCTGCTCGATGGCGTCGTACGGACAGGCCGCGAGGCACTCGCCGCAGCCGGTGCAGGCCGACTCGTGGACGATCGCGACGAGCGGATCGAGCTCGGCGACGCCCTTCTTGAGGATGGCGGCGCTCTGCGTCACGGCGGCCAGCCCGGAGCCCACGGACTCGGAGGCGGTCTTCGGTCCCTGGCAGGTGCCGGCGATCATCACGCCGTCGACGACGGTCTCGACCGGTCGCAGCTTGGGGTGGATCTCGTTGTAGAAGCCGTCGTCGCCGACCGGCAGCTTGAGCAGGCCGGTCAGGTCCGCGTTCGCCCGCGGGACCATGCCCGTGACCAGGACCACGAGGTCGGCGGGGATGGTCGAGCTCCTCGCTCTGGGTGAGGGAGTCGATGGTCGTGACGATGAGCTGGCCGGTGTCGGTCCGTTCCACGGTCGGCGGGGTGTCGTCGGGGAACCGCATGAACACGGCGCCCTGCTCGCGAGCCCGCGTGTAGAGCAGCTCGTACTTGCCGTAGGTGCGGACGTCGCGGTTGAGGTGGTACTGGTGGATCGAGGGGTCGAGCGCGCCCACCTCGAGCGAGGCATGGCAGCTCGCGGCACAGCAGTACTTCGAGCAGTACTCGTTTCCGCCCGCGGGCTGCCGGCTGCCCACGCAGTAGATGTAGGCGATCGTGCGCACGGGCCGGCCCGCATGCGTCAGGGGGCCGTGGGCCGCGTCGACCATCGCCTTGAACTCGGGGAGGGTGACGACGCCGTCGATGCCGTAGCCGAACTCGCCGGCTTCGGGCTCGTAGGTGTCGAACCCGGTCGCGATGACGATGGAGCCGACCGTCGCGCGGATCGTCTCCGTGGTGCCTGCACCCACCCGGACCTCGGCGACGTAGTTGCCGAAGCTCCCGGACTTGCCGACCAGCTCGGCGCTGGTGAACACCGTGATGGCGGGACGCCTGGACACCTCGTCGACCAGATGCGCGATCTGCGTGCGCCCGTCCTGGTCGTTGGGGAACATCGGCCCGAAGGTCCCGACCCAGCCCCCCAGCGTGGCCTCGCGCTCCACGAGGTAGACGTGCAGTCCGACGTCGGCGAGGCCGATGGCTGCGCGCAGGCCGGCGATGCCCGCGCCGACGACCATCGTCGCCGACGTCGTCTCGACGACGAGCGGCTCGAGGTCCGTGGAGTTGCGGCTCTTGGCGATCCCGGCCCGGACCAGGCCGATCGCCTTCTCCGTCGCACCGACCGGGTCGTCGCCGTGCACCCACGAGTCCTGCTCGCGGATGTTGACCTGGGTGTAGGCGTACGGGTTCATGTCGGCCCGCTTGGCGACACCGCGGAAGGTGATCTGGTGCAGCTTCGGCGAGCAGGAGGCGACGACGAGGCCGTCGAGCCCCTGGCTCCTGATGTCGTCGATCATGTCGTGCTGGGTGCCGTCGGAGCAGGCGAACATGGTGGTCTCGGCGATGACCACGCCCGGCTCGTCCTTCAGTGCATCGCGTACGGCGGCGACGTCGACGTAGTCGGAGATGTTGCCGCCGCAGTGGCAGATGTAGACGCCGATGCGCCGGCTCGGCCTGCGCCGTCCTCGGGCGCGCTCTCGGCAGTCTCGGGTCGGACGGACTCGTCGGTCATACCGGCACCACCTCGGTCGCGTCTCGGCCTGGGTCAGGTGCGCGGCGACCTGGGCCACCGCAGCGCCCGCGTGGAGGATCGAGTCGACGATGTCCTTCGCGCCGGCCGCGGTGCCGGCGACGAAGACGCCGGGGATGTCCGTCTGCCCGGGCTCGATCTCGCCGTTCGGCTCGGCGACGTAGTAGTACTCGTCGAGCCCGAGCGGCTCGCCGCCGAAGAGCTTCTCGACCTCGCGGTTCGGCTGGATGCCGACGGCCAGCACGACCAGGTCGTACTCGGCCTCGACGATCGCCCCGCCGTTCTCGATGTCCTCGTAGCGCAGGACGAGGTCGCCGTTCTCCTTCTCGGTCACCTTGGCCACGCGGCCCTTGATGTAGGTCGCACCCATGTCCTTGGCCTGCTCGTAGAACTCGTCGTAGCGCTTCCCGGCGGCGCGCATGTCCATGTAGTGCATGGTCACGTCGGCCAGCGGGAGGGAGCCCATGATCAGCTGGTTCTGCTTGATCGAGTACATGCAGCAGAACTTGGAGCACAGCGGGTTGCCGGTCGTCTCGTCCCGCGAACCGGTGCACGAGACGTAGGCGATGCGATCGGGCACCTTGCCGTCGCCGGGCCGCAGGATCGTGTTGAACGGGCGCGTCGGTGCCAGCAGGCGGTCCATCTGCATGCCGGTGATGACGTTGGGGTAGCGGCCGAAGCCGTACTCGGGCTTGAGATCGGCCGCGAAGAGCGTGTGACCGGTCGAGATCACGACGCCGCCCACCTCGATCTCGTGGAATGCGTCCTTCGCGTCGAGCTTGATCGAGTCGGCCGGGCAGGCCTTGACGCACTCCTGGCACTCGGAGCAGACGCCGCAGTCGAGGCAGCCGCCGGCGCCGAAGAGAGCCTCGTCCTCGGTCATGGGCGGCTCGATCTCGGCGAAGTCGGTGGGCGCGGCGAGTGGACGCTGTTCGCGCGCACCGGCCCGCGGTGCGTGTAGTGCTGCTGCCGCGCCAGGACCTCGTCGCGGTCGACGACGCCCAGCGGGTCGTCGAACAGCGGGAACCCGTCGAGCGGGCGGTCGTTCAGCCAGTTGTCGATCATGTAGGCGGCGCGACGGCCGTGGCCGATGGCGCGCGTGATGTCGGTGGCGCCGGACTCGACGTCGCCGGCGGCGAACAGGTAGGGGTGGTCGCTCTGCAGGGTGATGGGGTCGACCTTGATGCGGTGCCCGCGGGCGACGCCGGTCACGGCTCCGTAGGGTCGATCGTCCGGCTCCATGCCGATGGCCGACACGATGGCGCCGCAGGAGATGACGAACTCGCTGCCGGGGACGGGCTCGGGGCGACGGCGACCGGAGGCGTCGGCCTCGCCGAGCTGCATCCGCTGGCAGCGCAGCCCGCGGACGGCGCCGGCGGCGTCGGTGACGACGTCGACGGGGGCGACGAGGAAGTCGAACCGGACGCCCTCCATCTCGGCCTCGTCGACCTCGGCGGTGTGGGCGGGCATCTCCTCGCGACCGCGTCGGTAGGCGACGTGGACGTCGCTGGCACCGAGGCGGCGCGCCGTGCGGGCCGCGTCCATGGCGACGTTGCCGCCGCCGACGACGACGACGGCCTGTCCCGGTCAGGTCCGGGCAGCTCGTCGAGGCTGACCTTGCGCAGGAAGTCCAGGCCGGTGAACACGCCGGGCGCGTCCTCGCCCGGCACGCCGAGCGCCATCGAGCGCGGGGTGCCGGTGGCGACGAGTACCGCGTCGTAGCCCTCGTTCTTCAGCGCCTCGAGGTCGGTCACCGGGTGGTGCGTGATGATCTCGACGCCGAGGGCGGTCACGTTGGCGATGTCCTGCTCCACGACGTCATGGGGCAGGCGGTAGGCCGGGATGGCGTGGCGCAGGAAGCCGCCGGGCCGATCCGCGGCCTCGAGCATCGTCACCCGGTAGCCGAGGCGGGCGAGCTGCCACGCGGCGGTCAGTCCGGCCGGGCCGGTTCCGACGATGGCGATGCTCCTGCCGTTGGGCTCGGCGACGACGATGCCGGGGCCGTCCTGTTCCGCGTAGTGCTTGTCCGCGACGTAGCGCTTCAGTCGCCGGATCGGGATCGTGCCCTCCAGCGTGCTCCGGGTGCACTCGCTCTCGCACGGGGCGTAGCAGGCGCGCCCGAGGGTGCCCACCAGGGGTGTCGCGTCGAGGACGAGCTGGAAGGCCTCCTCGAACATGCCGCTGCGGATGAGTGAGACGTAGCCGTGGGCCTTGATGCCGGCGGGGCAGGACTCGATGCACGGGGACGTGCCGGCGCGCTCGATGACGGCCTTCTTCGGGACCGCCTGCGGGAACGCGATGTACGCCGCGTGGCGCGGGACGAGACCGGCGTTGAACTGGTCGGGCACCGCCACGGTGCAGGCGCGCTCGCAGTCCTGGCAGCCGGTGCAGGTGTTCAGGTCGACGAAGCGGGCCTTCTCCTTGACGGTCGCGTGGAAGGAGCCGTCCGCCTGCCGCTGGATCCCCTCGACCTCGCTGTAGGTCATCGTCGTGATGTTGGGGTGGTTGATGGTGGTCGACATCTTGGGGCCGGAGATGCAGCTCGCGCAGTCGAGGGTGGGGAAGACCTTGCTCAGCAGGATCATGCGTCCGCCGATGCTGGCCTCCTTCTCGACGAGCAGCACCTGGTAGCCCATGTCGCCGAGCTTGATCGCGGACTCCATGCCGGCGATCCCGCTGCCCACGACCATCACGTCGTACTTCATCTCATGCTCCCGTTCACCGCTGCAGTCCGCCCGCGGTGCGCCGGCGTCCTGTCTCCTAGACGAAGAGGTTGACGTTGGCCTCGTCGGCGTCCCCGAGGTAGCTCGCGACACCGCCGAACTCGAGGCCGTCGATGAGCTCGTCCTTCTGCAGGCCCATCACGTCCATCGACATCGTGCAGACGACGAACCGGACTCCCTGCTCGCGCGCGGTGTCGATGAGCTCGTTGAGGGACATGACGTTCTGCTGCTTCATGACCCGCTTGAACATCCGCGGCCCAGCACCGGCGAAGTTCATGTTCGACAGCTTGAGCCTGTCCGCGCCCCGCGGCATCATCGCGGCGAAGGCCTTCTGCAGCCCGCTCTTGCCGGATGTCGCCTGCTTCGTCGGCTTCCGCAGGGCGTTGAGCCCCCAGAAGGTGAAGAACATCGTCACGTCGTCGCCCATGGCGGCTGCGCCGTTGGCGATGATGAACGCCGCGAACACGCGGTCGAAGTCTCCGCTGAACACGATGATGGTCTTCTTGCTGGTGTCCACGATGCTCGTGCCTCCTGTGAAGCGGTGGTTATGCGGCGATGGTCCGGACGGGGCCGAGTTCTGCCAGCACCTGCGAGAACTCGTTCATGTACTTGACGAAGGACTCGGCGCAGACCGAGCACACGGCCGCCATCTTCAGGCGCTGGGGCTCGATGCCCTGTGCGCGCAGCAGGTCCTGGGCCTGGGCCGCGATGCGAGCGGTGCGCTCCGAGCAGTCCGGCAGGTACGCGCACTCCTCGCCGTCGGACGCGATGAACACGCCATCGATCCCGGACTGCAGCGCGTGGACGATCCAGCTGGGCTTGAGGCCGCTGCTGCACGGGACGGCGATCGTCGAGACGGGGGCCGGATAGTGCATATGCCGGCTGCCGGCCAGGTCGATGCCGGGATCGGAGATGTTGTGCGTGGAGAAGACGAGGATGCGCGGTGCGAAGGCGGCCGCGGCCTCGGTGGCCGAGGACATGGTCCTACTTCATCTTCCTCAGGAAGAGGCGCAGGTAGCCGGCGTCGTCGAACGAGCCGAGGTACTCGTGGCCCATCTTCTTGGACCACGCGGGGATGTCCTTCAGGGTGCCGGAGTCGGTAGCCATGACCTCCATGACGCCGCCCACGGGACAGCCGCCGATCGCCTTCTTCGCGGCGAGGATGGGACCGGGGCACGACGTGCCGCGCGCATCGACGACGAGATCGACCGTCAGTTCCTTGAGTTCCTCGGCTTCGACGGTCATGGTGGCTCCTTCAGACAGGGCGGTGCGCTCCAGCGCAGAGCCGGCAGGCGATGTGGTGATGACCGTCGAACGCGGCGTGTCGATGGCGGTTCGTGATCACTCTTCGAAAATACCCCTGGCCGTATCGCTCCCGTGGAGTCGAAAGTCCCTCGATCGCGCCACTTCATGTCTCGTGCGTCACATCGTGACACCGCGAAATGTCAATACTGGCAAGGGTTTTTGATAACTCCTGACGTGAAGGCGCGCGCTAGACGCGGCGCCGACGTGCCTGCGCGCATGACGGGCAGCCGGTTCGCTGCGTGCGCGCGAAGATGGTCGCCGACCAGTGATGCCCGCAGGTGGAGCAGCGCCAGTCGAGCCGTGCACTCGACTTCGCCCGGTACTCGGTGGGATCCCAGCCGTCGGCCTCAGCCGCCACCTCGGGATAGAGATCGGCGAGCGAGGCACCCGGCTCTGGTGTCCTGCGCGCCCGTGCGCCCGATCCGCGAGCGCACACCGGGCAGCCGGAACCCTTGACGCGGTTCGCGATCGTCGCCTCCCACTCGTGGCCGACCGGACCGCGCCAGCGCACCTTGGCCTTGCTGCCGTGTGTGTAGTCGTCCGGATTGAACGGCTCCACCATCTCGACCGCGAGTTCCGGGTGGGTGACGGACAGGGATCGCCTGGTGGCGCGCGAGCAGGTGGGGCAGGGGCGGTATCCCTTCGCCCGTGCGCGGATCTCGGCCACCCACTCCGTTCCGCACTCGTGGCAGGACCAGGGCATCTCCACGCGTGAGCCGGCACTCACCTCGGCCGGGTCCCACCCGTCGGCATCGGCGGCGGCGTCGGGCCGCACCTCCAGCAGCGACCCGCCGTCGAGGGGCGGCTGCAGGCTGGAGCAGACCGGGCAGCCGAGTCCCGCCACCCGCTGGGCCACCGAGGCCGACCAGACATGGCCGAGCGGCCCGCGCCACCAGAGCTCGTCCGTGCTGTCGGTGTCGAAGCGTGCGGGGTCCTGGGGCGGGAGCAGCTGCGCCGCGAGCTCAGGATGGGCGACGTCGAGACGGACGAAGGCTGTCACCGGTTCCATGGCGCCTCCTCCCGAATACCCCGAGGGGTATTCTACGCCGGAGGGAGGTCACGACGCCGCGTGAGACGAGCGATGCTCGGGGCGACCCCGCGCAGGAACCGTCCCGCGGCTCAGGCCGTCTGTCGGAAGGTCACCTGAGTGGCACCGCCGGCGTCCCGCAGCGTGAGGACGTCCGCCTCGATCTGGTAGGTCGTCACCGCCGACAGCGCAGCGAAGTACGCCTGCTCGATGGCCGTCGCGTCACCCTCGAGGCACGCCATCTCGGTCGCCGCGAGCGGACCGAACGTCAGTCCGTCGGGGTCGGTCGTCGAGTAGGTGCCGCTGAACGTGTTGCAGCCACCCGAGCCGCTGGCCTGTCCGTCGGCGCCGAACTGCAGGGTCGCCTTCTCGGTGCCGGCCTGGCTGACGACCGCCTCCTTGCCGTTGTTGATCCCCGTTGCCTGCCACGACGTGCCGGCCAGCCCGCTGAGGCCCGGCGTGTAGGTGAGGAGCGGCGTGCCGTCCGCCGACAGCAGGACGAGCGACCCCCCGGAGGTGAAGGAGGTGACGAGCGGCAGGTTCGCGACGACGGCGGTCTCCTGGGCGGCCACCGGCCCGTCGCACGCCATCATCGTCATCGGGCCGGGTGTCATCGTCAGCGTGGAGCCGTCCTGGGCATAGGTGCCATTGATGCGGTTGCAGCCCGTGGAGCCCGACCACGTGCCGTCGTCCGCGAACGTGAGGGGTGCGATGTTCGGCGTTCCCACGGCCGGCACCTCCGTGCCATCCGCTCCGGCGTAGGAGGCGAGATTCCAGGTGGTGCCGGCCAGTCCGCCTGCGGACGCGCTCGGTGATCCGCCGCCGGCCGGAGTGGAGGTGGATCCGCAGGCGGCCAGCACGCCGATGGCGAGGACAAGAAGGGGAAGTCGCAGGGAGAGTCGGATCGCCGAAGGAGTCATGCCACCACGGTAACCCGCGGATCGGCCCAGGAGAGCGGGTCGGCACCCGCGGCGATGCGCACCAGGCGTCGCAGGGCGTCCATCGGTCCCCGGGGCATGGCCGCTGACGGCGAGGCCCCGGGATGCTGCGGGGCGATCCGCACGCGCAGGGCTGCCGGGCGGATGCCGAAGACCAGCGGGGGCGCGAGGACCAAGGCCTCGCCGTCGACCCCGACGGGAACGTCGTCATCGGACTCGACCACGAAGCTCGTCGTCGCCCACTCGCCGCCGAGGCGTCGTCGGCCCGCCTCGGACGCGGCGGCCATGACGGTGACGCCGAGCACCCCCGCCGCCATCGTCGGGCGGGTGCCGGAGCCGAGGATGGTGCCCAGGCGGTACACGTTGTTGGACACCAGGATGACCGCGGCGGATCGGTTGGGCTCGCCGTCCGGGCCGGTCCACCGCAGCTGATGCGCGTCGGAGTCCGGATGCGGTCCGAGGACGGCGGGCACGGTATCCAGGATCGTGCGGAGCTTCGCGTCGCGGTAGCCCTGGCTCTGCACGGCCTCCGCGTAGAGCCCGAGCGAGACGTTGTTGACGAAGACCCGGCCGTTCACCTCGCCCAGGTCGACGCGCTTCTCCCCGCCGTCGACGAACGCGTCCAGCGCACCGACGACATCGTCGCGGTCGACGCCGAGGTCGAGGGCGAAGTGGTTGCGCGTGCCCGCGGGGATGCAGGCGAAGGGGAGGTCGTGGGCCGCGGCGAGCGCCGCCACCAGTGCCTGCGTGCCGTCACCGCCGGCTGCCATGAGGCCATCTGCGCCCCGGGCGACGGCATCGGTGACGAGCTCGACGAGATCGTCACCCGGCGTGAGCTCGATCGGTTCGATGCCGCGTCGGCGGGCCTCCACGGCAAGATTCGCGGACAGGGCCTTCCCGCCACCGGAGCGCGGATTCCAGACCACGACCGGGTGCGTGGGGGCGGCGGCCGGCGGCAGGTGGACCCTCGCCGAGAAGACCCGTCTCGCCAGCGCCACCGCGACGACGAGCAGCGCCACGCCCGCCATTCCGCGCAGGTGAAGGCCCGCCACCACGAGCGTCCACACGGCGCCGAGGAGCAGGGCGATCGCGGCGGCCACGAGCCCCAGGCGCGGTGCTCCGCGCCGGATGACGCCCTGCCATGCGGCGATGACCGCGGCGCCGATGAGGCCAAGCGCGACGGGGCCGCGCGGGAACTCCGTCAGTGCCTCGTAGGCGATGAGGACGACCGCGCCCGCCAGGCTGGCCAGGCAGAGGACGGCGGCGACGCGTCGCAGCATGGCTCAAGGCTACGAGTCGCGGGCCACGCACGCGCGCCCTTGCCACGACCGGGCACGGGTAAGAGGGATCGGCCGGTATCGGTCGGGTGAGGCCGCGATACTGGCGGCGTGAGTGCGACCGAGCCCGCGGCGACCCCTGCTCGACGACTTGCCGCGGAACTGTCCGCCCTCGACCAGCGCCTGTACGACGCGGTCGCCGGGGCGCAGACGCCCATGCTCGATGGCTTCTTCCGGCGCCTGTCGCTGGTGGCCGACAAGTCGGTCCTGTGGATCGGCGTCGCGGGCGTCATCGCTGCGGTCGGTGGCAGCACCGGGCGGCGGGCGGCGATCAACGGCGTGGCATCGATCGGTCTTGCCTCGGCCGCGGCGAACCTGGTCGGCAAGCAGGTCACCGACCGCCGCCGTCCCGACCGCACGGGAGCCGGCGTCCCCGACCTGCGACACGTTCCGATGCCCACCTCGACGTCGTTCCCGTCGGGTCACACCGCCTCGGCCTTCGCCTTCGCCGAGGGGGTCAGCTCGGCCGCGCCGGTGCTCGGCTTGCCCTTGCGACTGGCCGCTGTCGCCGTCGGGTACTCGCGCGTGCACGTGGGCGTGCACTACCCCGGTGACGTCGTCGGCGGCGCGCTCATCGGGTTGACGGCCGGGGAGGTGGCTCCCGCGCTGCTCGCCGCCGTGCGACGCCGGTGGGACATCCCGTGACCGTCCGCGCGCTGGCGTTCCCGTCGTTGGCGGGCTACCAGCGCAAGTGGGCGCAGAAGGACCTCGTGGCGGGCCTCGTCCTGTCCGCCCTGCTGGTTCCGCAAGGCATGGCGTACGCCGAACTGGCCGGGCTCCCGCCGGTGACCGGCCTCTACACGTCGATCCTGTGCCTGGTCGGCTATGCCGTCGTCGGGCCCTCCCGCATCCTCGTCCTCGGTCCCGACTCCTCGCTGGGGCCGATGATCGCCGCGACGATCCTGCCGCTCATGGGGGCCGGCGGCGACCCCGCTCGCGCCGTGGCGCTCGCCTCGGCGCTGGCGATCCTGACCGGCGCGATGATGATCGCCGCGGGTGCCGGCCGGCTCGGCTTCATCGCCGACCTGCTGTCGAAGCCGACGATCCTCGGCTACATGAACGGCCTGGCCCTCACGATCATCGTCGGCCAGGTGCCGAAGCTCCTCGGCTTCTCGGTGGACGCCGACGGCTTCGTGGGCGAGGTCGTCGGAGCCGTCCAGGGCATCGTCTCCGGGGAGGTCGTCGCGGCGGCAGCCCTCATCGGCCTGTTCTCGCTCGCCCTCATCCTCGTCATGGGCCGGTTCCTCCCGCGCATTCCCGCCGTCCTGGCCGCCGTCGTGGTGGCCATGGTCATCAGTGTCGGGCTGTCCCTCGAGGAGCGTGGCGTGAAGGTGGTGGGTCCGCTGGTCCAGGGGCTGCCGTCCTTCACGATCCCGTCCATCACCCTCAACGACGTGACGCTGCTCGTGGTCGGAGCTGCCGGCATCTCCCTGGTGGCGCTCGCGGACACCATCTCGACGGCGACCTCGTTCGCCGAGCGCCAGGGCGATGAGATCGACGGCAACCGCGAGATGATCGGGATCGGGACCGCGAACGTGGCCGCGGGCCTGTTCCAGGGATTCCCGGTGAGCACGAGTGGATCGCGGACGGCCGTGGCCGAGAAGGCAGGCGCCCGAACGCAGGTGACGGGCCTCGTGGGCGCCGCGATGATCGCGCTGATGCTCGTCGCCTTTCCCAACCTGCTCGCTCCGCTCCCGCAGGCGACCCTCGGCGCGGTCGTGATCGCGGCCGCCGTCTCGCTGGCCGACATCCCGGCGACCCGTCGCCTGTTCGCCCAGCGCAAGACCGACTTCTGGCTCTCTATCGCGGCGTTCCTCGGGGTCGTCCTGCTCGGCGTCCTGCCCGGCATCGTGATCGCGATCGTCCTGTCGGTGGGCAACGTGTTCCGTCGGATCTGGTGGCCGTACCGCACCGAGCTCGGGCGAGTCGACGGGGTCGCGGGCGTGCACGACGTTCGGGAGAACCCCGAAGCACAGCTGCTCGACGGATGCCACATCTACCGATTCGATGCGCCGCTGATCTTCGCCAACGCGACCACCTTCCGCGACGACATCATGCGGATGGCCGCGGACTCGCCGGCCTGGATCATCGTCGCGTCCGAGCCGATCACCGACGTCGACACCACTGCCTGCGACATGCTCGAGGATCTGGTGACGAAGCTCGATCGCCTGGGGGTGCGCCTGGTGTTCGCGGAGATGAAGACGTCGCCCCGAACGAAGCTGCGTCGCTACGGGCTCGAGAACGTCATCGGAGATGACCGCTTCTTCGCGACCAACCGCGTCGCCACGGAGGCGTACGCCACGCAGACCGGCGCGATGTGGCGCCCGCCGGGAGCCTGATGCGGGCCGGTGCGCCGCGACGCCGGATGGTCTAGCGTCGCGCCATGACGAAGGGGCGGATCGAGGCCTTCAGCGACGCGGTCATCGCGATCATCATGACGATCATGGTGCTGGAGCTGCGTCCGCCGGAGGGGACCCACTGGTCGGACCTGCAGCCGCTGGTGCCCGTCTTCCTGACGTACGTGCTGAGCTTCGTGTACCTCGGGATCTACTGGAACAACCACCACCACCTGCTGCAGGCGACGACACGCATCACCGGCGGCATCCTGTGGGCCAACCTGAACCTGCTGTTCTGGCTGTCGCTGTTCCCGTTCGCAACGGGCTGGATGGGGGAGAACCACGCCGCGACGGTCCCGACCATCGCGTACGGGCTCGTGCTGCTGCTCGCTGCCGTGGCGTACTACATCCTGCAGTCGGTCATCGTCCGGTCCGAGGGCCCGGACTCGCGTCTGGCAGCGGCGCTCGGGGGTGATCTGAAGGGCAAGATCTCGCCCGTCGTGTATGCGGCGGCGATCCTGATCGCCTTCGTCAGCCCCTACGTCGCGCTCGCGCTCTACGTCGTCGTCGCACTGATGTGGCTGATCCCGGACCGACGGATCGAGCGCGGGCTGTCGGCGGCCTGACCGTGGCGGAGCCCCGCGCGAGGATGAGCGAGGCGAACGCCGTCCCCTGACCGGGGTGCGCCCCTTGCGCCCGCTGTTAGCGTTCATGGATGCACCCTGGAGCGGGTCCGAAGCAGCCACAGGTCGTGGTGCTCTTCGGCGCCACGGGTGACCTCGCCAAGCGCAAGCTCCTGCCCGGGCTGTTCCACCTGGCGACCTCCGGGCTCATGCCCGGCTACCGCATCGTCGGCGTCTCGCTCGACGACATCAGCCAGGACGCGTTCCGTGACCTTGTCCGCGCCTCGCTGGACGAGTTCTACTCCCGCCCGTTCGGCGAGGCGGAATGGACCGAGTTCGCCGCCTCGCTCGACTTCGTCTGCACGGAGGCCGGGCCCGCGGCTCTGGCCGCGGCGGTCGGGCGAGCCGAGGCCGACCTGCCGCAGCCCAACGCGCGCCTGCACTACCTGTCCGTGCCGCCGAAGTCGGCGATCGCCGCCGTCGAGATGCTCGGCGAGGCCGGCCTCGTCGAGCGTGCGCGGGTGGTCATGGAGAAGCCGTTCGGCATCGACCTCGAGAGCTCCGTGCGCCTCAACCGGACGCTGCACGAGACGTTCGACGAGGAGCAGATCTTCCGCATCGACCACTTCCTCGGCAAGGAGCCGGCACTCAACATCCTCGCCTTCCGGTTCGCCAACGGCCTGTTCGAGCCGATCTGGAACCGCAACTTCATCCACCACGTCCAGATCGACGTCCCGGAGACGCTGGGGCTGGTGCAGCGCGCCTCGTTCTACGAGGGGACGGGCGCCTACCGCGACATGGTGGTCACCCACCTGTTCCAGATCCTGGCCTTCATCGCGATGGAGGCGCCCACCGCCCTGCAGTCCGCGGCCATCAGCGAGGAGAAGAACAAGGTCTTCCGGAGCATGCTCCCGATCGAGCCGACCGACGTCGTCCGCGGCCAGTTCCAGGGGTACCGCGAGATCGAGGGGGTCGATCCGGCATCCGACACCGAGACCTTCGTGGCGCTGCGCTGCAGCATCGACAACTGGCGGTGGGCCGGCGTGCCCTTCTACCTGCGCACCGGCAAGCGCCTGGCCGAGGGCCAGCGGATCGTCTCGATCGCCTTCCACGAGCCGCCCCAGAGCATGTTCCCCGCCGGGTCGGGCCTGGGGATCCACGGCCCCGACCACCTCACGTTCGACCTCGCCGACTCCGCGAAGGTCTCGCTGTCCTTCTACGGCAAGCGCCCAGGCCCGGGCATGCAGCTGGACAAGCTCAGCCTGCAGTTCGCGATGCACGACACCGGCATGAGCGGCGACGTGTTCGAGGCGTACGAGCGGCTCATCCTCGACGCGATGCGGGCCGACCACACCCTCTTCACGAGCGCTGCCGGCATCGAGCGTCTGTGGGAGATCTCGACCCCGCTGCTGGAGTCGCCGCCGCCCGTGCGTCCGTACTCGCCTGGCTCCTGGGGCCCGAACGCGATCCACCAGCTGATCGCGCCCAACTCGTGGCGTCTGCCGTTCGAGCGGGAATGGCGGGCGCCGAACAGGCAGGGCAGCTGAGGGTCCGCCCCGGGGACCCGGCGTGTTCCGCCGTTGTTCACCGATCCTGCCTTGAGGCCTCGGCTCGATGGATGGTGCTCTAGGTCCCGATCCGAAGGAGGGAGTCACCGTGAACCTGCGCGTAGACATGATCTGGGAGGACTCCGGGCTCGCCTTCAGTGCGAGCTGCGCCGCCTGCTCGTTTCGTTCGGCACTGCTCGACGACGAGGACGCCGCGCGGCGGGCCTGGTTCGACCACGCGTGCGTGAGCACCACGACCCCGGTTCGCAGCTGACGATGTTCCGCACCGAGCGCGCCGAGCGCACGGAACGCGCAGTCGCGCTGGACGACCTGCCGCCGGCCGCCATGCTCGGATCGACGGCTATCCGCAGCATCGCCCTGGTCGCTCACGATCACATGAAGCAGGACCTGGTCGAGTGGACGATGCACAATCGCACCTTGCTCTCCACTCATCGACTGTCCGCCACGGGCACCACCGGACGTCTGATCCGCGAACGCGTGGGGGTGCCGGTTCGGCTCTTCCTCAGCGGGCCGCTGGGCGGAGATCAGCAGATCGGAGCCGCGATCGCGGAGGGGGCGATCGACACCCTGGTGTTCTTCTGGGATCCGCTTGAGCCGCAGCCTCATGATCCCGATGTGAAGGCCCTGCTGCGCATCGCTGCCCTCTACAACATCCCGGTCGCCTGCAACCGGACGACCGCGGACATGATCGTCACGTCTCCGCTGTTCGGCGCACCGCGGTCACAGCCGCGGGACCCTTCGGGGGAGGGAGGGACCCCTGGGGGTCACGTGCACGGAGCAGTCCGAGGCGAGACTCTCGGCGCGGTGAACAGTCGATGAACAGGGCCTGCAGGGGTGGCCTCGGGCGACATTCCGTGGCTACCGTCAAGGTGTGGCCACCGAGCTCTCCACCCCGCCCAGGCCCGTCTGCGACGTCGTGCAGGACGAGGCCGGGTACTCCGCTGAACTCAGCGTCGAATGGCCGCTCGAGGTGAACGAGGTGGCGGCCTTCGAGGACGCCGCATCCGGACTGCCACCGACGGTCAGTTCCCGGGATGGGCAGGTCATCCGGGGGCTGGTCTCCGTCGATGACGAGACGCTGTTCGTGTACGTGCATGCCACCGGTCCGGGCAGATACGACTCAGCCGCCGCGGCTTCAGCCCAGCAGGTGCTGGACGGCCTATGGCGGCTCGTCCAGGAGCAGGCGCGGAGGTAGCCGCCGATCAGACGAGCGAGGGGGTGGGGCTCCACGCGCGCATCGGGCGCGTCGAGGTCGATGCCGTCGCGGTCGAGCGACCGTCGCGGTGCGCCTGGTAGGCGTACGCGACATCGATCCAGCCGGTGACGCGGTGCGCAGCGTCCACGTCGGGATTGGCCTGCTCCCAGTCGGCGATCCAGCCCAGCAACTCGGCGCGCTCCAGCGGCCCGAGCACCTGGTCGAACATGTGCTCGACGAGACGCTCCAGGTTCGCCGGGGAGTCGACGGTTCTGGCCACGGCCACATCGTGGCACGCCGCGGGGCGCTACGCGAGGGCGGGCGGCGAATTCGGCGGCGTCTCGTCCTGCTTGGATCGGCGCATGACGGGCAACGCATGGGACGCACAGGCATACGACGACCAGTTCGGCTTCGTCGGGCGCTACGGCGACGACGTCCTCGCTCTCCTCGAGGTGGCGCCGGGCCAGCGGGTCCTCGACCTCGGCTGCGGGACCGGTCGGCATGCGGCGCTGCTGGCGGCCTCGGGTGCGAGGGTGGTCGGGGTCGACGCCGATGAGCAGATGCTGGCCAAGGCCCGCGTCGACCACCCGGCCATCGCCTTTGTCGCCGCCGACGCCACCCGAGATCCGCTGGCGCCGCTGACCGGACCGGAGCCGTTCGACGCGTGCTTCAGCAACGCCGCCCTGCACTGGATGACCCCGCAGGAGGCGGTGCTTGGGAACGTGCGCTCGGTCCTGGCGCCCGGCGGCCGCTTCGTCGCCGAGATGGGCGGCTCGGGGAACATCGCGGCGCTCGACGACTCCCTGCGCCAAGGTCTGCGCGACCTCGGCCTGGCCTCAGTGCCGGTGATCGCCAACTACTTCCCGACCGCGGGCCGGCAGGCGACCGCCCTCGAGGACGCGGGGTTCCGCGTGGAGCTGGTCGTATGGTTCCGGCGGCCCACCCCGCTGGACCCGGGCACGACCGCTGCCGACTGGACGCGGCACTTCCGTGCGAGGACGTGGGCGGGCGTACCGGTCGAGCGGCAGGGCGCGCTGGCGGCAGCAGTGGACGAGCACGCGGCGGGGCGAGGCCTTCTGACCGACCGGGGGTGGTTCGCCGACTACTGCCGCCTGCGCTTCGTCGCGGTCGCGGTGTAGCACCCGAACGCCGACTGCCCCGGAGGCGGACCTCCGGGACAGTCGGCGTGGGCGAGGCACTGCGGGCGATGGGGAGGCGCCCTCAGGCCCCGCGGGGGGTGAGATCCACGGAGTTGCGCAGTCCGTCGCCGTCCATGTCGTGATCGGAGCGGTTGGCCTTGCGGTCACCGTCGATGTTGGTGTCGCTCACGTTGAGCACGCCGTCACCGTCGATGTCGAACTCGGATGCGCTGTCGTCGAGGAGGGCGTCGCCGTCGATGTCGAGCTCGCGGCTGCTCGAGTTGCGCAGGCCGTCGTCGTCGATGTCCCCGTCACGTCCCTGGGTGCCGCTCGCGCTGCTGCCCGTGTTGCCCGAACTGCCGCCGTGGTCGTCGTTGAGGTCGTGCAGGGGGCCGTCGTCGGAGCTGTCGGTGAGGCCGCCGTGGTCGTCGTTGAGGTCGTGCAGGGGGCCGTCGTCGGAGCTGTCGGTGAGGCCGCCGTGGTCGTCGTTGAGGTCATGGAGCGGCCCGTCGTCGGAGCTGTCGGTGAGGCCGCCGTGGTCGTCGTTGAGGTCATGCAGGGGCCCGTCGTCATCGGACGAGCTGGTCGCGGTCGAGCTGCTGGAGTGGCGGCCGCTGTCGTTGCCGTCCGACGCCAGCGCCTGGGGGGCGCCGAGCAGGACGAGGGACAGGACGGCGGCCGAGACCGATGCGATGCGTACGGCGGACCGGGTGTCGGTGCGGTTCATGAAGCCTCCTCGAGTGCCTTCGAGCCGGGTGCCGCAGGCATGCCCTGAACGTATGGACCGGTCGGTTAAGGAGTAACCCCGCGAAGGTAAGGGGGAGACAAGGCGTGAGCCGGGCGGTCCGGACCGCCGATGCGGGCACAATGACGGCGTGAGCGAGCAGGTGATCCGCACGGGCATCGCCCTGCTCGTCATGCTCGCGGCAGCCCTGGCCGTCATGACGGTCGGCGGTCTTCACAACCGCCGCGAGGTCCTGGTGGCTGCGGTGCGCGCACTCGCCCAGCTGACCGCCGTCGCGCTGGTGATCGGATGGATCTTCTCGCATCCGCAGTGGGCCCTGCTCTACCTCGGCGTCATGCTGGTCGTCGCCACGTTCACCGCGAACCGGCGCATCGGCGGCGACCTGCGCGACGGACTGGGCGTGGGCCTGGCCATCCTCCTGGGCGCCTCCGCGACCGTGGCGATCGTCGCCGTCACGGGGGCGCTCGCCTTCACGGCACAGACGCTGCTCCCCTTCGCCGCCCAGATGATCGGAGGTGCGATGACCACGGCCTCGCTGGCTGGGGTGCGCCTGCGCGACGATGTCCGTGATCAGTACGCGGTGTTCGAGGGGTACGTGGCGCTCGGGGCCACCTACCGGCAGGCGGGCCGCGAGTTCTCGCATCGGGCAGCGGAGAAGTCGCTGTTCCCCACGATCGACCAGACGAAGAGCGCCGGCCTCGTCACCCTGCCGGGCGCGTTCGTCGGCATGCTCCTCGGCGGGGCGTCGCCGCTGCTCGCCGCGCAGATCCAGCTGCTGGTCCTGATCGGCCTGCTGCTCGTGCAGAGCGTCACCGCGCTGCTGACCACCAGGCTGATCAGCCCGGTGCGCCTGCCCGATCCTTCGTCGGCCTCCTCGGTGTCGGCATGAGCGAGGTCTTCGCGCTGCGCGACGTGTCCGTGTCGTTCGGCGGCCGCGCGGTCGTCCGCGGGGTGACGATGGACATCCGCGAGGCCGAGGTCACCGCCCTGGTCGGGCCGAGCGGGTGCGGCAAGACGACCATCCTCCGCACGCTGAACCGGCTCACCGACCTGGTGGCCGACGCGCGGGTCACCGGGGAGATCCTGTTCCACGGCATCGATCTGTACACGGGCGACATCGACCCGATTGCGCTGCGGCGCCGCGTCGGGATGGTGTTCCAGCGGCCGAACGTCTTCCCCGGCTCGATCCGGGGGAACGTCGCCTACGGGCCGCGTGTGGCGCGGATGAGCGTCGACATCGACGCCCTCGTGCAGCGGTGCCTCGAGCGGGCCGGGCTGTGGGACGAGGTGCGGGGCGACCTCTCCGCGAGCGCACACACCCTGTCGGGCGGGCAGCAGCAGCGGCTCGTCATCGCCCGCGCGCTCGCGCTCAGCCCGGAGGTCATCCTCATGGACGAGCCGACCGCATCCTTGGACCCCGCGGCGTCGTCGGGGATCGAGATGCTCGTCACCGAGCTGGCGAGCGACCACGCCATCGTGCTCGTGACCCACGACCTGTCGCTGGCCCGTCGCGTGTCAACGCGAGCGGCCTTCTTCGCGGCCGAGTACGACCAGGACGGCCAGCGCCACGGTCATCTCGTCGAGGCGGGATCCAGCGAGCAGGTACTGGGGAGCCCGGCTGACGAGCGGACGCGGGCCTTCCTCTCGGGGGAGGCCCCGGACACACCGCCGCCGATTTGACGGAGGCAATCATATTGGGCACAATCTAAATATGACCACCACACCCGAGTCGCTCTACGACCTGTCCTTCACCGACAACCGCGGCCAGGAGGTGCCCCTCTCCCAGTTCGAGGGCCAGCCTGTGCTCATCGTCAACACGGCGAGCAAGTGCGGGTTCACGCCGCAGTACGACGGCCTGCAGAAGCTGTATGACGAGTTCAAGGACAGCGGGCTCGTGGTGCTCGGTTTCCCGTGCGACCAGTTCGCCCACCAGGAGCCCGGCGACGACGCGGACATCGAGCAGTTCTGCTCGATCAACTACGGCGTCTCGTTCCCGCTGTCGACCAAGGTCGACGTGAACGGCAAGAACACCCACCCGGTGTTCGCGTTCCTGAAGGATCACACGAGCGGCCTGCTCGGCTCGAGCATCAAGTGGAACTTCACCAAGTTCCTCGTCGCTCCCGACGGCACCACCGTCACGCGGTTCGCCCCCAAGACGAACCCGGCCGAGCTGCAGGGTGACATCGAAGCCCTCATCGAGAAGCCCTCGGCATGAGCCGGGCCGCGACGGCGGACCCGAGCCTGCTGCTGGACAACCAGCTCTGCTTCCTGGTCTACCGACTCCATCGCGGCATCACCGACCTGTACCGGCCCGTCCTCGCCGAGCTCGGACTGACCTACCCGCAGTACCTGGTGATGCTGGCGCTGTGGGAGGACTCGCCGCTGTCGGTGAGCCAGATCGGCGCACGGCTCGAGCTCGACAGCGGCACGCTGTCACCCCTGCTGAAGCGGCTCGAGGCGGCCGGCCTCATCGTGCGCACGCGGGCCAAGGCGGACGAGCGCAGTGTGCTGGTGTCGCTGACCGCGGCAGGGCTGGCCCTGCGCTCGCGCGCACGCAGCGTGCCGGCCCGGGTGGGCGAGTGCCTCGCCGGAACGTTGGAGGAGTACGTGGCGAGCAGAGCCCACCTGGAGACCATGCTCGCGCGCGTCGACGCCGCCAACCGGGCGACGGACGCCTAGCAGGACGAGTCTGGCGCGCCTGCGCGCAGTGCCGTGTCGGCCTACGCTCGTGGCCTGACCGGAGGAGGACGCATGCCGTCGATCGACGTCACGGACAATCCGCGGCGCGGCCGCTACGAGGCGCGGATCGACGGCGCCCTCGCCGGCTTCGCGGCGTACGACCTCGCCGATGACCGGATCGTGTTCACGCATACCGAGGTGGAGCCTCGGTACGAGGGTCGCGGGGTGGGCTCGGCGCTGGCGCAGGTCGCTCTGGACGCGGTGCGGGCAGACGGCACCCGGCGCGTGGTGCCACGCTGCCCGTTCATCAAGGGGTGGATCGACCGGCACCCCGACTACGCCGACCTCGTCGGAGGGTAGGCGCTCGGAGCTGTCTACTGCAGTGCGGTGACGGCCACCGTGTAGCCCATCGTGTGCGACTGTCCGGGGGCCAGGGTGACCGCATGGTCTCGCAGGTTGGCGCCCTCGACGCACAGCATGGTGCGCCACTCGTCATCGCCGAAGTCGGGCAGCGCGCGCGCCTTGTCGACCCACGGGTTCCAGACGACCGTGTCCGCCGAACCCGACTTCGTGATGGTCACGCTGCGCCGCAGGACGGGGTCGACGACCACGACCGTCGCGGTCGAGGCGTACACGCGGTCGGTCTCCCCCGTGAACGACACCGCGCCGCGCTGCATCCGGGTGGCAGGGCCCCCGACAGCCACCTGGTCGAGGTACGAGGTCCCGTCGAGTCCCGTGACGGTGGCCCGGGCGACGTCCCCGACGGTGAGGTAGGTGTGGAGGGCCTCCTCGAAGGTGAACGCGACGTCGCCGGTGTTCTCGACGGTCAGGTGCAGAGCCAGTTCGCGCCCGAAGCTGGCCTCGGACGTCGCCCGGTACGCATAAGGGAACAGCGGGCTGGTGGCCTCGGACGAGGTCAGCGCGTGCCGCACCCGCACGACGTCGGCGTCGTGGATGACGTCGACGAGAGACCAGTCGCTGCGGCGTGCGAAGCCGTGAGCCGGGACCAGGTCGCCGGTGCGTCCGGACCCGAACCACGGGAACACGACCGGCACGCCGCCACGGATGGCGGCCCCGGGCTCGAGCACGGCGCACCGGCTCATCCACAGCGCCTCGTCGTGGCCGGCCGGCGCCCAGGACGCAACATGCGCACCGTGGTCGTAGACCGCCCCGCGCATCACGCCGTTCGTGACCGCTCAGGGGAGGTGGCAGCGCGGTCATTGCGTCATGCTAGGCGGGTGCCGGGTCGGTGATGGGCCGTACCCGAGGCCACCAGGGGAGGGTCGCGTGAAGAAGCCCACGCGCAAGCCGATCTTCGACGACCGCTCGCGATTCTTGGACAGATTCGGCACCCTCCTCGCCGTCACCGCGGGATCGATCGTCGTCCTGTCGCTCGTCGACATCGGTCCGACCGGCGACGCCGCGGCCGCGCGCTGGGCGTCGACCGTGGCGTCCGCCCTCGTCGGGACGACCCTGCTGCTCGCTCTGCGGGCGTCGGGCCTGACCCATCGGCTGCAACGCATCGCCGACCTCGTCGTCATCCTCCTCGTGGTCGGCGTCGCCGTGCTCGCCTTGGGGGCCACGTTCCTCGACTCGGTCATGCCGTCGACCACGGCCGCGCCGTGGGCCGTCGTGCTCCTGGCCTTCGCGGCGCCGATGGCCGTCGTGCGCCGGCTCGTGCAGCACCGCGAGGTCACGCGGGGCACGCTGCTCGGGGCGGTCTCCGGCTACCTGCTGCTGCCGATCGCCTTCTTCTACGCCTTCGTGGCGAGCACCGCGTGGGAGTCGCCGTTCTTCTCGACCCCGCAGCCGTCGACCACGTACATGTACTTCAGCCTCAGCACGATCACCACGACGGGATACGGCGACATGACGGCCTCGCACCCGTTCGGGCGGCTGCTGGCGATGGCGGAGGCCGTGACGGGTCAGGTCTACCTCGTCACCTTCGTGGCGATGCTCGTGGGACTGTTCGCGGCCAGCCGCCTCGCGGGCCGGTCACCGCACCTCTGAGACCTCTCCGCGCCTTGATCCCGAGGCGTCGCAGGCGCCGGATCTCCCGGCGTGTCGGATTCGCGTCCCGGAGGGTCGCCGCGTATCCTCACGTCGCTTTCTGGGACTCCTGAGGCTCATGTGACACCTGAGGTTGAGGGTTCCGCACTGCTCCATGAGTACCTGTCGTGCTGTCGGCTCCGGGGGGACGCCGTCACTCTTCCCCTACAGATTCGGAGATCGACCGTGAAGCGACTGACCAAGACCGGTTCCATCATCGCCGGCGCCACCGCCGGGGCCCTCCTGCTCGGCGGCGGAATCGCCGTCGCGTACTGGACCAGCTCCGGCACCGGCACCGGCAGCGCGGCCGCCGGCACCGCAACCCCCGTCACCGTCACCCAGACTGGGCTGATCGAGGATCTGTACCCGGACGGCCCGGCCGAGACGATCACCATCGTGGTCGCCAACCCCAATGACGCGGCCGTCAACCTCGCGGGCGTGACCGCCGTCGTCAGCGGCACCGACCAGGCCGGCTGCACCGCTGCCGACTTCGTGATCAGTGGCCCGGCATACGCCGGTGGCACGGTGTCGGGCAATGGCAGCGTGACCAGCTCCGCCGCCACCATTCGCATGATCAACGACGTGGGACGCAACCAGGACGCCTGCAAGGGCGCCACGGTGGCCCTGGCCTTCACGGCCACCGCCGCCAGCTGACCATCCCGCCCTGGGGGCGCGCCACCGGTGGTGGAGCGTCCCCAGGGCATGGCACTCGTGATCGGTGAACCATGAACGTCAACCTGCTTGACCCCGCGCACCCCGCCCATCGGCATTCCGATCGGCGGGCGTCCCAGCGGTCCTTCCCGATCGTGCTGGTCGTGTCCCTGCTCGCCCTGAGCGCCTGCGCCGCCTTTGCCGTCGTCATGACGAACGGCCCGGATGGCCGCGCCTCGGCCGAGGTGGGGGGCCAGACCACGACCACGCTGGACGTCGCGGCCGAGCCGTCACCGGTGTCCGTTCCGGTCGGCGAGACCGAACTGAGCCAGTCGCTCTCCTTCGACGCGGCCCTGCCGACCGGCCCGCTCGTCCTCGGGCAGCCCGGCTCGCTCGTCATCACCGTGACGAACGCCCGCGACGTCCCCGTCATGCTGACCGCACTGGACATCGACGTGCTGCCGCCGGCCGTCGAGGGCTGCCGCGCCGACTGGCTCGACGTAGGCGGCTACTCCGAGCGGACGGATCCGCCGGTGCGGATCGCAGCCCGCGGGTCGGCGCGCATCACCGTGTCCTACACGCTGGTGAACCTGCCTGATGTGAACCAGGACGCCTGCAAGGGCGCGTCCTTCCCGCTGTCGATCGTGGGATCGGGACGCGCGGTGTGAGGCCGGGCAGCCCCGGCGGCTCCGTCGCCGTGCGAACAGTCCGATGGCTCACGGCCATCGGACTGTTCGCCGTGTCCGTGACGGTGCCCGGGACGGCCTGGGCGTACTGGTCCGGGGAGGGCACCGGCGCGGGAGCCGCCGCCGTCCGCGGGCTTCCGGTCGTCGACGTGACCGCCGTGGCCCCCGTGCACACCGACACCGTCGAGGTGCAGTGGTCCGAGCCCACCGTGCCGGCGGCCATGAGCATCACCGGATACGTCGTCACCCGACAGGACGGCCCGGCCGCGGTGGCGGCCTGCGGGTCCAGCGAGGCCGTTCCCCTGCCCCCGGGCCAGCTCGACTGCACCGACACCGGCGTGCCCGACGGCGACTACGCGTACTCCGTGACCGCGCTGGTCGGCTCGTGGACCACCTCGGGCACAGCTTCGGCCCCGGTCCACGTGGAGAAGGACGTGACCGCGCCAACGGTGGTGCTGCGCGACGCGGGCTCGGTCAACGGGCTGATCGACGAGCGCGGCGGGACGTACACGGCCTTCTTCCGCTCGTCCGCCGCCGCGGGCGGTTCGCTGGCGCTCGCGGCCGAGGTCACGGACGCCGGGATCGGGCCGAAGGAGGCGGTGTTTCCCGCGATCGCGAGTCCCGGGTGGGCGCACGGGGCCCAGACCGTCACGTCCGGGACAGGCGCACCGCCCACGGTGACGTACTCCTCCAGCGCCCTGGCCTTCGCGTCCGGGGCCGCGGCGGCAGCCGACCTCGCCGTCACCGGTCGCGACCTGAACGGCAACTCCGCGGTGGCGCCCCTCGTCTTCGTGGCCGACAACGCGCCGCCCAGCGGCGGAGCGCTGACGGTCAACGCGACCGCGGCGTCGGCTGCGGGCACGGCGTCGTCGGCCACGACGGGGACCGCCGTCATCTCGGTGCTCACCGCGTTCGACGAGGCGGCCTCGAGCGCGCAGTCCGGCCTCGAGGCCTCCGTGCTCGTGCGCGAGACCGCGCCCCTGACCGCGGGCACGTGCGGGACCTTCGGCGCGGCGACCGTCGTGGCCGGCCCGGCGCCGGTCACGCAGTCCGGACTGCCGTCGGCCTGCTACCGGTACACGCTGTCCGGCGCCGACCGCGTCGGCAATGCGGCCAGCATCTCGACCGTCGTGCGCATGGACACCACGGCCCCTACCGGCGGAGCGCTCCAGGTCAACGCCGTCGACGCGGACGTCGTCGGGACCACGTCGAATGCGGTCACGAACGGATGGCCGATCGTGCGCACCGCCTTCGCCGATCCCGAGACCGATCCCACCACCACCACGCTCACCCGGACGGCCGCGACGCTGTCCGCCGGAGCGTGCAGCGTCTTCGGGGGGCCCGCCGTCATCGGCGCGGGCGTCACGAACGAGGGCATCATGGCCACGGGCTGCTACCGCTACGCGCTCAGCGGGGTGAACGGAGCGGGGCTGACCACGACGCTGCTCACGACCGTGCGGCTCGACACGACGGCACCGACCGGTGGCGCGCTGACCGTGAACGGGACGGTCGCCAGCGCGGGTGGCAGCGCGTCGACCAACACCAGCGGCTCGTTCTCGGTGACCGCGCTCACCGCCTTCAGCGATCCGCACTCCGGCATGGGCGGGACGCAACTGGTGCGCACGACGGCGCCGGTGTCCGCCGGCACGTGCGGGGCGTTCGGCTCGCCGACGGTCGTCAGCGGCACGCTGCCGATCGCGCAGACCGGACTGACCTCGGGCTGCTACCGGTACACCCTGACCGGCACCAACGGCGTCGGCGGCAGCGCGTCCGTGACGACGACGGTCCGCGTCGACACGACCGGGCCTACGGCTGCCGTCCTGACGGTGAACGGGACGGGCGCGACGGCGGGCGGGACGACGTCGTCCGCGATCGTCGGGTCCTGGCCGCTCGTGCGCGTGGACTTCACCGACCCCGAGACCCCGATGACCAGCAGCACGCTGGTCCGCACGCGCGCGACCTTCAGCAGCGGGACCTGCGGGGCGTTCAGCTCGGCGGCCACGCTCACGGGGAGCGGCCGGCGCAGACCGGTCTCACCGACCCGGTGCTACCGCTACGTCCTCACGGGGACCAACGCCCTCGGCCTGGTATCGACGGTGTCCACGATCGTGCGACTGGACACGTCGGCTCCCAGCGGCGGGGCGCTCCGGGTCAACGGGGTCACGGCGTCTGCCGGCGGGTACGACGTCGAACGCCGGCACGGCGAACTTCAGCGTCACGACGCTGACGGCCTACAGCGACGCGAACTCGGGCATGACGGGCACCGCGCTGGTGCGGACGTTCGCCCCGATGACGGCGGGCACGTGCGGTGCCTACGACGCCGGGAACGGACACCACGATCAGCGGCACCCTTCCGATCGCCCAGTCCGGTCTTCCCACGGGCTGCTACCGGTATCGGCTGACCGGCACCAACGGGGTCGGCGGGAGCGCCGCAGTCACGACGACGGTCCGCGTGGACACGACCGCTCCCGTTGACGGCATTCTCACCGTCAACGGCGTCGACGGCGACGTGACCGACACGGTCTCGTACTCGCCCGTCATCGGATGGCCGATCGCGCGCACCGCGTTCACCGATCCCGACACGGTGCCGACGACGACGCTGACCCGGGCGGTGGCTCCCTACTCCGCCGGCGGGTGCGGCACCTACGGAACCACCCTCACCACGATCGGCACGGGCACGACGACCGAGGGCACCCTTTCGACCGGCTGCTACCGCTACCTCCTGCGGGGCGTGAACACCTCGGGCCTGGCCTCCACCGTGAGCACGGTGGTGCGGCTGGACACGTCCGTCCCCACCGGCGGCGCGCTGACGGTCAACTCCGTCGCAGCATCGGCGGCGGGCACGGCATCGACGAGCGCCACCGGGACGTTCACCGTCAGCGCCCAGACCGCGTTCATCGACACGAACTCGGGCATGGCGGGCACCACGCTCGTGCGCACCGAGGCCCCGGTGTCCGGTGGCCTGTGCGGCACCTTCGATCCCGACTCCGCTACGCCCATCTCGGGCACCCTCCCCATCGCGCAGTCGGGGCTCGAGCCGGGCTGCTACCGCTACGCCCTCACCGGCACCAACGGGGTCGGCGGAGCGGCCACCGTGTCGACCACCGTGCGGGTGGACACCACGGCACCGGTCCCCGGGGTGCTGAGCGTCAACGGCGTGGGCGGTGCCGCGTCCGTGACTACGTCGACGAACGCCACCGGCGCCTTCGCGATCACCGTGACCGGGTTCACCGATCCGGAGTCGACGGTGACGAACGTGCTCTCGCGGGCGTTCGCTTCGCTCAGCGGCGGCACGTGCGCGGTCTTCCCCGCCCCGACCGTCATCACCGGCACGACGTCCCAGGCCGGACTGGCCACGGGCTGCTACCTGTACACGCTGACGGGCACCAACAGCCTGAACCTCGCGGCGAGCATCAGCACGATCGTCGTCGTCGACACCTCGGTTCCCACCGGCGCAGCGCTCACCGTCAACGCCGTCGCGGCCACGGGCGGGGGCTCGTCGTCGACCAGCGTCAGCGGCACCTTCGCCGTGTCAGCGCTCACGCCGTACGCGGACGGGCAGTCGGGGATGGCCAGCAGCACGCTGACGCGGATCACTGCGCCCGCGGTCGCCGGCGTGTGCGGGACGTTCGATCCGGGGACCACCACAACGATCAGCGGGGGCGTGCCGATCGCACAGTCATTGGCCGTCGGCTGCTACCGGTACGTGCTGGCAGGCGTCAACGTCGTCGGCGGCTCGGCGTCGCTGACGACGACGGTGCGCGTCGGCCCCTAGCCGGGCGGGAAGAGCAGGGGCTCAGGCTTGCCGAACAGCCACCCCTGGCCCTGGTGCCAGCCCTGTCCGAGCAGTGCCCCCGCCTCGAACTCCGTCTCGATGCCCTCGGCCACCGTGTCGAGCCCCAGGCCCTCGGCCAGGCCGATCAGTCCCTGGGCGAGCTTGATGCAGGTGCCGTCGGCCGCGCGGATCCCCGCCGTGAACGACCCATCGAGCTTCAGGCCGCCCACCGGCAGGTCGCGAAGGTGGCTGATGGAGGAGTAGCCGGTGCCGAAGTCGTCGACGTACCAGGTGGCGCCGAGTCCGGCGAGGACCTGCATCGTGCGTGCGACCTGTGCGCTGACGTCGAGGAGGGCGGTCTCGGTGACCTCGAGGCGGAGCCGTCGGGGGTCAACGCCCGACGCCACGAGCACGGCGGCGAACCGGTCGGCGTACTCCGGGCTGGCGAGCGACGCGGCGGACACGTTCACGGCCACGTGCTGGGCGCTGGAGACCTTCAGCACGTCAAGGGCGTTGGACAGCACCGCGAGGTCGACGTCGACCACGAGCCCCGTGGCCTCGGCCACCGGGAGGAAGTCGTCCGGCATCATCAGGACGCCATCGTCCGTCGTCCATCGGGCGAGGGCCTCGTAGCCGCGCAGGCGTCGGTCCACCAGGCTCACGACCGGTTGGAACCATGCGCTGACGTGGTGCTCGCGAAGGGCCTCGCGCAGGTCGGACTCGATGCGCAGGCGTCGCTGCGCCTCCCGCGCGAGCGTGGGATCGACGAACTGCCAGCGGTCGCGCCCGGCGTCCTTGGCCTGCCGGGCGGCCAGGCTGGCCTGGCGCAGCAGGTCCTCGCTGGTGGATGAACGGTCGCCGACGACGATGCCGATGCTGACGGTGGGCTCGATGGCGCGGTCCTCGACCGTGATCGTGCCGCGCGCGGCACGGCAGATGCGCTCCGCCAGGACCGCAGCCTCGGCCGAGCTCTGGACGTCCGGCAGCAGTGCCATGAACTCGTCGCCGGCGACGCGGGCGACGCGGTCGGGGTCGCCCACAGCGCCGGCGAGCCGTCCGGCAATGGTGGTCAGGACGCGGTCGCCGGCGGCGTAGCTCAGGGCCTGGTTCACCGGCGTCAGTCGGTCCACGCCGATGCTCAGAAGGGCCACTCGGTGACGGCTGTGCTCGAGATCGCCGAGCGCACGGTCGATGCGGGCCACCGCGAGATCGCGGTTCGCGAGTCCGGTGAGAAGGTCATGGCCGATCTCGTGCTCACGCTGGCGCTGAGCGGCGACCTGCTCGTCGATGTCGCGCAGGACCGCGACGTGGCCGTCCTGGGTACCGTCCACGCGCAGGAAGGGCCGCGCGGTGGCCAGCACCCAGCGCCGCGTGCCGTCGGCGTGGAGCAGATGGATGCGGTTCGAGCCGATCTCCTCTCCCGCGACATGCCGGGCCAGCAGATCCTCGGCCTCGGGCTGCTGCTCGGGACTCAGCAGGTTCAGTCCCGAGCGACCGACGACGGCCTCGGCCGGGAATCCCGTGAGCCGCTCGAAGGACGGGGACACCCACCCGATGGTCATGTCCTCGTCGAACCGCACCACCGCGTCGGAGACCCCCTCCGACACCAGCCGGTAGAGCTCCTCGCGCTCCGCCAGCGCGTGGTCGGATCGCCGTCGTTCGGTCTGGTCGCGGAAGGTGATGATGAGGAAGCCACCGGCGGCGGCGACGCGAACGTCGTAGTAGCGCGTCTCACCGCCCTGGAGCTCCAGGCCGTACGAGACGTCGTCGGCGATGATCGGCATCCCTGTCTCGAGCACCTCGGCGAGGCGTCCGAGGGCGCCGGTCGCGCCGTAGCCGGGCACCACCGTCATGAGTCGCATGCCGACCAGCTGGTCGTGGGCGAGCCCGGTGTACTCGCAGGCCGCACGGTTCGCCGCCTCGCAGCTGAAGTCGACGATGCGGCCGTCCGCATCCCGCTCGGGTCGCAGCAGGACGAGGGGATCGAGCAGGTTGTCGACGGTGGCGCGCAACTGCGCCTCGTCGAGCTCGGCGAGGGCTCGGGCCCGGACGAGGTCGTCGACGTCGCGCACCCGGCCCAGCGTCCCGCCGGGCCCGCCGTCCGGGTCGGGGTACGGGACGCCCACGATGGCGACCCACAGGTGGTCGCCGGAGCGCGTGCGGATGCGCATCGGAGGCGCCAGCGCCGGCAGCGGCGTCGGGGACGTGCGTGCCCGCCCGGATCGCGGTCCGCCGCTCCTCGTTTGCAGCCCAGTCGTCCGGATGGACGATGTCCTGCAGTCGCGAGCCGATGACCTCGCCTCGATCCCATCCCGTCAGGGTCGCGAAGGACTCCGAGACCCAGACGAACCGTCGCTCGCGGTCGGACCGGTACACGGCGTCCCGCGGATGCTCGACGGTGAGACGGTACAGATCCTCGAGGGTGAGGGCGTCGCCCACGGCACGTTCGGAGGGCACCGAGGATCGAGGCGAATCGGCGTCGCGGTGCGCGTCGGCCATGGCCACCTCCTCCGATCCGAGGGTAGTGCGAGGAAAGGCCGCATGGCTGCGAGTGCGCGCCTAGACTGCGAGTCCGCGCGGGGGGAGCCCCCGCCCAGCATCGAGGAGCAGGCATGGCTGACGACGACATCGAGATCGGCGAAGAGGTCGACGTCGCGGTGGTGCTCGACGACAACGGTGACGCCGTGGGCGCGGTCATCGACGACGTGGTCGTCGCGACCGGTCCGGACGGCTCGATCGTCGACGAGACCATTGACGTGCTCGATGCCGACGGTGCCCTTCTGCTCGAGGACGAGACGGTGAGCGTGTACGACGCTGACGCGAACCTCATCGCGCAGGAGGAGACCGTCGCGATCGCGCTCGACGAGTAGTCGCCCGCCGTCGTGCTCAAGGGAGTCGACCCGCTGCTCAGCGGTGACCTGCTCAAGATCCTGGACGACATGGGGCACGGCGACCGCCTGCTCCTGGTCGACAGCAACTACCCGGCGACGGCATCGGGTCGACCGGTGGTCCGTCTTGGCGAGGTGACCGTCCTGCGGGCGGCCGAGGCCATCTTGAGCGTGCTGCCGCTGGACTCGTTCGTGGATCGTCCGCTGGAGCGCATGGAGGTGCGGGACGACCCCGCGCTGACGACGCCGACGCAGGACGCGCTGCTCGCGCTGGCGTCGGCGGCCGAGGGCCGGCCCCTCGAGTACGGCGTCGTCCCGCGCCTGTCGTTCTACGAGCGGGCGTCCGGGGCGTACGCGGTGGTGCACACCCTGGACCCGGCGCCGTACGGCTGCTTCATCCTCCACAAGGGCGTCATCCTTCGTTGAGTGGCGGGTTATGCACGCTCGCGCCCGGCGCGTCGCGTGCATAACCCGCCACTCAACGGGCTAGGACGGGGAGATCTGGATGACGACGGCCTTGGGCTCGGTGAAGAACTCGCGGCTGAAGTTGCCGCCCTCGCGGCCGACCCCGGACTCGCCGACGCCGCCGAACGGCGCGCGCAGGTCGCGGATGAAGAAGCAGTTCACCCACACCGTGCCGGCCCGCAGCGCCGCCGCGACCCGGTGGGCGCGGGACAGGTTCTCGGTGAACACCATGGCGTTCAGGCCGTAGCGCGTGTCGTTCGCGGCGTGGACGACCTCGTCCTCGGTCTCGAAGCGCTGGACGACGCACACCGGCCCGAAGATCTCCTCGCGGCAGACCCGCGCCGTGGGTGGCGCATCGAGGATGATCGTCGGCTGCACGCTCCATCCTTCGCCGAGGCCACCGGTCACGATGCGGCCGCCGTCCTCGGCGACGGTGTCGAGGTAGCCGCTGACCTTGGTGAAGTGCTCGTGGCTGGCCAGTGCGCGAGGGAACTCCGTTCCGGCGTCCTTCGGGTCGCCGGCCGTCAGCGCCTCGGCGGCCGCGACGAACCGGGCGACGAACTCGTCGTAGATCCCCGACTGCAGGTACAGGCGCGACCCGGACAGGCAGATCTGCCCCGCGTTGCGGAAGATCGCCTGGACCGCCCAGTGCACGGCGTTGTCGAGGTCGGCGTCGTCGAAGACGATGTTGGCGCCCTTGCCGCCGAGCTCGAGGCTGACCGGGACGAGGTTGCGCGACGCCGCCGCGCTGATCACCTTGCCGGTGCCGGACTCCCCGGTGAACGTGATGCGGTCGACGTCAGGGTTGCTGGTCAGCGCCGAGCCGGCGGAGTCCGGCCCGTAGCCGTGGACGACGTTGAGAACCCCGGGCGGCATGCCGGCCTCGAGGGCGAGCCGACCCACGAGGGTCGCCGACACGGGCGTGTCCTCCGCCGGCTTCCACACCACGGTGTTGCCCCACGCCAGGGCGGGCATCACCTTCCAGGTGCCGAGCATGAGCGGGAAGTTCCACGGCGAGATCGCGACTGCGACACCGGTCGGATCGAAGCGCGTGTACGCGTGGTGCCCGGAGTCCATCGGGTACGCCTCGGACGCCGACATGCGCGCGTGGTCGGCGAAGAAGCGCACGTTCCACGACGAGCGCGCCACGTCGTGGTGGGCCTGCGTGATCGGCTTGCCCATGTCGCGGGTGTCGGCCATGGCCAGCTCGTCGGCGTGCTCGTCCATGAGGTCGGCCAGGCGGTGGAGGATCGCCTGCCGCTTCTCGTACCCCATCCGCGGCCACGGACCCTCGTCGAACGCCCGACGCGCAGCGGCCACCGCGCGGTCAGCGTCGGCCCGCGCCTCCGCAGGCGACGGTCGCCCACTGCTCACGCGTGAAGGGGTCGATGTCCGGCATCGTGGCGCCGTCCAGGCTCGCCACTTCCTCGCCGTCGATGATGTGCCCGTAGAAGTCCATGGGCGGAAGTCTGCCGTGCGCGTCCGTGGCACGTGAACCGATTGCCGGACCGAGGTCCCGCGCACCGGGACGTCGCGGAAACGAGCGTCAGGCGCGCGGGGATCTCTCCATGTGCAGCGCGAGCACGGGGCAGGCATGCGTGGCGTCCTCCGCGATCCCGCGGTCGCTGTACGGGAGCTCGGCGCGCAGGCCCTCCCCGGGCAGCAGGGGGTAGCCCCACTCGTCCAGCGAGATGAGATCCGGAGCAGCCTCGTGGCACATCCCTCGCCCGTCGCACAGGATGGGGTTCAGGACCAGCGTGACGGTCGACGACTCGCGGCGGGTCATCGGAAGTCCCGGCCGACGAGGTCGAGCACCGCCAGGCGGGTGGCGGGCACCGGCAGGGCGGACACCGGATCGTCCGAGCGCACCCCGGCGACCGAGCATCGCCCCGACAGGTGCAGGGTCACCTCGTCCGGGAACGCCGCGAGCCCGCTGGCGACGAAGCGCGCCACGCCGTCCGGATGCTTGCATCCGCCCCGACCGCTGACCAGCTGCAGCCGTCGGCCGAGTCGCGCGAGATCCTCGCCCGAGGCAGTGCGCAGTGCCAGCGTGCGCACATCGGCGGCCACCGCCGGGAGCCCGAGGACGCACGGGCCGCACTGTCCGGCGCTCTCGCCGGCCATCCACGTGCTGACCCGCTGCAGCTCATCGAGGGGGCAGGTGTCCTCGCCCAACACCCAGAGCAGCGAGGCGCCGATCGCGCCACCCGCGGCCCGGATGGAGTCCGGATCCCAGGTGGCGCCGAGGAGGTCGGGACCGCCGAACCAGGTGCCGCCGTAGCCCCCGGTCAGGAAGCCGCGGACGGGCTGGGTGACGCCGCCGCACCGACTCACGAGCTCGGCGACGGGGAGGCCGGTCTCGACCTCGAGGACGCGGGGATGCGCGACCGAGCCGCCGACGGTGACGAGCATCGTCCCGGGAGCCGACGCCGTGCCCACGGACGCGAACCACCCGGCTCCGTGCCGGGCGATCAGGGCCAGGTGCGCCAGCGTCTCGACGTTCTGCACGAGGGTGGGTCGGTCGGCGGCGCCGCGCTCGAACGGCCGGTCGGGATGGACGGGTGCGGCGATGCCGTCGCCGACCCATCGCGCGAGGGCGCTCTCCTCGCTGGCCACGTAGCGCGCCGGCGGGGTCACCAGCCGCACGGGGAACGGGTCGAGTCCGGCCTCCTCGCGCTCGGCGAGGGCGGTCACGAGGACCGGGATCGCGGCAGAGTCGCGGTGCACCGCGATGAAGGCATCGGTGGCGCCGACGGTGGCCGCGGCCGCCATGATCCCGTCGAGCACCAGGTGGGGGGACATGCGAAGCAGCAGGGCGTCCTTGCCGCAGGCCGGCTCGCCCTCCATCCCGTTCGCGATCACGACGGGGTGGCGCGACCGGCTGAAGCGCCCGCGACCGGCGGAGCTCTCCACGACCGCACGCAGCTTCAGATGCGTCGGGAACCACCCGCCGCCGCGGCCGCGCAGGCCCGCCTTCTCGACCTCGGCGACGAGGGCGCCCGGGCTGCGGCCGTGGCGCCGGGGCACGCTCGGGGTGGGACCCGCGTCGGTGAGGTGGTCGGGAAGCGTCGACCGTGCCGAGATCCCGAGGCGTGACGTCATCCCCTCATGCTGGCCGGTCCGATGCAGGGCAGGCTCTCGTCCGGGCAAAGTCCCGGTAAGAACTCAGGGCGTCGGGGATAGCGTTCCTCCATGACCTTGGTGGCAGGAGTGGACTCGAGCACGCAGTCCGTGAAGGTGGTTGTCCGCGACGCGTCGACCGGAGCGCTGGTGCGCGAGGCGCGTGCTGGGCACCCGGACGGGACGGAGGTGCACCCGCAGGCGTGGATCGATGCCCTCGACAGCGCGACGGGCGGGGTGCTCGAGGGCGTCGCCGCGCTCAGCGTGGCCGGGCAGCAGCACGGGATGGTCGCCCTCGACGAAGCCGGCGAGGTGGTGCGTCCGGCGCTGCTGTGGAACGACACCCGTTCGGCGCCGGACGCGCAGGACCTGATCGACGAGCTCGGTGGCGCGGCTGCCTGGGCCTCGGCGGTCGGCAGCGTGCCGGTGGCGGCCTTCACCGTGACGAAGGCGCGATGGATGGCCCGGATGGAGCCGGAGAACGCCGCACGGACGGTTCGCATGATGCTGCCGCACGACTACCTGACATGGGTCCTGGCCGGACGGCCGGACGTCGCGGCCACGGACCGTGGTGAGGCGTCGGGCACCGGCTACTGGTCGCCCGCGACCGGGACCTACCGCGACGACCTGCTGCGGCTGGCGCTGGGATCGGTCCCGGCCGTCCCGCGCGTGGCCGCCCCCGGTGAGGAGGTGGGGCGCACCCGGACCGGCATCGCGCTCGGACCGGGGACCGGCGACAACATGGGCGCAGCCCTCGGCCTCGATCTGAGCCCCGGCGACGTCGTGGTGTCGCTGGGGACGTCGGGCACCGCGTTCGCGGTCTCGACCACCCCGGCCAGCGACGCAAGCGGCTTCGTCGCCGGGTTCGCCGACGCCACCGGTCACTTCCTGCCGCTGGTGTGCACTCTCAACGCCGCCCGTGTGATCACCGCTGCTGCAGACCTGCTGGGTGTCGACCTCGACGCCTTCGCCGAACTCGCGCTGTCGGCCGAGCCGGGGTCCGGCGGGCTCACGCTGCTGCCTTACCTCGACGGGGAGCGCACGCCCAACCTGCCGCTGGCGCGTGGCTCGATGCACGGGATCACGCGATCCAACCTCACGCCGGCCAACCTCGCCCGCGCGGCCATCGAGGGGATGTTCGGCGGTCTGGCCGACGCCGTCGATGCCCTCGTCGGCGTCGGCGTCGTCCCGCGGCGCGTCCTGCTGATCGGCGGAGCCGCGGCCAACCCAGCGGTCGCGGCGGTAGCGGCGACGATGTTCGCCGCCCCGATCGTCGTGCCGCCGCCGGGGGAGTACGTGGCCGACGGTGCTGCGCGCCAGGCCGCGTGGGTGCTGGCCGGCGGTCCGAGTGCGCCGGCGTGGCCGGATGCGCAGGTCGGCGCCACCGTCGTCCTCGAGCCCACGCCGGTGTCGGCCGTGCGCGAGGCCTACGCCGACGCGAGGACGTCCCTGTACCCGTCCTGACGGCGACGAGCGCGTGACCAAATCGTTACCGGAAGATGTCGAATCGATACCCGAAGCGCTTGTGTGGCTAGGGATCTCGGCCATATGTTTGCAGCAACAACATATGTACGCGGGTGACCGCGGGCCCCGAGGAGCGATGTGACGTTCGACCTGACCGCGCGGCCCGAGCACAAGTTCTCGTTCGGACTGTGGACTGTTGGCAACCGTGGTCGTGACCCGTTCGGCGAGGCGGTCCGGCCCAAGCTGGAGCTCGCGGACATGCTCAAGGGTCTTGCTGACCTGGGCGTGTACGGCGTCAGCTACCACGACGACGACGCGATGACCGCCGGCGCTTCCGACAGCCAGCGCCGCGCCGAGTTCGAGACGTTCAAGGCGCTGCTCGACGAGACCGGCCTGGTCTGCTCGATGGCGACCACCAACCTCTTCTACCACCCGATCTTCAAGGACGGCGCGTTCACCTCGAACGACCCCTCGATCCGGCGGTACGCCATCCAGAAGTCGTTGCGCAATATCGACAATGCCGCCGAGCTCGGCGCGCCCGTGTACGTCTTCTGGGGCGGGCGCGAGGGCGTCGAGACGGCGGCCTCCAAGGACACCCGTGACGCGCTCGCGCGCTACGCGGAGGCACTGGACTTCCTCGCCGGCTACGTGAAGGACAAGGGCTACGACATCCGGTTCGCGATCGAGCCGAAGCCGAACGAGCCCCGGGGCGACATCTTCCTGCCGACCGTCGGGCATGCGCTCGGCTTCATCTCCATGCTCGAGCACCACGAGATGGTGGGCCTGAACCCCGAGGTCGCCCACGAGACGATGTCCGGCCTGAGCTTCTACCAGGGCGTCGCGCAGACCCTGTGGCAGGACAAGCTCTTCCACATCGACCTCAACGACCAGCGCATCGGCCGCTTCGACCAGGACTTCCGCTTCGGCTCCGAGGGCATCAAGGACCACTTCTTCCTGGTCCGGCTGCTCGAGAACAGCGGCTACAGCGGCGTCAAGCACTTCGACGCCCACGCCTACCGCACCGAGGACACCGAGGGCGTCTGGGACTTCGCCCGCGGCTGCATCCGCAACTACCTCGCACTCGCGGCCAAGGCCCGCGAGTTCGACACCGATCCCCGCGTGGTGAAGGCGATGGCGTACTCCGGCGTCGCCCAGCTCGCGGAGCCGACTGTCGGCCCGTACTCAGCGGACGCCGCAGCCGGACTGATGGGAGAGACCTTCGACGTCGACGCCCTCGCCTCGCGCGGGTTCGGCAACGAGGCGCTCGACCAGCTCGTCGTCGATCACATCCTGGGAATCGCCTGATCCCCAGGGACCGACAGCATCACCCACCTCACAAGAAATCGCAGGCCGTGCCTGCGGGGAAGGGACAGCACCGCATGTCCAAGAGAATCTATGGAGCAGTAGCCGGCCTCGCGGCCGCCTCGCTGCTCGTCGCTGCGTGTAGCAGCTCCAGCACCAGCAGCGAGACGTCTGCTGCTGCCTCTGCTGCTGCATCGACGGCTGCGTCCGCCTCTGCGATGGCCTCCGAGGCCACGGCAGCGGGTGGAAAGGCCTGCGTGATCCTGCCCGACGCCGCTTCGTCGGCTCGCTGGGAGACCGCGGACCGTCCGTTCCTCGAGGAGGCCTTCACGGCTGCCGGCGTGGAATACGACATCCAGAACGCCAATGGTGACAAGGCCAAGTTCGCCACCATCGCCGACGGCATGCTTGCCAGTGGCTGTGGCGTCCTCGCCATCGTCAACCTCGACAGCGAGACCGGCTCGGCCGTCATCGCCAAGGCGACCGCTGCCGGCGTTCCCGTCATCGACTACGACCGCCTCACGCTCGGCGGCGGCGCCCAGTACTACGTGTCCTTCGACAACGTGGCTGTCGGCACCACCATCGGCGAGGGTCTCGTCAAGTGCCTGAACGACGCTGGCATCACCGAGGGCCCCGTTGCGTACCTCAACGGCTCGCCCACGGACAACAACGCCACGCTGTTCAAGGAGGGCTACTCCACGGCCCTCGAGGCCGCCGGCTTCACGCCGACCGCCGATCAGGCCGTTCCGGACTGGGACAACACCAAGGCCGGCACGATCTTCGAGCAGATGTACACCGAGGCGAACGGTGACTTCGTCGCCGTCGCGGCGGCGAACGACGGTCTCGGTGGCGCTGCCATCGCCGTCCTCGACCGCAACGGCCAGGCCGGCAAGATCTTCGTGTCGGGCCAGGACGCCACGGATGAGGGCCTGCAGCGCGTGCTGCTCGGCACTCAGTGCATGACCGTCTACAAGGCCGTCAAGAAGGAGGCCGAGGCTGCCGCTGCGCTCGCCGTGGCCCTCCTCAATGGCGACCAGGCTGCTGCTGACGCTCTCGCCACCGGCGTGACCGCCGACAGCGAGGCCGGCACCGAGGTCCCCAGCGTCCTGCTGGTGCCCCAGGCCATCTACGCCGACAACGTTGGGGACGTCATCGCTGACGGCTTCACCACGGTTGAGAAGGTCTGCGCAACCGACGAGGTCGCGGCCAAGTGCGCCGAGCTCGGCCTCCAGTAGAAACCCTCACCCGGCGCTAGCCGGGCCGTACGAAGCGGTGGGGGCGGGTGTTCATCCGCCCCCACCGTCGTACCAGCGACCAATCTTCGCAATCCCCTCCCTGCCCATGTCCGTTGCGAGAAAGTGACGCCATGACCTCAACCGAATCCCCCCTCCTCGAGCTGAGGGGCGTCAACAAGAGCTTCGGACCCGTGCACGTGCTGCAGGGCGTCGACCTGTCCGTCTATCCGGGGCAGGTGACCGCCCTCGTCGGGGACAACGGCGCAGGGAAGAGCACGCTCATCAAGGGCGTCGCGGGCATCTACCCGTTCGACTCGGGCGAGTACCTGTTCGACGGGAAGCCCGCCCAGGTGCACGACCCCAAGCAGGCGAACGCGCTCGGCATCGAGGTCGTGTACCAGGACCTCGCCCTGTGCGACAACCTCGACGTGGTGCACAACATGTTCCTCGGCCGCGAGGAGACCAAGGGCGGCACGCTCGACGAGATCCAGATGGAGAAGCGAGCGACGGACACCCTCAAGGGACTGTCGGTGCGCACCCTGAAGTCGGTGCGCCAGCAGGTGTCCAGCCTCTCCGGCGGCCAGCGGCAGACCGTGGCGATCGCGCGCGCCGTGCTCTGGAACTCCAGGATGGTCATCCTCGACGAGCCGACCGCAGCCCTGGGCGTAGCCCAGACCGAGCAGGTCCTCAACCTCGTCCGACGCCTCGCCGACAACGGCCTGGGCGTCGTCCTCATCTCGCACAACATGAACGACGTCATGCAGGTCGCGGACAACGTGGCCTGCCTCTACCTCGGACGGATGTGCGCGCAGGTGC
>CAVTOM010000003.1:0-145369 GCA_963736365.1 uncultured bacterium | reverse complement strand
CCCGTACTCCACCAGCGACGTGCTCGCAGATGCGCGGCCCGGCGTCGCGGCCGATGCCGTCGTCACCAGCGGGTGGGGCGAGACCGTGCGGCGTGATCGCCGCCGAGCGCTCGCTGGAGCATCGCAACGTCGCGCAGGGGCGCAACTCCGCCCTGCGCCTGCGCACCGCGCTGGCCACCTTGCCCAAGTCGTACGACCTCGTCGTGATCGACTGCCCGCCGTCACTGGGCGAGCTCACCCGAAACGCCCTGAGCGCTGCCGACCGCGCCGTCATCGTGACCGAGCCCACGCACTTCGCCCTCCACGGGGCGACCGAGGCCCTCGAGGCCGTCGACGTCATCGCGGCCGCCACCAACCCGGGCCTGAAGGCGTCCTGCGTCGTGGTGAACCGGTTCCGCCCGGACGACCGCGAGCACCGTCTCAATGCCGAGCGCCTGGCAGCGGAGCATGGTCCGCTCGTCTACGACCCGCCCATCCCCGACTGCGCGGGCATCCCGCAGTCGCAGCGGGCCGTCAGCCCGATCCACTCGTGGAACTCGCCCGGGTCGCGCGAGGTCGCGGAGCTCGATGGACGACCTCCTCGACTCGCTGCTGCCGCCCGCGCGGCCCGAGCCCAAGCACCCGACGTTCTCCCTGAAGCGGTACCTGTCATGACGTCGGGCGGCCCGAAGCGTCCCGGACTCCGCAAGGCCGGCGACGCCCACCTGCACCCCAGCACGCCGAAGGACGCGTCCGCGCCCGAGGAGTCCTCGCTGCTGCGCAAGGGGCTCACCACGTCGGACTCCGTCGGGGCGCCGGACCGCGACAAGCTGGTCGACCTCGACGTCCAGGTGCCCAAGTCGCTGCGCAAGCTCGTCCGGGCCGAGGCCAAGCGCCGCGGCATGACCGTGGACGCCGTCGTCGCCGAGGCCCTGCGCGATCGGGTCGTGCGCTAGCCCGTCGTCCTTGACACCCGCGACCGCGGGGGATCACGCTGAGCCCGCTGGGGGCGCAGCGAGGTTGCCATGGCCGTTGTCCCCGCCCCGCCTGACGCATCACGGTCTGCCGTCGCGGCCGCCGTCCGCTCCGTCACCGCATCGATCCTGGCCGGCGCCGTCAGCGGCGTGATCGTGGGAGGCGGCCTCGGGCGCCTGGCCATGCGGGTCCTCGCGCTGACGTCGCCGGAGATCGCCCAGGGCCGCCTCACGGATGACAGCGCACGTGTCGGCGAGTTCACCGTGGCGGGGTCCGTCGCCCTCGCCGTGGCCCTCGGGGTGGTCGGTGCCGTCCTCGGGTCCACCTACCCCCTGGTGCGACGGTTCCTGCCCGCCAGTCGCCTCGGACGCGTCGCCGGCTTCGCCCTGCTGACCGGCGTCCTCGGCGGTGCCCTGCTGGTCCACGACCATCCGTCGTTCGACTACACGGTGCTGCAGCCCACGTGGTTGGCGGTGGCGCTGTTCGTCCTCGTCCCGACGCTCTGGGGGGCCTTGACCGCCGGCCTCGTGGAGCTGGTGGCGTCGTCGCCGGGTGTCAACGACGGGGCACCGCGGTCCGGGATGTGGAACTCCGCCCTCGTGACCACGACCGGCACAGTCGCGTACTGGGTGCTCGTCGCCTGGGGCCTGTACGGGATCAGCACCGACGTCTGGTCCCTCGCGACGGACCACGCGGCCGCAGTGCCGTTCTCCCTCTGAGCGCTACGGCACCGGGTGCCGCGCGTCGTAGCGCAGGAAGCCGGGGTGCTTGGCCGCCAGGCCAAGGGACAGCCCGATGCAGGCGAGCCCGCCGGACACCACGGAGAACGCCTCGCCCGCGAGCGCGGCGACGACACCCGCCTCCACGTCGCCCAGGCGCGGGCCTCCTGCGACGACGACGGTGAAGACGCCCTGGAGCCGGCCGCGGTACTCGTCCGGCGTGGCGGCCTGCAGGATCGTGGTCCGGAAGACCGCGGACACGTTGTCCGCGGCCCCCGCGAAGGCCAGGAACAGCAGCGCCAGCGGGAGCCAGCGCACGAGCCCGAACGCGGTGATCGCCAGCCCCCAGACGACGATCGCCATGACGATCGCCCGCCCCTGGAACCGCACGTGGCCCAGCGGCCCGGACAGCACGCCGGAAACCAGCGCGCCGGCCGCCGGCGCGGCGGACAGGAGCCCCAGCACGAGCGCCACGTCGCGCGTCGAGCCCCCGTACCAGTTGGCCGCGATCGCCGGGAACAGCGCTCGGGGCATGCCGAAGACCATGGCGACGATGTCCTGGTAGAACGTCATCTGCAGGTTCATCTTCCCCTTCAGGAAGGCGAACCCCTCCTTCACCGCGGCCCATCCCGCGCGCGGGCGCTCGGCGCCGGGCAGGACGATCGGGGGCAGGCTCGGCAGCCGCAGCATCGCCCACAGCACGACGCCGAAGGCGACGACATCGACGGCGTAGGCGGTCGTCACGGTGCCGGTGGCCGCCACCAGCAGGCCGCCGAGCACCGGTCCCAGGGTGAAGCCGACGTTCCAGGTGATCATGCCCAGGGCATTGGCGGCCGGGAGCAGGTCGGGCGGCACGATGCGCGGGATGATCGACTGGCGCGCCGGGTTGCCGACCGCGAAGAACGCGGACTGGATCGCGACGATCACGTAGAGCACCGCCACCTGGTTCCACGCCAGCAGCGACTGGGCGAGGAACGCGGTCGAGCAGGCCCAAAGCCCGGCCGCCGAGATGACTCCCACCTTGCGCCGGTCGAACGCGTCCGAGAGCGTCCCGCCGTACAGGCCGAAACCGACCAGCGGGACGAGCTGGAACAACCCGACGAGGCCGACCATGAGGCTGGATCGCGTGATGTCCCACACCTGCAGGCCGACCGCGACCGACGTCATCTGCTGGCCGATGTTGCTGATCCCGAGGGCCGACCACAGCCGCCGGTAGGGCGCGCTGACGCGCAGCGGCGTCAGGTCGGCGAGCAGTCGGGCCATGGGAAGGGAACCTACGCCGATCCTCGTTGAGTGGATCGGGACGGGGTTCCGTCGCGGGCGCGTACGTGTCACGCTGGGGTGCAACCGGACCAGGAGGACGCGATGCGGGGACCATCCGCGCGACTCGCCGCGACCGTCGTCGCAGCGGTCGTCGCCGTCGTGATGCTGGCCCCACCGGCCGCCTCCCGGGCGCGCGACACCGACGGCGACGGCATGCCGGACCGCTGGGAGAAGGCGCACGGGCTCGACTGGCGCCGCCCGAATGCCAAGGCCGACGCGGACCACGACGGCGTGCCCAACGGCCGGGAGTTCCACCTGGGCCTGGACCCCCGGCGCGCCGACGCCCTGTGCAGCGCGCTGGACTCGGCGCTGGGCGGCGTTCCCGGCGAGTGCACCAGCACCAGCCTCACCGGCGTCCTGCGCTAGGGCGCCGGGACCTCGAAGATCCCGAAGCCGAAGCCTTCGACAGCCACGGTCGAGCCGTCGAGTGACGCGCCCTCGCCCAGCAGCACCGTGGCCCCGGAGGCCTGCGCGAGGCTCACGGTCGCGGCCTCGCGCCGCGGGTTGACGACCACGAGCAGGCGGTCGCCCCGCAGGTACGCGAAGGGGTAGCCGCCGTGCAGGACGACGGTGCTGGCCCGGCCCCCGAGGTCCGCATGAGCACCCCGCAGCGCGATGAGCCGACGCACCAGGTGCAGGACGGACGATTCGTCGGCCAGCTGGGCGGCGACGGTCGGTCGATCGGGGTCCGGGTCGATGGGCAGGTAGAGCGCCTCGGCCGGAGCAGGCGAGAATCCGGCGTTGGCGGTGTCGTCCCACTGCATCGGGGTGCGGCAGCCGGCCCGGTTGTAGGCGGGGTTGCAGATCGCGCCCTCGACGCCCGGCAGTCCCGGCAGGTAGCGCATGCCGATCTCGTCGCCGTAGTAGATCGAGGGGACGCTCCCCCACGTGAGCAGGAAGGCGAACGCCGCCCTCAGCTGCTCGCGCGTGCGGGTGCCGCAGGCCAGCCTGCTGAGGTCATGGTCTGCGCTCGCGAGGATCACCGGTCGCTCCGGGTCGGCCTCGCGGGCGTAGGCCCATGCCCTCAGGAACACCTCGGTCGAGCCGGTGCCTTCCTCCCCGAAGAAGGGTGACCACGCCTCGTGGAACGGGGAGACGCCCGCGCCCTGGTTGTCGAACAGCGAGCCGTGCTCCGGGAAGATCACCAGGAAGAAGTCGGCATCGAAGGCGAGCGGCCCGCCGAGTCGTGGCTCGATGCCCTCGGGCACCAGGACCGCGTCGGGGTGCTCGCGCACCATCCACTCCCGAATGTCGCGCCACAGCCGTGCCGTCTCCTCGAGCGCGGGATCGTCCTTGACCAGCGAGAAGGCCATGTCGACCCGGAAGCCGGCCACCCCCCGATCCAGCCAGAACCCGATGATGTCCTTGAGAGCCTGCCGGTTGCGCGAAGGACCTGGCGCGTCCACGGCGTCGCGCCACGGCTCGCTCGCGAGCGCGCTGCCCCACCCGAAGTTCAGCGCCGGCTGCTGGTCGTAGAAGTTCTTCAGGTACCAGCCCGGGCGCGGACCGGGCGAGGGGACCCACGCCGCCGTCCCGGGGATGTCGCCCGTCGTGTCGCGCAGCGGCGGGTCCTCGCACCAGACGTACCGGTCGCCCTCGGGCGACGTACCGTCGGCCTGGCACTCGGCGACGAACCAGGGGTGACGATCGGACGTGTGCCCGGCGACCAGGTCCAGCAGCACGCGGATGCCACGGTCCCGTGCCGCGGCGACGAGCTCGACCATGTCGTCGTTGGTGCCGTAGCGCGGGGCGATGCGCGTGTAGTCGGACACGTCGTAGCCGGCATCGACGAAGGGGGACTCGAAGCACGGGTTGAACCAGATGGTGTTCACCCCGAGCCAGGACAGGTGATCCAGCCGGTCCATCACTCCGCGCAGATCGCCGATGCCGTCGCCGTTGGAGTCCGCGAACGACTGCGGGTAGATCTCGTAGATGATCGCGTCGCGCAGCCAGTCGTCACTCATGGGGAGAGCCGCTCGACCCGCCACGCGTCCGGATCGTCGAGCGGAGCGGGGACGCCCTCGGCTCGGACGACGAAGCGCAGGCGATCGTGGAGTCGCGACTCGCGCCCCTGCCAGAACTCGACGGCCAGCGGCCGCACGACCCAGCCGCCCCAGAAGTCCGGCAGCGGCACCGTCGACCCCTCGGGGTACTGCTGCTGCAGTGCCGCGTACCGGGCCTCGATCCCGTCGCGACCGTCGATCACGGTCGACTGCTGGCTGGCCCAGGCCCCCAGCTGGGACCCGTGCGGCCGGCTCGCGAAGTACTCGGCCGCCTCGTCGCGCGGAACCTGCTCGACCCGGCCCGCCACCGTCACCTGCCGGTGCACGGCGAACCACGGGAACACGCATGAGGCCGCAGGATTCGCGTTCAGCTCACGGCTCTTGCGCGAGCCCAGGTTCGTGAAGAAGACGAAACCACGCGCGTCGGCATCCTTGAGCAGCACCGTGCGCGCCGTGGGCTGGGCATCGGAGCCCGCGGTGGCGAGCACCATCGCATTCGGCTCCGGGAGTCCGGCATCGAGCACCGCGGCGAACCAGGCCCGGAACTGCTCCAGTGGAGTGGACGCCAGGCTCGCCTCGTCGAGGGCCCCCGCGTCGTAGGACACCCGCAGGTCAGCGAGGCGCTGGGGGCCTTCCGGAGGCGGCGGGGTCCACAAACTCATGACCCGATCTCATCACGAAAGCCCGAGCGATGTTGAATGGGCAGGTTGGACCACCTTCCGGAGGGAGCACACCGTGGCTGAGTTCGTGCCGGGGCTCGAGGGCGTTGTCGCATTCGAGACGCAGATCGCCGAGCCGGACCGCGACGGCAGCGTCCTGCGCTATCGGGGCGTCGACATCGAGGATCTCGTCGGGCACGTCTCCTTCGGCAACGTCTGGGGCCTCCTCGTCGACAACGAGTTCAACCCCGGCCTCCCGCCCGCGGAGCCGTTCCCCATCCCGATCCACTCGGGCGATGTGCGCGTCGACGTCCAGTCGGCCATCACGATGCTCGCTCCCGCGTGGGGGCTCCAGCCGCTGCTCGACATCGACGACGACACCGCCCGCGAGAACCTCGCACATGTGTCCGTCATGGCGATGTCCTTCGTGGCGCAGTCCGCGCGCGGCATCGGCAGGCCGATGGTGCCGCAGGCGCACATCGACGAGGCACGGACCGTCGTCGAGCGCATGATGCGCCGCTGGCGTGGCGAGCCCGACCCCAAGCACGTCCAGGCGGTCGACGCCTACTTCGTGTCGGCGGCCGAGCACGGCATGAACGCCTCGACCTTCACCGCCCGCGTCATCGCCTCCACCGGCGCCGACGTCGCCGCGGCCATCTCCGGAGCCGTCGGCGCCATGAGCGGCCCGCTGCACGGTGGCGCGCCGTCCCGGGTCCTGTCGATGATCGAGGAGATCGAGCGCACCGGCGACGCCGAGGCCTACGTGAAGGACGTCCTCGACCGCAACGAGCGGCTCATGGGCTTCGGCCATCGCGTCTACCGCGCCGAGGATCCCCGGGCACGCGTCCTCCGGCGCACGGCGCGCGAACTGGGCGCACCCCGCTACGAGGTGGCCGAGGCGCTCGAGCGCGCCGCGCTGAAGGAACTGCGCGAGCGGCGCCCGGATCGGGTGCTGGAGACCAACGTCGAGTTCTGGGCAGCCATCGTGCTCGACTTCGCCGAGGTGCCCGCGCAGATGTTCACGTCGATGTTCACCTGCGCTCGCCTCGCCGGCTGGAGTGCCCACATCCTCGAGCAGAAGCGCACCGGGCGCCTTATCCGCCCCTCGGCGCGGTACATCGGTCCCGGTCCGCGCCGGCCCGAGCAGGTGCCCGGCTGGGATGCGCAGATGGTCGCGCCGTCGGGGTACACCCCTACGGCGTGACGCCAGTCACGGCCCGGACGACCGTGGTCAGGGGCGTCGCGGCGCCCCGTTAGGGTTTGGGGCAATACGCCGCCTATCCCGGGAGACCGATCGTGGCCGCCGCACCAGAAGACATCCGCATCCCCGCCGACCTCCTCCCGGCCGACGGCCGTTTCGGCTCGGGGCCCTCCAAGGTGCGACGCGAGCAGGTCGACGCGCTCGCCTCCGTGTGGCAGACCTACCTCGGCACCTCGCACCGCCAGAAGACGGTCAAGTCGCAGGTGGGGCGCCTGCGCTCCGGGCTGGCCGACCTCTTCGCGCTCCCCGAGGGGTACGAGGTCGTGCTCGGCAACGGCGGCTCGACCGCGTTCTGGGACATCGCCGCCTTCGGGCTGGTCCGCGACCGCGCCCAGTTCCTGTCCTTCGGCGAGTTCGGCGCCAAGTTCGCCAGCGGCGTGAAGAAGGCGCCGCACCTGGGCGACCCGACCATCGTCACGTCGGACCCGGGCTCCGCGCCTCGGTTCACGCCCGAGGCGGGCGTCGACGCCTACTGCAGTCCTCACAACGAGACGTCCACCGGCGTAGCCGTCACGCCGCGGCGCGTGACCGGCGCCGATCCCGGTGCCCTGATGATCATCGACGCGACGAGCGCCGCCGGCGGCCTCGCGGTCGACGCCGCCGAGTTCGACACCTACTACTTCGCGCCGCAGAAGAGCTTCGGCTCGGACGGCGGGCTGTGGTTCGCACTCATGTCGCCCGCCGCCATCGAGCGGGCGTCGCAGATCAAGCAGTCCGGTCGCTGGATCCCCGACTTCCTCGATCTGCAGACCGCGATCGACAATGCTCGCCTCGACCAGACGTACAACACGCCGGCCCTCGCGACGATCCTCATGATGGCCGAGCAGGTCGACTGGTTCAACGCGAACGGCGGCCTGGAGTGGTGCGTCGCCCGCACGTCGGAGTCCTCCGGGGTGCTGTACGACTGGGCGGACGCCAGCCCGGTTGCCACACCGTTCGTCGCTGACCCGACCCATCGCTCCGGTGTCGTGGCCACGATCGACATCGACGACGCGATCGATGCGACGGCGATCACGAAGGCGCTGCGCCTCAACGGGATCGTGGACACCGAGCCGTACCGCAAGCTCGGACGCAACCAGCTGCGCGTGGCCGTCTTCCCGGCAGTCGAGCCCGACGACGTCCGCGCCCTCACCCGCTGCATCGACCACGTCATCACGCAGTTGGCGTGACCGAGCCCTGGGTCGAGGGGCCTGCTGCCACCTCGACGACCACGCGGCCGGTCCACGACCGGCCCACGTGGATCGCCTACGTGCAGCTCGCCTTCTGGGCCTGGTTCCTCTACGCCTTCGGCGCCACGCAGGCACTGCTGCGCGATGAGCAGGGCACGACCCGCTCCGTCGCGGCGCTGCATGGCACGACGCTGGCGATCGGCGGACTCATCGGAGCCCTGCTGACCGCACCGGCGGTGGCGCGCTGGGGTCGCGGCCACGTCATGCGCGTCTCGGCCCTCTGCGCGGCCGCCTCCGTCCTCGTCTACACCTGGCCCGGCGCCGTCCCAGCGGTGTCGATGAGCGGCGCTGCGCTCGCGAGCTTCTTCGGGACGTTCCTGCTCATCAGCATCAACGCCTTCCTCCTGGACTATCAGGGGTCGGCCGGCCCGCCGGCCCTGACCGAGGCCAACGCGCTGGCGTCGCTCGCAGGGCTGCTCGGCCCGCTGGCCATCGGGATCGGCGCGGCCACCGTCCTCGGCTGGCGGTGGGGCATGTGGATCGTCGTCGTCGCCCTGCTGGCTGTCGAGCTGTGGCGCGGACGCGACGTGGCCGTCTTCGGCACGCGCGGCCTGGCCCGTCATGAGGCGGAGGGCGGGCGCTTCGGCGCGCGGGTCTACTGGTCGCTGGGCGCGATCATGTGCTTCCTCGGCGCGGAGTTCTGCCTGACCTTCTGGGGCGCCGACCTGCTGCGCGTGCGCTGCGGCTTCGGCCCGGCCGCCGCCGCGGCCTCCCTCGCGACGATCACCGGCGGCATGCTCGTCGGACGCCTCTACGGCGCCCGGCTGGCCCAGCACATGCCGACCGAACGACTGCTGAAGCTCTCGATCGTCTTCGCCCTGGGGGCGTTCGCGCTGTCCTGGCTGTTCACGCTGTGGCCGGTCGTCCTGCTCGGCCTGCTGCTCACCGGCATGGGCATCGGCGTGCACTGGCCGCTGGGCGTGGCCCGGGTGGTGCGCTCCTCGGGCGGGATGACCGACCGCGCCAGTGCGAGCGCATCGATCGCCGGCAGCATCGCCATCGCCGTGGCCCCGTTCGCGCTGGGGGTGCTGTCGGACACGGTCGGCTTCCACCTGGCCTTCCTGCTGGTGCCGCTGTTCCTCGGCACCGCGCTGGTCATCCTGGCGGTTCGCCCGGAGCCCGACGCCGCCGCCATTCCGCGATAGCGATCACCGCGGCGGCCAGCCCGACCAGCCCGATCGCCAGCACCGCAGCATTCCCACCCTCCCCCGCTTGTTGAGTGGCGGGTTGTGGGCGCTCGGAGACCGCCGCAGGCGTCCACAACCCGCCACTCAACGAGGGGGAGGCCAGGGCAGCTCGCCGTGGTCGCCGGCACCGGCACGGGCACCCGCTGGAGCCGGGAGTCGCGCTCGCCTGCCACCAGGAGGGCACTGCCGTCCGGCGTCCATGTCATCGCCTCGCCCTGCAGTTGGAGCGGCAGGTACACGGTCTGCGGGTCCCGCCCCGGAGGCAGTCCGGCGAAGACCTCCGCGTCGACGTAGTCGCGCAGCGCGTACCGGCTGCCGTCGGGGCTCACCGAACCGTCGGTGACCAGGCCCGTCTCCTTCCGCACCGGGGTGGCCACGTTCACGGTCGACCGCGACATCCGGGACGGCAGGGCGTACAGCCGCCCGCGGGCGTCCTGCTTCGTGACGACCCATACCCGGAGCGAGTCGGGATCGGCCAGCAGCGCCTCGGCGTCGTGCGGGCGATCGGCGTACGTGAACCGGTAGGTGCGCGCGGTCACGGTGCGGTCGCGCAGCACCGCGGGCTCGCGCACGCGGTGCAGGCGCACCTCGGACCAGGAGTCGAGGTTGTCGCCGATGTCCGCCAGCCACAGGATCGGCCGGCCCTTGCGATCACGACCCGACGCGATGGCCTCCAGGTCGCGGGCCTCGATCCCGGCGACGGTCAGCGTGGCCAGAGTGCGGCACGTCGACGCAGTCGACCGCGTAGACGAGCGGACCCCCGGACGAGTCGTTGTGCAGGTAGATGACCCCCTCGTGCCGCTGCGAGTACGTCATGCCGCTGATCTCGTCGAAGCGGTCGTCGTCGAACCGGCACACCGTGGTGGCACCCTCGGCCGCCGCGGACGGCATCGGCAGGAGCGACGCCCGCCAGGAGGGCCGTCAGCGCGACCGCGAACCGCATGCCTACCGCCAGAGGGCCGCGACGACGACCACGACGACCAGCGAGATCAGGACCGCGAGCGTGACGAAGCGCCGGGTTCGTGGGTCCATGCCGCCAGCCTACGTGCCTACTTCAGGCCGAAGAGGACCTCGATCGGGTAGATCGCGAAGTAGACGAGGAAGGCGAGCGAGATGACCCACATCAGCCAGTTGATGTCCTGCGCCTTGCCCGTGGCCAGACCTTGATCACGACCCAGGTGACGAAGCCGGCACCGATGCCGTTGGTGATCGAGTACGTGAACGGCATGAGCGCGATCGTGAGGAACGCCGGGATGCCGATGCTGTAGTCGGTGAAGTCGATGTGACGGATCTGCGTCATCATGAGGAAGCCGACCACGACGAGCGCGGGCGTCGCCGCCTCGTAGCGGGATGATCGTCACGAGCGGCGAGAAGAACATCGCGATCAGGAACAGCGCCGCCCGTGACCAGCGACGCGATGCCGGTGCGCGCGCCCTCGCCGATGCCCGCGGCCGACTCGATGTACGACGTGTTGCTCGAGGTCGAGCCGCGCCGCCGGCCACCGCCGCCAGCGAGTCGACCACGAGGATGCTCTCGAAGTGCGGGATCTGCCCCTCGTCGTCGAGCAGCTCGGCCTCCGTCGCCAGGCCGAAGGCCGTGCCCATCGTGTCGAAGAAGTCGCTGAGCATGAGCGAGAAGATCGCGAGCAGGCGACGCGACCACGCCGATCGCCTCGAAGCTGCCGAACAGGTTGAACTGCCCGAGCAGGCCGAGGTCGGGCGAGGCGATGACCTGGTCGGGCATCGACGGGACGTTCAGTCCCCAGCCCAGCGGGTTGGCCACTGCCCCGTCCGGCCCGGTCTTGGGGCCGACGTCGGCCACCGCCTCGATCACGATGGCCAGCACCGTGGTCGCGAGGATGCCGATGAGGATCGCGCCCTTGACCTTGCGCACCACCAGCACGATCGTCAGCAGCAGACCGAAGCAGAAGGTGAAGATCGGCCAGCCCTGAAGCTCGCCGAACACCCCGAAGGAGATCAGCGGGACGCCGGTGCGCACGACGCCCGCGTCGACCAGGCCGATGATGGTGATGAACAGGCCGATGCCGACGCCGATGGCGTACTTCAGCTGCTCGGGCACGGCCGTGAACACCGCTGACCGGAACCCGGTGAGCACCAGCAGCAGGATGCAGCACGCCCTCGAGCACGACCAGGCCCATGGCGTCGGCCCACGTCATCTGCGGAGCGAGGGTGAAGGCCACGAAGCCGTTGAGCCCGAGGCCGGCCGCGACGGCGATCGGGAACCGGCCGATCGCGCCCATGATGATCGTCATGACCCCGGCCACGAGGGCGGTGGCGGCCGTCACCATCGTGATCGCCTTGACGACGTCGTCGGTACCGCCGATGAACAGCCCGTTGACGTCCTTCGCGGTGCCGATGATCAGCGGGTTGAGGACGACGATGTAGGCCATCGTGAAGAACGTGACGAGTCCGCCTCGGACCTCGCGCCCGTAGGTGGAGCCGCGAGCGGTGAGCGAGAACCAGCGGTCGACGCCGCTCGTGGGTGGAGTCTGGGTCGTGACGGACATCGTGCCTCCCGGGAGCCGTATGGTGCGGTGCTCGCCGGGGAAGGCGACGGTGTCGGACGTTCCGCGGGAAGGGTAGCGTGGTCGCACCATGAGCGTGACGAGGCTCGAGCAATCCGACGCGGACGCGATCCTGCCGGTGTCGATCGGCACCGCGGCGTGGATCGTCGTGCTCGTCGGCCTGCTCATCGCGCGACCAGTCCTCGAGGAGAACGGCACGACGTGGTGGATCGGTGCCGCCGCCGTCGGGGTGGTCAGCGGACTGGGCGGCCTGGTGTTCCTGTACTGGCGCAGGGGCCGTTCCCGGCCCCGCACGTCTCAGGAGTGACCGAGCTCCAGCGGATCCCAGCCCAGTTCGTCGAAGGCCGTGGCCGGCTGAGGCTCCGCCTCGGTCTCGACCTCGGAGTGGGCCCCGCACCCGAAGGCCAGCGCCACGACATGGCCGTCGGCTGGGCTCATCCGGTTGGCGCACACCGCGAACTGCTGGCCCAGCGGGCCGCCCATCGGGAGCATGAACCCGCAGGTGGAGCACTCGGCGGCAGCCTGCCGGGCCATCGGGGTGGTGGGCCCGAAGTCGCCCTCCACCCAGCGATCGGCGGCATCGTCGCGGCCGGCCGGTGAGAGCACCCGTACGCGACCGAGCCCCAGCTCCCACTGCCCGGGGTGCAGCGGCGCGAGCGAGTCGATGCCGGCGAGGTCGTCCTCGCCGGTGAACCCGGCCACCAGCCGGACGTCGTCCGGCGACGTGGGCAGGATGTCGCCCGGGCCGAGGTCGCCGGGCTGCACCCGCTCGCTCCACGGCAGCCAGGACGGTGCCATGATCGCGTCCGGCCCGGGCAGGAGCACGACCTCATTGACGGTGACCACCTTGGCGCGAGGCGCCCGCGACAGCGTGACTGCCCAGCGCCACCCGACGTATGCGGGGCTCAGGCACGCGAAGGTGTGCGTGGCGAGCCGCTCGTCCTCCATGACGACGCCGGTGTGCTCGCCGACGACACCGGGGCCGGCCTCGGCCTCCGCGGCCTCGCGAGCGACGTCGACAGCCGCCACGAGGGCGGAATCGCGCTTGGCCTCGCCTGGCGACGCGGAAGGGGTCATGAGGAGATTGTGGCCCACCGGTCGCGTCCTGTTCCCACGGGGGCCAGCGATAGTCTCGTCACCATGACGCGTGCTCGCCTGCCCCTGATCATCTCCGGTGCCATCGTGCTGGCCCTGGGCCTGACGGCCTGCGACAAGCCGAACCCGGGCGCGAGCGTCTACTCGGGCACCGTGAGCGAGTTCCGACAGGCTCTGTGCTGGACCCAGGAGGGCACCTACCTCGACGAGACGAACTGCGCCGCCGACATCATGGCCGGAGCCGCCACGGGGCCTGACGCCGCCACCATTCCGGCCATGGCCGGACAGACCATCGGGATCTCGGTCGACCCGGTCGTGGCCGACACCGGCTGGTACCCGGTTCTCGACGGCACCCCGCTCACCACGACCCCCATCACCAGCACGTACTACCGGTTCAGCCCCACGCAGGAGCAGCTCACCGAGGCGGGCAACACCCTGGCGATCGCGGCTGCAGACGATGCCGGCACCCGTGGGGTGTGGTTCTTCCGCCTCGTTCCCGCCTGACCTCACTCGGGCCTGTTGACGAGCCGGGCTCCCACGCGGCCGATGCGGTACGGCGTCGTGACCCCCTCGTACATCAGGTGCGTCATCAGACCTGAGCGTGCATGCGGCAGGTTGTGGCAGTGGAACATCCAGATCCCCGGATTGTCGGCCACGAACTGGACCACGTAGCTCTGCTGTGGATCCACCTCGAGCGAGTCCAGCCACACAGCGGCCCCGGTCGCCGGCACGCCGTCACGAGCCAGCACGAGGATGTGGTGGCCGTGCAGGTGGATCGGGTGGGGCACCGTCGTCCGATTGGTGATCCGCATGCGCACCACGTCGCCGGTGCGCACCATGTACATCGGCACGAACGGGATCATGCGGCCGTTGATCGTGTACCACTGTCCCGCCTCGCCGTCGACGTATCCGCGTCGCAGGCCGACGGTGTACTCGAACGTGCGCCGCACGGGCCCCATCGAGGACGCGGCCTCGACGGTGGCGCCAGGGGTGCCGTAGGCGAGCGGGTCGAACCGGCTGATGGCCTGCAGCGGCGGTGCGGCCTCCCGACCGGTGGGTCCGAGGACCATCGACGGGCCGGTGACGATGCCGACCCGCACCGCCTCGGCGTCCACGGGCACGAGGAGGTCTGCTCGTCCCCCGGCGGGCACCAGGACGTAGGCACCGGAGATCGGGGCGGCCCCGGCGAGGTCGGTCCCGTCCAGCGCCGCGACCGTGAACGGCCCTGAGGCGGCCGCAAGGACGGGGCCATTGTCGGTGTTCACGACGCGCACGCGGGCGAGCGTGCCGACCGGAACCGGCACCGGCAGCTCTCCGGTCTGCCCGTTCACGGTCATGACGGAGCCGTACGTATGGACGACGGCGACGATGTCGGCATCCGGCGCCGGGGCAGCTGGGTCGCTCGGCAGGACGACGAACGCCCCGACGAGGCCCCGGGCCACGCCCCGGACCGAGTTCTGGTGCGTGTGGTACCAGTACGTTCCGGCGTCCGGGACGACGAATCGGTACGTGTGATCCTGTCCGGGCAGCACCGCATCCTGCGTGACCCCGGCTACGCCGTCCTCTGCGCCGGGCACGTCGACCCCGTGCCAGTGGATGGTGACCCCGCCCACGACGTCCGAGTTGTGCAGGCGCACTTCGACGAGCTCGCCCTGCCGCACCGACAGGGTGGGTCCCGGGGTCTGACCGTTGAAGGTCAGCGTGCGCACGCCGCCGATGACCGCGCTGCCCGTTGCCGCTGTGAGGTCGAACGTTCGGTCGGGCGTCCCCGTCGGCCCGTGCAGGTCGTCGAGGCTGACGGGGTTCACGGCTGGACCCATGCCGCCGTGGCCGGCGTGCGTCATCCCGTGGTCGGGAACGCCCATGGCCATGGCCGGGAAGCGCGACGGCAGCAGGCTGTCCTCGCACGCCGCTTGCCGGGTCGAATGGGCGACACCCGCGCAGTGCTGACTCCCTGAACCGTGACCGGTCATGGGCATGCCCGGCATGACGGGCATGCCCATGACCAGGTCGGGCACCGACGCGGCGGTGGCCCCGGCGGGCGGAAACACGACGAGGAGTCCGACGACCGTGACAGCGTGCACGACGGCGACAGTCGCCGCCGCGAGCCACGGCCGCCTGCTCACCGTCCGCGCCCTACCTGACGTCGACCAGCTTCCACATCCCCATCAAGGAGTGCGGCATGCCGTCGGCCTCGCTGGGGATGAAGCAGGTCAGCAGGTACCTGCCGGGCGGCACCGCTGCCTTGATGGCGACCGTGACACCCGGTGAGACCACGTCGAAGCTCACGCCCTTGTTCGTGAAGAACGTCGGGTTCCCGTTGCTCATCAGGGCCTTCTTGACGTCGGCACCGGTCGTGCCGGGCTTGACCCCCGCCATGTCCATGAAGTGGAGCTCATGGGCGCGGTTGGCGAACCTCAGCCATGTGACCGGGCGGCTGCCGCGCTGGGTGAAGGTCCACTTGTTCTTGCCGACCGGCCCCACGGCTCGCACGGTGGCCTGCGTGGCATGGAGGGATCCAGCTCGGGGAGCCCCTTCCACCGTGAAGCTCCCGGGCTTGGCCAATCCCATGGCGGTCGACTGCGCACCGAGGACGGAGTACGAGCCGGGATTCAGCCTGACCTGCCAGACCGTTCCCTTGGTCCCGCCGCCGTAGAAGGTCCCGGCACCGTGGATCGTGCGCATCGCCTGCGCCGACGCTGCGGCCGCCAAGGGATCGCTGGGATCACCGAACACCGATGGGAGAGCACCCACGATGGCGGCCAGGTTGTCGGTGAGGATGACCGACAGCGGGTCCGGGCCACCGTCGTCGCCCGGCACGATGAACGTGCTCGCGACGTGGAACTCCACCACACCGGGTTGCACGGTCGCGGGTGACACGACCGCCTGATCACCCTGCATCGAGAGGGTGACGACGGTCGGGGCGTCCGCCATGGGCCTGACGGCGTGGGCGGTGCTGGGCAGGACCACGAGTCCCGCCGCGGTCAGGGTCAGCGTCGCAGCGCCGACCCACAGTTTGTTCTTCATGCGTTCCCCCTGACATGACGTCGGGGAACCGGAGTGGCCCCCCGCAACGTGGGCGCACGTAGTTCGCGACGCCGCAGTCCGGGTGGACTCAGTCGAGCAGAGGATCTCCTTCGGCGGACGCGTGGCCGGCGGCGCGGTAGGCGTACTTAGGTGAGGCGAACCTAGCCGTCCGACGGCCTCCGCGGCAATGCCCTCGGCGGCTAGATATCGAGGTCGTCCGCGACGATCCGCAGCATGGCCGCCGTCTTGTGGGCGGTCGCGTCCGGCGGGTACTTGCCTCGTCGCAGCTGGTTCGAGACGCCGTCGAGCAGTTTGATCAGGTCCTCCAGGAGGATCGCCATGTCCTCGGCGGGCTTGCGGGAGCTCTTCACGACCGAAGGCGCCGCCGACAGCACGCTGAGTGACAGGGCCTGCTTGCCGCGGCGCCCGTCGACCACCCCGAACTCGACCTTGGACCCCGGCTTGAGCGCGGTCACGCCGGCGGGCAGGGTCGACACATGGACGAAGACGTCGTCGCCCTCGTCGGAGGTGATGAACCCGAAACCCTTCTCCGAGTCGTACCACTTCACGGTTCCGGTCGGCACGGCTGCCTCACTCATGGATCGCACTGCGGACGGCGGGGAGCCGTCGTCCGGCGCGGGCTCCCCCGCGCGCTCTCAGGCTACCGTCCCCGACGGTCCGAACCGGCACACACCCTGAGAGGCTGGACCCGTGGACGACCGCCGCTCTCCCGCCGACCGGGTCCTGCGTGCAGGCGCCTGGGTCACCGCCGCCGGCCTGCTGTTCACGCTCGTGGCGGTGATGCCGCTGCTCGTGCCGTCGCTGGAACTGCCCAGCGCGATGTGGTTCCTGTCGATGCTCACCGGGGTCGGCCTGGTGATCGTGTTCGTCGGCCTGGCGCTGGCGGCCCGGGAGCGACGCTCGCGCTGAGGCCCGACCGCGTACCGTAGGTCGGATGGCCACGCACCGGAGTCTCGCCGACGACCTTCGCGCGCGCGACGACTCGGCACTGGCCGAGCTGATGCGGCGGCGCCCCGACCTCGTCCACCCCGTTCCGCCGGACTTCACGGCCCTGACCGCCCGGGCCACCGCCGGTCCGTCCGTCGCCCGCTGCCTGGACGGCCTGGACGCCCTGCACCTGCACGTCCTGCGTGCCGCGGCGGACCTCACGACGGACGGTCCGGTGGCCGAGGACGTGATCGTCGGGCGCGCGGCGGCGGCACTGCCGGTCGAGGCGGCAGCGGCCTGCTCGGCCGTCCTCGCCGAGCTTCGCGCGCTGGCCCTCGTCTGGGGGTCCCCTCGCGAGTTGCGCGCCGTGCACCCGGTGCGGGAGCTGGTCGCGACCGCCCCCACTCCGGCGTGGCCCCCGCCTGGCGCCGGCGACGGCGAGCGGCACGACCCGCAGGTCGTCGACGCCCAGGCCGCCCTGCACGCCCGCGAGGCCCTCGCGCTGACCCGGGACCTCCTCGACGACTGGTCGGTCCACCCACCGGGGATCCTGCGCAGCGGTGCGCTGTCCCTGCGCGACTTCGCCGGGGCGCGCGCGCGGCTGCACTGCGACTGGGCCCGCGCCTCGCTGACCATCGAGGTGGCCCACGCAGCGCGCCTGTTCGCCGACGACGAGGAGGAGCCGCCGCACTGGGTGCCGACGGACCACTACGACGCGTGGGCCGTCACGGACTCCGCCGAGCAGTGGATCGACCTCGTGCACGCCTGGCTCGCACTGCCGCGCCTGGCGTCGCTGGCCGAGGAGAAGACCCAGGTGCTGTCGGCCGAGCGCGACCGTCGGGCCATCCCGGTGCTGCGCCGCGACATCATCGGCCTCCTCGCGGCGCTGCCGCCGGGCACCTCGCTCGACGAGGAGCACATCGTGGCGGTCCTCGACGACCGGCAGCCGCGGCGTGCCGGAGACCTGCGCCGTCTGGCCGTCAGCGCCACCCTGCGCGAGGGAGCCGACCTCGGCGTGCTGGGCGCCGGGGCGCTCAGCACCGCCGCGCGCATCCTGCTCGAGCCGCAGGCCACGACCCCCGGGGGCCGACGGGCGCATGCCCAGCGGGTCACGGCTGCCCTGGCCGCAGCACTGCCGGCCGATGTCGACCACGTGCTGATCCAGGCCGACCTCACCATCGTCGCCCCCGGACCGCTGGCCGCCGGACCGGCGCGGTCACTGCGGCTGCTCGCCGACGTCGAGTCGCGCGGCCATGCAACCGTCTACCGGATCAGTGAGTCCTCGGTCCGCCGCGCACTCGATGCCGGCTGGGACGCGGATGCCATCCACTCCCTGCTCGGCGGCCTGTCCCGCACGCCCGTCCCCCAGCCGCTCACCTACCTCATCGACGACGTGGCCCGACGCCACGGCGCCGTGCGCGTCGGCGGGGCGCTGGCCTACGTGCGCAGCGACAACCCCGAGGCGCTCAGCGCGATGGTCACCGACCGACGCCTGCGCCACCTCGGGCTGCATCGCCTCGCCGACTCGGTGGTGGTGAGCCAGGCCCCGACGGCCGAGGTGCTCAAGGCCCTGCGCGATGCCGGCTTCGCCCCCGCAGCCGAGGCGCCGGACGGCACGGTGGTGATCCGACGGCCCGACGACCGGCGCGTACGCGCATCGCGGCCGACGCCGGTGAGCACGCGACGTGTGCCCGAGGACGCGCTCGTGAACGCCGCCGTGCGCACGCTGCGTGCCGGGGACCGCGCCGGACGACGCCGTGCCGGCACGGTCGTCGGCCCCGCCTCACGTCCGGACCTTCCGAGCCTGACGGCGGCGGCCATCGTGGTGGCGCTCCGGCAGGCGCTGGCCGACAACCGCCCCCTGTGGATCGGCTATGCGGACACCGACGGCACCGTGGGCCAGCAGATCGTCGATCCCATCCGACTCACCGGCGGGGTCCTGACCGCCTTCGACCACCGCACCGACACCGTCCGCTCGTTCTCCGTGTCGCGCGTCACCGGCGTCGCCGACCTTCCTCCGGATGACGCCTAGCCCAGCCGCAGCTCCGTCGACCAGACCGTCATGTCGGCCAGTACCTCCGGGATGGGGTCCACGCCGATGCCCGGTCCCGTCGGCACGGCGAGGCGCCCGTCGTCCAGCACGAAAGGCTCCGTGACGTCGACGGCGTAGTAGCGGCTCGAGGCGCTCGTGTCCCCGGGCAGGGTGAATCCGGGCAGCGCCGCCAACGCCAGGTTGGCCGCCCGGCCGATGCCCGTCTCCAGCATCCCGCCGCACCACACCGGCACGCCGCGGTCCCGGCACAGGTCGTGGATGTCGCGCGCGGTCAGGTACCCACCCACGCGCCCCGGCTTGATGTTGATGATCGAGCACGCTCCGAAGTGCAGGGCCGAGTCCGCCGATGCCACGGAGTGGATGGACTCGTCCATGCAGATGGGGGTGCGGCACGCCTGCGACATCAGCACGTGCCCGTACCAGTCCTCCTCCTCCAGCGGCTGCTCGTGCAGCAGCAGGTCGAAGCGGTCCAGCTCGGCCAGGTGCGCGGCGTCCGAGCGCTGGTAGGCCTGGTTGGCATCCGTCTGGAGAGGGATGTCCGGCCAGTGCTCGCGCACGGCCGCGACCGGTTCGAGGTCCCAGCCGGGCTCGATCTTCAGCTTGATCCGTCGGTAGCCCGCCTCGACGTAGCCGGCCACCTCGTCGAGCAGCTCGGCGATCGACTCCGTCGTGGGGATCCCGACGGAGACGCCGCAGTCGACCTCCGTCCGCTCGGCGCCGAGGAAACCGGCCAGGGACAGCGACCGCTCGCGCAGCCAGACGTCGAGCATCGCCGTGGAGAGCGCGGCCTTCGCCATCGGATGGCCACGGACCACCTCCATCGCCGCTCGCACGTCGCGCGGGTCATCGGCATCGGCCACCTCGACGAGGGCGGGGAGCAGGTGGTCGCGCATGACGTCCACGGCGGCATTGCCGTACTCGTAGCTGTAGCCCGGCCAGGACATCGTCACGCACTCGCCCCAGCCGCTCGTCCCGTCCGAGGAGAGTGCCTCGACCAGGATGACGTCGCGCACGGACTCTGTGCCGAAGCTGGTACGGAACGGACGCACCAGCGGGATCGCAAGGCGGTGCAGGCGGAATGCCTCGATCGTCATGACTGCCTCTCCAGCAGATAGCCGTCGGCGGGACTGATGCCGATGATGCGGAAGCCGTCCGCGAAGGCGGCCACGAAGGCCTCACGCACGGCGATGCGCCACTGACCCGCTGCTCGCGGGTCGGACGCCCGCAGCGCGACGATGTCCTCCGGGAGCTCGATCTCGAGGATGTCGCGACCGCTGACGATGAGGTCGGCAGGGTCGAGCGGCGCGAGGGCACCCATAGACGCCGAGATCGCGCGCTGCGACGTCAGCCGCCACCAGGCGAACAGCCGGTCCGTGGGGTCACCGCTGTTGATGCCGTCGTCCATGCCGCCGTAGAAGTCGACCTCGAAGCCGTCCACGTCGACCCCCAGCTTGACCAGGTTCAGGCGCGCGTTGCGGCGCACCAGGGGGTCGAAGGTCCACACCACCGTGTCGATGCCATGGTCCAGTGACCACGCCCGCTGGTGCATCTTCAGCGCCGACCCGATGTGCTGGTCGCGGTACGGCGCGAGCACGGCGGCCATGTGCGAGTGCAGGTGCGTGTGCCAGCCGTCGCCGTCGGGGTGCCGGCCCACGAAGCCGAAGGCGGCTGCGATCGGCTCCCCGTCGCGGTAGGCGGCCGACGCGTAGCCGCCCGCGTGGACGATCGCTCGCATGAGGTTGCCCGGCACCTGCGTCGATCCGTCACCCGCGGGCCAGACGGCGTCGAACACCCGCCGCGCGGCGTCGAGGTCACTAAGGTCGGACAGGGTGCGGACCTCGACCTCAGCCCGCTCCGCCGCGGCCGCGAGGTCGTGCTCGGGGGACCAGGAGCTCACGTCGCTCACCGTACCGAGATTGGGAGTCGGGCATGCCGGAGTCGGACCTACTCCAGCGGGCTCACGCCCTCCTGCCGGCCATGCTGGACGCCGTGGGCGCGCTGGTGCGCGTCGAGTCGCCCAGCGAGGATCTCGCCGCGTGCACCGCCGTCGCCCACGAGGCGGCGGAGATCGCCGGGGGCTGGCTGCCGAGCCCGGCCCGGGTCGAGCAGCACGGCGGCCGGCCCGTGTGGCGCTGGGGTCCTGACCAGCCCGCGGTGCTCCTGCTGGGGCACCTCGACACGGTGTGGCCGGTCGGGACGCTCTCCCGGCTGCCGTTCACGAACGACGGCGATCGGCTGCGGGGCCCCGGCGTGTTCGACATGAAGGCCGGCGTGGTCCAGGGGTGGGCAGCGCTCGCGCTGGCCACGGCCGCAGGCAGCGCCGACGTGGGGATGCTGCTCACCACGGACGAGGAGATCGGGTCGCAGGCCTCGCGCGAGGTCATCCGCACGAGTACCGAGCGCGCCGACGCCGTCCTCGTCCTCGAGCCCTCAGTCGACGGAGCGCTGAAGACCTCGCGCAAGGGCACGTCGTGGTACGACGTCCACCTCGTCGGACGGGCCGCGCACGCGGGCCTCGATCCCGAGCGCGGCATCAATGCGCTGCTCGCCGCGGCCGAGCTCGCGGTGGCGTCGACCCGATGGGCGGAGCATTCGTCGGGCACCACCGTCACCCCCACCATCCTCCAGGCCGGGACGACGGCGAACACGGTGCCCGCCGACGCGCGCCTGGTCCTCGACGTCCGGGCGTGGACCGCTGCCGAGCAGGTGCGCGTCGATCGCGCCATGCGCGCATGGTAGCCCGAGGAGGGTCCCGCCCAGGTGCGCATCGACGGCGGGATCGACCGTCCGGCCATGGAGGAGTCGGCATCCGCGGGCCTGTTCGTGCTGGCGCAGGGCGCGGCGGCGCGGATCGGCCTGGACTCCCTGCACGGCCGCGCGGTCGGCGGGGCCAGCGACGGCAACCTCACCGCGGCCGCCGGCGTCGCCACGCTGGACGGTCTCGGCGCCGTGGGCGACGGCGCCCACGCCGACCACGAGTGGGTGAGCGTGCCTGCGATGGCCGAGCGAGCCGCCCTCCTGGCCGCGCTGCTGGATTCGCTCGTGGGTCGCGGCACGACATAGCATCGGTCGGTGACCGACGGCCCGCTGATCGTGCAGAGCGACAAGACCCTGCTGCTCGAGATCGACCATGAGCTGGCCACCGAGTGCCGCAAGGCCATCGCGCCCTTCGCCGAGCTGGAGCGGGCGCCCGAGCACATCCACACGTACCGATTGACGCCCTTGGGCCTGTGGAACGCGCGCGCCGCCGGCCACGACGCTGAGCAGGTGGTCGACACCTTGCTTCGGTACTCGCGCTACCCCGTCCCGCACGCGCTCCTCATCGACGTGGCGGAGACCATGGCGCGCTACGGCCGTCTCCAGGTCAACAACCATCCGGTACACGGCCTCGTGCTTCAGTCGATCGATGCGGCCGTCCTCGAGGAAGTGCTGCGGAGCAAGAAGGTCGCCCCCCTGCTCGGCGCGCGAGTCGACGACACGACGGTCATCGTCCATCCCAGCGAGCGCGGGCACCTCAAGCAGGCGCTCGTGAAGCTGGGCTGGCCCGCGGAGGACGTCGCGGGGTACGTCGACGGCGAGCGCCACGCGATCGGGCTGGCCGCCGAGGCCTGGCAGCCGCGCCCGTACCAGACCGAGGCCGCCGAGGGCTTCTGGCACGGCGGTTCGGGCGTCGTCGTGCTCCCGTGCGGCTCGGGCAAGACGATCGTGGGCGCCCTCGCCATGGCGCTGGCGCAGGCGACGACGCTGATCCTCGTGACGAACACGGTGGCCGCGCGTCAGTGGCGCGACGAGCTGCTGCGCCGCACCACGCTCACGGCGGACGAGATCGGCGAGTACTCGGGTGCCCGCAAGGAGATCCGCCCCGTCACCATCGCGACCTACCAGGTGATGACGACCAAGCGCCAGGGCATCTACCCGCACCTCGAGGTGTTCGACTCCCGTGACTGGGGGCTGATCATCTACGACGAGGTCCACCTGCTGCCCGCCCCGATCTTCCGCTTCACCGCCGACATCCAGTCCCGCCGTCGGCTGGGCCTCACCGCGACGCTGGTGCGCGAGGACGGCCGCGAGAGCGACGTCTTCTCGCTCATCGGGCCCAAGCGGTACGACGCGCCGTGGAAGGACATCGAGAACCAGGGCTACATCGCCCCGGCCGACTGCATCGAGGTGCGCGTCACCCTCCCGGAGCCGGACCGGATGACATACGCCATGGCCGAGCCGGAGGACCGCTACCGGCTTTCCGCCTCCGCCCCGGAGAAGATCCTCATCACCGAGGAGATCGTCCGACGACATGCCGACGACCGGGTGCTCGTCATCGGCCAGTACCTCGACCAGCTCGCGGAGCTGGGCGAGCACCTGCAGGCGCCCGTCATCACCGGCGAGACCCCCGTGCGCGAGCGCGAGCGGCTGTTCGAGAGCTTCCGCAACGGCGACACCCGCGTGCTCGTCGTGAGCAAGGTCGCCAACTTCTCCGTCGACCTGCCCGAGGCAGGCGTGGCGGTGCAGGTCAGCGGAACGTTCGGCTCCCGGCAGGAGGAGGCCCAGCGGCTCGGTCGCGTGCTGAGGCCCAAGGCGGACGGCCGGGCGGCGCACTTCTACTCGATCGTCACGCGGGACACCGTCGACGCCGACTTCGCGCAGCACCGCCAGCGCTTCCTGGCCGAGCAGGGGTATGCCTACCGCATCATCGACGCGGAGGACGTCCACTCGGGCTCGTGGGACGTCGCGTAGCAGCCTAGGCGCGCACGCCCGCCATGGCTGTCACGACGTCCTGCACGGTCGACTCACTCACGACATCGAGCGTCAGGTCGAGTCGCAGTCGCCGCCGCAGAACGTCGTCGAGGGTGCAGGCACCTTCGTTGACGCAGGCATGGACGACCTCCGCGCGAACATAGGTGGGGGCCCCCTCGAGCGGACGGCCGAGGTCAGGGTCGGCTGCGATGAGGGCGAGGACCTCGGCGGCCCGGCTGCCGTACCGACGGGAGAGCACGTCGGACTCGGGGAGCGTGGGCGACGCGGTGTCGATGTCGACGCTCGGTGCCTCGACGCGCGACCCCACCAGCGGGATCCGCTGGGTCGTGCACTCCCGCGCGGGCCGGCCCGACTCCACGAGGACCGTGTCGACGAGGTCCCGGGCCATCACCCGGTAGGTCGTCCACTTTCCTCCCACGATGGCGAGCACGCCCGGCTCCACGCGAGCGATGCGGTGCTCGCGGGTGACCTTGGCGGTGTTGCCGCCGACGGACTGGTCGCGTACGAGCGGACGCAGCCCCGCGAAGGTGTAGGTCACCTCGGCCGCCGTGACGGGCCGCGCGAGGACCCCGGCCAGCAGTTCGAGCAGGTACTCGATGTCGTCCGGCGTGGGCTCCACGGCGTCCGGGTCGCCGAGGAACTCGGTGTCGGTGGTGCCGACCAGCCAGTGGGTCGGGGTCGGGATGACGAACAGGACGCTCGGGCCCGTCGGGACGATCAGCGCCGTCTCGCCGTCGATGGCCGTCCGCGGCAGGCGCAGGTGCACGCCCTTCGAGCGGATGATGCCGACCGCGTCGGCAGAGCCGGTGAAGACGGCGGAAACCTCCGGCGCCCACACACCGACGCACAGCGCGATGCACCGAGCACGGACGGTGACCGTGTCGCCGGTCAGCTCGTCGCGGACCACGACCTTATGGACGCCGTCGGTCGGGACGCCGACGCGCCCAACCAGCGACGCGTAGGTCGCCACCCGCGCACCGTGCTCGGCCGCGGTCCGCGCGATGGCGACCGCGAGCCGGGCGTCGTCCATCTGGGCGTCGTAGTACTGGATCGCGCCGATCAGCGAGTCGGACCGCAGGTCGGGGAACCGCTCGAGGGCCTTGCGCTTGGACAGGTGCCGGTGGCGCGGGAGCACGCCCGACCCCGCCAGGACGTCGTAGGCGAGCAGGCCGGCCCCGATGTACGCCCGTTCCCACACCCGATGATGCAGCGGGAGCATGAAGGGCAGCGGCCGCACGAGGTGCGGCGCCAGGGTCGTCAGGAGCAGCTCCCGCTCGCGCAGCGACTCGCGGACCAGGGCAACATTCCCCTGCTGCAGGTAGCGAAGGCCTCCGTGCACCAGCTGGCTGGACCTGCTCGACGTCCCGCCGGCGATGTCGCCCTTGTCGATCAGGCCCACGCGCAGGCCGCGGGCCGCGGCATCCAGCGCCGTGCCCGTGCCGGTGGCGCCGGCTCCGACCACCAGCAGGTCGAGCACGCCGTCCTGCATGTCCAGCAGGGCAGCAGCCCGGCTGCCGGCACTGAGCGCGCTACTCATCAGGTCCCTCGATCATCACGACAAGTATGCGCCCGCACTCAGCCCTTGAGACCGCTGGAGGCGACGTTCTCGACGAAGTAGCGCTGCGCGAGCAGGAACACCGTGACCGGGGCGATCATCGCGATGACGACGCCTGCGAGGACGAGGTTCGGCGTGTCGGCCGCACGTCCGCCCAGCACGGAGAGGGTAAGGGCGAGGACGCTGCCGTCGGTGTTGCCGGAGTCGATGATGATCAACGGCCACACGAACGAGTTCCAGGCATACAGGAAGGAGAACGTCGAGAGCGTCGCGACGGCGGGGATCGACAGCGGGAAGAAGATGCGCCACAGGATCGTCCACCGGGAGGCACCGTCGATCACGGCCGCCTCCTCCAGTTCCCTGGGTATGGACACGAAGAACTGGCGCATGAGGAACGTGCCGTAGGCCGTGAAGATGAAGGGGATGATCAGCGACGTCAGGGTGTTGCCCCAGCCGATCGCGATCATGAGTCGGTACAGGGGGATCAGCAGGACCACGAATGGGATCATGATCGACCCGAGGTAGACCAGGAAGAGCTTGTCGCGACCACGGAAGCGCAGGCGCGAGAAGGCGTATCCGCCGAGAATGCTCGTGAACACCTGGCCGACGACGACGAGGATCGTGACGAGGACGGTGTTGGTGAGCGACCGGCCGAACCCCTCAAGCTGCAGGACCTTGGAGTAGTTGCCGGTCTGGAACTCGACCTCCTCCACCGGCTGGACGGCGGAGGACACGGCGAACACCGGCGGCGAGGCAGGGTCGTCCGGATCGATGTAGGTTCCGCCGATCCGCGACTTGTTGTCGTACACGAGGACCGCGCTGCCGCCGATCTGCGCGGTGTAGACGTCCTTGTCCTTCCCGTCGACGACGACCGTCTCCCCCGTCGGGGCCACGCTGTCCTTGGGCGCCACGAGCACCACGGCGGGATCCTCGACGCCGATGAACTCCCGCAGGCTCGTGCCGTTCTCGACGCGCGCGAGCGTGGCGGTCCCGCCGTCGGGCAGCGGCACGGTGAACAACGGCAGCGGCTCACCGTCGACGTCTGTGGTCGTGGCCACGTGCGGCAGCAGCCGCGGCGGATAGGTGAAGACGTCCTCGGCGGTCTTGAACGAGCCGAAGAAGGCCAGGACGAAGGGCACCATGACGACCACCCCGGCGACGAGCAGGACCGTGTAGGTCGACAGCTGCGCGGCCCACGACCGCCATGTGCGGTGGGCGTGCTGCCTGGGCCCGGCCATCAGGTCTCCTCCGCATAGCGGCGCTGGCGCCGGAACTGCACGAGGGTGAGCGAGAAGATGAGGATGAACAGCACCCATGCCACCGCGCTCGCCTGGCCGAAGGCGTCCTGCTGGAAGCCGAGCTGGTACAGGTAGACGACCGGCGTCAGCGTCGCGTTGTCCGGGAAACCGACGGGGTTGGGCTGGTTCAGGGCGTACACGATGTCGAACAGCTGCAGGGCCAGGATCACCGTGCTGGCGACCACGAAGAAGGTGGTGGCGCGCAGGGACGGGAGCGTGATGCTGAAGAAGCGGCGCCATGCTCCTGCGCCGTCGAGCTCCGCTGCCTCGTGCAGCTCACGAGGCACGCCCTGCATGCCCGCCGTGAACAGCACGGTGTTGAAGCCGAACTGCGACCAGCCGAACACGAGGACGACCGCGAACAGGGCGACGGACGGATCGGAGAGCCAGCCGATCTCGACCGGCTGGGGCATGGGGTCCCCCGGCACGAAGAGGTTGATGATCCCGTTGACCCAGCCGATGAACCAGTTGACGAAGCCGACGGTGGAGTTGAGCATCTGCTTCCAGATGAGCGTCACGCCGATGACCCCGGCCACCGCAGGGACGAAGAAGATCGTGCGGAAGGTCTTCGTGCCGCGGTAGCCGATGTTGATGAGGGCGGCCAGCACCAGCGCCGGGATCACCGCGAGAGGGACGGCGAGGACGAGGAAGACGATGATGTTGCTGATCGAGCGCCAGAAAAGCGGATCGCTGGCCCCCACGACGCCGAACGGCGCCGTCAGGATGTCCTCGTAGCCCGTCGGAAGCTCGGACGCGCTGGACGCGACCGAGAGGCCGAGCGTCTCGACGTAGTTCCCCAGCCCGACGAAGGTCGGGGTCGTGATGCCGTCCCACTCGTAGAAGGAGATGACGAGGGAGAAGATCAGGGGGCCGGCGAAGAAGAGGACGAAGCCGATGAGGTTGGGGGACAGGAACAGCCAGCCCGCCTGCGCCTCGAGCTGGTCTGCGGTGGCATCGAACCGATCGGCCATGCGGGTCGACCACATGGCGTGCGCGGCCCACAGCAGGCAGAGCAGCGCCACGACGAGGAGGCTGTTGACCGCCACGTTCTCGGCGAAGACGTCCCCGACCGCGCGAACGAGGTCGACCGGGCCGAGGTTCCACAGCCACAGAAGGGCGAATACCGCGACCGCTGCAAGGCCGACCACGCGCATCGCCGCGATGGTGGGAGGCAGCCACGCCGGCGCGCTCCTTCCGTCGGCGTCCTCGAGCTGGCTTCTCAGCCGCCGGGCAAGGATGAGCCAGGCGACGGCGATGGCCAGCCCGATGAACGGCAGGAATGCCCGGTTGAATGCGCCCGCGAAGACGTCGATGAACGATGCGAGGTCGAGGGACTGGAACAGCGCGACGACGACGAGCACGAGCGTCACATAGTTGACCAGGAAGGACACCGTGCGTCCACGCCTCGAACGGCGCGCGAGCAGCACAGCCGCCGTGAGGTTCGCGACGAGGCCGATCGTGGCACCGATGCCGATCGCCGTGCGCGGCAGCGACTCCAACTGCCACACGGCCCCGGCGATGTTCCACAGGACCCACGCGTAGGCGAGCGCCGCCACGACGTGGACGGCCGTAACCAGCGCGAGGGTGGCCGGGATGCTGGGGCGCAGCGCGGGCAGCTGACGAGGGCGGGAGTCCGCTGTCGCGGTCACGCTCATCTCGCCTCCTGGTCTGTCGTCATGCCCTGACTGCGATGCGCGGTTCGTGGGGGTCGATGGCCGTGGAGCCGGGTGCGGGTCGAGGCATCTGCCTCGACCCGCACCCCACGTTCTACTCCCAGGCCACCGCGGTGGCGGTGCAGATCGTCTTCTGGAACTCGTCGATCGTGGTCTTGCCCGTCATGAGGGCAGTCACCTCGTCACCGGCGGCCTTGTCGAAGGCCGGCCAGTTGCCGGTCCAGAGCGGTCCCTCGGCGACCGGATCGTTGCTGATCCCGTCCACGAAGGCCTGGTTGTTCGCCGGAGGCGTGTAGGTGAGGAACTCATCGATCGCCTCCTGCGAGGTGCGCGACGGGATGTTCGCTCCGAGCGACGAGACCTTCGCCTGCACCTCGGTGCTGGTCAGGGCCTCGACGAGCTTCCAGGCCGCGTCCGGGTTCGCCGTATTGGCGTTCACCACGTAGGCGCCCCAGAACAGCCAGTCCTTGCCGGGAGCCGGGCCCGTGGGCAGCGGCGCGACATCCCAGTTGAAGGCGGTGATCTCACGAGCGCCGGGGGTTGCCCAGCGGCCGTTGATGAACATGCCCAGGGTGCCGGCCTTGTACGGCGGCTCGGCATCCTCGCCGAAGGGCACGCCCGCGCCACTGGCGTAGAGCTCCTGGTAGAACTCCAGGCCCGCGATGGACTCGGGGGTGTCGAGCGCACAGGCCGTGCGGTCGGCGTTGAAGAAGCTGCCACCACCGGAGTTCACGAAGTAGCCCCAGTTGGCCCACCACGAGTTGGCGCCGAAGCCCTTGGCCCCGTCGACGTTCTCAGCGATCTGCTGCGACACCTCGGCGAACTTCTCCCACGTCCACTCGCCGTTGGCGGCCAGCTCGCGAGGATCCTCAGCGCCCGCCTCGTCGATGAGGTCGAGGTTCAGGTACAGCGCGAACGTCGAGACGTCACGCGGGACACCCCAGAGGAACTCCTCGCTCTTCTGCCCCGTGGCCGGGTCGACCTGGAGCTGGTCCATCGGACCGGAGTAGAAGTCGGCGGCGCTGAAGCCGGACGCTGCAGCCTGGGGGGCGGCGTTCAGGATGAGGCCGGCCTTCGCGAAGTCCGCGATGTCGGTGCCTGGGATCCAGAACACATCAGGAGCGGTGCCCGCCGAGAGCTCGGTCTTGAGCTTGTCCTGGTAGGGCGAGCCCTCGGAGTTGCCCGGCTCGTAGGTGAGGTTGAGCCCGATCCCGGACGCAGTGATGTCGTCGGAGATGCTGGCGTAGAGGTCGGCCTCAGCCTGGTTGTCCGGGCGGGTGCGCCACCGGAGGTCGACCGTCTCGGTCGCTGCCCCGGACGCCGCTTCCGATGCCGCGGTCGTAGCCGCAGCACTCTCGGCCGCACTCCCCGATGCACTATCGGTGGCCGTGCTGGAGCACGCGCTGAGGATCAGCGCTACTCCGAGCCCGGCGACCAGGTAACTGCGATTACGCATGAAGTGTTCCTTTCCTTGTTGCCTCGATTGGGTACTGCCATCCGCCCAGGGTCGAGCCCGGGTCGAAGTCAAGGTGAGTGCACGCAGTGCACGGTGGTGCCGGCCTGCTCGAGCTGGGCGACGGCATCCGCTGGCGCGCTGGCGTCGGTGAGGATCACGTCCGTCTCGGAGACGGCGCAGATCCGTGCGGCCTCGACGACCCCGATCTTGCTTCCGTCGGCGACGATGATGACCTCCCGCGCGGCGCGGATCATCGCGCTCTTCACCTCCGCCTCGGCGAAGTTCAGGTTCGTGACTCCGCGGTCGGCGTCGACGCCGTTGCAGCCGATGAAGGCGATGTGCGCGGAGATCTGCTCGAGCATCAGCGCCCCGAAGGGATTGACGAGCGAGTGCTGGAGGGGGCGGACCATCCCGCCTGTGACAAGGACGCTGATGCGATCGGAGGCGGGCTCCAGGGCGAGCGCGACGTTCAGGCCGTTGGTCACCACGGTCACGTCCTGGAGGTCGCGGCGCGCGACGAGCTCCAGTGCGATGGCGGTGGTGGTCGATCCGACGTCGAGGATGACCACCTGGCCTGCCTGAACCAGCGAGGCGGCGTACCGCGCGATGGCCGCCTTCTGCACCTCGTTCTCCCGCGCCGCCTGCTCCAGCGGGGGCTCGTGGCGAAGGGCGCCGACCGGCACCGCGCCTCCCCGCACGCGCCGGACCCGCCCCAGCGTCTCGAGGGCGGCGAGGTCCGAGCGCACCGTGACCACCGAGACCCCGAACCGGTCCGCCAGCTCGGTGACGCGCACGAAGCCGGCCGCCTCGACGTCCTCGGCCATCCGGTCCTGACGCAGTTCTGCGGGCACGCCGGCGGTCTCGATACTCGAATCCGCAACGCTCATGAGCCCACTCAACCACCTTGCCGTCACTTGTCAATTGATTCGATACGTGCCGTTACCGACCCGTTATCGAAACGAAAGCAAAGTGACGGAATCCCTCATCCAGCCTTGCTTCCCCATGCCTGTGCCTAAGATGCGCCCAGGACCACCTACTGACGCCGCAGCGTAACTTTCGATAGCCTACGAAACCTTACGGAGCCACGGATGGCGTCGGGACGGCTGGCGACCAGCTATCGGAGGGCGGGCGGACGATGAATCAGGCCTTGGTCCGACCCCGCCCACGGGTCCCAGGACACCGGGGAGAGGTCGGTGGCGACCATCAGCTCACGGGTCCGCTCGAGGTGGCTGGCGTCGAGCTGCGGCAGCGGGTCGCTGCTGAGTGCGAGGCCGCGCAGGGTGCGGACGTAGTCATGCCACGGTCCCGGTCGCTCGACCTCCGGACGCACCAGCACGCAGTCGGGATCGTTGACCCACAGCCGGCCGTGCATCCAGGCCCGGGCCCTGCCGGCCGCCAGGGCGCTCTGCATCCCGGGCTGGCTCAGGTCGCCCAGGTCTGGCGCCCAGTGCGGCATGACGTCGGGGCTGATGCGCATCGCATCCACCAGGCCGATGCTCGGCAGGAGCGGCGCGCCGCACCCCAGCACGACCGCGTCCTCACCCACGCCCGTGCGCACGAGGCTGAGCCCACGACGGTACGCCTCGATCGGCGTGACGTCCTCGAAGCGGCGGCCCGCCATGGCGCCCCCGTACACGAAGTCGATCTTGTGGAAGGTGAAGCCGCGGTCCCGCAGCGCGGCGTAGACGCCCACGAGGTGCTCGGCGGCCTGGGGATGGGTCACGTCGAGAACTCGGATCTCCTGGCCCCAGTGATGCTGAGCGGCCACGGCTCCCCCCACCAGCCAGTCCGGATGCGCGCGCGCCAGGTCGGACTCGACACCGACGAGGAACGGCGCGGTCCACAGGCCGGCTGTGCGTCCGCTGCCGATGATGCGCCTGGCGACCTCGTCGAGATCACCGAACCCCGGACGACCGTCGAGCCAGTCGCCGATGTCCTTCTGGTAGCCGTCGTCGACCTGGACCACCTCGATGCCGAGATCCTGCTTGTCGATGACCACGAGATTGTCGATCACGTCCTGTTCCGTGACCGCGTTCCAGTATGTGTACCAGGAGCACCAGCCGGCCGGCAGCCGCTGCAGGGGCCGGGAGACCAACGCCGTCGCCCACCCGTCCGCGATATCGGCCAGGGCGCGCTCGAGCGAGTCCGCCCGGACGTGCGCGACCGGCCCGTTGGCCGACACCACGACTCGCTTCCGGTCGACTCGTGCTCGAATCGTCGGCACGCTGACCGCCGGGTCGGCAGCGAAGAAGGCGTCGACACCGCGATCGGCATTCACGACCACCAGCAGGCCCTCGCCCTGGAACCCGGTGTCCGGCGCCTGCAGCTCCGGTCGGAAGGCCATCGTCTGCCAGATCTGCCTCGCCGGTCGAGGCGAGCAGGGCAGCGTCGCCGGGTACAGGCCCGCCGGACTCCACGACTGCCAGCCATGCTCGTAGACGAAGCACTCCTCGGCGGGGTCCGATGCCACGTGCAGGTCGATGAAGGGCTCAGGGCCACGGGTGCTCACAAGGACGGCAGGGTAGTTCATCCACGGCGCGCGAGCGGAGGCATACGGTGGCACCTGTGATCGACGGTGAGGCGCGCGTGATCCCCCGCCTCGCCGCGCTGGGCTTCGGCGGCGACTGGAACCCCGAGCAGTGGCCGGCGTCCGTGTGGGACGAGGACCTCACGCTCATGCGTGAGGCCCACGTCAACCTCGTGACGGTCGGAGTGTTCTCCTGGGCCCACCTCGAGCCGGTGCCGGGGACCTACGAGTTCGGCTGGCTCGATACCGTGCTCGACAAGTGCCTCGCCGCCGGCGTGTCCGTGGACCTCGCCACGGCCACCGCGTCGCCGCCGCCGTGGCTCGGGCACCGCTGGCCCGAGACCCTGCCGGTCACGGATGACGGCGTGCGGCTGGTCTACGGTGCGCGTCAGCAGTACTGCCCCTCCTCTCCCGTCTTCCGCGATCGCGCTCTCGCCCTCGCCGATCGCATCGCGTCCCGGTACGCCGATCACGACGCCGTGGTGATGTGGCACGTCGGAAACGAGTACGGCGCCCACACGCCGGCCTGCTACTGCGACGTCTCTGCGGAGGCCTTCCGTGACTGGCTGTCGAAGCGGTACGACACCCTCGACGAGCCTGAACGACGCGTGGTCGACCGCGTTCTGGTCCCAGCGCTTCTCGGACTGGTCCGAGGTCATCCCGCCGAGGCGCACGCCGTACTTCCCCAACCCCACCCATCAGCTCGACTACCGCCGCTTCTCCTCCGATGCCCTGCTCGGGCTGTTCACTGCCGAGCGCGACGTCATTCGCTCGCACTCGCCCGCGGACAAGCCGATCACCACCAACTTCATGCGGTTCTTCCCGCACGCCGACTACTGGGACTGGGCGGCGGCCGAGGACGTCGTCAGCGACGACTGGTACCCCGACGCGGCCGATCCTGGCTCGCACGTCGAGGGCGCCGCCGGGGCCGACCTGATGCGGTCCCTCGGCGCCGGGCGCCCCTGGCTCCTCATGGAGCAGGCGGTGTCCGCCATCAACTGGCGCGCGGTCAATCCCCCCAAGTCGGGAGGCGACTACCGACGCTGGTCACTCCAGCAGGTCGCCCGGGGGGCCGACGCGGTCCTGCACTTCCAGTGGCGCGCTGCCGTCGGAGGTGCCGAGAAATGGCACTCGGGCATGCTCCCCATGCCGGCCCCCGCACCCGCACGTGGCGCGGGGTCGTGGCGCTCGGCGGCGAGCTCGCAGCACTGCGGGACCTGGCCGGGCGCGCGCACGCGCGCGGATGTGGCCATCGTGCTCGACTGGCCCTCGTGGTGGGCTCTCGAGCTCGACTCGCGACCATCCACGGCGCTGTCGTTCGTGTCGATCCTGCGCTCCTGGTACGAGCCTCTGTGGCGACGCGGGTACGCCGTCGACTTCGCTCACCCGGAATCGGACCTCACGGCCTACCCGCTGGTCCTGGTCCCCCAGCTGTACTCGGTCACCGACCGCGGTGCGCAGCGCATCATCGACGCCGCCGCCACGGGGAGCACCGTCGCCGTCGGGTACTTCTCCGGAGCGGTCGACGAGCGCGACCGCGTGCGTGCCGGTGGCTACCCGGCCCCCTGGCAGGACCTGCTGGGCCTCTGGGTCGAGGAGTACCGACCGCTCCTTCCGGGGGCTCGCCTCCCGCTGGAGTCCACCACCGGGGACGAGTGGGGCTCAGCCACGGGAAGCCGGTGGAGCGAGCACCTGCACCTGACACAGGCCGCACCCCGTGCTCCGCTACGTGGGCGGCGACCTCGACGGGTGCGCCGCCGTGACGCGACGCGACCACCCCGGCGGCGGCGCGGCCTGGTACCTGTCCACGCAGGTCGATGACCCCACCCTCGCCGCGCTCCTGCTACGGATGGCCTCGCACTCCGCGGCGGAGCCCATCCTCGGGACCGCCCCCCCGCGCGGTGTCGAGGTGGCCCTGCGCAGCACGTCGAGCAGCGACTACCTCTTCGTCCTCAACCACGACCAGCAGGAGCGCAGCGTCGACATCCAGACAGCCCGGGGCGGATCGTGGCGGCACGCCATCTCCGACCAGCCCATGCCCGACCAGCTGTCTGTCGCCGCCGGCGACGTCGTCATCCTGGTCCGCAGCACAGAGAGGACGTCGGACTCGTGACGAGCACCGATTCCACCATCGGCCCGACGTCGCTGCCTGACGGCGTGACCAGGACAGACCGCAGCCTCGCCGACGGACGCGACATCATCTACTACGACGCCGCACCCGGCCGCGCGCGCGACGCGACGGACCGTCGCACCCTCACCGACGCCCCGACGCACACCGAGCTGCGCAAGGACCCGCTGCTCGACCAGTGGGTCGTGGTGGCCGGGCATCGCCAGGCGCGCACCTTCCTGCCCCCGACCAGCGAGTGCCCGCTGTGCCCGACGCACGGCGACCAGCTCACCGAGGTGCCGGAGTCGGACTACGACGTCGTGGTCTTCGAGAACCGCTTCCCCTCGCTCACCCACGAGCTCCCCGAGGTCGACGCCCCGAACGACGACTCCACCCGTCACGGATTCGGGCGCTGCGAGGTCGTGTGCTTCACATCGGATCACGGCTCGGCCCTGTCCAGCGTGTCTGCCGACCGGGTCGGCCTCGTCCTCGAGGCCTGGATCGACCGCGACCGCGCCCTGTCCGCCATCCCAGGCGTGGAGTACGTCTTCGTGTTCGAGAACCGCGGCGTGGAGATCGGCGTGACCCTCTCGCACCCGCACGGGCAGATCTACGCGTACCCGTTCGTCCCGCCGCGGGACGCCCTCATGCGCGCCAGCGCCCGCGCCTACCGCGAGCGCACCGGGCGCGACGTGTACGCCGACGTCATCGAGCGCGAGACGGCCGATGGCGAGCGCATCGTCTACTCGGGGGAGCACTGGCTGGCCTTCGTCCCGCGGGCCGCGCGGTGGCCGTTCGAGATCCAGATGTACACGCGTCGTCCCCTCGCGCACCTGGCCGGGCTCAACGCCGAGGAGAAGGCCGAGTTCGCCCCGATGTACCTTGCGATCCTCAAGGCCTTCGACGCGGTGCTCGGCGTGCCGATGCCGTACATCGCCGCCTGGCACCAGGCGCCGCTGCACGGTGATCCGCTCGACAGCCGCCTGTTCCTCGAGATCTTCTCGCTGCGCCGAGCTCCGGAGAAGCTGAAGTTCCTGGCCGGGTCGGAGTCCGCGGCCGGGGTGTGGATCAACGACATCCGGCCCGAGGACGCTGCGCAGGCGCTGCGCGAGGCCCTCGCGCGCACCGCCGGATGACCAGCCTCGACGCCGCCGCGGACCTCTTCCGTGGAGCCTTCGGCGGCCGCCCCGACGGGGTCTGGTCCGCACCCGGCCGCGTCAACCTCATCGGCGAGCACACCGACTACACGGGCGGCTTCGTGATGCCGCTGGCCATCGAGCAGCGGGCGTTCGTGGCGGTGCGCCCCCGCCCGGATCGGCTCGTGCGCGCCGTCGCCGTCGGCCGTGACATCGCCGAGGTGCCGCTCGACGACGTCGGCCCGGGCCGGCCCGCCGGCTGGCTCGCCTACCTCGCGGGGGCCGCCTGGGTGCCGGTGACCGGCACCACCCCGCCAGGACACCCCGCGCGGGGCTGGGACATCGCCCTCGCCTCCGATGTGCCGATCGGCGCCGGGCTGTCATCGTCGGCTGCCATCACCTGCGCGACGCTGCTGGCCATGAACGACCTGGCCGACTGGGGCGCCGATCGCCAGCGCCTCGCCGGCTGGGCGCAGCAGGTCGAGAACACGGTGGTCGGGATGCCCTGCGGGATCATGGACCAGACCGCCTCGCTGCGCTGCACCGACGGGCACGTCCTGTTCATGGACACGCGCTCGCTGGAGATCGAGCAGGTGCCCTGGCCGGCAGCCGATCGCGGTGTGGCCCTGCTGGTCACCGACACGCACTCCCCCCACCTGCTCGTGGACGGGCAGTACGCCAGCCGCCGCCGCTCGTGCGAGGAGGCCACCGCGATCCTGGGGGCGCCGTCCCTGCGCGACGCCCGGCTCTCAGATCTCGACGCCGTCACCGACGCGCTCACGCCCGAGCAGATGGCGCGGGCCCGTCACGTCATCTCCGAGAACGCACGGGTCCTGCGCACCCGCGAACTGCTGCGCACCGGCCCGGTCCAGGCGATCGGAGCAGAGCTCACCGCATCGCACGCCTCGTTGCGTGATGACTTCCAGGTGACGGTCCCGCAGGTCGACGCCGCTGTCGATGCGGCCATCGCAGCCGGCGCCTACGGCGCACGCATGACGGGGGGCGGCTTCGGCGGCTGCACGATCGCCCTGATCGGCCCTGCGGATGCCGACCGCGTTGCGGCCGCGATCGACGGCCGCTTCGCCGAGCGCGGGTTCAGTCCTGCGTCACACGTCCTGGTCGTGCCCGGAGCGGGTGCGCGTCGGGAGTCCTGAGACGTCGACGCCGGTCAGGGCGAGTGCCGTGGCCGCATCGCCAGCCGGGCCTCGACGTCGAAGCTGAAGTCGTCGACGGTGCTCATTCCCGGCAGCGGCAGGTGCACGGTGCCGAGGTTGGCACTTCCGCTCAGCGAGATCTCCGACATGGCGTCGTCCTCAGGGCCGACCGGGGTCACGGTGAGCTCGAGCGCGACGTCGACGGTGCCGGCCACGGCGTGGCCCGCGACGTGCAGCGGCTGGCCCAGCGGTCCGTCGCCCTGATACGTCAGCACGTGAGCGTCGTAGCGCGACACCACCCCACGGGCCGCGGCCTGCACGAGGAAGTTGCCCGTGCGCAGCTGGTCGAGGGCCATCCGCAGGGTGAAGGTCACGGCCTCGTCGGTGATCGTCAGCTCGCCGCCGGAGACGGGTGCGGTGACGTCGACGCTCATGAGCCCGACCCGCCCGCTGAGCAGTCGCACCTCGGCGCCGTCGACAGTGTGGACGGCCCACGAGCCTGAAGCAGAAGTCGTCACCGGCACACCCTCCCACGGGAGCCGTCTCGCCGCGCAGCACCCTCGCCGAGTGGCGGGTTGTGCACGCGACACGCCGCCCGCATACGTGCACAACCCGCCACTCAACAAAGGAAGGGGCGGCACCGTTTCCGGTGCCGCCCCTTCGCAGGGAGTGCTGAGGGACTAGAAGTCCATGCCGCCCATGCCGCCGTCGCCGCCGCCCATCGCGGGCGCCGCCTTCTCCGGCTTGTCGGCCACGACGACCTCGGTCGTCAGGAACAGGCCGGCGATCGAGGCTGCGTTCTGCAGCGCCGAGCGGGTGACCTTGGCCGGATCGATGATGCCGGCCTTGATCATGTCGACGTACTCGCCGGTCGCGGCGTCGAGGCCCCAGCCGGGCTCGAGGTCGCGCACCTTCTCCGCCACGACGCCGCCCTCGAGGCCGGCGTTGATGGCGATCTGCTTCAGCGGAGCCGAGACCGCGACACGAACGATGTTCGCGCCGACCAGCTGCTCGTCCGTGAGGCCGAGCGCATCGATCTTCGGCTCAGCGGTCTTCATCGCCTGGATGAGGGCCACGCCACCGCCGGGCACGATGCCCTCCTCGACGGCCGCCTTCGCGTTGCGAACGGCGTCCTCGATGCGGTGCTTGCGCTCCTTGAGCTCGACCTCGGTGGCCGCGCCGACCTTGATGACCGCAACACCGCCGGCCAGCTTGGCCAGGCGCTCCTGCAGCTTCTCGCGGTCGTAGTCCGAGTCCGACTTCTCGATCTCGGCGCGGATCTGCGAGACGCGGCCGGCGATCTGCTCGGCGTCTCCGGAGCCCTCGACGATCGTGGTCTCGTCCTTGGTCACGACGACCTTGCGGGCGCGACCGAGCAGCTCCAGGCCCGTGGTGTCGAGCTTGAGGCCGACCTCCTCGGAGATGACCTGGCCGCCGGTCAGGATCGCGATGTCCTGCAGCATGGCCTTGCGGCGATCGCCGAAGCCCGGGGCCTTGATGGCCACGGAGCGGAAGGTGCCGCGGATCTTGTTCACGACCAGCGTGGACAGGGCCTCGCCCTCGACGTCCTCGGCGATGATGACCAGCGGCTTGCCGGACTGCATGACCTTCTCGAGCAGCGGCAGCAGGTCCTTGACCGACGAGATCTTGGAGTTGGCGATGAGGATGTAGGGATCCTCGAGCTCGGCCTCCATGCGCTCGGCGTCGGTCATGAAGTAGGCGGAGATGTAGCCCTTGTCGAAGCGCATGCCCTCGGTGAGCTCGAGCTCGAGGCCGAAGGTGTTGCTCTCCTCGACGGTGATGACGCCTTCCTTGCCGACCTTGTCCATGGACTCGGCGATGAGCTCGCCGACCTCCATGTCACCACCGGCCGAGATGGCGGCGGTGGAAGCGATCTGCTCCTTGGTCTCGACGTCCTTGGCCATCGCGAGCAGCTCGTCGCTGACGACCTGGACGGCCTTCTCGATGCCCTTCTTCAGGCCCATCGGGTTCGCGCCGGCAGCCACGTTGCGCAGGCCCTCGCGGACGAGCGCCTGCGCCAGCACGGTGGCCGTGGTGGTTCCGTCACCGGCGACGTCGTCGGTCTTCTTGGCGACCTCCTTGACGAGCTCGGCGCCGATCTTCTCGTAGGGGTCCTCGAGGTCGATCTCCTTGGCGATGGACACGCCATCGTTGGTGATCGTGGGGGCTCCCCACTTCTTCTCGAGAACAACGTTGCGGCCCTTCGGGCCGAGGGTGACCTTGACGGCGTCGGCGAGCACGTTCATGCCGCGCTCGAGGGCCCGGCGGGCCTCCTCGTCGAATGCAATGATCTTTGCCATGGGGGGTGTTCCTCCAGGAACGTCCGTGCGGAGTTGTCACTCACGGGTGTCGAGTGCTAACCCGAAGTTAGCACTCTGCCCATGAGAGTGCAAACCCGTCGGCGGATTCGCCGGCGTCCGCTAGTCGGTCGCCGCGGCCTCCACCGCCCGCTTGGCGATCCGGAACGCCTTCGCCGCGGGGGTGGCCGCAGCGCCGGCGGTGGCGACCGACCACGCGGTGCCGTAGGGCGCCCAGACGGCCGCTCCCTGCGGGATGTTGGGCATCGCCACGCCGTCGACGCCGGCGTTGCCGATCGCCCGGATCCGGCCGCTGCCGGTTCCCACCTGCCCGGCCGCGGCGGTGTTGGCCGGGTACCAGCCGGAGGCGCCGGCCAGGGCCAGCTGCGACCCCGCCCGCGTCATCGCGCGGCTGACCCACCTGGCCGCGGGCTCGGCGACCCCGTGCACCTCGGCGTACTTCGTGACCATGAACCCGTGCACCGTCAGCAGCGGAGCCGCCTTCGTCCCGGCGACGGCCGGCGGCACGGCGCCGATGCGGTAGACGAAGTCGAGCTTCAGCAGCGTGTCGAGGTCCTCCGGGCCGGCCAGCCAGAAGGCGGACCTGCCCTTGACGAAGGCGGTGCGGGCCCGCTCGGGCGTCAGCGACGAGTCGATCAGCCCGGACGCGTTCCACGCGTCGATCTGCGCGGCGTTCTTGCGGAAGCGTCGGGTTCATGAGCCCGACGTCGGTCGGATCGAGGCTGCCGTCGGCGCCGCGCCCGAAGAAGTAGCCGCCGAGGCGAGCTGAAGAGCGGGTACAGGTTGACCCCGTTGCTGCCCGGCCCCTGCCCCACGGCGAACGGGATCTTCGCCTTCTTCTTCTTCTCGAGGTTCAGGGCGATGGCGGACGAGCTCGGAGAACGTGGCCGGCTGCTTGGGCACCAGCGTGGTGTTGGTGACGAGGGCGAGGTTGCTGATCTGCACGGGGATGCCGAACCGGTCGGCGCCGACGTTGCTCGCGTCCAGGACGTTCGGCCGGAACAGTGCCCGGTTCTTCTTCGTCATCTTGACCGGGACGATGGTGCCGGAGCCCGCCAGCTGGCCGGTCGCGGCGAGGTCGCCCCAGAGCATGTCGGGAGCCGTGGCGGGTGTCGCCTCGGCCAGGTCGGCGCCGACCGTGGCCGGGTCCTTCACGACGACGACGAACGAGTACCCCTCGTAGCCGTCCTTGGTCAGCTTCTCGATCACCGGAGCGTGGGCCGCGTCCGACCAGACCGTGATCGTCTTGGCCGCCAGCGCGGCCGGAGCCGCGTGGACGCCCGCGACCGCGACGAGAGCAACCGTCATCCCGGCCGCCAGGGCCTTCAACCTCATGCGCATCGTGATTCGACCTCCTGCCGGGATCGTACAAGCGATGCCGGCAGCGCTCCTGTCGCCACGGGGCTCCTAGAGGAACGGGGCCAGGCGCACGCGTGCCGGCGACGTCGACGCCACCGCACCCGCGGAGTCGCGGACGACGGCGGCCACCTCGACCGGGCCGCCCTTCGCGGGCGGGACGTACACGCGGAAGGGCCGGGCGTCGTCGGTGCCCAGGACGGTCCAGGCGCTCGTCCCGACTGCGCCGCGTGACGAAGGTGACGCTCGACGGGTCGGAGCCCGGCACGGTCGCCGTCAACCGGTAGGTGCCGGTGGCGAAGTGCTTGCCGGTGGCGAGGGTCACGCTGGGCGCGGCAGGCATGGGGAGGGCGGTGCCGGCTCGCAGCACGAGTGACCCGCGCGGGGGGACGGTCGCCGTGACGATCCCGGAGGCGTCCGACGCCGCCGCGGCTCCGCCCAGCAGTGGCGTCCAGGTCGTGCCGGGGGTGGACGTGGGGATGCCGACGGAGGCGGCCTGGTCGGCGGTGTTGAAGGCCACGAGGTACTCCATCCGGGCGGTCGCATCGATCCGGCTGGCCGCGTAGACGCCGCCCGTGGCCGTAGCCGCGTGATCATGGCCCCCGAGGCCAGTGCCGGGTGCGCGCGGCGCAGCGCCGACAGCGCCGTGACCCGCGACTCGATCGCCGTGGACTCCCCGAAGGACGACCCGGTGCCGATCGGGGCTCCCCCGATGCGCTCCTCGCGCTGCCAGTCCTGGACCTGCGTCGGGAACATGTCCTGCCGGGCCCGCTTGTCCGTGCCGTCGCCCGAACCCGTCATGCCGACCTCGTCGCCGTAGTAGACGACCGGCACGCCGCGCGTGAGGTACAGCAGGTCGTGGGCCAGCAGGTCGCGCTCGAGCAAGGGCTGGCCCTGCGCAGCCGTGTCCGACGTCAGGAAGAACCCGATCCGGCCCATGTCGTGGTTGCCCAGGAAGGTGGTCAGGCCGTAGGCGTTCGTCGTCGCCGTCGTGTAGTAGTCGTCGTCGGCGAACAGGGCCGCGAGCGAGGCTCCGGTCGCCTTGCCTGAGACGAACGTGCGTGCGGTGTCCTGGTACGGGAAGTCCAGCACCGACGGCAGCTGGCGGGCGCGCATCATCTCCGACAGCTGGGCCGGGTCGGTGTACCAGACCTCGCCGAAGCTCGTGAACTGCGGCTTGCCCGCTGCTGCGGCGGTCTGCTGGACCAGGGGCAGCCACCGTCCGAAGAAGTACGGGTCCACGTGCTTGGCGGTGTCGATCCGGAAGCCGTCGACGCCGTACTTCGTGATCCACGACCCGTAGGCGTCGGCCAGTGCCTGATACCACCGCCCAGTCCTCGGTCATGATGTCGTCGAGGCCGGAGAAGTCGCCGTCCATCTCGCATCGGCCGACGCAGCTGCCCCACGCGATGTCCCCGCGGTTGTGGTAGCGGACCACCTGGTTCAGGATCGCGGGCGCCTTGGCCGAGCGGTAGGCCGGGTCCACCGTCGGCGTCTTCGCGAAGCTGCGACGCGGCGGACAGCCGGGGGAACGACGTGCCCGCCGTGTAGGCCCACGGGTTGAACACGCGACCGGTCGCCGTCCGGTAGGGCGCCTTGGCAAGGGAGACGTACGCATTGCCCTGGGGGTACGAGATGACGTCGGCCGTGTGGTTGACCACGACGTCGAGGAAGACCTTCAGGCCGAGTCGGTCTGCGCGCAGGCCATGAACGCGGCGAACTCGGCCTCCGTGCCCAGGTGCGGGTCCGGCCTCGTGATGTCGAGGAACCAGTAGCCGTGGTAGGCCGCGCTCGAGCCCTGGACCGTGCGCTGCACGAACGGCGGGGTGATCCACACCGCGCGTGAAGCCGAGCCGCTTGATCCGGGCCAGCCCGTCGTCGGACGGGTCCGCGGCGTCGCACCGGCCGATCAGCCCGGCCAGGTCGCCGCCGTGGTAGTAGGAGTCCGACGCCGGCTCGTAGCCGGTGACCTCGAGGCCACCGGTGCGGCCACCGGTGTTGTTCGCCGGGTCGCCGTCGCGGTAGCGGTCGGTCATGACGAAGTAGAACGCGTCGGACGCGATCGCCGACCGCACGGGGGCCGTGGCCATCGCGTCCAGCGACGGCGTCGGCCGCGGCCGGCACGACCGCCAGCCCGCCGAGCACCGCCACCAGCGGCGAGCCCGGCGACGAGGCGGCCTAGCGAAGCGCAAGGCCCGATTCCAGGTCGAAGAAGTGCATCCGCGGCGGATCGACGTGGATCGTCGACCGGGTCGTCGGTCGTGAACTGCAGCCGCGGCGGGAAGACCGCGGTGCCCTGGATGTCGGCCGCATGGCTCAGCCGGACGATCTCGGCCTCGGCCTCGTTCGCCAGGCCGCTGCCCAGCCGCGACTCGTCGACCGGCGTGCCCTCCAGGGCGAACGTGACGTGCACCGACGAGCCGAGCGCCTCGGCGAGCACGACGGTGGCGTGCAGCGTGGCCAGGCCCTCGCGCCGGCTCGCGCATGGATGTCCTCGGCACGGACGCCGGCGATGACCTCCTGGTTGTTGCGTGCTCGCGCAGGCTCGGGCCGCTGGTCGAGCACCTCGCGCGGCAGCCAGATCTCCTGGGGCCCGACCGTCAGGCGGGCGCCGTCGCCCTCGATGGTCAGCCCGGCGTGGAACAGGTCATCGGCGGGGTGCCGATGAAGCCGGCCACGAAGACGTTGTCGGGGTTGTCGTACAGGTCCTGGGGGGCCGCCACCTGCTGGAGCTCGCCCAGGCGCAGGACGGCGACGCGATGGCCCATGGTCATGGCCTCGACCTGGTCGTGCGTGACGTAGACGGTCGTCGTGCCCATCTGCTTCTGCAGGGAGGCGATCTCGGCGCGCATCTGCACGCGCAGCTTGGCGTCGAGGTTCGACAGCGGCTCGTCCATGAGGAACAGCTCGGCATCGCGGACGATGGCGCGGCCCATGGCGACGCGCTGGCGCTGGCCGCCGGAGAGCTGCTTGGGCTTGCGGCGTGAGCATCGAGGTGAGGTCGAGCAGGCGCCCGGCCCGGTCGACCTTCTCCTTGATCTCGGCCTTGCCCTCGTGCCGCAGCGCCAGTCCGAAGCCGATGTTCTCGCCCACCGTCATGTGCGGGTAGAGCGCGTAGCTCTGGAACACCATGGCGATGTTGCGATCACGCGGGCCGATGTCGTTGACGATGCGGTCGCCGATCGACACGGTGCCGTCGGTGATGTCCTCCAGGCCGGCGACCATGCGCAGGGCGGTGGTCTTGCCGCAGCCGGACGGCCCGACGAGGACGAGGAACTCGCCGTCGGCGACGTCGAGGGACAGGTCCTTCACGGCATGGAAGCCGTTGTCGTAGACCTTGTCGACGTTGTCCAGTACCAGCTCAGCCATGGCTACATACCCTCCACTCGCCACACGCCAGCACCCGCTGACGGGACATCGATGACAACCTGGTCGGCGACGACCTCCGCATCGAAGCCGAACAGGTGATGGATCCGCCGCTGCATTCAGGTCCGCCAGCGGGATGCGAACGGCTCGCGCCTGGCTGCGGGCCGACGACGACGAGGACCGACTCGTCCGGGTGCCTCGCGGACGAAGGCGATGGCGTCGGTGCCGACGTGCAGCCAGCGCAGCCCGCCGACCGCGAGGGCCGGCGCTCGTCGACGCGGATGCGCAGCAGGCGCGGTACGCCGCCAGCGTCGTCGTGGTCCCAGGACGATCCGGGTCGTGCCACGGGAACGGCGCTGCGGGAGTCCTCGCCCCACCAGCCGGTGGCCCCGATCTCGTCGCCCGCGAACACCATCGGGCACGCCCGGCAGGCCGACGGCCATCGCCAGCGCGGCCACCTGCCGCTCGCGCGAGCCCACGACGGTGCGGATGCGCGCGGTGTCGTGACTGCCGAGGATGTTCCAGCTGCGTGATGAGCGAGCGCCACGGGATGCGGGCGTGGAAGGCGCGCAGGGAGGCGACCGCCTGCTGTCCGGTGATCACGGGCACCTCGACCGGCAGGCCGAGGAACGTCTCGTGGAAGTCGGGGCCGCGCAGCCAGCACCACACCTGACGGGTGAAGCCCGGCGTAGTTCATCGTCCCGTGCCAGCCGTCGCCGAGCAGGTCGCCGCTGGCGTCGTGACCGTGCTCGGCGACGAGCAGCGCGTCGTCGCGCTCGAGCGGCCATCGCCGCGCGGACGTCCTTGGCGAACTCGTGGGTGACGTCGATCGACCCCATCCGGCCGGCCATGTTGGCGACGTCGACCCGCCACCCGTCCAGGCCCGACGGCGCCGCGCAGCCACGACGCGGACCGGCGAGTCCTCGGCGGTCACGAGCGGCCGCGCGCAGGCGCGGCGCTCGTGTGGTCGAACTTGGGCAGCGACGGCACGTTGAACCAGCACTCGTAGCCGTACTGCAGCTCGGGGTCGAAGCGGAAGAACTCCCGCTCGCGGCGACGTGCGGATCCTGCGCGCTGCGGAACCACTCGTGCTCGCGGCCGCAGTGGTTCGAGCGTGATGTCGCCGACGCACGCGGATGCCCGTGGCGCGTGGGCGTCGTCGACGAGGCGGCGCGAGCGCGGCATCTCCGCCGAGCAGCGGGTCGACGATGTCGAAGGAGGAGGCGTCGTAGCGATGCGTCGACCCGGCCGGGAAGACCGGCGTCAGGTACAGCGACGTTGGCGCCGAGCGACGTCGACGTGGTCGAGGTGCTGCGCGCACGCCGTCGAGGTCGCCGCCGAAGAACTCGCGTGGCGTGTTGCGCGAGCGGCCCTCGGGGTGGTCGGTCCAGGCCCGCGGCACCGCCCAGTCCGGCAGGTCGACGCCGCTCGGCGGCTCGGCCGGCGTCAGCGGCGTCGGGCCGCGCGACCGCGCGAACCGGTCCGGGAAGACCTGGTAGACGACCGCGCGCTGCGCCCACTCCGGCGGCGGCTCGGTCGCGCTGATGACGAAGTCGGTCGCATCCGGCACGTCGTAGTCGACCAGGCCGCCGGCCGTCAGCCAGGCGAAGTCGAAGGCACCCGCCGACGAGCAGCCAGCGGTAGTGGGTCTCGACGTTGCGCACGACGATCTGCGCCACCCACCAGACGTCGTCGCCGATCGGTCTCCTTGGCCTCGGCGGTCACCACGTGCGGCTCGCCGTCGCGCACCGTGCGCAGGACGACCGTCTCGGGCTGGTGCGTGCGCGGTGCGTGCGCAGCCGCAGCGTCAGCGTCTCGCCGAGACGCGGCGACAGGGTCGACACGTACAGCGGCGAGCCGTCGTGGTGGACGCGCGGCGCGGCGGCGAGCACTAGCCCTTCACCGACCCCGCGGTGAGCCCGCCGACGATGAACTTCTGCAGGAACATGAACAGGATGACGACCGGGATGGCGGCGAGCAGTGCGCCGGCGGCGAACGGACCCCAGTTCTCCGAGTACTGCGTTCGCGATGAAGCCCTGCAGGCCGACGGCCAGGGTCTTCGTCTGCGGAGTCTGGATCAGGGCGCTGGCGATGATGAACTCGTTGATCGTGCCGATGAAGCTCAGCAGCCCGACGACCGCGAGCACGGGCACCGCGAGCGGCAGGATGATGCCCCAGAACACCTGGCCGTGCGTCGCGCCGTCGACCTTCGCGGACTCGTCGATCTCCATCGGGATCGTGTCGAAGAAGCCCTTGATGAGCCAGGCGTTGACGCCCATCGCGCCGCCGAGGTACACGAGGATCAGGCCCGGCAAGCGTGTCGAGCCCGATGCGGCGGGAACACGTCGCCGATGTTGACCATGATGATGTAGATGCGCGGTGAGGGTCAGGAACTGCCGGGAACATCTGCACGAGCAGCAGGAACATCAGGCCCGACCTTGCGGCCCTTGAACCGGAACCGGCTGAAGGCGTAGGCGGCGCCGGCCGCGATCAGCACGGTGAAGAACGGCGCGAGACCGCCGCGACGATCATCGTGTTGACGTACCAGTTCGCGTACGGCTGGTCGGGATTGTTGAACAGCGTCTTGAAGTTCTCGCAGGGTCGGCTCGGTCGGGATGATGCGCCGTGCTGCTGATCGACGGGTCCTTGCGTGAACGCGGCGCTGACGACCCACAGCACCGGGAAGAGCGCGCACGGCGATGGCGATCCACGCGATCGAGGTGGCGCCAGCCGCATGACTCGCACCCAGCCGCCGGAACGTCCGGCGCTTGGCCTTCGGGCATCGGGGGTGCGTGATGTGGCGACGGCGCTCATGAGCGCTCCTCCCTGCAGGGCCTTGGATCGTGCGAAGGAGATGCGCCGAGATGGTGCCGACGATCAGGAAGATGATGATCGAGATGGCGCTGGCGAGACCGAAGTCATTGCCCTTGCCGGCCGCGAAGGCGATCTTGTACGTGTAGCTGATGAGGATGTCGGTGGCCCCGGCGACGCTCGAGCCCTCCATCGCCGGACCACCGCCGGTGAGCAGGTAGATGGTGTTGAAGTTGTTGAAGTTGAAGGCGAACGAGGCCACCAGCAGCGGGGTCAGCGCCACCAGCAGCAGCGGCAGGTTGACCAGGCGGAAGACCTGCCAGTTGCGGGCGCCGTCGATGCGGGCCGCCTCCTGGAGCTCGCTCGGGATGGCCTGCAGGGCACCCGTCGAGACCAGGAACATGTACGGGAACGCCGAGCCAGAGGTTGACCAGGAGGCAGCTGACCTTCGCCCAGAACGGGTCGAACAGCCACGGGACGTTGATGCCCGAGGGCGATGTTGATGGCCCCGAAGTCGTCGTTGAGCAGTCCGGCCCACACGAGGACGGACAGGAAGGCCGGCACCGCGTACGGGACGATCAGCAGCGAGCGGTAGATCCGCTGGCCGCGCATGCCCGGCCGGTTCAGCGCGATCGCGAGGCCGCAGTCCGATCGCGAAGGTGAGCAGCACGGTCAGGATCGCGTACACGAAGGTCCACACGAAGACGTAGAAGAACGGTCGCCGGACGTCCGGGTCGGTGAGGATCGCCGTGAAGTTCTGCCAGCCGACGTTCTCCTTCCAGCCCGGGAGCAGCTCGTCCTCGGGGTTGTCGGGGTTGGTGAACGACCCCTCGCCGTTGTCGGTGTAGACCACGCCGGTCTGCACGTTCGTGAAGGTGTCCGTGGCCGCGTCGTAGACGACGATCGGCGTCAGCTCGGTGGCGATCGTGAAGCCCTGCGGGACGATGTAGCCGCCGTTCGGGCCCGGGACCTTGAACGTCGGCGAGCGTCGGTGTCGAGGTCCGGGTAGTCGGCCTCCGGGCACCGTGGCGTAGCCGGTGACCCCGGTGACCGTGCCGAACTCGTCGCGCTGGACGTCACCCGGCGGCACCAGGTCGAGGCCCTGCGTTCGTGCCGATGTAGGTGGGCGGCCAGCCGCCCTCGGGCTCGGTGGCGGCGAGGTTCATGTCGCCGCCGTCGTCGAGGCTCGGCGTCGGCGGACGGCACGCCGCGAGGCGACCTCGCCTGCGCCGAACTCGGTCTGCACGCTCGGCTCCGGGCTCGCCACCGCCTCGGACTCGCCTCGCTGCCGCCGAACTCGGTCTGGACGCTGGCCTCCGGGCTCGGGACCGCTCCGCGCTCGACTCGGTCCCGCCGAACTCGGTCTGGACGCTGGCCTCCGGGCTCGCAGCGTCGGTGGGCTCCTCGGTGCCGATCTCCTCGGTGGCTCGAGCGGGATCTCGGTGAGGCCGAGGACGACATCCTCGGCCTCGGCGTACAGCGGCAGCATCGTCGTACTGCGACCGAGCCCTCGGTCTCGGAGAGCGAGTCGGCCTGGATCGGTCTGATCGCCTCCTCCTTGGTGCCGATGTGGCCCGTGGAGTAGTTCGTGAAGGCGATCGAGACCGTGTAGACGATCGGGATGAGCTGGAAGACGGTGAGCAGGATCGCGCCGATGATGACGTACTTGGCCGGGATGAACCGCTTGCGTGAACATGAAGAAGTCGAGGGCCAGCGGTGCACCACGACCAGGACGACGAGCATCACCCAGGCGCCCGAGCTGCAGGAGCGCGGGGATCGCCCAGATGGCGAGCGGCGTTGATCACGCCGAGGAACAGCAGCTTCAGGATCAGCGCCGGGGTGCCCCCGAACCGCGAGATCAGGGCCTGCATCGTGCGTGGACGCTCCTTCGTGATCGGCCGAGGCAAGTCAATCGAAAACAACGCGGGGATCTCCCGGGTTTCCCGGAGATCCCCGCGTCATGGTTCTGCGAAGCGACTAGCTGGTGGCCGATGGCCTTCTTCGACCGTGGCCTGCGCCTGGGCGAAGGACTTCTGGGCCGGGATCGCGCCCGCACCCTTGGTCGAGTTGACCCACGCACCGCCGAGGGCGCCCCAGACGGAGGCCATCTGCGGGACGTTCGGCATCGGCACGCCACCGGTGCTGGCGGCCGAGAAGGCCTTCAGGACCGGATCGGCAACGGCCGCGGCCGCAACCTTGTTGGCCGGGGTGCGGCCGTCAGCGGCGGCGAGGTTCGCCTGGTACTTGGCGCTGGCCATGTACTGGGTGACGAGGGCGTTGGCACCGGTCTGCACGCCGTGCTGCTGGGCGTACTTGGTGACCATCGCGCCCTGGGCGCCGAGGAACGGCACCGGGGTGATGCCGTTGACCATCGGCGGAACCGTGGTCACGCGGTACTTGAACGGCAGGGCCTTGATGGCCTCGAGCTCCCACGGGCCGGTGACCCAGAACGGGGACTTGCCGGTGGTGAAGGCGGTCTTGGCGATGCCGTAGTCGACCTTCGAGTTGATCAGGCCGGTCTTGTTCCAGTCGTTGATCTGGGCCTGGTTCTTGCGGAAGGTCGGGTTGTCGAGACCGACGGTCTTGACGTTCACCGAACCCGACGGGTTGGTGCCGAAGATGTAGCCGCCGAGGCCGCTGAACATCGGGTACATGTGGTACGCGTCGCCGTTGGCGCCCTGGGGCACGGCGAACGGCACCGTGACCTTGCCGGCCTTCTTGAGGGCCAGCGCCTGCGTGCTCAGGTCGGCCCAGGTCTTCGGCTGGGTCTTGATGAGGTTCGCGTTGGTGATCATCGCGACGTTCTCGATCTGGGTCGGGATGCCGTAGATGCCCGAGCCGTACTTGAAGCCCTGGAGGGCGAACGGCGACAGCACCTTGATGGTGGCGGCCGGGACGTTGAGCTTGACGATCAGGCCGTTGGCCGCGAGGGCGCCGGTCCAGTCGTGCGCGCCCGAGATGACATCCGGGGCCGAGTCGGCGGAGACGGTCGCGAGGTCATCGCGGATCTTGCCGAAGTCCTTGGGGACGAGGTTGATCGTGTAGCCGGCGTACGTCCCGGTGGGGAACAGCTCCCGGTAGTTGGCGATCCGCTTCTGGTCCACCCAGACGGTGATCGTGTTGTCCGCAGCCTGTGCCACCGGAGCGGCGAGCAGCGAACCAAAGGCGACGGTGGCGACCACGGGGGCAGCAACCAACGCTCGCAGCGACCTGCGCATGCTTGGTCCTCTCTTTTCGGCCCTTCTGGGCCGGATTCCGACGATGGGGGTGGCGTTCACCCCCAGTTAATGTCCCAGAAATGTACGTCGCAAGAACGACCGATGCAATCGCTTGCAGGGCGTTACATGGGAATTGTTACGGAAGCGTGATCGTGGACTTCCACGTACTTTCGCCTGTCTAGACAGGCGAAAACGGGACTACAGCTCGATGCCGAGACGGCGCGCGGAGCGTGCGCGCTGGCGGGCCGCGCGCATCCGCCGCAACCGCTTAACCAGCATCGGGTCGAAGGCCAGCGCGTCGGGTGCGTCGATCAGCGAGTTCAGGATCTGGTAGTAGCGGGTGCCGCTCATCTCGAACAGGTCGCGGATCGCCTGCTCCTTGGCGCCGGCGTACTTCCACCACTGGCGCTCGAACTCCAGGATGCGGCGGTCCCGATCGCTGAGCGCCGACCCCAGGTCCTCGTGGCCGAGGGCCGATCGCGCTGCATCCATCCGGGACTCCTCCTGGGACCATGTGCCTGACTGGGCGTCATCGTACGGGGTGAATCCCAACCATGTCATTCGACTCCGCCGGATTCGGCACCGCCCTCGCGCCCGGTCGTCGGCGCCCCCTCGCCGGCCCCGTCGGACCCGGGCGCCTGGCGCTCGCGCTCGGCCGCCTGTCGGGCCCGGACCTCGCGGCGATGCCGCTCGCGACGGCGGTCGCGAGCCCGGATGAGCAGCCACGAGAAGGCGTAGCCCAGCCCGTTCGTCGCCCAGTGCAGACCCATCGGGGCGAGCACGCTGCCCGAGAAGAGCCGAAGGCCGGCAAACACGACCCCGGCGATCGTCGTGGTGAGCACGCTGAGGGCGATCGCGAGGATGTTGCCGCGGCGCCCCTCGCCCACCACCGAGCCGAGTGCGGGATTCTGCTCGTGGGTCCCGATGCTGGGCAGGATGTGCCACAGCCCGAACAGCACCGCCGAGATGACGATGCCCCAGACCAGTCCGACACGACGGACCAGCATCGAGAACAGCACCGCCCGGAAGGCGATCTCCTCCAGCAGGACGGTGCCGAACGGCACCTCCACCAGGGCCTGGAACATCAGGCGACTGCCGGTGAGGTCGCTCATCCGCTCGTCGTGGAACGCCGTCCGGGTGCGCTTGAACGCCGAGCCGACGAGGTACACCGCGGTCACTCCGCCGATGCAGACGGCCGCCCACGCCAGGCCCGGGATCAGGTAGGCCCAGCCCAGGCCCATGTCCGTCCACGTGTTCCCGTCGAGCAGGCCGATGGCCAGCAGCAGCACGGATCCGGCGAACGACCAGAGCAGGTAGTGGGTCTGCGGCGCCACGCGGTTGTTCACGACGTTCAGCACGATCAGCGTGCCGATGACGACCGCGACCGGCCACCAGGCCAGTCCGGCCACCTGCGCGGGAGCCACCACCTCGAACATCGCTCGTCAGTCTAGGTCGATTGCCATACTCGGCTCGTGCCCGAGGACCGCCGCGTGCTGAGCCGCGAGGCGCCGGACCCCGACGGCACGTGGGCCTACGGCGACGACGCGGACCAGGTTGCCGACCTCTACCTGCCGGCGGGCGACTCCGGGGCCGGCCGGCCGACCGTCCTCCTCGTGCACGGCGGCTTCTGGCGGCCGGAGTACGACCGGGTGCACCTGCGCCCGATGGCCCACGCCCTGGCCCTGGCCGGCCACCGCGTGGTCCTCGTCGAGTACGCCCGTCGTCCCGGGCGACCCCGACGCGGGCCTCGCCGACCTGGGTGCGGCCCTGACCGGCCTGCCTGCGACCCTCGCCGACAGCGGCGTCGTGGCCGTCGGCCACTCCGCGGGAGGCCACCTGGCCCTGCTGCTCGCGGCGCAGTCGAGTCCCCCCTCGTCGGCTGCCTCGCCCTGGCACCGGTCGCCGACCTCGCCCTGCGCAGGCCCTCGACCTCGACGATGGCGCCGTGCGCGCACTACCTGGGCGGCGACGCCGCCATGCGCCCGGACCTCGACCCATGTCAGCGTCCGTCGGTGGTCCCGGTGACGGTGCTCCACGGCGTGGCCGACTCGGTCGTTCCCATCGCGCTGGCCGAGTCCTACTGCGCGCAGCAGCCCGCGCGCCTGGTGCGCGCCGACTGTGCGCACTTCGAGCCCATCGACCCACTCAGCCCGGCCTGGCCGGCGGTGCTCCGCGAACTCGCGGCGCTCGCCCCCCGTTGGGGTATTGAATGAGGGCGTGACGTTCGACGTGCGGGAGGACCGCGCCCTCGAGATGGACGCCGAGGCCGATCCCGCCTCCCGTCGGGCCGACTTCCTCATCCCGCCCGCCGTGGGAGGAGCGTTCCCGCTGACGGCATACCTGGCCGGCAACTCCCTGGGGCTCCAGCCGGCCGCCACCCGGGGCGAGCTCATGGCCGACCTCGACGCGTGGGAGCAGTACGCGGTGCACGGACACTCGGACGCCGACCGCCCGTGGTTCCCGTACCACGAGGCCCTGCGCGATCCGGCCGCCCGTCTGGTGGGAGCGCTGCCGCACGAGGTCGTGATCATGAACTCGCTCACGGTGAACCTGCACCTGCTGCTGGCGTCGTTCTACCGCCCGACCGCGATCCGGCACCGCATCGTGATCGAGGATCGCGCGTTCTCCTCGGACTCATACGCGGTGCGCAGCCACGTGGCGATGCGGGGGCACGACCCTGACACCGCCGTCCTGCGACTGCGCCCTCGTCCCGGAGAGGACGTCCTGCGCACCGAGGACATCCTGCGCACCCTCGCCGATCACGCGCACTCGATCGCCACCGTGATGATCGGTGGCGTGAACTACCTCTCCGGCGAGGTCGTCGACATGCCGGCCGTGACGGCGGCCGGGCGCGAGATCGGCGCGACCGTCGGGTGGGATCTCGCGCACGCCGTCGGCAACATCCCACTGCAGCTGCACGACTGGGACGTCGACTTCGCGGCGTGGTGCTCGTACAAGTACCTCAATGCCGGACCGGGAGCCGTGGCCGGTGCCTTCGTGCACGAGCGGCACCTCGCTGACCCGTCGCTGCCGCGTCTTGAGGGGTGGTGGAGCACCGATCCAGCCAGCCGGTTCGACATGGCCCCCGTCTCCATCCCCCAGCGCTCGGCCGACGCGTGGTCGCTGTCCAACCCGCCGATCTTCGCGATGGGTCCCGTGCGCACGTCGCTGGAGATCTTCGACGCGGTCGGCATCGGAGCGCTGCGAGAGCGCAGCCTGCGGCTGACCGGCTACCTCCGCGGCCTGCTGGAGGTGCTCGCACAGCGCGCCGCCATCACCATCGTCACGCCGGCGGAGGCCGACCGACACGGAGCGCAGCTCTCGGTGCGGGTGCCCGTCGACGCCTCCGCGCTCGCGGAGGGCATGAGCTCGAACTGGGGCGTCGTCGCCGACGACCGCAAGCCCGACATCATCCGGCTCGCACCAGCCCCGCTGTACTGCACGTTCCATGACTGCTGGCGCGCGGTCGACGCGCTGAGCCAGGAGCTGACCGGGGAGGGGATCGCATGAAGCCCGTCGGAGAGACTCGAGTCGCCGTCGTCGGCGCCGGGCTCGTCGGGTCGCTGCTCGCCTGCTATCTCGGCCGCCGGGGCTATGCCGTCGACGTCTACGAGCGGCGCCCCGACCCGAGGTCCACCCCCGCCGAACGTGGTCGGTCGATCAACCTCGCGCTGTCCGAGCGCGGGCTCGACGCGCTGCGCCGGATCGACCTCGTCGACTCCGTCATGGCACCGGCCCTGCCGATGCATGGCCGCATGATCCACGGCGCCGACTCGTCGCTGACGTACCAGTCCTACTCGGCCACCGGCGACCGGGCGATCAACTCGATCGGACGGGGCGCGCTGAACGAGACCCTGCTCGATGCGGCCGAGGGCACGCCGGGCGTGAGCCTCCACTTCGACTCGCGCCTCGCCGACTACGACCTGCCCTCAAACACGCTCACCTTCGAGCACGACGGCGCCCGGATCGACGTGGCCTCTGACATCGTGCTGGCTGCCGACGGGTTCGGCAGCGTCGTGCGCCAGTCGCTCGAGGCGGTCGGTCGCGTCAGCGTCGTGACCGACATGCTCGAGTTCGGCTACAAGGAGCTGACCATCCCCGCGCGTGACGGCGCCTTCGCGCTCGATCCGGACGCCCTGCACATCTGGCCGCGCGGGGCCTCCATGATGATCGCGCTGCCCAACCCGGACCACTCCTTCACGTGCACCCTGTTCTGGCCCAAGACCGGGCCCGGCGGCTTCGCCGAACTGACGACGGCAGAGGCCATCAGCGAGCACTTCGGCCGTGAGTACCCCGACGCCGTTCCGCTCATCCCCGACCTCGTCGAGGACTATCAGTTCAACCCCGTGGGCCTCCTCGCGACCGTCCACGCCGACCCGTGGCAGGTCGAGGGCAAGGTGGGCCTCGTCGGTGACGCGGCGCACGCGATCCTCCCGTTCTTCGGGCAGGGCGCCAACTGCGGGTTCGAGGACGTCGTCGAGCTCGACCGGTGCCTGTCCGAGGTGGGCGACGACTGGACCCTCGCCCTGCCGATGTACCAGGAGCGCCGCCGGGCCAACGCCGAGGCCATCGCCCAGCTGGCGAAGGAGAACTTCGTCGAGATGCGCGACAAGGTCGGCTCGAAGGCCTTCCTCCTCGGACGCCGCCTCGAGCACGGCCTCGAGAAGGTGCTGCCCGGCACGTACCTGTCCCGATACGAGATGGTCTCCTTCACGACGATCCCCTACGCGGAGGTCGTCGAGCGGGCCCGGATCCAGCAGCGCATGGTGGCCGTCGCGGCGGGCGGAGCCGTGCTCGCGGTCGCCGCTCTCGCCACCGGAGTCCTGCGCCGGCTCTCCGGTTCGGACGACTGATGTCGACCGAGAGCCACCTCGTCCCCGGCAAGGCCCGGCCGCGCGGGCGCTTCCCGCATGCCAAGCGCGCGGGCGACCTCATCTTCGTGTCCGGCACCTCGAGCCGGCGTCCGGACGACACGTTCGTCGGCGTCGACGTGGTGGACGGTCGCACGGTGCTCGACATCCGCGCGCAGACGCGGGCCGTCATCGAGAACATCGCCGACATCCTGCACGCGGCCGGAGCCGGTCTGGACGACCTCGTGCAGGTGACGTCCTACCTCGTCGACATGGCCGACTTCGCCGCGTACAACGAGATCGTACGCCGAGTACTTCACCGAGACCGGGCCGACGCGCACCACCGTGGCCGTGCACCAGCTGCCGCACCCCGACCTCCTGATCGAGATCCAGGCCGTCGCCTACAAGCCGGAGGTGGTTCATGAGCACACCCGATGACCTCACCCGCACGCTCGACTTCGAGGCGTGGCTTGCCGAGCACGGCCCGACCCTGAAGCCTCCGGTCGGCAACAAGGAGGTGTTCCCCGGTCAGCAGGACTTCATCGTCATGGTCGTCGGCGGCCCCAACCAGCGCACGGACTACCACCAGGAGCCGTACGAGGAGGTCTTCTACCAGCTGACCGGGACGATGCACGTGAACCTCCAGACCCCGGACGGCAAGGCCACCGTGACCATCGGCCCCGGCGAGATGTGGGTGCTGCCGCGCAACGTGCCGCACTCCCCGCAGCGTCCCGAACCGGGCTCCATCGGGCTGGTGTTCGAGCGCCCCCGCGAGCCCGGCGTCCTCGAGCACTTCCAGTGGTACTGCCCCGCGTGCAACCACAAGATCCACGACGTCGAGCTCCAGGTGAGCAACATCGTCACGGACCTGCCGCCGGTCTTCGACGCCTTCTACTCGGACGAGTCCGCTCGGACCTGCAGCGAATGCGGAACCGTTCACCCCGGGCGGGGCTGAGCAGGCGTGCACGTCCCGGTCGTCGACGTCCACTCGCACTACGTGCCGAACGGGTGGCCGGACCTCGAGCAGGCGTGCGGTGGGACGGACTGGCCGTCGCTGCGTGTCGACTCCGTGGCTGAGGCGACGATCATGCTCGGCGAGCGGGAGTTCCGGCGCATCACGGACGCCTGCTGGAACGCCGACCAGCGCCTCGTCGACATGGACCATGACGGCGTCGACGTGCAGGTCGTGTCGCCCACGCCGGTCTTCTTCGCCTACGGCCGCTCTGCGCACGAGGCCACAGCCGTCGCGGAGATCTTCAACGACCTCGCGCTCGACATCACCGCCCAGGCCCCCGAGCGGCTGATCCCGTTCTGCCAGGTACCGCTCCAGGACGCTGACGCCGCCTGCCGTGAGCTGGACCGGTGCGTGGACAACGGTCACCGGGGTGTGGAGATCGGCAACCACGTCGGCGACGCCGACCTCGACGCCGACGGCGTCGTGGTCTTCCTCCAGCACTGCGCGAGCCGTGGCGTTCCCGTGTTCGTCCATCCGTGGGACATGCCGGCATCGCCACGCCTCGACCGCTGGATGAGCCAGTGGCTGGTCGGCATGCCGGCCGAGACCCACCTGTCGATCCTGGCCCTCATCCTCGGTGGCGCGTTCGATCGCCTGCCCGAGTCCCTGCGCATCGCGTTCGCCCATGGTGGAGGGTCGTTCGCCTTCTGGCTCGGTCGCGCGGACAACGCCTGGCGGCGACGACCCGACGTGGTGCGCGGCCGCAGCGAGCATCCGCCGTCGAGCTACGTGGGCCGCTTCAGCGTCGACAGCGTGGTGTTCACCGAGCCGGCGCTCCGGCTGCTGGTGGACACGCTGGGCGCGGCCAGCGTGATGATGGGCAGCGACTACCCCTACCCCCTGGGGGAGCGGCCCGCCGGCGCCGTCGTCCGCCATGCCGACCTCAGTGACGCCGACCGCGCGGCGATCCTCGGCGGCAACGCACGTCGCTTCCTCGACGGCTAGGCGGGGTCTCGCTGCGCGGCGAGCAGCGCGCCCGCGCGACCGATCAGCTCGTATGGGATCGGGCGGTTCAGCGGGAACCGGGCGGTAGCCCTTTCCGCCCGGTACGGCTCCATCTCGGCGTCGAACTCCGGGTCGCCCTCGGGCGCCGGGTACAGGCCGATGTGCTTCTTCCAGGCAGCGAACGCCACCAGGTACGAGCCGTCGAACGTGATCGTCGGCATGTGGTAGCTGATCATCTCGCCCGATCCGGGCACGGCGTCGTGCAGCGACTGGCGGACGCGCTGGAGCACGTCCTGGACCTCGGACGGGAAGGACGCGATGTAGTCGTCGACGGTCTCGACGGGTGCGCTCATGCGTCGCTCACGACCCCGGCAGGGCGCGCAGGATGCAGAACTCGTTGCCCTCGGGATCGGCCAGGACCACCCATGACTCCTCGCCCGTCTGGCCGATGTCGACGGCGCGTGCGCCGAGCGACACCGCGCGGGCGACCTCGGCGTCGCGATCGTCGGGTCGCAGGTCGAGGTGGAGGCGGTTCTTGCCGACGCGCTCGTCGCTGCTGGCGATGAAGAGGATGTCGGGGCCGCCTGCCTCGAGTTCGATCCAGACCTCGCCGTCCTCCTCCGCGTGGATGGTCGCGCCCAGCAGGTTCGCCCAGAAGCCGGCCAGGGCGGCCGGGTCGGCCGCGTCGATCGTCAGGCACTGGATGCTCAGCATGGGGCGAGGATGCCACAGCCGCGTCAGCTCGTCAGTCGATATCCTGAGCCGCACCGCCCCTGTAGCTCAGTGGTAGAGCAACCGCCTTGTAAGCGGTAGGTCGTCAGTTCAAACCTGACCGGGGGCTCCGCTCCCCGCCCTACGGCGCGTTCACTCCCCTAGCATCGACGCGTGGCCTCACTCCCGGATCGCGCTCAGGTCGTCATCATCGGTGGCGGCATCGTCGGCGCCAGCGTCGCCTACCACCTCGCCCACCTCGGCATGACGGACCTCGTGCTGATCGAGCAGGGCCAGCTGTCCTCCGGCACGACGTGGCACGCGGCCGGTCTCGTCGGGCAGTTGCGCGCCACCGAGAGCGGCACGCGGCTCGTCCAGTACTCCGCCGAGCTCTACCAGTCGCTCGAGGCCGAGACCGGGCTGGCCACCGGCTACAAGCAATGCGGCGGCGTCACCGTCGCGCGCACGCCGGACCGCATGATCCAGCTGCTGCGCACGGCCGCGGCCGCGGAGGCCTTCAACCTCGAGTGCGAGATCCTCACGCCCGCACAGGCCCGTGACCGGTATCCCATCCTCGAGACGGCCGACCTGCAGGGGGCCATCTGGCTGCCCTTCGACGGCACAGCCAATCCCACCGACGTCACGCAGTCCCTGGCCCGCGGCGCGCGCATGCTCGGCGCCCGGGTGTTCGAGCGGACCCGCGTCACCGGCATCACGACGCGTGATGGCGCGGTCTCGGGGGTGCAGACCGACCAAGGAGACATCGAGGCCGAGATCGTCGTCAACTGCGCAGGCCAGTGGGCCAAGGCCGTCGGCGCGATGGTCGGGCGTCACCGTGCCCCTGCACTCGTCCGAGCACTTCTACGTCGTCACCGACGAGATCGACGGGGTCGACCGGATGATGCCGATCCTGCGCGACCCGGACGGGTACACGTACATGAAGGAGGAGGTCGGCGGCCTCGTCGTCGGGGGATTCGAGCCGGTGGCCAAGCCCTGGGTCGCGCCCGACCAGATCCCGTACCCGTTCGAGTTCCAGCTCCTCGACGAGGACTGGGACCACTTCGAGATCCTCATGGAGAGCGCCCTCCAGCGGGTGCCCGTCCTCCAGCAGACCGGGATCAAGAAGTTCTACAACGGTCCGGAGAGCTTCACCCCTGACAACCAGTTCATCCTCGGCGAGGCCCCCGAGGTGCGGAACTTCTTCGTCGGCGCCGGCTTCAACTCGGTCGGCATCGCGTCGGCCGGCGGAGCCGGGCGCGCCCTCGCGCAGTGGATCGTCAGCGGCGAGCCGCAGTCCGACCTCGTCGGCGTCGACATCCGGCGATTCGCGTCGTTCAACGGCAACAACCAGTGGCTGCACGACCGCGTGGGCGAGGTCCTGGGGCTGCACTACGCACTGCCGTGGCCCAACCGCGAGTACCAGACCGCGCGTCCCTTCCGGCGCTCCCCGGTGCACCACCTCGTCGAGGCCGCCGGTGCCTGCTTCGGCTCGAAGATGGGGTGGGAGCGGCCCAACTTCTTCGCACCCGCGGGGGTCGCCCCGGACATCGAGTACTCCTGGGGCAAGCAGAACTGGATCCCGTGGGTCGACGCCGAGCAGCGCGCCACCCGCGAGGCGGTTGCGCTGTTCGACGAGACGTCCTTCGGCAAGCTGCTGGTGCAGGGCCGCGACGCCGAGGCCGTCCTGCAGTGGCTGTGCACCGCCGATGTCGCCGTTCCGGTCGGGCGCACGGTGTACACCGGCGTCCTGAACGCGCGGGGCACCTACGAGGCGGACGTCACCGTCACCCGCCTCGCTCTCGACCAGTACCTGTGGGTGACCGGCGCCGCGTCGGTGGTGCGCGATCGCGACTGGATCACCCGTCACGTCTCCGCCGACCAGCAGGTCAGCGTCACGGATGTCACGGGCGCGTACGCCGTGCTGGGCGTCATGGGTCCGAGCTCGCGCGCGCTGCTGTCGTCGGTGTCCCGCGCGGACTTCAGCGATGCCGCGTTCCCGTTCGGCAGCAGCCGCGAGGTCGACCTCGGCTACTGCACCGTGCGCGCCACCCGCCTCACCTACGTCGGGGAGCTGGGCTGGGAGCTCTACGTCCCGGCCGAGTTCGCGGTGAGCGTGGTCGAGCTCCTCACGTCGGCCGGCACGGACGTCGGGCTGGCGAACGCGGGGTACTACGCGATCAACGCCCTGCGCCTGGAGAAGGGCTACCGCGCCTTCGGCACCGAGCTCACGCCGGACTACAACCCGGTCGAGGCGGGGCTGCTGTTCGCCACGAAGCTGAAGACCGACATCCCGTTCCTCGGCCGCGAGGCGGTCGAGGCCGCCCGCGCGGCCGGGGTGCGGCGCAGGCTGCTGTCCTTCGCGCTGGAGGACCCGGAGCCGATGATGTGGGGCGGCGAGTTGCTCCTGCGCGACGGCGTCGGCACGGGGCAGGTCACGTCCGCGGCCTTCGGCACCACGGTCGGGTCGTGCGTCGGTCTTGCCTACGTCTGGCGGCCGGACGGCGGCGTCGTCACGAAGGACTACTGGGAGTCGGGGACGTGGGAGGTCAACGTCGGCGGCCAGCGGGTGCCGGCGCGGGTGGCCACCTCAGCCCCGTACGACCCCACCTCGGAGCGCATCCGCGGCTGACCCCTTCGTCGAGTGGGCGGCCCCGGCCCACTGGCGGCCCCGTGAACGGGCCGGGAGCGCCCACTCAACGAGGAAGGGGGCCGGCTGACGCCGACCCCCTCCACTGTCTCGCTCAGGTGTCCGGAGGCTGGTGGAAGCCCTTGTGCTCGTGCTCCAGCTCGATCTCGTCCGCGGACGAGACGCCCGGCGGGCAGGTCGATCGTCATCTTCGGTCCGGTGAACCACTTCTTGGCCGACACGTGCCAGCCGATCCACAGCAGGATCAGGATGACCGCCGAGGACGATCGGCGCGTAGTTGACGGACTTCCAGTCGAACGGCACCTCCTCGGCGCTCGGGCGCGCCGAGGAACCCGCGCATGAAGCCGGGGCGCCCGCCGGGGTAGAGCGGCAGGATGAAGTAGACCGAGGTGATGAGGATCTCGGCGATCGCCAGCGGCGCCATCCACTTCCACTTGTTGCCCAGGTTCCACGAGCCCTGCTTGAAGGACGTGCCGGCCCTCCAGCGGTAGTAGATCGGGATGGCGAAGGCCAGGTACAGGCCCAGGACGCCGATCGACACGACCGCGAAGAACGCGGTGACCGTGTAGATCGGGGCCTCCTCCGTGCCGACGTTGACCTTGAACAGCGCCGGCAGGGTGAGGATGAGGCCGGCCACGGTCACCGCGAGCACGGCCTGGACCGGGGTCTTGCTCTTGCTCAGGCTGCGCCCAGTACTTGGCGCCGGGCACCGCGCCGTCACGGCTGAACGCGAAGAGCATGCGCGACGCCGAGGTCAGGCAGGCCGTGGTGCAGAACAGCTGGCCGATGCGTGGCGATCATGCAGCACCGTGCCGGCCAGCTTCGGGCTGAGCGCCTGGTCGAAGATGACCTGCACGCCGCCGCCGCCGGCCGAGACCGCATCGGCGTCCTGGACCGCGAACAGGAAGGCCAGCAGCAGGACCCAGCCGCCGATGGCCGAGTAGAAGATCGAGCTCCAGATGCCCTTGGCGGCGCCGTCGGCCGCGCCCTGCGTCTCCTCGGAGAGGTGGGCCGAGGCGTCGTAGCCGGTGATCGTGTACTGCGTGAGCAGGAAGCCCAGCGGCAGCGACGTAGAACCAGAAGCCCAGGCCGCTGGTGCCGGCCCGTTCAGGCTGCCGTCGGTGCTGCCGTACAGCCCGAAGGTGTTGTTGACGCGGCCGGTGAACACGTCGGTGGCGTCCCAGTGGATGGCCCCGTCCTTGAGGAAGAACACGAGGATGAGGACGACGATCGACGCGCCGAAGACGTGCCACCACACCGAGATGTTGTTGAAGATGGCCAGCAGGTGGCTGGAGAAGATGTTGACGAGCGACGCGAAGACCAGGATGACGACGAACATGACGAAGACCCGCTCGAGCGAGTAGCCCTCGGCCCACGACTCGCTGAAGCGCGACATGGCGTAGTCGAAGAACGTCGCGGTGCCGTACGCCACCGAGGCGACGATGGCGATGAGGCCGACGAGGTTCAGCCAGCCGGTGTAGTAGCCGGCCTTGACGCCGCCCAGCTTGCTCGCCCACCAGTAGATGCCGCCCGAGGTCGGGTAGGCCGAGACCAGCTCCGACATGCAGAAGCCGATGACCAGGATGAAGGCCGCGATGAACGGCCAGCCCGAGCGAGATCGCGATCGGGCCGCCGTTGTTCCACGCCGAAGTAGAACGTCGTGAAGCAGCCGGCCAGGATCGAGATGATCGAGAACGAGATGGCGAAGTTCGAGAAGCCGCTCCAGATGCGGCTCAGCTCCTGCTTGTAGCCCGAGCTCCGCGAGCTGCTGTTCGTCCTGCGCTCATGGCGTCATGATCTGCCACCGCTGCCCTCCTCAGTGCGCGGTCGATGTCCGAGCCCGGACTTGATCCCCCAACACGCGGACACTATTGGTCGCAGTGTGCTCGCGTGTGTGCTTTTGTGAACTGCGACACGCTGGGCGGTTAAACCTGCGTTACGGCTTCGTTCTGGACATTCAGCGACGTGCCGCGTCGTCGAGCCACGTGTCGAAGGCGGCGCTGTCGAACTCGGCGACCGCGCGGTCGTACTTCTCCATGCCCCAGGACCAGTAGTCGAAGTCGATGGGGCTGACGCTCGACTGGATCGACGCCCACAGGGTCCAGCCGTACTTCGACATCAGCGCCCAGAGGCGGGCCCGGGCGACCTTGGCGGGGTCCTCCCGCCCCCAGTAGGACGGTGACGAGGACGTCGAGCGCCTCCGGCGGCAGCGTGGACTCGCTCCAGATGTTCCCGAGCTCGAAGCTGGCCTCGTTGTTCCCCGAGTACTCGTAGTCGATGAGCCACAGCCGGGAGCCGTCGTCGATGATGTTGGCCGCCAGGAGGTCGTTGTTGCACGGCACGAGCGGCTCCGGGGTCGACGCGCATCGCCGCCCGCATGCGAGACACATGCCCCTCGAACTCCCCGTACCGCGGCGGCAGCCGGAAGCCGCGGTCCCGCACGAGCGTCGAGGTAGCGCGCCTGGATGTCGAACATGTCGAACGCGTTGACGAAGGCCGGGCCCGAGTGCAGGACGCGGCACACGTCCGCGATCCGCGGCAGGTTGGCCGGATCGGCCACGTCGTCCTCGTTGAAGGTCCGGCCCTCGACCCACGGACCACGAGGACGCCCGCGCCGGGAGGTAGTCCAGGACATCCGGTGCCGCACCCGACTGCGCCGCGGACACCGAGTTGCGGTACTCGTTCTCCCGGTCGATCGCGAGATCGGACGACTCCGGGTCGGACAGGCGGACGACGCAGTCGCCTTCCGAGCGATCGGACCCGGTAGTTGCGGTTCGTGATGCCGCCGTCGAGCGGGACCACGGCACTGGCTCGCGCGATGCAGGCCACACGCCGGAGCCGCTCGGCGTCGTGCGCCGGCAGGCCGTCCAGCAGCATGTCCACGATGGTCGAGCGTAGGCGAGCGCGGCCCCGCCGCGGAGTCGAACTGCCGTCCCGGCAGGGGCTGCGTACCGTAGGCGCATGCTCGACGTGCGCGGCATCAGCCGCTCCTACGGTGCGCACGTCATCGTGCAGGACGTCACCTTCGCCGTGACGGCCGGACGCATGCTCGCCCTGCTCGGGCCCAACGGCTGCGGCAAGTCGACGACGCTGAAGATCCTGTCGGGGGCCATCCAGGCGGGAGCGGGCACGTACCTGGTCGACGGGCAGCCCGGCGGGAGCGACGCGGCGCGCGCGGCCACCGGCTACGTGCCCGACACCCGCGGGGTCTTCCCGCGCCTGACCGGGATCGAGCACCTCGAGCTGGCCGCCCGCCTGCACCATGCGACCGCCTGGCAGCCGCGGGCCGACCGAGCTGATCGAGCGCCTGGCCCTCGACGAGGTCGTCGACCTGCCGGCGGGCGCCTACTCGCACGGCCAGTCCCGACGCCTGTCGCTGGCGATGGCCCTCGTGGCGTCGCCCCCGCTGCTGCTCGTCGACGAGCCCTTCGACGGCGTCGACCCCGAGGGCGTCGACACCATCACCGAGCTGCTGGTCGAGGCGCGGGCCGGCGGCGCCGCCGTCGTGCTCACGACCCACCTGCTCGACGCCGCCGTCATCGCCGACGAGGTCGCCGTGTTCCGCGCACCACCGACTCGCCGGCCCGTATCCCGACGGCCGACCTGCTGCGCGAGCACGGCACGCTGAAGCAGGCCTGGCGCCACCTGGCGAACTCGTGAGCGGCGGTCCGTCGTGAGCGCCACGACCGCCGACATCGCGCTCGGGATGCACCACCAGTTCCGCAACGGCTGGCGGATGTCGCGTGCGTTCGCCATCGGCGCGATCGTCGGCACGGTCGTCATGCACCTCCTCGCGATGCTCACGGCCGCCATGCACCCGTACGCTCGCCGAGTCGGGGATCACCGTCGAGCAGATGCTCCCGCTCGCGGCCGGACTGTGGTCGGCGCTGGCCCTGCTGCCGGCGCTCGGCGGCGGCGAGAGCGACGACCCGATGGCCCTGGCCGCGGCCGGCGCGGGCCGGTCGTTCCGGTTCGGCGCCCGCTTCGCCTCGTCCCTCACCGACGCCGGACCCGGGCTGTTCATCCCCGCCATCGCCCTCGTCGGCGCGGCCGCCGCCGGGTGGCCCGGCTGGCTGGCCGGCCTGGCCCTCGCCTGGAACGGCCTGGCCTGCGGCCAGCTCAGCGGCGCCGCGTCGGCGATCCTCGTGCGCCGGATCGGCCCGACCGCCGCCCTGATCATCGTCGCGGCGATCGTCCTGCTGTCGGCCACCGTGCTCGCCTCCAGCGGCATGGGCCCGGGCGCGTGGTGGCTCGCGGCGACCACCCAGCCGGTCTACGTGCTCGTGCTGGTCGTGACCGGCGTCGCTCGCCCTCGTCGGCGGCTGGGCGCTCAACCGGCCCGCCGAGCAGGTGCTCCGCCCCGGTCGACGGGTCCCGCATCCCGCGGCACCCTTCCTCGCCGTCCTCGTGGTGATGCTGGCCGGCGTGAGCCGGTCGGTCATGGCGCGCAGCACCATCATCACCGCCGTCCTCACGCCCCTGCTCGTGCGGAGCGCGGGCACCGAGGTGACGGCGAGCATCGCCTTCTTCGTCACCGCGGCGGCCGCCGCCGTGCTCGGGGCCAACGGCTTCGCCTACGACGGGGGCGCCGCCGTGTGGCTGCTCGGCAAGGCGCGGCGCTGGCAGCTGCTGGCCGCCCGCCTCATCACGACGGCCACATGGGCGCTCCTGCTGGCCCTCGTGGCAGCCGGCAGCGCCGCGCTCATCGGGGCGGCGCCCCCGCTCGACCTGCTCCCGCAGCTGGTCCTCGTCGCGATCGCGGCCGCCGCGGCCGGGCTCGTGCCCTCGGTGCGACGCCCGAACGCCGACCGACTTCGACTCCTTCCGCGCGCAGCCGGCGCCGGTCGCCTCGGCCATCGGGCACGCTGTTCCGCTCGGTGGCCCTCACCGTGATCGTGCTGGCGGTGCCCCTGCCCGCGGCGGTGGCGGTCGTGGCCGGCTACACCGCGCTGGCCGTCGCTGCACGCGCGGTGGTCCATGAGGGATCCCGTCGCCCTCGCCGCGCTCGCGTAGGCGGGAAGCGGCGCGCCGCCCCCTCCCGGTGGGGTTGAATGCCCGATAGCCCACCCGTAGGAGACGTCATGGCCAGGCCACTTCCGCTCACCCCCGACGCCCTGCGCCGCGAGGTCGACGAGGGCACCATCGACACCGTCGCCGTGGCCATCACCGACATGCAGGGGCGCCTGCAGGGCAAGCGCATCGACGCCGACTACTTCGTCGAGGAGGTCATGACCGGGTACACCGAGGGCTGCAACTACCTGATGGCCGTCGACGTCGACATGAACACGGTCGACGGCTACGCGATGTCCTCCTGGGACAGCGGCTACGGCGACATGGTCATGCGCCCGGACCTGAGCACCCTGCACCGCCACCCGTGGCAGCCCGGCACGGTCGGCGTCCTGTGCGACCTCGAGACCGAGGAGGGCGAGCCGGTCGCGCCGTCGCCGCGTCAGATCCTGCGCAAGCAGCTCGATCGGCTGCGCGGAGGCCGGCTACGGCGCCTTCGTCGGCACCGAGCTGGAGTTCATCGTCTTCCAGGACACCTACGAGGAGGCCTGGCTGTCCGGCTACCGCGACCTCACGCCCGCCAACCTCTACAACGTCGACTACTCCATGCTCGGCACGGCGCGGGTCGAGCCGCTGCTGCGCCGGATCCGGCTCGCGATGGCCGGCGCCGGGCATGGTCGTCGAGAGCGCCAAGGGCGAGTGCAACCTCGGGCAGCACGAGATCGCCTTCAAGTACCAGGACGCGCTGCGCACGTGCGACAACCACGTGATCTACAAGACCGGCTCGAAGGAGATCGCCGCCCAGGAGGGCATGGCGCTGACCTTCATGGCCAAGTACGACCAGCGCGAGGGCAACTCCTGCCACATCCACCTGTCCTTCCGCGGCACCGACGGCTCGATGGTGATGGCCGACCACCACGACGAGGAGCAGGGCCTGTCCGACGTCGGGCGCGCCTTCATCGCCGGTCAGCTCGCGCACGCCCGCGAGCTGACCCTGCTGTTCGCGCCGCAGATCAACTCCTACAAGCGGTACGTGCCGGGCTCGTTCGCGCCGACCGCGATCCGGTGGGGACGCGACAACCGCACGTGCGCGTTCCGCCTCGTCGGCCACGGCCAGTCGCCTGCGGCTGGAGAACCGGGTGCCCGGCGGCGACGTCAACCCGTACCTGGCGGTCGCCGGCATGGTGGCGGCCGGACTCGACGGCATCGAGGACGGCACCGCGCTCGAGCCGGCGTTCGTCGGCAACGCGTACGCGGACGACTCCGAGCGGGTGCCGTCGTCGATGGGCGAGGCACTGGCCGCCTGGGAGTCCTCCGAGTGGATCCGCGAGACCTTCGGCGCCGAGGTGCAGGACCACTACACCAACATGGCCCGCGTCGAGCTCGCCGACTACGGCCGCAGCGTCACGGACTGGGAGCGCTACCGCAGTTTCGAACGGCTTTAATGGGATCCCGCATCCCCGAGCCAGCCGCACCCTCGCATGCCCAGGAGCAGCCATGCACGACGTGATCAACCCTGCCACCGAGCAGGTCGTCGCCACCGTCCCCTCCACGGATGCCGACGGGACGGACGAGGCGATCGCGCGGGCGCACGCGGCGCTGCCCGCATGGCGGGCGGTGTCCCCCGGCGACCGCGCGAACCTGCTGCGCGCCTTCTCCGACGTCGTGCGCGACCACGTCGAGGAGCTCGCGGCCCTCGAGGTCGCCAACTCCGGGCACACGATCGGCAACGCCCGGTGGGAGGCGAACAACGTCGCCAACGTGCTGGCGTACTACGCCGGCGCGCCGGAGCGCCTGTTCGGCCGGCAGATCCCGGTGCCGGGCGGCATCGACATCACCTTCAAGGAGCCGGTCGGCGTCGTCGGCGTCATCGTCCCGTGGAACTTCCCGATGCCGATCGCCGGCTGGGGCTTCGCGCCGGCCCTCGCGGCCGGCTGCACCGTCGTGCTGAAGCCGGCCGAGCTCACGCCGCTGACGGCGATCCGGCTCGGCGAGCTGGCCCTCGAGGCCGGCCTCCCCGAGGACGTGTTCACCGTGGTCCCGGGCAAGGGGTCGGTCGTCGGGCAGCGCTTCGTCGACAACCCGCTGGTCCGCAAGATCGTCTTCACCGGCAGCACCGCGGTCGGCGAGGGGATCATGGCCGGCGCGGCACCGCAGATGAAGCGGGTCACCCTCGAGCTCGGCGGCAAGAGCGCCAACGTGATCTTCGCCGACGCCGACCTCGAGAAGGCCGCCGCGGCGGCCCCGTACGGCGTCTTCGACAACGCCGGCCAGGACTGCTGCGCGCGATCGCGCATCCTCGTGCAGCGATCCGCCTTCGACCGGTTCATGGAGCTGTTCGAGACCGCCGTGCATGGGCGTCCGCGTCGAGGATCCCCGCCTCGAGACCGTCCGAGATGGGGCCGCTCATCTCGCGCGGCCAGTTCGACACGGTCGCCAGCTTCGTGCCGGACGGCGCCCCGGTGGCCTTCCGCGGCCAGTGCCCGACCGGGCCGGGCTACTGGTTCCCGCCCACCGTCCTCGCTCCCGTCTCCGCCGCCGACCGCGCCTTCCAGGAGGAGATCTTCGGGCCGGTCGTCGTCGTGACGCCGTTCGAGGACGAGGCGGACGCCATCGCGCCTGGCCAACGACTCCGAGTACGGGCTGTCCGGATCGATCTGGACCCGCGACGTCGGCAAGGCGATCCGCGTCTCACGCGGCATCGAGACCGGCGCGCTGTCGGTGAACTCGAACTCGTCGGTGCGCTACTGGACGCCGTTCGGCGGCTACAAGCGCTCCGGCCTCGGCCGCGAGCTCGGCCCGGATGCCGTCGACGCCTTCACCGAGACCAAGAACGTGTTCATCAGCACGGAGGACTGACCAGCCACCCCGTTGAGTGCGCAGGCGTGGCCCCTCCAGGTGGGTCACCTGGGGCCACAACTGCGCACTCAACGACATGAGATCGAGGAGAGCACATGAGTGAGAGCAAGTGCCGCCGGCTCGAGGGACGCGTCGCGGTCGTGACCGGCGGCGCCAGCGGCATCGGTCTGGCCACCGTCCGACGGTTCGCCGACGAGGGCGCCCGGGTCGTGATCGGCGACCTCGACCCGGTCAGCGGCCAGGCCGCGGCCGACTCCGTCGACGGCCTGTTCGTCCGCACCGACGTCACCAGCGCGGACGACGTCGAGGCGATGTTCGCCGCGGCCAAGGACACGTACGGCAGCGTCGACATCGCCTTCAACAACGCCGGCATCTCGCCGCCCGACGACGACTCGATCCTGGAGACCGGCATCGACGCGTGGCGTCGCGTGCAGGAGGTCAACCTCACCTCGGTCTACCTGTGCTGCAAGGCGGTCCTGCCGATCATGCTCGAGCAGGGCAAGGGGTCGATCATCAACACCGCGTCGTTCGTGGCGACGATGGCGGCGGCGACGTCGCAGATCTCGTACACCGCGTCGAAGGGCGGCGTGCTCGCCATGACCCGCGAGCTCGGCGTGCAGTTCGCCCGCTCGGGCGTGCGCGTCAACGCGCTGTCCCCTGGACCGGTCAACACGCCGCTGCTCATCGAGCTGTTCGCCAAGGACCCGGAGCGGGCGGCCCGCCGGCTCGTGCACATCCCCATGGGTCGCTTCGGCGAGGCCGACGAGCTCGCCGCGGCCGTGGCCTTCCTCGCCAGCGACGACTCCTCGTTCATCACCGCGTCGAACTTCCTGGTCGACGGCGGGATCTCCGGGGCCTACGTCACCCCGCTGTAGCGGGCCGCCGCGGCGACGAACGCCTCCACCAGGGGCAGGTCGGCGGAGCGGCGATCGGGGTGCTCGGGGTGCCACTGCACGCCGAGGCAGAAGTCGGCCGACGGGTCCTCGCACGTCTCGATCGTGCCGTCGGGCGCCCAGCCGGTGACCGTGAGGTCGCCGGGTGAGTCGACCGCCTGGTGGTGCGAGGAGTTCACGACCACGGGCTCGGTGCCGTACACCGCGGCCGCCAGGGATCCCGCCTCGAACCGGGCCTCGTGGTCGACGAAGGCCCCGGGGCGCTCGCGATGGACGATCGTGCCCTCGACGTCGGGCAGGTTCTGCAGCAGCGACCCCCCGTGGGCCACGGCCATGACCTGGAGCCCGCGGCAGATGCCGAGCACCGGCATGCCCAGCTCGCGCGCCCGGCGGTACAGCGCCAGCTCGGAGTCGTCTCGGGTCGTGCGCGGCACGTCGGCGGTCTCGTGCGGCGTCGGCGCCGTACCGGGCGGCGTCGACGTCGGCTCCGCCCACGAGCACCAGCCCGTCGAGCCGGTCGAGCGCGCGGGCGTCGTTCTCCGGCGGCAGCAGGACGACCGTCGCCCCCGCCGCGTGGAGGAGGTCGACGTACCAGGTGCGGCAGGAGCGCAGCGGGCAGCTCCCACGCGCCCCACCGGGCCGGCTCGAGGTAGCAGGAGACTCCGACGACGACGGGTGGCATGGGAGAGTTTGCCACCGACCGGCCCACCGGCCACCACGTGCGCTTCAATGGCCCCGCGGGGGCGCGGAGGAGGAACGCATGGCGGGCATCGAGCGGCTGACCCCTAACGACGTCGACTTCGAGATCGAGAAGCGCGCGTTCGACACCGATCCTCGTCGCGCTTCGGCGACGCGCAGGGCCGCCTCGCCGGTGCCCGCGTCGGCGCCGGCACTTCCTGACCGACGCCCTGCCCAACGGCATCCGCGTCCCGGCGTACCTGCTCGCGACCGACGCCAGCGGCCGCGTCGAGTCCGGAACAGCGCTCGACTCCGCCGCCACCGGGTACCGCGACCTCGTCCTGCAAGGTCGACCCGGCGACGCTACTTCCGCATGCGGCTGGCAGGCAGGGCACCGTCGGCGTCCTGGGCGACCTGGAGTTCCTGCGACGGCACGACGGTCGACGATGTCGCCGCGCGCCGTCCTGCAGCGGCAGATCGGCAGCGGCTCGAGGCCCAGGCGCATCGACCGGGCACGCTCGGCGCCGAGCCGCAGTTCACCATCGTCGTCGGAGGATGCCACCCGGCGGCTGCCGGGCACCTGGCCTTCGCGGTCCGCCCGGCTCGAGCCCGTCGTGCGCCGCATCCGGAAGGCCGCTGGCCGAGCTGCCCGCTGCCGTATCGAGGGCACGCACGGCATGCAGTAGCCCCGGCCATGATCGAGCTGACCCTGCGCCCGGGCGACACCCTCCAGGTGTGCGACGGCGTGCTCGTCGTGCGCGACATCGTCAAGGAGATCGCGGCCCAGGACGGGCTCGCCGCCACCTTCATGGCAGCACCGGACGACGACGTCGTCGTCGGCCTGCCACCTGAGCATCTCCCTGCGCGGGCTGCGCGCGACCATGCCCTGGCCGACCACTACGGCGAGGCGGGGCTGTCCGAGGTCGGCAAGGCCTTCGTCGCCGGACTGCTCGAGCATGCCCCCGAGCTCTGCCTCCTGTACGCGCCCAACCTGAACTCGTACCGCCGATTCGCGTCGCGACGGCTTCACGCCGTCGACGCTCACCTGGGGGCTCGAGAACCGCACCTGCGCCGTCCGCGTGACCGGCTCCGACACGTCCCTGCGGGTCGAGAACCGCATCCCGGGCAGTGACGCCAACCCCTACCTCGCGACCGCGGCGATGATCGCGTCGGCCTCGACGGCATGCTCGCGCAGCTGCGCCTGCCCGCCCCGCTCGAGGGCGACTCGCGGACGCCGACGCCGCGCCGCTGCCCGCGATCGCTCGCCGAGGCCGTCGGCGCCTGGGTCGGGATCCGACTGGGTCCGCACCACCTTCGGCGCCGAGGTGCAGCGGCACTACGCCGACCTGGCACGCGGCCGAGCTCGACGCGGCTCCGGCGACGCCGGACCTGGCGTGGGAGCGGCGCGCTACTTCGAGGCCTGACTGAGCCGCCTGGGGCGCAGGACCGGTCGACGAGCGCACCACGAGCTCGGGCCGGAAGACGAACTCGTCCCGCGGCGCCGGGGTCCCGTTGATCCCGTCGATGAGCGCCTGGACGGCAGCTGTGCCCATCGCCGTGACCGCCTGCCGAACGGTGGTCAGCGGGGGGTCGGTGAAGGCGATCAGCCGGGAGTCGTCGTAGCCCGACGACCGACACGTCCTCCGGCACCCGCAGCCCACGCTGGCGCACGGTGCGGATGGCGCCCAGCGCCATGAGGTCCGACCCGCACACGATCGCCGTCACCCCGAGGCCGAGCAGGTGGTGCGCCGCAGCCTGGCCCCCCTCGACCGCGAACAGCGAGTGCGACACGAGCCCGGCTGCCTCGTCGGCCGAGATGCCGGTCTGCCGGACCATCGCGTCGATGAACGCCGCGCGCTTGCGCACCACCGGCACGAAGCGCAGGGGACCGAGGGCCAGCCCGATCCGGCGGTGGCCCATCGACGTCAGGTGCGTGACGGCGAGCTCCATCGCCGCCGCATCGTCGTCGGAGATGAAGGGGGCGTCGACGCCCTCGGCGTACCCGTTCACGAGGACGATCGGCAGGCCGCGCTCGACGAGGGCCGTGTATGGGGCGTGGTCGGCGGTCACGTCGGCGTGCATGCCGGACACGAAGATGATGCCGGCGACGCCTCGGTCGGTCAGCAGGTCGACGTACTCGTCCTCGGTGACGCCGCCTGGCGTCTGCGTGCACAGCACCGGGGTGTAGCCGTGCTGGGCCAGCAGCGTCTCCATCACCTGGGCGAAGGCCGGGAAGATCGGGTTCTCCAGCTCCGGCACGACCAGCCCGACCAGGCCGGAGCGGCCGCGCAGCCGGATCGGGCCGCTCGTACCCGAGCACGTCGAGCGCCGTGAGCACCGCCTGCCGCGTGGCCGTCGAGACCCCGGGCCGGTCGTTGAGCACCCGGGACACGGTGGCCTCGCTGACACCGGCCTGCTCGGCGATGTCGGAGAGCCGGGCACGCGGGTTCTCGCTCACGCCTTCAGCCTAGGACCCCGCGGACGGCGCTCGGCATGAAAGGCTGCGTCCGTGCGACTGACCGGAAGCCTCGACGAGCCTGAGCTCGCGTTCCTGCCGTGGGGCACGCCGCTGGAGGAGTGGCCCGACGACCTCGTGGTGGCGCTCCCCCGGGGCATCTCGCGGCACATCGTGCGCTTCGTGCGCCTCAACGGCGTCGTCTACGCGATCAAGGAGGTCGAGGAGCACTACGCGCAGCGCGAGTACGAGCTGCTGTTCGACCTCGTGCGACGCGGCCTGCCGACGGTCGAGCCCGTCGGCGTCGTGCTCGATCGCGAGGATGCCGCGGGCGAGGCGCTGCCGGCCGGCCTGATCACGCGGCACCTGGAGTTCTCGCTGCCCTACCGTGCGCTGTTCTCGTCGAGCCTGCGCCTCGAGACGGCCAACCGCCTGCTCGACGCGCTGACCCTGCTGCTCGTCCAGCTCCACCTGGCCGGCTTCTCCTGGAACGACTGCTCGCTGTCCAACACCCTGTTCCGCCGAGACGCCGGCCGCTTCGCCGCCTACCTGGTCGACGCGGAGACCGGCGAGCTGCATCCCTCGCTGTCGGTCGGGCAGCGGAGGTACGACCTCGACACCGCGGCCACCAACGTCGCCGGCGAGCTGATGGACCTGCAGGCCGGCGGACGGCTGCACGAGGGCATCGACCCGATCGTCACCGGCGTCAGCCTGCACACGCGGTACGAGGCCCTGTGGGACGAGGTCACCGGTCCGCTCGTGATCACCCGCGACGACCGGTACGCGCTGGAGTCGCGGGTGCGCCGGCTGAACCACCTCGGCTTCGACGTGGCCGAGCTCCAGGTCAGCACCCAGCCCGACGGCGAGCACATCACGGTCGCCCCGAAGGTCGTCGACGCCGGGCACCACTCGCGACGCCTCATCCGGCTGACCGGTCTCGACGTCGAGGAGTTCCAGGCCCGCCGCCTGCTCAACGACCTCGACTCGTTCCGCGTCAAGATCGGCCTCGGGCCCGAGGACGAGGAGATCGCGGCCCACCGCTGGGTGACGGAGCGGTTCGAGCGGGTCATGTCCGAGGTCCCGCAGGCCATGCGCGGCAAGCTCGAGCCGGCCCAGATCTTCCACGAGGTGCTGGAGCACCGCTGGTTCATGTCCGAGCGGGCCGGCGCCAGCGTCCCGTTCGAGGGCGCGATCGCCGACTACGTCACCACGATCCTCGCCGCCAAGCCGGACGAGCAGGCGGTGCTGGGCGCCCGTGCCGGCACGCCGAGCGACGACACCGCTACCCTCCGGATCGTGCTGCCGCCGGAGGATCCCGCATGAGTCAGGAGATCGGTCTCGCTCCTGACGATCGCCGCGATCGCGGCCGCGGTGCCGTTCATCGTCGGGCCTGCTGCGCATCCGGTCGCCGAGGTCGTCCTGCTGATCGGCGGCGGCATCCTCTTCGGCCCCGAGGTGCTCGGGCTCATCACCGTCGACGAGTCGATCTCGCTGCTGTCCGAGCTGGGCCTGGGGATGCTCTTCTTCGTCGCCGGCATGGAGCTCGAGACGCGCGCCGTGCGTGGCGAGAGCGGCCGGCTCGCGGCCATCGGCTGGGGGGTCTCGCTCGCTGATCGCGGGCATCGTCTCGCTCGTCCTGGCCGTCGACGGGCGAGATCGCAGGACACCTCGGCGTCGCGATCGCCCTCACCTCGACGGCCCTCGGCACGCTCCTGCCGATCCTGCGCGACAACGAGGGAGCTCAACACCCGCTTCGGCACCCTGTTCATGGGCGCCGGCGCCTGGGGCGAGTTCGGGCCGATCATCGCGATCTCGATCCTGCTCGGGACGCAGCGAAGTTCGTCGCGATCCTCACGCCTCGTCGCCTTCGGGCTGGTGGCCGTCGGGATCGCCCTCGTCCCGAAGCGGCTGGCGAACCAGCGGGTCCTCGCGCTGCTCGAGATGGGCCACAGCACGAGCTCGCAGACGGCCGTTCGGGTCACCATGCTCCTGCTCATCGCCCTGCTGACCCTGGCCGGCTCGTTCGGGCTCGACGTGGTGCTCGGCGCGTTCGTCGCCGGGATCATCGTCCGTCGCCTGGCCCCGCCGTCGGAGGAGTCGAAGCTGACGGTGCGCGTCGAGGCGATCGCCTTCGGCTTCCTCGTCCCGCTGTTCTTCGTCGTCTCGGGCGCGAACCTCGACATCATCTCGATCGTCGAGAACCCCGGCCGGCTGGTGCTGTTCTTCGTCCTGCTGCTGGTGGTGCGCGGACTGCCGCAGTTCTTCCTCTACCGAAAGGCGATCCCCGACGCACGCGAGCGCGGCCGCTTCACCCTGCTGGTCGCGACCGGGCTGCCGATCATCGTCGCCGTCACCAGCCTCGAGGTGGGCGCCGGCATCATGGACCCGCGCAACGCGGCCGCCCTGGTGGGCGCCGGCGCGCTGTCGGTGCTGTTCTTCCCGCTGATCGGCGGGCGCCTGGTGCGCGGGCGACCGAGCCCGGCACCCGATCAGGAGCGGGCCGAGAACACCGCCTGAAGCACGATGCCGGCAGCGACCGCCGCGTTCAGCGACTCGACGCCGCCGGCCATCGGGATGCCGACGCGCCAGTCGCAGGTCTGACCCACGAGCCGCGACAGGCCCGCGCCCTCGGCGCCGATCACGATCACGACCGGCCCGGTCAGCAGGTCGGGGTCGAGGCCTTCGAGCGTGACGTCGGAGTCGGCGGCCAGCCCGATGGCGGTGAAGCCCGCCTTCTGCAGCGACTCCAGTGCCCGCGTCATGTTCGTCACCTGCGCGACCGGAACGCGGGCCAGGGCGCCCGCCGACGTCTTCCAGGCCGACGCCGTGACGCCCACGGAGCGGCGCGTCGGGACGATGATCCCGTCGGCTCCGAAAGCCGCGGCCGACCGGGCGATCGCGCCCAGGTTGCGGGGGTCGGTGACGCCGTCGAGCGCCACCAGCAGGGTCCCGGTCTCGAAGCGCGCGGCGTCGGCGTAGTGGTACTCCGGCACCGTCAGCACGAGCCCCTGGTGGACGCCGCCCTCGGTCATGCGGTCGAGCTCGGTCTTGGCGACCTCCATGATCGGGATGCTGCGCGCCACCGCGAACCGCATGGCCTCCCGCCACCGGTCGTCGGCGTCGGCCTTCGCCTGCACGTACAGCGCAGTCGCCGGGATCTCGGCCCGCAGGGCCTCCACCACCGGATTGCGGCCCATGAGGATGCCGCTCGACGAGCGCCGCGACCCGGACGACCGCCCGGCGCCGCCGGGTCGGCGGCTCGACGACTCCGCGCGCTTCTTCGCCGCGCGGTCACGCCGGGCCGCCGGGTGGTGCGGGCGCTCCGTCGCCTTGGGCGTGGGCTTGCGGCCCTCGAGCTTCGCGCGGCGCTGGCCGCCCGAGCCGACGCTCGCGCCCTTCTTGGTGCCGTCCTTGCGCATCGCTCCGCGACGCTGCGAGTTGCCTGCCATGAGTCCTCCCGGTCTCAGTCGTCCAGCGACCAGCGGACACCGTTCGCGGTGTCCTCGACCCGGATGCCGATGCTGTCGAGGCCGTCGCGGATCGCGTCCGCGGCGGCGAAGTCCTTGCGGGCGCGGGCCTCCTGGCGCTGGGCCAGGACCACCTGCACCAGGGCGTCGATGACCTCGGTGTGCCGCGCGGCGTCGCCGCCGGTCGCTCCGGACCACGGGGCCGCCCAGGGGTTCAGCCCGAGCACGTCGAGCATCGCGAGCACCGCGGCGGACTCCTGAGCGACGGTCGCGAGGTCACCGGCGGCCGAGCGCGGCGTTGCCGAGCCGCACGTGCTCGTGCACGACGGCCAGGGCCGCCGGCACCGCGACGTCGTCGTCCATCGCCTCGTCGAAGGCGGTCGGGCGGGCGGTCGGGTCGCACATCGGGCACCCCGGTCCGGCCCAGCGCCTCCTGAGCCCGCGTGAGGAACCCCTCGATGCGCCGGTAGCCCTGCCCCGCCTCCGCCACGGACTCGTCGGAGTACTCGAGCATGGACCGGTAGTGCGACCCGGCGAGGTAGTAGCGCAGCTCCACGGGGCGCAGCCGCGTGAGGACGTCGTCGACGAGCAGCGAGTTGCCGAGGGACTTGCTCATCTTCTCCCCGGCGGTGGTCACCCACGCGTTGTGCAGCCAGTAGCTGGCGAAGCCGTCGCCAGCCGCCTTTGACTGGGCGATCTCGTTCTCGTGGTGCGGGAAGATGAGGTCGAGCCCACCACCGTGGATGTCGAACGCCGGCCCGAGGTACTTGGCGGCCATCGCGGAGCACTCCACATGCCAGCCGGGTCGCCCCGGACCCCACGGGGTCTCCCAGGCGGGCTCCCCCGGCTTGGCGCCCTTCCACATGGCGAAGTCACGCGGGTCGCGCTTGAGGACCGTGTCCGAGTCGGTGGCCGGCAGCATCTCGTCCATGCGCTGACCGCTGAGGCTGCCGTACTCGGGGTAGGAGCGCACGTCGAAGTAGACGTCGCCGCCGACGGCATAGCCGTGATCGGCCTCGATGAGCCGCTCCATGAGGGCGACCATCTCGGGGACGTGCCCCGTGGCACGAGGCTCGTAGGTGGGCGGCAGGCAGCCCAGGGCGTCGTACGCCCGGGAGAACGCGCGCTCGTTGCGTACCGCGACCTCCCAGTAGGGCACGTCCTCGGCTGCCGCGTTCGCGATGATCTTGTCGTCGATGTCCGTGACATTGCGGATGAACGTGACGTCGAAGCCCTTGGCCGTCAGCCAGCGCCGGACGACGTCGAAGGCGATGCCGCTGCGGATGTGGCCCACGTGCGGAGGGGCCTGGACGGTCGCGCCGCACAGGTAGATGCCGACGTGCCCCTCGACGAGGGGCACGAAGTCGCGGACGGACCGCGTCGCGGTGTCGTAGAACCGGAGAGCCACAGGCTGAACAGTACCGATTGGCCGGGGCGCTCCCGACCGCCGACGAGGTCCTACGCCCGCAGGACCACCTTGTCCGGGGTGAGCCGCACGACGACGCGGACGTTGTCGGTGCCGTCGTCGCCCCGGTAGCGGCCGGTTCCGGTGTACGCCTCGTTGAGGCGGTCGATGAGCTCGCGCCCGCCCTCCTGCGTCATGGTCGCCGTCCCGCGCACCTCGACGTAGGTGTAAGGAGCGTCCCGGGGGTAGACCAGCACGGTGACCCGCGGGTCACGCTCGATATTCAGGTGCTTGCGCCGGCCCATGACCGTGCTGACGAGCACGTCGTCACCGTCGCGCTCGGCCCACACCACCGACAGCTGCGGCCGCCCGTCCGGGTTGAGGGTCGCGATGGTCGCGAACTCGGGCGCGTCCAGCCACTCCCGGGCCTGAACGGGGAGGGCCGCCGTCAATTCGCGAGCCAGCGGGTCTCGGCGTTGAACGCGAGCTGGTTGACAGCCTTGCGCTGCTTCGTGGTCAGGTTGTCGTTCGTGTTGGCGTAGAACTGGGTCTGGATGATCACGTCATCAACGAGCGAGTAGACCGAGTAGCTGTCGTTCACGTAGCGGCTGTCGCCTGCCGTGTTCTGCTGGAGGGAGTTCTGGCTCGACGAAGACCGACTCGACGCCCGTCGTGGTGTCCATCGGCACGACGCCGTGCGTCACCTGGGTCGAGTAGGTCGTCGTCGATCCGTCATCGTTGGTCCACGAGTTGCTGCCGGTTCCGGTGCACTTCGCGATGTTCGTGGTCAGCGTCTCCCAGGCCGCGATGGCCCTCTTCGCACTCGGGTACTGGTAGATGGACGCCTGCGCCCAGGCAGGGTCACGCTTGCCCCGCGCTGTGTAACTGGCGTTGAAGTTGTAGCGACTGGCCGGGAACTTCACCTCGCCGGCGTCCCCATTGTTGTCAGGCGTCGGCACGGGGCACAGGAATCCGGGGTAGGTGGAGACGTTCGCGTTGAAGCCCAGCGCGGGCTTGAACGCGCCGAGGGCCGCCGGGATGTCGGAGCGCTCGATCATGTGGGCCGCTGCGTAGGAGTAGGCGTCGCGGTCGTAGGCCTGCGCAGCGGGCGCGAGGGCCATGCCCGCGGCACCGGCGATCATGGCGGCGACGGTCACGCCCGCCAGGGTCTTCTTCATGTCTGCTCCCCGAGGTCAGGCACGGCTGGACGCCGGCACCACCGACGCTATCGCGATTGCCGCCACGCCCTCTCCCCTTCCGGTGAGGCCCAGGCCGTCGGTCGTGGTCCCGGACACCCGCACGGGCGCCCCGACGGCGGCGCTCAGGACGTCCTGCGCCTCCTGCCGCCTCGTGCCCACCCGGGGGCTGTTGCCGATGACCTGCACGCTGCCGTTGACGATCCGGAACCCGGCTGCTCGCACGAGCCCCGCCGTGTGCGCGAGCAACGAGACCCCGGAGGCCTCCGACCAGAGCGGGTCCGAGGTGCCGAAGACCGCGCCCAGGTCGCCGAGGCCCGCAGCGGACAGCAGGGCGTCGCACAGGGCGTGCGAGGCGACGTCGGCGTCGGAGTGCCCGTCGAGACCGCGCTCACCGGGCCAGTACAGGCCGGCGAGCCAGAGGGGTCGACCCTCGGCGAAGGCATGGACATCGGTGCCGATGCCGATCAGCGGGTCAGACGGCACCGGCAGCCCTCCGCCGGGCGAGGACGGCCTCGGCCATGAGCACGTCGAAGGGGCGGGTCACCTTGAACGCCTCCTCATGACCGGGGATGACGTGGACCGGCAGCCCGAGCCGCTCGACGAGACCGGCGTCATCGGTGGCCGGCACCTGGTCGAGATCGGCGCTGGCGTGCGCACGCTGCAGGACGTCGCGGGCGAACCCCTGCGGGGTCTGGATCGCGCGCAGCGGCGTGCGATCGACGGTGGCCTCGACGTCGGAGGCCGGCCCGACCCGCTTGATGGTGTCGACCACCGGCAGCCCCGGGACGACGGCGTCATGCCCGGAGCGCACGGCCCCGACGACGGCCGTGACCAGCTCCTCGGGGACGAGGGGGCGTGCCGCGTCGTGGACCAGCACCACGTCCACGTCCGGCGGCAGCGCGATCAGGGCGCGGGCGACGGAGTCCTGGCGGGTCTCGCCGCCGGTGACCACGAGGACCTCCGCGGCGAACGACTGGTCGGCCAGCATGGAGGCGACGCTCTCCGCCGTGTCCTCCGGGGCAGCCACCACGACGAGGTCGACCGTGCGACTCGCTGCGAGGGCCCGCACCGCATGGACGAGCATCGGGACGCCACCGATCGGGCGCAGTGCCTTGGGGGCACCAGGGCCGAGCCGTTCCCCGCGCCCGGCGGCCGGGACGAGCGCCGCTGTGCGACCGGGGGCGTCCGCAGGAGCCACGGCGGGGAGGTGGAGGTGCCGCTAGGAGGCGAGGACTTCGTCGAGGATGGCCTCTGCCTTGACCTCGTTGGTCTTCTCCGCCAGCGCGAGCTCGCTCACGAGGATCTGCCGCGCCTTGGCGAGCATGCGCTTCTCACCGGCGGACAGGCCGCGCTCGCGCTCACGGCGCCACAGGTCGCGCACGACCTCGGCCACCTTGATGACGTCGCCGGAGGCGAGCTTCTCGAGATTGGCCTTGTACCGGCGGGACCAGTTGGTGGGCTCCTCCGTGTAGGGCTGGCGCAGCACGTTGAACACGCGGTCCAGGCCCTCGGCGTTCACGACGTCGCGCACCCCGACGAGGTCGACGTTGTCGGCGGGAACTCGGACGGTCAGATCGCCCTGGGCGACCCGGAGGACCAGGTACTCGCGGTCCTCTCCCTTGATGGTCCGAATCTCGACTGCTTCGATGACAGCCGCCCCGTGGTGCGGGTAGACGACCGTGTCGCCGACGTTGAACGTCATGGAGTGGAACCCCTTTCCCAGGCCTTCAAGGTTATCACGGGGCTGGAGCCCGGATTCCGGCCCGGCTGAATCACCGGCCGCCCCTTCGCTACTCTTGGCGCCGTGAAGCGCACCCACGTCGCCGCCGCCGCTGCCCTGCTGATCCTGGTGGCCCCGGCCACCACCGGCTGCTTCAGCGGCCTCCAGGCCACCACGACGGTCCAGGCCACCATGAACTCCGGCAACGGCACGCAGGCCGACCAGGGCCCGATCCACATCGAGGCGGCCACCTTGGTGCTCGGGCCCGACGGCTCCGGCACCGCCACGCTGACCACCCGGCTCACCAACACCGGGCTCGAGGCCGATCGGCTGACCTACGCGTCCATCAACGGCATCCCGGCCTACATCACCGACGGCGCCGGCGACCTGGCTCCGGGCGGGTCGGCCTCGTTCGGATTCGACTCCCAGGCGTGGATCAACTCCTACGACCTCGAGGTGCCGCAGTCGTCCTACGTGCCCGTGCAGCTCGGCTTCGAGAAGGCCGGCCTGGTGGACATGTCGGTCCTGACCGTGCCGCCGGTGGGCTACTACGAGGGCATCGCGCCCACGCCGCCGACGAACCCCGCGGGCTGACCCCAGCCGTCAGGGCTCGTCCTCACAGAGCGAGCCCGTCAGGGCTCGTATTTGTAGCCCAGGCCCCGCACGGTGACCAGATGCACCGGGACCGCGGGATCCTCCTCGATCTTGGCCCGCAGCCGCTTGACGTGGACGTCCAGGGTCTTGGTGTCCCCCACGTAGTCGGCGCCCCAGATCCGGTCGATCAGTTGCCCTCGCGTGAGCACCCGGCCGGCGTTGCGGATCAGCAGCTCGAGCAGGTCGAACTCCTTCAGCGGGAGCGACACCTGCTGGCCGCGGACCGTGACCACGTGCCGGTCCACGTCCATGCGCACGGGGCCGGCCTCGACGGTCGTCGCGATCAGCTCCTCCAGGTCGCCGTGGCGACGCAGCACCGAGCGGACCCGGGCCAGCAGCTCGCGTGAGGAGAACGGCTTCGTGACGTAGTCGTCCGCGCCGATCTCGAGTCCCACGACCTTGTCGATCTCGCCGTCCTTCGCGGTCAGCATGATGATCGGCACCTGAGACTTCGCCCGCACGTGCCGGCACACCTCCAGTCCCGACAGGCCCGGCAGCATGAGGTCGAGCAGGATGAGGTCGGCCCCCTGTCGCTCGAACAGGTCTACTGCGAGGTTGCCGTCGCCGGCGACCTCCACCTCGTAGCCCTCGCGGCGGAGCATGAAGGCAAGTGCCTCCGAGAACGACTCCTCGTCCTCGACGACCATGATTCGGGTCACGCGCGTGCCTCTCCGGACGGAACGGTCAGGACATCGATGGACAGGTCGTCCGCGTCAGGGCGGAAGGACGACGTCGGCAGGTACGCCGGCAGGCGCAGCGTGAACGTGGACCCGACCCCCACCTCGGACCAGACCGTGCACTCGCCTCCGTGGTTCTGGCTGACGTGCTTGACGATCGCCAGCCCGAGGCCGGTGCCGCCGGTGACGCGTGACCGGGCCGGGTCGGCGCGGTAGAAGCGCTCGAAGACCCGGTCGAGGTCGTTGGTGGCGATGCCGATGCCCTGGTCCTTGACGGCGATCTCCACGATTCCGTCGTGGGTGCGGGTGCCGACCGCGATGCGCGTGTGGTTCGCCGAGTACGCGATGGCGTTGGTCAGCAGGTTGCGCAGCGCCGCCAGCAGCTGGCGCTCGTCGCCGTACACCAGGCCGTCGCACGGGTCGCCGGTCACGACCTCGATGTCCTCGCGGGCGGCGAGCGTGCGCACCTCGTCCACCGCACGACGCACGAGGTCGTCGACGTCGACCACCTCGGCATGCGTGAGCGGATCGTCGCCCTGCAGGCGCGACAGGTCGATGACGTCCTGCACGAGGTGGCTCAGCCGCGACGCCTCGATCTGCATGCGCTCGGCGAAGTGGCGCACCTGCTCGGGGTCGTCGCTGGCCGCGAGCACGGCCTCGGCCAGCAGCGAGAGGGCGCCGACCGGTGTCTTGAGCTCATGGCTGACGTTGGCCACGAAGTCGCGGCGGACCACGTCGACGCGGCGCTCCTCCGCCAGGTCGTCGATCAGCACCAGGATCGCGCCGGTGCCGAGCGGGGCCACCCGCACCCGCAGCTCGAGGAGCTCACGGCCGAGCGGTGGACGCCGCACGCGCATCTCCTGCTCGCGGGCGTTCCCGTCGGCCGCCACCCGCTCGATGAGGTGGGCGATGTCCGGGATCGTGACGAGGTCGCGGCTGACGATGCCGAGGGCGCCCGCGCGGGCGTTCGACCGAAGGACGTCCCCACCTGGGGCCACTACCAAGGACGCCGACGGGAGCACGTTGAGCACACGGATCACCTCGGCCGGGACGGCGGGCGCGGCTTCACGACGAGGCACACCACAAGGATAGGAGTGCTGGGAACCCTCCTCGGCCGCCTCCGGCACCGGCGGCCGCATGATTCACCGAGGGTTCGGCGATCGACCCCTGCTGTTCACCTTCCGGCCGCCGGCCGTTCACGTCGAGTCAGCGGCCGTATTCCGGACTGGCCTAGGGTGGTCTCCACACACGCCGCACCGAGGGGACCGAAGGATGCAGCCGGCCTTCCAGGACGAGCTCGGGACCATCAACGACGAGCTGGTCCAGATGACGCGCCTCGTGGGCTCGGCCATGAACCGGGCGACCCAGGCCCTCCTCGACGCCGACCTCACGATGTCCGAGTCCGTCATCGCCGCCGACGCCCAGATCGACACGCTGGCCAGCGACATCGAGGAGCGCTGCTTCGATCTCATCGCGGAGCAGCACCCCGCCTCGAGCGACCTGCGCGTGGTGATCGGCGCCCTTCGGATCGCCACGTCGCTCGAGCGCATGGGCGACCTCGCGGAGCATGTGGCCAAGCAGGCGCGCCTGCGCTATCCCCGCCTGTCGATCCCCCAGGAGCTCCGGGGCACCTTCGCCGAGATGGGCGGCCTCGCGGAGGCCATCGTCTCGAAGACCGGCGCCGTCATCGCCACGCAGGACGTCGGCCTGACCGCGGACATCGCCCGTCACGACGAGCAGGTCGACCGGCTGCATCGCGAGCTGTTCACCATCGTGCTGTCCTCCTCGTGGAGCCACGGGGTCGAGGCGGCCATCGACGTGACGCTGCTGTCGCGGTACTACGAGCGCTACGCCGACCACGCGGTGTCCGTCACGAGGCGAGTGGTCACGATCGTCACGGGAGCGCCCTACGTGGGGGTCTCCCTCCGCTGAGGTGGCCCTTTCCGGTGGAATAGTCCACACTTCCTGACTGTTGTGCGGCGATGTCGCCGTCGAGAGGGGTGAGGACGCATGACCGCCCCTGCCGCCGTCAGCACCCTGCGCCGCGCGCGGCGGCCCCGACGCATCGCGGTCCTGTCGATCCACACCTCCCCCCTCGACCAGCCCGGCACCGGCGACGCCGGAGGCATGAACGTGTACGTCGTCGAGACCTCGCGCCGACTGGCCGAGTCCGGCGTCGAGGTCGAGATCTTCACGCGCGCGACCTCGTCAGCCCTGCCCCCGACCGTGGAGATCGCCCCGGGCGTGACGGTGCGGCATGTCACGGCCGGCCCGTTCGAGGGCCTGCTCAAGCAGGACCTGCCCGGACAGCTGTGCGCCGTGACGGCAGGGGTGATGCGTGCCGAGGCGGCTCGGCCGGAGGGCTGGTACGACCTCATCCACTCCCACTACTGGCTGTCCGGGCAGGTGGGGTGGCTGTCGTCCGAGCGCTGGAACGTCCCCCTCGTCCACACGATGCACACGATGGCCAAGGTCAAGAACCTCGACCTCGCACTCGGCGACGCCCCCGAGCCGGCGATGCGGGTGATCGGCGAGGAGCAGGTCGTCGCGGTCGCGGACCGCCTCATCGCGAACACGGCCGATGAGGCCCGCCAGCTGGTGGACCTGTACGGCGCGGAGGAGTCGGCCGTCGATGTGGTGCACCCGGGCGTCGACCTCGAGCTGTTCACGCCGGGCAGCGTGCGCCAGGCCCGTCGCCGCCACGGCGTCGCGGAGGACGCGATCGTGCTGCTCTTCGTCGGGCGCATCCAGCCGTTGAAGGCCCCTGACATCCTCATCCGCGCGGCCGCCGAGCTCGTGCTGCGCGACCCGTCGCTGCGCAGCCGGCTGGTCGTGGTGGTGTGCGGCGGCCCGTCCGGCTCGGGCCTCGACCAGCCCACCGCGCTCGCCGACCTTGCCCGCGTCCTCGGCATCGGTGACCTCGTCCGGTTCGAGCCGCCCTCGGATCGGCGCACGCTCGTCGAGTGGTACCGCGCGGCCGACGTGGCGGTCGTCCCCTCGTACTCGGAGTCCTTCGGCCTCGTGGCGGTCGAGGCGCAGGCGTGCGGGACGCCCGTCGTCGCGGCCGCCGTCGGGGGGCTGCGGACGGCGGTGGCCGACGGCACGAGCGGCCTGCTCGTCGACGGGCACGACGCCCGCGACTTCGCGACCGCGATCGAGCGCATCGTGACCCGGCCGGACCGCCGCGCCGAGCTCTCCGCGGGGGCGCACATGCACGCGGCCTCCTTCGGCTGGGCCTCGACGACAGCGGGGCTGCTCACCAGCTACGGCGCGGCGCTGGCCAACTCAGCCGACAGCCGCAGCGCCGCGCTGCAGTCATGACGCCCGACGGCGCGCAGCAGTCATGACGCCCGACGGCGCACAGCGGGCGATCACCGCCTACCTCGAGGAGTCGGGCCTGGAGTGGGAGTCCGCGGCTCCGGGGACCGTCGTCGTGACACTGCCGGGCCATCACAAGCTGCGCACGACTACCGCCCTGACCGTCGGCGAGCACGCCCTGACGATCAACGCCTTCGTGGCGCGCAACCCCGACGAGAACCACGAGGCCGTCTACCGCTGGCTGCTGGAGCGGAACCAGCGCATGTACGCAGTGGCGTTCGCCGTGGACCACCTCGGCGACATCTACCTCGTCGGGCGGGTCTCGCTCGACGCCGTCACGCCCGCCGAGCTGGACCGGCTGCTGGGCTCGGTGCTCGAGTACGCGGACGGCGCGTTCAACACGATCCTGGAGCTCGGATTCGCGACCGCGATCCGGCGCGAGTGGGCGTGGCGCCGCTCGCGCGGCGAGTCCACCGCGAACCTCGAGGCCTTCGCCCATCTCGCCGAGAGCCCCGACCCTGCGAACGGGTGACGACCGCGGGGCATGCGGCAGGATGGCCCCATGACGAACGCGAGCGCCCCGTACACCCTGATCCTGCTGCGCCACGGCGAGAGCGAGTGGAACGCCAAGAACCTCTTCACCGGTTGGGTCGACGTCGACCTGTCCGAGAAGGGCATGACCGAGGCGCGCCGCGGTGGCGAGCTGCTCGCGGAGGCCGGGCTGTACCCCGACGTCGTCCACACCTCGCTGCTCAAGCGGGCCATCAAGACCGCGCAGATCGCGCTCGAGGCATGCGATCGCATGTGGCTGCCGGTCGTGCGGAACTGGCGGCTGAACGAGAGGCACTACGGCGCGCTCCAGGGGAAGAACAAGAAGGAGACCCTCGAGGCGTATGGCGAGGAGCAGTTCATGCTCTGGCGCCGCTCGTACGACGTGCCGCCGCCGCCGATCGACCCCGAGGACCCCTGGGCCCAGACGCATGATCCGCGCTATGCGGCTCTCCCGCCCGAGGCGCGCCCGGCCACCGAGTGCCTGGCCGACGTCGTCGAGCGGCTCATCCCGTACTGGCAGGACGTCATCGTCGCGGAGGACCTCCGCGCCGGGAAGACCGTGCTCGTCGCGGCCCACGGCAACTCGCTGCGCGCCCTCGTCAAGCACCTCGACGGCATCTCGGACGAGGACATCGCCGCACTGAACATCCCCACCGGGATCCCGCTGGTGTACCGACTCGACGAGAACCTGCGCCCGATCGTTCCCGGTGGCGAGTACCTCGACCCCGAGGCCGCAGCGACAGCGGCCGCAGCGGTCGCCGCCCAGGGCAAGAAGTAGGGGTGGGAACCCCGGGCCGCACCCATCGGCTGGAGCTCGCCGACTCCACCCTGCGGGACTGGGACGCCACGGTCCTGCTGTCCGACCCCGAGGCGGGGATCGTCCTCGACCGCTCGGCGTTCTACCCGGGCGGCGGGGGCCAGCCACCGGATCACGGCGTGCTGCTGTGGGGCGGGGTGCAGACCCGCATCGTCGACGTCCGCCGCGGCGACGACCTGTGCCTCGTGCCGGCCGAGGGCGACCCGCTGCCCCCCGTCGGGACGTCGGTGCGTGGAGCGATCGAGGACGACCGCCGCACCGCCCTCATGCGCACCCACTCCGGGCTCCACCTGCTGTCCGGCGTGGTGTTCCGCGACTTCGGCGCGCTGGTCACCGGCTCGAACATGGACCCCCTCTCCGGGCGCCTCGACTTCAACCTCGACGAGGTGCCGCCGGGATTCAAGGAGGCGGTCGAGGCGGCCTGCGCCGCCGAGGTCGAGGCCGACCGGGCCATCTCCGCCTACGAGCTGGCGCGCGAGGAGGCCTTCGCCATCCCCGACATCATCCGCACGGCCACGAACCTGCTGCCGCCCGGCATCGAGGTCGTGCGCATCGTCGACATCGCCGGGCTGGACGTGCAGGCCGACGGCGGTACCCACGTCGCATCGACCAGGCAGATCGGCACGATGCACGTCGTGAAGGTGGAGAGCAAGGGCAAGGGGTTCCGGCGGATCCGGGTGTCGCTCGAGGGCTGACGGCACGGCAGCGCCGACGCCACGCCTGCGGCCGCGGACGCTCGGGTCACCAGCGGCGCGAGGTGATCTCGATGATCTTGACCCGGACCTCGAAGAGGTAGACGAGGGCGACGACGGTGCCGGCCAGTCCGACGATGGTCAGCGTCAGCCCCCAGAAGAACCCGGTGGCGGCCGCCAGTCCCGTGAGGATCAGCCACAGCACCTTGCTCTGGCGTCCGACCGCGGGGAAGGCCTGCGCAGGGCGGCGGATGCAGTCCACGAACGCCCAGCCCTTGACCGCGAACGTGACCACCCACACCGCGATGAGGACGAGGCCCTGGACCGTGTCGAACATCCCACCACGCTAGTGCAGTGCGGCCACCCCGCACGACGAAGGGCCGCACCATCGGTGCGGCCCTTCGTGATGTGCGCTGGCGTCAGACGCCGACCGCCTCGCGGATCAGCTCGACGGTGTGCGTGACGTTCCCGGCCACGGTCTTCGCGGCACCGGCGACGCGGTCCTTGGTGTGGCTGGCCATCGCGGCCACGTCGACCTTGTGCGCCTCGAACTTCGGCATCTCGAACTTCGGGAGCTCGAACTTCGGCATCTCGAACTTCGGCATCTCGACCTTGGGCATCTCGACCTTGGGCATCGTGAACCGGCTGCCGGCGCCCTGAGCGGCCTCGGCCGCCTTGGTCGTGGTGGCCTTCGCGGTGGTGGCCGCCTTGGCCGTGGTCTTCTTCGCCGCGGACGCCGCCTTGGTCGTGGTCGTCTTCGCCGCAGTGGCCGCCTTCGTGGAGGTCTTCTTCACGCGGGTGGTCGGGTGGGTGGGGGTGCTCTCGGTGCTCATCGTGCGTCCTCTCGTTCATCCATCGGGTTCGGGCTGTCGGGGCCGGGCTCGGCCTCGAGGTCCTGCTGCTCGCGCTCGGCCTGGGCGCGGTTCTCGGCCTGGAAGGCCGCGTAGATCTGCAGCAGGGTCGTGCGCTGGCGCTCGCTGAGCGTCGGATCGGCGGCGATGGCGGTGGTGACGGTCTCGTCCCCCTCGCGCTGGTCGAGGATCCCGGCCTGCACGTACAGGGTCTCCGCGGAGATCCGCAGCCCCTGGGCGATCCGGTTCAGGATCTCTGCGCTGGGCCGCCGCAGGCCACGCTCCACCTGGCTCAGGTAGGGGTTGGAGACGTCTGCCGCCTTGGCGAGCTGCCGCAGCGACATCTGGGCCTGATCGCGCTGGTCCCGGATGAACCCCCCGAGACCGGTGACGTCGATGCGTGCCATGCCTCCAGTATGCCCCAAGTGCTTGCAATTGCAAACACGCCTGCTAGCGGCTGCTAGCGTGACGTCGCTCACGCGTGGGCAGCAGAGGTCCTACCTCAGGGGCGAGGAGACGATGCCCACCACTGCGGAGCCGCCGAGCACGGGGATCGACGTCAGGGGGGCCAGGGCCGTCGGATCGACGCCCAGTCCGACGAGGATGGCCGCCAGCGCCACCTGCCGGGCCCGTTCGGACCCGTCCTCCGCCTTGAGGGCGACCGCGGTGCCGTCCGCCAGGGCTGCCACGTAGACGCCCTCGGCACCGTCCTTCGCGACCATGCCCGGGGACGGCGCGCATGAAGGCCGTGACGTCCCGCGACGTCCCGCCGACGAAGTCAGGGAACCGCAGCATCGCCCGGGTCACCCGGCCGGCCGGGTCGTCCGGCTCCGCCTGCACCGCGCGGGACAGCGATCGGGCCAGCCCGGCCAGCGACAAGCGACAGGACGGGGGCCCCGCATCCGTCGACCCCGACATGCCCCACCGGCTCACCGGCCAGGGCCTCGATCTGCCAGCGCACCGACTGCTGGAGGGCGTGGCCCGGGTCGAGGTAGCTGTCGACCGGCCAGCCGTTGATGACGCAGGTGAGGAGCATCGCGGCGTGCTTGCCCGAGCAGTTCATGCCGATCGGGGCGGCGCGCCGGCCCTCCCCGAGCCACGCATCGCGCTCGCGGGGGTCGAGCGGGTAGTCCGGCGGAGTCTGCAGGGCCGACTCGTCCAGCTCGGCGTAGCGCAGGATCTCGTGAACCCCCGCGAGGTGGAACCTCTCGCCGCTGTGCGACGACGCGGCCAGCGCCAGCAGGTGGTCCGGCAGGTCGAGCCCGTGCCGCACCATGGCGATCGCCTGGGCCGGCTTGTTCGACGATCGGGGGAAGACCTCGTGGTCGGCATCGCCCCAGCTTCGGACGACGACCCCCGCCGGGTCGACCACGACGGCATGGCCGACGTGAACGCCCTCGGTGAACCCGCTTCGCGTGTAGGTCGCGATCACGGCAGGCGCGGCACTCGTCACCGCCGAATGATGGCACGCTGTCCGCATGCGAGCGGTGGTACAGCGATCTCGGGGCGCCCAGGTCCACGTGGACGGCGCGGTCGTGGGGGCGTTCGAGGGCCCCGGCCTCGTCGTTCTGGTCGCCGTGACCCACGACGACACTGCGCTGCGTGCCCAACGGCTGGCGGACAAGGTCTACGACCTGCGGATCTTCGGACCCGAGCACGCGCCCCTGGACAGGACGGTCGCGAGCCGCGAGGTGTCCGCCTCGGACCTGGGGCTCCCGGTGCTCGTGATCAGCCAGTTCACCCTCTACGGGGACACGCGCAAGGGCCGGCGCCCCACCTGGGATGCCGCCGCCGGCGCGCAGGTGGCCGAGCCGCTGGTCGACGCAGTCGTGGCCCGCCTGCGCGAGCGCGGGGCCAGCGTGGCCACGGGGGTCTTCGGCGCGGACATGCAGGTGTCGCTCACCAACGACGGGCCGATCACGCTCGTGCTCGACGTCGACGCCTAGCGGCTACGGCCGGACGACCGTCTCCTGGGCCGCGGCCACGTCGCCGCCGGCCGTCGTCACCCTCGCCTCGGCCTGCTCGGGGGTGGAGCGCTTGAGGATCGCAGTCGCGACGGGACCGAGCTCGTGGTGCCACGCCGCCGTGCCCACCCAGCCCACCTCGCGCCCGTCGACCGTCACGCGGTCGCCGTGGGCGGGCAGGCTCTCGCCACTGCCGTCGAGGTGCAGGAGCGCCAGCCGGCGCGGCGGATGCCCCAGGTTGTGCACCCGGGCCACCGCCTCCTGCCCGCGGTAGCACCCCTTCGCGAGATGCACTCCCGGCCCGATCCAGCCCACCTCGTGTGGCAGCGTGCGGTGATCGGTCTCCAGCCCCAGCCGCGGGACGGCGGCCGCTACCCGAAGCGCCTCGACCGCCCAGCTCCCCGCGGCCTGCGGCCACCGGTCGAGCCGCGCGCCCACGTCGGCCCGCGCGACGACGACCTCGCGACCGGCGAACGGCGCCGGACGGCGCGCCACGTACTTCGACGCGTCCCCGCCGCGGTCGCTGCCGGACTCCACCTGTCCGGTGCCGGCGAAGTCGGCGGGCACCAGCCAGGTGACCGCGTCGGGGTCGGCGACGACGAGCGGCTCCCAGACGACGGCGTGCGTGTCGGTGCGATCGGCCACGTCGACGCGCAGCAGGAACTGCATCGAGCGCAAGTAGGAGGCAAGGCTGGCCTCGGTCCCCGGCTGCACGATGAGCCACGCGGTGGTGCCGTCGTCGACGACATGGAGCTCGTGCTCCACGTGGCCGTGCGGGCTCAAGACGAGCGCCAGCGCGGACTCGCCGGCCGCCAGCCCGGACAGCCGCTGGGTCGTGAGGTCGTCCAGCCAGGTCAGGCGGTCCGGGCCCGTGACCGTCACGATGCCCCGGTTCGACAGGTCGACGGCGGCCCGACCCTCCACCAGATGACGCTGCTCGCGCAGGGGATCACCGAAGTGCCAGGGGATCCCGGGATCGGCGCTGTCGTCCGGCGGGGGCACGGGGACACGGCCGCTTGCGGCCTCGGCCGTCACAGCGGGTCGTCGCCCTCCGGCACGAAGTCCCGATCCTTGCAGCGCGCGCACAGCCCGTGCACCGAGACGTGGGCGATGTCGGTGCGGAACCCGTAGCCCGCCTCGAGGTCGGCCACGAACGTCGCGGCGGTGGACGCCGGCACGCTCTGGACCGCCCCGCACCGGTCGCAGACCAGGTGGATGTGCACGTCGTCGTCCACCGCGTGGTACGTCGGCGGGCCGTGGCCGATGTGGGCATGGGTCACGAGCCCGACCTCCTCGAGGACCTCGAGGGTGCGGTAGATCGTCGACAGGTTGACGCCACTCGCGGTGCGCTGCACCTCGACCAGGATCTCCTCGGGCGTCCCGTGGCGCAGGGCCTCGACCGCCTCGAGGACCAGTTGCCGCTGCGGGGTGATGCGGAACCCGTGGTCGCGCAGGCGCGCCTCCCAGCCCTCGGTCATGTCCTCACTCCTCGCCTTCGGCGTCCGCGCGACCATCGGCCGGGGACAAGGTGGCAGCCAGGTGGTTGGTGAGCCGCTCGCCGACCGCGGCCATGTCGAAGGTCCACAGCAGTCGACCCTCGACAAGTCCGTAGAGGCGGACGCCCTGCGAGTACTCCTTGGCACTGGGGGTGCGGGCCACGACGTCGGTGCGCAGTTCGGCGCGCGCGCCCGTGATCGTCGCGTCGGTGATCCCCGTGACCTCCTGCGTGCCCAGCCAGATCTCGGCGAAGCCGGTCGGATGCGACAAGGTCATCTCGATCTCATTGCCCGGACGCGGCCGCCAGAACCCGGCCTCCGTGGCCAGCGGCTTGACCCGGTCCCCGGCCTCGTCCAGCAGCCAGCTGCGGGACAGGTAGCTCAGGAACGGCCGGCCGTCGGTGCTGAACGACGACCTCCTGGCCGAAGCGGAAGTCGTCGATGGTCGGGTACTGCCCGGTGCCGACCCCGACCCAGCGGCCGATCAGCCAGGACAGCGGGCGGAGGTCCTCGTGCACCTCCACGCCCGAGCCGTCGGGAGCAAGCACCTAGCCCTGTCCCTTGAACAGCTTGAAGACGACGTAGAACGCGAACCACCCGGCAGCGGCCATCGCCAGAACCAGCAGGCCGGTGTAGAAGACCTCAACCATGCCGCCAGCCTAGTGCGTGGCCTCGGCGGCGGCCGTCGCCAGCCGCGGCGTCACCGGTGTCGCAGCCGCGCGCCCAGCAGGTACATCTCGCAGCCGAGGCAGAAGTTGAATGCGGCGTTGAGGAAAGCCGCCGCCAGCGCGAAGGCCACGGCGACGGTGGCGACGACGGTGGCCCCGGCGAGCACCGCGACGAGCGCCACCACGAGGAACACGAGGCCGACCCCCTGGGCGAACCGCGGCGGAGCGGCATCCTCGAGCTCGGCCGGCGGACCGAGTCGGGGCTGCACCAGGCGACGGTAGACGATGCCGTAGGGCTGGGCATGCAGTCCCACCAGAGCGCCGAGCGCGAACACCAGCGTCTGCCACGCGATGAGGAGGGTGCCGGCCGTCGTGCCCATGAGGATCAGGGCCAGGGCGAGCACCACCGTGGTGACGGCTCCGCCGAAGCGGGGGCCGCGCGGATCCACCTGCGCTCGCGTGCACACGGACGCATCGGACGTGCCCTGCGGACGGACGGTCGAGCTCATGGGCGCCTCCTTGGTGCGGTTCGCAGAACCGTAGGCGCCGCTGTCCGACGCGGTCCTGCCGGGTCCGGCATCAACCAGCCGGTGGTTGGTGCGAACGGTTCGCAGCTCAGATCTCGAAGTCGGGCGTGCCGCCGGGGATGAGGTCCCCGAGCGCAGCGATGACGTCCGCCTTGCGCGGCAGGCCGCTCGCATGCTTGCGCACCGCCCCGCTCGAGTCGAGGAACAGCACGGTCGGGGTGCGGCGGATGTCGAGCGCGCGGACGAGGTCGAGGTTCTCCTCGGCGTCGATCTCGACATGGGCCACGCCCGGCACCATGACCGTCACCTCCTCGAGGATGCGACGGGTCGCCCGGCAGGGCTGGCAGAAGGCGCTGGAGAACTGGACGACGGTGGCGCGCTCCCCCAGCCGGCCGGAGATCGCGGCCGCGAGGGCCTGGGACTGCGGCGACGGCGGGTCGGGCTCGATGTCCACGGGCGGGTCGTCCTCTCCTGCGCGCACGATCCCTGTCGCGACCCGGTCGGTGATGCGCCCGGACGTGCGCCGGTGCCACAGGCCGAAGGCCGTCGCGCCGAGCAGGACGCCGAGCACGATCCACAGACCCGTCATGTCCGACCAGAACCCCTCGGGCCCGATGCCCATTCCCGTGCCCATGTCCCGATGCGGTCGAGGGTATCCGTCGCGATCGCCGACTCGGCGTGGCCGAAGCCCGGCTCGATCCACAGGTCGGCGCGCCCGCCGGCCCGGAGCGCGGCCTCGTGGATGGCCCGCGGGTGCTCGAGCGGGAAGTAGCGGTCGACGTCGCCGTGCACCACGAGCAGCGGGATGTCGCCCAGCAGCGCGGCGGCCTCGTGCGGGGCGACCGGAGCGGGGTCGGGCCAGCCCCGGCCGCTGATGCGCGTGCCGCCGGCCCTCATCACGAGGCGTCCCGGACGCGTCTCGACCATCCAGTGCGCCACCCGCATGATCCGCGTCCCCCGGTAGTACCAGAACGCGGGTGCGCTCACGCTGACGACAGCGTCCACCCGACCGGGGCCCTCCCGCTGCAGGGCCGCCTCACGGAGCACGACCGCTCCGCCCAGGGAGAACCCGACCGTGACCACCGCCGCGTAGCCCAGCTCCCGGGCCCAGGCGACCGCGGCGGCCACGTCGAGGACCTCCTCGTCGCCCACCGTCGTCTGGCCGCCGGAGGCGCCATGACCGCGCAGGTCGATCGCCACGATGCCGCCGAAGGCCCGGAGCCGCTCGATCACCCGCTGGACCCGGTCCTGACGCCAGCTGCCGGTGAATCCATGGACGACGACGAGGCACAGGTCACGACGGTCCGGATCGGCCGGCACGTGCACCGCGCTGATGGCGACGCCGTCCGCCGCCGTCAGGGTGCGCGTCTGCCCGGACTCCACGCCGCCATCCTCGCGCAGGGGCCGCGATCACCCCGGCACGGGACCGCGCCCGAGGCCGTGGCGTACCCTGTGCCCAGCGCAATCGGCCGACCCGGCCGGTCGCGCTGACGCGGGAAGGAGGTGTCCAGTGCGCCTGATCCTGCTCACGCGCGCCATGGAGCCCTCCGCAGAGGTACTGCCCGCCCTGGGCCTGCTCGCGCACCACGTCCGCACGATGCCCGCCGAGGCCACCGCGCTGCTGAACGCGCCCGCCTGCGACGCGCTGCTCGTCGACGGCCGTCGAGACCTTCCCGCGGTGCGCGGCCTGACCCGGCTGCTGCGCCAGACCGGCGTCGACGTGCCCCTCATCCTCGTCACCACCGAGGGCGGCCTGGCCGCCATCCAGTGGGACTGGGGCATGGACGACGTCATCGTCGACACCAGCTCCCCGGCCGAGGTCGAGGCGCGGCTGCGCCTGGCGGTCTCGCGCCTGCAGGATGCCATCGGCGCTCCGTCGGACCTTCCCGAGGAGATCCGCAGCGGCGAGCTGCACATCGACGAGGGCACGTACACCGCCAAGCTGCGCGGACGCACCCTCGACCTGACGTTCAAGGAGTTCGAGCTGCTGAAGTTCCTCGCCCAGCACCCCGGCCGCGTCTTCACCCGGGCCGTGCTGCTGCAGGAGGTCTGGGGCTACGACTACTTCGGCGGCACGCGCACGGTCGACGTCCATGTCCGCCGCCTGCGCGCCAAGCTCGGCACCGAGCACGAGGCGCTGATCGGCACGGTCCGCAACGTGGGCTACCGCTTCGTCCCGGAGGGCACCGACGCCGCCACGCGTGCGGCCATGTCGGACGTGGACGACTCCGCCTCCGTCCTGCCCTGATCGGCAGCCGGTGACCACGGGCTACCGCATCGAGGCGCAGCCGCGCCTCGACCCAGCCCTCATCCCCGATCCTGGTCGACCTCGTCGACCGCGTCACCGAGCATGACGGCCTGCGACCGCTGTCCGAGCACGTCTGGCTCCACCTCAAGCAGGGCGGCGACGAGCGCGGCCAGCACCTCATCGCCTGGAACCCGTCCGGCGGCATCGCGGGCTACGCGCACCTCGACGTCACCGATCCGGTCGACGGCCCCAGCGCCGAGCTGGCCGTCGACCCCGCCGACCGGCGGCACGGCGTCGGCCGCACCCTGATCGAGGAGCTGATCGGTCACTCGCCCGACGGGCGCATGCGGCTGTGGGCCCACGGCGAGCAGGCCGGAGCCGCCGAGCTGGCCGTCGGGATGGGCTTCACCCGGGCGCGCGTGCTCTGGCAGATGCGGCGCTCGCTCTACGCCCCGCTCCCGCGTCCGCTCCTGCCCGACGGCGTGACCCTGCAACCGTTCCGCGTCGGCGTCGACGAGGACGCGTGGCTCGCGGTCAACGCCCGAGCCTTCGCCAGCCTGCCGGACCAGGGGCGTTGGGTGCGCACGGACCTCGACCTGCGCATCCACGAGCCGTGGTTCTCCGCCAGCGGCTTCCTCATGGCCTGGCGCGGCTCCGACCTCGTCGGGTTCCACTGGACCAAGGTGCACGGCGACGTGAGCGCCGGCCACCCGCACCAGGCCATCGGCGAGGTCTACGTCGTCGGCGTCGACCCCTCGCAGCGCGGCAACGGGCTCGGCCGCGCGCTGACCCTCGCCGGCCTGCACCACCTGAGGGCCCTCGACCTCAGCCAGGCCATGCTCTACGTGGACACCACGAACACCGCCGCGATCGCCCTCTACGAAGGACTCGGGTTCGCGCGCTGGGACACCGACGTGCTCTTCCGCCGCTGATCCCATCCGGCGCCGGCGCCCCTCGACGGCTCCGCATGATTCCTCCCGTTGTGGGACCATTCGTCCATGACGACCACGCAGCCGACTCCCCCGACCGCGAGCGCCGTCCCGCCCGCCGACGCGCCCCCCGCTCCGGCCGTCGCCGTCCCCGCTCCCGCCGCTGTCCCGGTCCCCGACCCGGCCGACCTGCCCCTGCCCGCCGACCGCTTCCTGGACCGCGAGCTCTCGTGGCTGGCCTTCAACCAGCGGGTGCTGGAGCTGGCCGAGGACGACGACCTGCCCGTGCTCGAGCGGGCCAAGTTCCTGGCCATCTTCGCCTCGAACCTCGACGAGTTCTTCATGGTCCGCGTGGCCGGCCTCAAGCGCCGCATCGCCACGGGCATCGCGGTGCGGGCCGCGAGCGGCTACACCCCGCGCGAGGTGCTCGACAACATCTGGCAGCGGGCCTACGAGCTGCAGCGCGAGCAGGCCGACCTGTTCCGCCGGGCGGTGCTTCCCGGACCTGGAGGCCCAGGGCATCCAGCTCCTGCGGTGGGACCAGCTCACCCCGTCGGAGAAGGCCGAGATCGAGCTGTTCTTCGACGCGAAGGTCTTCCCCGTCCTGACGCCGCTGGCCGTCGACCCCTCGCACCCGTTCCCGTACATCAGCGGCCTGTCGCTGAACCTGGCCGTCGTCGTGCGCAACCCGATCACCGGGACCGAGCTGTTCGCCCGCGTCAAGGTGCCGCCCCTGCTGCCCCGGTTCGTCGAGGTGGCGCCGGCCCGGTTCGTGCCGCTCGAGGACATCATCGCCGCGCACCTCCACACGCTGTTCCCGGGCATGGAGATCCAGCAGACCCACACCTTCCGCGTCACGCGCAACGAGGACGTCGAGGTCGAGGAGGACGACGCCGAGAACCTGCTGCAGGCCCTCGAGCGCGAGCTCATGCGCCGCCGGTTCGGGCCGCCGGTCCGCCTCGAGGTCGAGGAGTCGATCGACCCCCACGTCCTCGAGCTGCTGATCAGCGAGCTCGGCGTCAACGAGCTCGAGGTGTTCCGCCTGCCCGGCCCGCTGGACCTCACCGGCCTGTGGACGATCTACGGCCTGGAGCGCGACGACCTCAAGCAGCGCAAGTTCGTGCCCCGTACGTCGCGCGCGCTCAGCGAGGTCGAGACGGCGTCCGCCCCGGACGTGCTGGCCGTGGTCCGCGAGCGCGACGTCCTGCTGCACCACCCCTACGACTCGTTCTCCACGAGCGTGCAGCTGTTCCTGGAGCAGGCGGCGCGCGATCCGCAGGTGCTGGCGATCAAGCAGACCCTCTACCGGACGTCGCGGCGACTCGCCCATCGTCGACGCCCTCATCGACGCCGCGCAGGAGGGCAAGCAGGTGCTGGCCCTCGTCGAGATCAAGGCCCGGTTCGACGAGCAGAACAACATCGAGTGGGCGCGCAAGCTCGAGGAGTCCGGCGTGCACGTGGTCTACGGCCTCGTCGGGCTGAAGACCCACAGCAAGCTGTCGATGGTGGTCCGCGACGACGGCGACCAGCTGCGCCGCTACTGCCACATCGGCACCGGCAACTACCACCCCAAGACCGCACGCCTCTACGAGGACTTCGGCCTCCTGACCTGCGACCCCGCCGTGGGCGAGGACGTGTCGAACCTGTTCAACGTGCTGTCCGGCTACTCGATGAACACCGACTACGCCCGCTTCCTCGTGGCACCGCACTCGGTGCGCACCGGCCTGGTCGAGCGGATCGAGCGCGAGGTCGAGCAGCATCGGGCCGGCCACCCCAGCGGCATCCGCTTCAAGTGCAACTCGATCGTCGACGAGGGCATCATCGACGCCCTCTACCGGGCCAGTCAGGCGGGGGTGCCGCGTCGACGTGTGGGTGCGCGGCATCTGCGCGGTGCGTCCCGGCGTGCCCGGGGCTCAGCGAGAACATCCGAGTCGTGAGCATCCTCGGCCGGTTCCTCGAGCACTCGCGCGCCTACTGCTTCGAGAACGGCGGGAACCGCGAGGTCTGGATCGGGTCGGCCGACCTCATGCACCGCAACCTCGACCGCCGCGTCGAGACGCTGGTCCGCCTCGTCGACCCGGAGCAGATCGCCGAGATCGAGTCGCTGTTCGACTTCGCCTTCGACCCCGAGACGTCGGCCTGGGACCTCACCTCGGACGGCACCTGGACCCGGCGGCTCTTCGACGCCGACGGCCGGCGCATGCGCGACTACCAGGAGTCGCTGATCGAGATCAAGCGCAAGCGGGGCTTCGCCCCGTGACCCGCCCACCACGCATCGCGAGGTCGAACGCAAGCTCCGGGTCCACGGCATGTTCGACCTGCCCGATCTGGTCGCAGCGGGGGTCGCCGACGCCGTCGAGCACCGCGAGACCTTCACGCTGCAGCGCCGTCTACCACGACACCGCCGACCTCACGCTGTTCCGGTGGGGCATCACGCTGCGGCGGCGCGAGGGCGGCGCCGACGAGGGCTGGCACATGAAGCTGCCGGTCGCCGGGGCCGACGGCTCGTCGCGCGACGAGCTGCGCCTGCCGCTCGACGCCGGTCCGGTCGGCTCGGTGCCCGGCGCGTTCGTCGAGGTCATCGCGCCGCTGCTGCGCGAGCAGCCGCTCGTGCCGGTCGTCACGCTGTCGACCGAGCGCACCCCCGATCGTCGCTGCTCGACGCCGACGGACGGCGCGCTCGTCGAGATCGTCGACGACACCGTCTCCGTCCTGCGCGACGGGCGCACCGTCAGCGTCTTCCGCGAGATCGAGGTCGAGGCGGTCGATCCCGACGACGAGGCATCCCTCGCTGCCATCGACCGCGTCGTCGACGTCCTCGTCGCGCCTCGGCGCCGAGCCCAGCACGGTGAGCAAGGCCGCCAGCGCCCTCGGACCGCGCACCCAGGAGCCGCCGGACGTGCCCGAGCGCCCGGTCCCCGGGCCCGACGGGCTCGCCGTCGACGCGATCCGCGCGATCCTGTCGCAGCACGTGCGCCACCTGCTGCTGGCCGACGTCGGCGTGCGTCGCGACCTGCCCGACTCCGTGCACCAGATGCGCGTGGCCGCCCGACGGCTGCGCAGCGCGATGGCCACGTTCGCGCCGCTCATGCAGCCCGAGCCGTCCGGCCACCCTGCGCGAGGAGCTGCGAGTGGATGGCCAGCGAGCTGGGCGCGATCCGCGACACCGAGGTCATGATCGAGCGGCTCGACCGGCATGCCGGGCGAGCTCGACGACCCCGTCGACACCGAGCGTGCGCGCGCGGCCATCGACCCGCTGCTCAACGCACGCCTGGCGGCCGCCCGCTCGAGCGCGCTCGCCGCGCTGCGCAGCGACCGCCACCAGCTGCTCGTCGACGACCTCATGAGCGCGGCCATCGACCCGCCCGTCACCGACGCCGCCTTCGCCCCGTGCTCGGAGGCCCTGCTGCCGCTCGTGGCCCGCACCTGGCGACGCCTCGACCGCAGCCATCGCCGACCTCGAGCTCGACGGCCCCAGCGCCACCTGGCACGCGGCCCGCATCAAGGCGAAGAAGGCGCGCTACGCCGCCGACGCGGTCGCGCCGATCTTCGGCAAGGCCATGGACCGGCACGCCGACCGCCTGGCCGACGTCACCGACCTGCTCGGCGACCACCAGGACGCGCACGTCGCGCAGGTGATCATCCGCGAGCTCGCCGCGCATCCCGACACCGACGGCCATGACCGGCCTGTCGCTCGGCGTGCTGCACGAGTTCGAGGCCGACGAGGAGATCCTCGACCGCTACCGCTTCGTCGAGATGTGGCCGTCGGCCCGGCGGGCCGCGCGGAAGGCGGGGCTGGCTCGGTGAACGGGGACGGGGTCATCCGGGCGGCCGGTGTCGTGCTGCTGCGCGACGACGACCGACCTCGAGTTCCTCGTCGTGCACCGTCCCGCCCGCGCCGACTGGTCGCTGCCGAAGGGCAAGCTCGACCCCGGCGAGCACGTCGTCACCGCCGCGCTCCGCGAGTGCGACGAGGAGACCGGCTTCACCCCCGTGCTGCAGGCGCCGCTGCCCACGCAGTCCTACAGCGTCCTGAGCCGGCCCAAGGTGGTCAACTACTGGCGGGCCCGCATCCGCGCGGACGAGGGGTTCACGCCCGACGAGGAGATCGACGAGATCCGGTGGGTCGCGCGTCGCCGACGCCGACGAGGTCCTGACGTACCCGTCCGACGTGCGACTGGTCCAGCAGGCCGCCGTCACCCCGGACACGACCCCGCTGGTGATCCTGCGCCACACGCAGGCGATGAAGAGGTCGCACTTCGACGGCAAGGACGACGTCGAGCGCCCGCTCACCGGCAAGGGCCGGTCGCAGAGCAAGGAGCTCGTCCCCCTCCTCGACGCCTTCGGCGTGACGCTCGGTGTACGCCAGCAGCGCCCGTCGGTGCACCGAGACCGTCAAGCGCTTCGCCCGGCACCTCGACGACACCGTCCAGCACCGAGCCGCTCCTGACCGAGGAGGGGCACCACGACGACCCGCGGGGAGCGGCCGCGCGGGCCATCGAGCTGGCCCTGACCCCGGAGCCGCTCGTGCTGTGCTCGCACCGGCCGGTGCTCCCGACGATCCTCGACTCGATGGCCGTCGCGCTCGGCGTCGGGCTCGACGACCCGCGATGGAGCCGGGCCTGGCACCCGAAGCTGCCGCCGGGCGGGTTCATCGTCGTCCACCGCGCAGTTCAGCCCGGACGGACCGGTGCGTGTCGTCGGAGTCGAGCAGCACACGCTCTCCGGCTCGTGAGCATGGTCAACTAGGCCCATGACGCGTTCCCTGCGCCCGTGGCTCGCGGCCATCGGTCCTCGCCGCCGTGGCACCCGCCTCGCCGGCTGCGGCACGCCGAGGGTCGCCCCGACCTCGCCGGCCGCCGTCGGGGCCGATCTCGATGATGCCCACCGCCAACGACTTCGTGACGTCGCTCATCCGCACCCGGGACCTCGGCACGGCGGCCGTCGAGATCGAGGTGCGCACCACCGTGGGCGACGTCACCCGCGGCCTCACCGGAACCGGCGCCGTCGCGACCGACCCCGGCTTCGGCAACCTCACGTGGACGGGCGAGTCCGGGCAGACGCACGAGATCATCAACGACATCGCCACCTTACGTGCAGTCCGATCCGCCGGACGGGATATGGACCAAGCTGGCGCAAGGGCGACCGCACGCCCACCACCGGTTTCGCCGACCCCCTCTCCGGGCTCGGCGGGCTGGCCCTCGTCACGAACGAGGGGGCCGACGAGGTCGACGGCATCCCGGCCACGCGGTACTCGGGCACGCTGCAGATCGAGCCGAACCGCATGGTCGAGCTGGGCCTGTCGGAGGCGGAGATCGCGGGGATCGGCGACGCCTGGCAGGGGGCGTCGATGGAGGTCGACGCTTGGGTCGACGCCAAGGGCCGCGTCGTGCACATCACCCGGGTCGCGGACCTCATCGGTCAGGACGGGGTGCCCGTACGGGTCGAGGTGTCGACGGCCCTGTCGGACTTCAGCGGCGGCCTCGACCTTGAGAACCCGCCGTCCGAGAGCGTCACCGAGGCGTCGAGCAGCACGTAGACCGCCGCGGGCCGCTACAGCGCTGCCGTGACGCCCTTGCCCAGGCACACGACGCCTCCGTCGCTGACCGTGTACAGCCCGCGGTCGCGTTCGAGGTCGACGCCGATCTGGGCGCCGTCCGGCACGACCGCGTTCTTGTCGAGGATGGCGCGCCGCACCACGGCGTTGCGGCCGATGCGCACGCCGGGCATCAGGACGCTGCCCTCGACGTAGGCACCGGCGTCGACCGCGACGCTCGTCGCGATGACGGACGTGCGCACGTGCGCGCCGGAGATGATCGTCCCGGCCCCGACCATCGACTCGTGCGCGTTGCCGCCCTCGACGAACTTGGCGGGCGGCAGGGACGGCAGGTTCGACAGGATCGGCCACCGGCGGTTGTAGAGGTTGAAGATCGGGTGCACGGAGACCAGGTCCATGTGCGCATCGTGGTAGCTGTCGAGGGTCCCGACGTCACGCCAGTACCCGCGGTCGCGGTCGGTGGCGCCGGCGACGACGTTCTCGGCGAAGTCGTAGACCTGGGCCTCCCCCTGCTCGGTGAGCATCGGGATGATGTTGCCGCCCATGTCGTGCACCGACGCGGGGTCGGCGGCATCTGCCTTCAGCACGTCCAACAGGGTCTGGGTGCTGAACACGTAGTTGCCCATCGAGACGTAGCAGTTCTCGTCGTCGCCGGGGATCGTGGGCGGATCGGCCGGCTTCTCGAGGAACTTCGAGATGCGGCGACCGTCGGGGGCGGTCTGGATGACGCCGAACTCGGTCGACATGGCCTTGGGCATCCGGATGCCCGCCACCGTCACGCCCGCGCCGCTGGCGATGTGCGAGTGGATCATCTGCATCGGGTCCATGCGGTAGACGTGGTCGGCGCCGAAGACGACGACGTAGTCCGGCGCCTCGTCGTAGACCAGGTTCAGGCTCTGGAAGATGGCATCGGCGCTTCCGGTGTACCAGCGCGGGCCGAGCCTCTGCTGCGCCGGGACGGGCGTCACGTAGTCCCCGAGCAGCGTCGGCATGCGCCACGTCTGGGTGATGTGACGGTCGAGGCTGTGGGACTTGTACTGGGTGAGCACGCAGACGCGGCGCAGCCCCGCGTTGATGAGGTTCGACAGCACGAAGTCGACCAGCCGGTACGAGCCGCCGAACGGCACGGCGGGCTTGGCCCGGTCGGCGGTGAGCGGCATGAGCCGCTTCCCCTCGCCTCCCGCGAGCACCATCGCCAGCACGTGCGGATCGCTACTCACCTTCGCACCATATCCCCCTCAGGGGCGGTCACGCGCCGCGTTGCAGGCAAGACCTCTAGGCTCCGGGGTGTGCGCATCGGAATGCTGACTCGGGAGTGGCCGCCGGACATCTACGGGGGCGCAGGCGTCCACGTGGAGCACCTCGTCGCGGAGCTCAGGCGCAAGGTCGAGGTCGACGTCCACTGCTTCGGCGAGCCTCGCCCCGACGCGGTCGGCCACGCCGTGCCGGCCGCGCTCCTGGGCGCGAACGCCGCGATCCAGACCCTCGGCGTCGACCTCGAGATGGTCGACGCGACCGGCGGCGTCGACGTCCTCCACTCGCACACGTGGTACGCCAACCTGGCCGGCCACATCGGCGGCCTCCTGCACGGGGTGCCGCACGTGGTGACCGCGCACTCGCTCGAGCCGCTGCGCCCGTGGAAGCAGGAGCAGCTCGGCGGCGGCTACCGGGTCTCGTCGTGGGTCGAGCGCACCGCCTACGAGGCCGCCGCGGCGATCATCGCGGTGAGCCACGGCATGCGGGCGGACGTGCTCGCCGCCTACCCCGCGGTCGACCCGGGTCGCGTGCACGTCGTGCACAACGGCATCGACACCGCCGTCTACCGGCCAGATGCCGGCACGGACGCCGTCGAGGAGCTGGGCATCGACCGGGGTCGTCCCTACGTCCTGTTCGTCGGCCGCATCACGCGGCAGAAGGGCATCGTCCACCTCATCAACGCGGCCCGCCGCTTCCAGGACGACGTGCAGCTGGTCCTGTGCGCATCGTCGCCCGACACGGTGGAGATCGGGCAGGAGACGTCAGCGGCGGTGGACCAGCTGCGCGCCGAGCGGGGCGAGTCGAGCGTGCTGTGGGTGCAGGAGCAGGTGCCCCGGGCTCGGCTCATCCAGCTGTTCACGCATGCCCTCGCCTTCGTCTGCCCGTCCATCTACGAGCCGCTCGGGATCGTCAACCTCGAGGCGATGGCGTGCGAGACCGCCGTCGTGGCGTCGGCGGTCGGCGGCATCCCCGAGGTCGTTGTCGACGGCACGACGGGGCTGCTGGTCCCGTACGACGCGGCGGAGCCACGGGCCTTCGAGCACGCCTTCGCCGACGCCGTCAACGTCATCGCCGCCGATCCGGCCCGGGCCGCTGCGATGGGGACTGCCGGGCGGGCGCGGGCGGTGAGCGACTTCGGCTGGGACTCCATCGCCGACCAGACGATCGCCGTCTACGAGGCCGCCCTGCGCACGTGAGCGACCTCGCCGAGCCGCTTCCGGGCGTCAGCGAGGCGCCGCACCGGCACCCGGCGCGCGGGTACACGCTCTACCTCGTCGCCGCAACGCTGTTCGCCTTCAACGGGACGATCTCGAAGTCCATCCTCGTCAGCGGCATCGACGCGGCGCGCCTGTCGCAGCTGCGGGTCACCGTCGCGTTCCTGATCCTGCTCGCCGTCGTGGCCATCACCCGTCCGGCGACGCTGCGCATCCGGCGCAGCGAGGTCCCGATCCTGCTCGTCTACGGCATCCTGGGCATCGCGATGACGCAGTACCTGTACTTCGTCTCCATCAGCCGCCTCCCGGTCGGCGTCGCGCTCCTGATCGAGTTCACCGCGCCCATCATGGTCGCGCTGTGGTTCCGCTTCGGGCTGCACGAGAGGACGAGCGGGCGCGTGTGGCTGGCGCTCGGCCTGGCCCTGCTCGGCCTCGCCCTCGTCGGCCAGGTGTGGGAGGGCTTCACTCTCGACGGGCTCGGTGTCATCGCGGGGTTCGGTGCCGCCGGCGCCCTGGCGATCTACTACCTGCTCGCCGACCGGCAGGTGCGCGGCCCGCGGCCGCGCGACCCGGTGTCGCTGACCATGTGGGGGTTCGGGGCGGCAGCGGTGTTCTGGGCGATCGTCCAGCCGTGGTGGACCTTCCCGTGGTCCGAGCTGTCCGGCGACGGGTACCCGTTCGGCGCCGACGGCGCCGCGGTCCCGCTCTGGGTGCTGAGCTCCTACATGATCGTGCTCGGCACGGTCGTGCCGTTCTGGCTGGTGGTGGTCTCGCTGCACCACATCCGGGCGTCGCAGGCATCCGTGGTCGGCATGACCGAGCCGCTGCTGGCGATCTTCATCGCGTGGGTGGCGCTCGGCGAGGCACTGGCGCCGGTGCAGATCGTCGGTGCGGTGATCGTGCTGGCCGGCGTCCTGCTCGCCGAACGCTCCCGCTGACCCGTGACCCCCTGGCGCCTCCACCCCCGCTTGTTGAGTGGGCGCCGGCGGCCCGCTCCGCGGCCGCCGAGCGGGCCGGGAGCGACCACTCGACGAAGGGCTAGGCGCGCAGGACGAAGGGGTCGCCGACCGGCTCGTCGGCCGCCTCCACCCAGACCGCCTTGGGCTGCGTGAACTCGGCGAACCCGTCCAGGCCGTTCTCGCGCCCGTACCCCGAGAGCTTGTTGCCTCCGAACGGCGTCGCGAACTGCAGGGCGCGGTACATGTTCACCCACACCGTCCCGGTGTCGAGCCGACCCGCCATGCGGTGGGCCCGCCCGAGGTCGCGCGTCCACACCCCCGCGGCCAGCGCGAAGGGCGAGTCGTTCGCGATCGCGACCGCCTCGTCCTCGTCGGCGAACGGGATGACGGACAGCACGGGGCCGAACAGCTCGTTGCGCGCGACCGACATGTCGTTGGTGACCCCGGCGAGCACCGTGGGCGGGTAGAACCACCCGTGATCGGGGCGGTCGGCGTCCTCGCCGCCCACGACGATGCTCGCGCCCTCGTCGACGGCCTCGGAGACCCGCGAGGCGACGCCGGCGAGGATCTTCTCCTGCGACAGCGGGCCCATGTCGGTGGCCGGGTCGACGGGGTCGCCCAGCCGGATGCTGCGGGCGCGATCCGCGATCGCCTCGACGAGCCGGTCGGCGATCGACTCGTGCGCGAGCAGGCGGGACCCCGCGACGCAGGTCTGGCCCGCAGCGGCGAAGATCCCGGCGATCACGCCGTTGACGACATCGTCGACCCGCACGTCGTCGAAGAAGATGTTGCGCGCTCTTGCCGCCGAGCTCGAGCACCAGGGGCTTCAGGGACTCCGCCGCCCGTGCGGCCACGAACCGTGCGCTGTCGGGCCCGCCGGTGAACCACAGCTTGCGCACCAGCGGGTGCGCGACCAGCGCATCGCCGGCCTCGTGCCCGTAGCCGGTCACCATGTTGAGGCAGCCGTCCGGCAGTCCCGCCTCCCGGGCCAGCTCGCCGAGTCGCAGCAGGGACAGCGCATTGACCTCGGGCGGCTTCACCACCACGGTGTTGCCGGCCGCCAGCGCGGGGGCCAGCCCCATCCCGCCCAGGAGCATGGGGGAGTTGAAGGCCGGGATGACGCCGACCACGCCGTACGGGATCCGCTGCGTGAAGACGGTGATGCTCGCGCGGTCCTGCGGGATCGTGCGGCCCTCCGTCTGGTACGCCAGGCTCGCGTAGTAGTGGTACCACGCGCGAAGCGAGACCATCTGACCGCGCACCTCGCGCACGACCTTGCCGGCGTCACGGGCCTCCAGGGCCGCGAGTTCGTCGGCATGCTCGGCGATGAGGTCGCCCAGGCGCCACAGCACGTCGGCCCGCCGGGTGGGTCCGGCATCCCGCCACGCGGGGAACGCGGCCTGCGCCGCCTGCACGGCGACCTCGACGTCGGTGGCGTCACCACGGGCGATCTCGGCCCAGGGCCTGCGTGGTCATCGGGTCCAGGGTCGGCAGGTACTCGCCGCCCGCCGGCGCGACGCGGGTTCCGTTGATCCAGTGCAGGTGGCGATCCATCACTCGTCCTCGAAGAAGTCGAGGTGCTCGAGCACCTCGATGGCGTGTCGTGCGCTGGCGTTGATGTGCTGCTCCATGGCCCGCTGGGCGGCGAGCGTGTCCCGCCGCTTGAAGGCCTCGAGGATGTCGCGGTGCTGACGGTTGGCCTCGTCGAGCCACTCGGGCGGGAAGTCGGCGTACGGCATGGGCAGGGACCGGGAGAGCAGCTGCAGCATCGCGCTCATGCGCTGGCTGCCGGCCGCCTTGTTGATCGTGCGATGGAACTCGTGGTTCAGCCGCTGCTGCTCCTGCAGGTTGTCGGCCCGCGACATGCCGTCGTGCAGTGCGACGAGCCGCTCGAGGCCGTCATCGTCCAGCCGGGACACGGCCCGGGCAGCCGCGAGGCCCGCGACCTGGCCGAACACCTGGTAGTGGTCGGCGATGTCGTCGCGGTCGACGCGTGACACGTAGGAGCCCTTGCGCGGGATGGTCTGCACGAGTCCCTCCTGGTCGAGGGCGATGAGCGCCTCGCGCACAGGCAGGCGGCTCACGCCGAGCTCCTCGGCAATCGCGTCCTGGTCGATGCGCTGTCCGGGCTTCAGCCGACCGGCAAGGATCGCGTCACGGATATGCGCGGCGACGTCCTCCGCGAGATTGCGGCGACGGCGAGGACGGATCTCGACTGGCTCGGCGGTCATGCCAGCTCGATCCACGTGGTCTTGAGGTCGGTGAACTTGTCCATGGCGTGCAGTGACTTGTCGCTGCCGAAGCCGGACTGCTTCACACCCCCGAACGGCACCGTGAGGTCGCCCTCCTCGTAGCAGTTCACCCAGACGGTGCCCATGCGCAGTGCCTTCGACACGCGGCGGGCGCGGCTGAGGTCGTTCGTCCAGACGGCGGAGGCGAGCCCGTAGTTCGTCCCATTGCCGATCCGGACAGCCTCCTCGTCCGAGGAGAAGGTGAGGACCGACAGCACCGGCCCGAACACCTCCTTCTGCGCCAGCAGGGAGTCCGGCTGCAGGCCGTCGACCACGGTCGGCGGGTAGTAGGAGCCACCGGTCTCGGTGAGCACCGGCTCGCCGCCCATCAGCAGCCGCCCGGACTCGGCCAGCCCCTCGGTGACGATGCCGTGGATGGTCTCCAGCTGGCGCGCGCTCGCGACGGCGCCGATCGGTGCGTCCTGCTCGAGCGGGTTGGCCGGCTGCGACGCGGCCATAGCCTCCATCACCTTCGCGAGGACCTCGTCCTTGACCGACTCGTGCACGACGAGCCGGGCACCGGCGGTGCACATCTGGCCGGCGTTGTAGGTGACTGCCCAGGCCGGCCGCCGCCGCTGCCGCGTCGAGATCAGCGTCGGGGAAGACGATGTTCGCGCCCTTGCCACCGAGCTCGAGGTACGGACGCTTCATGTTGGACTGCGCCGCCGCGGTCATGATCGCTCGGCCCGTCGCGGTAGAGCCGGTGAACGTGATGATGTCGACGTCCATGTGGCCCGCCAGCGCCGCGCCCGCGACCGAGCCGAGGCCGTTGACCACGTTGAGGACGCCCTCGGGCAGCCCCGCCTCCAGGCCGAGCTGGGCGACGTAGAGCGCCGTGAGCGGGGAGTTCTCCGCCGGCTTGAGGACCATGGAGCAGCCGACCGCGAGCGCCGGTGCGATCTTCCAGGTCTCCAGGGTGAGCGGGAAGTTCCACGGGGTGACCGCTCCCACCACGCCTGCCGGCTCGCGCTCGATCATGGCCCACGAGGAGTCGCCGACCTTGGGCATCTCGTCGAGCACCTTGTCGATGGCCTCGCCGAACCACCTGAGGGTGCGGTGGCAGGCGCGCACGTCGATCGCCTTGGCCTCGCGCGCCGGCTTGCCCATCTCCAGGGCGGTCAGGACGGCCAGCTGGTCGGCGTGGTCGTTCACCAGGTGCGCCCACCGGATCATGACGTCCTTGCGGTCCGCCGGCGCCATGCCGGACCAGCGCCGGTCCTCGAAGGCCGCACGGGCGGACGCGACGGCCCGGTCGACGTCCTCGGCCGAGGCCATGGCCACCTCGGTCACCACCTGACCGTCGATCGGGCTGACCACCGGCTGGCGCGAGGCACCGGCCACCCACCGCCCGCCGATGAGCAGGTCCGTGGGGTACTGCACGGCCGACGCGAGGCCGCGCCAGTCGGGGGCGGTGGTAGTCATCGAACTCCTCTGCACCGGTATTTGATAAATGATACAAATGGCGGGTGATCCTGACCGAGAAACCGGAATTCGACGACCTGCGCGCCGGCGTGCGCCAGATCTGCGCCCCCTTCGACGGCGCCTACTGGCGCGGCCTGGAGCCGGACTCGTACCCCGAGGAGTTCGTCGCGGCCCTCACCGCGGCCGGCTACCTGGCCGCCCTCGTCCCGGAGGAGTACGGCGGCGGCGGTGCCACGATCACCGAGGCGTCGATCATCCTGGAGGAGATCTCCGCCTCCGGCGGCAACCCGGCCGCCTGCCACGCCCAGATGTACGTCATGGGGACCCTCCTGCGACACGGCAGTCCGGCGCAGAAGCAGCGCTACCTGCCGGGCATCGCCGACGGCTCCCTGCGCCTGCAGGCCTTCGGCGTCACCGAGCCGGGGGCGGGGTCCGAGACCACCCGCATCCGCACCCGCGCGGAGCGCGAGGACGGCGGGTGGCGCATCAACGGGCAGAAGATCTGGACCTCGCGGGCCCTGTACTCCGACCTGATGCTGCTCCTCGCGCGCACGACGCCGTACGACGAGTGCGCCAAGCCGACCGACGGGCTCTCGGCGTTCATCTTCGACATGCGCGCCGTCGAGGGCATGACCATCAAGCCGATCCGGACGATGATCAACCACAACACCACAGAGGTGTTCTTCGACGACGTGCTCATCCCCGAGGACGCCCTCATCGGCGAGGCCGGCCGTGGATTCCGGTACATCCTCGACGGCATGAACGCCGAGCGGATCCTCATCTCGTCCGAGTGCATCGGCGACGGCCGGTTCCTGCTCGAGCGGGCCGTGGCCTACGCGAGCGAGCGCGAGGTGTTCGGACGCCCCATCGGCGCCAACCAGGGCGTGCAGTTCCCGCTCGCCAAGGCGTACGCCGCGCTCCGCGCCGCCGACCTGGTGCGCTTCGACGCGGCCGACCGGTACGACCGGCACGTGTCCTGTGCGGCCGAGGCCAACATGGCCAAGCTGCTGGCGTCCGAGGCGTCGTGGATGGCGGCGAACGCAGCGCTCGACACGCACGGCGGCTTCGGCTTCGCCGTCGAGTACGACATCGAGCGCAAGTTCCGCGAGACCCGCCTGTACCAAGTCGCTCCCATCAACAACAACCTCGTGCTCGCCTACCTCGGGCAGCACGTGCTCGGCCTGCCCAAGTCGTACTAGCCCGCCTCTCCCCGCCGGCGCACGGCAGCGAGGGTGGCCTCGTCGTGCTCGTCCAGGGCCGGCACCCGGGGCACGGGCGTCGACCCGTCACTGATGTCGAACGGCATCGCCAGCATCTCGATGTCCCCGCTCGGGGTGGACACCTCGACGAACCGGTCGCGCGCGCGCAACTGCTCGTGCTCCCACACGCCGCGAAGGTCGTTGACGCGGGCCGTGGCGATACGCCCTCGCGCGAGCCGGTCGCGCGCCTCCTGGGCGTCGATGGACGCCAGGCAGGCGGAGATCGCGGCCTCGAGCTCGTCGACGTTCGCGATGCGGGTGGCATTGGTGACGAACCGGGGATCGGTGCCTGCGGAGGCATCACCCAGCAGATGCTCGGCCATGCTGCGCCACTCGCCGTCGCTCTGGACGGCAATCAGCACCGTGCTGCCGTCGCTGAGACCGAAGGTGCCGTACGGCGCGATGGCATGATGCCGCCGGCCGGTTCGCGGCGGCTGTCCCCCGCCGTACACCGCGTTGTACAGCGGGGCAGAGACCCACTCGGCCAGCGAGTCGAGCATCGAGACCTGGATCGCTGCTCCCTCGCCGGTCCGCTCCCGGCGCACGAGCGCGGCGAGGATGCTCGACATCGCGTACATGGCAGCGCAGATGTCCGCGACGGAGAACCCGACCTTGCTCATCTCCTCGTTGCCGGTCACCGAGAACACGCCGGCCTCGGCCTGGATCGCCAGGTCGTACGCCTTGTCGTCGGCACGTGGACCGCCATGGCCGTAACCGGAGATCTCCGTCGCGATCAGTGACGGGTACGCAGCGTGAAGGGTGTCGGCGTCGATACCCAATCGCACCGCCGCCTGCGGCGACAGGTTGTGCAGGAACACGTCGGCGCCGGCGATGAGGGAGCGGAAGAGCGCGAGGTCGTCGGCCTCCTTGAGGTCCAGCGCGACGGACTGCTTGCCCCGGTTGGCCCAGACGAAGAACGCGGACTCGCCGTTCACGACGCTGTCGTAGTGGCGAGCGAAGTCGCCCTCCGGACGCTCGACCTTGATCACGGTCGCGCCGAGGTCGGCGAGCTGGCGTGTCGCGAACGGCGCGGAGATCGCCTGCTCCAGCGCCACCACGACGATGCCGTCAAGCGGTGCGCTCACGGGCCGACCCTCGCGACGTCGTGCATGAACCAGTCGACGAGCTCCTCGCAGTTGCGGCGCAGCGTCGCCTCGTGGATCTCGAGATCCTGGAGCAGCTGGGCTCCGCTGGTGTGCGCGGGGATGTGATCGGGTCCGATGCGCACCCATGAGCCGACGACCCCGGTGTCGGCCTCCGGGTGGAACTGGGTGCCCACGGCGCGGCCGGTCCGGAAGAGCTGGACGGCCTTGCCGTTGTGCGCGAGCACCTCGATGCCGTCCGGCACGACTACGCGATCCTCGTGCCACGTGAACCAGGGCCCGGCGGGGATCGGCAGCCCGGGATCGTCGTCGAAGGTCACCAGGCCGATCTCCTGCTCATCCTCTGGCGCCCGCTCGACATGCCCTCCCAGTGACTCGGCCAGCAGTTGCCCGCCGAAGCAGACGCCCAGGTACGGCACGTCATCGGTCACGAGCCCGGAGATCAGCTCGATCTCGGGCTCCACCCACGGTCGGGCGCCCTCGTCGTAGGCGTTCGCGAACGACCCGAAGGCGATCACGGCTGCGTAGCCGCGTGGATCGGGGAAGGCGATGTCCGGGGCTGCAGGATCGGCGAGGACGACGTGATGGTCGATCGCGTAGCCGCGCGCGGTCAGGATGCGCCCGATGAGCGCGGGGGCCGCCTCCGGCTCGTGGCTGATGAGCAGGACGCGGGCGGGCTCGGTCATGGCGCTCACACCACTGCCCGGTACCGGCGGATCTCCCACTCGCTGATGTCGTCACCCTGCTCGGCGTTGTCCGCGAACTCCTGGGCCTCACGACGCTGCATCACGAGGTAGTTGTCCACGAACACGTCGCCGAAGGCAGTGCGCGTGAACGCCGAGTCGAAGTTGTCGATGGCCCCGGTGATGTCGACGGGCAGCCGTTCCCAGCGCTCGTCCGCGTGCGGGTCGCCGACGACCTCGGGCATGAGCTCGTAGTCGCTCTCGAGCCCGTCGATGCCGGCCGCGAGCACCCCGGCGAAGACGAGGTACGGGTTGGCGTCGGCGGCGGCCCACCGGGCTTCGAGCCGATTGCCGTTGCCGGCCCCGACGATGGAGCGCACGCCGACGAGGCGATGGTCGAGTCCCCAGGTGACCTGGGTCGGCGAGAACGAGTAGTCCTGCAGCCGCTTGTAGCCGCAGATGGTGGGCGTCATGATCAGCTGCAGCTCCTTGTGGTGCGCCAGCAGGCCCGTCAGGTACCGGCGCATGAGGCTGTTGCCCAGCACGGAGTCCTCGTCGCGCTCGGCGAAGGCGTTCTTGCCATCGCGCGTGAGCGACTGGTGGATGTGCATGCCGTTGCCCGCCTCGAGCAGGAACGGCTTGGCCATGAACGTGACGTTGAGCCCGTGGCGCTTGGCGCACAGCCGGACGATGTACTTGAACAGCACCGTGTCGTCGGCCATCTTCATCATCGGGCCGTAGCGGACGTTGATCTCGGTCTGGCCCGGCCCGTACTCGACGTTGCAGGCCTCCACCTCGATGTCGGTCTTGCGCAGTGACTCGCGGATGTCGAGCATGAAGGGCTCCATCTCCCAGCCGCGGTAGATGGAGTAGCAGTTGATGTCGGTGTAGATGGGCTTCCAGTCCTCGGTGAAGAAGTGGCACTCCAGCTCGGAGGCGGCGTCGACGCCGAACCCGAGCGCCTCGGCTCGGGCCAGCTGGCGCTTGAGCATCTGCCGGGAGTCCATCTCGATCGGCTCGCCGGTCGTGACGTTCACCGTGTCGCACAGGACGATGCCGACCCCCTCGGTCCAGCCGGCCACCCGGAAGCTGGCGAGGTCGGGCACGGCATGCATGTCGGGGAAGCCGTCGGCCTCGTCGACCCAGGGGGTGGGGAAGATGAAGCAGGTCGGGTCCCACGTGTAGACCACGTTGGCGATCGCGAAGCCGGACCCGCGCAGGAACTGGCGCACCGGCAGCCGCTTGCCCCGCGGCATCCCCCACGTGTCGACGAAGACGCACTCGACCGTGTGGATCCCGTGCTCCTCGCACAGGGCCGCCACCCGGTCACGCTCCGCTGGATCCCAGGCCGACATCGATCCTCCCGAAAACGTGGATTTCAGATACTTGATAAATGTAGTGTGCGAGTCACTGGCCGTCCGGACTTTCCGACATGTCGCACGCCCGGACCCGATCGGAAGGTCCCGCCATGCGCGCCGTCGTCCTGACCGCCCCCGGAGCCCCGTTGACGCTCCAGGAGGTGCCCGACCCGGTGGCGGCCGCCCCCGGAGTGGTCCTGGACGTCCTGGCCTGCGGCGTCTGCCACTCGGACCTGCACGCCGCCGCCGGCGACTACACCACCGCACTGCCGGTGATCCTCGGCCATGAGGTCGCCGCCCTGCACCCGCAGCTGGGACCGGTGCTCGTCTACGCCTGCTGGGGGTGCCGACGCCCGGACTGCTGGGCGTGCTCCTCCGGGCAGGAGATGATCTGCCCCAACGCCACCGAGGCCGGCCTGTTCCGCGACGGCGGCTACGCCGAGCGCATCGCGGTCCCCGATGAGGAGTACCTCGTCCCCCTCGACGACCTCGACCCCGCGTACGCCGCCCCCCTGGCGTGCGGCGGACTCACGGCCTACCGCGCCGTGGATCACACCCTCGACGTACTGGCAGGCTCCACCCGCCCGCGCGCCCTGGTCATCGGCGCCGGCGGGCTGGGCCAGTTCGGCCTGCAGTGGCTGAAGCTGCGATCGGACGCCGAGGTGACCGTGGTGGACGCCTCCGCCGAGAAGCGCGCGCTCGCCCTCTCGCTGGGGGCCGACCAGGTGGCGGCCCCGGGAGAGGTCGACGGCGCCTACACCGCCGTCATCGACTTCGTGGGAGCCGATCCGACGCTCGCGTCCGCCCGCGACCACGTCATGCGACAGGGCCTGGTCGTCCTCGTGGGGCTCTACGGCGGGTCCGTGCCCTTCGGCTTCGGCCAGGTCCCGCACGAAGCCCGGTTCATGACCTCCGTCTGGGGGTCCCTCGCGCAGATGCACGAGATGGTCGCCCTGGCCCAGGCGCACCCGCTGCACTCCCCCATCGAGGTCATCGGCCTCGAGGACGTCACCACCGCACACCAGCGCCTGCACGACGGAACCGTGTCGGGCCGCTTCGTCATCACCCCCGGAGGAACCGCATGAGCACCCGCGCCGACATCGACATCACCGACCCGGCCTCGTACGCCGGGGGCATCCCGCACGAGGTGTTCGCGCGGATGCGGCGCGAGGAGCCCATCGCACTGCGGATGTACGACGGGCGGCCGTTCTGGGCCGTCACGCGCTACCGCGACCTCGTGACCGTGACGCGCGACCCGAAGACGTACTCCAACGCGCGCGGAATGACGAACCTGCCCGACCTGACCGAGGAGCAGATGAACGCGCGGCGGTCGATCATCGACACCGACGCACCCGACCACATCCGACTGCGCAAGCTCGGCATCCCTGCGTTCACCAGTCACAAGGTCCGGTCGTACGAGGAGGTCACGCGCGACATCGCAGCCCAGATCCTCCGCGAGGCGGCCGAGCAGGGATCGGTCGACGTCGTGCAGGCCATCAGCGCCCCGCTGCCGATCCGCGTCATCATCAACATCCTCGGCGTCCCCGAGGATGACGCCCCCATGCTCGTCCAGTGGTCGGACGAACTGATCGACTCCACCGGGGTCCCCGCTGACGCCTACGGCAACACGACTCCGCTGGAACTGCTGCCCTTCAGCGCTCCGGCCTCGCACGCCTTGTTCGAGTACGGCCGCAAGATGCGGGAGGAGCGGACGCGCAACCCCAAGGACGACCTCACGACCGCCTTGGTCGAGGCGCGGTACGAGGGCGAGGCCCTCTCGGACTACGACTTCAAGAACATGTTCCACGTGCTGGTCTTCGCCGGCAACGAGACCACCCGCACGGCCATCAGCAACGGGATCCTGGCCTTCATGGACAACCCCGACCAGCTCGATCTGCTGCACCGTCGCCCGGAGCTCGTGGAGAACGCGGTCGAGGAGATCATCCGGTGGGCGACGCCGGTCATGCACATGCGGCGCACGGCGACGTGCGAAACCGAGCTCGCCGGTACCCCCATCGCCGAGGACGACAAGGTCGTCATCTTCTACTGCTCCGCCAACTTCGACGATGAGGAGTTCGCCGACCCCCTGCGCTTCGACATCACCCGGCCGGTCAAGCCTCCGCAGGTCTCCTTCGGGGCCAAGGGGCCGCACCACTGCCTGGGCGCCCCGCTCGCGCGGATGGAGATCCGGGTGCTGCTGGAGGAGATGATCAAGCAGGGCACCCGGTTCGAGCAGACCGGTCCGGTCGTGCGGACGAACTCCAGCTTCGTGAACGGCATCGCCGCACTGCCGGCGCGGGTGTCCCGCGCCTAGCCTCCGCAAACCCTCGCCGACCTTGAGGTTGGCGCCTCCCAGCGGCACCGCCAGCGGCGCCAACCTCAAGCTCGGCGGGTGGATCAGCCGCATGGCGAAGGGGGCGGCCCGATCGGGCCGCCCCCTTCGCCATGCGGGTGGCTACGAGACGAAGTTGTGCACCGCGTCGTAGTTCTCCTTGTCCCGGCGCACGGCCCCGAGGATCAGGCCGAGCACGAAGACGATGAACGGCAGCAGGACGAGGAACCAGCCCAGGCCGGTCATCTCGAACGGCCCGCCCTCGCCGGACGCGACGCCGGCCAGGAGGTTGAAGCGACTGATGAGCGCCACCTCGCCGAGCGCCAGCAGCAGCGCTGCCGCCGCCGGGGCGATGAGCGTGTTCCAGACCCGCGTGTCCTCCTTGGTGCGACGGAAGTACACGATCACCGCGAGGCTCACGAGGATCTCGGTGAGGACGATGGCGAGGACCGAGACGGCCGAGAACCAGTAGAAGACGTTCAGGATCGGGTCCCAGTTGAAGATGATCGCGACGATCACCAGCACGATGGCCAGGACCGACACGACCGTCGTGGCGGCGAAGGGCGCCTGCTGCTTGTTCGTGTGATCGAGCTTCTTCGGCAGCACGCCGGCGCGGCCCATCGAGAACAGGTAGCGCGAGGCACTGTTCTGGAAGGCGAGCATGGCCGCGAACAGCGACGTCAGCACGATCCAGCCGAACACCTCGGTCAGCCACGAGCCGACGAACTGGGTCGTGAGGCCGAACAGCATCGCCGACGGATCGGCCAGCCCGCCGGTGACCTCGAGGACCTTGTCGGAGATCCCCGTCGCTCCCAGCCCCGTCACCATGCCGAAGCCGACGAACGCGAAGATCACCGTGATCAGCACGACCGAGATGTACGTGGCCCTGGGCACCGTCTTCTTCGGGTCCTTCGACTCCTCGCCGTAGATGGCCGTCGCCTCGAAGCCGATGAAGGACGCGAGGGCGAACGCGAAGGCGATGCCGGCACCGCCGAGGAGTCCGCCGGACAGGACCTGGCTCGGGCTGAACGACGCCACGAAGTCGGGGCCCTCGGGCCCGCCGTCGATGATCGCCGCGAAACCGACCGTGATGAGGGCGAGGAGCTCGAGCACGAGCAGGACGCCGAGGAACTTGGCTCCGATGTCGACCGACAGGGCCGACAGGACGTACACGATGATGATCAGCGCGAAGGCGTAGATCCACCAGTTGAGGACGATCCCGAACTTGGCCTCGAACTGCAGCGCCATCTGGAACGAGATGAAGCCGATGACGGCCCACTGCACGGTGAGGTAGGCCAGCACCGAGACCAGCGCCGAGCCGACGCCCGGGACGATGCCCAGGCCGCGGCCGACGTAGGCGAAGAACGCGCCCGTGTTCGTGACGTAGTGGCTCATCGTGGCGTAGCCGACGCTGAAGAGCAGCAGGATGAGGCCGACCAGCACGTACATGCCGGCTGCGGCGGCGCCGTTGCCGATGGCGACGGCGACCGGGAAGGCGCCCGTCATGCCGGCGAGCGGGGCTGACGCGGCGACGACGAAGAAGATGATCCCGAAGAGGCCGAGCGTGCCCCGCCTCAGTGTGGTGTCGGGCGTCTCCGCATCAGGGGCACCAAGGTTCTGGTCGGACTCGGGAAGGTTCTCCCTCTGGGACATGCTGCCTCCACGGCTTACGGACAGGGGATCGTGCGGGGCCGAACGATGGCACAGGGTGGCGCACTGCACCGCCCCGGTCAAGCGCTTTGGGCAAGTGTCCGGAAAGTGATGGCAAGGTGTGACGTAGCCCGATCAGACTGGAGCCCCTATGGCAGCCCGCCCGCCCCGCATGGTCAGCGTCCTGACCGAGAACTGGACCATGGCCGACGCGCGCGACCTGAGGGGCCTCGTCCGCATGGCCCAGGAGGCCGAGGATGCCGGGTTCGACATGGTCATGGTCAGCGACCACGTGCTGCTGGGCCCTTCCGCCGGGAGCATCGGGCGGATGGCGAACCCGCGCGACTACGCCATGCCGGGAAACCAGGACCCGGCCACCCCCTGGCCCTCGAACATCGTCCTCTTGAGCGCCATCGCGGCCGCCACGACCCGGATCCGCATCGGGGCCATCGCCCTGATCGCCCCCCTCAGGCATCCCCTCGTGCTCGCCCATGACCTCGCGTCCCTCGACCTGCTCAGCGAGGGTCGCCTGGTGATCCAGCCGACGGTGAGCTGGCACCGTGACGAGTACGACGCCCTAGGCGTGCCCTGGGAGCGCCGCGGCCGCATCCTCGACGAGCACCTGCGGATCTGGGAGCAGGTGTGGTCCCGATCACCGGTGTCCTTCCACGGGGACTGGTTCGACTTCGACGACGTCTACCTCGAGCCCAAGCCCACGCGCCCCGAGGGACCGGCGATGTGGTTCGGGGGCGAGCGGGTTCACGGCGCCATCGTGGATCGGCTCGTGCGGTACGGCAGCGGCTACCACCCGCTCGGGAGGGTGAGCGAGGAGGACGTCACAACCCTCACCGCGGCCCTGGCGGCGGCCGGACGGTCGATCGACGACCTGGAACTCGTCGGGGGCACGCGCGTGGAGTTCCCGGACGACCACTCGGTGGCCCCCCTGGCCGAGGCCCTGGAGGAGATCCCGCGGCAGCAGGCCCTCGGCTTCACCACGTTCGTCGTGAAGCCGTCCATCTTCGTCGACCGACGCGACGAGCATCCCGCGTTCTGCCGCGAGGTCATGGCCCGGGTGGCAGCCTTGACGTCGTGCTGACCTTCGCCGAGTCGATCACCGTCGACGACCTCGACCGGGATCCGTATCCGATCTACGCACGCCTGCGGTCCGAGGCACCGGTGGCCTGGGTGCCCGCGGTCAACCTGTGGCTCGTGACCCGTGCCGCCGACGTCGAGTTCGTGACCACGCACCCGGAGCTCTTCTCGGCCCATGTCGACGATTCGCCCCTCGACCGCTCCTTCGGCGGCCCCACGATCCTCACGGTCGACGGACCGGCCCACCTCGACCTGCGGCGCAGCCTGGACGCGAAGTACAAGCCGCGCGTCGTGACGTCGTACATCGATGACCTCGTCACGCCGATCGCCCAGGCGGCGTTGGACGCCCTGCTGGCCGGTCCGGCCAGGAGCGCGGAGCTCATGGCGTCCTACTTCGAGCCGATCTCCGTCCTCAGCCTCGGCGCCGTCCTGGGGCTGGGCCACCTGCCCGCGCAGACCCTGCAGGACTGGTTCCACGGCCTCGCCATGGGCGCCATCAACTTCGAGAACGACCCGGAGAAGCAGCGGATCAACGACGAGACCGCTGCTCGGATCGACACCGAGCTGCGGCCGCTGATGGAGCGACTGCGGACCGACCCCGACGGCTCGACCATCGCCTCGATGCTCACGGTCGACCGCATGCGCACGATCGAGGAGGTCCTCCCGTCGCTCAAGGTCATCATCCTCGGCGGGATGCAGGAGCCCGGGCACGGCGCGGGCTCCTGCCTGCTCGGACTGCTGCAGGATCCCGGGCAGCTCGCCCTCGTGCGGTCCGAGCCCGCGCTCTGGGACGACGCGGTGCACGAGGGCCTGCGCTGGGTGGCCCCGATCGGCACCCAGACCCGCCAGGCGGTCACCGACGTCGAGGTCGCGGGCACCGTGATCCCGGCCGGCGCCCCCGTGGGCGCGGTGGTGGCCAGCGCCTGCCGTGACGAGGCCGAGTTCGACGACCCGGACCGGTTCGACATCCGCCGGCGGCGCGCACCCAATGCGGCGTTCGGCTACGGCCCGCACTTCTGCGCCGGCCATGCCTTCGCCCGCGGGCAGGAGCGCATCGCGCTGCAGCTGCTCGTCGAGGCGCTGCCGGACCTGGCCCTCGATCCGCGGCACGACGTCGTGTTCCGCGGCTGGGAGTTCCGGGCGCCGGCCGAGCTGCACGTCACCTGGTGACGCTCAGCCGAACACCACCGTGCGCTGGCCGGTGAGCAGGATGCGGTCCTCCGCGAAGGAGCGCACGGCTCGCGAGAGGACGAGGCGTTCCACGTCGCGGCCGATCTCCGCAAGGTCCTCGGCGGTGTGCGAGTGGTCCACGCGCTCGACCTCCTGCTCGATGATCGGGCCCTCGTCGAGGTCGGCGGTGACGAAGTGCGCCGTCGCCCCGATCAGCTTGACCCCACGGGCATGCGCCTGGTGGTACGGACGCGCCCCCTTGAAGCCGGGGAGGAAGGAGTGGTGGATGTTGATGATCCGCCCCGACATCGCCGCGCACAGGGAGTCCGACAGCACCTGCATGTAGCGCGCCAGGACGACGACGTCGATGCGGTGCTCGGCCACCAGTCGCAGCACCTCGGCCTCCTGAGCCGGCTTGGTCTCCGGCGTGACGGGAAGGTGGACGAACGGGATGCCATGTCGCTCCACGAGCCCTCGCAGGGCCTCGTGGTTCGAGACGACCACGGGGATATCGATGCGGAGCTCTCCGGTGCCGTGGCGGTACAGCAGGTCGACGAGGCAGTGGTCGTACGCCGACACCATGATCAGGACGCGGCGGCGCTGCTGCTCCGGGCGCAGGGTCACGACCGGGTCGAACTCAGCGGTCCGCGCCGCGATGGCCGCGGAGACCGCATCGACATCCTCGAGCTCCGCCTCGAAGCGGGTCCTCAGGCAGAACTGGCCCGAGTCCTCGTCCGTGAACTGCGCCTGTTCCAGGATGTTTCCGCCGACTTCCAGCACGGCACCGGTGATCGCGTGGATGACGCCCGCTCGATCGGCGCACGTGAAGGTCAGGATGTAGGTCTGGGCCATGGCGCCCAGCCTGTCATGACGCCGATCGCGGCCGTCGGCCTAGTAGTCCTCGATGTACTCGTCGAGCTCCCACTGCGTGACCTCACGGGTGGCCGGGTCCTCGACTGCCTCCTCGTAGCGACGGATCTCGTCGCGCTTGAGGGTCTCGTACGTCGTGACGAAGGCCTCGCCGAGAAGCCCGGTGAGGAACGTGTCGGCCTTCAGAGCGTCGAGCGACTCCGTGAACGTCATCGGCAGCGCGGGCCGGGACTCGTCCTGGTAGGTCCACCCCTCCGACGGCTCGGGCACCTCGAGCTGACGCGTGAGTCCATCCAGGGCGGCCGCCAGGATCACGGCGATCACGATGTACGGGTTGGCCGCACCGTCCCCGATACGGACCTCGATGCGGGCCCCGGGTCCGCGCTCGGGCGGGATGCGCACGAAGGTCGTGCGGTTGTCGTAGCCCCAGTTCGACCGGTACGGCGCCATCGTGTCGGGACCGAGCCGCTTGTATGCGTTGACCGTCGGGTTGCAGAACGCCACGAGCGCGGGCGCGTGCTCGAGGATGCCGGCGATCATGCGCTTGGTGATGGTGGAGAGCTCGCCATCGGCCTCGTCCATCATCAGGTCGCCCTCGATGTCGGTGACGGACAGGTGCAGGTGGAAGCCGCTGCCGCCCTCGTCGCCCCAGGGCTTGCCGAGGAACGTACCGAGCACACCGCGGCTTGCGCTGACGTCCTTGACGGCGGCCTTGAGCAGGAAGCAGCGGTCGGCTGCGTCCAGGGCCTCGCCGTGCCACAGGTTGATCTCGTACTGCGACGGGCAGAACTCGTGGTTGCCGGCGAATGCGCCGATGGCCAGCTGGTCGGTCATCCGCAGCAGGTGGAGGAAGGTCCCGTCGGGGTCAACGGCGGAGCCGGTCGTGTACACCCGGCCGGTCTTGTTGATGATGCGCTCCCAGCCGTTCTCACCCTGCCGCGCGAGGTAGAACTCCAGCTCCGGGCCGACGATGGGGATGAGCCCGAGCAGCTTGTACTCGGCGATGACGCGACGCAGCAGCGAGCGTGGGGAGATCATGTTCGGGGAGCCGTCCGGCTCGTCGATGTCGGCGATGCCGAACGCAACGCCCGGCACCCACGGAATGGGCCGGATGGTGGAGATGTCCAGGCGGGAGACCATGTCGGAAAGGCCATCCTGCAGGCTGCCGTGGCCGTCGAGCACCTCGCCGCGGGTCGTGGTGACCCACGTCGCCTGGCAGAACGTGGGGCCGTGGCCGGCCGCGCGCTCCAGCTGGGACACGGTGATGTCCTTCGAGCGGGTCAGTCCCAGAACGTCGGGGTAGATGAGGCGCAGGATGTCGATTCCCAGCGTGTCCAGTTCCCGTCGGACGTCGGCGAGGTCGTTACGCATGTCGGGCCTTTCGCAGTCGGTTCGATGCGGCTACGGTGCAGGGTCACGAGATCGTTAGGCTCCCAACGATCTAGCGGATAGTAGACGGAAATCCGGTGCCCTGTCGCCCCGATGACGGAAGGACCACCCGTGCGCGCACTGATCCTCCAGCACGACCACGTGAGCCCGCCCGGACCCGTCGCGGAGCGCTTCGCTCACCGCGGCTACGCGATCACCGAGTCGGTGGTCGTGTCCCCGGAGAACTTCCACTCCCCGAACCAGCCCTTCGACTTCCCGGATCCGCGCGCGTTCGACGCGCTCGTGGTGATGGGCGCCCCCTGGGGTGCCTGGGACGACGAGACCATCGGCAGCTGGCTGCTCCCGGAGATCGAGTGGCTCCGCGAGGCGGACGACCTCGGCATCCCGGTCTTCGGCATCTGCTTCGGCGGCCAGCTCCTCGCCCGCGCGCACGGCGGCTCCGTGGCGCGAGCCCCCAAGCCCGAGATCGGCTGGACGCCGATCTGGACCCAGGAGCCCGAGCTGGTCGGCCCGGGGCCGTGGTTCCACTGGCACTACGACCGCTGGCAGGTGCCGCCGGGCGCCCGCGAGCTGGCGCGCAACTCCGTCGCGTCGCAGGCCTTCGTGCTGCGGCGCAACCTCGCGGTGCAGTTCCACCCCGAGCTGCACCGCGGCCGGACTGCAGGGCTGGCTGGAGAACGGCGGCCGAGCCGGCGCGATCGCCGACGGCCAGGACCCGGACATCCTCTACCAGCACACGCTGGCCGAGGGCGAGGACGCCGCCCGGCGCGCACACGCCCTGGTCGACGCCTTCCTCGACCGCGTCGCGACCACGCCGTAGCGGAAGTGGCGGTTCCCCTTGACCGGGCGCGAGTCGGTCCCTAGCCTTCCGTTCGGACCCGAACGATCTGCCACCACACCCACAGGAGCCTCGATGGAGCACACGCCGATCCCGCTGTCGGACGTCGACCTCACGAACCTCGACTACTTCGAGCACAACGAGGCGTGGGGGATGTTCGACACGCTGCGCGCCGAGGACCCCCTGCACTGGCAGGACGAGAACGACAGCGACGGCCACGGTTTCTGGTCCGTCACCCGCTACGAGGACATCGAGCGGGTGAACAAGGACGGCGAGACGTTCACGTCCACCCAGTTCGTCAACCTCGAGGAGCCGCCGCCGGAGTTCCAGGACCTGCGCCGCTCCATCCTCGAGAGCGACGGCACCCGGCACCAGGCCCTGCGCAAGCTGCTCGCCCGCGACTTCAGCGTCGCGCAGCTGCGCCGCTACGAGGACTTCCTGCGCGGCCTGGCCCGCTCCTCCATCGACGCGGCGCTCGAGAAGGAGGACATCGACTTCGTCGAGTCCATCGCCGCGGACTTCCCGATCAACGTGCTCGCCCGGCTGCTCGACGTTCCGGACGAGATGATCCCCCAGCTCATCGAGTGGGGGAACACGATCGTCGGGTTCTCCGATCCCGAGCTGTCGGACGTCCTCGTCGACAGCGAGGAGGCGCAGAAGTGGAAGCACCTGCCCTTCCGCAACCCCGTCTCCCTCGAGATCTTCGAGTACGGCCGGCAGCTCGCGAAGGAGCGTCGGGGCGGCGACGGCGACGACCTGGTCAGCAAGCTGGTCAACCGGATGCCCGAGGACGGGGCACTGCTGTCCGACACGGACTTCGACAACTACTTCCTGCTGCTCGTGGTCGCCGGCAACGAGACCACGCGCCAGGCCATGACGCTGTCCATGAAGGGGCTCATGGACCATCCCGACCAGATGCAGTACTTCCTCGACAACATGGACAAGGCCCAGATCATGGTGGAGGAGCTGGTGCGGTACGCCTCGCCCGTCTACCACTTCCGCCGCACGGCCACGTCCAGCCTCGAGATGCACGGCAAGCAGATCAAGGAGGGCGACAAGGTCGTCATGTGGTTCGCCTCCGGCAACTACGACGAGGCCAAGTTCACCGACCCCTACCGCCTGGATCTCAGCCGCTTCCCGAACGACCACATGACGTTCGGCAAGGGCCCGCACAGCTGCCTCGGCGCCAACCTCGCCCGCCTCGAGATCCGGATCCTGTTCGAGGAGCTGCTTCCGCGCCTCGCGTCCATCGAGCAGACCGGCGAGATGGAGCGCGTGCGCAGCAACTTCGTCAACGGCGTGAAGCGGTTCCCCGTGCGGGTCAAGGGCAAGTAGCGCATGACAGAGACCGAGACCCGGCTGCGGGAGTTCGAGAGCGACCTCGTCGTCGAGTCGTACGAGCTGGTCGCCGAGGACGTCGTGGCGTTGACCCTGGTCCACCCGCAGGGCGACGCCCTGCCGGCCTGGACCCCGGGCGCGCACATCGACCTCATCCTCACGCCCGAGCTCACCCGCCAGTACTCGCTGTGCAGCTCGCCGGCCGATGCGCACCGCTTCACCGTCGGCATCCTCAACGCTCCCGCGAGCCGGGGCGGGTCCCGCTTCGTGCACGAGCAGGTGGCCCAGGGAAGCACGGTGCGCATCCGCGGTCCACGCAACCACTTCCCGCTCGTCGCCTCGCCCCACTACGTGTTCATCGCCGGCGGCATCGGGGTGACCCCCATGCTCCCGATGATCGCGGAGGCTGAGGCGGCCGGTGCCGACTGGACGCTGCTCTACGGCGGCCGCAGCGAGGAGTCGATGGCCTTCGCGGCCCAGTTGCGCGCCTACGGCGACCGCGTCACCCTGCTGCCCGGGAACGACGTCGCTCTCATGTCGGCCGCGCTCGATGCCCGCATCGGCACGCCGCTGCCGGACACCCTCGTGTACACGTGCGGCCCTGAGGGCCTGCTGTCCGCCGTCGAGGCGCGCTGCGCGGGCTGGCCGTCCGGCTCCCTCCATCTCGAGCGATTCGCCGCCAAGGCGACCGAGGGTGCGGTCGACACCGAGTTCGAGGTCGAGCTGGCGCGCACCGGCATCACGATCACCGTGCCAGCCGATCGCTCGATCTTCGACGCGGTCCAGGACCACGGCATCAGCGTCCTGGGCTCCTGCCACGAGGGCATCTGCGGGACCTGCGAGACGGTGGTCATCGACGGCGACGTCGATCACCGCGACTCCGTGCTGAACGACGACGAGAAGGCGAGCAACGAGACCATGATGATCTGCGTGTCCCGATGCACGTCCGGCCGACTGACCCTCGACCTGTGAGCAGGGGGAGCCGACGATGAGCCTTGCGATTCCCGTTCCGCGCGACTGCTGGTACGCGCCCGCCGCGTCCAGCGAGGTCGACCGCGAGCTGCTGCCCGTCCGGGCTGCCGGCCTGCCCGTCGTGCTCTACCGGACGACGGCCGGCGCGGTGGTCGCGCTCGAGGACCGCTGCGCCCACCGCGCGTACCCGCTCAGCGCCGGCGACCTGATCGACGACTCGGTCCGGTGCGGCCTGTGCGGCTTCGTCTACGGGCCCGACGGCCGCTGCACCGACGTGCCGACGCAGCCGAACGTGCCCTATGGCGCCACGGTCGCGTCGTACCCCGTCCGCGAGGCGGACGGCCTGGTCTGGGTCTGGTTGGGGGAACCCGGGCGGGCGGCGTTGCACCGGGTCCCGGAGCTGCCCTGGCTGGCCGACGACGGCTGGTCGACCGTCTCGGGAGAGGAGGACGTCCTGGCGTCCTTCCTGCTGCTCCACGAGAACTTCGCGGACGTCACGCAGGTGCCGTTCGTGGCCCCCGACATCGCACCTTCCGTGCTCGGGGTCACCCCGCCCCCTCTCGACGTGGTCGTCAGCGAGACATCAGTCTCGCTGCACCGGGACTTCCCGCCCGCTCCCCTGCCCGCGTGGCAGGCCGAGATCGTGGGCTGCCCCCTCGACACCCCCTACCGCACCGAGCAGTCCGGCTTCTTCCCGTCGCCGGCCGTCTGGGTTGATCACTGGGACGCGCAGGGCGAGGACGGATCGTGGATCCGGCTGCGCTTCACCCACCTGGTGACCCCGATCGACGAGCACAGCAGTCGGCTCCTGTGGGCGGTCAGCCGCGACTTCGCGCTCGGCAACCGCGCCGTCGACCAGTACCTGGACGCGATCTTCACCGACTACTACGACCGCGTGATCGATGCGATGGAGATCGCACAGGAGGTGCTGGAGATCGACGGCCCGGGGCCTGAGGTCAACGTCAACGCCGATGCGGTCGGCCTCAAGATCCGCGAGATCGTCGCCTCCCTGCTCACCGCCGAGGGTGCCTGACCACGACGTGGGCGGGGTGCTGCTGGCGCATCGTCTACTGTGCAGCGAGACCCGGAGGGGAGGGACGACGTGGCCGGACCGCACACACTGGCTGAGACCGAGCGAGCAGCCGAGTCGCGCATCGGCGGGCTCGAGCTCGACACCGAGTCCCTGCACGTCGTCTCGAACCTGTTCCGCGCCGCAAATGCGGTCCGCAACCACATGGAGCGGACGGTCCTCACGCCGGCAGACCTGACCTGGACCGCGTTCGTGGTGCTGTGGGTCACGTGGATCTGGGGCAGTGCCGAGACCCGGGTGATCGCCGACGAGACCGGCGTTTCGAAGGCCACGCTCAGTGGCGTGCTCACGACCCTGGAGAAGCGCGGGCTCGTCGCGCGCCGCAAGAGCCCCGAGGACGGGCGACTCGTGCTCGTCGAGCTCACGGCGCGCGGTCGACGCCTCATCACGCGGCTGTTTCCGCAGATCAACTCAGAGGAGACCCTCGCGACCCGACTCCTGCCGGAGGGCAGGAAGGAGGACACCGCGGAGCTGCTCCGGCTCATGGTGCTGGCCGTCAGCGACATCGACTCCTAGCGTCCGGCCTCGGCCACGAGCTTGCGGAACGGCAGCAACTGCGCGGGATCCACGTCGTAGGTGTCCTCGGGATGCCACTGGACGCCAGCGGCCCAGCCGGTGGAGGCGATCGACACCGCCTCGACCACGCCGTCCTCCGACCGCCCCAGGACGGTGATCCCGTCGGCGAGTCGGTCGACCGCCTGGTGGTGGTAGCACGAGCAGGCGACCGGCACGTTGCCCACGCCGAGGTGGTCGTCCGGGTCATCGACGGCGACCGTGTGCACGTGGTGGCGGTGGTTGACGTCCATGTCGATCACGAGCGTTCCGCCGAGCAGGGCGTTGACCACGTGGAGCCCTCGGCACACCGCCAGGGTCGGGATCCCGTGCTCGAGCGCGTAGGCGGCCAGCGTGAAGTCGATCTCGTCCTGGACCTCGTCGACGTCGTACAGCGACACGTGGGTGGCGTCCCCCCCGTACCGGCGCGGATTGACGTCACCGCCCCCGGGCAGCAGCACGCCGTCGACGCCGCGCAGCCGGCTCGCCCAGTCGACGGCGTCGGGCCCGTCGGCCGGCAGCAGGACGTGCGGATCCCCGCCCGCGGCCCACACGGCCTCGAGCAGCTTCCGCGCGGCGACGAGCCCCCGGTAGCGCAGGGCACTGGCCGACTCGGTGAACCGGCCGGGGATGGCGATGATGGGTCGGGACACGCTTCCTCCTTTCGGAGAAGGATGCACTATTCCGCGGCAATCCGCTTTCCGTTTGGTTCCGAACGACCTAGGATGTGCCGACGACCGGCCGCCCCGTAGGAGCCCCATGACCACGATCACCATCGCCGGTGTCGACGTCGACACCCGGCACTGGATCGGCGGCCGCCGTGTCGCCTCCGCCGATACCTTCGACGACGTCTCCCCGGTCGACGGCCGGCTGCTCGGGCAGATCTCGCGAGGGGGGGCCGCCGAGGCGGACGCCGCGGTGGCTGCGGCTCGCGCGGCCTTCCCCGCCTGGGCAGCGATGGGACCTCAGGAGCGGGGGGAGATCCTGCTGCGCCTCGCCGACTCGATCGAGGCGCACGTCGAGGAGCTCTCCCAGATCGAGACACTCGACAACGGCTCGCTGCTGCGATCGCACCGCCGCGGGGTCATGCCCCGGGTCGCCATGAACATCCGGTTCTTCGCCGAGTACGCCATGAACCAGCTCAGCCATCCTGACTTCGAGACGCGCGGCCACACCAACCACGTGTCGTGGGACCCGTCCGGCGTCGCGGTGATCATCACCCCGTGGAACGCCCCGCTCATGCTGGCCACCTGGCGCATCGGCCCGGCCCTGGCCTCGGGCGACACGGTCGTGCTCAAGCCGCCGGAGTGGGCGCCGCTGACCGCCTCGTACTTCGCCGACCTGGCCCACGAGGCGGGCCTGCCGGCCGGAGTGTTCAACGTGGTGCAGGGATTCGGCCCCGAGGCCGGCGCGCCCCTCACGGCAAACCCCGACGTGTCGCGGATCTGCTTCACCGGCTCGGTCCCGACCGCCAAGGTGATCGCCCGCGCGGCGGCCGACAACCTCGTCCCGTGCTCGTTCGAGCTCGGCGGCAAGAGCCCCACCGTCATCCTCGACGACGCCGACCTCGACCTCGCGGTGGACCTCGCTGTCGAGCAGTACGACAACGCCGGACAGGTGTGCCTCGCTGGCACGCGGCTGCTCGTGCAGCGCGGCATCGCGGAGGCCTTCACCGAGCGGTTCCGCGAACGGGCCGCCCAGATCCGGCAGGGCGACCCGCGCGACGAGGACACCCAGATCGGGCCGAACATCCACCTGCGGCACGTCGAGCGAGTCCAGGGCTTCGTCGATCGCGCACGGGTCGACGGCGCCACCATCGCCTACGGCGGCGAGGTGAACTCCGACCTCGGCCCGCACTACTACCGACCCACGCTCGTCGTCGACGCACCGTCCGGCAGCGAGATCCTCACGCAGGAGGTGTTCGGGCCGGTCCTGACGATGCAGACCTTCGACACCGACGACGAGGGACTGGCCCTGGCGAACGGCACCGAGTTCGGGCTGGCCGCCTGCGTGGTGACCGGAAGCCGCGAGCGCGCCGAGGCCTTCACGAAGCACCTGGTGGCAGGGACCATCTGGGTCAACTGCTTCTTCGTGCGCGACCTGTCGGCCCCCTTCGGCGGGTCGAAGAAGTCCGGGATCGGCCGCGAGGGCGGCGTCTGGTCCTTCGACTTCTACGCCGACGTCAAGAACACCGTGTACGCCCCCAACGGCTGGAAGCAGGGAGAGAACCATGGGTGAGGTTGTCGCAGCGGGACTGCTGTCCCACGTGCCCACGATCATGCTGCCCGAGGCCACGCGCCTCGAGCTCAACGAGGGCAAGGAGCTCTCCCTGGTCACGTCGCTCGAGAAGCTCCGCAGGGACGTCTTCGAGACCATGGACTACGACACGGTCCTCGTGCTCGACTCGCACTGGTTCACCACGGTCGAGTTCGTGATCACGTCGCAGGCGCGCCGCGCCGGGCTGTTCACCGCCGAGGAGCTGCCCCGCGGCATGTGCCGCATCCCGTACGAGTGGCGCGGCGATCCCGAGTTCGCGCACGCCATCGCCTCGCATGCCGACGAGGTCGGCACCTGGATCACGCCGATCGACGACGAGTACCTGCCGCTGTACTACCCGTCGATCAACCTGTGGTCGTACCTCGGCAAGGGCCTGGACAAGCAGTGGCTGTCGATGAGCGTGTGCCAGACCGCCGACACCGAGGACTACCTGCGGGTCGGCCGCGCGATCGGCAAGGCGATCGAGGACGTGGATCGCAAGATCATCATCCTGGCCACCGGCTCGCTGTCGCACACGTTCTACCCGCTGCGCGAGATCCGCACGCGGCCCGAGGTCGAGCGATCCGATCCCAAGTACCTGTTCAGCGAGAAGGCGCGCGAGATGGACGACGAGCGCCTCGCCTGGTTCGCCGAGGGGCGGCACGACAGGGTCCTCGACACCATGGACGACTTCCTGACCGTGCGCCCCGAGGGCAAGTTCGCCCACTACCTGATGATGGCAGCGGCCCTCGGCGAGCAGGACTTCTGCGCACCCGGACGCCAGATCTCCGACTACGAGAACTCGATCGGCACGAGCCAGGTGCACGTATGGTTCGACCGACCGGCGACCGGCTGGACGCGGAAGGGCGCTGCTGCATGACCGAGTTCCGACGGGTCCTCCTCGAGGGGGCCCCTGTCCAGACTGTCCGCCACGGCGACGAGCTCGTCGCGGCCGACGGCCGCGTCGTCGGTGTCGACGAGGCCATCCACCTGCCGCCGTGCGAGCCGACGAAGATCATCGCGGTGCACCTCAACTACGACTCGCGCACCCAGGAGTTCATGACGAAGCTCCCTCCGGCGCCGACGTACTTCCACAAGCCGATCACGGCGCTGAACTCCCACAGGGGCGCGGTCGTTCGGCCGGAGCGGTGCAAGTGGCTCAATTACGAAGGCGAGATCGTCATCGTCATCGGGCGCACCTGCCGCAACGTCTCTCCCGAGGAGGCAGGTGACTACATCGCCGGTTACACCGTCGGCAACGACTACGGACTGCATGACTTCCGCGACACCGACGCCGGGTCGATGCTGAGGGTGAAGGGCTCCGACACGCTCGCCCCGATCGGCCCGGGCCTGGTCACCGGCTGGGACTTCCACGACAAGGGAATCCAGACCCGTGTCAATGGGGTCGTCAAGCAGGACTCGACGACCGCGGAGATGGAGTGGGACATGCACTACCTGGTGGCCGACATCGCGCGGACCATCACGCTCGTCCCCGGCGACATCCTGTTCTCGGGAACCCCCGCCTTCTCCCGCACCGTCTACCCCGGCGACGTCGTCGAGGTCGAGGTCGAGGGGCTCGGCACCCTGAGCAACACGATCGTCCAGGGACCGGTGCCGATCCGCGACGACTGCGGAGCCCAGCCGACGGAGAGCGAGGAGGTCGTCTCCACGGCGATGGGCGGCGACTGGGAGTTCCGCGGCATCCGCACCCCGTCGAAGGACCTCTACCCCTCCACCGTCGAGGAGAAGGAGTAGGCATGGCGAGCTCGCAGGGATTCCTCCCCCCCTACACGGAGTCGGGCCGCACGTCGCTCGTCCCCGAGATGCCCTGGCACTACTCCGGCACGCTGCTGACGGTGGAGTACCGCACCGACCCGGCGAAGGTGCGGGCGATCCTGCCCCCCGAGCTCGAGCTCGCGGACGAGGACCCGGGTGCTGTCGCCTTCATCTGGGCCGACTGGCAGTCGTGCTCCGCCGGCGGTGCCGAGCTGCTCGACCCGTCGCGCTCGCAGTACCTCGAGGCGTTCGCGGTCGTGCGCGCCAAGTACCAGGGCGTCACGTACAGCCGCTGCGTCCTCATCTGGGTCACGACCGACTTCGCCATCGGCCGCGGCTGGTTCCAGGGCTACCCGAAGAAGCTCGGCAGCGCCTACGTCACCCGCCCGTACAACCGGGGCATCGCCGCTCCTCGCATCGCCGAGGGCGGCACCTTCGGAGCCTCCCTGGCGGCCTACGACCACCGCCTGGCCACTGCCAAGGTGACGCTGCGCGAGCCGGCCGACTCCAACGGCTTCGTCAACGCCCACAAGATGGTCCACCACCGCTACATGCCGTCCCTCGTGCCGGGCGCCGGCATGGCCCTGGAGCAGATCGTCACGATGGGCGGCGTCGACCTCGACCTCGGGCAGCCGTGGAAGGGCGATGCCGAGCTCACGCTCTTCGACTCGCCCTGGGACGAGCCCGCCAGCCTGCTGCCCGTCGACGAGATCATCGCGGGGTACTACTGCGAGGTCGGCACGACCTTCGCCGGCGGCACGCTCCTGACCGACGCATCCGCCCCCATCTGACGCCCAGCGCATCACTCCCGACGCAGGAGGAACCGTGACCGTCCGCATCACCGTCGACCGCGACGCCTGCCAGGGCTACGGGCAGTGCTGCTTCGAGGCCGCTGACCTGTTCCACCTCGACGACACCGACACCAGCGTTCCCGCCACGGACGTCAGCGAGGACCGACGGGCCGATGCCGAGCGTGCGGCCGACGTCTGCCCCATGCAGGCGATCACGGTGGAGTAGATCGGCATGGACGAGGTCGTCGTCGTGGGCGGCGGCCTGGGAGGGCTGCGCACCGCGGAGTCGCTGCGTGGCGCCGGCTACTCGGGCGCGATCACCGTCGTCGGCGACGAGCCCCACCTGCCGTACAACCGCCCTCCACTGTCGAAGGAGGCACTGCGCTCCGGCGTCGACACCGCCACCCTGCAGTTCCGGCGCAAGCCGAGCGTCGACGACGTGACCTGGCTCCTCGGGCGCACGGCCGTGTCCAGCGACCTGCATGCCGGCACGGTCGCCCTCGACGACGGCGCCGTCCTGGCCTTCGACGGCCTGGTCGTGGCCTCGGGCATCCGCCCGCGCCGCCTGCCCATCCCGGGGCCTGCGGCCGGCCGGTCGGTCCTGCGCACCGCGACTGACGCCGCGCGGATCCGCGCCGCCCTCGTGCCCGGGGCCCGCGTGGTCATCATGGGCGCCGGCTTCATCGGCTGCGAGACCGCCGCCACCGCACGCGCCCTCGGCGCTGAGGTCGCGGTGGTAGCGCTCGACGACGAGCCGATGGTGCGCCCGCTGGGCCTGGCGCTCGGTGCCGCCATGCGCCGTCGGCACGAGGCGCACGGAGTCCGGTTCCACCTCGGGCACACCGTCGACGCGTTCGAGGGAGACGATCACGTCGAGGCCGTCGCCCTCAGCGACGGAACCGTGCTCCCCGCGGACCTCGTGATCGAGGCAGTCGGGTCGGTCGGCAACACGGAGTGGCTCGTCGGCAACGACCTCGACCTGTCCGACGGGCTGCTTGTCGACAGCGCCATGCAGGTCGCCACCGATGGGGCGGCCACGGTGGCCGTCGGTGACCTCGCCCGCCACCCCAACGCCCTCTTCGGACCGATCGCGCGGCGCGTCGAGCACTGGAACATGCCCACCGAGACCGGGCGCCGGGCCGGGGCCACCCTCGCTGCGCTGCTCGACGGCCGGGAGCCGGATCGCGGCCCCTTCACCGCGATGCCCTCGTTCTGGTCCGACCAGTACGAGCACCAGGTCCAGTCCTTCGGGATGCCCGGCATCGCCGACCGGGTACACCTCGTCGACGGCGACCTCGACGGCCCGTGCATCGTCGAGTACCTGGACGACAGCGGTCTTGTCGGCGTCGTCGGCGTCGACCGCACCCGGGATCTCGCCCCCTATCGCGCGCGCCTCATGGCACGCTCAGGGTCATGACCCGTCCCCTGTCGCTCGGCGACCAGCGCGAGCCGGCGCTGGCGCACGCCGCCGAGATCGTCGCGCGCGCCTGGCGCGACTTCGACCAGGCCCGGGAGGTCGAGACGATCCCGTCGCCGGAACTGGTCGCCCGCCTCCTCGAGGACCTCCCCGAGGGCCCCGGCGACGTCATCGCCGGGCTCGACCTCGCCGCCGACGTGCTCGACGCGTCCCTGGCGCAGTCGCGTCCGCGGTATCTCGCCTACATCGGCTCCAGCGGCCTCGAGGTCGGGGCGCTCGCGGACCTGCTCGCGCACTCCTACGACATCAACCTCGCCCTCGACGCCCGTGCAGCATCGCAGCTGGAACGCCAGGCGATCGACTGGCTGGCCCAGTTCCTCGGCTTCCCGGCGGCGAGCGGCTCCTTCACCAGCGGAGGCACGATCAGCAACATCACGGCGCTCGCGGCGGCCCGCGAGCGTGCCCTTCCCGGCAGCCGCACCACGGGGATGCACGACCGCCGGGCCACGCTGTACTGCTCCGCGGAGGCCCACTACTCCCTGACGCGTGCCGCCGAGCTCCTCGGGATCGGACGCGACAACGTGCGGCCCATCGCGATCGACGAGCGTCGTCGCATGCGCCCCGAGGCGCTGGCCGACGCGATCGACTCCGACGTCGCCGTCGGCATCACGCCGCTGGCGGTCGTGGCCACCGCGGGCACGACCCTCACCGGGGCCGTGGACCCGATCGACGCGATCGCGGACGTCTGCCAGGAGCGCGACGTGTGGCTGCACGTCGACGGCGCCTACGGGCTGCCGGCGGCAGCCGCGCCCACCAGCGCGCCTCGGTTCGCCGGCCTCGACCGGGTGGACTCACTGAGCGTCGATGCGCACAAGTGGATGTTCGTCCCCAAGGCCTGCAGTGCTGTGCTCGTCCGGCGCACCGCCGATCTCGCAGCGGTGTTCTCGCACGATGAGGACTACATCCCGCATGAGGACGACAACCTCAACGCGGTCGACGTCACGCTCGAGTACTCCCGGCCGTTGCGCGCGCTCAAGCTCTGGTTGGCGCTGCGGGTCCACGGGGCCCAGGCCTTCCGTGCCGCCATCGAAGGGAACCTGGCGCAGGCACGGCTGCTGTACGGGCTGGCCGGTGCGCACCCCGACTTCCAGACGCGCGAGCACGAGCCTCAGCTGTCCATCGTCCCGATCCGGCATGTGGTGCCGGGGTGCCCCGACATCGATGTCCACAACGAGGCGCTGTGCCGGGCGATGCAGCACGACGGACGCGTCTTCGTGTCTCCTGCGGTCATCGACGGGCAGATCTGGCTGCGCCCCTGCTTCACCAACTTCCGCACCACATCCGATGACGTGCGCATCACGCTGGCCGTCGCCGCCGAGCTGGGCAGCACCATGTGCGCCCAGCACTGAGCGGGTTGGCTATCCTCCGAAAATGGCAGACGGCGCCCGATCCTCCACCGAGGGTGTGGCGTTCCCCGAGGGTGGGGACGGCCGGCGCAGCACCAGCGCCACCGGGCGGGCGGTCTTCGCCGACAGCATCCGCGGCGTCGACCCCGTCCTGGCCGCCCGCATCGAGCACACGTCCGACTGGCGCGGCGGCTACATCGGTCCCCTGCGCGACATCGTGAGGGCCGCAGCGATGACGCCCGAGGCAGCTGTCCTGGTCTCCCGGGACGGCCTGGACTCCGCCCATCGACGCTTCGACTTCGTGCGCGGCGGGCAGACGCTGCCGCTGTCGACGGCCATGGAGCAGTTCGCCACCACCGGCTTCGGATCGGTCACCGTCCAGGGCGTCATCCCGGCCGAGACCGAGCTGTCGCTGCCCTACCGCGGGCGCCGGCTGTTCGGCGACGACCTGAGGCGGCAGATCGAGCGCTGGGTGAGCGACGGCATCGCCGAGCCGGGCTTCGGCGAGGCCCTGACGCTCGTGCTCGACAACCCCGACTGGCTCGACCTGCGCGACGTCGACATCGCGATCCTGGGGGCCGGCGCCGAGATGGGGCCCACGCGGTCGCTGCTGCGCTGGGGTGCGCGCGTGCACGCGGTCGACCTGCCGCGGCCCGACCTGTGGCAGCGACTGATCCAGATCACGCGCAGCACCGCCGGGTCGCTGCGCATCCCGATCGCCCTCGACGCATCGGGCGCGCCTCCCTTCGTCGTCGGCGGCCACGTGCACCCCGACGACGACATGACCGTCGCCGCGAAGGCGGGAGCCGATCTCCTGCGCCGCACGCCGGAACTGGGCGTCTGGCTGGCCGAGATCGAGCAGCCGTTCGTCCTGGGCACCTACGCCTACGCCGACGGCGCCGCGCACGTCCTGCTGTCGATGGCGGCCGACGCCCTGGCGGTGCGCCTGCTGGCACAGCGCGACGACATCACGCTCGCGTTCCTCGCCACCCCGACCGACGTCTTCATGGTCCCGATGGCTGCTGTCGAGGAGTCCCGGCGCCGCTGGGACTCGCGTGGGCTCAGCGGACTGCTCCAGAGCCCGCTGCGCCTCATGCGGCAGTTCGAGCCGAACTACCGCGAGACCTTCGTCGCCGCCGACGGCCTCGAGTTCGGCATCAACGACTCGCTCGTGCCCCAGCAGGGTCCCAACTACGCCCTCGCCAAGCGCCTGCAGCGGTGGCGGGCACTCGTCGCCCGTGCGGCCGGGACCCCGGTGTCGCTGAACCTCGCGCCCGCCACCCGCACGCAGTCCGTCGTCAAGAACCGCGCGCTCGCGGCCGCGTACGCCGGGGCGGGCCGGTTCGGCGTCGAGGTGTTCGACCCCGCCACCTCGACGACGCTCATGGCCGCGCTCCTCGTGCACGACCTGCGCAACCCCTCAGCGGCGGCCAACCCGGCGACCCCCCTGTCGAATCCGATGGACCTGTTCGCGCAGGGCGCCAACCACGGCGGACTGTGGCGGGCGGCCTACGCCCCGCGCAGTGTGCTCGGGGTGGCCGCGCTGCTGGGCATGTTCGAGTCACGCGCGTAGGGGCGTAGGCATGACCGGAGCGCCGTCCGTCGCCGCCGCGATCCTCACGCTGCTGCATCGCCACGGCGTGACCCGCGCGTTCGGCATCCCAGGCGTGCACAACCTCCCGTTCTGGGATGCGGACCCCGAGGATGCCCCGCGCATCATCGGCGTGCGGCACGAGCAGTCCGCCGGGTACGCGGCCGACGGCCTTTACCGTGCCACCGGCACGCCGTCCGCCGTGCTCGTCACGAGCGGGCCGGGGGCAGCCAATGTCGCGGCCGCCTTCGGCGAGGCGTTCGTGAGCGGGTCGCCCATGCTCGTGCTGGCGAGCGAGGTCAGCGCCGCACTGCGGTCGCCCGCCGGCCCGCGCGGCATCCTGCACGAGATGGCCGACCAGGGCGCGCTGTTCGAGGCCTTCGGGGCCACCGCCCGGCGTGCTCGCACGCGCCAGGAGGCGATCGCGTCGACCGTCCTCGCGCTGCGCGACGCCTGGGGGCCACCGCCCGTGGGCGGCTACGTCGGGATCCCGACCGACGTGCTGGGCGAGTCGTGGACCGCCGCCATCCCGCACATCCCGCGGCTGCCGGCCCCCGACGCCGATCCGCATGAGGTCACCGACCTCGCCGAGCTGGTCCGCATGTCGCCGCGCGTCGTGCTGTGGCTCGGTGGCGGGGTTGTCACCGCCGGCGCGGAGGCGGCCGCCCGGGCGCTCGCGCAACGACTCGGGGCACCCGTCCTCACCAGCTTCGCGGGTCGGGGCCTGCTCGCCGGCGACCCGCTCCTCGTCGACGCCCCGGTCCACGAGCCCGAGGTCGGCGCCGTCCTGGCCGATGCCGACCTCCTGCTCGTCCTCGGCTCCTCCTTCGACGGGATGAACACCAAGAACTGGCGGGTGGACCTGCCACCGCGCCGGGCCGCGCTGACGCTCGGGGCCATGATCGACCGCACCGTCGACTTCGACTGCGTCATCCACGCCGACGTCGCGCTGGGCCTCGCCGCGCTGGAGGAGTCGCTCGACCAGATGGGGGTCGCCGCAACGCGCGCCCTGGGCCGACACGGCATCGATCCGTTCCCGCATCGTCGAGCGGCTCGCCCGCGATCCCCGCACGGCACCCGCCATCGCGTGGGTCGATCAGGTCGACGCCGGCTGGCCGGACGCCGGCGCCGTCGTATGCGACATGGCCGTCGGGGCGTACTGGGTGGGCGGCTACAGCTCGCAGCCCCGTCCCCGGCGGCTGCAGTACCCCGTCGGGTGGGGCACGCTGGGCTACGCACTCCCGGCCGCCATCGGGCCGGCCTCGGTCGGCATTCCGACCCTGGCCGTCTGCGGGGACGGCGGCCCGATGTTCGCCCTCGGCGAGCTCGCGACGATGGCGCAGGAGTCGCTGCCGGTGACACTGCTCGTGGTCGACGACGGCGGCTACGGGATGCTGCGCTTCGACCAGCAGGTGTTCGGGCATCCCGAGCGCGGCGTGGACCTCGTCACGCCGGAGTGGCATGCACTCGGCGCGGCCTTCGGGATCGGCGCCGAGACGGTGACGCACGTGACCGAGCTGTCGGCCGCCCTGCGTCGGGCCCACGAGGCCAACCTGCGAGGGGAGCCGCGCATCGTCGTGTGGCCCCAACGACTGTTCCCCCCGCGCACCACGTCGCCGCGCTGGTTCGAGGACGGCGCCGCAGCCTCGATCAGCTCCCCGGGATGAACCCGGAGTCGAGCTCCCACGGCGCGATCGGGGAGTTCTCGATCACCCACGCCTGGACGTCCTTGTCGAAGCCGAAGGCGATCGCGATGCCGACCAGGATGAAGACGATCCCCAGTCCGCGGCGGAACCACGAGTGCGGATCGGCAGCCCAGCGGGCGTTGCCGATGAATCGCTGACCGAGCAGGGCGATCGCCAGCAAGGTCACGCACAGGCCCACGACGTAGCCGAGCAGCAGGATCATCCCCTGCGCGAGCGACGCCGGCAGCACCGTCACGATCACGTAGCCGTACATGGGCGAGCAGGACGAGAACACCGGACCCAGCGCCGCACCCGTCAGCACCGCACCGCCCATGCCCTGCTGCTGGCGCGCGGAGGCCAGGCGCCTCGTCGATCGCTCCTGGAGTCGCAGCGCCGCCGAGATGCGGTCCCAGATCCCGGGGAAGAGCGACACCACGCCCAGGACGATCAGGATCCCCCCGCTGATCCACTGCCACACCTCGCTGGGGATGCCGATGAGGGCCGTGCTCGCCTTGAGGATGAGGGTGAAGACGACGATCGACAGGCCCAGGGATGCGGTGATGACGTAGGCCCGCCGCCGGGCCTGAGCCGACGACGGGCCGAGCGAGCCGCCGACGATGACGGGCAGCATCGGCAGCACGCAGGGAGCGAGCGTGGTCAGGACCCCGGCGACGACGGCGCCGAGGAACAGGAGCATCAGGCGGTCTGCTCCGCGATCTCGTCAGCGGTCACGCTGCCGTTCCACTTCGCGAGCTCGTTGCCATCGGCGTCCACGTGAACGAACGTGTGCTGCACGGTGATGCCGTACTTCTGCTTCAGGTCGTCGGAGTCGTCGTAGTCGACGCGCACGATCGCCAGACCGGACGGGATCGCGGCGGGGTCGGCCTCGAGATTGGCGGTCGCCTCCTGGCACGTCGGGCACCAGTCAGCCGCGAAGAACAGCACGACATCGCTGTCGGCGTACATGTCCTTGCTGCCCTCGTACTCGGCGAGCGTGATGTACCCGCCGGCTGCCATCGCAGCCTCGGACTCCATCGCCTCGGACTCCATCGCCTCGGACTCCATCGCCTCGGACTCCATCGGACTGGGCGCCATCGTCCCGGCCTCCATGGTGGCTGACGAGGTCGCGGGATCGTCCCCGGATCCGGTGGACCCGCAGGCGGTGAGCAGGACAGCGACAGTCGCCAGCGGGGCGGCGAGACGGATGATGAGGGTGCGGTGGTTTGTCATGCCCCCATGACACCCCATCGGAGCACTGGCAGGGCGCCGAGATCATTACCAACCCCTTACGGCCCCGTCCGAGCGGACGAGATCGTGCTGCGGGCCGTCTACTCTGAACCGGTGCCCACCGTCCTCGTCGTCGACGACGACCCCACCGTGCGCGAGGTGGTGGTGGCCTACCTGCGCCAGGCCGGCCACGAGGTGCTGGAGGCTCCCGACGGTCCGAACGCCATCGTCGCTGCTCGCGGCAATCCCGACATCGTCATCCTCGACGTCATGCTGCCCGGCTTCGACGGCTTCGAGGTCTGCCGCCGGCTCCGCGCCGATCGCCCCGACGTGCCCATCATCATGTTGACGGCCCTCGGCGAGGAGGAGGACCGCATAGCCGGGCTCGACTCGGGCGCGGACGACTACCTGGCCAAGCCGTTCTCCCCGCGCGAGCTGGTGCTCCGCGTGGCGTCCATCCTGCGTCGCGTCGCCCCCCCGACCGCCGCCCAGCCTCGGCACGACGGCAACCTGCTGCTCGACCCACTGGCACGCACCTGCGCGATCGACGGCCAGCCGCTTGCTCTCACCGCCCGCGAGTTCGACCTGCTCGCCCACTTCCTGGCCCACCCCGGCGAGGCGTACTCGCGCGAGCAGCTGCTCACCGACGTCTGGGGCTGGGACTTCGGCGACCTCACGACGGTGACCGTCCATGTGCGGCGGCTGCGGGAGAAGGTCGAGGCGGACCCGAGCACTCCCACGCGGCTGGTCACGGTGTGGGGCATCGGCTACCGCTGGAACGCCGCATGAGGTCCGAGGTCGAGGCGGTCCTCATCGCGGCCGGCACCGCGACGGTCACCGGGCTCGTCGGGCTCGCGGCCGTCACGTGGCTGGGCCGGCGGTCGCCGCGACTGGCCACCGTCGCTGCCCCCCTCGTCCCCGTTCTGGCCGTGGCGGCAGCGCTCGTCGTGTCGGGCCGGGCCATGTTCATCTCCAGCCACGACCTGACGCTCCTGGCATGGATCGTGGTGGCCGCGTTCCCCCTGGCCATCGCCTTCGGCATCGTGGCCGCCCGTCGGCTCGACGAGCAGACCCGCGCGGCCGCCGCTGCGGCCGCGGAGCTCGCCGCGGACCGCGAGCTTGAGCAACGACGACGGGAGATGACCTCGTGGATCAGCCACGACCTGCGCACCCCCCTCGCGGGCATGCGGGCGATGACCGAGGCGCTCGAGGACGGTGTCGCTCCGGATCCGCAGCGCTACTACCGGCAGCTGCGCACGGAGGTCGACCGGCTCTCGTCCATGGTCGACGACCTCCTGGCCCTGTCGCGGCTCCAGTCCGGGACGCTCCCGCTGGCCCTTGACGACCTCGATGTCGGCGACCTCGTGTCCGACACCATCGCGACGACGGAGCCGCTGGCGCGCGCCCAGCAGGTCAGCCTGCGGGGGCAGGCCGATGCCGGGCTTGTCGTGCGGGCTGACCACCGCGAGTTGTCGCGCGCGCTGTCCAACCTGATCGTCAACGCCCTGCGCCACACACCGGCCGGCGGTGCCGTCAGCGTCACCGCTGACCGCATCGGTGGGCCAGGTCGTGGTCTCGGTCGCGGACCAGTGCGGGGGGATCCCCGACGAGGACCTGTCGCGGATGTTCGACTTGGGCTGGAGTGGGTCGGCGGCGCGCACCCCGGGCGACGGCGCAGGCCTCGGGCTCGCCTTCGTGCAGGCGGTCATGGCGGCGCACGGCGGGACGGTCAGCGCACGCAACACCGCCGACGGGTGCGCGTTCGATCTCACCCTGCCCGGCTGAGCATGCCCACCGGCGGCAGTTCCGGGACGGGCGCGGCGACGTACGCTGGTGCGGTGTCGACCCACCACCGCCGTGCCCGCAGCGGGCGCGCGATGAGCGCCGCCGCCGCGTGTCTGGCCGCCTTGGCGGTCGTGGTCGCACCGGTCGCGCGAGCGGAGGAGCCCGCGCCCCCACCGGCGTCGGGCGCGCCCGCTCCGACCGAGACGCCCGCACCGCCGGCCGAGACGCCCGCACCGCCGGTTCCGACGACGACCCCCGAGCCTGATCCGGGCCCTGGCCCAGCGGCCGTCGAGGCCAGTCGCCTGCCCCTGCGCGAGGGCGCGCAGGGCTGGCGGGTGCGGGTGGCGCAGGAACGGCTGCAGTGGCTCGGCTACGCGATCTCCGCGGGCAACCTCGATCGCGAGGTCCTGGGCGCCTCGACGACGGCGGCGATCAAGGCGTTCCAGGCCAAGTACCGGTTCCGGCCCACCGGCGTGATCGGCCCGGGCACCTGGGACCTGCTGGAGCAGATGGCCGGGACCGTCGGACGCCTGCCCAAGGCCTGCGTTGCAGAGACCTCGATCTGCATCGACAAGACGCGGCGCCTGGTGCGCTACGTCGTCGACGGCCGACCCGTGCTCACGCTTGACGCTCGGTTCGGCTTCGTCGGGGCCGAGACCCGCGAGGGCGTCTTCCGCGTGAACCGCAAGAGCCGCTACCACGTCTCCAGCCTGTACCGGACGTCCATGCCGTTCGCGCTGTTCTTCAGCGGCGGGCAGGCCGTCCACTACTCGCCCTACTTCGCCCGCGACGGCTACAACGGCGGATCGCACGGCTGCGTCAACCTGCGGGACTACGACCGCGCCCGATGGCTGTTCGACCGAGTGGACCTCGGCACGCGGGTCTACGTCTACCGCACCTGACCTGACTCCGGACAGAGAAAACCCGCGCGGCTGGGGGGCTGTCGCGCGGGTTTTCGCAGCCCGTGACCGAAACCACGAACTGTGCCGTCCGGGGGGGGACGACGCCATCATTGTGCCGCATCATGACGGCCTTGTCATGCGCACAGGACTTCCGTTTCTCGGATTTCCTACCACCCCTCCCTTCCTTCGTTGAGTGGCGGGTTGTGGGCGTGTCGACGGCCCCGCAGGCGCCCACGACCCGCCACTCAACGAGGGGTGAGGGTGGTTTACTCGCGGCATGCCTGAGTCCGCCGTGCGTCCCCTGTCCGTGGTCCTGCTGGGCTTCGGCCTCGGCGGACGCGTCTTCCACGGGCCGCTGGTCACGGCCGCGCCGGGGCTGTCGCTCGACGCGATCGTGACCGCCGACCCCGGTCGGGCCGCCCAGGCGTCGGCCGCCTACCCGCGCGCCCGGGTCTACGCCTCCGCCGAGCAGGCCTGGTCGGCCGGTCACGACCTGGCCGTCATCAGCACCGGCAACGCGGGCCACGTGCCCCTCGCGACCGCCGCGCTCGAGGCCGGGCTGCACGTGGTCCTGGACAAGCCGATCGCCCCCACCGCCGAGGCGGCCCGTGCGCTGGCCGACCTCGCCGCCTCGCGGAACCGACTCCTCGTCCCCTTCCAGAACCGACGGTGGGACAGCGACTTCCGCACCGCCCTCCAGGTCGCGGCCGACGGACGCGCTCGGGACGGTGCACCGGTTCGAGTCGCGGATCGTGAAGATGCGGGTCGCCCTCAAGCCCGGTTTCCGCGGCTCCGCGGCACCCGAGGACATGGGCGGGATGCTCTACGACCTCGGCGTTCACGTCATCGACCAGGCCCTGCAGCTGATGGGTCCGGTGGCCAGCGTGGGGGCGTGGCTGCGCTCGGTCCGTCCGGGCGACCCCACCGACGACGACACCACCGTCGTCCTCACCCACACGTCGGGCGCGCTCAGCATCCTGACGGTGGGCCAGGCGCAGGCGTTCGTCGAACCCCGCATGACGCTGCTCGGCACACGCGGCGGGCTGCGGATCGACGCCAGCGACAGCCAGGAGCCGGAGCTTGCGGCCGGTGGCGACCCCACGTCGTCCGACTGGGGCAGCCGACTGCCGGGCACCGACGCCGTCCTGCGCACCTTCGACGGGTCCGACACCTCGACGGACGTCCGCCTCCCGCTCGAGCGCGGCGCGTGGCCGGTCTTCTACGCCCAGACGGCTGCGGCCATCCGAGGCCTCGCGCCGGTGCCCGTGCCCGTCGAGGACGCGATCCAGACAGCCCGCGTGATCGACGCCGCCCACCAGTCCGCGGCCACCGGCACCGTCGTCCGACTCGACCCTCCGGCCGCCCACTCCGTCCGTTGAGTGGCGGGTTGTGCGCGTTCCGGACCGGCGTGTCGCGTACACGTCCCGCCACTCAACGGGGAGGTGGGGCTACCGCCAGGACCAGGTCGTGACGAGGCGATGCGGTCGGCCGGGCGCGGCCACGGCGACGGTGTGACCAGGCCCGTCACGCAGCCCGTCCGGCGGCCCGCTCTGCGGTTCGACGCACACGCATCCAGGCAACTCATCGAACACGACGTACCAGCCGCCGTCGGACTCGATCGCCAGGTCCAGCACCCCGGGCCACGTCACGTTCGCCTGCCCGCTGGGAACGACGAATGCGTCGTCGAACGGACCGGCGGCCGGGTCGTAGTCGACCACCTCACCTGTCGGCAGGTGGTCTGCGCCGCGCTCGAGCCGCCCCGTCGCGGAGAGCGTCCACTGGGCCGCACCGCCCGCATCCAGGCGACGACGGAACCACGGGTGCCACCCCGACACGACGGGGAACGGCTCCACCAGCGCCTGCACCTCGATGGTCGTCGTCAGCGACTGCGGGCGCAGGTCCCACGTGATGTCCACGATCGCCGGCCAGGGCCAGCCCGGGTGGTCCGCGATTCGCGCCACGAGTCGGGCGCGGTCCGGCTCGTGGTCCTGGTCCAGGACGGTTGCCTCTCCCATGAGCGCCGTGCCGTGCAGGGCCCAGCCGTCCTGGGTGACGGGCAGGTCGAACGTCTCCCCCTGCCACGACACCCGGTTCTCGCGCACACGACCGGCCCACGGCGCCATCGGGTACATCCCGTAGTGCACGGGTCCGCGTCCGAAGGCTGCCAGCAGCTGGTGCTCGCCCACCTGCCACCGCGTCGCCCGAGCGCCCGCCAAGAGGTCCACGTCGATCGCGGCGTCCCCGACCGCGAGGCGGACCACCGCGTCAGGAGGCGACGGCATGGTGCGCGTGCGACAGCACGCGAATCGGATCCGAGAGCAGCCCGTCGAAGGCGGTCTCCGCGGCACCGAGCAGGGTGCTGTCACCACTCAGCGCCGGCACTTCCACGCGCACCTGATCGCGCGTCGCCGGCAGCGCGTAGTGGATGCGCCGATAGACGGTCCCGCTGACGAGTGGGAAGAGCAGCCGCAAGTGGCCGCCCAGCACGACGACCTCGGGGTTGAACAGGTTCACCAGGTTGGCCAGCCCGATGCCCAGCCACTCACCGACGTCCTCGATCGCCGCCTGTGCCGTGCGGTTGCCCGCGCTGGCGGCCGCGATGACATCAGCCACCTCCACCTGGTCGCCGCCCAGGCCGGCCCGTCGCAGCACCGCGTCGCGTCCGATCTCGGTCTCCCAGCAGCCGCGGGTCCCGCACCTGCACAGCTCGCCGTCGGGGTTGACCACCATGTGCCCGACCTCGCCGCCGTAGCCCCCGGCACCGGTCATGGGTCGGCCGTCGATGATGATGCCGCCGCCGATGCCGACCTCGCCCGACAGGTAGATGAGGTTGCGGTTGTGCGCCCCCACGCCCCGCACGTGCTCCGACACCGCGCCGAGGTCCGCGTCGTTGCTGATCGCGACCTCGGGCGTGAAGCCGTGCACGGACCGGATCGCGTCGCGCACCATGTCGCCCAAGGGCACATCCGCCCAGCCGAGGTTGGGGGCCAGGCGCACCCGGCCGTCCACGTGGTCGACGATGCCGGGCACGCCGACCCCGACGCCCACCCAGGACGCCGTCGGCGGCGCCTGACGCAGCACCTGCTCGATCAGCGTGACGATGTTGCGGGTCGCGGTCTGCGCGGTGTAGCTGGCGCGCTTGTGCCGCTGCTCCTTGCGCACGAGCACGGTCCCGCCGAGACCGACGAGCGCGACGACCGTCCGCTCGACCCTCAGGTCGAACGCGACGACGACGGCGGACTCGGCGGCCGGCTGCACCATCAGCGACGGCCGACCGACCTGGCCTGCGGAGCCCGCCACCTCGGTGACGAGGCCGACGTCGGCCAGCTCGGACACCAGGACGCCGACCGTGCTGCGGTTCAACCCGGAGAACGCCACGAGATCGGAGCGGCTCGCCGCACCACTCTCGTGCAGTCGCCGAAGGAGGCGCGCGCGGTTGTGGCGTCGAAGGTCGTCCTGGGTCGCCGCGGTGCGTGGAACCATGCTCCTGCCGACCAATCCGTTCCTATGAGGGGGTGGAGCGCTTCCGCGAGATCGCGTCGACGCTGGCTGCGACGAGCAGCACGAGGCCGGTGACAACGAACTGGATGCCCGACTGCTGCGTGATCAGGGGCAGGCCGTTCGCGATGACCGCGATGACCAGGCCGCCGATAACGGCGTCCATGACCTTGCCCTTGCCGCCGAAGAGGCTCGTACCGCCGATGACGGCCGCACCCACGGCGAACAGCAGGGTCTGCGCGCCACCGGTGGTGGGCGACACCGAGTTGTCACGCGAGGCGATGAGCACGCCGGCCACGGCGGCCAGAGTCGAACAGATCATGAAGCAGTAGATCTTGATCATCTTCACGCTGATGCCCGCGCGCCGCGCCGCCTCGGCGTTGCCGCCGACCGCGTAGATGTGGCGGCCGAAGGAGGTCCGGCTGAGCACGAAGGTGAGTCCGACGAGCAGCACCAGCACGACGAGCACCGCCCACGGCACGCCCTCGATGACGGGGATGCAGCCGGCCGGGTCGGGCGGATCGTTCGAGAGGCAGGCGATCTTGCCGGGGCGGACGATCTGCCGCTGCTGATTGAGCAGGAACACGAGCCCCCCGAACAGCACGGCTAGCGCGCACGACCTTCGCCGCCCAGACCGACGTCGAGGTCGACTTGAGGCCGGCCTTCCTGCGACGGGCGATGTTGCGCCAGCCCGACGAACGCGTAGCCGAGGATGACGACCGCCCACAGCAGCCATCCGGCCCACAGCGGCATGTTCTTGTTCATGATGGCGATCAGTTCGTCGCTGCGCAGTCGGATGGTGCCGCCCTCGCTGATGATCAGCAGCATGACGCCCTGCAGCGCGAGGAACATCGCCAGCGTGACGACGAACGACGGGATGCCGAGTCGGGCGACCAGGACGCCGATGATCAAGCCGATCACGGTGCCGGTGAGCAGGCCCAGGACCAGCGCGACGGGCCACGGCCATGCCCCACGACGACATGGCGACCGCGAGCACTGCCGCAGCGGTTCCGGCCGTGAAGCCGGCGGACAGGTCGATCTCGCCGAGCAGCAGGACGAACACGAGTCCCATCGCCAGGACGATGATCGCCGCCGACTGGTTCAGCAGGTTGGCGAAGTTGAAGATCGAGAAGAAGGTGTCCGGCTTCATCAGCGTGAAGAAGCCGAACAGGACGATCAGACCGAGGACCGCCGGCAGCGAGCCGACGTCACCGCCCTTGACCCGCGTGAAGTAGTCGCCGACCGCCTGGCCGATACCGCCCGGTGTCGCCCGCAGCGGCAACGTCGACGTCCGTGGTCTGCTCCGTGGTGCTCACACCACACCTCCCGCGGCCGCAACCTCGGGTTGCAGGCCCATGTCGCCGGATCGCCCGGTGGTGATCAGCTCGACGATCGTCGAGCGGTTGACAGCGGACTTCGGCACCTGCGCGCACATCCGTCCGAGGTAGAGGCAGGCCACGTTGTCCGCGACCTGCATGACGTCGTTCATGTTGTGCGAGATGAGGACGACGCCCAGGCCGTTGTCGGCGAGGCGTCGCACGAGATTGAGGACCTGCTCGGTCTGGGCCACGCCCAGGGCTGCGGTCGGCTCGTCGAGGATGACCATCCTGGAGTTCCACAGCACGGCGCGCGCGATCGCCACGG
>CAVTOM010000002.1:0-20319 GCA_963736365.1 uncultured bacterium | reverse complement strand
CGCGCTCGCCACTGCTGCGGCCGACACGAGTGAGAAGGTGCGGCGGCAGGTGGCCGCGCACGAGCAGTCCCCCGCGGACGCAATCGACCTGCTGCTGGAGGACGAGGACGAGTCCGTGCGGCTCCGCGCGGCCATGCACGCCCTCGCATCACCCGCGGGATTGGCTCGCCGGGCCCTGCTCGACAACGACCGGAGAGTGCGCATCGCCGCCCTCCGCAACGAGGCCTGCCCGGCCGAGGCGGTCGACGAGGCCTGCGGCGACGCGTCCGTGGTGCTCGTCGCGGCCGAGCACCCGTCGTGCACCGCCGAGGGCCAGTTCCGTGCCCTGCTGACCCTGAGCGGCTCTCCGCGCCCCCGGCGGGCGCAGGCCGGGGAGACAGAGGCGGCCGCTCAGCGCGCGAAGGAGCTGCGCACGGTCGTGGCGGCCGCGCGCAAGCGGCTCGGCCGCGCGCCGTGGGACTGGCTCGCCGCGCACCCCCTGCCGGATCTGCACCCCGACGACCTGCGCGCGCTGCTGACCCGGCACCTCGCCTCGGCCGCGCACGACTCGCGGCCGCAGGTCCGCACGGCGGTGGCCCGGCATCCCGACGTCGACGACGCCACGCTGGCGATGCTGGCATCCGACGCGGACGACCGCGTGCGGGCCGAGGTGAGTGCCCGCATCCTCGACGTGGCGCTCGGCACTACCCGGCGCTGATCACCGGATCCAGCCGGGCACGTGCGGGATGGCTTCGGCTCGCGTCACCAGGGCGATCACGGTGGCGCCCTCGAGCCCGGGCGGTGGGGTGTCCGGCCACGGGGTCTCGCCGTCGGTCATCACGACGACCACCTCGGGCGCGGGCCGCAGCGCGCGCACGCGTCGAGACCGACCCTCATGTCCGTCCCGCCGCCGCCGCGCAGCCGCAGGCCCGGCATCTGCCGGGCGTCGAACCGTGAGACGTCGATCACCCGCATGTCGACGGTCATCACCGTGACCGCCGCCCCGTCGCCGGCGACCGAGCGGACCAGGCCGAGCAGGTCGCCGAGGCACTGGGCGAGCTCCTCCGTGGTCATCGAGCCCGACGTGTCGATCACGGCGGCGACGCGGGCGGGCGCCGGCCCGACCATGCCGGGGAGGGTGAAGCCGGGCACCCGTCGGCGTGCGAGGCCGGGTGAACGTGTAGTCGGTGATGCCGGCCGCGCTGGCCCAGACGCCGCGACACCACGCTGCGCAGCTCGGCGCGCCAGTCGACGCTGGGCTCGAGGTACTGCCCGGCCCAGGACGCGAGGCCGGGGGACGCGTCGCCGCGGTCCTTCGCCGCCGAGCGCGCACCTTGCGGGCCGTCTCCTCCCGGACGACGTCGGCCTGCGTCGGCGCCGAGCGATCCGTCGTCGCTGCTCGTCGGTGATGGGCTGCTCCCAGCCGCGCTGGTCGCCGCCGGCTCCGGAGCCGCAGTCGAGCCGATCGACACCACGGCGACGGGCAGCAGTCGGTGGTAGACCTCCTCCGTCGTCATCGCGCGGGTGCAGCCCGCCTCGGGCGGCAGGCGGTCGAAGGTGACGTCGGTGTCGAGGATGGGCAGGCCCAGTTCGGCGACGTCGCCGTTGACGTGGGCGTCGCCGGCGAAGTTGAACACCGGGCTGCTGCCGGGCGGCTCGCGCATGTCCATCCCAGCGCGTCGGATGGTCGCGCAGCAGGTGCATGACCTCGTGCACCCAGTCGCTGGCCAGGACCTCGATGCCGTGCTCGCGCTGGATGTCGAGGACGCGGGCCGGGTCGTAGTAGAGCCGCCAGCGGGCGTCGACGGCGACCGTGCCCAGGCCCGGAGCGTCGACGAGCAGCATCGACGTGAGCGGCGGTGTCGAGGTAGGGGTAGCGCTCGATCGACCAGACCCGGGCCGCCTGCATCCAGGTGCGGGCGTCGGCCCGCTGGGCGTCGGTGAGGTCGTCGACGACGGTGCGGGTCAGCTGTCCGGTGGCCTTGGCGCGCGTCATGCCGCCGCCTTGAGCGGCCCATCTTCGCAGAACAGCCCGCCGAAGTGGCGCACGGCCTGCGGGGGACAGCACGGCGCCGGACGAGCGCACGGGCTCGGCGATGCGGCGCAGCGCCACCGTCGCGAGGTCGACGTGACCGGCGTCCGCGACGGCCACGAGCACGCCGTTGACGGCGGCCTCGCAGCGCTCCTGCGGTGGGGTCGGCCAGGACCGCGGCGGCGAGCGAGCCGCACACCGCGACGATCTTGTCGGGGGTGCGCGGGCAGGTCGATCGTGCCGCCGGCGGCGAGCGCGGCCTCGACGTCGGGCAGGTCGAGTGCCCGCTCCCAGGCGAGGTACTCGCGGGCGGCCGACAGGCCCGACCGAGCCGGCGAGCAGCTTCTGCCGGACTCCCGCCTTGGCGTCGGCGGCGGCGGCGTAGCCGAGCAGTCGAGCGCCCGTCTCCCACGAGCGCGGGCTGGGCCAGGCCATGCCGCGCTCGGCCGAGCGCATCGGGCATCTGGTGGCACGAGGTCGGAGCGGGCCGGCAGTGAACGCCCCGACGGATCGCATCGCCGTCGCCGACGGCCTCGGCGGCCTCCGCCTCGTCGACATCGGGCACCGTGATCGACCCGAACCCGTAGACGAACCCCGTCGGAGATGACGTGCGCCGGGCATCTCCCACGTCGAGGTGGACGAACCGGTTGGCGAGCGGCGCCGAGAGGTCCCAGCCGTCGGCGGCCTGGCTCGGCGGGTTCGCGGCGGCGACGAAGCGCGTGCCGGCGGGCAGCTCGAGATCGCCGACGATGCCGGTGAGGACCGGGCGCAGCAGGGCCGCCTGGACGGACGGGGGAGCGGTGGAGATCTCGTCGAGGAAGACGACGCCCGCCGCCGGCCTCGGCCGTGCGCATGGCCCACTCGGGCGGGGAGAACACGGTGCGGTCGCCGGCGTCGCGGGGCATGCCCTTGAAGTCGGTGGGATCGCAGATCGAGGCGATGACGGTCTCGAGGTGCCAGCCGTGGTGCGCGGCGATCTGCTCGACCACGCTGGTCTTGCCGACTCCCGGGCCGCCCCAGAGCAGCACGGGGATGCCCGCCGAGAGGGCCACGGCCAGTGCCGAGCAGGAGTCGTCGTACTTCGCCACTGGGTTCCTCCGCCTGCTGCGTCGCCTCGTTCGTCCGTCGTGAGTCTCGTGCGGGGGTCTGACATCCGGAGGTCGTCAGGGTGCCGTTCGAGGCCGTCCAGATGTCAGACCCCCGGAGCACAATCGGTTCCAGGGGAGAGGACGACGATGCAGATTCCGCACGATGCCATGGACGACTTCCACGAGATCACGCAGTTCCGGCTGCCGGGCTACGGGGGAGCGGCGGTGTTCCTGCGCAGCCAGATCCAGCCGGCCCACGCCTTCGGCTCCGACCTCCCGGTGCTGGCCTTCGACGTGATGCTGCTGAGCCCCGACTACCACGCGTGGTACCTCGTCGCGTCCCGCCGAGCCGGGCTTCGTGGACCGGCTGTCGCGCTTCCTGTTCGCCGCGGCCGCCGACTTCCACCCGGAGGTGTCCGTGGCCACCCTGCAGGACGAGGCGCTCGGCCTCACGCTCGCCGTCGTGTCCAGCACCGACGACCGGGTCGGGCTGGAACTCTCGATCGTCACGGACCCGGATGCCGACGTCGCGGAGTTCGACGGGCTCAACTTCGAGACCAGCCGGGCCACCCTGGCCGCCTGCGCGCAGTCGATCCGCGCGCTGGACGGCAGCTGGCTCGCTGAGGACCTCACGGAGGGATTCACGCTATGACCTACCTCTTCACCACGGTGAGCTTCCCGACCGGCAGCCGGATGACCGGCATCTGGAACAACCGGGCTGTCGACGCTCAGCTGGGCGACGAGATCGTCAGCGGGCACTTCATCCGGCTTCCCGAGGACCAGCACGTCGAGGTGGAGAGCGACTTCCTCACGTCGCACATGCCCTTCTGGGTGGCCGGGTTCGGAGGGGTGTTCCCGAACGGCGAGCCCTGGCTGTTCGTGCTGCAGAAGGCGCCGATGGAGTCGGCCGTACGGCTCGTCGGCCGCACCGACCCGGTATGGCCGCTGCGTGACTCCCTCGACCGCGCCCTGCGGTTCAACCACGGTGCGCGGTCCTCGAGGAGCACCTCTGGACGAGGCGTGACCTGCTGGCGATCTACGACGGCGAGGGAGTCGATCCCGAAGCCGTCGTCGACTGGCCGCTGCGCGACCTGCTCCTGGGGCTGCTCACGCAGTGCTGCTACGCAGACCTGGCGGACGTCGTCGATGGCTACGTCTCCGGCTGTGCCTTCCCGGACGAGGAGCACGACTGCATGGCTGACGTGTTCACGGACGTGTTCGCCCGCTGGTCCAGCGGTCGCATGCCCGTCCCCTCGTACCCGACCGACGACGAGGACGACGAACCTGACGAGGGCGACTGGGAGATCACGGCCGAAGACCTCAAGTCCCTGAGCCGATCGGACCTGCGTTCGTTCGCGCGCGAGGTCGGGGTCCGCACCCGCCGCAAGTCCGGCAAGCGGCGCTCCAAGCGCCGGCTCGTGAGTCTGGTGCTGCGCTCGCTGAACGCCGAGTCCCAGTCGTGAGCGGCAACGGGCTCCGTCGCCGCGACCACGCGACTGGACTCGTCGCCCTCGCGGTCCTCCTGATCGTCGCCTCGCCGGTGTGGCTCGTCCTCCTGCTGGGGCTCGCCGCACCCCTCCTGATCGCCGCGCTGCTGGTGCTGCTGCCCGTCGCCGTTGTTCGGCAGATGCTCATCGGCGGCGATCGGAGGTAGCCATGACGACCCTTCTGCCAGGCAGCCGTCAGGTCAGGGCCCGGCCAGGCACCGGCCGAACGGGCGAAGGGCCGGGTCCTCACCAGTCACCGGCCCTTCTCCCGTTCGTCCGGACCTGTTCACCAGGGGACGATGGGCACCCGCACGTCGCGATGCTCGGCGATGAACAGCGACGGGAGGAACCGCGACAGGAACGTGAACTCGTTGTAGGCGTGCTGGAGCAGGCCTCGGCCGAAGGCATCCGGGACCATCTGCTCGACCTCCGCTGGACTGGCCCCGCCCGCCGGAAGGTCCTGGCCGATGAAGAAGTGGCTGCGAAGTGCGAGCCCCCAGTCCGTGTCGCGCCCGACGTGGAGGAGGCGACCCCCGAGCACGGAACCGTCCGGCAGCCGCGGAGGCAAGTGCGTGAATCCGACTCGGCCGAGAACGGCGCACGAAACGCGGCCTGACTCGCGGGCGGCCGCGTAGTCCGCGGCCGCGAAGAACTCCACAGGGTCGCGGAACTGGATGATCAGGTCGTCCGCCGGAAGGCCAGTGAAGTACTCGGTGACGACGTGCTCGCTGCCGACATGCGTTTCGTCCGAGAGCGACCCCTGCCATCCGCTGAAGACGTGGTCGACGGGATGCCACCAGACGTACTTCTGCGTGTCGCAGCGCCACCGGAACCACCATTCGAACATCTCCCCAGTGCAGCCATGCATGTCGGTTCGGACGGCTATGTGCAGTACTCCGTCGGGGAGTCGTTCGTATCCGGTCTCGAGGTTGAGGGGGGTTGGATCCAGCAGGGGACCAACATCGGTTAGCTGCATCGCGATTGCTCCGTTCTCATGAGCAGGGGCTTGGGGTCAGGTGCTGCGGGTCTCACCGACGTACAGGGCCGCGAGGCTCGGATCGGCGGCGACCTCAGCCGCTGTCCCGTGCAGGGCGATCCGACCTTGTGACAGCACGTAGGCCCGCTGCGCGATGGAGAGTCCGCGAGCGATGTTCTGCTCGACCAGGATCATGGCCACCCCGGATGCCTTGATTGCTTCCAGAGCCTCGTACAGCCGATCGACGGCGATGGGGGCCAGTCCGAGGGAGATCTCGTCGAACACGAGCAGTTTGGGGGCGGACATTAGCGCCCGCCCGATGGCGAGCATCTGCTGCTGCCCTCCGGACATGGCCTGGCCGCTGTGCTGCCGCCGCTCCGCCAGGATCGGGAAGATGGAGTAGACCGAGTCGAGTCGTTCGCGTCGTAGGTTCGCGCGCGCTCGCCCTGCACCGAGGACGAGGTTCTCCTCGACGCTCAGGTTGGCGAAGATCCGTCGACCCTCAAGGCACTGCGCGAGCCCCAGGGCGGTGATCCGATCGGCCCTCATTCCGGCGATGTCCAGACCGTCGAAGGTGATGGTCCCGGACGTCAGCCTCAGCGCTCCCGCCACCGCGTGCGCGAACGTGGTCTTGCCGGCTCCGTTGGCTCCGAGGAGGGTCACGACCTCACCGTGGTTCACGGTCAGATCGATCCCCCGCAATGCGCGTAGTCCGCCGTACCCCACCGCCAGGTTCTCCACGGACAGGAGCGGGCGGTTCGGGTCCGTGGTCCGTACGTCGACGAGCGAAGCAACGGTCCGCTCGTCAACAACCACCTGCCCGAGGTTGCTCGACGTCACGTCCTGGAAGGTCTCGACCACCTCCTCTGCGACCGATGCCCGCGATCCAGTGCCGTGCTCGACCGCCGCGGTTCCCAGGTACACCGCGGCGACTGTCGGGTCGGCCAGGACGTCACGCGTCGTTCCCACGGCGATGAGCTTCCCGAAGTCGAGCACTGCTGTGCGGTCGCAGCATTCAGTGATGACGTCCATCACGTGCTCGATGACGAGCATCGACTCCGTCTCTTGCCGCAGGTCGAGGATGAGCTCGATCAACTCGTGGGTCTCGGATTCGACGAGCCCGGCGCCTATCTCGTCGAGCATGAGCAGGCGAGGTCGCAGCGCCATCGCCCGGCCGAGTTCCAGGCGCTTGCGCCGCAGGAGCGTCAGCGTGCCGGCCTGCCTACCGGCGAAGTCGCTGAGCCCGGTGCGCTCGAGGATCGCCTCACAGCCCGCCTGACGCTCCTTCAGGGAACGGCCGGCGGGCACGCTGCTCGCGGCGAGCATCAGGTTCTCCAGCACGGTCATCCGGGCGAAGGGACGCGGAATCTGATGCGTGCGGCCCACTCCGAGGCGAGCCCTGTGCGCGGCATCCTTGGAGGTGACGTCGGCGCCGCCCAGCGCGATTGTGCCGGCGGTCGGCTTCAACGCGCCGCACACCAGGCCGACGAGCGTGCTCTTGCCCGCGCCGTTGGGGCCGATCACCCCAAGGACCTCGCCAGAACGGACCTCGAGATCGATGTCGTTGACGGCGATGACTCCGCCGAATCGGCGGGTCAGGCCCCGAACCGCCAGGACGTCGTCGCTCATGGGCGCACCCCCTGGCGCCGACGTCGCGAACCCTCGAGGAGCGCCATGAGGCTTCCCCAGATCCCTCGCGGCGCGAACCGGATCACGAGCACCAGGACGATGCCGGTGATGGCCAGGTGGACCTCGGAGTAGTCCTTCAGCACCTCGCCGAGCAGGACGGCGAAGACGGCCCCGACCCACGGTCCCAGCCGCGTGCCGAGCCCACCGATGATCGCCACGATGACGATGTCCACCGTCCACGACATTCCGAACGAACCGGACGGCTCGACGACGCCCAGGTTCAGGGCCTGGATTCCCCCGACGATCCCGATGAGGAACGCCGAAACGGCGAACGCGACCAGTTTGGTCCGGAAGGTGTGCACGCCCATGACCTTGGCAACGTCCTCATCGTCACGGATTGACTGCAGCCGCAATGCCAGGGGTCGTCTCAGGATCACGATGACGGCACCTGTCGCGAGCACGGCCGCGCCCAGCGCCAGCCAGTAGAGCTCATATGGTTTCGGGGCTGAGCCCTGGAGGAAGATCCCCATGGAGCCCTTGAAGATCGAGCTGTTGACCATGAAGATCCGCAGGGCCTCGGCGAGCGCGAGGGTGCCTATGGTGAAGTAGAGCCCGCGCAGGCGGAACATCGCCGGACTAACGATCACGGCAAACGCGGCTGCGAGCAGCCCGGACATGAGGAAGGCAGCGGGCAGCGGTACCGAGAGGTGGTTGTCGAACTCCGCGACCGTGTACACGCCGATACCGACGAACGCTGCCGAACCGAGTGACACCATGCCCGTATAGCCCGCGAGCAGGTTCCATGCCGTGGCCAGGGCCGCCAGTTGCAGGATCAGGTAACCGACCTGGAGCACGTAGTTGCCCGCCACGTAGGGGACGAGGAACAGCGCGACACCGGCAAGGGCGAGCACGCCGAGCTCGCGCCACAGAGGCGGCACACGGCGCAGGGCCGGTGGCTCGCGTAGCGGCGGGGGCGCCTGAACCGCTGTCATGAGCGCACGCCTGTACGGAACAGTCCCTGCGGGCGCAGGGCGAGGATGAGCAGGAACAGGATCAGGCCGAAGAAGGTTCGGTATCCATCGCCGAGGAACACCGCACCGATCGACTGCAGGATCCCCAGCGTCATCCCTCCGATGAAGGTACCGAAGACGCTTCCCAAGCCGCCGAGGACGACGATGGTGAATCCGATCAGCAGGTACTCCGTGCCGGACGACGGCGTGAACGAGAAGCACAGGGCGATGAGAACGCCGCCCACCGCTGCCAGCCCCGCGCCCAGCGCGTACGTGAGCCCATGGATGCGGGCCACGCCGACGCCCACGATCGCCGCTGCCTCGGGATCCTCCGCACTTGCCCGCAGGCGGCGGCCGAATCCGGTGCGGTGCATGAGCGCGTACACCAGCCCTGTGAGGACCAGGGATACGCCGAAACCGATCAGGTAGACGGTCGGAACGGTCAGTCCCGCCAGTTCGAATGAGCTGCGCGCATAGGGTCGATCGAGGGAACGGGTATCCGCTGAGAAGACCTGGATGAACAGGGTCTGCAGGATGATCGAGACAGCGAACGTCGTCAGGAGGGGGCCTTCATCGCCGTTCCTCGCTACGGGAGCGAGAAGCAGCCGCTGGAGCGGGTAGGCGATCAGCCCGGCGATGAGGAAGACCACTGGGATCCCGAGAAGTGGATCGATTCCCATCGACGTGAGCAGCACGTAGCCGAGGTAGGAGCCGAGGACCACGAGCTCGCCATGGACGAGGTTGACGAGCTTCATCACCCCGAGCACGAGCGAGAGTCCCAGGGCGCTGAGAGCGAACAGCCCACCCAGCAGCAGCCCCGTTGCACTCGCCTGCGCGAGCGAATGCCATTCCGGCATCGCCATCGTGGCCCCGGCCCCCACCCCCTAGTTGGCGGGCATGGGGAACAGGATCTCTCCCGTAGCCCGTTCCTTCGGGAAGACAATCACCGGGTGCTCCCGCCCTGCCACTGGGACTGAACGACCGCGATCCTCGCCGTGTGATCGTCGTCGAACCAGATGGGACCGACCGCGTACGCCTTGTCGGTCTTGGCCACGGCATCGTTGATCGCCTTCGCGTCGGTCGAGCCGGCCGCTGCGATGGCATCCAACAGGACCATCGCTGCCGTGTAGCTGTCGGCGATGTGCTGGCTGGAGGACTGGCCGGTCTCCGCTCGAAGGCCGTCTGGAGGTCCTGCAGCTCCGGGGTAGGGGAAGCTGGGATCCCAGTAGGCGCCGACGTTGACGCCGTCCGCGAGGTTGCCCAGGCCTCCGCGTACTGCACCGGCTCGGCCCCCTTCTCACTGACCATGTACTTCGGCGTCCAGCCGACGGCCGCCATCTGCTTGCGCAGCGAGATCGCCTGCGGGGTCACCGAGTCCACGAGGAGGATGTCGGCTCCGGAGTCCTTGGCCTTCTGGATGGCTGCGGTGAAGTCGGTGTTGTCGGTCGGGAACTCCTCGTTCACGACGACCTCGTAACCCATGTCGCTTCTGCCACCGCGGGCCAGATCGTGTTGCCGATGATCTGACCGTCGGGGCCGTTGTCGTGGAGGATCGCCACCTTCTTGTTTGTCTCCAGGCCCAGTCCCTCGAGCGTCGTGAACGCGTTGGCGGCGAGCTCCGGCACCGAGAAGAAGATGTCCCACGCCCACGTCCACTCCTTGACGCTGGTGAACACCTCCAGCGGGTCGCATCCGGCGACGAAGGGGAGCTGCGCCTGCTCGGCGACCACGGCCCCGGGTTCACAAGATCAGGGGTGCACGAGCCGAGCAAGGCCACTGCACCGTCGCTGGAGATCAGGGTCTTGAGTCCGGACGAGACTTCGTTCGGGTCGGTCTTGTCGTCGACGATCTTCAGCTCGACGTGGCGCTGGACACCGTCGATGGTGATGCCGCCGGCTTCGTTGACCTGCTGCACGGCGTGCTCGTAGCCCCATTTCTGGAAGCTGCCGAAGCCCGCCAGCGGACCGCTGAGGGGCAGCGTGGCCCCGATGACGATCGGGTCGCCCTGCGGGGCGCTCGACCCCGCGGCGGACGCGGCCGTCGATTCCACGACCGCGGTACTCGACGAGCGGCTGACTCTCCACCGGGCGCGCACGCCCCCAACACCAGCGCCGCGACAGTGCCAACCGCTGCGACGGCCCACCCTCGCCCGACGATTCCCAGACTCATAACCCACTCCCCTCATCTCCCACGAAGCGGTGATGCAGTCTCACTGAGTGGGAGACAGCACCGGACTGATGGCCGAACGTAGGTGTTACCTAGGTCACACGTCAAGGATAATTTGAATCCTGTTACCGTTTTGTTGGCCGTCGCTGGTGACTGCCCGGGAAGCGGATCGGCAGGATGCCCGGGCTCGAGCACACGGAGAATCCGATGAGACAGTCCGCTGACCTCCCGCAACGCGGTGTGCGCGCGCCGGTCCAGGATCGGAGCAAGGAGTCGTGGGAGCGCATCCTGCAGGCCGGCCTCGACATCCTCCTCGAGGAGGGGCGAGGCGCCGTCACCATCCAGGCGATCTCGGCTCGAGCCGGCGTCGCGCCCACTGCCCTGTACTCCGCACGCGTGACGGCTTCCAGTCACCGTCCGGGCACTGTACGACCGCGGTTCATCCCCCTGATCGAGAGCGTGACCCGGAGCTTCGAGGATGCGGCTTTCTCGACGGACCCCGGGACCAGCGAGCGCACGTCTGCGGTCGTGCACGCGATCGCGCGCATGTTCGACGATCACATCGACTTTCTCCGCACCCCATCATCACCCAGGCCGCGGTGGACCCCGTGCTGCGTGAGCGTGGCATCGAGGACTGCAGGCAGACCACTCGTCGAGACGATGACCGAGTTGCTCGCCACCGACGACGTGGGGGCCGCGCGTGACGTCGCGCGGATGCTGATGGCCGAGGGAACGTATCGAGCGTTCTTCGGAAGCGACTTCCTCACGGCGCGACCCGAGTCCCTGGCGGACTTCAGCAACCGTCTCGACGCGATGGCCTGGGCGCGGCTGTCGGCCGGCGCAACGCGGCGCAGTCGCCTTTCGGCGCTCTCTGACACCTGATCACCGCGGCGGCCGGGCGGTACCGTTGCCCATGGCCACCCGAGTGCGGACCCGCCGCCTGATCGGCCCGGCGCGGGCGGCCTAGCCGTGCACCAGATCCTGTTCACCGTGGGCGGGCAGCCGATCTACTCGCACGAGACCTTCGTCGCCCTGGGCTTCCTCGTCGGGCTGGCCGTCTTCCTGCTGGAGTGCCGTCGCCGGCACGCGTGGGACGAGCGCCTCATCCCCGTCATCGCCGGCATCGTGATCGGCGGCGCGCTCGGTGCTCGGCTGGGCGGCCTGGCCGAAGTGAGCCGTGCAGGACGGGCCTGCGGCCATCGTCTGGGCGTGGAACGAGGTGGGCCGGTCCATCCTCGGCGGCCTCGCGGGCGCGTACGTCGGTGCACTGATCGGCAAGCGGATCGGCGGCTACCCGTACCGGACCGGCGACCTCTTCGCTCCCGCAGTCGCCATCGGGCTAGCTGTCGGCCGCATCGGCTGCTTCCTCGCCGAGGCGCCCGGCCGCCCGACCTCGCTGCCGTGGGCGATCACGGTCGACCCCGCGGTCCCCGTCCCGGAGTGCCCAGGCTGCGTGGCGGGCGTCGGCATGCATCCGTCGTTCCTGTACGAGATCGCCTTCCTCGTCGCCGTCTTCGTGGCCCTGCTCTGGGCTCGGCGCCGCGTGCACGGTCCGGGCGAGTTGTTCGTGCTGTTCATCTGCGCGTACGCCGCGTTCCGCTTCGTCGTGGAGTTCACGCGTGCCAACGACGCCCTGCTGTGGGGACTGACCGGGTCGCAGGTGTTCATCCTCGTGACGGCCCCGCTGCTGATCGCGCGGCTCGTGAAGTCGTGGCGGCTGGGCACCTTCCGGCAGCTGCGCACGCCGCCACCGACCATCCCGCCGCCGGGACCCGCGTCCGCGCCGCGCCCCGACCCCGCACTCGTCACCACGTCACCCCGACCCGAGGAGAGCCATGGCTGACACCACCCCGCCCCCGCAATCCGGACCGCCCTGGGACCCGCGCCCGCGCCTCGGTCCGCGCGGCGAGCTCGTGTCCGAGGACGGCCGCTTCTACTGGACCGGCAAGCACTGGGTCGGCCTCGAGCAGCCGTTCGCCCCGCTCCCGGGTGCCAGCGCGGTCAGCACCGAGCCCACCTACGACACTCCGACGGTGATCTGGGTCTGCCGTCATCTCGGCGATCGTGCTGTCCTTCGGCGTCGCGGTCATCGTCTTCGCGTTCCCGCCGGCGATCCTCGGTGCCCTCCTGCTCGCCATCGCGGCGGCGGTGTTCCTCGTGCTCGCCAAGGACAGCACGATGACCGTGAAGTCGTGGGCCTTCGGCCTGCTGATCGGCGCCGGCGTCGCGCTGCTCATCAGCCCGGGCGCAGCCTGCTTCGGCCTGTTCATGGGTCCGACCGCCTACTAGGAGCCCGATGACTCTCACCGATCCGGCGACCGCGCCCCCCGTCCAGCTCACCTGGGGCGAGGGCATGCCGCTGCGCGGCGACCGCATCCACCGCTATGTCAACGCGTTCTGCCCCGAGTGCGGGTTCGGCGACGACCTCGCGCAGGTCCAGCGCCTGTCGGGGTGGCTGGCCGAGCGGGACGGGCGGATCTGGCTCGAGCGTGGCTGCCCGACGCACGGCTTCATCTCCACGCTCTACGACGAGGATCCCGAGATCCTCACCTACCTCGAGCAGTGGACGGCGCCGACGAAGTGGCACGTGCCGGACACCGCCCGGCAACTACGACGCCGTGCCGCTCGCCTATGCCCGCGGCCTCGGCGAGCTGCAGACGCAGCACACGTGCATCCTGCTCGAGGACATCATCGAGGGCTGCAACCTCAAGTGCCCGACCTGCTTCACCGACGCGTCACCGCTCGGCCAGGGGGTCGTGCCGGTCGCGGAGGTCCTCGCCAACGTCGACCAGCGCATCGCTCGCGAGAACGGGCGCATCGACGTCCTCATGCTGTCGGGCGGCGAGCCGACCCTCCATCCGCAGCTGCCCGAGCTGCCTGGACGCCCTGGTGCTCACGCAACATCGTGCGCATCCTGCTGAACACCAACGGCCTGCGTCATCGCCACCGATGACGCGCTGCTCGCCCTGCTGCGCCGGCACCGGGAGCGCGTCGAGGTCAACCTGCAGTTCGACGGCCTGCGCATCGAGTCCTCCCGCCACCACCGCGGCGGGGACATCCGCGGCATCAAGGAGGCCGCGGTGCGGCGGCTGTCCGAGGCGGAGGTCTTCACGACGCTGACGATGACCGCGGCGCTCGGGGTCAACGACGACGAGATCGGCGACGTCATCCAGGTCGCCCTGGACACCCCGTTCGTCTCCGGCGTGTCCATCCAGCCGGTGTTCGACTCCGGTCGCGGCGTGGGCGTGGCGCCGGACGACCGCCTGACGCACACCGGCACCCTGGCCCGCCTCGAGGCGCAGACCGACGGCGTCGTCACCTGGCGCGACCTCACCGCCCTGCCCTGCTCGCACCCGCACTGCTGCTCCGTCGGCTACATGCTCCGCACCGACGAGGGGGAGTGGCGGTCGCTCGTGTCGCTGATCGGGCACGAGCGGCTGAAGGAGAACCTCGGGCTGGTGGCCAACCGGTTCGCCGACCCGGAGATCCCGCGGCAGCTGCGCGAGGCGGTGCAGGCCAGCCTGCTCGGCTGCTGAGCGAGCAGGCGTCGCAGACGCACCCGGACGTCATGTCGCTGTGGCGCGACGTCTGCGAGACGTGCGACCTGGGCATCTCGTCCCTCGTCAAGCTCGCGGCCAGCGCCGGGCTGCCTGGCGGCCGCGAGCGCCTGCGCCGGATGCTGGCCCAGCGCGTCGTGCGCATCACGGTGAAGCCGTTCATGGACCGGCACACGATGATCGAGGAGCGACTGACGCAGTGCTGCGTGCACGTCGGCACCCGCGCCGCCGGATCGGACCAGTGTGCGCCCTTCTGCGCGGTGCAGGCGTGGCCCTCGCTTGCAGCCCAGCGCATGTCGCATACGGCAGGGAAGGTGGAGGCATGAGCACTCTCGAGCCCATACCCGGGCGTCCCATCCCGGGCTCGCCGGAGAACCCGCCCGAGGGCGCATCGGCGTTCGACCCGCTGAAGCTGTGCATCTTCACCACGGTCGCACTGCTGGCGTGGATCCTCGGGCCCTTCGCCGTCCTCGCGTTCGCCCTCGCTCGGCCTGGCCGGCTACTGGAAGGCGCATAGAGCAGGACTGACCCGATCGCGCTGCTACCTGCGCGACGTGCGCCTGGTGCTCGCCTACCTGTCGGTGATCGCCGTCGCCGCCCTCGCGGGCTGCGTCTGGCAGGTGGTCCAGCTCGTCGGCTGACGCCACAAGCACGTCTGTGCACCGGCCTCCGCCTCGTCGCCCGGCATCGCTGCCATCGCGCGCGTAGTGTCGCGAGCGCGGGTTGCCGCGAAGGGGTGAGCGGGCGTGAGTGCACGATCGCGTGGGTGGATGGCGGCAGGGCTGGCGGTTCTGGCGATGGTCGCGTTGGGCCAGCCCGCCGCAAGCGCCGGTCCGCGCATCGGGACGGGTGACCGCCAGGCCGCGACGGTTCCCCGGCCGCCGTTCGACACCGGGGTGGGCGACCCGATCCGCACGTCGGTGTTCACCAATCCGGAGAAGACCGTCGCCTGCCGTCGCGTCCAGGGCGATTCCGTGTGGCTCGAGTGCCTGCTCCTCCGCTCGAAGGAGATCGTCCGGTTCGGCATGGCTGGCGGCACGGCGGCACGGGTGCCGTGCCGGGCGCCCTTCACCGGCCAGACATGCTGGCTGGCCTTCGGGCGCATCGCGATCACGCCGGCCACGCCTGCGGCTACGTCTGCGGTTCGCGAACGCCCGCGTCGTCCCGCTCGAGCGGCTCGTCGAGCTCGGGCCGCGCACGATGCCGTACCCACTGTGCATCCTCGACCCGAACCTCGGGCTCAGCTGCGCGACCGCCATGGACGACAGCGTGGGGGAGCAGATCTACATCGGCGTCGCCGACGCGATCTGGAACTGCCCGGGATACGAGTACATCGACGACCAGAGCGCGGTCCCGCGCGGCAGCGATCGCTGCCGGGTCGTGCGACCGTAGCCCGTCAGTCGGACTGCCTAGCGGGTCGAGTCGCGATGGTTCGACCGCCGGAACAGCGCCGCCGGGCGCCCGGGTCCGCCGCGGGTCACCTCGCCGGTCTCCCGCGAGCTGCCGTGACATCTTGCGCCGGAAGGTGTCGATGGCCCAGTGGTCCGCGCCGAGCACGGCGAAGTGGACGACGCCGAGCTCGGAGAGCGTGAACGTCCTCGCGATCGAGGAAGCGCTCGGGGTCGGGCGTCTCGCGGTACTCGCGCCGCAGCTCGTCGTGGGCGCGTCGGACGATCTCGTCCTGGCCGTACGGCAGGCGCCGCTGCCGGTCCGGCAGCACGGCACGGTCGCCCCGGATGGGCGCGATCGACAGAGCGGGGCTCGACGCCGACGCGTCGGCTCGAGCTGCTCGATCGGCAGCACGAGCAGGTGCGCGGCGGAGAGCACCCAGCCGCGGTCGTCGCGCTGCGGGATCGTCGAACACGTGCAGCTGCCGGGGGGTGCGGCCGGCCAGGGCTCGCGTCGTGAGCCCGCACTTGTCCTCGAGCGTGCGCTCGACGGCCTGCGGCGAGCCGCTCCCGCTCGCGCAGGAAGCGGCCCGGCAGCGCCCACGTGCCGGCCCTGTCGCCGGTGCGCCGATGGACGAGGACGCCGAGTTCCCCGGCCTCGGTCACCGTCATCACGGCGACGTCGACGGCGACGCTGGGCCGGGGGTAGTCGGCGAGGTCGGAGGGCGTGGGGCAGGCTCATGGCGAGCAGGTTATCGCAACTCTGCGAAATCATCGTGCTACAGTATATCGCAGAAGTGAGATTATTCGGAGGAGGCCGCATGGGCAGTGCGAGTGACGGTGGACCGGCTGACCGGAGTGCTGGTGGGCGCGGCGTGCGCCGATGCGCTGGGCGCCGGCTACGAGTTCGGCGCGCCGGTGCCGGCCGAGCGGCCGGTGACGATGCGCGGCCAGGGCGCCTTCGAGCCCGGGGAGTGGACCGACGACACCGCCCAGCTGCTCGCCATCGCCGCTTGCGGCGGCCGGTGGCGCCGACCTCCGAACGATCGAGGGCGAGGACGCCGTCGCCGAGCCGCCTCCTGGAGTGGTACCAGTCCCCGGCACGACTGAAGGACATCGGCATCCACTCGTCCGTCGGTCTTCGCCGCGGTCGGCACCCTCCCGACGCCTGGCCTGGCCGAGCGCTTCCGGTCCGTGGCCGAGGCCAAGGAGGCCCGCCATCCGCACAGCAGCGGTGGCAACGGTGCGCTCATGCGCACGGCCGCCGTCGCGATGGCCCTGCACCAGAGCCCGTGGCGCATGGTGCGAGCGGCCCTTCGACTGGCGTCGATGACGCACGCCGACGCCCTGTCGAGCCAGGCCTGCGCGGTGTGGTGCCTCGCGATCCGCGCGGCGCTGCGCGTCGACGATCCGTCGGACACGGAATCGCTCGCGGTCGCGGTCGACCGTGACGTGGAGATGTACCTGCCCGAGGACGCCGACTACTGGCGCGACGTGCTGGCCGAGTCCTTCGGCACGTCCCCCGTCGACTACTTCGCGTTCCGTCCCGGCAACGGCTACTGCGTCACGACCCTGCGAGCGGCGTGGGCCGCGGTGACGGGGACTCCGGTCCCTGACGACCGGCCCGGACTTCACCTGCGCCTGGCCAGCGAGGCCGCAGTCCGCGGCGGAGGCGACACCGACACCGTGGCCTGCGTCGCCGGCGCGCTGCTCGGCGCCCTGTGGGGGTACTCGGCCGTCCCGCTGCAGTGGCGTCGGCCGCCTATCGGCTGGCCCGGGCTTCGCGGATGCGCGACCTCGTGCGCCTGGCCGACGCCATCCACCGCGGGGGCGTGTACGCCGGCCACTGGCCGCACGCCGAGCACGTCGACTACTCGCGGTGGAGCGGCACCGGGTCGCTCGCCGTGCACCCGCACGACGACGGCGTCGTGCTGTCGGGCGTCGACGCGGCCTACGGCGACCGACCGATCCCGGGGGCACCGATCGAGGCCGTCGTCTCGCTGTGCCGGGTCGGGGTCCGACGACCTCGACCACCTCGGGCTCGCACCGCAGGACCGCGTCGAGGTCCGGCTCGTCGACTCGTCCGATGCCGGCGAGAACCCCCACCTGCAGCTCGTGATGGACGACGCGGCCGATGCCGTCGCGGCCTTCCGGGCCGAGGGCAAGCGGGTGCTGCTCCACTGCGTCCGGCGCAGTCGCGCACGCCGACCGTCGCCGCGCGGTACGCGGTGCGGCACCTCGGGGTGTCGTCGGAGGCGGCCCTGCGCGAGGTGTGCGCCGCGCTGCCGGCTGCGTCGCCGGACCCGGTGCTCGCCGCCACTGTCACACCTGTCTGAGACACATGACCAGTCACGAATCGACTCAACCGGAGCGACGAGCCCCGGTGGAACGGGGATGCCATGGAACTGAACGCCAAGCTCGACGTGGACGTGCTCGCCCTGCAGCAGGAGGACGAGGTCACCTGCCTGCTCACCTTCGACGCGCCGGTGCCGCCCGGCGTGGCCGACCGACCCGGCGAGACGCTCGTCGTCGTCGTCGACCGGTCCGGCTCCATGCGCGGCGAGCCGCTCGAGGCGGTCCGCTCCAGCCTGCACGCGCTGCTGGCCCGGGTGAAGCCGCAGGACACGGTCGGCGTCGTCACCTTCGACAGCACCGCCGCGATCGCGGTCCCGGCGCGGCCCATCCGCGACCACCACCTGCCCACCGTCCACTCGCTCGTCGACGCGATCCGCCCCGGCGGCCAGACCGACCTCTCCAGCGGGTACCTCCTCGGGCTGTCCGAGGCGCGCCGCAACCTCGGCGCGACGGGCGCCACCGTCCTGCTGCTGTCCGACGGCCACGCCAACGCGGGCATCATCGATCCCGTCCAGGTCGGCCGGCTGGCCGCCGGCGCCCGCGACGAGCGGATCACGACCAGCACGATCGGCATCGGCACGGGGTACGACGAGAGCCTGCTCAGCGAGGTCGCCACGTGCGGCAACGGCAGTCACCGGTTCGCGTTCACGCCCGACGACGCGGCGGCCGTCGTGGGCGAGGAGGCCGGCGACCTGCTCAGCAAGGCGATCGTCAACGCCTTCGTGCGCATCACGCCGACCGACCCGTCGATGATCGACCGCATCGGGACGCTGCACGACGTGCCGCGCTGGATCGAGGCCGATGACACGGGCGCTCCCGTGGTGGTCATCCCGCTGGGAGATCTCTACGCGGGGAGTCGCGCGAGCTGCTCGTGCACTTCTCCGTGCCCGCCATCGCGGCCCTCGGGCACCACCATCTGGCCGCCTTCGGCATCGACTACGTCGCCCTGCCGGGCCTCGAGGCCCAGACCATCGCCTGGCCGATGGCCGTCAACGTCGTGCCGGGCGACGAGGCGTCCGGCCGGATACCCGACCCCACCGTCACCACGGCGCGGCTGCTCGCCGAGGCGGCCCGAGCCAAGCGCGAGGCCAGCGAGGCGCTCGGGCACGGCGACCCCGACACAGCCATCCGCCTCATGGCCGAGCAGGCGGCTGGTCTGTGCGCGGCCGTGCCGCTGATCCCCGAGGGGAGCCGGCCGGCGTCGAGCTGCGGGCCCGGCTGCAACGAGGAGAAGGAGCAGCTCGACAAGCTCGCGCTGGGTGCCGCTCGCCAGGAGGCCCGCACGTCGCGGAAGTCATTCCTGGAGGACGTGGCGATGGAGTCCCGTGGCCGCAACGACGCCGCGCGTCGCGAGCGGTCACGGAACAAGCGCGACTTCTGATCCCTGGGCGCCTAGCCTCGGCAGGATGCGGCTGGCGGACCACCCACGACGACGACGGAGGAGCAGATGGCAGTCGACTACGTGTGCGAGTTCTGCGGGTTCGCCGGCCGCGATCGGTCCGAGGACGATGCCGATCGCGTGCAGTGCTCGCAGTGCGGCGAGCTCGTCGTGCCGCTGCCGCCTGGCAGCGGGATCGTGACGGAGTGGCCGGAGTGACGCAGCGTCCCGCGCACGCCCGCGGGACGTCCGGCCGTCAGCCCACGGCTACAGCCCGGGGCTCTGCATCATGATCCCGCCGTCGGCGAAGATCGTCGTGGCGGTCGAGGTAGCTGGCCGCGTCGCTCGCGACGAACACGACGACGCTGGCGATCTCCTCGGGCTTGGCCATCCGGCCCAGCGGGATGTAGTCGTCGAGCTTCGTGAGCGTGGCGGGGTCCATCTCCACGGTGTTGATCGGCGTGGCCACGGCTCCCGGGCGCGACGTTGACGACGCGGACGCCCTTGCCGGCCAGTTCGACGCCGGCCGTACGGGTCAGCATGCGCATGCCGCCCTTGGTGACGCAGTACGGGGCGTTGCCGGGCATCGGCCAGTCCTCATGCACGGACGAGGTGTTCACGATGACGCCACCACCGCCCTGGGCGATCATCTGCTTGGCCGCGAGCTGCACGCCGAAGAAGGCGCTCTTGAGGTTGACGGCCAGCACCGTGTCGTACTGCTTCTCGGTGGTCTCGAGCACGCGATGTGCGCGTCTCCATGCCGGCGTTGTTGACCATGATGTCGAGCCGACCGAACGACGACACCGCTGCGTCGACGAGGGCCTGCACGCCCGCGACGGTGCTGATGTCCGCGTCCGCGCCGATCGACTGGTCGCCGAGTGCCGCGATCTGCTTCTCGAGCGCGTCGGTCGCCTCGGGGTGGGCGACGTAGTCGATGACGACCTTCGCACCCGCCTCCGCAGTGCGAGCACCACGGCCGCGCCGATCCCGCTGTTGCCTCCGGTGACGATGGCCACCTTGCCGGTCAGTTCGCTACCCATTGCTCCTCGTTCCTCTGGGGGTGTCAGGGTGAGCAAGTCGTCGAACCTCAGCTTGCCGCCGAACTGCAGCAGCAGGGCGATCGTGGCCGTCCAGCCGGTCTGATGACTGGCGCCGACCCCGTGACCGTCGTCCCCGTCGAAGTACTCGTGGAACGGGATCGAGGTCACGCCAGTGCGGATCGGTCTGGAAGTAGTCGTTGGAGCCGAAGACGGCCCGACGGCCGCCCGTGTCCC
>CAVTOM010000001.1:0-685923 GCA_963736365.1 uncultured bacterium | reverse complement strand
TCATCGAGTCTGCGGCGTCGGACCCGCCGTGAGCATGCGTGAGCCCGGCCACTTCGTCGAGACCGGGGCTACGCGCAACTGGCCGAACCCATTCACCACGAACGGAACGACATGACGAACGATACCAACCCGAACCGTGGCCGCCACGCGGATCAGGCGCGGCACGCCCGCCTCGCCGCCGTCGACCCGGGCAGCCTGCACATCGACGCAGTCATCGACAGAAACGTGATCGTGTCCGGCTGCTGCACCCCTGGCGGTGACCGTGTCGCGACGGCGATGCCCGGCGTTGAGGCCCGGTGCGCCCGAGGCGGACGGCGACGTGGTGGGCGCGGGCGGAGCGAACCTGACCGGGTCGTGTCCCGCCTGGCGGGCGCGTATCGGTGCCACGTCGTCCGGGCGCGTCGAGCTGCATCACTTCGACGACTGCCCGTGCCATCTCGACGTGGCTCGCGGACGCGGTGCAGTCGGACCCGCAGTGAACCATCGCCCTCGTCCCCGCTCCCACCCCCAACCGAACCCACCCACTCCGGCGCCTGACCAGCGCACCGCACAACGATCGCAAGGATCACCAATGATGAGCGCACTGGTCAACGACGACGACGGCTCGATCGACGCGATGTTCGCCCAGCCGTTCACCACAGCGGACGAGGTCGCGACCCGCATCGCGGAGCTCGGCGGCTGGGTCCACCGCGACAGGGCTGGACGGTGGACCGTCCAATGCCCGCACCCCGGGCATGTGGACGTGAACCCGTCCGCATCGTTGAAAGCGGGACGGGACGGCGTCGTGTTGCTCCACTGCTTCGCCTGCCAGCCTGGCGACAGAAATACATGGTTCGGGGAGGCGATGCGCCGCCTGGTTGACGGGTCCCGTTCGCCCCCGCATCCCCACGCGCCAGCAGCGGATCGAACGGCGGGGGGCACGGCGAGCTCGTCGCCACCTACGACTATCAGACGGACACCGGGGTGCCGCTGGTGAAGGCCCGCTACAACGACGACACCGGCCGGAAGTCGTTCGCTTGGAGCAGGCCTGTCGGTGACGCCCTCGTGTCAGGGATGGGCCGCGGCGCCCGCTTGGAGCACGTGCTGCCGTACCGTGCGGGGGACATTCCTGACGACCTCACCCGGACGGTGCTGTGGGTCGAGGGGGAGAAGGACGTCGACGCCGCCTGGGCCGCCGGCTGGCCCGCGGTCACGTCCGGGGGAGGTGCCAGTGGCCCACTGCCTGCGGACGTGTCGGCATCTGGCGGGCCGTGTGGTGTGGCTCGTCCCCGACGACGACGCGGCGGGTCGCGGCTACGCTCGCAGGGTTCACTCTCTCCTCGTTGATGCCGGGTGCGTCGTCGAGGTCCGCTGGTCACTGGCCCGAGGAAGGGCGCGGATCTGTCGGACCACCTCGCAGCCGGCTACCGTATTGAGGACCTCGCACCGAACCGCGACATCCCCGCCGATCTCGACCCGGTCGACGGCGAGCCGGGACGCCCCCGACCTGTTCGAGTCGTGCGAATGCTGCGGGGAGCCGGTCGACGGCGACGGGGCCCGATGTGCGCAGCACGCGGCGCGGCTCGTGGCCGCCGATGCGTTCGGGACGGGACATCCTGCCCCGGTCCGCGCTCGCCGGCCTCCCGCCGACCCGCTACATGATCGCCGGGGTGAAGCCCACCGGGGCTAACGTGTCGGCGGGCAGCTACGGCACATTGAAGTCGTTCACCGAGCTGTCGATGGCGCTGTGCGTCGCGACGGGACGCAAGTGGATGGGCCGAGATGTCACGCAGGCGAAGGTGCTATTCATCGTCGGGAGGGGGCGTCGGGCCTGCACCGCCGCATCCGGGCCTGGGAGGTCGCCTACAACGGTGGCATCGAGGTGGGTGACGACGTGTTCCACGTCAAGCGGAAGCCGGAGTCGTTGGCGAAGGCGGAGACGTGGGGGGCGCTGATCGCCTACGCGGTCGAGGGCGGGTTCGACTACATCGTCATCGACACGTTCTCCTCCACCGCACCCGAGGCCGACGAGACGAAGGACGCCGCCGCCATCCTGGCCCACATGACGGACCTGTCGATCGCTGTCGACGGATGCGTCACCCTCGTCCACCACGCCGGCTGGGGGGACAAGTCGCGGGTCCGCGGCGGGTCGCAGATCGAGTCGAACGCAGATGGGGTCCTCATATACGGCCTGCTCGCCCCGGGGAGTATGACGGTCGGGATCACGGTGAAGAAGTTGAAGGAGGACGAGTCCGGCGGACTCATCTACCTGCGTGGAGTGCCCGTCGACATCGACGAGCACAAGCCGGTTCTGGTGATGGAGCTGGTGCGCGGCGACGAGTTGGGGGTGTCGATCGGGCAGCGCATCACGTCCGCCCTGGAGGGGTACGCCGAGACGGGTGCGAGCGGCCCGGCGCTGCTGCGTGAGATCGACGCGAAGGAGTCGGCGTTCTACAAGGCGCTGAACTATCTACGCCGCGACGGGGCCGTCAGGACCGAGGTGACTGCGGATGGGCGACCCAGGCGAGGCGGCCGGTGGTGGCTGTCCGTGCACGCCCCGAAGGAAGCCAGATGATCGCCCGGGTTGCAGATCGGTGAAGTCCACTCGGCCGGAAAGTGGTGGGGTAACGCTGGTACATGACCACCGGGAGATGAGGGGCTATTCCACCCGGACTCCACCTCCAGCGCCGCTTCCCTTCACGGGAACTCCGCCATCTCCACCTGAGCTCCACCTCTGGTGGAGAAGCGGTCTCTACTCCTCCACCGCCCCCCCCTATAAGGGGGGGCGGAGTGGACTTCACGGTGGAGTTGAGCCTCACTTACGGCGTCATCGGCCCCACCCCGACCGAATGGATGTAAGCGTCGTCGACGACACGGTCAATGCGGCTCTTCATGGGATGTCCAACGACGTCACCACCGACGGAGCGCGCGCTTACCTGCTGGCCGCCCTCGTCGTCGCGGTCCGAGACCGCGCCTCACCAGACCCCGACGAGCCCGGGGAATCCTCCGCGGGGGCCGCCCTTTCCCTCGTGGCCGCCGCCCGACCCTCCTTGCCCCGACCCCGAAGGACCCGACCCCGGAAGGCGTCGCTTCGAAGCGGACGTGCCGTGCCGCCTGGTGGTCGTGATCCGGGCGGCCTCAGGCCGCGCAGTCGTTCGGGATGGCCTCGTATGGCACCAACTCACCGCCGAGAGCGCCCTTCAGGGCCTCGGGAGGGGCAAGGGCCGGGAAGAACAGCGGGACATCCGCTCGATTCGTCCAAGACCGCCGGGCACGACGATCCAGTCAACGCCCCAGAGCACCGGTTCACCGAATGACATCTCGCAGCAAGAACGCAGCATCCGCCAAGCTGGTGGACGACCATGTACGAGCCGCCGGCTGTCCCGCACTCAACGAACGAGAGTCCGGCCTCACGGTGCGTCTGTATCCGGCTCGCACCCGACGCCCGCCGCCCGAAGGGTCTGCACGATGTCGAAGGCCCCGCGATACGTGGTCGCACCCGCGGCCTCTGCCACGCCCACGTGGCCAGCCGTGATGCCAGCTGCACCACCGACAAGTAGCGCGATCGCGGCAACGACCCCTCCGACGAGCACAGGGCGTCGCACCCGCCGCCCGCTTCGTTCGGGTCGGGGGTCAGCAACAGGTGGGGTGGCCGTGGCACCAGAGCCACCGCAGCGGCCACCTCGTCATCGCCTGGCGTCGCTGAGTTCGCTTCCTCACCCGGCCTGCTCTGGTCGACGTCCATCAGGAGCGGGGCCGTCGGGTACGTCACTGCGTCACGGGCGTACGGGTCAACCCCGAAACGATTCGCTCCCACGCTGCCGCGCTGCGCCAGCATGAGTAGCAGTGCGAGATTGAAGATCGGCACGAGTGCCATCAGCAGGTACCAGGCGCTCTGGTCGAGGTCATGCAGCCGGCGAACCGCCACAGCGACCGAAGGGATCCCCAGAAGGATCCACACGATCGCGGCCAAGCCGGCGGCCGCGTCAGGTGCGGTCGAGATTGCGCTGCCGATGAAGAGGGCGGCGAGGGTGCTGCCTTGCCAGAAGAACCACCACTTCCAGAACTCACCGCGCGTGGCCCGGCCCCGATAGTCGAACGTGCCACGGAAGCCTCCGGCCAACCAGTCGGGACCTGCAGGCGGATTCGCGCGAGGCGCGGTCAACTGCTCATCCGGGTCTCATGCGCCATCACCGTCTCGGCCGGACGAACCGTCACGTCGTGTGCGGCGGTGCTCTCGTACCGTCTTCACGATGCCGACCACCATGGTCACCGGGATGATGATGAGCATTGCCAGCCCACAGGACGATGTAGGCACCGAGGTCGATGCCGTAGGGGTTCAGTAACCAGTCGAGCATGTGGCCCGCCTTACGCGGCGAACACGTGACTGGATGACGCGAATCGAGCCGCCCACGGCCATCACTCCGCCTCGCAGTCGCAGGGCCCGACCATCCAGCATGAGGGGCAGGGCGTCGGCTGGTTCGGGCTGGTGGAGCTGCTTGGACCGGCTCGTCGGGTAGTCACGGGTTGGGTACGAGATGCCCTGCTGGTCGCACCAGGCGTAGAAGCCGTCAGCGGGTCGGCCTGTGGCCTTCGTGACGATGTTCGCGGCGACGTCGAAGTCGCGGCGAAGCACGCCGTCCAGGATCCAGTTGAACTCTGAGGACAGCCACGGGATCGGGTGCCCAAGATCCAGTCCCTCGGCGACCTCCCGGTACGTGATGGTCTCGCCCCGGTCCAGAGCGTCCTTCGCCATCGCGTATGCCACATCGACCTTCGCCTCGTCGATCATCGCTGGCCCACTGCCGCGAGCATCGCCGCGCGGCGCGCGTTGGACTTGGCCACGATGCTGTACGCGATGAACGGTAGGGCGACGATCTGAACGAGGATGCTCAGACCCATGGTGAACAGCGCGGCGACCACGCAGATCAGAATCGCCAGCAGCCCGACCTTCGCGCCGAGCGTGAGCATCCCAAGGGGGCCGAATAGAACCGTCATCCACACGACGGTGGCGACGCTCCGCTGGGGCGGAATGTCGGCGAAGTTCACGACGAGCGGGGTGTACTGCAGCGCGGCACCGCGGGAGGTTGTCGGTCATCGTCTATTCCTCTGGTTGGGGCGCGAGCTTCCGCGCGCGATGGTTGGTTTCCGCGGGTCGACCCGCAGCTCGCCTCGGCATCGTTCACTTCGTGCCCGCCCACGGCTTGAACGTGGGTGCCTGCCGGTCGGGCGGAACGGCTACCAGCCGTAGTTGTCGTATCCGTAGATCGACGACGACGGACTTCCGTAGTCATAGTTCGAGTACCCACGACCGCTGTTGCCGTAGTTGCGATGCTGTTGCCGTAGCTGTAGCCGTAGCTGTAGCCGTAGTCTGTTGCCGAGCTGCTCCGTGAGCTGTGCCGTAGCTGTAGCCGCTGCTGTCCGCCCGCGATCGATGCCGCCATGCCACGAGCACGTACCACGGCCGCTGCTGTTCGACCATGACCCGTCGTTGCAGGTCGTCGCGCTCGCCGCTGGGGCGGCGATCACCGCGCCGGCCGCGAGCAGGGCGATGGCAGCGGTAGCTGCCAGGGCCTTCTTCATCTGGTCTCCTCCGTTGTGATGCACGACCTGATTGGTCGTCGTGCCCCGCCCCGGTCTTGCTCCGGGGTGCTGCTGACGGGGCTGGTCCCGCTGTTCACGGCCACGGCCACGGCCACGGCCTCAGCGTCCGAGGACAGTGCTGAGTGACGCCACCGCTCGGGCTCGTTCGGTGCGATTTCCGCCGGCATCCTCGTCTCGCGGACGGGTCTCCGCATGACACGAGTAGGGAGACTGCCGCCCGTTGCCCTCCTACAAGATGCGCGTCTGGATGCCGAAAGCCCCGTCGCAGTAGATGCCGTAAGCGAGCTTGGTCGAGATGAGTGCGCCTTGGTGGCTCAGCTTGTAAAGTTGCTCACCACTCCAGGCACCCAACTGCATAGAACTCGCGGCTGTCCGCATCCATCAGCGGGTTCGCCAGGCTCTTGCACCGCGCGTACTGCCGATCAGGTTGCTGCTTCGCGACATCCCAGAGTCGCTGCACATATGCGGTATCAGCGTCTGTCATCTCGTAGGTCGGGGCTGGGGCTGGGGCTGGGGCTGGGGCTGGGGCTGGGGCTGGGGCTGGGGCTGGGGCTGGGGCTGGGGCTGGGGCTGGGGCTGCCGTCGATAGTTTCGCCGTAGTACTCGGCCTCCGACATCACTCGCACCTTCTGGGGGTAGGAGTACTTGCCGAAATAGGACGTAGCTGAGGGGGCCACAGTTGTCCACCGCTTACCCGCCGAATCCTTCGACGGAAGTCGGTTCACATTCCACGAGTACTTGTGCAGCCAGCCTCCGTCCCTACAGGCGGACGACTTCTTCCCCTGTGTGCTTGTGGCGACACGGACCCAACGGTTACTCACCTTCTGAAGTAGATACGTCTTGTTGGGCGTATCCCAACAGTTCAGGACGGTGAGGCTGTCCCCGTACACCGCTGCGTCGCTACCGCGGATCTCATCCGGGAACAGTCCCGCGGCCGCTGCAGGCGAGATCCCTGCAATGAGGGTGACGGCTACTGCCGCCGTGAAGATGGTTGCCAGTCGTGCCTTCATGTGTCCCTCGCTGTTGAGAAAGCCTCCGGTATCGAATAAGGACAGCATACCATATGACATGTTGGCTATTCACATCTACCGGGTTATCCTCGTCACATGACGATCCTCAGCAGGTTCGAGCCCGCCCCGGGCCGCAAGCGCGTCTGGACGGCCCACAACGGCCAGAAGGTGGTGCTCCCGATCCTGGCGACGCTGTGGGAGACCGACCCCGACACGGGTGAGCACATCTGGATCATCACGTCCCGCATCGACATCAGCGGATCGCCCAGGCTCCGCCCGCGCAGCATCTATATGACGTTCGACGCGCCGGACGGTGTCATCGACCTGCTCACGCAACGAGGCCTGCGGTGGAGTGCCGGCGCGGACGCGGTCGCCGACTGGATGCCCGAACTGCTCGCCGAGGGCCGCGACCCCTTCACGGAGACTCCGCCGGAGGACTGGTGGACCACCCAGCGACGGGAGCTCACGGATGGGTTCCTCCAGGAGATCGCCGCTGAGTACCTGCGGCTCGGGCGCGGCTACGCCCCCGTGATCGCGGCCCGCTACTCGACCTCCGTGCGGACGGTCCGGTCGTGGGTCGACAAGGCCCGCGAGAGGGGCTTCCTCGGCCCCTCCCTGGGTCACGGGAGGGTTGGCGAAGCACCGTCACCTGGTTCGCTGGAAGGCGACTGACGCACTGGCACCGCACAGTGCGGGGCGGCGTCCTGTGTAGTCCCTGGGTTCCTACAAGTAGTGGGCGATGAACCACAGGTAGACAACCCAGAACGTGGTGGTGGCGGTACCGACGATCCCGAGCCACATCCCCCAGCGGGCCATGGTCATGTTGGTGGCGAGTCCGGCCTTGGCTCGGTTGACGCCTATCGCGCCGAGGATGATCGCCAGGATCGAGAGTCCGATGCCTGCAGGTGCCTGAGCGAATCCTGTCGGCAACCCGCATAGGGCCAGGACCAGCGCGGCGATGCCGAAGCCGTTGCGGGGCCGCGGCGATTCAGTCACGGCGTGGGGCAGGGTCGGGTGACGGCGTTGATTCCGGCGATGTCTCCGGGTCCGAGGGCCGTGAGGTCGGTGACGATGGAGTACATGATGTTGCCCTCGTCGGGCGAGTGGCCCAGTCCGAGGATGTGGCCGATCTCGTGGGCGAAGAGGTGGATGAGCTCGGCCTTGGATTGGGCGTTGATGTAGTCCGCCTCGAAGACGGCCTCGCCGGCGATGAACTGCTGGGTGTCCTGCTGGATGAGGATCGGGGTGCCGAGTCCGACGACGCCGCCGTCCAGGCGAGGTGCCTGCACCTCGGGCTCGGCGGACAGGTAGATGTGGTTCTCCTTCACCGGCCCGTCGACGGGCACGAGCGTCTGCGTGGCGGGGTCGAGGCGCAGCTCCTCGCTGCCGACCGACACGAACGTCAGTCCCGACGCCGCCGTCCACAGGGCGGCCACCTTCTTCAGGGCGGACCGCACACGATCACCGGCCGCCGCATCCAGGTGGGTGGTGTCCGCCGACACCTCGATGGTCTGGCCGCAGCGTGCCCACCCGAATCCCCGCAGCGGACCGTTCGGGTCGAGGTACGTCCACCGCGCCCCGCCACCGGAGGACGTCGACCCGGCCCCTTCGTTCGCGGCCTGCGCCGACGCAACCGCCGACGCGGCCGCAGGGGTGTCGCTCGCCGAGGGCGTCGACGAGCACCCGGACACGCTCACGGCCAGCACCAGGCACAGGAATCCCGCTACCGCCGACGACTGCCGTACGACTCCTTGACCCGGTCCGCTGCATGCCGTCTCCTGTCCGTCAGCGGCCCACTCTGCCGTGCCCTGCAAGAGTGGCACGAGTCCGCTGCGCACGCACCACTCCCTAGCCCATCGCCTGCGAGACCGTCCAGTGGTCTTGTCGAAGAACCGGTGATCTCGTCGCGGTCGCGGGTAGCCTCGCGGTGAGGCACATCAGGCGTCGCCCCGATTGGTGTCTGCTCACGTGGGAGGAGGTCGAGGTGAAGGTCCGCCATCCCGGTCCGGCTGCCGCCATCGTGGCGGTGACGCTGACGCTGGCGGCTATCCCCCTCGCCCAAGCCGTCACGGACACCTCGTCCGCTTCGGTCGCTCATCCCCGCGTGGTGTTCCGCCCCGGAACGGTGCCGGACACGTTCCGCATCGTGCCGCGCCCTCGCACCCCGCTCGCCCTGATCTCCGTCACCTCCGGCAACGGCCAGGACTACACCGTGGTGAGCTCGGGCACGGACTTCTCCGACTCCACGGTCTGGCGGCGCATGGGCGCCGGGACGCTGTGCTGGACCGAACGCCCCACCCGGGCGACCCGGAAGTACTCGGTGCGCGAGGCGGCCGTCCCGTTCGCCGCGCCACGTGGGGCGTGGGCCTGGTCAACCATCGTGCTGATCGGGTCCAAGGGACCGCAACCGTTCCTCGCCCCGGCCCCCGGCGACGTGCTGTCCAGCCGCCAACGGGTCCGCAGCGTCGTCGTCTGCGTCGAGCCGCAGTTCGCCCCGACCGCGACCCAGGGCGAGGCTCGCGACCTACGAGCGGACGAACCCACCCCGCCCGCCAGCACCCCGCAGGCCACGCCCGCCGCGACATCGACCGCGACTCCCACGGACGCACCTGTCGTGTCGCTGCCGACCGCGTCGCCGGCCGAGGACCTGCCCGTCATCCCTCCCCCGAGCTCTTCGCCAAGCCCGAGGACAAGATCACGATCTGCCACGCGACAAGCTCCCAGTCGAATCCGTACAACCTTCAGACCGTCGCCCAGGACTCCATCAACAACGACCCCAACGGCAACGGTCATGGAACCCACACCGGCCCCCTGTTCCCTGAACCCGACTGGGGAGACGTGATCCCGCCCTTCGAGGGCTACCCGGGGATGAACTGGCCCGCAGGCTCGCTCCTCCTGCAAGACGGGTGCAACCTGAGGGTGCCGCCCGGCCCGATCCGCCCCCCCGGCATCGATATCGGCGGACCCCCCGTGGTCACGCCCCCCATCTACATCCCCATCGAGATCACGCCCCCCATCTACATCCCCGAACCGTCCCCATCCGCGACCTCGACGCCGTCGGAGACGTCGACCCCATCCGCAAGTGCGTCCGCGTCACCGACACCCAGCACCAGCGCCTCGGCGTCGTCCAGCCCGACCGCGTCGGCGTCCGCGTCACCGACACCCAGCACCAGCGCCTCGACGTCGTCCAGCCCCACCGCGGCGGCACGGTGCCGCGTCGCCCACGACGGCTCCGCCCAGCACCTCCACCACTCCTCAGCCCACGCTGACGGCCACGCCGGCGCCAACGGCGAGCCGGCCGATCCGTCCCGATCGCGGCGATGTGGCCTTCACACTCACCGATGGCTACCGCATCTTCACGGTGACCCGGTCGGCCAGGTACCTGCACGCCCTCGCCGCAGCCAGCCGGCTCGGCCCGTGCCCCACGGCGATCAACGCGGGCCGCATGCAGCTGCGAGCCTGCTGACCGCGACCTGGCGACGGCGAGCCAGTCGTCGGACCGAGCACGCATCATGGTCCAGTTGCTGGGCCACCTGATGATCCGTGGTGACGTGGGCGACGTCGGGATGCACGTTGACCCGGCTCGCGTCCGTCCCCCTGCGGGGCTCGGAGGCGATCCACCGCTTCGGGCGGACGGGACGGTGCGTTACGTTGCTGGATGTAAAGGCTTGCAGTCACGGGTGTGGCGTGGTTATCCAGACACGGCACCGCTCTCGGTGTAGGCGACAGTACTCGGCACCGCGCCGGGACTGATGAAAGGGTGAACGATGGATTTCGGTAGCAACTTCTGGGACATCCTGCTGTGGACGCTGTGGATCTGGCTGGTCTTCGCGTTCTTCATGGTCTTGTTCCGCGTGTTCGGGGACCTGTTCAGCGACACGAGCGTCAGCGGCTGGGGCAAGTTCGGGTGGAGCGTGTTCATCATCTTCCTGCCCTTCCTCGGCCTTCTGGTCTACATCATCGCCCGCGGCGAGGGCATGACCCAGCGACAGCTGGCGAAGATGGGCGAGATGCAGGCGGCGCAGGCGGCCTACATCCGCGAGACCGCGGGGACGGGTACCTCGGCCACGGACCAGATCGCGTCCGCCAAGTCCCTCCTCGACTCGGGCGCCATCACCCAGGACGAGTTCGCAGCGCTGAAGGCGAAGGCCCTGGCGGCCTGACAGCACGATTTCATCACGGTGTCGTGGCGGCACGCGGTCGATCGCGTGCCGCCGCCGCACTGGATGGTAGACAAGACCCACCCACTTGCCGAGTCTGGAGAACCCCATGAACCCTCGCCGCATCATCGCCGTCAGCGCCGCCGGACTGTTCGCCGTCACGGGCCTGGCGGCCTGCAGTTCGTCCTCCAATGCGGACTACGACGACCTGGACGCGCGTGTCACGACGCTGGAGAGCCAGGTCGCCGGTCTGGAAGCGATCGTTGGACAGGCGATCATCGCCGACCCCGCCGCACAGATCGCGGACCTGGAGTCCCGGATCCAGGGCCTGCAGGCCGAGCTCAACGGCTCGCAGGCGCAGGCCGCTGAGGCGGGCGAGGCCGTGGCCGCGGAGGCCGCTGCCGCGCAGGAGGCCGTCGACGAGGCGTTGAAGGCCGTGGACAACGCGAAGGCCAACGCTGACGCGGCAGCCGACGTCCGCGACGCGGCCATTGCCGATGCGCAGGCCAAGGTCGAGGCCGCGCGGGCCGCGATGGACGCGCTGAAGGCCAAGATCGCCGAGGCAATCGGCGCCGCGACCCCGGCTCCGTCAGCAAGCGCCAGCGCCCAGTAGTCACCCACCGATCCTGAATCAGTCGTCACGGCCCTTCCTGCGAACGGGGGCCGTGACGACTGACGTCGGCGAAGGGAACGCAGCATGACGGTCGAGGATTTCCCGGACGTGGAGTATGGGCACCGCGTGCATCCGGTCCTCCACGTCCTGGCTCCGGTTGCCACGATCGCCACCGTCTGGGCGGCCAAGGAGGTCATCACCCGCGTCTACGTGCGGACGACCGGGCGCGAGGCGCCGGTCCCGAGCGACCTGGGCACGTCGTGGAAGCGCGCGATCGCCTGGACGGTGGTCACTACGTCCACAGCCGCGGTTATTGAGGTGTCCCTGCGGCGGCTGGCCAATGAGCGTCAGATCGTCAGGGTCCTGCGGCGCAGATCGGCTGAAGGGGACGGTGCGCGACCATAGTCGGTCCGTCGTTGACGAAGCCCACGACGTGGGCGATGTCGACAGCAGCGGGAGGCTGACCGAGGTCAGCTCGTCGATGAGTCCGGGCTCGTTGTCATGGGCCATCATGGCCCGCAATGCTGCCACCCGTGAACCCGGACTGCGGGACCCCCTGCTCGGCGGCGATGCCGCGAGCTGTGCCATCACCCGGTCCACCGCCGCGGACAGGTCGTCGAGAAGATCCGGGTAGGACCGGCCCGCGTCCGCGTCGACGCTGACCTGCGCCTCCGCGTCGCCGAGTTTCGCCCGCACGATCAGCAGCCTGCTCACTGGTGGGTCCCCCTTCGCCGTGTCAGGCCCAGCCTCCACCGGGGGGCTGACATACCCGGAAGATTTCCGGGGAGGCCCTGCTGTTCTACATCAGGGTTGTGTAACAAGGGGTGGGTCTCGTGCTGCTGGCGGGCGCGTGAGGCGCTCTGCTGCCGGGGGCGGGGCGACGCGCCTCGCCGAGGGCAGGGGGCGGGGGCGGCCCGCTCGCCGGCCCGCGGCCGAGCCCGAGCGGGTACGGCGCGCCCCGCGGGGAGCATGCTGGGTGTGCGGTGTCCGCGGTGGTCCGGCTCGCATCTTTCCGCGCCTCGTTCTTGCAGTTGTGCTTGGCACCGCGGCTGTCGAGCCTTGACGCGGTGACATGCGACCAGGCCGCCGGGGTCGGTTCGTGAGGGGGATAGGCTCGCCGGCACCGCAAGGGGCGGTAGCTCAGCTGGTCAGAGCCCCGGACTCATAATCTGGTCGTCGTCGGTTCGAGCCCGACCCGCCCCACCACCCGTTTGTGCAGTTCCGCCTGATTCTTGACGGGTTGGCTTCGCCTGATCCTTGATCCCCGAGGCGACGGCGACATTCCGGGCACCGATGCTGTCTCGGACCGCGTATTGCGTCAGTCGGCAGCCCGGTACGTGACGCCCGATTCCGGGAACGCTTCGGTCAGGGAGTTCAAGGCGAAGTCGGTGTTGCGTCCCCACATCTTGAAGAGTATGTAGGTCTGCTGGGACTCGCGATCAAGAATGGGTCGCTCCAGCCAGTGGCGTCGAGGATCCGCATGCGGGTAGTGCTCCACCAAGGCGGCTGCCAAGGCGTCTCGGTCACTGATGAGGCCCGGTACGACAGGTAGGGCGCGGGCGTGCATGACGTCCTTGATCTTCGCGGGATCGACGCCACGCTCCACAAGTTGTTCGACCATCACTCGAATGGCATTGCGCTTGTTCTCGTCCTTGAGTTCCACGCCATCGACGATGATGTGGTAGCGGGTGAAGTCCCGCCCGTCGACTCGCACCGACCGTTCCTGAGCGGCTTCCTTGCGACGCATCCGGACCTGGAAGTCGCCGGCCTCCGGGAGCGGGATCACCTGCTGGATGTCGAGCAGGATCCTGTCTTCGATCTTGTACGGGACGAGGCGCACGCAGCGGATATCCATGCCCTCGAAGCGGTTGAGCCACAGAACTGTCGTCGTGATCTCTCGGCTGAAGTCAGCCGCGACCAGCAGGATCCGCACCTCGGTGGAGATTGAAGGTTCGACATCCGCATCCATCTGGAGAAACTCGAGGAGCGTGTCCCTGGCGTCCCCAGCAGCCGCGTCCTTCTGGTGGGTCAGGTACGCCTCGAAAGCCTCAACAACCTCATCGAAGCCCATGCTGGCGACCATCGCCGCGTACCTCAGCGCCTGCAATTCCATGTGCCCACCGTCGTCGGTGCGCTTCAGCTCAATGACGACCAAGCACCCGTCTCGATCTATCCCGAGGAGATCGATTCGGCGCCGGCCATCGGTCCACTGGCCGAACTCCTCGGCGATGATCAGCAAGTCCTCGCCGAGGGCACCAGGCTGCTTGCGAAGGTACTGCTGAAGGTCCTGCCGCTCGTACAGCCCCAGCGTCGCGAACTGCGCGGATTCGTGCTGTGTCAGTCCACTGTCAGTGATCTCGAAGAGCGCCACGTTGTTCCCCCGTCTCCCCGCTAGCCGCACTCGCCTGACGAGCTGTGCCTGCGGTCGAATGTCACCCCACGGTAGCGGGGTTGTCCGACAGGGGCGACCCCGTCGGTCGGTCTCTGCATCTCTCGAGGTGACGACCGATATCACCGTTCCGTGGTGCGGCGCCGCGATTGGCCGGCAGCATGTTGCGCCCGTCTTCTCGCGACGACGATCCTCCCCCGCGAGTCAGGATGCGGCTGCCGCGCTGCGTGGTTGAATCGCCCGGCGGGGGGTCCGGGCCATCGGGCTCCTCGTCGGCTAACGCGGACGAGGGAGACTGATCTCAGGTGGAGCGAACAATCCTGCCTATTCCGGACCCGGTGTATGCCGGGCCGGTCTACGACGACGCGAAGGACCCGCGAGCCGTCTTCGAGCCGATCGCGCCGATCCGGCCCCCGAAGGGTGCACCGAACGTCCTGGTCATCCTTCTCGACGACGTCGGATTCGGTGCCGCCAGCGTGTTCGGCGGCCCGTGCCAGACGCCGACGGCCGAACGACTTGCGGGCAACGGCCTGTCGTTCTCGCGCTTCCACACGACGGCCCTGTGCGCGCCCACCCGGCAGGCGCTCCTGACCGGCCGCAACCACCACGCCGTCGGGATGGGTGCGATCACCGAGATCGCCACGTCCGCGCCCGGCTACACCTCCGTGCGTCCGCAGTCGGCGGCGCCGCTCGCCGAGGTGCTGCGCCTCAACGGCTTCGCCACGGCGCAGTTCGGCAAGTGCCATGAGGTGCCCGTGTGGCAGACGAGCCCGGCCGGGCCGTTCTATGCGTGGCCGACGGGCGGCGGCGGCTTCGAGCACTTCTACGGGTTCCTCGGCGGCGAGACGAACCAGTACGCGCCGGCGCTCTACAACGGCACGACCCCGATCGAGCCGGACGGCACCCCGGACGACGGCTACCACTTCACCGAGGACATGACCGATCGGGCCATCGCGTGGGTGCGGCAGTCGTCGGCGCTCACGCCCGACCGACCCTTCTTCATGTACTACGCGCCCGGAGCGACGCACGCGCCGCATCACGTCCCCCTGGAGTGGGCCGATCGCTACCGCGGACAGTTCGACGACGGCTGGGACGCACTGCGCGACCGCATCTTCGCGGAGCAGAAGCGCCGGGGCGTCGTGCCCGAGGACGCCGAGCTCACCGCTCGTCACGACGAGATCCCGGCCTGGGACGACATGCCGGCCGAGCTCAAGCCGGTCCTCGCCCGGCAGATGGAGGTGTACGCCGGCTTCCTCGAGCACACCGACCACCACATCGGTCGACTCGTCGACGCGCTGGACGACCTCGGCGCCCTCGACAACACCCTCGTCTTCTACATCATCGGCGACAACGGCGCATCGGCCGAGGGCAGCATCAACGGCTCCTTCAATGAGTACCTGTTCCTGAACGGCGCGGCCGCACTCGAGACCCCCGAGTTCCTCGCCTCGCAGATCGACCGGTTCGGGACGCCATTGGCGTACAACCACTTCTCGGTCGGCTGGGCGCATGCGATGGACACGCCGTACCAGTGGACGAAGCAGGTCGCGTCCCACTGGGGAGGGACGAGGAATGCGACGGTGGTCCACTGGCCGCAGGGCATCACCGCGACAGGCGTCCGGCCCCAGTTCCACCACGTCATCGACATCGCGCCCACGATCCTCGACGTGGCCGGCATCCCGCACCCGGAGCGCGTCAACGGTGTCGTGCAGGACGCGCTGCACGGCGTGAGCATGGCGTACGCCTTCAACGACGGGGCGGCGCCGGATCGCCACACGACGCAGTACTTCGAGATCGGCGGCAACCGCGGGATCTACCACGAGGGGTGGACGGCGGTCACGAAGCACGCCACCCCGTGGATCGCGATGGCCGAGCTGCCGGCCTTCGTCGATGACGTCTGGGAGCTGTACGCGCCGGACGACTGGACGCAGGCCCGCGACCTGGCGGACGCCATGCCGGACAAGCTCCGCGAGCTGCAGGAGCTGTTCCTCGTCGAGGCGCGGAAGTACAACGTGCTGCCGCTGGACGATCGACGCGTCGAGCGGTTCAACGCGGTCATCGCCGGGCGACCGCAGCTGATCACCGGCCGCCGCCAGATCCTCTACGGCGGCATGAGCCGGCTCACCGAGGCGACGGTGCTCAACATCAAGAACGTCTCGCACGCTGTCGCCGCCGACATCGACGTGCCCGCGGGGGGTGCCTCGGGCGTGATCATCGCGCAGGGCGGCGCCTTCGGCGGATGGAGCCTGTACCTGCGGCACGACGGCGTGCCCGTCTACTGCTACAACCTGATGGGCCTGCGCATCACGAAGGTGGCCGGCACGGCGCCGCTGCAGGAGGGACGCCATCGCGTTGTCATGTCCTTCGCCTACGACGGTGGCGGCCCCGGTCGCGGCGGCGACGTCACGCTCACCGTGGACGGGGAGGCCGTGGCCGAGGGCAGGCTCGAGGCCACGGTGCCGCTCGTGTTCTCACTCGACGAGACGTGCGACGTCGGGCGGGATGGCGGCCTGGCGGTCAGCGACGACTACCGCGCCGAGGACAGCGAGTTCACCGGCGCCGTGCACTCGGTCCTGATCGAACTGGCTGACGGAGCGGCGGACTTCAACCACCTGGTGGATCCGCAGCTGCGGCTGTCCGCAGCGCTGGCGCGGCAGTAGCGCAGGGCTGCATCGTCAGATGAGCCCATGACGGTGATGGACGGCGCACGGCGGCTCCACCGGAGCCGCTGGTGGGTGCTGCTCGTCCGGCCGATCCTGTTCGTCGCGGTCTCCTTCGTCGTCGCGCGGCTCCTCATCTCGCTCGTCGGCTCCGTCGACTGGGGGCAGGTGCTGACGGCGCTGGGCCGGCTGACGTGGGCGCAGATCCCCGTCCTCATCGCCCTGCTGCTGGTTCGGCAGGCCTTCAACTCGGTGCCGCTCACCGTCTTCGTCCCGGGGCTCGGGTTCTGGCGCGGCTTCCAGAACGACCTGGCGGCCAACCTCGTCGGAACGGTCGCCCCGCCTCCGGGCGATGTCGTGGTTCGCGTGTCGATGTTCCGCTCCTGGGGCATCGCCCCGGTCGACGGCATGCCCGGAGTCACGCTCAACAGCCTCGCGTTCTACGTCATCCGCTTCAGCATCCCGATCCTCGGCGTGATCCTGCTGGTCGGCGAGGATCTGACCGGGACCCAGGTGTGGTCCGCGGTCCTGTCGCTCGTCGTGGCGGCCGTCATCGTCGTGGTGCTGGTCCTGGTGACCCGCGGCGAGGGCTTCGCCCGCCTGCTCGGCCGCTGGGCCGCGAGGGTGGCCGCTCGGTTCCGCGAGGGGGTGGACGCGGAGTCGTGGGCGGAGGCGGTGACCGACTTCCGCGCGCGCATGTCGACCCGGGTGGTCCGCGGGCTGCCGCCGGCGCTGGCGGCCCTGGCCGCCATGGTCGTGACGGACGCCGTGATCGTGCTCGCAGCACTGCGGTTCGTCGGGGTGGAGGCGTCCTTGCTGTCGGTCGCGATCATCCTCGGCAGCTTCTTCATCTTCTACCCGCTGACCGCCCTGCCGCTGGCCGGACTGGGCGTGCTCGACGCGGCCCTCGTCGTGGCGTACACCGAGACGGCCGGGGCGGAGGCCGAGCCGACGATCGTCGCCGCGCTGGTCGTGTGGCGGGTGGTCACGATCATCGGGACGCTCGCGCTGGGTGGCGTCACGTTCGGCCTGTGGAGCTGGCAGAAGCGGTCAGGACGACTCGAGTCGGCGGGCGCAGCGTCGCAGGACGCCTCGTGACGCCACCGAGGATCCCGGCGCCCTCTGGCCGGACACAACGACCGGACGGGGCCGCGCCTACGTGGGGATGGACGCCGCGTTGCGGTTGAACATGGCGCTGAGTCGGGTGCCGAAGAGCACGACGGCGACGATGATCACGATGGCGATCAGGGACATGATCAGGGCGTACTCGACGGCGGTGGCGCCGCGGTCCTTGAGGCGTTCCGCTGCCAGGCCGCTGTACCAGCGGGCCGCGGCGACGTGGACGAGTGCGAGGTGGCGCCTCATCGGATTCTCCTGTCTGCCGGCGTGTGGCGCACCCTGTCGGCCGAGTGCCCTCCCAGCAGCTGGGACGGCGGCTCGTCATGATCCGGAGGGTCGGACCACGTGGGCCGATATGGTGCGATTTGCGCTGGGCCCACCATCCCACAGCGGGAACCGGTGGTGGAGTATTCACCCGGCTTCGGGCGGGAATCGAGCGATGATCGTGAGGGTTTCGTAACGATCCCCGCTGGACACGCGCACGGGGGAGGCCAGCCCGTACGCGTTCAGGCACAGCAGGGGAGCGGGCACCTCCGGTGTGGAGGGCGCACGACGACGAACGACTGGAGGACCCATGACGCTGGTGATGAAGGACGGGACGTCGTGGGCGGAGACCTACCGCCGGTGCATGCAGGTCGCACCCGAGGCCTTCGACCCCGATCGCATCCGCAACCTGATCGCCGGGGAGTGGACCCGTGCGGGCGCTCCGGGCGAGCACCGCACCCCGGTCGACGGATCCGAGATCGAGGGGCCGCCGCGCATCGACCATCGCGAGGCTGAGGCCGCCGTCGACGGTGCCGTGCGCCAGCACCATGCCTGGGCCGCGGTGCCGCTGGACGAGCGCAAGGAGAAGGTCAGCCGCGTCGTGGCTGCCATGCGCGAGCATCGCGACCTGCTGGCGCTGCTGCTGGTGTGGGAGATCGGCAAGCCGTGGCGCCTCGCGTGCGCCGACGTGGACCGTGCGCTGGACGGCGTCGACTGGTACCTCGCTGAGGCCGACCGCCAGCTCGGCGGTCGCGCGCCCCTGCCCGGCCCGGTGAGCAACATCGCGTCATGGAACTACCCGATGAGCGTGCAGGTGCACGCCGAACTGGTGCAGGTGCTGGCCGGCAACGCCGTGGTCGCGAAGACGCCGAGCCAGGGCGGCTTCCACTGCCTGACGCTCGCGCACGCATTGATGGCCCGCGAGGGCCTGCCGGTGACGCTGGTCTCGGGGCACGGCTCGGCGCTGGGCGACGTGCTGATCCGCGGCGACGGGATCGGCTGCCTGGCGTTCGTCGGCGGCCGGGCCAACGGCCGCAAGGCCGCCACGACGCTGGCCGACACGGGCCGTCGGCACTTCCTCGAGCAGGAGGGCCTCAACGCGTGGGGGATCTGGGGCTTCACCCAGTGGGACCTGCTCGCCGGCCACATCAAGAAGGGCTTCGAGTACGGCAAGCAGCGATGCACGGCCTACCCGCGGTACGTCGTGCAGCGCGCCATGTTCGCCGACTTCCTGCAGGCCTACCTGCCGGTGGTGGAGAGCCTGCGCTTCGGCCATCCGCTGGCCGTCGAGCACCCGGCCGACCCGTTCCCGGAGCTGGACTTCGGCCCGGTCATCAGCGCCGACAAGGCCACCGAGCTGCGCATGAACTTCGACGAGGGCGTGCGGGCCGGTGGCATCCCGCTGGTGCACCGCACCCTGCACGACGGGCGCTTCCTCGACGGCCAGGACAAGTCGGCCTACGTCGCCCCGGCGACGATCCTGCAGCCGCCGACGTCGTGGGCCCTGCACCACAAGGAGCCCTTCGGCCCGCTGGACTCGATCGTCCTGGTCGACACCGAGTCGGAGTTCCTCGCCGCCATGAATGCCAGCAACGGGTCGCTGGTCGCCTCGATCGCCACCGACGACTCGTCGCTCGCGCACCGTGTCGCCGACGAGCTGCAGGCGTTCAAGATCGGCATCAACGCCCCTCGTTCGCGGGGCGACCGCGAGGAGATCTTCGGCGGCAAGGGCGCGTCGTGGAAGGGCGCCTTCGTCGGGGGTGACCTGCTGGTCCAGGCCGTCACCCGACCCGCCGACGGCTCCGAGGACACGCTGTTCGGCAACTTCCCCTCCTACTCCCTCTATCCTCCGAGCGCGGGGCTGCCCGCGGGGGCGTGAAGGGAGCGACCATGCGGCCGGCCGTGGTGGATCGGACGCTGGTCTACGGGTTCACCGTCCTGCTCGCGGTCCTCAAGACCGGGACGATCATCGAGACCGACGTGTACTGGCAGGTGCGGGCGGGCCAGGAACTGCTCGACGGCGCGCCGCTGATCCATCCCGACACGTGGAGCTGGGACCCCGTCGACGCCCTCTTCTACCCGAACTCGCCTGCGTGGGCCGTTCTCGTCGGGCTGGCGTGGCGGGTGGCCGGGTCGTGGGGACTGTTCCTGCTGAGCACGGCATACGTGGTCGCCTGCCTGATCACGATCGTGTGGATGTCCCGGCGCCTCGGGGCCCGTTGGATCCCGATCCTCATCTCGTTGGTCCTCGCCGCCGCCTGCGGCATGCCGCTGATCTCGGCGCGCTCGTCGCTGGGCTCCCTGGTGCTGCTCATGCTCGCCACCGGCTTCGGCGTGTGGTTCGCGATGCGCAGCGCCCGTCTGCCCGCGATCGCGGCGATCGGGCTGACGGCGCTGGCCGGTTTCGCGTTCGCGTTCGTCGGTGCCTGGTGGCATGCGTCGTGGTCGGGCCTGGCCCTGATGGCCGCGATCGCCTGGACACTGAGCTTCCTCGTGCTGTCGCAGGGCCGCTGGCTGAGAGCAGTCGGGCTCAGCGTGGCGGGAACGGCGGGTCTGCTCGCGGGGGTGCTGGCCGGACCGCTGGGCGGTGAGGTCTGGGAGCGCTCGCGCTACGTGTACGAGACGTGCCGGGGGATCGTCACCGAGTGGATGGGGGCGTTCGCCGACGGCCACGTGTTCTGGTACGGGATCCCGACCCTGATCATGCTCGCCGGCAGCGTGGTCGTCCTCGTGGTCCTCGGCCGCCGGCTGCTGCGCGCACGGCACCTGGGGGCGCGGGACACGCTGACGGCCCTGCTCACCGGACAGGCCATGGTGTTCGCGGTGGCCGGCCTCGTGGCGGTGCGCTTCACGTGGATGGCCGCCTTCATGCTCGTGCCGGTGGTGGCGCGCTGCCTGTCCGTGCTGATGGCCGCCAGCGCTGAGGAAGCGTCGTCCGACGGCACCACCGACGGTCGTTGGCGTCGAGGCCTGCGCGAGCGCACCTCCGACCCGTACTGGCGCGTCATCCTCATCGGGCTGATGGTGGTGCTGGTGCCGGTGGCCGTCTACAAGGCGCTGCCGCACTCAGCGCCCGGGACGCAGGAGGCGGTCGCCCTGCTGCCCGCCGACTGCCGGCTGTTCAGCACCGACCTCGACGCCTCGGCGGTGCTGATCGCGCGACCCGATGTCACGGTGTGGGTCGACGGACGCACCGACTACTGGGGACGCGAGCGCCTCCTTTCCGCGCTCCAGTACTTCGCCACGGTCAACGACGACGGGCTCGTGCCGGAGGGCACGACGTGCGTCCTGCTTCCGGCGCTCGGTGCGGACCCCGGCATCGGGACCGACGCCCTGGTCGAGGCACTGCTCGCGTCGCCCGACTGGGCGGTGCTGGCCCAGGCGGACGACCGCATCATCTGGGTCCCTGCCGATGCACGCTGATACCGTGCCGAGCCCGATGTGCCGTGAGGAGTCGCGTGGACGCCAGCCGTGACCTGACGGGTGCGCGCGCCCTCGTGACCGGCGCGAACCGGGGCATCGGTGCCGCCTTCGTCGACACGATCCTGGCCCGGGGCGCGGCTGCGGTGTACGCCGGCGCCCGCGACCCGTCGACCCTGGACGACGCTCGGGCCCGCCACGGCGACCGGCTCGTGCCGGTGCGCATGGACGTCACGCAGCCGGACGACGTCGAGGCGTTCTGCGCGGCGCATGACGACGTCGACCTGCTGATCTCCAATGCCGGCCGGTCCGGCAACGGCGCGATCCTGGAGATCCCGGAGAGCGAGGTCCGCGACCTGTTCGACGTGCACGCGATCGGGCCGCTGCGGCTGGCGCGCGCCCTGGCTCCGCAGATCCGGGCCCGTCACGGCGGCATGATCTTCGTGCAGTCGGCCGCCGCCCTCGCGCTGTCCCGACACGGTCCGGCCTACAGCGCGAGCAAGGCCGCGGGGATGATGCTCGCCCTCGCGCTGCGGGAGGCGCTGCAGGGCGACGGGGTGCAGGTGACCAGCGCGTTCCCCGGCTTCACGGACACCGACATCGTGCGGTCCGTCGACATCGTGAAGGCCAGCCCGATCGACGTGGCCGAGCGGATCCTCGACGGCTGGGCGGACGGGGCGGCGTGCGTGTTCCCGGACCGGTTCGCCGAGCTGGTCCACGAGGAGGTCGTCACCAACATGGACGGCCTGCTCGACGATCCGGGGCCGGTCATGACGGCCACCGTGCAGCGGTACGCGGCGGGGGAGTAGGAGCCGACCCTCACGAAATCCTCTCGGCATAGGGGGAAGGCCGGGTTTGCGCGCCCTCGGCGGTCATGACCGGATGCCCATGGCGGCTATCCGTGAGGGGATTTCGGTCAAATGATCGGTCAGCGATTTGACTTGACTGGTCAATGGTCTGACTGCCAGACTGGGCCTCGCAAGCACGACAACCCCGATTCTGGGTAGCCCGAGGACGGCCGGAACCCCGGTCGCCGCCATTGCTCGGTCAGCCCGCCCCGATGGCCACCCGGTCAAGACGGCGTCGCGGATTGGTGCAACGCGAACGTCGCACGCAGGAGGCAGGACATGACCGACGAGCGCAGGGCCCCTGAGGTCGAGGGCCGCCCGAGCCGGCGTCGTGACGACGTCATGAACTCCCGCGCGATGCTCGACATGGTCCGCTTCCTCATGACCCGCCCCACCTGCGACCAGATCTCGCAGCACCTCGTCCTGAACCTGCTCAACGCCCACCGGCCGCGGGCCGCCGTCATCAGCCTGTTCGGCCTCGACGGCTCCCTGCACGCTGTCGGTGCCTTCGGCATGTCGCCGCAGTCGCTCGAGACCTACAAGACGCTCTCGCTGTGGGACTCCTCGCCGATGAGCGACGCCGTGCGCAGTGGCGAGCCGGTCCTGCTCGACAGCGTCGAGGAGGTCGAGGAGCGGTACCCGTGGCTCGGCAACAAGGAAACCCCTTACGAGCCAATGGCTGTCTGGCCGCTGAGCCTGCCGAGCCAGCGAGTCGGAGCGGTGCAGCTGACCTTCACGACGGCCCCGGACAACGACGCCCTGCGGGCCGACATGACCGGCGTCTCGGCGGTGCTCGCCCTCTACCTGTCGCTCCTGACGACCGCCTCGCCGGCCGCCGAGAAGGTGCACCACGCGGTCGAGGGCAACGGCAACGGGAACGGCCACAACTTCCAGGTCGCCAGCCTCTCGCTCGTCGAGGGCCTGAGCCCCGAGGAGAGCCCGTCGCCGGCTCCGCGCCGGCAGGCTCCGGGCGTGCTGTCCGACCGCCAGCTGCGCATCCTCGGCCTCATGGCCAAGGGCCTCACGAACTCCCAGATCTCCAAGCGGGTGGGCTTCAGCGAGTCCACCGTGCGCCAGGAGACCATGGCGATCTACCGCTACTTCGGTGTCGGGGGGCGTCGTGAGGCGGTCCGCCTGGCGGGCATGCGGGGCATGCTCGACGCCAACGTGGGCTGAGAATCAGCCCAGTCTCTCGGTTTCTTCACGGCCGCTTCTCGCTTGCCGCACGTTGTCCGTTCATTGGACGCTGTGTTTGGGCAATTGACCGAAATCGCATTGAACCGTGATGGGCAAACCGGACACCCTGTGAGCGTCCGCGCATTGATGTGCGTGGTCATCCGTCGCAAAGGGGAAACCATGTCCGGCACTGCATCGCCTAGCAAGCGCGGAAGGTCGAGGGCCATCGTCGCCCTCACCGCGTCGCTGAGCCTTATCGCCTCGGGCGGGGCCGCCATCGCCCTTGCGCCGATGGCCTCAGCGCATCACCCGATCATCGAGCCGTCGACCACGTGTCCGGCACCCGATGGCAGCTACCCCGTCACCTGGAAGGTGTCGAACGGCAACTGGAGCTCGCGCTACATGTTCATCACGGCCTCGGACACCGCTCCGGTCGTGACGAACCCCAAGGCGGTTCCGCTGACTGTGCTGCCTGTGCGGCTACGACTTCAACAGCACGTACATCCCCGCGGCGGGCGTGACCGGGGCCTTGGCGCCGAACGCGTCCACGTCGGGCGTGCAGACCGTGACCGCCGCTCAGTTCGCCGCAGCAGACGGACTACGAGCTCACCATCACGGGACGCTGGTACGACCGGCTGACCAACTACGATCCGCCGGGCGCGCCTGGGCGAGGGCACCTACTTCAAGCGGTCCGACACCGTCGAGACTGAGGACGCCTGGATCCGCCTGGCCCCCGGTTGCGTTAACGGTGCGACCGGCGCGACAGGCGCCACAGGCGCGACCGGCGCGACCGGCGCCACCGGTGCGACCGGCGCGACCGGTGCCACCGGCGCGACCGGCGCGACTGGCGCGACGGGTGCGACCGGCGCCACGGGTGCCACGGGCGCGACTGGCGCGACTGGCGCTATGGGTGCCACCGGCGCCACGGGCGCGACCGGTGCGACGGGTCCTGACGGGCGACGACGGCACCGACGGCACCGGACGGCACCGACGGAGCGACCGGAGCGACCGGCCCCGCCGGCACCCCCGGCCCGACCGGGCCGACCGGTCCCACCGGCGTCACCGGTCCCGCCGGCCCGACCGGCCCGACCGGCCCGACCGGCGCCAACGGGTCCAACGGCAAGGACGGCGAGGACGGCTCGAACGGAGCCACCGGCGCCACCGGCCCGACGGGGTCCAACGGGTCGAACGGCTCCAACGGCTCCAGCGGCTCCAGCGGCTCCAACGGCGAGGTCGGCCCGCAGGGCGATCCCGGCGATCCGGGCCTGAGCTGGGTCATCTGCGTGCAGCAGGGGCTGGCCGCGGACATCAACGGTGACCAGGAGCCCAACCTCGTGGTCCAGACCCGCGAGTCCACGAACAGCGATGACGTGAAGTACACGACCGGACCGACCGGCGCGACCGGCGCGACCGGCGCGACCGGCGCCAAGGGCGCGACCGGCGCGACCGGCGCAACCGGCAACACCGGCGCGACCGGCTCGGCCGGGGCGACCGGGGCGACCGGCGGCAAGGGCGCGACGGGTGCAACCGGCGCAACCGGCGCAACCGGGTCACAGGGTTCCACCGGCGCAACCGGCAACACCGGCGCGACCGGGGCCCCGGGTCCTGACGGCACCGACGGCACCAACGGCACCAACGGCTCGGCCGGCGCGACCGGCGCTTCCGGCGCCAACGGCGGCCAGGGTGCGACCGGCGCTGCCGGCTCCACCGGAGCCGTCGGCCCGACCGGCCCGACCGGCCCGACCGGTGCCTCCGGCGCCAACGGGTCCAACGGGTCCGACGGGTCCAACGGGTCCAACGGATCCCAGGGTGCGACCGGTGCCTCCGGCGCCAACGGCACCAACGGCTCCAACGGCCCCAACGGCTCGAACGGAGTCCAGGGTCCCAAGGGTCCGAAGGGTCCCCAGGGTGACTGCGGCCCGCCGCCGGAGTGCCCGCAGGTCGGCCTGCGCGACGAGGTCGACAAGGACGATCCGTGGGGCACCAACGAGAACGATGGCTGGGAAGACACGATCGCGCAGCCTGGCGGTTCCACGGGTGCGACCGGCGCCACCGGTGCGACCGGTGCCAACGGCGCCACGGGTGCGACCGGCGCGACCGGCGGAACGGGAGGCACCGGCGGTATGGGTGCGACCGGTGCCAACGGAGCCACGGGTGCGACCGGCGCGACCGGCGGAACGGGAGGCACCGGCGGTATGGGTGCGACCGGTGCCAACGGAGCCACCGGTGCGACCGGTGCTCCCGGCGAGAACGGCACCAACGGTGACAACGGCACAAATGGCGCGACCGGTGCCACCGGAGCCAACGGTGCCAACGGCGCCACCGGAGCTCAGGGTGCGACTGGCCCGACCGGGCCTACCGGCCCGACCGGCCCGACCGGCCCGACCGGTGACAACGGCAGCAACGGCAGCGACGGCAGCAACGGCCAGACCGGTGCCACCGGAGCGACCGGAGCCAGCGGTGCCAACGGCAGCAACGGCAGCAACGGCGGTCCCGGTGCTAACGGCGCCCAGGGCAACCAGGGTCCTGCCGGTCCCAAGGGTGCACCGGGCGAGAAGGGTCCCGACAGTGCCTGCCCGCAGGTCGGCTCGGTAGCCGTTCCGGCACCCGCAACGGTTGCCGCTCCGGCACCCGCGACGGTCGCGGTTCCTGCCGCCGCCACGCTCCCGGGATCCGTCCCGGCGGGTGACGGCTCGCAGGCCCCCGGGGCTCCGATGTGGGCGCTCCTCATGATGGTCATCGGTGGGCTCGGTGCTGCAGGTGCAGCGCTGCGGATCGCCGGAGACCGCAAGTAACCACAGCAGTAAGGCCGATCTGATCGGCTGAGTCGAAGGCCCCGACCCGCGAACGACGCGGATCGGGGCCTTCGGCATGCGGGGTAGAATCACGGGGTGGAGAGCGAAGAACGCGAACGACCGCCCGCGGCACTGGTCGTGTTCTGGACGAGCGTCGGCGTTGCCGCCGCGGCACTGATCGTCCTGGTGCTCTCGCAGTGGACGATCGAGCAGGAAGCCTCCGTCGAGTCGGTGGGCAGCCGCCCGGCCACCGCTGCGTCCGCCACCCCGTCGCCGTCGCCCACGCCGTCCGGCGTCAGCCCGTCACCGTCACCCTCGCCCAGTCCATCCGACGTCGTCGACCCGGTGCTCATCGCCGCTCCCGTGCGCGTGCAGATCCCCGCGCTCGACATCGACACCAAGGTGCTGCCCGTCGGGCTGGACAAGAACGACGCCCTCGACATCCCCGAGGACATCACCAAGGTCGGCTGGTACGAGCTCGGTGTGCCGCCCGGTGTCGATCGCGGGTCCGCCGTGCTGGTGGCGCACCGCGATGGCGCCGTGCAGGGCCGCGGCGTCTTCTACTGGCTCGGCAGCCTGAACGTCGGCGACAAGGTCATCGTGCAGAACTCGGCGGGGGAGGACCTGAAGTACAAGGTCGTGGCGCGCGAGCTCATCAAGAAGAAGCGCCTGCCCTACGAGGAGCTGTTCGCGGTGGACGGCGACCCACGCCTGACCCTCATCAGCTGCGGAGGCTTCTACGACCGCAACAACGGTGGATACCAGGACAACATCGTCGTGACCGCGGTGCCGATGTTCGAGCCGGTCGAGACCGAGCCGATCCCGTCGTCCGCATCGGCCGCAGCGTCGGCGCTGCCTGCCTGACATCAGCATGCACAACTGCTGAGGCCTCCCCGTTTCCACCCGGGGAGGCCTCAGCAGTCTTGCGAGGAGGGAATGTCAGAGCGTTGTGGTCACGGCGGTCTCCGTGCACGGCTTGGCCATGGTGCGCACGCCCGCGACGTCGCCGGCGCCGAGCTCGAGATGGTCGGAGACGACCGGGTACATGATGTTGCCCGCGTCGGCTGCGTGGGCCAGGCCGAGAACGTGCCCGAGCTCGTGCAGGTACAGGCTGCGGTCCTCGCGGTCGATCGCCGACAGGACGTGATCGGTCCGGAAGATCGCCGTTCCCGTCACGATCTCCTTGTCCTCGGTGAACACCTGCGACGGCGAGCCCAGTCCCACGGTCTGGCCGCCGAGCCGGTCGGAGGAGGCATCGGCTACGAAGGCCAGGTAGATGTGCCGCTGGAGGATCGGGGTGCCGTCGGCGGGAGCGAGGCTGAAGGCGGCGTCGCTGTAGGTGAGCTGCTGGGTCCCGCCGAAGGTGAAGGCCAGGCCGCTGGCCTGCGACCACTGGGCGAAGGCCCACGTGAGGTTGGCGATCTCCTCGGCCGACTCGTCGGCGGTGAGGCTGCCGGTGTCGATCGTCCAGGTGACCGGCGCTGCGCAGCCGGACCAGCCGGCGTTGACGAGGGCGGGCAGCTGGCCGGCGAAGATCGAGCCGAAGTCGGTGGCGCTGGCGGTCGCCGCGCGCACGACGGGCGCGGCGGCGGGGGCTGCCACGGCCGCTCCCCGGGTCTTGGCCGACATCGGGGAAGCGGTGTCACTAGTGGCGAAGGCCCAGGGGAGCGGCGCGGCGAGCAGGGCGAAGGCGACCATGGCTGTGATGGCAGCTGCGAGCGGGCGCGGGGTGCTCGCGGTCCTAGTCATCTGCCTCACCTCTTCCCTCTCCAAGGAAGATTCTGGCTAAACGATCATGTTCGGTCAATATGACCGAACAATCAGAATTGACCATTTGGAAGGTTGACGAATGGCCATCCACGCGCGTTTATGGGGGAATTCTGCGAGGTTGGGCGGTCTCTTGGTCCTGAATCGGACACGAAGATATGACTGGTCAGAATGACTGAATGGTCAGAGTTCGGACGAGGAATACCCCTAAATCGGGCAAAGAGCCCGATCCGTGCCCGGAAATGGTCAATCGAGCTGGCGGACCGGGCGGCTCGGGCTGCCGGCCATCACCGCGACCTGGACGCCGACCGCGGGGCGTGGATCCGCGCCGACGCGGTCTGCTGGTGCTCGCGTCAGTCGCCTCCCGCCGACCGCGACGATCACCGGACGCCGGACGTCGCGGCCCCCGGCTCGATGCTTGACGGGTTTGGCAGGCGACCGTTTGGCAAAGGCACAAGAATGGGAGGTGCACCGCCGCTCATGCAGGTCTCCATCGCGTGAAGGAGCACACCATGAAGAGCAACACCTCGGGCCCCAACCGCCTCAGCCGCACAGCCGCCAAGGAAGTCCCGCATCGGTCGGACGAGCGGTTCTTCGCCGCCAAGGCGGATGTCAAGAAGGCCTGTGAGGACCTCCTCCACGATCTGCGCCATTCGTCGGCGCACGCACCGATGATCGCCGACCTCACCACGGCGGTGAAGCGCGTGCAGCAGCAGGTGAAGGACATCACGCCGGACGAGCCCAAGGCCAGCACCACGGTGCGCGACATGGCCAAGGAGGTCCAGCACCTGCAGGTGGCAGAGACGTGGGTCTCCGCGACCGAGCGCGTGCTGACGCGCCTCGGATCAGGCGCACCGCACGAGATGCGCGACGGCCTCCTCGAGGCACAGGACGCCGTCATGTGGAACGTCCGGGCCCAGCACTGGGACGGCGACCTGACGGCCGCCACGTCGCAGCTGCAGAAGCTCGTTCAGGAGGCGGAAGCGCACGCCTCCCGTGTCGACTAGCGGATCGAGGTCGTGACCGCTCGCCTTGCTGTCGCCCTGGTCGCCGCGGGCGGTCTGGTGGTGTCGTTCGCCGTTGCCCAGGTCACCGGCAACCGAGCGGCGGGCGCGGTCGTCCTGATCCTGGCGGGCATCTGGTGCGCGGTCCGGCTGGTGGCGACGGTGGGATGGGCCAGGATGGCGGTCGTCGCGGTGGCCTACGCGGCAGCCTTCGCGCTCTCGCATCCGCTGGGGCGCGTGGTCGGCAGCTGGCTGGCCGTCGTCCTCGTGTCGGTCGTGGTGGGCGTGCTGGCGTGGCTTCTCGGCTCGAGTCAGAGCCGACCGACCGGCAGTCGCGTCTCGAGCACGTCCGAGCCGACGCGCTCGACGCGGTAGGCCGCAGGCCCCGACGAGACGTCGGGCAACTCGACGTCGCTGACCACCTCCACCGGCTCGGTGCCGTCGTAGAGGATGCCGATGCGGTCATCCGTGGCGTAGGACATCGGCAGGACGCCGTCCATCACGAGCTGATGCAGGAGCGGGCGACGCTGCTCCTCGGAGTCGTAGTGCACCCCGTTGCCGTAGGGGAGCAGCGCCAGGCCGTTGTCGATCGCCTGCAGCTGTGCGCCGAAGGAGTCCGTGGTGCCGCCGACATGCCAGCAGATGGAACCGGCGCTGACGCCGGCGAGGACTGTTCCGTTGTCCCACGCCTCGCGCATGGCCACGTCGACGCCGTGCAGTCGCCACAGCGCCAGCAGGTTCGCGACGCTGCCGCCGCCGACCCACACGACGTCGGCGCCGGTCACGGCGTCCATGGGATCGCGGTTCGGCTGCGGGAAGAGCGCCAGGTGATCCACGTCGCACCCGGTGTCCGAGAGCGCGGAGTACATCGTCGACAGGTACTGGTGGTCGTCGCCACTGGCGGTGAGGACGAGCAGCACGCGCGGCCTGGTCGCTCCGCTGAGTTCCAGGGCCCTCGTCATGATGCCGCCCGGGCGCATGACTCCCCACAGCCCGCCGGCCGGCACGAACCCGCCGCTGGAGGCGAGGATGCGACGCGGCCGGCTCACCGCGCCGGCCCGGTCAAGGTGCCGCGCAGGGCGGCATCGACGAAGGCGAGCAGGGCCGGGGACTCGTCGTCGGGCAGCGACTCCCCGCTCTCGAGGCGGCTGATCGCGACCTCGACGACGCCCCACACATAGCGGGCCTGGCGGACCGGGTCGGTCGATCCCGCGGCGGTGAGGGCGTCCACCAGGGGCGCGATGAGGTCCTGGTGGAGACCGTGCACCTGGGCGCGCTGGGCCGCGGGCAGCTCCACGGAACCGGCCGCGCGCAGCAGTGCGTGGCGCCCGTCGACCACGTAGTCGAGGACGCCGCCGATCCACGCGTGCACCCTCTCGGCCGGCTCGGCGCCGGGCGCCGCCGCCGCCTCGAGCGACGCCGACCACGCGGACAGTTCGTCCACCAGCACGTCGGCGATCAGCTCGGCGGCACTGCTGTAGTACTCGTACACGGCCGAGCGCGACAGTCCGACCTCGCGAGCCACCTCGGCGACCGTGAAGGTGCCCCCTCGCTGCATGAGGGTGGCGGCGGCCGCCAGCAGCGCGTCTCGGCGCAGCTCGCGGTTCTCGGCGACCGTGGCTGCTGCGATCTTGGGCACGGGCCCATTGTGCCGTGCGGGTCGTCACCGCGCCGGGATCGCATACCCCATGGGGTATAGAATCCCGGTCATGACCTCCACCGGAACGGCGGCGCACCCGGCGTGGTTCGGCTCCGTCATGGGCACCGCCGCAACGTCCGTCGCCCTGCTGCTGCAGGCGCAGATCTGGAGCGCCGACTGGCTCGTGTACGTCGCCATCGCCTTCCTGCTGATCGCGACCCTCCTCGCGCTCGTGCTGTGGCCGCGCTACGCCCGCAGGCTCGCCGACCGCCACGCCCTCGCAGCGGAGCTGGGCGATCCCGGGCACGGAGCCATGCTGGCGACGTTCCCGGCGGGGCTGCTCGTCCTCGCGGTCGCGTGGGGACGCGTCGGACCCGAGGTCGTGCCCGCGGACCTCGCGCTGGGCATCAGCGTCGCCCTCCTCGTGTTGGGTGCCATCACCGCGCTGGTCGTCGGCATCGGGTGGGCCGGCGCGATCGCCAGCGGCACCAACGACCTGGCGGCCGTCAACGGCGGCTGGCTCATCCCGCCGGTCATGAACCTGATCGTCCCGCTGGCCATGCTTCCGCTGATCGCCCGCTACCCCGACCAGGCGCCCTGGCTGCTCGTCATTGCGTTCGCCTTCCTTGGTATCGGCGTCGTGCTGTTCCTCGTGATGATGACCCTGCTCGTCGCCCGGCTGGCGCTGCGCCCGCCGCAGGCCGCGCCGCTGGCCCCGTCGCTGTGGATCCCGCTGGCCCCGGCCGGACATCGGCGGGTTCGCCTTCCTTCGACTCATGCAGGCCGGACAGGCGGCGGGAGTCGAGGGGTTCACCTCCGACGCGGCCGGCGTGATCGTCGCGTCGATGGGGATCGGACTGGGCCTGTGGTGGGCTCTGTTCGCCCTGGTCGAGCTGGCCCGCCTGCGCCGACTGTCCGGCGTGCCCGTCCATCCCGGCTGGTGGGGCTTCGTGTTCCCCGTCGCCGCCATGACGTTGTCCATCTCGGGAGTGGGCCAGGCCCTCGACGTGCGTGGCATCGAGGTCGTGGGTGCCCTCGCCACCATCGTGCTGCTGGGTGTGTGGGGTCTCGTCGCCGCTCGCACCGTGGGCTTGGTGCGCGGAACCGGCACTCGCTAGCATCGCCGCACGGCGCCTGCTGGCAGGTGGGCTGACGGCGCGCCGCCCGGAACGCCCTGCGACGCCGGACAACCGGAGGACACCCGTCCATGACCCCCGACCGCCTGCCCTTCGTCCCCGCCCTCCCCATCGACGCCGACCGCATGCATCGCGCGGATCCCGACATGGTGCAGGTGATCCTCAGCTACGTCGCCGATCGGCTGCTCACCCCCGAGGTGCCGCTCGACGGGTTGGCCGACCGCGAGCACCTGGACGAGGTCCTCGCCGGACTGATCACGGAGGAGGGGCACGACTTCCGCAGCGTCCTCGATGTGTATGCGAACCACCTGGCGCTGACGGTGCTCTCCGCCGACAGCCCACGCATGTTCACCTTCATCCCGTCGGCACCGACGAAGGCCGCCCTGCTGTTCGACATGGTCGTGTCGGCCGCCTCACTGCAGGGGATCTCGTGGTTCGAGGCCGCCGGCGCGGTGATGGCCGAGAACCAGGTGCTCCGCACGCATCGCCGACATCGCCGGGCTGCCCCCGACGGCGGGCGGGGTGTTCGTCTCCGGCGGTTCTGCGGGCAATCTGTCCGCGCTGGTCGTCGCGCGGGACACGATGCGTCGTCGGCGGGCTGAGGCGGGACTGCCAGACGTTCCCTTGCGGGTCGTCGTCAGCGAGCAGGCGCACTCGTCGATCACGAACGCGCTCAACATCACGATGATGTCGGCCGTCGTCGTCGAGACCATGGACGGGGTGCTGACCGGAGACGCGATCCGGGCCGGCATCGAGGGCCTCGACGAGCTCGACACGGTGTGCGCAGTCGTCGCCACGGCCGGGACGACCAACGCCGGCATCATCGACGACCTCGCATCGGTGCGGCGTGGTCGCACGCGAGCACGGCTGGTGGCTGCACGTCGACGGCGCCTATGGAGGAGCCGGGATGCTCGCCCCGGAGCTTCGCTCGCGCTACGACGGGATCGAGCACGCGGACTCCATCGTCATGGACCCGCACAAGTGGTGGTTCGCGCCCTTCGACTGCGCCGCGCTGCTCTACCGTGACCCGCGCCTGGCCAAGGCCGTGCACAAGCAGGACGCGTCCTACCTCGACGTGATCCACGAGCACGACTCCGACATCAACCCCAGCGATCTCGCGTACCACCTCACGCGCCGCGCACGCGGACTGCCGCTGTGGTTCTCGATGGCGGTGAACGGCGTCGGCGCCTACCGGCAGGCCGTCCAGCACTCCCTCGAGATGGCCCGGTACGCGGCCGTGCGGCTGGCGCAGCGACCGGACTGCGAGCTCATCCGGGAGCCCGACCTCTCGGTCGTCCTCTTCCGGCGCGAGGGCTGGGGCCATGACGAGTACGAGGCGTGGTCGCGTCGCCTGCTCGAGGCTCAGCGGGCGTTCGTCACGTCGAGCGGATGGCGAGGCGAGACGGTCGGGCGCCTGGTGTTCCTGCATCCGGGCACGACGACGGACATGGTCGACGAGGTCATCGACGCGCTCGACTAGTCGCCTCGCCCGCTCTGGTTGGATCACGAGGTGAGCCTGGGTGCGCTGCTGTGGCAGACGGTGGTGCTGGGCCTTGCTGCGGCATTCACGCCGTCGCTGCTCGCGCTGCAGATCCTCGTGGTGTCGGGCGACCCCTGGCGCCGCCGGTCACTGGCCGTCGTGGTCGGCGGGGCGTCGGCCTTCGTCCTCGTCGGAGGGCTGCTGCTCCTCGGCTTCGCGCAGCTCCCGACGGTCGGCAACCCGTCCGACGACCCGGTGGGCGCTGCGCTGCGTATCGCGGCGGCGGCGGCGATGGCGGTGATCGCCATCGTCCTGCTCCGCCCGCATCCACGGATGCAGGAGCGTGTCGAGACGGAGATCCAGGGCTACGTCGCGCGGGCGTCGTCGTGGGTGTTCCTGGGCGTCGCCTTCGCGCTGAGCATCAAGGACCTCTCATCGTTCATCGTGCTCGCGCCCGCGCTGCACGACATCGCGGTGGCGGACATCCACATCGAGGAGAAGGCCGCCCTGCTGGTCCTGCTCTATGCGCTGGCGCTGTCGCCGGTCCTGGTGCCACCGGCGCTGCGCCTGCTGTTCGGACACCGCGTGGATCCCGGCTTCCGGGCCGTGTACCGGTTCACGATGAACCACCAGTTCCAGATCATCGGCGTGATGGCGGGGGCCATCGGCGCCTACCTCCTGATAAGCGGAATCGCCCGGCTCTAGGAGCCGGGCGATCCGAGGAGGAGGGTGGCGCTAGCGAGTCAGGCCGGCCTTGCGCAGGCCCTTCCAGGCGAGCGGGAGCAGCCCGGCGGCGGCGAGGAGCTTGATGGCGTCGCCCACGATGAAGTCCTTGACGCCGTACGCCCATGCCGAGTCGGCCCCGAACCACGGGATGCCGAGGTCGAACTTCAGCCACGTCGCGCCGATGGCGTAGATGATGACGCTGCCGAGGAGCATGAGGCCGATCGACTTGGTGAAGCTCCGGGTGGCGCCGTGCTCGGCGATCCGCCCGACGATGAACGCCGCGACGATGAAGCCGATGATGTAGCCGAAGCTGGGGGAGTTGAAGCCCGAGGAGGCCTCGGCGAACCACGGGACGCCGATGACCCCGGCCACCGCGTAGACCAGCATCGCCAGCGTGCCGCGGATCGAGCCCAGGGCGCCGGCCGCCAGGATCACCGCGAAGGTCTGCAGCGTGACGGGAACCGTGGGGTTCCAGGGCAGGTAGAAGAAGATCTGCGCCGACAGCCCGACGAAGGCCGCGCCACCGACCACCAGGACGAGGTTGCGGACCCAGGACTGCGCGAATACGTCGGCGAGGACGCGGGGCTGCGGGGCGGCGATGGCCATGATTCCTCCGTGGCTGGGGTGGTCCGACAGGACCTGTCGTGACGCCAGAACCCTATCGAAACGACCGGGGCGTCGTTGGCCCCTCGGCCCGCAGAGCCGTTATCCTCGTCACACGTCCACCTGATCGTGGGCCGTCCGTCGAGACCGCTGGGGAAGGCGAATCTCGAAGGAGGCGGCAGTGACGATCGTGGTGAATGCGAAAGGCGCGTCCGAGGCTGGTCCCTCCATGGGGCCCGCCCGAGGTGTGGTCTTCATCCATTCGTGCCCACGTGCGGTGAGTCCGCACGTCGAGTGGGCACTTGCTCACGTGTTCGGCACGACGGTGTCCATCGACTGGGCTGACCAGCCGGTGGCTCCCACTGCCGTGCGCGCGGAGCTGATCTGGGGCGGGCCGCAGGGGACCGGCGCCCGGATCGCGAGCGCCCTGCACCCGTTCCGCCAACTGCGCCACGAGGTGACCGAGGACCCCAGTCCCGGGCGCGAGGGAGAGCGGTTCTCGTCGACGCCCACGCTGGGGCTGTTCCGCGCCACGATCGGCATGCACGGCGACGTCATGGTGCCGGAGGACCGGCTGCGGGCCGCCGTCGCGCACGCGAGCGTGACGGGGGAGCCGCTGGCCGACGAGGTGGCTCGCCTGATCGGCACCCCGTGGGACGAGGAGCTCGAGGCCTTCCGGTGTGCGCACGAGGGCTCCACCGTCCGGGTGCTCCACCAGGTCGTCTAGCCCCACCCCACCCCACCGTTTGTCCCGTTCTCCGGGATGAACGGACGATTCCCGGCCGCCCGGCCCTGGATTCGTCCACGTGTCCCCGTCGACGGACTGCGCGACCAGCGCCGGCCACGGGCGCGTGATCGCTCGAGCCGGTAACCGTGACCGCTCGTGGCCGGGACAAGCGGACGAATCCGCCGTCGATTGCCCGCGATTCGTGCACCCGTCCCGGAGAACGGGAGAAACGGATGGGCGCCGGGGGAGGGGAGGGCGCCAGGAGGGGAGGAGGGGGCGGGACTACAGGGGGATGTTGCCGTGCAGGCCGCGGACTCCGGGGGTGTCCAGCAGCACGCGTGCCACCGTCGACCGGGTCAGCGACGGGCTGACCACCTCGTCGACCACGCCGATCTCCACCGCGCGGGCGATCCCGCCGGAGATGACCTCGTGCTCGGCCGCCAGCTCGAGCTCGACCTGGGCGCGTGCGTCGTCCGGCACCTCGGCGAGCCGACGGCGGTGCAGGATGCGGATCGCCGCCACGGCGCCCATGACGGCCACCTCGGCGTCCGGCCACGCGTAGACCTTGGTGGCGCCCAGCGAGGCTGAGTTCATCGCCACGTAGGCGCCGCCGTACGCCTTGCGGGTCACGACGGTCACGCGCGGCACGACGCACTCGGCGAACGCGTGCAGCAGCTTGGCGCCGCGACGGACCACGCCCTCCCACTCCTGCCCGACGCCGGGCAGGTATCCGGGGACGTCGACGAGCACCACGAGCGGCACGGCGAAGGCGTCGCACATCCGGACGAACCGCGAGGCCTTCTCGGCGCTGGAGGAGTCGAGGCAGCCGCCCAGCCGCAGCGGGTTGTTGGCGACGACGCCGATCGTGCGCCCGCCGAGCCGGCCGAGCCCGACCACGATGTTGGGCGACCACTTGGCGTGCAGTTCGACGAACGTCCCCTCGTCGACGAAGGCCTCGAGCATCGGGTGGACGTCGTAGGCGCGACGCGATGACTCGGGCAGGTTGGCCGCCAGGTCGACGTCGGCGACGGAGTCGAGGTCGAGCGAGCCCTGATGGCCCAGCAGGGTGGCCAGGGTCCGGGCCTGGCCGAGGGCCTCGGCCTCCGAGTCGGTCGTGATGTGGACGACGCCGCTGCGTCGTCCGTGCGGCTCCGGGCCGCCGAGCCGCTCCATGTCGACGTCCTCGCCGGTGACCGAGCGCACGACCTCCGGGCCGGTGACGAAGATGCGGCCGGCCGGGCCGAGGATCACGATGTCGGTGAGGGCCGGACCGTAGGCCGCGCCGCCGGCCGCGGGGCCGAGCACGACGGAGATCTGCGGCACCTTGCCGGATGCTCGCGTCATGGCGGCGAACACGCGGCCCACGCCGTCGAGGCTGGCCACGCCCTCGCGCAGGCGCGCCCCGCCGGAGTGCCAGATGCCGACGACCGGCGCGGAGTCCGCGAAGGCGCGGTCGTAGGCCGTGACGATGGCACGGCAGCCGCCGATGCCCATCGCCCCGCCCTGGACGGTCGGGTCGGTTGCGAAGGCGACGACGTGCGTGCCGTTCGCGCGCCCGACCGCGGCCAGCACGCCGCGGTCGTCCTCGGGGGTGATCGGGGTGAACTCCCCGTCGTCGAAGAACGCGGCGAGGCGCACGCGCGGCGAACGGGGGTCGATCGCCTGCTCGGGGGTCGCCGCCTGCGTCATGTCATGCGCTCCTGAAGACGAGGGCGACGTCGTGGCCGCCGAATCCGAACGAGTTGTTGAGTGCGGCGATGTCGCCGGCGGGCAGCGCCCGGGGGGCGCCGGTCGCGACGTCGAGGGCGACGGCGGCGTCCTGCTGGTGCAGGTTCGCCGTGGGCGGCACGAGCCGATCGCGCAGGGCCAGGATCGTGAAGATCGACTCGACGGCACCGGCCCCGCCGAGCAGGTGCCCGGTCATCGACTTGGTGCCCGTGACGACCACGCCGTCGGTCGCCGCGCCCAGGGCAGCCCGGATGGCGACGGACTCGGCGATGTCGCCCTGCGGCGTGGAGGTCGCATGCGCGTTGACGTGGACGATGTCGTCGATGGTGAGGCCGGCGTCGGCGAGCGCCTCCCCGATGGCCCGGGCGGCGCCCAGACCCTCGGGGTCCGGCTGCGCGATGTGGTGGCCGTCCGAGGTGAGCCCGGAGCCGCCGTAGACCGCGATCACGCGTGCTCCCCGCGCGGCGGCGAACTCCGCTGACTCCAGGACGACGATGCCGGCTCCCTCGCCCATGACGAAGCCGTCGCGGTCGACGTCGTACGGTCGCGAGGCGGCGGTCGGGTCGTCGTTGCGGGTGGACAGTGCGCGCATGGCGCCGAATCCGGCCATGGTGATCGGGTGGATGCAGGCCTCGGTGCCGCCGCAGATCACGACGTCAGCACGACCGGACTGGATCATGCGCGCGCCGTACGAGACGGCCTCGGCCCCGGAGGCGCAGGCGCTGACGGGGGTGTGCACCCCGGCGCGCGCGCCGAACTCCAGGCCCACGACCGCCGCGGATCCGTTGGGCATGATCATCGTGACCATGTGCGGCGAGATGCGCGAGGCACCGCGCTCCAGCAGGGTGTCGTAGGAGTTCATGAGCGAGATGACGCCGCCGATGCCGGTGGCGACGACGGCGCCGAGGCGCTCGGGTGCCACCTCGGGGCTGCCCGCGTCGGCCCAGGCCTCCCGGGCGGCGACGAGGGCCGCCTGCTGGGATCGGTCGAGTCTGGCGGGCCTCCACGCGGTCGAGCACCTCCGCGGGGTCGACCGCCATGATGCCGGCGATCCGGGACGGCTGGTCCTGGGGCCAGTCGTCGCCGATGGCTCGCACGCCCGACGTGCCGTCGAGCAGGTTCTGCCATGTCGTGGCGACGTCACCGCCGACGGGCGTGGTCATGCCCATCCCGGTCACAACGACCTGTCGCGTCATGGGAGCTCCTCCTTGCGTGGCTGACAACTGCCGACCTTGAGGTTGGCGCTGCCCCGGGGGCACCCCGGGAGCGCCAACCTCAAGGTCGACGAAGGGTCTGGTGCTACTGGTTGGCGGCGATGAAGTTGACGGCGTCGCCGACGGTCTTGAGGTTCTTGACCTCGCTGTCGGGGATCTTCACGCCCCACTTGTCCTCGGCTGCCATGACGACCTCGACCATCGACAGCGAGTCGATGTCCAGGTCGTCCACGAAGGACTTGTCGGACTGGACGTCCTCGACGGGGACCCCGGCCACCTCGTTGACGATGGTGGCGAGGCCTTCGAGAATCTCCTGGCTCATGTGCTTTCCTTTCGGGTCGCGTCCGGCGGACGTGTGTGGGGCGGGGCGGTGGTGCGGTCGTTCGATCGTGCCATCGGTGCTACGGGAGGGTGACGACCTGGGCCGCGAAGACCAGGCCGGCGCCGAAGCCGATGAGGAGCGCAGTGCCACCGTGCTGCACCTGCCCTGTCTCGAGCATGCGGTCCATCGCCAACGGTACCGAGGCCGCTGAGGTGTTGCCGGTGTAGGCGATGTCGCGCGCCACCGGCACGTGCTCGGGCAGCTTCAGCGCCCGCACCATGGCGTCGGTGATGCGCATGTTGGCCTGATGGGGGATGAAGGCGTCCAGGTCGTTCGCGTCCACTCCCGCGACGTCGAGCGCGCGCTGGGAGGCCTTGGCCATCTCACCGACGGCCCAGCGGAAGACCTGCTGGCCCTGCATCTCCAGGGTCGGGAAGATCGGCCCGCCGTTGTCGCGGTAGTCGATCATCGACTGCGTCATGGTGATGGCGTCCTTCTGGGAGCCGTCGGCACCCCAGACGACCGGACCGATGCCGGGAACCTCCGACGGCCCGACGACGACCGCCCCCGCACCGTCAGCGAACAGGAAAGCCGTGCCGCGGTCGTCCGGGTTGACCCAGTCGCTGAGCTTCTCGACGCCGACGAGCACCACGTAGCGCGCGCTCCCGCCGCGGATCATGTCGTTGGCCAGCGCCAGGCCGTAGCAGAAGCCGGCGCACGCGGCCGAGAGATCGAGTGCGGCGGCGCCCACCGTGCCGAGGCGGTCCGCGACCTCCGCCGCGGCCGAGGGAGTCTGGTAGGGGTGCGTGACGGTGGCGAGCATGACCATGCCGACCTGGTCGGGGCTGATGCCCGAGCGCTCCAGCGCCTGCGCCGCGGCGGCGGTGGCCATGTCGACCACGGACTCGTCCGGCGCCGCGAAGTGGCGCTCGATGATGCCCGAGCGCTCGCGGATCCACTCGTCGGTCGAGTCGATGCGCTCGCAGATCTCGTCGTTGGTGACGACCCGCTCGGGCCGGTAGGCAGCGACGGACAGGATGCGCGCGTGCGGTGCCCCGATGGACGGGGTGATGGTGGCGGTCACGCGCTGGCCTCCTGGGCGATGGGATGGATGCGCACGATCGGCTGGCCGGGGGCGACCGGGTCGCCCTCCTCGACGAGCCACTCCACCACCGTGCCGCCGTGGGGGGCGACGACCGGGATGGAGTCGCGCAGGGTGTCGACGGTCCCGACGACCGCGTCGACCGGCAGGTCGTCGCCTGAGCGAGCGTCGCTGCCGTAGTGGAAGGTGCCCTTGATGGGGGAGACGAGCAGCCGCCACGTGGGCTGGTTCTCGATGTTGGCGGGCTTGCCGTGCTCGTTGATCAGACGCCAGGCCGCGGGCAGGTCGTCGGGCGTCTTGAGGGCGACGGTCTCGACGCCGGGGAGCGCCCGCTTGACCAGGCCCGTGAGGGTTCCGGCCGGGGGGATCTCGAGCACCGCGGTCACGCCCAGGTCGGCCATCGCGGACATGCACAGGTCCCAGCGCACCGGGCTGCTCACCTGCGTGACCAGCCGTGTCGAGGACGTCACGCCCGTCGTGGACGACGCGGCCGTCGGCGTTCGAGATCAGCGGGATCCGCGGGTCACGCGTGGTCATCGCGCGGGCGTAGCCGCCGAGCACGTCGACCGCCGGCGCCATGTGCTCGGTGTGGAAGGCCCCGGCCACCTCGAGCGCGCGGACCCGGCTGCCCTCCGGCGGGTCGGCCGCGAAGGCCGCGAGCTGCTCCATGGTGCCGGCGACGACGATCTGGCCGGCACCGTTCATGTTCGCCGCGGTGAGCCCGTGCTCAGCGGCCTTGGCGACCACGAGGTCGGCGTCCCCGCCGAGGACCGCACTCATGCCCGTGGGCGTCGCTGCGGCGGCATCGGCCATGCGGCGCCCGCGCTCGCGGACGAAGACCATCGCCTGCTCGGCGGTCAGGACGCCCGAGCCGACCGCGGCCGTGATCTCGCCGACGGAGTGCCCCGCGCCGGCACCGATGCGGGCGAACGCGTTGGACGGGTGCGGGAACAGGCTCAGCAGCGTGACCAGCCCGGCGCCGACGATGAGCGGCTGGGCCACCGCGGTGTCACGGATGGTGTCGGCGTCGGACACCGTGCCGTGCGTGAGGAGGTCGACTCCGCTGACGACGGACAGCCACTCGAGCCGTTCGCGGACGCCGGGGACCTCCAGCCAAGGGGTCAGGAAGCCGGGGGACTGGGAGCCCTGTCCGGGCGCGACGACAACGAGCACCCTCGTAGCCTTCCGTGGTCGGGCGGTGACTGGCGCTGTTGGGCTTGCCAATCTCGGAGCCCGCAAGTTGTAGGAATCCTACAAGAAAGGTGGATCAGTCGGGGAGATCGTCCGCGGCCAGGCGACCCAGGACCATCCCCACCCGCAGGGTGAAGGCTCCTCGGGCGTCGGTGGGGCTGTAACCGGTGACATCGGCGATGCGGCGCAGGCGGTACCGCACCGTGTTCGGGTGGATGAACAACGCCCGGGCCGTCGCCTCCAGCGACGGGGAGCGCTCGAGGTACGCGGACGCGGTGTCGTACAGGGCCGCGTCGGCGAGCAGGGCCCGGTGCACCACGCCGACGAGGGTGCTGATGGCCTCGGTGTCCCCGGCCAGGGCGCGCTCGGGCAGCAGCTCGGCAGCGGCCACCGGCCTGGGCGCGTCGGCCCACCCCCAGGCAGCCCGGAGCCCCGACAGCGCCGAGCGGGCGGCCCGGGGCACGCCGGCGAGCGCCCCGACCGACTCGGAGACCACGACCGGCCCCGGGCCGAAGTGCGGGGTCAGCAGGCGTGCGGAGCGCAGCGGGTCGGGACCGGCACCCACCACCGCCAGCAGCGTGGTGCCGTGCACGCCGGTGAGCAGGTCCAGGCCCTGGTGGTCGGCCGCGCGCCGAAGGACATCCAGGGCACGCTCGGGGTCGCCGACCGGCGCCGCCCCGGCCATGACGATGAGGGACTCGCGGGCCGACCAGCCCAGGGCGGCGACCCTGCCCAGCACCGACTCGTCGACCTCGTCGCGCAGGAGCGCATCGACGACGAGGGCCTCGAGGCGGGCGTCCCAGGCACCGCGGGCCTCGGCCGCTCGCGCGTACACCTCCGCGGCGGAGAACGCGATCTCGCGTGAGTACGTCAGCACGGCCACGCGCAGCGCCGGCTGGTCGACCTCGGTGACGAGCGTGTCGATGGCGTCCTCCACGACGCTGACCGTCGTGCGGACGAGGTCGACGGTCTGCTCCAGGGAGATGACCCGGGCCAGCTCCTGCGGGGCCGCGCCGAAGACGTCGGCGGTCAGCGCCGGGCGGGAGCTGCTCGCGGTGTACCAGTCGATGAAGGCGGTGATGCCCGCCTGCGCCACGAGTGACACCCATGACCGCTCGTCCGGATCGAGGTCCCGGAACCACGGGAGCGTCTCCTCCATCCGCTTGGTGGCGGCGGTGGTGAGGTCGCCCGTGGCCCGGGTGATGACCGCGACGTCGGGGCGTCGGCTATCCACCGGCGATGCCGACGAGGCGACCGACCACGTACGTGACGGTCGCCGCGCCGGCGCCCCACAGCAGCTGGCGCATGGCGGAGAACACCACGCCACGCCCGGACAGGCGCCCGACCAGTCCGCCGACGACGAGCAGTGCGATCACGGACAGCGTGATGGCGATGGCCAGGGGCACCGTTGTCGAGGCGCCCTCGCCCAGGAAGAACAGGTAGGGCAGGACGGCGATGGAGGCGCCGATCGCGAAGGCGACGAAACTTGAGGCGGCGGTCTTGACCGGGGACCCCAGCTCGCTCGGGTCGAGCCCGAGCTCCTCGCGCGCCAGCGTGTCGAGGGCGGTCGCGGGGTCGGCCATGATCTGCGCGGCCAGCGATGACGCGGTGGCCCGGTCGACGCCCTTGGCCCGGTAGATGAGCTCGAGCTCCTTCTGCTCCTCCTCGGGCTTCTCGCGCAGCTCCGCGGCCTCGATCTCGATCTCGCGACGGAACAGGTCGCGCTGGCTGGCCACGCTGACGTACTCGCCGGCCGCCATGCTGAAGGCACCGGCCAGCAGTCCGGCGACGCCCGCGAACAGCACCGTGCTGTTGCTCGTCGACGCGCCCGCGAACCCCAGGACCAGCGCGGTGTTGGAGACCAGCCCGTCGCTGATGCCGAAGACCGCCGCGCGGGTCGATCCGGACTTGTCCGTGCGGTGCCAGGGCTCGCCGCCGTCGCCGTACGGCGGCCGGCTGGGGCGCCGCAGGGGCGCGGGATCGGCGGAGTCCAGGGACGTCCGCATCTGCGCGAACACCTCGAGGTGCTCGCGCTCGTCCTCCGACATCGAGGGCGGCGCCTCGGGCTCCTCGTCGTACACGTCGGCGTCGGCGCCCTCGGCCTCCTCGAGGTGCCGCAGCACGTCGGCGAAGCCGGCGCCGCGGGCGCGCGCGACGAGGGCGGCGTTCGTCGCGTCGAGAGCCGTCGGGGCCGGCGGCACGTCGACGCCGTACTCGGTCAGCTTCTCGACCCAGTGCAGGGCGTGCTCATCCTCGATCGCGGCGAGCTCGAGGAGCGCCTCGCGGCGATCTCCCCCGACGGTGTCGGCAAGAGCGCGGTAGAGCAGGGAGGCGTTGCGCTCCGCCTCGAGGTAGCGGAGGAACCGCCGGGGGTCCGACGCCATGCTCAGCCGCTGCCCTCGGTGTTCCCGGCGTCCGCCGCGGACGGGTCGTCGAGCCGGTAGCGATCGATCGCCCCCGCGAGAAGGCTGCGGTCGAACTGGCCGTCCTTGGCCAGGCGCGCGAGCGTCTGCACCGTGATGGACTCGGCATCCACGAGGAAGTGGCGGCGCAGCGCCCCACGGGTGTCGGACATGCCCCAGCCGTCCGTGCCCAGCGACACGAAGTCGGCCGGGACCCAGTCGCGGATCTGGTCCTGCACCGCTCGCATGTAGTCCGAGACGGCGACCACCGGTCCGGGGCGGCCGGCCAGGCGCTGGGTCACGTACGCGGTGCGCGGCTCCTGGTCGGGGTGCAGGAGGTTGTGCCGATCGACGGCGAGGCCGTCACGGCGCAACTCGTTCCAGGACGTGACCGACCAGACGTCGGCGTGCACCCCCCAGTCCTCGCGCAGGAGCTCCTGAGCGCGCAGCGCCCAGTTGACGCCGACACCGCTGGCCAGCAGCTGGGCCCGGGGTCCCTCGCCCTCGGGCGCCGGGCTGATCAGGTGCATGCCGCGGAGGATCCCGTCGACGTCGACGCCCTCGGGCTCCTCCGGCTGCGGGTACGGCTCGTTGTACAGGGTCAGGTAGTAGTAGATGTTCTCCGGATCGTCGCCGTACATCCGCCGCAGGCCGTCGCGGAAGATGTGGCCCACCTCGTAGCCGAAGGCGGGGTCGTAGGCCACGACGGCGGGGTTGGTGGCGGCGAGCAGGTGCGAATGGCCGTCCTCGTGCTGCAGGCCCTCGCCGTTGAGCGTCGTGCGCCCGGCGGTGGCGCCGAGGACGAAGCCGCGGGCCATCTGGTCCATGGCCGCCCAGAACGCGTCGCCGGTGCGCTGGAAGCCGAACATCGAGTAGAAGATGTAGATCGGGATCATCGACTCGCTGTGGGTGGAGTAGGACGATCCGACGGCGGTGAACGACGCCACCGAGCCGGCCTCGTTGATCCCCTCGTGCAGGATCTGCCCCGACTGCGACTCCTTGTAGCTGAGCATCAGCTCGCGGTCGACGGACAGGTACTGCTGCCCGTGCGGGGAGTAGATCTTGGCCGTCGGGAAGAGCGAGTCCATCCCGAACGTGCGGGCCTCGTCGGGGATGATCGGCACGAATCGCGCCCCGATCTCCGGGTCCTTCATGAGGTCCTTCAGCAGTCGGACGAAGGCCATCGTGGTGGCCACCGCCTGCTTGCCCGAGCCTCGCTTGACGACGCTGTAGACCTCGTCGCCGGGCAGCTTCAGCGGCGCGGCGGCCGTGCGGCGCGTCGGGTACGAGCCACCGAGCCGGCGACGGGTCTCGAGCATGTACTCGATCGCCTCGTCCTGCGGGCCGGGGTGGTAGTACGGCGGGAGGTAGGGGTTCTCCTCGAGCTGCGCGTCGGTGATCGGGATGTGGATCGTGTCGCGGAACGACTTGAGGTCGTCGAGGGTGAGCTTCTTCATCTGGTGCGTCGAGTTGCGTCCCTCGAAGTGCGATCCGAGCGTCCAGCCCTTGATCGTCTTGGCCAGGATGACGGTCGGCTGGCCCTTCGTGCGCATCGCGGCGTCGTAGGCGGCGTGCATCTTGCGGTAGTCGTGGCCGCCGCGCTGGAGGCTCCAGATCTCCTCGTCGGTCCACGACTCCACCAGCTTCGCGGTGCGGGCGTCGCGTCCGAAGAAGTGCTCGCGGACGAACGCGCCGTCCTCGCTCTTGTACGTCTGGAAGTCGCCGTCCGGCGTGTTGTTCATGAGGTTGACCAGTGCGCCGTCGCGGTCGCGGGCCAGCAGCTCGTCCCACCGGCGACCCCACACGACCTTGATGACGTTCCATCCGGCGCCGCGGAACAGGCTCTCGAGCTCCTGGATGATCTTGCCGTTGCCGCGCACCGGACCGTCGAGGCGCTGCAGGTTGCAGTTGACGACGAAGGTCAGGTTGTCGAGCTCCTCGCGCGCGGCGAGGGTCAGGGCACCCACCGCGTCGACCTCGTCGGTCTCGCCGTCGCCGAGGAACGCCCACACGTGCTGGTCGGACGTGTCCTTGATGCCGCGGTGACCGAGGTACTTGTTGAAGCGCGCCTGGTAGATCGCGTTCAGCGGGCCGATGCCCATCGACACCGTCGGGAACTGCCAGAACCACGGCATGAGCCGCGGGTGCGGGTACGACGGCAGGCCGCCGCCGGGGTGCGAGACCTCCTGGCGGAACCCGTCCATCTGGTGCTCGGTCAGCCGGCCCTCGACGAAGGCGCGAGCGTAGACGCCGGGGGAGGCGTGGCCCTGGAAGAAGACCTGGTCGCCGCCGCCGGGGTGGTCCGGTCCGCGGAAGAAGTGGTTGAAGCCCACTTCGTACAGCGTGGCGGACGACGCGTAGCTGGAGATGTGGCCGCCCACGGAGATGCCGGGCCGCTGGGCGCGATGGACCATGATCGCCGCGTTCCAGCGGATGATCTGGCGGATCCGCTTCTCGAGGGTCTCGTTCCCGGGGAACGCGGGCTCCAGCTCCGGCGGGATGGTGTTGATGTAGTCGGTGCTGCGCAGGCTCGGGACGCCGACGTTGCGCTCGGCGGCCCGGCGCAGCAGCGACAGCATGAGGTAGCGCGCCCGGTAGTTGCCCGAGTGGTCGACCACGTTGTCGAAGGACTCGACCCACTCGGTCGTCTCGTCAGGATCGACGTCGACGTACTGGGTGGGGAGTCCGCTGGCGAGCAGGGGGTCGCGGTCACGTCCGGGGGTCACGGGGATTCCTTCGACTCGGCCGGCGACCGGGATCACCGGGGCCGGGGCATCGGAAACGAGCGGCTGTGCGCTCATCCTTCCGCATGCGTCCGGGATTGTCGCTGAGAGGGGGGATTTGCAGCCCGTCCCGCAGGCGCCGCCGACCGTCGCCGCAGAAACCTCCCGCCAATCGGCCCGGGATGCTTGCGTCCCGGGCCCCGGTCCGGTGGACTACGGGCGAAGAGGACGAAGACTCACGGTCTTCGCGGGAGACGAGGAGTGACGTGACCGCCGCTGCGGAGGACGAGGCCCGTGCGCGGGCCGGTCGGCTCGGGCTTCAGGCCGGACTCACGGTTCAGGAGCTGGGCTTCGACGACGATGTCGACGAGCAGCTGCGAGCCGGGGTCGAGGACATCGTCGGGGCCGAGCTCGTCGACGAGGACTACGACGACGTCGTCGATGTCGTGATCATGTGGTGGCGCGAGGACGACGGCGATCTGGCCGACGGCCTGCTCGACGCGATCGGGCCGCTGGCCGACCACGGGGTCGTGTGGCTCATGACGCCGAAGCCCGGTCGTCCCGGCCACGTCGAGGCCGAGGACATCGCCGACGCCGCCCCGACCGCGGGGCTGCAGCAGACGAGCACCATCAGCGCCGGCGCGAACTGGCAGGGCACTCGATTGGTGGCACCTCGAGCGAAGCGATAGCGTCCGTCTCCTTCGTCCCCGGACCCAGGAGAACACGTATGGCACTCGAGGTTGGGCAGGTCGCCCCGGACTTCACTCTCACGAACCAGTACGGCGAGAAGATCACGCTGTCGGACTTCCGTGGGGAGAAGAACGTCGTCGTCATGTTCTACCCGTTCGCGTTCACCGGCACCTGCACTGGTGAACTGTGCACGATCCGCGATCGCTACACCGACTTCGTCAACGACGACACCGTGGTGCTGAGCATCTCCTGCGACAGCGTGCACACGCTGAAGGTCTTCGCGACCCAGGAGGGCCTGACGCACCCGATGCTGAGCGACTTCTGGCCGCACGGCGAGGTCTCGCGGGCGTACGGCGCCTTCATCGAGCAGAAGGGCTTCGCCACGCGGGCGAGCTTCGTCATCGACAAGGACGGCATCGTTCGCTGGTCGGTCGTCAACGGCCCGGGCGAGGCGCGCAGCGCCGACGACTACGCCGCTGCACTGGCCGACGTGGCCATGTCCGGAGCCTCCGCCTGAGCGCAGGGCCGCCTCGTGTCGCGTGACACGCGGCGCGCACCGGCGTTTTGCATCTGGTCGGAGTTCCTGCTTATGGTGGTCCGAACATCGGCTTCGACGACGGGACTGTGCGCGTGCAGGTGAGGGCTCGAGTGACAGCCGTCACATCGGCGTGCGTCCTCGTCCTCGTCGCGATCGCGGCACCCTCGGGCTTCGCCGCCCCCAGTCGCGACATCCGCGAGGTCCAGGCGCAGGTGCGCGATCTCGAGATGCGCGCGGCCGACGCGTCCGAGCGGTTCAACGCGGCCCAGCTCGAGCTCGACCAGACCCAGCAGCGGCTCGGCACCGTGAAGGACAAGGTCGGCCGGCAGAAGGCCGAGCTCGCCGTCACGCTCGCATCCATGGACGACCTCGCGCGTGGGGTCTACATGTCCGGCGGCATGGACACCAGCCTGCAGGTCCTGCTGGCCGAGGACCCGACGGACTTCCTGGCGCAGTCCGCGGCCCTCGACCAGCTCTCGCAGTCGCAGGCGGCCGACGTACGCCGTACCCAGACCGCCCGCCTGCGCCTGGCGCAGAGCGAGGCCGAGCTCGCCGACCAGGAGGGCATCGCGCAGGGCCTTCGCAACGAGATGGACGCCGCCAAGCAGTCTGCGGCCGACCAGCTGGCGCAGGCGCAGGACGTGCTGGCGAGCCTGGAGGAGGCCGAGCGCCAGCGCCTGGCCGAGCTGCAGGCCCAGCAGGCGCGCGAGGCCAAGGAGGCGGCTGAGCGGGCCGCAGCGGCCATCGCGGCAGCAGCGGCGAACGACGCGTCCACCGGGTCGCAGGGCACCGACGACTCCGGCAGCGACGCGGGCGCGGACTCGGGCTCGGACTCCGGTGGCGACACCGGCGGCGACACCGGTCCCAGCACGGCCGGCGGCGGCTTCACCGGCGGTGGGCGTGCGGCCATCGCCGTGCAGTACGCGCTGTCCCAGGTGGGCAAGCGCTACGTCGCGGCCGCCGACGGTCCCGACAGCTTCGACTGCTCGGGCCTGACGATGGCAGCGTGGCGCCAGGCCGGCGTCTCGCTGGCCCACTACTCCTACTCGCAGTTCAGCCAGGTCCAGCGGATCTCGGACTCCGAACTCCAGCCCGGTGACCTGGTCTTCTACTTCGGCTCCGGTGCGCACCACGTAGGCATGTACATCGGCGGCGGCAAGATGGTCAGCGCGTCCAACCCCAGCGACGGCGTCGAGGTCATCGACTACAAGGGGCCCTGGTACGGCGAGCGCTACAGCGGGGCCGGTCGCGTCGTCGGCTAGGACCCCCGAGTCCATGTCCGCCGTCACCGAGGGGTCGTGCGACGCCCCCGGCGCGGACTCGCGTGGAGGGTGCTGCGCTGGTGGGCCCAGAGGGACTCGAACCCCCGACATCCTCCTTGTAAGGGAGGCGCTCTAGCCAACTGAGCTATAGGCCCGCAGGGAGATTACCGACGGGCTCAGCGACGCCCGCCTCCGGGATGGTGATCTGCACCCGCAGGCCCCCGAGCGGACTGTCCTGCAGCGCGAGCGAACCGCCGGCCCGCGCCACCACGGACTCCACGATCGCCAGGCCGACCTGCTCTCCGCATCGATCCGTGCCGGCGCGCGGAGTCGAGGTCGCCGAAGTCGGGGGAGTCGCGCCGCAGGAGCTCGACGTATCCGGTGATCACCGTCAGCGGAAGGCACGCAGTGCGCGAGCAGGGTGGGACGACTGTGTGAGTTCCGTGTGAGTGCGTCCGGACGAGGCCGGTAGCCTGACGGCATGTCCGCGTCCGTCACGGTTCGCCAGGTCATGGACCTGATGGAGGCGCGCTACCCCGAGCGCGGTGCCGCAGACTGGGACGCCGTCGGGCTCGCGTGCGGCGACCCCAGCGCCACGGTCGGGCGGATCCTGCTCGCCGTCGACCCGGTCATGGCGGTGGTCGACGAGGCCCTGATGCTGCAGGCCGACCTCGTCATCACGCACCACCCGCTGTTCCTGCACGGGGTCCACTCGGTGGCCGCCGTGGACCACAAGGGTCACGTCGTCCAGACGCTGCTGGCGCATGGCATGGCGCTGTTCAGCGCCCACACCAACGCCGACCATGCCGACCCGGGCGTGTCCGACGCCCTCGCCGCGGTCCTCGGGGTGCAGAGTCCTGCGCCGCTGGTGCCCGAGCCCGGTGCGCCGGGTACGGGGACCGGGCGGGTGGGCCGGCTGGCGAGCCCCACGACCCTGTCGGCCTTCGCCGAGGCCGTCGCGGCGGCACTGCCGCGCACGCATCAGGGCGTGCGGGTCGCGGGAGACGCTCGCGGCCGTCGTCCGGACCGTCGCGGTGTGCGGGGGCTCCGGAGACGCGTTCCTTCCGGACGCGGCCGCCGTGGCCGACGTCTACGTCACGTCCGACCTGCGCCACCATCGCGCGCAGGACCACCTCGTCGACGGCGGGTGCGCGCTGATCGACGTGTCCCACTGGGCGAGCGAGTGGCCGTGGCTGCCCGTCGCCGCCGACGCCTTGCGCGCGGACCTCGCCGCGCTCGGCAGTACGGTGGAGGTCCACGTGTCCACGATCGTGCACCGATCCGTGGACCGGCCATGTAGGGAGCCCTCGCTGAACGCCGAACCCGCCACGCAGCTGCGTCTGCTGGAGGTGCAGGAGAAGGACACCCGCCTCTCGCAGCTCGCGCACCGAGGCCGGACCCTGCCCGATGCGGCGCTCCTCGCCGAGATCGACACCCGCCTGGCTCGCCTGCGGGACGAGGTCGTCGCCGCGGAGACGATCGCCAGCGATCTGGCAGTCGAGCAGGCCCGCGCCGACCAGGACGTCGCGCAGGTGCGCGAGCGGGCCAAGCGAGACCGCGAGCTGCTCGACTCCGGCGCGATCGGCGACCCGAAGCAGCTGCAGTCGCTCCAGTCCGAGCTGGAGTCCCTGGCCCGTCGCCAGTCGGACCTCGAGGACGTGGAGCTGGAGATCATGGAGCGCGCAGACGGCGCCCGCGCCGCGGTGGTCCAGCTCACCGAGCAGCGCGACGCGCTCGCCCTCGAGCGGGACACCCTGGCCGCCGGCGTCCAGCGAGCAGCTGGCCGCCATCGACGCTGAGCGCGGCGTGGTCGTGGGGCAGCGCGCCGACCTGGCCGCCGGCATCCCCGCCGACCTGCTGGCGCTCTACGACAAGATCTGCGCCGAGCATGGCGGCCTGGGCGCCGCCCCGCTGCACCGCGGCACCTGCGAGGGCTGCCGGCTCACGCTGCCGCCCACCGAGATCGAGGCGCTGCGGGCGGCGCCACCGGACGCGGTCATCCGGTGCGAGGAATGCCGCCGCATCCTCGTGCGGACTCCCGAGTCCGGTCTGTAGGCGGGCGCGCGCTCGATGACGCGATCGCTCATCGTCGAGGCCGACGGCGGGTCCCGCGGCAATCCCGGCCCGGCTGCGTACGGAGCCGTCGTCCGTGACGCCGTCACGGGCGTCGTCCTCGCCGAGCTGGCCGAGTACCTCGGTGTCGTGTCGAACAACGTCGCGGAGTACCGAGGTGCGATCGCGGGCCTGCGAGCATGCCTTCGCGATCGACCCGACGGCGACCGTCGAGATGCGGCTGGACTCCAAGCTCGTCGTCGAGCAGATGAGCGGTCGCTGGCAGGTCAAGCACCCGGACATGCGCGTGCTCGCCAAGCGGGCGCGCGATGCGTTCCCGCCCGGCCAGGTGACGTACACGTGGGTCCCGCGCGAGCGGAACAAGCTGGCCGACGCGCTCGTCAACGAGATGATCGACGGCGCCCTTGCGCGTGGTGAGGCACGCATCGCCCGCCTCGACGGCGCACCGGCCGAGGACGCGCTCGCCGAGGACGTGGTGGGCAGCATCGACGTCGAGCGCAGCCGCGCGGTCGTGGGGGAGCAGGAGGCAGCGGCGACCGCCCCGCAACGCCCTCGTGGGATGGGCGGACCTCGGGCGTGCCGACGTTCACCGTGCTGGCTCGCCACGGTGCCACCGCGATGAGCCTGGAGAAGCGGTTCAGCGGCCGCGGAGGGTTCGACGCCCCCCTCATCGAACTCGGCGAGCTGCAGGCCGCGGCGCTGGCACGCGAGGTCGCCGCGCGGGGCGGGTTCGACCGGATCGTTGCGTCGCCACTGCTGCGCACCCGGCAGACGGCCGCGGTCGTCGCGGAGGCGATCGGCCTGCCGGTCGAGGTCGAGGACGGCTTCGCCGAGTGCGCGTTCGGCGACTGGGACGGGCGTACCTTCGCGGAGGTCCGCGATCGCTGGCCGGTCGAGCTCGAGGAGTGGCTGGCGTCGACGGACGGTCGCCCCACCGGGAGGTGAGTCGTTCGACGCCTGCCGCGACCGGGTGCGAGGCCGCGCGCGCGCGTGGTCGAGCGGTACCCCGGCGAGCGGGTGCTCGTGGTCGCCCACGTGACCCCGATCAAGGTGCTCGTCGGGCTGGCCGTCGACGCGCCGCTGACCAGCGTCTACCGGATGGAGCTGCCGCCCGTGCTCGCTGACGACGCTGGCCTGGTTCCCGGACGGCAACGCCTCGATGTTCAGCTTCGCCGAGGCGGCCCACCTGCGCGCGCACGCGTCCCCACGGCATCTGGCCCGACGGCCGCGTCGAGCGCCACCTCGACTGGTCGACGATGACGTCGATCACCGCGGCCCTCCCGGCGCGCGCCTCCGGGAGCTCCACGCGGAAGCCACATCGGTCCCGTTCAGTGCCGCGAGCAGCTCGCGATGTCGCCGGGGGTCGCGCCGTGACTCCAGCAGTGCCCGCACGAGCCGACCCTTCGTCGCCTTGTTGGTGTGGCTGACCACCGTGCGCCTGCCGTCCGCGCTCCGACCAGGACGCGGACCGACGCGCAACGGTCGGCGGCGTCGGCCGGGATCGGCCCGAGTGCCGCGTACGTCGCTCGAGCGCAGGTCGACGACGAGCCCGCGCGGACCGGCGCCGAGGCACTGGCGACACGGCGCGCGCCAGGTGCTCGCCAGGGTGCCGATGCCGGGCAGCGAGACGCCGCCGGACAGCCGGTAGGCCGGGATGAGGTCGAACGGACGGACCAGGCCCCACAGGGCCGACGAGATCGCCACCTGGTCGTCGAGCGCGACGCTTCGCAGCCGCCGAGAGCGTGGATGCAGTCGAGCGCCTCGTAGAGAACGCCGGTGTAGACGTCGATGGCAGGCCGCGCATGGGCGTCGTGCGCAGCGTGGCGTTCGACGCAATCTCGGCCGCCTGGCGTCGGCCCGAGGCCGAGGAGCCCGGCAGCCGTCGTGGGGTCGGCGCGGCACAGGTCAATCAGCGCGTCAGGACTCGTCGCCGGGTGGCCGTCAGCCGCGGGAACGACAGCGTCGTCAGGTCGACAGCGGGACCGGCGGTGGGAGCCGCGCTTGCCCTCACTGGGAGGCAGCAGGATGAGCACGCTGCGCAGGCTAGCGAAGCGTCGTGGGTCCGCATTCCGCCCGGCTGCATCGTCGCGATGGTCTCGGCCTGCTGGGGTACCCTGACCGCGGACGAGCCAGCCGGGTGATCGCGGCACTCACGTGTCGAGGAAAGTCCGGACTCCACAGGGCAAGGTGGTGGGTAACGCCCACCCGGGGTGACCCGCGGGAAAGTGCCACAGAGAACAGACCGCCGTGAGCGATCACGGTAAGGGTGAAACGGTGGTGTAAGAGACCACCAGCGCGACGGGTGACTGTCGCGGCTCGGTAAACCCCACCCGGAGCAAGGTCAAAAGGGCTTCGGCCTGCGCAGGCGAGCGGCCCGCTCGATGCCTGCGGGTAGACCGCACCAGGCCGCTGGCAACAGCGGTCGCAGATGGATGATCACCGGTCGGCCTCGGTCGGCCACAGAATCCGGCTTACAGGCTGGCTCGTCCCCCGCCCGCCGATGTGCGACGTCCACGTGCACGATTCCGCGGGCATTGACATCAGTTGGCGGCGGGTCGATGCTGACCGCGAGCCAGGTGTTGACGCGGCCTGTTCGCGCACGGCCCTCGCACAGCAGCGAGCGGAGGGATCCATGAAGCCGCTGAATTATCTAGGTGTCTGGATCTGCGTCGGCGTGCTCGCAGCGTGCACGTCCGGATCATCGTCAACGGTTCCACGCATCGCCTCGTCAGTCGATGCGCCCACCTCCAGCGGCGCTGCCTTGTCGAGCGAGGATTCGTCGTCGGCCGCGGCTGCGGCAGGCGCGAACTGCACGCAGCTTGCGCAGGTCGCGACGACCATCACCACCACTGTTGATGAGCTGAGCCTCCTCGTCGGCACCGGGAAGGACGTAACGGCCCTCCTCGCGGACACGGGCGGATTCGCCCCCGCGTTGGGCGGTCTGATTCCTTCCTGCGCACCCAGTGCCGAGGATTCGATGTGGGGCTTCCTCACGGCCGTGGAGGAAATGCGGCAGAGGTTCGGCACGGGAAGCGGCAAGACGGAGATGGGAGCGAGCAAGTTGGGGCTCATCCAGGTCAGGGCCACGGGCGCAGATCTGTATCGGCGCCTCGGGCTGGACGCGAGTGACTGGGCAGAGGTCCCCGCAAGCGCCCGCCCGTCGTGCCGTGACATGGAAGCGATCGGGGCGAGGATGACGTGGATCGTTCGCCACCTGGCCAACCTGATCGGAAGTGACAACGTCACGAACGCTGAGGGAGACCTTGTCCAGATGAGTGGGCTCACGTCGGCTGTCGAGGGGCTTGTAGCCGACTGCCGGCCGCGGGCGAGGGCTGCCATGGCGAGTTTCGAGGAGGCCGTCGACCACTTGGCGGCGGTCTACCGGCCGGGCAGCGACCCGGCGGTGGTCGAGGCCGACAAGGTGGCGTTCGGTGACCTGAGGTCTGCGGGCATCTCCCTGTACTCGCTGTTGGGACTCGATGTCAGTGCGTGGGAAGTCGTCCCAGCCACTGAGAGATGACTCTCCAGAAGCCCCGCCGCTCCGCCCGCGCACGCCGATCAGGACGCCAAGCGTGCTCTATCATGCGTGAATGCCACTCCAGCCGTGGCGGACGCAGCACGGTCCGGCCGGCTGGGGGCACCGGCCCTGACGTCTACCCGGCGAGGATTCCATGAAGCGCTTCGTGATCGCTGCGTGTGCGGCGGTTCTCGTGAGCCTCATGGGCTGGTCGCCGGCGGATGCACGCACCTGCCCGCCGGCGTCCGTGGGCGGACCGGCGGTGGCCGTGGTGAACGTCAAGGGGAAGGCCGTGCCGGTCAAGCGCATCACCTTCCGCAATGGTGGAGCCCTGGACCCGCCGCACACCAACAAGGCCGCGGGGATCTCCGCCCGCAACGCGCCGCTCGGGGCCAAGAAGGGTGCCACCGTCATCGCGTGGCACGTGCGCTACGGCCCGGGGTGCAACGGCACCCTCAACTCCCTGACCACGTTGCCGATCGGCACGACGTTCACGGTGGGCGCGGTCGGCAAGACCGCCAAGACGTACCAGATCGCCTCGCGCGAGACGGTGGCGAAGGGCGTGCTGAAGCGCAAGTGGTTCTCGCACACCGGCCGTCATCGCATCGTGTTCATCACCTGCAACGACCTGCGCGGGGGCGTGTTCCGTCGGACCATGGCGATCATCGCGAAGCCGGCTCCCGCCGTTCCTGCGACGCCGGCTCCGGAGGCCACCCCCACGGCCACGGTCGTCCCCGTGACGACGCCCGCCCCGCCTCCGAAGGTGCCGGCCTCCGCACCGTCGACGCTCGCCTAGTCGGTCGGCCCAGCGTCGACTCAGATCACGGGCAGTCGAACCCGCCGTCACGCAGCACCGTCACGTGGTACCCAGCCGTTCGTCCCGGCGCTCCTCAGCAGCGGCGTGCGCCAGGTCCCGGTGAGGGCCGCCTCGAGATCGGGGTCCATTCCGGGAACCGATCCGGGGGACCACAGCACCATGCGGATGCCACGATCGCGGGCATCGCAGTAGAAGCCGGTGACCGAGCCCAGGTCCACGTCGGTGTGCGGCTCCCGTCCGCTGAGGCTGATGTTGTACCAGCCACCGATCTTGTCGGGGTTGATCCCCGGGAGCTCGGTGAGGTAGAGGTCGAAGTCGTTCGTGAGGATCTGCCGGGCATCGTCCACGACGCCCGAGGCGACGACGGCCGACTCCACGGACTCGCGGACCTGCTCCGCAGCGCGTCGACCCTGGACGACGGCCGCGTCCTCCGCCAGGTTCGGCAGCACGACGAGGCCGGCGAGCACCACTGCGATGGCGCTGCCGCGCTGCCAGGCCGGGGCGTGCCCGGCCGACGCCTCGAAGGCGCGCGAGGCGATGATGGCCAGCCCGACGGCTGCCAGCGGCAGGACGGGGATCAGCCCGCGCGGTGAGTTCCCGGTGGACACGACGGCGGCGAAGCCGACTGCGGCGACGAGCAGCGAGAACACCACTGTGCGGCTGCGGCGCGGCCGATGGACGACGACGGCAACCGCCAGCACCGCGATCGGGGTGAGGAACTTGCCCCAGGACTGCAGGTAGCTGGTCGCGAACTCGAACGGGTAGGTGGTGACGACCCCGAGCACGCTGGCGTAGGCGTCGGGATCGATCGCACTCGTCGCCCGCCAGTCGATCGGGACCACGCTCTGATAGATCGTGAAGGCGCTGTCCGACTCGAGGGGTCCGAACCCGCCGAGGACGTTGATCACGACCTGGGGGAGGAAGCCGAGGACGATGCCGAGAGCGGCCGCGGCGAGGTACGCGCCCGCTCGCGAGTGGCGCAGCGCCGCCCACGTGAGCAGTCCGAGACCGATCAGGGCAGCGTGGTAGCGGAACAGCCCGGCGAAGCCGAACAGCAGGCCGGACGCGAACACGAGACCGAGCCGTGCCTCGGACGGCAGGCGGTCGGACTCGCTCACGTAGAGCGCGACGCCGACCATCGCCAGGGCCATCGCGATGACGTCGGGACCGGGGCTGGCGAAGTAGGCGACGATGTGGGGATTCAGGGACAGGACCACCGCGGCCGCGAACCCCCACCACGCACCGGCGAGGCGCGCCGCGACGACGTAGGTCGCCACCAGCGCGACTGCGCCCATCCCCGCCGACAGCATCCCTGCGACCGGCAGCGTCGTGCCCGCCGGAAGTGCCGACAGGAGGGCCGGCAGCGCGAAGGGGAAGAAGCCGTTGTGCAGCGTCTCAGGTCGCGCCCAGTCGACCGCGTCGGAGATCAGGACGAGGCCCAGCGCGTCGTTGACCGCCACGTGGAAGCTGACGCGGATAGCGAACGCGACCTGCGCTGCGGTGTAGAGGAGGACGTATCCGGCGATGGCCCATCTCGGCCAGGCCGACGAGCCTCCGGCTGCGGTCGCCACGGGCGTCAGGCGACGTCGCCGGACCGGCGGCGCCGGTTGTAGAGGTTCTGCATCGCCAGGATCCGCCGGTGCTCGGCCTCGAACTCGGCGAGGGCCTCCATGACGTCGACCTCGAAGTCGAGCTCACGGGCGCGTGCGGCGTCCCGCTGGGCGTCCTCGCCCGGACGCGCGTCCTCCATGCGGCGACGCTAACACCACGACGCGCGACGGCGCCCACTCCGGGGCGCGTGTCGGTGGGGTGACTTAGCCGGCGTTCAGGTCCGCGAGGTGGCTCGACACCTTCTGGCAGGCGCTGCCCAGTGCGGCGAACTCCTTCGGAGTCAACTGGTCCACGAGGTGCGTGCGAACGCTGGCGACGTGGTCGGGGGCCGCGTCGACCAGCGTCGACCACCCGTGCGGGGTGAGTGCGGCGTACGCGCCACGCCGGTCGTCGGCGCAGGACTGCCGCTCGACGAACCCGGCCTTCTCCATCCGGTCGATCTGGTGCGACAGGCGGCTGCGGGAGGACAGCGTGACCTCCGCCAGGTCACTCATGCGCATCCGGCGGTCGGGGATCTCCGAGAGCCGCACGAGGATCTCGTAGTCGGCCATGGTGAGGCCGTGCTCCTCCTGGAGATCACGGTTCAGCCGGTCCTGGAGCAGCAGGGACATGGCGAGCCAGGCTCGCCAACTGCGTTGTTCGTCATCCGAGAGCCAGCGTGTCATAGGGACAGCATAGCCCAATGTAGTTGAAACCCGGACTTTTAGCGGGTGTCGAGATCCCAGACGCGGACGCCGCCGAGGATGCCCGAGGTGTTGGGCACGATCTCGCCCTTGCTGCCGACGTCGGCCGCGGAGAGCTGCTTGGCGTTTCCGCCGCCGACGTAGAGCCGGTCGAAGAAGAGCATGTCGTCGAACGCGGCGATCGCCTTGCGGACCCGCTTGGTCCAGCGCTCGTTGCCGATCTCCTTGCGCTGGGCGTTGCCCAGCGCGATGTCGAACGTCAGGCCCTCGCGGAACGGACCGTGCGAGAGCTCGAGGTGCGGCAGGAGCGCGCCGTCGTTGAACAACGCGGTACCCACCCCGGTGCCGAGGGTCATGACGAACTCCAGGCCCTCGCCCCTGGCCACGGCGCAGCCCTGCATGTCTGCGTCGTTGACCACCTTGGTCGGCAACTGGAACGACTGCGCCAATGCGTGCGCGAGGTCGAAGCCGTGCCATGCATCGGCGAGGTCGCGGTCGCGGTCGCCCCCGTACTCGGCGCGAGACAGCGACGGCACCTCGATGACGTGACCGTGACGCACGAGTCCGGGGAACCCGACGGACACGCGGTGGACGGTCAGCAGCGGCTGGACCAGGGCCACGACGGTCTCGACGAGTCGATCCGGCGGACAGGGGTAGGGGGTGTCCACGCGGACCCGCTCCGTGGTCATCACGCCCTGCGCGTTGACGATGGAAGCCTTCAGGCCGCTCCCGCCGATGTCGATCGACAGGGTGAGGACGTCAGGCGGCCAGACTGTCTCGGTCTTCGCGGTTGTCATCTACCAGGTCCCTTCATGGCCGGTCGGCAGGGTGAGGATCTCGCTGCCCGCGTCGGTGACGACGAGCGTGTGCTCGAACTGCGCGGTCCAGAGCCGGTCCCGCGTGACCACCGTCCAGTCGTCGTCCCAGATCTCGTAGTCGTAGGTGCCGAGCGTGATCATCGGCTCGATGGTGAACGTCATGCCGACTTCCATGATGGTGGTGAGCGACGGGTCGTCGTAGTGCGGGATCACCAAGCCGGTGTGGAACGAGGTTCCGATCCCGTGCCCGGTGAAGTCGCGCACGACGCCGTACCCGAAGCGGCGCGCGTAGCTCTCGATGACCCGGCCGATCACGCTGATGGGGCGCCCGGGCGCGACCGCCTTGATGGCGCGTCGAGTCGCCTCGCGCGTGCGCTCGACCAGGAGTCGCGCGTCCTCCTCGACGTCCCCGACGAGGAACGTCGCGTTGGTGTCACCGTGCACCCCGCCGATGAAGGCGGTGATGTCGATGTTGCAGATGTCGCCGTCCTGCAGGACGGTGCTGTCGGGGATGCCGTGGCAGATGACCTCGTTGAGCGAGGTGCACAGCGACTTGGGGAATCCGCGATAGCCCAGGGTCGACGGGTACGCGCCGTGGTCGCACAGGAACTCGTGGCCGATGCGGTCGAGCTCGTCCGTCGTGACGCCCGGCACGATCGCGCGTCCGACCTCGGCCAGCGCGTCGGCGGCCAGCCGTCCGGCGATCCGCATGGCCGCGATGGTCTCTGGATCCTTGCGCTCGGGCCCGTCGTACGGCGTCGGTGCAGGCCTGCCCACGTACTCCGGGCGCGCGATGCGCGGCGGGGACGCTGCGCATCGCGGCAACCGTCCCCGGCGTGAGGTGAGCCCGCGATGCACCAGCCATGGGCAGAGTCTAGGGCGGCAGCGCAGTCGCTATGTTTGGGCATGACGGACGGCGTCGAGCTGGCCGGCATCGAAGGGGAGAAGCACATGAGCTGGTACTACTGCCTGGTGCATCAGCGGGTGGAGCCCGAGGAGGGCTGTGCGAACGCCGAGCGCCTTGGTCCCTACGCAACGGAGGCCGAAGCACAGAGCGCGCTCGAGCGTGCGCAGGAGCGCAACGAGGCGTTCGACGCGGACGAGGACTAGCCGCGCCGACACCGCGCGAGACATGACGAAGGCCCGCACCGGATGGTGCGGGCCTTCGTCATCGTCCGTGTATGGACGGATGGTCACTACCGCTTGCGAGCGGGCGCCTTCTTGGCAGGGGCCTTGCGAGCCGGTGCCTTGCGGGCCGGTGCCTTCTTGGCAGGGGCCTTGCGAGCGGGCGCCTTCTTGGCAGGGGCCTTGCGGGCCGGTGCCTTCTTGACAGCAGCCTTCTTGGCCGGTGCCTTCTTGGCAGGGGCCTTGCGGGCCGGTGCCTTCTTGACGACAGCCTTCTTGGCAGGGGCCTTGCGGGCCGGTGCCTTGCGAGCGGGCGCCTTCTTGGCAGGGGCCTTGCGCGCGGGTGCCTTCTTCACTGCGGCCTTCTTGGCGGGTGCCTTCTTCGCGGGCGCCTTCTTCGCCGGGGCCTTCTTGACTGCGGCCTTGCGCGCCGGAGCCTTCTTCACTGCCTTCTTGGCGACGGCCTTCTTGGCCGGTGCCTTGCGTGCAGTCTTCTTTGCGACCGCCACGTTGCCTCCCGTGTCGATGGACTCTGCTCCGTTGCAGAGTTCCTTGGTAACAACTTTGACAGAGCATGACGCAAAAGACAAAGCCATTCGCGTCGACGTGCATGCGCGTGTCATCGACGTGGTATGCGAGAAGCGCTGCGCTGCAGGCGCCGCGTGCCGTGCACTGCGCGACGTACGCGACACGATGTCCGATCGCGCGGTTCGCCGTGCACGCGCGAGATGTCTTGCGCTGCAACGGCTTACGACTCGTCCTGCGTCAGCGCGCTGCGCGCGCGCAGCGCGTTCACGTATCGCGTCGACGCTGGTGCGATCGTCATAGCGCCACATCGACGGCAGCGCGACAGCTGCGAGTCCGACACCCACGATGCACAGCACTCCGCCGGAGATGAACGACATGCGCAGCGACGTGGCGGCAGCCGCCGCGCTGCTGCGCATCTGGCCCAGCAGCGGTCCGATGGAGTAGCTCAGCAGCTCGATGCCGGCCATGCGACCGCGCACGTCGTCGGGGATTGTCTGGTTCCACATCGTGATGCGGAAGATGCCGCTCGACATGTCGGCGGCGCCAGCAATGGCGAGGAATGCCAGCACCCACCACAGTGAAGTCGTGGCGCCGACCAGCGCGATGCCGAGTCCCCAGATCGCAGCGGAGATGACGATGGCGCGTCCGTGCCGGTGCACGTTGCTCGTCCAGCCGCTCGTCAGCGTCATGGCGAGGGAGCCCACGGCGCCGGCCGAGTAGAGCAGCCCCAGCGTCCATGCGCCGCCGAGGCTGTCGGCGAGGAAGGGGAACAGGGCGTAGGGAAAGGCGAAGGCCATCGCGATGAGGTCGACGGCATACGTCCCCATCAGGTCCTTGCGGCTCCAGGCGTAGCGCATGCCTTCAGCGATGTGACGTAGCACCGGCTGCTCGGAGGCCACGTTGTCCACCGCGATCCGGCGCAGCCGCCACAGCAGTGCGGCGGACGCCACGAACGTGACCGCATCGACGCCATAGGCGGCGACGGCGCCACCCGCGCTGAGGAGCAGGCCGCCGATGGCCGGTCCGACGATCCCGCCCAACTGGAACTTGAGGGAGTTGAGGGCTGCTGCGGCGCTGAGCTGATCGTGCGCCACGACCCGGGGGATCATCGACTCCATCGACGGGCGCTGCAGCCCGTCCGACACGGCCAGCAGCATGGACACGACGTAGAGCGGCCACACGAGCGGAGACGGCAGCAGGGCGTTCACGAGCAGCACCACGATGAGCACCCCCGAGGAGAGCTCGGTGGCGATCACGACGACGCGCCTGTCGACCTTGTCCGCCAGTGAGCCTCCGTACAGTCCGAAGATCACAAGCGGGACCAGCTCGACGAGTCCGATCAGTCCGACCGCGACGAAGGAGCCGGTCAGCTGCGCCACCTGGAACGGCAGTGCCACGTAGGTGATCATCGAGCCGAGGTAGGTGATCAGCCCGCTGGCGAAGATGAGCCGGAAGTCGCGCGACGACCGCAGCGGCGTGATGTCGACGCGCATGCGCGCGAACCAGCGGGGTGCCGGATCGGCTGCCGGAGCGGTCATTGCTGAAGTGTGGCAGGATCGCGGATCGTGACAGAGCAGCCCGTTGCGGCAGACCCTCGACAGCTTCCGGACGTAGCGACCCTCCGTGTCGGGGTGCTCGGCGGGACGGGCGAGCAGGGACGCGGCCTCGCCCGTCGCCTCGCCCTCGCCGGGCACGACGTCGTGATCGGCTCGCGCGATGCGCAGCGAGCGGCGGGCATCGCCGCGGAGATCGGGCTCGGGGTGCGGGGCCTGTCGAATCACGACTGCGCCGACTCCGCCGACGTCGTCATCGTCGCCGTCCCGTGGGACGGTCACGCCGCGCTGCTGGCGTCACTGCGGGACGTGCTCGCGGGCAAGGTCGTCGTCGACTGCGTGAATCCGCTCGGCTTCGACAAGCAGGGCGCCTTCGCGCTGCGCGTGGATGAGGGGTCGGCGGCCGAGCAGGCGGCCGGCATCCTCGACGGCAGTCGCGTCGTGGCGGCCTTCCATCACATCTCCGCCGTGCTGCTGCTCGACGAGGCCGTCGACACCATCGACACCGACGTCCTGGTGCTCGGCGACGATCGGGAGGCGACGGACATCGTCCAGGCGCTGGCCGGCCGCATCCCCGGGATCCGCGGCGTCTACGCCGGGCGGCTGCGCAACGCCGGGCAGGTCGAGGCGATGACCGCCAACCTGATCTCCATCAACCGCCGGTACAAGGCGCACGCCGGCGTCCGCATCACCGACGTCTAGCGTCGCATGCGCGGCAACGCGTCACCGCTGACCTAGGAGAGCGGCGGAACTCGGCGTCAGGCGTACTCGTGCTCGCTGGTCGGGTAGGCCCCCGAGGCGACATCCGCTCCCCACGCGGCCACCGCATCGGAGATCGTCGTGCGCACGTCGGCGTAGCGCTTGACGAACCGCGGCGCCGGTCCCTCGGTGAGGCCAACGAGGTCCTGCCACACGATCACCTGCGCATCGGTTCCCGAGCCGGCGCCGATGCCGATCGTCGGGATGGTGAGCACCTCGCTCACGCGGGCTGCCAACTCCGCCGGCACGACCTCCAGCACGATGGCGCACGCTCCAGCCGCCTCCATCGCCTTGGCGTCGCGCAGCAGGAACTCGCCTGCCTCGCCTCGACCCTGCACGCGGTATCCGCCGAGCATGTTGACCGACTGCGGGGTGAGTCCCAGATGGCCGATGACGGGCACGCCGGAACTCGCGAGCGCCTCGACCTGGGGCAGCATGTGCGCGCCGCCCTCGAGCTTGACCGCGTGGGCACCGCCGGCCTTCATGAACGCCGCAGCCGTCTCGAGCGCCTGCGACGGCGATGCCTGGTACGACCCGAACGGCAGATCGGCGATGACCAGCGCGCGCGACGAGCCGCGCACGACGGCGCGCACGAGCGGCACGAGCTCGTCGACCGTCACCGGCAGGGTGGAGTCGTGGCCGTACACCACCATGGCCGCGGAGTCGCCGACCAGGAGGGCGGGAATGCCGGCCTCGTCGAAGATCTTGGCTGTGAGGGCGTCGTAGGCCGTGATCATCGGCCACTTCTCGCCGCGTCGGGTCGCCTCCGCCAGATCGCGCATCGTCACGCGTCGGCCATCGGGCACGCCATAGAAGGACATCGTGATTCTCCCATCTCGAGGCTCCCTGGCGGAGTCCCCGGACACGCACATGATGACACGTCCCGGCGCGCACGGGGGAGGCGGCGTGCCGTGTCGTCCTGAATTACGCTACTGTGCCGTTTCGTAACGACGGGGAGCCGAGATCGGGAGCGGGCATGGAGTCGAAGTCGAACGCATGGATGACCTCGGGGGAGGGGCATCCTCGTCGCTGGGCCATCCTGGCCGTGCTCGTCGTGAGCCTGCTCGTGGTCGTCCTCGACAACACCGTTCTCAACATCGCCCTGCCGACCATCCAGGCCGACCTGGGCGCGACGCAGAGCGAGCTCGTGTGGGCCATCGACTCCTACATCCTCGTGTTCGCATCGCTGCTGTTCACCTGGGGCATCCTCGGCGACAAGTACGGGCGCAAGAAGGTCCTCATCATCGGGCTCAGCCTGTTCGGCATCGCCTCCGCGGCCTGCGCGTTCGCGGCGACGCCCGGCATGCTCATCGCCTTCCGGGCCCTCATGGGCGTCGGCGGTGCAGCCGTCCTGCCGACGACGCTGGCCATCATCACGGTGGTGTTCCCGCCGCACGAGCGCGGCAAGGCCATCGGCGCCTGGGCCGGCGCGGTGGGTGCCGCCGTGGCGCTCGGGCCGGTCCTCGGCGGCATCCTGCTGGAGCACCCGGCTTGGAGCAGCTGGCTGACGGGCAACGACTGGGGCTCGGTATTCCTCATCAACATCCCGATCGTGGCAGTCGGACTGTTCTTCATCTGGCGCGTCGTGCCGGAGACGCGCAACCCGCATCCGCGGAAGCTCGACCTGGTCGGCCTGGTCATGTCCGCCTCGGGACTCGTGCTCGTCGTGTACGGCATCATCGAGGCGTCGGCGACCAAGGACTGGCTCGCACCGTCGGTGATCTGGCCGATCGTCGCGGGCGTCATCATCATCGCGGTCTTCCTGTGGCTCGAGGCGCGCAGCGACCACCCCAGCTTCGACGTGACGCTGTTCACGAACCGCGGCTATGCCGTGAGTCTCACAGCCGTCAGCCTCGCCTTCTTCGCGATGTCGGGAATCACCTTCTCGCTGCCGTTCTACCTCCAGATCCTGCGCGACTACACGACCCTCGCTGCCGGACTGTGCTTCCTTCCGTTCGCGGTGGGCCAGCTCATCGCAGCACCGCGCAGCGCCGCCATGGTCAAGCGATTCGGGTACAAGGCGGTCATGACGACGGGCCTCGTGCTGGTGGCCATCGCGATGTTCCTGCTGGCGCGGGTGCCGATCGACGCGCCGCTGTGGGCCGTCCTCACGGTGTTCTTCGTGTTCGGCTTCGGCATGGGCAACGTCATCGCCCCAGGGTCGACTGTCCTGCAGAACGTCCTGCCGCTGGCGCGAGCGGGCGCCGGATCCGCCGTGCAGAACACCGTGCGTCAGGTCGCCGGCGCCCTCGGAGTCGCGGTCGTCGGGACCGTGCTCGCGACGCAGTACGCGGCGAACCTCACGTCGGTGATGGACCAGGTGCCCGCCCAGTTCCCCGAGGAGGCCAGGCAGGCGGCGACGGAGTCCATCGTGGCCGCCGACGTCATCCTCGACCAGGCGGCGGCCCAGGGCGTGCCGGCCGCCGTCATCGACCCGCTGCGGCAGGGCGCGTACGAGGCGTTCCTGAGCGCCTCGCACGTCACGTCGTACATCTCCTTCGTCATGATCGTCATCGCGGCGCTCGTCGTCTTCTTCCTCCTGCCCCAGATCACTCCGCCGGAGAAGGGCGACCGGGCCGTCGGCGCCCCCGCGGACCCGGCCGACGCACTCGTGCGGGCCGAGGCCGAGCACTACGCAGAGGAGGCGGCCGAGGAGTACGGCCTCGACGGCAAGCCGAGGTCGGACGCATGAGTGCGGCCGCCGTCGCCGGTGCCGAGGCGCTCGGCGCCTGCCGCAAGGGTCGTCCGCGCGACGAGCGCATCGACACGGAGATCACCGCGGCAGCCCTGGCCGTCCTGGCCGAGGTCGGGTTCGACGGGTTCTCGGTGGAGGCCGTGGCCGCCCGCGCGGGCGTCGCGAAGACCTCCATCTACCGCAGGTTCCCCGGACGCACCGAACTCGTGATCGGCGCCCTCGAGCGGCTCAACGACGACCTCCCGCCGCCACCGCCGCCCGGCCCGGTCCGCGACCGCCTGCTGACCGTGCTCGGCGGGGTGCGTCGCCCCGACACCCTCTCGACGCGCTGGCGGATCATGATGCACGCCGCGGCGGCGGGCAACCGCGATCCGGAGCTGGCCGACCTCGTGCAGTCGCGGGTGCTCGCGCCACGTCGCGCGCTGCTGCGCTCGCTCATCGTCGATGGCATCGACACGGGCGAGCTGCGGTCCGACATCGACCTGGCCGCCGTCGTCCCGGCGCTGGTCGGACCGATGCTCTACCTGGGCATCTGGGCCATGTGCGACCACGTCGACGGCGTCACGACCGAGGCCGTGGTGGACACCCTGCTCAGGGGGCTGACTCCCGCCACCGACTCGTGATCGGCAGGCGACGGTCGCGCCCGAAGGCCCGCAGCGAGATCTTGGTGCCCGGCGGGTACTGACGGCGCTTGTACTCCGCGAGGTCGGTGAGCCGGAGGATCCGCTCGACCAGGGCGGGCTCGAAGCCGGCCGCCACCAGGTCGACGGCGCTGTGGTCGCCCGCGACGTACGCCTCGAGCAGCTGGTCGAGCAGCGCGTAGTCCGGCAGCGAGTCGGTGTCCTGCTGCCCCGGACGCAGCTCGGCGCTGGGCGGCTTCTCGATGCTGTTGGGCGGGATCGGCGGGGTCTGGCCGGCGGCCAGGGCCTGATCGTTGCGCCAGCGGGCCAGCTCCCACACGAGGGTCTTGGGGACGTCCTTGATGGGCGCGAAGCCGCCGACCGCGTCGCCGTAGATCGTCGAGTAGCCGACGGACAGCTCGCTCTTGTTGCCGGTGGCGAGGACGAGGTGGCCCTCGGCGTTCGAGAGTGCCATGAGCGTGGTGCCGCGGACCCGCGCCTGCAGGTTCTCCTCCGCCAGCCCGCTCAGCTGCAGGCTGGCCTGGTAGGCGTCGACCATGGGTGCGATCGAGACCGTGCGGATGCTCACGCCGGTGCGGGCGGCGAGGTCGTACGCGTCAGCGACCGAGTGCTCCGACGAGTAGGCGCTCGGCATCGCGACCCCGAAGACCCGTGACGGGCCGAACGCGTCGCACGACAGGGCCGCCACGAGCGCCGAGTCGATGCCGCCGCTCAGGCCGAGGATCACCGAGCGGAAGCCGTTCTTGTCCACGTAGTCGCGCAGGGCCAGCACCAGCGCTCCGTACACCTCCGCATGGGCGTCGAGGCGCGTCGCGATGGCCTCGGGGCTGGGGGCCGGAGCATCCGGATCGACGTCGACGACGAGGAGGGCCGGCTCGAACTGCGGCGCGCGGGCCAGCAGCGTGCCGTCCGGCCCGACCACGAGGGAGTCCCCGTCGAAGACGAGCTCGTCCTGGCCCCCGATCATGTTCGCGTAGGCCAGGACGGCCCCCGCCTCGCGCGCGCGCTGCTGGCACAGGGCCAGTCGCACGTCGTCCTTGTCCCGCTCGTACGGGGAGGCGTTGAGCACGGCGAGCACGCGACTGCCGCTGGCCCGCGCCCACGCGACCGGGCCGCCCTCCTGCCAGAGGTCCTCGCAGATCGCCACGGCCACCTCGACGCCGTCCACCGCCACGACGACGGGGTCGTTGCCGGGCACGAAGTAGCGAGCCTCGTCGAACACCCCGTAGTTGGGGAGGTGGTGCTTGACGTACCGGGCCACGACGGAGCCGTCTCGGATGACCGCAGCGGCGTTGACTGGGGCGCGGCGCGGTCGCCCGGTGGTGCTGGGACCGTCCTCGTCAAGCACATCCAGGTACCCGACGAGGCAGGTCACCGGTCCGTGGCCGTCCGCCGCGAGGTCGCGGGCGAGCCCGTGGACAGCGGCGCGTGAGGCGTCCTGGAAGGACGGTCGCAGAGCGAGGTCCTCGACCGGGTAGCCCGTCAGGACCATCTCCGGGAGGACGACCAGGCGGGCCCCGGACCGGGCTGCGGTGGCGACCGCGGCCCGCACCAGTGCGGCGTTGCCCTCGAGGTCCCCGACGGTGGGATTGACCTGGGCCAGGGCGATGCGAACGGACGGCACGGTCCGACACTACTGCCCGCGGTTAACGCCGATGTAACACACGGAGGTCCACTATGGGCGCATGGACAAGCAGGCGGAGTTCGTGCTGCGCACGATCGAGGAACGTGACATCCGGTTCGTGCGCCTGTGGTTCACGGACGTGCTCGGGACGCTCAAGTCGGTGGCGATCGCGCCGGCGGAGCTCGAGGGCGCCTTCGCCGAGGGGATCGGGTTCGACGGGTCCGCGATCGAGGGCTTCGCCCGGGTATTCGAGTCGGACATGCTGGCCAAGCCCGACCCGGCCACCTTCGCGATGCTCCCGTGGCGCAGCGAGGGCCCGGGCGTGGCCCGCCTGTTCTGCGACATCCTCATGCCCGACGGCGCACCGTCGTACGCGGACCCGCGGTACGTGCTCAAGCGCACGCTGACCCGCGCCGCCGACCTCGGCTTCACGTTCTACACGCACCCCGAGGTCGAGTTCTACCTCTTCAAGGACGCCCCGGTGCCGGGCACGACCCCCGTGCCCGTCGACAGCTACGGGTACTTCGACAACACCCCGCACGGCGTCGCGCACGACTTCCGCCGCAACGCGATCACGATGCTCGAGCAGATGGGCATCTCCGTGGAGTTCAGCCACCACGAGGGCGGACCCGGGCAGCAGGAGATCGACCTGCGCTACGCGGACGCGCTGACCACGGCCGACAACCTGATGACGTTCCGCCTCGTGGTCCAGGAGGTGGCCCTCGAGCAGGGCCTGTACGCCTCGTTCATGCCCAAGCCGCTGCGCGAGCAGCCCGGCTCCGGCATGCACACCCACCTGTCGCTCTTCGAGGGGGACCGCAACGCCTTCTTCGAGGCCGGTGCCGACTACCAGCTGTCCAAGGTGGCCCGGTCCTTCATCGCCGGCCTCCTGACCCATGCGCCCGAGATCACTGCGGTGACCAACCAGTGGGTCAACTCGTACAAGCGGCTGGCCGGTGGAGCAGAGGCGCCGGCGTGGATCTGCTGGGGGCACAACAACCGGTCGTCGCTGATCCGCGTGCCCATGTACAAGCCGTCCAAGGGCAACAGCACGCGCATCGAGTTCCGCTCGCTCGACAGCGCGGCCAACCCGTACCTCGCGTTCGCGGTCATGCTGGCGGCCGGCCTCAAGGGCATCGAGGAGGGCTACGAGCTGCCGCGGGGGGCCGAGGACGACGTGTGGGCCCTCACCGAGGGCGAGCGCCGGGCCCTGGGCATGAAGCCGCTGCCCTCGAGCCTCAACCAGGCGATCCAGGCGATGGAGCGGTCCGAACTGGTCGCGGAGACGCTGGGCGAGCACGTGTTCGACTTCTTCCTGCGCAACAAGCAGGCGGAGTGGGAGGAGTACCGGCGTCAGGTGACGCAGTGGGAGCTCGACCGCTACCTTCCCCTCTTGTGACCTACCCCGACGCCGCCTCCGCCCAGCCCGTCGTCCTGGCGATCCAGAACGACCCCACCGACCCGCCGCTGCTGGTCGGCGAGTGGCTCGCCGAGGACGGCATCCGCGTCGAGGTGGTGCGGGCGTGCTTCGGCGATCCGGTGCCGACGACGGTTCCGCCGGGCGTGCACGGACTGCTTCCCCTCGGCGGGGCGATGGGCGCGATGGAGGACCACGTCGCTCCCTGGCTCGCGGACGAACGGGCCCTCCTGTCCGATGCGGTCGAGCGGGGGACCCCCGTGCTCGGGCTGTGCCTGGGCGGCCAGCTCCTCGCGGCGGCGAACGGCGGCAGGGTCGAACTGGGACCGGAGACCGAGATCGGGGTGGTCCACGTCGAGCGCACGGTCGACGGGCTGCGCGACCCCGTGATGTCCCAGGTCGTGCCGGTTGCCGGCTCCCTCATCCCGGCGGCGCAGTGGCACCAGGACCACATCGCGGACCTGCCCGACGAGGCCGTCCTCCTGCTGACCAATGACGCGTGCCGGGTGCAGGGCTTCCGGCTGGGCGACAGCGCCTACGGCCTGCAGCTGCACGCCGAGCTCGACGCCCAGACCTTCGCGGACTGGGCGGGGATGGTCGACGAGGCCCTCGAACGATCCGGGGTGGATCCCGAGCAGGTCACGGCGGCGATGCGGGCCGCCCAGCCGGACCTCATCGCGGCGTGGCGACCGATGACGCGCGCATGGGCGGAGCTCGTCTGGTCGCACGCCCGCGACGCCGCACCCGTGCCCCCGGCATGACCGACCGTCGTGCCACGGACTCCGGGCGACTGATCCGCCTCGGGTTCCACGATCTCGAGAAGGCCCATCGGCTGTGCGACGCGGAGCGGCTCGCGCCGCTCCTCGCGCACGCGGAGGGCGATGTCCTCGCCGACATCGGCACAGCTGCCGACCCCGACTCGGCCCTGCTCCTGCTCGTGCGCATCCTGGAGTCGTGCGACGACGGGCAGTGGCATCGCCTGGTGTCCGCGCTTCAGGCCGATCCCGACCTGCGACGCCGCCTGATCGACGTCATCGGCGTGTCGGACGCCCTCGGCGAATTCCTCGAGCGGCACCCGGGGGAGTGGCAGGTGCTGGCCGACGTGGAGTCGCTCACCGCTCCGCCGTCGGCCCGGCAGATGCGACGCGACCTCCTGGTGGCCGTCGGGGCGCACCCGGACGACCCGACCCCGGTGGCATCCGGAGCGGACGAGGCGGTGCTCGACCGCCTGCGGGTCGCATACCGGCGCCTGCTGCTGGGGATCGCCACCCGTGACATCAGCGGGCTCGCGTCGATGGACGTGGTCGCCCTGTGGCTCTCGGACCTGGCCGACTCGGTGCTCGAGGCGGCGCTCGCCATCGCCCGCGCCGGTGTCGGCGACGCGGCCGACCTGTGCCGGTTCGCGGTGATCGGGATGGGCAAGTGCGGCGCCCGCGAGCTCAACTACGTCAGCGACGTCGACGTCATCTTCGTGGCGGAGGCGGCCCCCGGCGCGGAGGAGTCCGCGGCGCTGACGGCAGCCACCGCACTGGCCACCGGGCTGACCCGGGCATGCACGGCGGTCACGGCGGAGGGCACCATCTGGGAGGTCGACGCGGCCCTGCGACCCGAGGGCAAGCAGGGCGCGCTCGTGCGCACGATCGCCTCCCACGTCGGCTACTACGAGCGATGGGCGAGCACCTGGGAGTTCCAGGCGCTGCTCAAGGCGCGGCCGGCCGCCGGTGACCTGGACCTCGGCCGCGAGTACGTGGACGCGGTCTCGCCGTTCGTCTGGAGCGCGGCCGACCGACCGGGCTTCGTCGAGGACGTCCAGGCCATGCGCCGGCGCGTCGAGCAGCACGTGCCGGCCCGGCTCGCGGACCGGGAGCTCAAGCTCGGCCCGGGAGGGCTGCGCGACGTCGAGTTCGCCGTGCAGCTGCTGCAGCTGGTGCACGGCCGCAGCGACGTGATGCTGCGCAGCCCCACGACCATGCTGGCGCTGGAGTCGCTGGCCACGTGGGGTTACGTCGGGCGCGGCGACGCGTCGACGCTCGTCCGACGCCTACCGGTTCCTGCGGACGCTGGAGCACCGGCTGCAGCTGCGGCGCCTGCGACGCACCCACACCATGCCCGAGGACGACACCGAGCTCGCGACGGCTGGGCCGCTCGATGGGCTTCCGGCAGGACCCCGTGGGCGAGCTCATGGCGGCCTGGAAGCGGCACGCCCGCGAGGTCCGGCGCCTGCACGAGAAGCTGTTCTACCGCCCGCTCCTTCAGGCCGTCGCGCGCCTCGACGCGGGGGAGGCCCGGCTCAGCCTCGAAGCGGCCGAGCAGCGGCTGCTGGCCCTCGGGCTACGCCGACCCGCAGAGCGCCCTGCGGCACCTGCGCGCCCTGACGTCGGGGGTGAGCCGCCGCGCCGCCATCCAGCGGACGCTGCTGCCGGTCATGCTCGGCTGGTTCGCCGACGCCCCCGACCCCGACTCCGGGCTGCTGGGCTTCCGGCGCGTCAGTGACGCGCTCGGCTCCACGCACTGGTACCTGCGGCTGCTGCGCGACGAGTCGGCCGTCGCCGAGCGGCTGGCGCGGGTCCTGGCGACCAGCCGGTACGCCACCGACCTGCTGATGCAGGCGCCGGAGTCGGTGTCGATGCTGGCCGACGAGGCCGACCTCGTTCCGCGCTCACGGTCCGCCCTGCTGGCGGAGGTGGGTTCGGTCGTGGAACGGCACGACGGGGCCACGAGCGCGGTCACGGCGATCCGGTCCATCCGCCGCCGCGAGCTCTTCCGCATCGCGGTGGCCGAGGTGCTGCGCCTGGCCGACCCGGAGCAGGCGGGCGCCGCCCTCAGCGACGTCGCCATCGTGGCCGTCGACGGCGCGCTGCGGGCGGCCCGCGACAGCGTCGACCGCGGCGGGATCCGTCGACTTCGCCGTCATCGGGATGGGCCGCTTCGGCGGGCACGAACTGGGCTTCGGCAGCGACATCGACGTCATGTTCGTGTACGAGCCGCGCCCGGGGGTCGACGACGAGGCCGCCATCCGAGCGGCCTCAGCCGTGGCCGAGGAGCTTCGGACGCTGCTGATGGCCCCGAGCGGCGACCCGCCCCTCGACATCGATGCCGACCTGCGGCCGGAGGGCAAGCAGGGGCCGCTCGTGCGCTCGCTGGGCTCCTACGCGGCCTACTACGAGCGGTGGTCGGCGACCTGGGAGGCCCAGGCCCTGCTGCGAGCGTCCTTCGTGGCCGGCGACACCGACCTCGGGGCGCGTTTCCTGTCCCTCGTGGACCCGTTGCGCTGGCACGGGACGCTCACCGCGGACGAGCGCACGGAGGTTCGACGGCTCAAGGCCCGCATGGAGTCCGAGCGGCTCCCGCGCGGAGCCGACCCCACCCTGCACACGAAGCTCGGACGCGGCGGCCTCAGCGACGTCGAGTGGGTCGTGCAGATGCTGCAGCTCGAGCATGCCCACGCGGTGCCGGCCCTGCGGACGACGCAGACCCTGGAGGCCCTCGAGGCAGCGCGGCAGGCCGGGCTCATCGAGGACGGCGACGCGCAGGTGCTGTCGTCGGCCTGGCGCGTAGCCACGGCGATCCGGAATGCCGTCATGCTCGTCCGCGGGCGTCCGAGCGACATGGTCCCTGCCGACGTGCGCGAGCTGCGCGCCGTGGCGTTCTGCCTGGGCTACCCGGTGGACGACTCCGGCCGCCTGATGGAGGACTACCGGCGCCTCACGCGACGGGCGCGCCAGGTGTTCGAGCGGCTGTTCTACGGGCTCGAGGCCGAGGTCGACGAGTCCTAGCGAAGCGCGGAGGGCCGCGGCACGAGCGCGCCGGTGCTAGCGGCCCAGCGCACCCAGTCCTGCCCGTACTCGGCCCGCAGCAGCCCGTCCTCCCAGCGCGACTTCGACCAGAAGAAGACGAGCAGCACGACCGCGCACCCGGCCGACCAGGCCGACCCCAGTGCCACGACGTACCCGAGCACCATCAGCAGCACGGCGGAGTAGATGGGGTGGCGGACGAAGCGGTAGGCGCCGTCGGTGCGCAGCCCCGCGCCCGCGATCGGCACGGGCGTCGGGGTCAGCGCCCGACCCAGCCGGCGGCTCGCGGCCAGGCCGAGGACGGCGCCGGCGATCACGAGCACCAGGCCGGCGGCCACGGCGAGCGTCGTGGGCTCGCGCCGTGGCAGCAGCACCAGCACGATCAGCAGGACGAACTGCACGACCACCAGAGTCCAGCCGATCGCGCCTCTGCTCATCCCGGCATTATCCGCCCGGCACGGGCGAAGGGCGGCCATCCGAGGATGACCGCCCTTCGATTCCCTGTGCGCGCGAGGCGAATCGACGCGAGAGGGAGCCTGCGCCGCGGCGGGAGCCGCGTCCTAGATGTCGTAGTAGAGCTCGAACTCGTGCGGGTGGGGACGCAGGCGGATCGGGTCGACCTCGTTGGTCCGCTTGTAGTCGATCCACGTCGCGATGAGGTCGGCGGGGAACACGTTGCCGGCCTGCAGGTACTCGTTGTCGGCCTCGAGCGCGTCGAGGACCGCGGGCAGCGAGCCGGGGACCTGCGGGATGGCCGCATGCTCGTCCGGCGGGAGCTCGTAGAGGTCCTTGTCGACAGGGGCCAGCGGCTCGATCTTGTTCTTGATGCCGTCGAGGCCGGCCATCAGCTGGGCCGAGAACGCGAGGTACGGGTTGCTGGACGGGTCCGGCACGCGGAACTCGATGCGCTTGGCCTTGGGCGAGTTGCCGGTCACCGGGATCCGGATGCAGGCCGAGCGGTTGCGCGCGGAGTACACCAGGTTGACCGGGGCCTCGTAGCCGGGCACCAGGCGGTGGTAGGAGTTCACCGTCGGGTTGGTGAACGCCAGCAGCGACGGGGCGTGGTGCAGCAGGCCGCCGATGTACCAGCGGGCGATGTCCGACAGGCCGCCGTAGCCGCGCTCGTCGTAGAACAGCGGAGCGCCGTCCTTCCACAGCGACTGGTGGCAGTGCATGCCCGAGCCGTTGTCACCGAACAGCGGCTTCGGCATGAACGTGGCGCTCTTGCCGAAGGCCCAGGCGACGTTCTTGATGACGTACTTGAAGAGCATCATCTCGTCGGCCGCGTGCTGCAGCGTGTTGAAGCGGTAGTTGATCTCGCCCTGGCCGGCGGTGCCGACCTCGTGGTGCGAGCGCTCGACGTGGAGCCCGACCTGGAGCAGCTTGTTGACCATCTCGTCGCGGATGTCCGCGAAGTGGTCGACCGGCGGGACGGGGAAGTAGCCGCCCTTGTACCGCGTCTTGTAGCCGCGGTTGCCGCCGTCCTCCTCGCGACCGGTGTTCCAGGCGCCCTCGATCGAGTCGATGTAGTAGTAGGACGCGTTCTGCTTGGTCTCGAACCGCACGTCGTCGAAGACGTAGAACTCGGCCTCGGCGCCGAAGTACACGGTGTCGGCGATGCCGGTGGACTTCAGGTACGCCTCGGCCTTGGCGGCGATGTTGCGCGGGTCGCGGCTGTAGGTCTCGTTGGTGAAGGGGTCGCGGATCGAGAAGTTCATGACCAGCGTCTTGTTGTCGCGGAACGGGTCGATGAATGCCGTGGCCGGGTCCGGGATCAGCTTCATGTCGGACTCGTGGATCGCCTGGAAGCCGCGGATCGACGATCCGTCGAACATCAGGCCGTCATCGAACACGGCCTGGTCGAAGGACTCCACCGGCATGTTGAAGTGCTGCATCACGCCGGGAAGGTCGATGAATCGGACATCGACGAACTTGACGTCCTCGTCCTTGATGTACTTCAGGACCTCGTCGGAACTGTTGAACATGACACCTCCTGCTCGCCAACCGCGAGCGATCGTCGTGCACCCCTCGGGTGCTTTCGCCTCGCACGGGAGATTCTCCCGTCGGGTCGGAGGCGGCCGCCTCCGACGAGTCGAACCTAGGCAGAGGGGGTGTCCCAGGCGTGTCCCGACTGTTTCGGCCGTGTTAACGGTCGGGGGATACGGTGGGCGGATGCCCGAGACCACCCGATTCCCCGGTGTCGTGGCCGGGTTCGGACGTCGGCTGGCGGCGCTTGCGATCGACTGGGCCCTGAGCATCGGCGCGTCCTTGCTGCTCTTCCAGCAGGTCGCCTACGGGTCCGCCGAGAGCTCGGCGGCCATCCTGCTGATCTTCGCGGCCGAGGTCATCGTCCTGACGTGGCTGACCGGGTCGTCGGCCGGGCAGCTCATGCTCGGCGTGACCGTGGTGCGCACCGACGGCTCACGGCTCGGGCTGGGACGGGTGGCGCTGCGAACGCTGCTGGTCTGCCTCGTGGTCCCGGCCGTCGTGATCGACTCGGACGGGCGTGGACTGCACGACCGCGCGGTGGGGTCGGTGGCGCTGCGTCGCGCGGCCGGGTCCTAGCGATGACATCCGGCCGCGCTGCCGCCGTCGGGTCGCACGCCCGAGCCCGGGAATGACGGTCGCCCTCCTGCGGTTGACTCGGGCGTCGCAGGCAGGAGTTGGCAGATGCAGCAGTTCGACCAGCAGGTCCAGACCCTCGTCGACCTGGGTTATCCCGCGCTGGCTGAGCTCGACGAGCCGGCCTTCCGGCAGCTGCTCGAACCGTTGCGGGCGCAGGCTCGCACGTGCGCTGAGCCGTGGGTCATCGTCATCGCTCCACCGTTGGTCAGCCCGGAGCTGCTCGTCCCGTTGCTGCACCTTCGGGGTTCGGCCAAGCCGGGCGTGGTCGACAGGAATCACGGGGCGGAGGGCCTGACGCCCTATCGACCCCTGGACGTCCTGGAGGTGCCCGATGCCGACGCGTACCTGCTCGAGGGGGTCGAACGAGGTGAGGAGTTCTGCAACGTGCGTCCGCAGGACGCGCTGCCCGTCATCACCGGTCGGGGACGGACACCGCTGACGATCTCCGAGGGGGTTGCACTCGTGACCCACCATCCGGAACTGCTCGAGAAGAACAGGTGCTTCATGCTGTCGGGTTCACGCCGAGGTGACCGACGGGTCCCCGCGATGTGGATCTCGGCGGGGGCGCCGAAGCTGGGCTGGTGCTGGGACGGCAACCCGCACACCTGGCTGGGCACTGCGTCCGCATCGGGTCGGCTGGTCGCCCGACCAACCGCAGCACCGGTCGCGCCCTAGCGGGGCCGGCGCACCTGGCGCGCGCTCGTGGGCATCGGTCCCTTGGGGATCGGCATGGCCGACGCGGCGTTGCCGAGGGCGTCCAGGCGCCGGCGCATCTCGGTGATCTCGCCGCCACGCAGGTTGCGGGGCAGCTTGGTGAGCGCTCCCTGGAGCTTCGACAGCGGCACCTGACCCTCGTCGTTGCCCACCTGGATCTCGTAGATCGGCACGTCGGGCAGCCAGCGCGCGGTGCGCTTGCGCTCGGTGGCCAGCATCGGCACGACCCGGCTGGAGGGGCCCTCGGACACGAGGATCACGCCGGGCTTGCCGACGACGCGGGTGATGATGTCCTGGCTCTTGTTGACGGCCACGGCGGGCGTCACGAGCCAGTTGCCGCCCCGCAGGGACTGGATGACGGCGGCCGCGGCTCCCGGCTGGCCGTCGATCTGGCTGTAGGCAGCCCGCATCGCCCGCCGGCTGAACCAGAAAGTGCCGGCCAGCAGACCGGCCGGCAGGGCGAGGATGACCGCGGTGAACCAGTTGAGCCACAGGCCGATCGGCACCGCGACGAGGAGGGCCGTGCCCAGGAAGATGCCGCCGACCTCGAGGGGCAGCCACCTGTAGACCTTCTGCGTCATCGACCAGTTCTGGGCGAGCGACGACAGGGTTGAGCGAATGCGACCGGCCATGGGGGAAATCCTAACGGGCGCTAGCGGGGTCGGTTCAGGGCGTCACGATGCGGATCGACGCGCCCGGGTGGACGACCCCGGGGTGCTCCACCCACCCGGTGATCCCACGCAGGCCCATCGCCGCCTTCGGGAAGGCCTCGGGGCGGGTGCCGTGGACGGCCTCCACCAGGGCGCCGGCGATCGTGCACGGCAGGTTCTCGCCGCCGGTCATGAGGACGGCGCCGCCCTCGAAGACCAGGCGGGTCATCCGTGGCAGCGCGGTGAGGTCGGGGATGCCCTCCGTGCAGATGTTGTCGGCGATCAGTCCCGGCTCCAGGGTCGCGATGCCCAGGGCGTCGGCGATCCGGGAGAGCTCGTCGGCATCGACGATCGACACCTGGCGATGGTTGCGGATCCGGGTCCCGCGCTCGAAGACCGGCTTCTGGCGGGTGTTGGACAGCATCGTCTCGCCGTGGTGGCGATCGCCGAGGGGGCCGCCCCAGTCGAGGGTCAGCGCGTCGACCGGCGTGGGTGCGGCCTCGCCCTCCGGCCACACGTGCAGCGCCACGACCCGTGCGGTCATGCGGGGGCGTCCGAGCGCGCGCCCTGGGCCTGGGCGTACAGGCGACCGGCCCGGTAGCTGGAGCGCACGAGCGGGTCCGCTCATGACGCCGGCGAAGCCCATGTCCGTCGCGACCTCGGCGAGCGCGACGAACTCCTCCGGGCGCACCCACCGCTCGACCGGGTGGTGCCGCGGCGTGGGCCGCAGGTACTGCGTGATGGTGATGAGCTCGCAGCCGGCGTCGAGCAGATCGCGCAGCGCCTGGTGCACCTCCTCGATCTCCTCGCCCATGCCGAGGATGAGGTTGCTCTTGGTGACCAGCCCGGCGGTGCGGGCCTGGGTGATCACGTCGAGGCTGCGCTCGTACGTGAAGGCGGGGCGGATGCGCCGGAACAGGCGCGGGACCGTCTCCAGGTTGTGGGCCAGCACCTCCGGCGCGGCTTCGAACACCTGCGCCAGCAGCGCGGGGTTCGCGGAGAAGTCGGGGATGAGCACCTCCACGCCGGTCCCCGGGTTGAGCTCGTGGATCTGGCGGACGGTCTCGGCGTACAGCCAGGCGCCCTCGTCGGGGAGGTCGTCGCGTGCGACGCCGGTGACGGTGGCGTACCGCAGGCCCATCGTGCGGACCGACTCGGCGACGCGCAGCGGCTCGCCGCGATCCAGGGGCGCCGGCTTGCCGGTGTCGATCTGGCAGAAGTCGCAGCGCCGGGTGCACTGCTCTCCGCCGATGAGGAACGTGGCCTCGCGGTCCTCCCAGCACTCGTAGATGTTGGGGCAGCCCGCCTCCTGGCACACCGTGTGCAGGCCCTCGGCCTGGACCAGCGATGCGATGGCGGTGAACTCGGGGCCGGTCTTGAGCCGGGTCCGGATCCACTCGGGCTTGCGCTCGATAGGGACCTCGGTGTTGCGGGCCTCGATCCGCAGCAGCTTGCGCCCGTCGGGACTCACCACGCGACGATCCTGTCCAGCCGTGCCTCGACCGCGGGGAGGACCTCGTCCACCGTGACGTCGCGCCCGAGCTCGCGCGAGAGGCTGGTCACCTCGGCGTCGGCGATCCCGCAGGGCACGATGCGATCGAACCAGGCCAGGTCGCAGTCGCAGTTGAGCGCGAAGCCGTGCATGGTGACGCCCTCGGTGACCCGGATGCCGATGGCGGCCACCTTGCGGTCCGGCCCGCGGTCGTCGGCGGGGACCCACACGCCGCTGCGCCCGTGCACCTGCACGGTGGTCACGCCGACCTCGGCGCAGACCTCGATGAGCATCGCCTCGATTCGTCGCACGTGCGCCACGACGTCCATCGGGCTCGGCAGCCGCACGATCGGATAGCCGACGAGCTGGCCCGGGCCATGCCACGTGATCTTCCCGCCACGGTCGACGTCCACCACCGGCGTGCCGTCGAAGGGCCGCTCGAGGGGCTCGGTGCGCCGCCCCGCCGTGTAGACCGGCGGGTGCTCGAGCAGCAGCACGGTGTCGGGTCGCTGCGCCGCGACGACCTCCGCGTGCACCCGGCGCTGCAGATCCCACGCGGTGGCGTACTCCACGGCGGCCGCGCCGAAGCCGACCCGCTCGACTCTCAGGGCGTGGGCGGTCGCAGGGGCCGCGGCTGCGTCAGCGGCGACTGCATCGGCAGTGGCTGCGTCAGCGGCGACGGGTGCGACTGGGGCGCTCACGTGACGACCCTAACCCCTCGTCGAGTGGGCGGTCGTGGCCCCTGTGGCCGGCGGCGAAGGGGCCACGACTGCCCACTCAACGGACGGGGAGGAGGCCGAGGTGGGCCAGCGCGGCGTCGGCGGCTCGCCGGCCGCTGACCATGGCGCCCTGGATGGAGGCGGTGTCGCGGTGGTCCCCGGCGACGAACAGCCACTCGCCCAGGGCCACCGGCTGCCGGACGTCCAGCGGCGGCAGCATCGCCGGCAGGGCGTACCGGACGGGGTAGGCGCCGACGAGCGCCCATCCGCGGGTGCCGACCCCGAACAGCTGGGCCAGGTGGTTGCGCACTGCGGCCTCGGTCTCGGCGTCGTCGTGCAGCCCGAGCGCGGAGGCCGACACCAGGGTGCGCCCGTCGGACGCGTAGGACGGTGCGGCGTGCGTGAGCACGACCGCGTTGACGAGGGGGCCGCGGGCGGGTCGACCGTCGACCACGAGCAGCGGCTCGCCCGCCGTGAGGAGGGCCGGATCCCCGTCGGCGAGGAAGTACCACGTGGTGACGTCGCGGCCCGCCGGGACGGTCAGGCCCGGCAGGAGCCCGGCGGCGGCGACCGGATCCGTGGCGACGATGACGGCGCGGGCGTCGATGGCGCCGCCGTCGGTGGCCACCTGGCCGCTGGTGACCGACTCGACGCGTACTCCGCAGCGCACGGAGTCAGGTGGCAGGGCGTCGCGCAGCTGCTCCGGGATGGCCTGCATGCCCTGCGCGGGCAGCGAAGGCGTGCCTGAGGCGAAGCTCGTGAGGATCAGGTCGAGGAACCGTCGTGACGTCGCGAGGCGATCCTCGAGGAACACCCCGCTCAGGAAGGGCCGGACGACGGTCTCCAGGAACTCGGGGTCCACGCCCGCCGAGAGCAGGGCCACCTCGGCAGGCATGTCGGGCTCGGCGGCCCGTCGGTCCGGCGACAGGCGGGCGGCTCGCCAGGCGTAGGCCGCGAACCTGAGCTTGCCGCCGAGGCGCCCGGACCGGCGGGAGAGCGCGTCACCGGACCACGACGGACGCCGTCGAGGGTCCGCCAGCCGCACCGGTCCGCGATCGGTCTGCGCGACCACGCCGGGCACGAACGACCTCAGGTCGAGGGCCTCGTGGTCGAGCACGCGGGCGGCCTCGGGGTAGGCCGGGTTGTAGAGCTGGAAGCCCCGGTCGAGCAGCAGCCCGTCGACGCGGTCGGTGCGCACGCGCCCGCCTACCTCGTCTGAGGACTCCAGGACCAGCACGTCGGCACCATGCACCGACAGCTCACGGGCGGCAGCCAGGCCCGCCAGCCCCGCGCCGACCACGACGACGTCATGCTGCTCGCTCACCGGCTCAGGATGCCAGTGCCGTGCGGATGGCCGACTCCACGGTCGGGTCCTGGAACACGAAGCCGGCGCTCTCGAGCACGGCGGGCCGCACGCGGGTGCTGCCGAGCACCTCGGTGGAGAACTCCCCGAGCACCGTCTTCAGGGCGAACGCCGGCACCGGCAGGATCGTAGGACGGCCCAGGACGTGGCCCATGATCGACGTGACCTCGGCGTTCGTGGCCGGAGCCGGGCCGGTCAGGTTCACCGGCCCGCTGAGGTGCTCCTGCTCGAGGAGGAACTGCAGGGCGCACACCTCGTCGCGCAGTGAGATCCACGACCAGTACTGGTGTCCGCTGCCGAGCCGGCCGCCCACGCCGAGCTTGAAGAGGGGGAACATCCGAGCCCAGGCGCCGCCGTCGCCGGAGACGACCAGCCCGGTTCGGGGATGGACGACGCGGATCCCGGCGGCCGCTGCCGGGCCTGCGGCGGCCTCCCATGCGCGCGTGACGTCGGCAAGGAAGCCGGTGCCGGCCTGAGCGGTCTCGTCGACGAGGGTCGACCCCGTGTCGCCGTACCAGCCGATGGCCGACGCCGAGACCAGCACGCGGGGTCGCTGCTCAAGCGCGGTCATCGCCGAGACGATGGTGTGCGTACCGTCGATCCGGCTGTTCAGGATCTCGCGCTTGTAGTCGTCGGTCCACCGATGGTCGCCCACGCCGGCGCCGGCCAGGTGGACGACCGCATCCACGCCCTCGAGAGCGGCGACGTCGACGGTGCCGGCAGCGGGATCCCAGGTGACCTCGTCGGGGGCGACCGCTGGGCGTCGCACCAGCCGCTGCACCTCGTGCCCCACCGAGCGCAGGTGTGGCACCAGGGCGGTGCCGATCAGTCCGGACGCACCCGTGACGGCGACTCTCATGCTCCTAGCCTCTCGTGCCGCCGGACCGTCCGCACCTCAGCGTCCGTTGAGTGGCGACTTGTGGGCGGCTCCCGGGTGCCGCCGGACCCCCACAAGTCGCCACTCAACGAGGGAGGGATGGGTCAGAGGCCGAGCTCGCCCTCGAACGCGGCCTCCTCGAGGCGGGCCTTGATGCTGCTCAGGAAGCGCGCGGCATCGGCGCCGTCGACGAGGCGGTGGTCGTAGGTGAGGGCGAGGTAGACCATCGAGCGGATCGCGATGCCATCCTGGCCGTTCGCGTCGGTGACGACGATCGGGCGCTTCACCACGGCCCCGGTGCCGAGGATCGCAACCTGCGGCTGGTTGATGATCGGCGTATCGAACAGGGCGCCGCGGCTGCCGGTGTTGGTGACGGTGAACGTGCCGCCGCTGAGCTCGTCGGGAGACAGCTTGTTGGTGCGCGTGCGCTCGGCGAGGTCGGCGATGCGGCGAGCGAGCCCCGCGATGCTCAGGTCGCCGGCATCCCGGACGACCGGCACCAGCAGCCCGCGCTCGCTGTCGACGGCGACGCCGAGGTGCTCGGCGTCGAAGTAGGTGACCGTTCCCTCGTCCATGTTGATCGTGGCGTTGACCTGCGGGAACTGCTTGAGCGCCTCGACTGCTGCCTTGCAGAAGAACGGCAGGAACGACAGCTTGACGCCCTCGCGGGCCTCGAAGTCGCGCTTGACCTTGGCTCGCAGGACGGCGATGCGGGTGACGTCGACCTCGAGCACAGTGGTCAGCTGCGCCGACGTCTGCAGGGACTCGACCATCCGCTCGGCGATGACCTTGCGCAGTCGGCTCATCTTCTCGGTGCGGCCACGCAGGGGAGACGGCGCTGACGGCGCGCCGGCCGGAGACGAAACAGCGGCGGGCGCCGAAGCGGGGGCCGGCACGGGGGCAGCGGCCGACTTGGCCGCCAGTGCCGCGGCCAGGACATCCGACTTGCGGATGCGGCCACCGACGCCGGTGCCGGTGACCGTCGACAGGTCGACGTCGTTCTGGGCGGCGAGTCGGCGCACGAGCGGGGTGACGTAGGCGTCGGCATTGCCGGCCGGAGCCGCAGATGCTGCAACTGCCGTCGCAACCGGGGCCGGTTGCGACGGCTGCTGCAGGACCTCGGGGGTCGGGGCGGGAGCGGCAGGGGCGGGAGCGGCAGGCGGCGCGGTGCAACAGGAGCGGAGGTGGGGGCGGACGCAGCTCCGATGGACCCGAGCACGGCGCCGACGGCGACGGTCTCGTCCTCGCCGACGGTGATGGACAGCAGGACCCCACCGGCCGGTGCGGGGATCTCGGTGTCGACCTTGTCGGTGGACACCTCCAGCAGCGGCTCGTCGGCGGCCACGGTGTCGCCGACCGCCTTGAGCCAGCGGGTGACGGTGCCCTCGGTGACGCTCTCGCCCAGGGCGGGCATGCGGATCTCTGTGGCTGATCCTGCAGTTCCCGTCGCTACCGGCGCGGCTTGTGACGGCTGCTGCAGGACCTCGTCGGCGGGGGTGGGGGTGGGGGCTGCAGAGGTGGGGGCTGCGGGGGTGGCCGGCTCCGGGCGCGGAGGGTGCTGGGACCGGCGCTGCGGCCGGTGCCTCGTCCGACGCGCCGATCACCGCGAGGGCTGCGCCGACGGCGACGGTCTCGTCCTCGCCGACGGTGATGGACAGCAGGACGCCGCTGGCGGGTGCGGGGATCTCGGTGTCGACCTTGTCGGTGGACACCTCCAGCAGCGGCTCGTCGGCGGCCACGGTGTCGCCGACGGCCTTGAGCCAGCGGGTGACCGTGCCCTCGGTGACGCTCTCGCCCAGTGCGGGCATCGTGACGGTGACCGACATCGGTGCTGTGCTCCTTCGGTTGGGCCGTGCGTCAGGCGTGGGCGTGCAGCGGCTTGCCGGCGAGGGCCAGGTGCGCCTCGCCCATCGCCTCGTTCTGCGTGGGGTGGGCGTGGATCAAGGTGGCGACGTCCTCCGGGTGCGCCTCCCAGTTCACGATGAGCTGGGCCTCGCCGATCTGCTCGCCGATCCGCGACCCGACCATGTGGATCCCGATGACCGGGCCGTCGGTGACCTGCACGAGCTTGACGAACCCCGTGGTGGCCAGGATCTGGCTCTTGCCGTTGCCACCGAGGTTGTACTCGTAGGTGGCGACGTTGTTGCCGTGGATCTCGCGGGCCTGCGCCTCGGTGAGGCCGACGCTGGCGACCTCGGGCTCGCAGTAGGTGACGCGGGGGATGTTGACGTCGGCGATGACGGCGGGGTTCTGCCCGGCGATCTCCTCGGCGACGAAGATGCCGTGCTGGAAGCCGCGGTGCGCGAGCTGCAGGCCGGGGGTGATGTCGCCGACGGCGAACACGCCCGGCACGTTGGTGCGCAGCCGCTCGTCGACGAGCACCCAGCCCCGCTCCATGGCCACGCCGGCCTCCTCGAAGCCCATGCCGGACGCGTTCGGGCCACGGCCCACGGCGACCAGCAGGATCTCCGCGTCGAACGTCGTGCCGTTCTCGAGGGAGACGTGCACGCCGGCGTCATCCTGTGTCGCCGATGCGAAGCGCACGCCGAGACTGAAGTTGATGCCGCGCTTGCGGAACGCGCGCTCGAGGGCCTTCGAGCAGGCGATGTCCTCGTTCGGGACGAGGTTCGGCAGCGCCTCGACGATGGTGACGTCGGCGCCGAAGGACTTCCAGACGCTGGCGAACTCCACGCCGATGACTCCGCCGCCGAGGACGACGACGCTCTTCGGCACGTAGTCGAGGTTGAGGGCCTGGTCGGACGTCATGATGCGCCCGCCGATCTCCAGGCCGGGCAGGCTCTTGGCGTAGGAGCCGGTCGCCAGCACGACGTTGGTGCCGGTGTACTGCTCGCCGTTGACCTCGACCGTGTTCGGCGACACGAGCCGCCCGGCCCCCTCGACGAACGTCACGTTGCGGCTCTTGACGAGGCCCTGCAGGCCCTTGTACAGCCGGCCGACGACGCCGTCGCGGTACTCGTTGACCTTGGGCATGTCGATGCCCTCGAAGGTCGCCCGCACGCCGAAGGCGTCGCTCTCCTTGGCACTGTCGGCGACCTCGGCCGCGTGCAGCAGGGCCTTGGTGGGGATGCAGCCGCGGTGGAGGCAGGTCCCGCCCAGCTTGTCCTTGTCGATGAGGACGACGGACATGCCGAGCTCGGCCGCCCGGAGGGCGCAGGCGTAGCCGCCGCTGCCGCCGCCGAGGATTACCAGGTCTGCGTTGGCCACTGTCGCCCACTCCCTAGGGGTCGGTGCTCGTCAGTCGACGAGGGCTCACATCTTCCCACCGATCGGGCGTCGCGCTACAAGGCCCCCTGTGCCGAGCTCCGCGGCGACCTGGACGAAGGTCCGCACGCCGCAGCCGGTCGCGCCCTTGGGGGTGTAGCCGTAGGCGCCCTTGTCGTTGAACGCCGGCCCGGCGATGTCCATGTGCACCCACGCCTGTCCCGCCGGGACGAACTCCCGGAGGAAGACCCCCGCGGAGAGCATGCCGCCCTTGGCATCGCCGATGTTGGCGATGTCCGCCGTGCCCGAGTCCAGCGCGGCGCGCAGGTCGTCCGGCAGCGGCATCGGCCAGACGGCCTCGCCGGCGTCGGCCGCGGCAGCGCAGACCGCGGCGCGGGCCGCGTCGTCGTTGCCCATGACCCCGGCGGTGCGCTGTCCGAGGGCGACGACGGCGGCACCGGTGAGGGTGGCGATGTCGATGATCAGGTCGGGCTTCTCCTTCGCGGCCAGGCCGAGGGCGTCGGCCAGGACGAGACGCCCCTCGGCGTCGGTGTTCAGGACCTCGACCGTGGTGCCGCCGTAGATGGTGATGACGTCACCGGGCCGCTGCGCCGTGCCGCTCGGCATGTTCTCGGCCGACGGCACCCAGCCGGTCACGCGCACGGGCAGTCCCAGCGTGGCGATGGCGCGCACGGCACCGATGACGGCGGCGGCACCGGCCATGTCCGACTTCATCTGGTCCATGTTGGCGGCGGGCTTGATGGAGATGCCGCCGGTGTCGAAGGTGATGCCCTTGCCGACCAGCGCGAGGTGGGCGGTCGCCCCCTCGGGCGCATACTCCAGCCGCGTCAGGCGCGGAGGGTTCGCCGAGCCCTGCCCGACGGCCAGGATCCCGCCGCAGCCGTCCCGGACGAGGTCGAGCTCGTCCCAGATGGTCACCGTCACGGGCAGGCCCTCGACGGCTGCTGCCGCGGCGGCCGCCAGCACGCGACGGCGGCAGCGCGTTGGGCGGGGTGTTCACGAGGTCGCGGGTGAGGTTGACGCCGGCGACGACCGCGGCGACGTCCTTGACCGCCTGCTTCTGCTCGGCGCTGGGTGCGTCCGCGAGCAGGATGGTGACCGACTGCACCGGCGCCTTGCGCCCCTTGCGCGACGTGCTGCGGTACGCGACGTGGTCGTAGGCGGCGAGGAGGGCGGCGACGGCGATGGTCAGGAGCGCCTCGTCGTCGGCGACGGGCAGGGCCAGGGCGACCCGACGCGTGCCGGCGAGGCTGCGGACGGCCTCGCCGACGGCCCGACGGACGGACTCGGGGTCGGACTGCTTCGCGGTGTCGCCGAGGCCGATCCCGACGACGATGGGCGCCTTGACGGCAGAGCCACCCGGGATGCGGGTGGCCTCGCCCGGCTTGCCGGTCGCCCCCACGGCCGCGAAGGACTCGGCCAGGCGGGTGCGCACGGCGGCGGTCAGTCCGGGCGTGATGACCTCGGGCTTGCGACCCCGGCCCGGCGCGAGGGCCACCACGAGGGCGTCGACGGGGGTCGCGGCGGGCTTGGTGTCGGCGAGGGCGATGCGTGCGGTGGGCGTCTGCGTCATGGGGGGCACCCTATTCGCCGAGCGGGGAGCATGTCCGCAGAGCACGCACTACGGTCGGCGGGTGACCGAGACCGCCCTCCAGACCACCCCCCTCCACTCGCGCCACCTCGCCCTCGGCGCCAAGACGGCCGACTTCGGGGGCTGGGACATGCCGATCGAGTACGCCGGCGTCGTCGCCGAGCACACCGCCGTGCGCACCTCGGTGGGGGTGTTCGATGTCTCGCACATGGGCAAGCTGGCGGTCTACGGCCCTGGAGCGGCCGCCTTCCTCAACTCGGTGCTGGCCAACGACCTCGACCGGATCGAGGCGGGCCAGGCGCAGTACTCGATGCTGTGCAACGACGCGGGCGGCGTGATCGACGACCTCATCGTCTACCGCTGGTCCGACGACGGCGTGTTCGTCATCCCCAACGCCGCGAACGCCGCGAGCGTGGTGGCGGTGCTGCAGGACGCCGCGCCCGACGGCATCGTCCTCGACGACCAGCACCTGACGCACGGCATCATCGCGGTGCAGGGTCCCCGCAGCGCCGAGGTGCTCGCGGCCCTGGGCTTCCCGGTCGACCACGACTACATGAGCATGGCCATGACGCGCTTCGGTGACGCCCCTGTGGTGGTGTGCCGCACGGGGTACACCGGCGAGCACGGGTACGAGCTGGTGGCGCCGAACACCGTTCTGGGCGACCTCTGGGACGCCGTCGTCGCGCAGGCGGGCGCGGTGGGCGGCGGACCGGCGGGACTAGGCGCCCGCGACACCCTCCGCACCGAGATGGGCTACCCGCTCCACGGCCAGGACATCAGCCCGACGATCACGCCGGTGGAGGCGATGCTGGGCTGGGCCGTCGGATGGGACAAGCCGGCCTTCGCCGGACGCGACGCGCTGGTGGCGCAGCGTGAGGCCGGCCCGGACCGACGACTGCGCGGCCTGCTGGCGCTGGAGCGCGGAATCCCGCGGCCGCACATGGCCGTCCACCGCGACGGCCTGGACGGTCCCGTCGTGGGCGAGGTCACCAGCGGCACGTTCTCGCCGACGCTCAAGCAGGGCATCGCGCTGGCGCTTCTCGATGCAGCCGTCGCGGTGGACGACGAGGTCGTCGTGGACGTGCGCGGCCGGCCCGCGCGGTTCGTCGTGGTGAAGCCGCCGTTCGTGGAGCCCAGCACCCGATAGTAAAGAAAGTTTGACACGGAGTCTGATCTGCTTTACGTTGATCCGTGTCAAAGATTCTTTACGTGCGGAGGGTTCCATGTCATTCGATGAGAAGAACGCCTGGGCGTTCGGAGTGATCGCACTGGTGACCTACGGGGCGTATGCCACGTGGGTGCTCCTGCAGGCCCGGGAGGTGCCACTGGCAGATGTGGACTACGTCTGGCCGATGATCGGGACGATCGTCGCGGCGATCATCCTGGGCATCATCGCGTCGATCGTCATCTCGATCTCCCGGCCGTCCGAGGCCGGCATCAGCGACGAGCGCGATCGGGCGATCAACCGTCGCGGGGAGCAGATCGGGCAGTCGTTCGTGGTCATCGGCGGAGTGTCCGTCATGTTCCTCGCGATGATCGAGGCGCCGTACTTCTGGATCGCCAACGCGATGTACCTGGCCTTCGTCCTCTCGGCCCTCCTGTCGACGGCGACCAAGGTGGCCGGCTACCGCTGGGGCCTGCCCGCATGACCAAGCCCACGCGCGTCACCAACGAGATCCGGTCCCTGCGCTTCGCCCACGGCGAGATGACGCAGGCCGAGCTCGCTCAGCGGATCGGGGTCACGCGCCAGACCGTCATCGCGATCGAGCAGGGCCGCTACTCCCCGTCCCTCGAGGTCGCCTTCCAGATCGCCCACGCCTTCGGCGTCCCGTTGGACGCCGTGTTCTCCTACCCGAAGCAGGACGGAGCCTGACCATGCGCGCCATCGTGCAGGACCACTACGGAACCCCCGACGCCCTCGCGCTCGCCGACATCCCGGCGCCCGAGCTGACACCCGACGGGGTCCTCGTCCAGGTGCTGGCCGCCAGCGTCGACGCGGGCGTCCACCACCTCATGACCGCCGACCTCCTTCCGGTTCGCCTGGCCTACGGACTTCGGCGCCCACGCCGCCGTCCGGGCATCGCGTTCGCCGGCACCGTGCTCGAGGTCGGCAGCGACGTAAGCGGCCTGGCCGTGGGCCAGCCGGTGATCGGGACGGGCTCGGGCGCGTTCGCCGAGATCGTCGCGGCGCGTGGCGCCAAGGTCGCGGCCCTGCCCGACGGAGTCGATCCCATCGGCGCCTCGACGGTGCCGGTGTCCGGCGTCACCGCGCTGCAGGCCGTGCGCGACCACGGCAGGGTCGTCGCGGGGCAGCGCGTCCTCATCACGGGCGCCTCCGGGGGTGTCGGGGCGTTCGCCGTCCAGCTCGCCCGCGCGGCCGGGGCCGACGTGACGGCCGTGTGCAGCGGGGCGAAAGCCGACCTGGTCCGCGACCTGGGCGCGCAGCACGTGATCGACTACGCCACCGAGCCGATCGAGGGCCGGTTCGACGTGGTGCTCGACATCGCCGGGCCGCTGCCGTTCGGGCGCACCCGGCGGCTCCTGGCCCGCGGCGGCACGCTCGTCATCATCGGTGCGGCCGCCTACCGGGGCCCGACCGGTGGACTCGAGCGCAACCTCCGCGCGAGCCTGCTGTCGCCGTTCGTGCCCGAGAGACTGTGCTGGTTCGTGCAGTCGGAGAACCACGACGACCTCGTCACCATGGCCGCGGCGCTGGCCGACGGGACGGTGCGCCCGGTCGTCGACCGCGTGTACCCGCTCGCCGAGGCCGCCGAGGCGATGCGTCGCTACGAGTCCGGCGACATCCGCGGCAAGGTCGTGATCACTCCCTGACCGAGCACGCTACCCGTCGGTCAGGAGAGCGAGCAGGGCCCCGACGGCGGCCGCGCCCCGGCCGGCGTCGTCGGACAGTGACAGCGGCAGCCCGACCGCGAGGTCGACCCGGCTGATCGCCGCCGCGCGGCCGGAGTCGGGGGAGTCGCTGGCGGCGAGCCACCAGCCCTTGGCGCGGTAGCACAGCCGGTCCGCGACCAGGGCGGCCGCCAGCTCGTCGGTGCCGTCGACCAGGCACGCCGTTCGCCGCGCGGCCGCCGCGAGCAGGATCCCCACGACGCCGGCGATGGCCGGCGCGCCGACCTCGCCGAGGAGCGGCACCGGCTCGCCGCGCAGATGAGCGGCGGCGGCCGCCCGGTCGCGCACCGTCCCGCAGGCCAGCATCCAGTCGCGGTCGGGCATGCCCGGCGGCTGGTAGACGGCGGTCGAGGCCTCCTTGCGGGTGAGGAGCGCGACGAGCGTGCGCGCCGCGACGGGGTCGCGGGGCTGTGCGCGCGGGATGAGCAGGGTGGCGCCGGCATCGATCGCCCGATCCGCGGCGCGGCACCCCTCGACCAGGGCGGTCCCGACATCGCCGGTGGCGGGCGAGGTCACCGAGGTCACCGACAGGGGACCGCCGGCAGACACCGTGCGCCACCACCGGTCGAGGTCGGCGAGCGCTCCGGTCACGTCGGCGGGCGCGACGACGTCCACCGGCGTGGGAGCGTCGATCCGGTCGACCACGGCTGCCAGCTCCGGGGGCAACGCGTCGGTCACGGCTCTCCTTGCTCGGACGGTCGGCCGGTGCGGTGCACTCAGGCCGTGCAGGCGACCAGTATGACCAGTGCCGCGGCCGTCGCGATCTCGGCGGCGGCTCCGAGCACGTCGCCGGTGATGCCGCCCAGCCGGGTCGTGGCGGTCCGGATCACGACCGCACCTGCGGCCAGCGCGCCGAGCATCGCCAGCGACCCGGCCCACCATGGCAGCCCCGCCAGCAGGCCCACCGCCGACGCCGCGCCTGCCCACGACACCGACAGGGCCACCAGCGCCCAGGCGGGGACCGACCCGGCCACGGCAGCGCCGAGCCCGTCCGCTCGAGCGGCCGGGACACCGCGGACGCAGCCGAGGGTGATCGCCAGCCGACCGCTGCCGACCGCGATCACCGAGACCGGCCAGGGCCGCTCCGTCGGCGATGACCCCGGCGTACGCCACCACCTGCACGGCGAGGACGAGGACGAGCGTCACGACGCCGAACGGGCCGATGTCGGAGCGGCGGGCGATGGCCAGGGCCTCGGCCGCCGGGCGACCGCTGCCGAGGGCGTCTGCGGTGTCGGCCAGGCCGTCCAGGTGCAGGGCGCGGGTGAGGTAGGCGAGCGCGGCGACCGCGAGGACGGCCAGGAGCAGGCCGGTCACCGGCGTGCTGAACCGGGGCGCCAGGACCTGCGCGACGAGTCCGATGACCAGTCCCAGCGTGGCGCCGACGGCGGGCGCGAGCACCATCGCGCCGCGGGCCACCGCCGCGTCCACCGTGCGCGGTGCGGGGACCCGCAGCCGCGTCAGGGTCCCCACCGCGAGGCGGACGGAGTCAGGCATCGCGGTCCGACACCCCTGCGGCCTCGAAGGTCGCCATGTCGCGCAGCGTCGCCGCGGCGGCGTTCACCAGCGGCAGGGCCAGCAGCGCCCCGGTGCCCTCGCCCAGGCGCAGCCCGAGGTCGAGGACCGGCTCGAGGCCGAGGGCCGCCAGGGCGGCGCTCGCGGCCGGCTCGGTCGAGCGGTGCCCGGCGATCCACCAGGCGCGCGATCCCGGCGCCAGGCGGTCGGCGACGAGGGCGGCCGCGCACGACACGACGCCGTCGAGGACGAGGGGCGTCCCGCGCTCGGCGGACCGTACGAGCAGTCCGACCATGGCGGTGATGTCTGCGCTGGACACGCGCGCGAGCAGGGCGACGGGGTCGTCGACGACGTCGGCCGCTCGGGCCATGGCCGCGGCGACCGCCGCGGTCTTGCGATCGAGAGTGGCGTCGTCGATGCCGGTGCCGCGTCCGGTGACGGCCGCGGCGTCGTGCCCCGTGAGCAGGCCGACGAGCGTTGCGGCGGGCACGGTGTTCCCGATGCCCATGTCCCCGGCGATGAGCAGGTCGGCGCCTGCTGCGATCTGCTCATCGGCCAGGGTCCGGCCCAGGGCGAGCGCCAGGCGGGTCTCGTCCGGCGGACAGCGCATCCTCGCGGTCGATGGACCCGCTGGACCGTCGCACCCGCCGGGCGGCGACGTCGCGGTCGAGCCTGTCGAGGTAGTCCGCCTCCGCATCGACAGCAACGTCGACGACGCGCACGCTGACGCCGGCCTGGCGGGCCAGCACGTTGGCGGCCGCGCCGCCGGTGACGAAGTTGGCGACCATCTGCGCCGTTACCTCTGGCGGGTACGCCGAGGTCGCCGCCGTGCGGGCCACCCCATGGTCCCCGGCGAGGATGACGAGAGCCGGGTTCGTGAAGGGCGCGGGCGGGCAGACGCCCTGGACGGCCGCCACCCACACAGAGACGTCCTCGAGGCGGCCAAGCGACCCCGCGGGCTTGGTGAGAGTCGCCTGCCGTGCCCGGGCCGCGTCGGCCGCCTCGCGGCTCGGCGGAGTGATGGTGACGACATCAGTCATGCGGGCTCCCTGCGGGCGGACGATCGAGTGCGGTGGCGCGGCCGGCGATCACGAAGGTGGCCTCGTCGCAGGCGTCCGCGACGCGCAGGTTCACCAGTCCGAGCAGGTCGCGGAACAGGCGGCCCGACGCCGTGGCCGGCACGACGCCCATCCCGACCTCGTTCGACACGACGATCACGTCGGCGGTGCAGTCGCGGACGGCGCGAGCCACGTCCGCGATCAGCGGCTCGCAGTCCGCGCGCACGGCCGCCTCCTGCCCGGCCTCGATGCGCATCCAGGCGTCCAGCCCGTCGAGCTGGGCGGTGAGCCACAGGGCGAGGCAGTCCACCAGCACGACGGTGCCGGGGGTGGCGGCGGCGAGGACGTCGACGACATCGGTGGTCTCCAGGGTCTGCCAGTGCGCCGGTCGCCGCTCTCGGTGTGCGGCGATGCGCGCCTCCCACTCGGCATCGTCGGGCCGGTGGCCGCCCGTCGCGACGTACGTGACCGTCCCGCGGCGCGCGGCCCACTGCTCGGCGAGGTGCGACTTGCCCGAGCGGGCGCCGCCGAGCACGAGTCGATGGCGACCGACCGGTCGCGCCGTGTCGATCAGGTCGAGGTCGTCCCGCAGCTGCACCCCCAGGGCGCCCAGGCGCTCCCGCAGCTCACGCGTCGGCGGGTTGTGATGGCTCAGGTGGGTGGCCACGACCATCGTCGCCGGGGTGATGCACCCCTGTGTGCGGAGGCGGTCGAGCAGCGGCGGCAGCGTCGCCAGATCGAGATGGCCGGTGCCGTGGGTGTGCAGATCGCCGAACGTCTCGTCGACCAGCAGGAGGGCGAATGGCCCCTCCAGTGACGCGAGGGTGGAGTCCGGGAGCGGTCCGGTGTCCGTGGCGTACAGGAGGCGGTGACCGTCGGGACCGGTGACGGCGAACAGGACGGCCTCCTGGGCCAGGACGTCGCCGTCACCGTGCGCGTGCGCGGCCGGCAGCACCTGCACGCGGTGCGTACCGGCGGCGCTCACGAGGGTCAGGTCGTCGCCGGCGGCGATGGAGTGCAGGACGACGTCGGTGTCGGGCGCGAGCCAGTCGCGGCACAGGTCGATCGCATGCGGGGGAGCCCACACGTGCAGCGGCCGGGGTGGAGCCGCCCAGCCGCGAGACAGCAGGAAGGCAGGGTGCAGGTGGTCGGGATGCCCGTGCGTGATGAGCACGTGCTCGACGCCGCGCAGGGAGATCCCGGCGCCGGTCGGATGCGGCGTCGTCGGACCGCAGTCGATGAGCACGACGTCGTCGAGGAGGGCCGAGCTGGGAGCGCGCGACCGACCGTCGTGGCGCTCGGCGCTGCAGGAGTCGCACGCGCAGAAGGGATTGGGCCACCCGTCGGCCGAGCCGGTGCCGAGCAGTCGGACCCGCATGTCAGCGTCCCGTCGTCGCGGGCTGCTCGAAGACGACCGGAGCCTCGAAGGCCGCCGCCCGGGCCATGCGCCGCAGGGCGATGAGCACGGGTCGCCCCGCCACGAGGATGAGCACGACGGTCAGGACCATGCGCGGGATGTCGTAGCCCAAGGACGTGACGAGGCAGAAGCGGATCCAGGCCATGAGGTTCTCGGCCACCGGCGCACCCGCGGCGAACGACAGCTGCTCGGGCAGGCCGGCGGTGAAGGGCCAGAACCACAGGTTGAGCAGGAAGCCGTACAGGAGGCAGGCGACGGCACCGTAGGCGGCGAGCATGCCCAGCTCGCGACGCCCGGAGGCGCGCGGCAGCAGGCCGGCACCGAAGCCGACCCACGCGGCGCCGAGCATCTGGAACGGCAGCCACGGTCCGACGCCGCCGGTCACGAGCGCGGAGGCGAACATCGACAGCGCGCCGAGGCAGAAGCCGAAGCCGGGTCCGAGTGCACGGCCGCCGAGGATGAGGATCACCCAGGTGGGCTCGAGCCCGGCCGCGCCGCCGCCGAGCGGGCGCAGGGCCGCGATGACCGCCGACAGCACCCCCAGCATGGCGATGGACTTGGCATCCATGCCGCCGTCGTTCACCTGTGCGAGGACGACGATCAGCAGCAGCGGCATGACGACGGCGAACAGCAGCGGCGCGTCCGACGCGTGCGCGACCGCGGCCGACTCGGGCGCCGCGACGAGCGGCCACGTGAACGCGAGGAGGCCGACGATGGAGAACAGTGCGATCGACAGCCGCGACTGCGCGCCGAGCCGGACGGCGCGCACGCGCGGGGGAAGGGCGGTGCTCGTCATCCCGCCGCCTCGTCGATCTCGTCGCGCGTGATGGCGGCGGCGACCTGCTCCACCGTGAGCCACGCCTCGGGGGACAGGATCTTGGCGACCTGCGGGGCGAACATCGGCGACGACGTCACGACGTGGGTCGTCGGCCCGTCGGCCACGACCTCGCCCTCGGCGAGGATGACGACGCGATCGGCGACCTCGGCCACCAGCTCGACGTCGTGCGTGGCCAGCACCACCGCGTGGCCGGCGTCGGCCAGGTCGATCAGCACGCGGGCCAGCCGTGCCTTGGTCGGGTAGTCCAGGCCCCGGGTCGGCTCGTCGAGCAGCAGGAGGGGCGGCCGGGCGGCGAGGATCACGCACAGGACGAGCAGCAGCCGCTGGCCCTCCGAGAGGTCGCGGGGATGGATGCCGTCCTCGATGTCGGGGGCCATCAGCGCGAGCAGGGCCCGCGTCGTGCCGGGCTCGCAGGCCGCATCGCGATCGGAGGCGCGGCACTCGTCGGCCACCGTCGTCGACTCCAGCAGGTCTCCGGGCTCCTGCGGCACCAGGCCCACCGAGTGCAGGAGGGCGGCGCCGCTGAGGGAGACGGGGTCGGTCCCGTCGATGCGCACACGACCCGAGGGTCGCGGTCCGACGCCCACCATGGCGTTGAGGAGGGTGGACTTGCCGGCGCCGTTGCGGCCCATCAGGGCGACGATCTCGCCCGCAGAGACGTCGAGACTGACGTTGGTGAGGGCCGGGTGGCCTCCGTACCGGACGACGAGGTCGCGCGTGCTGGCCAGGCCGCGCGACTCCTCCCGGACGGCGCGCAGGTGCGGCGTCCGGCCGACCAGCAGGTCGCGCAGCGGGCCGGCGGCGCGACGGGCGTCGCGCACCGAGAGCGGCAGGGGCTGCCACCCGGCCAGCCGACCGAGCTCGACCACGGGCGGGGCGATGGGGGACCTGCGCATCGACTCGGCCGGGGAGCCGCTGCGGACGGGCTGGTCCCCGCCGGGGACGATGACCACCTGGTCGGCGTACTGGACGACCCGCTCGAGCCGGTGCTCGGCCATGACGACGGTGATGCCCAGATCGTGGACCAGGCGCTGCAGGGCTGCGAGCACCTCCTCGGCCGCCCCCGGGTCCAGGGCGGAGGTCGGCTCGTCGAGGACGAGGACCCGAGGATGGGCGGCGAGCACGGCCCCGATCGCGACGCGCTGCCGCTGGCCCCCCGACAAAGAGCGCAGCGCGCGCTGACGGATGTCGGCGAGGCCCAGCAGGTCGAGGGTCTCCTCGACCCGTCGGCGCATGACGTCGGCCGGGACGCCCAGGCACTCCATCCCGTAGGCGAGCTCGTCCTCGACGGTGTCGGTCACGAAGCCGCTCATCGGGTCCTGCGGAACGACCCCGACGAGGTCGGCGAGCTCGCGCGGCGGGTGCAGCGCCGTGTCGCGACCTCCGACGGTGACGCGGCCAGCGAGCGTGCCGCCGGTGAAGTGCGGGACCAACCCGTTGATCGCCCGCAGCAGCGTGGTCTTGCCGGTGCCGGTCCGCCCGACGACGAGGACGAGCTCGCCCTCGGGGATGGTGAGATCGACATGCGCGAGCGTCGGCCGGGTGGCGCCCGGATAGGTGATGGTGACGTCGTCGAACACGATCATGCGGCGACCTCCACGGTCGGTCGGGACCGATGGTCGGCCGGCACGGGTCGCGCCGACTCGGGCAGGGGCGGCGCCGTCAGCGCCGGGGTCGCGGCGACGAGGACGCCCAGGACGGCGAGCAGTGGGAGGGTCGGCCATGCGGGCGGGTCGACGGACGTGGTCATGCCAGCCAGGCCGAGCCAGCCGGCCGCGGCGAACGCTCCCGCGGTGACGACTCCGGCCGCGCTGACGGCCCACTCGGGCAGGGTCCACGGGTCAGGCCGGTAGCGCGTGCGCACGGAGGCGCGGCTGGCCCGGCTCACGCCGAGGATCGCGATGCCGACTCCGGCGACCAGCATCGGCAGGCCGAGAAGGGCGGGCGCATCGGCCGCCACCAGCCCGTACACGCCGACGCAGGCGGCGACGAGCCCGCCCAGGAGCATGGCCGAAGCGGCCCGGCGACGCCCGGGCGGCACCGTTCCACGTCGGCCGTAGCCGCGCGAGTCCATGGCCGCCGCGAGCATGACCGACCGCTCCAGCGCTCCCTCGAGGACCGGGATGGCCGCGCCGGCCACCGCGCGCGGCCCGCTGGTGCTGCGGCCGCGCAGGCGTCGCGCGGTGCGCAGGCGGTCGACATCGGCGACCAGCTGCGGGGTGAACGTCAGGGCGACGACCACGCTGACGCCCAGTTCGTAGAGCGCGGCCGGCACGGACTTCAGGAGGCGGCTGGGGGAGGCGAGCGAGTTGGCTGCGCCAACGCAGATGAGGATCGTCGCCAGCCGTAGGCCGTCGTAGAGCGCGACGAGCAGGGACTCGAGGGTCAGGTCGCCGCCCAGGCGCACGCCCGCCAGCCAGGGCGGCAGTCCGATGCCGGGCAGGCCGACCAGGACCGTCGTGCCGATGGGCGCGCCGAAGAGCACCTGGACGCCGACGCGGACGCAGATGACCACGACGCCGAGGCGCAGGAAGAACGCGAAGGACCGGCCCCAGGGGGCCTCCGGCCGGCGGGCGTGGACGACGATGGCGGCGGCGCCGACGATCAGCAGCAGGAGCAACGGGTTCGTCGTCCGGCTGGCGGCCGCTGCCAGTCCGAGCGCCCACACCCACCAGGCGCCCGGATGCAGCCACCGCGCGGTTCGCGGACGCGGGCGCCGCGCTGTCAGGGCCGGCCCGCTCATCGCGTCCGCCGGTACCGCAGGGCGAGCACGACGGCGATGGCGGCGAGCACCGTGATCACCAGGACCGTCGGCAGCGGGGAGCCACCCTCGTCGCCCGCGGCGCGGCCGGCGTCGTCCATCCCGGACACGGCGGGGTTCGATGCGGCGGGGACCGCTGTCGGGGCGGCTTCTGCGCGGGCGACCAGCTCGCTGGCCTCCGCCTCGTCGAGCACGGGCGCGCACTCGCCGGTCGGGTAGCCCGCGACCCCGCAGACCAGCCCGTCCTCGATGCGCACCTCCGTGACCGAGCGCAGGATCTCGTAGCCGCTGGCGTCCTCGGGCGCGAGGACGCACGTGCCGATCGTCGCCGGGGGGGCCTGCCCGTCCGGAGCGAACGCGGCCGCGCCGGGATCGACGACGAGCGCCACCCGCTTGCGGTCCGGCTGGGGCGGCGTCTGGCCGCACACCGCGTCGAAGTCCGGAGCCGGGCCCGGAGCGTCGTCGGGGTTCGCCGAGTCGGTGGTCACCCCGAATGCCCAGCCCTCGACGGAGCCGTCGGCCGGGACGGACGTGCCTGGTCCCTGCGTCGCGAACACCCACGCGGTCGCGCCGGCCGGCGCCTGCCAGTAGGTCCAGTAGCGGTAGGCCGCCGCTCGGGCCGGTGACGCGACGGCCACGGCCACCGCGACGACGACGAGCAGGGCCAGTGCCGAAGCACCGAGCCTGCGGGTCGCCGTCGCCGTCATCGTGGGCCTACTTGCGGATCGACGCGTTCAGGGTGCGCACGAGGTTGACTCCGCCGAACGACGTGGGCCTGGCGCCGGTCGCCTCGGCCACCATCAGCAGCAGACCCGCGGCGCCCGGGCTGGTCCCGCCGCCGGTGACGTACGTCGCCGCGTTGGCCTTCAGCGCGGTCGTGGCCGCGGCCACCGACGCCCGGCCCCTGCCGGCGGCCACGAGGCCCAGGACGGCGGTCGCGGTGTTCGAGTAGTCGGCGCCGCCGGTGGCGCCGGTCAGCAGTCCGGTGGGCTTCAGCGACGTGGCCAGGTAGCTGACGGCCTTGGCCGTGGCCGTGTTCGCGCAGCGCGCCGCGACGGCGAGGGTCCGGGGGCCGCTGACCGGCATGGGTCCGACGAGCCCGACCAGTCCCTGCGCGGTGGCCGAGCCGTCCACCTTGCTGCCGGCCTGGTAGGCGAGGCCGCCACCGTCGGCGCACGGCGCAGACAGGGTGCCGAGGAAGCGCGAGGCCTTGCGGTACGCGGGGAATCCGTAGTTGGGCGCCTGCGTCAGGATTCCCGCCAGCGACAGCCCGGTCGAGTTCGCGTCGGACGCGCCGCCGGCGTAGTACGCCCAGCCGCCGTCCGCGTTCTGGTTGCGGCGCAGCCAGGTGCCCGCCTTCTCGGCGGCGTCGACGACCTTCGACACGGTGGCGGCCGGGACGGGCACGCGACTGTCGTCGAGGGCCATGAGCGCCATCAGCGCGGTGGCGGTGGAGTTGGTGTCCGGGCCGGTGAAGTTCACCGGGTCGGGCTTGCCGCACGGCTTGGCCAGGTCGGACCGGTAGGCCTCGAACGAACCGTCGGCGCACTGCTGGCCCAGCAGCCAGGAGACGGCCGCGGCCGGCGGGGCGATGTCGTTGGCCGCGAGCCCCATGATGGCGAGGGACTGCCGGAAGACCCCGTCGTAGGTGGGGTCGGCCGCGCCGTACAGGCCGGTCGTCGCGCTGGGGGCGGCATGGACGGAGGGCGTCATGCCGGTGAGGACGGTCGCGGCCGTGACGGCGGCGACGAGGGTGCGGCGGATGCCGACGGTGAGGGTCATGTGCTTCCTTGGGATGAGCGGTGCCGGACCGGTGGCGCCGCGTCCCCGGAGACCATGAGTCCCCGGATGCACGGATGCACGCGGGGACGGTCGGGTGGAGACCCGAGCTCCCGTCCCGTTACCTCGACGGATGGAGCCGCTCGCGTTCGCCAGGTGCTCCGACTCACCCCACACGGGGGAACACGGTTGCGGGACAGCGCCGGGATCTCACCGGACTTCCCCTGGACGTCGAACGAGTGGATGAAGTTGTGAGGTGATCCGACCACGCCGGGCGGGTCGGTGTCAAAGGTCGGTCAGGTGGTGCTCGTCACGCCTGCGGGTGCAGGCTCATCGGGCCGTAGACCACCCGGTCCTCCTCGAGCAGGCTGACCTGGTCGACGCCGGTGTCGAGGAGCTCGCGCCACGTCTCGCCGATCCACGTCTCGGCGTCGGACTGGGTCGGGAAGGCCTGGGAACGCTCGGGCTGCCCGTCGACCGGTCCGCCGTCGGCGGCCTCGAACCTCCATGACCACGGCATGGCGTCAGCCCTTCGGCGGCACGGGAGCGCCGCCGCGCCGCACGCGCGGGGGTGGCAGGCGAAGCCGGCGCAGCTGCAGGGTGCGCAGTGCTGCGTACAGCGTGAGGCCCTTGCGGTCGGCCGGGTCCGGGATGGCGGCCTTGGCGCGACGGTTCAAGGTGATGAGGAGCACGACGGTGTCGACGGCGATCACGGCCGTGAAGGCGAAGAAGGCGATCGAGACGAACGACTGGATCGCAGGGTTGCGGATGAAGCCGAGGACCAGCACGCCGATGGCGATGAAGATGAAGTACTCGGCCAGCGTGAAGCGCGAGTCGACGAAGTCGCGGGTGAAGGCCCGGCCCGGTCCCTTGTCGCGGGCCGGCAGGTAGCGCTCGTCGCCGGCCATCATCGCGGCGCGGGACGCGGTGCGCGCCTGGCGCTCGCGCTCCCGGGCGGCCTTCTTGGCCTCCTTGGGGTCCTTCGGGATCTTCAGCTGCTGCTTGCGGGTGGCCTCGGCCTCGCGCCGGGAGGGCGTGGGGCGTCCCTTGGGCGACCGGGGGTCATGGTCCTCCACGGCGGGGGCGTCGGCCTCCTGCGGCGTGGGCGTGCTCTTTCGTCCGAACATGATCACCGAGCCTAGTCGGTGCGACCGGCGCCGCCTCCCCCTAGGCTGGAGGGACTGCTCGACGACGAAAGGTATCTCCCATGGGCCTGTGGCAGCGCTTCAAGCTGATCTTCTCCTCGAAGGCCAACCAGGTCCTCGACAAGGCAGAGGACCCGCGCCAGACGCTGGACTACTCCTACGAGAAGCAGCTCGAGCTGCTGCAGAAGGTGCGACGGGGCGTCGCCGACGTCGCGACGAGCCGCAAGCGCCTCGAGCTCCAGATCCAGGGCCTGGGCCAGCAGGAGGCCAAGCTCGAGGAGCAGGCGCGTGCCGCGCTCGCCGGCGGCCGGGAGGATCTCGCCCGCGAGGCCCTGACCCGCCGCAGCGGGCTGCACCAGCAGATCGCCGACCTGCAGTCGCAGCTGGCGACCCTGCAGGACCAGGAGGAGAAGCTGACCGCGGCCGCGACGCAGCTGCAGTCCAAGGTCGAGGCCTTCCGGACCAAGAAGGAGACCATCAAGGCCACGTACTCCGCCGCCGAGGCCCAGACCAAGATCAACGAGGCCTTCGCGGGCATCTCCGACGAGCTGGGCGACGTCGGCCTCGCCGTGCAGCGCGCCGAGGACAAGACCGCGCAGATGCAGGCGCGGGCCGGCGCGATCGACGAGCTGGTGGCCTCCGGCGCCCTCACCGACGTGAGCAGCCTCGGCAAGGACAACATCACCGTCGAGCTCGAGCGGATGGCGAGCGAGAACGACGTCAACGCGCAGCTCGAGGCGATGAAGCGCGAGATCGCCGCGCCGTCGGCGAAGCCGGAGATCGAGGGCTAGGTCGCACATGGCACGTACCCGGTACGGCACCGACCGGGGGCTGTCCGCCCGCATGGTCGGGACGCTGTTCGGCATCGGCCTGCTCTACGTGGTCCTTGCCGCCGTCCTCATCGCCGTGGGCGTCAATGCCGTCTTCGTGCTCGTCATCAGCGCTGCCCTGCTGTTCGGGCAGTGGTGGTTCTCGGACTCCATGGCCATGTCGGCCATGCGGGCCGTCGTCGTCACGCCCGAGCAGGCGCCGCAGCTGCATGCCATCGTCGACCGGATCTGCGCCATGGCCGACATGCCGAAGCCCCGGGTGGGCATCGCCGACAGCGAGGTGCCGAACGCCTTCGCCACCGGCCGTTCCCCGAAGCGGTCGGTCGTGGTCGTCACCACCGGCCTGCTCAAGCGGCTCGACGCGGAGGAGCTCGAAGGCGTGCTCGCCCACGAGCTGTCGCACGTCGCGCACCGTGACGTCACGGTGATGGCGGTCGCCTCGTTCACCGCGATCCTGGCCGGCTTCCTCACGCGCAGCGTGATGTGGAGCGGGATGGGTCGCAACCGCGACCAGAACACTGCGGTCGTATTCATGGCGGTCATGCTCGTGAGCGTGGTCGTGTACTTCCTGTCGTACATCCTCATGCGGGCGCTGTCCCGCTACCGCGAGCTCGGTGCCGATCGCGGCGCGGCCCTGCTGACGGGGCGGCCGTCGGCCCTCGCCCGCGCGCTCCAGAAGATCTCGGGGGAGATGGCCGCCATCCCGACCCGCGACCTGCGGCAGATGGAGCCGGTCTCGTCGTTCGCGTTCGCGCCCGCATTGGCGGGCAAGGGCCGGGGCTTCAGCCTCGAGTCGATCATGTCCACCCACCCGTCGTTGGAGAAGCGGCTCGAGCAGCTCGCCCGGATCTCGGCCGAGCTCGGCGAGCGCTAGCCATGGGGTTCCTCGACGCCGTCCTCGGCCGCAAGAAGGCCGTTCGGCCGGATCTCGACGCGCTGTTCGCGCTGCCGAACGCCGCCATCAGCCTCCAGGTCAGCCTCGACATGCTCCCTACCGGTCGCGGCTCGGTGGCCTTCCGGGCCCCGGAGGGCCGGGCGTTCGCCGACGTCGAGGCCGAGGTGCGGCGGCTGCTCGATGCCGGAGGCGGGCCACCCGTGGAGCTCGCCGCTGACGAGTTCGGGTTCACCTGGCTCGTGGTGCAGACCGATCCTGTCGACCTGCCCACGGTGGTGACCGACCTGCACGCGGTGAACACCTCCCTCGTGGACGCCGGGTTCGGGCCTCAGCTGCTCTGCTCGCAGGTGTCGTTCCGCGACCCGGACGACCGCACGCTGGCGATGGTCTACCTCTACAAGCGCGGCACCTTCTACCCCTTCGTGCCGGTGGCCGACCAGCAGCGCGACAACGTGCTGGAGCTGCGCGTGCGCGACGTGCTGGCACACGAGCTCCCGTGGGAGGCCGACCTCACCCGCTGGTTCGCCATCTGGGGCGCCCCGGGGCTGTAGCCCCCGCCGACCTTGAGCTTGGCGCCATGACCAGCCCGTCAGACCGCCCGGAACCTCAAGCTCGACGGGGTGGATCGGGGGGCGTGCCGCCGCGCAACACCGCGCGCGCCGCATCGCTGCCGCCGGCGACCGACTCCCCGCTTCCGTCGCCGCCGGCAGACTCCGCGCCCCCGCCGACGCGGGACGGCGTCCCGCAGACGACTGCGTCGGCCCGCTCCCAGGGCCGGTCGTCGAGCAGGAACGGGTTCTCCTGCGCCATCCAGTCCCACCAGAAGTCCGGGCCCTGCCCCTGCGTCGCGTCGCGGGCGATGCCGCGCCGGTTCGCCTCGTCGTAGTCGGACTGCACCCAGACCGACGCGTCCAGTAGCGGAGCCAGGCTGCGGCGGCTCGACCCCACGCCCTCCACCACGAGCAGCGTCGTGCCGGCGGGCACCTCGATCGACCCCTCGCGCCCACGGGCCTCCCACGCCGGCGGCCGGAAGGAGACGGCCTCGCCCCGACGGACCGGCGCCAGGACGCCCGTCCGCATCAGCGCGTCCCAGTCGAAGCAGGACTGCCACCATGCGACGTCGTCGGTGTGGACGATGGTCGACCCGGGGGAGCTGGCCGTCAGGTGCTGCGCGGCCGTGGTCTTGCCGCTGCCCGATCGGCCGTCGATGGCGACGATGACCGGCCGCGTCGACGAGGCCCCCTTGGCCCGGGCGGCGGCGAGCAGGTCGCGCAGGACGTCGGGCCAGGCTTGCGCCCGCCACGGCCCCAGCTCCGGCTCGCCATCCGGGAGCGTGAGGCCGCTCACGGGGTCAGTCGGGCCGGGCGGCCGACGCGACGCCCGGCAGGGCGAGCATGCGGTCGAGCGCGACCCGGGCCCAGTGCGAGGTGTCGGGATCGACCTCGATGCGGTTCACCACGCTGCCCTCGACGAGGGACTCCAGCGCCCACACGAGGTGCGGGAGGTCGATCCTGTTCATGGTCGAGCAGAAGCAGACCGTGCGGTCGAGGTACACGATCTCCTTGTCGGGGTTGGCCAAGGCGAGCCGTCGGACGAGGTTCAGCTCCGTGCCGACCGCCCACGCCGTGCCGGGCTCGGCTGCGGAAATGGTGGCGATGATCTTCTCGGTCGACCCGACCGCGTCGGCCTTCTCGACGACCTCGTACGCGCACTCCGGGTGGACGATGACGGTGACGCCGGGCACCCGCTCGCGGACCTCGTCGACGCAGTCGGGCGTGAAGCGGCCGTGCACCGAGCAGTGGCCGCGCCACAGGATCATGCGCGCGTTGCGGAGCTGCTCGACCGTGAGCCCGCCGCCCGGCTTGTTCGGGTTGAACACGACGCAGTCGTCGAGCGAGAGGCCGAGGTCGCGCACGGCGGTGTTGCGCCCCAGATGCTGATCGGGCAGGAACAGGACCTTCTCGCCGCGCTCGAAGGCCCACTCCAGGCTGCGCTCCGCGTTGCTGGACGTGCAGACCGTGCCGCCGTGCCGACCGGTGAACGCCTTGATGGCCGCCGTGGAGTTCATGTAGGTGACGGGGATGGTCACGTCGGCGACGCCTGCGGCCTCGAGGACCCGCCAGCAGTCCTCGACCTGGCCGATGGCCGCCATGTCGGCCATCGAGCAGCCCGCCGCCAGATCGGGCAGGACGACCGCCTGGGTGTCCGCGGTGAGGATGTCGGCGCTCTCGGCCATGAAGTGGACGCCGCAGAAGACGATGAACTCGGCCTCGGGATGGGCCGCCGCCTGCTGGGCCAGCTTGAAGGAGTCGCCGGTGACGTCGGCGAAGGCGATGACCTCGTCGCGCTGGTAGTGGTGGCCGAGGACGAAGACGCGGTCGCCGAGCGCGGCCTTGGCGGCCCGGGCGCGCTCTACGAGCCCCGGATCGGACGGGGCGGGCAGGTCGCCCGGGCAGTCCACCCCGCGCTCGCTGTCCGGATCAGCGCCGTGGCCGAGCAGCAGGAGGGCCAGGGGGGACGGCTCAGGTGCGGTGAAGGTGTTGCCCATGGCGAAAGTGTGGCACTTCGACGCCGGACCCCCAAGCGTCGGCCGCGCCCTATTCGCGCTCCCGGCAGGGATATGAGAATCTTGGGAATACCCGGGGCCGCATCGTGGTTCCGGACCAGGTAGCGACCACCCTCCCTCCCGGGAGCGTCGAAAGGGAACCGCCATGTCGGCAGACACCACCACCACCGAAGCGCCTGTGACCGACGGCATCCTCCTGACCGAGGTGGCCGCCTCCAAGGTCCGGTCCCTGCTGGAGTCCGAGGGCCGCGACGATCTCGCCCTGCGCGTCGCGGTGCAGCCTGGCGGCTGCTCCGGCCTGCGCTACCAGCTCTTCTTCGACGACCGCAGCCTCGACGGCGACGTCGTGAAGGACTTCGGCGGCGTCGGCGTCGTCACCGACCGCATGAGCGCCCCGTACCTGAGCGGCGCCACCATCGACTTCGTCGACACCATCGAGAAGCAGGGCTTCACCATCGACAACCCCAACGCGACCGGCTCGTGCGCCTGCGGAGACTCCTTCCACTAGACGCACCGATCCCCGCGAGTGGCGGGTTGTGGTGGTCCTGGACCTCGTCCGGACCACCACAACCCGCCACTCGACGTTCGGGGGCCGGGCGAGCGGTAGGGTCAGCGCCCGTGGCTGTCCTCATCACCGGGTCCATCGCGACCGATCACCTCATGACCTTCCCGGGCCGGTTCTCGGACTCGCTCGTGGCTGACAAGCTGGACAAGATCTCCTTGTCCTTCCTCGTGGAGGAGCTCGAGGTGCGGCGCGGCGGGGTCGCGCCGAACATCGCGTTCGGGATGGGCTGCCTGGGGCTGCGCCCCGTCCTCGTCGGCGCGGTCGGTCCGGACTTCGCCGACTACGAGTCGTGGCTCCAGCGACACAACGTCGACACCAGCGGAGTGCGGGTGTCCGACTCCCGGCACACCGCGCGCTTCGTATGCACCACCGACTCCGAGCAGAACCAGATCGCGTCCTTCTACCCCGGAGCGATGTCGGAGGCGCGCAACATCGAGCTGCGGCCCGTCGTCGACCGCGTCGGCAAGGTGGACGTCGTGCTCGTCGGCGCCAACGACCCGGAGGCCATGCTGCGCCACACCGAGGAGTGCCGGTTCCGCGGCTACCCCTTCGCCGCCGACCCCTCGCAGCAGCTGGCCCGCATGGACGGTGAGGAGATCAAGCCCCTGATCGAGGGTGCCACCTACCTGTTCACGAACGAGTACGAGGCCGCCCTCATCGAGCAGAAGACGGGCTGGACCTCCGCGGACATCGCGGCCCTCGTCCAGACCCGCATCACCACGCTCGGCCCCGACGGCGCCCGGGTCGAGCGGCGCGGCGAGGCCCCGGTCACCGTCACGGTCGCCGAGGAGGACCGCAAGGCGGACCCGACGGGCGTCGGCGATGCCTTCCGCGCCGGCTACCTGTCCGGCCAGGCGTGGGGGCTGACCGACGAGCGGTCCGCACAGCTGGGCGCGCTGCTGGCGACGTACGTCATCGAGACCATCGGCACCCAGGAGTACGAGCTCGCCCGCACCCACTTCCTCGAGCGCATGGCGCGCACCTACGGCGACGCGGCCGCGGCCGACGTCGAGCCGCACCTGTCCTGCCCGCGGCCCTGACGCGGGGTCATGCCGGTCCTTCCGGAGCCGTCGAGGTGGTCGCTCCCGGACGCCTCGGACGCCGAGCCGGGCGAGGACGTCGTCGCGATCGGCGCCGACCTCGCGGTGCCCACGGTCTTCGCCGCCTACTGCGCCGGGATGTTCCCGATGCACCTGTCCACGGGCGAGCTGGCCTGGTGGTCGCCGGACCCGCGCGGCGTGCTGCCACTCGACGGCCTGCGGGTGACGCGGTCGCTGCGCCAGTCCATGAAGCGGTTCACGGTGACGGTCGACCAGGCCTTCGTCGACGTGATGCGTGCCTGCGCCGACGAGCGGCGTGAGGCGGTCTGGATCACCGACGAGTTCGTCGCCACCTACACCCGGCTGCATGAGATGGGCTGGGCGCACTCGGTCGAGGTGTGGCGCGACGCGGAGCTGGTGGGGGGCCTGTACGGGGTCGAGATCGGCGGCCTGTTCGCGGGGGAGTCGATGTTCCACCGGGTACGCGACGCGTCGAAGGCGGCCTTGGTCGAGCTGGTCACGAGGCTGAGTGCAGACGGCGGTGACCGGCTGCTGGACGTGCAGTGGCGAACGGAGCATCTGGCCACCCTCGGGGTGGTCGAGATCCCGCGGACCGAGTACCTGCGCCGGCTGGAGCGGGCCCTCCTGCTGCCCATGTGCCTGGGGAACGCCTAGCCGGCCAGCCGTGCCACCAGCCGACGCAGGTCCGGCGACAGGGCCCGAAGCTGGGCCGGGCGGAGTCCGGCCAGGGCGGCAGGGGACAGGCCCCCGAGCTGGCGCGCCGACAGGGCCGACACCGCCTCCGGCCGCCAGCGCCGTACTGACGCGCGTGGCAGGACTCGCAGCTGGGCGAGCGTCAGGAACCGGGCCTGCTTCGCACGCAGGCCCGTCCACGCGGTCGCCGCCGCCCGCGCGAGCTCCTCAGGCGGCAGTGCGGCGAGCTCCGGTCCGGACAGCGCGGCCAGCCGGGCCGCCGTCAGCGCGACGGGTGCCGCCGGCTCCGCGGGCGTCGCCGTACTGGGAGGCGCGTCCGACGTATCGGGCGCGGGGGCCGTGGGCGCCGGCGTGACAGCGGGCTCGGGCGTCGCGCCGCCGGACCCGCCGCCTCCGCCACCGCTACCGCCCGCCGCCACCCCGCTACCGCCGCCACCACCGCCGCCGCCAGCGGAGTCGTCGAGCACGAACGTCGGCGCGGCCAGCCACGAGCGGGCCTGCGCGACCCGGCTGCTCATCATCTGCACGCGCGCGGCCTGGGCCAGTGCCACCTCGCCGGTCGAGACCTCGCGGCGGGGGTCGCGCTGGACCCACGGTCCGATCAGGTCGGCTGTGTCCGACGCCCGCTCGGCCAGATCGAGGCCGGCGGCCGCGTCGGCCACCGTGTCCACCGCGGCGACGTACGCCGATCGGCAGTCGGGATCCTCGACGCATCGCCGGAAGAGCACGCCCGAACCGACCTCGCCGAAGCCGGTCGCCGGCGACGATCCCCAGGTCTGGTCGGTCCCGCTGGGCACCATGGAGAACCGGCCGTCGGCCGTGCTGTGCAGGTAGTAGTTGGCGGGGAACGCGCTGCCGCGGCGCACCGAGTAGCCGTCCCAGTGCCGTATGAAGTGCTCGACCGCCCACATGCGGGTCATCTCGTCGAGATCGGCCACGGCCTGCGCGGAGGTGGACCAGTCCTCGGCGTCCGCCGCGGCGACGTCGACCAGTGCCTGCAGGTCCGCGAGGTCGGACTTCGAACCCTCGTCGACCTCGATGTCCTCGAACGCCTCGGGCGTGACGTCGACGCCGGTGTCGCCCTCGAGCACGTGCCGCGTCGACGGGAACCATCGGGCGGCCATCGTCGCGTCCACGTTCTCGACGTTCGCGTACAGCCCGTACTCGGAGCCGTTCACCGTCAGGTATGCGTAGCCGGTGCGCGGTGCTGGCACGCCAACCTCACGGAAGAGCCGGTAGGCGAGCGCCTCACTGAGCATCGCCGGGTCCTGGACCATGTTGTTCAGCGTGATGCCGCGCAGGCCGAAGATCGTCTGACCCTTGACCACGTGACCGAACTTCAGCTTCCAGGCGGACTTCCCGTCGAGGTCGCGGTACGACGTATTTCCCTTGAGCCGGGCACCGATCGCGTAGGGGCCGTGCTCCTCGCCTCCGACGGTGACGACGAGCTCGGCCGCGACGTACTCCTCGGGCTCCGCTCGCAGATCTTCGACGTGCCCGGGCGTGATCGTGAGCGTGACCTGCGCGACCGAGGCCTCGTCATAGATGTCGTCGGAGGTGAGATCTGCGGCCGCAGGCACGGCGGAGTCCTCGTCGGCCGCGACCCGGGCCGCCGCGAGCGGGGACGGGACCGCGACCACCGGGGGGGACGGGAGCGCTGCCACCATGATCGCCGCGGCGAGCGCCACCGGGATGAGCCTTGCGGCGGGAAGACGCAGGGGCACCACGGCGGATCCTCTCCACGCTCGTCGGTCGGACCAGCCCCCCAGCCGGAAGCGCTGACTCTAGGGCAGCAGCGCCGCGTACCGCGAGGGCCGTGGAACGCCGGGCCGTGCGCGCGAGGTCACCTGGACCCGGACCGCGCGGACTCGACGGCCCCCGGCAGGGCGTCGAGGAAGGCCTCGACGGTGGCCTCGGTGCAGGCGTACGGGCAGGGACACCCGGACGCTCGCGTCCGCCGCCAGGCCGATGGCCGCCAGCACCTGGCTGGGCATGCGCGTGTCGGCCGTGCAGGCCGACCCGCTGGCCACGCTCAGGCCGAGGCGGCCCAGCTCGGTCACGAGCACCTCCCCGGTGACTCCCGGCACCGTGAAGGTGACGATGTGCGGGAGCCGGTCGTCGGGGGAGCCGGCCACCGTGACGCCGGGCACGATCTCGGGAAGCCGCGCACGGATGACGGCCGTGAGGTCGTGCGCCCGCCGCGCCTCCTGCTCGACCCACGGTGCGACGTACTCCAGTGCGGTTGCGGCGGCGGCGGCGCCAGGGACGTCCGGGAAGCCCCCGACCCATCCCCGGTCCGGGTTCTCGTCCGGAGTCCAGCGAACCGAGGTCCGGACGGCGAGCACCCCCACGCCGGCCGGGCCGCCCCAGTCGCGGGCGGACGCCGCGAGGACGTCCCAGTCCGTGGGGACCGGGCCGCGGCCCACCACCTGCACGGCGTGCACCAGCAGCGGCACGCCGGCCCGCCGGGCGGCCGCGAGGACGGGCCCGACGGGCTGCCGGGTGCCCACCTCGCCGTTGGCCGCCTGCAGGCACGCGAGGGCGGCCGGGTGGGCGAGGGCGGACTCGAAGGCGGCCGGGTCGATGCGTCCGGTGCCGTCGACCGGGATGACGTCAGCGTCGCTCGACCAGCGGCCGACCGGGCTGGTCACCGCCAACGACTCGACCGCGCCGATGACGACGCGCGCGGGAGCGCCGCCCCGGGCGTCCAGCAGGCCCTGGACGGCGACGGCTGCCGCCGTCGGGCCGGACGACGTGAAGAAGACCTCCTCGGGCCGCACCCCGAGGTAGCCGGCCACGCTGGCCCGGGCCGCATCGAGCACCATGCCGGCCCGTCGGCCCTCGTGGTGCAGGCGGGCGGGGTCGCTCCAGGCGAGCTCCGCGGCCGCCAGCCACGCCTGCCGGGCGGCCGGCAGCAGGGGCTGCCCGGCGACCGCGTCGAGGTAGCCGGTCGGCGGGCGGGGGGCCGGTTCGGGGAAGGGGTGCCTGCGCGGTTCGGCGGTCACGACGACCACGCTAGTCGGCCCTCGATAACGACCCGATTTCGGCTCGCGGGGCCACCCGCCGTCCGCCCGTGCGGTGCGCTAGTCTGCCCAGCGTCCACCGCGATAGGAAGGCGATCCGTGCGGCAATCGAGTCAGGTGCGCCCCTCGGGCGCATCCGGGAATCAGCTGAGCCGTGCACGGCGACGCCTGAGGGCCGCCGCCCTCGGGGCGGGCGCCCTGGCCATCACGCTGACCGCCTCCGGGTGCACCGCCAACGAGGTGTTCTTCTTGGATCTTCCGGACCCTGTCACGAAGGAGGGTCTGATCATCCAGAACCTCTGGCAGGGATCGTGGATCGCCGCGTGGGCAGTGGGAATCGTGACGTGGGGCCTGATGCTGTGGGCGGCCTTCGCCTACCGTCGCCGCCACCGCGACCAGGTTCCGGAGCAGACGAAGTACAACATCCCGATCGAGATCCTCTACACCATCGTGCCGCTGATCATGATCCTCGGCCTGTTCTGGTTCACGGCCAAGGATCAGTCCGAGATCCTCGCGGTCAGCAACGACCAGGACCAGACGGTCAACGTGGTGGGGTACCGCTGGAACTGGGGCTTCAACTACCTCGACGAGGGCGCGTACGCGGTCGGGACGCCGAACGACCCGGCCCTGCTGGTCCTGCCCGTCGACGAGAAGATCCGCTTCGAGCTCACCTCGCCCGACGTCATCCACTCCTTCTGGGTGCCCTCGTTCCTGTTCAAGATGGACGTCATCCCCGGCAAGACCAACGTCTTCGAGCTGACGCCCGACAAGGTCGGCACCTACGCGGGCAAGTGCGCGGAGCTGTGCGGCGTCGACCATGCGCGCATGCTGTTCAACGTGAAGGTGGTTGATCGGGCCGAGTTCGACCAGTACATCGCCGACCTCAAGGCCAAGGGCCAGAGCGGCCTGCTTGACACCGGACGCAGCAACGACGACGGGCAGATGCCGGATGAGAGGACGACATGACGATCCTGAGCGACCCGATCGCGCCCTCTGACCCCAGCCCGGCATCCGCGCCGACCGCGCGCAAGCGCAGTCTCGGCTCGGCCATCATCAACTGGATCACCTCGACCGACCACAAGGTCATCGGCTACCTGTACCTGGGCCTGTCGACCTTCTGGTTCCTCGGTGCCGGCCTCATGGCCCTGGTCATCCGGGCCGAGCTCGCCGTCCCCGGCCTGCAGTTCGTGTCGCTCGAGCAGTACAACCAGCTGTTCACGATGCACGGCACGGTGATGCTGTTCCTGTTCGCCACCCCGCTGTTCATCGCCTTCGGCAACATCATCATGCCGCTGCAGATCGGCGCCCCCGACGTCGCGTTCCCGCGCCTGAACATGCTGGGCTTCTGGCTGTTCCTGTTCGGCGGGCTCATCGCGGCAGCCGGCTTCCTCACGCCGGGCGGCGCGGCGGCCTTCGGCTGGTTCGCATACGCGCCCCTGAGCAATGCGGTGTACTCGCCGGCCGTCGGCGGCGACCTGTGGCTGCTCGGTCTGGCCTTCGGCGGCCTGGGCACCATCCTGGGCTCGGTCAACTTCGTCACCACGATCTTCTGCATGCGGGCACCGGGCATGACGATGTTCCGGATGCCGATCTTCACCTGGACGGTCTTCGTCACCAGCGTGCTCGTGCTGCTGTGCTTCCCGGTGCTCGCGGCCGCCCTGCTGCTCGCGTTCATCGACCGCAACTTCGGGGCAGTGGTCTTCGCCCCGGAGAACGGCGGCCCGATGCTGTGGCAGCACCTGTTCTGGTTCTTCGGGCATCCCGAGGTCTACATCCTCGCCCTGCCGTTCTTCGGCATCGCCAGCGAGATCATCCCGGTCTTCTCGCGCAAGCCGATCTTCGGCTACAAGGGCCTGGTCTTCGCGACCCTGGCCATCGGCGCCCTCTCGATGGCGGTGTGGGCCCACCACCTGTACGTCACCGGGTCGGTCTACCTGCCCTACTTCGCCATCATGACGATGCTCATCGCCGTCCCGACCGGAGTGAAGTTCTTCAACTGGATCGGCACCATGTGGAAGGGGTCGGTCTCGTTCGACACCCCGATGCTCTTCACCATGGGCTTCCTGGTGACGTTCCTGTTCGGCGGCCTGACGGGCATCATCCTGTCCGCCCCGCCGCTGGACTTCCACGTCTCGGACAGCTACTTCGTGGTGGCGCACTTCCACTACACCGTGTTCGGCACGATCGTGTTCCTCTTCTTCGCCGGGATGTACTTCTGGTGGCCGAAGATGACCGGGAAGATGCTCGACGAGCGGCTCGGCAAGATCCACTTCTGGCTGCTGTTCGTCGGCTTCCAGGTGACCTTCCTCATCCAGCATTGGCTCGGCGTCATGGGCATGCCGCGCCGCTACGGCGACTACCTGCCGGCCGACGACTTCGAGCTGTTCAATCAGATCTCCACGGTCGGCTCGGCAATCCTCGGCGTCTCCACCCTGTTCTTCCTCTGGAACGTCCTCAAGACCTTCCGCACCGCGCCGATGGTCGGTGTCGACGACCCGTGGGGCTGGGGTGGCTCGCTGGAGTGGGCCACGTCGTGCCCGCCCCCGCGGCACAACTTCACCTCGCTGCCGAGGATCCGCTCCGAGCGCCCGGCATTCGACCTGCACCATCCGGAGCTCGCCGCAGTCGGGGCACATCCCGTCGCGGCCGCACCCGCAGCGCCGGTCGAGGGAGGCGCGTCGTGAAGGTCGAAGGCCGCATCTTCGCGCTCGGCGCCGTCTTCTTCATCGCGGTCGCCGGCATCTACTGGTACGTCTCGCGCGACCCGATCGGCACCACGGCGCTGGCCCTGTGCGGTGGCCTGGCGTTCCTCGTGGCGTTCTACATCCTGTACACCGCGAAGCGGGTCTACCCCCGTCCCGAGGATCGGCTCGACGGCGAGATCGACGAGGCCGACCCCGAGTACGGGTTCTACAGCCCCAACTCGTGGTGGCCGCTGGCCGTGGGCTTCAGCGCCGCCATCGTGGCAATGGGGCTGGTGTTCGCGGTCTGGATGATCGTGCTGGGCGTGGTCCTGCTCATGCTCGCGATCATCGGGTGGGTCTTCGAGTACTACCGCGGGGACTTCGCCCACTAGGACGCGCCGCGCGCCCGACTCGCCGGTGGCGGGCGGGCCTGATGTCCTGCCGTATCCTTGGACGGTCCACGACCGACCGAGGAGTGTCCCCGTGCCCGTACCCGTCCGCAGGCTGGCCGTCGGCCTGGGCGTCGTCGCCCTCGCCGTGACGGCATGCGGACCCTCGGCCACGGTGGAGTTCCGGACGGTCGTGCCCTCGGGCGAGTCGCGTGCCACGATCGTCGCTCAGCCATCGGGGGAGAAGAAGGTCCAGCCCGCCCAGCGGATCACCGTGACCGCCACGGACGGCCAGCTCGCCGAGGTCACCGTCCTGGGGCCCAAGGGGCCGCTGAAGGGCGCCATCTCCCCGGACGGCACGACCTGGACCGCCCAGCGCTCCAACCTGGCCTTCGGGACCACCTACACCGTCACGGCCACCGCGATCGACCAGCGCGGCGTGTCGACCACGCGAACCGACGCCTTCCGCACGGTCGAGCCCAAGGACTTCGTCGAGGCGTCCGTGCTGCCGTCCGACGGAACGACCGTGGGCGTCGGCATGCCGATCACGGTCACGTTCGACAGGCCGGTCAAGAACAAGGAGGAGGTCGAGCGGGCGCTCGTCGTCTCCACTCCGACCCCGATCGAGGGCGCCTGGTCCTGGACCGGGGACACCGTGGTGCGCTTCCGGCCCAAGGAGTACTGGCCCGGGGACATCGACGTCACCGTCGCCACGAACCTCAAGGGCGTCAAGACGTCCAAGGGCATCTTCGGCGACAAGAACGAGTCAGACGACCTTCCACATCGCGCCGTCGATGGTGATCAAGGTCAACGCCGAGTCGCACCAGGCGAAGGTCTTCCAGAACGGCGAGAAGGTGCGCACGATCCCGGTCACGACGGGCAAGGCGGGCTTCGAGACCCGGTCGGGCAACCTCATCATCTTGACCAAGGAGCCGACGCGGATCATGGACGCCGCCACCGGCGGCACGGACCCCAACGACCCGGAGTACTACCGGCTCGAGGTGCAGTACGCGATGCGCATCACCTACTCCGGTGAGTTCCTCCACGCCGCCCCCTGGTCGCAGGGCTCGCAGGGCTTCGCGAACGTCAGCCACGGCTGCATCGGCATGAGCACGACCAACGCCCAGTGGCTGTTCGAGAACGCCACCATCGGCGACCCGGTCGAGGTCACCGGCACGTCCAACCCGCAGAACCTGGGCAACGGCGTGACCGTGTGGACCACCACCTGGGAGGAGTGGCTCGTGGACTCGGCCACCGGCCCGGTGCTGACCACGGTCCAGGGGGCCGCCACGCCGGCCGCGCAGGACCCGTCACCGGCTCCTGAGGCCGTCACCGGTCCCCAGACCACGCCGGTGCCCGATCCCACGCCTGAGCCGTCCCAGGAGCCATCCCAGGACGCTACGGACACCGTCCAGCAGGCCGCCTTCGGCCGCTGACGTGGTGAACGTCCGGGCCGCATCGATCGCCGACCGCCCCGCGGTGGTGTCCACGATCGTGGCCGCCTTCGCCGCCGACCCCTGCTGGACCTACCTGCTGGGCCCGGAGTATCCCCGCCTGGCGCCGCTGTTCGCTGGGGCGCTGTTCGACCAGCGGGTCGGGCACGGGACCGTCTGGATGCTCGACGACGCCAGTTCGGCTGCCCTCTGGGACCCGCCCGGACCGGAGGACCCCGCGGTGCACGCCGCCGCGTGGGCGCCGTTCGAGTCCGCCGCGGGACCCGGCGCGCGCTCCCGGCTGGCCGCCTACGACGCCGCCCTGGCCGCGGTGGCCCCGACGACCCCGTTCTGGTACCTCGGCGTGCTGGCGACCCGGCCGGACCGCACCGGGCAGGGCCTGGCGAGCGCGGTGATGGCACCTGGGCTGGCCTCGGCGGACCGGGACGGCTTGCCGGCGTGCCTGGAGACCTCGACGGAGGGCAACCGCGCGTTCTACCGGCGTCGGGGCTTCCGGGAGAGCACGGTCCTGGACTTCGCAGAGGGCCCACCGACGTGGTGGCTCCGACGGGCGGTCGGTCAGCCCACGGCCTGAACCCGGACATGCGACAGGCCCCGGTCCGGTGGACCGGGGCCTGTCGCACAGCGTGCGGTGGAGCCTGCCGCCCCTAGTGCTGCGACTGCTCCTGTGCCAGCTGCTCGGCGTTCGTCTCCGGCTCGCCGGGGTGGTGCAGGACCCCGCCGTGGCCGCGACGGATCTGGTCGGCGTCCTCGTACTCGTGCAGCGGCGCCTCGAGGGCGGCTGCCTCGGCCGCATGGTGCTGGCCGGCCTCGATCTCCGCGTCCGACGGACGGGTGACGTTGTCGGCGTAGAAGAACGAGCTGAGCTTGTGGCGCATCGCCTGCCAGCGGTAGTGCTTGTTGCGCACGCCGTCGGCGTCGGTCCGCTCCGGGGCGGGGAGGACCGGGTGGTCGACCTTCGAGGTGATGACGGCCAGGTCCTTGGGGGGCAGGGGCTGGTGCACCTCGATGAACTCACCGTGCGGCAGGCGCAGGACCCGGCCGGACTCGTAGCCGTGGAGGAGCTTGTCCCGGTCGCGGCGCTGCAGGCCCAGGCACCAGCGCTTCGTGACGACGAAGACGATCGGCGGGATCACGAACAGCGCGACCCGCAGGAACCAGGTGATCCCGTTGATCGACAGGTCGAAGGCCGTCGCGATGATGTCGTTGGCACCGCCCACCCACAGCAGGCAGTAGAAGGTGATGGCCATCATCCCGAAGGCCGTGCGCGTCGGTGCGTTGCGCGGGCGGTCGAGCAGGTTGTGCTCGCCCTTGTCCCCGGTGACCCACGCCTCGATGAACGGATACAGGCCCAGGGCCGTGAACAGGATGCCGGGCAGGATCATCGCCGGGATCAGGATGTTCCAGGAGATGGTGTAGCCCAGGAAGGTGGTCTCCCAGTTCGGCATGACGCGCAGCGCACCGTCGAGGAAGCCGATGTACCAGTCCGGCTGCGAGCCGGCGGACACCTGGTCGGGCGTGAACGGCCCGAACAGCCAGATCGGGTTGATCGTGACGAGTCCGCCGACCAGGCCGATGATGCCGAAGACGATGAAGAAGAAGCCGCCGGCCTTGGCCATGTACACCGGCAGGAGCGGGTAGCCGACGACGTTGTCGTTGGTGCGGCCCGGGCCGGGGAACTGGGTGTGCTTCTGCGTCCACACGAGCATCAGGTGCGCCGTCACCAGCGCCAGGATGAGGCCCGGGATCAGCAGGATGTGCACGGCGTAGAGCCGGGAGATGAAGTCGGTCCCGGGGAACTCGCCGCCGAACAGCAGGAACGCCGCCCAGGTGCCCACCACGGGCACGGCCTGCATGATGCCGCGGGCGATCTGGAGCCCGGTGCCGGAGAGCAGGTCGTCCGGGAGGGAGTAGCCGGAGAAGCCGGCCAGCAGGGCCATCGTGGTCAGGACGACGCCGATGAGCCAGTTGAACTCGCGCGGCTTGCGGAAGGCGCCGGTGAAGAACACGCGGAACATGTGCACGGCCATGGCCGCCACGAAGATGAGCGCGGCCCAGTGGTGCATCTGGCGCAGCAGCAGGCCGCCGCGGATGTCGAAGGAGATGTTCAGCGAGGAGGCGTACGCCTCGGACATCTTGATGCCCTTGAGCGGCACGTACGACCCGTCGTACACCACCTCGACCATCGAGGGCTTGAAGAACAGGGTGAGGAACACGCCGGTCAGGAGCACCACGATGAAGCTGTAGAGCGCGATCTCGCCGAGCATGAACGACCAGTGGTCGGGGAAGACCTTGCCCAGGTTGCGGGACAGGAACTTGTTGCTGCCGATCCGCTTGTCGACGTACGTCGCCGTCGCGCCGCCGGCCTTCTCCACGGGGCTGAGGGTGGTCATCCGCGCTCCCAGAAACTCGGTCCGACAGGTTCGGCGAAGTCGGACTTCGCCACGAGGTAGCCTTCCTCATCCACGCCGATCGGCAACTGCGGCATGCGCCGCGCCGCCGGTCCGAAGACCACCTCGCCGCTGTCGGCCAGGTCGAAGGTCGACTGGTGGCACGGGCACAGCAGGTGGTGCGTGCGCTGCTCGTACAAGGCGATGGGGCAGCCCACGTGGGTGCAGATCTTCGAGTAGGCCACGATGCCCTGGTAGTCCCAGCCCTCGCCCTGCTGCGAGCGGATCTCGTCGGGCGCCATCCGCACGAGGATGATCGCCGCCTTGCCGCGGGCGTTCAGGTTGCCCTGGAGCTCCTCGACCTCGAGCAGGTCCTCCGGGACCGCGGAGATCAGGCCGCCGACGGGCATGTCCTCGGGCCTGACCGGCGCGTAGGTGCCGTCCGAGACGATCCGCGTGTCCGTGGTCCACAGCGTCGTGGACAGGATCTCCGCGGGGGACTTGCCCTGCTCCTCGGGCGTGGGGACCCACAGGTCCTTGAGCAGCACGACGAGTGGGATCGGGAACAGCACCATCGCGCCGATGAGCGTCCGGCGGATCATCCGGTAGCGGGCGAACCCGGACTCCTCCTTGCCGCGCTCGTAGTTGGCGGCGGCCTCGGCGGTGTCGGCGGCCGGGGACACCTGGTCGTGGCGCTGCTGGACGACCTCGACGTCGGGCATGAGCTTCTTGGCCCACTGGATGGCGCCGGCGCCGATGAGGAACACCGCGGCGCCGAGCGTGAAGCCGAGCGCGACCTGGCTGGCGCCGACGTCTCCCATGACCGGGATGTAGATGGTCGTCGACTTGTCGATGGCCACGTAGGCGACCACGAACAGGACGGTGAACAGCATCGACAGCAGGAACATCGACGTGACCTGGCGCTCCGCGCGCCGGGCCGCCTTGGGGTCGGTGTCGGTCAGGCGCAGCCGGTGCGGCACGTCGGCGACGGGCGAGTGGCCCGGCTTGGCCTCGGTGTCCTGGGAGTGGCCCTCGCGGGGCGAGATGTCGGTCATCGCGACTTGATTCCGATCCAGACGGCCGCCGCGAGGAGTGCGGCGAACACTGCGGTGACGAGGAACACGCCCTCGGTGACGGGGCCGAAGCGGCCCAGGCTCAGGCCGCCGGGGTTCGGGGACTCCTGCAGGGTCCGGACGTAGGCGATCACGGCCTGCTTGTCGGGGGTGGGCAGCTGCGCGTCGCTGAACACGGGCATGTTCTGCGGTCCGGTCAGCATCGCCTCGTAGATCTCGCGCGGCGTGGCCTCCATCAGGTTGGGCGCGTACTTGCCCTGGGTGAGGGCGCCGCCCTCACCGGCCGCCTGGTGGCACTGCGAGCAGTTGATGCGGAACAGCTCGCCGCCGTACGCGACGTCCGCATCGGTGTAGTCGATCTGCTCCTCGGTCGGGATGGCCGGTCCGGGGGCCAGCGTGGCGATGTAGGCGGCCAGCTGGGCGACCTCCTCATCGGTGTACTGGGGGGTGACGGCGGGGGCCTGGGCGCCCGGTGCGGCCAGCGGCATGCGACCGGTGGCGACCTGGAAGTTCACGGCTGCGGCCCCGACGCCCACCAGGGTGGGTCCGCTCTGCGTGCCCTGGGCCTCGAGGCCGTGGCACGAGGAGCAGCCCTCCAGGTAGAGCTGGCGACCGGCCTCGACCTGCGTCTCGGCACCGACGGACATGGCGGCCTGTGCCGGCTGGACGTTGGCGATGGCGGCGTAGCCTCCGCCCACCACCCCCAGGGCGCCGATCAACAATGCGGATGCCACGAGCGGGCTTCGCCGCCTGGCGGCCAGGAACTTCACTCTCGCCGAACCTCTCTGCCGAGTCGAGCCGTGCGGTGCCGTGCGGTTACTTGAGGATGTAGATCATGAAGAACAGGGCGATCCAGACCACGTCGACGAAGTGCCAGTAGTACGACGTCACGATCGCGCGGGTGGCCTGGTCGTGCGTGAAGCGCTTGGTGACGTAGGTCGTGGCCAGCACGAACAGGAAGGCGATGAGGCCGCCGGTGACGTGCAGGCCGTGGAAGCCGGTGGTGAGGTAGAAGGCGGAGCCGTAGGCGTTCGAGGAGAGGGTCAGGCCCTCCTGGACCAGCGTGACGTACTCCGTGACCTGGCCGGCGATGAAGACCGAGCCCATCAGGAAGGTGATGATGAACCAGCGACGCAGGCCCTTGACGTCGCCGCGCTCGGCGGCGAAGACGCCCAGCTGGCACGTCACCGAGGACAGCACGAGGATGGTGGTGTTGACGGCCGCGAACGGCACGTTCAGCAGCTGCGTCTCCTGGGCCCACAGGTCCGGGTTGACCGCCCGCAGGGTGAAGTACATCGCGAACAGCGCAGCGAAGAACATGAGCTCGCTGGACAGCCACACGATGGTGCCGATGGCGACCATATTGGGGCGGTTCGCGGGGGCATGGGCATAGGCCTGAGGGACAGTCGTTGCATTCGCCACGGGGGGAGTCTGGCAGATGACGCGCTGGGATTCATGGTGACCCCCCGATCGTTTTCACCTCGTTGCAGACGGCGCGTCGCCGGGGATTGCGGGGCTGGCTAGAGTTTGGCCCGTGGCGCACGAAGAGACTCCTGCGAGGACCCCCGACCCGACCCTGCGCGTGCTGGTCTACAGCGACGACCGGACCACCCGTCAGCAGGTCATGACGGCCCTGGGCAAGCGCCCGGCGGCCGACCTACCGGCGCTGGAGTACGTCGAGGTCGCCACCGAGCCCGTGGTCATCCGGCAGGCAGACGCCGGCCGGTTCGACCTCCTCATCCTCGACGGCGAGGCCACCCCCGCCGGCGGCATGGGCATCTGCCGACAGCTCAAGGACGAGATCTACCGGTGCCCGCCGATCCTGGTCCTGGTGGGGCGCCCGCAGGATGCCTGGCTCGCCACCTGGTCCCGGGCCGACGGCGTCGTCGGCCATCCGATCGACGCGGTGGCGCTCGCGGATCGCGTGACGAGCCTCCTACGCCGCCGGCACGCCGTCGCCACGGTCTCCTGAACCCCGCCACGACACCGCTGGCATGACGCTCCCCGAGCACTCCTGGCCGACGGTCCTGTCCGGCCTCGTGCGCGGCGTCGACCTCACGCCCGACTCCGCCGCCTGGGCGATGGAGGAGATCCTCGGTGGAGCGGCGTCGTCGGCCCAGATCGCCGGCTTCGTGACCGCGCTGCGGGCCAAGGGCGAGTCGCCGGCCGAGGTGGATGCCCTTGTCACGGTGATGCTGCGCCACGCGCGGCTCCTCGACTTCGGGGGGCAGCCGGCACCCATCGCGCTCGACGTCGTGGGCACGGGCGGCGACCAGGCGCACACGGTCAACATCTCGACGATGGCAGCGCTGGTCTGCGCGGCCGGCGGGGCGCCGGTCATCAAGCACGGCAATCGTGCGGCCTCGTCTTCGACCGGCACCGCAGACGTGCTCGAGGAGCTCGGGGTCGTCATCGACCTGGCTCCGGAGGACGTCGTGACCAGCGTCCGCAGGGCCGGCATCGGGTTCTGCTTCGCCCAGACGTTCCACCCGGCGATGCGTCACGCCGGTCCGACCCGCCGCGAGCTGGGCTTCCCCACGGTGTTCAACATCCTGGGGCCGCTCACGAACCCCGGCGGTGCGCCCAGCGCCCTCATCGGGTGCGCCAACGACACCCTGGCCCCGGTCATGGCCGACGTGCTGCGGCGCCGCGACGTGCGAGCCCTGGTCGTGCGCGGCGAGGACGGACTCGACGAGATCTCCGTCGCCGCCCCCACCCGGGTGTGGGACGTGACGGCCGGCCCCGATGGCGGGGTGCGCCAGGCCACGCTCCACCCGTCCGACCTGGGCCTTGAGCCGTGCGACCCGGACCTGCTCCGAGGTGGCGCCAGCGCCCGCAATGCGGCGCTGCTGGTGGCCACGCTGGGGGCGGGCGACCCCACCGGCCCGGACGCCGCCGCGGTGGCCGCGATCCGCGACGCGGTGGCCGTGAACGCGGCGGCGGCGCTGGTGGCGCACGCGGCCGCCGTGGCCGCTGCCGAGGGCGCGGCGGTGGACGAGCGTCCGCTGGCCGACCGGATCGCCGATCAGCTGCCGGTGGCGCGTGGCGTGATCGAGGCCGGTGCCGCACTGGACGTCCTGAACGACTGGGTGGAGCTGACCCGCGAGCTCAGGCGCTGAGGATCCGGCTCACCGGTCGGGCATCGACCGGGCCCCGGGGCCGGGCGGCGTCGGCGACGGCCCGGTAGTCCGCCCCCATCGCGCGCACGGTTCCCGCGCGCCGGGCATCGGTCAGGCGACGGGCCAGGTCGCCGCCGCAGTGCAGCGGCATCGCCAGTCCGTCGGCGCTGCGTACGAGCCGGACCCCGGTGGTGCCCAGCCAGTCGAGCAGCTCGAGGGTCTCCTCGGTGAGCCCGGCCGGGGCGGGCGACACGGCCGCGTCGACGTGCTCGGCAGTGGCCACCACGGCCTCCACGATCGGCCGGGGGTCGTGCCCCGGCGGGGCCACGGCGGCCCCCGCGAGCCGGCCGTGCCGCATCACGTGGATCTCCCAGCCGAGGTCGGGGGTGGGGCGCGCGGCCACCACCTGGGGTGCGGCGGCAAGCATGGCCAGCCGGTGGGTGCGGACGCTGGCGGCCGCGAGCTGCGCGAGCCGCTCGCGCCACACCGCGGCCTCCTCGTACCGCTCCTGCTCGGCCAGCCGGCCCATGCGGTTCTCGACGGCAGCCTCGACCGGTCGGAGGTCGCCGGACATGGCCGCCCGGACCTGCTCGACGAGGGCGCCATAGGCCTCGCGGTCCCCGCCGGAGGTGCACGGTGCCAGGCACCGCCCGAGCTCGGCGAGCGCGCACGCCGGCACCTGGGCTCGTGGTCGACGCGCCAGCCGGGTGGTGCAGGTGCGCACCTCGAACGCCAGCAGCAGCGCCTGCGTCGCCGCGTCGGCCGCCGCGCGCGAGGTGAACGGGCCGAGGTACCGGGCTCCAGCGGCATGGTCGTCCTGGACCGCGCGCACCAGCGCCAGCCGCGGGGCCGGCTCGTCGGTGAGCTTGAGCCAGGTCTGGGCGTCCGGGCGGCGGGAGCGCTGGTTGTAGCGCGGCTGGTGCTCGGCGATCAGGCGCAGTTCGCGCACCCGGGCCTCCAGGGCCGTGGCGCACACGATCGGCACCACCCGTTCGGCGATCCGGACCATCTCGGCCATGCGCCGTCGCTGCTCGGAGGCGGTGAAGTAGGTGCGCACGCGGCTGCGAATGCTGCGCGAGGTCCCGACGTAGAGCGCGACCCCCTGCGCGTCCTGGAAGACGTAGACCCCGGGGGCGTCCGGCAGCCCGTCGGCCAGGTGCCGCTTGGTGCGCTGGGCGTGGCTGACGCGCGAGGCGAAGGCCTGGACGTCCTCCAGCGTCGTCACGCCGAGGTCGCCGGCTCGCTCGAGCAGGCGGTGCAGGACGTCGGCGGTCGCGCGGGCGTCGTCGAAGGCCCGGTGGGTGGGGCTGACCGTGGTGCGGAAGTGCGCTGCCAGGGTGGCCAGCTTGCAGTTGGGGACCTCGTCGCGGTGCAGGGCCACGCGGGCCAGCCGCGCGGTGTCGACCACGGCCGGGTCGTGCCAGCGCTGGCCGTGGATCGCGCAGGCACCCTTGAGGAACCCGACGTCGTACGGCGCGTTGTGCGCCACCAGGACCGCGTCGCGGGCGAACTCCAGGAAGGTCGGCAGGACGCTGGCCAGGGTCGGCGCGCTGGCGACCACCGCGTCGGTGATGCCGGTCAGCGCCGCGACGAACGGCGGGATCGGGACGCCCGGGTTGACGAGCGTCTGGAACTGCCCGACGACCTCGCCGCCGCGGACCTTGACCGCGCCGATCTCGGTGATGCCCGCGTCCACCGGTGCCCCGCCGGTGGTCTCGAGGTCGACCACGACGAAGGTGACGTCGCGCAGCGGGGTGCCGAGCTCGGCGAACGAGATCTGGGTCCCCGCGGCGGCCGGTGTCACGGGTCCGACGCTAGGCCAGCGGCCTGACACGGGACGGCAGGCGCGACGGTGGCGCCGGCTCGGTAGGGTCGGAGCGTGCCCTCGACCCCCGTGCTGCCCGACGACCGCTCCCGCTGGCGCTGTGCCCACTGCGGCAACCTGACCCGCTTCGACGTCACCCGCACCAGCCGCGTGCGGGAGTACTGGCACGTGAGCATGGCCGGCGAGCCCGAGGTCGAGGAGCGCGAGGTGCTCGCCGAGACCGTCGAGTCGGTGGCCTGCCGCTGGTGCGGGGCCACCGACCGGATCGAGATCGTGGCCCGGCCCGGAGTTCGGCGGCCCGTCCGACGAGGGCCCCGGAGACGGCGGGCCCTGAGCCGCGGCACCGCGGACCAGCTGTCAGACCGCCGGCCTACCGTCGTCGCATGATCATCGACTGTGGGTCCTGCGCGGTGGCCGGCCTGGCCTGCGACGACTGCGTCGTGTCGGTCCTGCTCGGCCCGGCCGTCACCTCGCCGGCGCCGCCCGACGCGGTGCTGGCGGACGTGGCAGACGAGCACGCCGCCGCCCTGCGGGTCCTGGCCGACTCCGGGCTGGTGCCACCGCTGCGCCTGGTGCCCCGGACCCGCGCCAGCTGACCGCGACGTCGCCGATCGCGAACAGCCGATCGCGACGCCGATCGCCAGGCCAGCCATGGCGGAACCACGCCCCGCCTGGCCGCGTCCAAGCCGCCGTCGAGCCACTCGCGCGGTCGCCCCGATCCGTCCGGTATACGGATTTCCGGGGAGTCGTCGTCACCAATCTGTTACCTTGGCTTGATCTGGACAGGCCGCGTTCTGCACCCGCGAGCGGCCTCACGGACCGAAGGGATCGCGTGAACCCGCGCTCGTCACGGCCTCGCTGGATGAGAACCATCGTCATCGCCCTGGCCTCCGCTGGCCTGCTCCTGGGCGGTGTCGCCGTCGTTCCCGGTGCGGTGGCCGCACCCTCCCGCGACATCCAGCAGGTGCGCGACCAGGTCCGCACGCTCCAGGCCCAGGCCGAGGCGGCGACCGAGCGGTACAACGAGGCGCGCACCCGTCTGAACGCCGTCCAGTCCGACCTCAGCGCGCTGAAGGCGAAGGCCTCCCGCGAGCGTGACCAGCTCCAGCAGGTCATGTCCTCGGTGGACGACCTCGCGCGTGCCACCTACACCAGCGGCGGCGTCGACACCTCCCTGCAGATCCTCCTCGCCGACGACCCCACCGAGTTCCTCGCGCAGGCTGCCGCCCTCGACCAGGTCGCCCAGTCCCAGGCCGCGAGCATCCGGCGCACCCAGACCGCCCGCCTGCGCCTGGCGCAGAGCGAGGCCGCGGTCCGTGACAAGGAAGACATCGCGCAGAACTACCGCGACAACATGGCCGACGCCAAGGAGGAGGCGGACGACCGCCTCAACGAGGCCGAGGGCGTGCTGGCCGGGCTCGAGGCCGATGAGCGCCGCCGCCTGGCCGCGCTCGCCGAGCAGGAGCGGCAGGCGGGCAATGCCGCGGCCGCGGCCGCCATCGCGGCCCTTGGCAACGGCGCCTCCAGCGCCGGCGGCGGGGTGCCGCGCGGTCAGCGGCCGCGCTGCCGCCGCCGTGCAGTACGCGCTCTCGCAGGTCGGTGACCGCTACGTCGCCGCCGCGGCCGGACCGGACTCCTTCGACTGCTCGGGCCTGACGATGACCGCCTGGCGCCAGGCGGGGGTCTCGCTGCCGCACTACAGCTACTCGCAGTACAGCAGCACCCGCCGCATCTCCCTGAGCGAGGCGCAGCCCGGTGACCTCGTGTTCTACTTCGGCGGCGGCGTGCACCACGTGGGCATGTACATCGGCAACGGCAAGATGGTCCATGCCGCGAACCCCGGCGACGGCGTGATCGTGTCCGACGTCCTCGGCCCCTGGTACAACAACTACTTCAGCGGTGTCGGCCGCGTCGTCGGCTAGCTCGACGACCCGATCGACGGGTGACGCGCTCTAGGAGTAGAGCGCGTCCACCTCGGCGGCGAACTCCGTCATCACCACGTTGCGCTTGAGCTTCAGCGACGGCGTGATCTGGCCGCCCTCCTCAGTCCAGTCGACCGACAGGATCCGGAACTTCTTGATCGCCTCGGCGTGCGAGACCGCCTTGTTGGCATCGTCGACGGCGTGCTGGATGGCGGCGACGAGGTCCGGGTCGTCGACCAGGTCGGCCACGGTCGCGTCGCCCTTGTTGTTCTGCTTCGCCCACGCCGGGAAGGACTCGGGGTCGATCGTCACGAGCGCGGCGATGAACGGCTGACCGTCGCCGACGACCATGCACTGGCTCACCAGCCAGTTGGCGCGCAGGCGATCCTCGAGGACGGCCGGGGCGACGTTCTTGCCGGCCGCCGTGACGAGGAGCTCCTTCTTGCGCCCGGTGATCTTGACGAAGCCGTCATCGTCGATCTCGCCGATGTCCCCGGAGTGGAACCAGCCGTCGGGCTCGAGGGCCTCGGCCGTGGCGCCGGGATTGTTCCAGTAGCCGATGAAGATCTGGTCGCCACCGAGCATGAGCTCGCCGTCGGCGGCCACCTTGACCTTGGCGCCGGGCAGCGGCTGCCCCACGCTGCCGATGCGCAGGGCGCCGGGGCGGTTGACCGTGGTGGCCGCCGACGTCTCGGTGAGGCCGTAGCCCTCGAGGATCGTGACGTTGATGCCGCGGAAGAAGTGCCCGAGCCGGGCGCCGAGCGGCGCGCCGCCGGAGACCGCCCAGCGCATGTTGCCGCCCATGGCCGCGCGCAGCTTGCTGTAGACGAGCTTGTCGAACAGTGCGTGCTTGACCTTCAGCACGAGGCCGGGGCCGCCGTTGTCGAGGGCCGTGCTGTAGTCGATGGCCATCTGCGCAGCGGTGTCGAAGATCTTGCCCTTGCCGTCGGCGACGGCCTTCTGCTGCGAGGAGTTGTAGATCTTCTCGAACACGCGGGGCACGGCCAGCAGGAACGTCGGCTGGAAGGACTGCAGTCCGGGCAGCAGCTCCTTGATGTCCGCCGAGTGCCCCAGGCGCACGCCCGCGCGGATGCAGCCGAGCTGGATGGCGCGCCCGAACACGTGGGCGACCGGCAGGAACAGCAAGGTGGAGGAGCCGGTCGCCAGGAAGACGTCGGGCATGCCCCAGACCACGTTGTCGACCTCGAACATGAAGTTGCGGTGGGTCAGCGAGCAGCCCTTGGGGCGGCCGGTCGTGCCGGAGGTGTAGATGATCGTCGCGATCGAGTCGGGGCTCAGCGTCCGGCGTCGCTCCTCGAGCGTCTCGTCCGAGACGTCGCGGCCGTCCTCCTTGAGCTGGTCGATGATGCCGTCGTCGAAGACCCACATGCGGGTCACCGTCGGGATGCTGTCGGCGACCTCGTCGAAGGTGCGCTTGTTCTTCTCGCTCTCGAGGAAGACCGCCACCGAGCCGGAGTCGCTCAGCATCCACTGGATCTGCTCGGCCGACGAGGTCTCGTACACCGGGCACGCTGACGGCGCCGGCGTACCAGATGGCGTAGTCGACGAGGGTCCACTCGTAGCGCGTGCGGCTCATGACGCCGATGCGCTCCCCGGGCTCGACGGCGTTGGCGACGATCCCCTTGGCGACCGCCTTGACCTCGTCGAGGAACTGCTGGGCGGTGACGTCGACCCACGCGTCACCGCGGGGCACCGAGAGCGCCACGTGGTTCGGGGTCTTGGTGGCGTTCTCGACGATGTGGTCGACCAGGCTGCCCTGGGTGGGGGTGGGCACGACGGCGGGCTGCGCGAATTCTGTCCTCATGTTTTCACCGTAGGACATCGCGGCCGGTCGTGGCGACCGGTTCGGCATGGGCCGATGCGATGCCGTGGGCCGTGGCATTCTGGCCTCATGGCGAGTGTGGAGGTCTCCGACGACACGGTGATCCTCGTCGCGCCGGAGGCGGTTGCCGCCATCGTCGCCGATCGGGGCCGGTGGGTCGCCTGGTGGCCCGACCTCGACGTGGCGGTGCTGGTGGACCGGGGCCGGGACGGCATGCGATGGACGGTCGCCGGCGCGCTGGTCGGGGTCGCCGAGGTCCGGCTGGTGCCGCAGGCGAACGGGGTCCTCGTGCGGTACGCCCTCGTGGCCGAGCCGACCGAGCCGGGGTCCCGCTCGACGCCCCGCCGCCTGCCCGAGTCCCCGCGAGGGCGCCGGGAGCTCGACGGACTGCGTCGGCGCCAGGCGATGGCGTGGAAGGCGGTCGTCTGGGGCATCAAGGACGAGGCCGAATCGGCTACCACGACCGCGCGCTGGGCCTAGCGTGCGGCTGCACGTCGTCAGCGACGTCCACGGGTCCGCTCGGGAGCTGGCGCGGGCCGCGGAGGGCTCCGACGCCTTCGTCTGCCTCGGCGACCTGATCCTGTTCCTCGACTACGACGACCCGGCGCGGGGGATCTTCGCCGACATCTTCGGCGCGGAGCACGCCCGGGCCTACATCGAGGCGCGCACCGACAACCGCTTCGACGACGCCCGGGCGCTGAGCACGCAGGCGTGGGCGGACATCGGCGTCACGTCCCCCGAGCAGCGGTGGGCGCTCATGCAGGCGATGGTCACCGCCCAGTACGACGAGCTGTTCGACGCCATGCCGACGCCGGCCCTGCTCACCTACGGCAACGTCGACGTGCCCGCGCTGTGGCCCGATCACCTGCGCGAGGGGCACACGGTCCTCGACGGGACGACCGTCGACGTCGACGGCATGCGGTGGGGCTTCGTCGGCGGCGGGCTCGTCAGCCCGATGCGGACGCCGCACGAGCTCACCGAGGAGGAGTACGCCTCGCGCGGTCGCCGGGCTCGGGCCGGTCGACGTGCTGTTCACGCACATCCCGCCGGCCGTCCCCGAGCTGACCTACGACGTGGTGGCGCGCCGGTTCGAGGTCGGCAGCGTCGCCCTGCTCGAGTACGTCCGCGACGTCCAGCCGCGCTACCACCTGTTCGGCCACGTGCACCAGCCGCTCGCCGCGCGCACGCGCGTCGGGCGGACCGAGTGCGTGAACGTGGGCCACTTCCACGGCACCGGCCGACCCTTCGTCCTCGACCTCTAGGACGACCGCGCGGCAGAAGCCGGAGCGGTACCCTTCCGTCCATGGCCGACCAGACCGAGTCCAGCATCGTCATCAGCGCCAGTCCCGCGGCCATCATGGACGTCATAGCCGACCTGCCGGCGTACCCCGAGTGGAGCGACGGCATCAACGAGGTCACGGTGCTGGCCCTGTACGAGGACGACAACCGGCCGGCGGATGCCCGCTTCAACCTGGTGTCCGGGGCCATCAAGGACGTCTACGAGCTCGAGTACGACTGGGACGGCGACCGCTCCGTGTCGTGGACGCTGACCAAGGGCGACATGCTCACGGCGATGGACGGGGTCTACGAGCTCGTCGACAACGGTGACGGGACCACCACCGTCCACTACCGCCTCTCCGTCGACATCAAGATCCCGATGATCGGCATGATCAAGCGCAAGGCGGAGAAGGTCATCGTCGATACGGCGCTCAAGGGGTTGAAGAAGCGTGTCGAGTCGAGCACGGCTGATCCTTCTTAGCGGAGTCGGCGGCGCCGGCACCTCGACCGTGGCGGCCGCCACCCTGGCGGCCCTGGCGGACGAGGGGCTGCATGGCGTCGCAGTCGATGCATCGGGCGCCGCGGCGCTGGAGCCGGCGGTGCTGGAGCGCCTCACGTCCACGGTCGGCCGGGTGTTCGCCGAGGTGGGCGGGGATCCGGTCGTCACGCAGGCGTGGGCCGGCCTGCCGGGGCTGCGGCCGCTGGGCGCGCTCGCCCAGGCCGTCACCGCGCTCACCGACGCAGAGGTCGACGCCGTCGTGCTCGACTGCGGGCCACTGGAGCGCGCGCGTGAGCTCGTCGACCTCCCCGGCGTGCTCCTGCGCCTGCTCGACGCCGCGCTGACGCCGCGGGTCGCGATGTGGCGATCGCCGGCGGACGGGTCGGCGCCGGCGCCCACCGTGTTCGAGGCGCTCTCGGCGGCCCGGGCGGACGTTGGCCGCCTGCAGCAGGCGCTCACCCACCCGCGGACGACGATGCGACTGGTGACCACCCCCGACACGTCATCGGTCGATCGCACCGCGCGCGCGGTGGCGGTGTTCTCGCTCCTCGGCGTGGCAGTGGACGGCGTCATCATGAACCGCTTCCCGCGATCGTCCGACGAGATGTCGCGGGAGGCGAAGACGGTGGCCGCGACGGCGCTCGCACGGATGCAGGAACAGGCAGGCGGCGGTCGAGGTCTGGAAGTCCACCTCGCGCGTGCGGCCGGCGCCCAAGGGCCGGTCGGTGATGGGCCCGCTCGGCGCCGTGCGGGTGCTCGATGCCGACCAGCTGACCGTGACGGTGGGAGACGAGGAGTTCGGGCTCGACCTGCCGCTGGCCGGCCCCGCCCGGATGGACGCCGAGGTCGGCGTGCAGGGGGACAGCCTCGTCGTGCGGTTCGAGGACGTGTACCGGTGGCTCGACCTGCCGCCCGTGCTGCGCCGGTGCCGGCCGCTCCACGCCACCCGCACCGAGGCCGGGCTCCGGGTCTCGTTCGCGCCGGAGCCGTCGCTGTGGCGCCAGCCGGCGGCGACGCCATGAGCGCGGGCGGGCGCGCACCGTGGTGGTACTCCGGCGACGAGGAGCCCCAGCCCCGCGAGGAGCCCACCGAGCGGGCGCCGGAACCCGAGCCTGACGCCGGCCAGGGTGGCGGACTGGACTGGTCGACGCTGCTGGCCGGTGCCCAGCGGATGGTCGACTGGGCGACCGAGCGGGTGATGGCCCCGCACGCGGAGCACGACGACCCGGCCGCATACCCCGACTGCCTCGTGTGCCGCACGCTCGTGCTGGTCAGCGACTCCGGCAGCGGTCCGGCGCCGTCTGCCGCACCGCCCGCGGCAGCGGCGCCGATCACGTGGATCCCCGTGCGCGAGGACCCGTCGGGCACCGCCAGCGGACAGTAGGCTGCCGGACGTGGGCATGAGCATCGGCGTCGACATCGGCGGCACGAAGATCCTCGCGGGCACGGTCACCGAGGACGGGGAGATCATCTCGACGGCCCGGCGCCCGACGCCCCGTCATGACGCAGAGGATGTCCTCGACCTCGTGGCGGAGGTCGTCAACGAGCTCGTGGCCGGCAGCACGGAACCGCTCGACGGCGTCGGTCTCGGAGTGGCCGGGCTGGTCGACGCCGACCGCTCGCGGGTCTACTTCGCGCCCAACCTGCGCTGGTCGCAGGTTCCGGTGCGCGCGCTGCTCGAGGCCTCGACGGGACTGCCGGTCGTCGTGGAGAACGACGGCAACGTCGCGGCCTGGGGCGAGTACCGGTTCGGGGCAGGGCGCGGGACGACCGATCTCACGCTCGTCACGGTGGGCACCGGGATCGGTGGCGGGATCGTGATCCACGGGAGCCTGTTCCGCGGATCGCACGGCGCCGCGGGCGAGATCGGCCACATCAACGCCGTCCCCGACGGACGTCCGTGCGGATGCGGGCGGCACGGCTGCCTCGAGCAGTACGCGAGCGGCAACGCCCTGGTGCGCGAGGCCCGGCACCTCGCCGCCGAGCGGCGAGCCGAGGCCGGGGTGCTCCTCGCGATGGGCGACGGCACGCCGGAGGGCGTCCAGGGGCTGCACGTGACGGAGGCCGCGCGGGCCGGCGACCCGGTGGCGACCGACGCGTTCGCCATCGTCGGGACGTGGCTGGGCCGAGGCCTGGCCGATCTCGCGGCCGTCCTCGATCCGGAGGTGTTCGTGATCGGCGGTGGGGTCTCCGACGCCGGCGACCTGCTGCTGGCCAGCGCCCGCCAGACGCTCGCGGACAAGCTCATCGGGCAGCAGAACCGCCCCGCTCCGCTGGTCAAGGTGGCCGAGCTCGGCAACAGTGCCGGGCTGGTCGGGGCGGCCGACCTCGCGCGCCAGCCGCGATAGGACCGCGCGGCTAGGACCGTCAGGCGCCCGGCTCGCGCCGGTACCGTCGCTGCACCATTCCGCTGGGCCACTGCTGCACGGCCTCGAGCCGCCATGACGACGTTGCGTCCACCGGTGGGAACAGCGGCCGGCCGCGGCCGAGCAGGACCGGGGCCGTCGTCAGCGTCATGTCGTCGATCAGCCCTTCGGCCAGGAAGGCCCCGATCAGCGCGCCGCCGTCGACATAGACCCGGCCCAGGCCGGCCGCGCTCCACTGTGCCGCGGCCGCGCTGGGGTACAGGTCCCAGAAGGTGACGCCGGGGCGCGGCCGGGGCGGGTGGTGCGTGAACACGTAGACCGGCCGGTCGCCGAACGGCAGTGGCTCCAGATGCGCGATGTGGTCGTAGGTGCCCCGCCCCATGGCGAGGGCGTCGACGCCGCCGAGGAAGTCGTCGTATCCGTAGTCCTCGTCCGGCCCGGCGGCGGCATCGAGCCACTCCAGCGTGTCGTCGAGGGTGGCGATGTAGCCGTCGAGGCTGGACGCGATGTACACCGACAGCGTGGTCATGCCCGGACCCTAGACGACGGCGCCGTCGTTCCCGTCGTCCTCGCGGTCCTTCATCCGGGCCACCAGTGCCACGAACCCGCCGACGGTGATGGCCACGCCCGCCCCCGCCATCCACCGGTCCCAGCCGAGCAGATTGACGATGATGACGATCAGGGGACCGCCGACGACGGCCGCCCACGAGAAGCGCGCCGCGGTGTCGGCGGGGCGGGGCAGCGGGGGAGGGACGGGCGGCTCGAAGCCCTCGTCCTCGTCGGCGTCGTCGAGGTCGACGGGGTCGGCCAGCGGGTCGGGGTGGTCGCCGTCCGCCGCGAGCGGAGGCAGGGAGCTCTCCTTCGGGAATCCCGGACCCAGGTCGACCTGGCCGCTGAGGTCGGCCACGATCGCATCCCACGCGCGCTGCTCGTGGTCGGGCAGGTCCGAGTCGCGCATGCTCACCCCGTGAGGCGCTTCACGAAGGCGATGCTGTCGCGCACGATGATCTCGGCGTCGTAGTCGAGGGTCGCGACGTGGAAGGAGTCCTGCAGCACGACCTCGGCGGCGTCGGTCGAGGAGACGTGGGCGAGGACGAAGGCGGCGTTCGACGGCTCGACGACATGGTCCTGCGCGCTGCGGAAGAGCAGCATCGGCGTGGTGACCCGGGCGATGTCCTGCTTGACCACCTTCCACAGCTGGGACAGCGAGTGCGCGGCCTTCAGCGGGATCTTGTCGTAGGCGCCCTCGTCCTGGCCGGGCTTGGCGATGTCGTTGGAGATGCCGGGGAAGGACGGGACGAAGCGCTGCAGCACCGGCAGCAGGAAGCGGTCCGGCCGCTCCGAGTGCACGGCGGGGTTGACCAGCACGATCCCCGTGATGGCGTCGCCGTGCTCCTCGGCCAGGCGCAGCGTCAGGGTGCCGCCCATCGACAGGCCCATGACGACGACGTGGCTGCACCGCCCCCGCAGCTCGCGCAGGTGTCGATCGGCCTCGGCGTACCAGTCCTCCCACGTGGTGAGGTTCATCTCCTGCCACGTCGTGCCGTGGCCGGGAAGACGCGGGACGCGGACCGTCCAGCCCTCGGCCGCGAGGTCGTGCCCCCACGGCGTCATCGACTTGGGCGACCCCGTGAAGCCGTGCAGGAGGAGGACGCCGACCTCGTTGCCGTCCGCCGACCAGGGCTCGGCACCGGGCATGACGGTCACGGGGGCTCCTTTCGTGGTGGACGGCCTCGTCGGCCGCCCCTCGGGCTAGTCTGCCATCCGGAAGGAGGGCCGCCGGTGCTGTACTGGTTCCTGAAGCACATCCTCGTGGGGCCGTGGCTTCGCGTGCTGTGGCGGCCATGGGTCGAGGGCCTGGACCACATCCCCGACAAGGGGGCCGCGATCCTCGCGAGCAACCACCTGTCCTTCTCGGACTCGTTCTTCCTGCCGCTGGTCGTCCCGCGACCCATCACCTTCCTCGCCAAGAGCGACTACTTCACCGGCCGGGGAGTGAAGGGGTTCTTCACGAAGCTGTTCTTCGCCGGCGTCGGGCAGGTCCCGGTGGATCGCTCGGGTGGCCGCGCGTCAGAGGCGGCGCTGCGCACGGGGCTGCGCATCCTCGGTGAGGGCGACCTGCTGGGCATCTACCCGGAGGGCACGCGATCGCCCAACGGCACCCTCTACCGCGGCAAGACGGGCGTGGCCCGCATGGCGATGGAGGGGGAGGTCCCGATCATCCCGGTCGCGATGATCGGCACCTACGAGATCCAGCCCCCCGGGCAGGTGCGCCCGCGCCTGCAGCGCGTGGGCATCCGCATCGGCCGCCCGCTCGACTTCTCGCGCTACGAGGGCCTGGGCAACGACCGGTTCGTGCTGCGCTCGATCACCGACGAGGTGATGTACGAGTTGATGTCGCTGTCCGGGCAGGAGTACGTCGACATGTACGCCACCCGCGCGAAGGAGCTCATCGCCGAGGGCTCGCCGGCGGACTCGCGCTCGATGGTGCCGGACAACGACTGACCCCTGCCGACCTTGAGGTTGGCGCTCGTCCGGGGCCTGCGCAGCAGCGCCAACCTCAAGGTCGGCAGGGGGTCGAGGGTCAGGTCGCCCAGCGTCGGCTGCGGGCCACGGCCTCGCGCCAGCGGTCATGGCCGTCCGCGTCGATGGCTCCCGGCACGAACGTGCCCGACGACCGGCGCGTGCCGCTGAGCTCCTCGGTGGACCCCCAGACGCCGGTGCCGAGCCCGGCGAGGAACGCGGCTCCGAGCCCCGTGGTCTCCAGCTCGGCCGAGCGGTCGACGACCAGTCGCACGGCGTCGGCCTGCATCTGGCACAGCAGGTCGTTGGCAGCCGCGCCGCCGTCGATGTGCAGGCGTGACAGCGGCACGCCGCCGTCGCGGCCCATGAGGTCGACGACGTCGCGCACCTGGAAGGCGATCGCCTCCAGCGCGGCGCGCGCCAGGTGGGCGCGCGTGGTGCCCCGGGTGATGCCGATGATCAGCCCGCGCGCCGTGGGGTCCCACTCTGGCGCTCCGAGGCCGGTCAGCGCGGGCACGAACACCACGCCGCCGGTGTCGGGGACGCTCGCCGCGAGCGCCTCGACGTCGCGCGCGCTCTCGATGATCCCCAGCCCGTCGCGCAGCCACTGCACGGCGGCGCCGGTCACGAACACCGCACCCTCCAACGCATAGTCCCGCCGGCCGTCGGGATGGGCGAGGGCCACCGTCGTCAGCAGTCCGTGCTGCGATCGTCGGATGCTCTCGCCGGTGTGGACCAGCAGGAACGACCCCGTGCCGTAGGTGCACTTTGCCGACCCGGCGGTGAAGCCGGCCTGGCCGACGAGGGCCGCCTGCTGGTCGCCGGCGATGCCAGCGATCGGCAGGTCGAGGCCGAGGAAGGCCGTCGGGTCGGTGCGTGCGAGCTGCCCGTACGACGGCACGACCTCGGGGAGTGCGGACTCGGGGACGCCGAAGAGCGCGCACAGGCGCTCGCTCCAGCGGCCGGAGGACAGGTCGTACAACAGCGTGCGCGAGGCGTTGGTGGCGTCGGTGATGTGGAACAGCCCCCGGGACATGCGGGCCACGAGGTAGGAGTCGACGGTGCCGATCGCCGTGCGCCCGGACTCGACCGAGCTCCACACGTGCGGCTCGTGGGCGCGGATCCAGGCCAGCTTCGTCGCGGAGAAGTAGGGATCCAGGCGCAGTCCGGTCAGCTCCGTCACGAGGTCCTCGTGGCCGTCCTCGCGCAGCGTCTCGCAGATGGCCGCGCTGCGCCGGTCCTGCCACACGATCGCCCGCCGCGGGGCGCCGAGGGTCTCGCGGTCCCACAGGCAGACCGTCTCGCGCTGGTTGGTGATCCCGACGGCGACGACGGGGACGTCGGTGGCGGCCAGGGCCTGGCGGGTGGCGTCGAGGGTCGCCGCCCACATCTCCCCGAGGTCGTGCTCCACCCAGCCATCGGCGGGGAAGTGCTGGGGGAACTCCCGGTAGCCGCGGGCGATGATCCGTGGCGGAGTCGTCGACGATGAGAGCGGTGATGCCGGTGGTTCCGGCGTCGATGGCGAGGATGGCGGGCATGCCCCGACCCTAGTTCCGCGCTCGGGATGTCAGCGCTTGCATCCACGGCTAGGCTGAGGGTGCTGGAGCCGGGCGGTCAGAGTCCGGCGAGATCCGGGCCACGAGCCCGCAGACGAAAGGGTGCATGACCGATGCGCGTCGGCGTTCTCACTGGTGGTGGCGATTGCCCGGGTCTCAACGCGGTCATCCGCGGAGTCGTCCGTCGCGGCGTCTCGGAGTACGGGTACGAGTTCGTCGGCTTCCGCGACGGATGGCGGGGCCCGCTCGAGGGCATCACCATGCCCCTGGACATCCCGGCCGTGCGCGGCATCCTCCCGCGCGGCGGCACCATCCTCGGCTCCTCGCGCACCAACCTCGTCAAGATCGACGGCGGCATCGAGCGCACCGAGGAGAACCTCACGAAGCTGGGCATCGACGCCCTCATCGCGATCGGCGGCGAGGACACGCTCGGCGTCGCCACCACGCTGACCGAGCACGGCTTCCACGTCATCGGCGTGCCCAAGACGATCGACAACGACCTCAGCGGCACGGACTTCACCTTCGGCTTCGACACCGCGGTGAGCATCGCGACCGAGGCGATCGACCGGCTGCACACGACGGCCGAGTCGCACCACCGCATCCTCATCTGCGAGGTCATGGGCCGCCACGCTGGCTGGATCGCCCTGCACTCGGGCATGGCCGGCGGCGCCAACGCGATCCTCATCCCCGAGGTCGAGTTCGACCTCGACGAGGTCGTCGGCTGGGTCGAGTCGCGCTTCAAGGCGTCCTACGCGCCGATCATCGTCGTCGCCGAGGGCGCGCTGCCCAAGGGCGGGACGCTGGTGACCAAGGACGCCACCTTGGACTCGTTCGGACACGTCAAGCTCTCCGGCATCGGCGAGTGGCTCGCGCAGCAGGTCGAGGCGCGGACCGGCCACGAGGCGCGCACCACGGTCCTGGGCCACATCCAGCGAGGCGGCTCGCCGACCGCGTTCGATCGCGTGCTCGCGACCCGCTTCGGCCTCAACGCCATCACGGCCGTCAAGGACGAGGCCTGGGGCACGATGGTCGCGCTGCAGGGCACGGACATCGTCCGGATCCCGCTGCAGGAGGCGACCGGCGTCCTCAAGACGGTGCCCATGGAGCGCTACGAGGAGGCCAAGTCCTTCTTCGGGTGAGCAGGGCCTAACCTTGACGCATGCCTGATGCGATCACCTGGCCCGACCTGCCCGCGGCCCAGCAGCCGCCGTGGCCGGATGCCGCGGAGCTGCAGGCGGCCGTGGACGAGCTCGCGACGCTGCCCCCGCTGGTGTTCGCCGGTGAGTGCGACGTCCTCGGCACGCGACTGGCCGAGGCCGCGCAGGGCCGGGCGTTCGTCCTCATGGGCGGCGACTGCGCCGAGACGTTCGCAGCCAACAACGCCGACTCCATCCGCGCCCGGCTCAAGACGGTCCTGCAGATGTCGGTCGTGCTCACCTACGCCGCGTCGCTTCCGGTCATCAAGGTCGGACGCATGGCGGGCCAGTACTTCAAGCCGCGCTCGCAGCTGACCGAGACCCGCTCCGGCGTCGAGCTCACCTCCTACTTCGGCGACGCCGTCAACGCGCTGCCGTTCGAGGCCTCCAGCCGCCGCCCCGATCCGCAGCGGCTGGTGCGCGCGTACAACGCCTCCAGCGCCGCGCTCAACCTCGTGCGCGCCTTCACCCAGGGTGGCTACGCCGACCTGCGCCAGGTGCATGCGTGGAACCAGGACTTCGTCCGCGACTCGGTGGCCGGCCAGCGGTACGAGGCGATGGCCGCCGAGCTCGACCGGGCGCTGTCCTTCATGCATGCCATCGGCGCCGATCCGGAGGAGCTGCAGCGGGTCGAGTTCTACGCCGCGCACGAGGCGCTGTCGATCGACTACGAGCGTGCGCTGACCCGCATCGACTCGCGCACCGGCCTGCCGTACGACGTCTCCGGGCACTTCCTGTGGATCGGGGAGCGGACACGGCAGCTCGACGGCGCGCACGTGCACTTCGCGTCGACGATCCGCAATCCCATCGGGGTGAAGATCGGCCCGACCGCGTCGCCGGACGACGTCGTGCAGATGTGCGAGATCCTCAATCCCGACCGCGTCCCGGGCCGGCTCACGCTCATCACCCGCATGGGTGCGGGCGTGGTCCGCGACGTCCTCCCGAGCATCGTCCAGAAGGTCGACGCGAGCGGAGTGCCGGTCGTCTGGGTCTGCGACCCCATGCACGGCAACACCCGCGAGGCGGCCTCCGGCCACAAGACGCGGCTGTTCGACGACGTCGTCACCGAGGTCGAGGGCTTCTTCGAGGTCCACCGCAACCTCGGGACCATCCCCGGCGGGCTGCACATCGAGCTGACCGGCGACGACGTCACCGAGTGCGTGGGTGGTACCGGGGGAGTGCTCGAGACCAACCTCGGCGACCGCTACGAGACCGCGTGCGATCCGCGCCTCAACCGCGAGCAGAGCCTCGAGCTGGCGTTCCTCGTCGCCGACATGCTGATGATGCGCTAGCGATGTCCCACCCGGTCGGCGTCCTGCTGTCGGCCGTGTACCGCACGCCTGCGGGCCAGGTCACGGTCGTCGTGGACCCGCACGCGGCCGGCGACCTCGGCCCCGCCGAGTACGGCGCCGTGGTCGTGTCCACCTTCGCCGACCTCGACGAGGCCCTGGGACGGCTGCCCGGGGACGGCCGTCAGGTGCGTCCGCGCAGCAGGGTCCCGTTCATCGCCGACGTGCTGCAGCGGTACAGCGACGGTGACCTCGACGCCCTCGACGAGGTGTCCGTCACCCAGCCCGGCGGACCCTTCCAGCAGCGCGCCTGGCGCGCGATGCGGACGATCCGAGCCGGCAGCGTCGACACCTATGCCGGGCTCGCACGGCGGGCTGGCACGCCGCGAGCGGCCCGGGCCGCCGGCACCGTGTGCTCGTCGAACATGGTCGCCCCGTTCGTCCCGTGCCATCGCGTCATCGCGTCGAACGGCCTCGGCGGCTACGGATACGGGCTCGACATCAAGGTCGCGCTGCTCGAGCACGAGGGCGTCCTGCTGTAGGCGTCCTGCACCAGGCGTCCTCGTCACCGGTCGTCCCGCGCTAGGCGTCCTGCTGCGGCGAAGACGCGTCCGGTCGACCGCGACGTCGCACCGCCTCGCGCAGCAGGTACTCCACCTGGGCGTTGACGCTGCGCAGCTCGGCGGCCGCCATGCGCTCGATCTCCGCCCACAGGGCCGGATCGATCCGCAGCGGGAACTGCTTGCGGGGGGTCATCCGGCGCCTACTGGTAGAGCGTTCCCGTGTTGAGGACCGGGGTCGCGTCGGCCTGCCCGCAGAGCACCACGAGCAGGTTGCTGACCATGGCGGCGCGCCGCTCGGTGTCCAACTCGACGATCGACTTCTCGTCGAGCTCGTTCAGCGCCATCTCGACCATGCTCACGGCACCCGCCACGATCTTGCGCCGCGCGGCGATGACGGCCTCGGCCTGCTGGCGGCGCAGCATCGCCTGGGCGATCTCCGGCGCGTATGCAAGATGCGTCAGGCGGGCGTCGTCGACGACCACACCGGCGGCGGCAAGCCGCGCGCCGAGATCCTCGCGGAGCGTCGCTGAGACTTCGTCCGGGTTGCCGCGCAGGGTGATCTCGGCCTCCGACGCCGCGCCGTCCTCACCCTGGTCGTAGCTGTACGCGGTGGCGATGTGACGCAGCGCCGTCTCGGCCTGCGTCGTCACGTAGGTCTCGTAGTTGTCCACGTCGAACACCGCCTGGGCGGTGTCCTGCACATGCCAGACCACCATCGCTGCGATCTCGACGGGATTGCCCCGCCGGTCGTTGACCTTGAGCTTGTCGCCGAGGAACGTGCGCTTGCGCAGGGAGACCTTGAACCTCCGGCTGCCGGCCTTCTTTCCCTGGCCGCTGGACGTCTTGGTGCCGGCGCCCTCCTCGGCCGTGGGCTGGGGCACGGGGTTGCCGTTGCTGTAGAACGGATTCGCCCAGTGGAAGCCGCCCTTGCGAACGGTGCCCCGGTAGTTGCCGAAGAGGACGAGCACGCGCGACTCGTTGGGCTGGAGGGTGAAGAACCCGGGAAGCAGGAGGATGCCGACGACGAGCAGGACGACGCTGGCGATGAGCAGCCACCAGTCCGGGTGCCCGTCAGGCCCGTCGATGGCGCTCATGGACCCCACGAAGGCGGCCACCATCGCCACCCACACCAGCAACGTGATCGGCAGCATGATCGCCCCGCGCATGACGGTGACGACGCGCTCGGTACTCATGACGGCTCCTACTCCGGGGCACGGGCGAGCCCCAAAGGTATGATATCACCGTGATATGAGGGACGGCGGGCGCGGACGGCGCCTCAGACGATGTTCACCTCGCCGCGCAGCTGGCCGCGGGCGAACCGCTCGGTGGTGAAGGCGGAGACGTCCAGGAACGGCTCCACGCCCAGGACCAGGTCGCGGACGACCTCGCCGACGGCCGGTCCCTGCAGGAAGCCGTGGCCGGAGAAGCCGGTCGCGTAGAGCATCCGCGACACCGAGGCGGACTCGCCGAGCAGCGCGTTGTGATCCGGGGTGACCTCGTACATCCCCACCCAGCGGTGGGCGATGCCGACGTCGAGCAGCGCGGGCGCGCGGCGGTCGATGGCGGCCATGAGGTCGGGCAGCCAGGCGTCGCTGTACTCCGTGCGGAAGCCCGGCTCCTCGTCCTGGTACGACATGCCGAGCAGGAGGCCGGGGCCTTCGCGGTGGAAGTAGAAGGTGGTGGCCGCGTCGATGGTCATGGGGATGCCGTCGGGGAACGACCCGAGCAGGGCCGGTCGGGATCGGCTCGGTGATGAGGATCTGACGACGCAGCGGGACGACCGGCAGGTCGATCCCGGCCAGCGCGCCCACGTCGCGCGACCAGGCCCCGGCCGCGCAGACCACGATGCTGGTCGTCACGGTGCCGTGATCGGTCTCGACGGCGGTGATCTCCCCGCCGCGCACGCTCGATCCCGGTGACGGTGACGCCGGTGCGGATGGTGGCGCCGTGCCGCCGCGCTCCGCCGGCGTAGCCGAGCACCACCGACTCGGGGGAGCAGTAGCCGTCGCGGTGGTGGAAGGCGGCGCCGAGCAGCCCGTCGGGGCTCGACCGCGGGCGACAGGGCGACGGCCTCGTCGGCGGAGAGCATCCGGCTGGGCACGCCCATGCGGTTCTGCAGCGCCACGGACTCCTCGTAGGCGGCGACCTCGTCCGGCGTGGTCAGGCAGAACAGGTAGCCCGGGCTGGCGCAGGTCGATCTCCTGGCCGGGGCGCTCGGGGAAGCGCTCGAAGGCCTCGAGGCCGCGCAGCCCGAGAGCCACGTTGACCGGGTCGGAGAACTGGGCGCGCACCCCACCGGCAGCCTTGCACGTCGACCCGCTGCCCAGGTCGGCCTGCTCCAGCAGGAGCACGTCGCGCACGCCGGCCTCGGCGAGGTGGAAGGCGATGCTCGTCCCCATGACTCCGCCGCCGACGACGACGACGTTGGCAGTCTCCGGGAGCGGGCGCGCCGGCTCATCCGAAGTTCACCCCCTGCGCCAGCGGCAGCTCGTGCGAGTAGTTGACGGTGTTCGTCGCGCGTCGCATGTAGGCGCGCCAGGCGTCGGATCCCGACTCGCGGCCGCCGCCGGTGGTCTTCTCGCCGCCGAAGGCGCCGCCGATCTCGGCGCCCGACGTGCCGATGTTGACGTTGACGATGCCGCAGTCCGACCCGGCGGCGGACATGAACAGCTCGGCCTCGCGCTGGTCGAGGGTGAAGATGCTCGACGACAGGCCCTGCGGGACCCCGTTCTGCAGGGCGATCGCCTCGTCCAGCTCGTCGTAGGCGAGTACGTACAGCAGCGGCGCGAACGTCTCGCGCCGCACGACGTCCGCCTGCACCGGCATCCGCACGAGGGCGGGCCGCACGTAGTACGCGTCGGGGACGCCGGCGACCTCGACGCGCTCCCCGCCGACGACGAGGGTGCCCCCCGCGTCGACGGCCTCGGCGATGGCCGCCTGCATCCGCTCGTAGGCACTCGCCGTCGATCAGCGGCCCGACGAGCGTGGCGTCCTCCAGCGGGCTGCCGACCGGCAGCCGGCCGTAGACCTCGGCCACGCGCCGCACCACCTCGTCGACGACGGACGCGTGGGCGATGACGCGCCGCAGCGTCGTGCACCGCTGACCGGCGGTGCCGGCGGAGGCGAAGACGATCCCGCGGACGGCGAGCTCGAGGTCGGCGGACGGAGCGACGATGGCCGCGTTGTTGCCGCCCAGTTCGAGGATGGCCCGGCCGAACCGGGCGGCGACGCGCGGACCGACCTGGGCGCCCATGCGCTCGGACCCGGTCGCGCTGACGACCGCGACGCAGCGGGTTGTCGACCAGGGCGGGCCCGGCATCCCGCTCGGCGATCGCCAGGACGTGGACGTCGGCCGGAGCGCCCTGGGCCGCGATCGCCCGGTCCAGCAGCGCCGTGCAGGCCAGCGCGGTCAGCGGCGTGCGCTCCGACGGCTTCCAGACGACGGCGTCGCCGCAGACCAGGGCGACGGCGGTGTTCCAGGCCCAGACGGCCACGGGGAAGTTGAAGGCCGAGATGACGCCGACCACGCCCGCCGGGTGCCAGGTCTCCATGAGCCGGTGGCCCGGGCGCTCCGACGGCATCGTGCGTCCCTCGAGCTGGCGGGACAGCCCCAGGGCGAAGTCGCAGATGTCGATCATCTCCTGCACCTCGCCGAGGGCCTCGGAGCGGATCTTCCCGACCTCCAGCTGGACGAGGTCGGCGAGGTCGTCCTTGTGCTCCTCGAGCAGCCGGCCGAAGGCCTTCACGAGGAAGCCGCGCACGGGAGCCGGCGTCGTGCGCCACTCCAGGAACGCCGCGTGGGCCCGCGCGACGGCCGCATCCACCCCGGCGGAGTCCAGGGCCGGCACCGTCGCGAGGGCGGAGCCGTCGATCGGGGACACCGCGGCGACGGTGCGGCCCGCCGGTGGCGGCGGGGATCGTCGCCCCGCAGGCGGCGAGGGCGGACTGGGCGCGGTCGGCGAGGGTGCTCATGGCGCCATCCTGCCGTGAGCGCCTGCGCGTCAGATGATCCGGATCGTGACGGCGCTGCCCTTGGGGATCGAGGTGCCCGGGGATGGGTCCTGGCTGATGACCCGGTTGAGCGGGCTGAAGTCGCCCTCGACCACGTTGGCGCGCAGTCCCAGGCCGCGCAGCGTCGAGACCGCCTTGTCGCGCGGCATGTCGATGAGGTTCGGGACGGTCACCGGCGGGGGGCCCTTCGACACCACGAGGGCGACGCGACTGCCCGAGTCGACGATGGTGCCGGCCTTCGGCTTGACCGAGATCACCACGCCGTCGGCCACCTGCTCGGAGAACTTCTGCGTGACGTCGGCCTTGAGCCCGGCGCGAGCGAGGGCGTCCTTGGCCGGACCGACCTTGCGCCCGTCGACGTCGGGGACCGGCACCGGCTCGGGGCCCTTGGACACCACGAGGGCGACCGGAGTGCCCGGCTTCACCGAGGTCCCGGGCTTGGGGTCGGTGGACACGATGGACCCGACCTCGGCCTTGTCGTCGTAGGCCTGCCGCACCTCGCCGAGCGTCAGGCTGGCGGCGGTGAGGGCGTCGGCCGCCTCGGCCTGCGGCAGCCCCTTGACCGCCGGGACGTCGTACCGCTCGGGGCCCTTGGAGACGACGGCGGTGACGGTGCTGTCCTCGGGGACGCTGGACCCGGCCGCGGGCGCGGTGCTGATGACCGCTCCGACCGGAACCTCCTCGCTGTACTCGTCCTCGGCGGCCCGGACGAGGGTCAGTGTCGCCTTCGCCATGGCCTGCTGGGCGTCCTCGAAGCTCTGCTGCTCGGCGACGACGTCCGGCACGTCCACCTTGGGGGTCAGCGAGCCGGACAGGTACAGGGCGCCGAACACGGTGGCCAGGACGGCCAGGATGAGCAGGACGATGAACAGCGGGGCGCGGCTGCGCCGGTAGGCCTCGGGCTGCTGGGTCGGCCGGGTCGCGGCGGTCGGCCGGGTCGGCGTCGAGCGCGGCGTCGCAGGGCCACCGGTGGGCAGTGGGGCGCTGGGCCGCCCGGCCGCCAGCTGCGAGGCCATGCCGACATCGACGACCAGCGTGTCCTGCGAGTCCACGAACGGCTTCGGCGCCGGCAGGCTCCCGCGGACGCGCCGAACGTCGGCGAGGAAGTCGAAGGCGGTCTGGTACCGCAGCGAGGCGTCGCGGCGGGTGGCGGTGACCACCAGCGCGTCGACCTCCGGCGGGATCGCGGGCACGGCGAGCGACGGGGGCGGCACGTCGCGGTTCACGTGCTGGTAGGCGACGCTCAGCGGGCTCTCGCCCGCGTGGGGGACCTGTCCGGTGATCATCTCGTAGAGCAGGATTCCTGCGGCGTACACGTCGGACCGGCCGTCCGCCTCGCCGCGCTCCACCTGCTCGGGGGACAGGTACGCCACGGTGCCGATGATCATGCCCTGCGTGACGCTCTGACCGTCGGCCTCCACGGCACGCGCCAGGCCGAAGTCGGCCACCTTGACCCGGCCGTCGTCGGAGATCAGGACGTTCTCCGGCTTGATGTCGCGATGAACGAAGCCGGCCGCGTGCGCGGCGGCCAGGGCCTCCAGGACGGGGTCGAGGAACACCAGCGCCTGGGAGGGGGAGAGCGGACCGTACTGCCGCAGCACGTCGCGCAGCGTGCGTCCGGGCACGTACTCCATGGCCAGGTACACGGTCCCGTTGTCGTCGCCCTGGTCGTAGACGGCGACGACGTGGCCGTGCGTCAGGCGGGCGGCGGCCCGGGCCTCGCGCTGGAACCGGGACACGAACGCCTGGTCGTGCGCGAGGTGGGGATGCATGATCTTGAGCGCGACGACCCGGTCCAGGCGCAGGTCGAGGGCCTCGTAGACCGTGGCCATCCCGCCGCGGGCGAGCATGGAGAGGACGCGGTAGCGGCCGTCGACGGTCGTGCCGACCAGGCCTTCCTGCCCAGAGTTCTCCACCCTTGCGAGTCTAGGTTGGCGGGCGAGGGGCTCAGGGTTGCCACGCCCTCCCCACGGTCGCCACCCGGTCGACGAGCGACCCGGTCACGTGGACGACGCGAATGCCGCGCGGCTCGAGCTCGGTCCGGACCAGTTCGGCGACGAGGGCGTCGGCCCGCGCGCGGTGGTCGACGCCGTCGCGCTGGATGCCGTCGGCGGCCCAGGGGATGTCGATGCCGCACCACACCACGAGCGCGTAGCCCGCGGCGGCCTCGGCGGCGAACGGCACCAGGGAGTCGTCGTCGAAGTAGAGCCGGCTGTAGACCGCGGTCATCAGCGGCGAGGAGTCGACGACGACCGTCGGCAGCGCGCACACGAGCGCGAGGGCGTCCTCGCGCCCCTGCTGCTGGGCCAGCAGGCCGGCCTGCTCCTCTCGGCGCGGAGTCCGGCCCTCCCGGGCGACGAAGGCGCGCAGGGCCTCCTCGACGAGGCAGCCCGGGCAGGGTGCGTGCCAGCTCGGCCGCGAGGGTCGACTTGCCCGAGCACTCGGCCCCGATCACGGCCAGGCGGCGGGGCGGGGCAGCGGCCATGGGGCGGGGACTCCAGTCGTCGTCGCGGCGCGGACCCCCGCACGAGAGGATGGGAGCGTGGCCCGGCTTTCCTACGTCGCGATTCTGGCATTCGTGCTGGTCGGGTGCCTGTGGCTGGAGGTCGCCCTGCGCACCCGCGTGCTGCGCCGGTGGCGTCGGCTGGCCCTGTCCGTCCTGCCCGTGGTCGTGCTCTTCTTCGCGTGGGACGCCTACGCGGTGGCCCAGGGCCACTGGCGCTTCGACCTCGAACGCATCACCGGGATCTACGTCCCGGCCGATGTGCCGCTGGACGAGATCCTCTTCTTCGTCGCGATCCCGCTGGCCTCGATCCTCACGCTCGAGGCGGTCCGCAGCGTGAAGGACCACTGGCGGGTGGGCGACGAGGCCCCCGAGCCGGACGCGCCCGCGGACGGTGCGCCGTGACATACACCGGACTCGGGCTGCTCGGCGTGGTCGTGGCCGTCGTCGTCGACCTGTGGATCCTGCGCACCCGCCTCCTGGGACGGCGGGTGTTCTGGACCGCGTACGCGATCATCGTGTTCTTCCAGCTGGTCACGAACGGCATGTTCACCGGCTTCGGCATCGTGCTGCTACGACGGCGACGCGATCGTGGGCGGCTCCTCGCCGGCAGAGGGGACGCCGCCGTTCCTCGGCGACGGTCGCATCGCGTTCGCGCCCTGGAGGACCTGCTCTTCGGATTCGCGCTGGTGCTGCTCTCGCTGTCCTTGTGGGTGCTCTGGGGTCGTCGAGGCGTCGACCGGACCCCTACGGCCGGGCCGCCGATCTGGCGCTCGGCTCGGCCGCGCGACGACGCGCCCGCACCGCCCGCACCCACGCCGGACCCGCGACCGCCAGTCGACGGCGCATCGGCACCGTCGCCCGGCGGCTGAACACCTCGTAGTCGGCCCGCTCGACCTCGTCGACGATGCCGCAGTAGAGCACTCGGGCCGCCTCGATGCAGTCCTGCGAGGTCGGGTCGAGCATGGCGATGCCCGGACGGGCCCGCTCCTCGAGCTCGCGCACGCGGGCGATCTGGAAGGCCAGGGCCGCCTTGAGGGCTGGGGTCGCGACCCGCTGCTCGAGCTGGTCGCGGGTGACGCCGAACCGGGCGAGCTCCTGCAGCGGCAGGTAGACCCGACCCCGGTCGAGGTCCTCGCCCACGTCGCGCACGAAGTTGGCCAGCTGGAAGGCGACGCCGAGGTCGGTCGCGCGGTCGTAGGCCTCGGGGGACGTGGTGCCCAGGATCGGCAGCATCTGCAGCCCGATGACGGCTGCGGACCCGTAGACGTACTCGTACAGGTCGTCGTAGGTGGAGTACTCGGTGACCGTCAGGTCCATGGCCATCGAGTGCAGGAAGGCCTCGAAGTACTCCGTGGGGATATCCCAGCGCCGGACGGTGTCGACGACGGCGCGGCAGACCGGATCGTCCGACCAGCCACGCTCCACGTCGTCGAGGAAGGCCCGGCCCCACTCGTCCAGCCACCGGGCCTTCTCCTGCTCGCTGAGCGTGGACGTGAGATCGTCCACGATCTCGTCGGCATAGCGCGCGAACCCGTAGAGGGCGTGAACGAAGGGACGCTTTCCCGGGGGGAGCAGGAGCGTGGCGAGGTAGTACGTCTTGCCGTGGGCCGCATTGAGCTCGCGACACCTCTCGTACGACTCCCGCAGATGCGGGTCGGTGATGCCCGCAGCGTCGAGTTCGCGGGTGCTCACGCGGGGATCCTGCCATCTCGCGGCCAGATCATCGCGGCAGCGCGCTCGCGGTCGCCGTCGGTCGTCGGTGTCATCCCACCCGAGTCGTCGGGCCCGAGCACGAGCCGACGTTCGACCGAGGAGGCCAGCAGCACGACGATCACGACGGCGAAGGCGACGACGTAGGTGATGACGTCGGCGACGTCGGCGAGGTTGTCGGCGTTCGTGGAGCTCTCGATCATCCCGTGGACGGTGAACCCGGCGGTCAGGATCACCGCCGCGCGCAGCTCGCGGGTCGTCAGGCCCGGTGGCCGCGAACAGGGGGAGGAACCACAGCAGGTACCACGGCTGCACGACGGGACCGAGCACGACGACCGTCGCGAACGCGAGCGCGGCGCCGCGCACGGGACTGCGCCCGCCCGGCCGCAGGATCAGCCACGCCACGATGGCCAGGGCGGCGACCGTCCCCACGAGCCGCACCGCGGTGATGAGCGGCATCGCGTCCTCGGTGATCCCGACGGCCGACGTGAGCGTGCCCAGGAGCTTGCCCACGGCGGTGGTCGGCGAGAGCCACGTGAGCACGCCCGAGGGCGTGCTGAAGGCGGCCGTCAGCATGCCGCTGCCGGCGTTGGTCACCAGGAAGATGGACACGAGCGTGCTGGCCAGCACGAGCCCGGCGAACAGCCACGACCGGATCCGATCCCACCAGCGGCCCTGCCGGCCGGCCCACAGCAGGCCGACGAACGGCAGCGCGATCAGCGCGATGGGCTTGATCGCGACGGCCAGGCTGACGGCGACCGCACCCCACATGCAGCGCTGCTCGGCGGCCAGCGCCAGCCCCATGACGACGAGGCCGACCATGAGCGCGTCGTTGTGGGCGCCACTGACGAAGTGCATGAGGATGATCGGATTCAGCACGCCGAGCCAGAGCGCGCGATCGGGATCGATGCCGTGTAGTGCGGCCAGCCGGGGCACGAAGACCGCGAGCAGGGCGACGCCGAGCACGGCCACGAGGCGGAACATCAGGGCCCCGAGGTACGCGTTGGGATGGGCGAACCCGGCCACCGTGCGCTCGACCAGCAGGAACAGCGGTCCGTAGGGGGTCGGCGACTCCACCCACATCGGGTCGGCACCGTCGTCGAACCACCCCGGGATGACATCGATCCCGATGGTGGTGGGGTCGTACCCGCCGTCGAAGACGCGGCCCTGCACGTAGTACGAGTACACGTCGCGGCTGAACATCGGCGGGGCCAGCAGCAGCGGTGCGCACCACAGCGCCAGCACGCCGAGGATGTCGCGCACCGGCGGCGCATGGTGCGGCTGGCGCCGGGGGAGCAGTTCGGAACCGAGGAGCAGCCACGCCTGCAGCAGGACGGCCAGGCCGATGATGACCAGGGCGCGTGCCGTCAGGGAGCCGACGAGGGTGCTGCGCAGGTAGTCCACCAGCGGCGAGGCCAGCATGTTGGAGGTGAGCGGCAGCCACCCGATCCCGAGGGCGCCCACGGCGACGAGGGCGGTGCCCACCAGCCCGGGAAGCCCGTGCCGGACGACGAAGGACGAGGGGCGGATCACCAGCGCCGGGCGCGGGATCGGTAGGCCCGGTCGGGTCCGGTGACGCGCTCGGCCGCGAGCCGCCCGGAGACCAGCACCATGGGCACCCCCACGCCCGGCTGCGTCCCCGAGCCGGTGAACACCACGTTCTCGCCCCACAGGTTGCCGGGCCGGAACGGACCGGTCTGCAGGAACGAGTGGGCGGATGCGAAGGGTGCGCCGCGCTCCATGCCGCGATCCTGCCAGTCGAGCGGGGTGGTGATGTCCTCGACCTCGATGGCGTCCCCGAAGCCCACGTAGCCGCGCTGCTCCAGCGTGCGCACCACCTCGTCGCGGTAGCGGGGCCCCTCGACCCGCCAGTCGATGGGGGCGTCGAGGTTGGGCGTGGGGAAGAGCACGTAGTAGATCTCGCGCCCGTCGGGGGCGAGGCTCGGATCCGAGCGTGACGGGTTCGTCACGAGGATGCTCGGGTCGCTCATGAGCTGGCGACGCTCGATCAGCTCGTCGAACACCCCGCTCCAGGTGCGCCCGAAGTGGATGTTGTGGTGGGCGATCTTGCTGTACGAGGCCGTGGAGCCCGCCAGCATGAGGAAGCACGACGGTGAGTACGTCAGGCGCCGCACCGACCAGGGCTCCCGGCCCAGCAGGTCGCGATGGGCGACCGGCAGATCCGGGTTGAGGATGAACACGTCGCCGGGGATGCGCTCGCCGGCCGCGGTGATGGCGGCGACCGCCCGGTCGCCGGATCGTTCCACCGAGGTCACCTCGGTGTCGTACCGGAACTCGACTCCGTGCTTCTCCGCGGCTGCGGCCATGGCCGCAGGAACCGCGTGCATGCCGCCGCGCGGGAAGAACACGCCGGCGACGGAGTCCATGTAGGCGATGACCGCGTAGATCGCGAGCGCGTCGTAGGGGGAGACACCGGCGTACATCGCCTGGAAGGAGTAGATCCGCTCGGTGCGGGGGTCCTTGAGGTACTGGCGCACCTTGGGCGTCAGTCGCCGGAAGCCGCCGATCGCCACCAGGCGGGCCAGGTCAGGGGTGAGGAGGTCGAGCGGCGAATCGATGTTGCGGTCGATGAAGTCGTTCATCTCGTAGCGGTACAGCTTCGAGACGAACTCCACGTAGCGGCGGTAGCCGGCGGCCTCGTCCGGACCGATGACCCGCTCGATCTCGTCGGCCATCTCCTCGACGTCCGAGTGCACGTCGAGGACGGAGCCGTCGGGGTAGAAGGAGCGGTAGAGCGGGCTGACCGGCTCGAGGGTGAGCCAGTCGGCCATGTCCTCGCCCAGGCAGTCGAAGGCGTCGGCGATCAGGTCGGGCATGGTCAGGACGGTCGGCCCGGTGTCGAAGCGGTACGTGCCGCCTGGGACGTCGACATCGAGGCGTCCGGCGCGCCCGCCCGGGATCGACTCGCGCTCCAGGACCGTCACCTGGCGTCCGGCTCCGGCCAGTCGCATCGCGGCGGACAGGCCGGCAAGCCCCGCGCCGACCACGACCACCCGGTCGGTGGGTCCGACGACCGTCCTCATTGCTGGTCCGAGCGCATCAGACGGTCCGCCTGGTGGCGGCGTAGGCCAGGCCCACGAGCACGTCCTTGGCCTCGGGCTCGAGGTCGGCCGTGTCGAGAGCCGAGAGCGACGTCTCGAGCAGGTCGGAGATCAGTGTCTCGGTGTGCGCCAGCGCGCCGGTCTGGTCGATGATCTCGCGCAGGGCGTCGACCCCGGTGCGGTCGAGCCCGGGATCACCGAGGTACCGACGGATCACCGCCGACTGGGCCGGCGTGCTGCGCTCCACCGCGATGGCCACGAGCACGGTGCGCTTGCCCTCACGGAGGTCGTCGCCGGCCGGCTTGCCGGTCTCCGCCGGGTCGCCGAAGACGCCCAGGACGTCATCCCGCAGCTGGAACGCCTCGCCCAGCGGGAGGCCGTACCCGCTGTAGGCGCGGACCACTGCCTGGTCGGCGTCGGCCAGGGCGGCGCCCAGGTGCAGGGGGCGCTCGATGGTGTACTTGGCCGACTTGTAGCGGACCACGCGCAGCGCCCGCTCCACCGAGCCGCCGCCGCGCGCCTGCTCGAGCAGGTCGAGGTACTGCCCGGCCATGAGCTCGGTGCGCATCTCGTCGTAGACGGCCTTCGCCCGGCGCAGGGTCTCGGGCGGGAAGTCGGACGTGAGCAGGACCTCGTCGGCCCAGGACAGGCACAGGTCGCCGAGCAGGATCGCGGCCCCCACCCCGAACGACTCTGGCGAGCCCAGCCACTCGGCGCCACGGTGCACGCCGGCGAACCGGCGGTGCGCCGACGGCAGGCCGCGGCGCGTGTCGGACCCGTCCATCACGTCGTCGTGGATCAGCGCGCAGGCCTGCAGGAACTCCAGCCCGGCGCTCGCGCGCAGCGCGGCCTCGTCCTGGGCGGGGTCGCCGCCGGCGCCACGCCACCCCCAGTAGGCGAAGGCCGGTCGCAGCCGCTTGCCGCCGGCCAGCAGGGCGGTCAGGGCGTCGACCATCGGGGTCATGTCCTCGCTGACCACCGCCAGCACGCCGGCCTGGTACGCCAGCACACCGTCCACCTCGGCCTGCACGCGGGTCCGCAACCCGGCCACGTCGAGCGGGGAGGACTTCAGCGCGTCGGTCACCCTCCGAGCCTAGGGCCAGGGTGCCGAATCGGCCTCCCCGTAGTGTGTGCGCATGCACGCGACGGAGTCCCTGGGCCGCATCCTCTCCAGCGGTCGGCGCTCGTTCTCCTTCGAGTTGTTCCCGCCCAAGACCGACGAGGGCGAGCGCGTGCTGTGGCAGACGGTGCGTGAGATCGAGGCGCTCAAGCCCACCTTCGTGTCCGTCACGTACGGCGCGGGCGGCTCCACGCAGGACCGCACGGTCCGCCTGACCGGCCGGATCGCCGACGACACCACCTTGACCCCGGTGGCGCACCTGACGTGCGTCGGCGCGAGTCGAGAGGACCTGCGCGGGGTGATCGGCCAGTACGCGGCCGAGGGCGTGAACACGATGCTCGCCCTGCGCGGCGACCCGCCAACTGGCCTGGAGACCCCGTGGGAGCCGCACCCCGGCGGCCTCGACCACGCGGTCGACCTCGTCGAGCTGATCCGCTCACTCGGAGCCTTCAGCGTGGGCGTCGCCGCTTTCCCGGAGGGCCACCCGGAGTCACCGGACCTCGACCAGGACGCCCGCGTGCTGGCGCTCAAGCAGCAGGCGGGGGCCGAGTTCGCCATCACGCAGCTGTTCTTCAGGGTGGAGGACTACGCGCGGCTGGTCGACATGGCGGCCGCGCACGGGTGCACCATGCCGATCGTGCCGGGCATCATGCCGGTGACCAACGTGTCGCAGATCGAGCGGTTCGCCGCCCTGTCGGGCGCCGCCTTCCCCGACGCGCTCGCTGAGCGGTTCCACGCGGTGGCAGACGATCCTGACGCGGTGATCCGCCTCGGGATCGACGTCGCCGCGGAGATGTGCCAGCGCCTGCTGGACATGGGGGCCCCTGGCCTGCACTTCTACACGCTCAACCGCTCGCACTCCACCATCGAGGTCTACGAGGCACTCGGCCTCGGCGCGGCCACGGGGTAGCCGGCGGGTGGTGCGATGACGCTCGAGGGATTGGCCCCCGCTCTGCTCATCGGTGCCGCCATCGTCCTGGTGTCGATCCTCGGGGTGCGGTTCTCCGGCCGCCTGGGCGTGCCGGGCCTGCTCCTGTACCTGGTCCTGGGGCTGCTGCTTGGCACCACCGTCCCGGTCCTCGACCTGCAGGACGCCCAGCTGGCGACCGTGCTCGGCTACGCAGCCCTCGTCCTGATCCTCGCGCACGGCGGACTCACCACCCGCATGTCCGAACTGCGGCCGGTGATGTGGCCGGCGATCGTGCTGGCCTCGCTCGGCGTCGGCATCAGCGTCGCGATCCTCGCCGTCCCGCTCGCGCTCTGGTTCGGCGTGTCGCCCCAGGTCGCCATCCTGCTGGGAGCGGTGCTCGCGGCGACCGATGCGGCCGCCGTCTTCTCGGTGATGCGTCGCATGCGGGTGTCCACGCGGGTGCGCACCCTCCTCGAGGCGGAGGCGGGGTTCAACGACGCGCCGGTGGTCGTCCTGGTGTCCGTCGTGTCCAGCGCCGACTTCGGGACGACGCCGTGGTGGCAGATCCCGGCCGTCGTGGCACTCGAGCTGGTCGGGGGCGCGATCGTCGGCGTCGGCGCAGGCTACGTCTCACGCTGGGTGCTCCCGAGGCTGGCCCTGCCCGCCGTCGGCCTCTACCCGATCGCCGCGCTCGCGCTGCTCGTCGCTGCATACGGCCTGGCCGACCTCGTGCACGCGTCGGGGTTCCTCGCCGTCTACATCGCTGCGGTCATCATCGGCTCCACCGCGCGCCTGCCGCATCGTCGCTCGATCATCGGCTTCGCGGACGGCCTGGGCTGGATCGCCGAGATCGGGCTGTTCGTCATGCTCGGGATGCTCGCCGAGGTGTCCCGCCTGCCGGCGGCCCTGCCGCTGGCGGTGGCGGTGACCGTGATCCTGGTGCTGGTGGCGCGCCCGGTGTCGTCGGTGGTGTCCCTGGTGCCATTCCGGCTGCCCTGGCAGACGGTGGCGTTCACCTCCATCGCAGGACTGCGCGGCGCGGTGCCGATCGTGTTCGCGGCCATCCCCCTCGGGCTTGGCGTGCCGGGCGCCCGCACGGTCTTCGACGTCACGTTGCTGGTGGTGCTCATCCTCATGCTCGTGCAGCTGCCGGTGATCCGGCGGGTCGGGCGCCGGCTGGGCGTGGTGCGACCCGACGAGCTCGCCGAGATGGAGCTGGAGAGCGCCCCGCTGGACGGCATGCAGGCGGTCGTGCTCGGCCTCGAGGTGCCGTCGGGCTCGGGCATCGTGGGGGCGTACATCAGCGAGGTCGGGCTGCCGGACGGCGCCGTGATCGCCCTCATCGTGCGCGAGGGACGGGCGCTGGCGCCCGACATGCACACCCGCATCCGCGCGGGCGACCAGGTGCTGGTCGTGGCGACCGAGGACTCCCGGCGCGCCGCCGAGGATCGCATCCGCGCCGTCGTGCGGCGCGGACCGCTGGCCCGCTGGGTCGAGCCGCTCTCGAAGCCGCTCAGAAGGCCCTGATCGGCCGAACGTAGTTGGCGTAGCCCTTCTCGGTCGTCTGCAGGACGGCGTCCAGGTAGAAGTCCTGGAACCAGGCCTGGCTGGGGGCGCTCTCGGACGAACTCCAGTAGCCGTGGAAGATGAACGGCCCGACCTTCTTCTCGCGCAGGAACAGCGTGCGCAGCTCGTCGCGGGAGGGCAGGTACCAGTCGGACTTCCCACCACCGCGGTATGCGGAGGCGAGGACGGCCGCGTCGATGGTGCACACACCGAGCATGGCGGCGGTGTTGGCCTTGCCGGCGCCGAGTCCGGTCGCCTGGGTCCCCGGGATCGAGTCGACGACGTTCGAGCACCACGTCACGTTGGGGTCGCCGTCGCGGGAGTTCCAGGTGTTCGGCGCGGCCTCGAGGTAGCGGCCCCAGGGCTGCACGGTGCGGGCGGCGTAGTAGACCGTGCCACGCCCGGGACCGGTGTCGCCGACGACGCAGGAGCCACCGCGAGCGCACGGCTTGCGGTCGCGTCGTTCGTTGCCGCGGCAGGTGCCGTTCTTGGCATAGCGGGCGAACCCGGTGGTCTTGTTCACGCACTTCGCCTTGGCGGCGGGGGCCGGGGTGGGCGTCACCGCGCCGGCCGGGCTCGCCGCGACCGCCAGCCCGGTGGCGGCCAGTGCCAGGGCCGCGACGCCGGCGAGGATCGAGCGGACGGGGTTGGGTCGGGAGACTGCCATGGCTCCACCTTCAGTTGGTTGCCGCGCGTGTGCGTGACGCTACTGCGAGTTCGCCGTCGCCGGAAGGGCCGTCGCGGTCAGCGGCCGATCAGACCGGCGACGATCTCGGCGCCCATGCCGACCAGCGGCAGGCCGCCCCCCGGGTGCGCGGACCCTCCGACCAGGAACAGCCCGGGCACGGGGGACTGGTTCGCCGGTCGCTGGAAGGCAGCGCGCGATCCGTTGCTCGACGTGCCGTAGATCGAGCCGCCCGGCGCCCGCGTGGCGCGCATGAGGTCCGCCGGCGTCCGTCGTTCCATCCACGCCAGCCGCGGCCGCACATCGGTGCCGCGCGCAGCCAGGGTGTCGAGGATGTGCTCGGCGTAGTCCTCCGCACGGCCTGGCGCGTCCCAGTCGACCGTGCCGCCCGAGCCGTCGCCGTGCCGGGGGGCGTTCACGAGCACGAACCACGCCTCGCTGTCCGGGTCGGGGCGCATGCGCGGGTCGTCCGGAGCGCAGACGTAGACGGCCGGGTCGGCCACCGGGCGGGGCCGCTTGCCGAAGATGTCGTCGAACTCCGCGTCGTAGTCGGCGGGGAACCACACGTTGTGGTGGCGCAGCCCGGGGGTGCGCCCGCGCACGCCCAGCAGCAGCACGAAGCCAGACAGCGACGGGGTGGCCTTCGCGAGGTCGCGGTGCGCGCGCTCGGCCCGTCGGTCGTCGACCAGGTCCTTGTACACGTGCTGGGCATCGGCATTGGCGACGACGATGTCCGCCTCGACCACCTCGCCGGTCGTCAGCGTGACGCCACAGGCGCGTCCGTCCCGGAGCTCGATGCGCACGACGTCGCACCCGGTCCGCAGCGTCACGCCGCGCTCGTCGCAGCGTCGGGCCAGCGCGTCGGCCAGCGTGCCGAGCCCGCCGCCCAGGTGCCAGGCCCCGAAGGTCTGCTCCATGTACGGCACCGTTGCCAGGACGGCGGGGGCCCGGCGCGGATCGGAGCCGGTGTAGGTGGCGTAGCGGTCGAGGACCTGTCGGAGCCGGGGGTCGGCGAGGTACTCGCGCCCGAGGTCGCGCAGGCTTGTCATCGGCGCCACCGTGCGGATGTCCTGCGGATCCCTGGCCAGGGCGAGCAGGCTGCGCCACCCGGCCAGCGGCGACTGGAGGAACGGCTCGCGCGTGATGCGCCACATCTGCCCGCCGCGCGCGATGAGCCGCAGCCAGTCCTGCTCGGCGGTGCCGCCGAAGGCGGCGCCGAACGCGGCGGCTGCCCGGGCCGGGTCGACGCCGGGCACGGTGACGCTGCTGCCGTCGGCGAAGTGGTACCCGAACGCAGGCTCGACCGGCTGCAGGTCGACGGCTTCCTCGAGCGGGCCGCCGGTCTTGAGGAACAGGTCGCGGTAGACCGCTGGCAGCGTGAACAGGCTCGGTCCGGTGTCGAAGACGAAGCCGTCACGCTCGTACCGGGCGAGCTTCCCGCCGAGTGCGGCGGACTGCTCGAGCACGGTGACGGCGTCGCCGCGGACGGCCAGGCGTGCCGCGACGGCCATGCCGCCCACTCCGGCTCCGATGACGACGACGCGACGGGTCATGCGGCCATCATGCCGATGCGGGCGGCGTGATCACGGGTCTGCCCTTCCAGGTGTTCGCACCGCGGGAGTGCCGCGCCCACGAGATGGCGTTCAGGGCCACGAAGGCGGCGATCGAGGCCGGGTGCGCGAAGGTGTCGGGGACGAGCCGCTCCCCGGTGCGCCGGGCCACCAGCGCGCGGCTGACAGTCCCGGCGCCGTACCCGACGGCGCCGATCAGGCGCGTGCGCCGGTCCGGGGCCGCGACGGCCGCGAGGGCGGGCAGCACGAAGACGCCGGTGAGCCCGGCGGTGACGGCAGCCGTGCCGAGGGGTCCGTTGAACGCCGACCAGAGCGACTTGGCGTATCCGTCCACCACGGCCGCGGTGCCGTCGTACATCCGGCAGGAGGCCAGGCCGGACCCGTCGACCGTCGCCGTGCGGAGCCCCGCGACCTTGGCCGCGCGCATGAGGGCGACGTCCTCGATCACGTCGGCTCGCACCGACCCGTGCCCGCCGATCGAGCGGTAGGCGTCCGCGTCCATCGCGAGGAGCTGCCCGTTCGCAGCGGACAGGGAGGGGCGGGTGGAGGTCTCGGCCCAGCGCAGCGGGACGGTGGCGACCCAGGACCATGTCACGAGTGGCTGCACCAGTCGCTCGAGCCAGGTGCCGGCCAGCTGGTGCGGGTAGGGCGCGACCATGGCGAGGCCGGCCGATCGCATGGTGGCCACGACCGCGCGCACGGCGTGCGGCTCCAGCGTGACGTCGGCGTCGACGAAGACCAGGACGCTGCCCTCGGCGCTGTCGGCCAGGCGGGCGCACGCCCATGGCTTGCCGAGCCAGCCGTCCGGCGGCGCCTCGTCGGCGCTGTGCACCACGGCCAGGCGCGCATCGGTGGATGCCAGGACGTCGAGGAGGGCGCTGGTGCCGTCGGTGGACCCGTCGTCGAGCACCGTGACGCGCAGGCGCGGCACCCCCTCCTGCGCGAGCACCGAGCGCACGGTGGTCTCGACGGTCGCGGCCTCGTCGCGAGCGGGGATCAGCACCTCGACGGGCTCGTCGGTCGGTGGGGAGTCAGGCCCCGGGCGCCGCAGGTACCGCAGGTTGACCGCGGTGTGGGCCGCGATCGCGACGGCGCCGAGCGACCCGGCCGTGACCGCGGCCCGGAGCAGGCGCCCGCTCACCACTGCGGCTGGCTCCAGACGCGCCAGAGGTAGGGCACGACCACGACGCCCATGCAGAGTCCGCCCCACAGCGCGACGCCGGGCCGGTCGAAGAAGACCAGGTTCGCCAGGACGCTCGACGCGAACACCCACGTCAGCAGCAGGATCGGGACGCCGTCGGGGGCGGCCTTGCGCGGCAGCCGGTCCAGCAGCCAGATCAGGACGATGGCGCTGAGCAGCCAGCCCAGGAAGTTCTGCAGCGGGATCCCGGGGATGCCGGGCAGGGACCACCCGTCGTCCGCCCACGTCCAGTAGCCCTCGCCCACCATCTGGGGGTCCAGGAAGAGGTCCCACGCGGCCAGGACCCAGCCGCCGATCAGCGCCGTGCCGACGCCGGTGGCCGACAGTCGCTGGGCGGCCAGCAGGCACGGGTACGCCATCATCGCCCACGCCATCGGGATGACCACCGGGACTCCGGCGACGGCGAAGCCGAGGTCGCCCGAGTAGTCGTACGTTCCGAACGGGAACGACGTGGCCAGGCCCAGTACCTCGACCCCCCACCCGAAGGCCAGGCTGATCGCCAGGTATGAGGCTGCCCATGCGAGCCCGCGGGTGAGGTACGCGTGCGAGGCGCTGGCCAGGAAGAAGGTCACGACCGTGAGGATGCTGAGCGCGACGCGTGCCTCGTCGCCGACGAGCACCCACACGATCTGGCCGAGGATGGTGGCTCCGGCGAGGCCCCACGGCAGGTACTGCACCCACCCCGACGGACCGCCCCCCCGGTCGGAGTGCGGTCCGGTGTAGACCCTGACGCTCACGCCGCGAGTCTAGGGTTGGGGTCGTGAGCACCCGAGCGGAGATCGTCGACACCGGTTCGCGCTGGGCCAGGGCCGCCCGGATCACGGTCGACGCACCGGCCAGCGCGATCTTCGACGTGCTGGCGGATCCGGTGCAGCATCCGCTGTTCGACGGCTCGGGCACCGTGGAGGAACTCACCTCGGGTCCGGCGCGCCTCGCGCTCGGCTCGCACTTCGGCATGGGGATGCGGATCAAGGTGCCCTACCGCACGGACAACACCGTCGTGGAGTTCGAGGAGGGCCGGCTGATCGCCTGGTGCCACTTCTACCGGCATCGGTGGAGGTACGAGCTGGAGCCTGTCACCGACTCGACCACGGTCGTGACCGAGACCTTCGACGGACGGACCGCGCTGGTCCCCGTCGCGCTGCTGCTCATCAACGCCTATGACAACAACCAGAAGGCCGTGGCCAAGACCCTGGTGCGGCTGAAGGAGTACGTCGAGCGGGCAGGGGTGCCGTCGTGAGCGTGGTCATGGTCTTCACCTCACGCCGGACGGCCGAGCACGACGACGAGTACCACGAGATGGCCGCGCGCATGGAGAAGCTCGTCGCCGCGCAGCCGGGCTTCCTCAGCATGATGAGCGTGCGGGATCCGGTGACCCGCAAGGGGATCACGGTGGCGTTCTTCGAGGACGACGCCGCCGTGCTCGCGTGGAAGGCGCACCCGGAGCACGCAGAGGCGCAGCGGCGCGGAATCGCGGCCTTCTACGACGACTACGAGGTCACGGTCGCCGACGTCCGGCGCCAGTACGGACGCGGTCAGCATCCGCGCCATGCGGCGGACGGCGACGCATGAGCGACAGCGACGTCGAGCGCCTCCACCTGGGGCTCGGGGTCCTGCCGCGCGACCTGGTCGCGCGACTGACCGACTTCGACGACCCAAGTCAGGAGTGGCGCCGGGTCTTCTCGGAGGTCATGGGCACCTTCTTCCTCGTCCTCGTCGCCGCCGGAGCCCCGATGATGGCGGCCGCCTTCGACGGGGCGGTCAGTCGAACCGCCGCTGTCGTCGCTCCCGGACTGATGGTCATGGCGATGATCATGTTCATGGGCAAGGTGTCCGGCGCCCACTTCAATCCGGCGGTCAGCCTGGCCTTCGCCCTGCGCGGTGACTTCCCGTGGCGACGCGTCCCGGCCTACGTCGTCGGCCAGCTCGTGGGCGCCGTGCTGGCGGTGCTGTTCCTGCAGGCCGTCATCGGGGTGTCGGGATCGAACGGAGGCACCTATCCGGTTGCCACGTCGACGGACCTCGCCGCCTTCTGGATGGAGGTCGTCCTCACCTTCGGCCTGCTCAGCGTGATCCTCGGCACCGCCTCGGGAGCACAGAACATCGGCGTCATCGGCGCCCTCGCGGTGGGCGGCTACATCGCGCTGGCCGGGCTCTGGGGCAGTCCCATCTCGGGTGCGTCGATGAACCCGACCCGCACCCTCGGCCCGGACATCGTCGCCCACGACTACTCGTCCGTCTGGGTGTACCTGGCAGGCCCGCTCCTCGGCGCGCTCATCGCGGTGGGCGCGGCGATGGTCCTGCGTGGCCGAGGCGGCGGACGCGATGGCTCGCTGGCCGCCCAGGGCGCCATCGACCCGAAGATCGCCCAGCCCGACGTGCAGTAGGACGCTCGCGGCGTAGGGTCGCGGCATGCTCGACCACGTGACCGCGACGCGATACGTCACGCCGCTGCGTGAGGGCGGGTCCCTGCCCGGCCTCATGGAGGCGGACGACCTCGGCACCTACGTGGTCAAGTACCGGGGCGCTGGGCAGGGGACGAAGGCGCTCGTCGCCGAGGTGGTGTCGGCAGCTGTCGCCGACGGGATCGGGCTGCCCGTCCCGACCCTGGTCACCGTCGACGTGGACCCGGCGCTGGCCTCGGGTGAGCCGGACCAGGAGGTCCAGGACCTGCTCCGCGCGAGCGCCGGCCTCAACCTCGGGATGGACTTCCTGCCGGGAGCGCTGGACTTCGACCCGGTGGCCTTTCCGGTGGATGCCTGGCTCGCCGGCCGGATCCTGTGGTTCGACGCCCTCGTGGGCAACGTCGACCGGTCCCACCGCAACCCGAACATGCTCTTCTGGCGCGGGGTCTGGCTCATCGACCATGGGGCGACGCTGTCGTTCCACCACCGCTGGGACTCCGCCGCAGCGTTCGACTCGCGGCCGTACGACGCGCGGGATCACGCACTGGCCGGCAGCCATCCCGACCTCGCGGCAGCCGACGCCGACCTGGCTCCCCTCGTGACCGCCGACCTGGTGCACGCGGCCCTCGACCGGGTGCCGGAGGAGTGGCTCACCGACGACGGCGTGTTCGCCGACGCGGACGACGCGCGCAGTGCCTATGCCGCGCGCATTCAAGGCCGGCTGGCGGCCCGCAGGACGTGGCTGCCCGAGCTGGTCACGTCGCTGGAGGGTCGATGACCACGCCGCGGCAGTCCTTCGAGTACGCACTCCTTCGGGTGGTGCCGCGCGTCGAGCGCGGGGAGTCCATGAACGCGGGCGTGCTCCTCTACTGCCGTCCGCTCGGGTATCTCGGTGCCCGGTCCCACCTCGACCGCGATCGCCTGGCGGCCCTCGACCCGTCCGCGGACGCCGACTCCGTCGCGCGCGCGCTGACGGCCGCGGCGGACTGCGCCCTGCGTGGGGACGACGATGCCGGCCGACGGTTCCGCTGGCTGACGGCGCCGCGCAGCACGGTCGTCCAGCCCGGACCGGTCCACACCGGGCTCACCGCCGATCCGCAGGCCGAGCTCGACCGACTGTTCGCCCTCCTGGTCCTCCCGGTGCGCTAGGTGGGACGGCCCCTCGCCGCGCCGTCGGCCACCGCCCGGCTGGACTTCCGGCCGTGGGCGCGCGAGGACGCCCCGGTGTTCTGGGACCTGTACCGGCGCGACGAGGTCGTGCGCTTCCTCGGGTCCGCCCCGCAGCCGTGCCTCGACGAGGCGGAGGCCACGGCGCGGATCGAGCGCTGGGCGTCGCGGGCGGTCGACGGCGAGGGGCTGTGGGCGATCACGCGACGCGAGGACGGTCGGATCGTCGGGACGGCGCTCCTCGTCGGCCTCGTCGACAGTGACGGGGTCGCGTCGGGCGCCGTGGAGATCGGATGGCACCTGCACCCGCAGGCGTGGGGTCACGGCTACGCCACGGAGGCGGGTCAGGCGCTCGTCGCCCTCGCTCGGCAGCAGAACCGGCCGGACGTGCGTGCGCTCGTGCGACCCGAGAACCGTCCCAGCGCGGCAGTCTGCACGCGTCTGGGCATGACCTCGCAGGGGATCACGCAGGCGTGGTACGGCATTGGACCTGGAGGAATACCGGCTCGCCACCGTCGCCGCGGTCAGCCTGGACGGAGCGCACCGCTTCAGCAAGCCCGTCGCGGAGTCGATCACGCTCGTGGAGGGGCTCGGAGTCCTGGGCGACGCCCACGCTGGGACCACGGTCCAGCATCGTTCGCGGGTGGCCCGGGACCCGAACCAGCCCAACCTGAGACAGGTCCATCTCCTGGGCCGCGAGTTCCTGGACGCCGCGCGGGCGGCGGGGTTCGACATCGGCGCGGGGGATCTGGGGGAGAACATCCTGACGTCGGGCATCGCGCTCGAACGCCTCGCCCGCGACACGGTGCTGCGCCTCGGGCCCGAGGCACGCGTGCGGGTCACGGGACTGCGCAATCCATGCGTGCAGATCGACGACTTCCGCCCGGGGCTGCTCGCGCTTGCGGTCGGCGTGGACGACGCCGGCGGCGTGCTGCGGCGGGCCGGGGTGATGTCGGTGGTCGTGCGCGGCGGCGTGGTGCGGCCCTCCGATCTGATCGTGGTCGAGGAGCCTGCAGGGACCACCCCGCTCGACGTGGTGTGAGGTGGACTGCCGGGGGCAGCCGACTCAACCGTTCCCTTGTAAGCGATCCAGCGCCTCTGTAGGTTCCGGACACCGGCATCGGCCACTCGGTGCCCAGCAGAACGGGGCGATCACCCATGCCGAACGCCGACACGACCTCCCCCATCCGCGTTGTCGTCCTCGGGGCCGGTTTCGGCGGCCTCGAGCTGTCCACCCTCGTCCGCGAGGCGTGTGGTGACGCCGCCGCGATCACGCTCGTGGACAAGGCACCCGGCTTCGTCTTCGGGTTCTCGAAGCTCGACGTCATGTTCGGCAAGGACAGCGCTGAGCATGTGACGCACCTGTACAGCGATGCCGTGATGCCGGGCGTGACCTTCGTCGGCGCGGAGGTCACGGCCATCGACCCGGTGGCTCGGGTCGTGCAGACCACGGCGGGCGCCGTCGCGGCGGACATCCTCGTGGTTGCGCTCGGGTGCGGAGTCGATCCGTCGGCCACGCCCGGCCTGGTGGAGGGCGGCCACGAGTTCTACACGAACGCGGGAGCGTTCGCCTTGAGGCAGACGCTCGCTGATTTCGACGGGGGTCGCGTTGTCGTGGGTGTCACGTCGACGCCCTTCAAGTGCCCTCCCGCCCCCAGCGAGGCCGCGATGCTCATGCACGAGTTCCTCAGCGAGCGAGGGTTGCGCGATCGGTCGCAGATCGCGCTGGTGATGCCGTTCGGCCGACCGGTGCCGCCCTCGCCCGAGGCAAGCGCGGCCATCCTCGCCAGGTTCGATGAGTTCGACATCGAATGGCATCCGGACTCGGTGGTCACGGGCCTGGATCCCGAGCGGCGGGTGGTCATGCGCTCCGGCCACGAGGAGATGCCCTACGACCTCTTTCTGGGCGTTCCCCGGCATGTGGCTCCGGACGTGGTCGTCTCCGCCGGACTGACTGTCGACGGCTGGATCCCCGTCGATCCGCACACCATGTCGACGTCCTTCCCCGACGTGTACGCCGTCGGAGACGTGACGAGCGTCGGCACCCCCAAGGCGGGTGTCTTCGCCGAGGGCCAGGCGCGGATCGTCGCCGAGCACGTCATCGCCCGCGTGCAGGGACGCGCCAGCGGCGCGCGCTACGACGGCGCGGGGCGGTGCTACCTGGAGTTCGGCGAGGGTGCTGTCGCGCAGGTCGATGTGACCTTCGCCGCCGGCGAGGCGCCTCATGGCACGCTGTTCGGTCCCGACGAGAGCCTGCAGCGTGACAAGAACGCGTTCGGTACGGACCGCGTTCAGCGCTGGTTCGGCCGGTCATGGCGCGCGGGCCCAGCCGAAGACGCCTAGTCAGGCGCCGATCTCGGCCGCCTCGCCGGCGGTGATGCGCAGCAGCTCGTCGTAGCTGGTCGGGAAGACGTAGTGGGGGTGCCCGCCGGCCGCCCACACCTCGTCGTAGCGGGACAGCGCGATGTCCACGATCGTCCGCAGCGGATGCGGATAGCCCACCGGCGCCACGCCACCGATCGCGAAGCCGGTCGCCTTGCGAACGTCGTCCGCCGTCGCCTTGGCGATGACGTTGACCTCGAGGACGGCGGCCAGCTGGACGGTGTCGACCCGATGCCCGCCCGAGGCGACCACGAGCACCGGCTCGCCGTCGGCGAGGAAGATCAGCGAGCTCGCGATCTGGCCCACCTCGATGCCGAGGGCGTCAGCGGCCTCCTTGGCCGTTCGGGCGCTGTCGTCCAGGGCGCGCACCTCTCCGCGGGCGCCCAGCTGGGCGAGCGCGTGCCGGACCTTGGTGACGGACTGCTGCTCGGTGTCCTGGCTCATGGACGCAGGCTATCCATGACGACGCACGAATCGGCGGTGTCGGGTGCCGACGGCGGGCAGGATGAGTGCATGGCATCCGCTGCTGCCCGGTTCGAGGGCTTCCCGTCCGAGGCGTTCGACTTCTACGAGAGCCTGGCCGACAACAACACGCGCCCATGGTGGAACGAGCACAAGGACGAGTACACGCGGTACGTGCGCGAACCGCTCGCGGCGCTGCTCGACGAGCTGAGCGCGGAGTTCGGCGAGGCGCACATCTTCCGGCCGTACCGCGACTCCCGGTTCAGCAAGGACAAGACGCCCATCAAGGACCACCAGGGCGGGTATGTCGGCATCGAGGACGCCATCGCCTACTACGTGCAGGTCTCGGCGGGCGGCCTCATGGTGGCCGGTGGCTGGTACGCCCCCGAGGGCGAGCAGATCGCCAGGTACCGCACCTCGGTGGACGGACCCGCCGGTGCCGAGCTCGAGCGGATCCTGAAGACGATGGGCCGCACCTGGGAGATCGACGGCCGGCCGGTGAAGACCCGTCCCCGCGGGTACGACGCCGACCACCCCCGGATCAACCTGCTGCGCAATCGGGCCCTGACGGTGGCTCGGACGTATCCGGTGGAGCCCTGGCTGGGCACCCGCAAGGCCTTCACGACCGTGCGGACCGGCTGGCGGGCGATGCGTCCGCTGATGGAGTGGCTGGCCGACTACGTGGGACCGGCGGCCGACCCGGGTCGCGGCGACTGAGGCACGTGCGTGCCGACGGCGCGTTCGGCGCGGTCGACGTCAGACTGACGGTGCGTATCGGCCGATCGACCTCAGTGGCTGACGGTGCTCGACAGCGTCGGTGCGGGGGCGTGGGCCGGGCGGTCGACCGCCGGCTCGGCCTCGGGCTGATCCGCCGGGACCGGCCGCCAGGCCGCGGCGACGGCGAGCGCGGCCAGCGCGGTGCCGACTGTCAGCGCCAGGGCGGCCAGGATGGCGGAGGCCGCGGTGGGTGACTCGAGCAGCCGGGCACCGAGCATCAGGAAGCACGTGGCAGCCAGGGCGATCGCGATGATCGCGCGGCCGGTCATGTCCGTCTCCTGAGCACGTCCCGACCGTAGGGGCTACCCCTGACATCGGTAAATGGCCAGGGCGACATCGAGATGAATTCGTGCGGAACGTGATCACATCGTGAGGAGCCGCACCACGAGGTCGGTGTCCTGCGCCGGGTAGTCGGACCAGTGCGCGCGCAGGTGCGGGTCGACGTGCGCGATGAGCGCCAGGCCCACCTCGTCGATCGGCAGGGACAGGGCGAGGTCGAGGCCCGCTGCGAGGTCGGGGGCCGCGCGCTCGAAGCGGCGCCAGGGGTCGAGGACGTCGAGGACCCCGGTGTCCTCGGCGGGCAGCAGGTCGGCCAGCAGGCGCAGCAGGTGCGCGGTCGCGTAGTCGCGGATCATCACGTTGGCGCTCAGCCGCTCCCCGCGCCGAGCCCGACCGGTGCCGATCAGCACAAGGCTCAGGAACAGCCGCAGCGAGGTGACCCGGTCGGCTGGCCGGGGCTCGACGCTGCGCCCGTGGATCGTCGCGGCGAGGTCGCTGATCCCGCCGCGATCGAGGACGACCCGGTAGTGGTTGAGGGCACAGGCGGCGAACTCCGCGCGGTCGAACACCGCGAACTCAAGGATGAGTCCCGATCGGTAGAGCACCTTGAGCCCATGTGCGGTCTCCCGGAACCAGAAGCCGATGTCTTCGTGGTCGGGCAGCCAGGACAGGTCGGTGCGGTAGTGCTCCGGCGTGCCGTCGACCGTGATCATCAGGAAGTCGTGGTCGGACCACTGGTCGCGCCGCTCGGTGTGCGCGGACGAGCCGGCCAGCACCAGGCCGATCACCTGCGGGTCGGACTGTGCCCGGGCGAGGAGTGCGGTGATGAAGGCGTCGTCGCTGGTCATGGTCCGACGCTAGTAGTCGGGGACCGCTCGAGGCGGATGCTCGTACCTACGCCCCGCGGGTGAGCGCCACGTGCAGGAGCCGTCGGGTCGCGAGGCCAGGATCTGCCAGTCCCCGTGGGTCTTCAACTGGTGGTGGCGCTGGCACAGCGCGCCCAGATTGCCCGGGCTCGTCGCGCCCCCATCGCTCCAGGCCAGCGCATGGTCGACCTGGCACCGATCCGCCCGGCGCCCGCAACCCGGGAACCGGCAGGTGCGGTCGCGCAGGGCGATGTAGTCGCGCAGGCGCTGCGGCACCTCGTAGGTGCGGCGCCCCACGTCGAGGAGATGGCCGGAGAACGGATCGACGACGAGCCGGCGCATGGTCGCGGTGGTCCCGGGATCGTCGAGCAGGGCGCAGAGCATGCCCATCGAGATGGAGCCGCTGCCACGCAGCTCCACGGATCCGGAGGGGTCGTCGCCGAGCAGCTGGTCGAGCCCCACGACGACGTCGAGGCGCACCGCGCTGCTGCGCACCGTGCTGCTGCCCGCTGCGCTGCTGCCGGCTGCGCTGCTGCCCGCCGCGGCAGCCGAGTCCGGCGAAGCCCCCATCGTGCTGGCACGCAGGACGAGCCAGGAGAGGGCGTCGGCGCGCTGCTCGCCCGGGGCGGTGTGGTCGACCGTCGCGGACGGAAGCGTCGATGAGGCGACCTCCCGCACCGCGGCCATCACCGCGTGGGCCTGCTCGGTGGCCAGCCGGGCGATCAGCGTGCTGATGCCGTCGAGTTCGTCGATCACGTAGACGTCGCGCGTGCAGCGGGCCTCGCGACGTCGGCGCGCCTGACCGTCGGCATCGATGGCCAGCAGCGCCCGCCGCGCCGCCGCGCGGGTCTGGGCGACGGTGCCGCGGACGGCGACGTGCAGGACCCGGTCCTGCAGCAGCGCGCACCGACGTGCGAACTCCCGCCGATCGTCGTCGGTGTGGCCGTGCCGTCCGGGCAGCCGGGACGCCGACTCGACCAGCTCCATCGCGTGACGCTGGGTGATCTCGCCGCTGGCCAGGGCCGCGCGCGTCGAGGCCAGTGGTCCGCACAGCAGTCGCGCCGCGTCGATGCGGCTCTGGGCCACGGACGGGGACCACCGCAGCGCGCAGGCGATCTCCTCGCGCACGACGTCGGCGATGCGGATCAGCCGCTCGTCGTCGTACCCCGGCCGCGGATCGAGCACGAGGAACTCGGCCACTCGCGGCTCGGGCGAGGCAGCAGCCACGAGGAGCTCGGCCTGCAGCGCGTGCAGCCGCGCTATCTCGCGCTCGACCTCGCGCAGTCGTGCGATCGCGAGGTTCGGGTCCATGACCAGACGCTACGTCCGAGGTCTGACAGTCGGTGTCCCGTCCTGCCTCGGGCTACGCGACGTAGACCCGCTCGCCCGGCGTCGGCACGACGACGGCGACGTCGAGCTCGGCGCGGATGCGCTCGGCGAGGGCCTGCGCGGCGGAGGCCTCGCCGTGGTTGACGAACACCTGGCGTGGCGGTGGCTGGCACGAGCGCAGCCAGTCGACGAGCTCGCTGGCGTCGGCATGCACCGAGAAGGCCTCGATCTCGGCCACCTCCGCCCGAACGGGCACGTACTGGCCGTGGATCTTGAGCTCGCGGGCGCCGTCGAGGAGCATCCGCCCGGGCGTGCCGACCGCCTGGAAGCCCACCAGCAGAACGGTGTTGTCGCGGTCGGGGAGGAGCGCCTTGAGGTGGTGCGTCACGCGCCCGCCACTGCCCATGCCCGATGCCGACACGATGATCCGCGCGCCACCGCGGTCGAGGGCCATGGACTCCTGCGGCGTCGTGGCCTCGTGCAGGTTCGGCAGGTCGATCGCATCGGGTCCCTCGGCGACGGTCGCGCTGTTGATCTCCGGGTCGGCGTCCTGGATCGCCTCGACGTACACGCGCAGGGCGGCCAGTGCCATCGGGCTGTCGACGTGGATCGGGGCCACGGGGATGCGCTGCTGGTCCTGCAGGGTTCGAAGTGCCTTCAGCAGCACCTCGGTCCGGTCGACGGCGAACGCGGGGATGACGACCGTGCCGCCGCGCTTGAGGGTGCGCGTGATGACCTGGGCCATCTGCTCCAGCTCGGCCTCCACGTCCTCGTGCTCGCGGTCCCCGTACGTCGACTCGATCACGACCGCGTTCGAGTCGCACGGTGGCGCGGGTGCCTGCAGCAGCGGGTGGTTGCCGCGGCCGAGATCGCCGCTGAACACCACCGTGGTGCCGGCCGACTCGTCCACGAGCGTGATGATCGACGAGCCGAGGATGTGGCCGCCCGGGTCCAGGCGTGCGGTGGCGTCCTCGACGGGATGGAATGCGCTCCCGAACTCCACCGGACGCAGCGCCGCGATCGCTCGCTCGGCGTCGTTCAGGTCGTACAGCGGCCGGGGCTCTGCATGGCGGGAGAACCCCTTCTTGCGTGCGAACGCGGTGTCCTCCTCCTGCAGCTTCGCGCTGTCGCGCAGGATGATCGGCACGAGCGCGGCGGTGTTGGGGGAGCAGTAGACCGGTCCGTCGAAGCCGTCCCGCACGAGCGCCGGGAGGTAGCCGCAATGGTCGAGATGGGCGTGGCTCAGGATCACAGCGCCCACCGTGGCCGGGTCGACCGGGAACCGGTCCCAGTTGCGCGCCCGGAGCTCGCGCGGCCCCTGGAACAGCCCGCAGTCGACGAGCAGCCGACCGTCGGCACCGGAGGGTCCGAGCTCGACCAGGGTCTTGGACCCGGTGACCGTGCCAGCCGCCCCGATGAACGTCAGGAACATGCTTCAGGTGTAGCACGCCCCGCAGCGCATGTCAGCGCAGGAACAAGGCGTCCAGCCGGCGGGTGGTGAAGTACAGGCCGATGGCGGCCATGACGACGAAGTAGCCGACATGGAGCAGCAGCGCGCCGTCGAAGATGCCGAAGGCCAGGGACCGCATCATCGCGATCGCCTGCCACAGCGGCGTCGCCATGATGATGGCCTGCAGCCAGTCCGGGTAGAAGGTGATCGGGTAGAAGGTGCCGGAGAACAGGAAGATCGGCAGGAGCCAGAAGTTGAGCCAGTTGAGCTGGTGGAAGGACTTCATGTACGACGTGATGGTCATGCCGACCGACGCGAAGGCGAAGGCCACCAGCACCGCCGCCGGGATCATCAGCAGGGCCCACCACGAGGTGAGCAGGCCGAACAGGGCAACCACGACCGTGAACCCGACGGCGTAGGCAGCGCCGCGCAGGCAGGCCCAGCCGATCTCGCCGAGAGCGACGTCGAGCGGTCCGAGCGACGTCGACATCATGGTGTGGTAGATCTTCATGAAGTGCATCTTGAAGAACACGTTGAACGTCGCGTCCATGAGCGCGCCGGTCATGGCGCTCGAGGCCAGCAGCGCGGGCGCGATGAACGCCGCGTACGAGACCTCTTGTCCATTGATCTCGATCGTGCCGATGAGGCCCCCGACGCCGTAGCCGAAGGCGATCAGGAAGATCACCGGCTCGACGAAGCCGGTCAGGAAGGTCAGCGTGTTGCTCGTGCGCAGCGCGAAAGCGTTGCGCATGATCGGCGCCCGCGCGCGTCCCGCGTAGACGGACGATCCCGGACGTCCGGCCCGACGTTCGGCGATGGTGGCGGCGGCACTCACGGCGATGACCTGAGTGATCACGAGGTCAACCGCCTCTCGAAGCGACGGCGGGCGAACACCAGGCCCACGACTCCCATCGCCAGCAGGTAGGCGACGCCCACGATGGCCTGCCAGGGGGCCAGCGGCATGCCGTACGACAGCCACCGGCCCAGCTGCGTGGCGTGGTAGAGCGGGGAGATCCAGCCGATCCACTGCACGGCGAGCGGCAGGCTCGACAGCGGGTAGAACGTGCCGGAGAACAGGAACATGGGCATGATCACCAGGCGCCAGGTGATCGAGAGGAATCCGTCCTCGTTCGTGACGTTCGCGCTGATCGCCAGCATCAGTGCTGCCCAGCACAGGCCGGCGAAGGTCGACACCGCGATGAGCGAGAGGGCGGACGTCCACTCGACGGCGCCGAACAGGCACAGCACGAGCCAGTAGGCGACGGTGGTGAACACCACCCGGAGGGCGGCGGCCAGCAGCACGCCCTCGGCGATCTGCGCTCCGGTGAGGGAGGTGGCCCGCATGGCGAAGAAGAGCTTCTCCCAGATGAACCCGGCGAGGGTCGGGAAGGTGACCTCGTCCTGTCCGCCCTGGATGGCGGCTGCGGCGAGCAGGGCTGGCGCCAGGAACACCAGGTACGGGACCCCGTCGACGCCACCGGAGCTCGAGTCGACGAGCAGGCCGACCCCGAGCCCGACGGAGGCGAGGTAGAGGATCGGATTCCCGACGCCGAACGCGATGATCGAGCTGCGCCACTTCCACATGTTGCGCAGGCGGTACTCGGCGACGAACAGCGCTCCTCGCCACAGGTGGCCGCGCGTGACCGCGGTGTCGACGCTCACTCGTCCGCCAGACTGCGACCGGTCAGCCGCAGGAACACATCCTCCAGCGACGCGCGCCGCACCAGCGACGTGACCGGCATGAAGCCGCGGGCGACGATGCGCTGCAGGTCGGCCTCGCCGGTGTCGGTGTACACGAGGATGCGGTCGGGCAGGACCTCGCGGCGCTGGCCGATGCCGTCGAGCTGGGCGGCGACCTCGGCGTTGCGGTCGGAGCCGAACCGCACCTCCACCACCTCGCGGGTGGAGTGGTCGCGGATCAGCGCCGCCGGAGCACCCTCGGCCACGATGCGTCCGCCGTCCATGACCACCAGCCGCTCGCACAGCTGCTCGGCCTCGTCCATGTAGTGCGTCGTGATGACGAGGGTGACGCCGGTCTCCTTGAGCCGGAACAGGCGGTCCCACAGGACGTGCCGCGCCTGCGGGTCCAGGCCGGTCGTCGGCTCGTCGAGCAGCAGGATGCTGGGCTCGTTGACGAGGCCGCGGGCGATGGTCAGGCGCCGCTTCATGCCGCCGCTGAGGGCGTCGACCTTGGCGGCCCGCTTCTCCTCGAGCTGCGCGAAGGCCAGCAGCTCGTCGATGCGGGGCACGAGGTACGACTTGGGCAGGCCGAAGTAGCGGCCGTACGTGTACAGGTTCTCGGACACCGTCAGCTCGGAGTCGAGGTTGTCCTGCTGCGGCACGACTCCGAGATGGGCGCGGATGGTGGGCCCCTCGGTCGCGGGGTCGCGGCCCAAGATGAGGAGGTCGCCGGCGGTGCGCTGCAGCGTGGCGCCCAGCATCTTCATCGTCGTGGACTTGCCGGCGCCGTTCGGGCCGAGGATGCCGAAGGACTCGCCGCGCTCGACATCGAAGTCGACGGCATCGACGGCGGTGAAGTCGCCGTAGGTCTTGGTGAGTGCGCGTGCCCGGATCACCGGCCCACCCAAGCACACGCGGCCGACGGGGGCCTAGGGCAGTGGCGCGGCCCTCCCGTAGAGCCAGCCCTGGCCGTGGCGCCACCCCAGGGTGCGCAGGTAGTCGGCCTCGGCCCGCGTCTCGATGCCCTCGGCCACGGTGTCGAGGCCGAGGCCGTTGGCCAGGCCGAGGAGCGCCACGGCCAGCTGCCGAGCGGTGTGGCTGCCGGCGCCGATGCCGGCGGTGAACGAGGCGTCGAGCTTGAGGCCTGAGACCGGGAGGTCGCGCAGGTGGCTGATCGACGAGTACCCGGTCCCGAAGTCGTCGACGTACCACCGCACGCCCAAGTCGGCCAAGGCGGTGATCTGGGCGACGACGGTGTCGTCAAGGCCGAGCAGCATCGTCTCGGTGATCTCGACGTGGAGCCGGGAGGGGGACACGCCGTGCCGAGCCAGGCACTCAGCGACGTACGTCGCGTAGTCGACGCGGGCGAGTGTCTGCCCGGTGACGTTGACGGCGATGAAGACCGGCTCGGGCCGGGAGGCGAGGGCGACGACGACCGGCTCGACCATGGCCAGGTCGAGGTCCGCGATCATCGGGGTGCGCAGCGCGACGTCGAGGAACTGGCTGGGGTCCATGACCTGGTCGCGGTGCTGCCAGCGGATAAGGGCCTCGTACCCGACGACCGTGTCGTCTGACAGCGAGACGATCGGCTGGAACCAGGGTTCGAACTCGCCGGCGTCGAGCCCCTCGCGGATGGCGGACTCCATCGCCATGCGCCGCGCAGCGGCCCGGGCCAGGTCGGCGTCGGCGAAGGCCCAGCGATCGCGGCCGAGCTCCTTGGCGCGATGCAGGGCGAGCGTCGCCTCCTGCTGCAGGTCTTCCGACGATCCGTCGGTACGCCCCATCGCGATTCCGATACTGACCGTGGGCGCGACCGTCCGGTCGGTGAGCGCCAGCTCCCCGTGGACGCCGATACGCACGCGCTCGGCGATCGCCGCCGCCTCGGCGGGATCGAGCATGTCGGTCAGGATGACCATGAACTCGTCGCCCGTGCCACGTCCCACGACGTGCGAGCGCCCCACGGCCGAGATGACACGGTCGGCCACAGCCGCGACCACGACATCGCCGGCCGCATGGCCGTAGGCATCGTTCACGTCCTTCAGCAGGTCGACGCCGATGGTCAGGACGGCGATCCCGCTCGGGTCGCTGGCCCGCGTGAGCTCGTCGCGCAGGATGTCGGCCACCACTGCCCGGGTCGGCAGGCCGGTCGACTGGTCATGCCTGAGCGCGAAGTCCAGCCGGGTGCGTGCCTCGACCTCGTCCTGGATGTCACGCAGCGCGAGGATCCGGGCGAACCCGGTGTCGGTCGGGACGGGATGGATCGTCAGCGAGGTCCAGAGCGCGGATCCGTCCTTGCGCAGGATGCGGAACTCGCCGACGGCGGGGCGGCCGGATGCGCCCTCGAGGCGCGCGTCCCGCGCCCGCCTCCGGTCGTCGGGGTGGACGAGCGCCAGGCTGTCGATTCCGACGAGCTCCTCCACATCCCAGCCGAGCATCCCGCGCACCGACGGTGAGGCCCAGACCACGGTCCCGTCGGGCTCCACCTGGACGACCATGTCGGACGCGTTCTCGGCGAGGAGGCGGTACTGCTCCTCGCGCTGGGTGAGGTCGTTCTCGGCCCGCACTTGATCGTCGATGTCGCGCAGCCGCACGACGACGCGAGCATCGGCCCCCGGATCGCCCTGAACCGGGCGCGTCGCCGCCTCGACCCAGCGGTACCGACCATCGGCGCACCGCACCCGGTACCGCTCGCGGGTTCCGTCGCGCCCGTCGATGGTCGAGGCGTGCTGGCCCGCGATGCCCGGAAGGTCGTCGGGATGGATGACGCCGTCGGGAGGCCGGCCGACGAGGTCATCCGGCTGCCAGCCGAGCATGGTGGTGACCGACGGCGAGACCCACTGGGCGACCCGGTCTGCGCCGGCCAGGATGATCACGTCCGTCGAGTTCTCCGCCAGCAGGCGGTACAGCGCCTCGCTCTGGGCGAGCTCGGACTCGGCCCGGACCTGGGCATCGACGTCGCGCATTGTCACGACGCGATGCGGGTCCCCGGTGCGCTCGTCGATGACCGGGCGTCCGGAGGCGCCCATCCAGTGGTAGGTGCCGTCGGGCCGACGCCAGCGGTAGCGGGGGTAGATCGCCTCGCCGGTGCGGGTGCTGCGCTCGACGTCGGCCCGCAGCGTCGCGACGTCGTCGGGGTGGATGAACTCGGTGGAGCGATGCCCGACCAGGTCGGTTGGTCCCCACCCGAGGATCGACTCGCTGGACGGTGACGCCCATGAGATCCGCGTGTCCGGATCGGCCAGCAGGATCACGTCGTGGGTGTTCTCCGCGAGCAGGCGGTACAGCTCCTCGCGCTGGACGAGGTCCTGCTCGGCACGGACCCGTTCGTCGATGTCCTGCAGGCTCACCACCCAGTGCGGTGGCTCACCCGGTCGGGTCGCGATGGGCCGGTTCCTGCCCTCGAACCACCGGTACTCGCCCGCCCCGGTTCGCACGCGGATGCGATAGTGCAGTCCGATCCCTGACGCGTGCGCCTCGTCGATCGCGACCGTCATGGCGGTGACGTCGACCGGGTCGACGAACTCGGTGACGGGCCTCCCGACGACGTCGGCGACCTCGACGCCCAGCACGCTGGCGGTCGAGGGGGATGCCCACAGGATGCGCAGGTGCTCGTCGCGCAGGATGACGACGTCGGAGGAGTTCTCGGCGAGCAGCCTGAACATGTCCTTGCTGGCCGCCAGTTCCTGTGCGGCGCGGTGTCGATCGGTGACGTCGCGCCACGTGAGCGCGATCCCGTCCCCGGCGCGCGTGGCGACGATGTCGTACCGCCGCTCCTGGCCGAGGACCTCGTGCGCGTACGCATACTCCTGCAACACGGTGGGCTCGCCGGTCTCGATGGTGCGGAAGTAGTCCCGGAGGGGGCCGTGTTCGAGCTGGCCGGGGAACAGGTCGAGCAGCCGAGCGCCGATCATCTGCTCGCGGGTGAGCCGGTTGTACGCGACTGCGGCGTTGTTGACCTCCGCATAGCGCAGGTCGATGAGTGCACCGCCCGCGTCGCGGACTGCGTCGAGGCGGATGAACGGGTCGAGCATGGAGTCCAAGGTCGCCTGCAGCCGCTGGAGCTGGGTGCGCTCGCTGGGGGAGGCGGTCTGGCCGGGGACCGCGTCGGATCCCGGGACCGGCGCAGTCGCCGAACCCGAGGCACCCTCGTGCGCCCGAGGGCGGGCCGATGCGGTCATGCGGACATGATCGCGCTTGTGCGGTTGTGAAGCCGAGTTCTCCGGCCAGCCGATGGGGGTTGACGGCTGTCAGGGGTGGGGGTTAGCGTTGCCGGTGTTCGAACAGGTGTTCGAACACACCGATTCGAGGCCCGGATTCGCGGCTGGGCCTCGGACACCACCTCGGCCACCGGGGCCGCCTCGACCCCGGCCCCGGTGACCGAGGTTCCGGTCGGAAGGGGCGGCAGATGAGCCGCCGCTACCGGTCGGAGTCCATCGAGGTGGTGGCGGGCACGGACGGAGCACCGGCGGTCTTCCGCTGGCGGGGTCGGCGCTACGCCGTCCGCGCCGTCGTGGCGAACTGGGTCGAGGCACTGCCCTGGTGGGCCGGCAGCAGCCGGACCGACCGGGTGAGCGGCCAGCGACATGTCTGGCGGGTCGAGGCAGCACCACGCACCGGGACGACCGGTGTGTACGACCTGTACCGCACCCCTCGCGGCGATGGCTGGCGATGGGGGATGGGGCGGGTCCTCGACTAGACCGGAGCCCGACATGACGATGCCTCGACCCCTGACCCGCACCCCTGCCTCCCGGTCGCCGCTGTCCCGATCGACCGTGTCCCGGTCGACGGACGACCTGCTGGGCTCGGCCCGCCGCAGCCTGACCGAGGCGAGCATCGCGGCCACGGCGGCCGAGCGCTATGCCGCGGCGCACCTGGCCGCCCTGCGGGCCGCCGCCGCCGTCCTCGCCTCCCGGGGCCGGCCCTCGTCCCGACGCTCGCGCGTGCTCAGCGTCTGGGTGGTGCTGCCCCAGGTGGCCCCGGAGCTGGGGGAGTGGTCGGAGTTCTTCGCCGCCGGCGCGCGCAAGCGGGCGGCGGCCGAGGCCGGGCTGGACTGCGTCACGCATCGGGAGGCCGACGACCTCGTCCGAGCCGCGGACGCCTTCCTCGTCCGCGTCTGCGAGGTCCTCGGCGTTCCGCACCAGGTGGCGCTGGTGGCGATGAGCAGCGTCCTGCTGCACGTCGGGTAGAGCGGTGGGGACTCGGCGCTCCTGTGACGCGCCGAGTCCCCATCCGCCGTCGCATCCGCCGTCGCATCCGCCGTCCGGCCGGTCGCCGCACGCCGTGACCTCTCCTCGATCAGGACATCCATGACCTTCAGCCATCTGCACGTGGCGTCCGGCTACTCCCTGCAGTACGGGACCGCCACGCCGCAGGCCCTCGCCGACCGGGCCGCCGAGCTCGGCCAGCCGATCATGGGCCTGACCGATCGCGACGGCCTGTACGGCGCGGTGCGGTGGGCGCTGGCCTGCAAGGCCACCGGCATCCGTCCGGTGCTCGGGGTCGACCTCGCGATGGAGGAGACCACCGCGGTCGCGATGCCGACGCGCTCGCCGGCGCACGGGGGCACGCGGCGCTCACCGGCGCACGGGGGCACCTGGATCGACGAGGACCGGCCGCGGGTGCTGCTGCTGGCCACCGACGCCCGGGGCTGGGCGTCGCTGTGCCGGCTGGTCTCGGCCGCGCACACCGGCGACCACACCGAGCGCGGCCGGCCATGGCTGACATGGGGGATCCTGCGCGAGCATCACGAGGGGCTGGTCGCGCTGCTGACCGCCGACTCCGAGGTGGGCCGGCTGTTCACCTCCCAGCGGGTGCACCGGGCCGAGGGCGTGATCCGGCCGTGGCGGGCGATCTTCGGCCGGCGGCTGGGCCTGGCGGTCGCCTCGCACCGCACCGCCGGCCGGCACCGCCACGCCACCGCCACCGCCGCGGCCATGCTCGGCTGGGCGCGCGAGCAGCGGCTCCCGGTGGTGCTCACCAACGCGGTGCGCTACCTGGACCCCCAGGACGCGCGGGTGGCCGACGTGCTCGACTCGGCGCGACGGCTGGTGCCGCTGGTGTCCCGGCACATCACGCCGGACAACGGCGAGGGCTTCGTCAAGGACGCCCGGCAGATGGCGCAGGTCGCCGACGAGATCGCCGTCGCGGCCGGCGAGCGCGACGGCCGTCGGCTCGTCGCCGACACCCAGCTGCTGGCCGAGCACTGCGCCCTCGACCCCGGCGGACCTCGGCCTGGGCGAGGTCTTCGTCCCCGAGCTCGACGTGCTGCTGCGGCAGCCGATCCCGGTGCAGGAGGCGGACCAGCGGGCCACCGCCCTGCTGCGCCAGCGGTGCGAGGAGGCGATCCCGCACCGCTACGCCCGCGCCGACGATCGCCGGCAGGCCACCGACCGACTGGCCGACGAGCTGCAGACCATCACCTACCTGGGGTTCGCCGGGTACTTCCTCACCGTCGCCGAGGTCGTCGCGCTCATCAAGGAGCGCGGCGTGCGGGTCGCCGCCCGCGGGTCCGGGGCCGGCAGCCTGGTCAACCACCTGCTCGGCATCTCCGGGGTCGACCCGATCCGGCACGGCCTGCTGATGGAGCGGTTCCTGTCGCCGCTGCGGCGCGCGCTGCCCGACATCGACATCGACGTGGAGTCCGCGCGCCGCGAGGAGATCTACCAGTGGATCTTCGACCGCTTCGGGGTCGAGCGCACGGCCTGCGTGTCGATGATGGAGACGTACCGCGTGCGGCACGCGGTGCGCGACGTCGGCGCCGCCCTCGGCATGCCGGCCGGGGAGGTCGACGCCCTCGCCAAGTCCTTCCCGCACATCCGGGCCCGCGACGCGCGCAACGCCCTGGCCGACCTGCCCGAGCTGCGCACCTCCGGCTTCGGCCGGCTGGCCGCCGCCGGCCGGCTCGACACCTTCCTCGACCTCGTCGAGAAGCTCGACGGGCTGCCGCGGCACGTGGCCCTGCACCCGTGCGGGGTGCTGCTGTCGGACGCCTCCCTGCTCGACCGGACCCCGGTGGAGCGCAGCGCCGCCGGCTTCCCGATGAGCCACTTCGACAAGGACGACGTCGAGGAGATGGGGCTGCTGAAGCTCGACGTGCTCGGCATCCGCATGCAGTCGTCGATGGCGCACGCGATCGACGAGATCGAGCGCACGACCGGCGAGCGCATCGAGCTCGACGACAGCGACCTCGACGACCCCGCGACGTTCGCGCTCGTGCAGTCGGCCCAGACCCTCGGCTGCTTCCAGATCGAGTCGCCCGGCCAGCGCGAGCTGATCGGGAAGTTCGCCCCGGCGACCTTCGGCGACCTCATCATCGACATCTCGCTGTTCCGGCCCGGGCCGGTCAAGTCCGACATGGTCACCCCGTTCCTGCGGGCGCGCCAGGGCTGGAGCGAGCCGGTCTACCTGCACGACGACCTGCGCCCGGCGCTGGAGGAGACCTGCGGAGTGGTGGTGTTCCACGAGCAGGTGCTGCGCATCGTGGCGACGATGACCGGCTGCTCGCTGGCGGAGGCCGACGAGACCCGGCGCAGCATGGGCGCCCCGGACGGCCAGGACGACGTGCGGGCGTGGTTCTACCCCGCGGCGCTGCGGCGCGGCTACGACCTGCCGACCGTCGAGCGGGTGTGGGACGTGCTGCGCGCGTTCGCGTCCTTCGGGTTCTGCAAGGCCCATGCCGCGGCCTTCGCGCTGCCGACCTACCAGTCGGCGTGGCTGAAGGCGCACCACCCGGCCGCCTTCTACGCCGGCATCCTGACCCACGACCCGGGGATGTACCCGAAGCGGCTCATCCTCGACGACGCGCGCAACCGCGACGTCGCGGTGCTCGGCCTGGACATCAACGCCTCCACCGACGTCTACCGCGTCGAGGTCGACCCGCACGGCCGCGAGGGCGTCCGGGTCCCGCTCACCGACGTCAAGGGCATCAGCGCGGACGAGGTGGCGGGAGTCATCGCCGGGCAGCCGTACTCCTCGCTGTCCGACGCGTGGCAGCGCAGCGGGATGTCGCGGCCGACGGCCGAGCGCGTCATCGTCTCCGGCGGCCTCGACGCGATGTACGGCCTCGACATCCCCCCGGCGATGCGCCAGCGCGGCCGGATGACCCGTCGCGACCTGCTGCTGCAGGTCGCCGACCTCGACCGGTACACCCGGGGGTCGGCGCGGGGGTCGACGACGCACGCGCAGCTGGCACTCGGCCTGTACGACACGCTGCCGGAGCCGTTCGCCGACCCGTCCTCCTTCACCGCGTCCGGGCTGCCCGAGATGACCTCGGCCGAGCGGGTCAGTGCCGAGCTCGAGGTGCTGGGCATGGACGTCAGCGCGCACCTGGCCGACTTCTACGCGTCGATGCTCGACGACCTCGCCGCCGGGGGGATGGCCGTCGTGCGCGCGCGTGACCTGCTGCGGCAGCGCTCGCGCAGCGAGGTGTTCGTCGCCGGGGTCAAGGTCGCCACGCAGACCCCGCCGGTGCGCAGCGGCCGCCGGGTCATCTTCCTGACCCTCGACGACTCGACCGGACCGGTCGACGCCACCTTCTTCGACGATGCGCAGGGGCCCTACGCCGGCACGGTGTTCTCGTCCTGGCTGCTGCTGGTCCGGGGGGAGGTGCGACGCACCGGGCCGCGCGGGGTGTCGATCCGGGCCACCGGGTGCTGGGAGCTCGGGCAGGTGCGACGCACCTGGCAGGACGGGGGGCTGCCGGCGGTCGAGGCACTCGTGCGCGCCGAGGTGGCACCGGACGCCGCTCCGGCACGGCGTCGGGTGCTCGTGCACGCCAGCGGGTTCCGGCAGTCCCCCTACGCCGACATCAAGCCGGCCGGACCGGACACCTCGCGGCCGCCGGTCAAGCTGTGGCACAGCAGCCCGGGCAGCAGCGGATGGTAGGAGCACGGATCGCCGACGGAGCACGGATCGCTCGAGCACGGATCGCTCGAGCACGGATGGTAGGAGGATGAGGGCATGAGCCGCAGCCAGGTGCGCCGACCCACGGGTCGCATCGGGTTCGGCGCCGACGACGCCGGCTGCACGATCCTGCACGTCGACATGGACGCGTTCTACGCCTCGGTGTCCCTGCGCACGCGCCCCGAGCTGCACGGCACCCCCGTCATCGTCGGCGGCGGCGGCAACCGCGGCGTGGTGCTCTCGGCCACCTACGAGGCCCGCGCCCTCGGCGTGCACTCGGCCATGCCGATGTCCCGCGCCCGGCGCATCGCCCCGCAGGCGGTCGTCATCGAGCCCGACCACCGTCAGTACGCGCAGGTCAGCCGCAACGTCATGGCCCTGTTCGGCTCGATCACGCCGCTACGTCGAGCCGCTGAGCCTGGACGAGGCCTTCCTCGACGTCTCCGGCGCGCTGCGCCGGCTCGGCAGCCCGACCGCCATCGCCGAGCTCATCCGGGCCCGCGTGCAGGACGAGCAGCAGATCACCTGCTCGGTCGGCGTCGCCACCACGAAGTTCGTCGCCAAGCTCGCCTCCACCCGGGCCAAGCCCGACGGCCTGCTCGTCGTGCCCGCCGACCGGGTCATCGACTTCCTGCACCCGCTGCCCGTCGGCGCCCTGTGGGGGGTGGGGGAGAAGACCGAGGAGCAGCTGACCCGGCTCGGGCTGCGCACGGTCGGCGACATCGCCAACACCCCGCTCGACACGCTGCAGCGGGCCCTCGGCCAGGCCGCCGGCACGCACCTGCACGAGCTGTCCTGGGGCCGTGACCCACGGTCGGTCAACCCGCACGAGCCGGACAAGAGCGTCGGCAACGAGGAGACCTTCGAGCACGACATCGACGATCCCGAGGTCATCCACGCGCACCTGCTGCGCCTGTCCGACCAGGTCGCCGTGCCGGCTGCGGGCCGCCGGGCTACGTCGGCCGCACCGTCTGCGCTGAAGGTGCGGTTCGCCGACTTCAGCACCATCACCCGCTCCCGCACCCTGGCCCGGCCCACCGACGTCGGCAAGGAGATCTACGACACCGTCCGCGGGCTGTACGACGCGCTCGGCCTGCAGCGCGTGCGCATCCGCCTGGTCGGCGTGCGGATGGAGAACCTCGCGGACGCCACCACCGCCCCGCAGCAGCTGATCCTCGGCGAGCACGAGCACGGTCGGCGCGAGGCCGAGGTGGCCGTCGACGCCCTGCGGGCCCGGTTCGGATCCGACGCCGTGCGACCGGCCCGGCTGGTCGACCCGGACTCCGACGGCAGGCGCCGGTGACGCGACGCGCCGACGAATCCGGGGTACGGGTTTCCCTCCGAGGGGATCGTGCCTATTCTTGGAGCGTCCCCACAGGGGTGGGGGCGGCCCACGGGATCTCTCGTGATCTCGCCGGTCCGGCGAAAGGGGGTTCCTCGTGCCGCTCTCCGAGCATGAGCAGCGTCTGCTCGAGCAGATGGAGAAGGCCCTCTACGCCGAGGACCCGAAGTTCGCCACCAGCCTGCGCTCGGCGCCCGGCGCCCGCGCCGCGCGTGGCCGCGCCGCCCTCGGCGTGCTCGGCATCCTCGCCGGCCTCGGCCTGCTGATCGCCGGCGTGGCCACCACCATCATCGCGCTGGGCGTGCTCGGCTTCATCGTCATGCTGGTCGGCTCGGTGATCGTCTACTCCGCCTTCGGCGCGCGTCCGGCCGACGAGGCGGCAGCCGCCCGCCGAGCCCGCCCGCGGCCGGCCCGGCGAAGTCCTCCGGGTTCATGGACCGCATGGAGGACCGCTGGCGTCGTCGTTCGGAGGACGGCCAGCAGTAGGCGGCCACGCGGGCCTGCCAGCGCACCCGGCCCCGCAGTTCCCTGGCGACCACCGCCACGTCCGCCCGCACCGCCCCGGCCCTCTCCGAGGCCGCATCGATCCCCGCGCCCGGACCCCGCTCGTCCCGCGGCGGCGCGTACCGCACCTGCTCGACCTGGACCCGCAGCCGCCGCAGCGCCGCCGTGGCCGCCGGGCTCATCCCGCGCGCCAGCCGCTCGGCCGCCTGCCGCGGCGTGCTGCTGGCCGACCACGGCTGGCCGAAGTCGACCGCGAGGTCGCGCCACCTCCGCCCATGCCCCGTCGACCGCGCCGGCGTAGTCGCGGCGGTGCAGGCGACCGCGCCGGCGCACGCGCCGGCGCGCCATCGGCCAGGCCGCCAGCGGCCAGCGCGACGACGAGCAGGATCGACGACCAGCGCACGGGCACGACGGTGCCGATCCGGCCTCGATGTCGCGCCGGTGCCGGGGTGAAGCCCTCGAGGTCGCGGAACGGACGCTGCTCGGGCACCTGCGACCCGGCGGCATCGGACGGAGCGGGCGTAGTCCGGGGTCAGCACCGTCGCCGCCGGAGCGCGGCGTCGGCTCGAACCGCACCCAGCCGACCCCGTCGAACCACAGCTCCGGCCAGGCGTGCGCGTCGCGCACGGTGACGTGCCACAGGCCCGTCGCGTCCTCGGCGCCCTGGGTGAAGCCGACGACGACGCGCGAGGGGATGCCCAGCGTGCGGGCCATGACGGCCATCGCGCCGGCGAACTGCTCGCAGTAGCCGACGCGCTCGTCGAGGAACTCCGCGATGTAGTCGACGTCGGCGCCGCTCTTGCACGCTCGTGCTGTAGGTGAACCCGCCCTCGCGGGTGAACCAGCGCTGCAGCGCGAGCGCCTTGTCGTAGGCGGTGGTGGCCTCGGCGGTGACCTCGAGGGCGGTCTGCTTGATCGACGGGGACATGCCGCCGGGGACCTTGAGCTGCGGCCACAGGTCCCCGGTCGCGGCGGTCGAGTCGCGCAGCTGGCCGACCTGGATCTGCGGGTCGAGGGCGGCCACCTGGTACGCCAGGCCCGGTGGCGGGCACCTCCTGCGAGAACGCCATGCCGGTGGCGGGGTCGAGGCTCCAGTCGTCGCCGAGCCCGCTGATGTCGTCGACCTCGGAGATCGGGTAGGGCAGCGGGCAGGTAGGTGTTCTGCAGGTTGCGCGACCCGGATGTCGTACGTGAAGCTCGCCCCGCCGGTGACCCGGTTCACGCCGTTCTCGGCCACGAGCGCGCTCAGCACGTTGCCCGGCAGCGCGACTCCCGCGTCCCGTCCGGTGTCCAGGGCCGGCGCGCGGGCGCCACGTCTGGCCGTCGAAGTCCTCCAGCACGGTCACCCGCAGGTACGACGGGGCGCCGGCGTTGGTGCGGTAGCGAGAGCACCTCGGAGTCGGTCGCCAGGATGAGGCTGCGGCGCATGGAGACCAGCGGATCCAAGATGATCGGCGCGTCCGACGCCGCGGTGCCCGCCCCGGCGCCCTCGCCGCTGCGCCAGCGCGGCCGCCGGCGCGCACGGGCAGCAGGATCGACACCGCCGTGGCGAGGACGACCGCCACCACGCCGGTCCGTCGGGCCACCGTCGACAGCCCGCGGACCCGGGTGATGTCCGGCAGCCCGGCCCAGTCGCCGCACGCGGTCGCGCTGGTCGGCGGCCAGGATCAGCAGCCAGCCCGAGCGCCGGCAGCGGGAAGGCCCACCACGGTGCGCCCGCCGAAGAGCATGAAGGCCGGCGCGAGGTACAGCGACATGAGCGCGAGCCCGGCCAGCAGCGGCGTGCGGACCGACACGAACAGCGTGTCGGTGCACAGCGCGACGAGTCCGACGCCGCCGACGGCGAGCAGGACCAGGCCCGGTGCTGGTGGGCGCCGGCGCGGAGTAGCGCCGGGCGTCGACCAGCCCGGTCTGCAGGTGCAGGCGCAGGGCGTCCCACGCCTCGCGCGGTCGGCACGAGGCGGGCCCAGGCCTGGTCGCCGGCGAACATCGCGGTGAGCGACCGAGCAGGAGCGTCAGCGCCTCGACCAGCGGGACGAAGGGCAGCGGCATCGGCCAGGCCGCGCGCGACCGCCCCAGCGACGCCGATCGCCGCGACGACCGTCGACCGCGGGCAGCAGCCAGCTGAGGTCGTGGAACAGCGGGATGAGGCAGAGCGAGCGCGAGCAGCACGGCCACCGCCGACACGGTGGTGTCCGCGAGGCGGGCCCGGCTGCGCACGAGCGTCCAGCCGCTCATCGCGGTGACCCCGCGACCGGCTGCGGCCGGGTCGCGTCGGGCGCGATGCTGCTCCACGCCTGCGCCACCGACGGTGCCCCGGGTCCAGGTGGCGACCCGCCAGCCCTGCGCCCGCGAGGTGGTCGACCGGCCCCGGCTCCAGGAGCAGGCAGCCGGCGAAGGACGCGGCCGGGCGGGCCAGCGCCTGCGTGTCGTCCTCGGTGAGGCGGCCGAGCACGGCGACGACCGCGGTGGCCGCCGCGGCGTCCAGGCCCAGGCTCGGTCGCCATGGGCGCGGAGGTGAGCCGGACGTCGGCGAACGCCTGCAGCACGGAGTCGAGCTCGGCGCCCGACGCGCCCTGGGCCTCGGACAGCACGCGCCCCGACGAGGTCAGGACGGCCAGCCGCCAGCCGCTGCGCAGGTAGTGGACGGCGACGCTCGCCGCCGCGGACACGGCCCACTCGAACGTCGAGGACGCACCGGCGCCGTGGTGCGCCCGCTCGCGATCGTCGAGCACGACGGTCAGCGAGCTGTGCCAGGCCTGCTCCTCGCGACGGACCATGAGCTCGCCCTGACGGGCCGTGGCGCGCCAGTGGATGCGACGCATGTCGTCGCCGGGCCGGTGCTCGCGCGGCAGCAGGTCGTCGTCGCCGCGCGCGGAGATGGCGCGGAACATGGTCTCGCCCTGGCCGCCCGGCGGCCATGCTCGCGCCGGCGGTGCCGAGCGCGACGATCTCCGGGGTGACCATGACGGCGTTGGTGCCCTCGAAGGCCCGTGACAGTGCGGCGGTGCCGAACGGGTCGGTGACCGTCACCGTGAGCGGGCCGATGCGCTGGCGTCCGCGCTGGTGGCCGACGACGTGGTAGCGCTCCGAGCGCTGGGCTCGCGGCGGGATGCGATCGAGCAGCAGGCGGGCCGGGGCGCCCAGCGCCGTCGGGAACCGTGTCCTCCAGCAGCAGCGCGCCGCTGGCCAGCCGCGACCCGTTCTCGACGGTCAGGACGACCTCGGCCTCGGTGCCGAACGGGATCCGGGCCGGGTGGACGGCGCGGGCGCTGCCGAGCACGAATCGCGACCGTCGCACGACGATGACGCCGATGCACGGGCAGGAGGACGAGCAGGAGGGCGACGGCGGTGACGGCCGGCTGCCCGAGCCCCCAGCCGGCCCCGGCACCGATCAGCCCTGCGGCGACCATGCGTGCGCCCGCGGGTCGTCAGGCTGTGCATGGCGCTAGGACACGGGGACGCGCGACGACGACGTCGGTGACCACGGAGGCCGCGGTGCGACGGTCGAGATGCGCCTCCGTCGACAGCAGCACGCGGTGCGCGAGCACGGAGGGCGCCAGCGCCTGCACGTCGTCGGGCAGGACGTGGTCGCGGCCCTTGAGCAGGCTCAGCGCCTTGGCGGCCTGCAGCAGGTGGACGCTCGAGCGCGGCGAGGCGCCGAGGCGCAGCAGCGGCTCGCGTCGGGTCGCCGCGACGACGTCGACGACGTACCGCTTGACGTTGTCCGCGGCGAAGACGGTCCGCGTCACCTGCCGCAGCCGCCGCAGGGTGGCGGCATCGGTGACGGGAGTGACGTCGGCCAGCGGGTCGCTGAGCTCGTGGGTGTCGAGCATCGCCACCTCGGCGGCGCGGTCCGGGTAGCCGAGGCTGATCTGCATGAGGAAGCGGTCGCGCTGGGCCTCGGGCAGCGGGTAGGTGCCCTCCATCTCGACCGGGTTCTGCGTCGCGATGACCATGAACGGCTGCGGCAGCGGGATGCGTGTGGCCGTCGACCGTGACCTGCTGCTCCTCCATGGCCTCGAGCAGTGCCGACTGGGTCTTGGGCGAGGCCCGGTTGATCTCGTCGCCGAGCACGATGTGCGCGAAGACGGCCCCGGGCCGGAACTCGAAGGTGCTCGTGCGCTGGTCGAAGACGCTGACGCCGGTGACGTCGCCGGGCAGCAGGTCGGGGGTGAACTGGATGCGGTGCATCGTGCAGTCGATGCTGCGGGCGAGGGCCTTGGCGAGCATGGTCTTGCCGACGCCGGGCACGTCCTCGATGAGCAGGTGGCCCTCCGCGAGGAGGGTGACGAGGGACAGCCGCACGGCCTCCGGCTTGCCCGAGATGACCCGCTCGACGCTGGCGGCGATGTCCGCGACGACGGCGCGGGCCTCCTCCAGCGTGGCGGCATGGCGACGTGCCCGCGGCACGTGACTGCGTCGGTCTGCGGGGTGGCCATGGCCCATTGTCACCCCGATCCGCCGTTCCGTCACCTGAAGCGGCAGGATGCGGGCATGAGCGACGAGACGACTCCCACCGTGATCCCCGCCCAGCTCGGCCGGTTCTTCGAGGACTTCGAGGTGGGCACGGTGTACCAGCACCCGTTCGGTCGCACCATCTCCGAGGCGGACTCCACCTGGTTCACCCTGCTGACCTGCAACACGAACCAGAACCACTTCAACGCCCACCTGGCGGCAGTCCAACCCGATCACCGGGGGACGGATCATCGTCAACTCCGGCCTCACGGTGGCGCTCGTGCTGGGCCTGTCGGTCATCGACATGAGCCAGAACGCGGTCGCGAACCTCGGCTGGACCGACATCAAGCTGACCCACCCGGTCTACATCGGCGACACCATCTACGCCGAGAGCATCTGCCTGGACCGGCGCGAGTCCTCGTCGCGCCCGGAGATGGGCATCATCCGGATGAAGACGCGCGGCCTGAACCAGGACGGCGACGAGATCGTGTCGTGGTTCCGCTCGGTCATGATCCCCAAGCGCACCAGCGGCATCGGCCAGGACTACTTCCCGGCGGCCAAGACCGGCCCGCTGGTGATGCCCGAGGCCTGACGCGGGGCGGCTCGTAAAGCATGATGTGACCATGACGAGCCCCGCGGAGCCACGCCAGGAGGTCGTGCTCGTCACGCGGCCGGCCCGGTCGCGGTCCGCCGAACCCCGTCGAGACCCTGCGCGAGGTGCTGGCCAACAGCGTCGGAATGGCCGCCTACACGGCCACGACGATGGTGTCCCTCGTCGAGCAGACCGATCACGTACGCCGTCACGTCCTCGGTCAATGCCGCGCTCGACCGGCTCGTGCCGGCCATCGCCGACGCGATCATCGAGCGGATCGACCTCACGGACGTGGTGATCGAGCAGGTCGACCTCAACCGCATCGTCAACGCCGCCCTCGACGGGCTCGACCTGACCACCTTGGTCATCGACCGGGTCGACATCGACGCGCTGGTCGCCGAGGCCGACATCGACGCGGTGATCGACCGGGTTCCGATCATCCCGCTGGCCAACTACGTCATCGACGAGATCGACCTGCCCGCAGATCATCCGCGACTCCACGAGCGGCATCGCCGGCGACGCCGTGAGCACGTCCGCAAGCAGGGGGTCGGCGCCGACCAGCTGGTGTCGCGCCTCGCCGATCGGGTGATCCTGCGACGACGTCAGCGCAAGGTGGACGCCCCCGGCGAGCCCGGAGTCGCTCGCGAGCCGGATGGCCGAGGAGCTCCGTGAGCCGACGCCTCCGCTGGGCGAGGGCGAGAAGCTGACATGACCACCTTCCGCGAGTACCGCGAGGGCCTGCGCGCGGGCGCGGCGCCCGACCACCAGGTGCCCTCGCTGCCCAGCGACGTCATCGGCGTTCCAGGGCGAGCGGGCCGGGCTTCGTCAGCCGCGCGGTCGCCGCCAGCATCGACGTCGGCCTGGTGTTCCTGACCGTGCTCGGCACCATCGCCGTCATCTGGATGCTCTCCTTCATCGTCAATCCGGCCTCCTCCACGACGCCCGTTGGGGCGCAGGGCGATCGGGTGCCCGGAGTCGGCGCCATGGTCCTGTACGGGTACGCGCTCAACTGGGCCTACTGGACCGTGTGCTGGGCGACCTCCGGGCGCACGGTCGGGAACCTGGTCATGGGCCTGCGGGTGGTCAACTACCGCGGCCGGCACCCGCGCTGGCTCGGCGCGGCGCTGCGCTCGGCCTTCTGCACGACCTTCCCGTTCGGCCTGCTCTGGGTGATCGTCAGCGGCGCCAACCGGTCCGTGCAGGACGTCGTGCTGCGCACGAGCGTGATCTACGACTGGGTGGTGAGCATCCCGGGTTTCGGAACCCGCGGTGTCGCACGCGACGAGCCCTCGCCCGTAGCCTCGTCGGATCACCACCCCTCCGACGAACCCACGGATCCTTCGTCCTACCAGCAGCACTGACCGACACGACCCAGGAGGCACCATGCGCACCACACCAGCACTGCTCATCGCATCGACCGTCGCCGCGGTAGGCCTCGCCACCCTGACCGGATGCTCGTCGTCGACCGACAGCCCCAGCACGGCGGCCACATCGGCCGCAGCATCGGCGATGGCAAGCGCCGGGACGCCCGGCTCGGCCGAGATGATGGCCCTGTGCGACCAGATGGTGGCGGACGGCCTGAGCACCGACGACGCGACCGCCCTCGCCGAGTCGAACGGGTATGTGGCACGGGTCGGCACGATCGATGGCCAGCCGCAGGCGCTGACGATGGACTTCCGCGAGGACCGCTTCACCTTCGAGGTCGAGGGTGATGTCGTGGTCGCGTGCACGTATGGCTGAGCTGACGCGTCGCGCCGCGGCAGCGGGCATGCTCGCCGCCACGGTCGCGCTGGCGGGGTCGGGCGTCGCGGAGGCGGCCGACTCCGCGTTCGACGTGGACGAGCGGGCCTCGAGCTGGGACAAGGCCGCCGCCCGACTGGGCACCGCAGGCTCCTTGTGGGAGCCTGACGACACCGCTGCCCTGTCCCGGACGCGGCAGTTCGCGGTGGTGGCCGACAACCTCGCCTTCGCGAACGGCGCCGCCGTCGCGGGCGACACGTATGCCGGCACCCGGTACGGCCGCGGCCCGACCAGCATCGAGATCGACGAGAAGTGGGCGAACACCGGGTGGGCGGCCGAACCGGTCGTCAGCACCAGCCGCGCACTCGTCGAGCGCGTGCGCATCCGCCTGGGCTCGCCCGGGATGCGCACCACCGTCACCGCGCGGGTCTATGCCGAGTGCTTCGCGCAGCCGGCTGATCGCGACCCGCGCCCCATCCCGAAGCGGTTCCGCTGCACCCGCGGCGACGTCCTGCGCACCGGCGGGACGCTGGAGATGACAGCGCGCCCGGCCTCGCAGATGACGGCCCCCGGCAGCACGTCGGTGGTGATCCGCAGCACCGGGCTCACCTTCCGTGAGCTGGTGAGCGTGGCATCCAGCCTCCAGCAGGTGGCCGGCAGCACAGCCGACGGCGCGGGCTCGGCCCAGATGGTCGGCATGTGCCGCCAGATGGTCGACGGCACGATGACGGTCGACCAGGCCTCCGCGTTCGCGCAGTCCAACGGCTACAGCGTTCGCGTGGGCAGCATCGACGGTCAGCCGCAGGCCGTGACCTCCGACTACCGGCCGGACCGCTTCACCGTGGCGCTGGTGTCCGGCGTGGTGACCGGCTGCACCTACGGCTAGCCGGTCACCTGGCCCGGGCGTCAGGCGGTCGGCTGGTCGGCGTTCGTCGGCTCGGTGGCCGTGGCGGCCGGGGTCGACGACCGTCCGTGCCGACGGACCTGGCGCACGGCCACGATCGTGACCGGGATGGCGACGAGAACGAGGATCACCAGGAACGGCAGGAAGAAGCCGAGGGCGGTGACAGCGACCGTCACGACGGACACCAGCGCGGCCCAGCCGCTCTCGAGGCCGGACAGGAACCCGGGTGCATCGACGTCCGCGATCTGCGTGTTCGGTGACAGGGACACGGTGATCGTCGACATCGCGACCTGGTCGCCGAGATAGGCGCGCTGCGCCGTGAGCGAGTCCAGCTCTGCCTGCCGCTGGGAGATCTGGGTCTCGATGGCCAGCAGGTCCTCGATCCGCGTCGCCTGGGCCATGAGGGTCGTCATGCGGTTGACGCTGGCCTGCAGCGCCTTGATGCGGGCGTCGAGATCGACGACCTGCGCCGTCACGTCGGAGGCCGACACGTTGATCGAGTCCACCGTGCCGAGTGCGGACACGTCGGCGATGAACGCGTCGAGGCCGTCCGCGGGGATCTGCGCCGTGATGTTCGCGTAGGTCGATCCGCCGCTGCTCTGGGTGTCCTCGTTGGAGATCAGTCCGTTGCGCTTGGCGACCAGCGCGTGCACGTCGAACGCCGACTTCGTCACGTCGTCGACGCGCATCGAGACGTAGCCGGTGCGGATCACCTGCCGGTCGGTCGGCACGGCCAGAGGGGCGACGGCGGCCTTGTCCTCCACCATCATCTCGCCGGCCGGCATCTCGCCGGACACCGCCGGAGCGCCGCCGTCGACCGACAGCCCGTCCGACACGACGGCGGTGTCGCCCTCACTGGTCGCCGTGCCGGCGCAGCCGGCCAGCAGGAACGTGGCCACCAGGGCCATCAGTAGTGGTGCGGTCCGTGCTCGCATGGGTCTCCTCCTCCGCGAGTTCCTGCTTCGTTGACGCGACCTTCGGCGCGGGCGTTCCGCAGGTTCGGCAACGATTTGGTCGCGGCCGCTCAGACGTAGGTCAGACGTAGGTCAGGCGTGACCAGTCGTGCCGGCCGGCGCGGATGTCCGACGCGTCGATGAAGCGGGCGGAGGCCTCCGAGCCGACGGCACGGAAGGCCCCGAGCGTGACATGCGGATCGTCCCAGCGGTGTCCGTCCAGGATGAGGTCGCCGCTCAGCGCGCTGCTGAACGGCTCGTGCCGGTCGAGCGCGCCGCGGAGCAGGTCGAGCCGGGCGAGCGACGAGGCGCTGGGCGTGACGTTCGCGCCGTTCGCCGAGTCCAGGCTGTGGTTCGTGTGGGCAAGCGCCGCACAGCCGGGCTCGCTGACTCGACGGACGCCCGAGCCGTCCGCCTCGAAGGTCGCGATGCCGTCGGGTGCGGCGATCGTGTAGGCCTGTCCGGCGGCGTGCGGCACGCCGGTGAGGAACGCGGCGGCGTCGGCGAGCGTCGACAAGGTGAGCAGGTGCCGCACGACGAAGGCGACGCCGAGACCGTCCTCGTCCCAGGGCGCGCGCCTGAGCGCGTTGACGGCGACGCCGAGACCGTCTTCGTTGGCGCCGCACAGCCCGATGCTGCCTGGATAGGCCATGACCAGCGCCGTCGGACCGGCTACCGGCCCGACCCTCAGCACGACCATGCGGCCGGTGGCCCACGCGGGGAGGTCCATGGTCTGGCCGATCTCGGTCGTGCGCGGGGTCGGCGGCGTCCCCGGCGTCCCGGGGACGACGCGGGCGAGAGTCGAGCAGCCGAGCGCGTCCGTCATGGCCCACACCTCGTCCAGGAAGGTGAGCAGCAGGACGTCCTCGAGTGGAACGCGACTGGCGAGCGCGATGGCGTTCACCTCGGACCACAGGTCAGGGGTGAGCTCGGCCGCGGCTCGCGCCAGCCCGCTGGTCGCCAGGCGTCGCCCGAGTGGTCCGGCGGGGTGGCCCGCGGCCGCGAGATGGACCTTCAGGGCGGCCGCGGTCGCGGCGATCTCGGCCGCGTCCTCCTGGCCGTACTCCAGCCCGCGCTGGGAGCCGGGCCCCGCCATCGTGAACACCCGCATGAGATCAGGGTAGACGCGCAGCGGCAGGTGTCACACCGACAACAGGTGGAGAGTCTGGGTGGCCCGTGTGCACGCCACGTAGATGTCGGAGCCGCGCGCTGACTGACGCGCGACGGCCGCCGGGTCGACCACGAAGACGTGGTCGAACTCCAGCCCCTTGGTGTCCCGCGCCGTGAGCACGGCGATCGGGGCGTCGATGGCATCGTCGCCGATGCCGAATCGCGGGTCGTGCGCGGCCAGCCGCGCCATGAGCTCGGCGGCGCGGTGGTCCGGCACGATCACGCCCGCGCGACCCTCGTGTCCCTCCAGCCCGGCGAGGATGCATGGCGCGAGGTCGTCGAGGTCGCAGGTGAGATGCTCGGTGGGCGCGCCGTCCCGAACCGCCCGCAGGTCCGGTGCACGGCCGCCAGCCCGCGTGAGCTGGTCGGTCGCGGTCGCCGCCGTCTGCCGGGTGATGCGGTACGTGACCGTGAGCGTGTGAAGGTCGACGGAGTCCCCGGCCCAGGCCAGCGCCTCGGACCAGTCGCGGGCCCCTGCCGGATGCGTCGTCTGCTGGAGGTCGCCGACGACCGTCATCGAGCGGCGGGTGCAGCGTCGCGCCAGTGCACGCCAGGCCATCCTCGAGAGCTCCTGCGCCTCGTCCACGACGACGTGCCCGTACACCCACGACCGGTCGCTCAGGGCTCGCTCGGCGACGGTGGTGGTCGGGCGGTCGCGGGCCAGCGGGTCCACGACGCGCAACTCGGCATAGTCGTCCTCGTCGCGCGTCACGGTCGGCCGCGCGGCGCTCACCCGCTGCCCGAGGCGCTCGGCGGCCTCGTCGAGCAGCGGGACGTCGTCCACGGTCCAGGGCGCGTCGGGAGTGCGCAGCAGCAGCCCCTGCTCGTTCGCGCTGAGCAGTCCGGCCGAGGCATCGGACAGGGTCCGCGGGTCGGACAGCAGGCGGGACACGAGTCGCTGCGGACTGATCGGCAGCCACATGAGATTGAGGGTCCGGCGCACCTCGGTGTCGTCGATGAGGTCCGCGAGCAGCGACTCGCGCACGTCCGGGTCGGTGGGATCCTCGCCCAGCGTGCGGGCTCGGTTGCGGCACAGGATGTCGAGGACGCGCCGAAGGAACGGCTCGCGGTTGGCGTGGAAGGTGCCGTTCCGGGGAACGCCGCGCAGGGCCTCGGCCAGCTGGGCGGCCGTGATCGTGACGACCACGTCGTCCTGGGTCCGGATGGTGACGTCCTGCGAGGGGACCCGGATCCTGTTGCGCACGGCGTTGGCCACGACCCGGGCCATCACGAGGCTGCCCTTGACGGCGGCCACCTCCGCGGCGTCGGTCAGGCTGGTGGAGACCTCGGGGAACAGCTGGCCGGGGGTCAGCAGCACGACGTCGGTCTCGCCGAGGCTGGGGAGCACCTGGTCGATGTAGCGCAGGAACGCGCCCGAGGGACCCACGACGAGGACGCCGTCCTTCGCCAGCCGGTCGCGGTAGGTGTACAGCAGCCACGCAGCCCGGTGCAGGGCGACGACGGTCTTGCCGGTGCCCGGACCGCCCTGCACGACGGTGACCTGGTTGAGCGGGCTGCGCACGATCCGGTCCTGGTCGGCGGCGATCGTCGCGATGATGTCGCCCATCCGGCCGTCGCGGGGAGCCTCGACGGAGCGCGCGGCGGCGTCGGTGCTGATCACGGTGGGATCGGCGAGGTCCTCGTCCTCGATGTGCGTGACGGTGTGGTCGCGGGTGAGGATGCGCCGACGTCGGAGCAGCCCCATCGGCTCGACGCTCGTGGCCTGGTAGAAGCCGGCCGCGTTGGGCGCTCGCCAGTCCAGGAGGACGGGCTCACCGTCGTCGTCCCGCAGCCCGATTCGGCCGATGTGCTGGACGCGTCCGTCGTCGTGGTCGACGCGACCGAAGCACAGGCGCTGCCGGCCGGCCGTGGCCGCGGCCAGCTGCTGGGCCAGGTTGTCGAAGAGGGCCTGGCGCTCGAGGAGGTCCTGCGCCGTCCCGGTGCCCGGTGACCGCCCGATGGCCGCCATCCGCTCGCGGACGTGGTCGGTGAAGCGATCGAGCCGCTGGTACGCGACGTCGACGAAGGACTGCTCCTCCGCGATGCCGTCCACGTGTCCTCCGCCATCGAGCGCTGCTTGAGATTTCGGGCACTCGAGTCTGCCACGGCGGGGGCCGGCCGGCCCGAGGGGGCCTGTGGACGCCGGCGGCGTCCACAGGCCGGCAGATCCGGGGGTGAGTGTCAGACCGTCGCCCTAGCGTGGGTCGTGCCCGGTTCGGGGGAGCGGGCGGACTCGGCGGGCCGATGCTCGCCGAGGTCGGGGGAGACCCGGGTGCGCTGTCCATCGTCACAGGTGGGGCAGCGCACCCGGCCCCTGTAACCACGATGGTCCGCATGTCTGGTCCGCATGTCCGGTCACCGTGTCCGGTGCGAGTGTCAGGGGGCCGCGGGAGCATCGCGGCATGGCTGAGTCGATGATCACGCTGTCCGTCGTCCTCGCGCTGGTGCTCGGCCTGGCGATCGGGCTGACCGCTGGCTGGCTCCGCTGGGGACGGGCGTGCGGGGTCCTGCTCGTGCGGGCCAGTGAGCTCGAGGGCGCCCTGGGGCTCGCCCGTTCCGATGCCGACGCCCTGCGCGCGCGGCAGGGGGATGCCCGCTCGATGGAGGACCTGCTCGGCCCGGTGCGCGACAGCCTGGAGGGCCTGCGGCGCGCGGCGGACTCCGCGAGCCGCCAGCGCACGGCCGCGGAGGCGACCATCACGACCCAGATCGCCGCGGTCCAGGAGCGCTACCAGTCCCTCGAGCACGCGACCACCCAGCTCGCCGCGGCCCTGGCCCGTGGGCAGACCCGCGGTCAGTGGGGCGAGATGCAGCTCGAGGGCCTGCTCGACCATGCCGGCCTGCTCGAGGGCACCCACTACCTGCGCCAGGACTCCCGCCCCGGTGCCGACGGCTCGAGCCGCCCGGACATCGTGGTCATGCTGCCCGGGGGCGGCGAGATCCTGGTCGATGCGAAGTTCCCCTTCGACGCGTACTGGCAGGCCATCGCGGTCGAGGAGCCGGTGGCCCGCGATCAGCTCATGCGCAAGCACGCCGCCGATGTGCTGGCCCGCACCCGGGAGCTCGCCTCGAAGCGGTACTCCGACTCGCGCATGAGCCCGGACTTCGTGGTGATGTTCCTTCCGCTGGAGTCCCTGCTCAGCGCCTCCCTGGAGGCCGACGGGCTGCTGCTGGAGAAGGCGTTCGAGCGCAAGGTCATCCTCGCCACCCCGACCACCATGCTCGCCCTGCTGCGGACGGTGGCCTTCGGATACCAGCGCCAGCTGATGGCCGAGAACGCCGAGGAGATCAAGCGCGCGGGGGCCGAGATGCTGTCCCGGCTCGGCGTGCTCGTCGAGCACCTCGACTCGCTGCGACGCGGACTGGACCAGGCGGTCCGCGGGTACAACCGCTTCGTCGGGTCGTTCGACAGCCAGGCGTTGCGCCAGGCCCGGCGACTGGCCGAGCTCGGCGTGGACGGTGGTCGGTCGCTGGAGCCGCCGCCGCCGATCGAGGCGGCGCTGCGTGAGTCCGATCCCGCGGCGCTGCGCGGCTAGCGGGGCGCGCCGGCAGCGCCAACGGCACGACTGGCCCGCCAGCTCATGATCGCCATCCGCGACAGGCCCGACATCACCGACAGCGCGCTCGCGAACGATCCGATCGACAGCACCGACGCCGCCGAGCCGATGCTGCCGATGCTCAGCACTGAGCCCACGGATCCGATCGACAGCACGGAGTTGGCCGATCCGATCGACAGCATCGAGTTGCGGGACGCATAGCTCCAGCGCGAGGTCATGGCCCAAGGCTCGCACGCCGGATCGAAGGGCGCAGCCCGGTCGGCTAGCGTCGGTCCGTGAGCACGCCGCCGTTCGTCGACCTCCCGGCAGGGGTTGAGGTCGACCGCTGGCCGGTTCGCGGCTCCGAGCGCGCGGTCATGCACGCCGGGCTCGCCGACAGCGACGCGTGGTGCCTGCTGATCCCGGGGTTCACCGGCAGCAAGGAGGACTTCATCGCGGTGGTGCCCCGGCTCGCGCAGGCCGGGGTGGGCGCCGTCGCGTTCGACCAGCTCGGCCAGTACCAGTCGGATGCCTCGGACGTGTCCGGTGACTACGCCCTCGACCTGCTGGCCGCCGATGCCGCCGCCGTGGCCGCGGTGGTCCAGGCCCGGTTCGCGCGCACCGACGCGCCCCACCTGCTGGGGCACTCCTTCGGTGGGCTGGTGGCACAGGAGGCGGTCGCCTCCGCTGTCCTGAGGCCGGCCTCGCTGCTGCTGCTGTGCTCCGGCCCGGGGGCGCTGCCCGGCCCGCGCCGGGCGGCCCTGCCGGACCTCGTCGCCGCCCTGGAGCTCCACGACCTCGCCACGATCTGGCGGATCATGCACGAGATGGAGGAGGCCGAGGACGTCGTGCCGCCGCCGCCGGCCGTAGCGGCCTTCCTCGAGGACCGCTGGCATGCGAACAGCCCCGTGCAGCTGCGGGAGCTGGCCCTGCACCTCCTGCATGCGCCGGGACCAGACCGCGCGCGTCCGCGCGGCGCTCGACGGCATACCCGCGGTCGTGATGTGGGGTGAGCACGACGACGCATGGCCCGTGGCGGACCAGATCGGCATGGCCCGCGACCTCGGGGCGACGGCGGTGGAGCTGCCCGGGCTGGGCCACTCACCGAACGCGCAGGATCCCGACGCGACGGTGGAGGCCCTGATCGCGGCCTGGGGCCGCACGGGGGCAGCCGACGACTAGGTCGCCGATGCGGTCGCCGCCGGGCTCGGCGTCGGGATGCCCGGCGGGGAGGCGGCCAGTCGGGAGGGCGGGGGCTCGGTCAGCGGCTTCACCGTCGCCTTGCGATCGCGGTCCAGCAGGACCACCCACACCTGGCCGGGCTTGAACGCCATCGGCGTGCCGTCGGCCAGGGTGAACGTGGTGCCGACGTCGCTGGACGGTCGGCTCCACCTGGTCCGCCATGCGAGGCCGTCGCGCAGGACCACGGCTCGGCCGGTGCCGATCGTCTCGGCGTGCGGCGTGTTGCCGCCGCCCTTGTCGAAGTACGCGGACGGCTCCTGGGTGACGTACTGGATGACCACGGTGGAGGCGTTCTGGCCGTCGGTGCTGCCCTCGGACCGGGCCCGCTCGCCGTTCATGGACACGGCGTACTCGCCGGTCCTGCGGCGGTAGTCGAAGCGGGCCGAGGAGTAGCCCCACTCCATCGCTGCGGAGGTGGCGACCAGCCCGCCTGCTGGCACCTCGGAGTCGAACACGAAGCCCAGGTCAGGGGCGAGTGATGCGCGCGGCGCCCGCTCGAGGGCCACGTCGCCGTCCACGTAGTAGTTGTACGGGGCGAAGCGGCTCGCATCGCGGCTGTAGCCCTCACCGCCGGTGCGCGGCGAGACGTCGATGAAGTCGGCGTCGTCCAGGACCGGGAACATCTTGCGCTGCGCGCCAGAGTAGGCGAACGCCGGCTTGCCGTACTGGGCCAGCAGGTCGATGTCGGTGATCCGCGCCGACCGCACGGGTCCGATCCGGTCCGGCACCGCGGTGGAGAAGACCGCCGCGAGGCGGGTGATGCCGTACTCGACCTCCTCCACGTACACGACATCCGCCTTTGCGAGCCCGGCATGGGGCTGCGCCGAGCGGGTGTTGTCGAGCTTGACCACCAGCACCGGGGCCGGACCATCGGCCGGCAGCCCCGTCAACGGGGACAGGTAGGCAGGCGTCGGGGTCGGGGTCGGGCTCGGCGTTGCGGTGGGCGTGGGCGTTTCGGTGGGCGAGGGGGAGGCCGATGCGGTCGTCGGGGCGGTGGTCGGGACCGCCACCGGCGGGGCGCTGCAGGCGGCGATCGTCAGGCTGACGAGGGCGCCCAGGACGGCGGCCGATCTGCGGGTGCTCACCCCCGCAGCGTATGTCGGCACCCGAGGCGGCTCGGGAGGTGGGATCCGGCTCGGAGTGGCGACCCACGTGGGGGACAGCGGTGGAGGATGCCGTCTATTTCCATGGGGCGTGGTGGTTGACGGTGGAGGGGAATGGAGTAGAGTGGCGCCACTTGGGGTCACCAGGGATACGCGTGGGGCTAGTTGGGGAGGAGGGGCCAATGTTTCTCGGCTTCCTCGGCACCCATAGCCCACGACTGGACGACAAGGGTCGGCTGGTCCTCCCCGCGAAGTTCCGCGAGGGGCTCGCCGGCGGCCTGGTGCTCACCAAGGGTCAGGACCACTCGATCGGCGTCTGGCCGGCTGCGGAGTTCGCCGCCTACGCCGAGCGCCTGAACGAGGCTGGCCGCTCCGATCCGAAGGTGCAGGCCTACCAGCGCGTCCTGTTCTCCGGCGCCTCGCACGAGATCCCCGACGCGCAGGGCCGCATCACCGTGCCGCCCGCCCTGCGCGAGTACGCGCGACTGACCCGCGAGGTCGTGGTCGTCGGCAAGAACACCACGGCCGAGATCTGGGACGCCGCCACCTGGGCGGCCTACCTCGCCGAGCAGGAGGAGGCCTTCTCCGGCCTCAGCGAGGAGGTGCTCCCCGGCCTCTGACCACTCGTGCGCGATCGCGCGGTGAGGTCTCCTCCCGCTCCTCGCATCGCTCCTGACGCCACTTCCCCGGCGCCAGGGCCCGCTGGAAACGGCGGGCGGGGACCTGGCCACACGGCCGACGCACGACATCGTCATCACGCCCAACCGCGACCTTCTTCGAAGGGGGACAGATGAACACCCTCACCCAGCCCGAGCACCCGGTCCGCAGTGCGCTGCGCGTCTCCGGCGTGCTCGGACTGTCCCTGGCGCTGACCGGCGGGGTGCTCGTCGCGCTCGCGTCGGTCGTGGACCGCTGGTCCTAGGTCCCGACATGTCCTCCTCGACCCGCCACATCCCGGTCCTGCGCGACCGGGTGATCGCGCTGCTGGCCCCGGCCCTCGAGGCCCCCGGCGCCGTGCTGGTCGACGCGACCCTCGGGCTCGGCGGCCACGCCGAGCACGCGCTGTCCACCTTCCCGGCGCTGCACCTCGTCGGCCTCGACCGCGACCCCGAGGCCCTGCGCCTGTCCGGGCAGCGCCTTGCGCCGTTCGGTGAGCGCGTCACGCTCGTGCACGCCGTCTACGACGAGCTGCCCGAGGTGCTCGCGGAGCTCGGGCTCGACCGGGTGCAGGGCATCCTGTTCGACCTCGGGGTGTCCTCGATGCAGCTGGACGAGGCCGACCGCGGCTTCGCCTATGCACAGGATGCGCCCCTGGACATGCGGATGGACCCCGACGACGGGGCCGACGGCCGCCGATGTCCTGAACACCTATGCCGCCGCCGACCTGGCCCGCATCCTGCGCCAGTACGGCGAGGAGAAGTTCGCCAGCCGCATCGCCGCGCGGGTCGTGGTGGAGCGAAAGGTCGAGCCGTTCACGACGTCGGCACGACTCGTCACGGTGATCCGCGAGTCGATCCCGGCAGCGGCACGACGAACCGGCGGCAACCCGGCCAAGCGCACCTTCCAGGCGCTGCGGATCGAGGTCAACGGCGAGCTCGACGCCCTGCGACGGGCGATCCCGGCGGCCCTCGACCGCCTGTCGGTCGGCGGGCGGATCGTCGTCATGTCGTACCAGTCGCTGGAGGACCGCATCGTGAAGCACGCGCTCGCGGTCGGTGCCCACCCGGACGTGCCGCACGGGCTGCCGGTCATCCCCGAGTCGATGAAGCCGTGGCTGGCGCTGCTCACGCGCGGTGCCGAGACCGCGTCGCCTGACGGAGATCGAGGCGAACCCGCGTGCGGCATCCGTGCGCGTGCGCGCGGCGCAGCGACTGGCGGTGGCGGCATGAGCGCGACCGCCCGCCGGCATGATCCCGTCGATCCCGTCGATCCCGACGATCGGCTGGGATCGACCGAGTCCGTCGAGGCCCTGGACGCGCACGAGTCGATCGAGGAGTCACGCGGTGCTCGCGGCCGACGTGCCGCGCGTGAGCACCTGCGCATGGTCTCCCCGCTGCGCCCCGAGCGGGCCAGCCGCGGCGTGTTCGCCCTCGTCGTCACCGGGATGCTCGTGCTCGGGATGATCGTCATCCTGGTGATCAACACGTCACTGGCCCAGGGCGCCTTCACCATCAGCGAGCTGCAGGCGCAGGAGGCCGTGCTCACCCAGCAGGAGCAGACGCTGTCCGAGCAGGTCGAGGCGGCGGCCGCCCCCGAGTCGCTCGAGCAGCAGGCCCGCGCCCTCGGCATGGTCCCCAGCGAGAACCCCGTCTTCCTGACCGTGCCCAGCGGCAAGGTGCTCGGCAAGCCCAAGCCGGCCGGCGGGGCCACCACGTCCTTCCCGCGGCTGCTGACGCCGGCCGACGCGACGGTCAGCGAGGCCGTCGACAACGGCGGGCTGGGAGCGGACCTGCCGGTCTCGCCCGGCGCGGACTACGACCCGGCTGCCGCGGACGCGGCCGCACTGCAGGCCCAGGCCGCGAACGAGGCCGCCGTGGCCGCGGAGCAGAAGGCGGCCGAGAAGGCCGCCCGGGCGAACGAGGAGTCCGGTGCCGTGACGGGCGCCGCAGGCAAGAAGGGCAAGAACCCCGCGGCGGAGAACAGCCTCTGGCGGGACACGACCGTGCTCGACGTGACCGGCAAGGTCTCGTCGGGGGACGCGGGCCTCGTCGCGGTGCCGGTGCCCTGATGCGCTGGCGCGCGCATCCGGCCGCACGAGGCAGGTCGGTCGCATGACCCGCACCGTTCCTCCCCGGCCCCGGCCCACTGCCCCGACGCGCGGCGCAGCGGGACGGGGTCCCTCACGTCGGGGCCCGGCCGCGGCGCTGGTCCTCGCCGATCCGCGCAAGCGCGGACTGGCCCTGCTGATCGCCACCGGGGTCGTGCTGACGCTGTTCGGCGGTCGGCTCGTGGAGCTGCAGGCCGTGCGGGGTGAGTCCCTCGCCACCGCCGCGCTCGGGCAGCGCCTGAGCACGCAGCAGCTGCCCGCCCAGCGCGGTGCGATCCTCGACAGCGGCGGCGACGCCCTCGCCGTGACCATGGAGGCGCGGAACCTGACCGCCGACCAGACCCTCGTCACGGACCCGACCGCGGTGGCAGACCAGCTCGGCCCCATCCTCGGCGCGGACCCGACGGTCCTGGCCGAGCGGCTCACCGGCGACCGGCGGTTCATCTATGTCGCCAAGGGGCTGACGCCTGAGACGTGGGAGCGCATCTCGGAGCTGCGGCTTCCGGGGATCTTCAGCGAGCCGACCTCGCGTCGGGTGTACCCCGCCGGCGACCTCGCGGCGAACGTCGTCGGCTTCGTCGGCGGCGAGGGCACCGGGCTGGGCGGCATCGAGTACGCGCTGCAGGATCAGCTGGCCGGGACACCTGGCGAGCGGACCTACGAGCGCGGGCCGGGAGGCCGCGTCATCCCGACGGCCTCGAACTCCGTGACGGAGGCGCTGGCCGGGTCCACGGTCCGGCTGACGATCGATCGCGACATCCAGTACGTCGCCCAGCAGGCGCTGGCGGAGCGGGTGGCCCAGTCGCGGGCCGACAGCGGGACGCTGGTCGTCATGGACCCGGAGACGGGCCAGATCCTCGCGCTCGCCGCGTCGCCGACCTTCGACCCGAACCGGGCCGCATCGGCGACCGACGCGAACCGCGGGAACCGCGCGCTCACCGACGTGTTCGAGCCAGGCTCCACCGCGAAGCTCATGACGCTGGCGGCCGTCGTCAACGAGGACGCCGCGAACCCGTACTCCTCGTTCACCGTGCCCGGTGGGCTCACGCGAGGCGGCAAGACGTTCCACGACCACACCCCGCACGGGACCCTGCGCCTGACCCTCGCCGGGATCATGGCGAAGTCGAGCAACATCGGGACCATCCTGGCATCGGAGCGCATCGGCGGCCGCAAGCTCTACAAGTACCTCAAGAAGTTCGGCATCGGCGAGCCCACCGGCCTGCGCTTCCCCGGCGAGGCCAGCGGCTCGGTCCCGCAGCACGCCGACTGGTCACCCACCTCGTTCCCCACCATCGCCTTCGGCCAGGGCCTGAGCGTGAACGCGGTGCAGGCGGCCAGCGTCTTCGCCACCATCGCGAACGACGGCGTGCGCATGCAGCCGAGCCTGGTGTCCGAGGTCGTCCACGCCGACGGCACGTCCGAGGTGCCGCCCGCGCCGGCCTCCACGCGGGTCGTCAGCCCAGGCACGGCCAAGCAGGTCCGCGCGATGCTCGAGAGCGTCGTCGGCGAGGGAGGCACCGCTCCCATGGCGGCGATCCCGGGATACCGCGTCGGTGGCAAGACCGGTACCGCGCAGGCCTTCAACGAGAGCTGCGGGTGCTACAGCGGCGTGGTCGCGTCCTTCATCGGCATCGCCCCGGCCGACGACCCGAAGCTCGTCGTCGCCGTCTCGATCGTCAACCCGCGCGTGGGACGATACGGCGGTGAGCTCGGTGGCCCGGTGTTCAAGCGCGTGATGACCTACGCACTGCAGGCCCGGCAGATTCCCCCGACCGAGACCACCGGCCCCCGGCTTCCCCTCACCTTCGGCGGCTAGCGACCATGCCGGCTGCCATCAGACCGGTGCCGCGACCGATGCGGCTGTCCGACGTCGTCCCCGCCGGGTCGGCTGAGACGACGACGCCCGACGTCCTCGTGACGGGGATCACTCTCGACTCGCGGGCCGTGCTCGCCGGCGACCTCTACGCCGCGCTGCCCGGGCATGTCACGCACGGGGCGCGTCTTCGCCGCTCAGGCCGTGCAGTCCGGTGCCGTCGCGATCGTGACCGACGTGGCGGGTGCCGCGTCCTGCGCGGCGCTGGGGGTGCCGGTCGTGGTCCTGCCGGACCCGCGCCGCGAGCTCGGGTCGATCGCCGCGCGCGTGTACGGCGATCCCGCGTCCGGCATGCAGCTGCTGGGCGTCACCGGGACGAACGGCAAGACGACGGTCGCCACCATGGTCGAGTCGGGCCTGCGGGCCGACGGCCGCACCACCGGCATCATCGGGACGATCGGCGTGCGAGTGGCGGATGCGGTGCATGCGGGTGCGCGGACGACCCCCGAGGCAACGGACCTCCACGCGATCCTCGCCGTGATGCGTGACGCGGGCGTGGGCTCCGTCGTGATGGAGGTCAGCAGCATCGCCATCGAGGAGGCCCGCGTCGACGGCGTGCGCTACGACGTCGCTGCCTTCACCAACCTCAGCCAGGACCACCTCGACTACCACGGGACGATGGAGGACTACTACCGGGCGAAGGCACGGCTCTTCACGAGCGAGCGGTGCGCGCTGGGCATCGTCGGCATCGATGACGCGTGGGGTCGGCGGCTGGCGGACGACGTGCGGATTCCCGTGCAGCGCTGGTCCCTGCTCGACGCGCGCGCGGACTGGCACGCGCTGCGCCGCGGGGGCGATATCGAGCTGATCGGACCCCACGGCGAACGCCAGCCCATCCGCATGCCGATGCCGGGGGCCTTCAACGCGGCCAACGCGGTGTGCGCCTTCGCCGTCCTCGTGTCCGCGGGGGTGCCGGCCGGGACCGCGGCCGACGGGATCGCCCGGACCCGCGTGCCCGGCCGCATGGAGGTCGTCGGCGAGGTGGCCGGCATCCGGGGGATCGTCGACTACGCCCACTCACCGGACGCGATCGAGCGTGCGCTGCGCGCGGCGCGCGAGGACGCGGCCGGTCGCGTCATCACGGTGCTGGGGGCCGGGGGCGACCGCGACCGCGCCAAGCGACCGCTGATGGGGGAGTGCGCCGCACGACTGTCCGACGTGCTCGTCGTCACCGACGACAATCCGCGCTCGGAGGAGCCGGCCGCCATCCGCCGGGCAGTCCGCGAGGGGGCCATGCTCGTGACACCGGGTGACCGCGCGGACCTCCACGAGCACGGTGACCGGGCGACGGCCGTTACGGTGGCCGTGGAGATGGCGGAGTCGGGAGACGTGGTGCTGGTTCTGGGCAAGGGGCACGAGCAGGGGCAGGAGGCGGCCGGAGTGGTGACGCCGTTCGACGATGCCTCGGTGCTGCGTGCGGCACTCGCCTCGAGGATGCCGTCGTGATCGCGCTCACCGCCGGCGAGATCGCCGCCGCCGTCGGCGGGCGCCTGTCCGCCGTCGCGGACTCCGACGTCGTGTCCAGCATCGTGGTCGGACTCCCGCGCCGTGCTCCCGGGGTGCCTGTTCGTCGCGATCAGCGGGGACCGGGTCGACGGGCACGACTTCGCCGCCGCGGCAGTCGGCGCGGGAGCGGTCGCGGTCCTCGCCGAACGGCCGCTGACCGCCGCGAACGGCGATCCCCTGCCGTGCATCGTCGTGGACGCGCCGGTCGAGGCCCTCGGAGCGCTGGCCGGCCTGGGTGCGACGCGAGCGCCTGACCTGCACCGTCGTGGGCATCACCGGATCCAGCGGCAAGACGGGCACGAAGGACCTCGTGGCTGGCGTGCTGTCCTGCCTGGGCCCGACGGTGAGCGCGCTCGGGTCGTTCAACACCGAGGTCGGCCTGCCCCTGACGATCCTGTCCGCGGACGAGCAGACCCGGTACCTCGTCCTCGAGATGGGCATGCGCGGGGAGGGGCACATCGACTACCTCGTGCGGCTGGCCCGGCCCGACGTCGGCGTCGTGGTCAACGTCGGGTCGGCACACCTGGGGATGCTGGGGTCGCGGGAGGCCATCGCCCGGGCCAAGGGGGAGCTGGTCACCGGCCTGGGTCCCGACGGCGTCGCCGTCCTCAACGGCGACGACCCGCTGGTGCGTGCCATGGCCGACCGGACGGCGGCACGCGTGCTGACGTTCGGCGAGTCGGCGGACTGCGATGTCCGTGCGACCGACATCCGCGTGGACGAGAACGCCCGACCGTCCTTCACCCTGAGCCAGGCATCGACCCTGGAGGCGCAGCCGGTGACCCTGCAGTTCAGCGGGGAGCACTACGTGTCGAACGCCCTCGCCGCCGCGGCGGTGGGGCTCAGCCTCGGGGCCTCCGTCGAGCAGGTGGCCGACGGACTGCGGGCTGCCAGCCCGGTCAGCCGCTGGCGCATGGAGGTGGCGGTCGCGCCCGGTGGCTACACGGTCGTCAACGACGCCTACAACGCCAATCCCGAGTCGATGCGGGCCGCGCTCAAGACCCTCGCGGCGATGGCGGCCGGGCGTCGGACGTGGGCAGTGCTGGGGGAGATGCGCGAGCTCGGCGACGCATCCGTCGACGAGCATGACGCCATCGGCCGGCTGGCCGTCCGACTCGACATCTCCAAGCTGGTCTGCGTCGGTGCCGGCACCCGGGTCATGCACCTGGGCGCCAGCAACGAGGGCTCGTGGGGCGAGGAGTCCATGCATGTGCCCGACGTCGAGGCCGCGATCGAGCTCGTCCGTGCGCAGGTGCGCCCCGGGGACGTGGTCCTGGTCAAGGCGTCCCGCAGCGTCGGGCTCGAGCGCGTCGCGGAGGCGCTCCTCGAGGGGACGGGGGCAGGCGCATGAGACTCGTCGGCATCTCGGCAGCGATCGCGGCCATCGTCTCGCTCATCGGGACACCGATGCTCATCCGCATCCTGGCCCGGCACGGGTACGCGCAGGCGATCCGGGTGTCGACCGACGGGGAGATCTACCCCGACCACGAGAGCAAGCGCGGCACGCCGTCGATGGGCGGCGTGGCGATCCTCGTCGCGGTGCTCGCCGGGTACTTCGTCACGCACCTCGTCGTCTGGCGACCGCTCACGGCGTCGGGGCTGCTGATCCTGTTCCTGATGGTCGGACTCGGACTCGTGGGCGTGGCGGACGACTACCTGAAGATCTTCAAGCAGCGCAGCACCGGGCTGCGCGCCCGAACGAAGCTGGTCGGCCAGGCGGTCGTGGCCTTCGCCTTCGCGTACCTGTCCCTCCAGTTCCCGAACGCCGACGGCGTCGCGCCTGCGTCGATGGCGATCTCGTTCCTGCGCGACACCGCGATCGTGCTCCCGATGGCCCTGTTCCTGCTGTGGATCTGGTTCCTCATCACGGCGACGACCAATGGCGTCAACCTCACCGACGGCCTCGACGGTCTCGCCACCGGAGCGGCCTTCGCCTCCTTCCTGGCCTACGTGCTGATCAGCATCTGGCAGTACGGCCAGAGCTGCTTCATCGAGGAGACGTCGTTCTGCTACACCACCGCGAACCCGATCGACCTGTCGATCGTCGCGGCCGCCGCGGCCGGTGCCACGTTCGGCTTCCTGTGGTGGAACACCTCGCCAGCGCGGATCTTCATGGGCGACACCGGCTCGCTCGCGCTCGGGGGCGGCATCGCCGGACTGGCCGTCTTCACGCGCACCGAGCTCCTCCTGCCGCTGATCGCCGGGCTGTTCCTCATCACCACCGTCTCGGTGATCCTCCAGGTCGGCTCGTTCAAGCTGACCGGAAAGCGCATATTCCGCATGGCGCCCCTGCACCACCACTTCGAGATGCTGGGCTGGCCGGAGATCCAGATCGTGGTCCGGTTCTGGATCGTGCAGGGCCTGTGCATCGGCGCGGGCCTCACCCTCTTCTACGCCGAATGGGTGCGTGCGTGACCCCCACCGTCTTCTCGAACAAGAACCCGGACGACCTCCACCGGTCGTCGGAGTGGCGCGACTGGTCGGTGACGGTGGCGGGGATCGGTATCGCCGGGTTCGCCTGCGCCGATGCACTGATGCAGCTCGGCGCGCGCGTCACCGTCGTGGACGCGGGGCAGGGCGAGGCCCAGCGCGAGCGGGCCGAGATCCTCGGCATGCTGGGGGCTCGCGTCCTGCTCGGGCACGACGGCGGACTCCCGGCGCGCACGGAGCTGCTCGTCGTGTCGCCGGGGCTGCGGCCGTCGGCGCCGATCATCGTCGAGGCCCTCGACCGCGGACTCCCCGTCTGGGGAGAGCTCGAGCTGGCGTGGCGGCTGCGTCACCCCGACCGGGCCGCTGCCTGGCTGTGCGTCACGGGGACGAACGGCAAGACCACGACCACGCTGATGCTCGAGTCGATCCTGCGGTCCGCCGGGTACCGCACCGCCTCGGCCGGGAACATCGGGCACTCGCTGGTCGACGTGGTCATGCACGACGACCTCGACGTCATCGCCATCGAGGTGGGTGCGCCCCAGCTCCCGTTCGTGCACAGCATGAGCCCGGTGGCGTCGGTGTGCCTCAACATCGCCGACGACCACATCGACCACTTCGGCTCGATGGACGCCTACGTGGCCGCCAAGGCGCGCATCTACGAGCGCACGCAGGAGGCCGCGGTCTACAACCGCCAGGACGACGTCACGCGCACGATGGTCGAGGAGGCCGACGTCGTCGAGGGTTGCCGCGCGATCGGCTTCGGGCTCGGCGTTCCGGGGCCGTCCGACCTCGGCGTCGTCGACGACCTGCTGGTCGACCGGGCCTTCCTGCCGGATCGCACCGAGACGGCGCAGGAGCTCGGCTCCGTGCACGACGTCCACCCGCTGGCCCCGCACAACGTCGCGAACGCCCTGGCCGCCGCGGCGCTCGCCCGGGCCTTCGGAGTCCCGCCCATGGCGGTGCGCGACGGCCTGCGCGCCTTCACGCCGGCCGCCCATCGCATCGCCACCGTCGGCACCGTGGACGGCGTGGCCTACGTCGATGACTCGAAGGCCACCAACGCGCACGCGGCGCAGACGTCGCTGTCCGCCTACGAGCCCATCGTGTGGATCGCGGGAGGCATGGCGAAGGGCCAGTCGTTCGACGATCTCGTGCACGTCGGCGCGCTCCCGCCTCCGGGGCGTCGTCCTCCTCGGCGTCGATCGCGCCATCATCGCCGAGGCCCTGGCCCGACACGCGCCGGATGTGCCGGTGATCGTGGTCGACAGCCCCGAGACTGGGGCCATGGCCGAGGTGGTCCAGCACGCCGCGTCGCTCGCCGAGCCAGGGGACACTGTCCTGCTGGCTCCGGGCTGCGCCTCGTGGGACATGTTCCGCGACTACACCGATCGCGGTCGTCAGTTCGCCGAGGCCGTCGAGGCCCTGCCCGGCTTCAGCGCACCGGGGTCCGGTCGATGACCCAGACGTCGGTGGAGGCGACGGCGGAGCCGAAGCCCACGAGCCGGGTGTCGCTGCTGCTGAACCATCCGCTGAGCACGTACTACCTGCTGCTCGGCACGACGCTGCTGCTGCTCATCCTCGGCCTCATCATGGTGCTGTCCGCGTCGAGCATCGAGAGCTTCCGGGTATTCGGGTCCGCCTACACGCTGGCCCAGCGCCAGGCGATGTTCGCCATCCTCGGCGTGGTGGCGATGCTCTTCGCCGCCCGCACCTCCGTGCAGTTCTGGCGCGGGTTCGCGTGGGTGCTGTTCGCGGGCGCGTTCGCGCTGCTCGTCCTCGTCCTCGTCATCGGCGTCGAGGTCGCCGGGCAGCGCAACTGGATCGAGATCGTCGGTCCGTTCCGGCTGCAGCCCTCGGAGATCGCCAAGCTCGCGCTCGTGGTCTGGGGGGCGAGCCTGCTGTCCCAGCGCAACCGAGGTCTGGACACCTGGCGCTCCCTGCTCGTCCCGCTGCTGCCCGTCGCGGCGGTGATGATGGTGCTCGTCCTGCTGGAGGGCGACTTCGGCAACACGCTGATGCTGGCCGCGATCATGATGGGCATGCTCTTCGCCGCGGGCGCCCCGTTGCGCCTGTTCGCGGTGCTGCTCTCGATCGGCGCGGGCGCGGTGCTCCTCCTGACGCTCGCGGCTCCGTACCGCATGCAGCGGTTCACGTCCTGGCTGGATCCGGGCGCCGACCCCCTCGGCTTCGGCTGGCAGGTCACGCAGGGCCAGTACGCGCTGGGCACCGGGGGCTTCTGGGGCGTCGGGCTCGGCGCCAGCCGCGAGAAGTGGGGCTCGCTGCCCGAGGCCCACACCGACTTCATCTTCCCCGTGATCGGCGAGGAGCTCGGCCTGTTCGGCACCATCGCGGTCCTGGGCCTGTTCGGGCTCCTGGCCTTCGCGATCTTCCGGCTGGTGTGGCGCACCCGCGACCCCTTCGTGCGGCTGGCCGCGGCCGGGGTCGGGTCCTGGATCGTCATCCAGGCGGTGGTCAACATCGGCGCGGTCCTGGGCATCCTGCCGATCACGGGCGTGCCCCTGCCCCTGGTGTCCTACGGCGGCTCGTCGTTGATCCCCACCCTCGTCGCCCTCGGCATGCTCATGGCGTTCGCCAAGGCCGAGCCCGATGCCCGCCGGGCCCTGCGGCGCAGGAGCACGGCGCTGTCGCTGCGGCGGCGCTGAGTGCACGTCGTCCTCGCGGCGGGCGGCACGGGCGGGCACATCGAGCCGGCGCTCAACGTCGGCGACGCGCTGCGCCGCATCGACCCGGGGATCGGCATCACGGTGCTGGGCAGCGAGCGCGGGCTCGAGGGCACCCTCGTGCCGGCCCGCGGATACGAGCTGGTGACGGTTCCGGGGGTGCCGATGCCGCGTCGCCCGGGCGCGGACCTGCTGCGACTGGGGCCGCGCATGGGCACGGCGGTGCGGCGCGCCACGCAGCTCCTGCGCGACGTGGGGGCGGACGTCGTCCTGGGCTTCGGCGGATATGCGGCGGTGCCGGCGTACCTCGCCGCGCGTCGGACCCGCACGCCGCTCATCATCCACGAGGCGAATGCCCGTCCCGGCATCGCGAACCGGCTGGGTGCCCGCTTCACGCCGCATGTCTACGCATCCTTCGCGGGCGTGATACCCGGTGCCGCGCCCATGCCGCTGCCGCTGCGCCACTCGATCGCCACGCTCGACCGCGGCCGGGAGCGCGCCGCCGCACGGGCGTACTTCGGGCTCTCTGACGACGCTTCCGTGCTCCTGGTGTTCGGGGGATCGCAGGGCGCGATGCGCCTGAACTCCGTGGTGGCCGGCGCCCTGCCCGGGCTGCGGGCCGCGGGCATCGAGGTCCTGCACGCATTCGGGACCCGCAACGAGGCTCCCGCGGCCGAGCCGGGCTACGTGCCGGTTCCGTTCGTGGAGCGCATGGACCTGGCCTACGCCGCGGCCGACCTGGCGCTGACGCGCGCCGGGGCCATGACCTGCGCCGAGCTGCGCCGCCGTCGGCCTTCCGGCGATGTACGTCCCGCTGCCGATCGGCAACGGGGAGCAACGAGTCAACGCCCAGCCCGTCGTGGAGGCCGGGGGCGGCATCCTGGTCGACGATGCGGACATCACTGCGGAGTGGCTCATCCACGAGGCCGTCGGGGTGCTGAAAGATGGTGAGCGGCTGGGCTCGATGAGCGCGGCCGCGTACGGGCACGGAGTTCGTGACGCCGACGAGCAGCTGGCCCGCATCGTGATGCAGGTGGCTTCGGGAGGACAGCTGTGAGCCAGTCGCAGGACACCGCGCACGACGTCGTGGCCCGGCCGCCCGTCGAGCGGGTCCACATCGTCGGCATCGGCGGCGCGGGCATGTCGGGCATCGCCCGGATCATGGTGGCCCAGGGCCTGACGGTGTCCGGGTCGGATGCCAAGGACTCGCGACGTCTCCAGGCCCTGCGGGCCATCGGCGTGGATGCGCGGGTGGGGCACGACGCCGGCCTCGTGCCGGGGATCGACGCGCTGGTCGTCTCGACGGCGATCCCGGAGGGCAACGTGGAGCGCGTTGCGGCGCGCGAGTCCGGCATCCCGGAGATGAGCCGGGCCGAGGCCCTGGCCGCGGTGATGACCGGCAGTCGCGGGGTCGCCGTCGCGGGAACCCACGGCAAGACCACGACGACGTCGATGCTGACGGTGGCGCTCCAGCACTGCGGCGCGGACCCGTCGTTCGCGATCGGCAGCGAGCTCAACGAGTCCGGCTCCAACGCGCACCTCGGCACCGGCGACGTCTTCGTCGTCGAGGCGGACGAGAGCGACGGGGCGTTCTTGTTCCTCGAGCCGGTGGCCGGGATCGTCACCAACGTCGAGGCAGACCATCTGGACCACTGGGGGACGTTCGAGGCGATCGAGCAGGGGTTCCTCGACTTCGCGACGGGGATCCGCGACCGCGACGGGTTCCTGGTCGTGTGCGTCGACGATCGGGGCGGGTCGCGGCTGGCCCAGCGCGCGGCCGAGGCCGGCGTGGACGTGCGCACGTACGGGGAGGCGCTGGAGGCCGACTACCGGCTGAGCGATGCGCGCCTGACCGACGCCGGATGGGCGTTCGACACCGTCCACAACGGCGTGCGCCTGGGCGAGATCGCGCTGAAGGTGCCGGGTCGGCACAACGCCTTGAACGCCCTGGCCGCCTTCGTCACCGGCCTGGGGCTCGACTATCCCGCCACCGACCTGCGCGAGGGTCTGGAGTCGTTCAGCGGCACGCGGCGTCGCTTCGACTTCAAGGGGCAGGTCGACGACATCCGCGTCTTCGACGACTATGCCCACCACCCGACGGAGATCGAGGCGACGCTGCGGGCCGCGCGCGACGTCGTGGGGTCCGGCCGGCTGATCGTCGCCTTCCAGGCGCACCACTACTACCGGACCGCGATGTTCGTCGACGAGTTCGGGGCCGCGCTGGGGCTGGCGGACGAGGTCGTCGTCCTCGAGGTGTTCGCGCCGGGCGAGACTCCGATCCCGGGTGCCAGCGGCCAGACCATGGCCGCCAACGTCCCGCTGCCGCCGGCCCAGGTCGTGTTCGAGCCGTCGTGGTCGGCGGTCGCCGGCCACCTGGTCGAGCGGGCGCGGCCGGGCGACCTGATCATGACCCTGGGCGCCGGCGACATCGGCATGATCGGCCTGGAGGTCCTCGACCAGCTGCGGGCCCGGGAGGGCGAGCGGTGAGCGCGCCGACCATCCCCGGACCGGCGTCTGACGTGCAGGGAGCCGAGCGGCCGGAAGGACCCGAGGAGCGGCCACCGCGGATGACGCGTCGTCGCCGGCGGTGGCTGGTGGTGGCGGCCCTCGCGACCGCGACGCTGGTCGTGGCCGGCGTGGTCTGGGCGGTGTGGTTCTCCTCGCTCCTGGCCGTGACGCAGGTGCGGGTCATCGGGATCGAGGGAGAGCGAGCGTCCGCGGTGACGGCTGCGGCGCGGATCCCGATCGGTCGGCCGATCGCCGCGATCGACACCGACGCCGCCGAGCTTGCCGTGCTCGAGCTGCCCTGGGTCGCGACCGTCGAGGCCCGGCGCGGGTGGCCGCACGAGATCGTCCTCGCCGTGACCGTGCGCACCCCGATCGCCCTCGTCGACGAGGGCAGCGGGCGCGAGGCGGTGGACGCCGAAGGGGTGGTGTTCACCCCTGACGGTCCGCTGCCGAAGGGGCTGCCGACGGTGCGCGCGAAGGGCGTCGGGCTGACCGCTGCGATGGCGGTGCTGGCCAGCCTGCCCGCCGATCTGTCGCGCAAGGTCGTGTCGCTGGACGCCACGACCCGAGACGACGTGGACCTGACGCTGCGGTCGGGCGATGTCGTCCGGTGGGGCAGCGCGGACGACCCCGAGTTCAAGGCCGAGGTGCTGCGCGCGCTCATGAAGCGCAAGGCCGACGTCTACGACGTGTCGGCGCCGGAGCTGCCGACCACCTTCCGATCGGCCTGACCGCGTTGTCACTTGCGTAACACCCGTTCTTGGCTCTACCCTCCCGCCGGCCGCAGGCAGGTTCGATTCTCAGCCTCCTGTAGAGGTTGAGGGTTTGCGGCCAGCAGACGTTGCCGGGTCCAGCCCGGTGGCACCGGATGAGAGGACGGGCGGCCGTGGCGGCTCCGCAGAACTACCTGGCAGTGATCAAGGTCGTCGGCATCGGCGGTGGTGGCGTCAACGCCGTCAACCGCATGATCGAGGTGGGCCTCAAGGGCGTGGAGTTCATCGCCATCAACACCGACGCGCAGGCGCTGCTCATGAGCGATGCCGACGTCAAGCTCGACATCGGGCGCGAGCTCACCCGGGGCCTGGGGGCAGGTGCCAACCCCGAGGTCGGCAAGAAGGCCGCCGAGGATCACCTCGAGGAGATCGAGGAGGTGCTCAAGGGCGCCGACATGGTCTTCGTCACCGCGGGCGAGGGCGGTGGCACCGGCACCGGCGGCGCTCCGGTCGTGGCCCGCGTGGCGCGCTCGCTCGGCGCACTGACCATCGGCGTCGTGACCCGGCCCTTCGGCTTCGAGGGACGTCGTCGTCAGGCCCAGGCCGACGCCGGGCGTCGACAACCTGCGAGCCGAGGTCGACACCCTCATCGTCATCCCGAACGACCGGCTGCTGTCCCTGGCCGACCGCAACATCAGCGTGATCGACGCCTTCCGCCAGGCCGACCACGTGCTGCTGCAGGGCGTCTCCGGGATCACCGATCTCATCACCACCCCGGGCCTGATCAACCTGGACTTCGCCGACGTCAAGAGCGTCATGCACTCGGCTGGCTCCGCGCTGATGGGGATCGGCTCGGCCCGCGGCGAGGACCGCGCGGTCGAGGCGGCCGAGAAGGCCATCTCGAGCCCGCTGCTCGAGGCCGGCATCGACGGCGCGCACGGGGTGCTCCTGTCGATCTCAGGCGGCAGCGACCTCGGCCTGTTCGAGATCAACGAGGCCGCGCGCCTGGTCGCCGATGCCGCGCACCCCGATGCCAACATCATCTTCGGCGCGGTCATCGACGACACCCTCGGCGACGAGGTGCGCGTGACCGTGATCGCGGCGGGCTTCGACGGCGGCGAGCCGCCGGCGAAGCGGGGCGGCGGCTCGACCGCGCGCCTGCGCGAGGGCGGGGACACCGGCGAGGTGCCGGCTGTCGTGGCCCCCGGATCGCGGGCGCTGTCCCAGCCGCGCACGATCGTGTTCGACGACTCCGACGACGATCTCGACATCCCCGACTTCCTGAAGTAGTCCAGGGCCCACCCCATGGTGCCGATCGCCACGGGGCACGTCCTGCCCGCCAGGTCCGATGGCCGCCCAGTCCGCTGGGCGGCCACCGGTCGTTCCGGCGGCGTGAGCCTGCCGCCCTTCGACTCGCTGAACCTGGCGGGCTACGTCGGCGACGACCCGCGCGCGGTCGCGGAGAACCGCGCGCGGCGTCGCGCGCGCCGTGGGCGCCGACCTCGGTCGGCTGGCGGTGATGGACGCCGTGCACGGCGCCGACGTCGCCGGGTGCACCGAGCCCGGGGTCGTTCGCGGGGGTCGATGCGCTGGTCACCCGTGAGCCCGGCCTGGCCGTGCTGGCGCTGGGCGCGGACTGCGTCCCGCTCGTCCTGGTCGGCGACGACGGCGCGACGATCGCGGTCGTCCACTGCGGGTGGCGCGGCCTCGTGGCCGACGTCGTCGGAGCGACGGTCGGCGGTCATGCGCGACGCTGGGCGCCGGTGTCGCCCGGGCCGTCCTCGGGCCGGCGGTCTGCGGGACGTGCTACCCCGTTCCGCGCGATCGTGCCGACGAGGTGGCGCTGCGCGTGCTCGGCCGCCGGTGGCCGCTGTCGCCCTGGTGCGCCGCTCGGACGGCCAGCCGGGGATCGACGTGCGGCTAGGGCGTGGCGCGCCCGGCTGGCCGAACTGGGCGTCCGGCCGCGGGTCGATCACCCTCGCCGGGGGCTGCACCGTCGAGGATCCGGCGCTGTTCTCGTACCGCCGCGACGGGCGGACCGGCCGTCACGGCATGGCCGTCTGCCTCGTCGACCCTGCGAGGATGGACTCGATATGAGCACCCCAGCCGACCCGACCGACGCGCGCGCCGCCCAGGTGGCCGAGGGGCTCGCCCAGGTGCGCGCCCGCATCGACGCCGCCCGGCGCCGTGCCGGTCGTACCGACGTGGTGGACCTCGTGGTCGTCACCAAGACGTTCCCCGCCAGCGACGTCGATCTCCTCGCGCGGCTCGGCGTGCGCGACGTGGGGGAGAACCGTGACCAGGAGGCCCGGGCGAAGCGCGCCGCAACCGATGATCGCGCGGCGGGCCTGCGCTGGCACATGATCGGCCAGGTCCAGAGGAACAAGGCCGTGTCGGTCGCCCGCTGGGCCGACGTCGTGGAGTCCGTCGACCGGCCGGAGGTCGCCGTGGCGCTGGGCCGCGGCGCGCAGTCAGCGGACCGGTCCATCGACGTGCTGCTCCAGGTGGCGCTGGATCCCGAGCCGCGCCCCGATCGCGGCGGCGTCCACCCCGACGACGTCCTCGCGCTGGCGGCGGCGGTCGACCAGCAGCCGGCCCTCCGGCTGGCCGGTGTCATGGGCGTGGCCCCGTACCCGGGCGATCCCGACGCCGCCTTCGCCCGGCTCGCCGAGGTGTCCGCCGAGCTGCGGGAGCGGTGGCCGCGGGCCGATCGGATCTCCGCGGGCATGAGCGGGGACCTCGAGGAGGCGGTCGCCCACGGGGCGACACAGGTGCGCGTCGGGGGCGCGGTTCTCGGTGCACGCTCCCCGGTGCAGTAACGTCGATGCATTGACAGGCGCCGCAGGCGGCGTGCACGAGATCGGCGGACACGGGAGGGCGACAGGCAATGGCTGGCGCTATGCGCAAGATGGCCGTCTACCTGGGTCTCGTCGAGGACCACGGGGACGAGGGCTTCGACGAGTACGACGAGTACGAGGCAGCCCGCCGCGGATCCCGCGAGTCGCGCACCCCGCCCCGTGGGTACGACGAGCGCTACGACGAGCGACCGGACGATCGCTACACCAGCCGCAGCGTCCGCCCCATCCCGGACACCCGCGCGGTCCGGACCTTCCGCAGCGATGCGGCCGCGCCGAGCCGGCCGACGTCCGCGCCGCTGGCCGATCGACGTCCTGCTCCCGACATCAGCCGCATCGAGACGATCCACCCGCGCAGCTACAACGACGCGCGGCGGATCGGCGAGGACTACCGCGAGGGCGTGCCCGTCATCATGAACCTCTCCGAGCTGGAGGACGCCGACGCCAAGCGGATCATCGACTTCGCGGCCGGGCTGGTGTTCGGCATGCGCGGCTCGATCGAGCGCATCACCAACAAGGTGTTCCTGCTGTCGCCGGTCGAACGTGGACGTCGGCGACGAGGCCCGAGCGCAGATCGCCAAGGATGGCTTCTTCAACCAGAGCTGAGGGCACGGCGACGGCCCGATCGGGTGGTCGCGCAGCACGCCGTCGTCACGGGCATCCGCCGATGACATGGACCAAGGGAGTCAGGGAATGAGCGCCGTCGGTCAGGTGCTGGCGACGGTCCTGTGGATCTTCTGGCTCGTGATGATCGGCCGGCTCGTCCTGGACCTCGTGCAGGTGTTCGCGCGGGACTGGCGTCCCACCGGGGTGCTCCTGCTGATCGCCGAGGCGGTCTACACCGTCACCGACCCGCCGCTTCGACTCCTGCGCCGGATCATCCCTCCGGTGCGCATCGGGAGCGTCCAGTTCGACCTCGCGTTCCTCATCCTCCTCATCGCCCTGCAGATCCTCATCAACGTCGCGCTGATGCTCTAGCCGGACCACCCAGCCGAAAGGTCAACGACCATGCCGCTCACCGCCGCCGAGGTACGGGCCACGCAGTTCTCGACCACGCGCATGCACGCGGGATACAACATGGACGAGGTCGATGCGTTCCTCGACATCATCGAGGCGGACGTGGCCCAGTACGCCGACGAGCTGCAGCGATCCCGGGACGGCGAGGCCGTCCTGCGCACGCAGTGCGACCAGCTGCAGGCCCGCCTCACGGCGGCCGAGGAGCGGCTCGCCCAGGCCGAGCGCGACCTCGTCGCGGCGCGGGGCGGGTCCGGCATCGCTCCCGAGGACGTGCAGGTGCCCGCCGAGCTCGCGGCGCAGCTGGGGGACCACCCCGACGCGGCGGCGGTGCTGGCCGTCGCCCAGCAGACCGCGGACGAGATGGTCCGCCACGCGCAGGCGCGGGCGCAGGGGATCCGGGTGGCGGTGCGCACCGTCCTGGAGGAACAGCGCGCGCTGCTGGAACGGGACTGACCGGCTAGGACCGCCGCAGCCAGAGTGAGACGGGCAGGTCGGTCTCGACCCTGACGGCACCGTCGCCGGGCGCGCCCTCGGTGAGCTCGGTCGCCAGCACGTCAGCGGCGATCGCCGCCTCCGTGCTCGCGGATCGCCGCCGCGTGCTCCGCGTCGGTCGCGGACCACCACGCGCGGATCCGGTCGGAGACCTCCAGCCCCGCTGACTTGCGCCCCTCCTGGAGGGTCCGGACGATCTCGCGTGCCAGGCCCGCGCGCCGCAGTGCATCGTCGATGTGCAGGTCCAGGGCCAGGCTCTCGCCGGCCTCGGTGACCACGGCCCAGCCCTCCCGCGGCGTCTCGGTGACGACGACATCCTCGGTCGTGACGTCCACCGTGCCCAGGTCGCCGGCGTCGACGGACAGGACGCCGGTCTCGCGCAGTGCGCGCACGGCCCCGGCCGGGTCCAGGGATGTGATCGCGCCAGCCACCGCCGGAGTCTGCTTGCCGAACCGCTGGCCCAGCGACCGGAAGTTCGCCTTCACCGACACGTCGACCAGGCCGGCGGTCTCGTCGGCCAGCGACTCCAGGGTGAGCACGTTGAGCTCCTCGGCGACCTCGTTGCGCAGGTCGTCCGGGAGGGTGGCCCACCCCGACGCCGAGATGAGGGCCCGCTGCAGCGGCTGGCGGGTGCGGACGGACGAGGTGGCACGCGCCGCGCGGCCGAGCTCGACAAGCCGGCGAACCAGCGCCATCTGCTCCGTCAGGACGGGGTCGACCAGGGCCGGGTCCGACTCCGGCCAGCTCGCCAGGTGCACGGAGGCCGGTGCCGCGGGGTCGGTGGGCCGGAAGAGGTCCTGCCACACCCGCTCGGTGATGAACGGGGTGAACGGGGCCAGGCACAGCGTCACGACCCGGAGGGCCTCGTGCAAGGTGGCCAGCGCCGCGGGGTCGCCGTCCCAGAACCGCCGGCGCGACCGTCGCACGTACCAGTTGGAGAGCGCGTCGACGTAGGCCGACAGCAGCCGGCCGGCCCGCTGCGTGTCGAAGGACTCGAGCGCCTCGTCGACTCCCCGGGCCAGCTCCTGAGCCTGGGACAGCACCCACCTGTCGATCACCGGGCGGTCGGCGGGTGCGGGCGCGCCATGCCCCGGCTCCCAGCCCGCAGTGCGGGCGTACAGGGACTGGAACGACACCGTGTTCCAGTAGGTGAGCAGCGTCTTGCGCACGACGTCGGCGATGGCCGCGTGGCCGACCCGGCGGGCCTGCCACGGCGAGCCGCTGGCGAGCATGAACCACCGGAGGGCGTCGGCGCCGTGCTCGTCCATGAGCGGCATCGGGGCGAGGATGTTGCCCAGGTGCTTGCTCATCTTGCGGCCGTCCTCGTCGAGGATGTGGCCCAGGCAGACGACGTTGCGGTACGACGACTCGCCGAAGACCAGCGTGCCCACCGCCATCAGCGTGTAGAACCAGCCACGCGTCTGGTCGATGGCCTCGCAGATGAAGTCGGCCGGGTACTGCTGCGGCGAAGGCTTCGGCGTTGCGGTGCGGGTATCCGAGGGCCGCGAAGGGCATCGCACCGGAGTCGTACCAGCCGTCGATGACCTCGGGGACGCGCGTGGCGGTGGCCCCGCAGTCCGGACAGGGCAGCGTGATGTCGTCGACGTACGGGCGATGGGGGTCGGTGTCGGAGACGTCGCGTCCGGCGAGCGCGCCGAGCTCGGCGAGCGATCCGACCGCGGTGAGGTGTCCGTCCGGGCAGCGCCAGATCGGCAGGGGCGTGCCCCAGTACCGGTTGCGCGACAGCGCCCAGTCCACGTTGTTCGTGAGCCAGTCCCCGTAGCGGCCCCACTTGATGGTCCCGGGGAACCAGTTCGTCTGCTCGTTCTGCGCCAGGAGGTCGTCCTTGATGGCCGTCGTGCGGATGTACCAGGACGGCTGCGCGTAGTAGATGAGCGGGGTGTGGCATCGCCAGCAGTGCGGGTACGCGTGCTCGTACGGGACGTGCCGGAACATGAGGCCGCGCTGGACGAGATCGTCGACGAGGGTCTCGTCGGCCTTCTTGAAGAACATCCCGCCCACGACCGGGACGTCGTCGGCGAAGTGGCCGTCGGGCCGGACCGGGTTCACGACCGGCAGGCCGTAGCCCCGGCAGGTGATCAGGTCGTCGGCCCCGAAGGCCGGCGCCTGGTGGACCAGGCCGGTGCCGTCGTCGGTCGTGACGTAGTCGGCCAGCACCACGTAGTGGGCGTCCGGGATGTCGACGTAGTCGAAGGGCCTGACGTAGGCCGTCCGCTCGAGGGCACTGCCCGGCAGGGTCTCCAGCACCGTGGCGTCGTCGCCGAGCACGGCGCCGACCAGTTCCTCGGCCACGACGAGGATCTCGTCGTCGGCGGTCCGCACGACCGCATAGGTGGCCGATGGCTTGACGGCCACCGCCGTGTTGGACACCAGGGTCCATGGAGTGGTGGTCCAGACCAGGAGGGCTGCGCCGGGGTGGCGTACGGCGAGGTCGCTGCCACCGGCCAGCGGGAACCGGACATAGACCGACGGGTCGACGACCGTCTCGTAGCCCTGCGCGAGCTCGTGATCGGACAGGCCCGTCCCGCAGCGCGGGCAGTACGGCGCGACCCGATGGTCCTGGACGAGCAGGCCCGCATCGAAGATCTGCTTCAGTGACCACCACACGCTCTGCACGTAGTCGGCGTCCATGGTCCAGTACGCCCGGTCCATATCGACCCAGTAGCCCATGCGGCGGGTCATGTCGGAGAACTCGCCCACATGCCGCAGCACCGACTCGCGGCAGCGGGCATTGAACTCCGCCACGCCGAACCGCTCGATGTCGCCCTTGCCGGTGAAGCCGAGCTCCTTCTCGACCGCGAGCTCGACGGGCAGCCCATGGCAGTCCCAGCCGGCCTGGCGGGGCACGTAGTACCCCTTCATCGTCCGGTAGCGGGGGAACACGTCCTTGAAGACCCGGGCCTCGACGTGATGGGTGCCGGGCGTGCCGTTGGCGGTCGGCGGGCCCTCGTAGAACACCCACGTGGGACGGCCCTCGCTCTGCGCGACCGAGGCCGCGAAGACGCCCTCGTCGTCCCACATCCGCAGGATGTCGTGCTCCATGGCCGGCAGGTCGACCTGCGCTGGCACGACGCGGTACATCGATCCTCCGGGGCGGTGAGGGCGGACGGGCGGTCAGGATATCGGCGCGGCTCACACCGCCGACGGGCGCATGGGCCTAGCATCCGTGCGATATCCGTCCGAAAAGGGCATCATGACCGGGCCGTTGCCCGGGAGGCGAACAGGGGATCGCATGGCCACGTCTGCCAAGCCGGCGAAGAAGGCCGCGCCCGTGAAGAAGGCGGCACCGGCGAAGAAGGCGGCACCGGCGAAGAAGGCGGCGCCGGTGAAGAAGGCGGCACCGGCGAAGAAGGCCGCACCCGCGAAGAAGGCGGCACCGGCGAAGAAGGCGGCACCGGCGAAGAAGGCGGCACCGGCGAAGAAGGCGGCACCGGCGAAGAAGGCGGCACCGGCGAAGAAGGCGGCTCCGGCGAAGAAGGCGGCACCGGCCAAGAAGGCGGCACCGGCGAAGAAGGCGGCACCGGCGAAGAAGGCGGCTCCGGCGAAGAAGGCGGCACCGGCGAAGAAGGCGGCACCGGCCAAGAAGGCGGCACCGGCCAAGAAGGCGGCACCGGCCAAGGGCCGGCTGGCCGTCCGCGAGGACGAGACGCCCTGGACCGCCAAGGAGCTCGCGGCGGTCCGGTCCGAGCTGCACGAGGACCTGGCCCGCCTGCGCGAGGAGATCAGCAGCGCCGAGGTGGGCCTGGCCGACCTCATCCGCGATTCCGGGGACGGGGCGGGCGACGACCAGGCAGACGCCGGCAGCAAGACCTTCGAGCGCGAGCACGAGATGTCCCTCGCGAACAACGCGCGCAGCATGGTCGAGCAGGTCGAGCATGCGCTCGCGCGGATCGATGCGGGGACCTACGGCACGTGCGAGTCGTGTGGCCGGCCGATCGGCAAGTACCGCCTCCAGGCGTTCCCGCGCGCGACGTTGTGCCTGGCCTGCAAGCAGGCGGAGGAGCGCTACTGATCGACGCGGTCGGCCGCCCCCGCGGGGGCGGTTAGAGTGGCGCGGTGACCGCCGCGGCCGAGATGTCCGAACCGAGCGCGACGGCTGAGGTCCCGCCCTCCCAGCGCCGGCGCAGCCTGGTCGTGCTCGGCAGCGTGGCCCTGGGCGTCGTCCTGCTCGACCAGCTGACCAAGCACTGGGTCGTCACGACCATCGAGCCGCGCATGGTGTCCGGCGAGGGTCCGATCGTGCTCCTCGGCGGGCTGCTGAAGCTGACGTACACCGAGAACACCGGTGCGGCCTTCTCGATGGGCACGGGGTACACGTGGATCTTCTCGGTCGTGGCCGTCGTGGTGGCCGTGGTGATCCTGCGCACGGCTCGGCGCCTGGGCAGCATCGGCTGGGCGGTCGCGCTCGGCGGACTCCTCGGCGGGCTGCTGGGCAACCTCATCGATCGCCTGACGCGCCCACCGAGCCCGGGGCTCGGGTACGTCGTCGACTGGATCCAGCTCCCCAACTTCGCGGTGTTCAACGTCGCGGACATGTGCATCGTGGGCTCCGCGGCCCTCATGGTGCTGCTGGCACTGCGCGGCATCGAGATCTCCGGCGCGCGCACGTGACGCAGCGCCTGCTGCCGGTGCCCGAGGGGCTCGCAGGGGAGCGGCTGGACATCGCGCTGACCCGTCTGCTCGGCCTCTCACGCACGCGGGCCGCCGACCTCGTCGCCGACGGGGCGGTGCTCGTCGACGGCCGGCCGGGGGTCAAGTCCGACCGACTGCTGCCCGGCTCGCTGCTGACGGTCGACCTGCGCGAGCCGACCGCGGCGCCCGCCCTGCCGCCGGAGCCGGTGCCGGGGATGCGCGTGGTGCTCGACGACGACGACGTGGTGGTCGTGGACAAGCCGGTGGGGGTGGCGGCCCACCCGAGCCCGGGATGGTCCGGGCCGACGGTCGTCGGGGGACTGGCAGCTGCCGGGTACCGGATCAGCACCTCCGGCGCGGCCGAGCGGCAGGGCGTGGTCCATCGACTGGACGTGGGGACCTCCGGGCTCATGGCGGTGGCCAAGAGCGAGGCCGCCTACACCAGCCTCAAGCGGCAGTTCAAGGAGCGGACGGTCGAGAAGACCTACCACGCCGTGGTGCAGGGGCATTGCGACCCGCTGAGCGGGACCATCGACGCGCCCATCGACCGTCACCCGCAGCACGACTACAAGTGGGCCGTCGTCACCGGGGGCAAGCCCAGCGTGACGCACTACGACACCCTGGAGGCCTTCCCGCATGCCTCGTTGCTCGAGGTGCACCTGGAGACCGGTCGCACCCACCAGATCCGCGTCCACATGGCCGCCCTGCGCCATCCCTGCGTCGGCGACCTGACGTACGGGGCGGACCCAGGCCTCGCGAAGCGGCTGGGGCTGGCGAGGCAGTGGCTGCACGCGGTGCGGCTGGGATTCGAGCATCCGGCGACCGGGGAGCGCGTGGTCGTGACGAGCGACTACCCGATCGACCTGAGCACTGCTCTCGAACGGCTGCGTGCGGGTGTCTGAGCGCCCCGCCGTCGGTCCGGAAAGTTAGGGTGGGGCCGTGCCCCCCGCCGACCAGTTCGTGCACCTGCACGTGCACACCGAGTACTCGATGCTCGACGGGGCCGCCCGGCTGCCCGACCTGTTCGACGAGGTCGAGCGACAGGGGATGTCGGCGATCGCGATGACCGACCACGGCAACCTCTACGGGGCCTTCGAGTTCTACAAGGGGGCCAGGGCCCGGGGCCTGAACCCCATCATCGGGCTCGAGGGGTACTACGCCCCGCAGGGGCGGTTCGAGCGGCGCCCCTTCGACTTCGGGGCCGGCTTCGAGGAGGGCACCCAGGAGGACACCGGCGCGGGCGAGCTGTCCGGCGGTCCCAAGGGTCGGGGGCGCGGCAAGCAGAGCTACACCCACATGACCCTGTGGGCCGAGAACACCGCAGGCATGCACAACCTGTTCCGACTGTCCTCGCTGGCCAGCCTCGAGGGGTACTACCACAAGCCCCGGTTCGACCGGGAGCTGCTCGAGCGCTACGGCACCGGGCTGATCGGGACCACCGGCTGCCCCAGCGGCGAGGTCAACCGGTGGCTGCAGGCCGGCAACTACGACCGGGCCCTCGCGGCGGCGGCCGACTTCCGCGACATCCTCGGCGCCGGCAACTACTTCTGCGAGGTCATGGACCACGGCCTGGCGATCGAGACGCGGTTCCGCGCCGACCTCCTGCGCATCGCCCGCACCCTGGACCTGCCGCTGATCGCCACCAACGACCTGCACTACGTGCACGCGGCGGATGCGGAGACGCACGACGTGCTGCTGTGCATCGGCACCCGCACCACGATGGACGACCCCAAGCGCTTCCGCTTCGACGCCCGGGACTTCTACGTCAAGACCGCCGCCGAGATGCGGCGGGTGTGGGCCGAGCTGCCGGAGGCCTGCGACAACACGCTGCTGATCGCCGAGCGCTGCCATGTGGAGTTCAACGAGGGCGCCGACCTCATGCCGCAGTTCCCAGTGCCCGCGGGCGAGAGCGAGCAGTCCTGGCTGATCAAGGAGGTCGAGCTCGGCCTCCAGCGCCGCTACCGCGGGGCGATCCCCGACGACGTCCGGCGCCAAGCAGAGTACGAGGTCGGCGTCATCATCCAGATGGGCTTCCCCGGCTACTTCCTCGTCGTCGCCGACCTGGTGCGGCACGCCAAGGAGAACGGCATCCGGGTGGGCCCGGGCCGTGGGTCGGCGGCCGGCGCGATGATCGCCTACGCCCTGGGGATCACCGAGCTCGACCCGATGAAGCACGGCCTGCTGTTCGAGCGATTCCTCAATCCCGAGCGCATCTCGATGCCCGACATCGACATCGACTTCGACGAGCGCCGACGAGCCGACATGATCCGCTACGCGACCGAGACGTACGGCGAGGAGCGGGTCGCGCAGATCATCACCTACGGGTCCATCAAGGCCAAGGCGGCGGTCAAGGACAGCGCCCGCGTCCTCGGCTTCCCCTACGCACTCGGCGACCGCATCACCAAGGCGATGCCGCCGTCGGTCATGGGCAAGGACATCTCACTGGCCGGCGCCTTCGACCCGAAGAACAGCCGCTACGGGGAGGCGGCGGAGTTCCGGGCCCTGTACGAGGCCGAGCCCGACGCGCGCACGGTGGTCGACACCGCCCGCGGCCTCGAGGGCCTCAAGCGCCAGCCCGGAGTCCACGCGGCCGGCGTCATCCTGTGCCGCGAGCCGCTCCTCGACGTCATCCCGGTGTGGCGCCGCGAGCAGGACGGCGCGGTCATCACCCAGTTCGACATGGGTGCCTGCGAGGCGCTGGGCTTGCTGAAGATGGACTTCCTCGGCCTGCGCAACCTGACGGTGCTGGACGACTGCCTGCGGCACATCGAGTCCAATCGCGGCGAGACCATCGTCCTGGAGGACCTCGAGCTCGACGACCGGCCCACCTACGAGCTCCTGACCCGCGGCGACACGCTGGGGGTGTTCCAGCTCGACGGCGGCCCGATGCGGGCGCTGCTGCGGTCGATGCAGCCGGACAACTTCGAGGACATCTCCGCCGTCCTCGCGCTGTACCGCCCGGGCCCGATGGGCGCCAACGCGCACAACGACTACGCCGACCGCAAGAACGGGCGCAAGCCGGTGGTGCCGATCCACCCCGAGCTGGCCGAGCCGCTGGCCGACATCCTGGGCGACACCTACGGGTTGATCGTCTACCAGGAGCAGGTCATGGCCATCGCGCAGAAGCTGGCCGGCTACTCGCTGGGGGCCGCCGACCTGCTGCGTCGCGCCATGGGCAAGAAGAAGAAGGAGATCCTCGACAAGGAGTACGTCCCGTTCAGCGAGGGCATGAAGGCCAACGGCTACTCCGACGCGGCCATCAAGACGCTGTGGGAGATCCTCGTCCCGTTCTCGGACTACGCCTTCAACAAGGCGCACACCGCCGGCTACGGGCTGGTGTCGTACTGGACCGCCTTCCTCAAGGCCAACTACCCGGCCGAGTACATGGCTGGGCTCCTGACCTCGGTCAAGGACGACAAGGACCGCTCGGCGGTCTACCTCAACGAGTGCCGGAAGATGGGCATCAAGGTGCTGCCGCCGGACGTCAACGACTCCGACTTCGACTTCACCCCCCGCGGCACCGACATCCGGTTCGGCCTGTCGGCCATCCGCAACGTCGGCGGCAACGTCGTCGACTCCGTCCTGGCCACCCGCCGCCGGGTCGGCCGGTTCGCGGACTTCCACGACTTCATCGCCAAGGTCGACGCCTCGGCCTGCAACAAGCGCGTGGTGGAGTCGCTCATCAAGTCGGGCGCGTTCGACTCCCTCGGGCACACCCGCAAGGGCCTCGTGACGATCCACGAGCAGGTCGTCGACGCCGCGGTCGACATCAAGCGCGCGGAGTCGCACGGTCAGTTCGACCTGTTCGGCGGCCTCGACGCCGACGCCGACGAGGCCCTCGTCCCGCGGGGGGACATCCCGATCGGGGAGTGGGAGAAGTCGGTGCTGCTCGCCCATGAGCGCGAGATGCTCGGGCTCTACGTCTCCGACCACCCGCTGCACGGCGCCGAGCGGATGCTGGCGCAGCTCACCGACCGCACCATCGCGGCCGTCCTGATGGACGAGCGGGCCGATGCGACCGTGGCCACTGTCGGCGGCCTGGTGACGTCAGTCCAGCGCAAGACCACCAAGCAGGGGTCCGCGTGGGCGATCGTGACCCTCGAGGACCTCGAGGGCTCGGTCGACATCATGGTGTTCCCGCAGACCTACAACTCCGTCAGCACCCTGCTCGTGGACGACTCGGTCATCGTGGTGCGAGCCCGCGTCGACCGCAGCGACGACGACGGCGTCCGTCTCATCGCCCTCGAGGTCAACCAGCCTGACCTGAGCGAGGCGGTCAGCGGTCCGGTGCGCCTCACCATGGCGGCCGCACGGTGCATCCCACCCCTGGTCGAGCGGCTCAAGGAGGTGCTCTCGACGCATCCGGGCACGACCGAGGTCCACCTGCACCTCACCGGTGGCGCCAAGACCACGGTCCTGCGCCTCGACGACCGACTGCGGGTCACGGCCTCGCCGGCGCTGTACGCCGACCTCAAGGCGCTGCTGGGTCCCAGCTGCCTCGGATAGCGCGATGACCACCACGCGCAAGGCCTCGGCCGTCGTCCTCGCCGGGCTCATCGTCGGCCTCGTCAGCGGCGTCGCGCTCGGGGTCGTCTGGTGGGCGCTGGCCCCGCGGGTGCCGCTGGTGGTCCAGCCCGGGGTCAGCTTCCCGCAGGCCTACCAGCCTGAGGGGTTCCTGGCGGCGGACGCGGCCTTCGGCCTGCTCGGCATCGTGGCCGGGGTCGCGATCGCGATCGGCCTGGCCAACATGCGACGTGACCACCTGCTGAGCGTCCTCGTCGCGGCGCTGCTGGCCAGCGTGGTCGGCACCGCGGCCATGTGGTTCGTCGGCACCCGGCTCGGCTCGGTCGACATCGCCGGGCTCAGTGCCACCACGACGACCGACATCGTGGTCGACGCACCCCTGAAGGTCTCGCTGACGGCCGTGTTCGTGCTGTGGGCCGTCGCGTCCGCTGCCGTCGTCACCATCCTCGCCCTCGGTGACTGGGTGGTCGAGGTGCGGGCCGCCCGGCGCGGCTCCGACGGCTAGTCCGGTCGGCCGATCCTCGCGTAGCTCCCGCCGGTCACCCTGAGCAGGTCGTCGGGCGCGAGGGCGATGTCGAACCCCCGACGCCCGCCGCTGACGTAGACCGACGCCAGGGCCCGCGCGCTGGCGTCGACGAATGTCGGCAGCGCCCGCTTCTGGCCGATCGGCGAGACCCCGCCGAGCACGTACCCGGTGAGCCGCTGCACGACGGCCGCGTCGGCGAGGTCCGCCCGACGGCCGCCGGCCACCGTGGCCAGGGCCTTCAGATCCAGGCTGCCGCCGACCGGCACGACCGCCACCACTGGGGTGCCGTCCACGGTGACGACCAGCGTCTTGAACACCTCGGCGGATGACAGCCCGAGCGCGGCCGCCGCCTCGGCGCCGTAGGACGTCGCGCGCGGGTCGTGCGCGTAGGAATGCGAGGTGAAGGCGACTCCGGCCCGTGCCAGCGCCAGGGTGGCCTGGGTGGCGGGCTCGCGGCGGGTCATGCTCAGTTGGCCGACGGCTCGACGCCGGGCACGTCGATGGCGGGCACGGCAGACAGCGCGGAGATCAGCGCAGTCTCGCGGGTCAGCAGGGAGCGGGCCAGGACCAGGCGGGCCTCGGTGGTCGGGGCGGCCAGCAGGCGCTGGCGCTCGTCGGTGGGCAGCACCATGGCCGCGGTCACGAGGTACGACAGGACGGTCGGGTCGGTCGGCAGCTCGTCGTCGTCCTCAACCACCACCGTGTCGTAGACCTGGCCGCTCAGGGCTGCCCGGTACTGGCCGAACCGGCGGGACACCTGGGTCGCGACGAGCGCGTCCGCGGTGTCGCTGATGTCGTCGAGGAACTCGACCTGCGCGCGCAGCAGGGGAGAGGAGTCGTCCACCTCCAGGACCCGGAAGCGTCGCGACCCCGTGGTGACGATCTCGTACCGGCCGTCGTCCAGCCGCTCGGCCTGGCGCAGGATCGTGGCGGTGCCGACCGGGTAGAGGGCCTGCGCCCCGTCCCGTGCCACGTCGTGGCCGTCACGGACAGCGATGATGCCGAACTCCCGGGCGTCCTCGTCCGGGATCGCCTGCAGCTCCTCGACCAGTGCGCGATAACGCGGCTCGAAGATGTGCAGGGGCAGGACGAGGCCAGGGACCAGAGGGGTGTTCAGCGGGAACAGCGGGAGCGGCGCGGGCACGACGGCAGCGTAAGGTAAGCGCGTGATCCGTCGCATCGACCTCCGCGGTTCGCACGCCGACCCGCGCACCCTCGTCCCGCGCGCCGCCATGGACGTGGCCGACGCCGGTGACCGGATCCGGCCCATCATCGACGACGTCCGGACGAACGGCGCCGAGGCGGTGATGCGATGGACCGAGCAGCTGGACGGTGTCCGCCCGCCGTCGCTGCGCGTGCCCCCGGAGCGGCTCAAGCAGGCCGCGGACGACCTGGATCCGACCGTGCGGCTCGCCCTGCTGGAGTCCATCGCCCGCGCCCGCGCGGTCCACCTGGACCAGCGTCGCACCGACATCTCGACGGTCGTCGTGCCCGGCGGCACCGTGACCGAGCGCTGGCTCCCGGTCGACCGGGTGGGGCTGTACGTCCCGGGCGGGCGGGCGGTCTACCCGAGCAGCGTCGTCATGAACGTGGTGCCGGCCCAGGTGGCCGGGGTCGCGTCGGTGGCCGTGGTCTCGCCTGCGCAGCGGGACTTCGACGGATGGCCGCACCCGACGATCCTGGCCGCGTGCGCCCTCCTCGGGATCGACGAGGTCTACGCCGTCGGCGGGGCGCAGGCGGTCGCCATGCTGGCGTACGGCGTCGACCTTCCAGGTGGCGGCCGATGCGAGCCGGTCGACCTCGTCACCGGCCCGGGCAACATCTATGTGACAGCGGCCAAGCGCGCCCTCCAGGGCGTGATCGGCATCGACTCGGAGGCCGGCCCGACAGAGGTGGCCATCCTCGCGGACGACACGGCCGACGCGGCCCACGTGGCGGCCGACCTCGTGAGCCAGGCCGAGCACGACGTGATCGCCGCCGCCGTGCTGGTGACCGACTCGCCCGCGCTCGCCGAGGCGGTCGAGGCCGAGGTCGTGCGCCAGGTCGCCTCGACCAAGCACGTCGAGCGCATCACCGAGGCGCTGTCCGGCGCGCAGAGTGCGGTGATCCTCGTCGACGACCTCGAGGCGGGGCTACGGATCGTCAACGCCTACGCCGCCGAGCACCTCGAGATCCACACGCGCGACGCGCGCGAGTGGGCCATGCGCGTGCGCAACGCGGGGGCGATCTTCGTGGGCACCTACTCCCCGGTGTCGCTCGGCGACTACGCGGCGGGCTCCAACCACGTCCTGCCCACCGCCGGCTCGGCGCGGCACTCGTCGGGGCTTTCGGTCCAGTCGTTCCTGCGCGGCATCCACGTGATCGAGTACGACGAGAACGCCCTGCGCGACGTCGCGCCGCACGTGCTCGCCCTGTCGGCCGCGGAGGATCTGCCCGGGCACGGCGACGCGATCCGCGTGCGCTTCCCCGAGGGCGACGAGCCCCGGTGAGCCGCGACTTCGTCCTGCCGATCCGCGAGGACCTGGTGGGAGTCGAGTCCTACGGCGCCCCCCAGCTGGACGTCCCGGCGCGGCTGAACGTCAACGAGAACCCGTTCAGCCTGCCTGCCGACCTGGCCGACGCGATGGGTGCCGCCGTGGCAGCGGCGGCGGTCGGCCTGAACCGGTACCCGGACCGGGACGCCGACGTGCTGCGCCAGGCGCTGGCCGACTACATCGGGGCCGAGACGGGGGTGCCGGTCCGAGCCGACCAGGTCTGGGCGGCCAACGGGTCCAACGAGGTGATGCACCACGTGTTCCTCGCCTTCGGCGGACCGGGGCGCACGGCCATCACCTTCGACCCGACGTACTCGATGTACCCGGAGTACGCGCGTGACACCTTCACCGGCTACGTCTCCTACCCGCGACGGCCGGACTTCAGCGTGGACGCCGAGGAGGGGGCGACGGAGATCGCGCGCCTGCGCCCGAGCCTGGTCCTGCTGACCTCGCCGAACAACCCGACCGGCACAGCCCTGCCGCCGGCCGACCTGCGCACCCTGGCCGACGCCGCCCTGGCGGCCGGCGCGATGGTCGTCGTCGACGAGGCGTACGGTGAGTTCCGGCGCGACGGGGTGCCCAGCGCATGCGCGCTGCTGGCCGACTACCCCAACCTGATCGTCACCCGGACCATGAGCAAGGCCTTCGCGCTGGCCGGTGCCCGCCTGGGCTACGCGATCGCGGCCGATCCCCGGGTCGTCGACGTGCTGAGGGTGGTGCGGCTGCCCTACCACCTGTCCGCGGTCACGCAGGCGGTCGCGCTCACCGCCCTCGAGCACGCCGGCGTGCTCCAGGCGCAGGTGGCGCTCCTGCGGGACGAGCGCGATGCCTTGGCCACGTGGCTGGCGGCACAGGGCCTCGAGGTCGCGCCCAGTGATGCCAACTTCGTGCTCTTCGGCCGGTTCGCCGACCGCGACGCGGTGTGGCGCGGCCTGCTGGAGCGCGGGGTCCTCATCCGGCAGACCGGACCGCCGGGGTGGCTGCGCGTGAGCGTCGGCACACCCGAGGAGAACGCTATGTTCAGGCACGCGCTGGCCGACACCCTGGCCGGCGGCGACGGGAAGGGTCGGGCATGAGCCGCACGGCGCGCGTGGAGCGCAGCACCAAGGAGAGCAGCGTCCTCGTCGAGGTCGAGCTCGACGGCACGGGCGTCAGCACGATCGACACCGGCGTGCCGTTCTTCGACCACATGCTGGCCCAGCTCTCCAAGCACGGCGGGATCGACCTGGTCGTGCGCACGCGCGGCGACCTGGAGGTCGACGCACACCACACGGTCGAGGACACCTCGCTGGCACTGGGCCAGGCGCTCAACGAGGCCCTCGGTGACCGCGCCGGCCTGCGTCGCTACGGCGACGCCCTCGTGCCGCTCGACGAGTGCCTCGTCCAGTCGGCCGTCGACCTCTCAGGTCGCCCGTACCTCGTGCACGAGGAGCCCGAGCTCGTCGAGCTGATCGGCAGCTACGACACGACGCTGACCCGCCACATCTGGGAGTCGATCGTCGCGACGGCGCAGATCACCCTCCACGTGCGCGTGCTGTCCGGGCGCAACGCGCACCACGTCGTGGAGGCCCAGTTCAAGTCCGTCGCCCGCTCCCTGCGGGACGCCGTCGCCCTCGACCCCCGGGTCGTCGGCGTGCCGTCCACCAAGGGAACCCTCACCCCGCCAGCCTCGTGACCCCCGCTCGCGTGGTCGTCCTCGACTACGGCTCGGGGAACCTCAGGTCGGCGCAGCGCGCCCTCGAACGGGTCGGGGCCGAGGTCGTGGTGACAGACGACTTCGACGAGGCCCTCGACGCGGAGGGCCTCGTCGTCCCCGGTGTCGGCGCCTATGCAGCCTGCATGGCCGGGATCCGCGCGGTGCGTGGCGACGTCATCATCGACCGCCGGCTCGCGGGCGGCCGGCCGGTGCTGGGCATCTGCGTGGGCATGCAGGTGCTGTTCGAGCGCGGGGTCGAGCACGGGCTCGGCACCGAGGGGCTGGGGGAGTGGCCCGGCGTGGTGGAGGAGCTGCGGGCCCCGGTGCTGCCGCACATGGGCTGGAACACGGTACGGCCGCCCGAGGGGTCGACGCTGTTCGCCGACGTGCGCGACGAGCGCTTCTACTTCGTGCACTCCTTCGCCGTGACGACGTGGGTCCAGCAGCAGACCGATCCGCACCGTCCGGCGCCCGGGGTGACCTGGACCCACCACGGCCAGGACTTCGTGTCGGCCGTGGAGAACGGGCCGCTGACCGCCACCCAGTTCCACCCGGAGAAGTCCGGCGACGCGGGCGCGACGCTGCTGCGCGCGTGGGTGCGCTCGATCCGGTAGCCGGCGGCACGTTGGGTAGGGTTCACGCGTGATGAGACCCCGCCCCGCCACCCTCGAGCTCCTCCCCGCCGTCGACGTCGCCGATGGCCAGGCGGTCCGCCTGGTCCAGGGCAAGGCCGGCAGCGAGACGCACTACGGCTCGCCGGTGGACGCCGCCCGCAGCTGGGTGGCCCAGGGCGCCGAGTGGATCCACCTCGTCGACCTCGACGCGGCCTTCGGGCGGGGCAGCAACGCGGCCCTCATCGCGCAGGTCGTGCGCGACGTGCGCGGCTCGGTCAAGGTCGAGCTCTCCGGCGGCATCCGCGACGACGCCTCCCTGCAGGCGGCACTCGCGACCGGCTGCACGCGCGTCAACCTGGGCACGGCGGCCCTGGAGGACCCCGACTGGACGGAGCGGGTGATCGGCGAGCACGGCGACCGGATCGCCGTCGGCCTCGACGTGCGTGGCACGACGCTGGCCGCTCGGGGCTGGACGCAGGAGGGCGGCGACCTCTGGGAGACGCTCGGCCGGCTCGACGCCGCCGGCTGCGCCCGCTACGTCGTCACCGACGTCACGAAGGACGGCACGATGCACGGGCCGAACTTCCACCTGCTGAAGCAGGTGTGCGAGGCGACCCGTCGGCCCGTCGTGGCGTCGGGTGGGATCGCCCGGCTCGAGGACCTGCACAAGCTGGCCGACATGGTGCCGCACGGCATCGAGGGCGCGATCATCGGCCGGGCGCTGTACGACGGGGCCTTCAGCCTGGCCGAGGCCATCGCGGCGATCGAGCCGCGCTTCGACCCCTACGAGTGGGGACCCGCCCGCCCGTGAGCGTTGCCATCCGGGTGATCCCGTGCCTGGACGTCGACGCGGGCCGGGTGGTGAAGGGCGTCAACTTCGTCGAGCTGCGCGACGCCGGCGACCCCGTCGAGCTGGCCACCGCCTACGGCCTGGCCGGCGCCGACGAGCTCGTCTTCCTGGACATCACCGCGTCGAGCGGGGACCGGCAGACGACCTACGACGTCGTCCGCAGGACCGCCGAGACGGTCTTCATCCCGCTGACCGTGGGCGGCGGCGTGCGGGAGCCGGAGGACTTCAACCGCCTCCTGCGGGCCGGAGCGGACAAGGTCAGCGTCAACACGGCCGCCATCCGTCGCCCGCAGCTGCTCAGCGAGGCGGCCGAGCGATTCGGCGCCCAGTGCGTCGTGCTGAGCGTCGACGCGCGCCGGTGTCCCGAGGGCGTGCGGACGCCCGAGCGGGTTCGAGGTCACCACGCACGGGGGCCGCCAGAGCACCGGCATCGACGCGGTCGAGTGGGCCGTCGAGGGAGCCCGGCTGGGTGCGGGGGAGATCCTGCTGAACTCGATGGACGCCGACGGCACCGAGGCGGGCTACGACCTCGCGCTGATCGAGATGGTCCGGCGCGAGGTCACGGTGCCGCTCATCGCCAGTGGCGGGGCCGGCCGGCTGGCCGACTTCGTGCCCGCGGTTCGGTCGGGAGCCGACGCCGTGCTGGCCGCCAGCGTCTTCCACTTCGGGACGCTGCGCATCGACGAGGTCAAGGCGGAGCTGGCCGCTGCTGGGTACCCGATCCGCTGACCGGCACAATGACGGCATGTCGACGGACCAGACGGACCAGCCGGGGACCCCGGCGCGGACGGACACCGATTCCCTGCTCTCGCGCGTGCGATTCAACGACGACGGCCTGGTCGCGGCCATCGCCCAGCAGTGGGACACCCGCGAGGTGCTCATGATGGCCTGGACGAACGCCGACACGCTGCGCGAGACCATGGAGACCGGACGCGGTGTCTACTTCAGCCGCTCCCGCGGCGAGCGGTGGGCCAAGGGCGACACGTCCGGCCACGTGCAGCAGGTGCGCGAGGTCCGGCTGGACTGCGACGGCGACACGGTCCTGCTGCTGGTGGACCAGACCGGCGCCGCCTGCCACACCGGTGACCGGACCTGCTTCGACGCCGACGCCGTCGTGCTCATGGGCGGGGTGTCGTCATGACGGACTTCTCCGGTGCCGTCGCGCCCGGTCTCGACGAGTTCCGCGACCTGGCCCGCGACCGCCGCGTCATCCCCGTGGTCCGGCGACTGCTGGCCGATGGCATCACCGCGGTCGGCCTCTTCGAGGCCCTGTGCGGCGACCGTGCGGGCACCTTCCTCCTGGAGTCGGCCGAGCAGGGACGCACGTGGTCCCGCTACTCGTTCATCGGCGTCCACTGCGCCGCGATGCTGACCCAGCGCGACGGCGAGGCGGTCTGGCTGGGCCGCGCCCCCGAGGGCGTGCCGACCGGCGGAAGCGCGGTCGCCGCGTTGCGCGACACCGTCGACCTGCTCCGCACCGCACCGCTGCCCGGCCTGCCGCCGCTGACCGGCGGCCTCGTGGGCTACGTGACCTACGACGCGGTCCGGGCCTGGGAGCGCGTCCCCGACGAGAACCCCGACGAGCTGGGGCTGCCGGACCTCGGGTTCCTGCTCGCGACCGACCTCGCCGTGCTCGACCATGCGGACGGCTCGCTCCTGCTCATCGCGAACGCGATCAACTACGACGCCTCCGACGAGCGGGTGGACGAAGCCTGGGCAGACGCGGTCCGCCGGCTCGACCTCATGCAGGGCCGCCTCGCCCAGCCGCACACGGTGGCGATCTCGACCTACGACGCCGGCGCGCCCGTCGAGGCCGCCTCGTCGACGCCCATCGAGGAGTACCTGGAGCAGGTCGAGACGGCCAAGGAGCACATCCGCGCCGGCGATGCCTTCCAGATCGTGCTGTCGCAGCGGTTCACTGCTCCCTGCACCGCTCCCGCCCTCGACGTCTACCGCATCCTGCGGGCGACGAACCCCAGTCCCTACATGTACCTGGTCCGGGTGCCGGTGGACGATCGGGGAGACTGCGATCCCGCGGCCGGCTCGCTGTCCACGCAGGTCGCCTTCGACATCGTCGGCTCCTCGCCGGAGGCCCTCGTCACGGTGACGAACGGGCACTGCGTGCTGCACCCGATCGCGGGCACGCGACCGCGCGGCCGGACCCCGGAGGAGGACGCTGCGCTCGCCGAGGACCTCAGCAAGGACGTCAAGGAGCGGGCCGAGCACGTCATGCTCGTCGACCTGGGCCGAAACGACCTCGGGCGCGTGTGCGCCCCCGGATCGGTCTCGGTTGTCGACTTCATGAGCGTCGAGCGCTACTCCCATGTCATGCACCTCGTGTCGACCGTGACCGGCACCCTCGACGAGGGGCGGTCGGCCTACGACGTGCTGGCGGCGACGTTCCCCGCGGGGACGCTCTCGGGCGCGCCGAAGCCGCGCGCGATGGCCATCATCGACGAGCTCGAGCCGCTGCGCCGCGGTCTGTACGGCGGCTGCGTCGGCTACTTCGACTTCGCCGGCAACCTCGACGCGGCGATCGCCATCCGCACGGCGCTCATCAAGGACGGCACGGCGTACGTGCAGGCGGGCGGCGGGCTGGTGGCCGACTCCGTGCCCGAGTCCGAGTACCAGGAGTGCGTGAACAAGGCCGCCGCCGTGCTGCGCGCCGTGGCGTCCGCCCAGACGCTCCGGTCCGGTCCGTGACGTCAGCGCCTCCGCGCGAGCCCGGTCGTCGGGCCTACGCCGCCGCCCTGCTGCTGCTCGTGGCAGGCTCCGTCACGCTGTTCGTGTGCTTCGGGCTGCCGTGGGCGACGGCCGACGTGCCCCTGCTCACCGGGTCCAGCGACGCGGTCCGTGCGCAGGGGCTGACCGGGCGAGAGCTCTTCCCGGGCGCTGCCATGTCCGCGTGGATCGCGCTCGCGTCCGTCGCCGGCGTGGTCGCGACCCGGTCGTGGGGCCGCACGGTCGTGGGGGTGGTCGCCATCCTCGCCGGACTGGCCGCGATCGTGGCTGCCCTCGTCTTCGCGACGTCCGCTGCGGACGTGGTCGATGGCCATGTCGGGGGCCTGCTGGGCACGCCGACGGCCGTGGCCGCGAGCGTGACTCCGGCATGGGTCCTCGCCGCCCTCGGCGGTGCGGCGGTGGTCGCGTCCGGGGCCTGGACTGCGGTGCGGGGGCGGCGCTGGCCGGTGCTGGGCTCGCGGTACGAGCGACGTGGCCCGGCTGCTGCGCACCTGAGCCCCTGGGAGGCGCAGGATGCGGGCCGTGATCCGACCGACGATCTGGTTGAATGACGCCATGTCGCAGCAGGAGATCGCACCCGTCCACCACGAAGACCACGGCTCCACTCCGGCGGCCTGGACCACGGTCATCATCGTCATGGTGGCCTTCGTGGTCGGCACCCTCGCGATCGTGCTGGGCAACTGGCCGATGTTCTGGGTCGGGGTCGCGCTGCTCGTGGTCGGCGCCATCGCCGGCAAGGTCCTGGCGATGATGGGCTTCGGCAAGAAGTCGTCTTAACCGGCAATTGACACAACCCTGACCCGCCCCGCACCGCCGCGGCGCCTGCGAGCCCGCGCGTCTGTCAGGCTGGTCCGGTGACATCCGACGCCTCCGCCCGTGGACTCGTCCTCGTCGTCGAGGACGAGCGGGCCATCTCCGATCTCCTCCGCCTGTACATCTCCCGCGAGGGCTTCGGCGTCCAGGTCGCCTCCGACGGCCGGACGGCCCTCGCCGCGGCCCGGAGCCTGCACCCGGTGGCGATCGTGCTGGACGTCGGTCTTCCCGAAGTCGATGGCACCGAGGTGTGCCGGCAGCTGCGCGCCGAGGGCAACTGGGTGCCGATCCTGTTCTGCACCGCTCGCGACGACGAGATCGACCGCGTCCTCGGCCTCGAGCTGGGTGCCGACGACTACATCACCAAGCCGTTCAGCCCGCGGGAGGTGGTCGCCAGGGTCAAGTCGGTCGTGCGGCGCGCTGCACTCGTGTCCGCTGACGATGCGCCGCTGACCGTCGGCGAGGTCAGCGTCGACCAGGTGCGGCGCCGGGTCACCGTGGGCGGGGAGCCGGTGTCCCTGACGGCCACCGAGTTCGACCTCCTGGCCCATCTCATGCAGCACCCGGGTCGCGTCTACACCCGCGAGCACCTGCTGTCGGAGGTGTGGGGCTACGCGGCCGTGGTCGGCACCCGGACCGTCGACGTCCACGTCGCGCAGGTGCGCGCCAAGCTCGGCGACGCGAGCCCGATCCGCACGGTGCGCGGCGTCGGGTACTCGGTGGAGGAGCCCGGGACGGAATGAGCGACGATCCCGCCGTTCATCATGGCCCCGGAGGGCGCATGAGCATCGTCACGCGCACGGTGCTGCTCACCGCAGCCATCGCCGCGATCGCTGTGCTGGTCGCGGGCATCGTGTCCTATCCGCTGGTGAAGTCCGCCGCAGAGACGCAGACCCGGGCGGACCTCGTGCGGCTGGCGGACCTCACCAAGACGGCCCTGGACCGCGGCGACGACGACGCCGACCGAAGCGAGCCACTGCCGCGGCAGCTCATCGCGGCACTGAAGGCGGAGCAGATCACCGGGTACCTCGTGGGTCCCCAGGGCGACGCGCCGCCGGGGGTCAGCGACGAAGGGCTCGCGCAGGTGCTGGGCGGCGCCAACGTGTCGTCGGAGGGCACGACGGTCGACGGCCCCGTGCTCGTCGAGGGGCGGCCGCTGGACATGGGCGGCGCGGTGATCCTCGTGCAGCCGTACACCGTCGTCGGAGTCGAGGCGGTGGACGGGGTGCGCCGTATCGGCATCGCCCTCCTGCTGGGGCTGCTCATCGCCGTGCCGATCGGCTACTGGGCGGCGCGCCGGCTGACGCGGCCGCTGCGGGCCGCGCGCGACGCAGCCAATGAGATGGCCGCGGGTTCCCGCAGCGTGACGCTGCGCCCGGAGGGACCGGTCGAGATCGCCGACATCGCCGAGTCGCTGAACCGGTTGAACGCGGCCCTCGTCGTCTCGGAGGGCCGTCAACGCGAGTTCCTGCTGTCGGTCTCGCACGAGCTGCGCACGCCGCTGACCGCCGTCAAGGGCTACGCCGAGGCGCTGTCCGACGGGGTGATCGCGGGGGAGGACGTCCCTCGCACCGGGGCGACCGTCGCCGCGGAGGCCGCGCGGCTGGACCGCCTCGTGACCGACCTGCTGGACCTGGCCCGGCTGGGCGCCGTGGACTTCCGCATCACCCCGGTCGACGTCGACCTGGTCGAGCTGGCCGAGGACGCCGGAGAGGTCTGGCGGGACCGCTGCCAGCCGGACGAGGTCACCCTCGCGCTCGACGTGCCGGCGGGGCCCCTGAGCGTGCGCACCGACCCGATCCGGGTGCGGCAGATCATCGACAACCTGGCCGAGAACGCCCTGCGGGTGTCGCCGCCGGACTCCGTGATCGTGCTGTCCGTGCGGCGCGAGCCGGAATGGGCGGTGGTGGAGGTCCGTGACTCCGGACCCGGGCTGACCGGCGACGACATCGCCGTGGCCTTCGAGCCGGGGGTGCTGCACGAGCGCTACCGCGGCGTGCGCCCGGTGGGGACCGGATTCGGCCTGGCCCTGGTCGGGCGGCTGGCCCACGGACTGGGCGGCTTCGCCGAGGCGGGACAGGCGGCCGAGGGCGGCGCGCGATTCACGGTGCGCCTGCCGCTGGTCTCGGGCGTATCGTCTCCGCATGGCTCCTGATCGGACCGCGTACGCCGACGACGACGTGATCGTGAACGAGCGCGTCGACGAGCGGTCGCGGGGCCGCCGGCTCGTCGCTCCCGTCGCCACCGCGGTGGCGGTCCTGGCCGCACTGGCCTATGTGGGCGCGGTCGATCCCAACCAGCCCGGCCACTACCCCCTGTGCCCGACCCAGGCGATCCTCGGGGTCGACTGCCCGGGGTGCGGGATCATGCGCGGCTGCCACGACCTCGTGACCGGCAACGTCGCAGGCGCGCTCGACCACAACGTCCTGCTCATCGTGCTCGTCCCGCTGGCCGTGGTCCTGTGGGCGCGCTGGCTCCTGAGGTCGTGGCGGGGGCGCGAGGCCCCGGTGACGTACGGCCAGTTCCGACGGCGCAATGCGGTGATGATCGGCACCCTCGTCGTCGTGCTCGCGTTCGGCGTCGTCCGCAACTTCGTGCCGTACCTCGGATCCGGCATCGGCTAGCGGCACCGGCCCACCGCAGTTGCAGGGCCGGGCTCGCGGCTACTGTTCTCCGTGTGAGCGTGCTGGACGACATCGTCGCGGGCGTGCGGGAGGACGTCGCCACCCGCATGGATCTCGTCCCCCTGGACGACCTCAAGGCCCGGGCCGCGCATGTGCCGGCGGCGCGCGACGTGGCCGCGATCCTCGCGGACGAGGACGTCAGCGTCATCGCCGAGGTCAAGCGGGCCAGCCCGAGCAAGGGCGCCCTGGCGGACATCGCCGACCCGGCCGCGCTGGCGGTCGAGTACGAGCTCGGCGGTGCCCACTGCATCAGCGTCCTGACCGAGCAGCGCCGATTCGGCGGCTCACTGGAGGACCTCGTCGCGGTGCGCGCCGCCGTCGACATCCCGGTCCTGCGCAAGGACTTCATCGTCACCAGCTACCAGCTGTGGGAGGCCAAGGCCTTCGGCGCCGACATGGTCCTGCTGATCGTCGCTGCGCTCGAGCAGCCGGCACTCGTGAGCCTGATCGAGCGCACCCAGAGCCTGGGCCTCACCGCGCTGGTCGAGGTGCACGACGAGGCCGAGATCGACCGCGCGGTGGATGCCGGGGCCGTCGTGATCGGCGTCAACGCGCGCAACCTCAAGACCCTCGAGATCGACCGCGGCGTCTTCGCCCGCGTCGCCGGTCGCATCCCCACGACGTGCGTCAAGGTCGCGGAGTCCGGCGTGAGAGACCCCCACGACCTCATCGTGTACGCCGAGGCGGGTGCCGACGCCGTGCTTGTCGGCGAGAGCCTCGTGACCGGCAAGGACCCGCGCTCGGCCGTGCACGACCTCGTGACGGCGGGCGCGCACCCGGCCCTTCGCCACGGGAGGAGCTGACCCATGGCGGTCGAGAGCATGTCCCCGGCAGGCACCGGCCTGCCCGGGCACTTCGGGCCCTACGGCGGGCGCTTCGTCCCCGAGGCGCTCACCGCGGCTCTCGACGAGCTGGACGCGGCCTTCCGCACGGCGATCGACGACCCGGCCTTCCAGGCGCAGCTGTCCGAGCTCGAGCGCACCTACACCGGGCGGCCCAGTCCGCTCACCCGGGCCGACCGCTTCTCCGAGCTGTGCGGCGGCGCCCGCGTCTACCTCAAGCGCGAGGACCTCAACCACACCGGCTCCCACAAGATCAACAACGTCCTGGGCCAGGCACTCCTGGCCGTCCGCATGGGCAAGCAGCGGGTCATCGCGGAGACCGGCGCCGGCCAGCACGGCGTGGCGACGGCGACGGCGGCCGCGCTGATGGGCCTGGAGTGCACGGTCTACATGGGCGAGGAGGACACCAGGCGGCAGGCCCTCAACGTCGCGCGCATGAAGCTGCTCGGGGCCGAGGTGGTGCCGGTCACCGCCGGCAGCCGCACCTTGAAGGACGCCATCAACGAGGCCATGCGCGACTGGGTGACCACGGTCGAGCGCACCCACTACGTCCTGGGCACCGTCACCGGTCCGGCGCCGTTCCCGACGATGGTCCGGCACTTCCACGAGGTGATCGGCCGGGAGGCGCGGGCGCAGATCCTCGAGGCCGAGGGCCGGCTGCCCGATGCGATCGTGGCGTGCGTTGGCGGCGGCTCCAACGCCATCGGCCTGTTCAGCGGCTTCCTCGACGACCCCGCGGTGAGCCTGCACGGCTACGAGGCCGGCGGCGAGGGAGTGTCGACCGGTCGGCACGCCTCGCGCTTCGCGGCCGGCAGCCCCGGCGTCCTCCACGGGGCGCGCACCTACGTCATGCAGGACGAGTGGGGCCAGACGCTGCCCTCGCACTCGGTGTCCGCCGGACTCGACTATCCGGGGGTGGGACCCGAGCACGCGTGGCTGCACGACACCGGGCGTGCGGTGTACGAGCCGGTCGACGACGGCGAGGCGATGGAGGCGTTCGCGGCTCTGTGCCGCACCGAGGGCATCATCCCGGCGATCGAGAGCGCCCACGCCCTGGCGGGCGCCATGCGGCTGGGGCCGTCGCTCGGACCCGATGCGGTCATCGTCGTCAGCCTGTCCGGCCGCGGCGACAAGGACGTCGAGACCGCAGCGCGCTGGTTCGGCATCGACCTGGGATCGGCGCCGTGACGGGCACGCTCGCGCCGGCGGGACTGGCGGGCGCCTTCGCGCGGGCGGACAGCGAGCATCGCGCCGCCCTGATCGGCTACCTGCCGGCCGGCTTCCCGACGCCGCGTGAGAGCGTCGCCCTGATCAACGCCATGGTCGCGGCCGGCGTCGACATCGTCGAGGTCGGACTGCCGTACTCCGATCCGCTGATGGACGGCCCGGACATCCAGGCCGCGGTCGACCTCGCCCTGAGGGCCGGCACCACCACCGAGGTCGTGCTCGACACCGTCGCCCAGGTGGCGGCCGCGGGCGCCACCGCCGTCGTCATGACGTACTGGAACCCGATCGAGCGCTACGGGGTGGAGCGCTTCGCCGAGCGCCTGGCAGCAGCCGGCGGGTGCGGCGTCATCACGCCCGACCTCACTCCCGAGGAGGCTGGCCCGTGGATCACCGCGACCGCCACTCAGGGGCTGGACCGAGTCTTCCTCGTCGCGCCGTCGTCCACGGACGACCGCATCTCGGTGGTCGCCTCCGTGACGTCGGGCTTCCTCTACGCGGCGTCCACGATGGGCGTGACCGGCGCCCGCAGCCAGGTCAGCTCGGCCGCGCCGGCTCTGGTCGCCCGCGCCCGCGCCGTCACGGACCTGCCGATCGCCGTCGGGCTGGGCGTCTCCACGGGGGAGCAGGCCCGCGAGGTTGCCGGCTACGCCGACGGGGTGATCGTCGGCTCCGCGTTCGTGCGTCGGATCCTCACGGCGCCCGACCATGCCTCGGCGGTGAGTGGCGTCGCCGAGCTCGCGGCCGAGCTCGCAGACGGGGTGCGCGGCGCGGCGGGGAACCGACCTAGCCCTTGAAGCGTCAACCAGTCGGACACCGTACGGTGTCCTGAGCACACCGAGCGTCCGGTCACCGCGGGCGCCCCGACGAGTGGGAGACAGCCTCCATGAGCGAGTCCGGCAAGAACCGACGCGACCGAGCCGCAGCAGCGCGCGACGAGGCCAACGCCGCCGAGCGCCGGCGCGAGCGCATGGTCCGCGTCGTCGGGGGCGTCACGGTCGCCGTTGTCGTCCTGGGCATCATCGGCGTGGCGGTGTACGCCAAGAGCTCGTCGACGACGGACGTCACGGCGCTGCCGTCGGCCGACCCGTCAGCCGCGCTCCCGGCGGGCGTGCTGCCCACCGATGACGAGCACGCCTACGGGGTGCCCTACGGCACTGCCTCGGCGGACGCTCCCGTGCTCGAGCTGTGGGAGGACTTCCAGTGCCCGGCCTGCAACATCGTCGAGCAGGCCAACGGCGAGGGCATCCAGGCCCTGGCCGAGAGCGGCCAGGTGCAGCTGGTCTACCGCCCGACGACATTCCTGGACGCCAACCTGGGGAACGACTCCTCCGCGCGGGCCACGGCGGCCTGGGGCTGCGCCATCGACGCGGGCAAGGTGAAGGAGTACCACAACACGGTGTTCGCCAACCAGCCCGAGCAGGAGGGCACCGGGTTCACCGACGAGCAGCTGCTGGCATTCGCGGAGGGTGCCGGAATCACCGGCGACGCCCTGGACACCTTCTCCTCGTGCTTCGCCGACCGCACGTACCTGGGCTGGGCGGCGAACAGCACCGACGTGTTCTACACCAGCAACGTGCAGGGCACGCCCTACGCCCTCCTCAACGGCGTCGAGGTGCCGACGGAGGCGCTGGTCGACAAGGCCACGCTCGACGCGCTCGTCGCTGCCGCCGCCACCGGGGTCACCCCGTCGGCCTCGCCCTCACCGTCGGCCTCCTGACACCGCGCCGGTGATCCCCGCCTACATCCCGAGCCCGGACCAGGGGGTCTGGAACCTCGGCCCCCTGCCCCTGCGGGCGTACGCCCTGCTGATCGTGCTGGGGATCATCGTCGCGGTCTGGTGGGGCAACCGGCGCTACGTGGCTCGCGGCGGGACACCGGGCATCGTCACCGACATCGCGATCTGGGCGGTGCCGTTCGGGATCGTCGGGGGCCGGCTCTACCACGTGGTCTCCGACCACCAGATCTACTTCGGACCCGACGGGTCCGGCTGGGTCGCCGCCCTGCGGATCTGGGACGGGGGCCTGGGGATCTGGGGCGCCGTGGCGCTGGGGGCGCTCGGCGCCTGGATCGGCGCCCGGCGCGCGGGTGTCCTGCTCCCGCCGGTCGCCGACGCCATCGCGCCGGCGATCGTCGTCGCCCAGGCGATCGGGCGCTGGGGCAACTGGTTCAACCAGGAGCTCTTCGGCGCTCCCACCGACCTGCCCTGGGGACTCGAGATCGACCTCGTGCACCGCCCAGCGGGCTATGAGGAGTTCGCCACCTTCCACCCGACCTTCCTCTACGAGTCGCTCTGGCTCGCCGGGGTCGCACTCGTCCTCGTGTGGGCGGATCGTCGATTCCGAATGGGGCACGGGCGCGTCTTCGCCCTGTACGTGCTGCTCTACTGCGCTGGTCGCGTCTGGATCGAGGCGTTGCGCATCGACTCCGCCAACACGGTCCTGGGGCTGCGCCTGAACGTGTGGACCGCGGTGGCCGTGGGGATCGGGGCGCTGGCCTACCTGGTGGTCTCCGCGCGGCAGCGTCCGGGCCGGGAGACCGTCCTCACGCGCGAGCCGGTGGCCGTCGAGCCCGCTGCCGCCGCGTAGGCGCCGCATCGGGTAGCCTGTGCGCCGCGGGCCAACGTCGTCCCGCACACGGCACCACGACCCACCCGGGTCGGTCCGCGTCCTGCGCGGTGACGTGTGCCGAGGGACGACGAAGAATGGACCGACATGTTCTCCTCCTCCGCGCAGCCTGCGAGCCAGGGTCTCTACGACGGCGTCAGCGAGCACGACGCATGCGGCGTGGCCTTCGTCGCCACGCTCACCGGCATCGCCTCCCACGACATCGTCGACCAGGCCCTGACCGCGCTGCGCAACCTCGAGCACCGCGGTGCCTCGGGGGCGGAGCCGGACAGCGGTGACGGCGCGGGCATCCTCATCCAGGTCCCGGACCGCCTGCTGCGCGAGGTCGTCGACTTCGAGCTCCCCGCGCCCGGCTCCTACGCCGTCGGTATCGGCTTCCTCCCGGTGGACGAGGCCGAGGCCTCGGTCGTCCGCGACGGCGTGGCCGCCATCGCGCGCCAGGAGGGACTCGTCGTGCTGGGCTGGCGCGCGGTGCCGATCGATGCGTCCCGTGTGGGTGCGACTGCACGCAGCGTCATGCCGGCGTTCTGGCAGCTGTTCGTCGCCACCGAGCGCGGACACGAGGCCGGACTCGAGCTCGATCGCCGTGTCTTCCCCCTGCGCAAGCGCGTCGAGCATGAGCTCGGCGTCTACTTCGCGTCGCTGTCCGCTCGTACGCTGGTCTACAAGGGCATGCTGACGACCAGCCAGCTGGAGCCGTTCTACCCCGAGCTGTCCGACCCGCGCATGGAGTCGGCCCTCGCCCTCGTGCACTCACGGTTCTCGACCAACACGTTCCCGTCGTGGCCGCTGGCCCACCCGTACCGCTACATCTCCCACAACGGCGAGATCAACACGGTGCGCGGCAACCGCAACTGGATGCAGGCCCGCGAGGCGATGCTCACCTCGACGGTGATCCGCGGCGACATCACGCGGCTGTTCCCCGTGTGCACGCCGGGTGGAAGTGACTCCGCCTCGTTCGACGAGGTCCTGGAGCTGCTGCACCTGGGTGGTCGGTCGCTGCCGCACTCGGTGCTGATGATGATCCCCGAGGCGTGGGAGAACAACCCGTCGATGGATCCGGCTCGGCGCGCGTTCTACGAGTACCACGCCAACTTCATGGAGCCGTGGGACGGCCCGGCGAACGTGTGCTTCACGGACGGCGTCCAGATCGGCGCGGTCCTCGACCGCAACGGGCTGCGCCCCGGCCGGTTCTGGGTCACGGACGACGGCCTGGTGGTCCTGGCCTCCGAGGCAGGCGTCCTCGACATCGAGCCGGCCCGCATCGTGCGCAAGGGCCGGCTCCAGCCCGGGCTCATGTTCCTCGTCGACACGGCGGCGGGGCGCATCATCGAGGACGAGGAGATCAAGACCGAGCTCGCGGCCGAGTACCCCTACGCGGAGTGGCTGCGCGCGGGGCTCATCCACCTGGGCGAGCTGCCCGAGCGCGAGCACATCGTGCACACGCCCCAGTCGGTGGCGCGGCGGCAGCAGACGTTCGGGTACACCGAGGAGGAGCTGCGGATCATCCTCGAGCCGATGGCGCGCGCCGCCATCGAGCCGATCGGATCCATGGGCACCGACACGCCGATCGCCGTGCTGTCCGCCCGCCCGCGCATGATCTTCGACTACTTCGCGCAGCTCTTCGCCCAGGTCACGAACCCGCCGCTGGACGCCATCCGCGAGGAGATCGTGACCTCGCTCTCGAGCATCATCGGACCGGAGGGCAACCTGCTCGAGCCGGGCCCCGGCCACTGCCGCCAGGTCGTCCTGCCGTTCCCCGTCATCGACAACGACGAGCTCACCAAGATCCTGCACATCAACGACGACGGCCACTACTCGGGCTTCGCCGGCGTGCGGATCTCGGGCCTGTACCCGGTGGCCGGGGGCGGGGCCGCCCTCGAGCACCGGCTCACCGAGATCTTCCACGAGGTCGACGCCGTCATCCGGCAGGGCAAGCGGTTCATCGTCCTGTCCGACCGCGACAGCGACGCCCAGCAGGCGCCGATCCCGTCGCTGCTGCTGTGCGCCGCCGTGCACCACCACCTCGTGCGCACGAAGACGCGCACGATGGTTGGACTTCTCGTCGAGGCGGGCGACGTCCGCGAGGTGCACCACGTGGCGCTGCTGATCGGCTACGGGGCGGCCGCCGTCAATCCCTACCTCGCCCTGGAGTCCGTCGAGGACATGGTCCGCCGCGGAGCCATCTCGGGCGTCACGCCCGAGAAGGCCATGCGCAACCTCGTGAAGGCGCTCGGCAAGGGCGTGCTCAAGGTCATGTCGAAGATGGGCGTGTCCACGGTCGCCTCCTACCGCGGTGCGCAGATCTTCGAGGCGGTCGGCCTCTCGCAGGGCGTCATCGACGCCTACTTCACCGGGACGGCCTCCAAGCTCGGCGGCGTCGACGTCGACGTCATCGCTGAGGAGGTCGCGCTGCGCCATCGCGTGGCGTACCCGCCGTCCGGCATCGCGCCCGCGCACCGCACGCTCGACGTCGGCGGCGAGTACCAGTGGCGGCGAGAGGGCGAGCCGCACCTGTTCGACCCCGAGACCGTCTTCCGGCTCCAGCACTCGACCCGCACCAAGCGCTTCGACGTGTTCCAGCAGTACTCGCAGCGGGTGGACGAGCAGTCCGAGCGCCTCATGACGCTGCGCGGGCTCTTCCGCTTCCGCCCCGACCGCGAGCCGATCAGCGTCGACGAGGTCGAGCCCGTCTCCGCCATCGTCCGACGGTTCTCCACGGGGGCCATGTCGTACGGGTCGATCTCCCAGGAGGCGCATGAGACCCTCGCCATCGCGATGAACCGGCTCGGCGCCAAGTCCAACACCGGGGAGGGCGGCGAGGACCCCGAGCGGTTCGTCCCGCTTCCGAACGGCGACTCGAAGCGGTCCGCCATCAAGCAGGTGGCCTCCGGCCGGTTCGGCGTCACCAGCGAGTACCTCGTCAACAGCGACGACATCCAGATCAAGATGGCGCAGGGTGCCAAGCCGGGCGAGGGCGGCCAGCTGCCGGGCCACAAGGTCTACCCGTGGATCGCGAAGACGCGCCACTCGACGCCGGGCGTCGGCCTCATCTCTCCTCCGCCCCACCACGACATCTACTCGATCGAGGACCTCGCGCAGCTCATCCACGACCTCAAGAACGCGAACCCGCGGGCCCGCGTGCACGTCAAGCTGGTGTCCGAGGTCGGCGTCGGCACGGTCGCCGCGGGCGTCGCCAAGGCGCACGCCGACGTCGTCCTCGTGTCCGGTCACGACGGCGGCACGGGAGCCTCGCCGCTGACCTCGTTGAAGCACGCGGGAGCACCCTGGGAGCTGGGCCTGGCGGAGACCCAGCAGACGCTGCTGCTCAACGGGCTGCGCGACCGCGTCGTGGTCCAGACCGACGGCCAGCTGAAGACCGGACGTGACGTCGTCATTGCCGCGCTGCTGGGTGCCGAGGAGTACGGCTTCGCCACGGCACCGCTGGTCGTCAGCGGCTGCGTGATGATGCGGGTCTGCCACCTGGACACGTGCCCCGTCGGCGTGGCCACGCAGAACCCGGTCCTGCGCGAGCGGTTCACCGGCAAGCCGGAGTTCGTCGAGACCTTCTTCGAGTACATCGCTGAGGAGGTGCGCGCGCTGCTCGCCTCGCTCGGCCTGCGCACGCTCGACGAGGCGATCGGCCATGCGGAGCTGCTCGACGTGGAGCGGGCGACGGACCACTGGAAGGCGGCCGGTCTCGACCTCGCGCCGATCCTCCACGTGCCCGCCATCGACGACTCCGTCTCACGGCGCCAGACCACCGTGCAGGACCACGGGCTCGATCGCGCCCTCGACCGCCAGCTCATCGAGCTGTGCGCACCCGCGCTGGACGGGGCCGAGCCCGTCCGCGCGCAGCTCCCGATCCGCAACGTCAACCGCACGGTGGGCACGATGCTCGGCTCGGAGGTCACGCGCCGGCACGGGGGAGCGGGGCTGCCCGACGAGACGATCGACCTGACGTTCGTCGGCTCGGCCGGACAGTCCTTCGGTGCGTTCCTGCCGCCGGGCATCACGCTGCGGCTCGAGGGAGACGCCAACGACTATGTCGGCAAGGGCCTGTCCGGTGGCCGCATCGTGGTGCGCCCGCACCGTGAGTCGACGCTCGTCGCGCACGAGAACATCATCGCCGGGAACGTCATCGGCTACGGCGCGACGAGCGGCGAGCTGTTCATCCGCGGCCGCGTCGGGGAGCGGTTCTGCGTCCGCAACTCCGGCGCCACCGCCGTCGTCGAGGGGGTCGGCGACCACGCCCTGGAGTACATGACCGGTGGCCTGGTGGCGATCCTCGGGTCCACCGGGCGCAACCTCGGTGCCGGCATGTCCGGGGGCGTCGCATACGTCCTCGACCTCGACGTCGGGCAGGTCAACCCCGACATGGTCGATCTCGATGCCCTCACGAAGGCCGACATCGAGCAGCTGCACGAGCTCATCCGGCGTCACGCCGAGGAGACCGAGTCGATCAGCATGGCGGCGATCCTGGACGAGTGGCCCGCGGGCGCGGGTCGCTTCACCAAGGTGATGCCGAAGGACTACAAGCGCGTGCTGAAGGTGCGCGCCGAGGCTGAGGAGAAGGGCGTGGACCCGATGGTCGCGGTCATGGGAGGCATCAATGGGTGACCCGAAGGGCTTCCTGACCACCGGGCGCGAACTGCCGACCCGTCGGCCGGTCGACGTGCGGATCCGCGACTGGCGCGAGGTGTACGAGGCGTTCCCCGCCGACCACCTCGAGAGCCAGGCCGGGCGCTGCATGGACTGCGGCATCCCGTTCTGCCACAACGGCTGCCCGCTGGGCAACCTCATCCCGGAGTGGAACCACCTCGTCTGGGAGCACGACTGGCACGACGCCATCGAGCGCCTGCACGCGACCAACAACTTCCCGGAGTTCACGGGGCGCCTGTGCCCGGCTCCGTGCGAGGCGGCGTGCGTGCTCGGCATCAACGCCGATCCCGTCACGATCAAGCAGGTCGAGGTCTCGATCATCGACCGGGCGTGGGACGAGGGCTGGGTCACGCCGCAGCCGCCGGTCCGACTGACCGGCAAGACGGTGGCCGTCGTCGGCTCCGGTCCCGCCGGCCTCGCCGCCGCGCAGCAGCTCGCCCGGGCCGGCCACACCGTCGCGGTGTTCGAGCGAGCCGACCGCATCGGCGGCCTCCTGCGCTACGGCATCCCCGAGTTCAAGATGGAGAAGCGCCATCTCGACCGCCGCATCGCCCAGATGGAGGCCGAGGGCGTGAAGTTCCGCGCCGGCGTGGAGATCGGAATCGACCTCACCGGTGAGGACCTGCGGCAGCGCTACGACGCGGTCGTGGTCGCCATCGGCGCCACCGCGTGGCGCGACCTCCCGGCTCCGGGCCGCGAGCTCTCCGGGGTCTACCAGGCGATGGAGTACCTGCCGCTGGCCAACCGGGTCCAGGAGGGCGACCTGGAGGCATCGCCGATCGACGTCGCGGGCGGCCATGTCGTCATCATCGGCGGCGGGGACACCGGCGCCGACTGCCTCGGCACGGCGCACCGCCAGGGGGCGGCCTCGGTGACGCAGCTCGAGATCCTGCCGACACCGCCCGACACCCGACCGGACTCGCAGCCGTGGCCGACCTACCCGATGACCTACCGGGTGTCGAGCGCGCACGAGGAGGGCGGCGACCGGGTGTTCGCGGTATCGACCGAGCGCTTCATCGACGATGGGCAGGGCCGGGTGCGCGCGCTCCAGCTCGTCGAGGTCGAGCCGCACGAGGGCGGCTTCCGTCCGCGCGAAGGCAGCCAGCGCGAGATCCCGGCCGACTTCGTCTTCCTCGCCATGGGGTTCGTCGGCCCGGAGCACGGTGGTCTCGTGGGGCAGCTCGGACTGACCGTCAACGAGCGCGGCGCCATCGTCCGCGACGCGGGGTACCGGTCCGATGTGCCGGGCGTGTTCGTCGCCGGCGACGCCGGCCGCGGACAGTCGCTCATCGTGTGGGCGATCGCGGAGGGGCGCGCGGCCGCCGCCGCCGTCGATGCGCACCTGATGGGCAGCACCAATCTGCCGTCCCCGATCCCCGCCACGGCACGTCCGCTGCTGGTCTAGGGATGGGCCGTCGACCGAGAGCCGAGGGCGTGTGACCCCGCTCACTCCTGCAACCGCTTACGGGTAAGGTTCGCCTTATGCGTCGCGCCAAGATCGTTGCCACCCTCGGACCTGCCACCAGCTCGCTGGAGGCCATCCGCGGACTGGTGGCCGCTGGCATGGACGTGGCACGGCTGAACCTGTCCCACGGCTCGCACGACGTCCACCTGCAGGTCTACAAGAACGTGCGCGCGGCCGCCGACGAGGCCGGCCGTGGCGTTGGCATCCTCGTCGACCTCCAGGGCCCCAAGATCCGGCTGGGGCGCTTCGCGTCGGGCCCGGTCCTGCTCGAGGCGGGGGCCGAGTTCATCGTCACCACCGATGACGTTCCGGGCGACGCCACCATGGTGTCCACCACCTATGACGGGCTGCCGTCCGACGTCACGCCCGGCGACCTCGTCCTCGTCGACGACGGCCGCATCGAGCTCAAGGTGACCAAGGTCGAAGGCCCCAACGTGCACACCGTGGTGCTCGAGGGCGGCCGCGTCTCTGACAACAAGGGCTTCAACCTGCCCGGCGTCGCCGTCAGCGTGCCCGCGATGTCCGAGAAGGACCGCGACGACCTGCGCTGGGCGCTGCGGAACGGGCGCCGACATCATCGCCCTGTCGTTCGTGCGCAGCGCCGCGACATCGCCGACGTCCACGACATCATGGACGAGGAGGGCGTGCGCCTTCCGGTGCTGGCGAAGGTCGAGAAGCCGCAGGCGGTCGACAACCTCGAGGAGATCATCGCCGCTTTCGACGGCGTCATGGTCGCCCGCGGCGACCTCGGCGTCGAGTTGCCCCTCGAGGCGGTCCCGCTCGTGCAGAAGCGGGCCATCCACCTGTGCCGCGAGGCCGGCAAGCCCGTCATCGTCGCCACGCAGATGCTCGACTCGATGGCCGTCGCGAACCGCCCGACCCGGGCCGAGGCAAGCGACGTCGCCAATGCCGTGCTCGACGGAGCGGACGCCCTCATGCTGTCGGGGGAGACCAGCGTCGGCGACCACCCCAGCCTCGTGGTCGAGACGATGGGCCGGATCATCGAGCACGTCGAGACATGGGCGCTGCACCAGCTGCCGCAGCTGTCCGACCCCTGGACCGGCTCCACTGCGCGCGCGGTGACGCACGCCGCGGTGGACGTGGCCGACGGCGTCGACGCCACGCACCTGATCGCCTTCACCGAGACCGGCTCGTCGGCTCGGCTCATCTCCCGGTGGCGCCGGCGCACGCCGCTGCTGGCCTTCACCCCGAACCCGCGCGTGCGCAGCCAGCTGTCCCTGGTGTGGGGCGTCGAGACCTTCCTCGTCCCCAACGTCGAGCACACCGACGACATGGTCGTGCAGGTCGACAAGGCCCTGCTCGACATCGGCCGGGCGACCTACGGCGACCGCGTCGTCATCGTCGCCGGCGTGCCTCCGGGCGTCCCGGGCACCACGAACGGCATGCGCGTGCACAAGATGGGCAGCGCGGGCAAGGGCAGCGGCGTCTAGCCGCGGCACGTCCGGGACAACGAGCCATATCGACCCCCACGACCGCCCCCTGCTGTTCGTTTGTCCCGTTCTGCGGGAGAAACGGATAGGGGGAGGGGGCCGGGTGGCGCTGCGTGTGCGCTTCTCCCGGTGCTGCGTGTGCGTTGCTCCGGGCGGTGCGTGTGCGCTTCGCCCGGCGCCGGGTGTGCGCTGCTCCCGCGGCGGACTCGTCCCGGTGCCGACCCGTCCGACCCGCCCCACTAGGCTCGGATCGCTCGACAACCTTTAAGCCCGTCCAGAGAGGCGGGGAAGGGGGTCCTCATGGAACCTGCGCGCTCGCACGTCGTCCTCGACGCTGCTGACATCGGCCGTGCCATCCGCCGCATCGCGCACGAGATCGTCGAGAAGGCCCGCGGCTCGGAGTCGTTGATCCTGCTCGGCATCCCCACGCGCGGCGTCGCCCTGGCCGACCGGATCGCCACCGCCATCGCCTCGATCGAGGGCACCGAGGTCCCGGTCGGCTCGCTCGACATCACCTTGTACCGCGACGACCTGCGCCTTCGCCCGGCGCGTGCGCTGGAGCCCACCACCATCCCGCCAGGCGGCATCGACGGACGCACGGTGATCCTCGTCGACGACGTGCTGTTCTCCGGGCGCACGGTCCGAGCGGCGCTGGACGCGCTGAACGACGTGGGGCGGCCGTCCGCCGTCCAGCTCGCGGTCCTCGTCGACCGCGGCCACCGGCAGCTGCCGATCCGACCCGACTACGTCGGGAAGAACCTGCCCACGTCGCTCACCGAGCAGGTGCGGGTCGAGGTCTCCGAGGTCGACGGGGCCGACCAGGTCACCATCCTCGGGGAGGCGCAGTGAAGCACCTGCTGTCCGCCGCGGACCTCAGCCACGAGGACGCCGTGCTGATCCTGGACACCGCCGCCGAGCTGGCGGCGGTCACCGACCGCTCGGTCAAGAAGCTCCCCACCCTTCGCGGACGCACCGTGGTCAACCTGTTCTTCGAGGACTCCACCCGCACCCGGATCTCGTTCGAGGTGGCCGCCAAGCGGCTGTCCGCCGACGTCATCAACTTCGCGGCCAAGGGGTCGTCCGTCTCGAAGGGCGAGAGCCTCAAGGACACCGCGCTGACCCTCGAGGCGATGGGCGCCGACGCGGTCGTGATCCGGCACGGGTCGTCGGGGGCGCCGCACCGGCTCGCGACGGCGGGCTGGATCGGCGGGTCGGTGGTGAACGCGGGCGACGGCACGCACGAGCACCCGACGCAGGCGCTCCTGGACGCCTTCACCATCCGGCGCCACCTGCGCGGCGGCGCCGGCGACCTCGCGGGCCTGCGCGTCGCCATCGTCGGAGACATCCTGCACAGCCGGGTGGCGCGCTCGAACGTGCTGCTGCTGCGCACGCTGGGAGCCGACGTGACGCTGGTGGCCCCGCCGACCCTGATGCCCTACGGCGTCTCGTCCTGGCAGTGCGCGGTCAGCTACGACATCGACTCGGTGCTGCCCGACGTCGACGCGGTGATGATGCTGCGCGTGCAGGGCGAGCGCATGCAGGCCGCCTACTTCCCGTCGACGCTGGAGTACTCGCGGCTGTACGGCCTCGACGCGCGGCGCATGGCCCTGCTGCCCGAGCACGCCATCGTCATGCACCCGGGGCCGATGAACCGTGGCATGGAGATCTCGGCCGACGTCGCCGACAGCCCCCGCGCGGTCATGGTCGAGCAGGTCGCCAACGGGGTCAGCGTGCGGATGGCCGTGCTGTACCTGCTGCTCGGCGGGATGAAGGAGGAGATCTGATGGTGCGGGTCCTGCGTGGTGTCCGGCCCTACGGCGAGGAGGCCGTCGACCTCGTCGTGGCCGACGGCGTGATCGCCGAGATCCTGCCAGCGGGCACCGGCAGCGGCGACGTCATCGAGGCCGACGGCCTGGTGGCCCTGCCCGGCTTCGTCGACCTGCACACCCACCTGCGCGAGCCCGGACGCGAGGACGCCGAGACCGTGCTGACCGGATCGCAGGCGGCCGCGCTGGGTGGCTTCACGTGCGTCCACGCCATGGCGAACACCACGCCCGTCGCCGACACCGCGGGCGTGGTCGAGCAGGTCTGGAGGCTGGGCCAGGTGGCCGGCCTGGTCGACGTGCGCCCCGTGGGCGCGGTCACGGTCGGCCTCGACGGCGAGCGCCTGGCCGAGCTCGGCGCGATGGCCGACTCGGCGGCCGCCGTGCGGGTCTTCAGCGATGACGGCAAGTGCGTGCACGACGCGGTGCTCATGCGCCGCGCCCTGGAGTACGTCAAGGCGTTCGGCGGGGTCGTCGCCCAGCACGCGCAGGAGCCGCGCCTCACCGAGCACGCCCAGATGAACGAGGGTGAGCTCTCCGGTCGGCTCGGCCTCGTCGGCTGGCCGGCCGTGGCGGAGGAGGCGATCATCGCGCGCGACGTGCTGCTGGCGCAGCACGTGGGCTCGCGGCTGCACGTGTGCCACGTCTCCACGGCGGGATCGGTCGAGGTCATCCGCTGGGCCAAGGCCCGTGGCGTCGACGTCACCGCCGAGGTGACGCCCCATCACCTCATCCTCACCGAGGACCTCGTGACCTCGTACGACCCGCTGTTCAAGGTGAACCCGCCCCTGCGCACCGCGGAGGATGTCGCGGCCCTCCGCCTCGCCCTCGCCGACGGGACGATCGACGCGATCGCGACAGACCATGCGCCGCACCCGCACGAGGACAAGGACTGCGAGTGGGCCGCCGCGGCCATGGGGATGCTCGGCCTGGAGACCGCCTTCAGCGTGGCCATGGCGACGATGGTCGAGCCCGGCCTGCTGGGCTGGCGCGACCTCGCGCAGCGCATGTCCGTGCGACCCGCCCGGATCGGCGGCGTCCGGACGCAGGGCCACGACCTGACGGTCGGCGCGGTCGCGAACATCGCCGTCGTCGATCCGCTGGCCACGCGCATCATCACGCCCACCGGCCTTGCCTCGAAGAGCCGCAACACCCCGTATGCCGGGATGGAGCTTCCCGGCCGGGTCGTGCACACGCTCTACGCCGGGACGCCCACGGTGCTGGACGGGGCCCTCGCGTGAGCGTCCCCCTGGCCGATTTCGTCGAGCAGGCGCAGATCACCAACTGGCCGGCACGCGTGCTGCTCGTGCTCGTGTTCGTCGGGCTCATCGCCCTTGCGCTGTGGGGCATGCGGCGCGGCTGGCGCAACCGGGCGCAGCGGCAGTCCGACCTTCCGGCGCCTGCCGACGCGCCGCCGTCCGGGACGGTTCTCGGGGAGCCCGTCGAGGGGCTCTTCGCCGGGACCGGGACCCAGGGCGACTGGATGGACCGCATCGTCGTGTTCGACCTCGGCGTGCGCAGCCGCGGAGCCCTGAGCTGGGGTCCCGGCGGGATCTGGATCCAGCGACAGGGCGCACGCAGCCTGTTCGTCCCGGCGTCGGACGTCGTGGCCGTGCGCGCCGATCGAGGTGTCGCGGGCACCGTGCGGTCGGCGGACGGGATGGTCGTGGTGTCCTGGCGCCTGGGCGGCCGGGTCCTGGACACCGGCTTCCGGGCGGATGCAGCGTCCGATCACGCCACTGTGTTGGATGGCCTCATGGCCACCTTCGCAGCGTCCGCTCAGGCAGAAGGGGCAGCCGATGAGTGACCGTCCCGCCGTCCTCGTCCTCGAGGACGGCCGCACCATGACCGGCGACGCCTACGGGGCCGAGGGCACGACCTTCGGCGAGGCGGTCTTCACCACCGGCATGACCGGGTACCAGGAGACGCTCACCGATCCGTCCTACCACCGGCAGGTGGTGGTCATGACGGCGCCGCACGTCGGCAACACCGGAGTCAACGAGGAGGACGCGGAGTCCTCGCGCATCTGGGTGGCCGGGTACGTGGTCCGCGACCCCTCCCGCATCTCCTCGAACTGGCGCGCCACCCGCGGGCTCGACGAGCAACTGGCCGAGCAGGGCATCGTGGGGATCAGCGGCATCGACACGCGCGCCCTGACCCGCCACCTGCGCGAGCGGGGCGCCATGCGCGTGGGGATCTTCAGCGGCCCGGACGCCGAGCGCACGCCCGCCGACCTCCTCGCCCTGGTGCGCTCGAGCCCGGGCATGCTGGGGGCGGACCTCACGGCCGAGGTCACCACGACGCAGCCCTACGTCGTCCCGGCGATCGGGGACCGACGGTTCGTCGTGGCCGCGGTCGACCTCGGCATCAAGTCGATGACTCCGCACCTGATGGCGCAGCGGGGCATGGAGGTCCACGTCGTCCCCGGGACCTCGTCGGCGGACGACATCCGTGCGCTGTCCCCGGACGGCGTGTTCTTCTCCAACGGCCCGGGCGACCCGGCGACCGCGGATGCGGCGGTGGACCTCATGTCCGCGTTCCTCTCCGACGGCACGCCGGTGTTCGGGATCTGCTTCGGCAACCAGGTCCTCGGCCGCGCGCTGGGCCTTGGCACCTACAAGCTGCGGTACGGGCACCGCGGCATCAACCAGCCGGTGCAGGACCTGGCGAGCGGCCGGGTCGCCGTCACCGCGCACAACCACGGCTTCGCCGTCGACGCCCCGCGCGACGGCGAGTTCCCGACGCCGTTCGGCCGGGCCACCGTCAGCCATGTGTGCCTGAACGACGACGTCGTCGAGGGACTGCGCTGCCTGGACGTGCCGGCCTTCAGCGTGCAGTACCACCCGGAGGCGGCCGCCGGGCCGCATGACTCGTCGCCGCTGTTCGACGAGTTCGCCGCCCTGATGCAGACCACACGAGCAGGACGGGACGCCTGATGCCGCGCCGCGAGGACATCACATCGGTCATGGTCATCGGGTCCGGGCCGATCGTGATCGGCCAGGCCTGCGAGTTCGACTACTCGGGCACCCAGGCGTGCCGGGTGCTTCGCGACGAGGGCCTGCGCGTCGTCCTGGTCAACTCCAACCCGGCCACGATCATGACGGACCCCGAGTTCTCCGACGCGACGTACGTCGAGCCCATCACGCCTGCGTTCGTCGAGCGCATCATCGCCAAGGAGCGCCCCGACGCGCTGCTGCCCACGCTCGGCGGCCAGACCGCCCTCAACGCGGCCATGGCGCTCCACCGCAACGGGGTCCTCGAGAAGTACGGCGTCGAGCTGATCGGGGCCGACGTGGAGGCCATCGAGCGAGGCGAGAACCGCGAGCTGTTCCGGCAGATCGTTGCCGACGTCGGCGCCGAGAGTGCGCGGTCCGCGGTGTGCCACACCCTCGAGGACTGCCTGGCGGCCGTCGCTCGACCTGGGCTACCCCGTGGTCGTGCGGCCGTCGTTCACGATGGGCGGCGCCGGGTCGGGCATCGCGTACGACGAGGCCGATCTGCGTCGGATCGCCGGAAGCGGCCTGCAGGCGAGCCCCACCACGGAGGTGCTCCTCGAGGAGTCGATCATCGGCTGGAAGGAGTACGAGCTGGAGCTCATGCGCGACCACCACGACAACGTGGTCGTGGTGTGCTCCATCGAGAACCTCGATCCGATGGGCGTGCACACCGGCGACTCGATCACCGTCGCCCCGGCGGTGACCCTGACCGACCGCGAGTACCAGCACATGCGCGACGTCGGGATCGACATCATCCGCGCGGTCGGCGTCGACACCGGCGGCTGCAACATCCAGTTCGCCATCAACCCCGACGACGGTCGCCTCATCGTGATCGAGATGAACCCGCGCGTCTCGCGGTCATCGGCCCTCGCCTCCAAGGCGACCGGGTTCCCGATCGCGAAGATCGCGGCGCGCCTGGCCATCGGCTACACGCTGGACGAGATCCCCAACGACATCACGCGCGAGACGCCGGCGTCCTTCGAGCCGACCCTCGACTACATCGTGGTCAAGGTGCCGCGCTTCGCCTTCGAGAAGTTCCCGCAGGCCGACCCGGTCCTCACGACGACGATGAAGAGCGTCGGCGAGGCCATGGCCATCGGGCGCAACTTCCCGGAGGCGCTGCAGAAGGCCCTGCGGTCCCTGGAGAAGCCCGATGCGGTCTTCGGCTGGCCCGCCGAGCGGTCCGAGGTCGACGTGGACGCGCTGCTCGCCACCATGGCCGTCCCGCATGACGGCCGCCTGTCGCAGGTCCAGCGCGCGCTCTGGGCAGGCGCCGGCATCGACGCGGTGCACGAGTCGACCAACATCGATCCGTGGTTCCTCGACCAGGTGTGCCAGATCAACGAGCTGGCCGACGACATCCGCGCGGCGGAGAGCCTGGACGGCCGCGTCCTGCGCCGCGCCAAGCGGATGGGCTTCTCGGACCGCCAGCTCGGCGACCTGCGGGGGCTGACCGAGTCCGAGGTGCGCGACCTGCGCCACGAGCTCGGGGTGCGTCCGGTGTACAAGACCGTCGACACCTGCGCCGCGGAGTTCGCCGCCCTCACGCCCTACCACTACTCGAGCTACGACGAGGAGACCGAGGTCGTCCCGAGCGATCGCGAGAAGGTGATCATCCTCGGGTCCGGGCCCAACCGGATCGGCCAGGGCATCGAGTTCGACTACTCGTGCGTCCACGCCGCCCTCACGCTTCGCGAGGCCGGCTACGAGACCATCATGGTCAACTGCAACCCGGAGACGGTGTCGACCGACTACGACACCTCCGACCGCCTCTACTTCGAGCCCCTCACCCTCGAGGACGTGCTGGAGATCGTCCACGCCGAGAGCGGGGCCGGCACCCTCGTCGGCGTCATCGTCCAGCTCGGCGGCCAGACCCCGCTGGGGCTGGCGCAGCGGCTCAAGGACGCGGGCGTGCCGATCGTCGGCACCAGTCCGGAGTCCATCCACCTGGCCGAGGAGCGCGGGGCCTTCGGCCGGGTCCTCGCCGAGGCCGGCCTGCTGGCGCCCAAGCACGGCACCGCCCGCACCTTCGACGAGGCGCAGGCCATCGCGGCGGCCGTCGGCTACCCCGTCCTGGTGCGTCCGAGCTACGTGCTCGGCGGTCGGGGGATGGAGATCGTGTACGACGACGCGATGCTCGCCGACTACCTCGCCCGGGCCACCGACATCAACCCCGAGCACCCGGTGCTGGTCGATCGGTTCCTCGACGACGCGGTCGAGATCGACGTGGACGCGATCTTCGACGGCGAGGAGCTCTACCTCGCCGGCGTGATGGAGCACATCGAGGAGGCCGGCATCCACTCCGGCGACTCGGCTTGCGCCTTGCCGCCGATCACCCTCGGCGTCGACGACATCGACCGCATCCGCGAGTCGACCCTGGCCATCGCGCGCGGCGTCGGCGTGCTCGGCCTGCTCAACGTCCAGTACGCCATGGCCGGTGACATCCTGTACGTGCTCGAGGCCAACCCGCGCGCCTCGCGCACGGTTCCGTTCGTGTCCAAGGCGACGGCCGTCCCGGTCGCGAAGGCTGCGGCCCGGGTCATGGTCGGACAGAGCATCGCCGAGCTGCGGGCGTCCGGCATCCTGCCCGCCTTCGGCGACGGCGGCACCATGCCGCAGGGGGCCGCGATCTCCGTGAAGGAGGCGGTGCTGCCGTTCGGGCGCTTCCACGGCGTCGACACCGTCCTCGGTCCCGAGATGCGGTCCACGGGCGAGGTGATGGGGATCGACGACTCCTTCGGGACCGCCTTCGCCAAGTCGCAGGAGGCCGCCTTCAGCGGTGGCCTGCCCACGTCCGGCACCGCCTTCGTCTCGCTGGCCGGCCGGGACAAGCGGGCGGCCATCTTCCCGGTGAAGCGCCTCGCCGACCTCGGCTTCCGGATCCTCGCCACGTCCGGTACCGCGGCGGTCCTGCGTCGCAACGGGGTACCGGTCGAGGAGGTCCGCAAGCAGCACGAGGGGCGCGGGCCGAACGGCGAGCCGACGACGGTGGACGCCATCATGTCCGGCGACGTCGACCTCATCGTCAACACGCCGTACGGCGTGGGACCCCGGCTGGACGGCTACGAGATCCGCACGGCTGCGGTGATCAAGGGCGTGCCGTGCATCACGACGGTTCAGGGGCTCGCGGCAGCGGTGCAGGGGATCGACTCGCTGCAGCACGAGGAGCCCACGGTTCGCTCCCTGCAGGAGCACGCCGCATCGCTGGCGTCCTTGCGCGAGGATCAGCAGCGTTCCACGGAGAGGGGCTAGTCGTGCCGGTGCAGGTCAAGGGCGAGGTCCTCGACATCAGGCGGGTGGGGGCCTACCAGGTGCTGTCGCTGACGGCCCCCGGCATCGCCGACATCGCACGTCCGGGTCACTTCGTCACGCTGGGCATCGGCGGCGAGGAGTCGAGCATGCTGCTGCGACGGGCCTTCGCGATCCATCAGGTGCAGTCGCGCGGCGTGTACGGCGGGACCCTCGACATCGTCATCGGCGTGCACGGCAAGGGGACGCGCTGGCTGGCCGACCGGCGTCGCCACGACGTCATCGACATCGTCGGCCCGCTGGGCCGGCCCTTCGTGCTGCCGAAGGAGCGGGTCGCCTGCGTCCTCGTGGGCGGCGGCTACGGGTCCGCGCCGCTGTTCATGCTGGCCGAGCAGCTGCGTGAGCGCGGCTGCCGCGTCGACGTGGTGGTCGGGGCGGCCACAGAGGAGAAGCTGTTCGGCGTGCTGGAGCTCAAGCGGCTGGCCTCGACGCTGACCATCACCACCGACGACGGCTCGCTCGGCGAGCGCGGACGCGTGACCGACGTGCTGCCGGAGATCATGGACCGGGTCGACGCGGCCGTCGTCTACGCCTGCGGCCCGATGCCCATGCTGCGGCGGGTGGCCGAGGTGGCGCAGGAGCGTCAGGCCTACAGCCAGTGCGCGGTCGAGGAGGCCATGGCCTGCGGGATCGGGGTGTGCATGACGTGCGTGCTCCCCGTCGTCGGCGAGGACGGTGTCACGCGGATGCTGCGGTCGTGCGTCGAGGGGCCGGTGTTCCGGGGTGACCGCGTCCGCTGGGCCGATGTGGGGACCATCCCGGCCGACACGCTCGGCGCCCCGGTCGAGGGAGGCCACTGATGACCCGTGCGGTGATCTCCCAGGGACCGATGCCCGGCGAGGAGCCGGTCGCGCGCATCGACATGAGCACGGACCTCGCGGGAGTCGACCTGCCGAGCCCGGTCCTGACGGCATCGGGCTGCGCTGCGGCCGGCCGCGAGCTCGACCAGTTCTTCGACATCACCCAGATCGGCGCCATCGTCACCAAGAGCGTGATGCTGGCACCACGGTCGGGCCGTGCCACGCCGCGCATGGCCGAGACCCCGAGCGGCATGCTCAACTCCATCGGCCTGCAGGGACCGGGCATCGACCGCTTCCTGGAGCAGGATCTCGCCTGGCTCAGCGACCGGGGCGCGCGCACGATCGTCTCGATAGCCGGAGGGACGGTCGACGAGTACGCGAAGCTGGCGGCCCGCCTGCGGATCGCCCGCGGGGTGGCGGCCATCGAGGTGAACATCTCGTGCCCGAACGTCGAGAACCGCGGCCTGGTGTTCGCCTGCGATCCCACGATGGCGGCGAACGTCATCCAGGCGGTGAAGCGGCACAGCGAGCCGCGCATGCCGATCTTCGCGAAGCTCTCCCCGGACGTCACGGACATCGTCGCCATCGCGGGATCCGTGGTCCGGGCCGGGGCGACCGGCGTCTCGGTGATCAACACCCTGCTCGGCATGGTGATCAACCCGGACACCATGCGTCCGCACCTGGCCGGCGTCACCGGCGGGCTGTCCGGCCCGGCGATCCGGCCCGTCGCCGTGCGCTGCGTCTGGCAGATCCGCCAGGCGTTCCCCGACCTGCCGATCATCGGCATGGGCGGCATCCGCACCGGGCTCGACGCGCTGGAGTTCGTCCTCGCCGGCGCCAACGCGGTGTCGGTCGGTACGGTCGTGTTCCACGATCCGTCGGCACCGATGCGCATCCACGACGAGCTGCAGCGGGCCCTCGTGCAGCGCGGTTTCGGCAGCCTGAACGAGGCCATCTCCTACGCCCACCGCCCGCAGGACGCCGCCCCGGAGGTGGACGATGAGCTCGACTTCATCAGCGAGTAGCGCCATGCGGACGGCTGCCGCGGCCCCGATCGCCGTCGCTCTCGACGCGCCCAGCCTCGAGGTGCTGTCCGCCTGGACGCGAGCCGTCGCCGGGATCGTGTCGACGGTCAAGGTCGGCCTCGAGGTGTACTGCCGGGACGGCGGTGCCGCGGTGCTGGCCGCCCGTCGGGCAGCGCGGGAGGCGGGGCAAGGTGACGTCGACGTGTTCCTCGACCTGAAGCTGCACGACATCCCCGCCACGGTCCGCGGGGCAGCCCTCGCCGTGGCCGACCTCGAGCCGGCCTACCTCACCGTCCACGCGGCCGGCGGCCCGGAGATGATCGAGGCGGCGGCGACCGCCCTCCCGGGCACCCGCATCACCGCGGTGACCGTGCTGACCTCCCTCGACGAGGAGGGCCTGTCGCGGATCGGCCTCGCCGGACCGCCCGAGGCGGCCGCCGTGCGGCTGGCCCGCCTCGCCGTGGAGGCCGGCGCGCGCGCGATCGTGTGCTCGCCGCAGGAGGTCGCGGCGATCCGCGCCGCGGTCGATCCCGGCATCGTGCTCATCACCCCGGGGGTCCGACCGGCCGGGGCCAGCGTCGACGACCAGAAGCGGGTGGCCACGCCCGCCCGGGCCATCGCCGACGGCGCCGACCTGCTCGTCATCGGGCGACCGATCACCGGCGCCGCGGATCCGCGCGCCGCGGCGCTGGCCATCGCCGAGGAGATCGCGGCTGCCGGGGCACCGGCATGAGCGTCCCCGTCCGCTCGCGAGGAGCAGCGTGCCGACGCCCTGTCGGCGGCGCTGGCCGCGCGTCGCGAGCGGGCCCGCCTGCGGGCGGCCCTGAAGGCCCGTGAGGTCAGCCCCATCGAGGTCATCGAGGGCGCCGCCGATCGGCCCCTCTGGGCATCGTTGCGGGTGTCCTGGCTGCTGGAGTCGGTGCCCGGCATCGGCGTGGTCCGCGCCGAGCGGATCATGGCCGCGCTGCGGATCGCCCCGTCCAGGCGGATCCAGGGACTGGGGGAGCGCCAGCGCGCCGCCCTCCTCGCGGAGCTCGGCGCCCATGCCTGACGCCCCGCTGGTCGTCGTCTCGGGGCCCTCGGGGGTGGGCAAGAGCACGGTGGTCGCGCAGGCGCTGGCCCTCGACCCCGGCATCTGGCTGTCGGTGAGCGCCACGACGCGGGCCCCCCGGCCGGGCGAGGCGGACGGCCGGGAGTACTTCTTCGTGTCCGACGAGCGGTTCGACGAGCTCGTGAGCACCGACGGCCTGCTGGAGTGGGCGGCCTTCGCCGGGAACCGCTACGGGACGCCCCGCGCTCCGGTGGAGGAGCGCCGGCACGCCGGCACCCCGGTGCTCCTCGAGATCGAGGTCCAAGGTGCCCGCCAGGTCCGGCTCGCGGTGCCCGGGGCCCTCCTCGTGTTCCTGGCCCCGCCCTCGTGGGAGGTGCTCACCGACCGGCTCACCGGCCGGGGCACGGAGTCGCCTGAGGCGGTGGCCCGCCGGCTCCAGGCGGCGCGGGACGAGCTGGCCGCTGCGGACGAGTTCGATTGCGTGCTCGTGAACGCCGATGTCCGGGAGTGCGCGCAGGCCTTGATAGCATTGGTAGCCGATCCGACGAGCGTCCCGAGGGGGCGCGTGCCCCACCCCGACGATCCACCACATGAATGAGGCTTTGACGTGAGCAGTGCCACCCGCCCCGAGGGCATCACCCATCCCTCGATCGACGCGTTGCTGGAGAAGACGGACTCCAAGTACTCGCTGGTGATCTACGCGTCCAAGCGCGCCCGTCAGATCAACGCCTACTACTCGCAGCTCGGCGAGGGCCTGCTGGAGTACGTGGGTCCGCTGGTCGAGACGCATGTCCAGGAGAAGCCGCTGTCGATCGCCATGCGCGAGATCGACGCCGGCCTGCTGACCAGCGAGCCGATCGACGAGGACGCCGAGCTGGTCGTCGTCGGCGACGACACCGAGATCTGACCCTGCCGCAGGCGGGAGCCCCCGTGGACGACGACTCCGTGGGCCGTGCGCCTGCGGCCCCCCGCGTCGTCCTCGGCGTGGCCGGCGGCATCGCCGCGTACAAGGCCTGCGAGGTCCTGCGCGGGCTCACGGAGTCCGGCTGCGACGTCACCGTCGTGCCGACAGCAGCGGCCCTGCGGTTCGTGGGGGCAGCCACCTGGGCCGGCCTGTCCGGCAAGCCGGTGGCGGCCGAGGTCTGGCACGACGCGCACCGGGTGCCGCACGTCCGGCTCGGCCAGACCGCCGACCTCGTCGTGGTGGCACCGACGACGGCAGACCTGCTGGCCCGGGCCACCACCGGCATCGCCGACGACCTCCTCACGAACGTCCTGCTGACCGCTCGGTGCCCCGTCCTGCTCGCGCCGGCGATGCACACCGAGATGTGGGAGCACCCCGCCACGCGTCACAACGTCGCGCTGCTGCGCGAGCGCGGCGTGCTCGTGCTCGATCCGGCCGACGGCCGCCTCACCGGCGCCGACTCCGGCCCCGGCCGGCTGCCCGACCCCGCTGCGATCGTCGCGGCCGCGCTGGCGGTCCTGCGGCGCGGAGCCAAAGCCCCGCTCGACCTCGCCGGCCTGAAGGTGGTGGTCAGCTCGGGCGGCACGCAGGAGCCCTGGGATCCGGTGCGCTTCCTCGGCAACCGCAGCAGCGGCCGGCAGGGCGTCGAACTGGCCCGCACCGCGCTGGCCCGCGGGGCGCGGGTCACCCTCGTCGCCGCGCACATGGATGTCGAGCCGCCCGCGGGCGCCCGGGTCGTCCGGGTCGGAACCGCAGCCGAGCTGCGGTCGGCGATGCAGGCCGAGGGGGTCGGGGCCGACGTGCTCGTGATGGCCGCGGCGGTCGCGGACTTCCGTCCCGCCGACACCGGTGAGCACAAGATCAAGCGCAGCTCGGCCGGGGACACGATCTCGCTGGCGCTGGCCCAGAACCCGGACATCCTCGCCGAACTCGTGACCGCGAGGGGGCCGGCTCCTGCGCCCCTGATCGTGGGCTTCGCGGCCGAGACCGGTGATGCCGACGGCGATGTGCTGCAGCACGGACGCGAGAAGCTGGCTCGCAAGGGCTGCGACCTGCTCGTCGTCAACGACGTGGGAGGCGGCCGGGCCTTCGGCCAGCCGGACAACGAGGTCGTGATCCTGCGGCGCGACGGCGGCCGAACCGACGTGGCGAGGGCCGACAAGGCCGCCATCGCCGACGCGGTGTGGGACGCGGTGGTCGAGGCCCTCCGCTAGGGGGTCATGTATCCTGACCGGCGGTCAAGAGCGCCAGTGCGAAGCCCCGGCTTGCTGGACGGCAACCCTCCGCCGCGGTGGGGTGCTCCGGGTGAGGACCAGGCCTCGAGTTGAGGCAAGCGCGAGCCCACCCGGGCAGCGACACCTGTGAGAGAGGGAAGAGTTCGTGGCTCACCGCCTGTTCACGTCCGAGTCCGTCACCGAGGGTCATCCGGACAAGATGGCCGACCAGATCAGCGATGCGATCCTCGACGACCTGCTGCGCCAGGACGCGCGCAGCCGCGTCGCCGTCGAGACCATGCTCACGACCGGCCAGGTCCACGTCGCCGGTGAGGTGACGACCGCCGGGTACGCCGACGTGATGTCCCTGGTCCGCGAGACCATCAAGGGCATCGGCTACGACTCCTCCACGAAGGGCTTCGACGGCGAGTCCTGCGGGATCTCGGTCTCCATCGGCGGGCAGTCGCCCGACATCGCCCAGGGCGTCGACGACGCCTTCGAGGAGCGGGCCGAGGGCAGCTCCGACCCGCTCGACCGCCAGGGCGCAGGCGACCAGGGACTGATGTTCGGCTACGCCTGCGACGACACCCCCGAGCTCATGCCGCTGCCGATCTCCCTCGCGCACCGGCTGGCCGAGCGGCTCACCGAGGTCCGCAAGGACGGCACCGTCCCGTACCTGCGGCCCGACGGCAAGACGCAGGTCACCATCGCCTACGACGAGAACGACCGCCCGGTCCGCATCGACACCGTCGTCGTGTCGTCGCAGCACGCCCGCGACGTGAGCCTGGACACCATGCTCACTCCGGACGTGCGCCGCCACGTCGTCGATCCGGTCCTGGACATGGTCGACCTCGACTCGCGCGACTACCGACTGCTCGTGAACCCGACCGGCCGCTTCGAGGTGGGCGGCCCCATGGGCGACGCCGGCCTGACCGGTCGCAAGATCATCGTCGACACCTACGGCGGCATGGCCCGCCACGGCGGCGGCGCCTTCTCCGGCAAGGACCCGTCGAAGGTCGACCGCTCGGCCGCGTACGCCATGCGGTGGGTCGCCAAGAACGTCGTGGCCGCGGGCCTCGCCACCCGCTGCGAGGTGCAGGTGGCGTACGCCATCGGCAAGGCGCACCCCGTGGGCGTGTTCGTCGAGACGTTCGGCACCGGCGTCATCCCCGACGAGCGGATCCAGGCCGCCGTGCTCGAGGTCTTCGACCTGCGGCCGGCCGCCATCATCCGCGACCTCGACCTCCTGCGCCCGATCTACCGGGTGACCAGCGCCTACGGCCACTTCGGCCGGCCGCAGGGCAGCAACTGGCTGCTCGACGCGTCCGACCCGAGCCAGCGCACGGCCGTGGGCCCGACGTTCACCTGGGAGAGCACCGACCGCGCCGAGGAGCTCAAGGTCGCCGCGGGGCGCTAGCGTCCACGACGTGACCGAGGCCGAGCAGCTGCCGCTCGAGGGGCAGGCGGCTGCCCGGCCTCGTCGTTCCCGGGCAGCGCGGCGGGCGGAGCCGGTTGCGTCGCCGGGGGACCGCGTGGTCCAGGTGGTGGTCGACTCGCCGGTGCCTCACCTGGACCGGGTGTTCGACTACGCGGTCCCGCCGGCGCTCGTGGAGTCCGCCGTCGTCGGCGCCCGGGTGCGGGTGCGGTTCTCCGGACGGCTCACCGACGCCTACGTCGTGGGACGTCCCGAGGCCGCCGGAGCACGAGGGCGCCCTCAAGGCGCATCGAGCGCGTCGTCGGGGTCGAGCCGGTGCTCACGCCCGACACGCTGACCCTGGTGCGCGAGGTGGCCGAGCGCTGCGCCGGCACCTTCAGCGACGTCGTCCGGGCGGCCGTGCCTCCCCGGCACGCGCGAGCCGAGGGCGTGACGGTCGAGGCGGCGACCTGGACCGCGGATCCCGCGCAGGTCGATCGCGGGCGCTGGGACGCGTACGACAACGGAGCGGCGCTGGTGGCGCGCCTCGCGTCGCCCGGACCTGTGCCGACTCGGGCCGTCTGGTCGGCAGCGCCGGCGACCTCCTGGGCGGCGGACCTGGCCGTCCTCGTGCGGTCGGTGCTGACCCAGCCCAGGGGCGGCGTGATCGTGGTGGTGCCGGACGCCGCCGACGTCGAGCGCTGCCTGGCCGCACTCACGGACGAGCGCGCGGCCGGCGTGGTGGCAACCCTGACCGCCGACCAGGGACCCGAGCGCCGATACCGGGAGTTCGTCCGCATCCTGCGCGGCGGCGCGCGCGTGGTCGTGGGCACCCGCGCCAGCGTCTTCGCCCCGGTCGCCCACCTGCGCCTCATGGTCGTGTGGGACGACGGCGACGACGCGCTCGTCGACCCGCAGGCGCCCTACTGGGACGCCCGGGACGTGGCCGCGCTGCGCTCGCACGTGTCCTCGTGCGATCTCGTGGTCGGCTCGCCGGCCCGTTCGGTCGTCACGCAGCAGTGGTGCGTCAGCGGGTGGGCGCGCTCGGTCGAGCCGTCCCGGGCGACGCTGGCCGCTCGGGCTCCGGTGGTGCGCGCCCTCGCCGCGGAGGACGCGGCCCGCGACGAGGCTGCGGCCGCGGCGCGCATCCCGCACCGGGCCTGGGAGGCGGCGCGCAGTGCCCTGCGCACCGGCCCCGTCCTCGTCCAGGTCGCGCGGCGCGGGTACCTGCCGGTGCTGGCGTGCCAGTCCTGCCGCACGGTGGCCCGCTGCTCGTGCGGCGGCCCGCTCGAGCTGACGTCCGGGGGCGGCGTGCCGCACTGCACGTGGTGCGGCGCACTGGCCGGGTCCTGGGCCTGCCCCGGCGTGCGGCGGGCGACGGCTGCGCGCCGTCAGCGTCGGCGCGGAGCGCACGGCAGAGGAAGTCGGCCGGGCCTTTCCCGGCGTGCCCGTCGTGTCGAGCCACGGCGGCCACATGGTGGCCTCGGTGCCCGACGAGCCGCGCATCGTCGTCGCCACGCCGGGCGCCGAGCCGTGCGTGCGACCCGGGCTACCGAGCGGTCCTTCTCCTGGACGCCCGGTCGCAGGTGCACCGACCCTCGCTCGACGCCGCAGAGGACGCGGCGCGGCGCTGGTTCGGAGCGGCCCGGCTGGCTGCCCCCGGGGCCCGCGTCATCATCACCGCCGAGAACGCGCTCGCGCCGGTGCAGGCCCTCGTGCGGTGGGACGCGCCGTGGCTGGCCGAACGCGAGCTGCGCGAGCGCGCGGCGACGGGACTGCCGCCGGCGACGCGCATCGCCGAGCTCGTGGGGGACCCCGCCGACATCCTCGACGTCTCCGTCGCGCTGGCCGTGCCGCATCGGCTGCTCGGTCCGGTGCCGCTGGTCGCGTCGACGCGCTCCGATCCGGAGGCGGCGCGCGAGCGCGGGCTGGTCGTGGTGTCACGCGACCATGGCGCCGAGCTGCGCCCGCGAGCTGCGTGCCGATCACCGCGACCCGCTCCGCCCGTGCGCGGACCCGGCCCGTCCACGTGCGCATGGATCCCCGCGACATCTAGCCCGCCGAGCTTGAGCTTGGCGCCCGGATCGGGCCTGCCACGCGCCCGGAACCTCAAGGTCGGCGGGGTGAATAGACTCAGGGCCATGGCCATCCAGCCCATCCGACTGTTCGGTGACCCCGTCCTGCGCACCCCTGCCGCCCCCGTCGAGACCTTCGACAAGGAGTTGCGCAAGCTGGTCAAGGACCTCACCGACACGATGATGGATGCGCCGGGCGCCGGCCTCGCGGCTCCCCAGATCGGCGTCTCCCTGCGGGTGTTCACCTACTGGGTCGACGAGGAGCCGGGACATCTGATCAACCCCGACCTCGACCTGTCCGACGAGCTCATGGACGGCGAGGAGGGCTGCCTGTCGCTGCCGGACCTGTCCTTCGACACCAAGCGCTCGCTCAGCGTCATCGCCAAGGGCATGAACATGTACGGCGAGCCGGTGGTCGTGGAGGGCAGCAACCTCCTGGCCCGCGCCGTCCAGCACGAGACCGATCACCTCGACGGCATCTTGTTCATCGACCGCCTCGATCCGGACACGCGCAAGGAGGCCATGCGGCAGATCCGCGAGGCCGAGTGGTTCGGCGTGGAGCCGCCCGCCGTCCAGATCAGTCCGCACACCATCTCGTCGCGCTGGCTCTGACCCCGTGCGCTGCGTCTTCGCAGGAACGCCGGAGGTGGCTGCCACCGCACTGGCCGAGCTGCATCGCCTCGTCGCATGACGTGGTCGCCGTCCTCACCCGCCCGGATGCCCCCTCGGGCCGCGGACGGCGCGTCGTCGCCTCGCCGGTGGCCGCCCTCGCCGCCGAGGCGGGACTCGAGATCCTGCAGCCGGCGTCGCTGCGCGAGCCCGACGTCCTCGCGCGGCTGGCGGCCCTGGCGCCGGACTGCGCGCCCGTGGTGGCCTACGGCGGACTCGTCCCTCCCGAGGCGCTGGGGATCCCGCGTCCACGGCTGGGTCAACCTGCACTTCTCGCTGCTGCCGGCGTGGCGAGGGGCCGCACCGGTCCAGCACGCCATCTGGCGCGGCGACGACGTCACCGGCGCCACGACGTTCGCCCTGGAGGAGGGGCTGGACACCGGCCCGGTGTACGGCACCCTCACCGAGACCATCCGCCCACGGGACACGTCCGGCGACCTCCTCGAGCGGCTGGCGAGGTCCGGGGCCGGGCTCCTGCTGGCGACGCTCGACGCGCTCGAGGCCGGCACGGCGCACGCGGTGCCGCAGGCCGGCGATCCGTCCTACGCACCGAAGCTGTCCGTCGACGACGCGCGTGTGCGCTGGGACGTGCCGGCGATGGCCACCGACCGCCAGGTACGCGCCTGCACGCCGGCACCCGGGGCGTGGTGCTCCTGGCGTGACCAGCGACTCGGGCTCGGGCCCGTGGAGCCGGCCCCGGACGCCCCTGCGCTGCCGGCTGGTCTCATGCGCATCGGCCGGGCCGACGTCCACGTCGGCACGGCCACCGTCCCGGTGCGGCTGGGCCTCGTGCGCCCGCCCGGCAAGCGGGAGATGCCCGCGGCGGACTGGGCGCGTGGCGCCCGGCTCGAGGACGGGGAGGTGCTGAGGTGACCGACCTGCCACGCGCGGCCGCACTGGAGCTCCTGCGCGCCGTCCGCGAGGACGACGCGTACGCCAACCTCGTGCTGCCGCAGATCCTCCACGGGTTCGGCCTCCATGGCCGCGATGCCGCCTTCGCCACCGAGCTGGCCTACGGATCCCTGCGCATGCAGGGCTGGTACGACGCGATCCTGGCGACCTGCGTGTCCCGGCCGTGGGACAAGGTCGAGCCCGGCCTGCGCGACGTCCTGCGCCTGGGCGCCCACCAGATCCTCGCGATGCGCGTCCCCGATCACGCCGCGGTCGACTCCTCCTGCACCCTGGCCCGTGGGGTCGGCGCGAAGCCGGGCGCCGACGCGCGCGCCGGCTTCGTGAACGCCGTGCTCCGCGCGGTCGCGCGGCACGATGCGGAGGGCTGGGCCGAGCGGCTCCGCGGTGATCGCGCGCCCGACGACCTGGACTGGCTGGCGACCCGGTGGTCGCACCCGGTGTGGATCGTCCGCGCGATGCGCGACGCCCTCGGTCCGGCCCGCGGCGAGCTCGTCGACCTGCTGGCCGCCGACAACGCGCCCGCGCGGCCGTCGCTGGTCGCGCGTCCCGGTCGGATGACTCCCGAGGAGCTGCTCGACCTGCCCGAGGTCGAGCCCGGTCGCTGGTCTCCGCTGGCGGCCACGCTGGTGGACGGCAGCCCGGACGCGCTGGCGTGCGTGCGCGACGGCCGCGCCGGCGTCCAGGACGAGGGCAGCCAGCTGATCGCGCTCGCCCTTGCTCGGGCGCAGGTCGACGACGACTCGGGGATCTGGCTCGATACCTGTGCGGGTCCCGGCGGCAAGGCCGCCCTCCTCGACGGTCTCGCCCACGCGGCCGGCGGCCGACTCGTTGCGGTCGACCAGCACCGGCATCGCGCCGACCTCGTGCAGCGGTCGTTCGCGCCCGGATCGACGTCGCGGGTCATCGTGGGCGACTCCCGCCGGGCTCCGTGGGGCGACGAGCAGTTCGACCGCGTCCTCGTCGACGCGCCGTGCACGGGCCTCGGCGCGCTGCGCCGCCGGCCGGAGTCCCGGTGGCGGCGCACCACGGCCGACCTCGCGGCACTGGGTGGCACCCAGCGCGACCTGCTGCGGTCGGCCATCGACGCGGCCCGGCCCGGGGGCGTGGTGGCCTACGCCACCTGCTCGCCGCACCTGGCCGAGACGGAGTTCGTCGTCTCGGACGTGCTCAAGGGCCGATCGGACGCCGTGCTCGAGGATGCGCGCGCGCTGCTGCCCGAGGTGGCCGACCTCGGCGACGGGCCGACGGTCCAGCTCTGGCCGCACCGACACGGCACGGACGGCATGTTCCTCGCGGTCGTGCGTCGGCGCTGACGGGCGCCCAATAGGCTGCCCGACGTGGGAATGCAGATCTCGCCGAGCGTGCTGAACACCGACCTGTCCTGCCTGGCCGCCGAGGTCCGGCGGGTGCAGGCTGCCGCCGACTGGATCCACCTCGACGTGATGGACAACCACTTCGTCCCCAACCTGACCTTCGGCCTGCCGGTGGTCGAGTCGCTCCTGCGTCAGATCTCGATCCCCGCCGACTGCCACCTCATGATCGACGACCCGGACCGCTGGGCCCCCGGGTTCGCCGAGGCCGGCGCGGGCAGCGTCACCTTCCACGTGGAGGCGGCGCACAAGCCGCGCATGGTGGCCAAGGACATCCACGCCGCGGGCGCGCGCGCCGGCGTGGCGGTGAAGCCGGGCACGTCCATCTCGGAGGTCGCCGACCTCCTCCCGGTGGTCGACATGATCCTCGTCATGACGGTCGAGCCGGGTTTCGGCGGCCAGGCCTTCATGGCCGAGATGCTGCCCAAGGTCCGGGAGGCCCGACGCCTCGCCGACGCGGCCGACGTCGACATCTGGATCCAGGTGGACGGCGGCATCGGCCCGGACACCATCGAGCAGTGCGCCGCGGCCGGCGCCGACGTCTTCGTGGCCGGGTCGTCGGTGTTCCGAGCGCCCGACCCGGCGGTGATGGTCGAGGTCCTGCGCGCGAGCGCCGAGAACGCCGCCCGGCCGTGACGGGCGGGCCGTGGGAGGCGGCGATGCGAGAGGCCGTCGCCCTCGCCCAGTCGCCGGACGCCCCCTACGGCGAGAACCCCCGGGTGGGCTGCGTGATCGTGGATGCCTCCGGGAGCACCGTGGGGCGCGGCTACCACCTCGGCGCGGGCACTGCCCATGCCGAGGTGATGGCCCTCGCGGACGCCGGTGGCCTCGCCGCCGGGTCCACCGCCGTCGTGTCCCTGGAGCCCTGCCGGCACACCGGGCGCACGGGGCCCTGCACCACGGCACTGCTGGACGCGGGGATCGCCCGCGTCGTCTATGGGCAGGCCGATCCCACCGCGGAGGGCGGGGGAGGCGCGCGGCTCCTGGCCGAGGCCGGCGTCGACGTCGTGGGCGGCCTCCTCGCCGCCGAGGCGGAGGCGGTCAACGCGGAGTGGACCTTCGCCGTGCGGGCCGGGCGGCCCTTCGTCACCTGGAAGGCCGCGGTGACCCTCGACGGCCGGGTGGCCGGTCCCGACGGCGGACCCACCGCCATCACGGGCCCTGCCGCGGTCCAGCGGGTGCACGAGCTCCGCTCCCGGGTCGGGGCGATCATCGTCGGCACCGGCACGGCTCTGGCCGACGACCCGTCACTGACGGTCCGCCTCGTCGGCTCCGGTGGGGCGCACCGGCCGCTGCGCGTGGTGGTCGGCTCCCGCCCGCTCCCGTCCGGCTCCCGCGTCACCGATGACGCCGCCCCCACCCTTCTCGTGGACGAGCCCGACCCGGGCCGCCTCCTGTCGACGCTGTACGCCCGGGGGGTGCGTCACGCGCTCCTGGAGGGCGGCCCGACCCTCGCGGCGGCCTTCCTCGAGGCCCGGGTGATCGACCGCGTCGTGTGGTACGTCGCGCCCCTGCTGCTCGGGGCCGGCCCGGTGGCCCTCCCGGCCATCGCGACGGGCGCCGCAGGAGTCGCCGTGGAGGCGGTCAGCGTCGTCGGGGAGGATGTCTGCATCGAGGGTCGAGTCCAGTACGAGGGTGTGGGGCAGTAGATGTTCACCGGGATCGTGGAAGAGCTCGGGTCGGTGCGGTCGGTCACCGACCTCGGCGACGCCGCCCGCATCGACGTGCGTGGGCCGCTGGTGACGTCGGACGCCCGTCCGGGGGACTCGATCAGCGTCAACGGCGTGTGCCTGACCGTGGTCGACGTCGTGGACGGTGGCTTCACCGCCGACGTGATGGCCGAGACGCTGCGGCGCAGCTCGCTCGGCGACCTCACGGAGCGGTCGCCGGTCAACCTCGAACGCGCCGCTCGGGTGGACTCCCGACTGGGCGGCCACATCGTCCAGGGCCACGTGGATGCCGTCGCGACGGTCCGGTCCATCGCACCCGCCCAGCACTGGACGACGATGGCGTTCGACCTGCCGGCCGGGCTCACCCGCTACCTGGTCGAAAAGGGGTCCGTCACGGTCGACGGCGTATCGTTGACGGTCGTGGCCGTGGACGCGGTCGCGTTCGAGGTCTCGCTGATCCCGACGACCCTGGCCCACACGACGCTCGGCACGCGTCGGGTGGGCGACAGCGTCAACATCGAGGTCGACGTGATCGCCAAGTACGTCGAGAGGCTGCTCGAAGGGAGGGCATCGTGATCCCCGCCGACGAGCTGTTCGACAGCCAGACGCAGGAGCCGAAGCCCGTCGGTCCGGCCGCCGCCTCGGCGTCCGTCGGCCATCGCCGCCCCGGCGACGGAGCCCGACGGAAGCGTCCGGCTCGACCCGATCGAGGCGGCCATCGCCGAGGTGCGCGCCGGCCGCGCCGTGGTCGTGATCGACGACGAGGACCGCGAGAACGAGGGCGACCTGATCTTCGCCGCGTCGGCGGCCACGCCCGAGCTCGTCGGCTTCATGATCCGGCACACCTCCGGGTACATCTGCGTCCCGATGATCGGTGCCGACCTCGACCGGCTCGGCCTGCCGCCCATGACCGCCATCAACGAGGACCGCAAGGGCACCGCCTACGCCGTCTCGGTGGACGCGCGCGACGTCGAGAGCACGGGCATCTCCGCCGCCGACCGCGCCCGCACCATCAAGGTGCTGGCCGACTCCTCGACCGAGCCGTACGACCTCACGCGACCCGGTCACGTGATGCCCCTGCGCGCGGTGACCGGGGGGGTGCTGCGCCGGGCCGGGCACACCGAGGCCGCCATCGATCTCGCCACCCTGGCCGGGCTGTCGCCGGCCGGTGCGCTGTGCGAGCTGGTCAACGACGACGGCACGATGATGCGGGCGCCGCAGTGCCGCGCGTTCGCCGACGAGCACGGCCTGGTCATGGTGTCGATCGCCGACCTCATCCGCTTCCGGCGCCGGACCGAGAGCCTCGTCGAGCGCGTGGCCACGACGCCGCTGCCGACGGAGTACGGCGACTTCACCGCCTACGGCTACCGCAGCGCCACGGACGACTCCGAGCACATCGCCCTGGTGGCCGGCGAGATCGGCGACGGGCTGGACCTCCTGGTCCGGGTGCACTCCGAGTGCCTGACCGGCGACGTCTTCGGCTCGTACCGCTGCGACTGCGGGCCGCAGCTGCATGCGGCGCTGCGTCGCGTCGCCGAGGAGGGCCGGGGCATCGTGCTCTACGTGAAGGGGCACGAGGGTCGCGGGATCGGACTCCTGCACAAGCTGCAGGCATACACCCTGCAGGACGCCGGTCACGACACCGTGGACGCCAACCTCGAGCTCGGGCTGCCTGCCGACGCCCGCGACTACGGCACCGGGGCGCAGATCCTGGCCGACCTCGGCGTGCACAGCATGCGGCTGCTCACCAACAACCCCGCCAAGCGGGCCGGACTGGAGGGCTACGGGCTGACCATCGTCGAGCGCGTCCCGCTGGAGATCCACCCGAACGAGCACAACCTCGTGTACCTGCAGACCAAGGCCGACCGCATGGGCCATGTGCTCACGAACGACACCTCGGCGCCGGAATGAGCGGTGCGGGATCGCCGGGGATCGGCGTCGACGGCAGTGGCGTGCGCGTCGTGATCGTGGCGGCGTCGTGGCACGAGACGGTGATGGACGGACTGCTGGCCGGGGCCCTTCGCGCCTGCGATGAGGCCCGGGCCGAGGCGACCGTCGTGCGGGTGGCCGGGTCATTCGAGCTGCCCATCGTGGCGCAGGCCTGTGCCACGGCGGGTGCCTTCGATGCGGTCGTGTGCCTGGGCGTCATCATCCGCGGGGGTACCCCGCACTTCGAGTTCGTCGCCAACGCCGCCACCGACGGCCTCACCCGCGTCGCACTCGACACCTCGACTCCCATCGGCTTCGGCCTGCTGACCTGCGACGACGACGCGCAGGCCCTTGACCGCGCGGGGCTGCCCGGCTCGCGGGAGGACAAGGGTGCCGAGGCGGCGTGGGCGGCCATCATGACGGCCGTCACCCTGCGTGACCTGCGCGAGGCGACCCGCCAATAGGCTTGCGCCGTGAAGACCTTCGATGAGCTGTACGCCGAACTGCTGCGCAAGACCACCTACCGCGACGAGGACACCGGCACGGTCCGCCTCGTCGACTCGGGCGTCCACGAGATCGGCAAGAAGATCGTCGAGGAGGCCGCCGAGGTCTGGATGGCCGCGGAGCACGAGAGCACCGATCGCGCGGCCGAGGAGATCTCCCAGCTGCTGTACCACATCCAGTGCATGATGCTGGCCAGCAAGGTCAGCCTCGAAGACGTCTACCGCAGGCTCTGAGGCATGCTCCGCGTCGCCGTTCCCAACAAGGGCCAGCTCGCCGAGCCGGCCCGCAGCATGCTGTCCGAGGCCGGCTACCTGCGCGCGGCCAGCACGCGCGACCTCGTCGTCCAGGACCCTGCCAACGACGTCGAGTTCTTCTTCCTGCGCCCGCGCGATATTGCGATCTACGTCGGCGAGGGCACCCTCGACGCGGGGATCACCGGTCGCGACATGCTCCTGGACTCGGCGGCCAAGGCCGATGAGATCCTCCCGCTGGGCTTCGCGCCGTCGACCTTCCGGCTGGCGGCGCCGACCGGAATGGCCACCACGCCGACCGACCTCGCGGGCCGGACGATCGCCACGTCGTACGCCGGGCTGCTCGAGTCCTACCTCGAGCGCGAGGGCATCGATGCGCGGGTCGTCAAGCTGGACGGGGCCGTGGAGAACGCGGTGGCCCTCGGCGTCGCGGACGCGGTCGCCGACGTGGTCGCCACGGGAACGACGCTGCGCAAGGCCGGCCTGGAGCTGGTCGGAGACCCGATCCTCACCTCGGAGGCCCTGGTCGTTCGCCGCACCGGCGCGCCCGCGTCACCCGCGGTGGACACTTTCGTGCGACGGCTGCACGGGGTCATGGTGGCCCGGTCGTACGTCCTCGTCGACTACGACATCCTCACCGAGAAGCTCGAGCGTGCCTGTGCCATGACGCCGGGCATCGAGTCCCCGACGATCTCGTCCCTGCACGACCCGAAGTGGTCCGCCGTCCGGGCCATGGTGCCGTCGGCCGATGTCCACCGCGTCATGGACGAGCTCTACGAGCTCGGCGCCCGCGGCATCCTCGTCACCGACATCCACGCCTGTCGGCTCTAGCCCGAGACGGCTCAGCGGATGCGCACGCCGCGGCGCAGGGCGGGGATGGTCGCCATCTGCACGAGTCCTACCGCGGCGAGGAGCGCGTAGACCAGCGACCAGGAGCCGAACGAGTCGAGCATCGCCCCGGCGATCAGCGGGCCGGCCGACGCGGCCAGGTAGGTGACGGAGAAGGCCATCGCCGTGAGCCGCGCCGAGGCCGCGGCATCGACCGCGTACTCGCTCAGCAGCGCGAGGCCGACGGCGAAGTTGCCACCCATCGCGGCCCCGAACACGAGCACCACGACCACGGTCAGGACCTGCGGCGCCCACCCGATCATCAGCAGGCAGCCGAGGACGATCGCCAGGACGACGACGTACAGCGTGCGTCGGGCGCGCGTCCGCTCGGCCACTGCCGGAAGGAGGAGTGCGGCCACGATCTGGCTCGCGGTGAACGCGCCGAGCAGGAACCCGGCGTCGGCCTGCGACCAGCCGCGGTCGACGTATGACGGGGCCAGCCAGGCCAGCGCGGTGTAGAACACGATCGAGTTCAGGGTCAGGTACAGGGTCAGCGACCAGGCCCGGCGGTCGTGCCAGGGCAGGTCGCGGATGCTGACGGCCGGGCGCTCGCTCGGCGGGGCCGGGGCCTCCCGCTCCCGGGTGCCCTCGATAGCGAGCCAGCCGACCAGCCCGATGGCGGCGGGGACGGCCCAGACGGCCAGGGCCGCCGGCCACGAGTCGAGGGCGTCGGCGATCGGGACGGTCAGCGCTCCGCCGAGCGCGGCGCCGGTCATCATCGCGGCAGTCCACAGGCCGGTGGCCACGCCGACGGCCGAGGGGAGCTGCTCACGCACGACGCTGGGGACGAGCCCACCGGCCAGCGCGATGCCGACGCCGGCCACGAGCACGGATGCGGGCAGCACGCCCGGCACGGTGGACAGCAGCCGGGCGGCCAGGGCGACGGTGAGCAGGACGAGGGCCAGCGCGATCGTGTGGTGGCGACCGATGCGACGCGCGATCCGGGGCACGACGAGGGCGAAGGCGCCCATGCACACCACGGGAATCGTCGTGAGGGCGCCGATGGCGGCGCTCGACCAGCCGGTCGCCTCCTGGATGTCGGCGGCGACGGCCGGCACGCTCGACAGCGCGATGCGCAGGTTCGCCGCGACGAGGACGAGCGCGGTGAGTACCAGCCACCGCGGACGGGCGTGCGGCGGCGAGGTCACCTGGTGATTGTGCTCCCGTAGTCTGGCGGCGTGCTGGAGGAGGAGCAGGGCGCGCCGACGCTCGGACGCGGTCGCCATCTCGCCGAACCGGCGTTCGCGACCGACGACGGCTCCGCCGACGCGGGGGTGCGGGACCTGCTCGCCGCCGCGGCCCGAGGCCGCGAGTCGATGGTCACGGCGGCCCGGGCGCTGCGCACCGCCCGACTGCTCACCTGCGTCGTCGCGGTCCTGGACGAGACAGACCCAGCCGGCGGCGACAAGGACAGCCACATGGCGGTCGTGTCGATGCTGAACGAGCGCGGAGAGAAGGGCCTGCTGGCCTTCAGTGGCGTCGACGCCCTGAGCGCCTGGGATCCGCAGGGACGTCCGGTCCCCGCCCTGGGCCGCGACATCGCCGTGGCCGCGATCGACGACGGGGCCACCGCCGTGGTGGTGGACGTGGCCGGTCCCGCTCGGTGCGTCGTCACCGGTGCTGCCCTCGACGTCCTCGCCGGGTCGCTGGACATTGAGGCGGTGACGGCCCGGCTGCTCGCGGCGCTGGCGCCGCTCACCTCGGACGGTTGGGCGGACGCCGAGGTGGTCGACGCTCGAGCGGCGGACGTCGGGGTCGACGTCATCGTCCGCCTGACGGCCGTGGCCGGCGGGCACCCGGACGGTCGCCGACTCGCCGATCTGGCCGGGCAGGCGGCCCGCACCATCGAGGGCCGCACCGACCTCCACCGCCTGGTGCCGGGCGGGATCGGCGTGACGACCGCCTGAGTGCCCGGGCGAGCCCTTCTCCCCGTCGGCGCGCGCCCCTACAGTGAGGCGGTGGCCGATCCCGGTTCCGGTCCGCAGACCGCGAGCTTCGCAGCCCTCCTCGCGCAGGTGGGGGAGGCGCTCGACCGCCGGGTCACCGAGACCGCTGACGATCCCATCGCACGCCGCGACCAGTGGGCTGGCCTGATCGACCAGCCGCTGCCGCTCGACGGCGGCGGCATCGACGCGGTGGTGGCCGGGCTGACCGACCTGCTGATCCCGTACGGCGGACGCATCAGCGACCCCGGCTTCTGGATGTTCGTCACCGCCGGGCCCACGACCGCGCCGGTGCTCGCGGCGACGGCCGCGAATGTCGCCGCACCGCAGCGTTCCCTCATCCACGCCTTCAACGCGGTGGAGGAGCGATCGCTGCTGTGGCTCGCCGAACTGTGCGGACTGCCCACTGAGATGCGTGGCGTCTACTCCAGCGGCGGGTCGTCGGCGAACCTGGTGGCGCTCGGGGCCGCGCGCCAGTGGGCCTACGAGACCCGCGGCATCGACCCCGCACTGACGGGGACGACCGCGCTGCAGCCCGTCGTGTACGCCTCGACCGAGGCCCATCACACGATCCAGCGGGCGGCCGCCGTCCTCGGCATCGGCAGGGCGAACGTGCGCCTGCTGCCGGTCGACGACGCCCAGCGCCTGCTGCCGCGCGCTGCCGCGGACGCGATCGACGAGGACATCGCTGCCGGGCGGCTGCCGGTCGCCCTCGTCGGCAACGCCGGCACCACGAACACGGGGGCCATCGACCCCCTGCGCGCGCTCGCCGAGGTCGCCAGGAGCCGGGGAGTCTGGTTCCACGTCGACGGCGCGTACGGACTGCCCGGCATCCTCGACGAGCGGGTCCGCGACCACTTCGACGGCGTCGCACTCGCGGACTCCGTGATCGTCGACCCGCACAAGTGGCTCAACGCGCCGGTCGGCGTCGCTGCCACCTTCGTGCGCGATCGCTCGATCCTGCAGCGCGCGTTCACGCAGGGTCCGGCCGACTACCTCGAGGGGTCCTTCGTGCCCGGGGAGGTGGAGGCGTCGGTCGACAGCATGGGGATCCCCTATGCGGACTTCGGCCTGGAGCTCTCCTCGCCGGCCCGCGGTGTCCAGGTGTGGGCCGTGCTCGTCGAGCAGGGTGTCCGTGGCCTGGCCGCTCGGATCCGCCAGGACAATGACTTCGCCCGGTATGTCGCCGACGAGGCCGAGCGCCACCCGAGGCTGGAGTCGCTGACGCGGCCGGAGCTGTCCATCGCCTGCGTGCGGTACGTCCCGTCCGGGCCGTCGGACGGGGAGGCACTCGACGCGCTCAACTCCCGCATCCATCGTCGCCTGGTGCGAGAGACGCCGTACCTGCCCAGCACGACGGTGGTGGCCGGCGCCTTCGCGATCCGACCATGCTTCATCAACCCGCGCACGACGTGGGAGCTCGTCCGCGAGTTCATGGCCGCGCTGGTGCGCATCGGCGACGAGGAGGCAGGCGATGACCCCAGGCAACCCTGAGACGCCGTTGAGCCCGGACCGCTACCTCGACCTCCTGCACCGCGAGGGCGAGGCGCTGCTGCTGGCGGCGGAGGACTCCATGGACCGACCCGTCCCGTCGTGCCCGGGGTGGACGGTCGACGACCTCGTCTTCCACGTCGGGTCCGTCTACGCGCACAAGCGGGCCGCGCTGCGGCTGGGGCGACGGCCGGAGGAGGGGGAGTGGTCGTGGCCGCCCGACGGGTCGTCGGCCGCCGAGGACCTCCTGTGGTGCCATTCGGAGCTGCACGGGCTGTCGGCCGATCTCGCCCGCCGGGCACCCGCCGACCCGGCCTGGAGCTGGTGGGAGCCGGATCAGAGCGTCGGCTTCTGGATGCGGCGCATGGCGCAGGAGACGGCCGTGCATCGGGCCGACGTGGAGCTCGCCTGCGGTCGGGTGCCCGTGCTCCCAGACGACCTCGCCGTCGACGGAATCGACGAGTTCGTCCGCGTCATGCTCGCGGACGCCGCCGTCGACGACGTCGAGGGGCCGATGCTGGACGGCCCGTCCGTCGGCGTCCGCATCACCGACGTCACGGTCTCGGGCGACGCGTCCAGCGTCCTGCTGTGGCTCTGGGGTCGCGGACCGGACGGCTCGGTCGCACTCGCCGCCGACCCCGACGCCGTCGAGCGGGTGCGCACCGTGCTTCGCGACGCGACGCAGTAGCGACCCAGCGCCCTCAGTACACCGGGCCGGTGAGGTCCTCGCCCGGGCCCATGCCGGGGGCGTCCGGGATGGGGGAGGCCTCACGGAAGGCCCGCTGGAGGGCGCTGAGCCCGTCGCGCAGCGGTGCCGCGTGCATGCTGCCGATCATGGGGGCGGCCGCGGTCACCAGCCCCGCGAGCGAGCCGATGAGGATCCGGGCCTCGGCGAGGTCGGCGGGGCGGTCGTCGTCGCCCAGGCCGCACGCCACCGCGGCGGCCGACATCAGGTGCATGGCCACGGTGAGCACGACCTCGACGGCGGGCACATCCGCGATGTCGAGGGGGGAGGCACCGGCGATTTCGGGCGACTGGCTCATGGCTGGTAGCCTTGCACCCGATCGACCCGGCCTCGCCGCCGGGTCGCGCAAGCGGAGTCCTCGACTCCCACCTGCGGACCGCCCTGCACCACGAGGTCCCGCGGGTCACGGCATGCCGGCCGAACGTCGGCTGGAGCATGCCTGCCGAGGCCTTCGTGCGCGCCGCGCCGAGGGCCTCCTGCCTTCCGGGGTCGGGTCACCGCACCTGCAAGCAAGGAGGCGCCATCAGCGTCGAACCCCGGATCAACGACCGTATCCGCGTGCCCGAGGTCCGTCTCGTCGGACCCAATGGCGAGCAGGTCGGGATCGTCCGCATCGAGGACGCCCTGCGCCTGGCCCTGGAGGCAGACCTCGACCTCGTCGAGGTTGCCCCGATGGCCAAGCCGCCCGTCTGCAAGCTCATGGACTTCGGCAAGTTCAAGTACGAGGCCGCGCTCAAGGAGCGCGAATCGCGCCGGAACCAGACGCACACGGTCATCAAGGAGATGAAGCTGCGCCCGAAGATCGACCAGCACGACTACGAGACCAAGAAGGGTCACGTCGAGCGGTTCCTGAAGGCCGGCGACAAGGTCAAGATCACGATCATGTTCCGCGGTCGCGAGCAGAGCCGGCCCGAGCTGGGCCTGCGCCTGCTGGCCAAGCTGGCGGAGGACGTCACCGAGCTGGGCTTCGTCGAGGCGACGCCCAAGCAGGACGGCCGCAACATGATCATGGTTCTCGCCCCGCACCGGAAGAAGTCGGACGTCGTCAAGGCCCGTCCGGCGGCCGCCCCGGAGTCGGTCGAGGACGAGCACCTCGGTGAGGCCGAGTCGGCCTGACCGCACCACCAAGAACCCCCGGCCCGCGAGGGCCGGTGACCGGACACCCAGGCCCGCACAGGGCCCGGCCAGCAGAACGAGGAAGAAGCGATGCCGAAGCAGAAGACGCACAGCGGCGCCAAGAAGCGGTTCAAGGTGACCGGCTCGGGCAAGATCACGCACGAGCAGGCCAACCGCCGCCACCTGTTGGAGGTCAAGTCCAGCAAGCGCACGCGCAAGCTGGAGTCCGACGAGGTCGTCGCGCCCGCCGACCTGAAGAGGGTCAAGCGCCTTCTGGGCCGCTGACCCACCCCCGTCCCCCGACCTAACGCACACAAGCACAGGAGAACGCCATGGCACGCGTCAAGCGCGCAGTCAACGCACAGAAGAAGCGCCGGGAGATGCTCGAGCGGGCGTCCGGCTACCGCGGCCAGCGCTCGCGGCTGTACCGGAAGGCCAAGGAGCAGGTCACGCACTCGCTCGTCTACGCCTACGCCGACCGTCGCACCCGCAAGGGCGACTTCCGCCGGCTGTGGATCCAGCGCATCAACGCGGGCTGCCGGGCCAACGGCATGACGTACAACCGCTTCGTCCAGGGCCTCAAGGCCGCCGGCGTCGAGGTCGATCGCCGCATGCTGGCCGAGCTGGCCGTCAACGACGCCCCGGCGTTCGCGACGCTCGTCGAGGTGTCCCGCGCGGCGCTGCCCGCCGCGGCCGCCTGATCCACCGCGCCCCTCGTCCGTGACCCCCACCCGTCGGGTCGAGTCGGCGAGGTCCGACCGCGTCCTGGCCGTCCGTGCCCTGCACGGCCGTCCGGGCCGCCGCAAGGCCGGGCTCTTCCTCGTGGAGGGGCCGCAGGCCGTCCGCAGCGCACTTGCCGCCGGCGTCGTCATCCGTGACCTGTTCATGGACGACGACGCCGGTTCGGCATTCCCCGACATCGTCCGGACGGCCGCCGACGCCGGCGTCGAGGTGGCGCAGGCCAGCGCCTCCGCCCTGGCCGGCATGGCCGAGACGGCACACCCGCAGGGGGTGCTCGCGGTCTGCGAGCTCCTCGGCCCCGGAGACCTCGAGGCCGTCATGGCGACCCCGGGGCCGGTCGTCGTCCTGGACGCCGTCAGCGACCCCGGCAACGTGGGCACCATCATCCGGACGGCGGACGCCGTCGCGGCGGCTGCGGTCGTCCTGACGCCGGAGAGCGCGGACATCCACAACGGCAAGGTGGTCCGGTCGACCGCGGGATCGCTGTTCCACCTGCCGGTGCTGGCAGGGCACGACCTGGCCTCTGTCGTGACGGCCGCCCACGCGGCCGGACGGACGGTGGCCGTGACCACCGGTGGATCCGGAGCGGACCTGTATGCCGCCGTCGAGTCCGAGCTCGTCGGCGACGGCACCGTGTGGATCCTCGGATCCGAGGCGCACGGGGCCAGCCACACCGCTTCGGAGCTGGCCGACCTGGCCGTCCGCATCCCCATGGCGGGGCGGGCCGAGTCGCTCAACGTCGCCGTCGCGGCCGCCGTCGTCCTGTACGCCGCCGCCGACAAAAGCCGATTGGGTCCGGTCCCGGGCCGGATGACAGACTAGGCATCCGGCCACAAGCCGGATCCGCCACGAGAGGGCTATCCATGGAGTACGACTCGACGCCGTCCGACGTCACAGCCGACTACATCCGGCTTCCCATCTTCGAGAAGACCGGGTATGTCGTGCTCGAGGACTACGACCAGTCCGCCGACCCCCGCGAGTGGGACGACCTGACCTTCGTCGACTGGAAGTCGTCGGGGGAGACGCGGTTCGCCCCGCTGGCAAGTGCCTACGGCGACATGGAGTGCGACGGATTCTGGAACCACACGCCGCCCAAGACCGACAAGGACGGCGTCTGGGTGCCCGCGAACGTCGAGGTGGCCCCGCGACTCGTCGCACGCGCGCAGGAGCCCGACGCCAACATCGGCCGCTGCCGCGTGATCGAGCTCCAGGCCAACACGTACGCCGATGCGCTGTACAACATGCACCGCGACGACAACAACCGGCTCAACCCCGAGGGGACCGGCTGGATCGTCCGCGCGTTCTTCAACCTCACCGACAACCCGGACTCGCTGATGATCCTGCGTGAGGACCGCGACGACCCGACCACCGAGACGCGGATCCCGCTGCCAGCGGGAGCGCAGGTGGTCATCGACACCCAGCGCCTGTGGCACGCCGTCTGGCACCCGGGTCCCGAGCCGCGCTACTGCCTGATCACGTCCTACACGTCCGGTCCGGAGCTCGACGCATGGATCGCGGCCAAGCAGGGGGTCGACACCTTCGAGGTCGCCCCGCTTGATCCGGACCTCGCCGCGGCCGCCGAGGCCGACGCCCAGGGGAAGCGCGCCGCGCGCGCCGCAGCGCTGGCCGCCCAGGGCGCCGACCCCGCCTTCGGCGACGGCAGCCTGAGCGGAGGGGCCACGACCGAGGTCCTGTCCGAGGCCTGACCACCGAAGCTGCCGGGCACGCCCCGGCAGACCCCCGGGGGACGGAGTCCCCGAACCGAGAGGAAGACCATCGTGACCACCCCGCAGTCGGTTGCGTCCGTGCCGTACGAGGCGGTGCTGGACGAGCTCGAGGCCGAGGCGATCCACATCTACCGGGAGACGGCCGCGGCCTTCAAGAACCCGGTACTGCTGTACAGCATCGGCAAGGACTCGTCCGTGCTGCTCCACCTGGCCATCAAGGCGTTCGCGCCCGCGCCGATCCCGTTCCCGGTCATGCACGTCGACACGACGTGGAAGTTCCGCGAGATGATCGAGTTCCGCGACCGCCGTGCCGCCGAGCTCGGGCTCGACCTGCGCATCGCGCAGAACACCGCCGCGATGGCTGAGGGCGTCTCGCCCTTCACCCACGGCACCCACGAGTACACGCGCCTCATGAAGACCGTGGCGCTGCGCGAGGGCATCGACCGGTACGGATTCGACGCCGCGATCGGCGGAGCACGACGCGATGAGGAGCGCAGTCGCGCCAAGGAGCGCATCTTCAGCCTGCGCGAGCCCGGTCACCAGTGGGATCCGCGCAAGCAGCGCCCGGAGTTCTGGCGCACCGCCAACACCCAGCTCGCGCCCGGCCAGAGCATGCGCGTGTTCCCGCTGTCGAACTGGACCGAGCTCGACGTGTGGAAGTACATCCAGCGTGAGGCCATCCCGATTCCCGACCTGTACTTCGCCAAGGCGCGGCCGGTGGTCGAGCGCGACGGCACGCTGATCATGGTGGACGACGACCGGTTCCCGCTGCGCGACGGCGAGGTGCCGCAGATGCGCGTGGTGCGCTTCCGCACGCTCGGCTGCTACCCCCTGACCGGTGCGGTCGAGTCGACCGCCGACACGATGGAGCAGCTGGTCGCGGAGATGGCCGGCGCCAAGTACTCGGAGCGATCGGGTCGCCTGATCGACGGCGAGGGCGGCTCGGAGTCCATGGAGGGCAAGAAGAAGGAAGGGTACTTCTAGTGGCGCGCAGCCTGACCCCGGTCCTGCACCTGGTGACGTGCGGCTCGGTCGATGACGGCAAGTCGACCCTCATCGGGCGACTGCTCGCCGAGACCGAGTCCGTTCCGCTCGACACCCTGGAGTACGCCCGACGCACCCGCCGTGGTGGCTCGACGATCCCCGTCGGCGAGATCGACTTCTCGCTGCTCACCGACGGCCTGGAGGCCGAGCGCGAGCAGGGCATCACGATCGACGTCGCCTACCGGCACATGAACCTGCCGAACGGGCGCCGGGTCCTCGTCGCGGACTCGCCCGGTCACGAGCAGTACACGCGCAACATGGCCGTGGCCGCATCGAACGGCGATGTCGCGGTCCTCATGGTCGACGCCGCGCGCGGCGTACGGGCCCAGACCCACCGGCACCTCACGATCTGCGCGCTCATGGGTGTCAAGACCGTCATCGTCGCGGTCAACAAGATGGACCTCGTCGGCTACGAGCACGCCACCTTCGAGGAGATCGTCGGCACGGTGCGCACCACCGCGGCGCGCCTCGACGTGCCGCAGGTCATCGCGATCCCCGTCAGCGCGTTCAACGGCGACAACATCACCATCCCGAGCACCCAGATGCCGTGGTACCACGGCCCGACGCTGCTGCGCGCCCTCGAGGAGTGGGAGCCGATCGCGCCCGAGGGGGAGCAGCCGTTCCGCTTCCCGGTGCAGTTCATCGTGCGGGCCGAGGGCAACTTCCGCGGCTATGCAGGCACGGTGGTGTCCGGGCGCGTGTGCACCGGCGACCCGGTCGTGATCGCCGACTCCGGCCGCACGGCCAAGGTCGACCGCATCGTCACGTACGACCTCCACGTCGACGGCCACATCGCCGACCTCGAGGAGGCCGCTGCCGGGCAGGCCGTCACCATCACCCTCGACCACGAGGTCGACGTCACCCGCGGCGACGTCATCGCCGGGGGCACCGGCGAGATCCTCCAGCCGGCCGACCGCTTCGCCGTCGACATGGTGTGGCTCGGCGAGGAGCCGCTGGCGCACGGCCGCTCGTACCTCCTGGTGTCCGGCTCGCGCTCGGTGCCGGCGACGGTCACCAACGTGCGGCACCGCCTCGACGTCGTTGCCGGTCACGAGCACGCGGCCCGCATCCTGGAGATGAACGACATCGGGCGCGTCGAGGTCGCCACCGACAAGCCGGTGCCGATGGACGCGTATGCCGACGTCCGCGACACCGGCGGCTTCCTGCTCGTCGATCGCGTCACCGCCGACACCGTGGCGGCCGGAATGGTCCGGCACGCGATGCGACGCTCCACCAACGTCGTCCGGCACGACTACGCGGTCGACGTCGAGGCCCGCCGGCTGCTCATGGGTCACGACGCCAAGGTCGTGTGGCTCACCGGCCTGTCCGGCGCCGGCAAGTCGACGATCGCCGATGCGGCCGTCCGCAAGCTGCATGCGCTTGGTGTGCACACGTACGTGCTCGACGGCGACAACGTGCGCCACGGGCTCAACAAGGACCTCGGCTTCACTCCGGAGGACCGCGCCGAGAACGTCCGCCGCGTCGCGGAGGTGAGCAAGCTCATGTGCGAAGCCGGCATCGTCGTGTTCGTCGCCCTGGTCTCGCCCTTCGCCGGCGACCGCCGCGCCGCCCGCGAGCTCTTCGAGCCCGGTCAGTTCGTCGAGGTCTACGTCGACACCCCGCTCGACGTCGTGAGCGGTCGAGACACCAAGGGCCTGTACGCCAAGGCCGCGCGCGGCGCGCTGCCCAACCTCACCGGCGTCGGCCAGGAGTACGAGCCGCCGCAGACGCCTGAGCTCGTGCTGCACGGCACCGGTGACCTGGACGCCTCGGTCGACACCCTCGTCCGCGCGATCCTGGGCGAGTAGACGATGTCCGGTCCGAACACGTCGTTCGACCCCAAGCAGGTGGCGAGCCTGGACGCTGACGCGGTCGCTGGGATGGTGGAGGCCGCGGCGCTCGCCGTGAGCGGCGCGACCACGCTGGCCGAGCTCAAGGACGTCCGCCTTGCCCATCAGGGCGACCGGTCGCCCCTGGCGCTGGCCAACCGCGAGATCGGTGCCCTTCCGCCGGCGGCCAAGGCGGAGGTCGGCAAGCGGGTCGGCGAGGCGCGGGCTGCCGTCAAGGCCGCGATCGACGCGCGACAGGTGGTCCTCGAGGCCGAGCGCGACGAGCGCGTCCTCGTCGAGGAGACCGTCGACGTGACGCTGCCGACCGACCGGCAGCCCCTCGGCGCGCGGCACCCGCTGACGACCCTGATGGAGAGGGTGGCCGACGTCTTCATCTCCATGGGCTACGACATCGCGGAGGGTCCCGAGGTCGAGGCCGAGTGGGTCAACTTCGACGCCCTCAACGTCCCGCCGGACCACCCCGCCCGGACGATGCAGGACACCTTCTTCGTCGCGTCCGCGGACAGCGGCGTCGTCCTGCGCACCCAGACCTCGCCGATCCAGATCCGCGCGATGCTCGACCGCGAGCTGCCGATCTACGTCGTCGCACCGGGTCGGGTATTCCGGACCGATGAGCTCGACGCCACGCACACCCCGGTGTTCCACCAGATCGAGGGGCTCGCCGTGGACAAGGGCATCACGATGGGCGACCTGCGCGGCACCCTCGACCACTTCGCCGCCTCGATGTTCGGCGAGGGCATCCACACGCGCATGCGGCCGTCGTACTTCCCCTTCACCGAGCCCAGCGCGGAGGTCGACCTCGAGTGCTTCGTGTGCCGTGGCGCCTCCGTGGGCGACCCCGACAACCCCTGCCGCACCTGCGGCAGCGAGGGATGGATCGAGTGGGGTGGCTGCGGCATGGTGAACCCGCGCGTCCTGCAGGCGGTCGGCATCGACCCCTCGGTCTACCGCGGCTTCGCGTTCGGCATGGGCGTCGAGCGCACCCTGATGTTCCGCAACGGCGTCAGCGACATGCGTGACATGGTCGAGGGCGACGTGCGCTTCTCCCTCGCGTTCGGAGTGGAGGCCTGATGCGCGCGCCCCTGTCCTGGCTGAGGGAGCTCGTCGACATCCCCGCCGGCGAGACCGGACGCGACGTCGCGCACCGGCTGATCGCCGCCGGGCTCGAGGTCGAGACCGTGGAGTCCATCGGTGCGGGCGTCGAGGGCGCCCTACTGGTCGGTCGTGTCCTGGAGGTGGAGGAGCTCACCGAGTTCAAGAAGCCGATCCGCTGGTGTCAGGTCGACGTCGGCGCCGAGGGTGGCGGTGTTCGCGGCATCATCTGCGGTGCCCGCAACTTCGTCGCGGGCGACCTCGTGGTCGTGGCCCTGCCGGGCACGGTGCTGCCCGGCGGCTTCCAGATCGCCTCCCGCGAGACCTACGGCAAGGTGTCCGACGGGATGATCTGCTCCGAGCGCGAGCTCGCGCTGGGCGACAACCACGACGGGATCATGGTGCTGCCGGAGGGATCCGGCGAGCCCGGTGCCGATGCGGCGCCACTCATCGGCGTGGGCGACGAGGTCCTCGACATCGCGATCACCCCGGACCGGGGCTACGCCCTGTCGCTGCGCGGGATCGCGCGCGAGGCGGCCATCGCCTACGGCGTGCCGTTCACCGACCCGGGCCTGGCCCTCGCGGACCTGCCGGCCCCGCTGGCCGACCGCGTGCCGCAGGAGTGCGGCACGGAGGACCCGTCCGGCTGCGACCTGTTCACGATGCGCACCATCGTCGGATTCGACCCCGCGGCCGCCTCGCCGCTGTGGATGCGCCAGCGGCTCACAGCATGCGGCATGCGACCGGTCTCGCTCGCCGTCGACGTCACCAACTACGTCATGCTCGAACTGGGGCAGCCGCTGCACGCCTACGACATGGACAAGCTCCGCGGGAGCGTGCGCGCGGGCCGCGCCGTCGCGGGGGAGCCGTTCGAGTCCCTGGATCACGTCGCGCGCGAGTTGACCACCGAGGACCTTGTGATCCGCGACGACTCAGGCGTCATCGGACTGGCGGGCGTGATCGGCGGCCTGCACTCCGAGATCGACGACGCCACCACGAGCATCGCGCTCGAGGCGGCCCACTTCGTTCCCGAGGTGATCGCCAGATCGGCGCGGCGGCATAAGGTCTCCAGCGAGGCGGGGCGCCGAAACGAGCGCGGTGTCGACCACGACCTGGCGCCCTACGCCTCGGCGCGGGCGGCCGCACTGCTGCTGCGAGTTCGGCGGCGGCCACTACGTCGGGATGACAGCCGTCGAGGCCGGCCGGCCGCCGGTGGTCATCGCGCTGCCGGCCGACGAGCCGGGTGCGATCGCCGGCCTGCCGATCCCGGAGGCCACGGTCGTGGCGCTGCTGACGGCCATCGGGTGCGAGGTCTCGGCGGACGCCGCCGTCCTGGCGGTCACGCCACCGTCCTGGCGGCCCGACCTGACCGACGCCATCGACCTCGTCGAGGAGGTCATCCGGCTCCACGGGTACGACCGCCTGCCGTCCACCCTGCCGGCAGCGCCGCTGGGCCGCGGCCTCACCCGACGCCAGCGCCTGCTACGGCGCGTGGGCACGGTGCTGGCGGCCCGGGGCCTCGTCGAGGTCCTCACCTACCCGTTCGTCGGCGCCGCGGAGCTCGACGCCCTGCGACTACCGGACGACGACGCCCGTCGGCGTGCGCCGCGGCTGGCGAATCCGCTGTCGGAGGAGCAGCCGTACCTGCGGGCGACGCTGCTGCCGGGCCTGCTGGCCGTGGCGCGTCGCAACACCGGTCGCGGCTTGTCGGACCTGGCAGTCTTCGAGATCGGCTCGGTGTTCCTAGGGGAGGTCGCGTCCGAGTCCCCGGTCCGCCCGCCCGTCCACCGGCGGCCGAGCGACGAGGAGTGGGGTGTCCTCAACTCGCTGCTGCCCGGACCAGCCCGTGCATCTGGGCGCGGTCCTCGCCGGAACCCGGGAGCCGCAGGGCTGGTGGGGTCCGGCGCGCCCGACGGCCTGGGCCGACGCGATCGAGATCGCGCGGATCGTGGCCGAGGCGTGCGGCGTGCCGCTGTCAGTCGATGCCGGTGACGATCCGGTGTTCCACCCCGGCCGCTGCGCCGCGCTGAGCGTCGACGGCGCGGTCATCGGGGCCGCGGGGGAGCTCCATCCGCGCGTGGTGGAGGCCGCCGGCCTGCCCGAACGCTCCGCGGCCGTGTGGCTCGACCTCGAGGCGGTCATCGCAGCGGCGCCCGAGGTGCGCCCGGCGCCGGTCGTGGGGACGCAGCCCCTGGCCAAGGAGGACCTGGCCGTGGTGGTCGACCGTCCCGTTCCGGCCGAGGCGGTGCGCGCGGCCCTGGTCGCCGGCGCCGGTCCGCTGCTGGAGTCGGTGCGGCTGTTCGACGTGTACGAGGGGCCGCAGGTGCCCGAGGGCAAGAAGTCCCTGGCCTTCGCGCTGCGGTTCCGGGCGCCCGATCGCACGCTCGACGCCGCGGAGACGGCGGCCGCGCGTGCGGGGGCGCTCGCCGAGGCCGCGGCGCGGTGCGGGGCCGTCCTGCGCTGACCTTGAGGTTGGCGCCACTTTCCGGCCCCTTGACCGCCCCGAACCTCAAGGTCGGCGATGCGGGGAGTGGCCCGGCGCGGCTCTATCCGTGTATGCGTATACTCTCCGCATGATCAGGGCATCGGTCGCGGGAGCATCGGGGTACGCCGGCGGTGAGCTGCTGCGGCTGCTGGCGGCCCACCCGTCCATCGAGGTGGCTGCGATGGCGGCGGGCGCGCGGGCCGGCGAGCCGGTGGGGGCGGTCCACCCGAACCTGGTGACGCTGGCCGACCGCACTCTGGTGCCCGCCGACGCGGACGTCCTCGCCGATGCCGACCTCGTCTTCCTCGCGCTGCCGCACGGTGAGTCGGCCGCGCTCGTGGCAAGCCTCCCGGCCGACCTGCCGGTGATCGACCTCGGCGCCGATTTCCGGCTCGCGGACCCGGCCGACTGGGCGCGGTACTACGGCGGCGCCCACGCCGGGACGTGGACCTATGGCCTGCCCGAGCTGCCGGGGCAGCGCGCGGTGATCTCCGGGTCCCGTCGCGTCGCCAACCCCGGCTGCTACGCCACCTCCGTCGCGCTCGCGCTCGCGCCGGTCCTGGCCGCCGGACTCGCCGCAGCCGGACGACGTCGTCGTCGTGGCCGCCTCGGGCACGTCCGGTGCGGGCCGCAAGGCGAGCGACGCCCTGCTCGCGACGCAGGTCATGGGCTCGATGTCCGCGTACAAGGTCGGCGGTGCCCACCAGCACACCCCGGAGATGGAGCAGTCGCTGGCGGCCGCGTGCGGGGCGCCCGTCCGGCTGTCGTTCACGCCGCTGCTGGCGCCGATGCCGCGGGGCATCGTGTCCACCTGCACCGCGGTCGCAGCCGCGGGTGCCACGACCGCGGACGTCCGCGCGGCACTGACGGACGCATACGCCGACGAGCCGTTCGTGCACGTGCTGCCCGAGGGCGCCTGGCCGCAGACCGGCTCGGTATCCGGCGGCAACGGCGTCCACCTGCAGTGCGCGGTCGACGAGCACTCCGGCCGCGTCGTGGTCGTCAGCGCCCTCGACAACCTGGGCAAGGGGGCCGCCGGTCAGGCTCTGCAGAACGCCAACCTCGTCCTCGGTCTCGACGAGACCGCTGGCCTCACCCCGAACGGAGTCGCACCGTGACCGTCACCAGCGCACAGGGCTTCCGCGCCGCCGGCGTCACCGCGGGGATCAAGGCGTCGGGTCGACCGGACGTCGCGCTCGTCGTCAACGACGGGCCGCTGGACGTCGCCGTCGGCGTGTTCACGGGCAACCGGTTCAAGGCGGCGCCTGTCCTGTGGTCCCAGCAGGCGGTCGCCGACCGGATGCTGCGTGCGGTCGTGCTGAACTCCGGCGGCGCCAACGCGTGCACGGGCCCGGCCGGCTTCGCCGACACGCACCACACGGCCGAGCACGTCGCCACCGTGCTCACGGCGGCCGGCGTCGAGACCGGCCCCGGCGACGTCGGCGTCTGCTCGACCGGACTCATCGGCGAGCGGCTGCCGATGGACCTCCTCCTGGCCGGCGTCGACGCCGCAGTGGCATCGCTGTCGGACGACGGTGGCGCCGCGGCGGCGGTCGCGATCATGACGACCGACACCGTCCCCAAGGTCGCCAGCGTCTCGGTGGGCGGCTTCACCGTCGGCGGGATGGCCAAGGGCGCCGGGATGCTGGCACCTGCGCTGGCCACCATGCTCGTCGTCGTCACGACCGACGCGGCGGTGGACGCCGACACGGCCGATACCGCGCTCCGCGAGGCATGCAGCCTGAGCTTCGACCGGATCGACTCCGACGGGTGCATGAGCACCAACGACACGGTGCTGCTCCTCGCGAGCGGCGCATCGGGGGTGTCGCCCGCACCGGACGACTTCACGGCTGCGGTGACCGAGGTGTGCCGCGACCTCGCCCGCCAGCTGATCGCCGACGCCGAGGGGGCGTCCAAGGACATCGAGATCGTCGTGGGGGGCGCCGCCAGCGTCGAGGATGCCCTCGAGGTGGCCCGAGCGGTCTCCCGCAGCAACCTCCTCAAGTGCGCCATCCACGGCCAGGACCCCAACTGGGGCCGGGTGCTGTCGGCGATCGGCACGACCGAGGCCGTGTTCGAGCCGGACGGCGTCGACGTCGCCATGAACGGGGTCTGGGTGTGCCGCGGGGGCGGGATCGGCGACCCCCGGGAGGGCGTCGACATGAGCGGTCGCGTGGTCCGCATCGACGTCGACCTCCACTCCGGCACGCATGACGCCACCATCTGGACCAACGACCTGACCGCCGACTACGTGCACGAGAACTCCGCCTACGCGACCTGAGGATCCCCGATGACCGATCTGACCGATGCCTCGGCCAAGGCCGCCGTGCTGGCCGAGGCGCTGCCGTGGCTGGAGCGCTTCCACGGGGCGACCGTCGTGGTGAAGTACGGCGGCAACGCCATGACCGACGACGCTCTGAAGGCCGGGTTCGCGGAGGACATCGTGTTCCTGCGCCTGGCCGGACTGCGGCCGGTGGTGGTGCACGGGGGCGGCCCGCAGATCAGCGCGATGCTCGGTCGGCTCGGCGTCGACTCCGAGTTCAAGGGCGGGCTGCGCGTCACGACGCCCGAGGTGATGGACATCGTCGGCATGGTGCTGGTCGGCCAGGTGCAGCGCGAGCTGGTCGGGCTCGTGAACGAGCACGGACCGTATGCCGTGGGCGTGTCCGGTGAGGACGCGCACCTGCTGCGGGCCGAGCGGCGCGACGCGATCGTCGACGGCGCCGCGGTCGACATCGGGCAGGTCGGCGACGTCGTCGAGGTGCGGCCGGACTTCGTCACCCGGCTGCTGGACGACGGCTTCATCCCCGTCATCTCGACGGTCGCACGCGACGTCGACGGACTGTCGTACAACGTCAACGCCGACACCGCCGCAGCGGCCCTGGCGATCGCCCTGCGGGCCGAGAAGCTCGTCGTCCTGACCGACGTGGAGGGACTGTACGGCGACTGGCCCGACCGCGGGTCGCTGATCGCGACCATCGGCGCCGACCGCCTGCGGGCGATGCTGCCGTCGCTGGAGAGCGGCATGGTGCCGAAGATGGAGGCCTGCCTGCGCGCGGTCGAGGGCGGCGTGCCGCGGGCGACCGTGATCGACGGACGGGTACCGCACTGCGTGCTGCTCGAGGTGTTCACCGACTCGGGGGTGGGCACGATGGTGACCGCGGAGGAGCTGTCGTGACCGCCGTCGCGTGGAGCGAGCGCTGGCAGGGCTCGCTGATGGACAACTACGGCACGCCGCCGCTCCTGCTGGTGCGGGGGAGCGGAGCCCGGGTCTGGGATGACGGACGGCACCGAGTACGTCGACCTGCTCGCGGGCATCGCGGTCAACGCCCTGGGGCATGGCGACCCGCGCCTCGTGCAGGCGGTGGCGACGCAGCTGTCCACCCTCGGGCACACGAGCAACCTCGCGGCCACCCTCCCTCCGATCGCGCTGGCGGAGCGCCTCGTCGCGCTGCTCGGCCAGCCGGACGCCCGCGTCTTCTTCTGCAACTCCGGCGCCGAGGCGAACGAGGCCGCGTTCAAGCTGGCCCGCCTGACCGGCCGGACCGGACATGGTGGTGGCGGCCGGCAGCTTCCACGGCCGCACCATGGGGGCCCTCGCGCTCACCGCGCAGCCGGCGAAGCAGGACCCCTTCCGGCCGCTTCCCGGCGACGTCACGGTCGTGCCGTTCGGCGACGTGGACGCCCTGCGGGCCGCCGCCGGTCCCGGAACGGCGGCGATCGTGCTCGAGCCGATCCAGGGCGAGGGCGGGGTCGTCGTCCCGCCGCCGGGGTACCTGTCTGGCGGCCCGCCGCGTCGCGGACGAGTGCGGCGCCCTGCTGATCCTCGACGAGGTGCAGACCGGCATCGGGCGCACGGGCGCGTGGTTCGCGCACCAGGCCGACGGCGTGCGTCCCGACGTCGTGACGCTGGCGAAGGGGCTGGGCGGCGGCCTGCCCATCGGAGCCGTCCTCGCGACCGGCCCCGCTGCGTCCCTGTTCCGGCCCGGCGCCCACGGGTCGACGTTCGGCGGCAACCCGGTGTCCTGCGCTGCCGCGCTGGCCGTCCTCGACGCCATCGAGTCCGACGGCCTGCTCGCGCGGGTGGCCGTGGTCCACGACGCGCTCGCCGCGGGGCTCGTCGACCGCTCGCACGGGCTCGTGACGCACGTTCGCGGTCGCGGCCTGCTGCTGGCCGCCGTGCTCGCCGGCCCGCCGGCCGCCGATCTCGAGCGCGCCGCACGGTCGGCCGGGCTCCTCGTCAACGCCGTGTCGGCCGACGCGATCCGCGTCGCGCCACCGCTGACGATCACCGACGCCGATGTCGCCGACGCCCTCGATCGCTGGGACGCCGCATGCGCGGACGCGTCGGCCCGGGCCGCGGGGTGAGCACGATGACCCGCACCCCGCGCACGATGACCGCGCGCCGCTCCCGGATCGCCGCGATCATCGCGACGCACCGCATCACGTCGCAGGACGAGCTCGGCCAGCTGCTGGCGGAGGAGGGGATCACGGTGACCCAGGCGACGCTGTCCCGCGATCTGGAGGCGATCGGCGCGGTCAAGACCGCCGACGCGGACGGGCACGCGCACTACGTGCTGTCCGACACCGCGGCCGACACCTCGATCCCGGTCGTCGACCACGCGTTCGGACGCGTGCTCAGCGAGCTGCTCGTCGGGGCCGAGTCGTCCGGGGCGATAGCCGTCCTGCGCACCCCACCGGGGGCCGCGCAGTTCCTGGCGGGCCACGTCGACCGCAGCCCGGCCTTCGATACGGTCGGCACGGTGGCGGGCGACGACACGGTCATCATCGTCATGCGCAGCCCGCAGGACGCCGAGGACCTGTGCACGACCCTGCTGACGCTGGCCGAGCTGAGGAGAGCCCTGTGACGATGCCATCGGCCGAGCCGACCCGCCTGTGGGGCGGCCGATTCGCGCAGGGTCCGTCCGATGCGATGACGGCGCTGAGCCTGTCGACGCACTTCGACTGGCGGCTGGCCCCGTACGACGTCCAGCAGACCGCCGCGCACGCGCGCGTGCTGCACCGCGCGGGCCTGCTGACCGACGACGAGCTCGCGCGAGTCGAGGCCGCTCTCGCGTCGCTCGGGGCGGCGATCGCCGACGGCACCTTCGTGCCGGTCGAGGACGACGAGGACGTCCACACCGCCGTGGAGCGGGGCCTCATCGGCCTCCTCGGCGACCTCGGTGGCAAGCTGCGGGCCGGTCGGAGCCGCAACGACCAGGTGTCCACCGACTTCCGGCTGTACCTGCGCGATCACGCCCGCCGCGTGGCCGCGGCCGTCTCGGACCTGCAAGAGGCGCTGCTCACCCAGGCCGAAGCCCACGTGGAGACGTACTCGCCGGGCTTCACGCACCTGCAGCACGCCCAGCCGGTCTCCTTCGCCCACGAGCTGGCCAAGCATGTTCATGCGCTCGGTCGCGACGTCGAGCGGCTCGCCGACTGGGACCGCCGTGCCGCGCGCTCGCCCCTGGGCGCCGGCGCGCTCGCCGGGTCGAGCCTGGGCCTGGATCCGCAGGCGGTGGCACAGGACCTCGGATTCGACGAGGCGCTGGCCAACTCGATCGACGCCACGAGCGACCGCGACTGGGTGGCGGAGTTCCTGTTCGTGGCAGCGATGATCGGCGTCCACCTGTCCCGCCTGGGGGAGGAGGTCATCCTCATGTCGTCGCGCGAGTTCGGCTGGGCGACGCTGGACGACTCCTGGTCGACGGGGTCGTCGATCATGCCGCAGAAGAAGAACCCCGACGTCGCCGAGCTGGCCCGAGGCAAGTCCGGTCGGCTGATCGGCAACCTGACCGGCCTCCTCGCCACGCTGAAGGGACTGCCGTTCGGCTACAACCGCGATCTCCAGGAGGACAAGGAGCCGGTGTTCGACACCGTCGAGCAGCTCCTCCTCGTGCTGCCCGCGATGACCGGCATGATCGCGACGCTGCGCTTCGACACCGCGCGCATGGCCGCGTCCGCACCCGAGGGCTTCGCGCTCGCCACCGACATCGCCGAGTGGCTCGTCCGCGAGGGGGTCCCGTTCCGCGAGGCGCACGAGATCGCCGGGGCGAGCGTGCGCGCGGCCGAGGCGCGCGGCGTGGAGCTGTGGGACCTCAGCGCCGACGACCTCGCCGCCATCTCGCCGCGACTGACCCCCGACGTGCGCGAGGTGCTGACCGTCCGCGGGTCACTCGACTCACGGTCAGCCTTCGGCGGCACCGCGCCCGCACGCGTGCGCGAGCAGCTCGCGGCCCTGCGTGGCCTGCTGGCCGATCAGCGCACCGCCCTGGCGTAGTCGACCTGGGCGCTGTCCGACCGCCGGCTCACGCCTCGGTGGGGCGCTCGCGCCTCGGAAGCCGCGCGACGATGGCGAGGTACGAGGCGTCGACGGCCTCGAGGAGCTCCTCGTCCGGGATGCCGCCGTCGCACACGAGCGAGTTCCAGCCCGATCGCGCGAGGTAGGGCATGGGCGAGGCGTCGTGCGGGTAGCGCAGGATCCACTCGTCGGCGTCGTCCCGGGAGGTGCCGCACTTGAGCCCGACGGTGCTCTCGCCGCCCAGGAAGGCGAAGATGCGGCTGCCCACCTTGGCGACCACGTCGTCCTCCCAGGGCTGGTCCTCCCAGGCGCCGGGCTTGGCCAGGCAGTAGGCGATGAGGGCGTCGTGGTCCATGCCGCCAGCCTAGGCAGTCCCTGAGTGGTCGATGCGGGGTTGCGCGAGGATGGCGCCATGGCGTGGGTCCTGGTCGTCGGCGTCCTCGGTCTGGTGACCGTGGTCCTGTTCGCGCGTCAGCCGCTCGCCGAGTACCGCCGCCGCCGGGACGAGCGCGAGCGGGAGCGCAGGCGCGCCGGGCGACGTGACCGCGCGCAGGCCGCGGCCCAGCGCCGCACCGAGCGCGCCATGAACCCCGCGCGCGCGGCGGCGCGCCGCGGGGCACCGCGCTGGCAGCAGGTCGCCCAGCGCAGTGGGTCGAAGTGCTGGCTGTGCGGCACGCGCACCTATCCGGACGATCGCCGCCGGGTCGGCACCGGGGCTGAGCAGTTCGGTGCCACCTACCCCGCCGTCGACTTCGTGGTGCCGATCGACCGCGGGGGCACCTATGAGATCGGCAACGCCCGCATCGTCCATCGGCACTGCCAGGCACTGCGGGCCGCGGACGGCGGACGTGAGGCCTACGGGTCGCCCCGGCGGACCTTCCCGCCGGCGGCGGGGTAGCCACGATGGCGGCCGGGCGCCGGGGCGCGGACCTGGACCGTCATGCGCGGGACGTGGCGCCGACCCTCCTGGGTGCCGTCCTCACCTCCCGCGTCGACGGCCACGAGGTCAGCGTGCGGCTGACCGAGGTCGAGGCGTACGGGGGAGTGGGGGAGGACCCGGGCTCGCACGCCTACCGCCGGTGCACGCCCCGCAACGCCACCATGTTCGGGCCGCCCGGGCACGCCTACGTGTACTTCACCTACGGCATGCACTGGTGCCTCAACGTCGTGACCGAGGGGGAGGGGACGGCGGGAGCCGTGCTGCTCCGCGCTGGCGAGGTGATCGCCGGAGTCGGCACCGCCCGTGCGCGCCGGCCGACCGCCCGAGCCGATCGCGACCTCGCGCGGGGGCCGGCCCGGCTCACGTCGGCGCTCGGCGTCACCGGCGCTCTCGACGGGGTCGACCTGTTCGCACCCGGGTCCCCACTGCGGCTGCGGCTGGCCTCGTCGTCGCCGTCTGCCGTCGTCATCACGGCACGGACCGGCGTGTCGGGTCCCGGAGCGGCCACCCTGTGGCGGTTCCACCTTCCGGACGAGCCCTCGGTGAGTCCCTACCGCCCCGCGGCGCCCAGACCCTAGGGTCTGCGCATGTCGCGGATGGATGTGGAGACCGGCTCGGAGCGGGACCTGCTCGAGGTCCACCTCGACAACGCCCGATCCGAGGTGCGGCGCAAGGTCACCGGACTGCCCTGGGAGCTCGCCGTCCAGCGGCTCGGCCCCTCAGCCACGAGTGCGGCCGGCGTCGTCAAGCACCTCACCGACGTCGAGCGGTTCTGGTTCCGCCTGCAGCTCGACGGCCAGGCCGACGTCCCCTTCGCATGGTCGGACGATGTCCCCGACCTGGAGTTCGAGCTGACTCCCCAGGACTCCCTCGAATCGCTGCTCGCCGGCTTCGACCGGGCCTGCGCGGAGAGCCGCGAGGTCGCTGCTCGGCACGGGCTGGACGACCAGACCGTGCGGCGGGTGCGGTGGCTCGGCGGTGCGCGGCCGTCGCTTCGCTGGATCTACGTGCACATGATCGAGGAGACGTCGCGGCACAACGGCCATCTGGACATCTACCGCGAGCTGCTCGACGGCCAGACCGACCGCGACTGAGCCGGCGCCCCGCATGCGGAAGGATGGCCCCGTGTCCTCCATCATCGACGACCTGTCCTGGCGCGGGCTGATCGCGCAGTCCACCGACCTCGACGCCCTGCGGGCGGCGGCCGACGCGGGACCGCTCACGCTGTACTGCGGGTTCGACCCGACGGCGCCGAGCCTGCACCTGGGCAACCTCGTCCAGATCCTGACCGTCCGCCGCTTCCAGCAGCGCGGTCATCGCCCACTGGCACTCGTGGGCGGCGCGACCGGCCTGATCGGCGACCCGCGGATGAGCAGTGAGCGCAACCTCAACCCGCGCGAGGTGGTCGAGGGCTGGGTCGACCGCATCCGGGGCCAGCTCGCTCGGTTCTACGACTTCGACGGCCCGAACGCGGCCATCGCGGTGAACAACCTCGACTGGACCGAGGGCATGGGCGTGCTCGACTTCATGCGCGACGTCGGCAAGCACTTCAGCGTCAATCGCATGCTCGACCGCGAGGCGGTCAAGGCCCGGCTCGCCGGGGACGGCATCTCGTACACCGAGTTCAGCTACCAGCTGCTGCAGTCCTACGACTTCGTGCAGCTCTTCCGTCGGTACGGGTGCACGCTGCAGACCGGTGGCTCGGACCAGTGGGGCAACATCACCGCCGGTGTCGACCTCATCCGCCGCATGGACGGGGGAGCGGCGCACGCGCTGACGACCCCGCTGCTGACCAAGGCCGACGGCGGCAAGTTCGGCAAGACGGAGTCCGGCACGGTGTGGCTCGATCCGGAGCTCACCAGCCCCTACGCGTTCTTCCAGTTCCTGCTCAACACCGACGACCGCGACATGGCGATGATGCTGCGCACGTTCAGCTTCCGCAGCAGCGAGGAGATCGACGCCCTGATGGCCGAGCTCGCCGAGCGGCCCCAGATGCGGGCGGCCCAGCGGGCCCTCGCCCAGGAGCTGACCGCAGCTCGTCCACGGGGCGGCCGAGCGCGACGCCGCCGAGGCCGCCGGTCGGGCCCTGTTCGGGCAGGGGGACCTGTCCGACCTGCCCGCGGCCACGCTCACGGCGGCGCTGCGCGAGGCGCCGCACGTGGAGATCCCCGCGGACGAGGTGGTCGACGGCCTGCTGCCGGCGTACGACGACCTGTTCGCCCGCTCCGGCCTGGCGGCCAGCAGGTCCGCCGCCCGGCGGACGATCGACGAGGGCGGCGCCTACGCCAACAACGTCCGGGTCACCGATGCGGCCGGTCAGGCCGCCGCTGAGTGACCTACATCACGGGCAGTGGCTCGTGCTGCGCCGCGGCAAGAAGGCCTTCGCCGGCGTGCGCGTCGTCGCGCCGTGACCTCGAAAAGTGCTGCGCTGCAAGGCTTTCCGCGTGCGGGGCACGCTGGGAGGGCGACTGAGCGGCTGTGGTCGCCCACCCGGATTTGACCCGCTCGCGGACGGCAGCGTATGGTTGGCACACCGCAAGGGAGTAACGGACACCAAGCCGCACTTCTCGCCGGGGACTGAGTCTCCGTGAGGGTGCGCCAAGCTAGGCCGGTCCTGCGGGAACTGACAGAACGAAGTCGGGGTTCAACACGCCGGTCACGGTGTTTTGACTCCCCAGCCCAAAGTCTGTAAGTTGGGAACGTTGCCCCAAAACGAGGTCGAAAGCTTCGTAGAGGTGCGCGCCCGCTCCTTGAGAACTCAACAGCGTGTCACATGTCAATGCCAATACCCCGTACTGGGGCCGGGCACTGGTCTTCGACCAGGACGCCAGTTCTCAGACGGATTCCTTTGGTAGAAATATGAGCACACAGCTCATTCTCTGCCAGTATCAAAACAATTCATTTATGGAGAGTTTGATCCTGGCTCAGGACGAACGCTGGCGGCGTGCTTAACACATGCAAGTCGAACGGTGACGGAGAGCTTGCTCTCCTGATCAGTGGCGAACGGGTGAGTAACACGTGGGCAACCTGCCCCAGACTTCGGGATAACGCTTCGAAAGAGGTGCTAATACCGGATACGAACCTCCCTGGCATCTGGGAGGTTGGAAAGTTTTTCGGTCTGGGATGGGCCCGCGGCCTATCAGCTTGTTGGTGAGGTAACGGCTCACCAAGGCGACGACGGGTAGCCGGCCTGAGAGGGCGACCGGCCACACTGGGACTGAGACACGGCCCAGACTCCTACGGGAGGCAGCAGTGGGGAATATTGCGCAATGGGCGAAAGCCTGACGCAGCAACGCCGCGTGAGGGATGACGGCCTTCGGGTTGTAAACCTCTTTCAGCAGGGAAGAAGCGAAAGTGACGGTACCTGCAGAAGAAGCACCGGCTAACTACGTGCCAGCAGCCGCGGTAATACGTAGGGTGCAAGCGTTGTCCGGATTTATTGGGCGTAAAGAGCTCGTAGGCGGTTAGTCACGTCGGATGTGAAAACCAGGAGCTTAACTCCTGGCCTGCATTCGATACGGGCTGACTAGAGTGTTGTAGGGGAGACTGGAACTCCTGGTGTAGCGGTGAAATGCGCAGATATCAGGAAGAACACCGGTGGCGAAGGCGGGTCTCTGGGCAACTACTGACGCTGAGGAGCGAAAGCGTGGGGAGCAAACAGGATTAGATACCCTGGTAGTCCACGCCGTAAACGGTGGGCGCTAGGTGTGGGGAACATTCCACGTTCTCCGTGCCGCAGCTAACGCATTAAGCGCCCCGCCTGGGGAGTACGGCCGCAAGGCTAAAACTCAAAGGAATTGACGGGGGCCCGCACAAGCGGCGGAGCATGCGGCTTAATTCGATGCAACGCGAAGAACCTTACCTAGGCTTGACAGTTGGGGAAATCTGGCAGAGATGTCAGGTCCGCAAGGGCCCCAAAACAGGTGGTGCATGGCTGTCGTCAGCTCGTGTCGTGAGATGTTGGGTTAAGTCCCGCAACGAGCGCAACCCTCGTCGTATGTTGCCAGCAAGTAAAGTTGGGGACTCATACGAGACTGCCGGGGTCAACTCGGAGGAAGGTGGGGATGACGTCAAGTCATCATGCCCCTTATGTCTAGGGCTGCACGCATGCTACAATGGCCGGTACAAAGGGCTGCGATACCGCAAGGTGGAGCGAATCCCAAAAAGCCGGTCTCAGTTCGGATTGGGGTCTGCAACTCGACCCCATGAAGTCGGAGTCGCTAGTAATCGCAGATCAGCAACGCTGCGGTGAATACGTTCCCGGGCCTTGTACACACCGCCCGTCACGTCACGAAAGTCGGTAACACCCGAAGCCGGTGGCCCAACCCGTAAGGGAGGGAGCTGTCGAAGGTGGGACTGGCGATTGGGACGAAGTCGTAACAAGGTAGCCGTACCGGAAGGTGCGGCTGGATCACCTCCTTTCTAAGGAGCATCTAGGCGCCTTCGAGGTGTCCAGAGCCCGCTCCAGGCGTATGTCCTGGAGGGGTTAGCTCAAGGGTGGAACGTTGACATGGGGAGCTCTTGAGCTCCGTCGCTCGCTAGTACTGTCGGCTTGCCGGCGTGGAACGGAGCGATGACGCACAGAACTTCCAGACACGCTGTTGGGTCCTGAGGGAACGGAAACGTTTTCTCGGGCCAGGTCGCAAGACCAGGCCGGGCCACCTTGACACTGAACCACCCGCATCCACGGGCAGGCAGTGCACCAGGGGTGGTACCGCCCGAATGTTGAGAACTGCATAGTGGACGCGAGCATCTTTAATGATTTTGTCATTAAATGTTTAATGGTATCTGTGGCAAGTTATTAAGGGCGCACGGTGGATGCCTTGGCATCAGGAGCCGAAGAAGGACGTAGGAGGCTGCGAAAAGCCTCGGGGAGCTGCCAACCGAGCTGTGATCCGGGGATGTCCGAATGGGGAAACCCGGCTGGAGTAATGTCCAGTCACCCTTGCCTGAAAAAATAGGGCAAGCGGCGGGAACGTGGGGAAGTGAAACATCTCAGTACCCACAGGAAGAGAAAACAACAGTGATTCCGTAAGTAGTGGCGAGCGAACGCGGAAGAGGCCAAACCACAGCGGCGTGATAGACGCCAGTCGTTGCCGTTGTGGGGTTGTGGGATTGCTTGGCTGGTTCTGGCGGGCCAGCAAAGAGTCAGAAATGCATGTCATAGTCGAAGGCCATGCGAAAGGGCCGGCACAGAGGGTAATACCCCCGTAGACGAAATGTCATGCACTCTTTAGCAACATCCCAAGTAGCACGGGGCCCGAGAAATCCCGTGTGAATCTGGCGGGACCACCCGCTAAGCCTAAATACTCCCTGATGACCGATAGCGGACAAGTACCGTGAGGGAAAGGTGAAAAGTACCCCGGGAGGGGAGTGAAATAGTGCCTGAAACCGTGTGCCTACAAGCCGTTGGAGCCCCCAAGTCCTTAGGGACAGGGTGACAGCGTGCCTTTTGAAGAATGAGCCTGCGAGTTAGCGATACGTGGCGAGGTTAACCCGTGAGGGGAAGCCGTAGCGAAAGCGAGTCCGAATAGGGCGATTGAGTCGCGTGTTCTAGACCCGAAGCGGAGTGATCTACCCATGGCCAGGTTGAAGCGACGGTAAGACGTCGTGGAGGACCGAACCCACCTAGGTTGAAAACTGGGGGGATGAGCTGTGGGTAGGGGTGAAAGGCCAATCAAACTCCGTTATAGCTGGTTCTCCCCGAAATGCATTTAGGTGCAGCGTCACGTGTTTCTTGCCGGAGGTAGAGCACTGGATGGGCTAGGGGGCCTACAAGCTTACTGAACTCAACCAAACTCCGAATGCCGGTAAGTGAGAGCGTGGCAGTGAGACTGCGGGCGATAAGGTTCGTAGTCGAGAGGGAAACAACCCAGATCACCAACTAAGGTCCCAAAGCGTGTGCTAAGTGGGAAAGGATGTGGAGTCGCATAGACAACCAGGAGGTTGGCTTAGAAGCAGCCACCCTTGAAAGAGTGCGTAATAGCTCACTGGTCAAGTGATTCCGCGCCGACAATGTAACGGGGCTCAAGCACACCACCGAAGTTGTGACATTCACGCATTGCCCGGCCGCTAAGGTCCAGGCGTGTGGATGGGTAGGGGAGCGTCGTGTGGCCAGCGAAGCGGCGGGGTAACCCAGCCGTGGAGGCCACACGAGTGAGAATGCAGGCATGAGTAGCGAAAGACGGGTGAGAAACCCGTCCGCCGAATGACCAAGGGTTCCAGGGCCAGGCTAATCCGCCCTGGGTAAGTCGGGACCTAAGGCGAGGCCGACAGGCGTAGTCGATGGACAACGGGTTGATATTCCCGTACCGGCATTAGTTCGCCCATGATGAACCCGGTGATGCTAAGGGCAGGAAAGTCCGGAACCCTTCGGGGGGATGGACCGGAGCGCCCGACCCGAACCAGTACTAGTCAAGCAATGGGGTGACGCAGGAAGGTAGCGCAACCGCGGCGATGGTAGTCCGCGGCTAAGGTTGTAGGGCGAGACGTAGGCAAATCCGCGTCTCACATAGCCTGAGAACTGATGGGGAGCCGATTGAGGCGAAGTGCGTGATCCTATGCTGCCAAGAAAAGCCTCTAGCGAGAACTAAAGCCGCCCGTACCCCAAACCAACACAGGTGGTCAGGTAGAGAATACTAAGGCGATCGAGTGAACTATGGTTAAGGAACTCGGCAAAATGCCCCCGTAACTTCGGGAGAAGGGGGGCCGACATCTGGTGATGGGACTTGCTCCCTGAGCTGGCGGCGGCCGCAGAGACCAGGCGGAAGCGACTGTTTACTAAAAACACAGGTCCATGCAAAGTCGCAAGACGACGTATATGGACTGACGCCTGCCCGGTGCTGGAACGTTAAGGGGACCGGTTAGGCCTTCGGGCCGAAGCTGAGAACTTAAGCGCCAGTAAACGGCGGTGGTAACTATAACCATCCTAAGGTAGCGAAATTCCTTGTCGGGTAAGTTCCGACCTGCACGAATGGCGTAACGACTTCCGCGCTGTCTCAACCGTAGACTCGGCGAAATTGCACTACGAGTAAAGATGCTCGTTACGCGTGGCAGGACGGAAAGACCCCGGGACCTTTACTATAGCTTGGTATTGGTGGTCGATTCGATTTGTGTAGGATAGGTGGGAGACTTTGAAGCTCGGACGCCAGTTCGGGTGGAGTCATTGTTGAAATACCACTCTGATCGTATTGGCTGTCTAACCTCGGACCGTGATCCGGTCTAGGGACAGTGCCTGGTGGGTAGTTTAACTGGGGCGGTTGCCTCCCAAAAAGTAACGGAGGCGCTCAAAGGTTCCCTCAGCCTGGTTGGCAATCAGGTGTCGAGTGTAAGTGCACAAGGGAGCTTGACTGTGAGACCGACGGGTCGAGCAGGGACGAAAGTCGGAACTAGTGATCCGGCGCATGCTTGTGGAAGCGGCGTCGCTCAACGGATAAAAGGTACCCCGGGGATAACAGGCTGATCTTGCCCAAGAGTCCATATCGACGGCATGGTTTGGCACCTCGATGTCGGCTCGTCGCATCCTGGGGCTGGAGTAGGTCCCAAGGGTTGGGCTGTTCGCCCATTAAAGCGGTACGCGAGCTGGGTTTAGAACGTCGTGAGACAGTTCGGTCCCTATCCGCCACGCGCGCAAGAGTCTTGAGGAGACCTGTCCCTAGTACGAGAGGACCGGGATGGACGAACCTCTGGTGTGCCAGTTGTCCTGCCAAGGGCACTGCTGGTTAGCTACGTTCGGTAGGGATAACCGCTGAAAGCATCTAAGCGGGAAACCCGCTCCAAGATGAGGACTCTCACAGGGTTGACCTGGTAAGGCCCCCAGCTAGACGACTGGGTTGATAGGCCGGATGTGGAAGTGCGGCAACGCATGGAGCTGACCGGTACTAATAGGCCGAGGACTTGCCTCACATTAACAACTCGCGTCCACTGTGCGGTTCCCGAGATTCGGTCGGGAACCTAGAGCACTCATATCTATGTGCTCGGTTTGATTGATATCTCAATAGAGTTTCGGCGGCCATAGCGAGAGGGAAACGCCCGGCTCCATTCCGAACCCGGAAGCTAAGCCTCTCAGCGCCGATGGTACTGCGCGGGTGACTGCGTGGGAGAGTAGGACGCCGCCGGACATTCTTTCGACAAAGGCCACCTTCGGGTGGCCTTTGTCATTTCCGCACCAGCATCGTCTGAGAGGATCGACCGTGACGTCAGAGCGCCCCGAGCAAGGACGAGCCGGCGGCGGATCGTCGAGGCGCGGCGTCCGACGGCGACCGAGCCGGCGCAGCGGCTCGGGTCGCCGGGCAAGCCGGCGATCGGGCAAGCCGGGCGACAAGCCGCGGCTCGGGCAAGCCGGGCGACAAGCCGCCGGTGCGAGCTCGCCGGGTCCGGCAAGCCGCGTTCGGGCAAGCCGCTGGTGCGAGTCGCTCGTCGGGCAAGCCGGGCGACAAGCCGGCGGTGCCGGGTCGGCAAGCCGCGCGGCGAGCCAAGCCGGCGGGCGGGTCGCTCGTCGGGGTCCGGCAAGCCGTATGGCGACAAGCCGGCTGGCGCGGGTCGCTCGTCGGGTCCGGCAAGCCGTATGGCGACAAGCCGGCTGGCGCGGGTCGCTCGTCGGGGTCCGGCAAGCCGTATGGCGACAAGCCGGCGGTGCCGGTCGCTCGTCGGGTCCGGCAAGCCGTAGGCGACCAGCCGGCGTCGGTCGCTCGTCGGTCCGGCAAGCCTGGCGACAAGCCGCGTGCCGGTCGCTCGTCCGGTCGCCCCCCATCGGGTCGCTCATCGGACCGTGCCGGGGACGACCGTCGAGGAGGCAGTACCCGTCCTGGCCCGGGGCAGCGCAGCGGACCCGCGCGCCCGCCGGCCGGGCGGACATCGTCGCGCCCGTCGCCGCGCGACATGGATCGCCCGCGGGACCCGCACCTGCCCGACGAGATCACCGCCGACCAGCTCGACGAGGGTGCTGCTCCCACGAGCTGCGCACCCTGCCCGAGGGACTGGCGGAGATCGTCGCGCGACACCTGGTGGCGGCCGACCTGGCCCTCGTCGAGGGCGACATCCCGCTGGCCCGCGCGCACATCGCTGCGGCCAAGCGGCGCGCCGGTCGAGTGGCTCCGGTGCGCGAGGCTGCCGGCATCGCCGCCTACCTGGACGGCGACTATCGCCGAGGCGATCGCCGAGCTGCGCACGGTGCGTCGCATGACCGGCTCGCCGACGAGTACGTGCCGATGCTGGCGGACTGCGAGCGGGGACTCGGCCGGCCGCAGCGTGCGCTGGAGCTCATCAAGGAGGTCGACCAGCGCAAGGTCGACGTCTGAGACGCGGGTCGAGCTCACTCTGGTGGCGGCCGGGCGCCCGGGCCGACATGGGCCAGGTCGACGCCGCCATCGTGGTGCTCCAGATCCCGGAGCTGACCAGGCTGCCGAAGGGCGGCCCGCGCGCGCGCCTGCAGTACGCCTACGCCGACCTTCTCGAGCGGGCCGGCCGGCTCGACGAGGCCGCGCGAGTGGATGCGCAAGGCGGCCGCGTCCGACGTCGACGGCGTGACCGACGCCGAGGAGCGAGTCGAGGAGGAGGCGGGCCTGGCCTTCACCGAGGAGGAGTTCGAGCCGCCGACGACGGACGACGGCCGAGCCGGGCGAGGACCGCTAGGCCTGGTCGCGCTTGTCGAGCCAGCGGATGATGCCGTGCACGTTGGCGCCCACTCCGGACAGCTCGTCGAACTTCAGCACCCGGGCCGGGTCGGCGTAGAACTCCGGATGCCGCTCGCGGTCCTTCTCGCGCACCATGGCGATCGCGTGGTCGAGATCTGGGTTCGACCGCGTGCACCGCCTCCACGACCTCGACCCAGTAGCGCAGCTCCTCCTCGGATCGGTCGAGGGTGTCGGCGACGTCGGTGACCGGGCCCGAAGTGGCTGAACAGCAGTCGGTTCGCCCGCGCGTCCTTCATCCGGTCGAGGGACGACAGGGTGAGGTCGAGGTCGAAGTCCGGCGGGCGGAGTCGCCGGACGCACGTCGGCGGTCTCCGGCACGTAGACGCCCGCGGCGTCACCGGTGTAGAGGTCGCCGGTCTGCGAGTCGAGCAGTCCGACGTGGTGCGACGCGTGGCCGGGGTTGTGGAAGGCGTCGAGCCGGCGGCCGTCGCCGAGGTCGATCGTGCCCGACCTCGCCGAGGGTGACAAGCCGCTCCTGCGGGCACGGGGAGGAGGTCGCCGAAGAGCCGGTCCATGTCCTCGCCGAAGACCCGGTGGGCGCTGGCCATGAGCTTGCTGGGGTCGGCCAGGTGGCGTGCGCCCCGCTCGTGCACGACGACCTGGGCGTGCGGGAAGGCCTCGGCGATGTCGCCGACGCCGCCGGCGTGGTCGAGGTGGATGTGGGTGACGACGATCGTGGCGAGGTCGTCGGGGCCGACGCCGAGCTCGGCGAGCGCGCGCACCACGAGGTCAGCCGAGCGCGCCGTGCCGGTCTCGACCAGGCAGGGGCGACTGCTCCGGATGAGGTAGCCCGAGGTGATGCCCTCGTAGCCCGCCCATGCGGGTGTCGATGTGGAAGACGTCGTCTCCCAGGTCCTCGATCAGCTCGGCCATCGGACCAGTATGGCCGGAGTCGGCTCTCCCCAGCGGCCTCCCCAGCGGCTCCCGCCGGGCGGCAGTCCACAGGGCGGCGGCATCGTGGGCGGGCGGCCACGTCGCCGGGCGACCATCGGCCCATGACAGCCACGCCCGTACCTGCCCGACCTCCTCCGCCGACGTCGTCCTCCTCGGCCGGCTCGGCACCCGCGTCGACCTGCGCGACCTGCCCAGCGGCGACACGGTCACCGTGTTCACCGTCGTCGTCGACCGGCCACGCGGGATCCGGGCCGGCCGGCAGCCCGGTCAAGGTCGACGCCATCGCGTGCCAGGCCTTCCGTGCCGGCGTCGCGCGTCGGCTGGCCGCGCTCGAACCGGGGGAGTGGGTGCGCGTCGAGGGGCGCCTGCGGCGACGGTTCTGGCGCTCGGGCGCGGGACTGGCCAGCGCCATGGAGGTCGAGGTGAGTCGGCTCCAGCGCTGCTGATTGATCGTGCGAGCATGGGCCGGTGAACGATCGCGGTGCTGCCGCGCGACGATGCCGGGCGACCCCGAGGGCAGCGCCTACGACTGGTACCGCCGGGCGATCTCCCTGCTCGAGAGCGGCAATCCCGATGCCGCGTCCGTGCTCCTAGCGCGGCTGCGCGAGGTCGATCCGACGTCGACCTCGGTGCTCGAGGCGCACGCGCGGGCCCTGTTCGACAGCCGGCGCTTCGAGGAGGCGGCCGACGCGTTCGCCGAACTCGTCGAGCGGAGCCCGGCCGAGGACTACGCCCACTACGGCCTGGGAATGTCGCTGTGGCGGCTTCAGCGGTTCCCGCAGGCCCGGGACCACCTCGCCATGGCCGTCGTCATGCGCCCCGGGCGATCCGAGTACGCGACCGCGCTCGGCCAGGTTCGTGCGACGCTGCGCTCCCGGGCGCTCGCCGGGCTGCCGTTGGAAGGACCGATCTCCTCGTGACCGATCCTGCCCCCCGCACGCCCACCGTGCTCGTGCCGCTCATGTCCAGGTTCGACGCGCTGCTGTTCGACCTTGACGGTGTCGTCTACGTCGGTCCGTCAGCCGTGCCGCACGCCGCAGACGCGATCAGCGGCCGCGCGGGCGACCGGCGTGGCCTGCAGCTTCGTCACGAACAATGCCGCACGCTCGGCGGACTCGGTGGCCGACCACCTGCGCGAGCTCGGGATCCCGTGCACCGTCGACGACGTGGTCACCTCCCCGCAGGCCGCGGTCACCGTCCTGGGGCGGTTCGTACCCGCGGGCTCCCGTGTCCTGGTCATCGGGGGCTCGGGGATCGACGAGGCGCTGCGGGCCGGCGGCTACGAGCCGGTGCGCAGCCTCGACGAAGACCCGGCCGCGGTCATGCAGGGATTCGGGCCGGACGTGTCGTGGCACGACCTGGCCGAGGCGACGTTCGCCGTGCGCTCGGGGCTGCCGTGGATCGCGACCAACCCCGACCTCACGTTCCCGACGCCGCGGGGGGTGGCCCCCGGCAACGGCGCCCTCGTGCGCCTCGTCGCCCAGACGGTCGGCCGGGAGCCGGACGCCGTGGCCGGAAAGCCCGAGCCACCGTTGCTGCTGGAGGCGATCGCGCGGCTGGAGTCCGAACGTCCGCTCATGGTCGGCGACCGACTCGACACCGACATCGCCGCCGGCGCCCGGATCGACATGCCAACGCTCCTGGTGTTCACCGGGGTCACCACCCTGGCCGAGCTGCTCGCGGCCATCCCGCCGGAGCGGCCCGACCTACCTGGGCGCCGACCTGCGGGTCCTGGGCGCCGAGTACCCGGCGCTCGATGCCGGACCTGACTCGATCGGGTGCGGCACGTCGCGGGCGCGGGTCGTCGACGGGCACCTCGAGGTCAGCATCGACGGCGACCCCTGGGACGCCGTGCGGGCAGCGGCAGCGGCAGCGTGGCGGGCCGTCGACGCCGGGCAGAGCCTGCGCGCCGACGACGCGCTGGCGCGGCTGGTCGCGGCACTGGACTGATCCCCGACGGGCGGCGGGTACGGTTGTCCCGCACTCACGCGCGCCCACGGCGGCGTCCGCCGGTGCGCGACACGAGAGGAAGTGGACCGTGCTGGACGACCTGCGCAGCTACCTGCAGATGGCGACGGGGCTGACCGAGGCGACGACGTCGAAGGCCAAGGACGTGGTGACCAGCCTGCTGTCGCAGGGCATGTCACTGTCGGCCAAGGCCGTGCCCGCGCCGGAGATGATGGGGCAGGTCCAGGAGCTCGCGGACGACCTCGTCAGCACCAGCCGCAACAACCGCGAGATGCTGGTCGGCATGATCCGCGCCGAGGTCGATCGTGCCGTCGGCCGCATGGGCTTCGTGCGCGAGGACGAGCTGGCCGCCCTGCGCCGCCACGTGCAGCGACTCGAGAAGCAGCTGTCCGACCTCGAGGCGCACGCGGCCGCGCCCGCGCCCGACCCCGCGCCGACCGCAGAGTCGGCGGCGGCGGGATCCTGTCGCCGCACCGGCGGACGAGCCGTCCACCGCTGAGGTGCCCGCGGCCGAGGCCGCCGCGCAGCCGGCGAGCGACGCCGAGCCGCCGAAAAAGAAGAAGAAGAAGGTCATCGTCGACGAGACGGGCGCCTGAGGCATGGAGGACGCAGACCTCGGTACTGACTCCATCGCCGGCTCCGAGGAGTCCGAGTCCGTCGACGATGCCATCGGGCGAGCTGGCAGACGACGACGTGCTGCTGCTCGAGGAGGTCGACGAGCCACTCGTTCTGCAGGTGTGGGAGCCGACGGGTGAGCCCCGCGTGGACGAGGCCCTGGACCTGCTGTCGCAACTCGACCCGGACGACGTGCACCAGCACGCCGACGTGTTCGCCGAGATCCACCAGCGGCTGCACGCCACCTTGACGGACCTCGACTCCGCGTCCTGACGACCGGGCAGGAGCAGCCGTGGCCCGTCGACGTCTCGACGCCGAGCTGGTCCGGCGCGGCCTGGCCCGATCGCGCGAGCACGCGCGCGAACTGATCGATGCCGGCGCGGTGCGCGTGCGCGGCGGGGTGGCGAGCAAGGCAGCCACCCAGGTCGAGGAGGCCGACCCGATCGTCATCGCGGAGGCCGGGGCTGCCGACCACTACGTGTCCCGCGGGGCGCACAAGCTCATCGGCGCGCTCGACGCCTTCCCGCTGGTCCGGGTGGAGGGCCGCGACTGCCTCGACGCGGGTGCCTCGACCGGCGGCTTCACCCAGGTGCTCCTCGAGCGCGGAGCCGCCCGGGTGCTCGCCGTGGACGTCGGCTACGGCCAGCTCGCCTGGCCCGTGCGCACGGATCCACGGGTGACGGTGGTGGAGCGCACCAACGTCCGCTCCCTGACCGCCGAGGCCCTGGCCTTCCGCCCGTCGCTGGTCGTCGCCGACCTGTCCTTCATTCCCCTGGAGCTGGTGCTCCCGGCCCTGCGCGCGGTCGCCGTCGATCCGGCCGACTTCGTGCTCATGGTCAAGCCGCAGTTCGAGGTCGGCCGGGCGGCCGTGGGCGACGGCGTCGTGCGTGACCCCCTCCTGCGCGCGTCCGCGGTGCGCGGTGTGGCCGCCGCCGCGGCAGCACTGGGGATGGTCGTCCGAGGGGTGGCAGCCAGTCCGCTGCCCGGGCCGAGCGGCAACGTCGAGTACTTCCTGTGGCTCACGGTGACCGCGGACGGCAGGATGGGGGACGAGGCGGTCGCCGGGCTCGCCGGCGAGAGCCTCGACCGGGCAATCGCCCGGGCCGTCGAGGAAGGACCCTCATGAGCGTCGAGGCCACGCGGCGGGTCCTGCTCGTGGTCAACCCCCGCAGCGCCGAGGCGCGCGACGTGCTCACGTCCGTGGCTCGCGCCTTGACCGACGCGGGCGTCGAGGTCGCCGTGACCGACGAGGACCGCGACGACCTCGCCTCCTTCGGCGGCTCCGGGCTGGACCCGGCGGTTCACGTGGTGGCCTCCGACGAGGACGCTGCGCGTGACTGTGACGTCGTCGTGGTTCTCGGCGGCGACGGCACCGTCCTGCGCGCGGCGGAGCGCGCACGCGGCAGTGAGGCACCGTTGTTCGGCGTCAACCTCGGGCATGTGGGCTTCCTTGCCGAGGCCGAGCCGGAGGACCTCGGGTCGGTGGTCGACGCCATCGTCCATCGGCGGTGGGTCGTGGAGGAGCGCATGACGCTCGACGTCCGACTCATCGAGGCGGGCGAGCTGGTCCATTCGACGTGGGCGATCAATGAGATGTCGCTCGAGAAGCAGGCCCGCGAGCGCATGGTCGACATCATGGTGGAGGTCGATGGCCGACCCCTGTCCCGCTGGGGCTGCGACGGCGTCGTGTGCGCCACGCCGACGGGGTCGACGGCCTACGCGTTCTCCGCAGGCGGCCCGGTCGTGTGGCCCGAGGTGGCGGCCATGCTCGTGGTTCCGCTGAGCGCCCATGCCCTGTTCGCGCGACCCCTTGTCGTGTCGCCGGCCAGCGTCGTCGCGTTCGACCTCGGCGATCGGTCCGACGCCGTGCTGTCGGCCGACGGACGTCGGATGATCGACGTGGCGGCGTCCAGCCGCATCGAGGTGCGGCAGGACGCGCGTCCGATCCGCTTCGCGCGCCTGGCGATGGCGCCCTTCACCGACCGCCTCGTCGCGAAGTTCGAGCTGCCCGTCGAGGGCTGGCGTGGGCGACGCCCGGAGGGCGGATGATCCAGGAGCTGCGGATCCGCGGGCTGGGGGTGATCGACGAGGCCGTCATCCCCTTCTCGCCCGGGTTCACGGTGCTGACCGGCGAGACGGGTGCCGGCAAGACGATGGTGCTGACCGGCCTGGGGCTGATCACGGGTGAGAAGGCGGACGCCGGACTGGTGCGTGCGGGCAGCGAACGCGCCGACGTCGACGGGGAGTGGAGGCTGCCCAAGGACGCGCTGGCGGACCTTCGGGCCCGCCTCGACGAGGCGGGCGCCGTCCCCGAGGCCGACGGGGACGAGTGGGTCCTGCTGTTGGGCCGATCGGTCGCGGCTGGTGGTCGCAGCCGGGCGTTCGCCTGCGGACGCAGCGTCCCCGCCGCCACGCTTGCTGAGCTCAGCGAGCCCCTCATCGCCGTGCACGGACAGTCCGACCAGCTGTTGCTGCGTGATCCGCGCCGCCAGCGCGACCTGCTCGACCTGTTCGCCGGCCGGGAGCTGCTCGCGATCAAGGTCTCCTTCGCCGCCGACTTCGCCGCCTGGCGGGCGGCCGCCGCCGAGCTCGACGACCTGGTGCGCCACCGCAGCGAGCGCCAGCGCGAAGCGGCCCTGCTTCGCCACGGGATCGACGAGATCGACGCCGTGCAGCCGGTGGCCGGCGAGGACGAGGCCCTCAAGGCCCAGGCGTCCGTCCTCGCGCACGCCACCGACCTCATCGAGGAGGTCGGGGCCGCGCACGCCGCCCTCGCGGGCGGTGACGATCCAGGCGACACGAGCATCGCTGAGCTGCTGGGGCGCGCGCATCGGGCCCTCGAGCGTGCGCGGAGCCTGGACGCGGGGCTCGAGCCGCTGCTGGCGCAGGTGGACGCGCTGGCCGAGTCGGCGGCCGTCACCGCGGGTGAGCTCGCGCAGTACGTCCGCGACGTCGACGCGGATCCCGGCCGCCAGGCCGAGGTCGAGGATCGTCGGCAGCAGATAAGCGCGCTCAAGCGCCGCTACGGCCCGGAGTTGTCCGACGTGCTGGAGTGGTGGGAGGCGGCCGCGCGCACCGTCGCCCAGGTGGATGGGGCCGATGACCGCATCGAGCGGCTCGGGGCGCAGGTCGAGGCCCTGCGCTCGACCGTCATCTCAGGGGCGAAGGCACTGACGGCGGCGCGCTGTTCAGCCGCCACGGTGTTCGGGGCGGCCGTCACCTCGGAGCTGCACGACCTGGCGATGGCCGACGCCCTCGTGAGCGTCGACGTCGCCACGACGGACGACCCGACCCAGTTCGGCGCATGGGGCGCGGACGCCGTCGTGATGCTGCTGACCCCGCACGCCGGCAGCGAGCCACGGCCACTGGGCAAGGGGGCCTCCGGTGGCGAGCTGTCCCGGCTGATGCTCGCCATCGAGGTCGTGCTCGCCGGGGTGAATCCAGTGCCGTCGTTCGTCTTCGACGAGGTCGACGCTGGGATCGGCGGCAAGGTGGCGGTCGAGGTCGGGCGTCGGCTGGCACGGCTGGCGCAGTCGGCCCAGGTCATCGTCGTCACGCACCTGCCGCAGGTAGCGGCGTTCGCCGACCGGCACGTGGTGGTGTCGAAGGACAGCGACGGGCACGTCACGGGAACGTCCGTGGCGGTGGTCGACGGACCCGAACGCGTTCGCGAGCTCGTGCGCATGCTCTCGGGCCTCGAGGACTCCCAGTCGGGTGCCGACCACGCCGCGGAGCTGCTGTCGCTGGGGGAGGCCGCGCGCGCGTCGGCCGTGCCCGTCGCACCGGTCCGGGCCAGGAAGGGGCGGCGGACATGACCACCACGCCGATCGAGTACCTCGGCACCCCGGGCACCGGGGGGCGGCGGGTCGGGGTGCTGGTGTCGGTCGCGGTGGTCGTTGTCGTCGTGGTCGGCGTGGCCTTCGCCTGGTGGAGCGATGCCGTGCGGACATCGGCCAACGCCGAGTTCGTCCGGGCGCTGGACGCCTCCACGGCGCGCGTGGCGTCCGGAGACCGTCAGGTCCAGGGGACGCTGGCCTACGCCTCCCCGATGATCTGGTCGACGGCGGTGCCGGCCGACGTTCGAGCCGGCCTGCGTGACCTCGTGGAGGGCAGCGCCGCCGGGGTCTCGGGGGATCTCGCGGCCGTAGCGGACCAGGTGTCGGCCGTGCGCGTCCTGCCGTGGCAGGGCGCCCAGGCGCAGGCCCGCGACGCCCTGCTGGCACTGATCGTCGAGCAGCAGCGCCGCTTCGACCGCATCGCCGCCGATGCCGCCGCCATCGGTGGGGTGCTCGGGCAGGAGCCGCCGTCGGCGGCGCTCGTCGTGCAGACGCTCCGCGCGTCCGGCGCAACCGACGTCCCGCTGCGCTGATAGTCTGGTCTTCCATGGAGAAAGCGACGACCAAGCACGTATTCGTCACCGGAGGCGTCGCCTCCTCGCTGGGGAAGGGCCTGACGGCCTCCTCGCTCGGGAATCTTCTGAAGGCGCGCGGACTGCGCGTGACCATGCAGAAGCTGGACCCGTACCTCAACGTCGACCCCGGCACGATGAACCCCTTCCAGCACGGAGAGGTGTTCGTCACCGACGACGGCGCGGAGACCGACCTCGATGTCGGCCACTACGAGCGCTTCCTCGACACCGACCTGCACGGCTCGGCCAACGTCACCACCGGGCAGGTCTACTCGACCGTCATCGCCAAGGAGCGACGCGGGGAGTACCTCGGTGACACGGTGCAGGTGATCCCGCACATCACCAACGAGATCAAGTCGCGCATCCGCCGCATGGCCGGTCCCGACGTCGACGTGGTCATCACCGAGGTCGGCGGCACCGTCGGCGACATCGAGTCGCTGCCCTTCCTCGAGGCGGTCCGTCAGGTCCGGCACGAGGTCGGCCGTGACAACGTGTTCTTCCTGCACGTATCGCTGCTGCCGTACATCGGGCCGTCCGGCGAGCTCAAGACCAAGCCGACCCAGCACTCCGTGGCCTCGCTTCGCAGCATCGGCATCCAGCCGGACGCGATCGTCCTGCGCGCCGATCGCGAGGTGCCGTCCAGCATCAAGCGCAAGATCTCGCTCATGTGCGACGTCGATGCGGATGCCGTCGTCGCCGCCGTCGACGCGCCGAGCATCTACGACATCCCCAAGGTCCTGCACAAGGAGGGCCTGGACGCCTACGTCGTGCGCCGGCTCGACCTGCCGTTCCGGGACGTGGACTGGACCGCCTGGGACGAGCTCCTGCGCCGGGTGCACCGTCCCGCGCACGAGGTCACCATCGGACTGGTCGGCAAGTACATCGACCTGCCCGATGCCTACCTGTCCGTGACCGAGGCGATCCGGGCCGGCGGCTTCCACAACGACTGCCGGGTCAACATCCGGTGGGTCTCCAGCGACGAGTGCGCCACCGAGGACGGTGCCGCGCGCAACCTGAGCGACCTCGACGGCATCTGCGTCCCGGGCGGCTTCGGGGTCCGCGGCATCGAGGGCAAGCTCGGCGCCCTGCGTTACGCCCGCGAGACCGGACTGCCTGCCCTGGGCCTGTGCCTGGGCCTGCAGTGCATGGTGATCGAGTACGCGCGCACGGTGGTGGGCCTCGAGGGAGCCAACTCGCTGGAGTTCGACGAGTCGACGCCGCATCCGGTGGTCGCGACGATGGCCGACCAGCGCGACGTCGTCTCCGGCGAGCGGGACATGGGCGGCACGATGCGGCTCGGGCTCTACCCGGCCAAGCTCGCCGAGGGGTCGCAGGTCGCCGGCGTCTACGGCGTGCCATACGTGGACGAACGCCACCGCCACCGCTACGAGGTAGCCAACGCCTACCGAGGCCAGCTGGAGGAGGCGGGCCTGCGGTTCTCCGGGACCTCGCCGGACGGTCGGCTGGTGGAGTTCGTGGAGCTTCCGGCCGAGGCGCATCCCTATTACGTGGGCACGCAGGCGCACCCGGAGTTCCGGTCGCGCCCCACGCGCGCCCATCCGCTGTTCGCCGGCCTCGTGAACGCCGCCCTCGTCCGCTCGCAGCAGCAGCGCGAGGCCCTCGCACAGGGATGACCGGCTCATCCGCCTCCGGTCACCTCGATGAGGAGTGGACCGGTGCCGTCGCGGACGGCGGCGAGCCGCTGCCGGTGACGGGGCGGGCGCTGCGCTTCGACGGGCACATCTGGTCGATCGTCAGCGACGACGTCGACTTCGACGGACGGGTCGCCCAGCGCGACCTCGTCCTCCACCCGGGTGCGGTCGCGGTCATCGCCCTCGACGACGCCGACCGCGTCCTTCTGATCCGCCAGTACCGCCATCCGGTGGGTCGGTGGCTGTTCGAGCCGCCCGCGGGTCTGCTGGACGTGCCCGAGGAGCCGTGGGTGACTGCCGCGCGCGAGCTGGCCGAGGAGTCCGGCTACGAGGCTCGGCGGTGGGACGTGCTGGTCGACATCTACACCACGCCCGGCGGGTCGTCGGAGGCCATCCGTGTCTACCTGGCCCGCGGGCTCGCGCCGCTGCCCGAGGGTCGTCCGCACACCGGCGAGGCCGAGGAGGCCCACCTGCCGCGGGCGTGGGTCGACCTCGACGAGGCGCGCGACCTCGTGCTCGCCGGCCGGATCGGGAGTCCTTCGGCGGTGTCCGGGATCCTGGCCGCCTGGGTGGGTCGAGCCTCCGGCTGGGCGACCCTGCGGCCGTTCGACGCGCCCTGGGAGGCGCGGGCGCACCTGCTCGGGCACGACCGCGTGCGGACGCCTCGCCGGGTCGGAGCCTGACGAGGCCGGCACGCTCCGGGTCGGAATCCCTGAACGGGCTCGCCCCTCCGGGGTGTCTCCTACGCTAGGAGGACCCACGCCCCGTCCCGGGGTGCACTGGACAAGCGAGGCACACGTGAAGGTCGGCATTCCCAAGGAGATCAAGAACCACGAGTACCGCGTGGCGATCACGCCGGCCGGTGTGCTCGAGCTGGTCCGCAACGGTCACGAGGTCGTGATCGAGAAGGACGCCGGACTCGGCTCGTCGATCCCCAATGAGGACTACGTCGCTGCGGGAGCCACCATCCTCGCCACGGCCGACGACGTCTGGGGCTCGGCCGAGATGATCCTGAAGGTGAAGGAACCCATCGCAGCGGAGTACCCGCGCATGCGCGAGGGCCAGCTGCTGTTCACCTACCTCCACCTGGCCGCCGACCGGCCGCTGACCGAGGAGCTGGTCAAGCGGCGGGTCACCGCCATCGCCTATGAGACCGTCGAGCTCGCCGACCGCTCCCTGCCGCTGCTGGCGCCGATGTCGGAGGTGGCCGGACGGCTGGCACCTCAGGTCGGTGCGAACGCGCTCATGCGCGCGCATGGTGGTCGCGGAGTGCTCATGGGCGGCGTGTCGGGCGTGTACGCAGCGAAGGTCGTCGTCATCGGGGCGGGAGTCGCCGGGCAGAACGCCGCGACCATCGCGCTGGGCATGCAGGCCGAGGTGCTCCTGCTCGACAACAACATCGCGCGGCTGCGCCAGATGGACGCGATCTACCAGGGGCACATGCAGACCATCGCGTCCAACACGTACGAGATCGAGCGGGCCGTCCTCGACGCCGACATGGTCATCGGTGCGGTCCTCGTTCCCGGGGCCAAGGCGCCCAAGCTCATCTCCAACGAGCTGGTCTCGCGCATGAAGCCGGGGTCGGTCCTCGTCGACATCGCGATCGACCAGGGCGGTTGCTTCGAGGACTCGAGGCCCACCACGCACGCGGCACCCACCTACGCGGTCCATGACTCGGTGTTCTACTGCGTCGCGAACATGCCCGGCGCCGTGCCGAACACCTCGACCTACGCGCTCACCAACGTGACGTTGCCCTACGCGGTGTCGCTGGCCAACCGTGGCTGGCGTGCAGCCCTGCAGGCCGACCGCGCGCTCGCGCTGGGCCTGAACGCCCACGACGGGCAGGTCACCTACGGTGCGGTCGCCGAGGCGTTCGACATGCCGCTGACGGCCCTGGAGAAGGTGCTCGCCTGACTTCCGTCGCGGACGCGGTGACCGGCTACCTCGATCACATCACGATCGAGCGGGGCCTGTCGCCCAACACCGTTGCGGCGTACCGGCGCGACCTGGCCCGGTACGAGCAGTGGTGCACCGACCACGGGCGCACCGCGATCGACACGATCACGGAGAACGACGTCTCCGATTTCGCGGCGTCCTTGCGCCAGCCCGATCCCGAGCGCCCGACGCTGGGTGCCGCCAGCGCGGCACGCGTGGTGGTGGCCGTGCGCACGTTCCACCGGTTCGTGGCGCGCGAGGGGCTGACCTCGGTGGACCCGGCGCGGCACGTCCGGCCGTCAGCGATCCCGCGTCGGCTGCCGAAGGCGCTGCCGTACGACGACGTGCGGGCGCTCATCGAGTCGGCCGGCGATCTCGAGACCCCCGAGGGCCTGCGCGATCGTGCGCTGGTGGAGTTCCTCTACGGGACGGGCACGCGCGTCTCGGAGGCCGTCGGCCTGGACGTGGACGACGTCGACCTCGACGAGCTGACGGTGGTCGTCACCGGCAAGGGGGACAAGCAGCGCATGCTGCCGGTCGGCGGGTTCGCGGCACAGGCGCTGTCCGCGTACCTCGTCCGGGGGCGTCCTGCGCTTGCCGTCCGCGGCCGCGGAACGCCCCGGCTGTTCCTGAACTCGCTGGGGCGTCCACTCTCACGCCAGAGTGCGTACGGGGTGCTGCAGTCCGCCGCGGCGCGCGCGGGGCTGACGGCCACCATCAGCCCGCACACGCTTCGGCACAGCTTCGCCACGCACCTGCTCGAGCGGGGAGCGGACGTGCGCGTCGTGCAGGAGCTGCTCGGGCACGCCTCGGTCACGACGACGCAGATCTACACGATGGTCACCGTCGACACGCTGCGCGAGGTCTACGCCACCAGCCACCCGAGGGCACGATGAGGACGTCGCGGCTGCTCGCCGGCGTGCTCGCGGTGGCGGCGATCGCCACGATGGCGCCGGCGGCGCACGCGGACGATCGGGCAGTGCGGCTGGCCGCGAACGACCGTCGGGTGATCGCCACGTCCGTGGGCGGGCGCGAGATCGTGGCCCGTCACTACGGCGCCCTGGATGCCCCCGTGCAGCTCGTCGTGCTGGGCCAGATGCACGGGAGCGAGCCTGGCGGCCGAACGGTGGCCGCCGAGGTCGCCTCGCGCCGCATCCCCGACGGCGTGGGCGTGTGGGTCGTCGGCAGCATGAATCCGGACGGGGCGGCCCGGGGAACGCGGGCCAACGCCCGCGGCGTCGACCTCAACCGCAACTTCCCCGAGGCCTGGGCGCCGTCCGGGCGGGGCGTCTACTGGTCCGGGCACCGGGCCGCGAGCGAGCCCGAGACCCGCGGGATGATCCGGTTCCTCACGGCCGTGCGGCCCACCGCGGTGCTGTCGTACCACCAGGCCTTCGACGTCGTGGACATCACGCACCCGCGCAGCCGGGCCGCCGGGCGTCGCCTGGCCGCCTGGATGGGGGAGCGGGCGGCCTCCGTGCCCTGCTCGGGACCGTGCCACGGGACCTTGACCCAGTGGGCCAACCGCACCCTGAAGACCATCGCCATCACGGTCGAGCTGGACGGCCGGGTCTCCCGCGCCGAGACGAACCGGGCTGCGGCGGCGGTGCTGCGCCTTGGCACGTGGCTCGGCCGGTAGGCTCAACCGACGATTGCGGGAGGGATGGACATGGAGTCAGAGGGGTTCGAGCCGGGCCTGGTGGTGCCGGACGTGCCGGCCGCCGATGCGGCGGTACCCGGGCTCTCCTCCACCCCGGCCGAGGCCCTGTTCGAGGCGCAGGCCGCCTCGGACGTCGAGGTCGTGGTCGAGGTCATCGAGCCGGAGGCCGAGCCGGTGTCCGTCGTGCCGACGATCCCCGAGCCTGCGCCGCTCACCTCGCACGGTCCGGCCCGCGTCATCGCGATGGTCAACCAGAAGGGCGGGGTCGGCAAGACGACGTCGACCGTCAGCCTGGGCGCGGCCCTCGCCGGCTACGGCCGCAAGGTGCTGCTCGTCGACTTCGACCCGCAGGGGGCGCTGTCGGTCGCGCTCGGCGTGAACGCCCTCGAGCTCGACCTCACCGTCTACGACCTCCTCACTCGCTCGGACTGCCACGTCGGCGACGTCGTGCTCTCCACCGACGTGGTCAACCTCGACCTGCTGCCCAGCAACATCGACCTGTCCGCCGCCGAGGTGCAATTGGTCAACGAGGTGGGCCGCGAGCACGCGCTGGCCCGCGCGCTGGCGCCGGTGCTGCCCGAGTACGACATCGTGCTGATCGACTGCCAGCCCTCCCTGGGCCTGCTGACCCTCAACGGGCTGGCGGCGAGCGACGACGTCATCATCCCGATGCAGGCCGAGTACTTCGCCCTGCGCGGCGTGGCCCTGCTCACGGACACGATCGACAAGGTGGTGTCGCGGGTCAACCCCAACGTGAAGATCCTCGGCGTCCTCGCCACGATGTACGACCCGCGGACGCTGCACAGCCGCGAGGTCCTGCACACGGTGCGGCAGGCGTTCGGCGAGAAGGTCTTCCAGACCGTCATCACCAAGACCGTGAAGTTCCCCGACTCCGCCGTCGCGGGCGAGCCGATCACGTCGTTCGCCCCGGGCAGCCCGGGCGCCGAGGCGTACCGGCAGCTCGCGCGCGAAGTCGTCGCCCGGATGGGGTGACGCGGTGACGATCCCGACCGACGCCCTGGCCGAGCAGGCCACCGAGGCGCCGAGCGGATTCTCCGTGCGCGTGGGGGAGTTCGAAGGCCCGTTCGACCTGCTGCTCCAGCTCATCTCCAAGCACAAGCTCGAGGTAACCGAGCTCGCGCTGCACCAGGTCACCGACGAGTTCATCTCGTACATCCGCGGTCAGGGCGTCGACTGGGACCTCGACGAGGCGAGCGGCTTCCTCGTCGTGGCCGCGACGCTGCTCGACCTCAAGGCCGCGCGCCTGCTGCCCAGCGGCGAGGTAGAGGACGAGGAGGACCTGGCCCTGCTCGAGGCCCGCGACCTGCTGTTCGCCCGGCTCCTGCAGTACCGCGCCTACAAGGAGGTCTCGGCCCTCTTCGCCGACCGCATGGCGCACGCGGCCAAGCGCTTCCCGCGCGCGGTGGGGCTGGAGCCGCAGTTCGCGGCCCTCCTGCCCGAGGTGCTGATCGGCCTGGGCCCGGAGCAGTTCGCGGCGATGGCCGCACGGGCGCTGGCCCCCAAGCCCGTCCCCGAGGTGTCGATCGCGCATATCCACCTCCAGCGGGTCAGCGTGCGGGAGCAGGCGGCCATCGTCGTCGACCGGCTCCGCAAGCATCGAACGACGACCTTCCGGGCGCTCGTCGCGGACTGCGAGACCACGCTCCTGGTGATCGGCCGCTTCCTCGCACTTCTCGAGCTGTACCGCGAGCAGGTCGTCGCCTTCGAGCAGATCACCCCGCTCGGCGACCTCACGATCCGCTGGACCGGGCCGGACGACGCCGAGGTCGACGTGACCGACGAGTTCGACGTCGAGCGCGATGTCGACGTCGACCGGGACACGGCAGGCACGGGGGACGACGATGCGGTCGCACCGAACAAGGAGATGGCAGATGACTGAGCCCGGCAACGACGTCGTGGACCCCGAGATCGAGGTGGTCGACGACGCGCTGGACCCGGAGCAGCAGGAGCCCGACGGCACCGTCGACGAGGATCCGGGCGACGACGTCGGCCTCGGCGCCCCGTCGCTCGCCGCTGCACTGGAGGCCCTGCTCCTGCTCGCCGACGAGCCGATGAGCGCCATGGACCTGGCCTCCGCCGTGCGCCAGCCCGGCGGCGAGGTGGAGGCGGAGCTGCAGCGGCTGGCCGCCGAGTACACCGAGGCGGGGCGCGGCTTCGACCTGCGGGAGGTGGCCGGTGGCTGGCGCTACTACACGCGCGCCGAGTGCTCCCCCCTCGTGGAGCGGTACGTCCTCGACGGGCAGCAGGCCCGGCTCACGCAGGCATCCCTCGAGACCCTTGCCGTCATCGCCTACCGGCAGCCGATCACGCGCGGCCGGGTCAGTGCCGTGCGTGGGGTCAACGTGGACGGCGTGATCCGCACCCTGCTCACCCGCGGGCTCATCGCCGAGGCGGGGCACGACGGCGAGTCGGGCGCGCACCTGTACGTCACGACGGGCCACTTCCTGGAGCGGATGGGGATCGCGAGCCTCGACGACCTACCGCCGCTGGCCGAGCACCTGCCCGACCTCGCCGACCTCGAGGACGTCCTCGACTCCGTCGCGACAGGAGAGTGATCGACCATGGCAGATGATCCGAACGAGGGCCTTGTCCGACTGCAGAAGGTGCTGGCCACGGCCGGCATCGGCAGCCGCCGGGCCTGCGAGGCGCTGATCGACCAGGGGCGGGTCGAGGTGGACGGCAAGCGCGTCACGGAGCAAGGGATGCGCGTCGACCCCCGCACGGCGGTGATCCGCGTCGACGGCGAGCGGGTGCCCACGGCTCCCGACCTCGCGGTGTACGCCTTCAACAAGCCGAAGGGCGTGATCTCCACCATGTCCGACGACGAGGGCCGACCGTGCGTCGGGGACTGGGTCGCCGGGCGCACGGAGCGGCTGTTCCACGTCGGGCGGCTCGACGCCGACACCGAGGGCCTGCTGATTCTCACCAACGACGGCGAGCTCGCAAACCGGCTGGGGCATCCGTCCTACGAGGTCGACAAGACGTATGTCGCCACCGTTCGGGGCCAGGTGCTCCCGCCGGTCCTGCGCGAGCTGAAGGACGGGGTCGAGCTCGAGGACGGCCTGGCCCGCTGCGACAGCGCGCGCGTCATGCAGAAGCAGCCGGACCGGACCTTGATCGAGCTCGTCATCCACGAGGGTCGCAACCGGCTGGTCCGGCGCATGCTCGAAGCGGTCGGCCACCCGGTCACGGACCTCGTGCGCACCCGCGTCGGGCCGATCCACCTGGGGCAGCAGCGGCCCGGCGTCATCCGCGCGATCACCGGACCCGAGCTGCGCTCGCTGTACACCGCGGTCGGGCTTTAGCCCGGCCCGGTGTCGAGCCCTGCGAACACACCGCGGTCGGGCTTTAGCCCGGCCCGGTGTCGAGCCCTGCGAACACACCGCGGTCGGGCTTTAGCCCGGCGCAGTGCCGCGCACCGTCGGCCCACCGGCGTCATGTGCGCCGGCGGGCGCTCGGTACTCTGGCGCCGGACAGGAGGGGTCACATGACGCTGCGCGGGATCCGCGGTGCCACATGCCTGGCCGCCAACGACGCGGCCGAGATGCGTGAGGCGGTCAGCGAGCTGCTCGGTGCCCTCATCGACCGCAACGGCCTGTCCACCGACGACATCGTGAGCATCATCCTGACCGGCACGCCTGACCTCACCTGCGCCTTCCCGGCGGCGGGAGCCCGCGACTTCGGTCTTGTCGACGTCCCGCTCCTGTGCGCCCAGGAGATGGCGGTGGACGGGGCGCTCGAGCGCGTCGTGCGCGTCCTCGTGCACGCCGACCTCGAGGGCCCGCGCTCGCAGATCCAGCACGTGTACCTGCGCGGGGCCGAGGTGCTCCGCCAGGACCTCGTGCAATGAGCGGCATCGAAGCCGGGGCGCTCGACGGGTCGGTCCTCGTCGTCGGCACCGGCCTCATCGGCACGTCGGTCGCCCTGTCCCTCCGGCGTGCGGGCGTGGACGTCCTGCTGTCCGACGTCGACGACGCGAACCTCGCCATCGCGATCGAGCAGGGCGCCGGACGCGTCGCCGCAGCCACCGACCGGCCCGTTCTTGTGCTGGTGGCGGTGCCACCGCGTCACGCGCCAGCAGTGCTCGCGGAGGCGTCGAAGAGCCACCCCGACGCGACCATCACCGACGTGACCTCGGTCAAGGAGCGGGTCCTGCTCGAGGCGGTGAGCCTGGGTGCCGACCCGGTGCGACTGGTGGGCGGCCATCCGATGGCCGGCCGCGAGGTGTCCGGGGCTGCCGGAGCCCGCGCCGACCTGCTCGACGACCGCCTCTGGGTGGTCACGCCGCTGCCGCAGAGCGCCATCGACCACGTGCGGCGCGTCCACCGCCTGGTGTCGGCGTGCGGTGCCTTCCCCGTCGAGATGGGCCTGGCCGACCACGACGCCGCGGTCGCGCTGGTCTCGCACGCCCCGCAGGTGCTGTCCAGCGTCCTCGCCGGCCGGCTCGCCACCTCGGACGCGGAGCACGTGCGGATCGCCGGCCAGGGGCTGCGCGACATGACGCGCATCGCAGCCTCGAACGTGCCCATGTGGTCGGACATCCTCGCGGCGAACGCCGGGCCGGTGGCCGACGTCCTCGACGGCATCATCGCGGAGCTGCGCACGACCGCGGACGCCCTGCGGGCAGAGGCCGCAGCCGGTGCGCCGGTGCGTCCCGAGGTCCGGCGCATGCTCGAGGACGGCGTCCTCGGGCAGCGGCTCATCCCGGGCAAGCACGGGGCCGCGCCGTCCCCGTTCCGGGAGGTCGCCGTCATGCTGGCGGACCGTCCCGGCGAGCTGGGCCGGCTGTTCGGTGCCGCCGCCGACGCGGGCATCAACCTCGAGGACGTCCGCATCGAGCACGTCCTCGGGCGACCCAGCGGGCTGGTCGGCATCTCGGTCCGGCCCGATGTGGGCGAGGACCTCATCTTCGCCCTGACCGAGCGCGGCTTCGACGTCCGCTCGTAGCCGGGCAGCGGTGGCCACCCCGTAGGCTCGGGGCCATGCGCACCCCAGTCCTCGCCGTCGACGGGCCGGCGGGATCCGGCAAGTCCAGCGTCTGCCGCGCCGTGGCGTCCGCGGCTGGGCCTGCGCTACCTGGACACCGGTGCGATGTACCGCGCGATGACGTGGGCGATGCTCGATGCGGGCGTCGACGTGCACGACGCGGACGCGGTCGCGGCGCAGGCGCCCACGTGTCGTCATCATCAGCGGCACCGATCCGGCCGGCCCGACCATCCACGTCGGGCCGGTCGGACGTCGCCGCCCCGATCCGCGGCGACGCGGTGACCGGGGCCGTCAGCGCCGTCAGCGCCGTGCCCGGCGGTGCGCGAGCGGCTCGTGGCCATCCAGCGCGACGAGGTGGCCGACGCGCGGGCGGCCGGCACGGGCATCGTCGTGGAGGGCCGCGACATCACCACCGTGGTCCTGCCCGACGCCGACCTGAAGATCTTCATCACCGCGGATCCCGCGGTGCGGGCCGCGCGCCGCGCGGCGCAGGACGTCGACCTCGGCAAGTCCGACGTCGACGTGCGCGCCACCGAGACGGCCCTACTCGAGCGGGATGCCAAGGACTCGCGGCGCGAGACGTCGCCGCTGGCCCAGGCCCCGGACGCGGTCGTCCTCGACACCACGGACCTCGACCCTCGACCAGGTCGTCGCGCGCGTGTGCGCGCTCGTCGACGCCCTGCCGGAGTAGGCGATGCAGGTCGAGCCGCCGTCCTGGAGCGGGGCCGCCCACGCCCGCAACCTGGCGTCCGCCGGCCTGCGCATGACCTACCGGATCCAGGCCCACGGGACCCATCACGTGGGGACCTCTGGGGCGCTGCTCCTCGTGACCCGCTGCGAGGCCGTCCTGGTCGGTGCCGTGCTGCACGCGGTGGCGCCGCGTCCGCTGCACGTCGTGGCGAACGAGGCCATGAATGAGGCGATCCGGCCCGGGCTGCTCGAGCGCGGCCGGTGACATCCCTGTGGCGAGCCCCACCGCCATCCATGCCCAGCACGTGCGCACGGGCCGCCCTGGCAGGACGAGCGGGCCGTGGTCGTGGCCGGGAGCCTCGTGCCCGTGGGGTACCTTGTTGGCGGTGACCGGCGTCGATGTGATGCCGGTCGTGCTGCTCGGGGCCGACGGCCGGGTCCCCACGGACCCGCCGCGCCCGCGGTCGCGGATCGACGTCTACTTCGCGCCCGCGGTACCGGTGAGCGTGCCCGGCGACCCGCTGCGGGCGAGCACCCGGGCCGCGGTGGCCGAGCAGGTCCGGCAGATCGTGAGCGACGCCGAGGACCTCGCCGTGATGCGGTCAGGGACGGGCGTGACCGCCGGTCGCGCCACGACAGGAAGACAGGCACGCAGCATGAGTGACGAGTGGGTCGCGTTCGACGACACCGCGGATGAGTCCGTCCCCGAGGCCGACCTGTCGAGGCGGCGGGACGGACCTCGACGACGAGGCGGCGATCGCGGCCGCGCTCGCTGCCGCGCGCAGCGAGTTCGGCGACATCGATGCCGAGCTCGACGAGCTCATGCGCCCGGGCGGCGAGCACTCCGGCATGCCGGTCCTCGCCGTCGTGGGCCGTCCCAACGTCGGCAAGTCGACCCTCGTCAACCGCATGATCGGCCGCCGCGAGGCGGTCGTCGAGGACGTGCCCGGCGTCACCCGCGACCGCGTCACCTACGAGGCGGAGTGGAACGGCCGGCGGTTCATCCTCATCGACACCGGCGGCTGGGACCGCAAGGTCAAGGGCATGGCCGCGCAGATCGCCGCCCAGGCCGAGCGCGCCGTCAACGAGGCCGACGCCGTGCTGTTCATCGTCGACGCGAAGGTCGGCGCCACCGACACCGACGAGGCCGTCGTCCAGGTGCTGCGCAAGACCGGCAAGCCGGTCCTCCTGGTGGCCAACAAGGCCGACGACGCCAACACCGAGCTCGAGGCGCAGTCGCTGTGGTCGCTGGGCCTGGGCGAGCCGCACTGCGTCTCGGCGCTGCACGGCCGCGGGTCGGGCGACCTGCTCGACGCGGCGGTCGCGATGCTGCCCGAGGAGGGCACGGGCCTGTCCCGCCTGGGCGGGCCCCGCCGCGTGGCCCTGCTGGGCAAGCCCAACGTCGGCAAGTCGTCGCTGCTGAACTCCCTCGCCGGCAGCGAGCGGGTCGTCGTCGACAGCGTCGCCGGCACCACCGTCGACCCGGTCGACGAGCTCATCGAGCTCAAGGGCACCTGGTGGTGGTTCGTCGACACCGCCGGCATCCGCCGCCGCGCCAAGGAGGCCAGCGGGCACGAGTACTACGCGACGCTGCGCACCCAGGCCGCGCTCGACCGTGCCGAGGTCGCCATCGTCCTCGTCGACGCCTCCGAGCCGCTCAGCGAGCAGGACGTGCGCATCATCCACATGGTGATCGAGTCGGGCCGCGCGCTCGTGCTCGCCTTCAACAAGTGGGACCTCACCGACGAGGAGCGCCGCAAGTACCTCGACCGCGAGATCGACCGCGACCTCGTGCAGGTGCCGTGGGCGCCGCGGGTCAACATCTCCGCGCGCACGGGTCGTCACATCGAGAAGCTCGACGCCCGCGATCGAGGAGGCCCTCGACGGGCTGGGAGACCCGCGTCTGCACCGGGTCGGCTCAACCAGTTCATCAAGGAGCTCACCGACGCGCATCCGCACCCGCTGCGAGGCGGCCGCCAGCCGCGCATCCTGTTCGCCGCCCAGGTGCAGGTCGGGCCGCCGACGTTCGCGCTGTTCACCACCGGGTTCCTCGAGGCCGGCTACCGCCGGTTCATCGAGCGTCGGCTGCGCGAGGACTTCGGCTTCGCCGGCACGCCGATCCGCCTCGTCATGCGGGTCCGCGAGAAGCGGTCCAAGCGCCGCTAGGACGAGGACGCGGCAGCGGGTGCCTGCGGTGCCACCGGCGGTGGAACGTCGCACGAGCGTCCCGCCGGGCGCCCCGCGAAGCGGTCGGCGATCCACACGACGGCCGACGGGCCGGACGTCGTGGCGGCAGCCTGATGCGTCACCCCGCCCATCCAGAGCACCTCGAGAGTTGACCCTGCCTCGCACCACGCCTGCTGCACCATCGCGTTGGGCCACGGCAGGACGACCTCATCGGCAGTGCCCTGGGCCATGAACGCCGGCATGTCCGCGGGAAGTGGCGCGGGCGTCTGCGCGGCCGCGGCGTCGGCCCACGCGGGCACGGTCAAGGGGTCCTCGGCGAAGAACTGCTGCCCGAGCTTCTCCCGCACGAGCCCCTCCAGCCCTGACTCCTTGATGCACTCCGACGCCAGGCGCGCGGACGCGTCCTGCCCCGTCGGGGTGAGGATCGAGTCGACCGGCAGCCCGGGGTAGTAGGCGGGCCAGCTCTCGATGACGTCGGGGCCGATGACCCAGCCCACGACGTCGTCCCACTGCGCGCCCACGATCTGGCTGAGGTCGAGCGCCGGAGCGGCCGCGGCGACACCGAGCAGGTCGAGCTCCGGTGCGTACTCCTCGCCGAGGTGGCCGGTCCAGATGGACGAATGGCCACCCTGCGAGTGCCCCCACGTGACGTAGCGGGTGCCGGCCTCCGCCTGCGGCACGTTGCGCGCGGCCCGCACGGCGTTGACGATGTCGCGGACCTCCGACTGGGCGACGAGGTAGAGGTTGGGACCCGGGGTGCCGAGCCCGACGTAGTCCGTCGACACCACGACCCATCCGAGCGCCATCATCTGGTCGAGCCAGTTGTCCATGTCGGCCAGTGGATTGGCCGAGCGGGACGGCACGCAGGCGTCGCCCATGCCGAGCGTGCCGTGCGCCCACGCGACGACGGGCCGGCCCTCCGCCGGGGCGGGAGCGTCGGGGATGAAGAGCATGCCGCCGGACGCCGCCGGCGTGCCGTCCGGGCGTTCCGATACGTAGAGGATCCGGAATGTGCTGGCGCCGGGGACGCTGACGCCCAGCGGCTCCATGCGGATGACCGTCCCGGGCTCGGTGGGCAGGGGATCGGGGGGCGTGTAGAACGGCTGCAGGGCGTCCTGCGCCTGCGCGGTCTCCTCGCGGCTCGACAGGACCGCGGCCGCGAGCGTCATGACGCCGGCGGTGATCACCGCCAGGACGACGATCCCCACGACCTTCCACGCCTTCATCCGGTCACGGTACCGGCGATGCGGGCCGGCGACTGCGCGCCGCGACGCCCCGTTCGCCGCGCATCCTGCTGTGCACCATGCCTAGCCTTGACCTGCGCGAGCAAGGGGGTGCGCAGATGCGGGAGTCGACGTCTATCCAGCGTCCCGGGGAGGCCTCTGACCATCAGGTCGCCCTGGTGCTCGCCTGGCTGAGCATCCCGCTGCCCGTGGTCTCGGTCGTCGTGCCGCAGGCGCTCTGGTCGTCGGGAGCCTGGCACGACGACGCCCTGCGCTACTGCATGACTCCACTGATCCTGGCCCTGTTCTGGATGATGGCGCGCGGCGCCCAGCAGCTGACCGGCATCGGGCCATCCGGACGTGAGCGTCGCGCCGTCATCATCGTGGCCGTGGCGACCGGGGTGCTGCTCGTCGACGTGACGCTGCTCGCTCTGGGCACCGTCGACGTCTCCGAGGCCGGCCTCGGTGACGGCTTCGCCTTCCTCGGCCTGGCATGCATCGTGCTGCAGTGGAGCGCCGCCGCCTGCGCTGCAGGGGCCGCAGTGGGGCGCGCATGGCGGATCGGCCACCCCGTGGTGCAGCGCCGTCCATGGGGCATCGCGGCCTGACGAGCATGGTGCGCGGCACCGGGGTGCTCGGGGTGGGTCGAGCCCCGTCCACTAGACTCCGGTGGTCGCAATCGCGCCGTCCCCTCGGGGATCGTGCGTGCGTGGACGGGCTGTAGCGCAGCTTGGTAGCGCACTTGACTGGGGGTCAAGGGGTCGCAGGTTCAAATCCTGTCAGCCCGACTGCAGGTCCCTCACAACCTCTCGCCAGGTTGTGGGGGATCTGCTCGTTCCGGGGTGCTTGTTCTCGGACACGCGCCACCCCCGGAACCGTGACAGGTCACGGCTCCGGCGATGGCGTGGTCGTACTAGGGGAGTTCGGTCACCCTGCCCGTGGAGGGAGGGGCAACCGGGGAGAACGTGCTGAGGTAGTCGGTGAGCGCCTGGAGGTCGATGCCGCCAGGCAGCCGCTCCGAGGCAGGGACCTGCTTGAACGTGGCGAAGTTGTCGCCACCGTCTGCCAGGAAGTTGTTCACCGTCACCCAGTACGTGGCGCCCGGATCGAGTGCTCGGCCGCTGAGCTTGACGTCGGTGACTGACACCGAGGTGCAGGCTCCGTTGACGATCGTCCTGCTCAGGCTGTACGTGAATCCGGACGAGACTCCCAGGTTGAGGAACGGCCGCGATGAGCCCGCCGGCTGGCACTGCTCCCGCAGCACCGACACGATCTGGGCACCGGTCATCGGAATCGTGACCAGCGTGTTGCCGAACGGCTGGAAGGTGAACGCCTCTCCATACGTGACGACGCCGGCGCCCTCAGCCCCGGACGGTGCGTACGTCAAGTCCGAGCGCACGCCGCCGGAGTTCATGAAGGCAAGCTGCGCACCATTGAACGACGTCGCCCAGGCCTGGGAATCGGCGACCAGGTTCGCCGCCGCGGATTCGACGCCACGATCGGAGCCAGGAGGCGTGCCACCCCGGGTGATGTCGGCGGTGATCGTCCCGACCGGGGTGTTGCCGGCCGCCTCGAACAGCGGCGTCCACTTGCTGATCACGGCGGTCAGAGCGGGATCAGGTGTGAGCTCCGACTGGATGACAGCGTGATTCGTGGCGCTGCTCAGTGCGCGCCGCACCTCACCTGTCCGCTTGTCGAGGACGAGATTCAGCTCCGAGACGACCCGCCCGAAGGAGTAGGCGCTCGTCACCATCCGCTTTCGGCCGTCAGGTCCGGGGAGCATGCAGTTGTAGGGCTGATGGGTATGTCCCGTGATGACAGCGTCGATCTCCGAGTCAAGCTTGCTGTTGATGTCCACCACCGGGCCACTGATGTTGTTGCAGCCGTTGATGTCGCCGGGCGCCGGATCCTGCGTCACACCCTCGTGCAACAGGACGATGATGCTCTCCACGCCCTTCCTCTTGAGCTCGGGAACGAGGCGGTTGGCCGTGCGCGCCTCGTCGAGGAACGAGTAGCCCGCGATCCCCGAGGCCGCCACGATCGCGTCGGTGCCCTCGAGGGTCATGCCGATGAAGCCGACCTTGACGCCACCCACGTCCTTGATCCAGTAGGGGGGCAGCACGGTCTTGCGCGTGCCCTGCTTCACGACGTTGGCGGCCAGCCACGGGAAGTCGGCTCCCGCGTAGGGCTGGCCTGGGAAGTAGCACCCGTCCACGGGATGGCACCCGCCATCCTGCATCCGCTTCAGCTCGGTGACGCCCTCGTCGAACTCGTGGTTGCCGACGCCGGACACGTCGAGCCCCATCGCGTTCATGGACTCGACGGACGGCTCGTCGTGGAACAGCCCGGACAGAGCCGGAGATCCCCCGATGAGGTCACCCGCCGCCACGGTGAGGCTGTGCCTCTTGCCGGCCCGCAGTTGCGTGAGCGCCGCCGAGAGGTACTCGGAACCGCCGGCCGCCTGATCGCCCACGGTTCCGGGCGTCGATGCCTCCAGATGGCCGTGGTAGTCGTTGAACGCCAGGATCTGGAGGCGAACAAGCCTGGGGGCGGCCTCCTCGCCGGAAGTCGTGGACGGCCCGTCCCCGGCCGTCGCGGGCGCGGACCCGAGGGCCAGCAGTCCAGTGCACAACGACAGGGTGGCGACCGCGGCCACCACACGCGGGCGGCATCTCGTGGATCGGGCTCGTGCGGGGGCTCCGGTGCGCATGCGATCTCCTCCGATCGGGGGTGAGCACCACGCTAGGCGATGGGGCACCGGACGAACAGGGGCATCGCGCCGACCAGAGGACTCGTCCGCCCCCAGGCGTGCCCGCCGCTGGGTAACATGGCGGCAGGCAAGTTGACGCGCGTGTCAAGTTTGGGGTGGATCGGATGTCATCGTGGGATACCGAAGAACGCAGACTGCTGCGGGCGACCGTCCGCCGCTTCGCCGAGCGTGAGCTCACTCCCTTCCTTGCAGACTGGGAGGACCGTGGGGCCCTGCCACGTGAGGTGCACCGGAGGGCGGCCGACGCGGGGCTGCTGGGCATCGGCTTCCCGGAGGAGGCCGGCGGGTGCGGCGGTACGGCCATCGACGCCTTCATCGTCGCGGAGGAGATCATCCTCGCGGGTGGGTCATCGGGATTAGTGGCAGCGCTGTTCACGCATGGCATCGGCCTTCCGCATCTCGTCGACGCCGGCGATCCGCAGCTGATCGAGGAGATCGCGCGGCCGGTGCTCGCAGGCGAGAGCATCATCAGCCTGGCGGTCACGGAGCCGGAAGGAGGGTCGGACGTGGCCGGCCTTCGGACGCGAGCGGTTCGCGACGGCGATGCCTACGTCGTCACCGGATCCAAGCTGTACATCACCTCGGCCACCCGGGCCGACTTCTTCACGACGGCCGTCCGTACTGGTGGCCCGGGAGCAGGCGGGATCTCGCTCATGGTGATCGATCGGCATCTGCCCGGAGTCGAGGTCGGACCTCCGCTGCGCAAGATGGGCTGGCTGTGTTCGGATACGGCGGAGATCCGATTCGACGGCGTGCGCGTACCGACGGACCGGCTGATCGGCGCCGAGGACTCGGGGTTCCTGGCGATCATGACGCAGTTCGCCGCCGAACGGCTGAGCATCGCCGTGCAGGCCTATGCCACCGCTCAGCGCTGCCTCGACCTCACCATTGACTGGGTTCAGCGACGCGAGACGTTCGGGCGCCCACTCGTGAGCCGCCAGGTAGTGCGGCATCGCATTGCGGAGATGGCGCGCGACGTGGACGCTGCGCGTACCTATACGCGGGTCGTGACCGACGACTGGCTTGCGGGCGAGGATGTGCTGGCGCGCGTCGCGATGGCCAAGAACACGGCGGTCGCTGCGTGCGACCGGGTCGTGGACGCCGCGGTCCAGCTCCATGGCGCCATGGGCTACATGCGTGAGAGTGAGGTCGAGCGCCACTACCGGGACAGTCGCATCCTGGGGATCGGTGGGGGCACCAACGAGATCATGAACGAGGTCATCGCCAAGCTCGTGCTCACGTGACCCCGCCGGTTGCGACCGTCCCGGGCGACACTCCTCTGGGATACTCGGATCCCGGCATGGTCAGGAGGCCGCATGTCAGTCGAGTCGAACAAGGTGGCCGTCCAGGAGTTCTACGACCTCATGTTCAACCAATGCCAGCCGGCGGAAGCCATCGCCCGTTACGCGGGAGCTGACTACCGGCAGCACAACCCGCACGTGGGCGACGGTAAGCAGGCCTTCATCGAATACTTCGAGCGCATGGCCGTCCAGTACCCGGGGAAGAGGGTGGAGTTCATGCGGGTCCTCGGGGAGGGCGACTTCGTCGTCCTCCATTGTCATCAAGTGTGGCCGGGTGACCTCGAGTACGCGGGCATCGACATCTTCCGACTCGACGACGAGGGGAAGATCGTCGAGCACTGGGACGTCCTCCAGCCGCTGCCCGACCACTCGATGAACGACAACGGGATGTTCTGACCGCTCACCTGGTGCACCGTCTCGACCGTGGCTTGAGACGTTCAGCCCACGCGGAAGCGCTGGGCGGCGTTCGGGTCGCCGTTGGGATCCTGCAGCAGGTCGGCGCCCAGGGTCACCTGGGTGAGGACCGCGCCCGTGGGGACGGATGCGAGGCACAGGTCCTGCATGTTGTCCTCGAGGAACGGCTTGCCATGATCGTTGATGTCGCCCACAGCGAGGGGCGCGAGCACGAGCCGCTTGCCTGACGCGCCGCGGAAGATCGCCCGGTAGGAGTCGACGACCGGCTGCCCGAGGACAGCACCCGTGGGATACGCGGTCATCCCGTTCGACCACACCACGCGTACGAATGCCGTGCCCTCCGTACAGCGGTTCCGGTCCTTGCGGAGCTGCGCCTTGGTGAGCATCCACGCGTCGACGATGAACGGCGAGGCCTCGACCTGGACGACGTCGTGCGACAGGCCGCCGGGCAGGTCCCGGAATGACTTCGCCCCGATCGGGTGTCCCTGCAGGTCGCCCACGACGGTCACCGTCACGGGTCGGGGACCCTCTGGGCTGCCGAACGCGCCGATGAGATTGACGGTCTGCCGCTCGTTGCGCTCATCGGGCGGGAAGAGCAGCGCGCACGTCGGCGTGACCGTGGTCCCGTCGTCGAGGGTGAAGACGAAGTCGGTGGCGTCAACCGTGGCGGCGCGGAGGAACCAGTTGAACACCACGGGGATGTTGTCCAGTCCCGTCTGGCCGCTCGGGCAGGAGCTCGAGCCGCTCGTCCCCCAGGCGGCGCTCAGGATGCGCGCGCGCTCGGGTCGTGCGGTGGCCGCAGTCTCCGGCGTCATCGCGACGGCGGGGGCGGCGAGGCCGACTCCGAGGGCGAGGACGAGGGACGCGGCCAGTGCGGCGAAGGACCTGCGGCTCATGGGATCCCCTGACGTCGGACCTCAACGAGGTGACGCTGTCACCGTACTCGCCTCGCGGCGGATCGTGGCTCCACGAGGGTGAGGGCGCAGCGCAGGCCCGGGTCCGGTCAGGCGGGTGAGGGCTGCGCCAGCAACGACTGGATCGCTGCCTCGGTCTCCTCGTAGGCGCCCTCCCCATAGTGGACGAGGCGCACGGTCCCGCTGCGGTCGATCAGGTACCGCGCTGGCCAGAAGCGCTGCGACCACTCCCGCCAGGTTCGGAAGTCGTTGTCCAGCGCCACCGGATACCGGATGCCCGCCTCGACGAGTGCATCGCGCACGTTGCCGGCATCGCGCTCGTAGTCGAACTCGGGGGAGTGGACGCCGATGATCCGCAGGCCGCGGTCCCCGTACGCAGCGTTCCACTCGTTGAGGTACGGCTGGGTGCGCTGGCAGTTGATGCAGCCGAAGGTCCAGAAGTCGAGAAGGACGACGGAGCCTCGCAGGTCCGTCAGGCTCACCGGGGCGTCCGTGTTCAGCCACTGCTGGATCCCGACGAGCTCGCGGGCTGGCCCGCAGTTGCCCAGCCGCGACGGGTCGGACTCGCACTCGAGGAAGCTCGTCTCCGGGCCGAGGACGCTCGGATCGCCCGGGTCGGCAGGCTCCGACTGCGATGCCGGCCCGCCTGCGGTGGCAGGCGCTCCCACGACGTCAGCGAGCGCGGACTGGGCCGTCGCGTTGTCCTCGACGGCCGACTGCACGGAGGCGACATAGTCGGGCACCAGCAGCGCCGCTCGATCCGACACCCCGAACGCGATCGCCACGCCCATGGCCAGCAGCACGGCTCCCGACACCTGACGCAGGACGGGCAGTCGACGCCGCAGCCCGCCGATCCGGGTCACCGCCGTCTGACCCAGCACCGCGACCAGCAGCAGCGGGACGGCGACGCCGATCGCGAACGACACAGCGAGGACGAGGGCATCGATCGACGCGGTCTGGCTGGCCGAGACGACCGTGATCGCAGCCAGCACCGGGCCCGCGCAGGGGACGAACACCAGTCCGAGCATGGCCCCGAACGCCACGGCCGAGGCGTCCCGTCGCGGCTGCAGACGGCCCAGTCTCGCGAAGGGGCGCTCAAGCACCCGCCCTATGGGCGGCACCAGCAGACCGAGCCCCACGACCAGCAGGGCCAGGATCCCGAGCGTGCGCAGCAGGCCCGACGGCAGATGCAACTGAGCCACCAGCCACGCGGCCAGCAGCGTGACCGCCGTGAAGGTGCCGACAAGGCCGGCCACCACCAGGTAGGGACGGCTGCGGCGAGGTGCGGCCTGCGTCGTGCCGCCGCCGGGGAGGGCGGACGCCGCCAGCACGCCGGGCAGCACGGGGAGCACGCAGGGCGAGAGCCCCGTCACGAGGCCCGCGACGAGGCCGAGAGGGACGAGCAGCAGCATCCCGCCACTATCCCCCCGCGCCGCCCCCGGGAACGTCGTTGTTTCTTACGACCCCCTTACGCAATGCCGACCGCAGACCGTGACCAGGCTCTGTTGGGAACGCGTGCTGGTGCTGAAGAATGAGAACCGTGCCGGCTCACGACGTATCGGATGCGACGAGGCTGCAGGTCGGGGAGACCCTCGCCGGCGACACTCGGCGATTCCGCGTCAGCGAGGCCGACGTGGAGGCCGTGGCCGCCATGCGGGGCTACCTGGTCGACGCAGCCAAGGCGCGCACGAGCGTGACGTACGGCGAGCTCGTGCGGGAGACGGGTCTCTCCGTGCTCCCGCGCGGCCTTGGTCGACTGCTGGTGCTGCTGTCCGAGGACTGCGCCCGGCGTGGGGAGCCCACCCTCGCGGCGATCGTGGTGACGCAGTCCACGGGCGAGGTCGGCGACGGGTATGGGTCCGGCGCCTCCCAGGACCGCGATGACCTCTACGCCTACTGGAGGCTGCCGCTGCTGGTCTCGGGGGTCGTGCTTGACGCGCCCGACGCTGCCGGCCTCGCCGCCTTCTACGGTGCTCTTCTCGGGTGGGAGGTGGCGCACGAGCAGGAGGGCTGGGTCCAGCTTCGATCACCCCACGGAGGGGCCGGCCTGTCGTTCCAGTCCGACCCGGACTACGTGCGCCCGGTGTGGCCGGGGCAGCCGGGCCATCAGCGCATGATGGTCCACCTGGACATCCGGGTGGACGGCCTGCAGGCCGAGGGCGCACGCGCGCGGGCGCTCGGGGCTGTGCTCGCCGACCACCAGCCGCAGGACGACGTCCGCGTCTACCTCGACCCGGCCGGGCACCCCTTCTGCATGTGGGACCCGGCTGAGCTCAGGCCGTAGGGTCGCCGCATGACCTCGAGAGACCCAGGCCCTGCCCTCGTCCCGTTCCTGGCCGCCGCAGATTCCGTGGCGCAGGACCGGCCCGATGTGGACCTCGACATGGCCCGCGAGGTGTTCCAGGAGGCAGCCATCCTGCTGCATGACGGCCTCGCCCTTGACGGCCTCGACGAGCACGACACTCAGGCGGTCATCGCCGGCCTGTGCACCGACCTCATTGCAGAGGATCCGGGAGCGGCGATCCGGGCGCGGGCGCGCGCGACGCTGGCCGATGCTGGCGACCTCCACGACCCCGCAGCCGCGTCGGCCGCATACCTGGTGTCGGCATCGGTCCTGCAGTTGTGACGGTGCGCGGGCTGCTCAGGGCGCAGGGGGAAGCGTGACGACGCGCGACTTCCAGATCTTGGTGTCCGATGCGTCGCGGCCCACGATCCGCCACGTGGCGGCGGGGGAGTAGGAGTCGATGGCGATGTCTGCAGCGATGTCGCCGGTCGCGCAGCCCGCCGAGCCCCCGAGGGCGATGTCGGACGACGCGTCGTCGAACGTGACATTGTCGTTGGGCCGGGTGCCGACCCGGATGACCGTCGTTGCCGCGGGGACGCAGACGGTGAACTCCAGGCGGTCGTCGGTGAGGGCACAAGGGACCTGCACGTCGCGGACCAGTGCGGCGCAGCCGGTGTCAGCGGGGTCGGTGACCGGGTCGGTCACCGTTCCTGCCAGTGGCTCGGCGACGACGGCGACGGGCTGGTCGATCGGGTCGACGGGGGCTGCACTGACGGCCACAGCTGCGGGCTCGAGAGCCGTGACGGCTGGAGCGCCGTCGCCCGCGTCGTTGGCGAGCAGGGATCCGACGAGCACTCCTACGACGATGGAGCCTGCACCGAGGAGAGGGATGCCCAGGATCATGCGACGCCGGCGCTTCCGGCGAGCCGCGACTCGCTCGGGGTCCTCGGGCTCCACCCGGATCCAGCACACCGTGCAGTAGACGGCGTTCGGCTCGAGCGCGTGGCCGCGAGGGCACGTCGTCAGCGTCTCCATCGATCCACCTCGATCCCTGGTTGCGGCCGTTGCTCGCAGGATAGAGCCGGGTTAGCCACCTGCCCCGCAGGCTCGCCCCGGGCGCCGGCACCATCCCCTATGCGGACGCGAGCCCGTGCGGCTCGCGGCAGTGGCCCGTTGGGTGGACGTCCGGGGCGCTCCATCGGCTAGTTTCGGGGCAGACGCCAAGGAGGTTCAGATGTTCGGAGCGGGTGGCTTCAGTGGTGGGCATGCAGGCGGCCCGCACTACGAGATCGAGGTGAACGAGGGCTCGGTCAACATGAAGCGGTTCACGGAGGCGGCGAACGACCGCCACTCGAACGGCTATCGCATGGCCCATGTCTTCAGCCAGGAGGGCAACACGATCGTCGTGTGGGAGCGCACGGACTGAGTACCGCCCGTGGGCGGCGCGCTCGGCTACGGTGAGCCGATGACCTTCTCAGCCGACGATCGCACGCCTCCGCCCGTCGCCGCCGACGAGGCCGCCACTCTCACGGGCTTCCTCAACCTCCAGCGCGACACCATGCGGTGGAAGTGCTCGGGGCTCACGGCCGACCAACTAGGCGCGACCCTGTCGCCGACCACCATGACGCTGGGCGGGCTCCTCAAGCACCTGGCCGTGGTGGAGGCGGGGTGGCTCAACCAGTTCTTCGCTGGTGGCGTGGTGATGCCCTCGTGGTTCGGCGAGCTCGACCGCGAGGACCCCGACTGGTCGTTCACGTCCGCCGCTGGCGCGTCCTCGGACCAGCTGTTCGCATGGTTCGACGAGTCGATAGCGGTGTCCGATCGCGTCATAGCCGACGCGCTCGCCGGGCCTGATGGCCTCAGCGCGCTGTCCGAGGAGACCGACGACGGCCAGCGGATCTCGCTGCGGTGGATCCTGTGCCACCTCATCGAGGAGTACGCCCGGCACAACGGACACGCCGACCTGCTGCGCCAGTCGATCGACGGGGAGACGGGCGAATAGGCCTAGGGTTCGTGCTGAGCGGAATCCGTGAGGATTGCGAGAAGGCCCCGACACGCCAGATGACTAGCGTGCGCCGGTACTAGGAGGCCGACATGAGCGAGCCGATGGACACCCCGATCGATGCACCGGAAGCCACCAACTACCCGTGGATGCCGGTGGCGTACCTGGACCAGCAGCCGCCCCTCACGGCAGCGGACGAGAGCGTCCGTCGGCTGTCCTCCGCCTCACTGGCGCTGGGCCTCGTGGGCGTTGGCGCGGTGGTCGTGGGCCTCCTCGTGACGCCGGTGCTCGTTCTCGCCGCCGTCGTGGGACTCGTAGGTGCCGCCGTGGGGTTCGTCGCGAGGCGTCGGGCCGGCGAGGGTGTCTCTCCCGCGCGCCGACAGGCGATCGTGGGAATCGTGCTGGGGACCGCCGTGCTCGTGCTGGCGGTCGGACTCCTTCTGGCCGCGATGCTCTAGCACCGGTCAGGGCGTCGGAGGCCCTGGGGATCCCGGCGGCAGCGGCGTGACGATGTACCCGCTGTCGGCGTCGCCGAGGACCACCATGCGGGCCCGTTCGTGCACCCACATCCACGCGAGGGCGGCGCAGACGATTGCGTCCACCTCGTCCTCGACCACATCGAGGTCGACCTGGCGGGGTGAGGCCCGCACTCGTTCGCGCAGGTGCGCCCACCGTGCGGAGTCATCGAGCCGCAGGAGGGATCCCCAGGCCGACTCCACGTGGCCGAACAGCGCGTCGAATGCGGCCTGGCGCGACACGACGTCACGACCGCGCTTGGCCTTGTACGGGATCACCCGATCCAGTCCGAAAACCGACACCATCGCCGGATGCGGGTAGACCTCGATCGCCACCGAGTCGTCGTCACTGGGCGGGACCGACGGGTCCAGGCACCAGTCGAAGCGTTGCGCAAGGCGCGCCCCGCGCGGCTCCGGGACGAAGGCCGGGTTTCCCCGGTTCGCCGAGTGGGCCCCAGCATCGAAGCGGCCGAACAAGCGGCCCACCTCGCGCTCGCACGGCCGCTGACCCGTGTCGTTGGGGACGATCAGGGGTGCGTCGATCGCGGCGACGATTCCCGGACCGGCGGCCGCCGTGCCGAGGAAGGCCGCGATGTCGTCGTCCGAGTGCAGGGAGGCCGAGTCGGCCAGCCGTCCGTCGTCGGCCAGCCACGCCGCCCCGGTGCGGGCGCGCTCGCCCCACGCGAGGTCGATCCCGATGCAGCGCACGGCCGAGTGTCCCACCGCGTGCAGCGCGGCGGATCGGGCGCGGTGCGTCCGAAGGGACCGAAGGGCCTTGACGCCCGGAGACGTGGGGCGATCATGGAGGGGACGACCAACGGGAGGAGTGCCATGGCCAAGTACCTGTTCAAGGTGTCCTACACGGCGGAGGGCCTGCGCGGCGTGCGCAAGGAGGGCGCCGCGGCACGAGGCGCCTACATCGGCCAGCTGCTGGAGACGGTCGGCGGGACCCTCGAGACCTTCTACTTCGCGTTCGGCGGCGACGACGTGATCGTCATCGCCGACATCCCCGACAACACCATCGCGATGGCGGTGGCCGCCACGATCGGTGCCTCGCCCGCGATCGCGACCTTCGAGACCGTCCCGCTCCTGACGACGCAGGAGGTCGATGCGGCGATGAAGGTCTCGGTGGGGTACCGCGCCCCGGGAGCGTGACTCCGGTCGGGGCAGCCGGGCTCGCTCAGCCTCGGCGCCCCGGGTGCATCTTGGCGAGGTAGAGCGCCTTGTCGGCGTTGCGCAGCGTGACCTCGAAGGACTCGCCGCGACCCCACTCGACCAGTCCGGCCGACCAGCGGGCCGGGTTGGCCTCGTGCAGTCGTGCCAGCAGCGAGTGGGCCGACGCCATGTCGGTGTTCGCCAGCACCATGACGAACTCGTCGCCGCCGGTGCGGGCCAGCACGTCCGCCGATCGCAGCACGCCGCGCCAGCTCTCGGCGAGGCTCGCGAGGAGGACGTCGCCGGCGGGGTGACCGTGCTGGTCGTTGTAGCCCTTGAAGTCGTTCAGGTCGATGGCCGCGACGGTGATCGGGCGGTCGGCCCGAAGCAGGACGGCTCGCACCAGCTCGGCCGCCTCGACGAGTCCACGCCGGTTGAGTGTGCCGGTGAGGGGGTCGCGGATGGCCGCGGCGGCCAGTTCCGATGCGAGGTGCGCCACCATCCACACCAGTGCGAGCACTCCGACGACGACGGTGGCCACGTAGATGAGCGAGTCGAGGTGGGGCGACGCGAACGAGACGAGGGCGAACAGAAGCAGCATCCATGTCACCTGGAAGGCCATGCGCGCCGGGGGCAGGAAGTACGCGCAGTAGGCGGCCAGCAGGCACAGCGCCATGACGCACGCCAGTTGGCCCGAGGCCGACGAGCCCGCGTAGCCGGCGCCGGCGATGATCGCCGAGAGGACCACGAGCCACGCCTCGAGGAACCAGCGGGGCTGGTGGGGGAGGACGAGCCACACGACGAGCGAGCCCAGGGCCAGGACCGCGCCGACCGTCCAGGCGATCCTCGGCGGGACGTCGGGATCGGGGGGCCAGAGGGCGAACGCCGCGCACTCGGCGGCGCCGAGGGCGGTGAGAGCGGCCAGGACGCGGTACTTGACCGAGGGTCCGAGGGCGGAAGCACGAATCGCGACCGGCGCGACCACTCAACCACCCCCATCGACGCAGGTGTCCCATGTAACCACAGGTGACCTGCTCGTGAGGAGAGGCGCGGGAACGCGAAACCGGGGCAGGGCGACAATGCCGCCCTGCCCCGATTGCGTGGGGCTACTGGACGAGCGCGGCGGGATCGACGTCCGGCGGGAGGATGACCGCGTCGATCACGTGGATGACGCCGTTGGAGGCGGCCACATCAGCCTGCACGACCTTCGCCCCGTTGACCGTGACACCGTCGGCGGTCGACAGTGCCACCGTCTGGCCCTCCACGGTCGCGACGTCACCGTCGGTCACGTCCGCGGCCATCACCGCGCCGGGCACGACGTGGTACGTCAGGATCTTGGCGAGGACGTCCTTGTTCTCCGGGAGCAGCAGGGCGTCGAGGACCCCCTCCGGGAGGGCGGCGAAGGCGTCGTCCGTGGGGGCGAAGACGGTGAACGGCCCGTCGCCCTGCAAGGTCTCGACCAGGTCGGCCGCGGTCACGGCGGCGACGAGGGTGCTGAAGCCGGGCGTGCTGCTGGCGACTGCGACGATGTCGCCGGCCTCGGCCATGGGCGACTCCTCGGTCATCTCGGCCGAGGGGGAGGCGGCCGCGGCCGACGACGCCGGTGCGGGGGCGCTCGAGGCGGACGTGGCGTCCTCAGCGCTGCTGCAGGCGGCCAGCAGCAGGCCGGTCGTGACAGCCAGGGCTGCGAGGGTCAGTCTCTTCATGTGGTCCTCCGTGAACGTGTCCGGCCCCGAACGAGGTGCTCCTCGCGGGGATGCTCATGAGGACTTCCCTGCCAGACCCCTGCGTGGATGCAGTGCGCGAGTGTCGGTTGGGTCACATTCCGCTACCGCGGGGCGGCCCCCCTCTAGCGTTCTGCCATGACCGTCACCCCCGATCCCTCAGACGTCGTGCCGTCGCGCATCGACGTCGATCCCGCGGTGCTGGCTGACCTGCGCGATCGGCTGTCGCGCACCCGCTGGTTCGACGGCATCGAGGGCTCGGGCTGGGCCTACGGCACGGACATCTCGTACCTGCGCGAGCTGTGCCGGTACTGGGCGGAGGACTTCGACTGGTTCGCGGTCCAGGACCGCTTCAACCGTTTCGACCAGGTGACGACGACCGTCGACGGGCAGCGGATCCACGCGTTCCACCAGCGATCGCCGCGGGCGGACGCGACCCCCCTGCTGCTCGTGCACGGCTGGCCGGGATCGGTGATCGAGTTCCTCGACTGCATCGGCCCGCTGTCGGACCCCGATGCGCACGGCGCCCCGGATGCCCCCGCGTACCACGTCGTGTGCCCGTCGATCCCCGGCTACGGCTTCTCCGGTCCGACGACGGAGCCCGGCTGGAACACCCGCCGGATCTCGCGCGCCTTCGACGACCTCATGAACCGGCTGGGATACGTCCGCTACGCGGCGGCCGGCGGGGACTGGGGCGCGAACATCATCACGGACCTGGCCCGCTCGGATCGGGCGACCAGTCTCACCGCTCTGCACCTGACGATGCCGACCGGCCTGCCGCCCGCCGACGGGCAGGTGGACGAGCTGGACGACTTCGAGCGGCAGAGCCTGCTCGACTGGGATACCGCCGTCGCCACCGGGCGCGTCAACCATGTCCCGACCAACACGCACCGACCGCACACCATGGCGGTGGCCATGAACGACTCGCCGGCGGGCCTGCTGTCCTGGCTGGTCGACATGTGCCGCTCCTTCACCGTCATGGACGGCGACGTGGAGGAGGCGCTCACCCGCGAGCAGCTCGTGGCGAACGCCACGATCTACTGGACGACGGGGACGATCGGATCGGCGTGCCGGCTGTACTGGGAGCACGCTGAGCAGAAGCGCCGTGACCCGCATCCGCCGTTCGTCACGGTTCCGGCATCGGTGTCGATCTTCCCGACCGACGTGCGGCGGTGGCCTCGGGCCTGGGCCGAGCGCTGCCTCACCATCGTCGACTGGGAGGTCATGCCCGTCGGCGGGCACTTCGGCTCGTGGGAGCAGCCCGAGCTCTTCGTGGATGCCGTTCGCCGAGCACTGCGGTAACCGCGCGCTAGTTGCCGTCGGCGTAGAACTGCCCGTGGTAGCCGAAGAGGACGGGGTGGGGCAGCCGTGCCCTGGCGAGCTCGGTGAACGACTCGGCGTCCAGGACGAGCAGGAACGAGGATCCGCGGTCGGCGTCGAGGACGACCGACAGCATGACTCCGTCGTCCTCCGCGGCCTGGTCGGGGCGCCCGACGAAGACACCCTCGCCCGGGTAGCAGTCCGGCTCGTGCCAGGTGGCCGTGCTCCCCGTGGCGATGTCCACCTTCACGAGCTGGTCGTAGAAGCCGGTGCGGTCGCGGACACTGACGCCGTAGACGTACCGAGGATGCCTGTCCTGGCCGCGCCAGGCGGCATCCAGCGACGGCAGCTCCAGGCCTGTGTCGGACAGCGCCTCGACCACGACCTCCCGGCGCCGGCCCTGCACGGGCAGGCGGTAGCGGCGCAGGGTGCCGAGCGGCAGCTCGCACTCCGGGTCCTCGAGGCGGTTCACGTAGAACGCGTCGATGATGGACGCGTCCGGGTAGCCGACGAGGTCGACGACCAGGTCGTCGCCTGACTCGAACGCGCTGACGTGGTGGAAGGCGAAGAAGGCGTCCGTCTCGACGGTCCTGACGGCCTCGCCGGTGGACCGATCGACGATGTGGAATCGGGTGCCGCGTCCCGGCTTCCACCGGAAGTTCTCGATGTAGGGGCGCAGCCACAGCAGGAGCGACATCGGGTTCACCACCAGTGGGAACTCCGCGATGACGAGGTACCGGCTCGACATGCCGAACGAGTGGATGTAGGCGGGTTCTCGGACGCGTCGCCGCGCGAGAGTGCGCGTCGAGAGCGAGGGATCGGTCAGCTCGAACTCGCGCATGACGTACTGGCTCGAGGCACCGAAACGGGTGACGAGGTTGTACCCGACCCCGCGGGCTGCGTCGAGCTGCGGATGCACGGTCGTCATCCGTCCGAACGTGGAGTCGTCCCAGCCGGTCACTCCGAGGCTGTGCAGCGTCTCCGGATCGAACTCCACCTGGATGGGGGTCTCCGCCAGTGCGAGGTACCGGTCGGCGACCCTGGCGATGTTGACCTTCGCGCTGTCCGTGACGGTCGGCCGGAAGACGGACGAGACCCGCGCGAACAGCGACCGGCACGGGTCGGTCGCGAACTCGGAGTAGGCGATGCTCCCGGTGCGGGTGGCCTCGCTGCGGGCGCGCCCTTCGAGGAATCGGCTGGCATACGAGACCTCGCCTCCGTCGATGGAGAAGCGATGCAGCATCGCGAGGCCGTCGAACCAGTGGCGGTAGCGCTGCTGCCCGACCGCGAACGTCCCCGGCCCGTTGCGAAGGAGGGTGCCGGTGAGCCACTCCGGCAGGGCCCCCTCCACCGGCAGGCGGTCGATCACCGACTCGGGCGAGTCTCCGAGTCCGAGACGGGCGTGCGCCGGGACCGTCATGCGGGAGTCGCGGATCGACGGGTCGAGCTGGCGTCGATCAGCTGGGCGGCGATCTTGCCGGACGCGAGCACGGCCGGGACCCCGGCTCCGGGATGGGTTCCGGCACCTACGAGGTAGAGGCCGCGCACGTCCTGCGAGCGGTTGTGCGGGCGGAACCAGCCGGACTGCATGAGCGTCGGGCGCAGGGAGAAGGCGGCGCCGCGAGGAGTGTTGAGCACGTCGCGGAAGTGCTCGGGACCGATCGCGTGCTCGACGACGATGTGGTCGCGCAGACCTGGGAGGTAGCCGTCATCCAGGGTGGACAGGACGACCTCGCGGACCGCCTCCGCCTCGACCGCTGCCGGACGCTCGCTGCTGCCGTGGCCCAAGGCGGGCGCTGCGACCAGCACGTACAGGGCCTCGCACCCGGGCGGCGCGATGGTCGGATCGGTGCGGGTCGGCACGTGGACGTAGAGGAACGGGTCGGCCGTTGCGGCACTCGATGACGTGCCGCGCCGCCCGAACACCGTTCGCATCGTGGCCCGTGGCCCGCGGGGCAGCAGGATGTTGTGGTGGGTCAGGGGGGAGTCCGGCCACTGGCGGTCCGCCCCCAGGTACAGGACATGGAGCGACATGCTCGGCGTCTGCAGGCGCAGGCGGGCGTTCGAGTTCCAGAGTCGTCGGTGATCGCGCAGCAGGACACCGTAGGTGTGCCCCGGATCGCTGTTCGAGACGACCACGTCGGACGGGTGGACGGTGCCGTCGCTAAGGCGGACGCCGGCCGTGCGACCGTCCTTCACGACGATGGCGTCGACCTCGGCGCCGAGGTGGACGCGACCCCCGAGCCGCGACAGGAGCTCCCCGATGGCGGCCACGAGGGCACCGGTGCCGCCCCGCGCATAGTGGACTCCCCATCGCCGCTCGAACTCGACGATCAGGCTGTACAGGGCCGGCGTCGTCGACGGCCGCCCGCCGACGAGCAGGGGGTGGAAGGACAGCGCCTGCCTCAGGAAGGGATCGCGCACGAACCGGTTCACCGTGCCCTGCACCCCGAGCATCGCGCGATGCTGCACGAGGAAGGGCATCATCGCGAGCATGACCTGCGGCTGCATCATGGGGCGCTCGGTGTACGGGTAGAACGCATCGAAGACATGGCTGATCCGCTCGTACAGGCGACGAACCCCCGCCACGTCGTCGGGGCTGCGCACGCGGACCTGCGCGAGCAGGTCGTCGAGGTCGGCGCTGTAGTCGAACGGCCGCCGGTCGGCGTCGAAGACGCGGTAGAAGGGGTCGAGCGGTACGAGCTCGACGTGATCGGCCAGCCGCTCCCCGGCGAGGCTGAACAGCTCCTCGAACATGAAGGGAGCCGTCAGGACCGTCGGGCCGCTGTCGAAACGGAAGCCGCCGACCTCGAACTGGTACGCGCGTCCCCCGATGCGATCCCGCTTCTCGAAGACATCGACCTCGTGGCCCGCGGCGGCCAGTCGCACGGCGGCGGCGAGGCCGCCGAAGCCGCTGCCGATGACGGTCGCCCTCATGCGGGGACAGTAGGTCCATTCGGTCGACCCGGCATGTCGAGAGCGCCGTCGCGGGGGCGCGTCGGCCGGGCGATGCGGCGGTTGCAAGGATCGCCCTGTGCCCGTCATCCGCGTCGACGACCCCGCAGATCCGCGGCTGACGGACTACGTCGGGCTGACCGACGTCGCCCTGCGCTCGCGGCGCGAGCCGGAGCAGGGGCTGTACATGGCGGAGAGCTCGTCGGTGATCCGCCGCGCGCTGGAGGCGGGCCACCGCCCCCGCTCCTTCCTCATGGCGCCGAAGTGGCTCGACGACATGGCGACGACCCTGGACGACGCCGGCGCGGGGCCTGCCGGCGAGGTCCCGGTGTTCGTGGCCGACGATGACGTCCTGCGGCAGGTGACCGGCTTCCACCTCCATCGCGGCGCGCTGGCCGCCATGCACCGGCCGGCCCTGGCCCCCGTGGCCGACTGTGCTGGCCTCTGCGCGAGCCGGTGGGCCGGCACGTCGCGTCGTCGTGCTCGAGGACATCGTCGACCACACCAACGTCGGGGCGATCTTCCGGTCGGTCGCCGGCGCTCGGCGCCGATGCCGTCCTCGTCACCCCGCGCTGCGCCGACCCGCTGTACCGGCGCAGCGTGCGAGTGTCGATGGGCACGGTGTTCCAGGTGCCGTGGACCCGGATCCCGGACTGGCCGGCAGCGTGCGGACGAGCTCGCGGTCGCTGGGGTTCCAGGTCGCCGCCCTGGGGCTCGGACCGGAGGCGATCTCGCTGGACGACTACGCGGGTTCGCTGCCGGATCGGGTGGCCCTCGTCCTCGGCACCGAGGGGGACGGGCTGAGCGCGGCGGCTCTGCAGGCGGCGGACGTGCAGGTGCGCATCCCGATGGCCGGGGGAGTCGACTCGCTCAACGTCGCGGCCGCCTCGGCCGTGGCGCTGTGGGCGCTACGGGTCTGAGCAGCCGCAGCCGTCAGGACGGTGACAGGAGCGCGTCGAGCGTGCGATTGCGGAACGTGCCGGTCGGGTCGACATCGCCGACCAGGGCGGCGAAGTCGGCGAAGCGCGGGTAGCGCTCGGCGATGCGAGCGTGGCGGCACGTCGTACAGCTTGCCCCAGTGCGGGCGGCCGCCGCGGTGCGGCGAAGACGGCGTCCAGGTCGGCGCAGGATCGACAGGACCTCGGGTCGTCGCTGCCAGGTGAAGTGGATGCCCACCGTGTCGCGGCCGTAGGCGCCGCTGAGCCACAGGCCGTCGGCGGCCATCGTGCGGATCTCCGACACGTGCAGCAGCGGGTGGATGCGCGGGGCCAGGTCCTCGAGCGTCGCGCAGGAGCGCGACCGCCTGGTCGCGCGGCACGAGGTACTCGGTCTGCAGCTCGTCGCCGGAGCTCGGCGTGAAGTCGAGGCGGAAGTGGGGGAGGCGCTCGTGCCAGGGCCCCGCCTGGCCCTGCCTGCTCGGTGCAGTGGACCGCGTCATGGCCGGGCAGCGGGTGCCGCTTCGCGTCGGCGAGGCGGCCGTCCAGCAGCGTGCCGCCGGGCCACGGGCCGTCCGTGTCCGCTCGGCGCTTCATCCACACCTGTCCGACGAGGTCCGGGCGCCCAGCAGGTGAAGAAGCTGACGCTGTAGGCGCGACGCGAAGGTGGCGTCGAAGGCGTCGAGCAGGGCCGCGTGCGACACGTCGTCGAAGACGTACTGACGCACCTCGAAGGCCGGCTCGACCGCGAGGTGCGACGGCCGTGACGACGCCCAGCGCGCCCAGGGACACGACCGAGCCGTCGAAGGTGTCGGGGTGCGTCGGCGGCGAGACGGTCACGAGATCGCCGCCCGCGGTCACCACCTCCAGGCCGCGCACGGCCGCCGACAGGGTGGGGTTGCGGTCGCCGGAGCCGTGCGTGCCCGTCGCGATCGTGCCCGCGACCGAGATGTGCCCGAGGGAGGCGAGGTTGTGCACCGCCCAGCCCTGGTCGTCGAGCAGCCGGGCCATCTCGCCGTAGCGCAGTCCCGCCGACACCCGCGCCTGCCGCGCGCCGGTGTCCACGTCGACGTACTGCGGGCAGACCGGTCGACGCGTGACGTGGACGCCGGTGGTGTCCGCGAGGTCGTTGAACGAGTGCGCCCGTGCCCAGGGCCCGGATGCGCGGACTGGCCGCCACCACGCTCTGCACCTCGGCGACCGAGGTCGGTGCGACCACCGTCGGCGGCGTGAACTCGACGTGTCCCGACCAGTTGCGCATGCTGTCTCCGATCCTCGGCTACGGGAGTCCTGCGGCGGTGGTGCCGGCCGGCTGCACCGTCGGCGCGCGGGACAGCACCGCCCGCAGTGCCAGCGACGAGCGCGGCGAGCAGCGCCGCGATGCGCAGGCCCTGGCGCGATGATCGCCCCGGGCTCGGCGGTGACCAGCTGCGTGGCCGACCACGGGTAGACGACCTGGGTCAGCAGTGACGACGACCACGATGAGGACCACCGACCACGCGCAGCCGCGCTGCGCGGGTCGAGCAGGGCGACGGCGGCGAGGCCGACGAGCCAGACGTTGAACTGCGGCGAGTACACGCGGCTCGTCGCGACCGAGACGAGCATGACCGTGACGCGCGACGTCGCCGGGGGCGACGTGCTCGAGCCGGCCCGGATCAGGCGCCACCAGGCGAGCACGGCCGAGCAGGGCGAGGCCCGACGACGGTGAGGGCCAGGCCCACGGTCTCGGCGCCGCCCATCAGCACCTGGATCGAGCCGTACTTCAGGCCGAACGCGACCTCGCCACCGAGCAGGGAGGCGATCTCGTAGGGCAGCGCGCCGACCGACTCGACCTGCAGGCCGCGCGCCTGCTGGTTGGCGAGGAAGGACAGGCTGTCGTCGAACAGCAGCGTGAACGCGAGCATGACCACGGCCGCGGTGACCGCGAAGGCGGCGAGCCCACGCGGGAGGGACCGGCGAGGCAGCACGAACAGCATGAGCGCCGGCCACACCTTGACGGTGAGGCCGAGGGCCGCGGCGGCACCGGACGCGAGCGGGCGGGCGACCAGCAGGACGGCGACGACGGCGAACAGCGTCGGCACGACGTCGAAGCGCACCATCATGATCGAGCCGACGACGACGCCGGCGAGGGCCCACAGCCAGGGCCCGGCCCAGCGGGCGCCGCGGCCGGTCGCGCGTGCGCCCCCAGCAGCGCCGCCATCACGGCCGCGTCGGCGAGCAGGATCAGCACGGTGAAGGCCCAGCGGAAGTCGAGCGGGACGGCGCCGGCGACGAGGAACAGCGGCGCGATCCCCGGCGGGTACTGCCAGGTGGGGTCGTCCGAGGGGAAGGCGCCGCTGTCGAGGAACGGCAGCCACGACCGGTAGATGTCGAGGTCGTTCAGCATCCACGGCGTCATGTCCGACCGACGCCACGGCGAAGACCCGCGTCGCCAGCCACGCCAGGCCGACGAGCGCGTAGCCGGTCCAGTCCCGCGGGTGCCCCCGTCCCATGAGCCGGACCGAGCGCTCAGCCGGCCAGCGTCACGATCAGGGCGATGACGGCGAAGCCGATCGCCAGCTCGCCCATGAGCACCCCGATGGCCGCGATGCGCAGCGGCGCGCGGTACTCGCCGGTGGCGAAGTGCCCCGCCCGACGCAGACCGCCGACAGCGGGGTCGCCTCCGTGCGGGCGTCGCCCGAGGGGTCGCGCTGCGTCCAGTACGCGCGCTCGCTGTTCATGCCCGAGAGCGACGAAGAGCAGGCGCGAACAGCGAGCAGGACGACGGCGATGATCCAGAAGACGAGCGCGGCGGTGGACACGCCCCGACCCTAGCGGTCGGTCGACCGTCAGCCGGAGGATCCGGTCGTCGTCGCGGCGGGGGGATGCCGCGGCCGTCCGTGTTGCTCGTCACCAGCCACAGGGACCCGTCGGGGGCGGTCGCGATGGTGCGGAGTCGGCCGAGAGTCGCCCGACGTCGGCGGCGCGCGGCTTGCCCGGCGTCCGTCCCGTCGAGGACCACCTGCCAGAGCCGCTCGCCGCGCAGGCGACGCGACGTACGCGACGTCGTCCCGGATGGCGATGCCGCTGGGGGAGGCGGTCGACGTGGGGGACCACTGCGACCTTCGGGTTGACGTACGCGGAGTCGGACGACCGCGCCCTCGTGCACCGGCCAGCCGTAGTTGCCGCCCGGCTGGATCAGGTTGAGCTCGTCGACGTCGCTCTGGCCGAACTCGCTGGCCCACAGCCGCCCGGCGCTGTCGAAGGCGAGGCCCTGCACGTTGCGGTGCCCGAGTCGAGTAGACCGGTGACCCGCGCGAACGGGTTGCCGGGCGCCGGCCTTGCCGTCGAAGGTGACCCGCAGGATCTTGCCGGCGAGGCTGCCGCGGTCCTGGGACCGGCTCGGGTCGCCCGCGTCGCCGGTGCCGACGAACAGGGTGCTGTCCGGGCCGACGAGCAGGCGCCCGCCGTCGTGGTACGTGTTCTTGGGGATGCCGGTCAGGATGGCCGTCTGCCGTCCGAGTCGCCGTCCGTCCCAGGCGATGCGGACGACGCGGTTGTCGCGTGCCGCCGGTGAAGTAGGCGAAGACGAAGGACGGGTCCGGTCCGGGGGGCACGGCGATCCCGAGCAGGCCGCCCTCGCCGCTGGGGACAACGCCCCGCACGGTGCCGACGGTCGTCGCCTTGCCCGCCGCCGGCCGGCGACCCGCCTGACGCGGGCCGTGTCCCGCTCGGTCACCAGTGCCGAGCCGTCGGGGAGGAAGGCCAGGCCCCACGGGGCGTCCAGCCCGCGCGCGAGCACCTTCGAGACGGTGACGTCGGCGCGCTGCGGGGCGAGGACGGAGCTCGACGCGGTGGCCGGAACCGATCCCGTCGTCGCCACCGCCCCGGCGAGGGCGATGACGAGCGTGACGCTGGCGACGGAACGGCGCATGGGTCCTCCGCGTGCTTCCGGGCTCCCGCGCAGCGGACTACGGTGCCGTAGTGGCCTCTGCGTCGTACGGGAAAGCGGTCGAGTTGGACCTCGACGGTACGTCGGTGCGGCTGTCCAGTCCAGACAAGCCGGTGTTCCCGGGCGTCACCAAGCGCGAGGTGCTCGACTACTACGTGGCCGTCGGCCGGGCCGATGCTGGAGCAGGTGGCCGGGCGCCCGACCGCCCTCGAGCGCTGGCCGGACGGCGTCAGCGCAGAGGCCGAGCACTTCTACCAGAAGCACCTGCCCGAAGACCGTCCCCGCGTACGTCACGCGGCATCCCCGTGCGGTTCCCGAGCGGACGGCCGGGCACGCTGCTCGACCCGGCCACGCCGGCCGCCATCGCCTGGGCGGTGCAGATGGGGACCATCACCTTCCATGCCTGGCCGGTGACGGCGCCCGACGTGGAGCACCCCGACCAGCTGCGCATCGACCTCGACCCGTCGCCGGCCACCACCTTCGACGACGTCGTCACGGTGGCCCTGGCCTGCCGCGAGGTGCTGGACGGCTGGGGGCTGCCGGCGTTCGTGAAGACTCAGCGGCAGCAAGGGCCTGCACGTCTTCGTCCCCATCGTGGCGGCCCACTCGTTCGTCGACGTGCGGCACGCGGCGATCGCCGTCGGCCGCGAGGTGGAGCGGCGCCTGCCCGACCTCGTGACGATGTCCTGGTGGAAGGAGGAGCGCGGCGACCGGATCTTCGTCGACTTCAACCAGAACGCCCAGGACCGGGTGATGGCGTCGGCCTACTCGCTGCGCGCCCGGCCGGAGGCGACGGCGTCGTTGCCCGGTCGCATGGGCCGAGCTGTCCGGCGCGACGCCGCAGGACTTCACGATCCGCACGGTGCCCGCGCTCGTCGCCGCTCGCGCGGTCGATCCGTGGGCGGGGATGCGCGCGGCGGCCGTCGACCTGGCACCGCGCTGGCGGCCTGGGATGCCGACGTGGAGGCCGGGCTGCCCGAGCTGCCCTACCCGCCGGACTTCCCGAAGATGCCGGGGGAGCCGCCGCGGGTGCAGCCGAGCCAGGGCCCGACGCCCCGAGCTAGCGGTCAGGGGTGGAGGAGGTCGTCGATGCTCGCGCCGGCGGCGGCGCCTCGAGCTGGTCGAAGCCGCACGAGTCCGGCGCCGCGGTCCGGGCGCCAGCGGACGAAGCCGGCGACGTGGCGGAAGCGCGGCCCCTCCATCTGGTCGTAGGTCACCTCGGCGACGAGCTCCGGTCGCAGCGCCTGGTCCAGGCCTGCTCCTTCTTCCAGCGGTTGGCCTCGCCGGGGACGTTCACCGCCGGATGCTCCGCGCCACGGGTGCGGGGCGTCGTCGGCCACCGCGAACGGGGCGAGCAGGCCGACGAGGTCGGCCCGGACCGCGGCCGTGAAGGCCGAGGACGCGCCGACGTAGTGCAGGCGCCCGTCGTCGTCGTGCAGGCCCAGCAGCAGGCTCCCGACGACGGGCTGGCCGTCGGCGCCGGGCCGTGCGTGCGCTCGCCAGCCCGCCGACGACGACGTCGGCCGTGCGCTCGTGCTTGACCTTGCCCTGCGCGCGCTTGCCCGGCTGGTACGGGTCGGCCAGGGGCTTGACGATCAGCCCGTCGACGCCGGCCGACTCGAAGCCGTGGAACCACCCGGCCGCCACCGACGGGTCGGTGGTCCACGGGCGTGAGGAACAACGGGTGCCGACCACGACCCGCCGAGGCGGGCCAGTTCCCGGCGTCGGTCCTCGAACGGCCGGTCGCGCCAGTCGCCGCCGGACCACAGCACGTCGAAGGCGAGCAGGGCCGCGGGGACCGCTCTGCGGCGAGGCGGTCGATGTTGGTGCCGCCGGCCTCGGAGCGGGGGCGCAGCCGGGAGGACAGCAGGCCGAAGTCGAGCCGCCCGTCCCGCAGGACGACGATCTCCGCCGTCGATCACGGTGCCCACCGGCAGCTGCTCGGTCGTGGCGGCGACCAGCTCCGGGAAGGCGTACGCGAGGTCGACGACCTCGTCGGCATCCTTCGACCGGCCGCGGCCCTGGAGGACGACGCCGTCTCCGAGCGGAAGACCAGGCAGCGGAAGCCGTCCCACTTGGGCTCGAAGCTCAGCCCGTCGGCGCCCGCCGGGACCTCGTGGCCGAGCGGCTTGGCCAGCATCGGCTCGATCGGCGGCGTCAGCACGCGCGGCCTCCGGGCGCGCCAGAAGCACGGTGCCGTCCTCCTCGAGGACCTCGGCCGGGACCAGGCGCAGCGGCGGGTCGAGGCCGCCGGGGACGTCGATGATGTGCTCGCCGGCGCCGCCGCCGAGCAGCGTGGGGACGAGCGTGAGGAGCAGCTCGTCGAGCAGTCCGGCGGACGACCATGCCGCGACAGCAGTGCCGGGCCGCCCTCGCAGTGGATGCGGCCCAGCCCGCGGGCGGCGAGCGTCGCCGACCGCCTGCGCGCAGGTCGACCGCGCCCCGACCCGCACGCGATGACGTCGGCGGCGTCGAGCAGCCCGTCCGGCGCGGCGGCGCGCCGACTCGGCGGTGGTGATGACGATCGGCCGGGCGTGCTCGCGGACCGCGCTCGGCGAACATCCGCAGGCTCAGCGGCAGGTCGAGGCGGCCCGTGACGATCGCCACGGTGCGCACGCGACGGGCGGTAGTCCTCAGCCCGGATCGGTCCCGGCCCCGACGAGGACGACGTCCGCCTCGCGCCGCGCGAGCGAGAAGACCCGCTGGTCGGCGGGCGTGCTGATCGAGCGCGAGCTGCCGTCGCGCCCGCGGATGGCGCCGTCGAGGGTGGCCACCATGTTGGCGCGCACCCAGGGCCGCTGCGCCGGGAACGCGTACGACGCGCTGAGGTCCGCGTCGGTGACGTCGGCGGCGGGGGAGGGGTACAGGCGGCGCACCGGTCGATCGTCGCATGAATAGGCTCACCGTCGTGCCCGACACCTTGACCTCGCGTCACCCGAGCCTGTCGGTGGACGCGCTGCTCGAGGAGTTCGTGCCCGCCGCCGCACTTCGCCGACGTGCGCTTCGCCACCTACGTGCCGGACCCGGCCGAGCCGACGCAGGCGGCGGCCGTCGCGGCGCTCGGCGCCTTCGCCGAGCGGATCGCCGACCCGGCCCCGGCGCGTCGATCGTTCCTGCGTCGCCCCGCGCCGCCCGAGGGCCGCGCCGGGGTCTACCTCGACGGCGGCTTCGGCGTCGGGCAAGACGCACCTGCTGGCGTCGCTCTGGCACGCCGTGCCCGGACCCAAGCGCTTCGGCACCTTCGTCGAGTACACGAACCTCGTCGGCGCCCTGGGCTTCCGGTCCGCCGTCGAGTCGCTGAAGGGCAACCGGCTGGTGTGCATCGACGAGTTCGAGCTCGACGACCCGGGCGACACCGTCCTGATGTCGACGCTGCTCGGCGAGCTCGTGGAGTCCGGGGTGCGCCTGGCGGCCACGTCGAACACGCTGCCGGACAAGCTGGGGGAGGGACGCTTCGCCGCCGACGACTTCCTGCGCGAGATCCAGGGGCTGTCGGCGCACTTCGACGTGCTGCGGATCGACGGCGAGGACTACCGGCATCGCGGCCTGCCCGTCGGCGCCCGAGCCCCTGACCGATGCGGAGGTGGCCGTCGCCACCGCCGCGACGCCGGGCGCCGCCCGGGACGACTTCGGCGGCCCTCGTGCGCCACCTGGCGACCATCCACCCCTCGCGCTACGGGGCGCTCGTGGCCGGGGTCGGGCTGCTCGGACTCACGGGCGTGCGCACCATCACCGACCAGGCCCAGGCTCTGCGCCTCGTCGTCCTGGTCGACCGCCTCTACGACCGGGACGTGCCCGTGGTGGCCAGTGGCGTCCCGCTCGACCGCATCTTCGCCGACGACATGCTGCGCGGGGGATACCGCAAGAAGTACTTCCGTGCCGTGTCCCGGCTCGTGTCGCTTGCCCGTGACGGGCAGTCGATGGTTGGCTGACCGCCATGGAACCCACTGGCATCATCAGCGCCCTGTTCGCCGGCATCGTCATCGGCCTGATCGCCCGCATCCTCGTGCCGAGCATGCAGCCGATCGGGTGCATCGTCACGATCATCATCGGCATCATCGGGGCGTTCGCGGGGATCTTCGTCGCCCAGGCGATCGGGTACGACAACTGGTTCCTCGTGTTCCTCACCCAGGTGTTCATCGCGATCGTCCTGGTGGCGATCACCGCGACGCTGTTCCGCCGGAGCAACACCGGCTGACCGAGTTGGCGAAGTGATACCCCCCGGGGTATAGTGGTGGAACCACGCCAACCCTGGAGGTCATCCCATGTGCAGCCCCGCCCTGTGTCGTCAGTGCAGCAAGGTCACCTACAGCGGCTGCGGCATGCATGTCGAGCAGGTGCTCTCGATGTACGCGCCCGAGGAGCGCTGCACCTGCCGCTAGGGGGTAGCCAGGTCGCGCCGCCGGAAGCGGGCGGCGCCCAGGACCATGAGGCCCAGTCCGATCGTGAGCAGGACGACGATCGGCGCCCAGTCCATCGCGGCCGCCGGCAGCCTCGGAACGTGCGCGAACGGTGACACGTCCATCAGCCACGTCGGCCAGTCCAGCAGGACCCCGAGCTCGGACACGAGCAGGGACCCGACGAGCAGGATCCACGCGACGAACGTCAGCCGCGGGACGTAGCCGAAGAGCAGCACCACGACGCCCGTGACCAGCCAGATGGCCGGCAGGTAGACGATGGCCGCACCGAGCGTGGATGCGATGCGATCGGTCTCGCCGGTCCGTGCGGCGCTTGCCAGCGCGAACGCCGCACCCTGGGTGAGGGTGAGTGCCGTCGTGCCGACCAGCGCCACCACGAGGTGGCTCATCAGGTAGCGGGTGCGCGAGACGCTCGTGGCGAGGAGGGGCTCGGCGTGGCCGTCGGCCTCCTCCGTCGCCAGTCGTCGGACGGCCACGATGCCGTACGCCGCGGTGACGAAGGCGAGGATGCTGAACTCCATCGTCACGAAGGCATCCAGCATCACGTCGGTGCCGCCGAGCCTGGCGATCATCTCCTGGGCCTGCGGGGTGTCGAGCATGTCGCCGAGGTCGTTGACGATCGTGCCGATGATGCCGCTCATCACGGCATACGCCACCAGCCAGCCCACGAGCAACGGGTACTGCAGCCGCCACGCGAGCGCCAGCGGCGTGCGCAGCCGCGGGGTCGCCTCGGCTCGGCCCGCCCGGTCCGGCAGCAGCCCCGCGCCGAGGTCGCGTCGCGACTGGAGCGCGTACGCCGCGGCCAGGGCGACGACCACGAAGACCAGCGGTAGCAGCAGCACGACGACGCGGTCGCCGGCGTACGGCCGGACCTGCTGCCCCCAGCCAACCGGCGAGAGCCAGGAGAGCGCGGACGGGTTCTCGGCGGTGCCCGTGACGTCGCCCACGGCGCGCATGAGGTAGGCGATGGCGAGCACCACCATGGCCAGGCTCGTGGCGGCCCGCGCCGACGAGGTCAGCTGGTTGGTGACCGCGGAGACGGCGGCGAAGGCGACGCCGGTGGCCGTCCAGGCCAGGCCGAACGCCCAGGAGCCCGTTGCGGGCAGGCCCACCGCCGTGAGCCCGACGGCCGAGAGGACGCCGATCGCCACCATGGCCGCACAGGTGACGATCATGGCGGCCGACAGGCCGGCCCAGCGCCCGACCACGGCCGCCCCCAGCAGTTCGGTGCGCCCCTTCTCCTCCTCCGCGCGGGCATGGCGGGTGACGAGCATGATGGCGAGGATCCCGATGAGGACGCCCCCCATGCCGGCCAGCTTGAACAAGGACAGCGCCCCGAGCGACGTCGGATCCCACAGCCGCCCGTACAGCGCGACCGCGACGGGGACGTCGTTCACGGCGGACGCGGCCACGACGCGGGACGCCTCGGTGGGGTACAGGGCGATGGTGGCCGATGCGCTCGAGGCGACCATGAGCGGGAAGACGACAATCCACACCGGCAGGAGGACCCGGTCGCGCCGGAGGGCGAACCGCGTCAGCGTCCACGTCCCGACGAACCTGGTCATGGCACGCGGGTCCCGTAGTGCTGCAGGAACAGCTCCTCAAGCGTGGGCGGCTGAGTGGTCAGCGATTCGACGCCGGCGGCCGACAGGGTCGCCAGCAGCGCATCAAGGGCGTCGGCGTCGACCTGGCAGGTCACCCGCATGCCGTCCACCGCGACGTCGTGGACTCCGGGCAGGCCGGCGACGTTGTCCGGGGCACGGCGCAGCACCGCGGTGACGGACGTGCGGCGCAGGTGCCGCATCTGGTCGAGGGTGCCCGTCTCGACGACCCGGCCGTCGCGGATGATGCTCAGTCGGTCGGAGAGGGCCTCGGCCTCGGAGAGGATGTGGCTGCTGAGGAGCACGCTGCGGCCGTCGCCGCGCCAGTCGCGGATCACGTCTCGGAACATGGACTCCATCAGCGGATCCAGGCCCGCGGTGGGCTCGTCGAGGAGCAGCAGGTCGACGTCGGAGGACATCGCGGCGATGAGCGCCACCTTCTGGCGGTTGCCCTTGGAGTAGGTCCGCGCCTTCTTGGTGGGGTCGAGGTCGAACATGGCGATGAGCTCGGTCCGCCGCTGGGGGTTGAGTCCGCCGCGCAGGCGCCCGAGCAGGTCGATCACCTCACCACCGGAGAGGTTCGGCCACAGCGAGACGTCGCCCGGGACGTACGCCAGCCGCCGGTGCAGAGTGACGGCATCGCGCCAGGGATCCATGCCCAGGACGGTCGCGGTCCCGGAGTCCGCTCGCAGGAGCCCGAGCAGGCAGCGCAGCGTCGGTGGTCTTGCCGGCGCCGTTCGGTCCCAGGAAGCCGTGCACCTCGCCTTCGGCGACCGTCAGGTCGAGGCCGTCGAGTGCGCGCGTGCGGCCGAAGGTCTTGACCAGGCCACGGACGTCAATCGCAGTGGGCATGCCTTCAATTTACGCCCGGCACGGGCCGGTTCGAGGAGTGTGCGGCCGAACCTGATCGTGGACGATCAGCAGCCGGTGCCCTGGCCGAAGTCCTGCACCCAGTAGGTGCGTCCGCCGCCCGTCGCGAAGCCGAAGCCGACCTGGTGCATGCGCGGGTCGAGCAGGGTGGCGTGGTGGTCCGGCGAGGCGATCCAGGCACTCATGACCTCGTCGACCGAGCGCTGGCCGGCTGCGATGTTCTCGCCGGCGGCCTGCCACCGGAAGCCCTGCGCCCTCATGCGGTCCCACGGCGCGGTGCCGTCCGGGCCCATGTGCCCGAACGTCCCCGTCGAGGCCATGACGCTGGCATACCCCTGCGCCGCGCGTCGCAGGGACGGGCAGGGCAGCAGCGCAGCCACGCCGGCGTCGGCCCGCAGGGCGTTGACGGCGCGCAGCATGTCGCCGCGCCAGCCCGGTGCGAGGGAGCCGGCGGCGGACGGGCGGATGGTGTCGGCGGTGGTTCCCACGGCCGCGGCGCCGGCCGGGCTCGCGCCTACGGCCATGGTCAGCAGGGCCAGCACGGCCGCGGCGAGCGCGATCCGTGCCGACTGCTTCCCCGAAGCCTGCACCTGTGTCACGACCCTGATGGTGGCCCTGTCCGGTCGTCACATCCAGCCCCGATAGCCACATTTATCCCATACGTAACCATTCCCCGCGGGGGTGGGAACCGGTCAGGAGCCGGTCAGTGGCCGAATAGCGGTCATGGTGCGCCGCCAGCGGCGCGGGATCGATCCGTCGGATGGTGGGCGATACAGGAATCGAACCTGTGACCTCTTCCGTGTCAAGGAAGCGCGCTAGCCCCTGCGCCAATCGCCCTCGGGAGCCCCTTGCGGGACTGCGAAAGACTACACGGCGGCCTCCGACGAGGCGTCGGCCCCCCACTCCTGCCCCGCGACGCGGGCCGCGATGGTCAGGCGGTCGCGTCCGGACTGCTTCGAGGCGTACAGCGCGGCATCGGCGGCCTCGAGCGCCTCGGCGAACACATCGGGGCTGCCCTGCGTCACGGTGACAAGCCCCATGCTCACGGTGATGCGTCCGTCGGGAGCCTGGCCGTCGAGGTCGAGCTCGGCCACCCGCGTCCGGATGCGGTCGGCGATCAGGTGCGCCAGGTCGGCGTGGGCGTCGCGCAGCACGAGCGAGGAACTCCTCGCCGCCGAGGCGGTACGCGGCGTCGCTGTCGCGGATCGCACCTGCCAGGACGCCCGCCACCTGGGACAGGACGGCGTCCCCGGCCGGATGGCCGAACAGGTCGTTGACCTGCTTGAAGTGGTCGAGGTCGAGCGAGATGACGGCGTAGTCGCCGACGGGGACGCTGGCATCGAGGGCGCGGCGGTTGCCCAGGCCGGTCAGGGGGTCGGTGTGGGCCGCACGCCGCAGATCCGTGACGCGCCGGGACTGCCGGTAGTCGTGCGAGGTACTGGTCGATGGCGGGCCGCACCATCGGCACCAGCCCGGCGAGCATCTCCATGAGAGCGGGGTCCGGGCTGACGTCGTCGTCCGTGTGGATCGCGAGCAGCGCGGCCGGGGTGCCGGGGAGGGTGATCGTCGGCCACGCGGGCGGGGGAGTGCGCAGCACGGGGCGGCGGTGCCCACGGCCCCACATCGTCCAGCCCTGGTCGGGCAGGTCGATGAACAGGGCGCAGTCGCGGACCTGGTGCGTGCGGTTGAGGATCGCGTTCGAGCGCGGCGACCAGTGGCATCGGGTCCGCCACCGTGAGCAGCGCCTCGGTGATGCGGGTGCGCGCCTCGGAGATGCGCAGCAGGTCGCTTGAGGTCGACGTCGGCGTCGGCGAGGGTGAACACGCCGCAGTCGATGTTCGAGAGGGCCTCGAACATGGGATCGACGCACTGCGTCGGGATCACGTGACCGTGCTGGGGCGCGATGCGGTCGATGCGGGGCCAGCGGCGGCGCACGCGGGCCAGCCCGGCGCGCAGGAGCTCGGTGCTCGGCATGTAGTGCTGGTGGAAGGGGCGAGCGGCCTCGAGATGTAGTCGAGGTCGTCGGACACCAGACGTCCGAGTCCTGGTGACGAAGCCGCCGAAGAGGTCGGACGAGAACAGCGTGGCCGTGTGCGTGTCGTAGGAGACCATCGCGCCGGGGAAGTGCAGGTACGGCGTCAGCTGGAACTCCAGCCGCCGGTCGCCGGCCAGCGGCACCTGCCAGTCGTGCTCCTCGACGCGGTAGTACCCGAACCGGTGTCCGTAGTGCTTGAGCAGGGCCTGGGCACGCCACTCGGTGACGACCTCGACGTCGTCGCGTACGAGCGGCCTCCGACAGGTGCGGCAGGCTCGCCGCGATGTCGGGGTCGGGATGGTGGCAGACCAGGTACTTGATGCTCGTCGAGGGACGTGATCTGCTCGACCTTGGCGAGCGTCGCGTCGATCGTCAGCGGCGACCCGGGGTCCACGAGGACGCCGTCGTCGCCGTTCTCGAGGTAGTAGGCGTGGCACTGGAAGCTGTCGTTGGGGAGGCGGACTCCGACCCACCAGACGCCCTGGGCAACCTCGACGGGGGCGCCACCCTGCATGCAGCCTCCACTAGTCGGCCCTCGGCCACGATGCAGGACAGGATACGGACATCGCGCCGTGATGACGGATCGAGCGAGGACGGGCTGGAGGCGCTCAGGTCGCGCTGTGCTCGTCGTCCTCCTGCTCGTGGGCGTGTGAACTGGCGACGTTGATCCGGTTCAGGTTGGAGACGATGCCGCCGACGAGCGCGATCTGCGCCGTCTGGTCCGCCATGCGGACGGCCTCGTGCGCCTGCGTCCGGCCGATCGACGTGAGCGGATCCTCGGCGGCGATGTTGTCGGCCGCCATGGCCATGAGGTCGGCCAGCGGCGTGCGCGCGGCTGCGGGCAGGGGGGCCGACGACCGTCCGCCGGCGGCGGCGAGGTCCGAGGCGATCGACAGCACGCGGGCGGACATCACGCTGGTGGCGTCGAGCTCCTGCTTCAGCCGGGCGAGGTCGTCGGGGTCGATGCGCGGGCTCCAGCGGGCGTGGGTCGACAGGTCGACCAGGCGGGCGTCGAGCCCGATCGAGGCGTTGCGCAGCTCGACCGCCTCGTCGCGCCACTCGCGGGCGGTGTCGCGCTCGGGGGTCGCGCGCAGCCCCTTCGCCATCCGGGCGAGCAGGTCCGACACCTCGTGCTGCAGGGACGCGACGTCCTGGCTGAGCAGCCGGGTGTCCCGGGTCGGGGTGGCGAGGGCTGAGGCGGCGATCGCGCACACCCCGCCGATCACGACTCCGGCGAAGCGCTCGACCGCGAGGGCCGTGGTGAAGTGCGTGCCCACGACGAGGATGACGGTCACCGCCATGCTGGCCGCCACGAACGGCGACTCCGCGGGCGAGGCCAGGCGCAGGAGCCGGGCGAGGGCGAAGCACAGCAGCACGAGCAGGAAGATGACGACGGCACCGGTGCCGATCACCGACACGATGGCCAGGGCGATCGCGGCGCCCAGCAGCGCGCCGAGGATCTGGAAGACCGACTCCTTCGCCGCGTGGTGGAAGGTCGCCCGGGTCGTGACGGCCGCCGTGATCGCGGCGGGGATCGGGTCGGCGAAGGGGACCGCCTCCGCGATGAGGTACGCCACGACGGCCGCCAGGGCGGTCAGGAAGGCGAGCCGGACGTAGCCGCTGCGCCACAGCGTGGGCATGCGCCGATCCTCGCACGGCCGGCGGGATGCCGGCCCTCCTGCGACGAGGTCAGCCGCCGCTCTTGCGACGGAACTCGCGCTTGCCGCCCTCGCGGCTGGAGTGCCCCTTGCCAGGGCCGCCGGCGGCGTCGTGCGCGTGCCCGGAGTGACCGCCCTTGGCCTTCTTCGCCTCGAGGGCAGCCTTGAACTGGTCGCGCTGGGCGTCAGCGTCGGATGGGGGGTTGGTCGGATTCTGGGCCATGGGCACAGTGTCGCACTCGTGGAGGTGGAGACGGGATTTGAACCCGTGTAGACGGCTTTGCAGGCCGTTGCCTCGCCTCTCGGCCACTCCACCAAGGCGCTGCGGAGGCCAGTGGTGGACTCCCGCGTTTCCGAGCGGACGACGGGATTCGAACCCGCGACCCTCACCTTGGCAAGGTGATGCGCTACCAGCTGCGCTACGTCCGCACGATCTCTCGATCGAGGCGTAACCATATCCGACGACGCGTGAGCGGCAGCGAATCAGGGCGTCATTCCCGTGTCCGTCGTACCGGCACCGAGGATGATGGGCACGTGCCGTCAACCCCCCTCGCTCACATGGGCGGACTGTGGGGATCGGGCCTGGCCGAGGTGAGCGACGACCCGGGGGTGCTCGACGGCTCGGGGCGGTGGGCGGTGGCCATCCCGTACTCCGGCCGTCCCGTGCTGGCGCGCTTCCTGGAGTGGTCGGACGCACCCGCCGCGGGGCGCTGTGGGGCCCTGGACGGGACCGACGCCTGAGGCCTGGACGTCGTCGATGGACGAGGCCGCCTACGTCACCGCCGTGGAGGCGACACGGGCATGGATCGCGCAGGGGTCGGTGTACCAGGCGAACGTGTGCCGGGTGCTGTCCGCCGTGCTGCCGGACCCGGACGCGGGCCGACGTGGCCGGGCTGTCGGCGCTGCTGGCGCAGGGCAACCCGGCGCCGTACGGCGGCTTCCTGCGCCTGCCCGACCACGGGGTCGCCATCGCCACGGCCAGCCCCGAGCTCTTCCTCGAGGTCTCGCGCGGCGAGAGGGGCGTCGTCGCGCGCTCCGGACCCATCAAGGGCACCGGGCGGGTGCGCGCGGACCTTTCGGAGAAGGACGTCGCCGAGAACGTCATGATCGTCGACCTCGTCCGCAACGACCTGTCGCGCGTGAGCCTGCCGGGCACCGTCGTGGTGCCCTCGCTCCTGGAGGTGCAGGAGCACCCGGGCCTGGTGCACCTGGTCTCGTACGTCGAGGGGGTCCTCGTCCCCGGCACGGGCTGGCCGGAACTGCTCGCCGCCGCCTTCCCGCCCGGGTCGGTGACGGGGGCGCCCAAGCTGGCGGCACTGGACCTGATCGCGCAGCTGGAGCCCGCCGAGCGGGAGTTCTACTGCGGGGCGCTCGGATGGGTGGACGCCGACACAGGGGAGGCCGAGCTCGCCGTCGCGATCCGGACGTTCTGGGCGCGCGACGGCCTCCTGCGGTTCGGCACGGGGGCCGGCATCACCTGGGGGTCCGACGCGCAGGCCGAGTGGGACGAGACCCGGCTCAAGGCGGCGCGCCTCGTCGCGGTGGCCGGGGGCGCGTGGCAGGGTGACGCGCCATGAGGGCCTGGGTGGGCGACCGCGACGGGGGTGCCGTGCTCGACGCCGCCGAGGCCCGGGTGAGCGTCCTCGACCACGGGTTCACCGTCGCCGATGGCGTGTTCGAGACCCTCAAGGTGACCTCGCGACGGGCCGTTCGCGCTGACGCGTCACCTGCGGCGGCTGGCCACGTCGGCCGGGGCGCTTGGCCTGCCCGAGCCCGACGACGCCGTCGTCCGCACTGCCGTCGCCGAGGTGCTGGCCGCGAGCCGCGCCGAGATGGGGGACCTCGGGCGCCTGCGCATCACCTACACCGGCGGCGCCGGTCCGCTGGGCAGCGACCGCGGGGATGCGTGCCCGACCCTCGTCGTCGTCGTCGCGCCGGCCGCCCCGTGGCCGCCCACCACCACGGTGGCCACGGTGCCGTGGACCCGGAACGAGCTGTCGGCCGTCGCAGGGGTGAAGTCGACGTCCTACGCCGAGAACGTGGTCGCCCTGCAGCGTGCGCACGGCGCCGGCGCCTCCGAGGCGGTGCTGGCCAACACTCGCGGCGAGCTCTGCGAGGGCACGGGCACCAACGTGCTGGTGGTGGTGGACGGCCGCGTCGTCACCCCGCCGCTGTCGAGCGGCTGCCTGGCCGGGATCACCCGCGAGCTCGTGCTGGAGTGGTTCGACGTCGAGGAGGCGACGCTGCCTCTCGAGGTCCTGTTCGCGGCTGACGAGGTCATGCTGACGTCGTCGACCCGCAACGTCCATCCCGTGGTCGCCGTCGACACCCGGCGATGGTCCGGTCCCGGGCCGGTCGGTCGCGAGCTGCAGGCCGCGTTCGACGCGCGCGCGGCGCTCGACATCGACCCCTGAGTCGTGACGTGCGAAGGGCCCCGGCGGGATGCCGGGGCCCTTCGTCGTGGATGGCTACCGCACGCGGTACGTGCGGTTGATCACGAGCCGGTTCCACTGGCCGGAGATCGCCGGCGCGGTGGCGCGGACGTTGCAGTTGCCGTTGCGGACGCCCCGCAGCCGGACGTTGCCGTTGGACGGGAACCGCAGCTGGCAGAAGTTGCTGCCACTGGTGATCCGCCACGACATGCGCTGTCCGGCGTTGGTGACGTTGTTGGCCGCCGTCACGAGGGTGACGGTCGAGCCGCGGTTCACCCGGCCCGAGGCGCGGACGTTGCCGCGCGGCGCCTGGGTGCCCGGGACGAGGTTGACCGTCACGGTCGCGGTCGCCGGGCCGTAGCCGTTGCCACCGATGCTCGATGGCCGTGACGCGGCACTGCCCGTTGCCCTGGTTGACCGAGAAGGTGTTGCCCGTGAGGGTGCAGGGTCCCGACACCGCGTACGTGACGGGGGCGCCCGATGCCGTGCTCGCTGTGAACGTGATCGTCGTCCCGTTCGCTCCCGTGTACGACGCTCCCGGCGTGAGGACCGTGCCGTCCGCCGTGACGACCCGGATCTGGTCCGCCTGCGCCGGTGCCGTGCCCACGGTGAGGGTGTCGGTGGCCGAGGCGGACAGGTTGCCGGCGCCGTTCCAGTACGCCCCGACGGCGAAGGAGCCCGTGGTCGGCGGGGTCCAGGAGATCTGCGCCTGGCCGTTGCCCTGCACTCCGACGGTGCCGATGTTGCTGCCGTTGATCGTGAAGCGCACGGTGCCTGACGGCGGGACGACGCTCACGACCGCGGTCAGCGTGGTGGGCGAGCCGGCCGCGGCGACGGGCGGGTTGGCGAGGTACATCTTGACGCCGGTGTTGGTCACCTGGACGGTGTCGGGAGAGCTCAGGCAGGTGGAGCCGCACGTGAAGTTCGTCGACGACGGGATGTACGTCGCGATGAGGCTGGCCGAGCCAAGGACCGCAGGCGTCCACTGGATCTGGGTCGTCGAGGGCACCGCGTTGTTGAGCGGCACCGGACCGCCGATGTTGCCGCCACCGACGATGGAGAACTGGATCGCTCCCTGCGGAGACGCGAGGCTGCCGTTGTTCGCCGTGACCGAGGCCGTGACGGTCGTGGGCTGGCCGAGCGTCACCGTGTTGGCGAGGGTGATGCGGGTCGTCGTCGGGACCGCGGTGATCGCCGACCTGGAGGCGTTGGAGGTGCCGTCTGCCACCTGGGCGGTGACGTAGAAGACGCCGGCTCCGGCGGGCAGCCACTGGTACGTGTACTGGAAGGCGTTGCCGACGCAGCGCGCGAACGTGGCGGTGCCGACGGTCTGCGGCGGGCCGGTCACGGTGGTGAGGATCGTGGCGCCGGGGGTCAGGATGCTGCCGCACGCCCCGCCGTCGACGGTGGCCGTGATGACGAGGTTCTGGGGCACCCCGACCTGTCCGTTGGCGGAGACGCCGGTCAGGGAGACGGCCGTGGTTGCCGAGGCTGTCGGGGCGGTCGCGATGGCCAGGCCCGCGACCGACGAGGGACGAGGCCGCCGACGGTCGCGGCGGTTCGGCGCACGGGGCGCCGCAGGAAGCTGAGGTCCACGATCGGACTCCTCTGGTTGAAGGTGTCTCGACCGTAGCCCAATGATCGGTCAGTTCGGCAGTACGAAACGGATGTGGCCCCGACGTCGACGTCGGGGCCACATCCGTTGTCGTTCGAGGCGACTACACGCCCTTGTACTTCCAGTTCTTCTGGTAGGCGTTCCACTGCCCGGATACGGCCTTCGCGTTGGCCTGGACCTTGCAGGTGCCCTTCTTCACGATCTTCAGCTTCACCGAGCCGTCGGACGGGAAGGACAGGTTGCAGATCGAGCCCTTGCCGCTCGTGATCTTCCAGGAGATGGTCTGCTTCGCGTTGGTCTTGCCCTGGTTGGGCTTCTCGAGCGTCACCGTCTTGCCGACGTTGACGTTGCCCGAGGCCGGGGCCGCGAGCTTCGCGGTCTGGGTGCCGGGCACCAGGTTGGCGATCACCGTGTCGGTCACCGGGCCGTAGCCGTTGCCGCCGGGGCTGCTGGCCGTGATGCGGCAGGTGCCGTTGCCCTGGTTGGCGCTGAACGTGCTCGACGTGAGCGTGCAGGGGCCGGTCTCGGAGAACGTGAGCGCCGCACCGGAGGCCGTCGACGAGGTGAACGTCAGCGACGTGCCGTTGGGGACGGAGTACGTCGATCCGGGTACCAGCGTGGTGCCGGCCGAGGTCACGATCACGATCTGGTCGACCTGGGAGGGCGCGGACGCGACGGTCACCGTCTCCTGCGACGTTCCGGTCAGGCCGTTGGACCCGGCCCAGTTCGCACCGATCGTGTAGGTGCCCGCGGCCGGCGGCACCCAGGTGGTCGTCGTGGTTCCGCTGGTCGGAACGGCGACCGTGGAGATCGCCGAGCCGTTCACGGTGAAGGTGACCGTGCCGGCGGGCGGCACGGCGCTGACGATCGCGGTCAGGGTCGCCGGAATGCCGGCGGCCATGCTCGGCGGGTTGGCGAGATAGACGTTGACCCCGCTGGTGGTCACCGACACCACGTCGGGCGCACTGGTGCAGCTGCTGCCGCAGTTGGTGTTCTGGTTGGGCTGTCCGGCGTTGACCGGCGTGTACGTCGCCTGCAAGGACACGGTGCCGAGTGCTCCGGGGGTCCACTGGATGCTCGCCACGGCCGGGATCGCCTGGTTGAGGGTGGCGGTCCCGATGGTCCCGCCGCCGACGATCGTGAAGGCCACCGTGCCCTGGGCGGAGAACGTGCCGCCATTGGCTGCCGCCACCGTCGCGTAGACCGTGGTCGCCTGGCCGAGCTTCGCGGAGTTGGGCGCCGAGATCGTGGTCGTCGTGGCGCCGGTGTTCACGGCCGAGCGGTACGAGGGCGACTTCGAGCCGTACGAGTCCTGCGCGTAGACGTACCAGACCGTCGCCTGGTTCGGCGCCCACGGGAACAGGTACTGGAAGGTGTTGCCCTGGCAGGACTGGAAGGTGGCCTGCCCGAGGACCTGCGTGTTGTTGTTGGCGTTCCCGTAGACGGTCATCGTGGGGGCCTGGACGCCGGCGCACTGCGAGCCGTTGAGGACGTCGGTGATGACGAGGTACTGGTTCACGCCGATGTTCCCGGTGGCCTGGACGCCCGCGATCGAGACCGTCGAGGAGACGGCAGCGGCCGGCGGGGCGGCGACGAGGGCGCCGAGCAGAAGTGCGGCGCTGGCGACCGCGGCGGCGACGACGCCACCAAGCCGTCGCGTTCGTGACGATGTGGGTTGCATGAGGGCACCCTCCGACTCGTAGTTACCACGAAGGTAGCCCACCGAACCGCCGATGAGCCGCCTCACACGCCCCGCGCACGAGGGCTGGGATAGACTGCTCGGGCTTCGGGCGATTGGCTCAGTGGTAGAGCACTCGCTTCACACGCGAGGGGTCACTGGTTCGAACCCAGTATCGCCCACCGAAGTCGTCCCACCCTGCTGCCGCGAGGCTGCGTGCCGACAAGGAGAAGACCGGTGGCCACAACCGCCCTGGACATCGTGGGCGGCGACCGGTCGGTCGTGGTGGCCCGCATCAACGGCGAGCTCCGCGACCTGTCGACCCCCGTCACGGACACCGACGTCGTCGAGGCGGTCACGGTCGACACCCCCGAAGGCCTGGCCGTCCTGCGTCACTCCGCGGCGCACGTGCTGGCGCAGGCCGTGCAGGACGCCTTTCCCGACGCGAAGCTCGGCATCGGGCCGCCGGTCAAGGACGGCTTCTACTACGACTTCGACGTCGAGACGCCCTTCACTCCCGAGGACCTCGTCGCGCTCGAGAAGCGCATGGTGGCGATCATCAAGTCCGGGCAGCGGTTCCAGCGCCGCGTGGTGTCGGAGCACGAGGCCGTCCGCGAGCTGGCCGACGAGCCGTACAAGCTGCGCCTGATCGGCAGCGAGGGCGGTGCCGACGTCATGGAGGTCGGCGGTGCCGAGCTGACCATCTACGACAACGTCGACGCGAAGAGCGGCGAGCGGTGCTGGGGAGACCTGTGCCGCGGGCCGCACGTGCCGGACACGCGCTACATCCCGCAGAACGCCGTCAAGCTCATGCGCACCGCGGCGGCGTACTGGCTCGGCGACCAGCGCAACGAGCAGCTGCAGCGCGTGTACGGCACCGCCTGGCCGTCGAAGGACGAGCTCCGCGCGCTACCTGACCTTCCTCGAGGAGGCCGAGCGCCGCGACCATCGGCGGCTGGGCGCCGAGCTCGACCTGTTCTCGTTCCCCGAGCAGATCGGATCCGGGCTGGCGGTCTTCCACCCCAAGGGTGGCGTCGTCCGCCGCGTCATGGAGGACTACTCGCGGCGCGCGCACGAGGCGGGCGGCTACGAGTTCGTCAACAGCCCGCACATCACCAAGGGCGCCCTGTTCGAGCAGTCCGGGCACCTCGACTGGTACGCCGAGGGCATGTACCCGCCCGATGCAGCTCGACGCAGAGGTGGACGCCGACGGCGTGGTGCGCAAGCAGGGCGTCGACTACTACCTCAAGCCGATGAACTGCCCGATGCACAACCTCATCTTCGACGCCCGGGGACGCTCGTACCGTGAGCTGCCGCTGCGGCTGTTCGAGTTCGGCACCGTGTACCGCTACGAGAAGTCGGGCGTCGTTCAGGGGCTGACCCGGGCGCGCGGCTTCACGCAGGACGACGCGCACATCTACTGCACCAAGGAGCAGATGCCGGAGGAGCTGGACCGGCTGCTGACCTTCGTGCTCGACCTCCTGCGCGACTACGGGCTGGACGACTTCTACCTCGAGCTGTCGACCCGCGACCCAGACAAGTCGGTCGGCACCGACGAGGTCTGGGAGGAGGCGACGCGGACCCTGCGCCTGGCCGCGCGAGAAGCAGGAGCTGGAACTCGTGATGGACGAGGGCGGCGCAGCGTTCTACGGCCCGAAGATCTCGGTCCAGGCGCGGGACGCCATCGGCCGGACGTGGCAGATGTCGACGATCCAGGTCGACTTCAACCTGCCCGAGCGCTTCGACCTCGAGTACCAGGCCGCCGACGGCACCCGCCAGCGGCCGGTCATGATCCACCGGGCGCTGTTCGGGTCCATCGAGCGCTTCTTCGCGGTGCTGCTCGAGCACTACGCCGGCGCGTTCCCGCCCTGGCTCGCCCCGGTGCAGGTGGTCGCGATTCCCGTCACCGACGGCCACAACGACTACCTGGCCGGCGTCGCGGCCCGACTTCGGGCGCACGGGGTGCGGGTCGAGGTCGACACCGCCGACGATCGCATGCAGAAGAAGATCCGCAACGCGCAGAAGTCCAAGGTTCCGTACATGCTCATCGCCGGCGACGACGACGTCGAGGCCGGCGCCGTCTCCTTCCGCTATCGCGACGGCACGCAGAAGAACGGCGTCCCCGTCGACGCGGCGATCGAGGAGATCGTGGGCGCCATCGCCGCGCGCGTGCAGGTCTGACGTGACGGACGCCTGGGAGCGGCTCTACACCCCGCACCGCATGGTGTACCTGCGCGGGGAGGGCAAGCCGGACGACCACGAGGCGGGGGAGCAGTGCCCGTTCTGCCGTGCGCCCGGGCTGCCGGTCGACGAGGGACTGGTCGTCGCCCGCGGCGAGCTCGTCTACGGCGTCCTCAACCTGTACCCGTACAACGCCGGGCACCTCATGATCTGCCCCTATCGCCACGTCGCCGACTACACCGACCTCTCGGACGCCGAGGTGGCCGAGCTCGGCGCATTCACGCAGAAGGCCATGCGTGTCGTGCGCGCGGTCGCCGGGGCCCACGGCTTCAACATCGGCATGAACCAGGGATCGGTGTCCGGGGCCGGGATCGCCGGCCACCTGCACCAGCACGTCGTGCCGCGCTGGGGCGGCGACTCCAACTTCATGCCGATCATCGGCGGCACCAAGGTCATCCCGCAGCTGCTCAACGACACCCGCGACCTCCTCGCGGCCGAGTGGGAAGCGAGCTGACGTGTCGCGCGTGATCGGCCGGGACGAGGCGTCGGCGCGCGGGCTGCTCGATGCGGCCGGCGTCCGCCTGCACGCGGTCGACGCCGCCACCGGCGACGCCCGTCCGGAGCTCGTCGCGTCGGTGCTTCCCGAGGGAGCCCGCCACGTGCGCGGCCAGGTCGAGGCGGAGGCGTCGGACGACGTCGACGGCGGGATGGCGGCCTGGCACGTGAACCCCGTCGACGAGCTGCACGTCGTGCTGTCGGGACGGGGGCTCATGGAGTTCGTCACGGTCGACGGCGTCGTGACCGTCCTCGTCGAGCCGGCGACGTCGTCGAGGTGCGAGGTGCGGAGCACCGCTACCGCCCGCTGTCGACGCAGGGCTGGCGCCTGCGGTTCGACGGCCCCGCTGACGGCGGGCTCGAACCGACGCAGACCGGGCGCGCCGGGGATCCGTGGCCCACGATCTGAGCGGCGCACGCGGCGTGCGAGCGGCGCGGGCCTAGCCCTCGATCAGCTTCTTGGCGACGTTCGCCGGCACCGGCGCGTAGCCGGCCGGCTCGCGGCGGAAGTCCCCGGTGCCGTGCGTGATGCTGCGGATGTCGATCGCGTACCGCGAGATCTCCACCTCGGGCACGTCGGCCACGACCTGCGAACGACCGCCGGGCAGCGACGTGGTCCCGCGGATCTGGCCGCGACGGGTGGACACGTCGGCGATGACCGCGCCGACGTGCTCGTCCGGGACGTCGACGGTCAGCGTCACGATCGGCTCCAGCAGGTTGATCGTCGTCCGCGTGGCGGCGTCCTTCAGCGCGAGGCCGCCCGCGCTCTGGAAGGCCATGTCGGACGAGTCGACCGTGTGGAACTTGCCGTCGACGAGCGTCACGCGGATGTCGACCACGGGGTAGCCGGCCGCGACGCCCTGCGTCATCTGGTGCCGGACGCCCTTCTCGACCGACGGGATGTAGTTGCGGGGGACCGCGCCGCCGACGATCTTGTCGACGAACTCGAAGCCCGAGCCCGGGGGCAGCGGCTCGACGGTGATGTCGACGACCGCGTACTGGCCGTGGCCGCCGGACTGCTTGACCAGCCGACCGTTGCCCGGCGCTGGCCCGGAGAAGGTCTCGCGCAGGGACGCGCGCATCTCGGTGGCATCCACCTCGACGCCGTAGCGCGTCTTGATGCGGTCGACGATCAGGTCGGCATGGGCCTCGCCGAGGGTCCACAGGACGATCTGCCCGGTCTCCTCGGGGTGCTCGATGCGCAGCGTCGGATCCTCGGCGGCGATGCGGGCCAGGGCCGTGCCGAGCTTGTCGTCGTCGCCGGCGCTGTGGGCCGTGATGGCCACCGGCAGCAGCGGCAGCGGCATGTGCCACGGCTCCATGAGCAGCGGCGCCTCGGGCGCCGAGAGCGTGTCGCCGGTCTCCGCACGCGTCAGCTTGCCCACGGCGACGATGCTGCCCGCGACGGCCTGCGGGATGTCGCTGAACTGGCTGCCCACCATCGACGTGAGGTGCCCGATGCGCTCGTCGACGTCGTGGTCCTCGTGCCCGGTGCCGCCGCCGAAGTGCCCGGACACGTGCACCACCGCGTCGCTGCGCAGCGTGCCGGAGAACACGCGGACGATCGAGACCTTGCCGACGTAGGGGTCGCTCGTCGTCTTGATGACCTCGGCGCACAGGGGGCCGTCGGCCGAGGCGGTGATCGGGGTGGCGGGGGAGCCGTCGACCCGGGTCACGGTCGGCAGCGGGTGCTCGAGGGGTGACGGGAAGGCGCGGACGATGAGGTCGAGGATCAGCTCGGCGCCGACGTTGGCCGCGGTGACCGCATGCCCCATGACGGGGTGGAAGTGGCCGCGCGCCACCGCGCGCTCGAGGTCCGTGGTCAGCAGCTCGATGTCGATGTGCTCGCCGCCCATGAAGCGGTCCATGAGCGACTCGTCCTCGGACTCGGTGATGACGCCCTCGATGAGCTCGCCGCGGGCGGTGTCGACCAGCGAGCGGTGCTCGTCCTCGGCGGGCCGCACGGTCACGGTGCCGCTGCTCCAGTCCCACAGCTCCTCGTCGAGGAGGTCGATGAAGCCGGCGACCGTGCCGTCGTCGCCGTGCAGGGGGAGGAACAGCGGCAGGACGCCGCCGCCGCCGGCGAAGACGCGCTGGCAGACAGCGACCGTCTCGTCGAAGTCGGCGCGCTCCTTGTCGAGATTCGTGACGACCACGGCGCGCGGCATCGACACGGCCTCGCACTCGTCCCACAGCCGAGCGGTGCTCGCATCGACGCCGTCGACCGAGGACACCACGAACAGCGCGGCGTCGGCGCCGCGGAGTCCGGCGCGCAGCTCCCCGGTGAAGTCGGCGTACCCGGGCGTGTCGATGAGGTTGACGACCACGTCCTTCCAGGCGAAGGAGGCCACCGACAGGTTCACCGAGCGCTTCTGGCGCACGGCCACGGGGTCGTAGTCGCCGACCGTGCTGCCGTCGGCGATGGCGCCGCGACGAGTGATCGCCCCTGCGGCATGCAGGAGCGACTCCATCAGCGAGGTCTTCCCCGAGCCGGCCGGTCCGACGAGTGCGACGTTGCGGATCCGGTCCGGCGCTGATGCAACGGGGGCGGCTCCGGACTTCTTGTCCGTGCGCTTGTCGGCCATGGTCGAGGCTCCTTCGCTGGTGTCCTGCAACTCTTCACCCTGCCGTGCACCCGATGCAACCGATTTCGCGGCGGGCCTCGGGCGCACCGCTCGGCGGCCGATACCATCGAGGGGTGCTGAACAACCCTGCCGCGCGCAAGATGGTCAGCGGGGTCGTCGAGCCGCCAGCCCGGCTGCTGCTGCGCATGCACGTCTCACCGGACGCCGTGACGCTCGTCGGCACGGCCGGCGCCGTCGCCGTCGCCCTCGTGTGCCTCCCGCAGGGCTGGTTCGTCGTCGCCGTCGTGCTGCTGGTCCTGCTCACCCTCAGCGACCTGCTCGACGGCACCATGGCCCGCATGGCCGGGACGTCCGGTCCGTGGGGCAACTTCCTCGACGCCACCCTCGACCGGCTGTCCGACGGCGCGATCTTCGGCGGCCTGGCGCTCTACGGCGCCTTCCACGACCAGCCCTGGATCACCGCGGCGGCGACGCTGGCGCTCGTGACCGGCCAGGTGACCTCGTACTCCAAGGCGCGCGCCGAGGCGGTCGGCGCCACCGCGAACGTCGGCATCGCCGAGCGCGCCGAGCGGCTCATCGTCGTGGCGGTGGCCGCTCTGCTCACCGGATTCGGCGTGCCCTACGTGCTGCCCGCGGCGCTGTGGCTGCTGGGCGCCCTCGGCCTCGTGACGATCGGCCAGCGGATCATCGTCGTGCGCGCCCAGCTGCACCCGTCCCGTCGTGCGGAGCCGCATGAGTGACGCACGCCCGCCGGCACCTCGGCGGCTGGTCGGTGGAGCGAGCGACGCGGCCACCGAGTGGGCGTTCGCCGCCGGGCTGGAGCATCGTCAAGCGGCTGCCGCCGCGGGCCGCGTACGCCACCTTCGACCGTGCGGCCGACGCGCATCTGGCGCAAGCGCGGCGGGGGGGTCGCTGCAGTTCGAGCGCAATCTGGCGCGCATCCACCCGGAGGCCAGCGCCGCCGACCTGCGCGAGCTCAGCCACCTCGGCATGCGCAGCTACCTGCGCTACTGGTGCGACGCGTTCCGGCTGCCCACGTGGACGCCCGAGCAGGTCTCGTCCACCTTCGACCTCGAGCACAAGGTCCGCATGGACGACGCGATGGCGGCCGGCACCGGCGCGATCATGGTCGTCAACCACGGCGGCAACTGGGACCACGCCGGTGCGTGGGGGTGCCTGCGCTACGGCGGGCCTCACCACCGTGGCCGAGCGGCTCAAGCCCGAGGGCCTGTACGAGCGCTTCGTGGAGTACCGCGAGTCGCTGGGCATGGAGATCCTGCCGACGGGCGAGCCCGACATCATCCGCACGCTGGCGCGCCGGCTCAAGGAGGGCCGGCTCGTGCCCCTCATGGGTGACCGCGACATCGGCCGCAACGGCGTGGTGGTCGACCTGTTCGGCGAGCCCGCCTCGCTGCCCGGCCGGCCCGGCCGTGCTCGGGCATGCTCACCGGCGCCCCGATCCACCCGGTGAGCCTGTGGTACGACGGCCCGATGGCGACCGGCATCGTGCACGAGCGGGTCGAGGTGCCGGCCGACGGGACCCGCGAGGAGCGCATCCGGCAGGTGACGCAGGGCATCGCCGCGGCGTTCGAGTCGGCCATCCGCGACCACAGCGTGGACTGGCACATGATGCAGCCGGTCTGGCTCGCCGACCTCGACCGAGCGCCGCCGCGCGCCGCAGCCGCAGGAGTCCGCGACGTGAGGGTCGGCCTCGTCTGCCCCTACGCCTGGGACGTGCCCGGCGGCGTGCGCTCGCACGTCGCCGACCTCGCCATGGCGCTGAGCGACCACGGCCACGAGGTGAGCGTGCTGGCGCCGGTCGACGACCCGCGACGACCTGCCGTCGTGGGTCGTCGACGGCGGCCGCCCGATCGCCGTGCGCTACAACGGCTCGGTCGCCCGGCTGAGCTTCGGGGTCAAGGCCACCCGTCGCGTCCGCGGCTGGATCCGCGACGGCGACTTCGACATCCTGCACGTGCACGAGCCGGTCGCGCCGAGCCTGTCGATCCTCGCGCTGTGGGTCGGCGCGCGGCCCGATCGTCGCGACCTGGCACTCCTCGCACGACCGCTCGCGCATCATGTCGGCGGGCTACTACATCGGGCAGACGGCCATGGAGAAGGTCCGCGGCCGCATCGCGGTCAGCGAGGACGCCCGCCGCACCCTCGTCACGCACCTCGGCGGCGACGCCGTCCTCATCCCCAACGGCGTTCGCGTATCGGCCTTCGCCGCGCAGGACCGGCTGGAGGGCGTCGATCCCGACCGGCCCACCGTCGTGTTCCTGGGCCGGATGGACGAGCCGCGCAAGGGGCTGGCCGTCCTCATGGACGCCCTGCCGGGCATCGTCGCCGCGGTGCCGGACGTGCAGGTGCTCGTCGCCGGACCGGGCGACGTCGACGAGGCGCGCGAGGAGCTGCCGGCCGAGGCGCTCGCCCACGTGCGCTTCCTGGGCCGGGTCAGCGACGAGGACAAGGCCCGAGCCCTGCGGTCGGTCGACGTCTACGTCGCGCCGCACACCGGAGGCGAGTCCTTCGGCATCGTCCTGGTCGAGGCGATGGCCGCCCAGGCCGCCGTCGTCGCCTCCGACCTGCCGGCCTTCCGCCGGGTGCTCGAGGACGGCGCCTGCGGCCGGCTGTTCCCGAACGAGGACGCCGACGCCCTCGCGACGGCCGTGGTCGAGCTCCTGCGCGATCCGAGGTCCGCGGCGCAGTACGTGCGGGCTGCGGATGCGCGCGTGCGCCGGTTCGACTGGGACCACGTCGTCGACGACGTCATCGCCGTCTACGACAGCGTGCACATGCCGGGGGAGAAGGTGACCGAGGACCTGCGCGGCCAGCTCGTCGGCCGACTCAGCGGACGGGCGGACTCCGCATGAGCGGGTGGGTGGTCGTCGGAGTCGTCGCGCTCGTCGTCGTGATCCTCGTGGGCCTGTACCTGAGCATGACGGCCGGTCGCCTCGACCACCTGCACCGCCGGATCGAGATGTCGCGCCTGGCCCTGGACGCGCAACTGCTGCGCCGGTCGTCGGTGTGCCTCGAGCTCGCGTCGGCCCAGGTGCTGGATCCCGCGTCCAGCCTCCTGCTCGCCTCGGCGGCCCACCGGGCGCGCACCGCACCGGACCTCAGCGACGACGAGCACGCCCTCGCCGAGTCGGACCTGACGGCCGCCCTGGTGGCCGCGCTCGATCCTGAGGACGTCGCCGTGGTCGTCACGGCTCCTGAGGGGGCGGACATGCTCGACGAGCTCGACGCGGCCTGCCGCCGGGTCCAGCTGACGCGGCGCTTCCACAACGACGCGGTCCGCGCCTGCCGCCAGCTGCGCCGGCAGCGGATGGTGCGCCTGTTCCGGCTGGCCGGCCACACGCCGTGGCCCGAGACGTGGGAGATGGACGACTCGATGCCCGAGGGACTCCCCGTCCGCTAGCGCGAGGGGCCACGCACGCGGTGCTGGCGGACCCCGGCACAGGGCCTAGGATTGAGGCCTGGGCACGGCAGGCGGCCGTGCGCATGGTGGGCCAACAAGCGAGGTCGAAGTGACGGACGTATCCCCCGTGGTCGGTACGGACCGGGTCAAGCGCGGCATGGCCGAGATGCTCAAGGGCGGCGTCATCATGGACGTCGTCACCCCCGATCAGGCGAAGATCGCCGAGGACGCCGGCGCCGTCGCGGTCATGGCGCTCGAGCGCGTGCCCGCCGACATCCGCGCTCAGGGCGGCGTGTCGCGCATGTCCGATCCGGACATGATCGACGGCATCATCGAGGCGGTGTCGATCCCGGTCATGGCGAAGGCGCGGATCGGCCACTTCGCCGAGGCACAGGTCATCCAGTCGCTCGGCGTCGACTACATCGACGAGTCCGAGGTCCTCACGCCGGCCGACTACGCCAACCACATCGACAAGTGGCAGTTCACCGTGCCCTTCGTCTGCGGCGCCACCAACCTGGGCGAGGCGCTGCGCCGTCTCACCGAGGGCGCGGCGATGATCCGCTCGAAGGGCGAGGCGGGCACCGGTGACGTGTCGAACGCGGTCACCCACATGCGCACGATCCGCGGCGAGATCGCCCGGCTCACCTCGATGTCCAAGGACGAGCTGTACGTCGCGGCCAAGGAGCTCCAGGCCCCGTACGACCTGGTGGTCGAGGTGGCCGAGCGGGGTGCTCTGCCCGTCGTGCTGTTCACCGCCGGCGGCATCGCGACCCCGGCCGACGCCGCGATGATGATGCAGCTCGGCGCCGACGGCGTCTTCGTCGGCTCGGGCATCTTCAAGTCCGGCGAGCCGGAGAAGCGGGCGCAGGCGATCGTCCAGGCCACCCGGCACTTCGACAACCCCGACATCGTCGCCAAGGTGTCGCGCGGGCTCGGCGAGGCGATGGTCGGCATCAACGTCGCCGACATCCCGGTGCACCACCGCCTGGAGGATCGGGGCTGGTGAGCCGCGGACCTCTGATCGGGGTCCTCGCACTGCAAGGTGACGTGCGCGAGCACGTGCGGTCGCTCGAGGCTGCCGGTGCGCGATCGGCCCCCGTGCGCAGCGTCGACCAGCTCGACGGCATCGACGCCCTCGTCATTCCGGGGGGCGAGTCGACGACCATGTCGAAGCTGGCCGTGCTCGACGGCTTCCTCGAGCCGCTGCGGGTGGCGCGGGCCGCGGGCCTGCCGATGTACGGCTCCTGCGCGGGCATGATCATGCTCGCGGACACGGTCACCGACGCCCGTCCGGACCAGGAGACCATCGGCGGGCTCGACGTCACGGTGCGGCGAAACGCCTTCGGCCGTCAGGTCGACTCCTTCGAGACCGACCTCGACATCCCTGCGGTCGGCCCGGAGCCGTTCCGGGCGGTGTTCATCCGTGCTCCACGCGTCGATCGGATCGGGCCGGACGTCGAGGTGCTCGCGACCGTCAGCCGCGACGGCGCCGACGGTACGATCGTGGCCGTCCGGCAGGGCCGGCTGCTGGCGACGGCCTTCCACCCGGAGCTGACCGGCGACCTGAGGATCCACGAGCTCTTTGTCGAGATGGTGAGGAAACCATGAGCGGTCACTCCAAATGGGCGACCACCAAGCACAAGAAGGCGGTCGTCGACGCGCGCCGCGGCAAGCTCTTCGCTCGGCTGATCAAGAACATCGAGGTCGCCGCCCGCATGGGCGGCGGCGACGTCAACGGCAACCCCACCCTCTACGACGCCGTCCAGAAGGCCCGCAAGAACTCGGTGCCGCTGGACAACATCGAGCGCGCGGTCAAGCGCGGCTCGGGCGCCGAGGCCGGCGGAGCGGACTGGCAGACGATCATGTACGAGGGCTACGGCCCGAGCGGCGTCGCGCTGCTGGTCGAGTGCCTGACGGACAACCGCAACCGGGCCGCGACCGACGTGCGCGTCGCGCTGACTCGCAACGGCGGGTCGATGGCCGACCCCGGATCCGTCTCCTACCTGTTCGCCCGCAAGGGCGTGGTGATCGTGCCCAAGGCCGAGGGCGTGACCGAGGACGACATCCTCATGGTGGTGCTCGACGCGGGCGCGGAGGAGGTCAACGACCTCGGCGAGTCCTTCGAGATCGTCTCCGAGGCCACCGACATGGTCGCCGTGCGCACGGCCGTCCAGGCGGCGGGCATGGACTACGAGTCGGCCGAGGCCAACTTCCTGCCCAGCGTCAGCGTCGACCTCGACGAGGACGGTGCCCGCAAGGTCTTCCGGCTGATCGAGGCGCTCGAGGACAGCGACGACGTGCAGAACGTGTACGCCAACTTCGACGTCAGCGACGAGATCATGGAATCGGTCGGATAGCCGTGAACGACTTCGTCGGCACGCAGATGCGCGGCTGGGACGCCGCCACCTTCCGCACCGCCAGCGGCGACCCGACCATGCGCTCCACGGTCGTGGCGCTCACCGTCCTGGAGCAGGCCCCGGACTGGTCCCGCCTGCGCGCGCGCATCGAGCGTCTCACGCTGTTCGTGCCGGCGCTGCGCATGCGGCCGCTGTACGGAGCGCTCGGGCTTCTCGGCACCGCGGCTGGCCGTCGATCCCGACTTCGACATCGACGTGCACCTGCGTCGCTACCGGCTGCCCGAGGGGGCCGGCTGGCGCGAGCTCCTCGACGACGCCCGGCGCATGAGCCTGACCGACTTCGACCACAACCGTCCGCTGTGGGAGGCCGCGCTGATCGAGGGGCTGCCGGACGGGCAGGCGGCCTTCCTGCTGAAGCTGCACCACTCGATCGCCGACGGCCAGGCCACCGTGATGATGGGCCTGAGCCTGTTCGAGTTCGGCCCCGACTCCGACCCGGACGAGGCGGTGGCCCCGGCCGCGCCCGAGGCCGAGGACGTCGGGATCCGCGACATCACCTACGCCAACCTCGCCGACAACCTCCGCCGCGGCACCGACCTGGCCGTGTCGACCGTGCGCGGCGCGCTCGACTTCGCCAAGGGCACCGTCACCGAGACCCGAGCCACCTGGGGCCGTGCCTGGAGCACCGTCACCTCGATCGGCCGCTTCACCTCGGTGCCCGACGGCCCGCTGTCTCCGGTGATGATCGGGCGGGGCACGACGTACCGGTTCGCCGCCTTCGACCTGCCGTTCGCCGGGATCCGCGCACGCCGCCAAGGAGCACGACTTCAGCGTCAACGACGCCTTCATGGCGGCGATCGCCGCAGGCATGGACGCCTACCACCGACGCCACGGCGTGGTCGTCGAGGAGCTCCGCGTCAACGTGCCGATCAGCCTGCGCGGCGATGCGGGCGACCGCAGCGCGCAGGCGTCGAACGCCGTCAGCATCGCCCGCTTCCCGCTGCCGATCGCCGGGCTGACCACGGTCGAGCACATGCAGGAGGCGCACGACCTCGTCGCGCACTGGCAGGCCGAGCCGGCGATCCGGCTGGCCGATCCGCTGGCCGAGGTCAGCTGGTTCGTGCCGGTGCCGATGCTCGCCCAGGCGGCGCAGGCCTCCGACGTGACGACGAGCAACGTGCCCGGGCCGCCGATCCCGCTGTACCTCGCCGGCGCGCGCATGCTGGCGGCCTACCCGCTCGTGGCCACCATCGGGGCGGCGGTCAACATCACGATGGTGACCTACGACGGCACGGCCTTCGTCGGGCGTGTCCGCCGACGACCGCGCGGTCACCGACCTCGACGACCTCGTCGAGGACCTCCGCGCCGGATTCGCGGCGGTCACCGGGCGCGCCGGTCGGCCCGGCCGACCGCTACGCGGCCGCCGCCCACGACCGACGACACGCCCGCTCCCGACGCCGCAGGTGCCGAGCTCTGACGGTGGCACCCACTAGCCTTCCGAACAGGTGTTCGGACGGACCGGGCGCCGGCGGGGCGAAGCGGAGGTGGGTGGTGCGCGTCCTCGGCATCGATCCGGGCCTCACCCGCTGCGGCACCGCCGTGGTCGACGGGGCCCCGGGCGGCCACGCTGACCGGCGTCCACATCGGCGTCATCCGCACCGAGGCCGACCCTGCCGCTCGAGCAGCGCCTGGCCCTCGTGCACGCGGGCCTGGTGGCCCTGGTCGACGAGTTCGCGCCGGACGCGATCGCCATCGAGCGGGTCTTCAGCCAGCACAACGTCAGCACCGCCACCGGCACCGCCCAGGCGGCGGCCATGGGCCTGCTGATCGCCGGCCAGCGCGGCATCCCCGTCGCCCTGCACACCCCCACCGAGGTCAAGGCCGCCGTCACCGGGCAGCGGCCGCGCCGAGAAGCCCCAGGTCACGGCCATGGTCACCCGGCTGCTGCGGCTGCCGGGGCCGCCGCGGCCCGCCGACGCCGCCGACGCGGTCGCGATCGCGATCTGCCAGCTCTGGCGCGGCCCGGCCCAGCGCCGGCTCCGCGACGCCGTGGCCGCCGCCCGATGATCTCCTTCGTGCGCGGCACGGTCGCGACTGCCGGGGCCGACCTCGTCGTCGTCGACCTCGGCTCGGTCGGGCTGACGGTGTCCTGCACGCCGGGCACGGCGCTCGGCCTGCGGCACGGCGACCACGTCGAGCTCATGACCAGCATGGTCGTGCGCGAGGACGGCTGGACCCTCTACGGCTTCACCAGCGCCGACGAGCGCACCGTGTTCGAGCACGTGCAGACCGTGTCGGGCATCGGCCCGCGGATCGCCATGGCGCTGCTGGCCACCCTGAGCCCCGACGAGCTCCGGCGGGCCGTCAGCGCCTCCGACGAGACCGCGCTCATGGCGCGTCCCGGGCATCGGGCGCAAGGGGGCGCAGCGGCTGATCCTGGAGCTCGCCGACCGCCTCGGACCGGCGACGGCGGGGCCCGCGGCCGACCGCGGACCCTCCGGCGGGCCGGCGGCACGGCTGGCAGCAGGCCGTGGCTGCCGGGCCTGACGTCGCTCGGCTGGTCGGCCCGTGAGGCCGACGCTGCCGTCGTCGGCCATCGACCCGGAGCTCGCGGCCACCGCCACCGCGGCGGGCGACGACGCCGACATCGGCTCCCTGCTCAAGGTCGCCCTGCGCGGGCTGGACCGCTCGTGACCCTCAGCGCCGAGTCCGATCCGGACGATGCCGTCGTCGAGGGCGCCCTTCGGCCCACCTCGCTGGCGGAGTTCATCGGCCAGGAGCGGGTCAAGTCCCAGCTCGGCCTGGTGCTGGAGGCGGCCAACCGTCGTGGCCGCGCCGCCGACCACGTGCTGCTCAGCGGACCGCCGGGCCTGGGCAAGACCACCCTGGCCAGCATCATCGCCACGGAGCTCGGGCGACCGCTGCGCATGACCGCCGGACCGGCCCTGCAGCACGCCGGCGACGTCGCCGCCGTGCTGTCCAGCCTGCAGCCCGGCGAGGTGCTCTTCATCGACGAGGTCCATCGCACCGCGCGGGCCGCCGAGGAGCTGCTCTACCTCGCGATGGAGGACTTCCGGATCGACGTCGTGGTCGGCAAGGGTCCGGGCGCCACGGCCATCCCCGTCGACATCGAGCCGTTCACCCTCGTCGGGGCCACCACCCGCGCCGGCCTCCTGCCCAGCCCGCTGCGCGACCGGTTCGGCTTCACCGCGCACCTGGACTTCTACGACGCCGCCGACCTCGAGGTCATCATCGAGCGCTCGGCCGGACTGCTGAGCGTGCCGGTCGACCGCGACGGGCGTGGCCGAGATCGCCGGCCGCTGTCGCGGCACCCCGCGCATCGCCAACCGCCTCCTGCGCCGGGTGCGCGACTGGGCGCAGATCCACGGGGACGGCGTCGTCAATCGGCACAGCGCCCGGGCCGCGCTGGAGCTGTACGAGGTCGACGTCCTCGGGCCTGGACCGCATCGACCAGGCCGTCCTCGACGCGCTCGTCAACCGGTTCGGCGGCGGTCCGGTCGGGCCTGTCGCACGCTCGCCGTGGCCGTCGGTGAGGAGCCGGAGACCATCGAGACCGTGTCGGAGCCCTTCCTCGTCCGGCTGGGGATGCTCGTTCGCACGCCGCGGGGTCGGATGGCCACCCCGGCCGCCTGGCGCCACTCGGGGGCCGAGCCGCCCGCCGGGGTCGCCGACGAGCCCACCCTCGACCTGGGCTGACCACCCTGCAGTAGCCTCGTGAGGTGCGCGGGTGCGCACCGAAGCCAGGGAGATGCTCGTGGATCCGCTCAGCCTGCTCATGATCGTGGGCGCCGGTGCCGCCTTCTACTTCCTCATCATCCGGCCGGGCAAGCAGCGCCAGCGCAAGCAGCAGGAGATGCTCTCCGCGCTCCAGCCGGGCGCCGAGGTCATGACCACCGCCGGGCATCTTCGGCACGATCGCCGTGGTCACCGACGACCAGATCAGCCTCGAGGTGTCGCCCGGGGTCTTCATGCGCATCCTGCCCGCGGCCATCGCCCGGGTGATCGAGCCGGTGGCCGAGCCCGCGGAGGACGCGCCCGCACAGGGCGAGACCGCCGTGCGGGACGCACCCGACTCCGAGCCCCCCGTAGACTGACCGCGCCGCGCGGCGCAGCGGGTCCACCGATGCCCGCCGGCGCCTGCATGTCGTGACGTACCCGCACATCCTGAAGGAGCATCGTGGCGCCACCGCCCAGCAGCAGCAAGCCCGCGCGGCTGCTACGTCGCCCTGGCCGCACTGGTCGTCGTGCTGGGCGCCGTCGCCTTCTGGCCCGGCACCGAGTCGACCATCCGCCTGGGCCTTGACCTGCAGGGCGGCACCCAGGTCATCCTCAAGCCGACGCCGGTCACCGAGGGCGAGAGCATCACCGAGGAGCAGCTCCAGCAGACGGTGTCGATCATCCGTCAGCGCGTCGACGGCCTCGGCGTGGCCGAGGCGGAGGTCACCACCCAGGGCTCCGGCGACGGCGCCGTCATCGTGGTGTCCGTACCCGGCGTGAACCAGGACCGCGTGGTCGATCTCGTCCAGCGGACCGCGCTGCTGGACTTCCGCCCCGTGTGGGGGCTCTACAGCCCCATCGCCACCGCGGAGGCGCCTGCCTCGCCGAGCCCGTCGCCGAGCCCCTCGCCTGAGGCCTCCGCCGGCGCCACGTCGTCGGCCTCGCCCGCGGCCTCCGCCGGCGCGAGCCCGGAGCCGTCGGCGAGTGCGTCCTCGTCGGTCACCCCGACGGCGGCGCCCCTCATCCAGGCCGACAGCAACACCCCGGAGTTCCAGGCGCAGATCGAGGCCCTGGACTGCACCGACCCGATCAACTTCACCGGCGGTCGCCCCGACAACCCCGACAAGTGGCTCGGCACCTGCGAGGTCAGCGGCGCGGCGAAGTACAACCTCGAGCCGGCCTTCATCCAGGGCACCAACGTGACCGGGGCCGATGCCGTGCTGCCGCAGAACGGCGTCGGCTGGGTCGTGTCCCTGAGCTTCGACTCCGAGGGCGCCAAGGCGCTGGCCGAGGCCTCGACCCGCCTCACCTCGCTGCCCGAGTGCGGGACGGTGGGAGCCAACCCCTGCAACGCCTTCGCCATCGTGCTCGACGGCGTCGTCACGTCGGCACCCCGCTTCAACGAGCCGATCCTCGGCGGCACAGCCCAGATCGAGGGCAACTTCACCGCCCAGGAGGCGCAAGGACCTCGCCAACATCCTGAAGTACGGCGCGCTCCCGGTCACCCTGGAGCCGGTCGACATCTCCAGCGTCTCCCCGACCGTCGGCAGCGACCAGCTGCGCGCCGGCGTGATCGCCGGTCTGCTCGGCCTGGCGCTCGTCGGCCTCTACCTGATGGTCTACTACCGGGCGCTCGGCCTCGTCGCCGTCCTGTCGCTCATCGTGGCCGGCATCGTGCTCTACCTGACGCTGGTCGTGATGAGCAAGACGATCGGGCTGACCTTGTCGCTGGCCGGCGTCGCGGGTGCCATCGTCGCCATCGGCATCACGGCCGACTCGTTCATCGTCTACTTCGAACGAATCCGAGACGAGATCCGTGAGGGCAGGTCGCTTCGGCAGGCGTGCGATACCGGCTGGGTGCGGGCGAGGCGGACCCTGCTGGCCGCGGACTTCGTGTCGCTGCTGGCGGCGGTGGTCCTGTACTTCCTGTCCGTGGGCAGCGTCCGCGGCTTCGCCTTCGTGCTGGGCCTCACCACGATCATCGACGTCATCGTGGCCTTCTGCTTCACCCATCCGCTGGTGGTCATCATGGGCCGCTCCTCATGGATGCAGCGAGGGTCCAAGTGGACCGGACTCGACGCCGACCGACTCGGTGGCGCGACCCTGGAAGGCGCGTCAGCGACCACCTCGAGACGGCGCACGACGAGCAAGGAGGTGTCGTCATGACCTCATTGGGCAGCCTGGGTCATCGTCTGTACGCGGGCGAGGTGTCCGTCGACTTCGTGGGCCGGCGGAAGACGTGGTACGTGGTCTCGGCCATCATCCTGCTCGTCTGCATCGGCTCGCTGTTCTTCCGTGGTCTCAACCTGGGCATCGAGTTCCGCGGCGGAGCGGACTTCTCGATCCCCAATGCCACCTGCACCGTCGAGCAGGCGCGCGCGGTCGCCGAGACGGCGACCGGCGCCCAGGCCATCGTCACCGAGACGGGCAGCGGCACCATCCGCGTGCAGACCGAGGCCGTCACGCCCGCGGAGGGCTCCGCGCTCTCCGGTGAGCTGGCCGAGGCATGCGGGGTGTCGAAGGACGACATCAAGATCCAGGTGGTCGGTCCCACGTGGGGCGCGGAGATCTCGAAGAAGGCGCTCCAGGGGCTGGTCGTCTTCATCCTCCTGGTCTCGCTCTTCCTCACCATCTACTTCGAGTGGCGCATGGCGGTGGCGGCCCTCGTCGCCCTGGTCCACGACCTCGTCATCACCGTCGGCATCTACTCGCTGACCGGCCTGGAGGTCACGCCCGCCACGGTCATCGGCCTGCTCACCATCCTCGGCTACTCGCTCTACGACACCGTCGTCGTGTTCGACAAGGTGAAGGAGAACACGCGGGGCATCGCCGGGCAGTCGGTCATGACGTACAGCGAGGCGGCGAACCTCGCGGTGAACCAGACGCTCGTGCGGTCCATCAACACGTCCATCGTCGCCCTGCTCCCGGTGATCGCCATCATCGTGGTCGGGGCCGGGTTCCTCGGCGCCGGCACCCTGCTCGACCTGTCGGTCGCGCTGGCGGTCGGCATGGCGGCGGGAGCGTACTCGTCGATCTTCATCGCCACGCCGTTCCTGGCCCAGCTCAAGGAGCAGCAGCCGGAGATGAAGTCCCTCGCGGCGCGCGTGGCAGCACGCCGCAAGCAGGGTCGGGGCACCGCGCCGGGCACCAAGGCCGGCAGCGCCGACGCCGTCGACGAGGTGGCCGATGGCGGCCCCGCACCCACGAGCCCCGTCAGCGCCCTGACCCGCACGGACTCGGCGGCGCGCCAGCAGCCCAAGCGCCAGGCGAAGTCGAAGCGCGGCAAGGGCTGATCGGTGTTCGACCGTCGCGCGGCCGAACGACTGCTGTGGTCGCGCGTGCGGGACGTCCCGGACTGGCCTGAGCCCGGGGTGCTGTTCCGGGACCTGACGCCGCTCATGGCCGATCCCGTGACCTTCGGCACCGCCGTGGACCTCCTGGCGGTGAGCCTCGGGCGGGACAGCGTCGACCTCGTCGTCGGCGTGGAGGCCCGCGGGTTCCCGTACGGAGCCGCCCTCGCGTACCACCTGGGCGCCGGATTCGTGACGCTGCGCAAGCCGGGCAAGCTGCCCGGCGACGTCCACCGGGAGGACTACGACCTCGAGTACGGGTCGGCCGGACTGGAGGTGCACCAGGACGCCGCAGGTGACGGCACACGCGTGGTGATCGTCGATGACGTGCTCGCTACCGGCGGCACCGCCTGCGCCGCCATCGAGCTCATGCGGCGCACCGGGGCCGACGTGGTGCGCCTCGCGGTCATCATGGACCTGCCGTCCCTGGGCGGCGCTGCGCGCGTGCGCGCGGCCGGCGTGACGGTCACCGCGCTGCTCGATGCGGACGCGCCCGTAGACTAGGCGGACGCTACCGGGGAGAGGTGTTGGCCAAGGAGATCCCGATTCCGACGGAGCCGCCACCCGCGGCCCCGAGCGTCAACGCGTCGGACTCCGGGGGATTCCGCTCCCGTTTCGCCCGGCTCGCCGGATCGCGCCCGAGCTTCCCCGAGCTCGACCCCCTGCTGCGCACCCTGCGCAAGTACCACCCGAAGGCCGACGCCCGGCTGGTCGAGCGGGCCTACGAGATGGCCGCCTACTTGCACCGCGACCAGAAGCGCCGCTCCGGTGAGGCCTACATCACGCATCCGCTCGCGGTCGCCACCATCCTCGCCGACCTCGGCATGACGGCGCCGACGCTCGCGGCGGCGCTGCTCCACGACACCGTCGAGGACTGCGGCTACGCGCTCGACGCGCTCCGCGAGGACTTCGGCGACGAGATCGCCGAGCTCGTCGACGGGGTGACCAAGCTCGACAAGGTGCGCTACGGCGAGGCGTCGGCAGCCGAGACCGTCCGCAAGATGGTGATCGCGATGGCACGGGACATCCGTGTCCTCGTCATCAAGCTGGCCGACCGCCTGCACAACATGCGCACGCTGCGGTGGATGCCGGAGGACAAGCAGCAGAAGAAGGCGCGCGAGACCCTCGAGATCTACGCGCCGCTGGCCCATCGACTCGGCATGAACGCCGTGAAGTGGGAGCTCGAGGACCTGTCGTTCGCGACGCTGCATCCCAAGATGTACGACGAGATCGTCCGGCTGGTCGGCCAGCGGGCCCCGTCCCGCGACCAGTACCTGACCAGCGTGATCGAGCAGATCGAGACCGACCTCAAGACGGCCAAGGTCAAGGCCGTCGTCACCGGTCGACCCAAGCACTACTACTCCGTGTACCAGAAGATGATCGTGCGCGGCCGCGACTTCGCGGACATCTACGACCTCGTGGGCGTGCGCATCCTGGTCGAGAGCGTGCGCGACTGCTACGCGGTCCTCGGCGTGATCCACTCCAAGTGGAGCCCGGTTCCGGGGCGGTTCAAGGACTTCATCGCCATGCCGAAGTTCAACATGTACCAGTCGCTGCACACCACCGTCATCGGTCCGGACGGCAAGCCGGTCGAACTGCAGATCCGCACCCAGGACATGCACCGCTCGGCGGAGTTCGGGGTGGCCGCGCACTGGCGGTACAAGCAGCAGGACGTGGGCGGCAAGTCCGGCCCCGACGACTTCGGCTGGCTGCGCCAGCTCCTGGAATGGCAGCGCGAGACCGAGGACCCCGACGAGTTCCTGGACTCGCTGCGCTACGACCTCGGCTCCACCGAGGTGTTCGTCTTCACCCCCAAGGGCGACGTCATCGCGCTTCCCTCGAAGTCCACGCCGGTCGACTTCGCGTACTCGGTGCACACCGAGGTGGGGCACCGCTGCGTGGGTGCCCGCGTCAATGGCAAGCTCGTGCCGCTCGAGTCGTCCCTCGAGAACGGCGACGTCGTGGAGATCTTCACGTCGAAGGCGGACGGCGCAGGCCCCAGCCGCGACTGGCTCACGTTCGTCGAGTCACCCCGCGCCCGGAGCAAGATCAAGGCCTGGTTCTCGCGCGAGCGGCGTGACGAGGCGATCGAGACGGGCAAGGACTCCATCGTGCGCGCGATGCGCAAGCAGGGACTCCCGCTCCAGCGCATGATGACCAACCAGGCGCTCAGCACGATCGCGGCCGACCTGCACCAGACCGACATCTCTGCGCTGTACGCATCGGTGGGGGAGGGGCGTATCTCGGCGGCGACCATCGTCCAGCGACTGGTGGAGTCCGCTGGCGGAGTCGACGGGGCCGCGGACGACGCGGCGGAGGCGGCCAGTCCGGCGGTGGTGCAGCGGTCGCGCCCGCGCACCGCCGGCGATGTCGGCGTCATCGTCAAGGGTGCCGACGACGTCTGGGTCAAGCTGGCCCGCTGCTGCACCCCGGTGCCCGGCGACGACATCGTCGGCTTCGTGACCCGCGGCGCCGGCGTCTCGGTGCACCGCGCCGACTGCGTCAACGTGCCCGGACTCCAGAGCGAGCCCGACCGTCTGGTCGAGGTCGAGTGGGCGCCGACCTCGAGCAGCGTCTTCCTCGTGAACATCCAGGTCGAGGCGCTTGACCGGGCCCGACTGCTGTCCGACGTGACGCGAGCGCTGTCGGACACGCACGTGAACATCCTCAGCGCCTCGGTGACCACGACGCGCGAGCGCATCGCACTGTCGCGCTTCACCTTCGAGATGGCCGACCCCAAGCACCTCGGGTCCGTGCTGCGCGCCGTGCGCAGCGTCGAGGGCGTCTATGACGCCTACCGCATCTGAGCCAGCGTTCGGAGCGCCGGGCCTGTCGCACGGCTCGCCTACGAGGGGGAGGTGCCGTCCGCCTTGATCCGGCGCCAGCCGCCGGCCCGGTTGTTGGCGATGATCTGGCGCAGCATGGCGAGCAGTGCGGGCGCGTTGATCGGTTCGCCTCGCCTGAACGCGATGGTGCGTGCCGTCGTGTTGCCATGTCCGCCGGTGATGATGCCGTCGGGGTCGGCGACGATGGCTCCGTCGTAGAGGAACAGGTTGACGTGGTCCTTGGCCGCGAGGAAGGCGCACACATTGCCCTGCAGGGTGAAGTAGGGGCGATCGGTTCGCTTGATCGTCTCCACGACCTCGTGGTCCGCCTCATGGATGAGTCCGCGAAGCTCTCGAAGGATCGCTCCCTGCCACTCGGGCAGCGCATCGATGTACGCGTCGACGCGGGGGTCGGTAACAGCGCCCATCACGATTCCAGCGAGCGGCCGAAGGTCAGCGACCGCCGAGGAGGGCCTTCGTCGAGGCGATCTGCTCGTCCAGCGCGGCGGTGGTCGCGGCGTCGCCGCGTGCGGCGGCCGCATCGCGCTTCTCCACCAGACGGCCAAGCGCCTGCGTGAACGCATCGTTGGCGACACCACCGCTGGAGGACTGCCAGGCGTCCGACTCCTGCTTGCGGATGGCCTCCTCGACCTTCTTGAGCCGGCTCTCGAGGCGCTCGCGATCACCACGAGGCAGGTCCCCTGCGCGGTCCCAGCGGTCCTGGATCGCGCGCAGCGACGACTTGGCTGCCTTCAGGTCGGTGATCGGCAGCAGGGCCTCGGCCTCGACGACGAGGGACTCCTTCGCCGGCACGTTCGCGCGCAGGCCCTCCTGCTCGGCATCCTCGGATGCGGTGCGGGCGGCGAAGAACGTGTCCTGGGCGGCCTTGAAGCGCTTCCAGAGCTTGTCCTCGTCGGTACGCGAGCCGCGGGGCGCGACCTTCCACTCGGCCATCAGGTCGCGGAACTGCTTCGAGGTGCGCACCCAGTCGGTGGAGGTGGCTAGCGCCTCGGCGCGCGCGATGAGATCGCGCTTCGCCCCGACAGCCTCCTTGCGCTGGCCGTCGAGCTCGCTGAAATGCTGGCGGCGCCGCTTGTCGAACGCCGTCCGCGCGGCGCTGATGCGCTGCCACAGCTCCTGCTCGGCCGCGCGCTCTCCGCGCGGCAACGCCTTCCACTCCTCGACGAGGGCGGCATAGCGTTCCGTGGTGCTCTTCCACGACGTCGAATCGCGGAGGGACTCCGCCTCGTCGGCGAGGATCCGGCGGGCGGCGAGGGCGGCCTCGCGCTGCTGGGCCTTTCGTGCCCGTGCGGCCTCCTTGGCGCTGGCGACCTGGGCGTCGAGCCGGTCGCAGCGCGCCTCCAGGGCGGCGATGTCGCCGACGAACGACCGGGCGGCCAGCGCCTCGCGCACGCGGGCCACGACGCCCTCCGCCTGCTCGGCGGGGGCCCGGTGGTCGGCGAGGCGCTTCTCGATCAGGTCGATCTCGACGACGAGGTCGTCGTACTTGCGGCCGAAGAACGCCAGCCCGTCGGCCGGCTCGCCGGCGGCCCACTGGCCGACGACGACCTCACCCTCGGGCGCGAGCAGGATCACGGTGCCGTCGGCCTCGACTCGCCCGAACCGCGACGGGTCGCTCGCCGTGGCGGGCGCGGGTGGGCGCAGCGCCGCGGGCGTGGGGACGCCGGTGTCGGGCATGGATCAACCTGCTTTCCTGCGGCGGACAGCGTGGGTGCGGTCCGCGTGAGACAACTATCAGGGTTCAACCCTAGTCGGAACCACTAGTTCGACTGGACCGTTGCCGATTCGATGAACACGGGCTGGCGCGGGGCGCCGTCCGCACCGCCGTCGGCCACGCCGACCGAGGCGATCTCCTGCACGATGTCGAGGCCCGACGTGACCGTGCCCCAGATGGTGTAGTCCCCGGGGAGGGTGGTGTCGTCGTACACGATGAAGAACTGGGACCCGCTGGTGCCCGGCCCGGCGTTCGCCATCGCGACGGTCCCGGCCGGGTAGTTGGCCTCGCCGTCCGCGGGCAGGTTCTCGTCCGCGACCGCGTACCCGGGTCCGCCGGTGCCGTCGCCGGCCGGGTCCCCGCACTGCAGCACGAAGATGCCCTCGGTAGTGAGGCGGTGGCACTGAGTGGCGTCGTAGAAGCCCTCGTTCGCCAGGAACACCTCGCTCGCGACGGTGAGCGGTGCCGCCGGGTCCAGCGCGACGACGATGTCGCCGCAGTTGGTCGTGAACGTGATGCTCGTCCCGGTCGCATCCGTGGTCGGCGAGGCGTAGGTCAGGTCGTTGGCGCGCGGCGTGCCGGGAGCCCGGCAGTCGAGGACGGCCGGCTCACCGATGGCGGGGTCGCTCGCGGCCGCTGACGCCGTGGCGCTGGCCGCCGGGCTCGCGGCCGGGCTGGCCTCGGCGGAGGCGCTGGCGGCAGGGGACGCCGGGGGCAACGCGACGGCGGTGTCGTCGGAGGAGGAGTACGCGATGGCGACCCAGGCGACCGAGCCGATGACCAGGGCGACGACGACCACGGCCGCGACGATGCGCTGGTTCCGCCGACGACGACCGACGCTCGCGGTGCGCCGCGCCGCCTGGCGCTCGTACTTGGCGCGGGCGAGGTCGCGCTGACGCTTGCTGCCGGACATGGGGGTCCCTTCGATCGTGACGGCGGAGTGAGTCTATGCGGCGGCCCTCGCGGGCCGTCGAGCCCGCTCGGCTGGGCCGGTAGGCTGGGCGCTCCATCCCGACCGAGGGGCGAACGTGCTGATCGCCGGATTCCCAGCGGGCTCGTGGGCGACCAACTGCTATGTCGTCGCCACGGGTCCTGGCGAGCCGTGCCTGATCATCGATCCGGGCCAGGACTCGATCGACCGTGTCCACGAACTCGTCCGGGAGCACCGGCTGGCGCCCGCCGCCGTGCTCCTGACCCACGGGCACATCGATCACGTGTGGTCGGTGGCCCCGCTGTCCTCGGAGTTCGATGTCCCGGCGCTCATCCACGCCGACGACCGCTACCGGCTCGTGGATCCGGCCGGCACCAGCATCGTCGCGGCCCGCGAGCAGCTGCTCGCGATGACCAAGAACTCCCTGGAGCTCACCGAGCCGTCGGACGTGCGTCTCCTCGAGGACGAGCAGGTGGTCGATCTTGCGGGGATCCGGATGCGTGTGCGGCACGCGCCCGGCCACACCGAGGGCTCGGTCGTGTTCGAGTGGGACGACGTCATGTTCAGTGGCGACGTCCTCTTCGCCGGCTCCATCGGTCGCACGGACCTGCCGGGCGGGGATCACGAGCGGATGCTCGAGTCGCTGCGCCGCGTCGTCCTGCCCGCGTCCGACGACATGACGGTGCTGCCGGGGCACGGTCCCCAGACCACGATCGCCCAGGAGCGGGCCAGCAATCCCTACCTGCGGTCGCTCATGGGCGGCGACGGCGCGCCCGCCAACCCGAGGGGGCTGTGATGGCCCGCTCGACCAAGCTCTCGGGCTTCCCGGAGTGGCTGCCCGAGGGCCGGATCGTCGAGCAGCTCGTGCTCGACACCGCCCGTCGCGTCTTCGAGCTGCACGGCTTCGCGAGCATCCAGACCCGCTCGGTCGAGCCCCTCGAGGAGATGCTGCGCAAGGGCGAGATCGACAAGGAGGTGTACCTCCTGCGCCGGCTGCACGCCGCCGAGGGAGAGGCCGACGGCGGCCTGGGACTGCACTTCGACCTCACGGTGCCGTTCGCGCGATACGTCCTCGAGAACGCCGGCCACCTGGAGTTCCCGTTCCGTCGCTATCAGATCCAGACCGCCTGGCGCGGCGAGCGGCCCCAGGAGGGCCGGTTCCGCGAGTTCACGCAGGCCGATATCGACGTCGTCGGCCGGGACACGCTGGCCTTCCACCACGAGGTCGAGATGGCCGTCGTCATGGCCACCGTGCTGGCCGAGCTACCCATCCCGCCGGCGGTGATCCAGGTCAACAACCGCAAGCTGGCCGAGGGCTTCTTCCGCGGCGTCGGCGCCGAAGACCCGTCGACGGTTCTGCGCGCGATCGACAAGCTCGACAAGATCGGCCCCGAGCGGGTGGCCCGACTCCTCGAGGAGGACGCGGGCCTCACCCCGGTGGCCGCCACCACGTGCCTGCGGCTGGCCGAGATCCGGACGCCGGACTCGTCCTTCGTCGAGCAGGTCCGTGCCCTCGGAGTGGACGACCCCCTGCTGGAGGTGGGACTCGCCGAGCTCGCGGTGGTGGTTGACGGCGCGGTGGCCCAGCGACCGGGCTCGGTGGTCGCCGACCTGCGCATCGCCCGAGGCCTGGACTACTACACGTCCACCGTCTACGAGACCCAGCTGGCCGGCTTCGAGGGCGTCGGGTCGATCGCCTCCGGAGGCCGCTACGACTCCCTGGCCTCGGACGGGCGGCAGACATACCCGGGTGTCGGCATCTCGCTCGGTGTCACGCGGCTCGTCTCGATCCTGCTGGGCCGTGACCTCGTCCGTGCCTCCCGGTCCGTGCCCTCCGCCGTCCTCGTCGCGGTCGTCGACGACGACGCCCGCGCCGGCAGCGAGCAGGTGGCGGCCACGCTGCGCTCGCGGGGCATCTCCGTGCGAGGTCGCCCCGGGCTCCGACCGGTTCGGCAAGCAGATCAAGCACGCTGACCGTCGAGGCATCCCGTTCGTGTGGTTCCCGAGCCCCGAAGGCGACACCGTCAAGGACATCCGCTCCGGGGAGCAGGTCCCTGCGGACGCCGCGACCTGGACACCGCCCCCGGCAGACCTGCACCCCACCGTCAGCTCGACCATCGCACAGGAGGACGCACCGTGATCCGCACCCGAGGGGCTGGAACGCTCCGAGCGGCCGACGCCGGCAGCACCGTGACGCTGGCCGGCTGGGTTGCCAGCCGCAGAGATCACGGCGGAGTCGCCTTCCTCGACCTGCGCGATGCCAGCGGTGTGGTGCAGGTCGTCGTCCACGATCCGGCGGTGGCGCACCCCCTGCGTGACGAGTTCTGCATCAAGGTCACGGGCACCGTCGGCCGCCGGCCCGCCGGCAACGAGAACCCCGACCTCGCCACGGGCGAGGTGGAGGTGATGGTCGAGGACCTCGAGGTGCTGTCCGTCGCCGCCCCGCTGCCGTTCCCGATCGACGACCGGGTCGCGGTCAACGACGAGATCCGCCTCAAGTACCGCTACCTCGACATGCGGCGTTCCGCGACCGGCGACGCCCTCCGCATGCGCTCGAAGGTCAACCAGATCGCCCGCACCGTGCTACTCGACCGTGACTTCGTCGAGATCGAGACACCGACGCTCACGGCCTCGACGCCCGAGGGCGCGCGCGACTTCCTGGTGCCGGCACGCCTGGCGCCCGGGTCGTGGTTCGCGCTGCCCCAGTCCCCGCAGCTGTTCAAGCAGCTGCTCATGGTCGGCGGCATGGAGCGGTACTTCCAGATCGCTCGGTGCTACCGCGACGAGGACTTCCGTGCCGACCGCCAGCCCGAGTTCACCCAGCTCGACGTCGAGATGTCCTTCGTCGAGCAGGAGGACGTCATCGAGGTCGGCGAGGCCGTCATCCGGGCCGTGTGGAGCGGGATCCTCGGCTACGAGATCGGCGAGATCCCGCGCATGACGTACGCGGAGGCGATGCGTCGCTACGGCAGCGACAAGCCTGACCTGCGTTTCGCGCTCGAGCTCGTTGACATGACCGACTTCTTCGCCGACACCCCGTTCCGGGTGTTCCAGGCCGACTACGTCGGCGCGGTAGTGATGCCAGGCGGGGCGAGCCAGCCGCGCAAGGGATTCGACGCGTGGCAGGAGTGGGCCAAGCAGCGAGGCGCCAAGGGACTCGCCTACGTCACCGTGGGCGAGGACGGGACGCTCGGCGGACCGGTTGCCAAGAACCTCAGCGAGGCGGAGGTGGCCGGACTGGTGGCGGCCACCGGCGCCACGCCAGGCGACTGCGTGTTCTTCGGAGCCGGGAAGGCATCGGACGCCCGCGCCCTCCTGGGAGCGGCGCGGCTGGAGATCGCCAAGCGGCTCGGCCTCATCGACGAGTCCGCATGGTCGTTCCTGTGGGTCGTCGACGCTCCGATGTTCGAGGAGGTCGAGCTCGAGGACGGACGGCTCGGCTGGACCGCGGTCCATCACCCGTTCACGTCGCCGAACGCGGAGTGGCTCGACCGGTTCGAGGAGTCGCCCGGCGAGGCGCTGGCGTACGCCTACGACATCGTGTGCAACGGCAACGAGATCGGTGGCGGGTCGATCCGTATCCACCAGGCCGACGTCCAGCGGCGGGTCTTCGACATGCTCGGCATGAGCGAGGACGAGGCGCGCAGCAAGTTCGGGTTCCTGCTGGACGCCTTCGCCTTCGGGCCTCCGCCGCACGGCGGCATCGCGATCGGCTGGGACCGCATGTGCATGCTCCTGGCCGGCGCCTCGTCGATCCGCGACGTGATCGCCTTCCCGAAGTCCGGAGGCGGGCAGGATCCGCTCACGGGCGCACCGACGCCGATCACGCCGCAGCAACGCAAGGAGGCGGGCATTGACGGGCCAGCCCCTGCGCCAGCTCCGGCCGACTGACCCCTACGTCCGCTGGATCCTCGCCGACGAGACGCCCGACCTGGTCATCGCCGACGGTGAGTGCATCGGCTGGATCGGCGGGGCCGAATCGGACGGCGAGGTGTGGGCCACGGCCCTGGGTCCGGACGATGCCGCCTGCGCGAGCCTGATCGAGCGGCTCGCGGACGCCTCGGAGATCGACGGTGTGACGGTGCCCGAGGGAGCGTTCGCGCTGCTCCCGGCGCCGCTGCAGAGCCCCGACCACGGGCATTGGTGCTTCTGGGTGCACGATCCCGGCCGTGGCGCCATCGGGGACAGCGACGCCGTCGACCTCGCCCACGACGATCCACGGATCGCACCCCTCCTCGCGCACTCCGACTCGGCGCACATCTTCCCCGGGGATCCGCGGATCGTCCGCTGGGTCGGAGTCGTCGAGGGCGACCGCCTGGTCTCGGTCGCGGCGCAGCGACGGGAGACGACGGGGGCTGCCCACATCTGCAGCGTGTGCACGGAGCCGGGTCGTCGTGGCGAGGGCCTGGCCCGCCGAGCGTGCACACGCATCATGCAGCTGGCCGTCGGCGGAGGGGGCACCGGCGATCGTGCTGGAGATGTACGCCGCGAACGAGGCCGGGAGGCGCACGTACGAGGCCCTGGGCTTCGTGGAGGTCGGTCGGTACCGGTCTGGCCTGCTGCGCGGCGGAAGCAGGCCGCGATGACCATTCGCGCGGTGCTGTTCGACGTCGGTGGCGTGCTGTCCTCCGAGGTCGAGATGCCCGGCCACCTCGTCGAGGCCTTCACTCTGCCGGGGGCTCCGGACGACGTCGACCACCAGATCGCGATCGGCGAGGTCGAGGAGGACCACTTCCGCGCCGCCCTCATCGCGGGCGGTGCCGGCCCGGAGCGTGCAGACGCGCTGATGGCTGAGATGTGGGACTGGTACTGCGGCGTACCGGATGAGGCAGCTTCTTGCCTGGGCGGCCGACCTCAGTACGCGGGTGCGCGTCGGCATCATCAGCAACTCCGCCGACGGTGCCCGTCGCGAGGAGGAGCGTCGATACGCGTTCTCGTCGATCTTCGAGCACATCGTGTACTCGCACGAGGTCGGGCTGGCCAAGCCCGACCGACGGATCTACGCGTTGGCGTGCGAGCGCGTCCGCGTCGCACCCGACGAGGCGGTGTTCATCGATGACCGGCCGGAGAACGTCGAGGCGGCTCGCGCGTTCGGCATGCACGCCTTCCTGCACACGGAGACAGCCCAGACCATCGCGTCGGTCGAGGCCCTCCTCGGACCTAGGGTGCAGGCATGACGCTCTTCGACGACGGGCTCGACCCGGCCCGGGCGTCGGCCCCCCTCGCGGTGCGGATGCGGCCGCGGACCCTCGACGACGTCGTCGGGCCAGGATGCCGCCCTGGCCCCCGGCAGTCCGCTGCGAACGCTGCTGACCGCGGCAGCGGACGCCCCCGTGGTGTCGGTCATCCTGTGGGGCCCGCCCGGCACCGGAAAGACCACGCTCGCCTCGCTGCTGTCGGCCGGCAGCGGGCGCGCCTTCGTCGAGCTGTCGGCCGTGACGGCCGGGGTCAAGGACGTCCGTGCCGTGATCGAGCGCGCCCGGGACGCGCTCGGGATGCACGGTCGCGGCACCGTGCTGTTCATCGACGAGGTGCACCGCTTCAGCAAGTCGCAGCAGGACGCCCTGCTGCCGGCCGTCGAGAACGGCTGGGTGACCCTGATCGCCGCCACGACCGAGAACCCCAGCTTCTCGGTCATCGCCCCGCTGATGTCGCGCAGCGTCATGGTGCGCCTGTCGCCGCTGACGGATGCCCATGTGGAGGACCTGCTGCGTCGGGCGGTCGCCGACCCCCGGGGCCTGGGCGGGACGATCAGCGTCGACGACGATGCGCTCGCCCACCTCGTGCGCACCGCCAACGGCGATGCGCGCCGTGCCCTCACGGGCCTCGACGCCGCGGCCGCCTGCGCGAGCGCCGACGATTCGGGGCGGGTCGTCGTTGCGCTGGCCGACGCCGAGCAGGCCGTGCAGCAGGCAGCGATCATCTACGACAAGGACGGCGACCAGCACTACGACGTCATCAGCGCCTTCATCAAGAGCGTGCGGGGCAGCGACCCTGACGCTGCGCTGCACTACCTCGCCCGGATGCTCGAGGCGGGGGAGGATCCACGCTTCGTCGCGCGGCGGCTGATGATCCTGGCCAGCGAGGACATCGGGATGGCCGAGCCCAGCGTGCTCCAGACGACCGTGGCGGCCGCCCAGGCGACGGCGATGATCGGCATGCCCGAGGCCGGCATCATCCTCGCCCACGCCACGATCCACGCGGCGCTGGCACCGAAGTCGAATGCGGTCGTCGTCGGGCTAGGCAAGGCGATCTCGGACGTCCGGGCCGGTGGGATCGGCCGGGTGCCGTCCCACCTGCGCGACGGCCACTACCCCGGGGCCGCGACGCTGGGCCACGGCACCGGGTACGCGTACCCCCATGACCTGCCCGGCGGCGTCGCCGCGCAGCAGTACCTGCCGGACGAGCTCGTCGACCGGGTGTACTACCAGCCGACGCGGCACGGCGCCGAGGCTGCGTGGGCCGACATCGCCGCACGCCTGCGCGATCTGCGCCACGAGGGCGACCGTTAGGGTTGGTCCTCATGCGGAGGATGGTCTGGATCGCGGTGGGTGCCGTCGGCGGCATCGTCGTCTACCGGCGCGCCCAGCAGGTGATCGCTGACACGCGTGAGAAGGGCGTCATCGTGAGCGCGCAGCAGGCGGGCGTCTCCGCCGCGGCAGCCCTCGGGACCGCTCGGGCCATGGCCACCGGCGCCGTCGCCGCGGTGGACCCGCGCGAGCGCCCTGCGGGCAGCGTTCCGGGGGCCTCGGCCGCCCGGGTCATCGACCAAGCCAAGCAAGGAGAGTAGTCGTGGACTCCGCCGAGATCCGTAGTCGATTCCTGCGGTACTTCGCCGATCGCGAGCACCAGGTGGTGCCGTCGGCGTCCCTCCTGCTCGACGACCCCACGCTGCTCTTCGTCAACGCCGGGATGGTCCCGTTCAAGCCGTACTTCCTCGGCGAGGCGCCGCCCCCGTACCCCCGGGCCACCAGCGTCCAGAAGGTGGTTCGCACCCTCGACATCGAGGAGGTGGGCAAGACCGCCCGGCATGCCTCGTTCTTCCAGATGGCCGGCAACTTCTCGTTCGGCGACTACTTCAAGGAGGGCGCGATCCCGCTCGCCTGGGAGCTGCTGACTCGCCCCGTCGCCGACGGCGGGTACGGCTTCCCCGAGTCGAAGCTGTGGGCCACCGTGTACCAGGACGACGACGAGGCCCTCGACATCTGGCATCGGACCGTGGGCCTGCCGCTCGACCGCATCCAGCGCCGCAGCGCGAAGGACAACTACTGGTCGATGGGCGTCCCGGGGCCGGGTGGCCCCTGCTCGGAGATCTACTACGACCGCGGCCCCGAGCACGGCCGGGAGGGCGGCCCGGAGGCCGACGAGGACCGCTACCTCGAGGTCTGGAACCTCGTGTTCATGCAGGACGAGCTGTCAGCGGTGCGCTCCAAGTTGGACTTCGACATCCGTCAGCCCCTGCCTGCCAAGAACATCGACACCGGCATGGGCCTCGAGCGCATGGCGACGATCCTCCAGGGCGTCGACAACCTGTACGAGATCGACACCACGCGCGGCATCCTCGACCGAGCCTGCGAGCTCAGCGGGGCGCGGTACGGCGTGAGCGAGCGCGACGACGTGGCGCTGCGGGTCGTCGCCGACCATGCCCGCACCTGCGTGTTCCTCATCGGTGATGGCGTGATCCCGGGCAACGAGGGGCGCGGGTACGTGCTGCGTCGCATCATGCGCCGCACGATCCGCATGATGCGGCTCCTGGGAGCGCACGAGCCCACCATGCGCGAGCTCGTCGACGCCTCGGTCCTCACGATGGCCCCCCAGTACCCGGAGCTGAACGACGAGGTCGGACGCATCCGATCGATCGCTGTGGGGGAGGAGGCGGCCTTCCTCCAGACACTCAAGACCGGGACGACGATCTTCGACACCGCTGCGGAGGGCGTGCGCGCCGGCGGCGGCGCGCAGTTGTCGGGCGAGCAGGCGTTCGCCCTGCACGACACCTATGGCTTCCCGATCGACCTCACCCTCGAGATGGCCGCCGAGCAGGGCCTTCGCGTCGACGAGACCGAGTTCCGGCGGCTGATGCAGCAGCAGCGCGAGCGGGCGAAGGCGGACTCGCAGGCGCGCAAGGCCGGCGTCACGGCGACCACCGCGTACCGCGACATCCTCCAGGCGGGCGGCACGACGACCTTCACCGGATACACCGAGGTGGTCAGCGAGTCGCAGGTGATCGGCATCGTGAAGGACGGCGAGACCGTCCCCGCGGCGCGCGTCGGCGACCATGTCGAGGTGGTCCTGAATCGCACGCCGTTCTACGCGGAGTCCGGCGGCCAGCTCGGCGACCACGGCCGGCTCGTGAGCAGCGAGGGAGCCGTCCTCGACGTGTACGACGTCCAGACGCCGGTGCCGGGCCTGTTCGTGCACCGTGGCGAGGTGATCGACGGGGAGCTCGTGAGCGGGACGACCGTCACGAGCGAGGTCGACTCGGCCCGTCGCCGCGCGATATCCCGTGCCCACACCGCGACCCACATGATCCACCGGGCGTTCCGGGAGCGGCTCGGCGACACGGCGACCCAGATGGGGTCCGAGAACGCCCCCGGGCGGCTGCGCTTCGACTTCCCGAGCCCGACCGCCGTCGCGCCCGACGTCCTGCGCGAGGTCGAGCAGCACGTGAACGAGGTGCTCATCGACGACCTGTCCGTCTCGGCGCAGACCATGACGCAGGACGAGGCGCGTGCCATGGGCGCCATGGCCCTGTTCGGGGAGAAGTACGGCGACCGGGTCCGGGTGGTCTCCGTCGGCGACTGGGCGCACGAGCTGTGCGGGGGCACGCACGCGCAGCGGTCCGGCCAGCTGGGCGTCGTCACCTTCCTGTCCGAAGGCTCGATCGGTGCGGGCGTGCGTCGCGTGGAGGCCCTGGTCGGCGCCGACGCCTACCAGTTCCTGGCGCGCGAGCACCTGCTCGTCACGCGGCTGACGGAGCTCGTGAAGGCACCGGCGGACCAGCTCGTGGACCGGGTCGAGAGGACCATCGCCGCGCTGAAGACCGCCGAGCGCGACCTGGCGAAGGTCCGCAGCGCCCAGCTCACGACGAACCTCGACGGGATCATCGGTGAGGGCAAGGACATCGGGCCGGTCCGGCTGTGGGCGTTCGACGCCCCGGAGGGGACCACGGGCAACGACCTGCGCGAGCTCATGACCAAGACCCGTGGCCGCGCACGAGGCGACATCCCCGTGGTCGTCGTGGGCACGGCCGTCAGCGACGGCAAGGTGTCCATCATCACCGGGGCATCCGCGCAGGCCATCGCGCTCGGGGTCACGGCGAACGCGATCCTGCAGGCGGCGGCCCCGAGCATCGGCGGTCGTGGTGGCGGCAAGGACGAGGCGGCTCAGGGTGGCGGCACCGACCCGGCCGGGATCCCCGCGGCGATCGCCGCCGTCGAGGCGTTCATCCGTGAGCGGACCGGGCAGTAGCACCGTGCGCCCCGGGGTCCGCATCGCATGCGACGTGGGAACCGTGCGGATCGGCGTGGCGCGCAGCGACGCCCTGGGCATGCTGGCCGTTCCCCTCGACGCCGTGCCCGCGGGCCCGGACGCCGTGGGATCGGTCTGCGCCGTGATCGACGAGTGGGCCGCCGTCGACGTCTACGTGGGCCTGCCCCTGCACCTGAGCGGAGTCGAGGGCGGCGCGGCGGAGTCGGCGCGTCGGTGGGCCCAGGATCTGGCGGAACGAACAGCGGTGCCCGTCCGTCTGATCGACGAGCGACTGTCCACCGTCCAGGCCCAGCGGGCCCTTCGGGCGTCCGGGCGGTCGACACGCCAGAGCAGGTCCCTGATCGACAGCGCGTCTGCTGTCATGGTGCTGCAGGCGGTGCTCGACCAGGAGCAGCGCACCGACGCCGCACCCGGTGAGCGGGTGGATGTGCGAGAGGAGTCGTCGTGAGCCAGCTCGAGCCCTTCATGACGTCCGGCTCGCTACCGCCCTCGCGCCACCGGAGCACCTGGGGCAAGCGCATTGCCGCACTGATCTCCGTCGCGGTGGCCCTCGTCATGATCGGCGTGTCGGTCACGCTCCTGCGCGGACCGGACGAGTCCACCGACTTCGCCGGCGGCGGATCGGGCGAGGTGACCGTGGTCGTGGCCCGGGGAGACACCCTGACCGAGATCGGCGGGAAGCTGCAGGAGGCGGGCGTCGTGCTCTCCGCGGAGTCGTTCGTGAACGCCGCCGCCGTCGACGACCGCTCGGCGACGCTCGGCCCCGGCCGGTACACGCTCAAGCGCGAGATGAGCTCGATCGCGGCGCTCGACCTCATGCTCGACCCCGCGTCGCGCGCCGACAGCCGCCTCGTCCTGCCGGAGGGCCTGCGACTGGAGCAGACCGTCTCGGTGGCCGCCGAGACCACCGACCTGCCCAAGTCCGACTTCCAGAAGGTGCTCCAGGACCCGGCGCAGCTCGACCTGCCCACCTGGGCGAAGGACCGCCCCGAGGGGTTCATGTTCCCCGCCAGCTACGACCTCACGGGTGACGAGTCGGCGCGGACGATCCTGCGGCAGCTGGTCAAGCGGTTCAAGCAGGCCAGTGCCGACGTCGGCCTCGAGGAGCGCGCCGCCGAGGTCGGGCTGACCCCGTACCAGGTGCTCGTGGTGGCATCCCTGCTGCAGGCCGAGGTCGCGCCGCCCGACTTCGACAAGGCCGCCCGGGTCATCTACAACCGGCTCGACGACGACATGCCCCTGCAGCTGGACTCCACGGTGTCCTATGCCCTCGGGATCAACGACATCCAGCTCGTCGAGGAGCAGCTCAAGACCACCTCGCCGTACAACACGTACGTGCGCCGCGGGCTCCCTCCGCGGCCGATCAACTCGCCCGGTGAAGCGGCCCTCGAGGCGGCGCTGGCGCCGGCGTCCGGGAAGTGGCTGTACTTCGTGTCCGTCGACCCGCGCACGAACGAGACCAAGTTCGCCAAGTCGTACTCGCGCTTCCTCAAGCTGAAGGCCGAGTTCCAGGCGAACCTCGCCGAGTTCGAGAGCGAGCAGCAGCAGGACGAGGACAACTGACGTGCCGTCGCGTCCCGCGCGGCGCGCGGCCGTCCTCGGATCGCCGATCGCGCACTCGCTGTCGCCTGCCCTGCACCGTGCCGCCTACGCCAGCCTCGGCCTCGACTGGACGTACGAGGCGATCGAGGTGGACGCGCCCGCCCTGCCGGGCTTCCTCGACGCACTCGACGGCACCTGGGCCGGGCTGTCCCTCACAATGCCCCTCAAGGCGGCCGTGATCGACCTGCTGGACGAGGTCGAGGCGACGGCCCTTGCGCTCTCCTCGGTCAACACGGTGCTGCCCGTCCCCGGCGGGTGGCGCGGGACGAACACGGACGTCTACGGGATCACGCAGGCCCTGGCGAGCGCCGGCCTCGGGCCGCACCCCCGGTCGGCGACAGTGCTCGGTGCGGGGGCCACGGCGCGCAGTGCGGTCGCCGCGCTTGCCCGACTCGGCGTCGGCCGCGTGACGGTGTGCGCGCGGCGTCCCGAGGCGGCGGCCGAGGTCGCGGCCCTCGCCGACGCGTTCGGGATGAGCGGCGTGGCCGTCGGACTCGACCCGCACCCGGCTCTGCTCGACGTCGACATCGTCGTCAGCACGCTCCCCGGTCAGGCCGCCGCCGGGTGGACCTCGACCGCGGCCACCGCGCGCGGGATCCTGCTGGACGCCTCGTACCACCCGTGGCCGACTCCGCTGGTGAGCGCGTGGGGTGGCCCCGCCGTGGCGAGCGGCCGCGACATGCTGCTGTGGCAGGCGGTGGAGCAGGTGCGGCTCATGACCGGCGCCGAGCCGTCCGTCGCCGAGATGGCAGCGGCGCTGCCCGCGTGACCGGCACGCGAGCGCGCACCGGCCCTCTGGAAGGATTCGGTCCATGGTGCGCTGGTTGACCGCAGGTGAGTCGCACGGCCCGGCCCTCGTGACGATCGCGGAGGGGCTGCCGGCCGGCATCGACGTGTCCTCGGCCGAGATCGGCGACGACCTCGCGCGGCGTCGGCTCGGCGCCGGGCGCGGCGCCCGCATGAAGTTCGAGCGTGACGAAGTGCGGATCCTGGGCGGCATCCGACACGGCCAGACCCTGGGCGGCCCAGTGGCCATCGAGGTGGGCAATGCCGAGTGGGCCAAGTGGGAGCAGGTCATGTCTCCCGACCCTGTGGACGCCGACGTCATCGCGTCCCTGGCGCGCAACGCGCCGCTGACCCGCCCGCGTCCGGGCCATGCCGACCTCGTCGGCATGCAGAAGTACGGCTTCACGGATGCTCGTCCGATCCTCGAGCGCGCGAGCGCCCGCGAGACCGCTGCCCGCGTGGCGCTGGGCGCCGTCGCGCGCGCCTTCCTGCGACAGGTGGCGGGCATCGAGGTGCTCAGCCATGTGGTGCGGATCGGAGCCGCGGCGTCGCCCGAGGACGCCGCGCTCCCGGTCCCGGCCGACCTGGCCGCCATCGACGAGAGCCCGGTGCGCTGCCTGGATCCGGTGGCCGCGGCCGCGATGGAGCAGGAGATCGCCGACGCGCACCGCGACGGCGACACCCTCGGTGGCGTCGTCGAGGTCCTCGCGTACGGTCTGCCGCCGGGCCTGGGCAGCCACGTCCACTGGGATCGACGCCTCGACGCCCGCCTGGCGGCGGCGCTCATGGGGATCCAGGCGATCAAGGGCGTCGAGGTCGGCGACGGCTTCGGGCTGGCCGCTGTTCGCGGGTCGCAGGCGCAGGACGAGATCGTCGCCGGGGCCTCGGGCCTCGAGCGCACCTCGGGCAAGTCCGGCGGCACGGAGGGCGGCATGTCCACCGGCGAGACCCTCCGGGTTCGGGCCGCGATGAAGCCGATCTCCACGATCCCCAAGGCGCTGCGCACTGTCGACATCGCGACCGGCGAGGCCGCTCCGGCGATCAACCAGCGCTCCGACGTCTGCGCCGTCCCGGCCGCGGGGGTGGTGGCCGAGGCGATGGTGCTGCTCGTCCTCGCCGACGCGGTGCTCGAGAAGTTCGGCGGTGACAGCGTGCCCGAGGTCGTGCGCAACGTCCGCGGCTACCTCGACAACCTCAGCGTCCGCTGATGGCACCGGTCGTCGTCCTCATCGGGTCGCCCGGTGCTGGCAAGTCGAGCGTCGGCCGCCGGGTGGCCGAGGCCCTGGGCGTCGGCTTCACCGACACCGACGCGCTGGTCGAGGCGGAAAGCGGGATGTCGGTCTCGGACATCTTCGTCACGTACGGCGAGGAGGACTTCCGCCGTCGCGAGGCCGACGCGGTGGCCCGGGCGCTGGCCGAGTCCGACGGCGTCGTGGCGCTCGGCGGCGGAGCGGTCATGCGGCAGGAGACCCGCGAGCTGCTGACGGGACAGTGCGTGGTGTGGCTGCGCGTGCCGCTGTCCGACGCGGCCACCCGCGTAGGCCTCAACACCGCTCGCCCGCTGCTCCTCGGCAACGTGCGGGGGACCCTCTCGACCTTGCTGGAGCAGCGCACCCCGGTGTACGAGGAGGTCGCGACCCACGTCGTCGACACCGGCGGCCGCAGTCTGCGCGACGTCACCCAGAACGTCCTGAAGGCGGTCCGCGGTGAGTGACGTCGTCATCCCGGTCCACGCCGAGCACCGGTACGACGTGGTGATCGGGCGCGGCCTGCTCGCGCACCTGCCGGCCATGGTCTCCGGGTCGCAGCGGGTCGCGGTCATCCACCCCGGCAGCCTGGTGACCTCCGCCGAGGCAATCCGCGACGACCTCCAGGACGCAGGAGTCGAGGTCACCCTGGTCGAGGTCCCCGACGCCGAGGACGCGAAGACCGCGGAGGTCGCCGCCTTCTGCTGGTCCGTGCTCGGGTCCGCGGGCTTCACCCGCAGCGACACCGTCGTCGGCCTCGGCGGGGGCGCGACGACGGACCTCGCGGGCTTCGTGGCCGCCACCTGGCTGCGCGGGATCCGCGTGGTGCAGATCCCGACGACGCTGCTCGCCATGGTCGATGCGGCCGTCGGCGGCAAGACCGGGATCAACACCGCCGCGGGCAAGAACCTGGTCGGGTCGTTCTGGAGCCCCGGGGGAGTGCTGTGCGACATCAACGCCCTCGACACCCTGCCGCGCAACGACCTGCTGGCCGGGATGGCGGAGGTCGTCAAGATCGGGTTCGTCCGGGACACGTCGATCCTCGACGACGTCGAACGCGACCCCTTCGGCTCCACCGATGCCGGCGGCGACCTCCTGCCCGACCTGATCCGCCGCGCCGTCCAGGTGAAGGCCGATGTCGTCGGCCTCGACTTCCGCGAGACCTCGGCGACGGCGGGCGACGGATCGCTGGGACGCGAGGTCCTCAACTACGGGCACACCTTCGGGCACGCGGTCGAGCGACGCGAGCGGTACCGGTGGCGCCACGGCGCCGCCGTGTCCGTCGGGCATGATGTTCGTCGCGGAGCTGGCCGCCCTCGGCGGCCGGCTCGACGAGTCCGACGTGGACCGCCATCGCGCCGTCCTCACGGCGCTCGGCCTCCCGATCACCTACGCGCCCGGGCACTGGGACGAGCTGCTCGCGGCGATGTCGCTGGACAAGAAGGCGCGGGGCTCACTGCTGCGCTTCGTCGTCCTGAACGGGATCGGCCGGCCGGTGATCTGGGAGGGACCGGACCCGGCGCTGCTGGCCGCCGCGTACGCATCGATCAGCGACGGACGCGCGTAGAGTCCGCGTCATGCCGAACGTCTACGTGCTGAACGGGCCGAACCTCAACCGACTCGGGACGCGCGAGCCCGACATCTACGGCAGCACCACCTTCGCCGACCTCGCCGCCGACTGCGTGGCAACCGCAGACGCGCTCGGTCTCACGGCCACGGTGCTGCAGACCAACGACGAGTCCGAGCTGATCGGATGGCTGCACCGGGCCCAGGACGAGGGTGCGGCGGTCGTGCTGAATCCGGCGGCGTTCACGCACTACTCGTACGCGCTGCGCGACGCGTGCGCCATGCTGACGACGCCGCTCGTCGAGGTGCACATCTCGAACCCGGCCAGCCGCGAGGAGTTCCGCCACACGTCGGTCATCGCGGGCGTGGCGACGGGCACCATCGCCGGCTTCGGAATCGACTCGTACCGACTCGCCCTGCGGGCCGTCGCCACCCTGCTCGGGGCCTGAGGCATGGCGCCCTCCGCGGAGGTGCACCGGGCCCGCCGCGACAGGCTGCGCGCCCAGCTGCCCGACCTGACGCAGGCCGGCACGCTGCTCGTCACGCACCTGCCGAACGTGCGCTACCTCACCGGCTTCTCCGGCAGCAACGCCGTCCTGGCGCTGGGTGCGAGCATCGACGCGGACGTGCTCGGCACCGACGGCCGGTACGTGGACCAAGTGGCGCAGGAGTCGCCGGGGCTGGCGACCGTCATCGACCGCGAGACGCTGGCCGCCGTCGTGGCCGCCGCGACCGGTCCTGGCGAGGTGGCGGTCGAGGACCACCTGACGCTCGGGGACGCAGCCTCGGTCGGTGCGATGGGTCGCGAGCCGGTCGCCCTCAGCGGGCTGGTCGAGAGGCTGCGGATGGTGAAGGACGCGGAGGAGGTGGCCGCGCTCGAGCGCGCCTGCCGGATCACGGTGGAGGCCCTGGAGGCCCTCGCGGCGGAGATGCGGATCGGACGCACCGAGCTCGAGCTCGCCCGGCGGCTGGAGCAGCTGTTCGGGGAGCTCGGAGCCGAGGACCGCGCCTTCGACACCATCGTCGGCTCGGGTCCGCACTCGGCGATCCCGCACCACCAGCCCGGTGAGCGGCGGCTGGTGGCCGGTGACCTCGTGGTCGTCGACGCTGGCGCGCGCGTGGACGGGTATCACGCCGACATGACCCGGACCTTCCTCGTGGGCGCGGAGCCCGAGGCGTGGCAGCGTGGCATCCATGCAGCCGTCGAGGCGGGCCAGGCCGCGGCCACCGCGGCCTACCGGCCGGGCGCGCAGTCCCGCGCGATCGACACGGTCGCTCGGGAGGCCATCGAGGAGGCGGGGTACGGCGACCGCTTCACACATGGGCTCGGGCACGGAGTGGGCCTGGAGATCCATGAGGCGCCGATGGTCGGCCCGCGCTCCACGGGTACGATCGGGGCACAGATGGCGATCACCGTCGAGCCCGGCGTGTACCTCACCGGCAGGGGCGGCGTTCGCATCGAAGACACCCTGCTCGTCACCGACGCAGGACCGCGGATCCTCACCGAGGCCCCCCGCGCCCTGCGTGCCGTCGGCTGACGCTCGATCACTGGAGTACTGCGCGTGGCCACCACGAATGACCTCAAGAACGGACTCGTCCTCAACATCGACGGCCAGCTGTGGACCGTCGTGGAGTTCCAGCACGTCAAGCCCGGCAAGGGTGGCGCCTTCGTGCGCACGAAGCTGAAGAACGTCCTGACCGGCAAGGTCGTGGACCGCACGTTCAACGCCGGCCTTAAGGTCGAGACGGCCACGGTCGACAAGCGCGAGATGCAGTACCTGTACAAGGACGGCGACGACTGGATCTTCATGGACACCCAGACGTACGACCAGACGCACGTCCCCACCGCCGTGGTGGGGGACATGTCCAGGTACCTGCTCGAGAACCAGACGGCCACCGTCGCCACGCACGAGGGCGCGCCGATCTACATCGAGCTGCCGGCCTCCGTCGAGCTGGTCATCACGTACACCGAGCCGGGCCTCCAGGGCGACCGCTCCACGGGCGGCACCAAGCCGGCCACGCTCGAGACAGGCGCGGAGATCCAGGTGCCGCTGTTCATCGAGTCCAACACGAAGGTCAAGGTGGACACGCGCGACGGGTCGTACCTCGGCCGCATCAACGACTGACGGCTCGGGTACCCGCGACATGTCCGCACGCAGCAAGGCCCGCAAGCGGGCACTCGACGTCCTGTACGAGGCGGACATCCGAAGCGTGAGCCCGGCGGAGATCCTCGACGCCACGGTGCAGCGTCGCTCCGACGAGGGCCAGGCCGCCATGAACGCCTACGTGACCGAGATCGTCGACGGCGTGACGGCTCACCGGGCCTATATCGACGAGCTCCTCGGCAGCTACTCGATGGGCTGGAGCCTGGAGCGCATGCCGGCCGTCGACCGCGCCATCCTGCGGATCGGCACCTATGAGCTCCTGTGGCGGGACGACGTGCCCGACGCGGTGGCGATCTCGGAGGCCGTGGCCCTGGCACAGGAACTGTCGACCGACGAGTCGTCGTCCTTCGTGAACGGACTCCTCGGGCGCCTGCTCGAGCTCAAGCCGCGGCTCGCACTCGGCTCCGACCCGACGGCCTAGCGCCGGGAGGCGTTGAGCATGACCGTCGCCTGGTCGCCGACGGTGACCACGGTGACGTTCACGTCGAAGTCGGCGCCGGTGAAGTCGTTGCTGATCATGTCGTCGGTCGTGATGAGCATGTCCTCGCCGCCGGACTCACTCGTCGGGAGGTAACCGCCGGCGGCCAGCGCCGACTCCATCGTGGCGAAGGCGTCCTGGCGGGATGCGTCGTCGCTCCAGGTGGCGTTGATGGCGACTCCGTCGTCGGAGATGGTCACGGTGGACAGCTGGCCGCCGACGTACGAGGGCAGCTCGGCGGGCCAGATGTCGGGCAGGTCGGGGTCGGCTGGCGCCGGCGAGGGCGGCAGCACCTCGACCGACGGCGGCGCCGAGGCGGACGGCTGGTCCGGGGTCGTGGGCGCCGAGGCGACCGTGACCGCAGCGGCCTGGGGATCGGCACCGGCCGAGCTGCACGAGGCGACCAGGGCCGACGTGCAGGCCAGTGCGGCCACGAGGACGAGCGTTCGCCAGCGTGCCGACTTCATGGGGCCTCCCGGGGTGTCCTGATCAATCTAGACGCCCCGGCGCTGAGCGCCACCCGCGGCTGCTACCCCTTGGTGGCGGTCACGATGAGCGACGTCTTGCCGTCGGCGGAGATCGTCTGCAGGCTGACCTTGTAGCCGTTGCCCTCGTACTCCGCGACGATCATGCCGCCGAGGTTCGACGTGGACGCCGACGTGTAGCCAGCCGACGTCAGCTGGCCCTCGTAGGCGGCGGCCGCCTCCTCAGGGGTGGCGTCGGTCATCCACATGCCGTTGGCGGATCCGTCGGCCTGCACCGTGACCATGGCCAGCTGGCCGTTGTCGTACGCGGGGACCTCGGCCGGCCAGTTGTCCGGCAGGGCCACGTCCTCGCCGATGGCGACCGCGTTGCCGCTCTCGTCCGTGACGGTGACCTGGCCGTCCTCCACGTCGACGTCGCCGCCGATGGCCTGCTCGGCAGCCTGCTCGGCAGCCTGCTCGGCGATGCCACCACACGCGGCCAGCACGGGGGCGGACAGGGCGACGATGCCGGCGAGCACGACTGATGCGGTGCGGGAGCGGTTCAGGGACATGGCTTCCTCCTCGGTCGGGGCCAGCCTAGGGCCGCAGCGATCGGGTCGGAAGGACCGCGGGTGCCGGCGTGGCCCTCGCGCCCTCTCCTCTCGCTTCGTGCCCCGGGTAGTTGCGTCGCTCGACCCGTGGCCCTCGCTCGGGAGAGTGAGCGAGCTCCCTCTCCTCTCGCTTCGTGCCCCGGGTAGTTGCGTCGCTCGACCCGTGGCCCTCGCTCGGGAGAGTGAGCGAGCTCCCTCTCCTCTCGCTTCGTGCCCCGGGTGGGATTCGAACCCACACTGGACGGTGTTTGAGACCGCTTCCTCTGCCGGTTGGGATACCGGGGCGTGAGCACAGGCTAGCGCCGGAGCGGGGGTCGCCCGAGGCCTCGTCCTACGCTGGCGGCATGACCGCCGAACCCCCGCGCCCGGTGACCGTCCTCGTCGCCGAGGACGAGGCGCTGATCCGGATGGACCTCGTGGAACTGCTGGAGGAATGCGGCTACTCGGTCGTGGCCCAGGTCTCGGACGGGCAGGCCGCGGTCGACCAGACCCGGGCCCTGCGCCCGGACGTCGTGTTCATGGACGTCGCGATGCCGCGCCGGGACGGCCTGTCGGCGGCAGAGGAGATCATCGCCGACGCCCTCGCCCCCGTCGTGATGGTGACGGCCTTCAGCCAGCGCGAGACGATCCAGCGGGCGGCCGCGGCCGGCGTCCTCGGGTACCTCGTCAAGCCGTTCGGCCGGTCGGATCTGGCCCCGGCCATCGAGGTCGCGGTGGCCCGGTGGGAGCAGATGCGCCAGCTCAGCGAGCAGGTCGCGGGCCTGCGCGAGCGCCAGGAGGCCCGCGAGGTGGTCGAGCGGGCCAAGCAGCGGCTCGAGGCGACCCTGGGCCTGAGCGAGCCCGAGGCCTTCGCCTGGCTGCGCCGGGCGGCCATGGACGCGCGGGTGACCCTGGCCGAGGCGGCCGCGCTGGTGCTCGCCCAGGACGGGTGAAACGGACCGTAAGGTCACAGATCCATCACGAAGCGCCAACGATGTAACACGGAGTTACCCGCCCGTAACTGAGGGTCCCGTAAGGTGACCGCAACGCGACGGTATCCGCCGTCGCTGTCTTTCTCTAAGGAGACTGCATGAAGCGCACTACGGTCCTCAAGTCGGCCGCCGTGCTGGGTGTGGCCTCGCTGGCCCTTGCTGCCTGTGGCGGCAGCAGCACGTCCAGCGAGTCCAGCGCAGCGGCGCCGGCTGAGAGCAGCGCGGCTGCCAGCGCAATGGCTTCGGAGGCCCCGGCCTCGGAGGCTGCGTCCGCCGGCACTCCGCTCTACCTGGTCGACGGCAACACGGGCAACGCCCTGGGCGAGAAGCTCCCCGCGGGGACGCTGAACGGCGTCAAGGGCACCATCCCTGGTGCCGAGAACACCCAGGACTTCAAGGACGCCCTCCTGGAGGTCGACCCCGAGCTCATCGACTTCGCGTACGCGCCGGAGTCGTACGACGCGGTCGTCCTCGCGGCCCTCGCCGCGGCGTCGGCGAAGTCGGACGCTGGTGCCGACATGGCCAAGCAGATGGTGCCGATCACCAACGGCACCGAGGTGTGCAACGACTACGCGGGCTGCCTCGCCCTTCTCGACGAGGGCAAGGCGATCGACTACAACGGTCGTTCCGGTGCCGTGAACTTCTGGGACGCTGGTGACCCCACCAGCGCCTCGATCGGCGTGTACACCTTCGGCGCGGACAACGTCCTCATGCCCGAGGTCACCTTCATGGAGGGCGAGATCGTCCCCGAGGGTGAGGCCAACCCCATCGACGCCAAGCCGCAAGAGGGCGCCGGCGACGGGACCTTCAAGGTCGGCACCTTCCTCCCGGTCACGGGCAACCTTGCCTTCCTCGGCCCACCCGAGGTCGCGGGCGTGAAGCTCGCGATCAAGGACATCGAGGCGGCCGGCGGCATCCCCGGCTTCGACAAGATCGTCCTCGAGGAGGGCGACTCGGGAGACACCTCGACGAACACCGGCCAGCAGACGGTCAAGCGCCTGCTGCCCCTCGGCATCGACGTTCTCATCGGTGCTGCGTCCTCCGGCTCGACCCTGTCGGTCCTCGACCAGGTCACCGGTGCCGGCGTCATGATGATCAGCCCCGCGAACACCTCGCCGGCGCTGACCACCGCTCCGGACAGTGGCCTGTACTGGCGCACCGCTCCGTCCGACGTGCTCCAGGGCGCGTTCGTCGGCTCGATGGTGCTGCAGGACGGCTACACCAAGGTCGCGATCATGTCGCTGCAGGACTCCTACGGTGACGGCCTGAACGCCAACGTCACCAAGGCCGTCGAAGAGGGCGGTGGCGAGATCGTCGCCAACGTCGTCTACGACCCCAAGGCCACCGACTTCGCCGCTGACGTGGCGAAGATCAAGGCTGCGGGACCTGAGGCCATCGTGCTCATCGGCTTCGATGAGTCGGCTCAGATCATCCAGGAGCTGGTCAAGCAGGGCATCGGCCCGAACGCAGCCAGCTAGCTCGCACCGCACTGTGGGGGTCGGCCTTCGGGTCGGCCCCCACAGTCATGTGCGGGAGCGGGCTGACGCGGTCGGCGTCCGCCGGTCCGCCGTCTCGTCGATGGCCTGGGCTGCGCTCAGTCCCCGAACCGCGTGCGACGGCAGGCGGCGAGCATCGCCCGATCGGCCCGCGCGCCCAGCCAGGCCGCCCGGATGAGCTAGCGCCTCCGGCAGGTCGGATAGCCGACCGAGGCTCAGGTCGGCCCGTCGCGCCTCCGGCCAGGCCGCCTGGATGTGCCCCACGGTCCGCGCCTGACGTGGATCGCCGTCATGCCCGCCTGCTTGGCCGGCAGCACATCGTTGTCGACGCGGTCTCCCACGTACGCCACGAATCGTGGCTCCTCGGACACTTCACGTGCGACGCGGGCGAAGAAGGCGGGGTCCGGCTTAGAGACCCCCCACGAGGTCGAGGTGGCCCAGGAATCCACCGGCAAGCTCGCCAGGAACTGCTCGACGCCCGCGGGCTGGTTCGCCATGACGGCGATCTGGAAGCCGTCGGCCTTCAGTCGATGCAAGTGGGGAGGGCGTCGGGTGCGATCGTCCACAGTGACGGAGAATCCGAGTCCCTGCGCATCCTTGAGTGCCTCAGCGGCCTCGATGTCGAGTCCCGGGCTGGCGAAGGTTCGCAGGGCGTCGGCATGGGGCTTGCGTGCGGCGATCGTCGCACCGAGGCAGGCAGCGAACGTCAGCGAAGGCACGCCGAGGAACTGCGCCCACAGCGCCCACTGCCGGGTTTCGTCGACCAGGGTCTCCCCAAGGTCCAGCACGACCCAGCGCGGACGAGCGGTCATCGACTCATCCAGGCGCCGCGGCGGAGGCTGGAGGTGGGGTCAGGCCTTGGCGAGGGTGCCGAGGTAGAGCTGCACGACCTTCGGGTCGGTCGCGAGGCTGCGGCCCGTGCCGGTGTAGGCGTTGCGGCCCTGATCGAGCACGTAGCCACGGTCGACGATCTGCAGGCAGCGCATGGCGTTCTGCTCGACGATGATCACCGTGACGCCGGTGGCGTTGATCTCGCGCACCCGGACGAACACCTCGTCGGTCAGGATCGGCGACAGGCCCGCGGACGGCTCGTCGAGCAGCAGAACCGACGGGTCCATCATCAGCGCGCGGCCCATGGCCACCATCTGCCGCTCGCCGCCGGACAGCTGGCCGGCGCGCTGGGCCTTGCGCTCGCCCAGCGCCGGGAAGAGGTCGCAGACGAAGTCGAACCGCTCGGCGAACTTCTTGGGCGCCTGGTAGCAGCCCATCTCGAGGTTCTCCTGGATCGTCAGGGACGGGAACACGTTGTTCGACTGCGGCACGAAGCCGATGCCCAGGTTGACCAGCTGGTCTGCCCGGACGTTGGTGATGTCCTGGTCGGCCAGGGTGACACGGCCCTCACGCACGCGTACCAGCCCGAACATGGCCTTCAGGAGCGTGGACTTGCCGGCGCCGTTCGGGCCGATGATGCCCACGAGCTCCCCGGACTTGGCGTAGAGGTCCGAGCCGTTGAGGATGTTGACGCCGGGCACGTATCCGGCGATGAGGTCGTCAGCCACGATGAGGGCATCCTTGGCGCCCTCGATGTGGGCGTTGCGGTCGCGGATCTCCGACGCGCTGAGCGTGCTGGGCTCCTCGCGCTGGACGGCGTCGAGGTCGAGCGCCTCCTCGCGCTGGTGCGGGGAGACGTACGACGGCAGGTCGCCGGGAAGCTGCTCGCTCACTGGTCCTCAGCCTCCTCGGTGAAGGACACGCCCGATGCCGTCAGGGCCTTGTCATGATGACCGCCGAGGTACGCCACGATGACGGCCTCGTCGCGCATGACCTCGTCCGGTGGCCCCTCGGCGATGACCTTGCCCTGGGCCATGACGATGACCCAGTCGCTGATGTCCCGCACCATGTCCATGTCGTGCTCGACGAACAAGACGGTCATGCCCTCCTCGCGGAGGTCCTTGATGTGCTCGAGCAGGGACTGGGTCAGGGCCGGGTTCACGCCCGCCATCGGCTCGTCGAGCATGACCATCTCGGGCTTGGTCATGAGCGCCCGGGCCATCTCGAGGAGCTTGCGCTGCCCGCCCGAGAGCGAGCCGGCGAAGTCGTCGCGCTTGGTGTGCATGTTGAACCGGGTCAGCAGCTCGTCGGCCTGGCGTGTGATCGCCTTCTCCTGCGCGGACCACAGGAAGCCGAAGACCGAGGACAGCATGCGCTCGCCCTTCTGCCCCGTGGCGCCCAGTCGCATGTTCTCGAGGACCGTCATCTTCGACAGCGCCTTGGTGAGCTGGAAGGTGCGGATCATGCCCATGCGGGCGACCCGGTAGGCCGGCACCCCGGCGAGGTCCTTGCCGTTGAACAGCCAGCTGCCGGTGTCGGGGGTGTCGAAGCCGGTGAGCAGGTTGAAGAAGGTGGTCTTGCCGGCGCCGTTCGGGCCGATCAGGGCCGTGATCGCCCCGCGCTGGACCTCGACGTGGTCGACGTCGACGGCCGTGAGTCCGCCGAACGTCCGGCGCACGTTGTCGGCAACGAGGATCGGGTCGGGCTTGGGCGCTCCCGGGGTACGGGGGACGTCCGCGAGTGCGCGCACGGCGGCATCGCGGCGGGTGCCGGCTGCTGCTTCGGGGCTATCGGGCATCGAGGGCCAGCTCCTTCCGGTCGCCGAGGATTCCCTGTGGGCGGAAGATCATCAGCAGCATGATGCCCAATCCGACGAGCATGAAGCGGACGACAGCCGCCTGTGTCCCGGACATCAGCGAGATGACGGGGACCCCGATGTCGATCGCCGAGCGCAGGAAGACGTCGGTGCCCTGGATGATCGCCCAGAAGATGACCGTGCCGAGCACCGGCCCGAAGACCCGCGCGGCACCGCCCAGGATGAGGATCGCGTACGCGAAGAAGGTGGTGTCGGTGCCGAAGAAGTCCGGGCTGACGGCCTCGTTGCCCACGGCGTAGACGAAGCCGGCGATGGCGCCGAACATGCCGCCGAGGACCAGCGCCTGCATCTTGTAGGTGAAGACGTTCTTGCCGAGGCTGCGCACGGCGTCCTCGTCCTCGCGGATGCCCTTGAGGACGCGACCCCAGGGGGAGCGAACGAGGAGCCAGACCAGCAGGCAGGCCAGCAGCACCAGCGACCATCCGACGATCAGGACGAACACCTGACGGTCGTTGAGGACCACCGGTCCGATGCGCAGGGCGAGGTCGTCAGGCAGCGGGCTCAGCGCGAAGAAGCCGTCGCTGAACGACTGCTTGCCGTCGGAGCCGCCGAAGAACTCCTTGAACGTGACCGACCGCACGAGGAGCCGCACGATCTCGGCCGCCGCGATCGTGACGATGGCCAGGTAGTCGGCGCGCAGCCGCAGCGTGGGTGCGCCCAGGAGGAGCGCCAGCAGGATGGCGATGAGGAGCCCGAACAGGATGCCCCACCAGAAGTTGAGCCCCAGCTCGACGACGGTCACCGCCACCGCGTAGCCGCCCACGGCCATGAACGCCGACTGGCCGAAGTTGAGCAGGCCGGTGTAGCCGAACTGCATGTTGATGCCGATGGCTGCCAGTCCGAAGACGATGGCCTCGACGCCGAACGCCGAGGTGACCATCACCGAGAAGATGTATCCCCAGTCCATGCCGGCCGCCCCCTAACCCACGCGCTCTCGACGGCCGAGGAGGCCGTATGGACGGACCAGCAGGATGACGATCAGGACGAGCAGCGCGCCCACGCTCTTGAGCTCGGTGGGGATGATCAGGGTGGTGAGCTGGAGGAACAGGCCCACGACCAGCGATCCGACGATGGCGCCCCAGATCGTGCCCAAGCCGCCGAGCGTGACCGCGGCGAAGATCAGCAGGAGGATCTGGAAGCCCATCTGGAAGGACACCTGCTGGGTGAAGCCCAGCAGGATGCCGCCGAGCCCGGCCAGCGCAGCGCCCACCACCCAGACGAAGGTGATGACCCGCTCGACGTTGATGCCGGCGCTCGAGGCGAGGCTCGGGTTGTCCGAGACGGCGCGCGTGGCCTTGCCCATCCGGGTGCGCTGGATGACGAGCACCACCGCTGCGATCGCCACCAGGGCCACCGCCATGGAGACGAGGTCGGTGGGCGTGATCGACACTGGGCCGAACTCCAGGCCAGCCATGCCGGAGTACTCCCGGTAGGCCTGCTTGTCTCCGCCGAAGAAGAAGAGGTAGAAGTTGCGCAGGAACAGGGCCAGCCCGATCGACACGATCATCATGGCGATGAGCCCGGTACCGCGCTTGCGCAGCGGTTTCCACAGCGCGGCGTTGTTCAGCCAGCCGAACGCGGCCGACAGCAGGAGGCCGAGGATCGCGGCCAGGACGAACGGCAGCCCCATGCCGGCGTTGAGGGTCCACGTGGCGAGCGCGCCGAAGGTGACGATCTCGCCGTGGGCGAAGTTGGTCAGGCCGGTGGTGCCGTAGATGATCGACAGGCCGAGCGCCCCGAGCGCGATCATGAGGCCGAACTGGATGCCCGACACGGTGAGCTGGGCGGCCTGCTCCCAGATCGTCGTGGTCTTGGAGGTGCTGACGCCCAGCGGGAAGATGACGGTGCGCTTCGTGTTGGGCGGCTTCACGTTGGTGACGACGACGACCTTGTCGGGGTCGGTCAGGGCCACGCCCTCGGGCAGCGTGGCCACGTCGATGGTGACCTCGTACTCGCCCTGTCCGGGCACCGGGACGACCCACGTGCCGTCGGCGGCGCTGACGGCCGACCCCTCGAAGCCGCCGCCGGTGACGGTGATCGTGACGCCCGCGATCGGGGTCCTGGTCCCCTCGACCCGGTTCTCGATCCGCCCGCCGATCTGCTCGCCCTCGGCCTGGGCCGGCTGGGCGAACGCGAACAGGGCGACCAGTGCGACGATGATGGCGCCGAGGGCGGCCAAAGCGCGTCGGTGCACGCGGTGCGCTCCTCCCGTGAACGGATCCGCGGTGCCCGGCGGTGCACCGGATCCACGACTGGCGTGAGCCAGCGGCCGCAGCATATCCACGGTCTGCACGTCATCGTGGCGCATTGCCGTAACGGCGTCGTCACGCGGCGTTACGGGGCCGTTAACCCGTGGCCGGGCCGGGCCTCGCCGGGCGGATCAGGCACGTCAGCCGGCCCGTGCAGACGGGGCGTCCGGCGTCGTCGACCACGCGAACCTCGTAGCTGGTGACCGTGCGGCCGAGGGACAGCGGCTCGGCGACGGCGGTCACCATCCCGCCGGTCACGCCACGGTGGTGGGTGCACGAGATGTCCAGGCCGACGACGATGCTGTCCATCCCGGCGTGCATGGCGGCGCCGACCGAGCCGGCCGTCTCGACGAGGACCGCGCTCGCCCCTCCGTGCAGCAGCCCGTAGGGCTGGGTGTTGCCCTCGACGGGCATCGTGATGACCACGCGGTCGGCGGACGCCTCCAGCACGGTCATGCCCATCCGGTCACCGAGCGCTCCGAGCGGCCCGGTCTCCTGCGACGCCTCGTTCGATGTCATGCGCTGAGAATAGGATCACGGGGTGTCGTCCCCCCGCCTGCTCCTGCTCGACGGCCATTCCCTCGCCTACCGGGCCTTCTACGCGCTCCCGGTCGAGAACTTCTCCACGACCACCGGGCAGCCCACCAACGCGGTGTTCGGCTTCACCTCCATGCTCATCAACGTCCTGCGCGACGAGCAGCCGACGCACGTGGCCGTGGCGTTCGACGTCTCCCGCCGCACGTTCCGCACCGAGGCGTTCGCGGACTACAAGGCGAACCGGGCCGCGTCCCCCGCGGAGTTCGCCGGCCAGGTCGACCTCGTCCGCGAGGTGCTGGCCGCCCTCGGGATCGCGGTGCTCAGCGCCGACGGCTACGAGGCGGACGACATCATCGCGACGCTCGCACGACGGGCCGGCGAGCGCGGCTGGCCGGTGGACATCGTCACGGGCGACCGGGATGCCTTCCAGCTCGTCAGCGACCGCGTCACGGTGCTGTACCCGCGCAAGGGCGTCAGCGACCTCGCCCGGATGACGCCGGCGGCGGTCGAGGAGAAGTACGGGCTGACGCCCGAGCAGTACCCCGACTACGCGGCCCTGCGCGGCGACCCCAGCGACAACCTGCCGGGCATCCCGGGCGTCGGCGAGAAGACGGCGGCGAAGTGGATCCGCGAGTACGGCTCGCTGGCGAGCCTCGTCGACCACGCCGACCAGGTCACCGGCAAGGTCGGGGACGCCCTGCGGGCGGCCCTGCCCCAGGTCCTCGTCAACCGACGCCTCACGACGCTCGTCGAGGACGTTCCCGTCGACCTCGATCTCGACGCGGCGACGTTCGCGGGCTGGGACCGGGCGGCGGTGGATCGCCTGTTCGACACGCTCCAGTTCCGCGCCCTGCGCGAGCGCCTCGACAAGGTGCGACCCGGCACCGCGGACGACCCCGCCGCCATCCCGGAGGCGGATGCGCCGCAGGCGGAGGTGGCGCGGCTCGTCGGTGACGAGGCGACGGCGTGGCTGGCCGCCGCGGTCGGCGTGCCGGCCGTCGCCGTGGCAGGGGAGTGGGGGAGGGGCCGTGGCGCGATCCGGGCCCTCGCCGTCCTCGACGACCGAGCAGTCATCGGCTACCTCGACTGCGGCGACGCGGCCACAGCCGACGCCGCGGCGGACTGGCTGGCGGACCCGTCAGCGACGAAGGACCTCCACGACGGCAAGGGACCGGCGCTCGCACTGGCGACCCTGGGCCGGTCGCTGGCCGGGGTGCGCATCGACACCGCGCTGGCCGCCTACCTCGACTCGCCCGGGCAGCGCGGCTTCACGCTTCCCGACGTGGCCCAGCGCGTCCTGGGCATCACGGTCGAGACCGGTCAGCCGAGCGACCAGCTGCTGTTCGACACCGACGAGGACGCGTCGACCACGCTGGCCGCCGAGGCGACGGTGATCCGCGACCTCGCCTCGGTGCTCGATGCGCAGCTGGGCGCCCAGGGCGTCCGCGCGCTCCTCGACACGGTCGAGGTGCCACTGGTGCCGCTGCTGGCGCGCATGGAGCATGCCGGGATAGCCGTGGACCTGCCGGGCCTTCGCGGGCTGTCCGACGAGTTCGGCGCGGACATGCGCCGGGCGGAGGAGGAGGCGCACGCCCTTGTCGGGCGGCCGTTCAACCTCGGCTCGCCCAAGCAACTGCAGGAGATCCTCTTCGGCGACCGCAACCTGCCCGAAGACCAAGAAGATCAAGACCGGGTACACCACCGACGCCGAGTCACTGCAACTGCTGTTCGCCCAGACGCAGGACCCGCTGCTCGAGCAGCTCCTCGCGTGGCGCGACCGCTCGAAGCTCCGGCAGACCGTCGACGGGCTGATCCCGCTGGCCGACTCCGACAGCCGGATCCACACGACCTTCAGCCAGCTCGTCGCCTCGACCGGGCGGCTCTCGAGCGCGGACCCCAACCTGCAGAACATCCCCATCCGCACCGAGGCGGGTCGACGGATCCGCGGCTGCTTCGTGGTCGGCGCCGGCTTCGAGACCCTGCTGACGGCCGACTACAGCCAGATCGAGATGCGGATCATGGCCCACCTGTCCGAGGACGTCGGGCTCATCGACGCCTTCCGCAGCGGCGAGGACCTGCACACGACGGTCGCCAGCCGGGTGTTCGGAGTCGAGGCGGCCGCAGTCGACGCCGAGATGCGGCGCCGGATCAAGGCGATGTCCTACGGCCTGGCCTACGGCCTGTCGCCGTACGGCCTGTCGCAGCAGCTCGACATCAGCCCGGACGAGGCCCGCCGCCTCATGGACGAGTACTTCGAGCGGTTCGGCGGGGTCCGCGACTACCTGGCCGAGGTGGTCGAGCGTGCACGCATGCAGGGGTACACGGAGACGATGATGGGCCGGCGCCGGTACCTGCCGGACCTCACCAGCGACAACCGCCAGCGTCGCGAGATGGCCGAGCGGATGGCCCTCAACGCCCCCATCCAGGGCACTGCGGCCGACATCGTCAAGGTGTCGATGCTGGGGGTCCAGACGGCCCTCGACGACGCCGGGCTGCGCAGCAGGCTGCTCCTGCAGGTCCACGACGAGCTCGTGCTCGAGGTCTGGCCGGGGGAGAAGGAGCCGGTCGAGGCCCTGGTGCGTGAGGCCATGGCCGGAGCGGCGGACCTGTCGGTCCCCCTGGACGTCTCGGTGGGGTTCGGCCGCACGTGGCAGGACGCCGCCCACTAGGGCGTGTTGGAGGCCTCCTGAGGGAGGGGGTAGCCTTGGACGGCTGTACGCAGGGGTGGTTTCCCGGACATAGGGGTTGCCGCACGCTCTCGGGCACCCGGCGTCCGGTTCTGTCTACTTCAGGATCCCCTACTCCATGACAACCACTACCACCACCGGCTCGCCTCAGGTCGCCATCAACGACATCGGCACGGCCGAGGACTTCATGGCGGCAATCGACGCCACGATCAAGTACTTCAACGACGGCGACATCGTCGAGGGCACCATCGTCAAGGTGGACCGCGACGAGGTCCTCCTGGACATCGGCTACAAGACCGAGGGTGTCATCCCCTCCCGCGAGCTCTCCATCAAGCACGACGTCGACCCGAGCCAGGTTGTCTCCGTGGGTGACCACGTCGAGGCCCTCGTCCTCACCAAGGAGGACAAGGAAGGCCGCCTGATCCTGTCCAAGAAGCGCGCGCAGTACGAGCGCGCCTGGGGCACGATCGAGCGCATCAAGGAGGAGGACGGCGTCGTCGAGGGCTCCGTCATCGAGGTCGTCAAGGGCGGCCTCATCCTCGACATCGGGCTGCGCGGCTTCCTGCCCGCCTCGCTCGTCGAGATGCGCCGGGTGCGCGACCTGCAGCCGTACGTCGGCAAGACCCTCGAGGCCAAGATCATCGAGCTCGACAAGAACCGCAACAACGTGGTCCTGTCGCGCCGTGCCTGGCTCGAGCAGACGCAGAGCGAGGTCCGTCAGACCTTCCTCACGCAGCTGCAGAAGGGCCAGATCCGCAGTGGCGTCGTCTCGTCCATCGTCAACTTCGGCGCCTTCGTCGACCTTGGCGGCGTTGACGGCCTCGTCCACGTGTCGGAGCTGTCCTGGAAGCACATCGACCACCCGTCCGAGGTCGTCGAGGTCGGCCAGGAGGTCACGGTCGAGGTGCTCGACGTCGACATGGACCGCGAGCGCGTCTCGCTGTCGCTGAAGGCGACGCAGGAGGATCCGTGGCAGCACTTCGCCCGGACCCACCAGATCGGCCAGGTCGTGCCCGGCAAGGTCACCAAGCTCGTTCCCTTCGGCGCGTTCGTGCGCGTCGAGGAGGGCATCGAGGGCCTGGTGCACATCTCCGAGCTCGCCGAGCGTCACATCGAGCTGCCCGAGCAGATCGTCCAGGTCAACGACGACATCTTCGTCCGGGTCATCGACATCGACCTCGAGCGTCGTCGCATCTCGCTGTCGCTGAAGCAGGCCAACGACTCCGCCGACGGCGTGTCCGGCGAGGAGTTCGACCCGTACCTGTACGGCATGGCCCCGGCGTTCAACGAGGCCGGCGACTACATCGGGCCGGACGGCTTCGATCCGGAGACCGGCGAGTGGAAGGCCGGCTCGGAGACCCAGCGGGCCGAGTGGGAGCGGCAGTACGCCGAGGCCCACGATCGCTGGGAGGCGCACCGCAAGCAGGTCGTCGAGGCACGCGAGGCCGACCAGGCCGCCGCGCTCGAGGCCGGCGAGGCCGTGTCCTCGTACTCCTCTGAGACCCCGGACGCCGAGGGCACGCTCGCCTCGGACGAGGCCCTGCAGGCCCTGCGGGACAAGCTCACCGGCGAGTAACGCGCATCGCACCTCGAAGGGCCCGGCCGTCACGGCCGGGCCCTTCGTCGTTCGCGCGGCACCGGCGTACGTGCTCAGGCCGTGCCTACTCCTCCCACCAGCGGCCGACCCACGTGGCGATGCAGGCCTCGTTTCCCTCGGCATCGGCCAGTACCCACCACGATGGCGCGTGCTCATCGGACACCAGACGGCCGCCCGCCGCCAGCGCGGCCGCGACCCGGGCCTCGGCCTGTTCATGCGGCACGGCGATGTCGAGGTGGATCCGGTTGCGCTGCGGCCGCGGCTCGTCCATCTGCTGGAACCACAGCGGTGCGCCCAGCCCGCGGGGATCGACCAGGTCCTCGTCCCCGTCGTCCCGATACCCCAGGACCGCGCGCCAGAACGGCATGATGGCCGCGCGGTCGAGCGCATCGACGGTGAGGTTGACCTGCTGGACGGCCGAGGGGTCGGCGGGGACCCCGAGGTCGCGCGCCGCGGCGGAGATGCGCCGGGCCAGCGCGAGGTCGCGGGCGCTCAGGTCGCCGATGTCGTGGGAGACGAGCCGGACCGTGACGTCGGCATACCTCAGCTGGACGTCGGGATGGTGATCGAGGGCCTCGGCCTCCTCCGCGATCGCCGCGACGAGGGCGACCCCCGTGACGAACGACCCGGTGCGGAAGCAGGCGAACGCGCGGCCGTAGAGGACGCGCCAGTCCTCGACGCCCTCGGACTCGTGGAACGCGCGGGAGCTCATCCGATCGGTCATCCCGCCAACCTACGACGGCAGCAGGCCGATGCCCACCCTCCCGAGGCAGGCTCCGGTGACCTAGGGTCGGAGGGTGACGCGCGTGGGGCTGACCGGTGGCATCGGGGCGGGCAAGTCGAGCGTGGCGGCGATGCTCGTCGCACACGGGGCGGTCCTCGTGGACGCCGACCAGATCGCCCGCGAGCTCGTCGAGCCGGGCGGCGCGGCGCTGGCTGAGCTGGTCACCGAGTTCGGCCCCCGGATCCTGCGCGAGGACGGGTCGCTCAGCCGTGGCGAGCTGGCCGCCCTGGCCTTCAGCGACCCCCGGGCGACCGACCGGCTGAACGCGATCATGCACCCGCTCATCCGGGCCGAGGCGCAGCGGCGGATCGCCGCCGTCCCGCAGGCCCCGGTGGTGGTGTACGACATGCCGCTGCTGGTCGAGACCGGCCAGGCGGACCTGGTGGACGTCGTCGTGGTGGTCGACGTGCCTGAGGAGACGCAGGTCGACCGCGCCGTGCGGCTGCGGGGGCTCGACGAGGAGGACGTGCAGCGGCGCATGTCGGTGCAGGCATCCCGGGAAGCGCGGCTGGCCGAGGCCGACGTGGTCATCGACAACTCCGGTGACCTGGACCGGACCGCCGCCCAGGTGGACGCGCTGTGGCGGACGCTCACCGGAGGGGTGTCGGAGGCATCCAATACGGTGGAGGAATGACCCGTCCCGTCACAGATCTGCAGCGCCGGGTCGCGCCGTTCACCGTCAAGGCGCCGTTCGAGCCCTCCGGCGACCAGCCTGAGGCGATCGCCGACCTCGCGCGGCGCATCCGGGCCGGCGACACCGACGTCGTGCTCCTGGGAGCCACCGGCACGGGCAAGAGCGCGACGACGGCCTGGCTGGTCGAGGAGCTCCAGCGCCCGACGCTGGTGATGGCCCCGAACAAGACACTGGCGGCGCAGCTGACCACCGAGTTCAAGGAGCTGCTGCCGGACAACGCGGTCGAGTACTTCGTGTCGTACTACGACTACTACCAGCCTGAGGCCTACATCCCGCAGAGCGATACCTACATCGAGAAGGACTCCTCGATCAACGAGGAGGTCGAGCGCCTGCGCCACTCCGCCACCAACAGCCTGCTCACGCGTCGCGACGTGCTCGTCGTCGCGACGGTCTCGGCGATCTACGGACTTGGGCACGCCGCAGGAGTACGTCGACCGCATGGTCCGGCTGCGGGTCGGTGACGACTTCGACCGCGACACCCTCCTGCGCGCGTTCGTCGACATCCAGTACACCCGCAACGACATCGCCTTCACGCGCGGCACCTTCCGGGTTCGCGGTGACACCGTCGAGGTGTTCCCGGTGTACGAGGAGCATCCGGTCCGCATCGAACTGTTCGGCGACGAGATCGAGCGCCTCATGACCCTGCACCCCCTCACGGGGGAGATCATCACCGAGGACCGCGAGATCTACGTCTTCCCGGCGACTCACTACGTCGCCGGACCCGAGCGCATGGAGCGGGCCGTGGCCGGGATCGAGGCCGAGCTGGCGCAGCGCCTGGCCGAGCTCGAGCGGCAGGGCAAGCTGCTCGAGGCGCAGCGGCTGCGGATGCGCACGACCTACGACATCGAGATGATGCGGCAGATCGGCTCCTGCGCCGGCATCGAGAACTACTCCCGGCACATCGACGGCCGCGAGCAGGGCAGCCCGCCCAACTGCCTGCTCGACTACTTCCCCGAGGACTTCCTCATCGTCATCGACGAGTCCCACGTCACGGTGCCGCAGATCGGCGCCATGTACGAGGGGGACATGAGCCGCAAGCGCACCCTGGTCGAGCACGGCTTCCGGCTGCCGAGCGCCATGGACAACCGCCCCCTGCGGTGGGACGAGTTCGTCGAGCGCATCGGCCAGACGGTGTACCTGTCCGCCACCCCCGGACCGTACGAGCTGACCAAGGCCGGCGGCGACGTCGTGGAGCAGGTGATCCGCCCCACCGGGCTGGTCGACCCGCAGATCGTGGTCAAGCCGACGAAGGGCCAGATCGACGACCTGATGGCGGAGATCAACGAGCGCTCGGCGAAGGGCGAGCGGGTGCTCGTGACGACCCTGACCAAGCGGATGGCCGAGGACCTGACCGACTACCTGCTGGAGCATGGCGTGCGGGTGCAGTACCTGCACTCCGAGGTCGACACGCTGCGCCGGGTCGAGCTCCTGCGCGACCTGCGGCTCGGGGTCTTCGACGTCCTCGTCGGCATCAACCTCCTGCGCGAGGGACTCGACCTCCCCGAGGTGTCGCTGGTCGCGATCCTCGACGCGGACAAGGAGGGCTTCCTGCGCTCGGGGACCTCGCTGATCCAGACCATCGGCCGCGCCGCCCGCAACGTGTCCGGCGAGGTCCACATGTACGCCGACAAGATCACCCCGTCCATGCGCAGCGCCATCGACGAGACCACGCGGCGCCGGGCCAAGCAGGTCGCCTACAACGTGGCCCACGGCGTCGATCCCCAGCCGCTGCGCAAGCGCATCGCCGACATCACCGACCTGCTCGCCCGCGAGGACGCCGACACCGAGGAGCTGCTGGCCTCCGCCCGCGGCACGAAGTCCGGGTCCGCCACCCGTGGCCGCTCGCTGGCGGCCGACGAGCTCACGCGGCTCATCGAGGACCTCACGGCCCAGATGCACCAGGCCGCCGCCGACCTGCACTTCGAGCTGGCGGCCCGCCTGCGCGACGAGGTTGCCGATCTCAAGAAGGAGCTGCGCGGCATGCGCGAGGCGGGCACCGCATGAGGGACCGCGGGTAGTGGACGTTCCCGGCTGGCTCTGGGCCACCACGCTGCTCGGCCTGGTTGCCATCATCGTGCTCGACCTGCTCATCGTCGACCGGCGCGACGCGCCGTTCACCACCCGCAACGCGCTGCACTGGGTGATCTTCTACGTCGCCCTGGCCGCCGCGTTCGCGGTCTTCGTGACGGTCTACTTCGGGGCCACGTACGGCGGCCAGTTCGTGGCCGGGTACATCACGGAGTACTCGCTGAGCGTGGACAACCTCTTCGTGTTCATGGTGATCATGGCGTCGTTCGCGGTGCCCGCGAACCTCCAGCACCGCGTCCTGCTCGTCGGCATCGTGATCGCGCTGGTTCTGCGCGGCATCCTCATCGTCCTGGGCAGCGAGCTGATCGACCGCTTCGAGGGCACCTTCTACGTCTTCGGGCTGTTCCTGCTCTTCACGGCCTGGAAGGTCTGGTCCTCGCAGGACTCGGAGCCGGATCCTGAGGGCAACGGGCTGGTGCGCTGGGTCGGCACGCACGTGCCCACGTCGCCGGAGTACGACGGCCACCGGTACACGACGATGCTGGCCGGGCACCGGGCACTGACCCCGATGGCCCTCGTCATGCTCGCGATCGGCACCACCGACCTGCTCTTCGCGATCGACAGCATCCCCGCCGTCTTCGGCATCACGTCGGAGGCCTACCTGGTCTTCACCGTCAACGCGTTCGCCCTGATGGGCTTACGCCAGCTGTACTTCCTGCTGCACGGCGTGCTGGGCCGCCTGCGCTACCTGAACCGGGGCCTGGCTGTGGTGCTCGCCTTCATCGGAGTCAAGCTGATCCTGGAGGCCCTGGACGCCACGACCAGCCTCGAGGTCCCGGCCATCCCCACCTGGCTGTCGCTCGCGGTAATCGTCGGGGTGCTGAGTGTCACAGCGGTTGCTAGCGTGGTCATGACGAGCAACGACCCCAGCAAGGAAGGGACCGACTGACGGTGGAGGTGACTCTCGCCCTGTGGGGCGTGACGATCGCGGGGATCGTGGGACTGATCGTGCTGGACTTCGTCACGGTGAGCCGCAAGCCGCACGAGGTGATGTTCCGGGAGGCCCTGCTCTGGTCGATCTTCTACATCGGGATCGCGGTGGCCTTCGGCATCGCGATGATCGTCTGGCAGGGCTCCGACGTCGGCTCGCAGTACTTCGCGGCCTATCTGGTCGAGAAGTCGCTCAGCGTCGACAACCTGTTCGTCTTCATCATCATCCTGGCGCAGTTCGCCGTGCCGGCCGAGCTGCACCAGCGCGTCCTGCTGTTCGGGGTGGTCCTCGCCCTCGTGCTGAGGGCCATCTTCATCGCCATCGGAGCCGCCGCCCTTGCGACCTTCGCGTTCACCTTCGTGATCTTCGGGGCGATCCTCATCTGGACGGGCATCCAGCTGGCCCGCCACCGCAACGAGGACCCCGAGCCCAAGGACAACGCCCTGGTCCGCATCGTCCGCAAGCGCTTCGCCTTCACCGACGACTACGACGGAACGCGGATGTTCACCCGCGTCGACGGCCGCCGGCTGGCCACGCCGCTGCTGCTCGTGATGATCGCCATCGGGTCGACGGACCTGCTGTTCGCCCTCGACTCGATCCCGGCCACCTTCGGGGTCACCCAGATCCCGTACCTCGTGTTCGCGGCCAACGCGTTCGCCCTGCTAGGCCTGCGGGCGCTCTACTTCCTGCTCAAGGGCCTGCTCGACAAGCTGGTCTACCTGTCCACAGGCCTCGCCGTGATCCTCGTGTTCATCGGCTTCAAGCTGATCCTCACCTATGCGCACGAGGTGAACCCGGACATCCCCAAGATCTCGACCAACATGAGCCTGGTCTTCATCGGCCTGGTTCTGGTCGTCGTGACGGTGGCATCGTGGCTGAAGGTGCGCCGCGACCCGGCTGCGAAGGCCCACGCCGGACGCATGACCGGCGGGCACCACGACGAGGACGACGCGGCCTGAGCGGCGGCGAGGAGCGCCTACCGCTCCTCGTGCCCCCGGTGGCCCTCCGCAGCGACGTGGAGCAGCTGGGCATCGAGGGTGCGGATCCGGCGGCTGGCGACCCACGTGCCGACTCCCAGCACCACCAGGGGCAGCAGGTACACCAGTAGCCACAGGACCCGGGCATCCGCCTCGCCGGTGACGGCGTTGACGAACCCCCACACGACCCAGCCGAGGACGACGCCCCACACGATCGTCATCCCCGCCCACACCTGGCGCGATCGCTTCGACACGTCGCGCTGACGCAGCAGCGCCTGCGTGCGGGCTTCCTGCTTGACCATGGGAGTCCTCTCGATCGGGCGTGCTCGTCCTGCGATGAGTTCGTGCGGAGCGGGGTCGCGGGGCGCACGGGAGGGGTGCCGTCGATCGCAGCTCCGGCCCGAGGCTACCGTCTGTGCCGACACAGGAGGGACCCCCATGGACCGCAGGCTGATCCCATCGGCGGTGATCGTCCTCGCGCTGGCCACCGCATGCGGGGGCCAGGCCGACGGCGACTCGTCGACGCCACCGAGCACGTCCGCCGTCAGCGCGGCCGCGTCAGCGTCGGCCGGTCCGTCCGGCGCCGTCCGGGAGGCGAGTGCTGCCGCGTGCAACGAGGTCAACCGCCTCACGCGCGAGGTCATCGCGGGCCTCACCGATCCGTCACCAGGCAACTGGGAGGCCTTCGCGGTCTCCGTCCAGAACGTCGCGAACGGAGCGCCCGACCCGGCGATGCGAGACGCCCTCACCGAGCTGGCCACCGGCGCCCTCACCGCCTCCGAGCGCCTCGACGCGGGCTCCGGCGTGCGGGACGCGCTGGTGGACTTCGACGCCGCAGTGCCGGCGCTGGACGTGCTCTGCAAGCGGGCGGGTCAGCCGCTCAACTGAGCCTGTGCAGCGGCTACCAGCCGCGGTCGCGCCACTCCGCGAGCGCGGGGCGCTCGGCGCCGATGCTCGTGTCCGCGCCATGGCCGGGGTAGACCCAGGTCTCGTCCGGAAGCCGATCGAACAGCCGATCCACGACTCCGGCGTACAGGCTGTCGAAGTCGGCGGGGGAGTCGGTCTTGCCGACGCCGCCGGGGAACAGGCAGTCCCCGGTGATCAGGTGCGGCGGCCCGTCCGGATCGTCGTAGAGCAGGGCGATGGAGCCGGGCGTGTGCCCGACGAGGTGGATGACCTCCAGGGCGACCGAGCCCACATCGATCGTGTCGCCGTCGGCCAGCAGGACGTCGGTGGGCACCGGGATGCCCGGGGCGTCGGCCGTGTGCGCGGCCGTGGGTGCGCCGGTGGCCGCCACGACCTCGGCCAGCGCCTGCCAGTGGTCCCGATGCCGGTGGGTGGTCACGATGAGGGAGACGCCTTCGGGCCCGACGAGGTCGAGGAGGCGCTCGGGCTCGGCGGCGGCGTCGACGAGGACCTGGGCACCGGTGGCCCGACAGCGCAGGAGATAGGCGTTGTTGTCGTAGGGGCCCACGGCGAGCTTGCTGATGACGAGGGCGCCGAGTTCGTGGACGTCTGCCGGTCCACCCACTGTCACACGGCCGTTATACATTCGAGGCTCCGTCCCTAGACTGCTGAACCCTACCTGCCGGAGAGGACCCCACGTGGGTGAGCGACTGGTCGTACGCGGGGCCCGTGAGCACAACCTCAAGGACGTCTCGCTCGACCTCCCGCGCGACGCCCTGATCGTCTTCACGGGGCTGTCGGGGTCGGGCAAGTCCAGCCTCGCGTTCGACACGATCTTCGCCGAGGGCCAGCGTCGCTACGTCGAGAGCCTGTCGTCGTACGCCCGCCAGTTCCTCGGCCAGATGGACAAGCCCGACGTCGACTTCATCGAGGGACTGTCCCCGGCGGTGTCCATCGACCAGAAGTCCACATCCCGCAACCCGCGCTCGACGGTGGGCACGATCACCGAGGTCTACGACTACCTGCGGCTGCTGTACGCCCGCATCGGCGTGCCCCACTGCCCGGTCTGCGGTGCGGTGATCGCCCGGCAGACCCCTCAGCAGATCGTCGACCAGGTGCTGGAACTGCCCGCGGGCACGCGCTTCCAGGTGCTCGCGCCGGTGGTGCGCGAGCGCAAGGGGGAGTACGCCGACCTGTTCCGCCAGCTGCAGGCCCAGGGCTACTCGCGCGTCCGCGTCGACGGCGTCGTGGTCGGGCTCGAGGACGTGCCCACCCTGAAGAAGCAGGAGAAGCACACGATCGAGGTCGTCGTCGACCGCCTCGCCGTCAAGCCCGAGTCCCGGCGCCGGCTGACCGACTCGGTCGAGACCGCCCTGGGACTGGCCGGCGGGCTCGTCGTCCTGGAGTTCGTCGACCGCGACGAGGCCGACCCGGAGCGCGAACGCACCTTCAGCGAGCATCTCGCCTGCCACACCGACGGCCTGTCCTTCGAGGAGCTCGAGCCGCGCTCGTTCTCCTTCAACTCCCCGTTCGGGGCCTGCCCGGAGTGCACGGGCCTGGGCACCCGGCGCGAGGTGGACCCCGAGCTGATCGTCCCCGACGACGAGCTGTCGCTGGCCGGCGGGCGCCCTCGCGCCGTGGTCGCGCGGACAGGTCTCGGACTACTTCCGCCGCCTGCTCGAGGCGATGTGCGAGGAGCTCGGCATCGACATGGACACCCCGTGGCGGAGCCTCCCGGCGAAGGCCCGCACGTCGCTGCTGCACGGCCATCCGGCCGAGATCCACGTCCGGTACAAGAACCGGTACGGCCGCCAGCGGTCGTACTACACGTCGTACGAGGGCGTCGTGCCCTTCGTGCAGCGCCGTCACTGCCGAGGCCGACAGCGACGCCAGCCGTGAGCGCTTCGAGGGGTTCATGCGCGAGGTCCCGTGTGCGGCCTGCGGCGGCGCGCGGCTCAAGCCGATCGCCCTGGCCGTCACCATCGCCGACCACTCGATCGCCGACGTCGCGTCGCTTCCGATCGGAGAGGCGGCAGGCCTGCTCAACGGCATGCGCCTGTCCGAGCGCGACGCCGCGATCGCCTCGCGCGTGCTCAAGGAGGTCAACGAGCGACTGGCCTTCCTCGTCGACGTAGGCCTGCACTACCTGTCGCTGGACCGGGCGGCGGCCACCCTCGCCGGCGGCGAGGCGCAGCGGATCCGACTCGCCACGCAGATCGGGTCCGGGCTGGTCGGGGTCCTGTACGTCCTCGACGAGCCGAGCATCGGGTTGCACCAGCGCGACAACCACCGGCTGATCGAGACCCTGATCCGCCTGCGCGACCTCGGCAACACGCTCATCGTCGTCGAGCACGACGAGGACACCATCCGCACCGCCGACTGGGTGGTCGACATCGGGCCGGGGGCCGGGGAGCACGGGGGAGAGGTGGTGGTCAGCGGCACGGTGGCCGACCTGCTCGCCAGCCCCGACTCCGTCACCGGCCAGTACCTCAGCGGGCGCCGCCAGATCGAGCTCCCGATGGTGCGGCGTCCCCAGGACGGCCGCGTCATCACGGTGCACCAGGCCAGTGAGCACAACCTGCGCGAGGTCACGGTCGAGTTCCCCCTGGGCAACCTCGTGGCCGTCACCGGCGTGAGCGGGTCGGGCAAGTCAACGCTCGTGAACGACGTGCTGTTCAACGTGCTCGCCCGCGACCTCAACGGCGCCCGTACCGTTCCGGGGCGCCACAAGCGGGTGACCGGCCTCGACCAGGTCGACAAGGTCGTGCACGTCGACCAGAGCGCCATCGGGCGCACCCCGCGCAGCAACCCGGCCACGTACACCGGCGTCTTCGACCACATCCGACGCCTGTTCGCCGAGACGCCGGAGGCCAAGGTCCGCGGCTACCTGCAGGGGCGGTTCTCGTTCAACGTCAAGGGCGGGCGCTGCGAGGCCTGCGCCGGCGACGGCACGATCAAGATCGAGATGAACTTCCTGCCGGACGTCTATGTGCCGTGCGAGGTCTGCCACGGGGCGCGGTACAACCGCGAGACCCTCGAGGTCCACTACAAGGGCCGCACGATCGCACAGGTGCTCGACATGCCGATCGAGGAGGCGCTGGAGTTCTTCGCGGCCGTACCTGCCATCGCCCGCCACCTCGCCACCCTCGTGGACGTCGGCCTGGGCTACGTGCGCATGGGCCAGTCGGCACCGACGCTCAGCGGTGGCGAGGCGCAGCGCGTGAAGCTGGCCGCCGAGCTCCAGAAGCGGTCGACCGGTCGCACGATCTACGTACTGGACGAGCCGACGACCGGGCTGCACTTCGAGGACATCCGCAAGCTGCTCGGCGTACTGCAGAGCCTGGTCGACAAGGGCAACACCGTCATCGTCATCGAGCACAACCTCGACGTGATCAAGACGGCCGACTGGATCATCGACATGGGTCCGGAGGGCGGCTCGGGCGGCGGTCAGGTGGTGGCCACCGGGACGCCCGAGCAGGTGGCCGCGGCGGCCGCCAGCCACACCGGCACCTTCCTCGCCCGCATGGTCGAAGCCGAGCCGGCCGGCGGGGGACCCACGTCGAAGACCGGCAGCAGGACGGCTCCGAAGGCGCCCCGCGCGGCCAAGGCGACCGGTGCGAAGTCGTCCGCCAAGGCCTCCGGTGCCTCCGCGCGTGGCGCTCGTGTAAATACTCGGTAAAGCCCTCGCGGCCCGGGTGGGCGCCCGTCCCGCGGACGGGTAGGTTCGGATTGACCGTTCAACTTTCCCCCGTGACCCGGAGGTTCCCCGCATGGATGTTCAGCGCCGCACCGTTCTGCAGGCAGGCGGGATCATCGCCGTCGGCGGCCTCGTGGCCGCGTGCTCGTCCGGCGGGGGCGACGCTGCCGCCACGTCCGCAGCGGCCTCGTCCGAGGCGTCAGCCGCCGGCCCGGCGTCCGCGTCGGCCGCTGCCAGCGCCGCCGCCACCGGCGCCGCAGGCGCCCTGGCCCAGACCTCCGACGTGCCCGTGGGCGGCGGCATCATCATCGCGGAGCCGGCCGTCGTCATCACCCAGCCCACTGAAGGGGAGTTCAAGGCCTTCAACGCCGTGTGCACCCATCAGGGCTGCCTGGTGTCCGAGGTCGTGGAGAACGAGATCATCTGCCCCTGCCACGGGTCGCGCTTCTCGGCCACCGACGGCTCGGTCATCAACGGTCCGGCCCAGACGCCGCTCGAGGCAGCCGGGGTGGCCGTCGAGAACGGGAGCGTCGTCCTCGCCTGACGGCAGTCGGTGGGGGTTCCTAGGCTGGGGCCCGTGACTGACCCCGCGTCGTACCGGCCCGCGCCCGGCGACATCCCCACCGACCCGGGGGTGTACCGGTTCCGCGACGGTCACGGACGCGTCGTCTACGTGGGCAAGGCGCGCAACCTGCGGGCCCGGCTCAACTCCTACTTCGCGGACCCGTCCGGCCTGCACCCGCGCACCCGGTCGATGGTCACCACGGCCGCGTCGGTCGACTGGGTCATCGTCGCGACCGAGGTCGAGGCGCTCGCGCTGGAGTACTCGTGGATCAAGCAGTACGACCCGCGGTTCAACGTCAAGTACCGCGATGACAAGAGCTACCCCTACCTGGCCGTCACGATGTCCGACGCCTACCCGCGCGCGGCCGTGGTGCGCGAGGCCAAGCGCAAGGGCACCCGGTACTTCGGGCCGTACGCCCATGCGTGGGCCATCCGCGACACCCTCGACCAGCTGGTCCGCGTGTTCCCGATCCGCACCTGCCGCGACGGCGTGTTCCGTCGGGCGACCCAGGTCGGCCGCCCGTGCCTTCTGGGGTACATCGACAAGTGCAGCGCGCCCTGCGTCGGGCGCATCGAGCCCGCCGAGTACGACCGGCTCGTCGACGACTTCTGCGCCTTCATGGGCGGGCAGTCCGAGCCCTTCGTCCGGTCGGTGGAGCGGCAGATGCGCGAGGCGTCCGACCGCATGGAGTACGAGGAGGCTGCGCGCCTGCGGGATCGGCTGGGCGCGCTGACGCGGGCCCTCGAGCGCAACGCCGTCGTGTTCGACGACACCACCGATGCCGACGTCATCGGCATCAGCGAGGACGACCTCCAGATGGGCGTGCAGGTGTTCCACGTGCGCGGCGGTCGCATCCGCGGCGAGCGCGGCTTCGTCGTGGAGAAGGCCGAGGAGCTCACGACCTCCGGGTACCTGGAGCGGATCCTGCAGCGGCTGTACGCCGACACCGAGGTGTCCGTTCCCCCGCGCGAGGTGCTGCTGTCCAGCCCGCTCGACGACCCGCGCCTGTGGAGCACGTGGCTCAGCGGCCTGCGCGGTGCGCGCGTGGCCATCCGCACCCCGCAGCGTGGCGACAAGCGGGCCCTCATGGCGACGGCGGTGGCCAACGCGGAGGGCACCTTGAGACTGCACACGGCGCGCCGGTCGGGTGACCTCACCACCCGCAGCCAGGCCCTGCGTGAGCTGCAGGACGCGCTCGCGCTGCCGGAGCCGCCGCTGCGCATCGAGTGCATCGACATCTCGACCCTCCAGGGGCAGGACACCGTCGCGTCGCTGGTCGTGTTCGAGGACGGCCTGCCGCGCAAGCGCGACTACCGCTCCTTCGTGATCCGCACCGAGGGTGCCGACGACACCGCCGCCGTGGCCGAGGTCGTCACGCGCAGGTTCCAGGCGCGTGGCAGCGGCACCGGTGAGGCCGACCCGCCGGGGCCCGAGGCCACCGCCGCCGACGCCCAGGTAGCCGACCCCGGCCGTGACGCCCGAGGAGATCGGCGTGCGTCCCGAGGCCGCTCGCTTCGCGTATCCGCCGGCGCTGTTCGTGGTCGACGGAGGGGCTCCGCAGGTGCGTGCCGCCCAGGACGCGCTCATGGCGGTCGGCATGGGCGACCTGCCGGTGATCGGCCTGGCGAAGCGGCTGGAGGAGGTGTGGCTGCCCGACGAGGCGGACCCCGTGATCTTGCCCCGGACCAGCGAGGCGCTGTATCTCCTGCAGCGGGTCCGCGACGAGGCGCATCGCACGGCCATCGCGCTGCACCGCAAGCGCAGGGGCAAGCGGGCCACGACCAGCGCGCTGGACTCGGTGCCCGGCCTCGGCCCGGCCAAGTCGAAGGCCCTCCTCAAGCACTTCGGGTCGGTCCGGGCCATCCGGGCCGCCTCGGCGGACGAGCTGGAGCAGGTGCCGGGGATCGGTCCGGCGCTGGCGGCGGCGGTTCACGCGGCGCTTGCGCCGACCGGTGAAGCCGATCGGCCATGATGGACTCACCGCAGCGAGGGAGACGCGATGGATGACGGCATGACCACGCATCCGCTCCGGCTGGTGCTCGTCACCGGGATGTCGGGCGCCGGTCGGTCCACGGCCGCCCGCGCGCTGGAGGACCTCGGCTGGTTCGTCATCGACAACATGCCGCCGTCCCTGCTGCAGTCGGCCATCGACCTCGCCCGGCGCACGCCCGATGTCGACAAGGTCGGGGTCGTGCTCGACGCCCGCGGAGGCTCCTTCTTCCGCCGCGTCAGCGAGGTGATGGAGGAGCTCCCGCGGGAGGGCGTCGACATCCGGACGGTGTTCCTGGAGGCCTCCGACGAGGCCCTCGTCCGTCGGTTCGAGAGCTCCCGTCGCCCGCACCCGCTGCAGCACGGCCAGCGCATCCTCGACGGCCTTCAGGCCGAGCGCGCGCTGCTGGGAGACCTCCGTGCATCCGCCGACATCGTCATCGACACCACCTCGATCAACGTGCACGACCTGCGTCGGCGCATCGAGGCGGCGTTCGCCGACGCGGAGCCGCTGCGGCTGACGTGCACGGTGCTGTCCTTCGGCTTCAAGTACGGCATCCCCGTCGACGCCGACATGGTCGCCGACGCGCGCTTCCTGCCGAACCCGTACTGGGACGAGGCGCTGCGCCCGCTGACCGGCCAGGACGAGCGAGTCGCATCCGACGTGCTGGGCCGGCCTGGGGCGGTCGAGTTCGTGGACACCTACGAGCGACTCGTGCGCATCGTCTCCGACGGCTACCTGCGCGAGGGCAAGCGCTACGTCACCGTGGCCGTGGGGTGCACCGGCGGCAAGCACCGCAGCGTCGCCATCGCCGAGGCGCTGACGCGACGGCTGGCCGACAGCGGCATCGAGGCAACCTGCCTGCACCGCGACCTGGGTCGCGAGTGAGCCGGCCGCGACTGCCGGGGGGCATGCTGGGCTCGGCCTCACGTCGTCGGGTCGTGGCGCTGGGCGGCGGGCACGGGCTGGCCGCGTCGCTGCAGGCTCTTCGCCGGGTCACCGACTCCCTGACCGCCGTCGTCGGCGTGGCCGACGACGGCGGGTCGAGCGGGCGCCTGCGGACCGAGCTCGGCGTGCTGCCCCCCGGCGACCTGCGCATGGCGCTGGCGGCCCTGTGCGGCGACGACTCGTGGGGGCGCACCTGGGAGAAGGTGGTCCAGCACCGGTTCGGGGGGACCGGCGAGCTCGCCGGCCACTCGCTGGGGAACCTGCTCATCACCGCGCTGTGGGAGCAGACCGGTGACGCGGTCACCGGACTGGACTGGGTGGCCGCGCTGCTGGAGGCCAACGGGCGTGTCCTGCCCTGCAGCGACGTGCCGCTGACGATCGTCGCGGAGGTGCTCGGGCACGACCCGTCGCGTCCCGAGGACGTCACCGTCGTGCGCGGCCAGGTGCAGGTGGCGTCGACGCCGGGAAGCGTCCTGCACCTGTGGCTTGATCCTGCCGAGCCGCCGGCCTGTCGCGAGGCGATCGCTGCGGTGCGCGAGGCGGATGCGCTCGTGCTCGGGCCGGGCTCCTGGTACACGTCGGTCATCCCGCACCTGGTGATCCCTGAGCTCGCCCGCGCGATCACCGAGAGCCCGGCACGTCGCATCGTCGTCCTGAATCTCAACCCGCAGGTCGGGGAGACGACCGGGTTCGCCGCGCACACGTACCTCGACGTCCTCTACAACTTCCTCCCGGACCTGCGCGTCGACACGGTGATCGCCGACCGGCACCACGTCGAGGACATGGCGGCACTGGAGCGCTCGTGCGCCGACCTCGGTGCCGAGATCTTCCTGATGGACGTCGCACGCGTCGGACCGGAGAACGCCGGAATGCACGACCCGCAGCGGCTCGCGGTGGCATTCGATACGGTGCTCGCCTAGGGGACGCCCCTTCGGGGTGGACGACAGCAGGATCGGAGCGGCAGCGCAATGGCGATGACGGCCGCGGTCAAGGACGAGCTCAGCCGCGTCGAGGTCACCAAGGCGTGCTGCCGCAAGGCCGAGGTCTCGACGATCCTCCGCTTCGCCGGGGGACTGCACATCGTCGCCGGTCACATCGTCATCGAGGCGGACGTGGACACCGGCGCGACCGCCCGACGGCTGCGCAAGGACATCTTCGACGTGTACGGGCACGAGAGCGACGTCGCCATGGTGCAGTCCGGCGGGCTGCGCAAGGGCACGCGCTACCTCGTCCGGGTGGTCGGCGGTGGCGAGGCCCTGGCGCGACAGACCGGCATCGTGGACGGCAGCGGGCGCCCCGTGCGGGGCCTGCCGCCGGCGATCGTCTCCGGCGGCCTGTGCGACTGCGAGTCGGCCTGGCGCGGTGCGTTCCTCGCGCACGGGTCCCTGACCGAGCCCGGGCGGTCGTCGTCCCTGGAGATCACCTGCCCGGGGCCGGAGGCGGCGCTGGCCCTGGTCGGCGCGGCCCGGCGGCTCGGGATCGCGGCCAAGTCCCGCGAGGTGCGCGGGGTGGATCGCGTGGTGATCCGTGACGGTGACGCCATCGGGGCGATGCTGACCCGCCTGGGCGCGCACGAGTCGGTGATGGCCTGGGAGGAGCGGCGGATGCGCCGCGAGGTGCGGGCGACGGCGAATCGGCTGGCCAACTTCGACGATGCCAATCTGCGCCGCTCGGCCCGGGCGGCGGTGGCCGCCGGGGCGCGCGTCCAGCGGGCCATGGAGATCCTCGGCGACGACGTGCCCGACCACCTGGTCGTGGCCGGCCGGCTCCGGCTCGAGCACCAGCAGGCCAGCCTGGAGGAGCTCGGCGCCCTCGCCGACCCGCCCATGACCAAGGACGCCATCGCGGGGCGGATCCGGCGCCTGCTGGCGCTGGCGGACAAGCGGGCCAGCGAGCTGGGCGTGCCGGCCACGGACGCGGCCCTCGGCCCCGACCTGCTGCTTCCCTGACCGAATCCGTTCCTCCGCTGGTAACACTTGGGTAACGCTCGTTCGCTAGGATGGAAGCGTTTACGGGCAACCTGCCCGGCACCCGCCCACGAAGCGGAGATTCGACGCCCGAGGAGTTCGCAGTGACAGTCAAGGTCGGTATCAACGGATTTGGTCGCATCGGTCGCAACTTCTACCGGGCCGTGGTGACCAGCGGCGCTGACATCGAGATCGTGGGCATCAACGATCTGACGGACACCAAGACCCTCGCGCACCTGCTGAAGTACGACAGCATCCTCGGCCGACTCGGCAAGGACGTCGTCGCGGGCGACGGAGAGATCGTGATCGACGGCAAGGCCATTCCGGTGTTCGCCGAGCGCGACCCCGCCGCCCTGCCCTGGGGCACGGTCGGCGCCGACATCGTCATCGAGTCCACCGGCTTCTTCACCAACGCCGAGGACGCGCGCAAGCACGTCACCGCGGGTGCCAAGAAGGTCATCATCTCCGCCCCGGCCAAGGGTGAGGACATCACCATCGTCATGGGCGTCAACGACGCCGACTACGACCCGGCCACCGACGTCGTGATCTCCAACGCCTCGTGCACGACCAACTGCCTGGCCCCCATGGCCAAGGTCATCGACGACGCCTTCGGCATCGAGCGCGGCCTCATGACCACCATCCACGCGTACACCAACGACCAGAACGTGCTGGACTACCCGCACAAGGACCTGCGTCGCGCCCGTGCCGCGGCCCTGAACATGATCCCCACGACCACCGGTGCCGCGAAGGCCATCGCGCTGGTCATGCCCCAGCTCAAGGGCAAGCTCGACGGCTACGCGATGCGCGTCCCGGTCCCGACCGGCTCGGCCACCGACCTCACGGTCGAGCTGAAGACCCCGGCCACCAAGGAGGAGATCAACGCGGCGATCAAGGCAGCCGCCGACGGTCCCCTCAAGGGCATCCTGCAGTACACCGAGGATCCGATCGTCTCGACCGACATCGTCACCGATCCGGCGTCGTGCATCTTCGACTCCGGCCTGACGTACACCAACGGCAACATGGCCAAGGTCGTCGGCTGGTACGACAACGAGTGGGGCTACAGCAACCGCCTCGTCGACCTGGTCGGCCTCGTCGGCTCGAAGCTCTGAGGATCCCCGATGAAGTCACTCGACGACCTTGAGGTCGCCGGGCGGACGGTGCTGGTCAGGGCGGACTTCAACGTCCCCCTGGCCGACGGCCCGGACGGCCCGGACGACACGAAGGTGATCACCGACGACGGCCGGATCCGCGCCGCGCTGCCGACCCTGACGTACCTGCGCGACCACGGTGCCAAGGTCATCGTGATCGCCCACCTGGGTCGGGCGAAGGGCGAGGTCGTTCCCGAGCTCACGCTGCAGCCGGTCGCCGACCGGCTCAGCGAGCTGCTCGACGCCGACGTCGAGGTCGCCGACGACATCACCGGCCCGCACGCGCGGGCGATGGCGGCCGCGCTGGAGCCCGGCGACGTGCTGCTGCTGGAGAACATCCGGTTCGACGCGCGCGAGACGAGCAAGGTCGCCGAGGAGCGTCAGGCCCTGGCCGCCGAGCTGGCGGCCCTGGCCGACCTCTACGTGTCCGACGGCTTCGGCGTCGTGCACCGCAACCAGGCGTCGGTCACCGATGTGGCGCGCCTGCTGCCCAATGCCGCCGGCCGCCTCGTGCACAAGGAGGCGAGCGTGTTCGGCACGATCATGGCCGACCCCGCCCGCCCGTTCGTCGTGATCCTCGGTGGGTCGAAGGTCAGTGACAAGCTCGGGGTCATCGGAAGCCTCATCACGCGCGTCGACCGGCTGCTGATCGGCGGTGGGATGGCCTACACCTTCCTCGCCGCCCAGGGCCACGGGGTGGGCACCTCGCTCCTCGAGGCCGACCAGATCGACACCGTGCGCGGCTTCATCACGCAGGCACAGGAGAGCGGCGTCGAGCTGGTGCTCCCGGTCGACGTCGTGGTCGCCGATGCCTTCGCGGCCGATGCGGCCACGGAGGTCGTCGATGCGGACGCCATCCCGGACGGCTGGATGGGCCTGGACATCGGCCCGCGCAGCCAGGAGCTGTTCGCCTCGCGGATCGCGGACGCCGGCACGGTGGTCTGGAACGGGCCGATGGGCGTGTTCGAGATGGAGCCGTTCGCTGCCGGGACCCTGGCCGTGGCGCGAGCCATGGCAGCCTCGTCCGCCCTGACCGTCATCGGCGGCGGCGACTCGGCCGCAGCCGTGCGCATCCTCGACGTCGACGAGGCCACGTTCAGTCACATCAGCACCGGGGGCGGTGCGAGCCTGGAGTTCCTCGAGGGCAAGACGCTCCCCGGCATCGCAGTCCTGGAGGAGAACGCCTGATGGCTACCACCCGCAAGCCCCTGATGGCCGGCAACTGGAAGATGAACCTCAATCACCTCGAGGCCATCGCCCTGGTGCAGAAGCTCGCGTTCGCCCTCACCGAGGACGACTACGCCGCGGTCGACGTCGCCGTGCTGCCGCCGTTCACCGACATCCGCTCGGTGCAGACGCTGGTCGACGGCGACAAGTACGACATCCAGTACGGCGCGCAGGACGTGGCCGTGCCCGACTCGGGCGCCTACACCGGTCAGGTGAGCGGCCCGATGCTGGCCAAACTGGGGTGCACGTACGTCACGGTCGGCCACAGCGAGCGCCGCGAGTACAACGGCGAGACCGACGAGGTCGTCAACGCCAAGGCGAAGTCGGCGCTGCGCAACGGGATCATCCCGATCGTGTGCATGGGCGAGGGCCTGCCGATCCGTCAGGCCGGCGAGCAGGTGCCGCACGTGCTGGCGCAGCTCGACGCCGACCTCGACGGGCTGACGGCGGAGCAGGTGGCCGGACTCGTCATCGCCTACGAGCCCGTGTGGGCCATCGGCACCGGCGAGGTCGCCACTCCTGAGGACGCCCAGGAGGTGTGCGGAGCCATCCGGGCCCGGGTCGGCGAGACCTTCGGAGCCGACGCGGCGGACGCGGTCCGCGTGCTGTACGGCGGCTCCGTGAAGTCCTCCAACGTCGCCGGGATCATGGCCAAGCCCGACGTCGACGGTGCGCTTATCGGCGGGGCCAGCCTGGACCCGGACGAGTTCGTCGGGATCGTGCGCTTCCGCCTCCACCCGGCCGACCTGGCCTCCTGACCACGCCGGGCGTGGGGCGAGTCGTCCGAACGCCTGTCGTACGTCTATTCTCTACAGGTCCGGCCACGGCGCCGGACCTGTGAACCCCGGGAGTCCTCAATGATCACAGCGCTGACGATCGCGCTGGCCGTGGTCCTCGTGATCACGAGCGTCCTGCTCATCGTGCTGATCCTGCTGCACCGCGGCAAGGGCGGCGGCCTGTCGGACCTGTTCGGCGGCGGCGTGAGCTCCTCGATCGGCGGCTCCTCGGTCGCGGAGAAGAACCTCGATCGACTCACCGTGGGCCTGGGCCTGGTCTGGGCGGCGTGCATCGTCGCCGTCGGCCTGCTGGTCAGCTCCGCGGCCTGACGGAAAGGTCATCACGGTATGGCTGGTGGAAGTGCGATCCGAGGCAGCCGCGTCGGCGCTGGGCCCATGGGCGAGGCAGAGCGTGGCGAGGCGGCCCCGCGGATGTGGGTGTCGTTCTGGTGCTCCCGCGGCCACGAGTCGCGCCCCAGCTTCGCGGCTGACGCCGCCGTCCCGGAGGAGTGGGACTGCCCGCGCTGCGGCCTGCCCGCCGGGCCGGACAAGGAGAACCCGCCGGCTCCGCCCAAGATCGAGCCGTACAAGACCCACCTGGCCTACGTGAAGGAGCGCCGCTCCGACACCGATGGCGCGGCCATCCTCGAAGAGGCGCTCGCCAAGCTGCGCGGCAACTAGTCGGACCCGCCTTGGCCGGCTCGCGCGGAGTCGGCCAGCACGGCCTGGACCCGAGCCAGCAGCGTCGCCTCGCTGAACGGCTTCTCGATGAGGTCGACGTCCGCATCGAGCCGCCCCTGTGAGGTCAGCACCGGTTGCGCGTAGCCGGACATGTAGAGCACCTTCACATCCGGCCGCAGGGCGCGGCACCGGGCCGCCAGTTCGCGACCGAGCAGGCCGGGCATGATGACGTCGGTCAGCAGCAGGTCGAAGGGCGTGCTCGCCGACGTGAAGATGGCGAGCGCCTGGGTTGCGTCCGAGGCCTCGACCACCTCATAGCCGTGCCGGCTCAGGATCCGCGACGTGATCTCGCGCAGCGCGGGCTCGTCCTCGACCAGCAGCACCCGCTCGGAGCCCCAGACCGGCGGCTGGCCCGCGTCCGCCACTTCGTCGTCGGTCTGGTCCGCGGTGGTGGACGGCAGCAGGATGGTGACGGAGGTGCCGACGCCGCGTTCGGAGTACAGCCCGCACCAGCCGCCGGTCTGGGTGACGATCCCGTAGACGGTGGCCAGACCCAGTCCCGAGCCCTCGCCGCGGGGCTTCGTCGTGAAGAACGGCTCGAAGGCACGGGCCTTGACGTCGGCGGCCATACCGTCGCCGGTGTCGCTGATGCGCACCCGGACGTAGGTACCGGCCGGCAGGCCCCCCATGACGGCCGGATGGTTGGAGTCGATGAGGACGTTCGTGCTCTCCAGGGTCAGCTTGCCGCCCGCAGGCATCGCGTCGCGCGCGTTCACCGCCAGATTGACCAGAACCTGCTCGACCTGGCCGCGGTCGGCCACGGTGCGGCGCAGGTCCAGGTCGAGGTCGGAGATCAGCTCGATGTGCTCGCCCAGGGTGCGGCGCAGCATGGGCTCGAGCTCGCGGATGACGCTGTTGATGAGCAGGACCCGCGGCCGGATGACGTCGCGCCGTCCGAACATCAGCAGCTGGTGCGTCAGCGTCGTGGCGCGCTCGGCTGCTAGCTGGATCTGCTCGACATCACGCCGGACGGAGGCGAGGGCGCTGTCCCGAACCTCGGCGGTCCTGAGCTCGGTGACGGCGAAGGCCGCGAAGTTGGAGATGACCGCCAGCAGGTTGTTGAAGTCGTGCGCCACTCCGCCGGCCAGCTGCCCGAGGCTCTCGAGGCGCTGGGAGGCCTGGAGCTGCGCCTCGAGTCGGCTTCGCTCGGCCAGCAGGCGCAGGCGCTCGCGCTCCTCGTCCGCAGCCTTCCGCTCGGTGACGTCGCGACACGCGACGAAGTAGAGGACACCGTCGTCGGTGGTGATGGACGACAGGCTGATGTCGGCGGGGAACTGCGAGCCGTCCTTGCGGCGGGCCGCGAGCTGCAGGCCGGCGCCCATCGGTCGCAGGGCCGGCGAGTCGGCGTAGGTTGCGCGGTGCTGCGGGTGGAGGCCGCGCAGCTGCTCGGGGACGAGCAGGTCCACCGCGCTGCCCTGGAGCTCCTCGCGGGTGTAGCCGAAGAGCCGTTCGGCCTGGGCGTTGACCATGACGATGGCGCCGTCGCGGTCGACGATGAGGATCGCATCCGGGGCGGCATCGAGCAGTGCCACCGTCCACGGCGCCTCGCTGTTCCTCATGCCGCCACCAGCCTTCTGCGGAACTCGTGCTCGGGCATGGGCTTGCCCCACAGGTAGCCCTGGGCAAGCGGGCACTGCAGCTCGGTCAGCACCGCCGCCTGTTCCGGCGTCTCGATGCCCTCTGCGCAGACGGTCATGCCCAGCGCCCGGGCGAGGACGATGACTGCCTGGACGATCGAGTGGTCCTTCTCGTGGCCCGGGAGCCGCATGGTGAACGACCGGTCGATCTTGACCATGTCGACCGGGAACTGCTGAAGGTGGCTGAGCGACGAGTACCCGGTGCCGAAGTCATCGAGCGCCACCTTGATCCCGAGCTGCTTGAGCTGCGTGAGCAGGCGCAGCGCCATCGCCGGATCGTCGACGAGAACCGTCTCCGTCACCTCGATCCGCAGTGCGGACGGGTCGAGCCCCGCCGCCCGGATGGCGTCGGACAACTCGGCGAGGAGGCCCTGGCGGGTGAACTGCCGCGGCGAGAGGTTGACCGAGACGTACAGCTCAGCCGAGCCCGGGAGAGCCCGCCAGGCCCTGACCGCCCGGCAGGCGTCGTCCACGACCACCCCCCACAGGTCGTGGATCAGGCCGCTCTCCTCGGCGAGCGGCAGGAACTCCGAGGGGGACAGCAGCCCGCGGTCCGGGTGGATCCACCGGACGAGTGCCTCGGCTCCGACGATCGTGCCGTCCATCCGGACGATGGGCTGGTAGTAGGTGACGATCTCGCTCGAGCGCGTCGCCTGCCGCAGGTCGGACTCGAGCTGGATGCGCTCGTCCACGCTGCGGCGGAGGTCGTCGTCGAAGCGGACCGTGAGGCCTCCGCCGAGCAGCTTGCTGCGATACATGGCGGCATCGGCCTCACGCAGGAGGTCCTCCGGGAACGAGGTCGGATCGGAGGTGATGGCCACCCCGATGCTCACGCCGACATCGAGGGGGAAGCCGCCCACCAGCATGGGATGGACGATGACGCCGCGCAGGCGCTCAGCAACCTGGTCGATCTCGGACTCCGAGACCGCATCCGAGAGCAGCACGATGAACTCGTCGCCGCCGAACCGGGCCACGACGTCGCCGTCGCGGATCGTGGCACGCAGTCGTGCGGCGACATCGCAGAGGAACAGGTCACCGGCCTGGTGCCCGAAGCGGTCGTTCACGGCCTTCATGCGATCGAGGTCGACGAACAGGACCCCCACGTGCCCGGGGCGTCGTCGCAGGCGCGCCAGCGCCACCCGCAGGTGATCGGTCAGGACCTCGCGGGTCGGCAGACCGGTCAGGTTGTCGACCGATCCGTGCTGGACCGTCCCGCCCCGACCGGGGCGGCGCTCGGGTGGCCCCTGGATGACCAGGAGCAGGTCGCCGGTGGAGCTGGCCAGCCGGACGAGGCTGGCGTGCACCGGCACCGGATCGTCTGCGTCCCTGCGCAGGAGGAGCTTGCGGGGAAGCGCCACCACCGTGTGGCCGGGACGGGCCCGGCGCTCGGCCTCCACCTCGTCGAGGGCCTCCTGGAAGGCCAACCGGGAGATGGGCGAGAGCAGGCCGCCGATCACCGGCGTGTCGCGGATGGTGGCGGGGTCGTGACCGGCGGCGGAGCAGGCCTCCGCGTTCGCGGACTCGACCCGTCCGTCCGCCGAGATGCGCACGATGCCAAGGGGCAGGACGGCGTGGAGTTCGTCCATCAGAGCGTCCGCAGACACGGTCCCCAGCATGGCACCGCCCTTCGGCCCGGCCGTCCTGCCTCAATCAGAGCGCACGCGGGCCCTTCGCACAAGGCTCGGCGACCGCGCGCTCCGCATCGCCGGGGCGGTCACGCGCCGGGACGGCCCAGGGTGGCCGGGAGCTTGCGGGCCGCTGCCTCGTCGACCAGGAACAACGTCCGGTCACGCCCACGAACGCCCGCTGCCGGCACCTGGAAGGCCCCGGCCCCCTCGGTGAGGGCCATCCGCACCGCGCCCGCCTTCTCGGCGCCGGAGGCGAGGATCCACGTCTCGCGGGCCGCGTTGAGGGTCGGCAAGGTCAGCGTCACGCGCACCGGCGGCGGCTTCGGCGCGCCGCGCACAGCGGCGACAGGTCGCGAGTCGTGGATCGCCGGCTGCTCCGGGAACAGGGAGGCGACATGGGCGTCCGGCCCGATGCCCAGCAGCAGGATGTCCATCGCCGGAACAGGGCCGTGGTCCTCGGGGCGTGCCGCGGACGCGAGCGTGGCGGCGTACTGGGCGGCCGCCTCGTCGACGTCGGACGACGAGCCCCACGGACCGGGGATCGCATGCACCCGGCCCGGGCTCACCGGGATGTGGGAGAGCAGTGCAGCGCGGGCGCCGGTCTCGTTGCGGTCGGCCGAGCCCTCCGGGAGGTAGCGCTCGTCGCCCCACCAGAAGTCGACGCGCGCCCAGTCGACCGCGTCGCGGGCCGGCATGGCGGCCACGGCCGCGAGGACTGCGGTGCCGATGCCCCCGCCGGTGAGGCAGACATGAGCGCCGCCGGTGTCGGCCAGCCGCTCGACCAGGGTCGTGACCAGGCGCGCCGCCGTCGCCTGGGCCAGCGCCGCGGCGTCGGCATGGCGCACGATGTCGACCCGGCTCACGGGGCCCCGACCTGCGAGATGACCTCGCCGTAGACCTCGTCCGGGTCGAGCCGGCGCAGCTCCTCGGCCAGCAGCTCGGCGAGCTCGCGGCGGGGGAGTGCCACGCGCGAGTCCGGCACGCCGGGGCGTGTCAGCACGGCGGTGACCCCGTCGGTGCGGCTGACCACGATGTCGCCATCGTCGGTGACCAGCCGGACCTCGGTGACGCCCGGACCGTCGGACACGCTGAAGGCCACCGGGACCTTCAGGCAGTGGTGCAGCCAGGTCGACAGGAGGATGGCGCTGGGATTGGAGTCCTCCGCGCTGACCGCGGCCGCCGTGATCGGCGGGGTGCGCTGGTCGAGGATGGACGCGAGCACCGAGCGCCAGGGGGTCAGGCGGGTCCAGGCGAGGTCGGTGTCGCCCGGCCGGTAGCCGGCGCGCCGCTTCTCGAGCTCGCGGACCACGTCCTCGGCCGTCGCGGTGTCGGTGATGCGTCGCTGCGCATGACGCCCGATCGGGTCCTCCTCCGGGATGTCCGGTCCGCCCTCGGGCCAGTAGGCCACCACGGGGGTGTCGCTGAGCAGGAGCGGGATAGCGACCGAGTTGGCGTGCTCGGCGAGCTGCCCGCGCAGGCGCAGCACGGCAACCTCGCCCGGACCGTCGTCCCCGCCGACCGCGATGTCGGCATCGAGGCGCGGATCGTGTCGGCTGGGGCGGGGGATGAGAGTCACGATGCGCATCGGGTGCTGTCGGGCGGCTGCCACGGCCGCCGCGGTCGCGTCGGCCTGGAACTCCTCGTCGGTGAGGATCAGCAGCGACAGCACCATCCCCGTGGCCGCGGCTCCCATGCGGTGCCGCTCCGCGGCGATGGCCGCCGCCACGGCTCCACCGCTGGTGTCCTCTAGCCGGATCATGGTCGCCTCCAGGAGCGCCCGTCGCGGGCGATCATGTCGTAGGACGAGTGCGGACCCCACCCGCCGGACACGTACTGCTCGGGCTGGCCGGAGGCCGCCCAGTAGTCGAGGACCGGGTCGAGGATCTCCCAGCCGAGCTCGACCTCCTCGTGCCGCGGGAACAGCGGCGGATCGCCGAGCAGCACGTCGAGGATGAGCCGCTCATAGGCCTCGGGACTGGAGTCGACGAACGACTCCCCGTACTGGAAGTCCATCGTGACGTCGCGGACCTGCACCGAGGTGGTGTTCGGCACCTTCGAGCCGAAGCGGACCGTGATGCCCTCGTCCGGCTGGATGCGGAACACGAACGCGTTGTTGCTCAGCTCCTGGACGGCGGTCTTCGCGAAGGGCAGGTGCGGGGCCCGCTTGAACACCACCGCGACCTCCGTGACGCGTCGCCCGAGCCGCTTGCCCGTGCGCAGGTAGAACGGCACCCCGGCCCAGCGGCGGTTCTCGACGTCGACGCGGATGGCCGCGTACGTCTCGGTCGTGCTCTCCGGGTTGATGCCCTGCTCCTCGAGGTACCCGAGGACAGGAATCCCGCCCTGCCAGCCGTTCGCGTACTGGCCGCGGCTGGTGTGCTTGCCGAGCTCGCGAGGGAGGGTGACCGCGCGTAGCACCTTCTCCTTCTCGAGGCGCACGTCGTCCGGGGCGAAGGACAGCGGCTCCTCCATGGCCGTCAGGGCGAGCAGCTGCAGCAGGTGGTTCTGGATCACGTCACGAGCGGCGCCGATGCCGTCGTAGTAGCCGGCGCGACCGCCGATGCCGATGTCCTCGGCCATGGTGATCTGGACGTTGTCGACGTAGTTGCTGTTCCAGAGGGGCTCGTACATGGTGTTGGCGAAGCGGACCGCCAGGATGTTCTGGACGGTCTCCTTGCCCAGGTAGTGGTCGATGCGGAACACCGAGCCCGACGCGAAGACCTCCCCGACGATGCGGTTGAGCTCGCGCGCACTGGCGAGGTCGTGCCCGAACGGCTTCTCGATCACCACCCTGCGCCAGGCCTCGGGGCGGTCCTCCGCCAGGCCCGACGTCTTGAGGTGCTCGAGCACCACGGGGAAGAGCCCCGGCGGGATCGACAGGTAGAACGCATGGTTGCCGCCGGTGCCTCGGTTCAGGTCCAGCTCGGCGACGGTGGCCTTCAGGCGCTGGTAGGCCTCAGGGTCGCCGAGGTCGCCCGCCACGAACCGGATGCCCTCGGAGAGCTGGCGCCACACCTCCTCACGGAACGGCGTGCGGGCGTGCTCGCGCACCGAGTCGTGGACGATCTGGGCGAAGTCCTGGTCGGCCCAGTCCCGTCGGGCGAAGCCCACGAGCGCGAAGCCCGCCGGAAGCAGCCCGCGGTTGGCCAGGTCGTAGATGGCCGGCATGACCTTCTTGCGCGACAGGTCCCCGGTCACTCCGAACAGGACGAGGCCGCAGGGCCCGGCGACGCGGGGCAGTCGCTGGTCGAGCGGGTTGCGCAGCGGGTTGACCGGCGCGCCGGCCGGACGCGCTGGGCTCATGTCAGGCCTCCAGCCCCGCGGCCGCGGCCACGGTGGAACGCAGCTGCTGCCACGAGTCGCTGAACTTCGTGACGCCTTCGCGCTCCAGCGTCGCGCACACGTCGGCCTCGTCGATCCCGAGCTCCGCGAGCGCAACCCAGACGGCGGCCGAGGCGTCGGCCGTTCCGGTGACCGAGTCGGCAGGGATGACGCCCTGGGTCGCCACCGCGTCGAGGGTGGCCTCGGGCATCGTGTTGACGCAGCCGCGGACGACGAGGTCGACGACGTACATGGTCGGGTCGAAGGACGGGTCCTTGACGCCCGTGGACGCCCACAGCGGGCGCTGGGGGTTGGCCCCGGCGGCCGCGAGTGCGGCCCACCGGTCGCCGGACAGGGACTCGAGGTGCGCCGCCCAGGCCAGGCGCGCATTCGCGAGGGCCGCTTGCCCGCGGAGGGAGTCGGCGGCATCGGTGCCGATGGCCTTCAGCCGGGCGTCCACCTCGGTGTCGATGCGGCTGACGAAGAAGCTCGCGACCGACTGGATCGTCGACAGGTCGTGGCCGTTGGTCGCGGCGAGCTCGAGCCCGGCCAGGTAGGCGTCGACGACCTCGCGGTACCGCGACACCGAGAAGATGAGCGTGACGTTGACGCTGATCCCGGCGCCGATGGTGGCGGTGATGGCGGGCAGGCCCTCGAGCGTCGCCGGGATCTTGATGAGGGCGTTGGGGCGGTCGACGGTGGCCCACAGCTCCACGGCCTGGGCCGCGGTGGCGTCCGTCTCATGGGCCAGCCGCGGGTCGACCTCGATCGACACGCGCCCGTCGACGCCGCCGCTGTCGCGCCACAGGTCCGTGAAGACGTCGCACGCGGCGCGAACGTCGTCCGTCGTCAGCGCGCGGATGATGTCGTCGACGTCAGCGCCGCCCGCCGCCAGCGCCGTGAGCTGCTCCGCATACGCAGCCGCGCCGGAGGAGATGGCCTTGTCGAAGATGGTCGGATTCGTCGTCACGCCGCGCACGCACGACTGTTCGACCATCGACGCCAGCTGGCCCGACGTGATGCGGGTGCGGTCGAGGTCGTCGAGCCAGATCGACACACCGGCGTCCGTCAGGGCCTGCAGGCGTGGGTTGGTGCTGGGCATCGAGGGTCTCCTGTCGTGTGGATCAGTCGCGCCCAGCGGACGCGATGCTGTCGCGCGCCGCCGTGACGATGTTCTCGGTCGTGATGCCGAACTCGTGGAACAGCACCTGGTAGTCCGCGCTCGCCCCGAAGTGGTCGAGGCCGACGACCCGGCCGGCATCGCCCACGTACCGCCACCAGCCCAGGGTCGCCCCCGCCTCGACGGCCACGCGCGCGCGCACGGAGGGCAGCAGCACGCTGTCGCGGTACGCCTGCTCCTGCGCGTCGAACCACTCCAGGCACGGCATCGAGATCACGCGGACGCCGACGCCCGACGCCTCGAGGGTCTCGGCGGCGCTCAGCGCCAACTGCACCTCGGACCCGGTGGCCAGCAGGAGCACCTGGGGGGAGTCGGAGTCGGCGACCACATAGGCACCGCGGGCGACCCCGGCGCGCACGGCGTCGGCGTCCGTTCCGAGGACCGGGAGGTTCTGGCGGGTCAGGACGATGCCGGCCGGGGCCCGACGGTGCAGGATGCCGCGCCACGCGGCCGACGTCTCGTTCGCATCCGCGGGCCGGACGATGGAAAGACCGGGGATCGCCCGGAGCGACCACAGGTGCTCGACCGGCTGGTGGGTCGGGCCGTCCTCACCAAGCCCGATCGAGTCGTGGGTCCAGACGTAGGTGACGGCGGTCTGCATGAGCGCCGACAGCCGGACGGCCCCGCGCATGTAGTCCGAGAACACCAGGAAGGTGCCGCCGAACGGCCGGGTCAGGCCACTGAGGGCGATGCCGTTGAGGATCGCGCCCATCGCGTGCTCGCGGATCCCGAAGTGCAGCACACGACCGTACGGTGAGGCGCCGGGCATGTCGCTGTCGGACGGCAGGAAGCTGGCGGCCGACTCGATCGTCGTGTTGTTCGACTCGGCGAGGTCGGCCGACCCGCCCCACAGCTCCGGCATGACGGCTGCGATCGCGTTGATGACCTCACCGGACGCCTTGCGCGTGGCCACCGAGCCGCCGGCGGGGAACGCCGGGAACGCCGCGTCGAGGCCGGCGGGGAGCTCGTGCGCGACGAGTCGGTCCAGCAGCACGGCCTGGTCGGCGTGGGACTCGCGCCACTGCGCGAACTGCGCGTCCCAGGCACCGCGGGCGTCGTCGACGCGGTGGCGGAGGTTGGCTCGCGCACGCGATCGAGCAGGGCGGGGTCGAAGGCGAAGTGCTGGTCGGGATCGAGGCCGAGCAGCTCCTTGGTGGCCCGCACCTCGTCCTCGCCGAGCGCCGAGCCGTGCGCCTTGGCGGTGTTGCGTGCGTGCGGCGCGGGCCAGGCGATGGTGGTGCGCAGCTGGATGAGCGTGGGGCGGGAGGTCTCGGCGACGGCAGCCATGAGCGCCGCGTAGAGCGACGAGACGTCGACGGCTCCGTCGGGACGCTGGTCGACGCGGTGGGTGGCCCAGCCGTACGCCTCGTAGCGCTGGCAGACGTCCTCCTTGAACGCCAGCGCGGTGTCGCCCTCGATCGAGATGTGGTTGTCGTCGTAGACGACGCACAGGTGCCCGAGCTCCTGCAGCCCGGCCAGCGACGATGCCTCGGAGGTGATGCCCTCCTCGAGGTCCCCGTCGCCGGCGATCGCCCAGACCCGGTGGTCGAAGGGGCTCTCGTCGGCCGGTGCGCTCGGGGTCGAGCAGGCCGCGCTCGTAGCGGGCCGCCATCGCCATGCCGACCGCCATCGACAGGCCCTGGCCCAGCGGGCCCGTGGTGGCCTCGACCCCGACCGTGTGGCCGTGCTCCGGGTGCCCGGGCGTGCGGCTGCCCGGAGGTCCGGAACGCCTCGAGATCGGCCATGGTCAGCCCGTAGTCGGACAGGAAGAGCTGGCTGTAGAGCGTCAGGCTGGAGTGGCCGCCCGAGAGCACGAAGCGGTCGCGGCCGACCCACGCGGGGTCGCGGGGGTCGTGGCGCATGACCTTCTGGAACAACAGGTAGGCGAGCGGGGCCAGGCTCATGGCCGTGCCGGGATGACCGTTGCCGACGCGCTGAACCGCGTCGGCCGCGAGCGCGCGCAGGTAGGCCACCGCCTGGTCGTCGTCGTCGGTCCAGTCCAGGGCCGGGGAGGTCACGGCGTGGGAGCGGGTCATGACCCGACCCTAACGAAGCCGTCGAGGGCACGCAGCCGGGTCCGGGTCCGCCCGGGTACGCTCATCAGACGTTCATCGGCCGGTCGGCCGCAGCACACGCTCTGGGAGACAGGTGACCATCGACATGCGGCCTGCAGGCGAGGTCTCCACGACCAGCCGCATCCGCGCGCACGTGGCGCTGACCAAGCCGCGCATCGTCGAACTCCTCCTCGCCACGGCCATCCCGACGACGTTCCTCGCCGCGAACGGCCTGCCGCCGCTGGTGCCCACCGTCGGGGTGCTCGTCGGCGGGACGCTCGCGGCCGGCTCCGCCAACACCTTCAACAGCGTGTACGACCGCGACATCGACGCGATCATGGGTCGGACCTATCACCGTCCGGCGGCGATGGGCGTCGTCAGCGTCCGGGCCGGCCTGTGGCAGGGCGCCCTCCTGGCCGTGGCCAGCGCCGTCGTCCTCCTGGTCACGGCCAACCTGCTCTCGGCCGTGCTCGGGCTCGTGGCGATCGCCTTCTACGCCGTCGGCTACACCATGGTGCTCAAGCGCCGCACGCCGCAGAACATCGTCTGGGGCGGAGCCGCGGGCTGCATGCCCGTCCTCATCGCCTGGGCGGCCGTCACGGGCTCGCTGACGTGGACCCCGGTCGTCCTCTTCCTCATCATCTTCTTCTGGACGCCCCCGCACTACTGGCCGCTGGCCATGCGCTTCCGAGAGGACTACGCGGCCGCTGGGATCCCGATGCTGCCGGTCGTGCGCACCGACGTGCAGGTCGCGCGAAGCATCATCGCGTACACGTGGGCCATGGTCGCCACGTCGCTCGTCCTCATCCCGGTGGCTCCGATGGGCTGGGTGTACGGGATGGGCGCCACGATCCTCGGAGCGGCGTTCCTGTGGGAGGCCTACCTCCTGCGCCGGCGGATCATCGCCGGTGAGCAGTCCGTCACGGCCACCGCCATGCGGCTGTTCCACGGCTCCATCACGTACCTGGCGCTGCTGTTCCTGCTCGTCGCCCTGACACCCTTCGTGCCCTAGGAGGCGTCGCGGCGCCTCCGGCGGCTGCGCCCCGGGTGCGCAGTGCCGGCGGGATGAACAGCACCGCCACCCACACCAGCGACGACCCGATCACGTGGATGAGCACCAGCGCCATCGGGCAGGCCGGCGAAGTACTGCGTGTAGCCGAGCAGCCCCTGGGCAAGGGCGATGCCCAGCAGGAGCCAGGCACGGCGCCGCGCCCGAGCGGGCGCGCGGACCACCGCGAGCGCGACCAGGAGGCCGACCAGCAGGCCGAGGAACAGCAGCACGACGTCGGCGTGGAGCCACGAGATCGTGCGGGGGTCGAAGGAGAACCGGTTCTCCGACTCCGCGTCGCCGGAGTACGGGCCGCTGCCGGTGACGAGAGCCCCGAGGAACACCACGAGGGCGCTGACCGCGACGAGGGCCCACGCCAGCCGGTCACCGGGGCCGGGCACGAGGGAGGTCACGGGTCGGTCTCCGGCATCCCCGGAGCGGACCACGAGCGCCACGCGTGCCCGCGATGATCGCCATCGAGAGCAGGAAGTGGGCCGACACGGTGGCCGGATGCAGGCCGGTCAGCACGGTGATCCCGCCGAGCACGGCCTGAGTCAGCGTGCCGACGATCGGGATGGCGGCGAGCACGAGGATCACCGGACGGCGCTGGAGGCCGCGACGACGCTGGGCGCGGGCGTCCAGGATCGCCGCCACGATCGCGGCGACTGCCAGCACCACGAGCACGAAGGTGAGCAGCCGGTTGCCGAACTCGACGTACTTGTGCCACTCCTCGGCCTGCCGGGCGGTGGGCGTGTACGAGCCCTCGACGCACTCCGGCCAGGTCGGGCACCCGAGCCCGGATCCGGTGAGCCGGACGACCGCGCCGGTGGCGATGATCGCGGTCTGTCCGACCAGGTTGGCGATGTAGATGCCGCGCGCCGGGCGCGAGGAGGCGGCCGTGGTCACGGTTTCACCCTAGGACCACCGGAAGACGCGCGCGGAGGTGGCTGCCCCCACGGCCAGCCACCCGGCGAGCACGAGGACGGACCCAGCCGACGGCGCATCGCCCATGACGAGGGCTCCGGTCAGTCCGTCCATGAGCGCGCCGGACGGCAGCCAGGGGACGAGCGCGCGCCAACGGCCCCGGGAGCGAGGCCGCAGGGATCACGACCCCGCCGAACATGATCAGGATCAGGAAGACCGCATTGGCCACCGCGAGGACCGCCTCCGCGCGCAGGGCGCCCGCCACCGCCAGGCCCCAGGCGGCGAACGTGGCCGTGCCGAGCACGAGAACGGGCAGTGCCCAGGCGCTGCCGGGGCCGGGGCGCCACCCGAGCAGGACGCCCACGGCAACGGCGACGCAGGCGGAGACGACGGTCACGATCGCGGTGGCCAGGAACTTGCCCGACGAGCAGCTCGGTGCGCGTGAGCGGGGTGGTCCCCAGGAAGCGCAGAGCGCCGGAGCGGCGCTCGAACGCGGTCGCGATCGCCAGGGACGTGAAAGCGGCGCCGATCACCGACACGCCGAGCGCCGTCGCCAGTGCCGCTGGACACGGAGGATCCGTCGTCGGTGCGTGCGACCATCGTGGTGCGCGTCAGCACGAGCAGGACGCCGACCGGGATGACGATCGTGAGCAGCAGCTGCTCCCCGTTGCGCAGCAGGAGCCGCGTCTCCCAGCGTGCGTGCGCGAGGGCGCGCCGGGCAGCGGCGCCGGTCACAGATCACCCACGAGCGCGATGACGACGTCCTCGAGCGAGCGGCGCCCGACGGACAGGTCGGCCGTGCGGACGCCGTGCTGGGCGCACCATGCCGCGACAGCGGACAGCACCATGGGGTCGGCGGCACCCGTGATCCGGTAGTGGCCCGGCGGGTCCTCGACGACGGATCCGCCCGGGGGCAGCACGGCCGCGAGTCCGCTCACGTCGGCATGCATGGGTCCGCGGAAGGACACGCTCTCCTCGTGGCCGATCAGCGACGCGATGCTGCCCTGGCGGACTGTCCGGCCGCCGGCGACGACGACGACCTCGTCCGCGAGGCGCTCCACGTCGTCCATCAGGTGCGTCGTGAGCACGACGGACGTGCCGCGACCCACGAGCTCGCGGACCCGGTCGTGGAAGGCCCGCCGCGCCAGGGCGTCCAGTCCGGCGGTCGGCTCGTCCAGGAACACCAGGTCCGGACGCCCGATCAGCGCCGCGGCGCACTTCACGCGCTGCTGCTCGCCGCCGGAGAGGCGTCGAACGGGGGTGCGGGTGCCCGGATCGATGCCGAGCGACTCGAGCAGGGCGGCCGGGTCCTCGGGATCCGGGTAGAGCGTGGCCAGGTAGCGGGTGAGCTCGAGGGGGCGCGCCGTCGAGTACAGCCCGCCGTCCTGCAGCATGACCCCGATCCGCGCCCGCCGGGCCGATGATCCGCGGCCATCGGCTCGGACGACCTCGCCGAGCACCTCGACGGTGCCGGACGCGGCCCCGCGCAGGCCGACGCAGACCTCGACGGTGGTCGACTTCCCCGCACCGTTGGGCCCGACCAGGGCCGTCACCCGACTCGCGGGGGCCTCGAAGGACAGCCCTGAGACCGCCGTGCGGGGGCCGTACCGCACGACGAGGTCGCGGACGCGGACGGCGGGGTCGGGCACGTTCGGGAGCATAGGGGGGACCCGCTGTTGGCTCTTCCGGGGATTTACGCAACAATGTGGTTGTGAAATTCCCGGGAGAGGCCGCCGAGCGGGTGGCACGCACCCTCCTCACCACCGGCCCCGCGACGGCGGCCGAGCTGGCCGACGCCCTGGACATGACACCGGCCGGCGTTCGTCGGCACCTGACCAGCCTGATCGACGAGGGACTGGTGGTCGCGCACGAGCGGGCGCCGTACGGTCCGACGCCCAAGCGCGGACGAGGACGGCCGGGCAGCGTCTTCGTGCTGACCACCGCCGGTCGCGCGGCGTGCGACCAGGCGTACGACGACCTCGCGCTGTCCGCCCTGCGGTTCATGGAGGCCACCTTCGGGGCGTCCGCCGTCGAGGCGTTCGCCACCGACCGGGCCCGCCAGCTCGCGGGCGCCGTCGATCACCTCGAGTGCGATGCCACGCCGGAGGAGGTCGCGGCCGCCCTCAGCGATGCCGGCTACGCCGCCGCGATCGAGCCCATGGGCGGCGTCGCCGTGCAGCTGTGCCAGCACAACTGCCCGGTCGTCGACGCGGCCCGCGAGTTCCCGGTCCTGTGCGAGGCAGAGACCGCCGAGCTCGGCCGGGTCATGGGCCGCCACGTCACGCGACTGGCCACGCTTGCCCACGGCGACGAGGTCTGCACCGCCGTCATCGCGGCGGAGGCCACCCCCGATCCTGCGTCGCTCCACTCCGTCCCACCCCGTCCGCGCTCCACCGCCCTCGGAAAGGTCCCGGCATGAGCACTGCAGCGCATGAGCAGGCAGCCACCATCGACGAGCTCGGCCGGTACGAGTACGGCTGGCACGACAAGGACGTCGCCGGCACCAACGCCCGACGCGGCCTCAACGAGGATGTCGTGCGCGACATCTCGGCCAAGAAGAACGAGCCCCAGTGGATGCTCGACCTGCGCCTCAAGGGACTCCGGCTGTTCGATCGCAAGCCCATGCCGACGTGGGGCTCCAACCTCAACGGCATCGACTTCGACAACATCAAGTACTTCGTGCGGTCCACCGAGAAGCAGGCCACGTCCTGGGACGAGCTCCCGGACGACATCAAGAACACCTACGACCGCCTGGGCATCCCCGAGGCCGAGAAGCAGCGGCTCATCGCCGGTGTCGCCGCGCAGTACGAGTCCGAGGTGGTCTACCACGCGATCCGCGAGGACCTCGAGGCCCAGGGCGTGCTGTTCCTCGACACCGACACCGGCCTGCGCGAGCACGAGGACGTCTTCCGCGAGTACTTCGGCTCTGTCATCCCGGTCGGCGACAACAAGTTCGCCGCCCTCAACACGGCCGTGTGGTCGGGCGGATCGTTCATCTACGTCCCCAAGGGCGTCCACGTCGACATCCCCCTGCAGGCGTACTTCCGCATCAACACCGAGAACATGGGCCAGTTCGAGCGGACCTTGATCATCGTCGACGAGGACGCCTACGTGCACTACGTCGAGGGCTGCACGGCACCGATCTACTCCAGCGACTCGCTGCACTCAGCCGTCGTCGAGATCATCGTGCGCAAGGGCGGGCGCTGCCGCTACACGACGATCCAGAACTGGTCGAACAACGTCTACAACCTGGTCACCAAGCGTGCGGTCGCGCAGGCCGGAGCCACGATGGAGTGGGTCGACGGCAACCTCGGGTCCAAGGTCACCATGAAGTACCCCGCCGTGTGGCTCACCGGCGAGCACGCGAAGGGCGAGACCCTCTCCATCGCCTTCGCCGGTGAGGGCCAGCACCAGGACGCCGGGGCGAAGATGGTGCACGCGGCGCCCCATACGTCCAGCAACATCATCTCGAAGTCGGTGGCGCGCGGCGGTGGTCGCACGTCCTACCGCGGCCTCGTGCAGGTGCTCGAGGGCGCCCACGGCTCGCGGAGCACCGTGAAGTGCGACGCGCTCCTCGTCGATGACATCTCGCGGTCCGACACCTACCCCTACATCGACGTGCGCGAGGACGACGTGTCGATGGGGCATGAGGCCACCGTCTCGAAGATCAGTGCCGACCAGCTGTTCTACCTGATGTCGCGCGGGATGACCGAGGACGAGGCCATGGCCATGATCGTGCGGGGCTTCATCGAGCCCATCGCTCGCGAGCTCCCGATGGAGTACGCGATCGAGCTCAACCGTCTCATCGAGCTGCAGATGGAAGGTGCTGTCGGGTGACTGTGCTGGAGGCCCCACCGACCGATCACGCCCCGCGGGTGGCCTCGACCGTCGTCGAGGACTTCGCGATGCCGACCGGTCGAGAGGAGGAGTGGCGATTCGCGCCCATCGAGGCGATGCGCCCCTTCTTCGAGACCCACCCCGAGCCCGGCTCACTCGTGGCGGACGAGACCGCGTACGTGTCCATCGTCGATCCGGCCGACCTGGAGCCCACCGACTGGCTGCCGACCGACCGCGCGTCGGCCGTTGCTCGGGCCGCCGTGCGGCAGGCCGTGCGCGTGCGGGTCGGCAGTGACGAGGTCGTCGACGCACCGATCGTCGTCGAACTGTCCGGCTCCGGTCCGGTCAGCTACGGACATGTCGATGTCCGCGTCGGTCGTCACGCCCGGGCCACCGTCGTGCTGGTGCACGACGGCTCGGTCGACGCGAGCGGGTCCATCGTGGTGAGCGTCGGCGAGGGCGCCGACCTGACGATGCTGTCGATCCTGGACGGCCCGCCCGAGCACACCCACCTGTGGCAGTGGCACACCGAGGTCGGGCGTGACGCAGCCTTCACCGGGTCGGTCGTCACGATCGGCGGGCGCGTCGTGCGGATCGTCCCGAGCGTGTCGTACGCAGGCCCCGGGGGCTCCGCCCATCTGCTCGGCGCCTTCCTCGCCGATGACGGCCAGTACCTCGAGCACCGTGTCTTCATCGACCACGACGAGCCGCACTGCTCGAGCATGGTGGTCTACAAGGGCGCGCTCGCCGGTGCGGGATCCCACACCGTATGGGTCGGCGACGTCCTCGTCCGTCGCACGGCAACCGGTATCGATACCTACGAGATGAACCGCAACCTGCTCCTCGACGACGGCGCGCGCGCCGACTCGGTGCCGAACCTCGAGCTGGAGACCGGTGACATCGTCAGCGCGGGGCACGCGAGCGCGACCGGGAAGTTCGACGACGAGCAGCTGTTCTACCTGCAGTCGCGCGGCTTGCCCGAGCGGATCGCACGCCAGCTGGTCGTGCGTGGCTTCTTCGTCGACGTGCTGTCGCGGTTTCCATCGGTGGAGTGGCGCGAGCGCGTGCTGACCCGCATCGGGCAGCGCCTGGGAATGGACCTCGAGTCGCACGAGGAGGAGGCGTGAGCGGCTTCCAGCAGGCCTGCCTGCTCTCCGAGGTGCCGATGAACGGCGCCCGGCGGGTGTTCGTCGACGGCACGCCGATCGCCCTGGCGCGCACCGAGGAGGGCGTCTTCGCCATCAACGACCGGTGCTCGCATGCCGATGTGTCCCTGGCCGAGGGCGAGATCGACGGCTGCACCATCGAGTGCTGGCTGCACGGCTCCGCGTTCGACCTTCGGACCGGCGCGCCCCTGAGCCTTCCCGCGTTCCTGTCCGTCCCCGTCTACCCCGTGCGCGTCGTCGGGGAGGGGGAGTCCGCTCTCGTCGAGGTGGACCCCACCCCGATACCCGTCACCACGCCCGCCGGCTGAACCACCCATCCAGAGGAACTGAGGAGCACATGAGCACCCTGGTCATCGACGACCTGCATGCGTCGGTCACGACCGACACCGGGCCCACCGAGATCCTGCGCGGGGTCACGCTGACGGTGGAGTCCGGGAGCACCCATGCCGTCATGGGCCCCAACGGCTCGGGGAAGTCGACCCTGGCGTACGTCATCGCCGGGCACCCCAAGTACGTCGTGACGCACGGGACCATCACCCTGGACGGTGAAGACGTCCTCGCGATGACCGTGGACGAGCGGGCACGCGCCGGGCTGTTCCTCGCCATGCAGTACCCCGTCGAGGTGCCCGGGGTCTCGGTGTCCAACTTCCTGCGCACGTCGGCCACGGCGGTGCGAGGCGAGGCGCCGAAGCTCCGTACCTGGGTGAAGGAGATGAAGGAGGCGATGGCGGTGCTGCAGATGGACCCCGCCTTCGCCGAGCGCAACGTGAACGAGGGGTTCTCCGGCGGCGAGAAGAAGCGCCACGAGATCCTCCAGCTCTCGCTCCTGAAGCCGAAGATCGCGATCCTCGACGAGACCGACTCCGGTCTCGACGTCGACGCGCTCCGGGTGGTGTCGGAGGGGTTCAACGCCTTCCGTGACGAGACCGGTGCGGGCACCCTCCTCATCACGCACTACACGCGGATCCTGCGGTACATCGCTCCGGACCACGTGCACGTCTTCTACGACGGCCGCATCGTCGAGAGCGGCGGCCCCGAGCTCGCGGCGGTGCTGGAGGCCGAGGGATACGAGCGCTTCATCACGACGCCGGCCTCGTAGGGATCCGCCATGGTGCAGACCCTCGACGTCGACAGGATCCGGAAGGACTTCCCGATCCTGCAGCGCACCGTGCGCGACGGGCGGCCGTTGGTGTACCTCGACAGCGCCGCCACCAGCCAGAAGCCGACGGCGGTGCTCGACGCGGAGCGGGCCTTCTACGAGACGTCGAACGCGGGCGTGCACCGTGGCGCGCACCAGCTCGCCGAGGAGGCCACGGAGGCGTACGAGGGCGCCCGGGAGGTCATCGCCGGGTTCGTGGCCGCGGCGCGCCGACGACATCGTCTTCACCAAGAACGCCACCGAGAGCCTGAACCTGGCCGCGTACGCGTTCTCCAACGCGACGGCGAAGGCGGCCTACGCCGCGGACACCGTCGACCCGCGCTTCGTCCTGCGGCCCGGGGACTCCATCTGCGTCACGCAGATGGAGCACCACGCCAACCTCGTCCCGTGGCAGGAGGTCTGCGCCAAGACCGGCGCGACCCTGCGCTGGATCGGGCTGACCGACGACGGCCGGCTCGACCTCAGCGAGCTCGACACCGTCATCGACGGCACCACCAAGGTCGTCTCGGTGGTGCACCAGTCGAACATCCTGGGCACCATCAACCCGGTGACCACGCTCATGGACCGCGCCCGCGAGGTGGGAGCCCTGGGCATCGTCGATGCCTGTCAGTCGATCCCGCACCAGGCGGTCGACGTGCCGTCACTGGGTGCCGACCTCGTGGCGTGGTCCGGCCACAAGATGCTGGGTCCCACGGGGATCGGGCTGCTCTGGGGGCGGTCAGAGGTGCTGGCGGCCATGCCGCCGTTCATCACCGGCGGCTCGATGATCGAGACCGTCTTCATGGAGCACAGCACCTACGCCGCGCCGCCCAAGCGGTTCGAGGCCGGCACGCCCATGGTCGCGCAGGCGGTCGGCCTGGCAGCGGCGGTGCGGTACCTCGACGACCTGGGCATGGCCGACGTCGCCGCGCACGAGCACGTGCTGACCCGGTACGCGGTCGAGCGGCTCGCGGAGCTTCCCGGAGTGCGGGTGATCGGCCCGAGCGACGACGTCGACCGCGGCAGCGCGGTCTCGTTCGTCGTGGACGGCCTGCATCCGCACGACGTCGGGCAGTTCCTCGACGACCGCGGGGTGGCGGTGCGCGTGGGACACCACTGCGCCTGGCCGACCTGCCGCAGGTTCGGCGTCCCCGCCACCACCCGGCTGTCCACCTATGTCTACAACGACCAGTCCGACATCGACGCCGCCCTGGCGGGCATCGTCGCCGCGCAGTCGTTCTTCGGAGTGTGACGTGAACCTCGAGTCGCTGTACCAGGACATCATCCTGGACCACTACAAGCACCCGCGCGGGCGCGCGCTGCTGCCCGAGCCGGCGGGGGAGTCCCATCAGGTGAACCCGACCTGCGGCGACGAGGTGACGGTGCAGGTGGCCGTCGACGCCGATGGCGCACTCGTCGTCGGCTACGAGGGTCAGGGCTGCTCCATCTCCCAGGCGAGTGCCAGCGTCATGTCCGAGATGGTGACCGGCACGGCACCGGCGGAGGCCGAGGCCGTGCGACTGGCCTTCGTCGACCTCATGCGCAGCAAGGGCGAGGGCGAGCCGGACGAGGACGTCCTCGGCGACGGGGTCGCGTTCGTGGGAGTCTCGCGCTACCCGGCCCGCATCAAGTGCGCCCTGCTGCCGTGGATGGCGCTGCAGGACGCCGAGGCCAAGGCAGGCATCGCCGTCGACCAGAAGGGATCCAGCACATCATGACGACCGCAACCGACGAGGACGTCCTCGAGGCCATGAAGGACGTCGTCGATCCCGAGCTCGGGATCAACGTCGTCGACCTCGGCCTGGTGTACGGCGTGAGTGTCGACGAGGGCAACATCGCGACGGTGGACATGACCCTCACCAGCGCCGCCTGCCCGCTGACCGACGTGATCGAGGACCAGACCCGCTCGGCCCTCATGGAGATCGTCGACGACTTCCGCATCAACTGGGTGTGGATGCCGCCGTGGGGACCGGACAAGATCACCGACGACGGCCGCGACATGCTGCGCGCGCTCGGCTTCAACGTCTGACTCACCCGCCCAGCTTGAGGTTGGCGCCAGCGCGCCGGCCCCAGACCGCCCGCAACCTCAAGGTCGGGGGGCTGATGCGCGCCGAATAGACTGAGGCAACCATGATCTCCACCACCGGCCTCGAGGTTCGGGCCGGATCGGCCCTGCTGCTCGAGAACGCCTCGCTGCGCATCGCCCGGGGTGACCGCATCGGCCTCGTCGGCCGCAACGGAGCGGGCAAGACCACCCTCACCCGCATCCTCGCCCAGGAGACGATGCCGGCCGGCGGCCAGGTCAGTGTGACCGGCACGGTCGGCTACCTGCCACAGGACCCGCGCTCCGGCGATCCGGAGGAGATCGCCCGCGACCGCATCCTGTCGGCTCGTGGCCTGCACGACGTCGTGCGCCGCATGCAGGAGGCCAGCATGGGCATGGGCACGACCGACGAGGACGAGCGCGAGCGCCTCATCGGGCGCTACGCCCGCGCCGAGGCCGAGTTCGAGGCCCTCGGCGGATACGCCGTCGAGTCTCAGGCGGCCGCCATCGCCGCCAGCGTCGGGCTGCAGGAGCGCATCCTCGCCCAGCCGCTGGGCACCCTGTCCGGCGGCCAGCGCCGGCGCGTCGAGCTCGCGCGCATCCTGTTCAGCGGGGCCGACATCCTGCTGCTCGACGAGCCGACCAACCACCTCGACGCGGACTCGGTGCGCTGGCTGCGCAAGTTCCTCTCCGGCTACGAGGGCGGCTTCATCGTCATCAGCCACGACACCGAGCTCCTTCAGGACACCGTCAACAAGGTCTGGCACCTCGACGCCAACCGGCGCGAGATCGACCTCTACGCGATGGGCTGGAAGGCGTACCTCACCGCGCGCGAGGCCGACGAGCGGCGGCGCCGGCGCGAGCGCCGCAACGCAGAGCAGCAGGCGGACGCGCTGCGCAACCAGGCCGAGCGCATGCGGGCCAAGGCGACCAAGGCGAAGGCCGCGCAGTCGATGCTGAAGCGAGCCGACAAGATCATGGCCGGCAGCGACGAGATCCGCCGCTCCGACAAGGTGGCGGCGCTGCGCTTCCCCGAGCCCAAGCCGTGCGGCCGGGTGCCGCTCATGGCGAAGGGGCTGTCCCGCTCCTACGGGTCCCTCGAGGTGTTCACCGACGTCGACCTCGCCATCGACCGCGGCAGCCGCGTCGTCATCCTCGGGCTCAACGGCGCCGGGAAGACCACGCTGCTGCGGATCCTCGCCGGCGTCGACGCCCCCGACACGGGGGAGGTCACGCCCGGCCACGGCGCCGTCGTCGGCTACTACGCCCAGGAGCACGAGACCCTCGATCCCACGGCGACGGTGCTGGAGACCATGCGGCACGCCGCCCCGCACCTCGACGACACCCGGCAGCGCACCGTGCTGGGCTCGTTCCTGTTCGAGGGCGACGCCGCGAGCAAGCCGACCGGCGTCCTGTCCGGCGGGGAGAAGACCCGGCTCGCCCTGGCCTGCCTCGTGGTCTCCGGTGCCAACGTGCTGCTGCTCGACGAGCCGACCAACAACCTCGACCCGGCCAGCCGGGAGGAGGTCCTCGGCGCTTTGGGGCGCTACGAGGGCGCTGTCATCCTCGTGAGCCATGATCCGGGTGCGGTGAAGGCGCTGTCGCCGGAGCGGGTCCTCATCCTGCCCGACGGCGACGAGGACCTGTGGAATGAGGACTACGCGGATCTGGTTGAACTGGCCTAGTAGAGGAGCAGCCATGACGGAGTACGGCGAGCGGGACGGCGTCCGCATCGAGAAGCAGGGCGAGATCGTCAACGTGACCCTGTGCAACCCCGACACCCGAAACGCCCAGACGCCGGCCACGTGGCGGCGGCTGGCGTCGATCCCGGAGCTCCTGACGCCGGACATCCGTGCGGTGCTGCTCGGCGCCGAGGGGCCGAGCTTCTCGGCCGGTCTCGACCGCCGGATGCTCACGCCCGAGGGCGTCCCCGGCGAGGAGTCCCTCCTCACCCTCGCGCTCGTACCCGCCCGAGCGCATGGGCGCCTTCATCCTGGGGGCGCAGGCAGCCTTCGCCTGGTGGCACGACGTACCCCAGGTCACCGTGGCGTTCGTCCAGGGCCATGCCATCGGCGCCGGCTTCCAGCTGGCCCTGGCGTGCGACCTCATGGTGGTCGGCGACGACGCCAAGCTGGCGATGCGCGAGACCTCCCTCGGCCTGGTCCCCGACCTCGGCGGCACGGCCCCGCTGGTCAACCGCGTGGGGTACTCGCGTGCCTTCGAGATCTGCGCGCGCGGCCGCTACGTGGAGGCTGACGAGGCCGTCCGCCTGGGGATCGCCACCGCCCACGTGGCGCAGGACGACTGGGACGAGTACGCCGGCACCCTGCTCGCGCCGATCCTGTCCGCCCTGCCCGGAGCCGTGGCTGAGCTGAAGTGGCTGCTCGCCGGAGCGCCGTCCGCGGTCGACCAGCTGGCACGTGAGCGGTCCGCGCAGATCCGCCGCCTGTCCGAGCTCCGCGCGCTCATGCCTGGCGGCGCCTGACATGGCGATGGACAGCGGCTGGATGGCCTACCGGTCGCTGACCCGTGACCGGTCGGTCTCCGACCGCAAGGTCAACCGGGCCCTCGTGCGACGCATCCTCGGGTACGCGTCGGCCTATCGCAGCCTCATCGTGTTCTTCCTCATCACGCTCGTCCTCGTCTCGCTGCTGAGCGTGGCCCAGCCGCTCCTGATCCCGAGACTGGTCGACGACGGCATCAACCAGGGCAACGCGCAGGTCGTCACGACGACGGCGCTGCTCATGGCGGGCCTGGCCATCCTCGACGCCGGGCTCGGCCTCGTGAGCCGGTACTACTCCTCGCGCATCGGTGAGGGCCTGATCTACGACCTGCGCACGCAGGTGTACGACCACGTCCAGCGGCAGTCGGTCGCGTTCTTCACCCGCGCCCAGACCGGCGCCCTCATCTCGCGTCTCAACAGCGACGTCATCGGCGCCCAGCAGGCCTTCACCTCGACCCTCGGCGGCGTGCTGGGCAACATGATCTCGCTGGTGATCGTGCTCACCGCCATGTTCCTGCTGTCGTGGCAGATCACCGTCGTGTCCCTGCTCCTGGTGCCGTTGTTCCTGCTGCCTGCGCGATGGATGGGCCGCCGCCTGCAGGCGCTCACGCGCGAGCAGATGAGCCTCAACGCCGACATGAGCACGCAGATGACCGAGCGGTTCAACGTCGCCGGTGCCCTGCTCGTGAAGCTCTTCGGCCGGCCCGACGACGAGGCGTCCGCCTTCTCGAACCGGGCGGCGCGGGTGCGCGACATCGGCGTGCGCATGGCGATGGCCAACCGCTGGTTCTTCACCGCGCTGACCCTGGTCGCCTCGCTCGCCACCGTGATCGTCTACGGGCTGGGCGGCAACCTGGTGATCCGCGAGGTCCTCACCATCGGCACGCTGCTGGCCCTCGTGGGGCTGCTGGCGCAGCTCTACGGACCGCTCACCGCGCTCTCGAATGTGCGGGTCGACGTCATGACGGCCCTGGTGAGCTTCGAGCGCGTCTTCGAGGTGCTCGACCTCCAGCCGCTCGTGAAGCAGTCCTCTCAGGCCCGCGATCTGCCGTCCGGTCCGCTCGGCGTGCAGTTCGACGACGTGCGCTTCCACTACCCGAGCGCGCAGGAGGTCTCCCTCGCGTCGCTGGAGTCCGTCGCACGCGAGGAGGTCGCGACCGGTGACGCGGAGGTCCTCGCGGGGATCTCGTTCATCGCCGAACCCGGGACGATGACCGCGCTCGTCGGCCCGTCGGGTGCGGGCAAGACGACGACGACGGCCCTGCTGACCCGGCTGTACGACGTCACCGGTGGCGCGATCACGATCGGCGGAGTCGACGTGCGTGACGCCACGCTGACGTCCCTGCGCGACGCGGTCGGCGTCGTCACGCAGGACTCCCACATGTTCCACGACACCATCCGGGCGAACCTGGCGTACGCCCGGCCCGACGCCACCGAGGAGCAGTTGCTCGAGGCGTGCTCGGCGGCCCAGATCAGGGGCCTGATCGACGCCCTGCCGGACGGCCTCGACACGGTCGTCGGCGACCGCGGGCACCGGCTGTCCGGCGGAGAGAAGCAGCGCATCGCGCTGGCCCGCCTCCTGCTGAAGGGTCCTCGCGTCGTCGTCCTCGACGAGGCCACCGCGCACCTCGACAGCGAGAGCGAGGCCGCGGTCCAGAAGGCGCTCGACACGGCCCTCGAGGGACGCACCTCCGTCGTCATCGCGCACCGCCTCAGCACGATCCGCCGGGCCGACCAGATCCTCGTCGTGGACGGCGGGCGCATCGTCGAGCGCGGCACGCACGACGACCTGCTGTCCCGCGGCGGGGTGTATGCCGAGCTGTACCGCACGCAGTTCCAGGGGGATGCGGCGCCGGCCGTCGAGGTGGGCTGACGGCCGTCAGGGGTGTCGCGTGGCGCCGCCGTCGACGCGCACGAGTCCACCGGTCAGGTACGAGGCGGCAGGGCTGAGGACGAAGGCGGCCGTGCGGCCGAACTCGGCAGGCTCGCCATAGCGCCGCAGCGGGATGCGGGCGCTGGCTCGCTCACGTGCGGCCGCCGCGTCGCCGGTCGCAGCGTCGAGCGTCTGCAGACGATCGGTCGCGATCCGGCCCGGGAGCAGCCCGTTGACGCGGATGCCCCGTGGGCCGACCTCGTCGGCGAGGTCGACGACGAGCATCGCCAGTCCCGGCCGAAGGCCATTGCTCGTCGTCAGGCCGGGGAAGACCTCGACCGCAGACGTGGAGAGCACCCATGCGAGCGCGGCGCCGTCGGCCCGCCCGCAGGACTCCGCGCCCTCGCACAGCGCCCGGGCCAGGCGCAGCGAGCCGAGGAAGACCGACTCGAAGGCCGAGCGCCACTGCTCGTCCGTCGTGCTGAGCGGGCTGCCCGCTGATGGTCCGCCGACGCTGATGAGGCCGCCGTCGAGCCGGCCGAAGGTGCCCAGGGCCAGCTCCACCGCGGCGGACGGCGTATCGGGATCGGCGAGGTCGGCGGCCAGCCCCACGGCCGACGCCCCGAGCCCGGCCACCGCCGCGTCGACGTCGGCCCGGCCCCGGGCGAGGACGACGACGCGAGCCCCCTCGTCGACCAGGCAGCGGGCCGTGGCCAGGCCGAGGCCGCGGCTGCCGCCGGAGACCACGTAGACGCGCTCGGTCAGGCCCAGGTCCACTACCTCACCTCCGAGGCCTGCGTGGGGGCGGCGGCCGCCCGCTCGGCGTCCTCCTTCGCCTCGCGCTGCAGGAAGAAGTACCACCCGGCCATCGCCACGGCTGCGAACAGCAGCCACTGGATGGCGTAGGAGATGTTGCGACCCTCGTCGATGTCCGGCAGCGGCAGGGTCACCAGGCCCTCCTGCTCGGGGTCCGAGGTCGCGAGCTGGATGTAGGCCGGCACCGCGTCGGGGGCGGATGGCAGGAGAGCGGCGGCGGGAGCGGCGACCTGCCCGGCGGGCAGGCCCGCGTTGGCGTCCGGGTCGACGTCTTCGAAGGCCCGCAGGTAGCCGCTGACGGTCACCTGACCCGGCGGCGGCTCGGGCAGGTCCGGGGAGCTCAGGGCGTCCTGCCCGGCAGGCAGCCAGCCGCGATTGACCCAGATGGTCCGTCCGTCCTCGAGTCGCAGGGCGGTCATGAGCCAGAACCCGTTCCGGGCATCGAGTGGGCGCTTGCGCACCAGCGCCGACATCTCCGGGGTGTAGACGCCGGTGGCCGTCACCGCGCGCCACTGGCCGTCCTCGAGGTCGGACAGGTCGAGCGTGTCCACGGAGACGGGGTCGCGGTCGATGGCTGCTTGCAGCTCCATCCTCTCCTCGCGACGGTCCTCGGCCCGGCTCCACTGCCACTGGCTGAGCAGTCCGAAGGCGATGATCGACCCCGACCACGAGCGCGGTGAACCCCAGCCAGCGCCGGGTGCGCAGCAGGGGCCAGATCACGACGCCCACCCTACGGCCGGGCGGTGAGCGGCGGGACGGTCAGGCGACGTGGGCCTGGTCCCCGGGCCCTCGACGACGCGGGCCGGCGGCGGGAGCGCGCGCACGCTGGCGGCCGTCACGGCCGCGTCGCCCGGGCTCGTCGTTCTCCCGGCCGGCGTTCGCGACCACCACGGCGAGGTACGGCAGCACGACCGCACCGGCGATGAGGACCCAGCGGGGCCAGCCGGGGACGAAGATCGCCGCGATGACGCACGCGGTGCGGATGCCCATCGAGATCAGGTAGCGCCGGGTGCGCCCGGCCTGCTCGACGCTGAGGCCGCGCTGGGCGTCGGTGATCGTGAAGACCTCGACCGGATCGCCCTTCGCCATGCCTCCACGGTAAGCCAAGATGGTCCCCAGCGCCCGCCCGGATCCGCCGGGCCGCCTGAGGAGGACCCGTGGCCGACCGCACGTACGCCCTGACCGAGATCGTCGGCACGTCGAAGGTGGGCGTCGACGACGCGATCCGCAACGGGGTGGCGCCGGGTCTCGAAGACGGTCGAGCACCTCGACTGGTTCGAGGTCGTCGGCGTGCGCGGCTACATCCGCGACGGCGTCGTCGACCACTTCCAGGTGACGATGAAGGTGGGCTCGCGGCTCGAGGACGCCTGACCGTGGGGGAGCGGCAGGACGACACCCCGGTGCGGGTCGGTCGATCGGTCGACCGGCTCATCAACTTCACCGACGCCGTCGTCGCGGTCGCGGTGACGGTGCTGGTCCTGCCGCTGCTCGACATCCAGGGGCCGAGCGAGGGACAGTCCGTCTGGACGATCATCGGCGAGCACGCCAGCGAGGTGTGGACGTTCCTGTTCACCTTCTACGTCGTCGCGGTGATGTGGCTCGCGCACAACCGGATCCTCAACTCGATCCGCGCCTATGACCCGTTCGTCTTCTGGGTCAACACGACCTGGCTCGTGGCCATCGTGCTGCTGCCGTGGGTCAGCGCGATGTACGGCGAGTCGGCCTGGGGCCGCACCAGCGTCGGGATGCTGTACTGGGGGACGATGGCCTTCATCAGCCTGCTCAGCTCGAGCCTCGGGTGGCACCTGCGCAGCCACCCGCACCTGCTCGCGGAGGAGCCGCCCCGCCTGTCGCCCACCGACGCGCGCCGCGCGACGCCTGCGCGGCCCGATCCTGGGCGCGTTCTTCCTCGTCATCGGGATCGTCTCCGTCGTCGCCCCGAGCGTGGCCAACTGGCTGCCGCTCGGCATCATTCCCCTGAGCATCTGGCTGCGACCTGCCGCCGACCCACAGATCAAGGAGCCATCATCGTGACCGAACCAGCAGGCAGCGCCGGCGTCGCACTCGTCACCGGCGGCAACCGCGGCATCGGCCTGGCCAGCGCCCTCGCCCTGCGCGAGGCCGGCTACACCGTCGTGGCCGGGTCGCGGTCGGGCGAGGCCCCGGAGGGCCTGGACGACCGTCCGCATCGACGTCTCCTCGCCGGAGTCGATCGGCGCCGCCTTCGACGAGGTCGAGGAGCGGTTCGGGCCGGTGGCGGTGCTCGTCGCCAACGCCGGCATCACGCGCGACGGCCTGCTCATGCGGATGAGCGACGAGGACATCGACGACGTCCTCCAGACGAACCTGGCCGGCAGCATCCGACTGGCCCGCCGCGCGCTGCGCGGCATGATCAAGGCGCGTTCCGGTCGCATCATCCTCATGGGCTCGGTCGTCGGGCTCATGGGCTCCGGCGGGCAGGTGAACTACGCCGCCGCCAAGGCCGGCCTCGTCGGCGCGGCCCGCTCGCTGGCGCGCGAGGTGGGCTCGCGGGGCATCACGGTGAACGTCATCGCCCCCGGCTTCGTCGAGACCGACATGACCGCCGACCTCGACGACGCGGTCCGCGCGGGGATCCTCGGGAGCATCCCGCTCGGTCGCTATGCTCAGCCGACCGAGATCGCGGACGTCGTCGCCTTCCTGGCCGCGTCGCCCTACATCACCGGTGCTGTCATCCCGGTCGACGGCGGACTCGGAATGGGCCACTAGCGGCCGCGACGGACGGAAGGACTCACGCATGGGCCTGCTCGAGGGCAAGCGCATCCTCGTCACCGGGGTGCTCACGGACCAGTCGATCGCCTTCCACGTGGCGCGCCTCGCGCAGGAGCAGGGCGCCACGGTCGTCCTCACGTCCTTCGGCCGCGCCATGGGCCTGACCCGGCGCACCTCCGGCCGGCTGCCGACACGAGGCACCGGTCGTCGAGCTCGACGTCACCAACACCGACGACCTCGCCGCGCTGGCCGGCCGCGTGGGCGAGCACGTCGACGGCCTCGACGGCGTGCTGCACTCGATCGGCTTCGCCCCCGAGTCGGCCCTCGGCGGCAAGTTCCTCACAGACCGAGTGGCCCGACGTCGCCACGGCGATCGCAGGTGTCGGCCTACTCGCTGAAGTCCCTCGCCGTCGCGGCCCGACCGCTGATGGGCCCGGGCTCGGCGATCGTCGGCCTGGACTTCGACGCCACCATCGCGTGGCCGCAGTACGACTGGATGGGCGTCGCCAAGGCCGCCTTCGAGAGCACGTCGCGCTACCTCGCCCGCTACCTCGGGCCCGACGGCATCCGCGTGAACCTCGTCGCGGCCGGCCCGATCAAGACGATGGCGGCCAAGAGCATCCCCGGGTTCGAGCAGTTCGAGGGGATGTGGGACGAGCGCGCGCCGCTCAAGTGGGACCTCACCGACCCGGTCCCGGCCGCGCAGGGCTGCGTGGCGCTGCTGTCGGACTGGTTCCCGGCCACGACCGGGCGAGATCGTGCACGTCGACGGCGGCATCCACTCGCAGGGCGGCTGATGTCGCGCTCGGCTCGTGCTCGTCCGGCACGCCAAGAGCGACTACCCCTGGGGGGTCGTCGACCACGACCGTCCGCTGAACGAGCGCGGGCGCCGCGACGCGCCGGAGATCGGCGCCTGGCTGGACGCCCACCTGACCTGGTCCGGGCGGAGACCCCCGCGGTCCTCGTCTCCACGGCGCTGCGCGCCCAGCTGACGTGGTCGCTGGCGCGCGACGCGACTGTCGGCGCGCTGGGCTGGACGTCGAGGTCCGCGACGAGCCGCGCATCTACGAGGCCGACGTGGGCGCCCTGCAGGACCTGGTGCGCGAGCAGCGGGTCGGCGCATCGCACGGTCGTCATCGTCGGGCACAACCCAGGGCTGGCGGACCTGATCGACCGCGTGTGCGTCCCGACGACCTGCGTGCGCGAGGCGCCTCGCGAAGTTCCCCACCAGCGCGGTGGCCGTGCTCGAGGCGGTGGGGCCGCTCGACGCGGCGATCCGGGTGCCTGGCGCGATGCGCGTCAGCGCCTTCGCCGGTGCCGCGCGGCTGACCGTCAGGGCCGCGGCGCTAGCTCGGCGGCCGGCAGGTCACTCGCGAGCGTCGGCGCGACTCGATCTCCTCGCGGGTGATGCCGATCAGGAAGAGCACCGAGTCCAGGTACGGCACGTTCACGGCGGTGTCGGCCGCCGCCCGCGCGGCCGCCTTCGCGTTGAAGGCGATGCCCAGCCCGGCGGCCGCCAGCATGTCGACGTCGTTGGCGCCGTCGCCGATGGCGATCGTGCGGCGCTGCGGGATCCCGTACTGCCGGGCGAACGCCTCGAGCGCGCTGCGCTTGCCGAGCCGATCGACCACCGGGCCGATGACGCTGCCGGTCAGCACGCCGTCGGCGACCTCGAGGGTGTTCGCACGCACGTCCGTGACGCCCAGCTCGGCCGCGATGGGCGCGATGACCTCGGTGAAGCCGCCGGAGACCAGGGCGATGCGATAGCCGAGGCGGCTGAGCGTGCGGCACAGTCGTGCGCGCGCCGGGGGTGAGGGTGATGCGCTCCCGGACGCGATCGAGCGCCGACGCGGGCAGCCCGGCGAGGAGGGCGGCGCGCGCGCGCAGCGACTGCTCGAAGTCGAGCTCGCCGGCCATCGCGCGCTCGGTGATGGCGGCGACCTGCGGCCAGGGCGCCGGCCTCGTCGGCCAGCAGGTCGATGACCTCGTCCTGGATGAAGGTCGAGTCGACGTCCATGACGACGAGGTACTGGCCGCGGCGGTCGAGCCCGGCCTCCTGGACGGCGATGTCGGCGCGGTGGCGTGCGGCCACCGCCGCCAGCGGCCGGCGCAGGTCCTCGACGGAGACCCCCGACCCCTCGAACACGATCGCCGTCACCGGGTAGGACGCGATGCGACGGATGCGGTCGATGTTGCCGCCGCGATCGGCGATCTCGGCCGCCGCGTCGGCCACGGCGCCGGGGGAGAGCGGGGCGCCCAGCATCGTGATGTGGATGCGGTTGCGGCGCCGCTCGTCGTCCTCGGCCGCACCGGGCACGGTCTCGACGTCCATGTCGAGATCGGCCGCCGCGTGCCGCACGTCCGAGCGCGTGCGCGCCATCACGTCGTCGTCGCCGGTCACCTCGACGAGCACGGCGAGGATGAGCCGGCCCCGCACGACGAGCTGCTCCACGTCGAGGACGGTGACCGGATGGGCGTCGAGGGTGGAGAACAGCCGGCGCGTGACACCGGGGCGGTCGTTGCCCGACAGGGTGATGAGGAGCGTGCGTCTCTGGTCGTCCATGACAGCGCCAACGCTAGTGGCGGTGCGTGCCGGACCACCGCCTAGGGTTGCCCCGTGACGAGCGTCGTGCAGATGTCGGGGGTGTCGGTGCGTCGCGGCACGTCGGACCTCCTGCGCGACGTCGACTGGACGTCGTCGAGGACGGCCAGCGCTGGATCGTCATGGGCCCCAACGGCGCCGGCAAGACGACGCTGATGCTGCTGGCGTCGGGCCGCATGTTCCCCACCACCGGCGAGGTCGCAGCTGCTCGGCGAGACGATGGGCGCCGTCGACACCGCCGAGCTGCGAGCCGCGCATCGGCTGGGCGTCGAGTTCGGTCATGGCGGACCTGCCCGCGGGGGAGTCCGTCCTCGACGTCGTCATGACCGGCGCCTGGGCCGTCACGGGACGGTGGCGCGAGGCCTACGACGAGGGCGATCGCGACCGGGCCGAGCGACTGCTGGACGACTGGGGGATGCGCGACCTGGCGGCGCCGCACCTTCGGGACCCTGTCGGAGGGCGAGCGGAAGCGCACCGTGATCGCACGGGCGCTCATGAGCGATCCCGAGCTCCTCCTCCTCGACGAGCCCGGAGCCGGTCTCGACCTGGGCGGGCGGGAGGACCTGGTGTCGCGCATGGGCCACCTGGCCGCGGATCCGCTGGCGCCGGCGCTGGTGGTGGTGACCCACCACGTGGAGGAGATCCCGCCGGGCTTCACCCACCTGCTCCTGCTGGCCGCGGGCCGGGTCGTCGCGTCGGGGCCCCTCGAGTCGACCTTGGCCGCCGAGAGCCTGTCCGCGGCGTTCGGCATGCCGATCCACGTGCAGCACGCGGACGGTCGCTGGTTCGCGCACCGCTCGGCTCAGGCCTGACCTCGCGATGGAGCCGCTGACCCTCGTGCTGCTGGCGGCCGCGGGCTTCGCCGGCGGCTTCATCAACGCGGCCGTGGGCTCGGGGACGCTGATCGTGTACCCGGCGCTGCTGGCGGCCGGCATCCCACCCGTAGCGGCCAACGGGACCAACACCACGGGCCTGTCCCCGGGGTCCTTCGCGGCGGCGTGGGCGTACCGGCTCGAACTGCGTGACCGGATGGATCGACTGCGCTGGCCCCTGGTCGCGAGCGTGCTGGGCGCGGCGATCGGGGCGACGCTCGTGGTGGCGCTGCCGAGTCGCGTATTCACCTCGCTCGTGCCCTGGCTGGTCGGCACCGCGACGGTCCTCGTGGCCGTGCAGCCGGTGCTCGCGCGCACCGTGCGCGAGCACCGCGATGGCGTCCATCGGCGGGTGTGGCCGTGGACCGGGCTCATCGGCGTGTACGGCGGGTACTTCGGCGCGGCCCAGGGCGTGATGCTGATGGCGGCGCTGGGCCTGGTGTACGACCCGGACCCGCAGCGGGCCAACGCGGCGAAGAACATCCTCGCCGCGGCCGCCAACGTCACGGCGGCGGTGGTGTTCGCCCTGAGCGGCGCCGTGGTCTGGCTGGCCGCGCTTGCGGTGGCAGCCGGGTCGATCCCCGGCGGCTACGTCGGCGGTCGCGTGGCGCGACGACTTCCGGGTCCGGTGCTCCGCGGCCTGGTGGTGGCCATCGGCGTCGGAGCCACGCTGTACCTGGTGGTTGGTCGGTAGACGGCCCGCGCACTTGTAGCGTGGACCGGGTAGGCACCGATCACCAGGGAAGGAGCAGCGGCATCGTGGTCAAGCGGATCGTTCTCGGCTTCGTCGCCGCCGTGCTGATCCTGGCCGCCGGGGTGCTGGGCGCCCTGGCCGGCTGGGCGCACCTGACCTTCGCCGACGGCGGGGTCATCGCGTTCGACGCCGGGACGCTCACGCCCGGCCCCACCGACACCGCCGTGATCGTGGACGTCGACCGCTTCGGTGCCTCGATCCCGTACCTGGACTCCGTGGGCACCACCGCGCTGTCGGCGCACCCGGCGGGGGCCGGTGATCCGACCGCGACCGTGTTCCTCGGGGCGGCATCCACGGCGGACGTCGACGCATACATCAAGGCGACGTCCTACGCCGTGGCCATTCGCGGGCAGGGCGGCTGGGAGCTCCGCGAGATCCCCGGCTCGGCGGTGCCGGCCCCGCCGGGGGATCAGGGCTTCTGGATCGCCGAGGCGGTCGGCCGCACCGCCAGCATCGGCGTGCCGGACACCCGACCGCTCACGCTCGTGATGATGAACCCGTCGGCTGTCCCCGTCGGACCCGTGAGTCTGACCATCGACGTCGCGGTGCCGGGGGTCTCGTCGTGGGTTCTGGGCCTGGGGATCGCCGCAGTGGTGCTGCTGATCGTCGGGGTCGTGCTCCTCGTGCTGGCGCTGCGCTCGCCTCGTGCCCCGGGTCGGCACGAGGCCACCGGTGCCGATGCCGTGGCGGCGGTCGTGACGCAGACCGACGACCTGCCGGAGGCCGAGGAGCCGGAGGTCGATGCGGAGCCGGCGGCCGGGCGGAGCCGGACGAGCCGTGCGCGGACGGCCGGAGCCGGCGCGGGATCCGGACGCCACGGCCGAGCTGGCTGCGGTCGCCGAGCCCGGTCGCCCGGGAGGAGCCGCTCGAGCCGGTGCCGATCGAGACCACCGTCGAGCCGGTGCCGACCGAGACCATTGTCGAGCCGGTGCAGACCGAGCTCGAGGTGCTGCCCGACGACTGATGTGCCCGAGGTCGAGACGAAGGCGGACGAGGATGCCCCACCCGTCGGGTGAGCCGGAGGCGTCGTCCCGGATCCTCACCGTCCCCAACCTGCTGAGCTTCGCGCGCCTGCTGGGGGTCCCGGTCTTCCTGTGGCTGATCCTCGTCCCGCAGGCCGACGTCTGGGCCTTCGTCCTGCTGGTCGTCGCCGGCGCATCGGACTGGGTCGACGGCGCGCTCGCGCGTGCCCTGAACCAGCGCAGCGAACTGGGCATCCTGCTCGACCCGCTGGCCGACCGCCTGTACATCGCCGCGACCCTGCTCGGGCCTGGCCCTGCGCGGGCTCATCCCGTGGTGGCTGGTCGGCGTCCTGGTCGCGCGCGAGCTGTTCCTCCTCGCCCTGCTCCCGCGGATCCGGCGGAGCGGCCGGCTCGCGCTGCCGGTCACCTACGTCGGCAAGGCGGCGACCTTCTGCCTGCTGTGGGGCTTCCCGCTGCTGCTGCTCGGCGGCCAGCCGACGTTCGGCGTCGCGGCGATGGCGTTCGGCTGGGCATTCGCGCTCTGGGGAACCTACCTCTACTGGTGGGCGGGATTACGCTACGCACAGCAGGCGTTCGCACTACGCGCGGCTGCGTGACGACGGGGCGGACATGCAGGCAGTGGTGATGGCTGGCGGCGAGGGCACCCGCCTGCGCCCGCTCACGACGGCCGTCCCCAAGGCGCTCCTGCCGATCGTCGGCGAGCCGATGCTCTCCCGGGTGGTTCGCCTCCTCGGCGAGCACGGCGTCGACCGCTGCGTGGTCACCCTCCAGCACCAGGCGAGCGTCGTGCTCAAGTACTTCAGCGCCGACCACATCGAGGGCGTCCAGCTGCGATTCCTCACCGAGCCGCGCCCGCTGGGCACCGCCGGCAGCGTCCGCTACGCGCAGACCTGGCTCGAGGACGACGACATCCTCGTCATCTCGGGCGACTGCCTGACCGACATGAACCTGCGCGACCTGCAGGCTCGGCATCGCGACACGCGACGCCGACCTCACGATCGCCCTGGCGCGGCGGGCGGACCCGCGCAACTACGGCGTCGTGTCGATCGACGACGACGGCCGGGTCGCTGTCGATGGTCGAGAAGCCGAGCTGGGGCGAGGTCGCCGACGACACCGTCAACACCGGGGTCTACATCGTCAGCCCGCGGGTCCTCGACTCGCATCCCGGTGGACGAGCCGAGCGACTGGGCCACGGACGTCATCCCCGCCCTGCTGGCCGACGGCGCCCGGGTCTTCGGGCAGGTGATGGACGGGCTACTGGGAGGACGTCGGCACCTTCGCGCAGCTACAGCAAGGCGCAGCGCGACGTGCTCGACGGCATCGTGCACAGCGACGTCGACGCCTTCGAGGTGGCGCCCGGGGTGCTGGTGGCCACCGGGGCCGAGCTGTCGCCGGACGCCGACGTGCGGCCGCCGGTCTACATCGGCCCGTTCGCCAAGATCGAGGCGGGCGCCGTCGTCGGCCCGTACACCGTCGTCGGCACCAACGCGCTCATCCGCTCCCGGGCGGTCGTCGACCACTGCGTGCTGCACCCGAACGTCTTCGTGGGCAACGACGCCGACATCCGGGGCTCGATCGTCGGCCGCGCCACCGAGGTGCGTCGCGGCACCCGCGTGCTCGAAGGGCTCGGTCATCGCCGACGGCTGCACCATCATGGACGGCGCCGTCATCGGCACCGACGTCATGATCTACCCGGGCAAGACGATCGACGAGGGCACGGTCGTCGACGAGTCGGTGGTGTGGGAGTCGCCGTCGCAGCGACAGGTGTTCAGCGACAGCGGCGTCCGCGGCATCGTCAACGTCGACATGACCCCCGAGCGCATCGTGCGCCTCGCGGCAGCGTTCGCGACCACCCTGCCCAAGGGCGCGACGGTCAGCGTGGGCCGCGACCACTCGCGAGCCGCGCGCGCGCTCAATCGCGCGCTCGCCGGGGCCCTCACCGCTGCCGGGCATCAACCTCCGGGACCTGCGAGCGGTGACCACCGCGCTCGTCCGCAACGACACCGCCCGGTACTCCGAGGGCGGCGTGATCCTGCGCACGACCCCGGGTCGGCCGGACAGCATCGACGTGCTGTTCCTCAACTCGCATGGCGGCGAGATCAGCAGCCACCAGCGCGAGTCGATCGAGCGCATCTTCACCCGCAAGGAGTTCCGGCGTCCGCTGCCGTCCGACATCGGCGACATCCGCACGCCGCATCGCGTCCTGGACGACTACGCGAACGACGTCGAGACCGAGATCAACATGGAGGCGATCCGGCGGGCCCACCCGCGGATCGTGCTCGATGCGGGCGGTGGTCCGTCGATCGGCGTGCTGTCGATGATCATGGGGCGCCTCGGACTCGACGCGCTGACCGTCGGCGCGGCCATGGAGGAGGAGGCCGCGGCCGACCAGGCGCCGTACCGCGAGGCCGCGCTGCGCCGGCTCAGCGGCCTGGTGGTGTCGTCGGGTGCGCGCATCGGTGCCCGGCTCGGCCCGACGGGCGAGCGGCTCAGCATCGTCGACGAGCTCGGCCGCGTCATCGACGACGGCCGGATGCTGCTGATCATGCTCGACCTCATGGCGGCGAGCCGGCACTCCGGCTTCGTCGCGGTGCCGGTGACGACGAGTCGGCTCGCCGAGCAGGTGGCGGCCTACCACGGCATCGGCGTCCGCCGGATCGGTGCCGGGTTCGCGGCGCTGGCGGCGGCCGCCGCCGAGCCCGACGTCATCCTCGCCGGCGACGGTCGCGGCCGATTCGTGCTTCCGGCGCTGGGGCCGGGCCCCGACGCCATCTCCTCCCTCATGATGCTGCTGGCCCTGATGGCCGACACCGACCTCAGCCTGAGCCAGCTCAGCGCCCGGATCCCGGCCACCTCCGTGCTGTCGCGCACGGTCACCGTGCCCGTGGCACCGTCGCGCGGCGGCCATGCGCGCGGTGCGCCAGCGCGCGGAGGGCAGCGAGACCGACACCCTCGACGGGATCCGGGTCGTCCAGCCGGACAGCAGCTGGTGCCTGATCCTGCCGGAGGACGACCAGGCGTGCCTGACCCTGTACGCCGAGGCGACCGACAACGCGTCCGCGGAGCGGCTGCTCGACCGCTGGCAGGCTGTCGTGGAGTCGGCCACGTGAGCGTGGCGCCCCCCGAGCCCAAGGACGCGCAGCAGGACGGCGTCCTCGACCTGTTCCTCGCCGCAGGTCATCGTCGACGAGTACGCCGACGTCCCCGCGGACCCGGGTTCGTCAGCGCTGCACCTGCGCTCGTGGCGCGCCGTGGCCATCACCGCCCTGATCGGCGTGCTCGTGGCTGTCGCGATCGTGAACGCACGGGTGTCCGACGCCGCACGGCAGGAGACTCGGGCGGCGCTCACCGATCGGGTGGCGGCCGTCGGCGCCGCCGTCGATGACCAGCAGTCGCGGGTGGACCAGCAGTCCGCGACAGTGGACGCCCTGCAGCGCGACCTCCTCGCCGCGACGCAGTCGCAGGACGACGCCGCGCGGGCGGAGCGTCTCGCGGCCCAGGCGGGTGCCACGGCGGTGGCGGGGCCAGGCATCGTCGTGACGATCGACGACGCGCCCGACGCCGAGGCGGGCTCGCTGAACCGCGTGCTGGATCGCGACCTGCAGGACATCGTGAACTCCCTGTGGCGGACCGGCGCGACGGGGATCGCGGTGAACGACCAGCGGCTGGTCGGCGACACCGCGATCCGCGGCGCCGGCGAGGCGATCCTCGTCAACTACCAGCCGCTCACGCGGCCCTACCGGGTCTCGGCCGTCGGGGTGCGGGAGGCCGATGCCGGCCTGACGGCTCTGCTCGACAGCCTGACGACGGACTACGGGCTGGTCACGGAGGTCGAGCCCGGTGACGTAGCGTTGCCGGCAGGTCAGGTGCGCAGCCCGCGCTTCGCCACGACATCCCAGGAAGGAGCCGCACCGTGATCGCGATCATCGGCCTCCTCGTCGGGATCGCGGTGGGAATCCTGTGGCACCCCGTCGTTCCGCTGTGGCTCGAGCCCTACCTGCCCATCGCCATCGTGGCTGCCCTGGACGCCGTCTTCGGTGGCTTCCGGGCCCTGATGGAGCGGCGTTTCGACGACCGCATCTTCGTGGTGAGCTTCCTGTCCAACGTGGTCATCGCGGCGTTCCTCGTGTTCCTCGGCGACCAGCTCGGCGTGGGCGCCCAGATGTCGACCGGCGTGGTCGTGGTGCTGGCCATGCGCATCTTCGCCAACGCGGCCGCCATCCGTCGCATCCTCTTCCGGGCCTGACATGACCGACAGTCACGAGGGTGCGGACGCGACGCCCGGAGGCCGGGAGGGCACCTGACCCGGCCCGCCCGCCGCTCGCCGCTGGCCCAGCTCGCCTTCCGGCCCAGCCGGCCGCACCTGCTCATCGGCCTGCTGTTCCTGGTGCTGGGGCTCCTCGTCACCGTCGCGCTGGTGCGGCCCGGTGACGACGAGTCCTGGCGCACCGCACGCACCGAGGACCTCGTCCAGATCCTCGACGACCTCGGGGCGCGACAGGAGCGCCTCGATGCCGAGGCGGCGCGACTGGACGCCCTGCAGCGCGATCTCGAGGCCGGGTCCACCGTGGAGGCGATAGCGGAGGCCAGGCGCCGACTGGCGGCCCTGCAGGTGCTCACCGGCACGACGCCGGTCGTCGGCCCGGGGGTCTCGATCACCATCACCGACCCCGGCGGCGGCGTCGACGCGGCGGTGATCCTCGACGCCGTGCAGGAGCTCCGCGATGCCGGTGCAGAGGCCATCCAGGTCGGGCCGGCGCGGGTGGTGGTCGACACGTGGTTCGGCGACAGCGACGAGGGGATCGTCGTCGACGGGACCCCGGTCTCGTCGCCGCTGCGGATCCTGGCGATCGGCGACCCCGACACGATCGCGGCCGCGCTGAGCATCCCGGGCGGCCTCGCCGACTCCGTGCGCACCCGGGGGGCCGATTTTGCGGCTTCGAGCGTTCCGTCGCTGAGCATCTCCGTTACAGTTCCCGAGACGACGGACTAGGAGGCGGGATGTATCCCGAGGAACTGCGCTACACGGCGGAGCACGAGTGGGTCCGGGTCACCGACTCCGGGACCGTCGTGTTCGGCATCACCGACTACGCGCAGGACTCCCTCGGTGACATCGTGTTCGTCTCGCTGCCGGCCGTGGGCGACGCGCTCGCCGCCGGATCGCCGTGCGGGGAGGTCGAGTCCACCAAGAGCGTCAGCGACATCTACGCGCCCGTGGGCGGCGAGGTGGTCTCGCGCAACGAGGCGCTCGACGGCGCCCCGGAGGTCGTCAACACCGATGCCTACGGCGCCGGGTGGATGGTCGAGCTGCGCCCAGCCGACCCGTCGACCGTCGACGGCCTGCTCACGGCCGCCGACTACCAGGCGCTGGTGGAGAGGGCATAGGGATCCACCCATGACGTGCCCCAACTGCGGTCACGAGAGCGCGGCCGAGGACCGCTTCTGCGGGTCCTGCGGCGTGCCGCTGTCCGCGGAGGCCTTCGAGAGCCTGGAGCACACCGGCTCCATCACGTCGATCATCGCGCCCGGGCCCGGCACCGGTTCGGGGCCGATGAGCGCGGTCGGGTCGGGCACGCAGTTCGAGCTCCCGTCGGGCAGCGCCCTCCTGGTGGTCCACCGCGGCCCCGGCGAGGGCCAGGAGTACGTGCTGGAGGAGTCCGTCGGCGTGCTGACGGTCGGCCGGGCGCCCGAGGCGGCGATCTTCCTCGACGACGTCACGGTGAGCCGGCACCACGCCGAGTTCCGGCACGGTGCCGAGGGCTGGAGCGTCCGCGACGTGGGCATCCTGAACGGGACGTACGTCAACCGGGTCCGGGTGGACGACCAGCGGCTGCAGGGCGGCGACGAGGTCCAGATCGGCAAGTTCCGCTTCGTCTTCCTGCTCGGCCTCGAACCGGCGTCATGAGCGACGGCGTCGGTGAGGTCCCGACCGTCGTGACCGGCACGATCAGCATCGGCGAGGTGCTCACGCTGCTCAAGCGCGAGTTCCCGGACGTCACGATCAGCAAGATCCGCTTCCTGGAGTCCGAGGGGCTGGTCACGCCGGAGCGCACGGCATCGGGCTACCGCCGCTTCGCGCAGCGCGACATCGACCAGCTGCGCGCCGTGCTGACCCTGCAGCGCGACCAGTACCTGCCGCTGAAGGTGATCCGCGACCACATCAGCGACGGGCTGCCGGATCCCGACGCGCCCCCGAAGACGCCGCATCGCCGGCAGCGGCATGCGACCGGACGACTTCCGCCCGGGTGCCGGTCGGGTGCGCATGACCCGCGAGGAGCTCGCCGACGCCTGCGGGCTGACCGAGGCGTACATCGCCCAGCTCGAGGGCATCGGGCTGGTCTGGGCGTCGCCGGCCGGGCACTACGACGAGGACGCACTGGCCATCGCCAGCGTCGTGTCCCGTCTCTCGGCCTTCGGCGTCGAGTCCCGTCACCTGCGCTCCTTCCGGGTGGTCGCCGACCGCGAGACCGGGCTGGTGGAGCAGATGGCCACGCCCTACTCGCAGCCGCGGGACCGCGACGGCCGGGCCCGGGAGCAGGAGACGATCCGCGAGCTCGCCTCCTTGTTCGTGCAGCTGCACGCCGCACTGCTGCGTGCCGAGCTGATCCGTGGCGGTCGGGCCTGACGGCCGTTCCTGCCGTCGGTCGCGCACCCCGTCGGAACCCGGGACATCCGCGAGGGACGAATCGGCCGCGCGGCGTTACCCTGTGAGGGTGCTGGATCTCGAGGTCGTGGGCGTACGGGTGGAGATGCCGTCGAACAACCCGATCGTCCTGCTGCGCGACCGCGAGGGCGGCCGGTACCTGCCGATCTGGGTCGGTGCAGTGGAGGCCACCGCGATCGCCTACGCGCAGCAGGGGATCGTGCCGCCGCGACCGCTCACCCACGACCTGCTTCGGGACATCCTCGGCGCGCTCGAGGTGTCGGTCTCCGAGGTGCGCATCACCGCGCTGGAGGACGGCGTCTTCTACGCCGTCATCGTCTTCAGCACCGGGGTCGAGGTGAGCGCCCGGCCCTCGGATGCGATCGCCCTGGCACTGCGGGTGGACGCCCCGATCCGGGGCGCCGACGAGGTCATGGCCGAGGCGGGGATCGACATCCCGGACGAGGAGCCGGCAGCCGCGGAGGACCAGGTGGAGAAGTTCCGGGAGTTCCTCGATCAGGTGTCCCCGGAGGACTTCGGCTGAGCCGGAAAGGCCTCCGCCACAGCCATTTCGACCGCTCGCACCCTCAGCAGGAGGTTGAGAGTTTGCTCCACGACACGCCGCGACGCAGGTTTGACCCTCGACCCGTGCCTGCCTAACGTCGGCATCGCAAGGGATCAGGGACTCCGGCCAGGACGGCCGGACCGTGGATCGGCCGCCAGCGGCGGACGGGTATCAGGAGGACGACGTGACGTCAGAGGGCGGGAGCTCACCGGCTGCGGCAGTGCGTGCAGTCGCGGCCGATCATCGAGCCCAGGGCGTGCTGTTCGACGAGTCGACCCTGCGCCCGCTGCCGGCCAACATCGGATACCGCGGCCCGGTCGCGTGCTCTGCCGCCGGCATCACATACCGGCAGCTCGACTACTGGGCGCGCACGGGACTGGTGGTCCCGTCGGTCCGTGGGGCGGCCGGGTCCGGCACCCAGCGGCTCTACGGCTTCCGCGACATCCTCATCCTGCGCATCGTCAAGCGGCTCATCGACACCGGCGTCTCCCTGCCGAACATCCGCGCTGCGGTCGACCACCTTGCGGCCCGGCCCGGCGAGGACCTCGCCAGCCTCACGATCATGAGTGACGGCGCGAGCATCTACGAGTGCCGCAGCGCCGACGAGGTCGTCGACCTCGTGCGCGGCGGACAGGGCGTGTTCGGCATCGCCGTCGGCAGCGTCTGGCGCGAGGTCGAGGGGACCCTGGCCACCCTTCCCGGTGAGTCACCCGGTGGAGCGGTCGTGGAGGCGCCGTCGACGAAGGACGAGCTCGCGGCGCGACGCGCCCGGCGCACCGCCGTCTGAGCCGTCCAGCCCGCACCCCTGCCCCCGCGGCTAGGATGAGCCCGCTGCATGATCCCGGGCGGGAGAGACCTGGTCGACCAGGCGCCGAAGGAGCAATCTCCCCGACAACCTCTCAGGCAGCAGGACCGCTCGGGAGAGGCACCTCTGGAAAGCGGGTTCGCGTCCGGCGATCCCCACCGACGGTGAAAGCCGGGTCTCCCGGTGAAGCTCTCAGGTCACGCGCAGGCGTGGGAAACAGAGGGGGAAGGGCGGTCACAGCCGTGACCGTCTGACCCGTGTGCCCTGGGCACGCCTGCCTGACGAGGTGACCATGACTGCCTTCGCATCCCGCCACATCGGCCCTGACCAGTCCGACCAGGAGCGCATGCTGGCGCTGCTCGGCTACGACGGGATCGACTCGTTCACCGATGCCGTGGTGCCCGAGGTGATCCGATGGCACGACCGACTCGACCTGCCGGAGGCCGCGGACGAGCCGCAGGCCCTGGCCGAGCTGCGCGGGCTGGCGCGCGCCAACACCCGTCGTCACGTCGATGATCGGACTGGGCTACTACGACACCCACACGCCGGGCGTCATCCTGCGCACGATCCTCGAGAACCCCGCCTGGTACACCGCGTACACGCCCTACCAGCCGGAGATCTCGCAGGGCCGCCTCGAGGCGCTGCTGAACTTCCAGACCATGGTCGAGGACCTCACGGCACTTCCCGTGGCCGGGTCGTCGCTGCTGGACGAGCCCACCGCCGTGGCAGAGGCGATGACGCTCGCGCTGCGAGTCCACAAGGGCCGCGACGCCGAGTCACGCATCGCGGTGGACGCGGACACCCATCCCCAGACGCTGGCGGTCCTGCACACGCGGGCCGCACCCCTGGGCATCGAGGTGGTGACGGTGGACCTCGAGCTGGAGCCGATCCCAGCCGGTGTCGTCGGCGTCGTGATCAGCTACCCCGGGAGCTCGGGCCGGATCGTGGACCCGACGGAGGTCATCGAGCGCGCCCACGCTGCCGGCGCCCTCGCGATCGTCACGACCGACCTGCTGGCACTCACGCTGCTCACTCCGCCGGGGGAGCTCGGTGCCGACGTCGTGGTGGGCTCAGCCCAGCGGTTCGGCGTGCCCTTCGGGTTCGGCGGCCCGCACGCGGGGTTCATGGCCGTGCGCGCCGGACTCGAGCGCAGCATGCCGGGGCGGCTCGTGGGCGTCAGCGTGGACGCCGACGGTGCCCCGGCGTACCGGCTGGCCCTGCAGACCCGCGAGCAGCACATCCGTCGGGAGAAGGCGACGAGCAACATCTGCACCGCGCAGGTCCTTCTCGCCGTGATCGCCTCGATGTACGCCGCGTACCACGGACCCGACGGACTGACGCGGATCGCGCGGCGAACCCTCGACCGCGCCCGGACGCTCGCGACGGGGCTGCGGTCGATGGGCATCGACGTGTGCTCGGAGTCGGTGTTCGACACCGTCCGCTGGGACGCTCCCGGGACGGCGGACGCGATGGTGGCCGCCGCGCTGGCCGAGGGCGTCAACCTGCGGCGGGTCGACGCCGACACCGTGTCCGCGTCCACCGACGAGACCACCACGCCCGACGCGGTCGAGGCGGTCTGGCGCGCCGTGGCCGCGGTCGTCGGGGCCGTGGCGCCCCGGTACGACGACGTCCGCGCCGACCCGGCCCGGGGCATCCCCGCCGCGCTGGAGCGGCGCACGCCGTTCCTCACCCACCCGGTCTTCACCAGCCACCACAGCGAGACCTCGATGCTGCGCTACATCCGACGGCTGGGCGACCGCGATATCGCCCTGGACCGGGCGATGATCCCGCTGGGCTCGTGCACGATGAAGCTGAACGCGACGACGGAGATGGAGCCGATCACCTGGCCCGAGTTCGCCGGCATCCATCCGTTCGCACCGCTCGACCAGGCGCAGGGATACCTCGCACTGATCCGGCAGCTCGAGGCGTGGCTCGTCGAGATCACCGGCTACGACGCCGTGTCGCTGCAGCCCAACGCCGGCTCGCAGGGCGAGTTCGCCGGCCTGCTGGCGATCAGCGCGTACCACCGCGCTAACGGGGAGCCGGGGCGCGACGTGTGCCTCATCCCGTCCAGCGCGCACGGCACGAACGCGGCGAGCGCGGTCATGGCGGGGATGCGGGTCCAGGTCGTGGCCTGCGACGCCGAGGGCAACGTCGACGTCGACGACCTGCGCGCGAAGGTCGCGGAGCACGCGGACGAGCTGGCCGCCCTGATGGTGACCTACCCCTCGACCCACGGGGTGTTCGAGACCGCGATCACCGAGATCTGCGCCCTGGTGCACGACGCCGGCGGCCAGGTGTACGTCGACGGTGCCAACCTGAACGCCCTGGTGGGCCTCGCGAAGCCCGGTCGGTTCGGCGCCGACGTGTCGCACCTGAACCTGCACAAGACCTTCTGCATCCCGCACGGCGGAGGCGGCCCCGGCGTGGGCCCGGTCGGCGTGCGCGAGCATCTCGCGCCGTACCTGCCCTCGCACCCGCTGCGGCCCGAGGCCGGACCCGCGGCGCGCGGGCACGTCGACGGCGGTGTCGGCCCGGTCAGCGGCGCTCCGTGGGGCAGCGCAGGCATCCTGCCGATCCCGTGGGCCTACATCCGCATGATGGGAGCCGACGGCCTCCTGGCTGCGACGCAGGCCGCCATCCTCTCGGCGAACTACATCGCGGCGCGGCTGGCAGCGCACTACCCGGTGCTGTACACCGGCGAGAACGGGCTCGTCGCCCACGAGTGCATCCTCGACGTGCGGCCGATCACGGCGGCGACCGGCGTCACCGTCGACGACATCGCCAAGCGGCTCATCGACTACGGGTTCCATGCGCCCACGATGTCGTTCCCCGTGGCAGGGACCCTCATGGTGGAGCCGACCGAGAGCGAGTACGCTCGCCGAGCTCGATCGCTTCTGCGACGCGATGATCGCGATCAAGGCGGAGATCGACGCAGTGGCCGCAGGGCAGCTGGCCGCTGGACGACAGCCCGCTGCGCAACGCCCCGCACACCGCGGACTGCCTGATCGGCGACTGGGACCACGCCTACCCGGCGCGCCTGGCGGCCTTCCCGGTCGAGTGCCTGCGCCAGGACAAGTACTGGCCGCCCGTGCGGCGGATCGACGGCGCCTACGGCGATCGCAACCTGGTGTGCGCCTGCCCGCGCCCCGAGGAGCTCGCGTCCACGTGATCGCCGTCCTCGACATCGACGGGGTGCTGGCGGACGCCTCGCACCGCCAGCACCTCCTCGACGGTCGGCCCAAGGACTGGGACGCGTTCTTCGCCGCGGTGGGGGACGACACCGTCATCGAGGCCGGCCGCGCGCGGCTGCGCGGAGCTCGCGACGGACCACGACATCGTCCTGCTGTCGGGGCGTCCGGAGCGCACCCGGGCCGACACGCAGGCCTGGCTCACCCGTCACGGGATCGCTGCCGACGCACTCGTGCTGCGGCCCGACGCCGACCGGCGTCCGGCGGCGGCGTTCAAGGCGCAGGCCATCGGCGGGATCGGGTCGCCGGCGGAGGTCCGGGTGGTGGTGGACGACGATCCGGCCGTCGTGGAACGACTGGCGGGCGGGGGTTACGCGGCCGAGCTCTTCCGCTAATCTGAGTGCTTTCGCACCCCTATGAAAGGCTGTCAATGGACACCCTGTGGACTCTCGTCTACATCTTCTTCATGATCATGTTCTTCATGATCTGGTTCATGGTGATCCTGGATCTCTTCAACGATCACACCCTGAACGGCTGGGCCAAGGCGATCTGGATCATCTTCCTGATCATCTTCCCGCCGATCACCGTGCTGGTGTACCTGATCGCCCGCGGCAAGAGCATGTCCGAGCGTCGTCAGGCGCAGATGGAAGCCGCTCAGCAGGCACAGAAGGCCTACATCCAGTCGGCCGTGGGCAGCGTCTCGCCCGCCGACCAGATCGCCTCGGCGAAGTCCCTGCTCGATGCCGGCACGATCACGCAGGCCGAGTTCGACTCGCTGAAGGCCAAGGCCCTGGCCTAGGTCGTCCGTCGAGGGCCCCATCCGAGTCGGATGGGGCCCTCGGCATGTCCCGGGGTCGGGACCAAAGTACTTAGGGTTACCTAAATAGTCGGCGGTACGATCGGTGGGTGACCCCGACCCGCACCGTGCGCGACCTGCGCGCCGGCGAGTCCGCCGTGCTGGGTCATCCGCGAGTCGACGAGGCGCAGCGCCGCCGGCTGGCCGAGATGGGCCTGCGCGCCGGGGAGGACATCACCTTGGCCCAGCGCGGCGTCGGCGGGGCCCGCGTGGTGGCCGTGCAGGGCTCGCGGATCGCGCTGGACTCCGCCACCGCTGGCCTGCTGCCGCTCGCCGAGGAGGGGCCGCGGTGAGCACCTCGGTGCCGTCCTGCCACTCGGACGGCGGTGGCATCGCGGCTCCTGCCGGCACTCCGGTCCTGGCCCTCGCGGGCGCGCCCAACGTCGGCAAGTCCACCCTGTTCAACCGCCTGACCGGAGCGCGCCGGGACGTGGGCAACTGGCCCGGCACCACCGTCGAGGTGGGCCGCGGCCTGCTCGAGGACGGCGACCACCGCTTCGACGTCGTCGACCTCCCGGGGGCCTACAGCCTCGACCCGCTTTCGCCTGACGAGGCCCTGACGCGGGCGCTGCTCGTCGACGTCGCCGGCGGACGAGCGGCCAGAGCTCGTCGTCGTGATCGCCGACGCCGCTCGGCTGGCGCGCTCGCTGTACCTCGTGCGCCAGCTGCGCGAGACCGACCAGCGGCTCGTGCTCGCCCTGACGATGGGCGACATCGCCGAGCGGCACGGCCTGCGCGTCGACACCGAGGCGCTGGCACAGGCGACCGGCGTGCCGGTCGTGCTGGTGGACCCGCGGCATCGCGGTGACCGCACGGCACTGCTGTCCGCTGTGGACGCGGCGCTGGCCGCACCCATGCCCGGTCCGCTGCCCGCCCCTCTCGGCACCGACGAGATGGCCCGCGCGGACGAGCGCTTCGCATGGATCGACGGCGTGGTGGCCGCGGCGGTGATCCGCACCGATCCCGGTCGCGTGCGCTGGTCCGACCGGTTCGACTCGGTGGCCCTGTCGCCGGTCCTGGGACCGGTCACCTTCCTCGTCTTCATGTGGGCGGTGTTCCAGCTGACCACGACGGTCGCGGCCCCGCTGCAGGATGCGCTCGACTGGCTGTTCAGCGGCCCGGTCACGACTCTCGCGGTGGCGATCCTCGAGGCCGTCGGGCTCGAGGACACCTGGGTGCGCGGCCTCGTCGTCGACGGGCTCATCGCCGGCGTCGGCATGCTCCTGACCTTCGTTCCGCTGATGGCGATCATGTTCGCCCTGCTGGCCCTGCTCGAGGACAGCGGGTACATGGCCCGCGCGGCCGTCGTCGCCGACCGCCTCATGCGGGCGATCGGCCTTCCGGGCCGGGCGTTCCTGCCGCTGATCGTCGGGTTCGGGTGCAACGTGCCAGCCATCTCGGCGACCCGGATCCTGCCGAGCGCGCGCAACCGGATCCTGACCGCGCTGCTGGTGCCCTTCACCTCGTGCAGCGCACGCCTGGCGGTCTACGTGCTGATGGCCTCGATCTTCTTCCCGACAGTCCGCCGGCACGGTGGTGTTCGTCCTCTACGTGGTCAGCATCCTCTTCGTGGTGGTCGTCGGCTTCGCCCTGCGCACCACGCTCTGGCGGACCATGGGATCCGAGCCGCTCGTGATCGACCTGCCGCCGTACCAGCGTCCGACCCTGCACCTGACCGCCACCGTGACCTGGCTGCGCCTGGGCGGCTTCCTCCGCACGGCCAGCGGCATCATCGTGGCGACCGTCGCCGCCGTGTGGTTCCTCCAGGCCATCCCCGCGGCGCCGGGGTACGCCTTCGGCGAGGTCCCCGTGCAGGACAGCGTCTACGCCCGCACCGCACAGGCGGTCGCGCCGGTGTTCGTCCCGGCTGGATTCGGCACCTGGGAGACGACCAGCGCACTCATCGTCGGCTTCGTCGCCAAGGAGGCGGTCATCTCGTCGTGGGCCCAGACCTATTCGGCCGAGGAGCCGGCGACGTCGGAGCAGCCCGGGACGCTCGGGCAGTACGTGCAGGCCGACTTCGAGGCCAGTTCCGGCGGGCACACGGACGCCGCCGTCTGGGCGTTCCTGGTGTTCCTCCTGGCGTACACGCCCTGCGTGGCGACGCTGGCCGCCCAGCGCCGTGAGATCGGGATGCGCTGGACCGCTCTTCGGGGTGGCCATGCAGCTGGCCGTGGCGTGGCTCGTGGCCGTGGCGATCTTCCAGATCGGGTCGCGGCTGTGAACGGGCCGCTGACCGTCGTGCTGGCCGCGGTCGAGTCCGGCGCCACGACGCGTGCCGCCATCGTGACGCGTACCGGGCTGGATCCGGACGTCGTCGACGGAGCCGTCGACCACCTGCTGCGCCTCGGACGCGTGGCCGGGCTCGGGCTGACCACCTCGTGCCCCGATGGCGGGTGCCACGGCTGCGGCAGCGTCACCGGGTCTGGATGCAGCCCTCGAGATGCGCGCGGGCCGCAACCAGTGACGGTCCGTACCAGGTCAGCATCCGACCGTCCATGAGGGCGGTGGGCGTGCGCGGGAATGCCTCGGGCCCGTCGGCCGAGGTGAACCGATAGGGCTCGTCCGGCAGGAGGATGACGTCCAGGCCCAGCCCGTCGAGGTCACCCACATCGACCGTCGGATACCGCTGTGGCGAGGTCTCGAACGCATTGATGCAGCCGAGGCGGTGCAGGAGATCGCCGGCGAACGTCCCGCTGCCGACGACCATCCACGGGTCACGCCAGATGACCGCGGCGGTCCGCACGCCCTGGAGGGTGGGAGGCTGCGCCCACACCAGCCCCGCCTGTGCGAGCCAGTCCGGGACGTCCCAGCCCAGCGCCTCGGTGAACATCCGGCTCATGGACGTCAGGGCCTGCTCGACCGACTCGATCCGCGTCACCCACACGGGGATCCCAGCCGTGCGCAGGCGCCGGACGTCGATCTCGCGGTTCTCCTCCATGTTCGCGATCACCAGGTCGGGCGCCAGCGCCGCGATCGCACGACAGTCCGGGTTCTTGGTCCCGCGGATCCGCGGGACGTCGAGCTCCGGTGGGAAGGTGCACCACTGGGTGGCCGCCACGAGCGCCTGCGGCCGGGTCAGCGCGATGGACTCGGTCAAGGAAGGCACGAGCGACACGACTCGACTCACAGGACCGTTCCGGGGCACCTCATGGCCCAGATCGTCGAACGACACCAGACCACCGTAGCCAATCAGCGCCATCCCACCCCTACCCTCCAATTGACCGGACAAAGTGGCCAATTACGCTCGCATGGCCTGACCGGTCACAACCGGTCATTCACGAGCACGGCCAATTTGACCGTTCATTTACGCACGAATCCGATTATCGGAATTGACCGGTCATGCTCATCCGAATGGTCATTGACGCCACCGACCGGCCATGACCGCGCGTCGCAGACATGTACAGCGGGAGGTTCTGCTACGGGCGAAGGCGGGGGAGTGGGTGTTCCCGCGCTGCCGGAACACGGCCGTGCTGGGATGGGGGCATGGTGCACGTTCTCGTCCTGGGTGGCACCGGGTGGCTGGGCGGCGAGGTGGCTCGTCAGGCGCAGGAGTCCGGTGCGCAGGTGACGTGTGCGGCCCGGGGGAGCACCGGAGCCGCACCGTCCGGCGTCCGATTCGTGGCGATGGACCGTGCCGCGCCCGGACCCGTTCGCCGCCCTGCCGGCGGGGGAGTGGGACGCCGTTGTCGACGTCTCCTCGCAGCCGAGGTATGTCCTCGAGGCGGTCCAGGCACTGGGGCAGCGAACCGCCCACTGGACGTACGTGTCGTCAGCCTCCGTCTACGTTCGCACCGATCGCCCCGGGGACGACGAGTCCGCATCGGTCCACCCGCCTCTCGTGGGGGATTTCGACGCGATGGAGGACTACGGGGCGGCCAAGGCGGCCTGCGAGCGGCACGTGCTGGCGGCGCTCGAGGACCGGGCCCTGATCGCGCGAGCAGGGCTGATCGCCGGCCCCGGCGACCCGAGCGACCGCTTCGGCTACTGGCCGGCAGCCTTCGCTCGCGCGGAGAGCGACGAGGTCCTCGTCCCAGACGAGCCAGCGCTGTCCACTCAGGCGATCGACGTGCGCGACCTCGCCCGGTGGATCGTCGAGGCCCCGGCCGCCGGCACGCACGGTGTGCTGGATGCCGTGGGGGAGCCGACGGCCCTGCCGGACGTGCTGACGGCCGCCGCCCGAGTGGCATCGTTCCGCGGACACCACGTGCCGGCATCGCCGCAGTGGCTGACGGAGCAGGGCGTCCAGCCGTGGGCTGGCCCCCGCTCGTTGCCGCTGTGGCTCCCGCTGCCGGAGTATGCGGGCTTCGGGGCCCGCTCGGGCCGATCGGCGCGCGATGCCGGGCTCGCCTGCCGTCCCCTCCCGGACACGCTGGCGGACGCGCTCGTTCACGAGCGCACTCGCGGTCTGGACCGGGCCCGCCGGGCCGGGCTGACCCGCGCAGAGGAACGCGCCCTGCTGGCCGAGGTGCCACGTGGCTGACTCACGGCAGTGGTCGAAGGCCATCCGGGAGTTCGAGCCGGCCGACGAGGGGGCGCTGGTCGCGCTCTGGGAGGCGTGCGGCCTCACCCGCCCCTGGAACGACCCGCACGCGGACATCCGGCGCAAGCTCGAGGACTCGCCCTGGGGGCTGCTGGTGGCCGACGACGCGCACGAGCCAGGCCTGGCCGGGGCGGTCATGGCCGGCTACGACGGTCATCGTGGATCGGTCAACTACCTGGCGGTCCATCCGGCCAGCCGTGGCACCGGGCTGGGATCGGCGTTGATGGATCGCGCCGAGGCGCTGCTGCTGGCCCGTGGCTGCCCGAAGATCAATCTGCAGGTGCGTCCCGAGAACTCCGGTGTCCTCACGTTCTACGCGCGTCGTGGGTACGACATGACCGGTCCAGGGGAGCAGGCCATCAACCTGGGGCTCAGGCTGGTCGTGGATGGTGGAATGTCATAATGCACATTATCGGCATTACACCGTGAGGTGAGGCCGGATCGCTCGCAGGGCCGCATCCGGGTCGTCCACGCCCAGGCTGATGCCGGTCACCTGGCGCCGGGCCCGCTTGAACGGCACGCGCGCATCGATCGGCTCGCGCAGCTCGATGTCGAGGTTCGTGCCCTGCAGTGGGACGTCAAGCGTCAGCCGGTCGTCGTCGGCGCTGTAGCGGCGCCGCAATGTGGCCGTCTCGACGAGCTCCCAGGGCACGGTCACGATCGGCAGGTGGCCCCACCGCAGCACCAGGCCCTCGTCGGTGACCAGGTGCGGGCGCGTGCGCTCGGCGGCCATCAGCAGGACGATCCACAGCACGCCGTAGAGCGAGGCCACGAGCAGCAGCGACCCGCAGCCAGGCGAACGTGCCCAGGCGCTCCCACGGGACCAGCAGGTCGACGGCGACCAGTTCGATCAGGGCCGCGCCGGCGAAGACGAGCTCCACCACGAGTCTCCCGCGGGCGTACCCGATCCCGACCTCGCCCTCGCGGAGATCACGCCGGCCGGTGGCCAGTTGCCAGACCGCCTCGAATAGCCGGAGCTCGCCGAACACCAGGAACGCGACCGGCCCGGAGACCCGCCGACGGGCGGTGGCCTCCCATCGGTCCAGCCGGGACGCTGGTCGGGTCACGCTGCCTAGGTTAGGTTGCCCCCACAGAGGACGGCGGGCCGACTCCCGCTCACCGTGGAGGGATGACGATGGGCATCGTGCACCGGGCCGAGCTGCGGCCGAGCAAGGTCGAGCTCCTGGCCGCGTGGCTGCCCGCGTGCGACTGGTTCGCCGAGGGTCCTCCCATCGAGCGGGTCTCGGCCTTCCGGTTCGACGACCCCGCGGGCGAGGTCGGAATCGAGACCTTCATCATCGGCTGTGGCGAGCAGAGGTACCACGTGCCCATGACCTACCGGGCGGCTCCCCTGGCCGGTGGCGTCCTCGTCGGGCAGCTCGAGCACTCCGTCCTCGGGACCCGGTGGGTGTACGACGGGCCGTCGGACCCGGTCTACGTCGAGGTGATCGGCGACGCGATCCGCACCGGCGCGCGCGATGTCGACATGGTCCTCGACGACGGCACGCCGGTGCCTCGGCTGGAGTGGTGGGCGACGGCCTGGGGCTCCGGCGCAGGCGCTCCGGGCTCCACCCTGGCGGTGGCCCGGCTGCTGCCCGCGGAACCCCCCGCTGGCGTGGCGACTCTGAGCGCCACGTGGTTGGGCCAGGACGAGCCGCTGGCCCTGGCCTGGCTGGCCTGACTTGCCTCGCCGTGTGCCGCCAGCGGTGAGGTAGCCCCGGGAGCGGCCTGTGGCCGGTGTCAGTCCTGTCGGTCGCGCTCGGCGATCGCCGCGAGGACGCTGGCCGGAATGGGCCGGCAGGCGCACTCGCGGGCGTGCTCGAGGTGCCAGGCGATGCGCGCATCCATCGGCGCCTTGCTGCCAAGGACGTGGGCGCGGTGCCACTCGGCGTTCATCTCGACCTCCCGACCCAGTGTCCCACCCGGATCCTCGTGACACCCCGTTCCTCGACCCGCGCGGATCCTCGGACGAGCCGCGGTGAGCCGCGGGTCGGGCGGCCAAATAGGCTGTGCACCGTGTCCAAGGTCCTGACCTCCCTGCCCGTCGGCGAGCGCGTCGGCATCGCCTTCTCCGGCGGACTGGACACCTCGGTGGCCGTCGCCTGGATGCGCGACAAGGGCGCGGTCCCCTGCACCTACACCGCCGACATCGGCCAGTACGACGAGCCCGACATCGGCTCGGTGCCCGGTCGCGCGCTGCAGTACGGCGCGGAGCTGTCGCGGCTGGTGGACTGCAAGGCCGCCCTGGTCGACGAGGGCCTGGCAGCGCTGGCGTGCGGTGCGTTCCACATCCGCTCCGGCGGGCGTCAGTACTTCAACACCACTCCCCTGGGCCGTGCCGTGACGGGCACGCTCCTGGTGCGTGCCATGCACGAGGACGACGTCTCGATCTGGGGCGACGGATCGACCTTCAAGGGCAACGACATCGAGCGGTTCTACCGCTACGGGCTGCTGGCCAACCCGAGCCTGCGCATCTACAAGCCGTGGCTGGACGCCGACTTCGTCGAGGAGCTCGGCGGACGCACCGAGATGTCGCAGTGGCTGGCGGCCCACGATCTGCCGTACCGCGACAGCGTCGAGAAGGCGTACTCGACCGATGCCAACATCTGGGGCGCCACGCACGAGGCCAAGACCCTCGAGCACCTCGATACCTCCATCGAGGTAGTCGACCCGATCATGGGCGTCCGGTTCTGGGACCCGACCGTGCCGATCGCCACCGAGGACGTCACGCTGCGCTTCGCCCAGGGTCGGCCGGTGGCGATCAACGGCCGGGAGTTCGAGTCGGCCGTCGACCTCGTGCACGAGGCCAACGCCGTCGGCGGCCGCCACGGACTCGGCATGGCCGACCAGATCGAGAACCGCATCATCGAGGCCAAGAGCCGTGGCATCTACGAGGCCCCCGGCATGGCGCTGCTGTTCATCGCCTACGAGCGCCTCCTGAGCGCCATCCACAACGAGGACACCATCGCCAACTACCACGCGGAAGGGCGCCGGCTCGGCCGGCTGCTCTACGAGGGTCGGTGGCTGGACCCGCAGGCGCTGATGCTGCGCGAGTCGCTGCAGCGCTGGGTGGCGTCGGCGGTGACCGGCGAGGTGACGGTTCGACTGCGCCGCGGCGACGACTACTCCATCCTCGACACCCGCGGTCCGGCCTTCAGCTACCACCCGGACAAGCTGTCGATGGAGCGCACGGAGGACGCCGCGTTCGGCCCGGTCGACCGCATCGGCCAGCTCACCATGCGCAACCTCGACATCGCCGACTCGCGCGCCAAGCTCGAGCTCTATGCCGCACAGGGCCAGCTGCTTGCGGGCCAGGCGACGCTGATCGGCCAGCTCGAGCCGGGCGGCGCCGCCGCCATCGCCGCGGCTCCCGCGGAGAGCGCCGTGGAGGAGGACGAGGTCGAGAGCCTCGACCGGGCCGCCATGGAGTCCGGGACCGACTGATGGCGGGGGGCGTGCGTCGTCGGATGCTCTCGGGCCTGCGCACGCCTCGGCACCGCGGCACCCGCGACCACCTCGAGGCGACCCTGGCGCCGTCGTCGCCCGCCGCTCCCCCGACTGCGGGCTCGCGGGTCGTCAACATCGCCGCCTATCGCGACGGGGTGCGCATCGCCACCCCGGGATCGCTGCACGAGATGTACCAGGTGCTGCGCGAGGACCCGGAGGCCTTCGCCTGGCTCGGCCTCTACCGGCCGACCGCCGAGGACGTCACCTCGCTGGCGGAGGAGTTCGACCTGCATGAGCTCGCGGTCGAGGACGCGATCGTCGCCCACCAGCGGCCCAAGCTCGAGCGCTACGGCGACACCCTGTTCGTCGTGACGAGCGCGGCCCGCTACATGGACGAGGTGGAGGAGGTCGAGTTCGGCGAGCTGCACGTCTTCGTCGGTCCCAACTTCGTCATCAGCATGCGGCACAGCGAGTCGCCCGACCTGTCCGGCGTGCGCATTCGGCTCGAGAACGACCCCGAACTCCTCGCGGTGGGGCCCGAGGCGGTGCTCTACGCGATCCTCGACCGGGTCGTGGACGAGTACTTCCCGGTCGTCGCCGGACTCGAGAACGACATCGACGAGATCGAGACGGAGGTCTTCTCCGGCGATCCGGCGGTGTCGCGTCGCATCTACGAGCTGTCGCGCGAGGTGATCGAGTTCCGTCGGGCCACGCTCCCCCTGTCAGGGATGCTGGCCGCGCTCGAGGCAGGGTTCGACAAGTACGGGGTCAGCGAGGAGCTGCGCCAGCTGCTGCGCGACGTCGCCGACCACAACCTGATCGTCACCGAGCGGGTGGAGGGCTTCCAGCAGATCCTGCGCGACATGCTCACCCTCAACGCCACCATGGTCGCCCAGCAGCAGAACGAGGAGATGCGAGCCCTGACCATCGCCAGCCACGAGCAGAACATCGAGGTGAAGAAGATCTCGGCCTGGGCCGCCATCCTGTTCGCACCGACGCTCATCGGCACGATCTACGGGATGAACTTCACCCACATGCCCGAACTCGACTGGCGGCTGGGCTATCCGTTCGCTCTCGGCCTCATGGGCGCGGTCTGCGTGACCCTCTACGTGGTGTTCAAGCGTCGCGACTGGCTCTAGCGCCGCGTCAGCACCGACCGCTGCCGAAGTCCTGCACCCAGTAGGTGCGCGAGCCCGCCGACCGTGCGAGCCCGAAGCCGACATGGGTGAAGACCGGGTTCGTCATGGTCGCCAGGTGGGAGCCCGAGCCACGCCAGCCCTGCATGACCTCGTAGACACTGCCCTGGCCGGCGGCGATGTTCTCCCCCAGCATGCGCCAGCGGTAGCCGACCGCGCTGATCCGCTCCCCCGGCCCGGTGCCGTCCGGCGCGACATGCCCGAAGGTGCCGCTGCGGGCCATGGTCACGGCGTATCGCTGCGCCGAGCGTCCGAGTCGACCGCACGACGCGACGGGCGGGACGCCGGCCTCGGCTCGGGCGGCGTTCACCCGCTCGAGCATCCGTGCACGCCAGCCGGATCCGGTCGCTGACGCGCTTGGGCTCGACGCCGATGGCGCTGCGCCGCCCTGCGTGGCGGTGGCCGCCGGGGCGGCCGTGACCAGCACGAGGCTCGCCACCAGGGCGGCGACGGCGGTCGTGGCGCGGGTCATGGCGCCAGTCTCCCGCATCCGGAGGCCGAACCCCGAATCCGGCGTGCGCATATCGGATGTCCGGATACCGGTTGCTCGGGCGCGTTTCCGGGTGCCGTGTACGGGTTTGGTAAAGCCGGAACCCGGGGAATAACACCGGCGTCATATGTGTCATCGCCTAAGTGGCCGTTCGAAGGGACAGACCATGAGTGAATCGATGCGCGGCACCCGCCTGGGTGCGCTGAGCTACGAGACCGATGCCCATGTGGCCCCGGCGGAACGCCTCGTGATCACCTACGAGTGCCCCGAGGGGCATCGCTCGGTCGTGCCGTTCTCGGTCGAGGCCGAGGAGATCCCGTTCGAGTGGAACTGCCGCTGCGGCCGCACCGCGACCCGTCCGGACGTGGCCGCTCCCGAGGAGAAGCCGACGAAGCATGTGCGCACGCACTGGGACATGCTGCTGGAGCGTCGCACGATCGCCGACCTGGAGGCTCTCCTGCAGGAGCGCCTGGCACTCCTGCACGAACAGCAGGGCGTGGCGCGCACCAGCCTGCGCAAGTCCGCCTAGTTCAGTTCAGTTCACGCGGTCCGGGTCCTGCGGGGCCCGGATCCGTCGTATCCGGGTCATGGCGGATCACCGTCCCCTGGATGACGTCTCCGCCGTCCGGGTAGTGCACCCCGGGCATGCGGACGGTCGCGACACGCGACTCCAGCCAGGTCCGCGTGCGCGCGCGGAACAGCCGCTGCGTCGGCGGGAGCACGAGCAGCAGGCCGAGCAGGTCCGACCAGAAGCCGGGGATGACGAAGAGCAGGCCGCCGACGAAGGCGAGGGCGTGACGGCCCGCGTCCGGCTCCCGACCGGCCGCGGCCGCCTCCTGCAGGTCGCGCATGGCCGCATCGCCCGCGTTGCGCATGAGCGCGAACCCGATCGGGATCCCCAGCAGCACGAGCAGGAGCATCCAGCCCCAGCCGATCCACAGGGCCACGAGATAGGCGGTCGCCACCTCGAGCAGGGGGATGCCGAAGACCAGCAGACGGGACCGGAAGGTCATGGACGCGACCCCCGGGCTCGTCGCGCGTGCGAGCGCCGTCGGATGCGGGTGACCTTGTCGTCCACTCCCCACGCCGTCACCCGCCACAGGGCCTCCGCGACGATCTTGCGGCTCATCTTGCTGGCGCCGGCGGTGCGCTCGACGAACGTGATCGGCACCTCCGTGACGCGCATGCCACGCTGCATCGCGCGCCAGGCGAGGTCGATCTGGAAGCAGTACCCCTGCGAGGCCACCTCGTGCAGGTCCAGGCGTCGCAGCGTCTCCGCGCGGAAGGCGCGGTAGCCGCCGGTGGCATCGCGCAGGGGGACGCCCAGCATGATGCGCGTGTACGCGCTTCCGCCCTGGGAGATGAACTGCCGGCTCTTGGGCCAGTTCTCGGTGCGCCCGCCCGGGACCCAACGCGACCCCAGCACGAGGTCGGCGTTGCGCAGCGCGTCGAGCAGCCGCGGCAGCTGCTCGGGCTGGTGGGAGCCGTCGGCATCCATCTCGCACACGACGTCGTAGCCCTCCTGCAGGGCCCACGCGAACCCGGCGAGGTAGGCGGCCCCGAGCCCCTCCTTGCCCAGCCGGTGCATGACGTGGACATGGTCGTCCGCGGCAGCCAGGTCGTCGGCGATGGCGCCGGTGCCGTCCGGTGAGTTGTCGTCTGCGACCAGCACGTGCGCCTCGGGGACCGAGCTGCGCACGCGCCCGACGATCACGGGCAGGTTCTCGCGCTCGTTGAACGTGGGGATGATCACCACGATGCGACCGAGGTCGGCGAAGGAGGTCGTGCTCATCCCGTCAGCCTAGGCGATGGTGCGACGGCGTCCGGCACGCAGCCACACCGCGTACGCGAGCGAGCCGAGGGACGCCAGGCACAGCGCCCCACTGCACGGCCGTGCCGAGGCGCGCCGCCCACGTGAGCTCGCCACGCAGGGGCACGTCGGCCACGAGCCAGCCGGTGGTCTCCTCCCCCATCTGCTGCGTGATGGTGCCGTCCGGGGCGATGACCGCGGAGATGCCCGACGTGGCCGCGACCAGGACGCTGCGCCCGTACTCGATGGCGCGCAGGCGCTCGATGCCCAGCTGCTGCGCCGGCTGCGACGTGCCACCGTACGTGGCGTTGTTGGTCTGGACGGTGATCACGCGTGCCCCGCCGTCGACGACGGCGTCGACCACCTCGCGGTAGGCGATCTCGAAGCAGATGACGTTGCCGACGGCCACTCCCCCGATCTCGAGGTTCCCGGGCTCGCTGCCGGGGATGAAGTCACGCGGGACCCGGTCGAAGCGCCCGATGAGCCCGGCCAGCTGCGCGCGGAAGGGCACGTACTCGCCGAACGGCACCGGGTGGGTCTTGATGTACATCTGGGTCGGCCCGGACTCCGGATCCCAGACGATGCCCACGTTCCACACACCGTCCGGATTGCCGGGGACGGCCGTCACGGCGCCGACCAGGATGGGCACCCCGACCGCCCGTGCTGCCACCGTGATGGCGTCGGCGGCGGTGGGATCCGCGAACGGGTCGAGGTCGGACGCGTTCTCCGGCCAGAGGACGAAGTCGGGCGCCGGGGCGGTTCCGGCGTCGATGGCCGCGGCCAGCGCGAGGGTCTGCTCGACATGGTTGTCGAGCACCGCGCGCCGAACGTCCATCGCGCCCATGCCGACCTGCGGGGTGCCGCCCTGCACGATGGCGATCGTCGCGGCCGGCGGCCCGCCGACCTCGTCACCGGTGACGGGGATGGTCAGGGCCAGCGGCACGACCCCGACGGCGGCGATCGTCGCCGCCCACGCGACGACGCCGGTCCGGAAGCCTGCGCGGACGTCGAGGACGAGCGCGACCAGCGCGGCCCCGACCAGTGCCACGAGGAACGTCGATGCCGCGGCGCCGCCGATGCGGGCCCACTCCCCCAGCAGCGTGTCGGGCTGTGCGAATGCCAGGCTGCCCCAGGGAAACCCGCCGAACGGCACGGCACCGCGCAGCGACTCCGTCAGGACCCACAGCGCGGCGATCCAGACCGGCGCCCCCGGCAGCCGGGAGACGAGGGTCGTGCCCGCGCCGAGGAGGGCCATCCATGCCGCGCACAGCAGCGTGAGGAGCAGCCAGGCGTCGAGCCCGATGACCCGCATCCACTCAAGCAGGAGGAGGAAGAACACCAGGCCCGACAGCAGGCCCAGGCCCAGGCCGCGCCGGACGCGGGCCCCCCACAGCGCGGCGGTGAGCAGGGCCACCCCCGCCACGGCACTGAGCCCGAAGCCCACCGGTGGGAAGGCCAGCCAGAGGGCCACGCCGGCCAGTAGCGCGCAGGCGATGGCTGCGGGCAGCCGCAGCAGCGGGCGGGACGCGTCGGGCATCCGGCTAGGCCTCGAGGTCGCCGCTGTCGAAGACCGTTCGGCCGGAGACGATCGTGCGCACACACGTGGGCAGCGGGAGGTCGGGCCCGAGCGTCGGCAGGCCGGGCGTGCCGGAGCGAGGGTCGGTCGACCATCCGGCGACGCGTGCGTCCGGCAGCTGGACGGCGATCTCGTCGACGTGCCACACCGCCAGGTGCGCGGGGGCGTCGGGCGCGATGACCCCGGCCGACGGCTGACCGGCGGCTCGCCAGCCGCCACGGGTGTGGGCCGAGAAGGCTGCACGCGCGGACAGCGACTGCCCGGGGATCGAGTGGTGCACAGCCGCCCGGACCGCGGCCCAGGGTCCGATCGACGTCACCGGAGCATCGGAGCCGAAGGCCACGGGGACGCCCGCCGAGACCAGATCGGCGAACCGGTTCATGCCCGCCGCACGCTCCGCGCCGAGCCGCTGGACATACATCCCGCCCTCGCCACCCCACAGCCCGTCGAACATCGGCTGCATGCTCGCGGTGATCCCGAGCTCGACGAGGACGGCGATGTCCGCGTCGGAGAGCATCTCCGCATGCTCGAGGCGATGGCCGGCGGACCGCATGGCGGGCGCTCCGACCTCTTCGCCCGCGAGGCGCAGGCCCGCGGTCACCGTGGCGCTGGCGGCATCCCCGATGACGTGGAAGCCGGCCTGCAGCCCCGCCCGCGTGGCCGCCACGACATGCCGGGCCACCTCGTCGGCGTTCAGGTACGCGGCACCACGACTGGCCTCCGCGTCCCGGTAGGGCTCGCACAGGCACGCGGTGCGCGAACCGATCGCACCGTCGGCGAAGAGGTCGCCGGCCACGCCGACGGCCCCGAGCGCACGCGCCCGCTCGATGCCGCCAGCCGAGTCGAGCTCTCCCCAGTAGCCGGTGACGAGGGGACCAGGGACCTCCTCCGACATGGACAGCAGTTCGGCGAGGTCGTCCGCACTGGAGATGGTCGGCCCGGCCATCTCATGGATCGCGACGATGCCGTGCGCTGCGGCCACCTCGCGCATGGCGCGCTGCGCTGCATCCCGCTGGGAGGCGGCGATGTCACTGAGCACGATCTCCCGCACCGCATGGTGCGCCTCGATGGCGACCGGCCCGGTGGCGTCGAAGCCGGGGAGGTCGCGCACTCCGGGCACCAGCGCGAGCATGGCGCTGGACACGGCGGCCGAGTGCACGTCGATGCGCGACAGGTAGACGACGCTTCCCCACGTCGCGCGATCGATCTCCTCGCGGGTCGGCGGCCGGCCCTCGGGCCACCGCGTCTCGTCCCAGCCGTGCCCGATGATGGTGGCACCGCGCGTGGCGCGCGCCCGGGCCTCGACCATGGCCAGCGCCTCAGCGAGGGAGGCTGTCGCGGTGAGATCGAGGCCGGTGAGCATCATGCCCGCGGCCGTGGCGTGCACGTGAGCGTCGACGAACCCCGGAGTGACGAACGCTCCCCGGAGGTCCACGACCCGCTCCGCGGAGTCGCGGTGCGCGTGCGCCGCGGAGTCCTCGCCGAGCCAGGCGATCCGGTCACCGTCGATCAGCATGGCGGTGGCGAACGGGCTGACGGGCGAGTAGATGGTCCCGCCGTGGAGCAGGACGCGCTCTCCGGATGCCCAGGGCGGGGCTGTCACGACCTGCCACGCGGGCGGGTGAGCGCCCGTCCGATGACCATCCGCTGGATCTGGTTCGTGCCCTCCACGATCTGCAGCGCCTTGGCCTCGCGGAAGTAGCGCTCGACCGGGAAGTCCTGCGTGTACCCGGCGCCGCCGAGCACCTGGATCGCATCGGTGGTGACCGTCATCGCGGCATCGGTCGCGGCCAGCTTGGCGATGGCCGCGTCAGTGCCGAACGGCAGCCCGGCGTCCTTGAGCCTGGCGGCCGCGACGTAGAGGGCGCGGGCGCCGGCGACGGCCGTGGCCATGTCGGCGAGCAGGAAGGACACTCCCTGGAAGTCGGCGATGGGCCGTCCGAACTGCTTCCGCTCGCCGGCGTACGAGACGGCTGCGTCCAGGGCTGCCTGGGCCAGCCCGACAGCGCACGCGGCGATGCCCAGGCGGCCCGCGTCGAGGGCTGCGAGGGCGACCGGGAAGCCGCCGCCCTCGGACGCCATCCGCCGGTCGATCCCGACGCGGACGTCCTCGAGGATGACCTGCGCCGTCGGCGACGAGTTCGTGCCCATCTTGCGCTCCGGCGGCGCCGACGACAGTCCCTCCGCCGTCGCATCCACCAGCAGGCAGGTGATGCCGCGGGCCCCGTCGTCGGAGGTGCGCACCATGACCGAGTAGAAGTCGGCTCGACCGCCGTGCGTGATCCAGGCCTTGGTGCCGTTGACCACGTAGGCGTCGCCGTCCAGCACCGCGCGCGTGGTGAGCGCTGCGGCGTCGGAACCCGAGTGCGGCTCCGATAGGCAGTAGGCGCCGAGGAGCTGGCCGCCGATCATCTCGGCCAGCCACCGGTCACGCTGCTCGGGCGTGCCGTAGGCGGCGAGGGGGAAGCAGGACAGGTAGTGGACGCTGACGCTGACGCCGATGCTCAGCCACGCCCGGGCCAGCTCCTCGAGGGCCTGGAGCGTCACCTCGTAGGGCTGCTCGCCGCCACCGTAGGCGCCCTCGAAGGGCAGGCCCAGGACCCCCAGCTCGCCCAGGCCGCGCAGGAGGTCGCGCGGGAAGACCGCATCGGCCTCGTCCTGGGCCGCCCGGGGCGCAAGCTCGCGGGCGGCGAAGTCCTCCACCATCGACAGCAGCGCCACCGACTCCTCGGTGGGCAGCAGGCGGGTGACGGACGCGCCCTTCCAGACGTGTGCCATCACGCCACCACGAGGTCGCGCGGCTGGTGGTTCGCGACGAGGACGCCGTCGTCGGTGGCGATGACGATGTCCTCGATCCGCGCGCCGAACCGTCCCTCGACGTAGAAGCCGGGCTCGATGCTGAAGGCCATCCCCGGCTCCAGCACGAGGTCGTTGCCGGCGACGATGTACGGGTCCTCGTGGGTCTCCAGGCCGATGCCGTGGCCGGTGCGGTGGATGAACTCTGCACCGAAGCCTGCATGCGTCAGGACGGTACGCGCGGCCGCATCGACGCTCTCACAGGTCACGCCGGCCCTGGCCCAGCGGACGGCGGCGTCCTGGGCCTCCTGGAGAACGGCGAACCGGTCGAGGAACTCGGGCGGGGCGCTGCCGACGGCGTAGGTGCGGGTGCAGTCGCTGCGGTAGCCGTCGGGCATCGTGCCGCCGATGTCGACGACGACGACGTCGCCGTGCTCGAGGACGCGGTCGGACACCTCGTGGTGCGGACTGGCCCCGTTGGGGCCGCTGCCGACGATGATGAAGTCCACCCGGACGTGGCCCTCCTCGATGATGAGGTCGGCGATGCGTGCACCCACCTCGCGCTCCGTGCGACCGGCGGCCAGCAGCGCCGGAACCTGGGCGTGCACGCGGTCGATGGCCGCCCCGGCGGCCAGCAGGGCGGCGATCTCGTCGGCGTCCTTGCGCATGCGCAGGTGCGAGATCAGGGGTCCGGCGAGCACTTGGCTGGCGTCCGGCATCGCCCAGCGAAGAGCCAGCACCTTCTCAGCCCACATGTGGTTGTCCAGGGCCACCACCGCGTCGCCACCGACCAGGTCGGCGACCAGGGCGTACGGGTCCTCCAGCTCTCCCCAGCCGCGCACCTCGAGTCCGAGCTCGCCGATCGGGCTCGCGAGTGCCGCGAGCACCTCCAGCCCCGGCGCCACGAGCACGGGGTCGCCGTGGGCGGGGATGACGAGGCAGGTCAGGCGCTCCAGCGGCACGGCGTCGTACCCGACGAGGTAGCGCAGGTCGGGGCCGGGCGTGACGAGGCACGCCGTGACCTCGCGTGCGGCCGCCTGCTGCTGCACCGCGCGCAACCGGGCGGCATGGTCCGGACCCGCCATCGTGACTCCCTTCGACCCAGCGAGTCTATGTGCTGCCGGGGCTGCCCTCCGGGGTGCCACACTTCCGCCATGGGAGCCTCCGACCGCCCCGTCCTGGTCCTCGACTCGGCGTCGCTGTACTACCGGTCCTTCTACGCACTCCCGGAGAAGATGACCGCCCCGGATGGGCGCCCGCACAACGCGCTGCGTGGCTTCCTGTCGACCCTCGCCCGGCTGGTCGACGCGCATCGACCGGCCGGCATCGTCGCCTGCTGGGACGACGACTGGCGCCCTGCGTGGCGCGTCGACCTGATCCCCTCGTACAAGGCGCACCGCGTCGCCGACGCGGGCGACCCGGCCGTGGAGGCCGAGCCCGAGAGCCTCGGGCCGCAGGCCGAGGCCATCGCACAGGTCCTCGACGCCTGGGGAATCCCGCGCTGGGGGGTCCCGGGATACGAGGCCGACGATGTCATCGGCAGCGTGGTCGCCCAGGCGGACCGTCCGTGCGTCGTGGTGACCGGCGACCGCGACCTGGTCCAGGTGATCGGGCCCACGACCCGGGTGCTCCTGACCGTGAACGGCGGCATGGAGAAGTGGCCGCTGCTCGACGAGTCCGCGGCCGCGGACCGGTTCGGCGTGCCGCCGCAGGCGTACGTCGACCTGGCCGTCCTGCGCGGGGACCCCTCCGACGGCCTGCCGGGCGTGCCGGGCATCGGGGCGAAGACGGCGGTGGCACTGGTCTCGGCCTTCGGGCCGCTCGACGCGATCCTCGACGCCGCCGGACGAGACCCCTCGACCCGCCCGCTGACCCCCCGGATCGCCGACGCCCTGCTGGAGCACGCGGACGAGGTCCGGCGGGCGCGCGTCGTGGCGACGGTCGTGGCCGATCTCGGGCTGCCCGGCGATCCCGGCCGCGCGGCGGCCCCGCAGGGGGACGACGCCAGGGTCGATGCGCTGGCCCGCGACTGGGGCGTCGAGCGCCAGGTGGCGGACCTGCGTGCCGCGCTCGCGCGTCAGACCGAGGACGAGTAGGCGACCACGCCGCGATTGATCAGGTCCGCTGCCGCGTGCGCGCTGGCCCGCAGCGGATCGGCCGGGCCCGACCGCCTGGGCGACCTGTCCGAGCAGGTCGATCACCTGGCGGATCCATCGCACGAAGTCACCCGCCGTGATGTCGGCGTGCGTCAGCACCTGCAGGAGGTTCGAGCCCGTGGCCCACCGGTAGGTGGCGTCGGACATCCCGGCATCCGGGCGGCGCGTGATGTCCAGGCCGTGTCGCGTCTCGAGGTCGTGCAGCTCGGCCCACAGCGTGCCGAGCCGCTCCACCGCCTCGCGCACGACCCGGTTGGGCATCGCCGGAGGAGTGTCGTCGTCATGCCCGCGGGACTCGTACACCACGGCGGAGCAGACCGCGGCGAGCTCCGCCGGCGAGAGCGCGGCCCAGGCGCCGTCGAGCAGCGACTGGGCCGCGAGCAGGTCGGACTCCGTGTAGAGCCGCATGAGCATCCGGCCGGGCTCCGTGACGCTGGCGGCATCGCCGGCGGAGGTCAGGTAGCCGAGATCGGTGAGCACCTCGCACACCCGGTCGAAGCGGCGCGCGATCGAGTTCGTGCGACCCTCCACCCGACGCTCGAGGTCACGTGCCTGCCTGTCCGTGCGGTGGTACCGCTCGGCCCACCGGGCGTGCACCTCCCGGTCCGAGCAGCCGTGGCACGGGTGCTGGCGGATCTGGCTGCGCAGGCGAGCGACCTGCTCGTCCTCGCCCGACGAGGGTCGGCGCTTGCGCTGGTCGTAGGGCACGTCTCCGACGGCGGCATGCAGGGCGGCGATGAGATCGCGTCGTGCGCGGATGTCCTTGGCGACGAAGCCCTTCGGGACGGCTGATCCGCGTGAACGCCTCGACCGGCTGGCTGGTGTCGGCCACCGACATCCGGCGCACCTGCCCGTCGCCGGTGAGCACCATCGGGCGGGCGGCCTCGCGCGGGCTTCGGCTGCGGCGCTGGTCGATCACGACGGCCGGCCCGGACCGTCGTCCGGTCGGGATCATGAACACGTCGCCCTGGCGCAGGGAGAGCCACGACTCCTCCGCGGCGTCGCGTCGTTCGGCCGCGGCCCGCCGGCTGATGTCCTTCTCACGACGGGACAGCGACTCGCGCAGCTCCGCGTACTCGAAGAAGTCGCCGAGGTGGCACGACATCGCGTCGCGGTAGCCCGCTCGCGGCCTCCTCCACGCGGCGCAGCTCGGTGGCGAGTCCGACGACCGCGCGGTCGGCCTGGAACTGGGCGAACGAGGTCTCGAGCACCTCGCGCGCCGAATGGCGCCCCATGCGCGACACGAGGTTGACGGCCATGTTGTACGACGGCTGGAAGGACGACCGGAGCGGGTAGGTGCGCGTGGACGCCAGGCCGGCCAGCGATCGCGGGTCCAGGCTCGGGCTGCCACAGCACCACGGCGTGGCCCTCGACGTCGATGCCGCGGCGCCCGGCCCGGCCGGTCAGCTGGGTGTACTCCCCCGGCGTGAGGTCGACGTGCGTCTCGCCGTTCCACTTGACGAGGCGCTCGAGCACGACCGACTTGGCGGGCATGTTGATGCCCAGGGCCAGGGTCTCCGTCGCGAACACGACCTTGAGCAGGCCCTGCTGGAACAGGGCCTCGACGATCTCCTTGAAGACCGGCAGCAGGCCCGCATGGTGCGCCGCGAGCCCCCGCTCCAGGCACTCCAGCCACTCGTCGAAGCCCAGGGCCGCCAGGTCGTCGTCGGGCAGCTCGCGGGTGGACTCCAGGGCCAGCTCGCGGATGGCCCGTCGCTCGTCCGCGGACGTGAGCCGGAGTCCGGCGTGCAGGCACTGGCGCACGGCCTCGTCGCACCCGGCCCGGCTGAACAGGAAGTAGATCGCCGGCAGCAGCCCGTCGCGCTCCAGCCGCTCGGCCACCTCGCTGCGCCACGGCGTCTTGGGTCCCTTGCCCCGGCTGCGGTCGCGCCCGCGCCGCTGCTCGCCGTGTCGCGGCGCCTGCCGCTCGTCCTCGCGCGCCATCCGGACCAGCTCGGGGTTCACGATCTGCTGGTCGTCGTCGACGAACAGGTCGTACATCCGAAGGCCGGCCATGACGTGCTGCCACAGCGGGACCGGACGGTGCTCCTCGACGACGATCGAGGTGCGTCCGCGCACGGTCTCCAGCCAGGCCCCGAACTCCTCGGCGTTGCTCACCGTGGCGGACAGCGCCACCACCGTCACGGACTCGGGCAGGTGGATGATCACCTCCTCCCACACCGCCCCGCGGAACCGGTCGGCGAGGTAGTGCACCTCGTCCATCACCACGAAGCCGAGGTCGTGGAGCGTCGACGAGCCGGCGTACAGCATGTTGCGCAGCACCTCGGTGGTCATGACGACGATCGGCGCCTCGCCGTTGATGCTGTTGTCCCCGGTGAGCAGGCCGACGGACGCGGCGCCGTGGCGCGCGACGAGGTCGTTGTACTTCTGGTTCGACAGCGCCTTGATCGGGGTCGTGTAGAAGCACTTGCGGCCCTGGGCGAGGGCCAGGTGGATGGCGAACTCCCCCACGACCGTCTTGCCCGATCCGGTGGGGGCGGCCACGAGGACCCCGGCCCGGACTCGAGGGCCTCGCATGCGCGCACCTGGAAGTCGTCGAGCCCGAAGACGTATCCGGCGGCGAAGGCTCCGAGCTCGGACCGCTCGAAGCGGGATCGCGCCTGGGCGGCGGCGTACCGCTCGGCAGGGGCTGGGCATGCCCACAGGCTACGACGTGCCCCGGTGGGTCAGCCGCTCAGCACGCGCAGGGCTGCCGGTCGCACGTCGATCGACACCGGCAGCGGGCCCGATGCGCTCGCCGTCGGCGTACGCGATCTGGCCCGGTGCGTCGATCGTGATCGAGCGCGCCGCGAGTACGTGCGTGACGGACGGGTGGGCACGTGCGTGCCGCTGAAGACGCTGGGGAAGCACCCGCAGGAAGGTGACCTTCGAGACGGCCCCGAGCCAGGTGACGTCGAGGAGTCCGTCGTCGAGCCGGGCGTCGGGGCACACGCGCATGCCGCCGCCGTAGCTGCGGACCGTTGCCGACGGACACCAGCATGCCGCGGCGCGAGATCGCTCGCCGTCGATCACGACGTCGTAGGCGAACGGCCGGAAGGACGCCAGCTCGCGCACGATGGCGACGTTGTAGCGCTGGCCGCCGAGCCGGCTCATGCGGTTGGCCCGCTCGTTCACCGACGGAGTCGAAGCCGGTGGACAGCACGCCGAGGAAGTACCGGCGTGCCCATCCAGCGGTGCGCGCCTCGCCCGACGTCGACGGTGCGCTCGCTCCGCCGGAGCGAAGGCTGCGCACGAGTGCGCTGGCGATGTCCTCGGCTCGTCCGGTCGGGGATCCCGAGCCCGGTGGCGATGTCGTCGCCGGAGCCGCCGGCGACGATGCCGAGCGGGACCGTCGCGTGCCGACCAGCGCCTGCAGCACCGCGTGGACGGTGCCGTCGCCGCCGCAGGCCACCACGGCGCGCGCACCGGCCGCAACGGCCTCGGCGGCGGTCTGCGGTGGTGTCGGCGCTCGAGGCCGGAAGGACGAGCCGGCTGGGGATCTGCGCCTCGTGGAGCGCATCGACGACCACGTTCGCGTGGCGCGCCCCGCGACCGCCGCCGGCCGTCGGGTTCGCGACCAGCCAGACCTCGCCGGGCACGTCAGGGGGCCTCGTCGCAGCGGGCGACGGCGGTGTCGTCGAGCGGCGACGCGGTGTCGTCGTCGTACTGCTCGAAGTCCGGCTCTCCGGCGGCGCGACGGCGGCGGGCGCGACGGCGGTCGTTCAGCAGGGCGATCCCCACCGCGATCGCGACCAGCACGAGGATCGGGCCGGCCAGCAGCATGAGGTTGATGGGGTCGCCGGTCGGCGTGGCGACGGCCGCGAACAGCAGGACCGCGATGATGATCCACCGCCACCAGCCGAGCAGGCGGCGACCCGAGAGCACGCCGGCGAAGTTCAGCAGCACGAGCAGCAGCGGCACGAGGAAGCCGACCCCGAAGACCAGGATCGTGCGCAGGAAGAACGACAGGTACCGGTCGACCGAGACGATGTTCTCGACGTTCTCCGGCGTGAAGCCGAGCAGGACCTGCAGGCCGTAGCGGCAGCACGGCGTACGCCAGCGCCACCCCGGCCAGGAACAGCGGGGTCGCGACCGCGGCGAAGCCGATGGCCCACCGCCGCTCGTTGCCGTGCAGCCCGGGGGTGACGAACCGCCACAGCTGGTACAGCCACACCGGCGCGGACAGGACGAGCCCGGCCACCGCGGCGACCTGCATCTGGAGGACGAACGGATCGGCGACTCCGGTGAGGGCGAGGGTGACCTCACGCCCCTCGGCCGAGCCTGCTCGACGGCCCCCATGAACGGTGCGCTGAGCCACGCGAACAGCTGGGGGTAGTAGATCCAGCCGATGACCATGCCGACGGCGATCGCAATGCCCGACTTCACCAGCCGGGACCGCAGCTCGCGCAGGTGCTCCGTCAGCGGCATCGCGGCCGTGCTTGTCCGCCGCGCGCTCCTTGATCGCCATCCGGGGTGTCGTCGCCCCGGTCAGCCCTCAGCCCGCTCCGTCGGAACGGGGTCGGCGGGGGACGCGGGAGCGACGGGCGGCGCCGGCGCATCGGCTGTCGGCAGGGCCGCGGGACTCGGGGGCGTCGTGGCGGCCGACGCTGCCGGGTCGGCCTTCGGCGCCGTCCTCGGCGAGGCCCTTGGTCTCGGCCTTGAAGATGCGCAGCGACCGGCCCAGCCCGCGGGCGGCGTCCGGCAGCCGCTTGGCACCGAACAGCAGCAGGATCAGCGCGACGATGATGAGCCACTCCCAGCCCTTGAGATTAGGCACCTGTCGACTCCTCGGATCTGCGCGGCCCGGATGGCCGGTCGCTTACGGTATCGGTCAAGAGTACGCCGCCAGCGCGGCGGCGGACGCGCCCGCCACTGCCGCGACCAGCTCGGGCGGCTCGACGGCCACGCACGCTCCCGCCCAGCGACAGCACCAGGCGCACGCCCCAGTCGACCGACAGCAAGGGCAGCCGGACCCGGGTCGGTGCCGTCCGGCGTCTCCGTGAGGACGGTCGCCTGGTGGACGTCGATGAGCCAGCGGGCCGCCGGGGCCACCTCGAGGACGGCCGGGGGTCGGACCGGCGCCGGACCGTCGCTGCCGTCGGTCCGGCGACGGCGACGGATCGACCGGGTCGCCGGTGCGGGCGCTGATCACCCGGTCGAGGCGGAAGGTGCGCAGCGCCTCGGCGGTGTGGCAGTACGCCTCGAGGTAGCTGAGGCCGTCGACGGTCAGCAGCCGCAGGCGGGTCGATCGTGCGCTCGGTGACCTCGTCCTTCGTGCTGGAGGCGTAGACGATCGTCGAGCTGACGGCCCTCCGCCAGGGCGACGTCGACGGCAGCTCGGACGTCGGGGTCGATGACCACCTGGACGGTCACGACGCGCGAGGTGTCCTCGGCCTGGGCGGCGCGCTCGAGCTTGGCCGCCGCGGAGAGGATCGCATCGCGGTCTGTCGACGCCCGGCAGCTGGGCCAGCATGCGCAGGGCGACGAGCAGCGTCAGCGCCTCCTCCTGGCTCAGGCGCAGCGGGCCGGGACAGCGTCTGCGGGTCGAGGACGTGGATCCGCTCGTCCACGTGGATCTCGAAGGTGTCGTCCCAGAACTGGATGTCGACGAGCTGGTCGGGCCCGTAGCCGGGCAGGCCGCAGACGATGAGCAGCTACAGGTCGTCCTGCAGCTGCGCCTCGCGAGACGCCGAAGTGCTCGGCGCACTCCGCCAGCGTCACGCCGTCGTGCCGCACCAGCCACGGCACCAGCGCCAGCAGACGGGACAGCCGCTCGGCCGCGGTGCCGCTCACGAGTCCGCTCCCCCGTGCACGGCCGCGATGGCCCGCAGGGCGGCCACGGTCGCCTGCGACGACCTCCGCGGGCTCCAGGACCACGACGTCGGCTCCCGCCGCGCACGCCGCGGACGCGGCCTCGTCGACGGAGCCGAAGTCCACGGAGAGCTCCCGTGCCTCGAACGGGTCGACGCCGTCCTCGGCGGCGGCGCGACGGCGCAGGGCCGCGGCCCGACCGGGGGCCACCCGGAAGCGGACCCGGATCGAGCCCTCGGCCGCCACCGCCAGTCGGGCCTGCGACACGTCGAACCCGTCCGGCGGCTGCTGGCGGGGCTGCGACGTGACCTTCACCGGGCCGGACATCCGGGACAGCCGGAACGTGCGCTGGGCGCCGCGGTCGTGGTCGTGCCCGATGAGGAACCAGCGCCCGGACGACGACAGCAGTCCCCACGGGGACACAGTGCGGTGCGACGCCTCCTCGGCGCTGGGGGTGCGGTAGTCGAACTCGGCGACGACGTCCTCGCGCAGGGCCTGCATCAGCGGCAGGAGCGCGACGTCGGCCGCGGTGAGCTGCACGGGGCCGCGCATGCCCGCGGGCACCCACTCGGACGCGCTGACGGACTCCAGCTTGCGAAGGGCCGTCCCGGGGACGGGAGCGATCGGAGCCGTGCTCCACACCTGCGCGGCCACAGCGATGGCCGCGCGCTCCTCGACCGTGAAGTCGATCGCATCGAGGGCGTAGGCGTCACCGGGGATCCGGTAGCCCTGCACCTCGCCGCTGGGGTCCGTGACCGTCTCGACCGGGATGCCCATCGAGCGCAGCTCTTCCTTGTCCCGCTCGAACATCCGCTCGAAGGCGGTGTCCGTGGCGGACTGGTCGTATCCGGGGATCTGCCGTCGGATGTCCGCACGAGACACCGCCCGTGGCGTCGCCATCAGGCAGATGACGAGGTTGAGCAGCCGTTCGGTGCGATCGGTCATCCGTGCGGTCTAGGCCACGTCGATGAGGTCGATCACGAACACGAGCGTGCGCCCGGACAGTCGGTGCCCGGTCCCGGCCTCGCCGTAGGCGAGGGCGGGCGGGATGACGAGCTGACGACGGCCGCCGACGCGCATGCCGGGGATGCCCTCCTGCCAGCCGGCGATGAGGCCGGTCAGCGGGAAGGTGATGGACTGGCCGCGATCCCACGAGGCGTCGAACTGCTCGCCGGTCTCGAAGTCGACGCCGACGTAGTGCACCTCGACGCGGCCGCCGGGCACGGCCTGCGCACCCTCCCCGACGACGAGGTCGGTGATGACGAGGACATCCGGGGCCGGGCCCTCGATGAAGTCGATCTCGGGCTTGGTGGCGTCATGGGTGTCTCCTGACGTGGGACGCGGGTGCTAGCTGATGGACTGGAGGTTGACGACGAAGACCAGCGTCTCGTCGGGCTCGATGCCGGCGCCGTCGGGCGGCGTGGACCCGTAGGCCAGCTCACCGGGGATCACGAGCAGGCGGGTCCCGCCCACCTTCATCCCGAGCATGCCCTGCTGCCAGCCGGCGATGACGCCGTCGAGCGGGAAGGTCGCCGGCGTGCCCCGGGTGTACGAGGAGTCGAAGAGCGCCTTGCCGCCCAGCCCCACCCCGCAGTAGTCGACGGTCAGGGTGTCCCCGGCCTTCACCTCGGCGCCGTCGCCCACGACCATGTCGGCGACCCCGAGCTCGGTGGCCGGCTGGGCGTCGGTGGCCACCGTGATGGCCGGCGCGCCGTTCGGCTGCACCAGGGCGGTGACCGACCCGAGGGTGGTGCCGTTCGGGAGGGTGTCGGTGGGCATGACCTGCCCGCTGACGCAGTCGACGGTCACGAACGGCGTGGCAGCCTCCACGGAGGCGGCGATGCCCGAGGGCTCGGGGCTGGCGGCGGGCGCGCTGGCGGAGGCCGGAGCGCTGGCCTCGGGGGTGGCGACCCGGTCGTCGGTCTGCTGGCCGCACGCGGTCGCGAGGAGCAGGACGGAGGCGGCGCCTGCCGCAACGAGGTATCTGTTCATCCCGCGAGCCTAGCCAACGGGCTCCTACATGCCGGCGATGAGTCTCTCGACACGCTCGTCCACGCTGGCGAAGGGGTCCTTGCAGAGCACCGTGCGCTGGGCCTGGTCGTTGAGCTTCAGGTGCACCCAGTCCACGGTGAAGTCGCGTCGGCGCTCCTGGGCGCGGCGCACGAAGTCCCCGCGGAGCTTGGCGCGGGTCGTCTGCGGGGGCACGGACTTGGCCTCGAAGACGGCGAGATCCGTGGTGACCCGCTCCACCAGGCCGCCGCGCTCCAGCAGGTTGTACAGCCCCCGGCGGCGGCTGATGTCGTGGTAGGCGAGATCGAGCTGGGCGATCCGCGGGGAGTCGAGCGGGAGGCCGTGCTTGGCCATGTAGCGCTCGAGCATCCGGCGCTTGATCGCCCAGTCGATCTCCCGGTCGATGAGCGACAGGTCGTCGGCCTCGATGGCCTTCAGCGCCCTGCCCCACAGCTCGAGCACCCGCCGGGTCGTGCCGGTGGGCTCGTCGACGAGCCCGCGCCGGGTGGCGAAGTCCGACGCCTTCTCGTAGTACTCCCACTGCATGGCCAGGGCGGAGAGCTCCCGACCGGTGGTCAGCTTCACCGGGCGCTTGCCGGTCACATCGTGGCTCATCTCCCGGATGGCGCGGATCGGGTTCTCCAGGCTCATGTCGCGCATGACGACGCCCGCCTCGAGCATGCGGAGCACGAGGTCGGCCGAGCCCGACCTTGAGCAGAGTGGTCGTCTCGCTCATGTTGCTGTCGCCGACGATGACGTGCAGGCGGCGGTAGAGGTCGGCATCGGCATGCGGCTCGTCGCGGGTGTTGATGATCGGCCGCGACCGGGTGGTGGCGCTCGAGACGCCCTCCCACATGTGGTCGGCACGCTGGCTCAGGCAGTACACCGCCCCGCGCGGGGTCTGCAGGACCTTGCCGGCCCCGGCGATGAGCTGGCGGGAGATGAGGAACGGGATGAACCGATCGGCCAGCCGGGCGAACTCGCCACGGCGCTCCACGAGGTAGTTCTCGTGGCAGCCGTAGGAGTTGCCCGCCGAGTCGGTGTTGTTCTTGAACAGGTAGATGTCGCCGTGGATGCCCTCCTCCCGCAGGCGCCGCTCGGCGTCGACCACCAGCCCCTCGAGGATCCGCTCGCCGGCGCGGTCGTGGGTGACCAGCTGCGGGATGGCGTCGCACTCGGCGGTGGCGTACTCGGGGTGGCTGCCGACGTCGAGGTACAGGCGCGACCCGTTGGTCAGGAAGACGTTGCTGCTGCGGCCCCAGGCCACCACGCGCCGGAACAGGTAGCGGGCCACCTCGTCCGGGCTGAGCCGGCGCTGGCCGTTGAACGTGCACGTGACGCCGTACTCGGTCTCGATCCCGAAGATCCGGCGGTCCATGTCCCTACGGTACGTGGCACGACCCCCTGCGGCAGCCCTACGACGCGAGCAGGTCCGCGAGGCGCCCGTTGTCGAGGCGCTGGAAGGTGCGACGGGGGCGCGCGCGGTCGAGGACGGCGACCTCGAGCTGGGCCGGCGTGAGGTCGCGCGCCTGCCCGTCCCCGTGGTCGGAGAGCTGGCGCACCGCGAGCCGGATCCCCTCCTCCAGGCTCAGGCCCTCGTGCCACTCCGTCGACAGCCCGGCGGTGATGGGCTCCGCGGAGCCTCCCATCGCCACGTACCCGCGCTCGTCGGCCACCGACCCGTCGAACATGAGCCGGTAGAGCTGGTCGTCGGCAGCCGTCACCCCGACCTCCGCCACGACGATCTCCACCTCGAACGGCTTGTTCGTCTCGGTGAAGATCGTGCCGAGGGTCTGGGCGTACGCGTTGGCCAGGCTGCGCCCGGTGACGTCCGACCGGTCGTAGGAGTACCCGCGCATGTCGGCCAGGCGCACGCCGGCCACCCGGAGGCTCTCGAACTCGTTGTACTTGCCGACGGCCGCGAAGCCGATGCGGTCGTAGAGCTCGCTGATCTTGTGCAGGGCACGGGAGGGGTTCTCCGCGACGAAGGCGATGCCTCCGTCGTACTGCATGACGACGACACTGCGCCCTCGCGCGATGCCCTTGCGCGCGAAGTCGGCCTTGTCCCGCATGATCTGCTCGGGCGAGACGTAGAACGGGACGCTCATGCGGTCTCCCCCGAGGCGTCGATGCCGCTGGATCCGTCGGCGCGCCCCGCACCGGCGCGGGGTCCGTCCGGACGGATCATCCGAGCCGCCAGCATGGCCTCGACCCGGGGAGCGACCTCGGCGTCGTCGAGCACCCGGGCGCCGGTCACGTCGGCGACGGCCACCACGGGGAAGATGCCGCGGGCCATGTCCGGGCCTCCGGTGGCGCTGTCGTCGTCGGCTGCGTCGTACAGCGCCTCGAGCGCCATGCCGACCGCCTCGTCGGTCGAGGCCGCGCGTCGGAACAGCTTCTTGAGCGAGCCCCGCGCGAAGGTGGACCCCGAGCCGACGGCGTAGAAGTCGTGCTCCTCGTAGCGGCCGCCGGTCACGTCGTAGGAGAAGATCCGGCCGGTGCCGCGGGCCTCGTCGAAGCCGGCGAGCAGCGGCACGACGGCCAGTCCCTGCATGGCCAGGCCGAGGTTCCCGCGCAGCATCGTGGCCAGCCGGTTGGCCTTGCCGTCGAGGGACAGCGGCACGCCCTCGATCTTCTCGTAGTGCTCGAGCTCGACCTGGAAGATGCGCACCAGCTCGACGGCCAGGCCCGCGGTGCCGGCGATGCCGATGACCGAGAACTCGTCGGCGACGAAGACCTTCTCGATGTCGTGCTGGGCGATCAGGTTGCCCATCGTGGCGCGGCGATCGCCGGCCATGACGACGCCGCCCTCCGTGCGCAGGGCGACGATGGTCGTGCCGTGCGGGGCCAGCCCGCTGGCCGCGGTGCCATGGTCGTGCGACGACAGCCGGAGCCGCTCAGGGTGCAGTGCGGCCATGAACTCGACGAACGAGGACGTGCCGGGCGCGCGATAGGGGTCGGGCAGGCCGAGGGGGGCGTTCACTGCCCGCCCTTCTGCACGAAGGACTTCACGAAGTCCTCGGCGTTCTCCTCGAGCACGCTGTCGATCTCGTCGAGGATCGCGTCGACGTCCGCGTCGAGCTCGGACGGGGCCGTTTCGGTCGCGACGGGGCGCTCGTCCTCGGTCTCGGTCTCGGCACGGTCGATCCGGCGCTGCTCGGCGTTCTCTCGCTGCGGCATGGACTCAGGCTATCGCGGAGCGTCCGCGCTGAGCCGCTCGATGAGGGTCGCGACGTCGGGAGAGGCGTCGAGCAGGGTCTCCACGTGGTCGCGGGTGCCGCGCAGCGGCTCGAGGGTCGGCACCCGAAGCAGGGACTCGCGGCCGGGGACGTCGAAGACCACCGAGTCCCACGACGCGGCGGCGATCGACTCCGGGTACCGGCGGATGCACTCCCCGCGGAAGTAGGCCCGCGTGTCGAGCGGGGCCCGGTCCATGGCGGCGGCCACCTCGGCGTCGCTGAACATGCGTCGCAGCGCACCGCGCTGCTCCAGGCGCGCCGCGATCCCGCGGTCGGCGCGGATGTCGGCGTACTGGAGGTCGATCAGGTGCAGCCGCGGCGAGTCCCAGGCGAGCCCCTCGCGCCGCACGAAGCCCTCCATGACCGAGCGCTTCGCGACCCAGTCCAGCCGGTCGGCGAGGCGGCTGGGATCGGACTCGAGTCCCTCCAGCACGGTGTGCCACTCCTCGAGCAGCGTGGTGGTCTCCGGATCGGGCTCGGCATGCTCCGACCGGGCGCAGAAGTCGTGAGCCAGCGCGTAGAGCTCCCACTGGACCTGGAGCGCGGTCAGCCGCCGCCCGTCGCTCAGCGTGAGCGCGTGAGTCAGGCCGGGGTCGTGCGACACGGCGTGCATCTCCGCCACCGGTCGCAGCGGGGTCCAGTCCCGTCCGCGCAGGGTCCCCTCCTCGATCATCGCGAGCACGATGGCGGTGCTCCCGAGCTTCAGGTAGGTGGCGGTGTCGCTCAGGTTGGCGTCGCCGACGATCACGTGCAGGCGGCGGAACCGCTCGGGGTCGGCGTGCGGCTCGTCGCGGGTGTTGATGATCGGGCGCTTGAGCGTGGTCTCGAGCCCCACCTCCACCTCGAAGAAGTCCGCGCGCTGGCTGATCTGGAAGGCCGAGGTCCGGCCGTCCTGGCCGACGCCGAGGCGCCCCGCCCCGGTGAAGACCTGGCGGGTGATGAAGAAGGGCGTCAGGTGGCGGACGATGTCCGCGAACGGCGTGGACCGGCGCATGAGGTAGTTCTCGTGGCACCCGTACGAGGCGCCCTTGTTGTCCGTGTTGTTCTTGTAGAGCAGGATCGGCTCCGCCCCGGGGATGGCGGCGGCCAGGCGCATCGCGCTGCGCATGATCTCGACGCCGGCCCGGTCCCACAGCACGGCATCCCGCGGGTTGGTCACCTCGGGCGTCGAGAGCTCGGGGTGCGCATGGTCGACGTACAGGCGCGACCCGTTCGTGAGGATGACGTTCGCCATCCCGAGGTCCTCGTCGGTCAGCTGCGTGGGATCGGCGTCCGCGCGGGACATGTCGAAGCCCCGGGCGTCGCGCAGCGGGCTCTCGACCTCGTAGTCCCAGTGCGCCTTGTGCCGCGCCCCTCGTAGCGCGTGCTGCCCGTAGGCCGTGACGATCTGGGTGCTCGAGACCATCGGGTTCACGTTGGGCCGGCCCGGGACGGAGATCCCGTACTCGGTCTCGATCCCCATGACCCGCCGGACGGTCATGCGGGACCCGTGCGCGCCGGCATCACTACAGGTACTGCCCGGTGTTCGCCACGTTCTCGATGGAGCGGCCCGGCTCGGAGCCCTTCTTGCCCTGGATCAGCGTCCGGATGAACACGATGCGCTCACCCTTCTTGCCGGAGATGCGCGCCCAGTCGTCCGGATTGGTCGTGTTCGGAAGGTCCTCGTTCTCCCGGAACTCGTCGATGCACGCAGCCAGGACGTGCTGGACGCGGATGCCCTTCTCGCCGGTGTCGAGGAAGTCCTTGATGGCCATCTTCTTCGCGCGCGCGACGATGTTCTCGATCATGGCGCCGGAGTTGAAGTCCTTGAAGTACAGGATCTCCTTGTCGCCGTTCGCGTAGGTGACCTCGAGGAACATGTTCTCCTCGCTCTCCGCGTACATGCGCTCGACAGCCCGCTGGATCATCGCGCGGCAGGCCGTCTCGGCGTCCTCGTTGTGCTCGGCGAGGTCGTCGTGATGCAGGGGCAGCGTCGGGACCAGGTACTTGGTGAAGATGTCGCGGGCGGCCTCGGCGTCCGGGCGCTCGATCTTGATCTTCACGTCGAGCCGGCCCGGTCGCAGGATCGCCGGGTCGATCATGTCCTCCCGGTTCGAGGCGCCGATGACGATCACGTTCTCCAGGCTCTCGACGCCGTCGATCTCGCTGAGCAGCTGCGGGACGATGGTGTTCTCCACGTCGCTGGAGACGCCCGAGCCACGGGTCCGGAACAGCGAGTCCATCTCGTCGAAGAAGACGATGACCGGCATCCCCTCGGATGCCTTCTCGCGGGCCCGCTGGAACACGAGGCGGATGTGGCGCTCCGTCTCGCCGACGTACTTGTTGAGCAGTTCGGGACCCTTGATGTTCAGGAAGAAGGAGCGGCCCTCCTCACGGCCCGTGCGCTCGGCCACCTTCTTCGCCAGCGAGTTGGCGACCGCCTTGGCGATGAGCGTCTTGCCGCACCCGGGAGGTCCGTACAGGAGGATCCCCTTGGGTGGCTTGAGGTCGTGCTCGGCGAAGAGGTCCGGGTGCATGAACGGCAGCTCGACAGCGTCGCGGATCGCATCGATCTGGTCGCCGAGTCCCCCGATGTCCTGGTACCGGATGTCCGGCACCTCCTCCAGCACCAGCTCCTCGACCTCGGACTTGGGGATGCGCTCGTACACGTACCCGGCACGCACGTCGCACAGGAGCGAGTCACCGGCGCGGACCCGCTGCTCGCGCAGCGGCTGGGCGATGCGCACGACGCGCTCCTCGTCGGTATGGCCCAGAACGAGCGCCCGCTGGCCGTCCTCGAGCATCTCCTTGAAGGTCACGACCTCCCCGACGTCCTCGAAGGCGAGCGCCTCGATCACGTTGAGCGACTCGTTGAGGAGCACCTCCTGGCCCGGATGCAGCCGCTCCGCGTCGATGGCCGGGCTGAGGGCGACCCTGAGCTTCTTGCCCGCCGACACGATGTCGGCGGTGCCGTCGTCATGTCGGGCGAGAAGCGTGGCGAAGCCGCTGGGCGGCTCGCCGAGGCGGTCGACCTCCTCCTTCAGCGTGACGATCTGCTCGCGCGCCTCGCGCAGCGTCGCGATCAGTCGCGCATTGTGGTCCTTCTGGGCCGCCAGCTCGCCCCGGACCTCGGTGAGGGCCATCTCGAGCCCGTGCACCCGCACCTGCCAGCCGTCCGACTCGCCCATCACGCCTCCCGTCACCGCTCCTCGCCACTGTAACCCGAGGCGGCGCGAATCACGCGGGGACACGGATCAGGCGGAGCCCTCCTCGGCCTCGGTGCCCGAGCCCGGCCCGGTGTAGTCGGTCCCGTACGCCCCGGGCGCGGGTCGGCGCCGACGAGGCGGCAGCTCGGTCCCCGCCGCCAGTCGGCGACAGGTGACCAGGAACCCGGTGTGCCCGTTCATGCGGTGGTCCGGGCGCACGGCCAGGCCCTCGAGGTGCCAGGTGCGCAGCATGGTCTCCTCGGCGCGCGGCTCGGTCCAGCCGCCCTCGACGCGCAGGGTCTCGACCAGGCGCGACATCTGCGTGGTCGTGGCGACGTAGCCGACCAGGATGCCGCCGGGCGCCAGGGCGGCCCCGACGGTCTCCACGCACTCCCAGGGAGCCAGCATGTCCAGGACGACCGCGTCGAGGTCGCGCTGGTCGAGGCTCTCGGCGAGGTCGCCGATGGTCAGGGTCCACGAGGCGGGGCGGGCGCCGAACCACTTCTCGACGTTGCCAGCCGCGATCTCGGCGAAGTCGGCCCGCCGCTCGTAGCTGAACACCTGGCCGTCATCCCCGACCGCGCGCAGGAGCGAGCAGGTCAGCGCGCCGGATCCGACTCCCGCCTCGGCGACCCGGGCGCCGGGCCCGAGGTTCGCGAGCCCCACGATGCGGGCGGCGTCCTTGGGGTAGATGACCTGCGCGCCCCGGGGCATCGCGAGCACGAAGTCGTCGAGGATCGGCCGCAGGGCGAGGTAGGCGGTGCCGTTGCTCGAACTGACGACCGAGCCCTCGGGGCGCCCGATCAGGTCGTCGTGCGGCAGGCGGCCCCGGTGGGTGTGGAACTCGCCTCCGGGCTGCAGCGTGATCGTGTGCATCTTGCCGCGGGGGTCGGTCAGCTGGACCATGTCGCCGGCGACCAGCGCCCCTCGTCGACGGCTGGCGGCGATGCTGTGCTGATGCGGGGTCCCGGACACGCCCGGAACGCTACCGTGACGACCGTGCACCCCCCGTTCCCAGCATCGCTGAGCCCCTCGCGCGCCTCGGACTTCATGACCTGTCCGCTGCTGTTCCGCCTGCGCTCGATCGACCGCCTCCCGGAGGAGCCCTCGGTGGCCGCCGTCCGGGGCACGCTGGTGCACCGTGTGCTCGAGACGCTGTTCGACCTGCCCGCCGCCGAGCGCACGCACGACGCCGCCGAGGGGCTGGTCGGCCCCGCCTTCGCCGACCTGGAGCGCGAGGACCCTGCCTCGGCCGACGCCCTGCGCTCCGAGCCGGGGGGGCCCCCGGACCTCGACGTCGCCGCGCTGCTGGACGCCTACTTCGCCCTCGAGGACCCGCGCCGCCTCGAGCCGCACGCCCGCGAGCTGGGCGTGTCGGCGCAGCTGGTCGAGACCTTCGAGGTGCGCGGCTTCATCGACCGGGTCGACCGCACGCACGACGGTCACGTGCGCATCGTGGACTACAAGACCGGCCGCTCCCCGGGCCGGCCTTCGAGGCGAAGGCGATGTTCCAGATGCGCTTCTACGCCCTCGTCTGGTGGCGCATGACCGGCGACCTGCCCCGGCTGCTCCAGCTGATGTACCTGGGCAACGGCGAGGTCCTGCGGTACGAGCCGGACGAGGCCGACCTGCTCGCCACGGAGCGCAAGGTGCTGGCGCTGCGCGACGCCATCGCCCGCGCGGCCGATGCGGGGCGCTTCGACCCGTCCCCGTCGAGGCTGTGCGACTGGTGCAGCCATCGCGCCGTGTGCCCGTCCTGGGGCGGGACCCCTCCCCCGCTGCCGCCGCGGGAGTCGTGGCCGGTCTCGAGCACCCGCGTCCCCCTCGATCCGGAGCCCGAGGACTGATGGCCGACACGCGCGACTCCTTCGAGGTCAACCGCCGCCACTGGGACGAGCGTGCACCCGCGCACGCCGCCTCCCCGGACTACGGAATCAGCCGGTTCGTCGCGGACCCGGCGCACCTGAGCGACGTCGTGCGCTTCGACCTGCCCCTGCTGGGAGAGGTCGCGGGGCTGCGCGGGATCCACCTGCAGTGCCACATCGGTACCGACACCGTGTCGCTTGCGCGGCTGGGCGCACGCATGTCCGGCCTGGACTTCTCCGCCGCGTCGATCGACCAGGCGCGCCGCCTCGCGGCCGCCGCCGGAGCCGACGTCGACTTCGTCCACGCGGAGGTGTCGCGCGCCCTCGAGGTCCTCGAGCCGGGTGCCTTCGACCTCGTCTTCACCGGGATCGGCGCGCTGTGCTGGCTGCCCAGCATCCGCGAGTGGGCCGGCATCGTCGCCGGACTCCTCGCGCCCGGGGGCCGGCTGTTCGTGCGCGAGGGGCACCCGATGCTGTGGGCCATCGACGAGGCGGCGTCCGCCGAGCGGCTCGTGGTGGGCTACCCGTACTTCGAGACCGACGACCCGATCGTCTTCGACGAGCCGGGCAGCTACGTCGAGACCGACGCCGAGCTGACGCAGACCGTCAGCCACTCGTGGAACCACGGCCTGGGCGAGATCGTCTCGGCGCTGCTGGACAGCGGACTGGTCATCACCGGACTCGTGGAGCACACGAGCCTGCCATGGAACCCCCTGCCGGAGGGCGTCATGAGCCGGGAGACCGACGGCGAATGGCGGCTGGTCGAGGGCCGCGAGCGGCTGCCCCTCACCTACACGCTCCAGGCCCGCAAGCCCGACGCACGCTGACCGGCGTCAGGCGCTGACCCGCTGCCACAAGGTGGCCAGCGTCTCCCCCTCGAGCGTGGAGATCGCGGTCGCCCCCGGGGTGTCGATCGTCGCGATGTGCGGGATGGCGACCACCCGGCAGCCGGCCGCCACCGCCGACGTGACCCCGGTGGGCGAGTCCTCGAGGGCCAGGCAGTCGGCGGGCTCGATGCCCGAGGGTCCGAGCGGCGGCGAGGTAGGGCTCCGGGTGCGGCTTGGTGTTCTCGCACGTCGTCGCCGGCGACCACCGTGGCGAACGCGACGCCGCCCGACCGCCTCGTCGATCCGGGACGCCACGGCCCGGATGAGGCGACCCCACGAGGCCGACACGAGGGCCGTGGGGACGCCCGCCGCCAGGCACTCGACGAGCAGGCGCTGGGCGCCCGGGTCGCCACGCCAGCGGGGTGTCGCGCAGCCGGCGCTCCATGGCGTCGAGCAGGGTGACCATGACCTCGTCGGCGGGCCGGTCGCTGCCCGCACGCTCGATCATGTAGTCGACGACCCGCTCGAGCGGGCCGCCGAGGCAGACCGCCTGGTCGGCGTCGGTCCACGCGCCGCCGAGCGCCGCCATGACCTCGTGCTCGGCCTCCAGCCAGAGCGGCTCGCTGTCGATCAGGGTGCCGTCCATGTCGAACAGGACGGCGGCCGGCAGCAGGGTCCCGCTCACGTGGCGTTGAAGTACTTGGCCTCGGGGTGGTGGACGATGATCGCGCTGGTCGACTGCTCGGGGTGCAGCTGGAACTCCTCGGACAGCTCGACGCCGATGCGCTCGGGGTCGAGCAGGTCCATGAGCTTGACCTGCTGCTCGAGGTCCGGGCAGGCGGGGTAGCCGAAGGAGTACCGCGAGCCGCGGTAGCCCTGCTTGGCGATCAGGTAGTCCATGTCGGTGCTGTCCATCGCCGCCAGCCCGAGCTCCTCGCGGACGCGCGCGTGCCAGTACTCCGCCAGCGCCTCGGTCAGCTGCACCGAGAGGCCGTGCAGCTCGAGGTAGTCGCGGTAGGCGTCGGCCTCGAACAGCGCGGCGGTGGCGCGCGACGCGGCCTGCCCCATCGTGACGACGTGGAAGGCGACGACGTCGATCTCGCCGGACTCCTTCGGGCGGAAGAAGTCCGACAGGCACAGGTGCCGGTCGCGGCGCTGCCGCGGGAAGGTGAAGCGGGCGCGCTCGCGGCGGTCGTCCGGATCCGTCGAGGCGAGGACGACGAGGTCGTCGCCCTCGGAGTAGCAGGGGAAGTAGCCGTAGACGACGGCCGGCTCGAGCATCGCCTCGGTCTGGATGCGGTCGAGCCAGTGGCGCAGCCGCGGCCGGCCCTCGGTCTCGACCAGCTCCTCGTACGACGGGCCGTCGCCGCGGCTGGGCTTGAGGCCCCACTGGCCCAGGAACAGGGCCCGCTCGTCGAGGTACGGGACGTACTCGGCCAGCGCGATGCCCTTGACGACGCGGTCGCCCCAGAACGGCGGCGTCGGGATCGGGACGTCGATGGCGACGTCGGAGCGGGCCGGCATGTCGGCGGGCGCCGTCGTGGTCGGGCCGGGCCGCGGTCGTGACGCGGCGCGTGCGGCGCTCCGGGCAGCGCCGCGCCCGGGCACGCCGCGCTTGACGCGCCATGACGGCGTCCATCAGGCGCAGGCCCTCGAAGGCGTCGCGGGCGTAGCGCACCTCGCCGTCGTAGATCTCGGCGAGATCCTGCTCGACGTACGCGCGGGTGAGCGCGGCGCCGCCGAGCAGCACCGGGAACGTCGGCCGAGGCCGCGCGCGTTCAGCTCCTCGAGGTTCTCCTTCATGATGACGGTGCTCTTGACCAGCAGCCCGCTCATGCCGATGACGTCGGCGCTGGCTGGTCTCGGCCGCCTCGATGATCGCCGAGATCGGCTGCTTGATGCCGAGGTTGACGACGGTGTAGCCGTTGTTGGTCAGGATGATGTCGACCAGGTTCTTGCCGATGTCGTGCACGTCGCCCTTGACGGTGGCGAGCACGATCGTGCCCTTGCCCTGCTCGTCGCTGCGCTCCATGTGCGGCTCGAGGTGGGCGACGGCGGTCTTCATCACCTCGGCGCTCTGCAGCACGAACGGCAGCTGCATCTCGCCCGAGCCGAACAGCTCGCCGACGACCTTCATGCCGGCCAGCAGGGTGTCGTTGACGATCTCGAGCGCCGGGCCGCTCCTGCAGCGCCGCGTCGAGGTCGGCCTCGAGGCCGTTGCGCTCGCCGTCGATGATGCGCCGCTCGAGCCGCTCGAACAGCGGCAGCGCCGCGAGCTCCTCGGCCTTGCGACGCCGAGAGCGACCGCGCCTCGACGCCCTCGAACAGCTCCAGGAAGCGCTGCAGCGGGTCGTACTCGACGTTGCCGTCGTCGTCGTAGCGGCGGCGGTCGTAGACGAGGTCGAGCGCGACGTGGCGCTGCTCGTCGGGGATCCGCGCCATCGGCAGGATCTTCGAGGCGTGCACGATCGCCGAGTCCAGCCCGGCGGCGATGCACTCGTGCAGGAACACCGAGTTGAGCACCTGCCGCGCGGCCGGGTTGAGCCCGAACGAGACGTTCGACAGGCCGAGGGTGGTCTGGACGTCGGGGTAGCGGGTCTTGAGCTGCCGGATCGCCTCGATCGTCTCGATGGCGTCGCGGCGGGTCTCCTCCTGGCCGGTGGCGATCGGGAAGGTCAGGGTGTCGACGAGGATGTCGCCGACGCTCATGCCCCAGTGCTCGGTGAGGTCGCGGATGAGCCGGTCGGCGACGCGCACCTTCCACTCCGCGGTGCGGGCCTGGCCCTCCTCGTCGATGGTCAGCGCGACGACGGCGGCGCCGTGCTCGGCGACGAGGGGCATGATCCGGCTGATGCGCGACTCGGGACCGTCGCCGTCCTCGTAGTTGACCGAGTTGATGACCGCGCGGCCGCCGAGCATCTCCAGCCCGGCCTCGAGCACGGCGGGCTCGGTGGAGTCGAGCACGATCGGCAGCGTCGAGGCGGTGGCGAGGCGGCCGGCCAGCTCGCGCATGTCGGCGACGCCGTCGCGGCCGACGTAGTCGATGCACAGGTCGAGCAGGTGCGCGCCGTCGCGGATCTGGTCGCGGGCGATCTCGACGCAGTCGTCCCAGCGCTGCTCGAGCATCGCCTCGCGGAACGCCTTCGAGCCGTTCGCGTTGGTGCGCTCGCCGATCGACAGGTACGCGGTGTCCTGGCGGAACGGCACGGCCTGGTACAGCGACGCGGCGGCCGCCTCGTGCCGGGGCCGACGCGGTCGACACCTCGCGACCGCGCACCCGGTCGACCACGTGCTTCAGGTGCTCGGGCGTGGTGCCGCAGCAGCCGCCGACCAGCGACAGCCCGAAGTCGCGGGTGAAGGCGTCGTGCGCGTCGGCCAGCTCCGTCGGGCGTCAGCGGGTAGTGCGCGCCGTCCGAGGTCAGGACCGGCAGGCCGGCGTTGGGCATGCACGAGATGCCGATGCCGGAGGTGCGGGCGAGGGTGCGCAGGTGCTCGCTCATCTCGGCCGGCCCGGTGGCGCAGTTGAGCCCGATGAGGTCGATGCCCAGCGGCGCGAGCGCCGTCAGCGCGGCGCCGATCTCCGTGCCGAGCAGCATCGTGCCGGTGGTCTCGACGGTGACCTGGGCGAACACCGGCAGGTCGATGCCGGCCGCGCGCAGCGCGCGGCGCGCCCCGATGATGGCCGCCTTGGCCTGCAGCAGGTCCTGCGCGGTCTCGATCAGGATGGCGTCGGCGCCGCCGGCGACCAGGCCGGCGACCTGCTGCTGGTAGGCGTCGCGCAGCACGGCGTACGGGGCGTGGCCGAGGCTCGGGAGCTTCGTCCCGGGGCCGACCGAGCCGAGCACCCAGCGCGGATGCCCGGGCGTCGACCAGTCGTCGGCGACGCGGCGGGCGATCGCCGCCCCGGCCTCGGCCAGCTCGAAGATCCGGTCGGAGATGCCGTACTCGCCGAGGTTGGCGAGGTTGGCGCCGAAGGTGTTCGTCTCGACGCAGTCGACGCCGACGGCGAAGTACGCGTCGTGCACGCTCGCCACGAGCTCAGGCCGGGTGACGTTGAGGATCTCGTTGCAGCCCTCGTAGCCCTGGAAGTCGTCCAGGGTCGGGTCGGCGGCCTGGAGCATGGTGCCCATCGCGCCGTCGGCGACGACGACGCGTCGGGTCAGGGCCTCGCGCAGCGAGCCGCGGCCGTGGGTGGGATGCGGAGTCGACGTCGCAGCCATGATCGGCAAGCCTATCCGTCCCTCGGACGGGTCCTCGTCGGCGCACTACGGTGGTCCGATGACAGGGGCGCACCGAGACACCGTCGAGGTCGCTCCCGGCGTGGTCCTCGCGTACAGCGTCACCGGGGACTCCGCGGGCACAGCGGCGCCGGTGGTCCTGCTGCACGGGCTGAGCCAGCAGCGCTCATTCTGGGACCCGGTCGTGCGGCGGCTGCGAGCCGCACCGGTTGCGGTCCTGGACCAGCGCGGCCACGGCGAGTCCGACACCCCCATCGACGCTGACTTCTCGGTCGGCGCGTGCGCGGACGACGTCCTGACGCTGCTCGACCGCCTCGGATGGGAGCGCGCCATCGTCGTCGGGCACTCGTGGGGCGCCGCCGTCGCGCTGGCGGTCGCCGCCCGTGCGCCGGAACGCGTCGGGGCTGCCGTCCTCGTCGACGGCGGCCTGTGGGGCCCGTCCGGGCCTCGGCGATCGGGCCGAGGTCCGACGCCGGCTCACGCCCCCGGCACTCGGCATCCCCGCGGACGACCTGTGGGGGCTGCATCCGTCAGGGCGACCTCGGAGCCACCTGGTCGGACGAGGTGCAGGCTGCGCTGGCGCCGACCTTCGTCACCGACGAGTCCGGGAACCTGCGGACGCGGATCGGCATGGATCGCCACCTCGCCGTCCTCGACGGCCTGCTCGACCACGACGCCGCAGCGGACCTGGCCTCGACGGCGCAGCACGACGTCCCCGTCTGGGCGGTCGTGTGCGAGCCCGCGGGAGTGACCGACGGGCTCCGGCGTCGACGCCGCCTGGCGCGAGGCCAAGGAGCGCGGGCTGGAGGCGGCAGCGTCGCTCGCGAACTGCCGCATTCACCGGTGGGGCGGTGCCGTCCACGACGTACCCTTGCAGTGGCCGGCACTCGTCGCCGGACTCATCGACGCCGCGGCCGAGGCCGAGGGGGGCAGGAGGACGTGATCGAACTCGACGAGTTCCCGGTCCTGGTCGACCCGGTCATGGTCGCCGCGTTCGAGGGATGGAACGACGCTGGGGACTCCGCGTCCGGCACGATCGCCCATCTGCGCGACGTGTGGGACGCGCAGCCGCTGGCCGACCTCGACTCCGAGGAGTACTACGACTACCAGGTCAACCGCCCGCTCATCAGCCTCGACGAGACCGGCGTCCGCAGCCTGACGTGGCCCGCGACGCGCATCTACGTCGCCCGGGTGCCGCTCTTCCCGCGCGACATCGTCCTGGTGCAGGGCATCGAGCCGAACATGAAGTGGCAGCAGTTCGTGCGCGAGATCCTCGGCCTCGCCGCCGAGCTGGACGTCTCCACCGTCGTCACCCTGGGCGCGCTCCTGTCCGACATCCCGCACACCCGGCCCGTCCCGGTCACCGGCACGACCTCGGACGCCGCCCTCGGTGCGGACCTCGGGCTCGAGCCGTCCTCGTACGAGGGGCCCACCGGCATCGTCGGCGTGCTCCAGGACGCCTGCACGCGGTTCGGCATCTCGTCGGTCTCGCTGTGGGCCGCGGTGCCGCACTACGTGGCGCAGCCGCCGTGCCCCAAGGCGACGTTGGCCCTCGTGCGCCGGATCGAGGACATCCTCGACATCCCCGTGCCGCTCGGCGACCTGGTCGAGGAGGCCCGGGCGTGGGAGATCGGCGTCGACGAGCTGGCCGCCGAGGACGACGAGGTGGCCGAGTACGTCAAGCAGCTCGAGGAGGCGCGCGACGCTGCCGACCTGCCCGAGGCCAGCGGCGAGGCCATCGCCCGGGAGTTCGAGCGGTACCTGCGGCGCCGGGGCGCCGACGACCGCTAGCCCAGACGCCCCGTCCACCGCCGAGTGGTCGCTGCCGGCCCGCTTCCGGGTGCCCCGGATGGGCCGCGACCGCCCACTCGACGAGGCAGGCGCGGCGCGGAGTGCGTGCGGCTACGCGTCGCGCAGGGACTTGTACAGCGCGATCGAGGCGTCGGTCTCGGGGTCGAACTGCGCCGGGGAAGACCCGTCCAGGTCGCCGAGGATGCCCATCGCCACCTTCTTGCCCAGCTCGACGCCCCACTGGTCGAAGGAGTCGATCCCCCAGATCGCGCCCTGGACGAACACGCTGTGCTCGTACAGGGCGATGAGGGCGCCCAGCGTGAAGGCATCGAGGCGATCGACCATGATCAGCGAGACCGGACGGTTGCCGGGCATCACCTTGTGCGGCACCAGGTCCGCCGGTGTCCCGTCGGCGGCCACCTCCGCGGCCGTGCGTCCGCGCGCCAGTACCGACGCCTGCGCGAGCGCGTTCGCGACGAGCATGTCCTGCTGGTCGCCCAGTGGGTTCTCGGTCTGCGCGACGACGATGACGTCGCTCGCCACCGTCGATGTTCCCTGGTGCAGGAGCTGGTAGAACGAGTGCTGCCCGTTCGTCCCGGGCTCGCCCCAGAAGATGGCGCCGGTGTCGTACGTGACCGCCGAACCGTCGAGGCGCACGCTCTTGCCGTTGCTCTCCATCGTCAGCTGCTGCAGGTAGGCGGGGAACCGGGACAGGTACTGCGAGTAGGGCAGCACGGCCGTGGTCTGGATGCCGAGGAAGTTGCGGTTCCAGACGGAGACGAGTCCCATGGTCAGCGGCACGTTGTGCCGCCGGCGGCGCCGTCGCGAAGTGCACGTCCATCGCGTGGAAGCCGGCGAGCAGGTCGCGGAAGCCCGCGCTGCCCACGGCGATCATCGTGCTCAGGCCGATGGCGGAGTCCATCGAGTAGCGGCCGCCGACCCAGTCCCAGAAGCCGAACATGTTCGCGGTGTCGATGCCGAAGGCGGCGACCTTCTCGGCATTGGTCGAGACCGCCACGAAGTGCCGGCTGACGGCGTCGTCGCCCAGCGCGGACACCAGCCACGCGCGGGCCGCATGCGCATTCGTCATCGTCTCGAGCGTGGTGAACGTCTTCGAGGCGACGATGACGAGGGTCGTCGCCGGGTCGAGACCGAGGAGCGCCTCGGTCATGTCGGTCGGGATCGACGTTGGACACGAAGCGGAAGGCGATGTCGCGGTCGCTCGCATGGCGCAGGGCGAGGTAGGCCATCGCGGGTCCGAGGTCCGAGCCGCCGATGCCCACGTTGACCACCGCGGTGATGGGCCGACCGGTCGCACCGAGCCACGCGCCCGAGCGAACGCCGTCGGCGAACACCGCCATGCGGTCGAGAACGGACTCGACGTCGGCCGTGACGTCCTGGTCGTCGACGACCAGCGCTTCGCCCGGTCGACCGCCGCAGGGCGGTGTGCAGGACGGCGCGATCCTCGGTGGTGTTGACGTGTGCACCCGCGAGCATGGCGTCGCGGTGCGCCTCGACGCCGCACTGCTCGGCGAGCGCGCGCAGGGCGCTCCATGACGTCGCCGGTGACCCGCTGCCGCGAGACGTCGAGGTGGACCCGTGCGGCCGACAGGGTCATCGCCGCGGGCCGGCTCGGGTCGGCGTTGCCGAGGTCCCGGATCGTCGTGCCGGCGAGCCCGTCGGCCAGCGCGGACAGGCGCTGCCAGGCTGGGGTGAGGGTCGGATCGGCGTCGAACGGCGGAGTCGTCATGGGTCCAGCCTTCCACTAGCGTGGGGCTCCCGCTGCACGAGGAGAGGCTCATGACGGAGACGACCGGCACTGTCACGCTCGGGATGGTCGGCCTCGGGCGCATGGGTGCCAACCTCGTGCGTCGCGCGATGGCCGACGGCCACACCTGCGTCGTCTACGACCCGCAGGAGGCTGCGGTCCAGACGCTGGCGAGCGAAGGTGCGACGGGCACGTCGAGCCTGGCGGCGCTGGTGGCGGCGCTGCCCGCTCCCCGCGCCGTCTGGGTGATGGTCCCGGCCGGGCACATCACCGAGAGCGTCGTCACCGAGCTCACCGGCCTGCTCGAGGAGGGCGACTGCCTGATCGACGGCGGCAACTCCTACTACCGCGACGACATCCGACGCTCCGAGGCCTGCGCGGCCAAGGGCATCGACTACCTCGACGTCGGCACGTCCGGCGGCGTCTGGGGCCTCGAGCGCGGCTACTGCCTCATGATCGGCGGACCGGACCGCGCGGTCGACCGGCTGTCCGCCCTGTGGGACACCATCGCGCCGGGCTTCGAGTCGGCCGGACGCACTCCCGGGCGCAGCGGCGAGCCCGACCCCGAGGAGCGTGGCTGGCTGCACTGCGGTCCCAGTGGCGCCGGCCACTTCGTCAAGATGGTGCACAACGGCATCGAGTACGGCCTGATGGCCGCGTACGCCGAGGGGCTCAACGTCCTCAAGCACGCGAACGCCGGCAAGGTCGCGCGCGACGCCGACGCCGAGACCGCACCTCTCAGCGATCCGCAGTTCTACCAGTACGACATCGACCTGCCGGCGGTCACCGAGGTGTGGCGCCGCGGCAGCGTCGTCGGCTCGTGGCTGCTCGACCTGACCGCGAGCGCGCTGCACTCCTCGCCCGACCTTGCCGAGTTCGGCGGCCGGGTATCCGACTCCGGGCGAGGGGCGCTGGACGTCGATCGCCGCGATCGAGGAGGGCGTTCCGACCCCGGTGCTGACCGCATCGCTGTTCGAGCGCTTCGAGTCGCAGGGTGCCGCGCTGTTCGGCGACAAGATGCTCAGCGCCATGCGCAAGGAGTTCGGCGGGCACGACGAGAAGAAGTGACGCCTACTCGCCCAGGCGCACGCCGAGGAGTGCGTCGACCAGGTCGCTGATCTGGCCGGGGGCGTCGGAGTCGTCGCCCTCCCCCGCCTGCTGAGCCGTGACCCAGGCGTCCACGGCCGCCAGCGCGTCCGGAGCCCGCAGGTCGTCGGCGAGCGCCGCTCGGACTGCGGCGACGGTCGCTCGGCGGCGGGACCCATCGGCCGCTGACGCGGCCGCACGCCAGGCGGCCAGTCTCGAGACGGCCTCGTCCAGGCCGTGCTGGGTCCACTCCCACTCGGTGCGGTAGTGGTGGGCCAGCAGGGCCAGCCGGATGGCCATCGGGTCGACGCCCTCATGCCGCAGGGCGGAGACGAAGACCAGATTGCCGCGGGACTTGGACATCTTGTGCCCCTGCCACCCGACCATGGCCGAGTGCACGTAGTGCCGGGCGAACGGGTGCGCCTGGCGCAGGACCTGCGCCTCCGAGGCGCTCATCTCGTGGTGCGGGAAGGCCAGGTCGGTTCCGCCGCCCTGCACGTCGATGGTCATGCCCAGGTGGTCCAGGGCGATCGCCGCGCACTCGATATGCCATCCGGGGCGGCCGTGGCCGAGGGGGGTGTCCCACGCCGGCTCGTCCGGGCGCGCCGACTGCCACACCAGGCAGTCGAGCGGATCGTCCTTGCCCGGTCGTGCCGGGTCTCCGCCGCGCTCGGCGAAGATCGCGAGCATCGTGGCGTCGTCGAGACCGGCGACCGATCCGAAGGCGGGGTCGTGGCGGACGCGGAAGTACAGGTCCGAGTCGACGGCGTAGACCGCACCCATCGCCTGCAGGTCCTCGACGTGCCGCGCGACCGACGGGATCGACTCGACCGCGCCGATGTAGTCCTTCGGCGGGAGCACGTTCAGTGCCGCCATGTCCTCGCGGAACAGCGCCGTCTCGCGCTCGGCGATCGCCCGCCAGTCCTGCCCGGTCTGCACGGCCCGTTCGAGCAGCGGGTCGTCGATGTCGGTGACGTTCTGCACGTAGTGGACGTCGTGGCCGGCGTCGCGCCAGACGCGGTTGACCAGGTCGAACGTCACGTAGGTGAAGGCGTGCCCCATGTGCGTGGCGTCGTACGGCGTGATGCCGCACACGTACATCCGTGCGACGGGGCCGGGCCTCGGTCGGACGCACCGTGCCCGATGCGGTGTCGTGGAGGCGCAGCGGGAGGCCGGTTCCGGGCAGCTCGGGTACGGGCGGACTCGGCCAGGACTTCACGGCGTCAGCCTAGTCGCGCACGGGGCGTCAGAAGACGGGCCACGGGATGGCCGGCCAGCGCCCGCCGGGGATGCGGGTAGGCAGCGCTCGGCCATGAGGCCGCGAACGCGGTGGCGCAGGCGCGTCGCGCTCGTCCTCGTCGAGCCACCGGTCGACCGGGTCGAACGACGACGCCGAGGCGATCGTGCAGGGCGGCCACGTCGGCCAGCACGTCCGACGGAATCGGCGCCCCGGCCCAGCCCCACAGGACGGTGCGCAGCTTCTCCTCGGCGGCGAAGGTCACGCCGTGGTCGATGCCCCAGGTCCGGCCCGCCTCGTCGGTCAGGACGTGGCCGCCCTTGCGGTCGGCGTTGTTGGCGATGACGTCGAAGACGGCCATGCGGCCGAGCGCGACGGAGTCGGCGTGCACGAGCACGACCGGACGTCCGCCACCGTCCTCGCGCATCGAGCACGTGCAGCCATCCGGGCGGCACGCGGTCCGGGCGCACGACGGCGACCTGCTGGGCACCGGAGTCCTCGTCGATCCACAGCTGGCACATGCCCGGCCCGCCGGGGCCGTCCTCGCGCCAGACCGTCGGGGGCACGAGGTCCCAGCCCAGGGCGGTCGGACAGCTCGTGCGCCGCGATCTCGCGACGCGTCAGGGTCCACTGCGGGAAGTCCCACAGCGGGCGCTCCCCGGCGACCGGCTTGTACACGCACCGGACGGGCTCGACGCCGGGCGCGCTCACGAGGCAGCGCAGGGTGGTGTTCGAGGCGTCGCTCAGCCGCCCCTCGATCTCGAGGTCGCCGTCGCGCAGCAGTGCCCGGACGGCCGGGTCCGTCGTTCGCGCTTCCACCGTCATGCCCGTCGGCGGTATCCGTTGGAGCGGGGGCAGATGTGCCCGGCCGGGTCGAGCGGCTGGCTGCAGAACGGGCACGGCGGCCGGCCGGCGGAGACGACCTGGCGGGCGCGCTCGGCGAACGCACGCGCGTACGCGGGGGTCAGCCACACGCGCAAGGTGTCCGGCCCGTCGGTGTCGTCGTCGGCGATGTCGGGGATCTCGACGTCCTCCTCCGACGACGGCGTGCGCCTCGATGACGACGCGACGACTGCGCCTCGTCCCAGCCGAGCGCCATGGCGCCGACCCGGAACTCCTCCACGATCGGGGCGTCGAGGGGCGCGCGTCCGACAGCAGAGGCGAGGCCGCATCGGGGATCTCGCCCTCCTCGGCTCGCGTGCCCTGCGCCTCGTCGAGCAGCTGGTCGACGCGCTCCGCCAGCACCACGACCTGGGCCTTCTCCAGGGCGACGCTCGTCACGAGGCTGCCCTGCCGTGCCTGCAGGAAGAAGGTCCGCTCCCCCGGCATGCCCACCGTGCCCACGACGAAGCGGTCCGGGGACTGGAAGTCGAAGCACCTGACGGGTCATGCGCCTGCTCCGCCGCCGACGGCCGCGTCGCTGGTCACCTCGGCGGCGCCGCTTGCGGGGTCGGGGCGCCAGCGAGGCGAGCGCTCCCCCGGTGTCGTTGGTGCGCTCGACGAACGGACGCAGGGGCGTGTAGTCCACGACGCTGACCGAGCACGGGATCCACCCGCAGGCGCTGGAACTGGTCGAGGTGCATGCCGAGGGCATCCGCCAGGATGGCCTTGATCACGTCTCCGTGGCTGACCACCGCGTACACCGCGTCCGGCCCCGAGGGTCGCGTTCCACTCGCGCACGGCGGCGACGGCTCGATGCTGCATGTGCGCCATCGACTCGCCCTCCGGTCCGGGGAAGACGGCCGCGCTCGGATGCGCCTGCACCACCTTCCACATCGGGTCCTTGGCGAGGGTGCGCAGGGACCCGCCGGTCCAGTCCCCGTACCGGCACTCGCCCACCCGCTCGTCCACGTGCCGCGGGATCGACGAGCGCGCGATCGCCGAGCATCAGATCGGCGGTCTGCTGCGTGCGCTCGAGCGGCGACGTGACGACCGCGGCGAGCGGCACCGGGCCCAGCCGCTCGGCCAGGGCGCGCGCCTGCTCCTCGCCGCGGTCGTCGAGCACGACCCCGGGAGTCCATCCAGCGAGCACGCCGTCGGCATTGGCCTTCGTCCGTCCATGACGGATGAGCAGCACGGTGGTCACGCGCGCCAGCGTAGATCGTGTCGGCTCATGCAGCACAATGTGCGGGTGATCAAGGGCCTCGGCTGGTACCACGCGGACGGCCACACGACCATGGAGGACCTCGACTCCATCCCCGGCATCGATCTCCCTGACGATCATGACCTCCCGGCTGCCCTGGCCGACCTGCGCCGCGAGTGCGACGAGCATCCGGGTTCGTTCGTCTGGATCGGGCTGTTCGAGCCCAGCCGCGACGAGCTCGCGGCGGTGGCGGCGGCGTTCGAGCTCGACCAGCTCCAGGTCGATGACGCGGCCAACCCCAGCCAGCGCGCGAAGTTCGAGTTCGGCGACGAGGGGCGGATCTTCGGCCTGCTCAAGCTGCTCGACTACGGCGGCGGCACGTCCGACGTCGTGACCGGCCAGGTGGCGATCTTCATCGGCTCGTGGTTCGCGGTCACCGTCCGGCACGGCGAGGCGGGCGACCTGACGGCGGTGCGTACGCGCATCCGCACGAGCCCCAAGCTGCGCGCGCACGGTCCCTTCGGCGTCCTGTACGGCGTGATCGACTCGGCCGTCGACGCCTACGTCGCCGTGATGGACGAGCTGACCGACGACATCGACGAGGTCGAGGTGCAGGTCTTCGCCGACTCCCCGTCGAGGATGTCACCGCAGGTCATCTACAACCTCAAGCGCGAGAACCAGGAGGTCCGGCGGGCCGTGACTCCGCTGGTGGTGCCGGCGCACATGTTCGTGAACCACGACGTCGAGGACATCCCGCCCGGACTGCGGCACTACTTCCGCGACATCGGCGAGCACATCCTGCGGGTCTCCGACGCCGTGGACTCCGCCGACAACCTCCTGCTCACGCTGCTCATGGCGTCGACCGCCCTGCAGGACCTGCAGCAGAACAAGGACATGCGCAAGATCAGCGCCTGGGTGGCCATCGCGGCGGTGCCCACGGCGCTCGCGGCGATCTACGGCATGAACTTCGACAACATGCCGGAGCTGCACTCGGACTGGGGCTACCCGGCGGTCCTCGGCGTCATGGCGGTGGCCTGCGTCACCCTCTTCCGCGCCTTCAAGCGCTCGGGCTGGCTGTGACCTCGCGCACGGTCACGCCGTGAGCACGCCGGTCGCTCAGGAGCACCATCACGAGCAGTCCGAGCCCGAGCGGTAGAGGACGAACGGCAGGTACGACTTCGTCGTGAGCCACCGCATCAGCCACGCGATGACGGCGAAGCCGACGGAGAAGGCGATGACCGTCGCCAGGATCGTCGGCCCCCAGGCCACCGTCGCCTCGTCGCCGATCTTGCGTCGCCTCGAACAGCCCGGACGCCAGCACCGCCGGCACGGCCAGCAGGAAGGCGTACCGGGCGGCGGCCCCGCGCGTGTAGCCCATCGCCAGTCCCGCCGAGATGCGTCGCGCCGGAGCGGGAGACGCCGGGGATCAGGGCCAGCGACTGCGCGAGGCCGAACAGGATGCCGTCGCGCACCGTCAGGTCGCGCTCGTCCTTCACCCGGGCGCCGAGTGCGTCGGCGACGCCGAGGATCGAGGCCGAACACGATGAGCATGGTCGCGATCAGCCACAGGTTGCGCGCGACCGTCTCGATCTGGTCCGTGAACAGCGAGGCCGAGGACGGCGATGGGGATCGTGCCGAGGAGGACGAGCCAGCCCATGCGCGCGGCCGGCTCGTGCCGCGCCTCGGCCACCGACGATCGAGCGGGCCCAGGCCCGCAGGATCTCGCCGATCTCCTGGCGGAAGTAGATGATGACGGCGGTCTCCGTGCCGATCTGCGTGACCGCGGTGAAGGCGGCGCCCGGGTCCTCCCAGCCGAACAGCTGGGACAGGATCAGCAGGTGCGCGCTCGACGAGATCGGCAGGAACTCCGTGAGGCCCTGGACGACGCCCAGGACGATCGCCTCGAACCACGTCACTCGCTGGCCAGGCCGGACTCGTCGAGGACCTCGGCCATCGTGCGCAGCGTGGCGATCCGGTCGTCCAGGTCTGCCGGCGTAGGTCGCGACGGTCAGCGTCGTGACGCCGGCGTCGGCGAAGGCGCTGCAGGCGGTCGCGCACCCGGTCGCGCGGCCCGATGAGGGAGGTGCGGTCGATGAACTCGAACGGCACGGCGGCCATGGCCGCGTCGTAGTCGCGGGCCATGTACTTCGTCCTGGATCTCGGTGGCCGCCTCCTCGTAGCCCATGCGCACGGCCAGCTGGTTGTAGAAGTTCTTCTCCCGGCTGCCCATGCCGCCGACGTACAGCGCCGAGTAGAACCGCATCGGATCGGCGCACGCGGCGAGGTCGTCACCGAACACGACCGGGCACGGTCGGCACGACGTCGAAGCCGTCCATCGTCATGCCCGGCCTTCTCCCGTCCGGCCCGCAGCGGCGTCATGATCTCGTCGGCGTTCTCCGGGCGAGAAGAAGATCGCCAGCCAGCCGTCGGCGATCTCGCCGGTCAGCTCGAGGTTCTTGGGGCCGATCGCGGCGAGGTAGACGGGCAGGTGCTCGCGCACCGGGTGCACGGTCAGGGTCAGGGCCTTGCCGGGGCCGTCGGGCAGCGGCAGGGTGAAGAACTCGCCGTCGAAGGACACCTTCTCGCGCGCCAGCGCCTTGCGGACGATCGCGACGTACTCGCGCGTGCGCGTCAGCGGCTTGTCGAAGCGCACGCCGTGCCAGCCCTCGGACACCTGCGGGCCCGAGACGCCCAGGCCGAGCCGGAAGCGACCGCCGGACAGCGTGTCGAGCGTGGCCGCCGTCATGGCGGTCATGGCCGGCGTGCGGGCGGGGATCTGGAACACCGCGGATCCGACGTCGATCTGCTCGGTCTGCGCGGCGATCCACGACAGCACCGTCGCGGCATCGGAGCCGTAGGCCTCCGCAGCCCACACCACCGCGTAGCCGAGCCGATCGGCCTCGCGCGCCAGCTCGAGGTTGTCGGCGTCGTTGCCGGCGCCCCAGTAGCCGAGGTTCAGTCCGAGTCTCATGTCGTCCTCTCAGCCGTTGCGACCGAGCATAGGCCCGCATCGGCGACCATCCCGGCCCACACGGCCGGGCGGCGGCGGCGGTTGCTGCGCGATCTTCACGACCCGCCCGTCACGCCTGCGGCGCGCGGTCGGACTCGGCGGCCATGGCCGCCCGCGCGGCCCGTTGCGCGGTAGCGTGCCGCCATGGAACGCCGACCGCTGGGCAGATCCGGCCTCTGGGTCGGTCGGCTCGGCCTCGGCACCGGCACGTGGACCCGCGGCACCGACGAGTACGAGGCACGTGACCAGCTGGCCGCCTTCCTCGATGCCGGCGGCACCCTGATCGACACCGCCGACACGTACGCGGACGGCGACGCCGAGGGCCTGCTCGGCGAGCTGGTCGAGGAGTTCGAGATCCGCGACGAGGTCGTCCTCGCGACGAAGTCCGGCGCGGTCGACGGACCCGACCGGCGGACGAACACCTCGCGCCTGCACCTGCTGCGCGCGCTGGAGGGCTCGCTTCGGCGCCTGCGCACCGAGACCGTCGACCTGTGGCAGCTGCACGCCTGGGACCCCTGGACGCCGATGGACGAGACGCTCGCGGCGGTCGACGACGCGGTGACGCAGCGGCAAGGCCCGCTACGCCGGCATCTCCAACTACTCCGGCTGGCAGATGAGCCGCGCTGCCACGTGGCAGCAGGCGGTGCCCGGGCGAGCCCACCTCGTGACGGCGCAGATGGAGTACTCCCTGCTCGAGCGCGGCATCGAGCGAGAGGTCGTGCCCGCGGCGCAGGCGGTCGGGATGGGCATCCTGCCGTGGTCCCCGCTCGGCCGAGGCGTCCTCACCGGCAAGTACCGGCACAGCATCCCCATCGACTCCCGCGGGGCCAACGTCGACACCGCCGGCTGGGTGCAGGTGTACCTCGACGAGCGTGGACGCCGCATCGTCGACGCGCTGGCGACCGCGGCCGAGGGACTGGGGGCGTCGCCGACCGAGGTCGCCCTCGCGTGGCTGCGCGACCGGCCCGGCGTCGTCGCCCCGATCCTCGGCGCGCGCACGAACAACCAGCTCATCGCGGCCCTGGCGTCGGAGGAGCTCGAGCTCCCGGAGGAGATCCTCATCGCCCTCGACGACGTCTCGTCGCCGCCCATGGGCTACCCCGAGTCCGGCTGGGCGCAGCGGCGATAGCGGGGCGGGACGATGCAGCGGCGGGCAGCGACGTGGGAGTACCGGGAGTTCGCCTTCCCGCGGGGCACCACGCGCGAGACCGCGCGCATCCTGCTCACCGGCGCGGCCGAGACCGATCACTGGGAGCTCGACCTGACTGCGGCTGTACCCCGACGGTCGTCGGATCGTGCGCCTGCGCCGGCGCGTCTACCGGGCGATGCGCACGGCCTGACGACGGTCAGGCGCCCCGCAGGAAGCGGTCGAGCACCCGCACCCCGAACTGGAGTCCGTCGACCGGCACGCGCTCGTCGACGCCGTGGAACATCCGCCAGTAGTCGACGTCGGCGGGCAGCCTGCAGCGGGCTGAAGCCGTAGCAGTCGATGCCGAGCGCGGTGAACGCCTTCGCGTCGGTGCCGCCGGAGATCATGTACGGCACCGCCCGCGCACCGGGGTCCTCCGCGCGCAGCGCGGCCGCCATGAGGTCGACCGTCGGGCGTGTCGAACGGCGCCTCGATCGCGATGTCCTCGACGACCGACTCGACGGTGATCGCGTCGCCGACGATCCGGCGGATCGTCTCCTCGAACTCGTCCTCGTAGCCCGGCAGCACGCGCCCGTCGATGCTGGCGACCGCCTCGCCGGGGATGACGTTGTGCTTGTAGCCGGCCTGGAGCATCGTCGGGTTCGCGGTGTTCTGCAGGGTCGCGCCGACGAGCATGCCGAGCGTGCCGAGGAGCGACAGCACCTGGTCGACCTCGGCGTCGGCGAGGTCGACGCCGTACGCCTCCGACAGCTGCGCGAGGAACGCGTCGACCGTCTTCGTGCGGCGCACCGGCCACTGGTGCTGGCCGACCTTCGTGACCGCCTCGCACAGCGCCGTCACGGCGTTGTCGGTGTGGATCATCGAGCCGTGCCCGGCGCGATCGCGTGGCGCGCAGCCGGATCCACCGGATGCCCTTCTCCGCCGTCTGGATGGGGTACAGGCGCAGGTCGTCGCGCACCGTCAGCGAGAAGCCGCCGACCTCGCCGACCGCCTCGGTCACGCCCTCGAACAGGTCGGGCCGGTGATCGACGAGCCAGTGCGAGCCGTGGACGCTGCCGGCCTCCTCATCGGGCAGGAACAGCACGACGACGTCGCGACGGGGCCGCGTGCCGTTGCGCGCCCAGGAGCGCACGACGGCCAGGATCATGGCGTCCATGTCCTTCATGTCGACGGCGCCCCGGCCCCAGATGAAGCCGTCGGCGATCTCCGCGGCGAACGGCGGGTGCGACCAGTCGGCGGCCATCGCCGGAACCACGTCGATGTGGCCGTGCAGGAGCAGCGCCCCGGCGCTGCGGGTCGGTGCCGGGGATCCGCACGTGGACGGCCCGGCGGGGGTCGCGAGGTCGTCGACGATGATCTCCGGATCCAGGCCCACCTCGCGCAGGCGCTCGGCGCAGTAGTCGGCCGCCTCCGCCTCGCCGACCGTCTCCGGGGAGTCGCCCCAGTTGCTCGTGTCGATGCGGATGAGCTCCTGCGTGAGAGCGACGACCTCGGCCTCGGCGTCGGGCAGTGGCTCGAGCGCGGACGGTCCGGTGAGCGATGTCATGGCGCCATCCTGCCGCCCGCGTCCACCCCGCGCGAGGGAGTCGGGACCGTTTTCCGACTCCCGAGGAGGGTGGGTATGCTGTCCCAGCACACTCGTCCGGGTGGCGGAATTGGCAGACGCGCTAGCTTGAGGTGCTAGTTCCCTTTACGGGGAATGGGGGTTCAAGTCCCCCCTCGGACACGTAGGTTGAGACATCTGCAGGCGAGGCCCTTCACGACGGTGAGGGGCCTTCGTCCTGTCCGGTCCCCCGCAGGCAGCGCTCGACCCGGTCGGCCAGATCGTCGACCGGCAGCAGCCCGTCGAGCTCGAGGGTCGCACCGCGACGGATCAGCGGCTCCACCTCCGCCACGTACCGCGTGATGTCCGCCTGCTGCTCGGCCGTCTTGCCGTAGGGGTTGGTGGTCCGGACCCGCACCCGGTCCAGGAGCGTCGGGAGCGGGACGTACAGGTACACCACGTGCTCGAACCGGTCGTAGAAGCGACCCTGGTTCTCCGCCGTCCCGGACACCGCGATCGTGGGGTGGGCATCGAGCAGTGCGCTCATCCTCGGCTCGTCCCACTGGGCGTCCGCCACTTCCCAGCCGTCATAGTCGGTGTCGACGGTGCAGTAGCCCCGACGGGCGAGGGCGTCGAGCAGGGTGCTCTTGCCGGCCCCTGACATCCCCGTGACCAGCACCCGCGCCATGGACGCAGCGTAGGTCGCTGCCGCAGACAGGCGTCACTCCCCCAGTGCGGCCCGGACCCGAGCGAGGTCCTCGCCGCGCAGGCCCACGCAGTCGTGCTCCCAGAACGTGTCCGCGTAGACCAGCGGTCCGCGCATCCACGGCTCGTACGCCGCGAGCCGCACCACCTGGCACGCGGCGGCCGGGATGCGGGGCGAGGGCGGCGTGATGCCCAGGTCGGCGGCCGGGCCCCAGCCGAGCCGCGAGTAGTAGCCCGGGTCCCCCTCGAGCAGGATCGCCGGTGCCCCCCGGTCGTCGGCCTCGGCGACGGCGCGGGCCGCCAGCGCCTCGCCGATCCCCTGACGCTGGCGGGCGGGGGCCACCGACAGCGGGCTGAGGACCATCACCTCCACCGCGCGCTCCGGGGCGTCCACCCAGCCGCGCGTGATGCGCACGTGCCCGACGACCTCGCCGTCGACGACCGCCACGAAACCCGCACTGTCCGGACGCGGGCGAGCGCCGCCTCGAGCCCCACCACTGCCGGCTCGTCGACGAACGCCGCGGCCAGCACGCGTGCCACCGCCGGGGCATCGGCGGGCTGCTGCTCGCGGATCTGCGTCTCGCGCGCGCGTCATGCCGCGATCCTACGAGCCGCAGCGAGGTCAGCGCGTGAGTCCCGTGGCCGCGAGGTACTCGGCCGCGACCCGCCTGGGCGAGCGACGGTCGAGGTCGACCGCCTTGTTCATGAGGATGAGGTCCTCGGTCGTGAGCACAGCCGACAGTCGGTTCAGTGCCGTGACGACGGCAGGGGTTCGCGCGTCGCTGCGGATGGCCGGCACGAGGTTGTCGACGTTCTGCAGTCGACGATCGTCCTGCAGCACCGTGAAGTCGAGGTCGGCGACGGAGCCATCGGTGCTGAAGAGGACGCCGACGTCGACCATTCCGGTATCGATCGCCGCGCGAGTCAGCGGTCCGCCGGTGTCGGTCGACACGAACTCTGCAACCCGCATGCCGTACACGCGCTCGAGGCCAGGCAGGCAGAAGGGTCGCTGGGGGCACTCCGGCGGCCCGGCGAGGCGCACGGGGTGGGTCTGGCTCCAGGCGGCGAGGTCCGAGATCGTGGTCAGCCCGTTCTCCGCTGCGAAGGCCGACTTCACCGCGAACGCGTTGACGTTCTGTGCTCGGGACGGCCGGAGAATCGACAGGCCCAGGGGTCGGCCCAGTTCACGCGCGCTCCGCAGCGTGCGAGCCCGGCTGTTGCTCGCCACGGGCGACGCGGCCGCCCCGTTCGCGCGCGCGTTCAGATACTCCGCCAGGGAGCCCAGGTACTCGGGAACGACCTGCACCGTGCCCTTCCGCAGCCTCGGGCCCATCTCCTCACGGTTGCCGACCGTCACGATTCGCACCGGCTGCCCTGCTTCGCGCAGGACTCCCGCATACAGCTCGGCCATGATCTGGCTCTCGGGGAACTCGTAGGCACCGATGACCAGCGGGGCCGTGGCATCCGACGCCGAGGCGACAGCGCCGGCCGTGGCCGGGATTCCGAGCAGAAGGGCCACCGCGGCCCCGCCCGCGAGGCGCAGCACCCGTCCGACCAGCGTCACGCGCCGACCTCCCTGCGAATCGGCGGCCGGCGCAGCGCCAGCCACCGCAGTCGCCCGACGTTCGGGTCGACCGCTCCACCGTAGTGCCAGCACGCATCGCGCAGCGAGGTCAGCGGCGTCAGTCCAGCTTGATGATCCCCAGCAGCGGCGTGCGCTCGTCGGTCCACAGCACCCGGTCGGGCACGGCGGACCAGCCGGCTTCCTCGGCGTCGGCGAGCAGCCCTGCGTTCGCCGTGACGAGCACCCACTCCGCACCCGTGCTGCCGGCCGACGAGGAGTCAGGGGCGACGTACTCGTTGGTCAGGGCCAGTGCGCGCATGCCGTTCGCCTCGGCGCAGGCGGCGACGACCGGCGCCAGCCGCAGGTGCCGGTTGCTCACGTGGACCGCGATGGCCCCGCCCGCTGCGAGCTTGCGCTGGTACAGGGCACAGGCTTCGCTGGTGAGCAGGTGCGTGGGCACGCTGTCGCCCTGATAGGCGTCCAGGATCAGCAGCTGCTGGCTGCCGTCCGGCAGCCCGTCGAGCGATATCCGGCCATCGCCCTCGACGACGGTCACGTCGGCGGCCGACGCGTCCAGGTAGGTGAAGTCCTCGGCCGCGATGCGGATCACGTCGGGATCGATCTCGAGGAACGTCCACTGCTGGCCCGGCCGGCTCCATGCCGAGACCGTCCCGGCTCCCATTCCGACCCCCGCGACGCGAGCGCTGCCCCACCCTTCGTCGTCCTCGAGCAGCCGCACCACCGAGGCGATCCCGGTGGCCGCGCCGTAGTAGGTGGTGGGACGGCCGGGCTGGTCCCGTCGCTCGGATCCGTGGATCGTCCCGCTGCTGACGAGCAGGCGCCGCCCGTCGGCCGCGTCGACGATCTCCCATGAGCCGAAGAAGTTGCGCCCGCGATCGACGACCGTGCCGTCGCGCAGCTGGACCACGGGCAGGGCGACGGCGGCGACCACGGCGACCACCACCGCGGTTCGCCGGTCGAAGGCCGCTGCGGTCAGGGCCACCGCGGCTGAGGAGACGAGGACGACCATCACCTCGGGCGAGAACGCCTCGGCCACCACGGCACCGTCGGCCACCCGAACGAGGACGACCGCGACGAGGGCCAGGAACACGATGCCCCCGGCCAGCAGCGCGATGCGCAGGCGTCGATCCCCCGCCACGGCGGGCACCAGGGCGACCGACACCAGCAGCAGCGCCGGCGCCTCCCAGTTGTCCGGGAGCAGCAGCGGGGCGGCGAACGTCGCCAGGGCCCCGCCGACGGCCCCGCCGACCGCGGCGTGGATCCAGAAGGCTGCGAGGTGGATCCCGTCCGGCTTGGCGGCCTCGAGTCGTCGCAGCACGGCCCAGGTCGCCACGCCGAACACCGGGATCGTCACGAGGACGGCGACCACGACTCCCGGCGCCACCGGGCCGACCAGCGCGGCGACCATGCACAGGGCGACCGCCACCACAGAGGGCCACCCGCGTCGGGCCCCGGGGACCGCGAAGACGAACGAGTACAGCCCGAGGAAGATCGCCAGCGGCAGGACCCACAGCAGCGGCATGACGACCGTCTGCTCGCCCAGCCATGTCGTGAAGGCCACGAGCACCGCGGACGCCAGGGCGGAGTACCCGAGCCACCGCAGGCGGCCGGCGGTGGCCACCACCGCCGCGCCGGCAGACAGGTCCCGGGGGCGAGTGATGCGGGTGCCGAGGAGGAGCCAGGTTGCGCCGGCCAGGGCGAGCGTGCACACCAGCCACCACACGAGGCGCGCGTGCGACAGGAGCGCGACCTCCGTCGCCGCGAGCCCGAGTGCCAGGCCCAGCAGGCTGCCGGCGTTGGATGTGGCACTGAGCCGGTAGGGGTTCCCGCCGGGACTGACGAGGCGATCGCGCAGCCCCATCAGGATCGGCACGGCCGTCAGCGCGATGTACCCGGGAGCGATCAGGACGAGCCGGGTGGCGATGGCACCCGGTCCCTCGCTGAGCCACGGGGCCGTGAGCACGAGGGGACCGGCGAGGACCCCGATGAGGAGCACGAGGCCCCACCGCGGCGGCTTGCGCTCGAGATAGCCGGCGAGCAGGTACCCGGCGATCAGGGCCGACTGGAAGAAGACCACCGTGGTGGTCCAGGCGACGATCGACCCGCCCACCTCCGGCAGGAGGAGCCGGCCGACGAGCGGCTGCTCGGCGAAGGCGGCGCAGGACGCGAGCAGCACCACGACATGACCGGAGACCGGCGCGCGCCGCGCGCGTGCGAGGACGGACGTGGTCACGCCATCACCGCCCCTCGTCGCCGGCGTTCGGTCGTCGGTCCATCCTGACGGCAGCGCAGGATCCACCGGTGGTGGCCACGCGGGTGTGTCGCGCGCGTGTTCGGCGCGTCTCGTGCGGGCGCCTGCCGTTACCATCGAGCCGACCAGCAGGGGGTGATATGGGCAGAACTGACGACCATCCCTCCCTCTGGCGACCGTCCATGTTCGCCTTCACCTGGCAGGTGAGCGCCTGGGCCGGCTGGGGGCTCTTCGCCTGGGCCATCGTCCAGCTCAGCCCGTCGGCGTTGTCGGCCATGGGGCCGCCCCTGGCCATGATCGTCGCGGTCGTCGTCCTGAGCGAGCTGCGTCCGGTGGTCATGACCCGACTCGAGGGCAACCCCGTGTCGATCTCCCTGGCCTTCGTCTTCGCCACGATGTACGTCTGGGGCATCGCGCCCGCCGTCGCCCTGATCGCCGGATCGGTCATCCTCGCCGAGCTCCTCCAGCGCAAGCCGCTGTGGAAGATCGTCTTCAACGTCGGCCAGTACGTCCTCAGCCTCACGGCGGCCTGGCTCGTCGTGTGGCTGGCCGGTGAGGGCGGCACCCCCTTCGACCCCAACGTGGGGCTCTCCGGGTCGGACCTGTGGTGGATCATCGGGTCCTGGGCCGTCTACCACCTGGCCAATCTGGCCTTCGTGGCCGGACTCGCACACTCCGACGGCCAGACCTGGTGGGAGTCGTTCTCCGAGGAGTTCCTCTTCTACACCGTGTCGGTGGCTGCCGTGCTCGCGCTGTCCCCCTTGATCGCCGTCGTGGCCGTGGCCGACAGCGGCTCCTGGGCGCTGCTGCCGCTGCTGCTCCTGCCGCTGCTGGCCGTGCAGAAGGCCGCGGAGATGTCGCGCGAGACGCGAGCACCAGGCCCTGCACGACCCGCTCACCGGCCTGCCGAACCGGCTCCTCCTGGCCGACCGCATCGACCAGGCCCTGGCCCGCGGCACGCGCCAGACCGGGCGCGTCGCGGTGCTCTTCCTCGACATCGACCTGTTCAAGGTGGTCAACGACAGCCTCGGCCACGCCGCCGGCGACGGCCTGCTCGTGGAGATGTCGGCGCGGCTGAGCAGCGTCCTCCGACCCGGTGACACCCTCGCCCGCTTCGGCGGCGACGAGTTCGTCATCGTCTGTGAGGACGTGCCGATGGACGAGGTCGAGCGCCTCGCCAACCGAGCGGCGATGACCCTCCGGGAGCCGTTCGTCTTCGAGGGGAACGAGGTGAACGTCTCCGCCAGCATCGGCATCGCGGTCTCCGCGGTCGACACCGACGCGGCGACGATGCTGCGCGACGCCGACGCGGCCCTGTACCGCGCGAAGGCCGGCGGCCGCAATCGCGCCGTCGTGTTCGACGAGGCCATGCACGAGATGGCGGCGGCCCGGCTCGATGCCGAGCAGGGGCTGCGGCGGGCGCTCGATCACCGACGAGCTCCGCGTCCACTACCAGCCGGTCATGGATGTCGACACCGATGTGGTCGTCGGCTTCGAGGCCCTCGTCCGCTGGGACCATCCGGAGCGAGGCGTCCTCGGTCCTCGCGAGTTCGTCACGGTCGCGGAGGAGACCGGACTGATCGTCCCCCTCGGCGAGTGGGTGATGACCGAGGCCCTCGAGCAGACTCGGCGGTGGCGCCAGGCGCTGCCCGGGGCAGCCGATCTGTGGATCGCGGTGAACGTCTCGCCGCGGCAGCTGCGGTCCCCGCGCCTGCGCGACGCGCTTGCCCATTCCTCTCGGTCAGCGGACTGCCGCCGGATCGCGGTGCGCCTGGAGATCACCGAGTCCGCCCTCATCGACGAGGCCGGACCGCACCTGGCCACGCATGAACGCCATCCGGGCCATGGGCGTGCACCTCGCGGTCGACGACTTCGGCACCGGCTACTCGTCGCTGGCGTACCTCAAGGCCCTCCCCGTCACGTCCGTGAAGATCGACCAGTCGTTCGTCGCGGCGCTGTCCACGGAGGACTCGGCCGCGCCTGCCATCGTGGACGCCATCATCAGCATGGCGCGCGCCCTGCGGCTGGACGTCATCGCCGAGGGCGTGGAGTCACCGCACCAGCTCGACGTCCTGCGGCACCTCGGCGCCGGGATGGCCCAGGGCTACCTGTGGTCGCGCCCGCTCGAGGCCGACGACGTCCCGCCGTGGATGGCCCTGCATGCGGCACGGGTCACCGCGGGTCACTGACGAAGCCGCCGGAGGCCCGCTCGCGCGACCCTGAGCAGGGCCAGGGCGATCGACCGCACCGGTGACCAGCAGGATCAGGGCCAGGCCAGCGGCAACCCATGGATTGATCACGGCCACGACGATGACGCCGGCGACCGCGACGTCCTCCACGACCGACACCGCGACGTTGCTCGCCGGTTCCGGCGAGGTGTTGACCGCGATGCGCGTGGTGGCCTTCGCCAGGTGCGTCACGAGCGCGATGGTGCCGCCGGCGGCCGCGATCGCCACGGTCGGGATGTCGCGTCGTCGGGGAGGCGATCAGGGCCGCCACCACGGCGCCGGCCACCGGCCGGATGACGGTGTTGACGGCATCCCACGCCGAGTCGACCAGCATGACCTTGTCCGCGATCGTGTCGACGACGGCCAGCACGGCGAAGATGACCAGCACGTCGACCCGCTCGAGCCCGGCCGGCACGTCCCAGTCCGCGAAGCGCCCCAGCAGGCCCATCATCAGGACCAGCAGGTACGGGTTGATGCCGCTGGCCCAGGACGCGGTGAAGGCCAGCGGCAGCGCCGACTCCATGGGGACATTCTGCGGCCCGAGGGCACGATTCGACATGATGGCGTCATGGCAGACGACGCGGACTACGCCGCGGCACTCGAGACGGGGCGCCGGCTGTACCCCGGCATGCGCATCGGCCGACCGGGGCGGGCGCGCACCTACTGGGCCACGATCGCCTGCATGCGACTCCTGCGCCTGCGGTGGGCGGTCACGACGACCGGATCGTCGAACGTCGGCGCCGGGACGCGGCGATCCTCGTGGGCAACCACGTGTCGGCCATGGACCCGGTCGCCGCGGTCATGAGCCACTGGTGGCGCGTGACCGCCTTCACGAAGGCCGAGGTCTTCCAGCGGCGGGGCGCGGTCTTCTTCCGGCTCATGGGCCAGATCCCGCTGCGCCGGGGCGACGAGGAGGCCACGGGGTGGGCCACTGGACATGGCCGGCCGCGCGCTGCGCCGGCGGAGGCATGCTCGGCCTGTACCCGAGGGCACCCGCTCACCGGACCATCGCAGCCTGCACCGGCTGCACAAGCGCATCCTGATCCCGATCATCGAGGCGAACCCCGACGTGCCGGTGCACGCCATCACGACGACCTATCCGCGGGCGCCGGCGCGGGCGCGAGCGCGTCGAGGTGCGGCTGTCACCCCGCCTCGCGATCGATGCGCGGCGGATGGGGCCGGACGAGATCACCGACCTCCTCCGCGACGCGCTCATCGAACTGGGAGGCCTCGACTACGTCGACGTCTACGCGCGCGACGTCAAGGCCGCGGCGCACCTCGAGCCGTGATCACCCGGTTCGCCCCGACCCCCAGCGGCTACCTGCACCTGGGGAACGCCGTCAACGCCCTCCTGGTCGACTGGCTGGCCCGTGGGCTCGCCGGCACCGTGCACCTGCGGATCGACGACCTGGACTGCGGCCCGGTCGCGGCCTGAGTACGTGCAGGACGTGTTCGACGTGCTCGCCTGGCTGGGCATCGAGTGGAGCAGCGGACCTCGGGACGCGGCCGAGGTGGCGCGCGCGGCCGCCGACCCGCGAGCGGCTGCGCCCCTACCGGGACGCCTGCTCCGCGCTTGCTCGACTCGAGCCTGGAGACCTACGCCTGCGCGTGCCCCCGCAGCGCGCTCGCCGGCCCGCCACGCGGCGGCTGCCCGGGGGACTGCCGCACGGCCGGGTACCGCCTGACCCCGGCCGCACGGCGCTGCGCGTTCACGTGCCCCCGGGCACGCAACTCGACATCGGCGGACGCGATGGTCGACCTCGCGCACGAGGTCGGTGACTTCGTGGTCTGGCGGCGCGACGACCTGCCGGCCTACCACCTCGCCTCCGTCGTCGACGACGCCGCTCGCAGCGTCACGCACGTGGTGCGCGGGGAGGACCTGCGCGCAGCCACGGCCGCCCAGCGGTTCCTGGCACCGCACGCCGGCGCCGCGGCGTTCCTCGACACCGACGTCGTGCACCACCGGCTCGCTCACCGACGCCGCTGGCCGCAAGCTGTCGAAGTCGCAGGTGCGCGGCGGGCGTCCCCTCGAGCGGACGGCTCAGTCCCGGGCCGTCGTCGAGGCCGCGGCGCTGCGGATCGGGGCGGAGGTCGGGATCACCCCGCCTCGGTGAGCAGCGGATCGATCGTCACCCATGTCCCCTCGGGCAGCGACTCGACCTGGTCGCCGTGGCTGCGTCCGGTGGCGAGCCGTCGAGGTCGCCCGTCGTCGGGTCCGCCGTCCCAGCGCCGCACGACGAGCCCGAACGCCACGTCCCCCGGCAGGCTGGTGTCCCACTCCCACGAGGCGTGCACGAGCGGTGCCTGCGCCGATGCTCCTGCGCCGGCGCGCGCGATCCCGCGCAGGATCCCGCTGCGCTCCTGCGGCGGACAGGTACGCCCACATCGCGCTGTGCCACAGCACCGTGGTGGTGCCCGGCACGTGTGCAGGTCGGCGCAGAACGACGCCGCATCGGCGCGGAGGACCGTGGCCGGGATCTCGTGAGCGATCGCCAGGGCCCGGCCCAGCCGCTCGAAGCGCTCGACATCGTCCACCCACACGTACGACGAGAGCCACGCCCGCCCGGCGGCGGTCTCGACGTCGACGGGCTCCAGATCGCAGCCGAGGCGGTCCGCGACCGGCGGCAGCGGACCGACCTCGAGCGCGGGGATCCCCGGCAGTGCGTCCGGCCGCAGGTTGAGCCCCGCCGAGGCCCCGATCTCGCGCAGGCGCACCGGCCGTCGCGCGTCCTCGCGCGACAGGACCGCGCGCAGCAGCGCTGCGCGACCGGTCTCGTTCGTCTGCGGGAGTGCGGGCCAGGCTCGTGCGCAGGACGTCGGGCCGGTCGGCCAGCGCCGCGACGACGTCCCGGCCGAAGGCGGCAGCCTCCCCCGCCGTCCGCGGCGGCGTGCCGCCGAGCGTCGGGAGCCGAAGCGCCACCCGCGGCGCCTGCCGTTCCAGCGCCAGGAGGTGCACCGCCGCCATCACGCGCAACCCCGGAAAGGACCCGAAGCGGACGCGAGTGGGCAGCACGCCCGCCAGCGCTCCCCCGGCGTCCACGTCCGTCGATGACGGCGTCGAGGATCCGCGCCGCCGTCGGGCTCGCGGCCGCCTCCACGACGTCGCGCTGCCAGCGCAGGGCGTCGAGCAGCGGCACCTCCGCGTCGTCCTGAGGTCGGCGCCCGGTGCCCAGTCGTCGGCATGCCATCACGATAGTTCGAGCGTCCCGGGCAATACGGTGACGGCATGAGCACCGACGTCGCGCGCACGGCCGGCCCACGGGACCGCTGGCTGCTCGGCGGATGGATCCTCGCCATCGCCGTGACGCTGGCCGGGACGGTCCACGACACCGACCCCTACTGGCAGATCCGCGCCGGGCAGGAGGCCCTCGACGGCTTCCCGCTGGCGCGCCCGACACGTGGAGCTGGGCGCCGGTCGACGGGCTGTTCTACCCGAACTCCCCGGCCTGGAACGTCCTCCTCGCGATCGCCTGGGATGCCCTCGGCTCGTGGGGGCTGTACCTCGTCACCGTCGCGTGCATCGTGCTCACGCTCTCGCTCACGGCCGTCCTCGCCCGGCGCCTGGGTGCGCGGCGCGTCCAGACGGTCGGGGTCCTCATCGTCACCAGCGGCGCGATCCTGCCGATCCTCTCGCCCCGTCCCGCGCTGGCGGCACAGGCGCTGTTCCTGCTGTCCATCGTCTTCGCGCTCGCCTGGGCCGACCGGGCAGCACGCCACGGCAGCCTGCTCAATGGCGCCGTGGCCCTCGCCGCCGGCCTCCTGTTCTCGTGGACCGGCAACTGGATCCACCTGTCGTGGTCGACGCTCGCGGCCGCAGCCGGCCTCGCCTGGACCGTCATCTGGGCGCTCACCGGCGGTCCCCGCGTCCTGACTCGGGTGGTGATGATCGTCGCGGGCCTGGTGGGTCTCGCCGTCGGCGTCCTCCTCGGCCCCTACGGGACCGACGTGTTCGAGCGCTCGAGCGTGGTGCTCACCGCCTGTCGCGACCTCATCTACGAGTGGTCGAGCCCGTTCGACTCAGAGATGGGCCTGCGCTGGTGGCCGCTCGCGTTCGCAGTCGCGGCCGTCGTCGTGCTCGCGCTGTGGTGGTGCGTCGCCGCCTGGCGTCGCCGCCGCGACGACCCCCGGCTGCCCCTCGCCGCGGCCCTCGCCCTCGGGTCCGTCCCCTACGCCCTCGGTGGCTTCCTGTTCATCCGCTTCATCCCCGTCGCGATGCTGACCCTCGCCCCGCTCGCGGCCGCTGCGTTCACCGCGCTCGTCGACCGCCTCCACGGTCGGGTCGCCGACCCGCCGCCGGACGCCCGGTACGCTGCGCCGACGGCTGCCGGAGTGGACGAGCGACGGCTTCTGGCGGGTCATCCTCTGGGGCGTCCTGGTGATCCTCGCCCCGTTCGCGCTGTTCGCCGGGTCGCGTCACGCCGAGCCCGCGACCGCCGCGGTCAACGACGCACTGCCCCCGCGACTGCCGCATGTTCGGCGGCTCCCTGGAGGCCGCCTCCATCATCCTGACGCGCCCCGACGTCCTCATCTGGATCGACGGTCGCGCCGACTACTGGGGCCGCGAGCGCCTCATCGAGTCGCACGGCTACCTCTACTCCGTCGACCGGCCCACCCTCGTTCCGCCGGGCACCACCTGCATCGTGCTCGGCGACCCGGCCTCGGATCCGGGACTGCAGACGCTCACCGATGCCCTCGACGCGGATCCGGCCTGGCAGCGGGTGCCGGGCACGGTCGACGCGAACCTGTGGGTCCCGGCCGCGGACGACGACCCCGTGTCCTAGCGTTACCGCATGCCCGCACCCGCCGACGCTGTTGCCGACCTCGCCGAGCGCCTGCTGGACTCGTCCTCGCCGCCGAGCCGCTCGAGGCGACGCTGATCGGGTTCCGCGAGTACGACGCCCACCTCGCCGACCTCTCCTCCGCGGACGAGGAGGAACGCGCCGAGGTCCGGGCCGGACTGCGCGGCGAGCTCCTGGCCGTCGACGTGCCCGCGCTGGACGAGCAGGATGCGGTCACCGTCGCCGTCATGATCGCGCTGCTGGGCTACGAGGACGACGCGATGGCGGCGCAGGCGCTGGACTACACCGCCGCGGCCTTCCCGGTCAGCCCGTCGTCGATCCTCCTCGCCTACCTGCGCATGGTCGTCCTGACCGAGCCCGGAGGAGGCGGACGACTACCTCGCCCGGCTCTCGCAGGTGCCGCGCTACCTCGTGCAGGCGTCGGCACGGCTGCGCGAGGGTCGCGAAGCGGGGCTGACCCCCGTGGCGCACCTCGTCCAGATGGCCGTCGACCAGATCGACCGCTTCCTCGCGGCGATTCCGAGCCCGCTGGCGATCGAGCCGCCCGCGGACTGGGACGGTGCGGATGCGTGGCGGGCCCGCCTCGACGCCGTCATCGCCGACGAGGTGCGTCCGGCGATCGCGGACCACCGGGACGACCTCGTCAGCGACGTGCTGCCCACGGCGCGCTCGCGCGACGAGCGTGGGGCTGGTCCACCTGCCCGACGGCCTGGAGCGGTACCGGCGCCTGGTGCGACGGCACACCACGACAGACCGGACGCCGGAGGACCTGCACGAGACCGGCCTGGAGCTCGTCGCGCGGAGTCCACGCGGAGTTCCGCGGACCTGGGCGAGGCAGCTGTTCGGCACCCGCGACGTGCCCGGCGATCTTCGAGCGGCTGCAGTCCGACCCGACCCTGCGCTGGCGATCGTCGCAGGAGATCCTCGACGCGGCCGAGGCGACCGTCCGCCGTGCCGAGGCGCGTCGCACCCGACTGGTTCGGTCGCGTGCCGGAGGCGGTGTGCGCGCTCGAGGCGATCCCCGAGCTCGAGGCGGAGGGCGCCCCGCCGGCGTACTACATGCAGCCGGCCCTGGACGGCTCGCGGCCGGGCACCTACTACACGAACGTGAACGAGCCCACCGAGCGCACGTCGTTCGACCTCGAGTCGGTCGCCTTCCACGAGGCCGTGCCCGGGCCACCACTTCCAGATCTCCCTGGCCCTCGAGACCCCGGACCTGCCGATGATCCGCCGACTGCTCGTTCTTCACGGCCTACGTCGAGGGCTGGGGCCTGTACTCCGAGCGGCTCGCCGACGAGATGGGCCTGTACTCCTCGCGCGCTCCAGCGCATGGGCATGCTCTCGGCCGACGTGTGGCGCGCCAGCCGGCTGGTCGTCGACACCGGGATGCACGCCTTCGGCTGGACGCGGCAGCAGGCGGTCGACTACATGTCGCAGAACACGCCGGTCGCGCCGATCGATGTCGAAGCGGAGATCGACCGCTACATCGCCTACCCCGGACAGGCGCTGTCGTACATGACCGGTCGCATGGAGATCGAGCGGCTGCGAGCCCGACGCCGAGGCCACCCTCGGTGACCGCTTCGACATCGCGGCGTTCCACGACTGCGTGCTCGGCGTCCGGCGCCCTGCCGCTGTCGGTGCTCGCCGACGTCGTGGAGGCCTGGCTGACCGCCCGACTCGCGGACCCGGCGTAGTCCTGTCGGCCGCTGCCTGAGCTGCCGTGTCAGCCGCGCGCGGCCAGTCGCGCCGCGAGCGCGTCGCGCTTCTCCTCGAACCGCGACGCCTGCACGTCCATGTCGGCCATGAGCGCCGCGAGCTCCTCACGGGCCTGCTCCCCGGCGGGCCCGAGGTCCTCGCGCTCGAACACGCGCCACTTGCGCAGGACGGGCATGACGACCTCCTCGCGATGCTGGCGCAGGTCGTAGATCCCCGCCACGGCGATCTGCACGGCCTTGCGACCGAAGCCCTCGATGCCGTGCCCCGGCATCGCGAAGTCGCGCACCGAGTTCAGCACCGCCACCATCGTCTGGTCGGGCGCGAGGTCGAACGCCGCATCGAGCACGTTGCGGTAGAACAGCATGTGCAGGTTCTCGTCGAGTGCGATGCGCGCGAACAGCTGCTCGGCGACAGGATCGCCCGTGGCCGCGCCGGTGTTGCGATGCGACACGCGGGTCGCGAGCTCCTGGAACGACACGTAGGAGAGTCCGGCGAGCAGGCCCGGGTGGATCGCGCGGAAGCCCTCCGTCATGTGCACCATGCGTGCGCGCTCCATCTCCACCGGGTCGATCGAGCGCGTGACGAGCAGGTAGTCGCGGATGGCCATGGCGTGCCGGCCCTCCTCCGCCGTCCAGCGTCCGACCCACGTGCCCCACGCGCCGTCGAGGCCGAGGAACGTCGCGATCTCGTAGGTGGTAGCTGGGCAGGTTGTCCTCGGTCAGGAGGTTGACGATCAGGCTCGTGCGCGCGGCGTCGCTGAAGCGCGGCCTCGTCCGGCTGTCCACTCGCGTCCGTCCAGCGGACCGGCGAAGTCCTCGCCCTCGCTCCACGGCACGTACTCGTGCGGGAACCACTCCTTGGCCGTCGCGAGGTGCCGGTTCAGCTCGCGTTCGACGACCGGCTCGAGGTCGATGAGCAGCCGCTGATCGGAGCACGTTGTCGGCGAGTGCAGTCATGGGAGACAGCCTGACACAGAACCGCAAAGTCAAGTACTTACGTCCCGCTCAACCCGGGGCGTTCCTCGCGTCACGGGGGTTACTGTGGTGCTGTCGAGCACATGCGAAGGAGGTGACCAGGATGAGCGAGACAGTTGCCGGTTCCGCCTCCCCCGCCGAGGTGGCGCGCGCCACGGTTCACGGCATGGACGCCGCGGGCGACGCCGCCGACCAGGCCGAGCGCCTGACGATGATCATGGAGGCCGAGGCCACGCACAACGCCCTCAACGGCGGTGGCGGCGAGGGCGACACCGACGGCCTGCCGTACCCGCTCGAGGACATCGAGGACGTCCTGGCCATGGAGGACGCCGAGGACTCCAGCGACGACCCGATGCACTCCGGCGGTCTGACCCCGGCGCCGTGGATGCCGGCCGAGCAGGCCGCGATGCACGTCGTCGACCCGGACGATCCCGAGGACGACGCGTACGTCGGACGACGAGAGCGACGCCGAGCGAGCCGATCCGTTCCGCGACCAGTTCGACGGTCCCGCCCGCGACCTGACCCCGGAGGACGAGACACTGCTGGGCATCGACCCGTACGACGAGCCGGTCGAGCGGACCCGGTGAGCCGACGCACATGACTGACGCGTCCGACGACCTCGTCCGGTACGAGGTCCGCGACGTCATCGCCCTCATCACGCTGAACCGGCCCGACCGCCTCAACGCGATGCTGCCCGGGCATGGGCGAGATGTATGCCGACCTCCTGCGCCGCGCCGACGCCGATCCGCAGGTGCGAGCCATCGTCGTGACCGGTGCCGGTCGGGGCTTCTGCTCCGGCGCCGACCTCGGCATCCTCGCCGAGGGTCCGTCCGCGCTCGACGGCTACCTCGACGGGCAGGACGTCAGCACCCTGCCCACGACGGCCCTGCGCATCGGCACGCCGGTCGCCATGGCGGTCAACGGACCCTGCGCGGGCATCGGCTTCGTGCTGGCCCTGTGCGCTGACGCGCGGTTCGCCGCGCCGTCCGCAACCTTCAGCGCCTCGTTCAGCCGACTGGGCCTGATCGCCGAGTACGGCGTCGCGTGGCTGCTCCCCCGGCTGGTCGGGCCTGCCGGCCGCGACCGACCTGCTCCTGAGCTCGCGCACCCTCGACGCGCAGGAGGCGCTCGCGATCGGGCTCGTGCGCGAGGTGAGCGACGACGTCGTCGGCGCGGCACTGGCCTGGGCCCGCGAGCTCGCCGACCACAGCTCTCCGACCGCGATGGCCGTCATCAAGGCCCAGCTCCTGCTGGCGGACGGCCAGGACCTCGACGCAGCCGTCGAGTCGTCGCTCGTGGAGATGCGCGCGGCGTTCCGCCGGCCCGACCTCATCGAGGCGATCACGGCGAAGCTGGAGAAGCGTGCGCCGCAGTTCCCGCCGCGACGCCGGGCCGGGCTAGGGCAGCAGGCCGCAGTGCGCGAGGGCCATGCGCACGAGCCGGCCCTGGCCGCCGGACATCTCGGACTGGAACTGCGCGGAGGCTGCCTCCTCCGGGCGTGACCCACACGAGGTCCAGGGCGTCCTGCGACGGCGTGCAGTCGCCGTCGAGCGGGCACGACGAAGGCCAGTGACACCGCATGCTGGCGCGGGTCGTGGAAGCCGGTCACCTCCGGGCTCGGGAAGTACTCCACGACCGTGAACGGCTGCGGCGACGGTGACACCCGCGGCAGCGCCATGCCGCCGAGGTCCTTCTCGAGGTGCCGCATCAGCGCGTCGCGCACGCGCTCGCCGTAGAGCACCCGGCCGGAGACGACCGCGCGCGAGATGCTGCCGTCGGGCATGCCGCGCAGGAGCAGGCCGACCGCGGTGACCTGACCGCGCTCGTCGGTGCGCACGGGGATGGCATCGACGTAGACGATGGGCAGTCGCTCGCGTGCCGAGGCGAGTTCGTCGTCGGCCAGCCAGGAGGCGCGGGTGTCCAGCATGTCGCTCACGGCCCGACCCTACTCGACCCGGATGGCGCGGGCCGCGCGATACTGCGCGCATGTGGGGAGCACTCCTGACCGGACTCGGCATCGGCGCGCTCGCGGCCGCGAACGTCGGCCCGATCTGGCTGCTGTGCGTGCGCACGAGCGCCCGGTTCGGCTGGCGCTCGGGCGCCGCGATCGGCATCGGCGCCGCCACCGTCGACCTCGGCTACGCGATCCTCGGCGCCCTCGGTGCGGCGGCGCTGCTGCAGTTGGCGCCCCTGCGGATCGGGCTGGGACTGCTGGGCGCCGCCGTCCTCGTGTTCCTCGGCGCGCGCACCCTGCGCGACGCGTTCCGGGTCCGCATGGGGGCCGAGGACGACGGTGAGGTGGTGGCGCCGCGGCAGGCGCTGCGCACCGGGCTGGTGGCGACCGCGTCCAACCCGCTGACCATCCTGACCTGGGGCGCGGTCTTCTCCGGGGCTGCCGCGGCCGACGTCGCCGCGGGGCCGACCACCGCGGTCGCCTTCGTGATCGGGATCGCGCTCGGGTCGCTGCTCTTCCACCTCGCCCTGGCGGGCGTCGCCGGCGCGCTGGGCGGCCGCATGGGCACCACGGCCCTGCGCTGGACCGACGCCATCAGCGGTGCTCGGGCTCATCGGCTTCGGCGCGCTCCTCGGAGTGCGCACGGTGCAGGACGGCTGATCGCGGGCTTAGGGTCCTTCCATGGCCCACAGCACCCCTGCCCGCGACGGCAGCACCCGACCCGACGGGGCGGCGTACCCGGTCGCGCAAGGACGAGTCCGACTGGCGCGCCGAGCTGAACCCGCAGGAGTACCACGTCCTGCGCGAGGCCGGCACCGAGGCGCCCTTCGTCGGCGAGTACACCGACACGAAGACCGAGGGCGTCTACCGCTGCCGCGCCTGCCGCGCCGAGCTGTTCCGCAGCGACACGAAGTTCGACTCGCACTGCGGCTGGCCGTGCTTCTACGCCCCGCTGGCCAAGGACAGCGTCGTCTACCTCGAGGACCGCTCCCTCGGGCGGCGTGCGCACGGAGGTGCGCTGCGCGACCTGCGGCGGGCACCTCGGGCACGTGTTCGAGGGTGAGGGCTACGGCACCCCGACGGACCTGCGCTACTGCATCAACTCGATCTCGATGACCCTCGAGCCGCAGGGCGACGCAGGGGCCGACGCCTGACCCGCCGACCCAGGCCGCCGACGACGTCAGCCGCCGCCGGCGATCATGAGCACGCCCGCCGAGCGCGACGACGACGCCCGCGTACTGCACCGGCCGCAGCCGCTCGCGCAGGAAGATCGCGGCCAGGACCGCCGTCACCACGGGGTACAGGTCGCCGAGCACGGCAGTGGTGGACAGCAGGCCCATCGTGGTGGCGTAGCCGAAGGTGACGTTCGCGGCCGCGTCGAGGACACCGATCGCCGCGAGCGGGCAGGGCGTCCGCCGGTCGCGCACCGCCGAGGTTGCGAGCCACCAGCAGGATCACGGCGAAGATGACCACGGTCGTCACCCGCATGCCTGTCATCGTCATGAGCGGGTCGTACCTTGCTGCCCTCGGCCATGAGCACGAACATGCCGCCGAAGGCCAGCGCGGCCACGCCGGCGAGGATGAGCGGCTTGGCCGTCTCGGCACCGGACAGCTCGGGTCCGCTGGCGAGCAGGATGCCGCTGATCGCCAGGATGATGCCCAGCACCTGGATCGCAGCCGGCAGCTCCCCACGCAGCAGCGACACCGCGACCGGAACCAGCACGGACAGCGCCACGAGGGGCGACACGATGCCCATCGGGCCGATGGACAGGGCCTGGTAGAAGGCCAGCATCCCGATCATGCCGAGGACGCTCGACCCGATCGCCCACGGCCAGTACCCCGGATCGGCCGACCAGCCACCCACGACCGTCGCCACGGCGACGAGCACCACGAAGCCCACCGCCTGGGACAGCCCGTACACGGCCAGGGCCGGCAGCCGCCGGCTGGTGACCCCGCCGAGGAAGTCGGACGTGCCCCACATGAGGCTCGACAGGATCGCCAGGAGGGAGGCCATGGCGCCACCCTAGGGGCCGAGCACCGACCGCTGGGCGTGCTGCGGCGCGCCGCGGGGGGACGCGCGCTCGGGCCGCATAGCCTGACGGAGTGAGGTCGATCGTCACCGGAACCGACCCCTTCGCGCTGGCCCTCGAGCAGCTGAAGGGAGCGCAGTTGCGCCCGGAGTTCCAGCTCGACGAGACCCCCGCGCCCCAGCGGCTGGCCCCGGCGGCCGTGGCCCTCACGGCCGAGATGAGCGATCCCGACTCCGATGCCGCCTCGGGTCGCTTCGTGCTGCTGCACGATCCCGACGGGGTCGACGAGTGGAACGGCTCCTTCCGTGCGGTCGTGTTCGTGCGGGCGGCGCTCGAGGACGACCTCATCGACGAGCCCCTGCTGCACGAGGTCGGCTGGAGCTGGGTCACGGAGGTCGCTCGCCGGTCGCGGGTGCCGCACCACGCAGCTCGGCGGCACCGTGACGCGCACCTCCGGTCGCTCGTTCGGCACGATGGCCGACCGCCCGTCGGACGGCTTCGTCGAGATCCGGGCCTCGTGGACGCCGGTCGAGGCGCCCGACACCGGAGAGGTGCTCGACGACATGGCGGCGCACGTGTCGGCGTGGGTCGACCTCATGGCGCAGGCCGCTGGTCTGCCGCCCATCCCCCAGGGGGTCGCGCAGGTGGGCGCGCGACGACGACGCGGACGCATGTGAGCGAGCCAGCCCCGACATCCGCGGCCGACGTCACCGAACCGGCCCCAGAGCCCCGTGCCCCGTACGAGCCGCGTGAGGGCGTGCCCGCGGTCATCACCACCGAGGCCGCACTGCTCGCGTACGCCGACCGCCTCGCCGCCGGCACCGGACCGCTGGCCCTCGACGCCGAACGCGCGTCCGGCTACCGCTACAGCCAGCGCGCCTACCTCGTGCAGATGCGCCGCGAGGGCGCCGGCACCGCCCTGATCGACCCGATCGCCGTGCCCGACCTGGCCCCCGTGCAGCGAGGCCACCGAGGGTGTCGAGTGGATCCTGCACGCCGCCACCCAGGATCTCGCCTGCCTCGCCGAGGTGGGCCTGCGTCCGTCGCGCGCTGTTCGACACCGAGCTCGCCGGCCGGCTCCTCGGTCGCGAGCGGGTGAGCCTGGCCGCCCTGGTGCAGCAGCGAGCTGGGCGAGGTCATCGAGAAGGGCCACGGCGCCACGGACTGGTCCGTCCGCCCGCTGTCCGCCGCGCAGCTGCGGTACGCCGCGCTCGACGTCGAGCTCCTCGTCGAGCTCCGCGACGCGATGGCCGCGGCGCTGGTCGCCGCGGGCAAGGAGGAGATCGCGCGCCAGGAGTTCGAGGCGCTGCTCTCCTTCGCCCCGCGCGAGCGCGGCGAGGACGAGTGGCGGCGCACGTCCGGAATCCACCGGATCCGCAAGCCGCGCGCGCTGGCCATCGTGCGGGCGCTGTGGCAGGCACGCGACGACATCGCCCGCACGCGCGACATCGCGGTCGGCCGGACTCCTGCCCGATGCGTCGATCGTGGCCGCGGCAACCACGCCGCCAGGCAGCGCGGACGAGCTCGCCGGCATGAAGGAGTTCAACGGGCGCGGCGCGCACCGCTACCTGAACCGCTGGTGGGCGGCGATCGCCGCGGCCCAGGCCCTGCCGGTCTCGGCCCTGCCCGCCTCGTCGCCGCCGCCGTCCGGGCCGCCGCCGCCGCGGGCGTGGGCCGATCGCGATCCCGAGGCCTTCGCGCGGCTCAGCGCCGCCCGCACGGCGCTGGCGAAGCGCGGCCGAGCAGGAGTCGCATGCCGGTGGAGAACCTGCTGTCCCCCGACACCGTGCGACGGCTGTGCTGGTCGCCGCCGGAGCGGGCCGACGAGGAGACCGTCGCCGCGGTCCTGCGCGACTGCGGCGCCCGGGCCTGGCAGGTCGACCGCTGCCTGCCCGCTGCTGTGCGCGGCCCTCGCGGCCGTCCCGGACCCGCCGGAGGATGGGGTTACTGGCGAGTAGCCAGTCGTGTTACTCGCCGGTAATATGGCCGCTGACCGCCCGCCCGGGCGGCCGTCGATCCGAGCCTGGGAGTCGTCGTGGGTCGTTCCACCGCCGATGTCGTATTCGTGGACGGGGTGCGCACCCCCTTCGGCCGGGCCGGCAGCGCCCTCGCCGAGACCCGGGCCGACGACCTCGTCGTCACGGTCTTCCGCGAGCTGCTGCGTCGCAACCCCGACCTGCCGCCGGCGCGCATCGACGACGTCGCCGTCGCCGCGACCACCCAGATGGGCGACCAGGGCATGACCATCGGGCGCACGGCCGCCCTGCTGGCCGGGCTGCCCAACACCGTTCCCGGCTACTCCGTGGACCGCATGTGCGCCGGCGCGATGACCGCCGTCACCACCCTCAGCGCGGCCATCATGGCCGGCGCCTACGACGTGGCGCTCGCCGGCGGCGTCGAGAACATGTCCCGGCACCCCATGGGCGAGGGCATGGACCCCAACCCGCGCTTCCTGGCCGAGCGGATCGTCGACGTCGACGCCCTCATCATGGGCAACACCGCCGAGAACCTGCACGACCGGTTCCCGCACCTGACCAAGGAGCGCGCCGACGCCTTCGCCCTGGGCTCCCAGCAGAAGACCGCACACGCCTACGCGCAGGGCTGGATCCAGCCCGACCTCGTGCCCGTGGCCATGCGCTCGAGCGAGCAGGGCTGGGGCCTGCTCACCGCCGACGAGGCGCCGCGGCCCGCGACCACCCTCGAGGGCCTGGCCGGCCTGAAGACCCCGTTCCGCCCGCACGGCCGCGTCACGGCCGGCAACAGCTCGGGCCTCAACGACGGCGCCACCGCCGCGCTGCTGGCCGCGGAGAACGTGGCCGACGAGCTGGGCCTGCAGAAGAAGATGCGCATGGTCGGCTTCGCCTTCGCCGGCGTCGAGCCCGAGGTCATGGGCGTCGGCCCGGTGCCCAGCACCGAGAAGGCCCTGTCGCGCGCCGGCCTGAGCATCTCCGACATCGACCTCTTCGAGGTCAACGAGGCCTTCGCCGTGCAGGTGCTGGCCTTCCTCGACCACTTCGGCATCGCCGACGACGACCCCCGGGTCAATCCGATGGGCGGGGCGATCGCGGTCGGCCATCCGCTCGCGTCGAGCGGCATCCGGCTCATGACCTACCTGGCCCGCGACTTCGAGCGCACGCCCGAGGCGCGCTACGGCATCACCACGATGTGCATCGGCCTGGGCATGGGCGGCACGGTCATCTGGGAGAACGTCAACTACGCAGGGAGCAAGGCATGAGCGAGACCGTGAACCCGGACGAGGTCGTCACCCACGCCCGCGTGCGCCTGCTCGACCTGCCCGACGGGGCGGGGACGCATGGCCCTGATCACCATCGACAACGACCGCGACCACACCCGGCCCGACGACCTTCGGCCCGGCCGGGCTGGCCTCGGTCGACGCCGCGCTCGACGCGGTCGCCGCGATGCCCGACCTCGCGGCGGTCGGCCGTCACCGGCAAGCCGTTCATCTTCGCCGTCGGCGCCGACCTGTCGGCGATCGGCCTGGTCCGCGACCGCGCCGTGATCGAGCAGTTCGGCCAGGTGGGGCACAACGTCTTCCGGCGCTTCGGCGAGCTCGACGTCCCCACGTTCGCCTTCGTCAACGGCGCGGCGATGGGCGGCGGCACCGAGCTGGCCCTGCACTGCGACTACCGCACGATGTCGACGGCCGCGGCAGCCATGTCGCTGCCCGAGGTCTTCCTCGGCCTCATCCCCGGCTGGGGCGGCGCGTGGCTGCTGCCCAACCTCATCGGCCCGGCGAATGCGCTCGAGGTCATCATCGCCAACCCGATGCAGCAGAACCGGCAGATGAAGCCCAAGGACGCGCTGCGCCTCGGCGTCGTCGACGTCCTGCTCGAGCCGGCCGACTTCCTCGAGCAGTCGATCCGCTGGGCCGCCGGAGTCGTCAACGGCGACGATCGACGTCGCCCGGCCGGAGCCGGATCGCGACGAGCTGGGACGGCGTCGTCGAGATCGCCCGCGCCATGCTCGACGACCGCATCCACGGCGCCACCCCGGCTCCGTACGTCGCCCTGGACCTCGTGCAGGCAGCCAAGACCGGCTCGCGCGACGAGGGCTTCGCGGCCGAGGACGACGCGCTGGCCGACCTCGTCATGGGCGACGACCTGCGGGCCTCCCTGTACTCCTTCGACCTCGTGCAGAAGCGCGCCAAGCGACCGGTCGGCGTGCCCGACAAGTCGCTGGCCCGCAAGGTCACCAAGGTCGGCGTCGTCGGCGCCGGACTCATGGCCAGCCAGCTCGCCCTGCTGTTCGCCAAGCGGCTGCAGGTGCCCGGTCGTCATGACCGACCTCGACGACGAGCGCGTCGAGAAGGGCCTCGACTACGTGCGCGCCGACCTCGCGGGCCAGGTGGCCAAGGGCCGGCTGACCCAGGACAAGGCGAACCGGCTGAGCGCCCTGGTCACCGGGTGCCACCGACAAGGCGGCCTTCGCCGACGCCGACTTCGTGATCGAGGCGGTCTTCGAGAACCTCGACGTCAAGAAGCAGGTCTTCGCCGAGGTCGAGGCGGTCGTGTCCGAGACCTGCATCCTCGCCACCAACACGTCGTCCCTGTCGGTCACCGACATGGCGGCCGACCTGGCCCACCCCGAGCGGGTCGTCGGCTTCCACTTCTTCAACCCGGTGGCGGTCATGCCGCTGCTGGAGATCGCCCGCGCCGAGCAGACCGACGACGCGACCCTGGCCACCGCGTTCGCGGTCGGCAAGACGCTGAAGAAGACCTGCGTGCTGGTCAAGGACGCGCCCGCCTTCGTCGTGAACCGGCTGCTCACCCGGTTCATGGGCGAGGTCATCGCCGCGGTCGACGAGGGCACGCCGATCGAGGTGGCCGACCACGCCGGTGACGCCGCTCGGGCCTGCCGATGTCGCCGTTCAGCCTGCTGGCAGCTGGTCGGTCCGGCGGTCGCGTTCCACGTGTCGGAGACGATGCACGCGGCCTACCCGGACCGGTTCTACGTGTCGGAGAACATGCGTCGAATCGTCGACGCGGGCAAGACGGCCATCCTGGTCACGGGCGACGGACGGCACGCAGGTCGTCGATCCGGAGATCGTCGCGCTGCTCGTCCAGGGCGACGCGCCCCTGACGGTGGACGAGGTGCGCGATGCGGGCGGCCGAGGCCCTGGCCGACGAGGCCCGTCGCATGCTCGACGAGGGCGTCGTGGCCGAGGCCCAGGACATCGACCTGTGCATGATCATGGGCGCCGGCTGGCCGTTCTGGCTCGGCGGCATCACCCCGTACCTGGACCGCAGCGGCGCCGCCGAGCGCGGCGACCGGGCGTCGCTTCCTGCCGCAGGGCGTGGCCTCGCTGCCCGGCCTGAGCGTCGGCCCGGGCGTACCGGCGTTCGCCTTCGGGCGGTCAACCTACGGTAACGTAACCTACGTTCTCGTAGGTTCGAGCCCCCGGAGGCATCCATGCTCGACGCGGACCAGTCTGCCGCCCATCATCCAGGGCGGCATGGGCGCCGCGGTGTCCTCGTGGCGGCTGGCCAGCGCGGTGTCGCGGCGCGGTCAGCTCGGCGTCGTGTCCGGCGTGGCGCTGGACCTCGTGCTCGCCCGTCGCCTGCAGGACGGCGACGACGGCACGTCCGCCGGGCGCTGCTCGCCTTCCCCAACCGGAGATGGCCGATCGCGCCCTCGACGCGCTTCTTCCGCGAGGGCGGTCGCCCGGAGGGCACCCCTACGCGCCGATCGCCGCACCTGACCGTCGACGCCGCACCGCGCCACGCATGGAGCTCGTCGTCCTCGGCGGCTTCGTCGAGGTGTGGCTGGCCAAGGAGGGCCACGACGGCCTGGTCGGCATCAACTGCCTCGAGAAGATCCAGCTGCTCCACCCCCGGCACGCTGCTCGGCGCGCATGATCGCCGGCGTCGACGTCGTCCTGATGGGCGCCGGCATCCCCCGCGAGATCCCCCGCCGCTCGACACCCTCGCCGCGCGGCGAGACCGTCCACTTCCCGATCGACGTCGACGGCGCCGACGCGGGCGCGTTCACCCTCGACGTCGACCCGCACGCGACCTCGTCGGCCCGGCCCTGCCGCCCCTGCACGCGGCCGGTCGTTCCTGGCCATCATCTCGGCCCACGTGCTCGCGCCGTTCCTCGCCCGCGACGAGGACGATCCGGCCCGACGGCTTCGTCGTCGAGGCTCCCCCGGCCGGCGGCCACAACGCTCCGCCGCGCAAGGTCGTCATCGACGACAGCGGCGAGATGATCTTCGGGCCGCGCGACGAGCCCGACCTCGGCCAAGATCGCCGCCATCGGCCTGCCGTTCTGGCTGGCCGGTGCGGCCGGCACGCCGGACGCGCTGCGCGAGGCTCGGGCCGTCGGGCGCCAAGGGCGTCCAGGTCGGCACGGACTTCGCCCTGTGCTCGGACTCCGGCCTCGACGACGGCGATCCGGCGTCAGCTCGTCGCGCGGCATCCGTCGACGGCTCGCTGCACGTGAAGCACCGACCCGCTCGCCTCGCCCACCGGCTTCCCGTTCAAGGTGGCCGCAGATCAGCGGCACGCTGTCCGACGCCGACGTCTACGCGAGCCCGGCCGCGCCTGTGCGACCTCGGGCTTCCTGCGCACGCCCGTACCTCAAGGACGACGACACCGTCGGCTACCGCTGCGCGTCCGAGCCGGAGCACATGTACGTGCAAGAAGGACGGCGAGCTCGAGGACACCGTCGGCCGCCAGTGCATCTGCAACGGCCTCACCGCCGCCGTCGGGCTCGGCCAGACCCGCAAGGACGGCTACGTCGAGCACGCCGATCGTCACGCTGGGCTCCGACGCCGTCGGCCCGCGCCAGCTGGCCGCCCTCTACCCCGACGGCTGGAACGCCGCTCAGGTCGTCGACTGGCTGCTCGGGGCCTGAGCGCTCGGATCCGGCGTGCTCGGATCCGACGTCCGGTCGACCCCGGCCGTCGCGGTCCGCCGACTCCGCCCGTCGGCCATCGTCTCGACGATCGAGCGCGAGATGTCCTGCGCGGTGAGCCCGCACGCGGCGAGCACCTCGGCCCGCTTGCCGTGGTCGAGGAAGCGCTCGGGCACGCCGATGTTGCGCACCGGCACCTCGACGTCGCTGTCGCGCAGCAGCTGGCTGACAGCCGATGCCGACGCCGCCGGTGCGGATGCCGTCCTCGACCACGACCACCAGTCGCGCCGCGGCCGCCAGCGGCACCAGCGACTCCGGCAGCGGCTTGACCCAGCGCGGGTCGACGACGAGCGACGCCGATGCCCTGCGCCTTGCAGCCGCTCGGCCACGTCGATGCACAGCGGCGCGAAGGCGCCGACGCGACGATCACGACGTCGGGGCTGCCGGACTCGGCGAGCACGTCGTAGCCGTCCTCGGCGCGCAGCGCCGGGATGACCGGCCCGAGGGCGCCCTTCGGGAAGCGCACGACGGTCGGGCGCGTCGGCGACCGCCACCGCCTCGCGCAGCTCCGCGCGCAGCGTCGCCTCGTCGCGCGGCGCCGCGATGCGCAGGCCCGGCACGATCTGCAGCATCGCCATGTCCCACATGCCGTTGTGGCTGGCGCCGTCGTCGCCGGTGACGCCGGCGCGGTCGAGCACGAACGTGACGCCCGCGCGGTGCAGGGCGCAGTCCATGAGCACCTGGTCGAAGGCGCGGTTGAGGAAGGTCGCGTAGAGGGCGACCACGGGGTGCAGGCCGCCGTAGGCCATGCCGGCCGCGCTCGTGGCGGCGTGCTGCTCGGCGATGCCGACGTCGTAGGTGCGGTCCGGGAACCGCTCGGCGAACCGGTCGAGGCCGGTCGGGCCCAGCATCGCCGCGGTGATGGCGACGACGTCGGGCGCGCTCCTCGCCGATGCGCACGAGCTCGTCGGCGAAGGCCGCCGGTCCACGACGGGCCGCCGGCGTTCAGCGGCTTGCCGGTGTCGGGGTCGATGATGCCGACGCCGTGGAAGCGGTCGGCCTCGTCGCGCTCGGCCGGGGCGTAGCCGCGGCCCTTCTGCGTGATGGCGTGCACGATGACCGGGCCGGGGAAGTCCTTGGCCCGGGTGAGCGCGAACTCCATCTCCTGCTCGTCGTGGCCGTCGACCGGGCCGATGTACTTCAGGCCGAGGTCCTCGAACAGGCCCTGCGGGGCGACGACGTCCTTGACGCCCTTCTTCATCCCGTGCAGGGCGCCGTAGATCGGCTCGCCGACGACGGGCGTGCGGTGCAGGACCCGCTTGCCCCAGTTCATGAACTTCTCGTAGCCGTGCGTGGTGCGCAGGGTCGCGAGGTGGTGGGCCAGCCCGCCGATCGTCGGCGAGTAGGACCGCGCGTTGTCGTTGACGACGATGACCAGCGGCCGGTCCGACGCGGCGATGTTGTTGAGCGCCTCCCAGGCCATGCCGCCGGTGAGCGCGCCGTCGCCGATGACGGCGACCACGTGCTGCTGCGCCGAGCAGGCCGCGCCGCTCCCAGGCCTTCGCGAGCCCGTCGGCGTAGGACAGCGCGGTGGACGCGTGCGAGTTCTCGACGAGGTCGTGCGGGCTCTCCGTCGCGGCTCGGGTAGCCGGACAGCCCGCCGCGCTGGCGCAGGTCGTCGAAGTCCGGGACCGCGGCCGGTGAGGATCTTGTGGACGTAGGCCTGGTGGCCGGTGTCCCAGACGATCATGTCGTCGGGCGACCGGAAGACGCGGTGCAGCGCGATCGTCAGCTCGACGACGCCGAGGTTGGGGCCGAGGTGGCCGCCGGTGGCCGAGACCTTCTCGACGAGGAACGCGCGGATCTCCGCGGCGAGCTCGGGGAGCTGGTCGGGAGACAGGGCGCGCACGTCGCGCGGATCGCGGATGCCGTCGAGCAGCGTCACCCAACGAGTCTAGGAGATCACGGGCTGTTCAGCCTCACGGAAGGCCTCCCTCACGCCGGTATTCACGGCCGTGTGGCGAACGCCACGTGCAGGCGCCCGAGGCCTCGCTCGAGGTGATCGCCCAGCCCGCGTGCGTCTTGAGCTGATGGTGCCGCACGCACAGGAGGCCGAGATTCGTGATGTCCGTGCCGCCGCCGTCGTCCCAGGCCTGGGCATGGTCGACCTGACACCGTCTGGCTCGCCGTGCGCATCCCGGGAACCGGCAGGTGCCATCACGCACCTCGACCGCCCGTCGGAGTGCGTTGGGGACGGTGTAGGTGCGGCGGCCGTACTCCAGGACGCTCGAGTCGAGGGGATCGGTGACCACCCGGTGGAGAACGGTCCGGATCTCGGGGTCGGACAGCAGAGCCCGCGCGTCCTGCGCGCCCAGGACACCGCCGCCGCTCAGAACGCCGGGGTCGGCCGCGAGGCCGAGCAGGGTGGTCAGCGATACGGTCACCTCGACCTGGGCCGTGACACCCACGGTCGCCGTGACTTCCGGGTCGCCGAGCACGAGGTCGAGCAGCGCCTGCGCCCGACGCTCCCCTGCCGAAAGGGCGCCCGGTTCCGCCGCATCGGCGACCGCCTGGATCGCGGCTCGCAACGCATGAGCGTGGGCACACGAGAGCCGAGCGATGAGGAGCGAGACGCCGTCGTGATCCTCCACCACGTACACATCGCGCGTCCCCAGCGCCACCTGCCGGCGCCGCTTCGCGCCCTCCGCGTCGATGACCTGGACCGCTCGCGCGACCGCGCGGCGAGCCTGCGCGGGGGCGCTCCGACGCGCAACGGGCAGCACGCGTCCCTGCAGTTGGCGGCACGCCCCCGCGAACTGCAGGGCCGCCTGGTCGTCCTGGCCGATGCTGGTGGGTGAGCCCGGAAGCCGCTGCGCCCCGTCGACGATCGCTCGAACGTGTGCCGGTGAGATCTCTCCGAGCGCGAGGGACTCCTGCGTCTGCGACAACGGTCCTGCCAGCAGCCGTGACGTGTCGATGCGCTCCTGCGCCGCCAGGCTCGACACCCGCAGGGCGGCCGCAAGCTCGTCGCGGACTACTTCATTGATGCGGATCGTGCGCTCGACATCGCCGTCCGGGATGAGGACTCGGAACTCCTCGATCGAGGGGCTCGGGGCTCGCCGCTGCCACCATGGCGTCGGTCTGGAGCGACGCCCACCACGACGCGATCCGCTCATGGGTCTGCAGGAACGTGACCGCATCCTCGGGCGACAGACGGGCGCGGTCGAGCGTCAGCAGGACCGACATCGCGAGTGGCCCGGGCTCCATCGCCGCGACCTCGGCGAGCACCTGAGACGGCGAGGCCGTGAACAGGTCGAGGTCGGTGAGCATGCCCCGACGCTAGCCCGGGGGTGTGACAGTCGGCCCCGCGCGCGAGGGCCTCCTCCACGAGGGCCACCTCGCGCTGTGTCTGCAGCAGTCGGGCTCCCTCGGCCTCGAGTGCCGGCTGCACGACGGTCAGGTCCGCCGCGCCAAGCGACTCCCCCAGTTCCACGCGCGCCGACGCGTACGCTCGCCGGGTCGCGTCCAGCTCACCCTCGATGATGTGGGCGAGGTAGCGCGCCAGCGCGAGCGGATGCGAGCGCAGCGCCGACGCGCGCAGGTCGGCCGGGCCGCGGTCCAGCAGCCAGCCGGTGACCTTCGCCCTCGAACTCGTCCGTGCCCGGCGGCGGCAGGTCGCGTGGCCAGCCGGCCGGTGCCCGTCCGGTCACGACGGCTAGAGCAGCGACCGCAGCACGTACTGCAGGATGCCGCCGTGCCGGTAGTAGTCCGCCTCGCCGGGGGTGTCGATGCGCACGAGCGCGGTGAACTCCACCGTGCGCCCGTCGGCGGCCACCGCCTCGACGTCGACCTCGCGCGGCGTGACGCCGTCGTTCAGCGCCGTGATGCCGTGGATGGTGAACACCTCGTCGCCCTGCAGGCCGAGCGCGTCGGCGTTCATGCCGGGCTGGAACTGCAGCGGCAGCACGCCCATGCCGATCAGGTTGGAGCGGTGGATGCGCTCGTACGACTCGGCGATGACCGCCCGCACGCCGAGCAGCGCCGTGCCCTTGGCCGCCCAGTCGCGGCTCGAGCCCGAGCCGTACTCCTTGCCGGCGAGGATCACCAGCGGCGTGTGGTGCTGCGCGTAGGCCATGGCCGCGTCGTAGACCGGGACGGTCATGTCGTCGGGCGTCGTGAAGTCGACGGTGAAGCCGCCCTCGACGTCCTTGAGCATGAGGTTGCGCAGCCGGATGTTCGCGAACGTGCCGCGGATCATCACCTCGTGGTTGCCGCGACGCGAGCCGTAGGAGTTGAAGTCGGGCTTCGCGACGCCGTGCGCGGTGAGGTACGCACCCGCCGGGCTGTCGGCCTTGATCGAGCCGGCCGGCGAGATGTGGTCGGTGGTGACGGAGTCGCCGAGCTTGAGCAGCACGCGGGCGCCGGTGATGTCCAGCACCGGCGACGGCTCGACCGCCATGCCGTCGAAGTACGGGGGCTTGCGCACGTAGGTGCTGCTCGGGATCCCACGCGAAGATGTCGCCGCTCGGCGTCGGCAGCGACTGCCAGCGCTCGTCGCCGGCGAACACGTCGGCGTAGCGGGCGGTGAACATCTCGGCGTCGATCGTCGAGTCGATGGCCGCCTGGATCTCCTCGGTCGACGGCCAGATGTCGGCGAGGAAGACCGGCTGCCGCCCGCGTCGTCGAAGCCGAGCGGCTCGGTGGCGAGGTCGATGTCCATCGTGCCGGCGAGCGCGTACGCCACCACCAGCGGCGGCGACGCGAGGTAGTTCATCTTCACGTCGGGGTTGATGCGGCCCTCGAAGTTGCGGTTGCCGGAGAGCACCGAGACGACGGCGAGGTCGGCCTCGTTGACCGCGGCGGACACCTCGGGGATCAGCGGGCCGGAGTTGCCGATGCAGGTGGTGCAGCCGTAGCCGACGACGTCGAAGCCGAGCGCGTCGAGGTACGGGGTGAGGCCGGCCTTGTCGTAGTAGTCGGTGACGACCTTGGAGCCCGGGCCGAGGGTCGTCTTGACCCACGGCTTGCGCGACAGGCCCTTCTCGACGGCCTTCTTGGCCAGCAGTCCGGCGCCGATCATCACGGACGGGTTGGACGTGTTGGTGCACGACGTGATCGCCGCGATGGCGACCGCGCCGTGGCCGATCTCGACCGGCGAGCCGTCGATCGTGGTCGCGACAGCCGCGGCCGGCTCGCTCGTGTAGCCCGCGAGGGCGGTCTCGAACGAGGCCTTCGACTCGCTGAGCAGCACGCGGTCCTGCGGGCGCTTCGGGCCGGCCAGCGACGGCACGACGGTGCCGAGGTCGAGCTCGATGTACTCGGAGTACACGGGCTCGTGGGCGGCGTCGTGCCACAGTCCCTGCTCCTTGGCGTACGCCTCGACCAGCGCGATCTGCTCGGCCGGGCGGCCGGTCAGGCGCAGGTAGTCGAGGGTGGCGTCGTCGATCGGGAAGATCGCGACGGTGGAGCCGTACTCGGGGCTCATGTTGCCGATGGTGGCGCGGTTGGCCAGCGGCACCGCGGAGACGCCGTCGCCGTAGAACTCGACGAACTTGCCGACCACGCCGTGCTTGCGCAGCATCTCGGTGATGGTCAGGACGAGGTCGGTGGCGGTGGCGCCGGCGGGCAGCTCGCCGGTGAGCTTGAAGCCGACGACGCGCGGGATGAGCATCGACACCGGCTGGCCGAGCATCGCCGCCTCGGCCTCGATGCCGCCGACGCCCCAGCCGAGCACGCCCAGGCCGTTGACCATCGTGGTGTGCGAGTCGGTGCCGACGACGGTGTCGGGGTACGCCTGGCCGCCGCGCGCCATGACGACGCGGGCGAGGTTCTCGATGTTGACCTGGTGCACGATGCCGGTGCCCGGCGGCACGACCTTGAACTCGTCGAAGGCGCCCTGGCCCCAGCGCAGGAACTGGTAGCGCTCGCGGTTGCGCTCGTACTCGAGGTCGACGTTGCGCTGCTCGGCGTCGGCGGTGCCGAAGAAGTCGGCGATGACCGAGTGGTCGATGACCAGCTCGGCCGGGGCCAGCGGCTCGATCCTGCGACGGGATCGCCGCCGAGCTCGACGACGGCCTCGCGCATGGTGGCGAGGTCGACGACGACCGGCACGCCGGTGAAGTCCTGCATGACCACGCGGGCCGGCGTGAACTGGATCTCGTCGGCTGGGCTCGGCGGCGGGGTCCCAGGAGCCGACGGCCGCGATCGTCTCGCGCGGTGACGTTGGCGCCGTCCTCGGTGCGCAGCAGGTTCTCCAGGAGCACCTTGTGGGTGAACGGCAGCCGGGCCGAGCCCTCGACCGCGCCGACGCCGGAAGATCTCGTAGGAGGCGGCACCCACGGAGAGGGTGCCGCGCGCTCCGAAGCTGTCCATGCTGGTCACCAGCGGTCCCCTTTGCGTGCGCAGGAAGTATCTTGACGTCAAGATACCTTATCGCACGCGCGGGGTGACCCGCACCGGACTACCGGACCAGGCGCACCGCGTTGCCGCCGATCGTGGCATTCCAGGTGGTGATGTCCGTGGGGCTGCCGGAGCGTTCGATCTTGATCTGGAACCAGCAGCCGCCGGGCGAGTTGCCGTCGCAGTTGTAGCCGGCGGGGATGGGCACCAGCATGGTGAGCACACTGCCGTCCGTATCCGTGGTGTTGAAGTTGAACTTGCATCGCGAATTGACATTCGCATTGCTGTACGTCGACGTGCCGAGGCTCAACTTGTACTTGCACCCCGTGAGACTCGTCTCCACAAGGCCGGAATCGGCCGGCGGCACCACGGTGATGCTGCCGCCCGCGCCATCGCCGAGGTCGTACAGGTCGAACGAGAAGTTGTTCCCTGCCGCGTCCGGCTTCACCTGGAGCAGGTTGAACAGCGACGTCGTCGAGACGTTCTGGAAGATCGGCATCCGCTGGTACCCCGCCACGGACACGGCAGCATTCAGCGCGTTCGGCTGGGAGACTGCGTCACCCACGAATGCTCGGATGCCGAAGCAGTTGTCCCCGTGGCCCGTGGTCTGCGTCGCCCCGCCGATGAGGTCCGACGCATTCGACCCGCCCGACCAGATCATCTGCGTGCCATTGGCCGCCGGAGTCGACTCCGCCGTCGCGCCCGACGTGCTCGCACTCGTGCGCACCTGCAGGTAGTAGTCGCCGGCCCCGTTCCCCCGGGAGTGAACGTACACAGGGTGTACCACTGGTGCAGGAGTCGGGCGACCTGACCCTTGTACGTCGTACCTGAGCTTTGGCGGTTCAGGCTGGCGGCGCTCGGCCCACTCGTCACCGAGCCGAACTGCTTGGTGCAGCCCGAGATCGGCGCGGCCTGCAGCGGGTCGTACGTCAGGGTCTTGTTGCGCAGGACGAAGGACGTGACCATCGGGTTGGAACCACCGCCGGGGAAGTAGTCACCCGTGCAGAAGCCACTGGTGCCGCTCTGCGCGTACCTCGTCGTTGCATCGGACGGCACGTAGGGGTTCATGCCGTTGTACACCTTCGCGATCGTGCCTCCGGACCCTCCCGATCCGTTCGAGCCAGTGTTGGCATACCTGAACTGGGTGTTGCTCGGAGTCGCGGTGACAGTGAAGCTGCCGTCGTACCCACCGCTACCGCCGACGCCCGCCACCCCGACGCCGTCGCCCACGGACAGTCCGTGGTTCGAGGACGTGGTGATGGTCGTGACGTTGCTGGTTCGCGAGTAGCCCGACACGTTCACGGTCGCCGAGCTCGGCAGGCTGCCGCACGTCGTGCCCGTGAAGATGAACGCGGGGTCGAACAGCTGGACGGTGATGGGCTGGAGCTTCGCGGTCTCCCCCACTCGGATGAGGAAGAAGTAGCCGTTCTTGTCGTACTCGCCGTTGTCGCCGCCCTCATCGTTGGCGCCGGTGTTACAGCCATCGGTCGAGGTGCTGCAGTCGATCGTCGAGTACCGGTCCCCCTGGATCTTGTCGGTCTGCGGTCCCTCGATTGTTGCCCAGAAGTTGGGCGTCCGGGACTGGCACGTGGCGTAGCCCCCCTGGGTCGAGTCGTCGGGAATGCTCGTGTCGACTGGATCCACTGTTCCTGAGGTGCTGTTGGGCTCGTTGCCGAAGGTGTTGCACGGGCTGCCCATGATGGCCGGCCCCTGGTAGTCCGCAACCGCCGTGCGGGCGATCGTGGTGGTCGGGTTCCCGAAGATGTTCCCGAAGACGTTGCTGATGGTGCTCGAGACCGTGACGCCGAGTTGGCTCTGCACGCCGGTCTTGAAGGTGGTGATGCACTTGGTGCCGGACGCCTTCGTCGCCAGGGCGCAGGCGGCCGCCGTACTCGCGGTGTAGCCGTTGTCGCCCGAGACATCGCCCGCCGTGGTCTGCGCGTTGGGAGATGACGTGTCGTAGTTGTTCGGCATGTAGGTCACCCCACCCAGTGCCGCGGCATCCGCCGCCTTCTGCACGCGGGCCGCCTCGACATACCACCGGCCGATATCCACCGCGACAGCCGTCAGCAGAATGAGGACGGGCACGAGGACGGCGACCAGGATCGCGACGGCGCCCCTCTCGGACGCCCCGCGACTGCGACGCATGCTCATCTCTGGCCTCCTACGGAGTTCACAAGTGGTTGTTCGGGCCGCAGCTGGTCGGGTCCAGCGGCTGGAACCGCATGACGGCGCGGTCGGACACGTTCAAGGTGGCGCCGAACAGTCGGGTGATGTACGGGTGATCCACGCTCATGAACACCCCCACCTGGTCAGTGATCGGCAGGCAGGCGTTGATGGCCTGGGAGTTCCAGCCCCCGGACGAGTAGACCAGGCCCCCCGCACCGGCGTTGGCGGTCTGGTCCCAGATGAACGCCACGCAGTTGGCCACCGTCGTGCCGCAGGCGGCCTTCGTGGCCATGGTCGAGACACCGTTGGCGCCGGGGAAGCCGAGGTTGTTCGCCTTGTAGACGAGGATGTAGTTGATGGAGTTCTTGGGCATGCCCAAGCCCCCCTTCTCGACCGAGTTCGCCGCCGCTTGGGTCAGCGACGGTACGCATGAGGCGGTGTTTGCCGTTCCCAGGACGCAGCCATCCGCCGCCCCGGTGATGGCCGTACGCACTCCGGTGCGGACCGCCGAGGAGGTGGAGAGGTTGTCGCGCATGACGAAGGCGAACTCGATCATGCCCACGACCAGAAGAAGCAGGACCGGCAGCACGATGGCGAACTCCACCGCCGCAGCACCGGAGTCGTCTCCACGACGCAGTCGCCGGCTCATTGGTGCTGTCCCGACGCGCACTGGTTGATGGCGAGCGGCTCGAACTGCATGACCGACCGGTTCGACAACGTGATGGTCTGGCCGAAGAACTTGGACAGGTAAGGGTGCGTGGCCTGCATGAACACGCCGACGGAGTCAGGGCCGTTGGTGTTGCCGGCCGTCGGGGCGCAGGCGTAGATGAGGGTCGAGTTCCAGGCCCCGCCGACATAGACGAAGCGGTCGATGGTCTTGGCCCACCGGAAGGCGACGCAGTCCGCGACCGAGGTCGTGCAGGCCGGTCATGGTGGGCATGGTCGTGTTGCCGGCCGATCCGGGGTAGCCCTTGTCGTTCGACTTGTAGACGAGGATGTAGTCGATGGAGTCCTGGGGCATCGCGGTGCCGGCCTGCTGGATGGCGTCCGCAGCGTCCTGGGCCAGCGCAGGCACGTTGCCCGGCACGCAGATGATGGGCAGGCCCGGGCAGGTGCCCTGACCGGCATTGGCCCCGGTCGCCGCGATGCGGGCGCCGACCCGGGTCGAGGACGACACCGCGAGGTAGTCGCGCATGACGAAGGCGAATTCGAGCATGCCGATGACCAGGAGGAACAGGACGGGAACGACTATGGCGAACTCCACCGCCGTTGCCCCGCCATCGCCTCGTCCGCGTCGCCGCGGCCTCCCGATGAGCATGTCAACCCCTTCGATGGCGCACCCAGGCGCACTCATCTTGATGCTAGCCGACAAATGCCGCCTTTCCGGCTCACGCCGGGGTTACGAACCCCTCACGAAACCGTTGCCGTCAGCAGCGCCACGGTCTCGAGATGATGCGTCATGGGGAAGGCGTCGAAGGCTCGGACGCGCTGCCAGGCGGTAGCCGTTCCCCGCGAAGATCGGCCACGTCGCGGGCCAGCGCCACCGGATCGCAGGCCACGTAGACGATCGACCGGGACGCCGCTGGCGGCGATGGCGGAAACCACGGCCTCGCCGGCGCCGGCCCGCGGCGGGTCGAGGACGACGCCGTCGGGGCGCGCCGGGGGCGCTCCCCGTCCGGCCCCACGAGCCAGGTGGAGACGTCGGCCTGGTCGCAGCCGGACCTGCGGCAGGTCGTGCAGTGCCCGTCGGGCGGCCCGCACTCCGGCCTCGACCGACTCGACCGCGTCGACCGACCCCGCCGGGCCGACGGCCTCGCCCAGGAAGGCCGCGAACAGGCCGGCGCCCGAGTACAGGTCCCACCACGACTGCCCGGGCACGCGGGCGGCCGAAGTCCAGGACGGCAGTCGACCAGCGCCTCGGCGGCGGCCGGCGTGCACCTGCCAGAAGTCGTCGCCGGCGAGGCGCCAGGTGCGGCCGCGGACCTCGTGGACGCTCTTGCCCGGGCGCACGCTGCCGGGGCGTGGCCACGCCGCGGCTCGGCGATCAGGCAGGTGTCGACCGGGCACGACGTCGTGGCTGCGGTGCCGGTGCAGGCCGACTCGGCCGTCCGGGGCCTGCGCCCAGCGTCATGCGCGTGCGCCAGTGCAGGCCGTCCGGGTGACCGGGCAGCTCCTCGACGGACAGCCCGTCCAGCAGCCCGGCGTCGGTCGACATGCCCGAACCGCACGAGAGCGCGTCGCGCAGCACCTGCGCCCTTGAGGCGCGCGCTGCGCCGGCAGCGATCACGTGCTGGAAGTCGCAGCCGCCGCAGCCGCCGGGGTGCGCCCACGGGCACGGCGCCGGGACCCGGTCGGCCGAGGGCTCGAGGATCTCGACGGCGTCGGCGCGCACGATCTTGCGGGTGACCTCGGTGACCCGCACACGGGCCCGCTCCCCCGTCAGGGCGTGGCGCACGAACAGGGTCCGCCCGTCGGAGTGCGCGACGAAGTGGCCGCCGTGCGCCACCGGGCCGATCTCGACGATGCGCTCGTCACCGACGGCCAGGCCGGGGCCCGTCAGGCATCCCGGTTGATCGCCAGCTCGCTGGAGCGCAGCTGCCACGGCACGCTGGTGACCATGACGCCGGGGGTGAACAGCAGCCGGCTCTTCAGCCGCAGCGCGGACTGGTTGTGCAGCAGGTGCTCCCACCAGCGGCCCACGACGTACTCCGGGATGTAGACCGGTGACGAGGTCGTTGGGGTTGTCGCTGCGCAGCTCGTTCACGTAGTCGAGGATCGGGCGGGTGATCTCGCGGTAGGGGCTGGCGAGGATCTTCAGCGTGACCGGGATCTCCTGCCGCTCCCACTCCGCCTGCAGCCGGTTCGTGTCCTCGTGGTCGACGTCGACCGTGACCGCCTCGAGCACGGTCGGCCGGGTGGCCCGCGCGTACTCGAGGGCGCGCAGCGTCGGCTTGTGGATCTTGCTCACCAGGACGATGACGTGCACGCGCGCCGGAAGTGTCATCTTCGCGTCGCCGGGCGTGCTGATCTCGTGGCTGACCCGCTCGTAGTGCTTGTGGATCGCCTTCATGAGCAGCCAGATGATCGGCATCGCGATGACGACGATCCAGGCGCCCTTGGTGAACTTGGTGGCGAGCACGATGACGAGGACCGATCCGGTCATCACCAGTCCGAAGCGCGTTGATCGACCCGCGAGCGCACCATGCGCCGTCGCTCCTCGCGGCCGCTCCTCGCTGCGCAGGTGCCGGGTCCAGTGCCGCACCATGCCCAGCTGGCTGAGCGTGAACGAGACGAAGACGCCGATGATGTACAGCTGGATCAGCCCGCTGACGTCGGCCTGGTAGGCGATCACGAGCACGATCGGCCAGGCCGGCCAGGGTCAGGATGCCGTTGCTGAAGGCGAGGCGGTCGCCGCGGGTGTGCAGCTGGCGCGGCAGGTAGCCGTCGCGAGCGAGCACCGAGCCCAGGACCGGGAAGCCGTTGAAGGCCGTGTTGGCGGCCAGCGCCAGGATCGTCGCCGTCGCGATCGCGATCACCAGGACGGGGATCGACGAGTGGTGGAACACCGCGTCGGCGATCTGGACGATGACCGTCTTCTGGCGTCTCGCCCTCCGGCAGCCCGATGAGGTCGTCGTTGAACTCGGTGACCTTGACCTGCGGTCTTGAGTGCCAGCCAGGTGATGCCGGCGAACATGCGTCATCGAGATCGAGGCCGAGCAGCAGGAGCGTCGTGGCCGCGTTCTTGGACTTCGGCTCCCTGAAGGCCGGGACGCCGTTGGCCACGGCCTCGATGCCCGTCAGGGCCGTGGTGCCGGACGAGAACGCGCGCGCCACGAGGAAGACCAGGGCCGCCCCGGTGAAGGAGTTCTCGGCGACGATCTCCCAGTTGGCGCTCTCGGCCTGCAGGGTCTCGCCCATCACGAACATCTCGATCATCGCCCAGCCGACCATGGCGAAGATCGAGAAGATGAAGAAGTAGACCGGGATCGCGAAGAAGGACCCGGACTCCTTGACGCCGCGCAGGTTCAGCAGCGTGATGATGATGATGAAGCCGACGGCGAACCAGACGTTGTGCTCCTCGACGAACGGCATGATCGAGCCCGAGGTTGGCGACCGCCGAGGAGATCGACACCGCGACGGTCAGCACGTAGTCGATGAGCAGAGCGCTGGCGACGAACACGCCCCAGTTGGGGCCCGAGGTTGTGCGAGACGACCTCGTAGTCGCCGCCGCCGCTGGGGTAGGCGTGCACGTTCTGGCGGTACGACGCCACGACGGTGAAGTAGATGACGACCACCATGAGCGGCGACCCACGGCCCGTACGGAGTACAGGGCGAAGCCGCCGAGGGACAGGACGAGCAGGATCTCCTGGGTGGCGTAGGCGTTGGACGACAGCGCGTCGCTCGCGAACACCGGAAGCGCGATGCGCTTGGGGAGCATCGTCTCGCCGAGGCGGTCGCTGCGCAGGGCACGGCCGACGAAGACGCGCTTGAGGACGTCGGACGTCGGCACGGTCGAGTCAGCCTACCCCCGCGCTGGGCAGCGAACCGCCCGTGCGGCCGTGTAGCGTTCGACCGTGCACATCGTGATCCTCGGCTGCGGCCGCGTCGGCGCCCTGCTGGCCCACCGCCTCGACGAGCTGGGCCACTCCGTCGCCGTCGTCGACCAGGACCCGGGCGCGTTCCGCAAGCTCGGACCGGAGTTCACCGGCCAGACCGTCACCGGGGTCGGGATTCGACCGCCAGACGCTCGAGAACGCCGGCATCGCCCGCGCGCACGCCTTCGCCGCGGTGAGCAGCGGCGACAACAGCAACATCCTCGCCGCCCGCGTCGCCCGGGAGACCTACGGCGTCGAGCAGGTCGTCGCCCGCATCTACGACCCCCGCCGCGCCGAGGTCTACCAGCGCCTGGGCATCCCGACCGTCGCGACGGTCTCGTGGACGACCGGCCAGATCATGCGGCAGATCCTCCCCCTCGGCGCCCAGGACGAGTACCGCGACCCGAGCGGCTCGGTCACGCTCGCCGAGGTGCACCTCGGTCAGTCGCTGGCTCGGCCAGCGGTCGACCGCGCTCGAGGCGGCGTCCGGCGCCCGCCTCGCCTTCATCACCCGCTACGGCGCAGGCGCTGCGTGCCCGACGCCGACACCGTGCTCCAGGACGGCGACCTCGTCCACGCCCTGTTCACGCAGGACGCCCGCGAGCGCGTCGAGCGGGTCTTCGAGGACGGAGAGGACGTCTGATGCGCGTCGCCATCGCCGGGGCCGGCAAGGTCGGCCGCGCCATCGCCCGCGAGCTCGTCACCAACGGGCACCAGGTCCTGCTCATCGACAGGACGCCGAGCTGGCGCGCCCCGGCGTGGTCGAGGGCGCCGACATCCTGCATGGCCGACGCCTGCGAGATCTCGGCGCTCGACGAGGCGATGCTGTCGCACTGCCAGGTCGTCGTCGCCGCGACCGGCGACGACAAGGTGAACCTCGTCGTGTCGCTGCTGGCCAAGACCGAGTACGGCGTGCCGCGCGTGGTCGCCCGCGTCAACCACCCCAAGAACGAGTGGATGTTCGACGAGTCCTGGGGCGTCGACGTCGCCGTCTCGACCCCGCGCATGCTGTCGGCCCTGGTCGAGGAGGCCGTCAGCGTCGGCGACCTCGTGCGGCTGTTCACCTTCCGCCAGGGCGACGCCAACCTCGTCGAGATCACGCTGTCGTCGGACTCCCCCGTCGTCGGCCATGCGCGTCGGCGACCAGAACTGGCCGACCGACACCGCGCTGGTCGCGATCGTGCGCGGCCCGCGGGTGTTCGCGCCGTCGGCCGACGACCCGCTCGACGCCGGCGACGAGCTGCTCTTCGTCGCCGCGCCGGACCAGGAGCCCGAGCTGCAGCGGATGCTGGGTCACACCTGAGTCGGCGCGCGCGCTACTCGGCCGTCCTGCCGCGGCCGCGGCCTTCTCCTCGCGCTTGCGCTGGAACACCGGCGCAGCACGCGGTACGTGAAGTAGGCGGCCGCCAGGAACAGCGGGTAGCCCATGATGATCTTGACGATGCCCTGCACCTCGACCCAGCCCGGCGAGGTACATCGGCGTCTGCACGATCGAGCCGGCCGTAGAACAGGGCCACCCAGATCCACGACGCCGCCGCGTAGACGCGGCGCAGGTCGGGGTCGCGGCGCCACGACGGTGCCCTCGCCGGTGAGGAAGCCCATGGCGATGCCGATGCAGCGGCCAGCGCACCAGGATCGAGACGAGGAACGCCGTGCCGTAGCCCAGGTTCGTGAGCATGCCCGGCAGGTAGACGTCGCTGGCGTTCTGCGTGCGAGAGGCGAACCAGGCGGAGAACAGCGAGTCCGACGAAGCCGGCGGCGATCTGCGTCAGCGGCTCGCGGCGGATGAGGCGCCAGATCGCGATCAGCGCCCCGGCCACGATCGCGGCGATGAGCGAGGCGCGCAGGTCGCTGCGACGTGACGACGTAGGCGACGACGAAGACCGCCGTGGGCACGCCCGAGTCGATGACGCCGCGCCAGCCGCCGATGGCGCGCTCGAGCAGCAGCGCCTCCTGGCGGACGTCGGCCGGTCGTCTCGAACTCCTCGACCGGCTCGGCGCGGGCTCCGGCGTCGCTCGGGGTCGGCTCGAGGTCGTCATCCGGTGGTGGGCTTCAGCTCGTACCGCGGGTTGTAGATGGTCGGGTTGTCGGTGTTGCAGGTCAGTCGGCCGCAGCACGACCATGCGACGTCCCGGGTCGATCCCGGGGATGCGACGACGGCCCAGCCAGACCACCGAGACGCTGCCGGAGCCGTCGTAGAGCTCGATCTCCAGGGCGGGCACGTTGCTGCGCGGGCGCATCGTCACGCTGCGGACCATGCCGCGTGACGGTCACCGTCTGGCCCGGGCGTGCAGCAGTCGATCGCGGTCAGGTCGGCCGCGTCCTCGGCCTCGCGGACCCGCTCCTGCAGCTCCTCGGCCTCGACCTGGGCCTGCGACTCGCGTCCAGCGGCGCCAGAAGCCGCCGTGGGTCGCGCGCGTGCGGGTGCCGTCTGCGTCATGACCTCAGGCTAACTCGTGCTCGGCCGGTCGGGGCTAGCGGATCTCGGTGATCTCGGGCCCGCGCTCGAACGGCGAGGGCAGCGGCCGGTGTGGTCCGGCCGCCGGCGCCTCGGGCTGACGTCGGGCAGGACGCAGCGGGATCGGCGCGCCGACCGGCATCGCCTCGCCGCCGCGCACGACGACCAGGCTGCGGACCATCGTCCTCGAGGGCGGTCGGCGCACTCCCCCGGCTTCGCGGCCGCCCCGAGGAACACCGCGCGCAGGAACCAGCGCGGACCCTCGATGCCGGTGAACCGCGCGGGCTGCAGGCCGGCGAGCCGTCGGACGACTTGACCTGGGCCCGGAGCTCGATGCCGAACGGGCCCTCGGCCTCCTCGACGAGGCCACCGGACTGGTTGATCGACGACTTGATCTGGCGAGCGCACCGTCGTCCCACAGGCCGCCGCTGCGCGGGGCGGCGTAGGGCTGGACCTGCACGGCGCCGTCGGGCCGGGCGAACGTCAGCTGCGACGACCTGCCCGGTGTTCTCGTCGACCTGCACCTGGACGTCGATGCCGGCGCGTCGGCGCCACGCGCAGAGCGCCGAGGTCCAGACGCTCGACGTCGGTCGCCGGATCCACCTCGGACTCGTCCCACGGTCCGTTCGGACGCTGGTCCGCACGCCTGCCCACCCTTCCGAACGCCCCGGGGCGTTATCAGACCGTTACCGTACCCGCGTGCCCGCCGGTCGACCCGAACCCGCCCTCGCCGCGGTGCGAGCCGGGCAGCTCGGCGACCTCGACGCAGGCGTGCCGTGCTCGACCCGCTGGACCACGAGCTGGGCGATGCGGTCGCCGCGGCTGATCGCGAACGCTCGGCGACCGGGTCGTGGTTGACGAGGACGACGCCGATCTCGCCGCGGTAGCCGGCGTCGACGATCCCCGGTGCGTTCACCAGGCCGACGCCGTGCCGGAGCGCAAGCCCGCTGCGCGCGCAGCACGAAGGCCGCGTAGCCCGGCGGGAGCGCGATGGCGATGCCCGTGGGCACGAGGGCGCGCTCCCCGGGCGCCAGCGTGAGGTCGACCCGGCTGCGCAGGTCGAGCCCGGCGTCGCCCGGATGCTCGTACGCCGGCAGCGGCAGGTCCGGGTCGAGCCGGGTGATGAGCACGTCGACGTCGGTCATGGGTTCAGCTCCACGCGTGTGCTCCTCGCCCTCCGGTCGCCAGGCCGGTCCGCCGGCCGCGCGGTCGTCGATCGCCTGCTGGACGTGCTCGGCCGCGCCGTGGTCGACGAAGTGCTGCGAGCGGCACCTGGACGAACAGCGCGGCGGCCGAGATCGCGACCGGGCCGTCGGGTCCGTCGAGTCGGCCCACCGCGCGGGTGAAGACCTTGCGGCCCTTGACGCCGACCACCTCGGCGTCGATGTGCAGCAACGGAGCCGACCGGCACGGGCCGCCGGAAGTCGCACTCGAGCCGGCCGGTGACCGCCGGGCCGGCGAGCAGCCAGTTCAGCGAGCCCGAGGATCTCGTCGACGGCCGCGGTGAGCAGGCCGCCGTGCGCGAGGCCCGGGGCGCCCTGGTGGTGCTCGGTCACGGTGAACTCGCCCGGAGACGGTCAGGCCCTCCCCCGCCGTGATGCGCATGTGCAGGCCGGTCGGGTGCTCGGTGCCGCAGCCGAAGCACCAGCGGTAGTGCGACGGGATCGCCTCGCCGGGAGCCGGGGCGTCGGCGGAGCGCAGCGGCAGCACCGCGTCGGGCGGCGGCGACGTGGGCAGGGCGCCCCTCGGTCGGTTCGAGCCGGAGGCGTCCGATCGCGGTCGGTCACGGACCGGACTCACCGGCGCGACCCTACTCTCCCGGCTCGGGCAACGACCAGCGGCGTGAAAGGCTGGCCGAGTGCACGACCGTCGGCTACCGCGAGCGGCTGCTGCCGCGCTGGTGGGCGTGGCTGCTCGCGCTCGTCATTCGTCGCGATGCTGGCGGTCGCCTACGGCGCCGCCCTCGGCGGCCACGGCCGGCTGGCTCGTCGCGGTGTCGGCGGGCTCGTCCTGGTGGTGCTGCTGCTGTGGGTGACGGCCCCCGACATCGAGGTCGCCTCGGATCACCTGGCCGTCGACTCCGCGCGACTGCCGGTCTCCTGCATCGGCTCGGTCGAGGTCGCTCGACGCCGCAGGGATCGCGCAGGCTGCGCGGCCCGGGCGGCGACGCCCGGCTGTTCGTCGCGCTGCGGCCGTGGTCGAGCCCGCGCGGCGTCGCTCGTGCGAGCTCGACGACCCGGAGGATCCGCACCCGGCCTGGCTGTTCACCTCGCGGCACCCCGCTCGCGTCGTCGCCGGCGCTGACTGCAACGATGGCCACTGAGCGACCGGCCTGCAAGGCATGGAGCGTACACGACGACGGAGGAAGCATGGACAGCAACGCCGAACTGGTGTCGGCTCGGACGAGACGCCGAGATCGAGATCAACCCGATGGTGCACCTCATCGCGCCCGTGGCTGCCATCGTCGGCACCATCATCGTGCGCAAGGTGGTGAACACCGTCTACGAGCGGAGCACCGGGCACCCGGCGCCGCGACGCCCGCGACCCGCAGCACGTCCCTCATCCGGCCATCATGTGGACGGCGCTCATCACGACGTCGGCCGCCGTCGCGGAGGTCGCGATCTACCGCATCGTCAACCGGATCGGCGAGAAGCGCGGTCGACTGACGCGCCTGGTGCGCGCTACGCGCATTCCTTGCAGATCGGGCCGTTCTTGCCCTCGTGGTCGAGCTGGCTGCGGTGCTGCACGAGGAAGCACGAGCTGCAGGTGAACTCGTCGCGACTGCCGCGGCAGGACCCGCACCGTCAGGCTCTCGTCGGACAGGTCGGCCCCCGGGAGCTCGAGGCTCTCGGCCAGCTCGGCCTCGTCGACGTCGACGGCGGACGAGGACTTGTCGGCCCGACGGGCCTTCAGCTCCTCGAGGCTGTCCTCTGCGAGCTCCTCGTCGGTCTTGCGAGGTGCGTCGTAGTCGGTTGCCATGTCATGTCTCGCCCTTCGTCACGTCGGCTGTTCACCTGTGCACGCTGCTGAACACCGGGGTCTCCGGCGTTCATTCCCAAGCGTGCTGCGCGCAGATTGTGCCTCATCCCGATGCGCGGTCCGTGGCAGGGTAGGCCCCAGCGTGTCGTACGGACACGCCGAACCCTCGAGAGGCCGACGCATGCCCTGCTACGCGATCGGCGACCGGACGTCCGGTCATCGACCCCACCGCCTTCGTGCACCCGGACGCGGTCATCATCGGCGACGTCCGGATCGGCGCCGGAGTCGAGCGTCTGGCCGACGGCCGTCCTGCGGGGCGACCACGGCGCCGTCATGCGTGGGCAGCCAGACGTCGATCCAGGACGGCACCGTCGTGCACTGCACGTCGACCCTCGACACCGTGATCGGCGACCGCTGTGTCATCGGTCACAACGCGCACCTCGAGGGCTGCACCATCCACGACGACTCGCTGGTCGGGTCCGGCTCGGTCGTCCTGCACCGGGCCGTGGTGGGTCCGTGCGCACTCGTCGGCGCGGGCGCCGTCGTGGGCAACGGCAAGGTCGTGCCGCCCCACGCACGCGCCCTCGGCGTGCCGGCCGTCGTCACCGCCGACGTGGTCGCGGACGGCGCCTTCGCCGACGCGGTGGCGACGTACGTCGCACAACGTGCACTGGTACGCCGCGGAGCTGCGCCGCCTGGACTGACGCCCAGGCTCAGGGCCGGTCGGCAGCGAGCTCCACGAGCGCGGCGCGCAGGTCCGGCGGCGATCGCCGGCGCACCGGCCAGCACGAACGCCGAGAAGTCGTCGTCGTGCAGGCCGGTCACCACCGCCCCGGACTCGTGCGCGATGAGCGCCCCGGCGGCGTAGTCCCAGGCGTTGAGGCCCCGCTCGTAGTACGCGTCGACGCGGCCGCGGGCCAGCCAGCAGAAGTCGATGACGGCCGCACCCATGCGCCGCACGTCGCGGATCTGGGTGATCAGGCCGGTCACGACGTCGGACTGCCGATGCCGCATCGGGGCGGCATAGCCGAAGCCGGTGGTCACGAGGGCGGCCGACAGCTCGGTCGCACCGGCTGCCGGTCAGACGCCGGGCCTCGCCGCCGCGCACCAGCCAGGCGCCCTCGCCGCGCACGGCCACGTAGGCCTCGCCGAACTCCGGCGTGGCGACGACGCCCACCTGTGACGACGCCGTCCACCTCCGCAGCGATCGACACGCCCCACATGGGCAGGTCGGAACAGGTAGTTGACGGTGCCGTCCAGCGGGTCGACGACCCACCGCACCCCCGAGCGTGCCGGCGCGCTCGCCGCCCTCCTCGCCCAGGAGTCCGTCGGCTGGGCGCGCGCCGAGGAGGACGTCGATGATCATCGCCTCCGCATTGCGGTCCATCGCCGTGACGACGTCGGTGGGCGTGCTCTTCGTGTCGACTGACGAGGTCCTCCGGTCGCTGGTCCCGCAGGAAGCCGCCCGGCGACGGTGGCCGCGCGCCAGGCGAGCGGCAGCAGCGCGTGGGCGGTCGAGCAGGTCGGCGAGCGTGCGGGTCTCGGATCGTTGCCATGGGCCCATCCTGCCGCCTCGGTCCCGCCACCACGCCCCCCGCGATACCGTCGGCGCATGCTGACCACCTACCGCCGCGCCCTCGCGCTGCCCGGGGCGTGGCAGTTCTCGTCGACCGGCTTCGTCGCTCGCCTGCCGATCGCGATGATCGGGCTGGGCATCGTCCTGCTCATCAGCACGCGCACCGGCTCGTACGCCCTCGCCGGGATGATGTCGGCGGCCTTCCAGGTCTCGGCCGCCGGCGGGGCCCTCGTCACCAGCCGGTGGATGGACCAGCTCGGCCAGCACCGGCTCCTGCCCTGCGCTGGCGGCGCTCAACGCCGCTGCCTGCTCGTGGCCTTCGTGGCCGCCGTGGACGCTGGAGCTGCCGTGCGTCGTCGCGGCCGTGGCGGTCGCGCTGGCCGGGTGCCACCCAGCCGGCCATCGGCTCGATGGTGCGCGCCCGGTGGGCGGCCGCCGCGCCGGACGCCCGCGCGCCTGCGCAGCGCGTTCGCGCTCGAGAGCATCATCGACGAGCTGATCTTCACCGTCGGGCCGCTGCATCACGGCCTTCCTCGCCTTCCAGGTGGCGCTGCCGGCTGCCCCTGCTCGTCGCGGCCGGCATCGGGCTCGTCGGCGGGCTCGTGCTGGCCGCGCAGCGGCGCACCGAGCCGCCGCCGTCGGGGCGCCGAGCCCGCCGCGAGCGCGGCGGGGCCGAGGGCGCGGCGCCCTGCGGCAGCCGGGGCTGGCCTGCTCGTGGTCGCGTGCGCTCGGCGTCGGCGGCGTGTTCGGCACGTACGAGGTCGACCGTCGTCGCGTTCACCGAGCAGGCCGGCCAGTCGGGCGCGTCCGGCATCATCCTCGGGCTGTGGGCCTTCGGGTCGATGCTCGGCGGCATCGTGTTCGGCTCGCGGCAGTGGGGCCGACCGCTGCCCCAGCAGGTGGTGATCCTCACCGGCGTGCTCGACCCTCGTGCTGCTCCCGGCCCCTTCGTGCCGGACGATCCCGATGCTGGCCGTCGTCCACCTTCGTCGCCGGCGTCGCCGTCGCCCCGGCGCTCATCGCGGTCTTCTCGCTGACCGAGCGGCTCGTCCCGGCGCACCTGCTGACCGAGGGGCTCACCTGGACGAACTCGGGCCTCGCCATCGGGCTTCTCGATCGGCACCACGCTCGCCGGCGTCGTCATCGACGCGCCGGGCACGACGTGGGCCTTCTGCCTGCCCGTCGCGAGCGCCGGCGCCGGCGCTGCGTCGTGGCGGCGCTCGGGCAGCCGACGCTCGCGCCGCGCGTCGCGCCGGTCGCGCGCAGCCCGGTGCCGGCCGTCACCGTGGAACGTCGACCCGCTGCCCGGTCCGGCGCCCGGGTGGCATCGTGGATGATCCGTCCCGACGAGGTCGCGCGACCGAGGAGGGGGGCACGTGAAGCGGCTCGACCATCATCGGCACGACCCCAAATGGCGACGGTGTCGTCCTTTCCGACGACAAAGGCGCTAAGTTCCTCGTAGCGAACGACCCGCGGCTCGCCGCGGTTACCGGACACGACCTATCACGGCAGTTGGAGATGGCCCTGCAGACGTTCAGCCCTCGGGAGATCCAGGCACGGGTGCGCGGCGGCGACTCCGCCGAGGTCATCGCGGCCGAGACCGGCTGGCCCCTGGACAAGGTGCTCCGCTACGCCGAGCCGCTGCTGGCCGAGCGCGCCTACATCGCCGAGCAGGCGCAGGCCGTCGAGGTGCGCCGCTCCGGCGGCGGCGCCACGCTGCTGCGAGGCCGCCGCGGCCGCCCTCGGCGCCGACGCCGACGTCCGTCGACGATCGCCTGGGACGCCTTGCGGCGCGAGGACGGCAAGTGGGTCGTCTCGGCCACCTACACGCGAGCGACGACGGCGCCGCACACGCGCGCAGTGGACCTACGACCACGCCGGCCGCAACCTGCATCCGCTCGACGACGACGCCCGCACGCTGATGGGCGCGCGCCCGGTGCCGGTCCCCGACGTCGAGCTCGACATCGCCGACGCCCTCGACCTCGTCGCCGACATCGCCGGTCGTGCGCGAGCCGAGCGCGGTCGAGGTCGCGTCCGCGCCTGGTCGCCGTGCCGGACGCCGAGCGACGACGAGGACGGTGACGACGCCCACGGCGGCCATCGCCATCGCGCATCCGAGCGCCGCCGAGCACCGGTCGACGATCCCGACCCGACGTCGGACCAGCGCACCGCCGACCGCCGGCCGCCGCCAGCCGCCGCCGCCGGCCGCCAAGAAGGCCGCGGCCCGCAAGCCCAAGGCCCGCAAGGGCCGCGCGAGCGTGCCGAGCTGGGACGAGATCCTGTTCGGCGCCACCCGCACCGACGACTAGCGCCGGTCCGCGCTACGGACCGATCGGCCCGGCTATCCTGCGCGAACGGCAGCGGCTGCGGCGACATGTGCTCGCGCTGCGGACCGCGCCGCCGTCGTGCGCGACCGGTAGTGCGTGCGGCACAGCACCTCGTAGGCGACCGTGCGCGGTCGAGCTCGGTCGTGGTGTCGCCGACCATGACCTGGCTGCCCTCGACCACCATCTCGCCGTTGACCGTGCGCGCGTTGTGGATCGCCCGCGCGCCGCACCAGCACAGCGCCTCGACCTGCAGCACCTGCACGCGGTCGGCGAGCTCGACGAGGCGGGCCGAGCCCGGGAACAGCCGGGTGCGGAAGTCGGTCATGATGCCGAAGGCGTAGACGTCGATGCCGAGCTCGTCGACGACCGCCGCCAGCTGGTCGACCTGCTCCTCGCTGTAGAACTGGGCCTCGTCGCAGATGAGGTAGTCGATGCGGGCCCCGCTGGAGAGCCGCTCGACGACGTAGGCGCGCAGGTCGAGCTCGTCGTCCACCTCGACGGCCGGCACCTCGAGGCCGAGGCGGCTGGACAGCACCGACTCCCCGGCGCGGTCGAGCCGGGTGAAGACGATGCCCGACCGGCCGCGCGAGCGCATGGTTGTGGTCGGTCTGCAGGGCGAGGGTGGACTTGCCGCAGTCCATGGTCCCCGCGTAGAAGATCAGTTCCGACACGCGGACATCGTGCCAGACGCTCAGCGCGCGCGCGATGGACGAGGCGGGGATGAGCAGCTCGTCGTCCGTCAGCACCGCCGTGCTGCCCGATGCAGCCGGCGACACGGTCGAGTCGACCCGGCTGGCCAGCAGGACGTTGCCGCGTGCGATGGCCATGACGTCGCCGATGCGCTCGGCCGAGCTCGGCGTCGACCGGGCCGAAGTAGCCCTGCGCGACCAGCTCGTCGCGGGTGAGGACGGTGGCCCGATCGCCGAGCACCGCGCGCCAGGCTCGCCTGCACGTCGGCGGCGGCACCCGGCCGGCACGTACAGGTGGCGGGCGCGCGGCTCCCCCGCGATCCGCTCGACCCCGGCCATCAGCACCGCGGTCGCTCCTCGATCGCGATCGCGGTCGCCGGGCGGCAGTCGACCATGCCGTGGTCGGCGGTCACGACGAGCGCCGAGCCCGGGACCAGCGCGTCGGCCAGCCGCCCGACCAGCTCGTCGGCCGCGCGCCAGCGCGTCGCGCCACTGCGGTGCTGTCGACGCCGAACTCGTGCCCGATGCGGTCGAGCTCCGGCCAGTAGACGTAGGTGAACGACGGGCCTCCGGCCGAGCAGGACGCCGTGACGGCGGCCAGCCGCTCGGTCGATGTCCTCCGCCGCCCGCGTACTCCGCGCCGCGCAGCACGGCCCGGGTCAGGCCGGAGTCGCGGTAGGCGCCCGGAGACACCGTCGTCATCGCTGACGCCCGACCGCGGCCGACCGCCTCGAACACCGTGGGCTCGGGCTGCACGGCCACCGGGGTCGGGTCGCTGCCCCAGTGCAGCGGGGTCAGCAGGTCGCCGGTCTCCGGGTAGCGGAACGCCGCGCCGACGAGGCCGTGGCGCACCGGGCAGCAGGCCGGTGCCGAGCGAGCCGAGGCCCGACCGGGGTGGTCGTCGGGAAGACGGCCGCGATCGGCGCGCCGCCCAGGGCGCGCCAGCGCCGGGGCGCGAGTCGGCGTGCTGCCCGGAGGGCGTGCCAGCCGAGGCCGTCGACGAGGCAGACGACGACCTGCCGGCATGGCCGATCCCGAGGACGTCGGCGAAGCCCGGGCACGCCGATGGCGGCGGCCGCGGACGTGCGCGACGTCGGCGAGGCAGACGCGCGCCCCGCCGTGCAGCGGCACACGCGAGTCAGCGGGCCCGGTCGGCGGTGGCCTGCGACAGCGCCGACGCGAACGCCAGCACCTGCCGCACGACCTCGGCGCCGTCGGCGGCCTCGGACACCCGGACCGACAGGTCGTCGTTGCTGGCCGTGCCGGTGTAGCCGTGGTCGGCGTCGCACTGCGGATCGCCGCAGGTGGCCGGCTCGAGGTCGATGCGGCTGACCGCGCCCCAGCCGATGGTCAGGACGACCTCGGCGGCCGCGCCGCCGGGCTGGTGCTTCGCCGGCTCGCTCACCACGCGCGTCACGACGACGGAGTCGACGCGCTCGATGCGCACCGCCTCGGTGGACGCGGACGCGGACGGCAGCGGGTTGGCCTCGTCGGCCGGGTGCTCGTCGGTGTGACCGACGATCAGCCGCGTCGGGGTCAGGGCGAGCACGGTGACGTGGCGGCGCAGCTCGTCGCGGTCGAAGGTCGCCTCGTGGTGCACGACGTAGGACGTCAGCGACTCCCCCGCCAGCGCGGTCTCGAGCGCGTCGGCGACGAGGTCCGGGTAGTAGCCGGATCTCTGGATGTCGCGAGCGCAGCTGCTGGGCGAGGGCGGACTCCGTCATGGCGTCATTGTTCCACTCGGGCCGACATCGCGTCGGGCTAGCCGGCCGTCGAGGGCCGGGGTGAGGTGCGCGGCGCAGCCGCAGGGCCAGTCACGGCGGCGACCAGGCAGCCGCGCGACGATGACGCCCGACCCACGCGCCGATCGAGGCCGGCGCCCAGCAGGAGGCCGGCGAAGGCCGGGCCGAGGGCGCCGGAGACGCCCCACACGAGGCTCTGCACGGCGTTGTAGCGGCCGCGCAGGTGATCGGGCGCGAGGTCGTTGACCAGGGACGGCACGATCGGGCCGGACAGCGTCTCGCCGAGGGCGAACACCAGCGTCGACAGGCAGATCGCCACGATCGCGAGCGGTCGTGCGGCAGCGCGCCGCTGATCCCGAGGACGAGCCACGACAGCGCCCACAGGGCCGCGACGCACGGCCAGCAGCCGGCTGCGCGAGCGGCCGCGGATGAGGCGGAGGCTGACCAGCTGCAGGACGCACGATGGTGGCGGTGTTGACGGTGAAGGCGACGGCCACCCACGACACGGACAGGCCGTTCACGACCGTGACGAAGACCGGCAGGCCGACCTCCAGGGAGCCGTAGCCGCAGGTCATGAGGACCAGGCCGAGCACGGCGAGCCGGCGCAGCCGGACCGTCGCGCAGCACCTCGCGGTAGCCGACCTCCGGCGGCGCTCGTCGTCCACGTCCGGCGCCGGTCCCACTCCCGACGCCCGGCAGGGTCACGAGCACGACCACGTAGAGCAGGTAGGTCGCGGCGTCCCCGAGGTAGAGCGCCGTGAACGTCGCGGCGTCGGTGACGTCCACGACGCGTCGCGGCGACGATGCCGCCGATGCCGATGCCCAGGTTCAGCAGCATGAACTGGATGCCGAACACCCGCTGCCGGTCGTCCGGGCCGGTCGAGGCGGCCCAGCAGCGCCGACTGCGGCCCCCAGGTGAACGCGATCCGCGCACTGACCACGGTGGCGACGGCGAAGGCCGCGCGGCACCGAGTCCACCTGCGTGAGCAGGGCGACGCCGATCGCCCTCGACCAGCAGCCCGCGCCATGAGCACCGGCCGCGGGCCGAGCCGGTCGACGAGGATGCCCGTCACCGGCAGCAGGCGCGAGCTGCACCACGGCGATGTACGCCACGACGAACCCCGCGACCGAGGTGCCCAGGCCGCGGACCTGCGCCGAGGTAGACGATCAGCAGGGGCAGGGTCAGGCCGCTGCCGATGGCCGACGAGGGCGTTGCCGAACAGCACCCTGCGCACGACAGGGGTCACGTCGGTCCCCTTCGCCTCACATCCGGCGCGCCGTCGGGTCGGCCGCCACGGCCGACTCCGCCACCGTCACCGAGATCGCCGCCGACGGTCAAGTCCCCTCGCTCGGCGGCGACGTCGCGTGCCGGACGTCCGCGGCGCGTACGCCCGGGCAGCGCGCAGGTGCAGGGCGCTGACGTCGCGACGGCCCCGGCCAGGAGCGCGAGGGCGTGCCGGGGCGGCCGCCGCGCGGCCAGCGACGCCAGGCGAGCCCAGCGACCGCCAGCATCGCCGCGGCGCGCCGTGCGGCGTGACCGGGGCGAGCCGGTAGGACCGGTCGTCGAGGGCCTCCGCCACCGGATCGTCGACGCCCACGACGACGACCGGCCCGAACAGCGGGATCCGTCCGAAGGCGGATCCGGCAGCCGATCGGGTCGCCGGCCGCGTCCTCGTCGACCACGATCGGCGCCCGGGCGACGCCGGGACGACCAGCGCCGCGGCGGCCTCGCCGGTGAGGACGCCCGGTGTCCAGGCACCTCGGCGAGCTCGGCCGTCGTCGTGCGCCTGCGCCGCGGCCGCGTCCGCCTTCGTCCCGGTCCGCAGCGCGCCATCGGGACAGTGCCGACACCGAGCCCAGGGCCGCGCACCGCGTCCTCGACGTCCACGAAGGACGGCACCTCACCGTGGTGCTCGTCGTCGCGGCGGGCGCGCATGACCGCGACCACCGGCTTGGGGTGCGGCTCGCCGCACACGCCGCAGGCCTGCAGCCGCTCGCGCAGGTCGGCATCCTCGTCCCGCTCGACGGCCGGGACGTAGATGACGAGCACGGACCCCACCCGCGGGATCGGCCATCGCCTGCATGGACGGCCCGCTCGTAGGCATCGGCCCGGCTCCTGCCGCGCGAAGGTCACCGGTGGCGCGGCCGGTCGCAGGAGGTTCCTGCGGCCATGGCGTTCACCGCCATGACGGCGAGGGCATCGCTGTTGCCGACGACCGCCACCCCGGGCCCGGTCGGCAGCGGCTGGCCGACCGCGACCCGTCCGACGTCGATCAGCTGGTCGATGTCGTCGACCACGACCAGACCGCAGTCGGCGAGGACCTGGTCGACCGCCCTGCTGCGTCATGTCCGTCGCCGCGACGGCGTGGCCGAGCGGGTGCGCGCTGTCCCGGCGCCGCCGGTGCGCACCATGACCACCGGCTTGACGCGGGACAGGCGGTGCACGAGCCGGGCGAACTTGCGCGCGTTGCCGATGGACTCCAGGTAGAGCAGCGACGAGGTCGGTGCCGGGATCCTCCTGCCAGTACTGCAGCAGGTCGTTGCCGGAGACGTCGGCGCGGTTGCCGGCCGAGACGAAGGTCGAGACGCCGAGCCCCTTCACGGCGAACCGCTCGAGGATGGACGAGCCGAGGGCGCCGGACTGGCAGAAGAAGCCGACGCGCCCGGCGCCGGGCATGCGTCGCGACCAGCGACGCGTTGAGCCGGATCGACGGGGTCGGTGTTGATGAGGCCCAGGGCATTGGGGCCGACCACGCGCATGCCCGTGCGATGCGCCGTTGCGACCAGCTCCGCCTGTCGGCGAGAGCCCGTCGTCACCGGCGTCGCCGAAGCCGCCCGACACGACGACGAGGCCGTGGACCCCGGCGGCGCCCGCATCGGCCATGACGGCGGCCACGGAGGCCGCCGGAACCGACCACGACCGCGAGGTCGACGCTCGCCGTCGACGCTCGCTCAGGGATCGCACGCACCGCACCCCGCCGATCGCGGCCGACCTCCGGGTGCACGGCGACGACCGTGCCGGTGAAGCCACCGGCCACGATGGCCTGCAGGATCCGATGGCCGAGACCGCCGGGCGACCGGGACGCGCCCACGACCGCGACCGAGCGCGGCTGCAGCAGCCGCTGCACCGACCGGGCCTCGGCGCGGTGCTCCCGGGCCGCCATAACCGCTCGGCTGTCGACGGTCGGGCTCGAGTCGAAGGAGACGGCGAGGACGTCCTCCTCGCGATGCTGCTCGACCGCGTAGCCGGCCTCCCGGAAGGTCGTCGAGCATCCGGGTGTTGGACGGGAGCACCTCGGCGACGAACCGCTCCACCCCGCTCTCACGGGCCGCGGCCGCCAGGTGCTCGAGCAGGATCGAGCCCAGGCCCAGCCCCTGGACGTCGTCGCGGATGACGAAGGCGACCTCGGCGCTGCCGTCGCCGAGCGCGTCGAACCGTCCCACCCCGATGATCTGCCCCATGTCGAGCGCGATGAGGGCGACGCGATCGTGATGGTCGACATGGGTGAAGTGCTCGACGTCGCGGTCCGTCAGCTCGGGCTTGGCCGCGAAGAACCGAAAGTAGACGGTCCGAGCCGACAAGGAGGCGTGGAAGCGTCGCAGTGCCGGGCCGTCGTCGGGGGTGATCGGGCCGCAGGTGCACCGGGTGCCCGTCTCGCAGCAGGACGTCGGCCTCCCAGCCTTGCGGCGGTTCCGGAGCGGGCACGTGCCCATTGTGGTGCCCCTCGGCGGGACGAAGCGACCCCGGCGGCTGCGTCCCGGATGACGGCGCGGGTAGGGTCGAACCGTGACGATCCTGACCCCGCCGACGCGCCGCCGCCACCTTGATCCGGACCTCGTGGACGTGGCCGAGGAGGTCCGCGAGGCGCTCACCGCCGGCCATGCCGTCGTCGCACTGGAGTCGACCATCATCAGCCACGGCCTGCCCCGCCCGGAGAACCTGCGCGTGGCCGCCGAGGTCGAGGACATCGTGCGGTCCCGGGGCGCCGTGCCCGCCACCATCGCCATCCTCGACGGTCGCGTGCACGTCGGTCTCGACGAGTCGGCCCTCGACCAGGTCGCCAACCGCGACGACGTCGTCAAGGTGAGCGTGCGCGACATCGCGACCCTCATCAGCCGGTCCGGCAGCGGCGCCACGACGGTCGCGGCGACCGTCGCACCTGGCCTCCCTCGTCGGGATCCGGGTCTTCGCCACCGGCGGCCTCGGCGGCGTGCATCGCCAGGCGCGTGACAGCTGGGACGAGTCGGCCGACCTCACCACGTTGTCGTCGACGCCGATGACCGTCGTGTGCTCCGGCGTGAAGTCGATCCTCGACGTCGGCGCGACCCTCGAGCGACTCGAGACCCTGAATGTCGGGGTCCTCGGCTTCGGCACGCATCAGTTCCCCGGGTTCTACCTGACCGACTCCGGCTTCGCCACGGACTGGTCCGTCGACTCGGCGGAGGACGTCGCCTCGGTGATGCACGCTCGTGCGGCTCTGAACATCCCCTCGGCGCTCGTCGTGGCCAACCCGCTCCCCGTCACCGAGCAGCTCGACCCCGACCTGCACGACCGCGTCCTCGAGGAGGGCCTGCGCCTCGCCGCGGCCCGCAACGTCACCGGCAAGGACGTCACGCCGTTCCTGCTCGACCACTTCCACCGCGCCACCCACGGCGCGAGCCTGATCGTCAACGAGCAGATCATCGTGCGCAACGCCGAGCTGGCCGCGCGCATCTCGGTCGCCGACGCCGCCACTCCGCAGGCGTAGGCCGCCCGGTGACCCGTCGCTGCATCGTCGTCGGCGACGTCATGATGGACGTCACCGCGATCATCGACTCCGACATCGCATACGCCAGCGACACCCCCGCCCACATCAGCCTGCAGCCGGGCGGAGTGGCGGCCAACACCGCGGCCTGGATGGCGTCGGACGGCAAGGCCGTGACCATCGTCGGCTGCGTCGGCGATGATGCCTTCGGCAGCTCCATCGGCGCGGCACTCGGCCGACTCGGGGTCGACGTCCGCCTGCAGACGGCCACCGGACGCGCCACCGGCACCTGCGTCGTGGTCGTCGACCGGCGTCGCGAGCGCACGATGTTCCCCGACGCCGGCGCCAACGCGTCGCTGCGCCTCGACACGCTGGCTGCGATCATCACCGCCGACACCCACGTGCACCTGTCCGGCTACACGATGCTGAACCCCGCGACGCGAAGTGTCGGCCTGTCGGTCCTGGAGCTCGCGGTGCGGGCCGGCGCGTCCCGCAGCCTCGACCCCGCCTCGGCCGCGCCTCTGCGTGCGCAGCTGCCGTTCATGCTCGGCCTGCTGCCGCAGGTCGACCTGCTGCTCGCGAACGAGGACGAGGCCGCCGTCCTCGCCGGGCGCGACGACCCCCACGAGGCACTCGAGGTGCTCGCCGCTCTCGTCCCGACCGTGGTGGTCAAGGTTGGCGCCCGCGGGGCGCTGGCGCGCGACGCCGAGTGCTCGGTCACCGAGCCGGCCCTGCGCCACGACGTCATCGACACCACAGGGGCCGGCGACGCCTTCACCGCCGGCTTCCTGCCCGCCTGGCTCGCCGGCGCCGGCCTGCACGCGTCCGTCACGGAGGGCCAGCGACTGGCATCGAAGGCCGTCGGTCGTGTCGGAGCCAGCCCACTGGTGCACTGACCGGGGAGAATCACAGGTGCCGGCTCGAGACCGGTACCACAGGAGAGGACCACATGGCACGCCGCACGTCCCGCACGTCCGAGGCACCCGGTCACGGGCGGATCGTCGACGTCGACGTCTCCGCGGAGATGCGCGGCTCGTTCCTGGAGTACGCGTACTCGGTGATCTACGCCCGGGCGCTGCCGGACGCGCGGGATGGCTTGAAGCCCGTGCAGCGGCGCATCCTGTTCCAGATGGCGCAGATGGGACTGCGCCCGGACCGCGGGCACGTGAAGAGCGCCCGCGTCGTCGGCGAGGTCATGGGCCGCCTCCATCCCCACGGTGACTCCGCGATCTACGACGCGCTGGTGCGCATGGCGCAGCCGTTCACGCTGCGCCTGCCGATGATCGACGGTCACGGCAACTTCGGCTCGCTCGACGACGGCCCCGCGGCCATGCGCTACACGGAGGCCCGCCTGGCCGGACCGGCCCTGGACATGACGGCCGGGCTCGACGAGGACGTCGTCGACTTCGGCCCGAACTACGACGGTCGCGAGACCGAGCCGGCCGTCCTGCCGGCGGCGATCCCCAACCTGCTGGTCAACGGGGCCTCGGGCATCGCCGTGGGCATGGCGACCAACCTCGTGCCGCACAACCTGGGCGAGGTCCTCAACGCCGCGCGACACCTGCTGCACCACCCCGACGCAGGACTGGCCGAGCTCATGACGTTCGTGCCCGGGCCGGACTTCCCCGGCGGCGGCGTCATCACCGGGCTCGACGGCGTCCGAGACGCCTACGAGACCGGCCGTGGCAGCTTCCGGGTGCGCGCGCGTACCCGTGTCGAGCAGATCACGCCCCGACGCCGCGGGATCGTCGTGACGGAGCTTCCCTACAACGTCGGTCCCGAGCGGATCATCGACCGCATCAAGGACGCCGTGCAGTCGAAGAAGCTGCAGGGCATCTCCGACGTCGTCGACCTGACGGACGGGGACACCGGCCTGCAGCTGGTCATCGAGATCAAGAACGGGTTCCACCCCGAGGCCGTGCTCGAGCACCTGTTCAAGCTCACCCCGATGGAGGACACCGTCAACATCAACGCGGTTGCCCTGGTCGAGGGGCAGCCGCAGACGATGGGCCTGGTGCAGATGCTCCGGGTCTGGCTCGATCACCGACTCGTCGTCGTGCGTCGGCGCAGCGCCTTCCGCCGCGGCAAGGCCGAGGCCCGCCTGCACCTGGTGGAGGGCCTGCTCGTCGCGATCCTCGACATCGACGAGGTCATCCAGCTGATCCGCGAGTCCGACGACGCCGCCTCGGCGAAGGAGCGGCTCATGGGCGTCTTCGACCTCACCGACGTCCAGGCGACGTACATCCTCGACATGCCACTGCGACGGCTCACCCGGTTCTCTCGCATCGAGCTGGAGAAGGAGGGCGACGACCTGCGCCGCGAGATCGCCGCGCTCACCGAGCTCCTCGAGGACGACGACGTCCTGCGCGCGGTGGTGTCCGACGAGCTCTCGGCGGTAGCGCAAGCGCACGCGACCCCGCGACGCACGTTGCTCATGGAGGCATCGGCCGCTCCCGTCACCGCGGCCGTCCCGCTGGAGGTGCACGACGAGCCCTGCGTCGTCCTCATGTCCAGCACCGGCCTCCTGGCCCGCACGGCCGACACCTCACCGGCCGGCGACTCTGCGCACGACCAGCGCGCCACGCACGACGTCATCGTCAGTGCCATCCCCGCGTCGTCGCGCGGGGAGTTCGGGATCGTGACCAGCGCCGGGCGCATCCATCGGCTCCGCGCCATCGACCTGCCCGGCATGCCGGCGGTGTCCGGAGTGCCGGCGCTGTCGGCCGGCGCGCCGCTGGGCGCCTTCCTCGACCTGCCCCCCGGCGAGGCACCCGTGTGCCTCACGACGCTCGACGACTCCGGCAGCCTGGCCCTGGCCACGGCATCCGGGACAGTCAAGCGCGTCGTGGCCGACGTCCTGCAGAACAAGGACGCCTGGGAGGTCATCCGACTCGACGACGGCGACCGCGTCGTGGGCGCGGTTCGGCTGCCGGAGGCCGATGCCGAGGGCGCCGAGCTCGTGTTCGTCACCTCCGACGCCCAGCTGCTGCGCATCCCGGCGTCCACCGTGCGCCCGCAGGGACGCGCCGCCGGCGGCATGGCCGGGATCAAGCTCGCACACGGCGCCGAGGTCGTCTCCTTCACCGCGGTCGTCCCCGACGACACGTGCGTCGTCGTCACCGTCGCCGGCTCGGGCTCGGCGCTGCCGGGCACCGAGGCCGGCACCGTCAAGGTGACGCCCCTGGCCGAGTACCCGGGCAAGGGGCGCGGCACCGGCGGCGTCCGCTGCCACAAGTTCCGCTCGACCGAGGACCGGATCCTCACGGCCTGGGTCGGACCGGGGCCGGCTCGCGCCGCGACCGCCTCCGGCGTACCCATCCCGCTGCCGGACCCTGACCCTCGCCGCGACGCGACCGGGGTGCCGGCCGCCGCACCCATCGGCGGCCTGGCGGGAGCCCTGTGACCGTCTGCTCCGTCGAGGCCACGCGCATCGGCGAGCCCCTGCCGGGGACCGCCCCCCTGGCCCGCGGCTGGATCGTCCTTGAGCACCCGGGTCCGTGGGGCCGCGACGCCGTCGCCGACAGCGACCTGCCCGAGGCCGTACGCGCCCACCTCCTCTCCGCCAAGGAGCACGGACTGACCGTCCTGCTCGCCCGACGCCCGGACCGACCCGGTCGCGTGCGAGCCGACGCCACGCAGGTCTGGGTGGCTCGGTCCGCACCAGGCGGCCTGCGCATGCGGCGCGGCACTCTCACCGACCTCAGCGCGCTGCTCCACTGGGACCTCGCCGCGATCGCGGCCGGCGCCCTGCCCGCCTTCGGGGAGGCCACCGACGAGCCCTTGCTGCTGGTCTGCACGCACAGCCGACGCGACCGATGCTGCGCGGTGTACGGCCGGGCTCTCGTGAGTGCGCTCCTCGCAGCCCAGGCCGAGGCCGGCACGGACGCTCCTCAGGTGTGGGAGTGCAGCCACATCGGCGGTCATCGATTCACGCCGGTCACCCTCACCCTGCCCAGCGGTGCGGTCCACGGCCGACTCGAGCCGGCCGACGCCGCGGCACTCCTCAGCGCCGTCGGTGCGGGCCGGGTGCTGCCCGGCCACCTGCGCGGGCGCAGTGCCCTGCCGGCTCCCCTGCAGGCCGCCGAGGTGGCCGTGCGCCTGATGACCGGGCTCGACGCCGATGACGACCTCGACGTCCTGCAGGTGATCGACGGTCGCGCCCTGCCGAGCCATCTGCTCGCGCCGTTCACCGATGACGAGTCGGCGGAGGTGCGTCACCGCGACGGACGCGCGTGGCGCGTCGAGGTCCACCGCCGCGAGCTCGCCGAGCCCCGGCCGGAGTCCTGCGGCAAGGAAGCACTGCTCGGCTCAGCCTGGGAGTGCGACGACCCGGTGGTGACCACCCCCTGGTCCTGACCCGTTGAGTGGCGGGTTGTGGGCGTGGCGCGCCGAGCGCGGACCGCCACAACCCGCCACTCAACAAGGGTGCGGGGTCAGGCGCGGGCGGCCTCGAGGAGATCGGCGCGGTCGTGGATCGTCGTGCGGTCGCGGCCGCGGGTTGCGCCCAGCGTGCGCTCGGCGGCGTCGATGGCCCGCCAGCCCTCGGTGGTCACCACCTGGACGCCGCGCTCGGCGAGGAGGGCGTCGATGGCGTCCGAGGACGAGTCCGCTGGCTCGGCCAGGAGACCGTCGGTCGCGTCCGCGAGCAGGGACGCCACGGTGGCGACGGCGTCCTTCTTGTTGGTCCCGATGATCCCGGTCGGCCCGCGCTTGATCCAGCCGGCCACGTACTCTCCCCGGACCGTGGCGCCGTCGCGCTCCACCCGACCATCCGTGTGCGGGATGACGTTGCGGCCGGCGTCGAACGGGACCTCGTCGAGCGCCGTGCCCCGATAACCGACCGATCGCACCACCAGGTCGGCGGCGATCTCCTCGAACTCCCCGGTCCCCTCGGCGCCGCCCTCGGGAGTCAGCCGGGTCCGCTCGACCACGACCGTCCGCACCCGCTCGTCGCCACGCAGTTCGACCGGACGAGACAGGAAGCGCACGTGGACGCGGCGGCGCTTGCCGCTCGGGGACCGCTGCGCCCACTCCTTCACGACGTCGACATTGCGCCCGACCGCGCGGTCCGAGGCGGCACGCTCCGCACTGGCGGCGTCGAGATCGGCCTCGTCGGTACGCACGACCACGTCGGCGTCGACGAGCTCGCCGAGCTCCTTCAGCTCCTTCGTCGTCCACGCCGCCTGCGCGGGGCCGCGCCGGCCCAGGACATACACATCCGTGATGCCGGACCGGTCGAGGGTGTCGAACACGTGCTGCGGCATGTCGGTGTGGTCCAGTTCGCCCACGGTCTTGCCCAGCACCCGGGCGACGTCGACGGCGACGTTGCCGACGCCCACCACCACGGCAGCCGTCGCAGTGGGAACGAGCCGCTCGAACAGCGCACGGTCGGCGTCCGGATGCCCGCAGTACCACGCGACGAAGTCAGTGGCCGCGACGCTCCCGTCGAGGTCCTCTCCTGGGATGCCCAGGCGCCGGTCACGGGACGCGCCGTAGGTGAACACGACCGCGTTGTAGTGCTCGTGCAGGTCGGCGACGCTGAGGTCCTGTCCGACGACGACATTGCCCAGGAACCGGACGCCCGGCTTGTCGAGGGTCTTGTCGAGGGTGTCCCGGACCGACCGGATGCTCAGGTGGTCCGGCGCCACGCCGTACCGGACGAGTCCGAAGGGCACCGGAAGTCGGTCGATGATGTCGACCTCGACCGGGATCACGTCCTGCGAGACCAGCGCATCCGCCGCATAGATGCCCGAGGGGCCGGAACCGACGACGGCAACGCGCATGGGGCTACTCCTGTGGAAGTCCTAGTAATGTCCTGGCCAACCTAAACCCTGGAGCAGGGTCCGTGGGGTCCAAGTGCACAGGTGTGAGCCCCACCACGTCGGCTCCCCGCAGGTTCACCGGCTGGTCGTCGATGAACACGGTGCCCTCGGCGGGCACCCCCAGCCGCTCCAGGACGATGCGATAGGCGGCGGGGTCCGGCTTGTAGACCCCCTCCGTGCGGCCGTCCACCAGGACGTCGAACTCCCGGATGATGCTCATCCGGGCCAGCCAGTCGGCATCGTGGAAGGACGTCAGGTCGTTGGTCAGGGCCCCGACCGGGATGCCCGCCGCCTGGGCGTCCCGGATGAGCCGTCGCGCCTGGGGGCGCACGAGCTCGTCCTCGGCCCCCGAGTACAGGTGTCGGCACAGGTCGGGCATCGTGGGCGGCTCGCCGGTGAGGGCGGCGAACTCGGCGGCCCGCAGGGCCCAGTACTCGCGCTCGGTCATCTCGCCGGCCTGGAACGCGCGCCAGTCGGCATCCGACTCCGGGTCGAACGGACCGGTCCAGCCGAACGTCCCAGCGGCCAGGCCGAGGTCGCGCTCCCCCACGTGCCGGAGCTCGAACGGCGTGAGGAGAACCGGTCCGCCGAAGTCGAAGACCAGGGCGCTCATCAGTTCCTCCGCTCGACGCGCACCTCGACGACGCGCCCGTCCTCGAGATCGAGACGGGCCTGCGCCCAGCCGTCGGGAGGCAGCGCCAGTGGAGCGGTCAGACCTCCAGTGAGGACGACGGACCCGGCGGGCAGCCGCGGCATGCGCAGTTCGGCCGCGAGGGCGTCGACGGCATCCTGGCCGATCGGCGGGTCGACCATCGTGTCGCCGGTGATGAGGCCGTCCACCCCCTCTCCCGTGGACGTGGTGAGACGGACGCGGGTGCCGGGTGCGAGAGCAGGCAGGTTCGTGGTGCGCTCGAGCACGGCCGCGCAGGCCGAGGAGCCGTCAGCGGTGTTGTGCGCCCACGTGAACCGATAGTCACGCCAGACGGAATCCACGACCTCGAGCGCGAGGACTGTCCGGTCGATGCCCCCGTCCTCCCCCACGATCAACGCGATCTCGGGTTCGACTCGAGGCTGCAGGAGCCCGTCGCCGAGGACGGCGGGAGAATCGGCCACCATGCGATCGGTCAGCGGGCCGTGGTTGGCGTGGTCGATGCCCATCGCCAGGCGCATGGCAGCCGACGTGTAGCCGCGCTTCCACCCGACGATCCGCTCCCCTGCGGCAAGCCGCCGGGCCGTGAGTCGATCCTGGATCGCGTACGCGACATCGTCACCGATCGCGACCGCCGACGCATCGAGCAGTCGGCCGGCGATCCGGGCGTGCGCGATCCGCTCGGCCACGTCGTCGACACTAGCCACCGGCAGTCAGTGCTCCACTTCGGTGATGGTCACCATGTCGAAGCGGACGATCTCCCCGAACCACCCGCAGCCACCGCACCACGTCATGAAGTAGCGGGCATCACCTGCCCAGTACTCGGTGCTGATGCCGCCGTCCACGTCGAGGCCCTCACCGCACATGGGGCAGAACCGTGGACGGTCGAGGAGATGCCGTTCGGCGTCGGCGCTGAACCACGCGCCGCGCGGGGGCAGGCGATGCGGGTCCGGAGGAAGGAGGTCCAGGTCAGGCACCGGCCCCGGCCTTCGCCTTGGTGGCCCAGGCATCGGCGTGCAGGTCGAGCAGCTGCTGCTTCAGGGGGCTGTATCGCATCGACCCGCCGGTGATCCAGGCCTTGGCGAACTCGCTCTCGGCGCCGAACTTGTCCTTCTCGCACGGCAGCTTGATGATGTCGTGCTTCTCCCGCACCGTGCAGATGGGATCCTCGCCGTCGGCGACCTTCTTCATGTTCTCCTTGAACATCTTGCGCAGCAACGCAACCCCGGCGTCCGAGCGTCCGAGGTGCTCCTGGGTGCGATCGGTGATCGGCCCCTGCGAGACCCAGGCCATGATGTCCTGACCCTCGATGTAGTCGGTGATGAAGCGGCCGTTCTCGTCCTTCCAGAGGTACTCGTAGAACACCGGCCGCTCCTGCGGCTCCCACGTGCCGCCCTCGGGAGCGTGGTTGGAGTAGAAGAGCTTCCACGTCGTGGTGTCGTCGATCGGCACCCGGATCTGCATCTGGTCGATGCCGGCACCCCCGACGCGCATGAAGTACGGGAACACCAGCGGGTGCCCGATCTTCCAGTCGTCGTTCTCCTCGGTGCTGCCCTCGAGGACGCGGCGCTTGAGGATGCCCCACTCCATCTCCTCGAAGCCGGTCTTCATGTGCTTCTTCTGGAACGCCTTCGGGGCGTCGAAGCCCTCGGTCTGGCCCAGGAACTCGAAGTAGTACCCGTGCAGCCACTCCACGTGGTGCGGGTCGACGGAGTTCTCCATGATCTGCAGCCAGTTCGACGGCAGGGTCGTGTACCCGCAGTCCTTGATGCCGTCCATGACGAACACGTCGTACCGCGGGAGCTCCGGCGCCGGCGACGGCCCGACGTAGACCCAGACCATGCCGCCCATGACCTCGGCCTTGCCGGCCTTCTGCTTCACGCGATCGCGGAAGTTCTGGTTGTCCGCCTCGGCGGGCTGCTCCAGGCACGTGCCGTCGAAGTCCCACTTCCAGCCGTGGTAGCCGCACCGGATGCCGTCCTCGTGGACCACTCCGTACGTCAGCGAGGCACGACGATGCGGGCACGCCTCGGCGACGATGCCGTAGCGGCCGCCCTTCGGGGTCTTGAACAGGGTCCAGTTCTCACCGAGCAGCCGGACGGTCTTGGTCGCGACCGAGTCGAAGTCCTCCTCGAAGGCGATCGGGTACCAGTAGCGCCGCAGGAGCTCGCCCATCGGGGTCCCGGGGCCGACCTGCGTGAGCTCCTCGTTCTGTTCCACTGTGAGCATCGACGGTTCCTCTCGAGTCGTGCGCGAACAAGAGTACGGTCCCGCGGTTCCGCCGGGCAGGCAAGGAAGTCGTCCCGCCCGACGGAACCGCGTGGCGGGGCTAGTCGAGGATCGTGACGGTCCCGCTCGAGCCGTCGACCCGGATCCGGTCACCGGTCTTGATGGTGGACGTCGCGAAGCCGGTACCCGTGACCGCCGGGAGCCCGTACTCGCGGCAGACGATGGCCGCGTGGCTCATCATGCCTCCGGTGTCGGTCACGGTGGCCCCGATCTTCCCGAAGATCGGCGCCCAGCTGGGAGCGGTGAGGGGCGCGACCAGGATCTCGCCCTGCTGCACCTCGCCGATCTGGTCCGCCGAGAAGATGACGCGGGCTGGCCCCTCGGCCATTCCCGGCGAGGCGGCGAAGCCCTTCAGCCCGCCATCCTCGCTGGCGCCGCCGCCCAGCCACGCCGACACGCTGTCGGACGTGATGCCCCAGAGCATGACGGTGAACGGCTCGGTGATGACCTCCGGCGGGACGCCCATGGCCGGCGTCGGCTTCCAGGCCGACAGGGCCTCGTGGATGCCGCGACGGCGCTCGATCTCCTGTGGCCAGTGGCCGGGTCCGGCCGCCGGTGCGGGAGTCGCCCAGGACGCGTAGTAGTCCCAGAGGGCCTCCTCCACCTCGGTCCGCTTGAGGAAGAAGATGTCGTTCGCCTCCGCCCAGAACCCCTCCTTGACGAAGAGCTCGCCGAGCGAGCGCATCTTGCGCCAGATGACGGAGTGGCTCCAGTGCTCGACGTAGAAGTTGTGGTTCTCCACGTAGGGGAACACCACGCGGGCCAGGCCGAGCTTGCCCTGGAAGGCCTCCCGGTCCGCATCGCTCGGCAGCAGTTCGGCGTACTCGTTGACGATGCGGTCCCGCTCGGCGCGGATGGCCTCCATGGGCCGCGCGAGGTCGTCGCCGTTCTGCAGCTTGGCGATGTAGTTGCCGATGAAGTCGAAGGGGATCCCGACGTTCTCGATCCAGATCTTGTCCGAGTGGTAGAAGCCCGATCCGGTGGAGAAGTTGAACCACGGCTCGGCCGACTCCTGGAAGGAGGCGATCCACGCCTGGCCTGCATCGCTGCCCTTGAGGACCTGGCACGTCGCATCGACGTCGCCGGCCTCGAAAGCATCGGCGATCCCGGTGTCGACGGCCATGCGGGCCAGTCGCTTGAGCTCCTCGTCGGGACGGAAGAGGTCGACCTCGACGCCGGCGACCATCTTCGCGATGGCCAGGTCCGGGATGCTCGGCCACGACTGCTTGCAGAACCCGAAGAAGTCGAGGTACGCCGCGTAGCCGAGGTTGAGGAACTCGAAGTGGTACTGCCACAGCTTCAGCGACAGGTCGAGCAGGCGATGGTAGTCAGCCTGGATGCGCCACCCCGAGCCGACACCCGCGCCCGACTTGACCACCTCGTCGGCGTCCTCGAGCTCGGGCAGCGGACCGAAGTCGATCGTCTCCAGCTCCTTGACCAGGTCGCGGATCTTCAGCATCCACTTGTCGTACAGGTCGTCCCAGTTCATGAAGTAGAACCCGGCCCGGTCCATGAAGTTGGCGACGCGGGACTCGATGTCAGCCTCCGGGGCGGGCACCGGTGTCAGGTACGCGTACCCGTTCAGGATGCGGAAGTCGATGCCGTTCGCCGGCGGAACCTGCAGGTGCCGGGTGTTGTACTGCGACAGCGAGGCGATCGCGAACTCGTACAAGGTGGCGTCCCAGGGCCGAAGGGCCTGCGGCCAGTGCACGCCGTCCTGGAACCAGAACATGGAGTCCTCGTAGTCGCGCCGACCCTCGGAGAACAGCGACGAGTACGTGTAGAGCTCTTGCCAGCCCTCGGCGCCCGCAGGCGTCTCGATCTCGAACGGGCTGGGGAAACGATCGGCCATGCGTGCTCCCTCGAGTGAGTACTACTGGTGGATGAAGCGGATCAGTCCTTCTTGGCGTGCAGGGGGCTCATGAGCGTGGAGACGATGCTGCTCATGAAGTCGCCGCTGGTGGCGGCGGCGGTGGCGTGAGCGGTCTTCTTGCTCCAGAAGGTCTCGGGCCGGGCCTGCAGGAGGATGACGTTCTCGCCCTCCGGCAGGTCCCAGTCCACGGCCCACTCGATGTCCTGCGGTGTTCCGTAGTGCCGCTCGGCCGTGCGGGCGAGCCGGGCGATGGTCTTGATCTGAGGATCCGTCAGGCACGGGGCGGTGGCCCGATCGGGGGCCACCTCGACCTTCTCGACCGTGTCGTGGTCGGTCAGTCGGTACTCGTGGTCCTTCTTCGACACCGCGCGTCGGCTGATCTCGTAGAGCACCTTGTCGACGAGGTAGTTGTCGGGGGTGATCTCGCCCGAGACGACCCCCTCGCCGAAGCCCCACGCTGCGTCGATGGCGACCGCCGACCGGTCCCCGTTCTCCGGGTTGAGGGTGAACGCGACGCCCGCGGCGATGGGATGCACCATCTTCTGCACGACCACGCTCATCTCGACGGACCGGTGGTCGTAGCCCATCTCCACGCGATAGCAGGTGGCCCGGTCGGTGAACAGCGACGCCCAGCAGCGACGCACCGCGTCGACCACCTGATCCGCACCGCGGACCCACAGGTAGGTGTCGTGCTCCCCCGCGAACGAGGCGTCCGGTGAGTCCTCGCTGGTGGCCGACGACCGCACGGCCACGGGAACGTCGGGCACGCCGCACCGGCGGCTGAGCTCGGCGTACGACATCCGCAGGGACGACTCCACCTGCTCGTCCATCGGCATCGTGCGGATGACCTGCCGGATGGCACCGCATCGCTCGCTGACCATGGCCATGTCGTTCACGTCGAGCCCGTACAGCAGCCGCGCGAGGGACGAGTCGAGGTCGGCGGCGTCGCGACACGTGCGGAAGGCTCCGGTGGTCAGCGCGAATCCAGGTGGCACGGGCAGCCCGGCACCGGTCATCTCGCCGAGGCTGGCGGCCTTCCCGCCCACCTCGAGCTTCATGCCCTCCCAGTAGCTCTCGAACCACATCACGTTGGTCATGCGTGCTCCTGTCGAAGTGAGGCCGGAAGGGCGCGGCCGGACAGGCCCGCCCACCAGTCGGGCAGGTCGTCCAGTCGCGGCACCTGCACCTCGGACACCCGGTTGCGGTAGGCGAGGAAGGCCCCCGTGTCGCCCTCGAGGAGCTTCACGATGACCTCCTCGGTGTTGTAGGGCTCCCCCGGGTCGTAGCCGTGGGCCGCCATGGCGAAGACCCGGATGGGGCCTGAGTGGGTCGCGACGATGATGCGGTCGCCGGCGGTCTCCTGCTGCACGCGCAGGATCCCGGCCCAGAAGCGGCGGACCGTGGCCGAGGGCGGCTCGAAGTGCAGCATGGGGATCTGGGTCCAGTACGTGATGGGGTCCCCACCGCCCTGCTGGGTGCGCCAGAACCGGTCCACCTCGACAAGCCACAGGGGACGGTCGCCGAGGGCCACGCGCTCGTACTTCTCCATCTCCTTCTGGTACAGCCGGAATGCGCCGGTGATGTCGCGCAGACCCTCCGGGCGTCCACACCTGGAAGTTCCGGAACTCCTCCATCCCGTCGATCTCGGAGACCTCGGCGGTGCGGTTCCACATGGTGAGCCCGTCGAGCAGGCCGCGGCGGAGGTGCTCGGCGGTCTGCCGCGCGCGGTTGGTGTCGGCGCACACGATGCGAACCCGCTCGCCCTCGCGGATGCCCTTGCTGATGTCGAATCCGCGGCGGTGCGACTGCCAGCTGCCCAAGGGGGTCAGGCCGCTCTCGGTGGAGTAGCCCTGGGTCTCGCCGTGGCGGACGATGTGCACCTGGGTGACGGTCTGGGGCCCGCTCTGGACCAGGTCCTCGGGAACGATCTCCTTTGTCTTGGTGATCATCGCCCGGGCCTGCGTGACGCCGAGGTCGTTGCCCTCCCAGGCCGGTACCGGGGCCTCCAGCGGGTTGGCGCCGCTGCGCCGATCGCGGAACCGGCGCAGGTACAGGGGGGTCTGCGCGTCGCCCTCGTCCCCGCCGTCGACCTCGTGGGGCTTGCCACCCCGGCCCTCGCGCTCGAGGTACTTCTGCAGGTAGGCGGGTGCGTCGGGTCGCTCGGTGCGCGGCAGGGCCACCGACTCGGTCGGCGGCGGCGCGTCTGTGGTGGTCACGTCAGTGCTCCTAGCTGTGGACCGTCAGGAATCGCTGGTTCACGACGCCGTCGTAGTAGAAGATCGCCCGACCCATCTCCGACTCGGTCCACGTCACCGCGGGCTCGTCCGGATCGACGACGTAGCCGCCGGTGAACACCTCGTTGCGATTGCCGGACGGGTCGAAGAAGTACAGGCACTGGCCGCGGGTGGCGCCGTGCCGCGTCGGGTTCGTCTCGATGCGCACCCCGTGGTAGGCCAGCGTGTCCGCGGTGTCGCGGATCGCGTTCCAGTCGTCGACCCACCACGCGAAGTGGTGCAGGCCGCGGTCCTGGCCCGTGACCAGCGCGATGTCGTGGCTGGCGTGCGACACCTCCAGCCAGGTCGCGACCTGGAACCCGTCATCGCCGACGACCTGCTCGGTGAGGTGGAAGTCGAGGACATCGACCAGGAAGCGGGTGTTGAGGCCCACGTCCTCACAGGTCAGGAACACGTGGTCGAGCCGCGGCGGGGCGAACCCGACCAGGCCCATCGGCCGCGGCGGCGGGTTGGTGTTGGGGAGGAGGTTGCCCACCTGCTCCATGCCGTGGACGAGCTCCATCACATGGCCGCTGGGCAGCGAGAACCTGATCGCGGCGCCGTGCCCGGGCCCGACGTCGCCTGCCGCGATCCGGGCGACCGGCACCCCGGCGTCGGCGAGGCGCGCGGCGTAGAGGTCGAGGTCGGAGAGGTGCTCGACCTTCCAGCCCATGTGGTCCAGGCCGTGGGTGGGCGCGAACCGCAGGATCAGCGAGTGGTGCTGGTGCTCGTCCCAGCACTTCGAGGAAGACCCGATCGGGTTCGCGTGCGGTCTCGTAGAGCCCGACCACCTCGGTGTAGTAGGCGGTCGCGAGCTCGAGGTCGGGCACGCGGATCTCCACGTGGGACAGGCGCAGGATGCTCATGTGTGCACCGACATGAACCGCTGGTTGAGCTCGCCCTCGTAGTAGAAGACCGCACGGCCGATGTTGTCCTCGGTCCAGGTGATGGTCGGGAAGTCGGGATCGGGTCGGTATCCGCCGGTGAAGACCTCGTTGCGGGTGCCCAGGGGGTCGAAGAAGTAGATGGTGTTGCCCCGGGTGATCCCGTGCCGTGTCGGTCCGATGTCGATCTGGATGCCGTTGTAGGCGAGGATGTCGGCCGACCGGCGGACGTGGTCCCAGTCGTCCAGCCACCAGGCGAAGTGGTGCAGCCCCCCGTTCTTGCCCGTCACGATGGCCAAGTCGTGCGGGCTGTGGGACGTCTCCATCCAGACGGCCGACTGGTGCCCGGCTCCGTCGAGGAGCTGCTCGGTCAGCCGGAACCCGAAGACATCCATGAAGAAGCGGGCCGAGTCGCCGACCTCCTCCGCTGTGACGAGCAGGTGGTCCAGGCGCGGGGGTGCGATGCCCTTCAGCCCGTCGACGAACGGGGCCGGGTTGATCGGCGAGGTGGCCCGGCCGACCATCTCCAGATCGTGGACGAGCTCCATCTGCTGGCCGGAGGGGGTGTCGAACCGGATCGACTCGCCCTGCCCGACCGCCTCGCCCTTGGAGACCCGTCGGACCGGGTAGCCCCACTGCTGGACGCGGTTCTCGAACTCGTCGAGGTCGGACTCGCGCTCCACGCGGAAGGACATCTGGTCGAAACCGACGCGCGGGCCGTAGATGAGGCGCAGCGAGTGGTGGTTGGGCTCGTCCCAGCACTTCAGGTAGACCGAGTCGGCGTCGCGCTCGGTCTCCAGCAGGCCGATGACCTCGGTGTAGTACGCGGTGGCGAGGTCGAGGTCCGTCACCGTCACGTCCACGTGCCCGAGCCGGAGAATCCCCATGCCGTCTGCTCCTTCGTGTGACGCGCGCCACCTCGCTGCCCGGACGGTAGGTGAATCCCGTCCCGCATGGAAGTACGGCGTCCCTCATCGCGGGACAGGTGGTGCTAACCTCCGGCGCTATGCCCGAAAAGGACGCCAGCGCCCCCGCGCCGTCGCCGGAGGCCATGCGCCAGGCGATGGCCGGGTACGTGCGCGCCACGCACCAGGCGTACCTCGACGTGGCTGCCACGCTGCCCGCGGCGGAGCGGGCCCGGCTGCCGCTGCTGGCGGCCGGCGACGTCACGGTGGTGGCGGTGGGCGCCCGAAGCCTGCACGTTCTCGCCACGACGGAGGCACTGCCGCCGCCCTCCGGCCCCGAGGTGGAGCTGGCCGATGCCCTCGGCACCCTCACGTGGCGCCTGCGCTTCTTCGACCCGGTGATCGTCCCCGAGCTCGGGCTCATCGACGAGTCCGACGGGCCGGCGCCGGACCGCGTGCGGGCGGCCCTCGGCATCCGGACCGTCGTCTACCACCTGTCCGTCCCGCCCGGGGGCGGCCTGAGCGCGCACCATGCGCAGCACGCGGGGACCGGCCTGGGCCATGCGCACGCGGCGGCGCATCGCGACTTCGACACCATCGAGGCCCTGGCGCCCGCGCAGGCCACGCTCGTCGCCGAGATGCGCGGCGCCTTCGTGGCGGGGCTGCCGTCTGCCCAGGTGCTGCTGGCTCGCGCGATCGCGCCCACCAGCGCCGAGGTCGCCGCGCTCCCGCTGCCTGGCACTGCCCCCGAGACGACCCGTCGCACCCTGCTGGCCGCGTTGAGGGCCGTCGCATGAGCGAGCCGACGGACGTCGCTGCGGACTCGCCGGGCCCCGACGACCCCGCCGACGACGCGCAGGCAGCATTCCACGCTGTCGAGCGTGCGCAACGCCGCACGGCTGCTGAAGGAGTTCTCGCACGGGAGCCGGGAGATCGGCGTCACCGAGCTGTCGCGTCGCCTAGGCATCGGCAAGAGCACCGCGCACCGCCTGCTGAGCACCCTCGCCGAGGAGCGGCTCCTGGAGCAGGATCCCGACACCGGCGCCTATCGCCTGGGACTGGCGATGTACGAGCTCGGCGCCTCGGTCTCGATGCACACCGACCTCCACAACGCCTGCATCCCCGTCATCGACCAGCTCGCGGCCGCCACCCGCGAGACGGTGCAGATCGCGGTGCTCGACGGTCGCGAGGTCGTGTACGTGGAGCGGCGGGACAGCCCCCAGACCCTGCGCCTGTTCGGGCGGGTCGGCCATCGCAACGACGCGCACTGCACGAGCAACGGCAAGCTCCTGCTCGCCTTCCTCTCCCCCGGCAGACTCGACGTCGTCCTCGACGGGTGGGTCCTGGCACCACGGACGCAGTTCACGATCACCGACCAGTCGCGGTTGCGCGAGGAGCTCGCCGCCATCCGGATGCGCGGATGGGCGGAGAACATCAACGAGGTCGAGATCGGCGTCGCGTCGGTCGCCGCGCCGATCCGCAACGGCCTCAACGAGGTCGTGGCGTCGGTCTCGGTGGCCGGGCCCCTCCAGCGCATCACCAACGACTCGCTCAAGCGCTTCGCCCGGCCGACTGTCGAAGCCGGCCTTGCCATCAGTCGCAGACTCGGGTACCGAGATGCCTCCACCGGAAGGAGCGGTTCATGACCGCGATCGTCACCGCCGAGCAGGCGCGCGAGTGGGGCCGGGCGCTCTACGACGCCCGTCGCACGGGGATCCCCATCGAGCCGTTCACGGACGCTGTTCCGGAACTGGGCATGGAGGACGGGTACGCCATCCAGCAGCATCTGGTGTCAGCTGCTGCTCGCCGACGGCGAGACGGTGGCCGGCTACAAGCTGGGGCTGACGTCCACCGCCGATGCAGCAGCTGCTGGGAGTGGACTCAGCCTGACTTCGGTCCGGTGTTCGCGTCCGGCGTGTTCCGCGACGGCGTGGAGATCCCGGTGGACCGGTTCATCGCGCCGCGGATCGAGGCGGAGATCGGCGTCGTGCTCTCGGCGGACCTCGCCGGTCCGCACTGCACGCCCTCGGACGCGCTGCGCGCGACGGCCGGGCTGGTGGCTGCCCTGGAGATCGTCGACTCGCGCATCGCCGGGACTGGCGGATCAAGCTCGCCGACACGGTGGCCGACCTCGCGAGCAACGGCGCCATCGCGCTGAGCTCGCCTGGTGGTCCCGATCGAGGGCTTCGACCCGCGGCTGCTCGGAATGGTGTTCACGCGCAACGGCGACGTGGTCGCCACCGGTGCAGGGGCGGCGGCGCTGGGCGATCCGCTGGCGGCGGTGGCCTGGCTGGCCAACACGCTCGCGCCGATGGGCGTCGACGCTGCCGGCGGGCAGCGTGATCATGACCGGCGCGCTGCACGCGATGGTGCCGGTGGCACCGGGCGATGTGTTCCGCGCCGACTTCGACCGGCTCGGTCCCATCACGATCCGAATGGCGAACGAGCAGTCGGCCAAGAGATGGCGGGTGAGTGAGCATGCGGTGCGCGATCCTGGGGTCGGGCAACATCGGCACGGACCTGATGATGAAGCTGCTGAAGGGCACGGACGCGTCCGGCATCGGCACGACGCCGCTGGAGCTGGTGGCGCTGGTGGGGATCGACCCGGCGTCCGACGGCCTGGCCCGGGCGAAGGCCCTGGGCATCGACGGTCCGCATGAGGGTCCTCAGTGGATCCTGGACCACGCGGACGACATCGACCTGGTGTTCGACGCGACGAGCGCGTACGTGCACGTGCGGCACTACAAGCAGTACGCCGACGCCGGGATCGTGGCGGTCGACCTGACGCCTGCGGCGCGCGGGCCCAAGGTGATCGCCGCGGTGAACCTGACCGAGCACCTCGATGCGCCGAACATCAACATGGTCACCTGCGGCGGCCAGGCGACCACGCCGATGGTCTACGCGATCCGCCGCGCGGTCGAGGCGCTGCCGTATGCGGAGATGGTGTCGACGGTGTCGTCGCAAGTCGGCGGGGCCGGGCACGCGGCAGAACATCGACGAGTTCACCAAGACCACGTCGACGGCGCTGCGGGAGATCGGCGGGGCGGAGCTGAGCAAGGCGATCATCATCCTGAACCCGGCCGAGCCCCCGATCATGATGCGCAACACCGTCTTCGGCGCGCTGCCGGAGGGCACCGACCATGACGCGGTGATCGAATCCGTGTACGCGATGGAGAAGGACGTGCAGGCCTACGTGCCGGGCTACCGGCTGAAGAACCAGCCGGTTGTCGAGGAGGGTCCGTTCCACACCCCCGGCGGCGTCGTCCCGCATCGCGTCGTCGTGCTGCTCGAGGTCGAGGGCGCCGGCGACTACCTCCCGCCCTACGCGGGCAACCTCGACATCATGACCGCCGCCGCGCAGCGGGTCGGCGAGGCCATCGCGTCCCACACGTCCGCCCAGCAGGCAGGAGCGTCGGCATGACGAGCACGACCGCAGCGCAGCCCGACTACCGGCTCATCGACTCGACGCTCCGCGACGGGTCGCACGCCATCAGCCACCAGTACCACGACGAGGACGTCATCAGCGATCGTCAAGGGCCTGGACGCCGCCGGCGTGCAGGTCATCGAGATCGCGCACGGCGACGGTCTCGGCGGCTCCTGCTTCAACTACGGCTTCTCCGCGGTGCCGGAGAAGGAGCTCATCGCGAAGGCCTGCGAGGTCACCACGAACGCCAAGATCGCCTGCCTGCTGCTGCCGGGCATCGGCCTGGCCGACGACCTGCGCGAGGTCAACGAGATGGGCGTGCAGGTCGCCCGCATCGCGGTGCACTGCACCGAGGCCGACATCACCGAGCAGCACATCAAGGTCGCCAAGGGACTGGGCATGGAGGCCATCGGCTTCCTCATGATGGCCCACATGAACACCCCCGAGGGCCTCGTCGAGCAGGCCCTGCTCATGCAGTCCTACGGAGCCGACACCATCTACATCGCCGACTCCGCCGGCGCCATGACGACCGAGGACGTCAAGGTCCGCGTCAACGCACTCGTCCAGGCCCTCGACGTGCCGCTGGGAGTCCACGCCCACAACAACCTCGCCATGGCCGTGTCCAACTCCATCGCCGCCTTCCAGGAGGGCGCCAGGAACCTGGACGGCACCTCGGCCGGCCTAGGGGCCGGGGCCGGCAACTGCCCCACCGAGATCCTCGCGGCGGTGAGCGACAAGTACGGCATCAGCACCGGAGTAGACGCGCTCAAGCTCATGGACCTCGCGGAGGAGGTCGTCCGGCCCCTCATGCCACGCCAGCAGGTCATCGACCGCGCCGGCCTGATCCTCGGCTACGCCGGCGTCTACGGCTCGTTCCTCCTGCACGCCCAGCGCGCCGCCGAGCGCTACAACGTGAGCCAGGCCGAGATCCTCCTCGAACTCGGCCGGCGCCAGGTCGTCGGCGGCCAGGAGGACATGATCATCGACGTCGCCCTCGAACTGGCCCGCAAGCACGCCGAGCAGGGCACCACCACGGAAGCAGAGGACCGCGCATGAGCCTGCCCACGGACCAGATCGCCGCGCGGCTGATCGAGGCCGCCGAGCGCCGGACCGCGATCGAGCCGTTGACGAACACCTACCCCGACCTCGACCCCGACACCGCCTACACGGTGCAGGACGCCGTGGTGCAGGCCCGCGTCGAGGCCGGTGCCGTCGTCATCGGCGCCAAGCTCGGACTCACCAGCGTCGCGAAGCAGCGGCAGATGAACGTCTCTGAACCGCTCTACGGCTGGCTCACCGACGACATGCAGCTCGACACCGGGCAGACCCTGACCTGCGCTGACTACATCCAGCCGCGCTGCGAGCCCGAGGTCGCCTTCCTGCTGAAGGACGACCTCGCCGGACCCCACGTCCTCGCCGCCCACGTCCTGGCGGCCACGGCCCTGGTCTTCCCCGCCATCGACGTGCTCGACTCCCGCTTCGCCGGGTACAAGTTCACCGGCGCCGACGTCATCGCGGACAACTCCTCCTGCGCCGGCTTCGTGTTCGGCGGGCAGGGGGTGGAGCCCCGCGGCTTCGACCTGCGCCTGACCGGGTGCGCCTTCGAGAAGAACGGCGTGCTCCTGGCAACCGCCTCCGGGGCCGCCGTCCTGGGCCACCCGGCGGCGAGCGTCGCCTGGATGGTCCGACGCATGGCCGCCCGCGGACGCGGCCTCGCCGCCGGCCAGGTCGTCATGGCCGGGGCACTCACCGAGGCCGTGGCGGTCTCCCCCGGCGACACCGTCGTCGCCCGATTCGACCGGCTCGGGACCGTCGAGCTCGGCTGCCGCTAGTCCCCCGCCGCCACCAGACCCCGAAGGAGCTCGCATGCCGTTCATCCAGGTCACCCTGCTCGAGGGCCGCACGACCGAGCAGAAGCACGAGCTCATGCGGCGGCTCACCGACGCGACCGCCGAGGCCCTCGGCGGCGATCCCGGCCGCATCCGTGTCGCCATCTACGAGGTCAGCGGCGACGAGTGGGCCATCGGCGGCGTGCCCGTCTCCGTCCTGCGCCCCAACGGCTGACCGCCGCGCATGGAGGTCCACCGCGTCCTGCACCTCGACGACCTGTCCGAGTCACGCGCGCACCGAGTGGTCCTCGACGGGCGCGCGATCCTGCTCACCAAGATCGACGGGGAGCCACTCGCCGTCACCGACGTGTGCCCGCACAACGGAGCCTCGCTCTCGGAGGGCATCATCCGGGCTGGATGCGTGACCTGCCCCTCGCACCTGTGGCGCTTCAGCCTGCGCGACGGCCGGCGGCAGGGCATGCCCGAGGTCGCGTTGCTGGTCTACCCCACTCGCCTCACCGCCGATGGGTGGGTCGAGGTGGAGGTGCCGGCCGCGGCACCGGTGCGCTCGCTGCGCGAGACGCTCCTCGCCCACGCTCGCGGCGAGGACGTCGACACCGTGGCCTAGGACGTCAGACGTCCATGGGCTGGAGCCGCCCGGTGCGCACGTCGAAGATGGCGCCCGCGACCACGAGCTCGGGCGGGAGCAGGGGGTAGGCGCGCACGCGCACCACGTCGGTCACGAGTGCGTCGACCTGGTCGGTCACGGTCCGGAACTCCATGCTGCGCGTGTCGACCCCGGACTTCTCCGCGATCAGTGCGTGGATGTCGGCCTCCTCGCCGCTGGCCATCTTGCACTCGGTGTGCGGCATCACGAGCACCCGCTGCACGCCGAGCAGGTAGCTGGCCAGCACGAGCGTGCGCAGGACGTCCTCGGTCACGCGGGCCCCGGCGTTGCGCAGGATCTTCACGTCGCCCGGCTTCATGCCGAGCACGTTGAGCGGGTCGATGCGCGAGTCCATGCAGGTCACCACGGCGAGCCCCTTGGCCGCCCACCCGCTGAGGTCCGACGTGCTGAACTGCTCGGCGTAGCGCTCGTTGGCGGACAGCACGTCCTGGAACTCCCCGGCAGGGAAGGGCTGGCGGTCGGCAGTACGAGACAGCGACATGCATCCAGCCTAGCCAGCGCCCTCCGGGGGCGCACCCGCGTGTGCATCGGCCTGCGGATCCCCGATCGCGACGACCCGGTCCCGGCCCCGGGCCTTGGCCTGGAACATCGCGTCGTCCGCCCGGACCATCAGGGCATCGATGGACTGCCCCGCGATCGCGAGGCAGACGCCGATACTCACGCTGGTCGTCACGGAACGGCCCTCGACGTCGATCGGGCGCGCGACCTCCGCCCGGATCTTCTCGGCGATCATGAGTGCGTCCGGCAGCCCGTGCACGCCGTCCAGGACGACCACCAGCTCGTCTCCGCCGACCCGCGCCGCCAGATCCCGACGACGGATGCAGCCCCCAACGCGGCTCGCGATCTCACGCAGCACCGCGTCGCCGGCGGCATGCCCGTACTCGTCGTTGACCGACTTGAAGTGGTCGACATCGCAGAACAGGACTGCGGACTCCGCTCCGGTGCGTCGCGCGTGCTCACCGAGCCCGACCATGCGATCGAGGATCTCCTTGCGGTTGAGCAGTCCGGTTAGCTCGTCGAAGCGGGCGCGGTGGTCGAGCTCCTCCTGACGGGCGACGTCGTCGTCCACCGTGCGGAAGCTCGCCACGATCCCGTCGATGCGCCCCTGCCCGTCCCGGTAGGGCGCGCCGTGGGACTCCACCCAGTGGTAGGAGCCCTCGCGGTCCCGCACCCGGAATCGGCGCACCAGGTGCGCTCCTCCCCCGATCTGCAGGTCGTCGACCGTCAGCCCGACGGCGTCGTCCGGGTGGACCACGTCCTCGAACCGCATGCCCACCCAGTCCTGCCGGATCCCAGCCGAGCATCGTCGTCAGCGACGGCGACGCCCACTGGACGACGCCGGCCTGTCGTCGGAGCACGACGTCCGAGGAGTTCTCCGCCAGCAGGCGGTACTGCTCCTCGGACGCGGCCAGCGCAGCGACGGTCTCGCGCTGGTCGGTCACATCCCGCCAGATGAGGCTCAGGGCATCGTCGAACCGGACCGCGCGGACCTCGAAGTGGCGGTCCGTGCCTGACAGCTCGAAGGCCGGGTAGAGCAGGTCGTCGATGACGAGGGGCTCGCCGGTCTCCATCGCCTGCGCGTACAGCGCCACGAGGCCGACGGCCCTGTTCCCAGGCATCCGGTCGGTGATCCGCGTCCCGACGATCTCCTCGGCCGACAGGCCGAGGTACCGGCACGCCGTCTGGTTCACGTCGGCGAAGACGAAGTCCTCGATGCCGGACTCGCCGCGCACGGGGATGAGGACGGCGTGCGCGTCCAGCATCGTGTCGAGCACGGTCCGCAGTCGGATGGCGTCGTCCCGGATGCGGTCACGCGCGCGGACGAGGTCGTCGACGTCCAGCAGGCTTCCGACGACCCCGGCCGGGCGTCCCGTCCACGTCCCTCAGCGTCGCCGCGGCGACCTCCACCCAGCGCAGGGCCCCGGTGCGGGCACGGACCCGGACCGCGAGCGGTTCGGCCGGCGCCGACGGATCCGAGCCTTCGTAGCAGGGCTGCAGCAGCGCGCTCAGGCCGGCGACGTCATCGGGGTGGGCGAGCTCCTCGACCTCGTGGCCGACGAGATCGCCTGCCGGCCATCCCAGGATCCGGGTGATGTTGGGCGAGACCCACATCACGCGGTGATCGGGTCCTGCGGTGAACACCACGTTGGAGGCGTGCTCGGCGATCACCACGCAGCTGCTGCTCGGCATGGATGCGGCGGTTGATCTCGCGGATGGACCCCACCGCCCCCACCTGCCCCTCGACGACGACGCCCGCCGCCACAGAGAGCAGGACCCACGCGTGCACGCCCGACTTCGAGCGCAGGCGCACGACCCCCCGAGCCGGGTGCCCGGCATCGACGCGCGCGAGCAGGGCGGCCAGGTCGGCGGCATCGTCGGGGTGGCACAGGCTGACCAGGGACGTCGCGGTCAGCTCGTCCGGTGACCAGCCCAGCGCCGCCTCCACGGACGGCCCGATCCACCGCACCACGCCGTCGCTGGCGTGGAACAGCGGGTCGAGGTAGCCCTCGGCGACAGCGCGGTACTCCCCCTCGCCTGCGTCACCGGGTCGCGCTGCGGACTCCATGGCCTTCGGCGCCACCCCCGACGTGTGCCGGCCGCGACCCCGCCTCCGTGCCTCCAGCCTGACACGGCGGCGTCCGCGATGCGCGGACGGCGGCCGGTGCGCCCCAGCCTCAGGCGTCGATGCGGTCGCGGTCGAGGGACGCGGCCCCCTCGACGATGAAGTCCTTGCGAGGGGCGACGTCGCTGCCCATGAGCAGGTCGAACACCGCGTCGGCCGCCTCGGCGTCGGACATCGTGATGCGGCGCAGCGTGCGGTGCGCCGGGTCCATCGTGGTCTCGCGCAGCTGGGACGCGTCCATCTCGCCGAGACCCTTGTAGCGCTGGACCGGCTCCTTGACCCGTCGGCCGCGCTTCTCGGCGTCCTTCAGGACGGTGTGCATCTCGGCGTCGGAGTAGGTGTAGATCACCTCGTTCGCCTTCGAGCCCGGCGAGATGATCTCGACGCGGTGCAGGGGCGGCACGGCCGCGAACACCCGGCCGTCGTCCAGCAGCGGCCGCAGGTAGCGGTGGATCAAGGTCAGGAGCAGGCACCGGATGTGCGCGCCGTCCACGTCGGCGTCGGACATCAGGATGACCTTGCCGTAGCGAGCCTGGGCCAGGTCGAACGTGCGCCCCGAGCCGGCCCCGATGACCTGGATGATCGAGGCGCACTCGGCGTTCTTCAGCATGTCCGCCAGCGAGGACTTCTGGACGTTGAGGATCTTGCCGCGGATCGGCAGCAGCGCCTGGTGGTCGGAGTTGCGCGCCGTCTTCGCCGTCCCGAGGGCGCTGTCGCCCTCGACGATGAACAGCTCGGTGCGCTCGACGTCGTCGCTTCGGCAGTCGACCAGCTTGGCCGGGCAGCGCCGAGGACTCCAGGGCCGTCTTGCGCCGCTGCGTGTCGCGGTGGGCGCGAGCGGCCACGCGCGCCCGCATGGCGTTGGCCGTCTTCTCGAGCACCGCCTTGGCGGCCGCCTTCTCCCCGCGCGGCGGCGACACCAGCCAGGACGTGAGCTCCTTGGTGACGACGTTGCCGACGATGCGGGACGCGGCCGGCGTGCCCAGCACCTCCTTGGTCTGCCCCTCGAACTGCGGTTCGGCCAGCCGCACCGCGACGACGGCGGTCAGGCCCTCCATGACGTCGTCCTTGGCGATGTTGTCCTCGGTGGCTCGCAGCACCTTGGCCGCGCGCAGCTGGTCGTTCAGGACCTTCACCATGGCGCGCTCGAAGCCGGCCACGTGGGTGCCGCCCTTGGGCGTGGCGATGACGTTGACGAAGGAGCGAAGCGAGGTGTCGTAGCCGGTGTCCCAGCGCATGGCGATGTCGACGTGGAGGTCGCGCTGCACCTCCTGCGGTGACATGTGGCCCTTGGCGTCGAGGACGGGCACCGTCTCCTGGAAGTGCCCCTGCCCGGTGAGCCGGACGATGGAGGTCACCCCCTCCCCCGGCGACAGGTACTCGACGTACTCGGCGATGCCGCCCTTGTGCTGGTACGACTCCTCCCAGACGTCCGCTGGATCGCGCTCGTCGCGCAGCGCGATCGTCAGGCCGGGGACGAGGTACGTGCTCTGCATGGCGCGCTCACGAAGGGCCTCGCGGTCGTAGTCCGCGTCCTTCGTGAACACCTGGCGGTCGACCCACCACCGCACGCGGGTGCCCGTCTTCGCCCGGGGGCACTTCCCGACGATCTGCAGCCCGCCCTTGCGCGTGAACGACGCATTCTCGTCGGGCACCGTCGAAGAGCCCGGGAACTCCGCGCCGGAAGGACATCATGTGGATCTTCCCGCCCCGGTCGACCTCGACGTCGAGCCGGGCGGACAGGGCGTTGACCACCGACGCGCCGACGCCGTGCAGTCCGCCCGACGCGCCGTACGAGCCGCCGCCGAACTTGCCGCCGGCGTGCAGCTTGGTCAGCACGACCTCGACGCCGGTGAGCTTGGTCTTCGGCTCGACATCGACGGGGATCCCCCGGCCGTCGTCGAGGACCTCCGCGGACCCGTCGGCGCGCAGGATCACCTGGATGCGGCTGCAGTGACCGGCGAGCGCCTCGTCGATGCCGTTGTCCAGGATCTCCCAGAGGCAGTGCATGAGGCCGCGGCCGTCGTTGGAGCCGATGTACATGCCGGGGCGCTTGCGGACCGCCTCGAGCCCCTCGAGCACCGCGAGGTCCTTGGCGGAGTACCCCGCGGCTGCGGCTGTCCTGGTGGCCATTGCCCCAACCTACCGACGCTCACCGACGCAGCACTGACGCCGCCACGCGCGTGTCCGGTTCGCGTCATGTGCGCTTGTGATCTTCGTCGCTTGCCGCTGCGCTCTGGGCGAACCGCCCCGGCGTGGCGCATCGGGAACAACCCAGGCATGTAAGACTGTTATCCCGATCGACGGAACATCCGCCGGACACAGGGAGGTACCGGGCTCATGGCCACGACACTGACCGCGCCAGCACTGAGCGTGACCGATCGCTGCGATCGCTGCAACGCGCAGGCGTACGTTCGCGTCGTCCTGCCCGGTGGCGTCGACCTGCTCTTCTGCGGGCATCACTGGAGCCGGCACGAGGACGCCCTTCGTCCGCAGGCCATCGAGGTCGTCGACGAGACGCATCGCCTGTCGGCGACCCCCGTACCCGAGGCCTGAGGCGAGCACCTGCGTCGATCCGCCCACTGACCACGCAGGACTGGAACCACCATCGAGGGCGATGACGCAGGTGCCACCCGTCGTGCGCCGATCCCGTGGACCTCGTACCTCGGTGTCGTCGCGCTCTGGATCATCACTCGTGCGGTCGCCGTCTCGAGCATCCATCTGAGTCCGTGGATCCTCGGGGACCTGTCGATCTACGACGTGTGGATCGGTGTCCTGCGGCAGGGGTCCTTCCCCAGCGACGACCCCATGTGGCAGTACCCGCCCGCCGCCGGGCCGGTCGTCATGGCCGCCGCTGCCCTGCCGGGGACCTACGCCCAGTCGTTCGTGGCCCTCATGCTGCTGGTCGACCTGGCGCTGCTGGTTGCACTCCTGGTCGTCCATGCCAACTCCCCGGGGGCCCAGTGGCGCGGGCCGGTGCTGTGGGCTGCGGCCGGCGTGGTGCTGGGCCCGATCCTGCTCACGCGGTTCGACCTCGTGCCCACGCTCTTCGCCGTCCTCGCGGTGCTGCTGGCCGGCCGGCCGGTGTGGTCTGGCATCAGCGCCGGCCTCGGGGCTCTGGTCAAGCTCTGGCCGGCGCTCATCCTGATCTCACTGCCGCGCCGTGCGATCGGGCGGGGGGCCCTGGGCTTCGCGCTGACGGTCATCGCGCTGGGCCTGGCGCTCACCGCGGCGTTCTCGGGCTCGGGATTCGCAGGCGCCCTGTCCTTCATCGGCAACCAGGGCGCGCGGGGCCTGCAGGTCGAATCGGTGGGGGCCCTGCCGTTCGTCGTCTACTCGGCCTTCTCCGACACGGGTCGCTTCCCCTACGAGTACGGATCGGTGCAGGTCGGGGTGAGCGGGGCGACGTGGGTCGGGACGGCGCTGACCGTCGCTGGCCTGGTCGTGCTGCTGGTCGTCGCCTGGTGGCGGCTCTCGGGGCGGATCGACGACGTCGCCCCGGCCGATCTGGCCCTGACGGTGATGCTGGTGAGCGTCGCGTCGAGCCGGGTCTACTCGCCCCAGTTCAACGTCTGGCTCGTCGGCCTGGCAGCCGTCGCCCTGCTCGTCGGAGCCACGCGCCTCACCGCCGTGGTCGTCCTGGTGGTGGGCGTCTCGCTCGTCACGCAGGTCGTGTACCCGTGGTCGGTCACCGAGCTGGTCGACGGGGACCTGCCGGCCGTCGCGGCCCAGACCGCCCGGATCCTCGGCCTGCTCATGGCCACGGGCCTGGCGCTGTGGCGGATCAGGCCGGCCGGAGGCGTGCCCTCCCGGCGGGCGTCACTCGACACCGGCACTGAGTAGGGCCAGCACGAAGACGACGTAGAGGCCCAGGGCCGTTAGCGCGAGGATGCTCGAGGCGCGCCGCCAGCCGCGCCGGATCGCGGCCCACGTGAGCGCCAGTGCCAGCAGCAGCCAGGCCGACTGGTGGGCGTACTCCAGGATCAGCCGCGTCGGCCCGTCGCCCGTGGGCTCGACGCCATCGCCCACGAGCACGAAGACCGCCGTCACCAGCCAGGCACCCGCAGCACCGAAGCCCACCAGCACGCGGCGCACGCGCGCGTCCCGGGGCTCCGAGGCGGTCATCGCCCGGTGAACCTCGGCGCGCGCTTCTCGCGGAACGCGCGCACGCCCTCCTGGTAGTCCTCGCTCGTCCAGGCGGTGCGCCGAAGCTCCGTCAGCCGCTCGAAGTCGTCGCTGGTCAGCGATCGCGCGTCCGTGAGGGCCGCCATCTCGCCCTTGATCGCCCGGATCGCCAGCGGCGCCCGCGTGGCGATCCGGCGCGCGAGCCCGGTGGCAGCCTCCGCCATCTGCGGCCCGTCGTCGACGACCCGGTTGACCACTCCGTAGCGAGCGGCGTCGTCGGCGGTGATCGGATCCGCGGTGAAGAACATCTCCTTGGCCACGTTCAGCGGCAGGGCGCCCAGGAAGTGGGCGACGCCGGAGGTGTTGTACGGGACCCCGAGCCGCGCCGGCGTGATGGCGAAGGTGGCCGTCCGCACGGCCACCACGAGGTCGCATGTCATGACCAGCTCGCAGGCGCCACCCCAGACGCCACCCTCCACCGCGGCGATCACGGGGAAGGGCGCCGACCGCACCTCGTGCAGGAACGCCTCGAGCGGGTTGGTCCACGTGAGCGGATCCGAGCCGTCGACCGGGAGTGCGGTGATGTCGTACCCGGCCGACCACGTGCTGACGCCCTGCTCGGCCCGGATGATGACGGCTCGCGCCTCCTGGGCGCGAGCGGTGTCCAGGGCAGCCGCCAGCTCGGCGAGCATCCGCGCGTCGAAGGAGTTGCGACGGGGCGCGTTGGCCATGGTGACCTCGACCACGCTCGACTCCGCACCCGGTTCGCCGGCGTCGGCGACCCGGACGACCGCGTCCGCAGCCGGCTCAGTCAAGGTAGTCGCGGAGGACCTGCGAGCGGGACGGGTGCCGCAGCTTCGACATGGTCTTCGACTCGATCTGCCGGATCCGCTCGCGCGTCACCCCGTAGACCTTGCCGATCTCGTCGAGGGTCTTGGGCTGGCCGTCCGTGAGGCCGAAGCGCATGCGCACGACACCCGCCTCGCGGTCGGACAGCGTGTCGAGCACCGACTCCAGCTGCTCCTGCAGCAGGGTGAACGACACGGCGTCGGACGGCACGATGGCCTCCGAGTCCTCGATGAGGTCGCCGAACTCGCTGTCGCCCTCCTCGCCCAGCGGAGTGTGCAGTGAGATCGGCTCGCGGCCGTACTTCTGCACCTCGACGACCTTCTCGGGCGTCATGTCCAGCTCGCGCGCGAGCTCCTCGGGGGTGGGCTCACGGCCGAGGTCCTGCAGCATCTGGCGCTGCACACGAGCGAGCTTGTTGATGACCTCGACCATGTGGACCGGGATGCGGATCGTGCGGGCCTGGTCGGCCATGGCACGGGTGATCGCCTGGCGGATCCACCAGGTGGCGTAGGTCGAGAACTTGTATCCCTTGGTGTAGTCGAACTTCTCGACCGCGCGGATCAGCCCCAGGTTGCCCTCCTGGATGAGGTCCAGGAAGAGCATGCCGCGACCGGTGTAGCGCTTGGCGAGCGACACGACAAGGCGCAGGTTGGCCTCGAGCAGGTGGTTCTTGGCCCGGCGGCCGTCCGTCGCGATCCACTCCAGGTCGAGGCGGGTCTTCTTGTCCAGCTTCTTCGCCTCGTTGAGCATCTCCTCGGCGAAGAGCCCGGCCTCGATTCGCTTGGCGAGCTCGACCTCCTGCTCGGCGTTGAGCAGGGAGACCTTGCCGATCTGCTTGAGGTAGTCCTTGACCGGGTCGGCGGTGGCGCCCGCGACCATGACGGTCTGCTGGGGGGCGTCGTCCTCGTCCACGTCGGAGATGACGAAGCCCTTGCCCTCCTCCTCGACGGCGGCGGCCTTCTCCTCCTCGGTCTCGGTGGCCTCCTCCTCGACGTCGGCGATCGCCTCGACGATCTCCTCCTCGAGGACCTTCTCCAGGTCCTCGACCTCCGCGATGGCCTCGACCTCGACATCCACGATCGACTCGAGGTCGACGACCTCGACCAGGCCCTCCTCGGTCTCCAGCACCTCGACGATGACGTCGCCGTCCTTCGCCCCCTTGGACGCGGCCTTCTTCGCCGCGGGTGCCGCCTTCTTCGCCGCGGGCGCCGCCTTCTTGGCGGCGGGCTTGGTCGCGGTCGCGGCCGGCTTGGCGGCGGCCTTGGTGGCGGGAGCGGTCTTCTTCGCCGGAGCGGCGGTCTTGGTCACAGGGGCCTTCGTGGTCGTGGCGGACGAGGTCGTCGCAGCCTTCTTGGCGGGGGTCTTGCGGGGGTCTTGGCGGGGGTCGTCTTGGCCGGAGCGGCCGGCTTGCGAGCGGTCGCCGAGCTGGTGGCGGTCTTCTTGGCGGGGGTCTTCTTGGCGGCGGGTGCCTTCGCCGCCGGCGACGAGGCGGCGGGCGCCTTCGGTGCGGGTGCCTTCTTCGCGGCGGGCTTGGCCGGCGCGGCCTTCTTCGCCGGGGTCGCGGGCTTCGCGGCCGGTGGTGCCTTCTTCACGGTCTTCTTCGCAGCGGCTGACTGTGCCATCGAGTTGGGGGTGCCTTCCTCGCGTTGACCCACGACAAGGGCCCGTGTCAAGCCTGCGACGGACCTGCGGGCTTGGAGACGGGCCGAGATTGACCCCATTGTGCCATGCGCGGCGGGGTATTCCCGCCCGGGGGCCGACGATCGTGTCCGCCGGCGTCAGGGTGCCGCCAGGAGCGCCCGTCCCTCCCCCACGTCGAGGTCGGACGACACCTCCTGCACCACCGGCTCCGGCACCGGGAACGGGCCGAGGCCGTCGACCGTGAAGGACGCCGACCATCGTGCGGTGAGCGTCACATGACGGCCTCCCGATCGTCGGTAGACGTGTGCCACGGCGTCGTTGGGATACCCGCCACCCGGGTCGTCGGTGCTCAGGGAGGCCCCGTCCCCGAAGGTCCACGTCCACCTCGGGGTCGCGACCAGGTGCACCCGCTGACCGAGGAGGTCGACCTCCCACGACTGCGGGCCGGCCGGCTGACCGGCCGTGAACAGCACCGGCAGCTGTGTCACGACACCTCGACGTGGCTGGAACGCCGGTCGCAGCGGGGGTATTCCCCGCACCGCCCGGTCGTGGGCGGCCTGGCCCATGTCGCGGACCGTCACCGGTCCCGACGGGTCGAGGCAGACCAGGCCGACCTGCCGCCAGGCCCCGTCGGCGGGCTGGAACCACGTCCGCAGCAGCCGGCGACCGTCGGGGCAGCCTCGGACCACGCTCATGCACGGCGACTGCCCGTCGAACGGATGTCCCAGGTCTGACCGTACGCACGGGGTGGACAGGCGCCAGTGACAGCCTGCACAGGACGCGACGATGGTGCGGGTGGCCGCGTCGACCCCGGCGGGCAGGATCAGGCCCCCGGTGCCGACGTAGGCGTCGGTTTCGTCATCCCCGTGCACGTCGGCCGCCTGCGCGGCGCCCCCGCCGGCAGCCACGACGCACCCGACGACGACGGCCGCGAGGAGACGCGCCGCACCGCCCGTCTCTCGCGTGAGCCGGCGCCTGCGGCCGTCGGGCGTCCATCCGAGGATTCCCACGCCCCGACGGTAGGCGCCCCCGACCAGCGGCCGCACCTCGCGAACGGGCGCCTGTGGATGACGGCGGATCTCAGCGCGGGTCGCGGACCCGATCGAGGGCGTGCGCGACGAAGGCCCCGACCTGCTCGTCCTCGACCAGGAAGCCGTCATGCCCGTATGGGGAGCTGCACGATGTGCAGGCGGTCGGCTCCCGGGGTGAGCTCGACCAGCTCCGCCTGCAGCCGCACCGGGAACAGGCGGTCGGAGTCGATGCCCACGACGGTCAGCGGGGCGTGCACGGTTCCGAGCGCGGCGGCGACGCCGCCGCGGCCGCTGCCCACGTCGAACAGGCTCATCGCGCGGGTGAGTGCGATGTAGGTGTTGGCGTCGAAGCGGCGCGCGAGCTTGTCGGCATGGTGGTCGAGGTAGGACTGGACTGCGAACCGACCGCCGGCCAGGGGATCCTCTCCCTCCTGCGGGTCGCGTCCGAACCTCAGGTCGAGCTCGGTCTCGCTGCGGTAGGTCAGGTGCGCGATGCGTCGGGCGATGCCCATGCCGACGTGCGGGCCACCACCCCTGCCCGCCGAGTAGTAGTCCCCGCCGCGGAAGGCGGGATCGGCCTCGATCGCGGCGATCTGCGTCTCCTGGGTGCCGATCTGGTCCGCAGTCACGGCCGCCGTCGTGCCGAGGACCAGGCCGCCACGCACCCGATCGGGGTGGCGCACCATCCATTCGAGGACGCGCATTCCCCCGAGGGACGGGCCCAGCATGAGCGCCCACGAGTCGATGCCCAGCACGTCGGTGAGGCGGCGCTCGACCTCGACCATGTCGGGGATCGTGACGACGGGGAAGCGGCTCCCCCACGGCTGTCCGTCCGGGGCCAGCGAGGAGGGGCCGGTCGTCCCCTGGCACCCGCCCAGCACGTTGGCGCACACGACGAACCACTCGTCGGTGTCGATGGCCCGGCCGGGACCGACCAGCCCGTCCCACCAGCCGCCCGTCGCGTGCCCGACCCCGGCCGGCCCGGTGACGTGGGCGTCGCCGGTCAGCGCATGGCAGATGTAGACGGCGTTGGTGCCGTCGGCGGACAGGGTCCCCCACGTCTCGTATGCGACTCGGACCGACGGAATCCGGGTCCCGGACTCCGTGATGAGGTCACCGACCTCGGCGAATCGCCGCGCTGCCGACGGGATCCCCCTCCCGCCAGGCGGCGCTGGCGGGAGGGGGTCCGTCGTAGGACAGCGGTCCGTAGTCGGCCATCGCTCAGGCCTTGGCGGCCCGGAAGCCCGCATCGAGGTCGGCGAGGATGTCGTCGATGTTCTCGATGCCCACGGCCAGGCGCACCAGGCCCGGCGTGACGCCGGCGGCCACCTGCTCCTCCGGGCTCAGCTGGGAGTGCGTCGTCGATGCCGGGTGGATCACGAGGCTGCGCACGTCACCGATGTTCGCGACGTGGCTGTGCAGCTCGAGGGCCTCCACGAACTTCTGGCCCGCCTCGACGCCGCCCTTGATCTCGAAGGCGAGCACCGCGCCCGTGCCGAGCGGCGCGTACTTCTGGCCCAGGGCGTACCAGGGGCTGCTGGTCAGGCCGGCGTAGTTCACCGACTCGACCTCGTCACGCCCCTCGAGCCAGGTGGCGACGGCCTTCGCGTTCTGCACGTGCCGCTCGATGCGCAGCGACAGCGTCTCGATGCCCTGGGAGATGAGGAAGGCGTTGAACGGCGACACCGCCGCGCCGAGGTCGCGCAGCAGCTGGACACGGGCCTTGAGGATGAAGGACAGGTTCGCGCCGAAGGCGGAGCCGACGCCGAGGTCGCGGGCGTACACCAGGCCGTGGTAGCTCGGGTCGGGCTGGTTGTAGTTGGGGAACCGCTCCGGGTACTGCGCGTAGTCGAACGTGCCGCCGTCGACGATCACGCCCGCCACCGAGGTGCCGTGCCCGCCCAGGTACTTGGTGGCCGAATGGACCACGATGTCGGCGCCCCACTCGAGCGGACGGATGAGGAACGGCGTGGCGACGGTGTTGTCGATGATCAGCGGGACACCGACCTCGTGGGCGACCCGCGCCACGGACTCGATGTCGAGCACGTCGTTCTTGGGGTTCGCGATGGACTCGCCGAAGAACAGCTTCGTGTTGGGCTGCACCGCGGCCCGCCAGGACTCCGGGTCGTCGGGGTTCTCGACGAACGTCGTCGTGATGCCCAGCTTGGGCAGCGTGTAGTGGAGCAGGTTGTAGGTGCCGCCGTACAGGCTCGGGCTCGACACGATGTGGTCGCCGGCCTCGGCGATGTTGAGGAAGGCCAGCGTCTCCGCCGCCTGGCCGCTGGCCACCAGCAGTGCGGCCACGCCGCCCTCGAGGGCGGCGATGCGGTCCTCGACCACGGCCTGGGTCGGGTTCATGATGCGGGTGTAGATGTTGCCGAGCTCCTTGAGCCCGAACAGGTTCGCGGCGTGCGTGGTGTCGTTGAACGTGTACGACGTGGTCTGGTAGATCGGCAGGGCGCGAGCGTTGGTCGTGCCGTCCGGGGACTGGCCGGCGTGGATCTGCTTCGTCTCGAAGGACCAGGCGTTGCTCATGGAATCTCCTTGGGAGGCCGCGCGGTGGCGGCGGGTCTGGGTATGCGGAAAGGGGATCGGATAGGGATATGCCACGACGCCTGCGCAGGGCAGGCAGGGGCTCGACCAGCGAGCCGGGGTCCGCTGCGACGTCGCCTCAGGCGACGGCGGTCAGCGGTTCGTCATTCGACAGCAACAGCACATGTAAGACCTCGCACCATCTCCGGGGCCTTGCCCTGTGCAAGACCCGCGCTTGCCCGTTGCCGGGCCTGGTCTTCATCCGGAGCACCCCACCGCGGTGGAGGGTTGCCGTCCAGCTAGCCGGAGCTAAGCGCTGGAACTCTTGACCGTGCGCGAATATAGCGACCGGCCCGGAGTTGGACAACTCGCCCCTCCGGTGGCCCGCCTCACTCGCGTGGCCCCGATCGGCCCGTGCCGGCAGTCGTCGCGTGCGAGCCCCGCCATCGCCTCGCGCCACGTCGCAGGAGGCAGGCCCGACTGCAGGGACGCTCCGACGAGCTGGGCCAACGAGTAGTCCGGATCGTCGGCCAGGGCGCGCTCGATGGCCATCAGCGCGCGGGCTCCGTCCCCCTGCAGCCACGCGACGACGGCGCAGCACGTGGCCACCGGTGCCACGCGACCGGTCGGAGCCGCGCGCAGCAGTCCGGCCAGCGCGTCGAAGACCGCAGGCAGGGACTCGGGCTCGCGGTGCGCGACGTCCCACAGGAGCGTGTCGCGCACCCGGATGTCGGCCAGCCCGTCGAGCATGCGCGCCAGACGCGACGGCCGGTCGAGTCGCGCGCGAGTCATGCCCCAGGACGACCCCGGAGACCAGCGCCAGGCGATCGGTGCGCCAACGCTCGAGGGCTGCGCCGTGCCGGGGTGCCTCGCGGCCGACCGCGTGCACCGCTGCGGCGCGCTGCGGGTCCTCCGCCAGTGCCGCGACGACCGACTCGCGGTCGGGCAGCGGCGCGCGGCCGAGGACCGTGAACTCGGCCGCGATCATCTCGGCGACATCGGGTGCCACCGGGCGTCCGTCGTCCGGGCAGCAGTCCGGGTCGGAGCACAGCAGGCTCCACCACCGGCCCGCGTCCACACGCAGCAGGTCGCGAACGGCGACACCCGCTGAGTCCGCCCGGTCGACGAACGCCTCGAGCAACGCGCCGTTCGCCGGGGCGGCCGACACCACGACGAGGACGAGTTCGTCGGCACGGCGGGCCGCGTCGTGGGACCACAGGCACGCGCAGCCACGCCGCGTGCTGCTGGGCGACGGAAGGCAGGTCCAGGCGCTGGGTCAGCAGGATCCGGCGCTGCCTCAGCCACACGACGACGGCGCTCTCGGTCGGGGTGAAGCCGAGGAGGTAGGGAACCGCGGACACGAGGGCGTCCGGGCTCCGCAGCGTGAGGGTGTCGAGGCAGGTGGCGTCGTGGCGGGCGGATGTCATGCGCGCAGACTGCGCGAACGGCCGACGACGTGGCGTCCGCGCCCGTCGTGCTGGGCATGGCTGCCCGGCGATCGGGGTCCTGTGGATTCGGCGTCAGCGGAAGACGGACAGCAGGTCGTCCACCGAGGACTCGCGCTCCGCCGGATGGCGCAGGTGGCCACCTGCGGTGACCGCGTAGTGCGTGCGGCGCCCGGTGCGCGACCGCACCACGTAGCCCGACCGCTCGAGGTCGGCGATGATCAGTTGCACGGCGCGCTCGCTGATCCCCACGCGGTCGGCGATGTCGCGCACGCGAGCGTCCGGCGCCTCGTGGATGGCGACGAGCACGTGGCCGTGATTGCTCAGGAACGTCCAGTGACGCTCGTGGTCGCCGTCGCCGCGGAGGGCCACCGGCTAGGCCGTCGAGGACACGCCGTCGAGGCCGATGGCGAGCACCTGGCACGGCCACGCACCGGTGGGGGCGTCGACCCAGACCGTGTGCCCGGTGCGCGCGCCCACGAGGGCGATCGCCAGCGGCGACGTGGCCGAGATGCGCTCGTCGTCCAGGAAGGCCTCGTCCGGGTGCACAGGTCGGACCCACGCCGACGACCCGTCCTCGAGCACGACCTGAACGCGCATGCCGAGCGCGACCCGCCCGTCGACCGCCACCGGGTCGATGGCGATGACCTCGGCGTGCGCCAGCAGGCTGTCGATGGTGTCGGCCTCCTCGATGAGGCGCTCGAACTCCGCGACGACCCGCTCGTCGCGCTCCGTCTCGACCAGCAGCGGGGCCATGTCAGGCAGGCGCCGGTCGCGGATGTCCTCGGCCCGCTCCTCGAGGCGGCCGTAGCCCTCACGCGTCAGCTGGGGCCGACCGCCTCGTTCGCCTGGTCGGTCCGGTCGGGCGGTGGTACGTGGCATGGATTCCTCCGGTCGTGGCCTGATACCTGCAGTCTATTTCATGCTTTCGGGAGCGGCAAACGCCCGTCGTGGCCTTCGAGGCGTACCCAGTCCGCGTGCTTCGGCCACGATACGGTCACCCGACGACTCCCCCCGTATCCGGCGCACGACCCAGGGCGCCAGGTGCCGGCGCGTCCAGCGGGCGTGACCCATCCCGCGCGCGGCGAGGGTGGGGCGCGGGCTCGGTTCCACCGGGGTCCGCCAGCCGTCGTCCGCCAGGCCGAGGGCCGACAGGGCGCACGCGGCAGCGAGCTCGTGTCCGCGAGGTGACAGGTGCAGGCGATCCTCGTCCCAGAATCGGTCGTCGTCGAAGGCCGCCACCTCCCAGAAGCTGACGCGATAGCAGCCGTAGCGCTCGGCGATCGCCTCGACCGCGGAGTTGTAGGCAGCGATCCGACCGCGGATCCGCGACATCGTCAGCGAGCGGCGTGCCGGGTCGCCGAAGGCGAACACCAGCACGTCGGACCCGGTGGCGCGCAGGTCGCGCACGGCGCTCTCCAGGGCCGTCGCCAGCGGGTCGAGGTCGAAGCGCCGGCGCAGGGTGTCGTTGACGCCCACGGCGATGCTCGTAAGGTCCGGACGCAGGCTGACGGCCGCCGGCACCTGCTCGGCCACCACCTGGCGCACCAGGCGTCCGCGCACCGCCAGGTTCGCGTACTCGATGCCGCCCTCGCCCCGCGCGCCCGCACGATCGGCCAGGACCTGGGCGACGCGATCAGCCCAGCCGAGATGCCGTCCGTCCGGCCGGGTCTCGTCCATCATGCCCTCGGTGAAACTGTCACCGAGGGCGGCGAACCGGCGCCAGGGGCGGGGCTGGCGTCGCGATGGCCGAAGGAGTCACGGGCACAGGATAGAAAGATGACCTGGTCGTCGAAGGCTTCCCCTCCCGCGACGACCAGGTCGGTGCAACCCTAGGGACCGCCGCGCGGCGACGCGGCGCGACACGCCGGGGGTCGTCAGGAACTCGCGGCACCTGTCGCCGGCGGCGCGTCCGGCGCCGTCGGTCCGACCGACGCGAAGGCCTCGTTGGCCTTCTTGAACCAGGTGATCAGGGCGATGATGCCGATGATGATCTGCGGCACGTACGACGCCGCGCGCCACACCAGGTCCGCCGCGGTCGCGTCGCCAGCGCTCGTCCCCACGCTCTGCAGCAGCGCGATGATCACCGCGTCGACCGTGCCGAGACCGCCGGGAGTGATCGGGACCATCAGCATGATCTGCGCGGTCGCGAAGGCCCCGAAGGCGGCGATCGCGGACGTGCCGTCGTTGCCCCAGCCCTCGACCCCGCGCAGCGAGACGTAGAAGATCAGGAACTGCGTCATGATCACGCCGAGCTGCGCGAGGGTGATGACGAGCCAGCGGCGCTTGAGCAGCCCGTACATGTCGGCGCGGAACTTGGTGATCGGCGCCACGAGGTCGAGGTCGCCCAGAGCCTTGATCCGCGGGCGCAGCGGGCTTGACGAGGCGGTTGCCCGAGGTGGCCCACCTTGATGGCGAGCGGCTCCGAGCGCATGACCAGCACGAAGACGCACGATCGCGACGACGAGGACCACCAGGCCGAGGACGGCCGCCCAGCGCGTACTGGGTGTCGCCACCGGCCACCGCGAGCGCGGCGACGCCGAGGATCGGCAGCCCGAGGCTGACGAAGATGCTCCACAGGCCCACGGCAGTGATCGCCGCCGTCGCGACCGTTCCCGGGATCTTGTACGTCGCGAGCATCGCGTACTGGACCGCGAGGCCGAAGGCGCCGCCAGCGGGGACGCCGTTGCTGATGGCGAACGCCGCCTGGTTGAGCTGCTCCGATCGCCAGAACCGCAGGCCGGGGGTCGCGGCCATGAAGGGGAAGCCGTACGCGATCAGGTACATCGACCACGGAGACGACGATCACGATCATCGCCGCGACGCCCATGTCCTCCAGGGCGACCACCGCGTCCTCGTAGCTGCCGATCTGCGGGATGACCTTCCAGAAGATCAGGACGATCACCGCCAGTCCGATGAGGCCGAGGATGATCGACTTCTTCTTGTCGAGCTTCGCCGTGACGGATGCGGTGACGGGGACATCGGGTTCGGACATGGCGCAGAGCCTGCCACACAACCCGGCAGGAGGGGGGCAACTGCGGGGGCCGCGAAGGCATTGGGCAGGATGCGACTATGCGGCTCGACCACATCTCGTATGCCTGCACCACCTCCGAGCTCCCCGACGTCGTCCAGCGCATCGGCGGAGACCTCGGCGCCACCTTCGTCGACGGAGGGCGGCACCCGTCCTTCGGCACCCGCAACTTCATCCTGCCGCTCGCCAACGGCTGCTACGTCGAGGTCGTCTCGGCGCTCGACCACCCGGCAGCGGAGAAGGCGCCCTTCGGTCGCGCCGTCGCGCAGCGCGCCGCGGACGGCGGCGGGTGGATGAGCTGGGCCGTGGCAGTCGACGACCTGGTGCCGATGGAGACCCGGCTCGGCCGCGAGGCGCGGCCCGGCCATCGGATCCGCCCTGACGGCCATGACCTGTGCTGGCGCCAGATCGGCGTGCTCGACGTCATGGACGACCCGCAGCTGCCGTTCTTCGTGCAGTGGTCGAGCCCGGCCTCGGACCATCCGTCGGCCGGCGGCGGCGCCGTCGGCATCGACCGGGTCGAGATGTGCGGCGACCCCGCTGCGATTGCCGACTGGCTGGGCACCGGGCACGATGTGCCGCTGGATGCCATCACCGTCGACTGGGTGGACGACGAGGATCCCGGCCTCGTGGCCGTCTGGTTCTCCACCCCGCACGGCTCGATCCGCATCGACTGACGACCGCACCGCACCGACCGACACCACCGAGGAGACCCCGATGTCGGCCTTCACCCCTGTCCCCGGCGATGACCTCGCCTGGGAGAAGAACGTCCTCGGCTCGGAGGTCACCCGCCTGCGAACCGATGGCGCCATGCTCACCGTCGTGCACGGCCGCAGCGGGCGACGTCGTGCCGGCCCACGGCTACAGCAAGGGCTCGGTGACCTACGTGGTGTCCGGACGCATCCAGGTGGACGACGCCGTGCTCGGGCGCGGGCGACGCCGGCACCTACGCTGCCCCGGGCGGCTACTTCAGCGTGAAGTTCCTCGAGGACGCGACCTACGTCGTGGCCCGGGCCAGTGACGACGAGATCACCATGCCCGACATCGGCGAGCGCGCGGCCCACCACCTCGACGCCTGAGTAGTCTCGGCGCATGAGCAGCGCCGCACCCGGTCCCGAACCGATCGCCGACGGAGTCCCCGGCACCCTCAAGCTGCTCTCCGGCATCACCTGGCGGCTGCTCATCGTCATCGCGGGCGTGGTGGTCGCGGGCTACGTCCTCAACATCATCTTCCCCGTGGTGTTCGCCCTGTTCTTCGCGCTGCTCATGACGGCCTGGAGCCAGCCGCTGATGAACCTGCTCCACCGGTTCCTGCCCAAGGTCGTCTCCATGGTCATCGCGCTGCTGGTGATCGGCGCGGCCGTCCTCGCGGTGGTCGGCCTCGTCGTCCGCTCGACCATCTCCGAGGGACCCAAGCTGGTCGACTCGGTGCAGGGCGGCATCTCGCAGATCGAGGACTGGCTGAAGACCGGGCCGCTGCAGCTGACCGATGCGAACATCAGCTCGCTGCTCTCCGAGGCGCAGAACTATGCCAAGACGATCGCCGGGGGGCTGATCGGCGACGTGGTGGGGGCCTTGGGCTCCGTGGGCACCCTGGTCGTCGCAGCCTCGGTGTTCTTCTACGCCGTCGTCTTCTTCCTCCTGACGCCCACGACGATCTGGGCCTGGCTGATCAGCTGGATGCCGGGTCGGATCCAGACGCCGATCGACGTGTCCGGGCACATGGCATGGGATGCGATCTCCGGCTACACGAAGGGCATCGTCGTGGTGGCCTTCGCCGATGCGCTCCTCGTCTTCATCGGCCTGACGATCCTGCAGGTGCCCCTCGCGCCGGCACTCTCGGCCCTGGTCTTCATCGGCGCCTTCATCCCCGTCATCGGAGCCCCGATCGCCACGTTCTTCGCAGCGGTCGTCGCCCTGGCGGAGAAGGGTCCCCTCACCGCCGCTCCTCGTGATCGCCCTGACCGTCGTCGTCGGCTCCTTCGACGGCGACGTGCTCCAGCCGCTGGTGATGGGCAAGGCGGTCAGCCTGCACCCGCTGGCCATCGTGTTCGCGATCGCCGCGGGCAGCATCGCCCTCGGCATCGTCGGGGCGCTGATCGCGGTGCCCATCGCCGGCGCGGTCTACAAGGTGGCCAAGTACCTGACCGGTCGCGACCCCGAGCACCCGTACCCGGACCCCGGACCGGCCGCCGATGCGCTCGCCTCACCCGAGCCCGCCCCCGCCACCTGATCGGCCCCTCCCCAGCTCGTTGAATGGCGGGTTGTGCACGCGACACGCCGGGCGGACGGGTGCACAACCCGCCACTCAACGAGGGACGTGACAGTCCGCGAGGTGGTCGTCGACGAGGCCGCACGCCTGCATCGCGGCGTACATCGTCGTCGGGCCGACGAAGACGAAGCCGTGCGACTTCAGGGCCCTGCTCAGGGCGGTCGACTCCGGCGTGGCGGACGGCACCTCGTCGAGGGTCATCGGCCGGGGCCGGGGCGGCGGGGCGAACGACCACACCACCTCGTCCAGCGAGCCGCCGGCCGCCTGCAGGTCGAGCAGCGCACGCGCGTTCGTGACCGTCGCCTCGATCTTGCGTCGGTTGCGCACGATCGACGCATCGCCCATGAGCCGCTCGACGTCATCGTCGGTCGAACCGTGCGACGGTGGCCGCGTCGAACCCGGCGAAGGCGGACCGGAACCCCGGCCGCTTGCGCAGGATCGTCAGCCACGACAGCCCGGACTGGAACGCCTCGAGCGTCACCCGCTCGAACAGCGCCTCGTCGCCGTGGACCGGCCGCCCCCACTCGGTGTCGTGGTACGCCCGGTAGTCCTCGGTGGAGTCCCCCCAGGGGCACCGCGCCACGCCGTCGGCCCCCACGCGTGCACCGCTCATGCCCAGAACGCCCGCAGCTCGTCGAGGTCGTCGCGCGCCTGCTGCGCCCCCGACTCCAGGGCGCCGGGCACGGCAGCTGGAGACATCAGGTCCTCGATCCCGACCGGCCCCGGGGTCCGGAGGAACACCTCGCTCCCGGTCCCGCGCAGCGCCGCCAGCTCGGCCTCGATGCTCCCGGGATGCGCTGTCATCCGCGGCTCGGTGACGCCCGTCCCGTCCGACAGCGCGAGCACCACCACCCGGCGAGCACCGCCGACGAGGTCGAGGTGCAGGCCGGTGCCGCTGACCCCGCCGTCCATGCACCGGCGGTCGCCGATCGGCTGGGGCGGGAAGATCCCGGGCACCGCGCTGCTGGCCGCCACTGCTCGCACGGGATGCACGCCGGACGTCGCCGTCAGCACGCACCGCTCCGCGGTGTACGCGTCGACGCACGTGATGTGGAGGGTGTCGCGGGGCCAGGTGCGGGCGGCGACGACGAGCCGGAGGTTCCCGCGCACGCGCGCCGGGTCGAGTGTCACGGCCGCCATGGCGGCCCGGCCGATCGACTCGACGGTCGGGATGCTGGCGTCCCCGGCCGCCCCGAAGGCCGCGAGGGCGCGCTCCTGACTGGGCCGCAGGCCCGTGGCCGGAGCCATGACGCTCAGGAGCGCGGGGAACCGGCCCAGGGCCCCCACCTGTCGATGGAGCCAGCCGAGCCGGCCGTGGCACAGCACCGTCCCGACGAGCGACCCCGCAGACGTGCCCACCACCCGCTGCGCCCGGTCCAGGTCCACGCCGGCCTGCGCTGCCGCGTGCAGGTATCCCACCTGCCACGCGACGAAGTACAGCCCACCACCGCCGAGTACCAGTGCGTCGTCCAGGCCGGCACCACTCCTCGCCGCCATGGCGATGGGTCGCGCCAGCCCGTCGTCCGGGACATCTCCAGCGGCCACCCGTCGACCCTAGGCGATCCGGTCCACCGCGTTCGCGAGGATCGCCTCATGCACGTAGGCCGCGAGCCCGGCCTCGACGTCGTCGTAGTGCGCGGTGAACCGCGGATCCGCCACGTACATCTCCGCGAGTCCCACGTGCATGTCGTACGAGCACGGGTAGAACCACCGGTCGATGTGCCGGCGATGCGCCTCCGCCGCCGCCCTCGCGCGCGGACCGTCCGCAGGCTCCCCCGCCCTCAGGCAGGCGGCCAGCTCGGCCTCGATCGCGCCGGACTGCTCGCCGAGGCGAGCCCAGTCCTCCTTCGTGTACGACGACGTTCGCCGGTTCGACTCGCGGTAGGCGTCGGTCTCGCCCCAGCGTTCCTGCGCCTCGTCGGCGTGCTGACGCGGGTCCGAGTCCCCGAACACCTCGAAGTACTCCTCCGGAGTGAGGTTGATTCCCATCTGCTGTGCCTCCCATGCCGTGATCAGGAGCGCTCGCTGCTGCTGCAGCCGCTCCGCTGCCGCGTCGAGCAGCCCGAGCTGCCGACGCAGGTGCTCCGCCCGGTCCGTGCCCGACGCATCGATGACCGACGCGATCTCGGGCAGCGAGAGCCCGCAGGCCCGGTAGACGAGGATCCGGGCGAGCCGTTCGACGTCCTCCTGCCCGTACTGGCGATATCCAGCCGCCGTGCGGTGCGACGGTCGCAGCAGCCCGATCTCGTCGTAGTGGTGCAGCGTGCGGATGGTGACGCCGCTCATGCGGGCCACCTCGCCGACGCTGTGACTGACGATCTCGTCCATCCCTCGACGGTAGGGCCTGACGCGGCGTGAGGGTCAAGTCCGCGCGCGGAAGCCGGACACGCTCGCGGCTAGGACCCCTCCGATGACTGGCACTGCGGCGCCGCGTCGAACGCCTCCTGCAGCTCGGCGTTGGCGGTGGAGGTCGAGTCGGCCACCGAGGACACCAGCGCGCTGCCGGCCTCGAAGGCCGCCTTGGCCGCAACGAGCGCCGCGCCGGCCTGCGCGACCCCGGTGACGATGTTGTTCGCGTTGACCATCGCATCCAGACTCGTCGTCACCTGGTCGACGGCCTCGCGCGTGTCGTCCTTCGCCTTGGTGACGGACACCACGAGGTCGTTGGCCGCCTGGAAGTCGACCGGCACCCCGGCCAGCGCCTGGCCCAGGCGGTCGGCGTTGTCGGCCACCGCCAGCACCTGGATGCGCAGCTGGCGGTCGATCTGCTCCAGCGCGGAGCGGTCCGAGGTGATGTCGTAGGACAGGTTGCGGCCGAGCGCCCCGACCGCGGCGGTGAGGCCGTCACGGGCGACGCACACCTCGCCGGCCCACACGACCGACGGCGGAGTCGGGGTGGGCGTCGGGGACGGTGAAGGAACCGCCGCCTCCTCGGAGCCGCAGCCGGCGAGTACCACGGCGACCGCGACGACCAGCGGCGCCCAGGCCCGCGCCGCCCTCACGGGATCTCCGACTGTGCGGCCCAGAGGTTGATATCGCCGTCGATGGCGAACCCGTCGATGGCCTCGAGCTCGGCGTCGGTGAAGGCCAGGTTGCGCACTGCTGCGGCGGTCTCCTCCAACTGCGCCGCGCTGCTCGCCCCGAGGAGCGTCGAGGTGACGCGAGCGTCGCGCAGCGTCCAGGCCACCGCCATCTGCGCGAGCGACTGTCCGCGACTCGCGGCGATGCCGGCCAGCCCACGGATGCGCTCGAGGTTCTCGTCGGACAGCATGCTCGGGAACAGGGACTTGTCCTCCGACGCCCGCGACCCGGCCGGCACGCCGTCGACGTAGCGGTCGGTGAGCAGGCCCTGGGCCAGCGGACTGAACGTGATGGCGCCGGCACCGACCTCCTGCAGTGCGTCGAGCAGGCCGGCCTCGATCCAGCGATTCAGCATCGAGTACGAGGGCTGGTGGATCAGCAGGGGCGTCCCGAGGTCGGCCAGGATGCGGGCGGCCGCCAGGGTGCGGCTCGGCGAGTACGACGAGATGCCGACGTAGCGGGCCTTGCCCTGCTGGACGGCGGTGTGCAGCGCCCCCATCGACTCCGCGAGCGGCGTGTCGGGGTCGGGCCGGTGGTGGTAGAAGACGTCGACGTAGTCCAGCCCGAGCCGCGTCAGGCTCTGGTCGAGGCTGCCGAGGATGTGCTTGCGCGAGCCCAGGTCACCGTACGGGCCGGTCCACATGTCCCAGCCGGCCTTGCTGGAGATGACGAGCTCGTCCCGCAGACCCGCGAAGTCCTCACGCAGGATCCGCCCCGCGTTGATCTCGGCCGAGCCGTAGGGCGGCCCGTAGTTGTTGGCGAGGTCGAAGTGGGTGATCCCGAGGTCGAAGGCCCGCCGCATGATGGCCCGCTGGGATGCGATCGGCTTGTCATCGCCGAAGTTGTGCCAGAAGCCCAGCGAGACCGCCGGGAGGCGCAGTCCGTTCAGGCCGCAGCGCCGGTATGGCATGCGACCGTCGTAGCGGTCGGGGTCGGGGACGTACTGGTCGATCATCGGCATGGCCCGATTCTGTCACCGCGCGGTCGTCAGCGATGCCACGACTTCAGCACGCGCTGGTACTGGGCCCGCTCGTAGGCGCCCGGGTCGGACACGGCGTGCTGGGCGACGCTGCCGCGCAGCTGGTCCACGGACGAGTAGTCGTTCAGGAGCATCCACTCCCTCAGCTCGTCGAGCATGGCGCCGGCGCGATGCGGGCCTTGGCGCAGGACCTCGGACGCGGTCATGACGACGTCGGCGCCCGCGAGGAGGCCCTTGGCGATGTCGGCCCCGGATGCCACGCCGGAGGTCAGCGCGAACGACGTGTCAGGCAGGCGGGGACGCAGGATCGCGATCCACCGCAGGGGAAGCCTGAGCTCCCCGGGCCGGGAGAGCTCGAGCCGCGGGGTGACGTCGAGGGTCTCGAGGTCGAGGTCCGGCTGGTAGAAGCGGTTGAAGAGCACCAGTCCGTCGGCCCCGGCCTCGACCACCTGGGTCGCGAAGTGCGCGAAGGAGGAGAAGTAGGGCGACAGCTTGACCGCCACCGGCACGTCCACCGACTGGCAGACCGCCTCGACGAGCGCGAGGTAGGCCGTCTCGACGTCGAGTGCCGAATGCTGCGGATCGACGGCCACGTCGTACATGTTCAGCTCGATCGCCTGAGCCCCTGCCGACACGAGGTCGCGTGCGTAACGGACCCATCCGCCGGCCGAGCGCCCGTTGACACTGGCCACGACCGGAACCGAGAGTCGCTCGGCCGCCTCCTGGACCAGCAGGATGTGCCGCTCGAGCCCGAGGTGGTCGAGGTCCACGTCCGGGAAGAACCCGGTCGCCTCGCTGAACGCCCCCGCGCCGGTCTCCATGCGCTCGTGGAAGGTGATGGCCTCAGCCTCGACCTCCTCCTCGAACAGCGACGGCAGCACGACCGCGCCGACCCCCGCCTCCTCCAGCCGCAGGAGGGAGTCCAGTCGCCCCGTCGCCGGCGAGGGAGAAGCCACCAATGGCGCACGAAGTGTGAGCCCGAGGTATCTCGTCTCCAGCGGGTTCGTCATCGCTCGTCCCCCTCGCTCTCGCGGTCCTGCTCGGCGACGGCGTCCTCGACGCCGCGGTCCAGCTCATGGTCGTCGACGGGGATGCTGCGCTCCACCCCGGCGAGCTGCTCGTAGTAGTGCCACCGCTCGTCGATGTCGGCCTGGGCGAGCACCTGAAGGTGCTCGGCGCGCAGCGGATCGGATCGCTCGAGGACAGCGAAGCGGGTCTCCGCCTCCATGAACTCGCGCAGCGGGACAGTCGGCTTCTTGGAATCGAGGCTGAACGGATGGGTGCCCACCTCGGGGCTCGGGTGGTAGCGGTACAGCGGCCAGTACCCCGACGCGACCGCCTGCTTCTGGTGCGACATGGAGGTTCCCATGTCGATGCCGTGCGCGATGCAGGTGGAGTACGCGATGACGAGGCTGGGGCCGTCGTGCGCCACCGCCTCGCGCAGCGCGCGCACCGTCTGCGTCTCGTTGGCGCCGACGGCGATCTGCGCCACGTACACGTCGCCGTACGCCTGCGCCAGGAGCCCGAGGTCCTTCTTGCGCGTCCCCTTGCCATCGCTCGCGAACTTGGCGGTGGCGGCACGCGGGGTGGACTTGGACGCCTGGCCGCCGGTGTTGGAGTACACCTCGGTGTCGAGGACCAGGACGTTGACGTTGCGACCGCTCGACAGGACGTGGTCGAGCCCGCCGAAGCCGATGTCGTACGCCCAGCCGTCGCCGCCGATGATCCACACCGCGACGGGCACCAGTGCATCCGCCAGGCTCGCCAGGTCGACGGCGGCAGGGATGTCGAGGCCCGCCAGCCGCTCACGGAGCTGGCCGACGCGCTCGCGCTGACGGACGATCCCGGCCTCGTCGTCCGGCGCGGGCTCGTCGTCCAGGAGGGCGCGGGCCAGGTCCTCGCCGACCTGCGGCGCCAGCGACGCGAGGAGCCGTCGTGCGTCGTCGTGCTGTGCGTCCGCGCCGAGCCGCAGGCCCAGGCCGAACTCGGCGTTGTCCTCGAACAGCGAGTTGCTCCACGCGGGGCCGCGCCCGGCCGCGTTGGTCGCCCACGGGGTGGTGGGCAGGTTGCCGCCGTAGATGGACGAGCAGCCGGTCGCGTTCGCGACCACCATGCGATCGCCGAACTGCTGGGACAGCAGCTTCACGTACGGCGTCTCGCCGCAGCCGGAGCAGGCACCGGAGAACTCGAACAGCGGCTGCAGGAGCTGGGAGCCCTTCACGGTGTCCTGACGCACCGCCGCGCGGTCGATCTCGGGGATGGACAGGAAGTACTCGAACCGCGTTCGCTCCGCCTCGCGGTGCTCGGCCGCGGGCAGCAGGTCGATCGACTTGTGCTTCACCTCGGACTTGTCGCGAGCCGGGCACACGTCCACGCAGATGCCGCAGCCGGTGCAGTCGTCCGGGGCCACCTGGATGGTCAGGCGCGTCCCCGCAGGCAGCTCCTTGCCGCCGTACGCCTTGCTCTTGAAGCCGTCGGGAGCGCCGTCGAGGTCCGCCTCGGGGAAGGCCTTCATGCGGATCGCGGCGTGCGGGCAGACGATCGCGCACTTGCCGCAGTCGATGCACAGCGAGGCGTCCCAGACCGGGATGGCCTCCGCGAGGCTGCGCTTCTCCCAGCGTGCCGTCCCCGTGGGGAACGTGCCGTCGACGGGAAGGGCGCTCACCGGGAGGAGATCGCCCTCGCCGGCCAGCATGCGCGCGGTCACGTCGCGCACGAAGTCCGGGGCGTCCGCTGCCACGACCGCGAGCCTGCGGTGCGTCGAGGACGCCGCTGCCGGCACCTCGAGCCGGTGCATCCCGGCCAGCGCGCTGTCGATGGCCGCGTGGTTGCGCTCCACGACGGTGCGACCGCGGCGTCCGTACGTCTTCTCCACGCTCTGCTTGATGAGGTCGACGGCGGTCGACTCCTCCAGCACTCCGGAGAGCGCGAAGAAGCAGGGCTGCATCACTGTGTTGATCCGCGATCCCAGGCCGACGTCGCGGGCGATGCGGCCGGCGTCGACGGCCCACACCTCCAGGTGCCGGTCGATGACGGTCTCCTGGACCTCCCGCGGGAGGCGGTCCCATACCTCCTCGACCGGATACGGCGCGTTGAGGAGCACCGTGCCACCGGGTCGGGCGCTGTCGAGGACCGGAAGGCGCTCGAGCAGGCCGAACTGGTGGCAGGCGACGAAGTCCGCCTGCTCCACCAGGTAGGTGGAGTGGATCGGATCCGGACCGAAGCGCAGGTGTGACACGGTCACCGAGCCGGACTTCTTCGAGTCGTAGACGAAGTATCCCTGGGCCCACAGGTCCGTGTTCTCGCCGATGATCTTGATGCTGGACTTGTTGGCGCCGACGGTGCCGTCGCTGCCCAGGCCGAAGAAGACGGCACTGCGCGCGGACGACGGAACGGAGAAGTCCGGATCGCGCGTGAGCGACAGCCGAGTGACGTCGTCGACGATGCCGACAGTGAAGCGCGGACGGGGGCTAGGGGACGTCAGCTCCGTGAAGACGGCAGCGGCATCCCGTGGGGTGAACTCCTTGGATCCCAGTCCGTACCGGCCGCCGATGACGGTGATCGCGCGACCGGACTCCTGCACGGCGAGGCTCACGTCCAGGTGCAGCGGCTCGGCCGGCGCCCCCGGCTCCTTGGAGCGATCGAGGACGGCCACCCGGCGGACGCTGGCCGGGAGGGCGTCGAGGAGCGCCTGCGTGGGGAACGGGCGGTAGAGCCGAACGGTGAGCATCCCCACCCGCTCGCCGGCCGCCACGAGGACGTCCACGGCCTCCCGGACGGCACCCGCACCCGAGCCCATCACGACGACGACGCGCTCGGCGTCCGGCGACCCGTGGTAGTCCACGAGTCCGTAACGGCGGCCGGTGCGCGCCGCGAGCTCGTCGAGCACCTGCGCGACCGTCGCGGGAACCGCGTCGTAGAACGGGTTGGCGGCCTCGCGGGCCTGGAAGAAGACGTCCGGGTTCTGCGCGGTGCCACGCAGGACGGGCCGCTCCGGGGTGAGCCCGCGCTCGCGGTGCGCCAGCACGTCCGCGGGGAGCACGAGGGCGCGCAGGTCCGCGTCGGGCAGGAGCGCGATCTTGCCGACCTCGTGCGAGGTGCGGAACCCGTCGAAGAAGTGCAGGAAGGGCACGCGGCTGCGCAGCGTTGCGGCGTGGGACACCAGCGCGAAGTCGTGCGCCTCCTGCACGCTGGACGCGCACAGCATCGCCCAGCCCGTTCCACGGGCTGCCATGACGTCGGAGTGGTCGCCGAAGATCGACAGGGCGTGCGTCGCGAGTGCGCGGGCCGCCACGTGCACGACCGCCGGGGTCAGCTCGCCCGCGATCTTGTACATGTTGGGCAGCATGAGCAGCAGCCCCTGGGACGCCGTGAAGGTCGTGGCCAGGGTGCCCTTCTGCAGGGCACCGTGCAGGGCACCGGCCGCGCCGGCCTCCGACTGCATCTCGATCACCCGCGGGACCGAGCCCCACAGGTTCACCCGGCCCGCAGCACTCCACGCGTCCGCGAACTCGCCCATGGGCGAGGCCGGTGTGATCGGGTAGATGGCGCACACATCACTGAGGCGGTGGGCCACCAGCGCCACCGCCTCGTTGCCGTCCAGACATCGCCACGATGTCACAGGCCACCTCCACAGGTCTCAGGACGACGCTAGGCGACCCCCTCGGGGGTCACAAGGGTCATTCGTCCCACCGAAACGAGCCGAATGGCGCGATACTTCGGCAGGGGCGACGCACACGAGAGCGAGGCCGGTCATGAGCACACCGTCAACGTCGGGATCAGTCCGGGCCGCCGTCCTCGTCGCCCCCGGCCGCTACGAGCAGGTCGACTACCCGCGACCCGACCTTCCGGACGGCGCCCTCCTCATGGAGATGGAGATGTCCGGCATCTGCGGCACGGACAAGCACACCTACCTCGGCGAGACGAAGCAGTACGTCGGGACCCCGGCCGAGTGCGACACGCCCTTCCCGATCATCCAGGGTCACGAGAACGTCGGGATCGTGTCCGAGATCACGCCCGGGGCAGCCGCCGGCCTGGAGTTCTACGGCCGTGAGCTCAAGGTCGGGCGACCGCATCACGATGTGCCCCGACGTCGTCTGCGGTCACTGCTACGAGTGCCGGCACGTCATGGGCTACGTCTGGTGCGAGAACAGCCAGTGCTACGGCAACTCGTACACGGCGGACGCCTGGCCGCACCTCATGGGCGGGTGGGCCGAGCAGATGTACATCCGTCCCGACACGTCCGTCTACAAGGTGCCCAGCGGCCTCAGCCCCCGCGTCGCCGTGCTGGCCGAGCTGATGGCCTGCGCGGCATCGCTGGACAAGCTGAAGGAGTTCTCGTCGATGTCGCACGAGGGCTTCAACTCCGGTGACACCGTCGTCGTCATCGGGTCCGGTCCGCTCGGGCTCCTGCACATCGCCAAGGCGGACATGATGGGCGCGGGCCAGATCATCGCGACCGACCTCAGCGAGTCGCGCCTCGCCTTCGCGAAGAAGATGGGCGCCGACATCACCATCAACGTCAGCACCACGTCGGCCGAGGAGCGCATCGATGAGATCCGGCGGCTGACGCGCGGTCGCGGAGCCGACGTCGTCCTCCACATGGCCAACACCCCGGTGAGCTTCGTCGAGGGCATCGAGATGCTCAAGCGCGGCGGCATGATGCTCGAGATGGGCAACTTCGCTGACACCGGCGAGGTGGCCATGAACATCCATCGTCACGTGTGCAGCAAGAACATCCGGCTCATCGGTCTCACCAACCACCCGTCCACCGGGTACGGCCCGGCGCTCGCGCTGATGGAGCGCTACGCCGACCGCTACCCGCTGGAGGACATGGTCAGCCACGAGTACGCCCTCGCGGACGTGGACGCCGCGATGCGCATGAGCATGTCGCCGGAGAGCCTGAAGGTCGTCATGACGCCCAACGGCCCGGTGGCCTGATCAGCCCCGCGTGAAGGGCAGCACCTCGGTCAGCCACGAGACGAGGGCGCCGGGGTTGCGCGACTGGGTCCAGACCCGGCCCGGGCCGGTCATGTCGACGACGATGCCCTCGCCCGACTTCATCGACGTCATGAGTCCCGAGACGGTCCGGGTCGTCATGCCGATCCCGTCGTCGTAGGCGACCAGGTGCCCGGAGTCCACCGTGAACATCTCGCCCGCCTGGAGCTCGTGGAGATCCATGGCGCCGTAGGAGCCGACCACGACCTGCCCGTCGCCGGTCATGTGGGCGATGAAGCCACCCTCCCCGCCGAACAGGTTCTTGGCACCGCCCCACTTGGTGTCCATCGCCAGTGACGTCTCGTTCGCGAGCCATCCGCCCTTGGTCACGGCGATGCCGCGGTCGGACGTGACCGGGATGACCTGGATGTCCCCGGGCAGGTACGCGGCCACATCGACCCAGCCCTCCGCCGACGATGACGAGTACGTCGTGACGAAGAACGACTCGCCGCCCAGCGCGCTGCGCTTGAGCGCCTTCATGAAGCCGCCCTCCATCTTCGCCTCGATGGTGATGCCGGCGCTCATGGCCGCCATCGCCCCGGACTCGGCCTTGACGGTCTCCCCCGCGCCCAGGAAGAGACGGGCGACGGCGAACGACGGCTGGTGACGGACTTCGACGCGCATGACGATCTCCTTCGTTGGTGGTGGGCGGAGCCTAGGTGGCGGCGACGAGTTCCGCCATGGATGCCTCGATGCCGGCGCACAGGACGTCGAGGTCGGGCACTGCGTCGGCGTCGCCCGTGGCCGCGAAGTCCAGCGCTCCGTCGTAGGACACGATCCCGATGCTGATCCGGATCGCCTGTCCGATCGGGATGTACGGGAACATCTCCCGCATCCGGCACCCGGCGAGGAAGAGCGGGTACTGAGGCCCGGGGATGTTCGTCGTGACGGTGTTGACGACCCGCTGGCCGACGGACGTCGCGACGCGTGCACCGAGGGTCAGGAGGGTGGGCGGGACGAAGTCCGCGGCCGACACCATGGACTGGACGCCGACGGTCATGCCCGAGGACTTGAGGTGCTCCATCTGCCGGGTGACCGCGACCAGCCGCTCGCGCGGGTCCGCGATGCCCACGGGCAGGTCGGCGAACATCGCGCTGACCTGGTTGCCCAGGCGCCCGTGCTGGTCCGGCCGCCGCACCGACACCGGCACGAGCGACCGCACCAGATCGTCCTCGACCGACTCGCCGCGCTCGCTCAGGTAGTGCCGGAACCCTCCGGCCACGGCGGCGAGGACGACATCGTTGATGGTGCCGCCCCACGCGTCCTTCACCGCCTTCGCCTCGCCGAGGTCGGCGCGCGCCCACGACCAGATCCGGTGCGGTCCGAGCGGGCCGTTCAGGACGGAGGTCGGTCGTGCCGCGCGGCGGGTGACGGCGGCCAGCCCCTGCGCGCGCACCGCAGCAGCCCGCAGCACCGCATCGGGCTGGGCGGCCGAGCGGCGGGCCAGCGAGCCGAGCCGGCCCGGCGCGGACGCCGCCCACCGGCCGGCGGCGGTCACCAGGTCGGCGCGCGAGGGCGCCGGCTCCGGCTGCCAGGGCCGGCTCGGCCACGCAGGCGCGGCCGGGTCGCGGTCGAGCAGCGTCTCGAGGATGTCGTGCCCGGCGACGCCGTCGATCATGGCGTGGTGCACCTTGCTGATGACGGCCCATCGGCCGTCCGGGAGTCCCTCCACGAGCCACATCTCCCACAGCGGGCGATCGAGGTCCAGTCGCTGGGACATGATGCGACCGGCCAGCGCCCGCAGCTGCGCGTCGCTGCCGGGACTCGGGATCGCGGTGTGCCGCAGGTGGTAGCCCAGCGAGAAGTGGGGGTCGTCTGCCCAGTACGGGCGCGCAACGTCGAGCGCCGTGCGCCGCACGCGCTGTCGGTAGCGCGGGACAGCCGAGAGGCGCGAGGCGACATGCGCCCCGAAGTCGGCGTAGCTCGGACCGGGGCCGTCGATCACCAGGAGGCTGCCGACGTGCATCTGCTGCGTGTCGTTCTCCAGTTGCAGGAAGCTCGTGTCGAGGGAGCTCAGCCAGTCGATCGCCCCGGTCACGTGGCCTCCCGACGCGGCGGCCCGGAGGCGCTGGCCGCGGCCGCACACATGTCCGGATGCGAGGCCAGCCAGCCGCGGATGCGGTCGGACGTCCAGCCGGGGTCCTCCAGCTGGGGGACGTGACCGATCCCTGCCGCTTCGTGGAACTCCCACGCGGGGTTGGCCCGAGCGGCCTCTCGTGCGGCGGCAATAGGCACCAGGCGGTCCTGGTCTCCGTGGAGGAGGAGGACGGGCACGTCGATCGCGTGCTGCATGCGCGAGTACGCGCGCCGGTCTGCCAGCACCCACACGAGCGACTGCGCGGCCGCGACGAGCTCGGCGTCGGCGTCTGGATACCGTCGACGCTCGGATGCCAGCGCCACGTGCTGATCCACGACGGCTGTCGGCACCCGCGCCGGATCAGCGCAGCACAGCTCGAGGAGGTCGTGTGCGGCCTGCCCGGCTGAGGTCCGGCTCCGACGAAGCGCGAGCGCCGTCCTGCCGACGGCGGGCACAGTGAAGGCCGCGAAGGTGGCGAGTACCCGGGCGTCCGGACGCACCCGCAGCCCCACCGGGAGGGCCGGGTCGATCAGCACGAGGCCCGCCACCGTCCGCGGGCTGTCAGCTGCCTGCAGGATCGAGATCAGCCCGCCCATGGAGTTGCCCACGAGGATCACCGGCGTCCCGGAGACCTCATCGAGGAACCGCCGCAGGAGGCGCTGGTTGGCCCGGACCGAGGTCGACCGCGACCCGCCGACGGTGTGGCCGAAGCCGGCCAGGTCCAGCGCGACCACCCGTGCGTCGCCGGCGAGCAGGGGTGCCAGGGCGGCCCAGTTGACCAGCGATCCGCCGAGGCCGTGGACGCACACCAGCAGGGGTGCATGCTCCGGACCGCCATGGTCGACGAAGTGGACAGGGCCCTCGAGATCGGCCCACGACGACGGTGGCGGTGCGTGGTGGTCGGCGGTGTCTGGCGCCATGCCTCGACAGTAGTGATCCGCGGCCCGCGACGCCCCGTCGTCAGATGACGGTGACGACCTCGTGGCGCTCCAGACGCGGGGCGCGCGGACGCACGCCGTCGGCCGTGGCGTGCCCGATGTTCACGGCGAGGAACGACCTCATCCCGGTGCCAGCGAGAAACTCCGCGTCGACGCCCGCCGCGTCGAATCCGCCCATCGGCCCGGCGTCGAGCCCGGCCGCGCGTACGGCGAGGATGAAGTACCCGGCCTGCAGCGTCGCGTTGAATCGAGCCGTCTTCTCGCGCGCGGCATCGTCGAGGAAGCGATCGCGTGCCCCCGGCAGGTGCGGCACGAGCCGATCGAGGTGGTCGTGGAAGTCCGTGTCGGCGGCCAGGATGGCGGTCACCGGAGCCGAGGCGGTCTTGGTGCGATTGCCCTCGGCGAGCAGAGGCTGCAGCCGCGCCTTCGCCGCGGGCGTGGTCACGAGGACGACCCGCAGGGGCTGGGTGTTCATCGCCGTGGGCGGGAACCGCATGAGGTCATGGATCAGCTCGAGCTCGATCGTCGGTAACCGGCTCGTCGGTGAAGTCGTGTGCCGTATGCGCGCTCCGGAAGACGCGGTCGAGGGCTGCGGCGTCCATGGGCGGACGCGTCGGGTACAGCAGCGGATCGTCGGTGCGCAGGTTGTCGATCCCCATTGCCTGTGTCGTCATGGCTGCTCCTCGCGCACTAGTTGAGAATGCAACTATATTCGATGGTTGCGGTTTCAACTACTTAGCGACGGGTGACCTACCTCACCCGGCTGAGGTAAGCGTTTGCATTGCGCACGCGGGATACTCGTCACGTGGACGTCAGCGAGATCCTCCAGGGCTACGCCGATCTGGCGGCCGAGCAGCCGCTCCTGCTGCTGACGGTCATCATGGCCATCGGCGGGGCCATCGGAGCGATCAAGATCAAGAGCTTCTCCCTCGGGCCGGCCGCGGTGCTGTTCACCGCGCTGGCCTTCTCCGCGTACGACGACCGGCTCAAGCTGCCCCAGATCCTGGGCGTGTTCGGCCTCGCCCTGTTCGCCTACGTCATCGGCGTCGGGGCGGGGCCGTCGTTCTTCGCGGCTCTCAAGACCGGCGGCCGCGCGCTCGGCGTGATCGTCGGCGCCCTCCTCGTGGGAGCCCTCGCCACCGTGCTTGCGGGCAACGCGCTGGGGTTGACCGGCCCGATCCTGTCCGGCGTCTACGCAGGAGCCCTGACGAACACCCCGGCGCTGGCGGCCGCGAGCGAGGCGTGGGCGTCCGACCTGCCCACGGTCGGCTACTCGGTGACCTACCTGTTCGGCGTGCTCGGCATGCTGCTCGCCGCTGCCATCAGCATCAAGGCAGCCGCTCCCAGCAAGGCCCTGGCCCCCATCGTCGAGGACCCGCTGCCCCCGCGGCTGGACGGCACGACGGTCCGGATCGAGAAGCCGGGGCTTCCGGACCTGGGCACCTTGTCGGAGCAGTACGACCACCACATCGTGTTCTCGCGGATCATGCGGGGCGACGCACCCGGACACCCCGGCGACGTGGACGTGGCCACCGACGACGCCGTCCCGATGCCTGGCGACATCCTCACGGTCATCGGCGAGCAGGCCGTCGTGGATGCCTTCGTCGAGGCGGTCGGGCATCCGTCCTCAGTCGCGCTGTCACTGGACCGATCGGCGGTCGACTACCGCCGCGTGGCCGTCTCGAACCCCCAGGTCGCGGGCAAGACGCTCGGTGAGCTGCGCCTGCGCCGTCGGTTCGGCGCCGTGGCCACCCGCGTGCGCCGCGGCGACGTCGACCTGCTCGCCGCCGACGACCTCACGCTGCAGATCGGCGACCGCGTCCGCATCGTGGCGGAGCGCCACCGCATGGCCGAGATCACCGCGTACCTCGGCGACTCCGAGAAGGGCGCCTCCGCGTACTCCATCACCAGCCTGTCCCTCGGCCTGGCCCTGGGCGTGCTGCTCGGCGAACTGCAGTTCCCGCTCCCCGGCGGCAGCCAGTTCGCACTCGGCCTCGCGGGCGGCCCGCTCCTCGTCGGCCTCGTCGTCGGGCGCGCCGGACGCACGGGACCGATCAACTGGTCGATGCCGCACGGCGTGGCCTCGACGCTCTCCCAGCTCGGGATGATGCTGTTCCTGGCGTACGCCGGCTCCAACTCCGGATCCGCGCTCGCCGATGCGCTGTCCAGTCCCACCGGTCCGCGCCTCCTGGCCGTCGGCGTCGTCGTCACCGTCGTCACCGCCGCCACCGCCATCCTGGGCGGCCGCATCCTCGCGGGCATGTACGGACCGCGCATGGGCGGCGTCCTGGCCGGCATGCAGACCCAGCCGGCGGTCCTCGCGTACGCCAACGAGACGACGAAGGACGACCCGCGGGTCAACCTCGGCTACGCGCTGGTGTACCCGGCCGCGATGATCGTCAAGGTCGTCGTGGCACCCCTGCTCGGACGCTTCTGACCCTTCGTTGAGTGGCGGGTCCTGCACGCCTGAGCACGGCGTGTCGCGTACACAAGCCGCCACTCAACAAGGGAGGGGACGGTGGGTGGAGTCAGATCGAGAAGTCGACGGCGTCCAGTTCGAGCTCCCACTCCCCGCTGGCGCGGCGCTGCGGCGAGTGGTGGTGGTGCTCCTCCCCCAGCACATGCGTCTCCAGCTGCTGCACGCGCATGAGCAGGGTCGAGACCGCCAGCCCCATGGGGTCCGGTGCGGTCGGGCTGTCCTGCTTGGGCCGGGTGTCGACACCGGGGGCGGTGCCGTGCGCGATGACCTGCCCGGGGACGCCGACCACGACGGAGTGATCGTCGACCGAGCGCACGAGCACGGCGTTGGCGCCGATCCGCGAGTCGTCGCCGACGGTCAGGTTGCCGAGCACCTTGGCACCGGCGCCGATGGTGACGCGATCGCCGATCGTCGGATGGCGCTTGCCGTGGGCCAGGCTCGTGCCGCCCAGCGTCACGCCGTGGTAGATCGTGACGTCGCGGCCGACCTCGGCGGTCTCGCCGATGACGACGCCGGCGCCGTGGTCGATGAACAGGCGCGGCCCGAGCGTGGCCCCGGGGTGGATCTCGATCCCCGTGACGAAGCGCGCCGCCTGCGAGATGGTCCGGGCCGGCAGGTAGGCGCCCCGTCGCCACAGCGCATGGCTGGCACGGTGCGCCCAGACCGCGTGCACGCCCGGGTACAGCAGCGCCACCTCGAAGGGCGTTCGGGCCGCTGGATCGCGCTCGACGACGGAGGCGATATCGCTCCGCATCGACGCCACCACGCCGCGCCCGCGCCGGCGCAGCCCATGCAGCAGTCCGGCGGCAGGCGTCATTCGCCCAGGCCGGCGAACAGCGCGGTGGACAGGTAGCGCTCGCCGAAGGAGGGGATGATCACCACGATCAGCTTGCCGGCGTTCTCGGGCCGCTGGGCGACCTCGCGGGCGGCCCACAGGGCGGCGCCGGAGGAGATGCCGACCAGCAGGCCCTCCTCGACCGCGGCCCGCCGGGCCATCGCCAGCGCGTCGTCGGCCTGGACCCCGATGCACCTCGTCGTACACGGTGGTGTCCAGGATCGCCGGAACGAACCCGGCGCCGATGCCCTGGATCGGGTGCGGGCCCTTCGCACCGCCGGCCAGCACGGGCGACGCGGCCGGCTCGACCGCGATCACCTGCACCCCGGGCTTGCGCTCCTTGAGCACCTGACCGACCCCGGTGATGGTGCCACCGGTGCCCACGCCCGAGATCAGGATGTCGACCTCGCCGTCGGTGTCGCGCCAGATCTCCTCGGCCGTCGTGCGCCGGTGGACCTCCGGGTTCGCCGCGTTCATGAACTGCTGCGGCATGAAGTACTTCGGGTCACTGGCCGCCAGCTCCGTCGCCTTCGCGATCGCCCCGCCCATGCCCTCCGGGCCCGGGCGTCAGGATCAGGTCCGCGCCGTAGCCGCGCAGCAGCGCGCGCCGCTCCAGGCTCATCGTCTCCGGCATCGTCAGCACGATCTTGATCCCCCGCGCCGCGCACACCATCGCCAGCGCGATCCCCGTGTTCCCGCTCGTCGGCTCGACCACGATCGTGTCCGGGCCGATCAGCCCCGCCTCCTGAGCGGCATCGATCATCGCCACGCCGATCCGGTCCTTCACCGACCCCGCCGGGTTGAAGAACTCCAGCTTCGCCACCACCTGCGCGCCGGCACCGTCGGTCACCTCCCGGATCCGCACCAGCGGGGTGTTGCCGACCAGCTCGGTGATGTCGTTCGCGATTCGCATGTGGTTGATCCTTCCACTACAGCGGGTGCATCGCCAGATCGGGGCCGCGGGCGGTCCGCGCCGCGCGGGTCGTCCGGCACACTGGCGCCATGGACCCGGCAGCGCCCAGCGGCGAGGAGCGCGCCATCAGCGCCCTCGAGGCGGCCGGCGTCCCGTTCCGGCTCGTCCGCCACGGCCGCGTGTCCAGTCTGCTCGAGGCCGCCGAGGCCCGCGGCGTCGAGCCGCGCGACGTAGTCAAGACCCTGGTCGTCCGGCGCGGCGACGACGACTTCCTGCTCGTGCTGGTGCCCGGGGACCGCACGATCGCGTGGCCGCGCCTGCGCGACCTGCTCGGTGTCAGCCGGATGTCGATGCCAGACGCCGCGACGGCACTCGCGGCCACCGGCTACGAGCGTGGCACGATCACGCCGTTCGGGTCGCGGCCGACCTGGCCCGTGGTGGCCGACCACCGCCTGGCCGGGCGCGAGATCTCCCTCGGGGCCGGCGCCCACGGGGTCGCGGCCGTCGTCGACGCCGACACCGCACTGCAGGCCCTGTCCGCCACGGTGGCCGACATCACGGATCCGGAGTAGCACCAGCGCGGGCACCGCGCAGTCCCTCGCCCACCCATCCGAGAACGATGTCGAGGACGGCCGTCCCGGCCGGCCGTCGCGGATCGTCGCCGCACGCCCAGCGGTACACCGCGCGCGACGGTCCCTCGATGTCACCGTGCCCGGCGTCCGGGACCACGACCACGTGGTCAGGCGCCACGCGCCCGGCCAGCCAGCGCGCCAGTGCCCCGCCTCGATTGCAGCGGCTCGGCGGCGCGCACGCCGCGAGGACGCGCACCCCGGACAGCCCCGGCCAGGCCCGCTCGATCAGATGCGTCGGGCTCTCCACTCCGTCGACGAGCACGAGCGTCGTGACGTCGACCCCGCGCTGGCGCAGCCGTGCCGCCACCCACGCGCCGGCGGACGCCCCAGCCGAGTGCCCGACCACCACGACCGGTCCGTCCGCGGCCCGGTCGGCGACCTCGTCGGCCACGCGCGTCAGGAAGCCCGCGTTGTTCGTGCTCGTCGGCCACCACAGGGCGCCGAGGGCCGGTCGGAGCGTGCGTGCCCCGAGCGTGACGCACCCAGCCGACAGGTCGGCGAGGTCCTCCGGCGACCGGGTGAAGCCGTGCAGGAGCACTGCCGTCCCCTGCGGACGACCGTCCGGTTGGGCCTCGAGGGTCGCCCTCACCTGGGCATGCGCACGACCACGCGGTTGCGCCCGGCCGCCTTCGCGGCGTACATCGCTGCGTCGGCGCGCGCCACGACGTCATCGAGCCGCTCGTCCGTCTCGGCCAGCGTGACTCCCAGGCTCGCAGTCGATCGCATCGCCTGCTGGGCGTACTCGACCGGCTGGGCCGACGGCCAGCCGGAGCTTGTCGGCGATCGCCGCCGCCTCGGACTCGTCGTGCACGCCGTCGAGCACGACGAGGAGCTCATCGCCGCCGATGCGCGCGACGAAGTCGCCGTGGCGCACGCCTGCCGCGATGCGTCGCGCCGTGACGCGCAGGAAGGCATCGCCGGCCGCGTGCCCGTAGGAGTCGTTGATGTCCTTGAAGTCGTCGAGGTCGACGAAGACGACCCCGGTGCGATGACCGCTGCGCTGCGTGGCGTTCAGCTGGCCGGCGAAGTGGCGGAAGAGCTCCTGACGGTTGGCCAGCCCGGTGACCGGGTCCAGCCGGGCGCGCAGCTCGAGCTCCTCCTGGGCGCTCACCTCACTGTCGACGATCCGCAGCGACACCACGACGCCGTCCTGCTCGCCGGTGCTGCTGTGGAAGGGGCCGGTGTTGCTGTCGACCCAGTGGAACACGCCCAGCCGATCGCGCAGCCGGAAGCGGTCGCGCGTGACGGCGCCGGCGTCGCTGGCCGCCAGCGACCGCGCCACGTGGTCGAGGTCGTCGGGGTGGATCATCGTCAGGGCGAAGTCGCCGACCACCTCGTCTGGTGTCCAGCCCAGCGCGTGTCGGATCGACGGAGAGGCCCACTCGACGCGACCCTCTCGCAGGTGCACGACGATGTCGGTGGAGTTCTCGGCGAGCAGCCGGAACCGGGTCTCGCTCTCCTGCAGCGCCTGCTCGGCCCGGTACCGAGGGGTCACGTCGCGGACCGTGACGCTCATGCCGCGGTCGACGGGGACCACGCGGACGTCGTACCGGTGCTCGATGTGCATGGCGGGGTTGCGATAGCCCAGGCCGTCGAGCACGAGCGGCGCTCCGGTCTCGAGGACCTCCACGAACTGTGCGAGCATCCCCTGGGCGTCGGGCAGGACCCGGAACAGCCGCGACCCCACGACCTCGGAGCGCGACAGCCCGAGGTACCGCGCGGTCGCCGGGTTGACGTCGACGAACACGAAATCGACCACGCGACCGCACTCGATCACGGGCTCCATGAATGCGTGCGGGTCGAGCAGCGAGTCCACCGTCGACTGCAGCAGTCGCCGCTGCGCGTCGGCAGCGGTGCGGGCGCGCACGAGCTCGTCGACATCGTTGAGTGCGCCCACGACGCCGACGAACTGCCCCGAGTCGTCGATGAGCTCGGACGCCGACGCGGTGAACCACCGGTAGGCGCCGGTGGCGGTGCGGAACCGCACGGGCTCACCTGCCTCGGCAGTGATCTGACCCCGATCGGCGAGCCGAGCCCGCCAGGCATCGACCTTCGCGTGGTCATCGGGATGGGTGAAGTCCGTCAGGCTGGCGCCGCCCACGTCCTCGGGCCGATACCCGAGGACCCGCAGCACCGACGGCGAGATCCAGGTGATCCGGCGCGTGCGGTCGGTGAGGACCACCACGTCGGAGGCGTTCTCCGCCAGCAGCTGGAACCGCGAGAGCGCGGCCTCGAGCCGTGCGGCCTCCTCGTAGCGCTCGGTGACGTCGCGCCAGGTCAGGCTCAGCCCGTCGCCGACGCGGATCCCGCGGACGTCCGAGCGGCGCTCCGTCGCCAGCAGCTCGTTGTAGTACGCCTGCCCGTCCACGATGAGCGGCTCGCCGCTGTCGACCACGTGCGCGTACGTCGCGAGGATGCCGGAGCCGGCGTGACCGGGGAGCACCTCGAGCAGGGTGCGCCCGATCATCTCCTCACGGGTCGAGTGGTTGTACGCGCAGGCCGCGTCGTTGGCGTCGACATAGACGAAGTCCACGATCGCGCCGGACTCGTCGCGGACGGCCTCGAAGTACACGTGCGGGTCCAGAAGCGAGTCGAGGGTCGCGCGCAGCCGGTCGGGCGGGCCCTGGGTACGGATCAGCCATGACGCTCCCCCACCGCGAACCCGCCGCGCGCGTCGCCGTAGGAGCGCGGGTCCTCGCGCGGCTCCAGGTGCGTGTGGACCACCGCGTCCTCGAGCACGTCGTGCACGGCCGACTCGACCTGCTCGAGCAGGTCGTGCCCCTGGGCCACGGTCCACGAGCCCGGTACGAGCACGTGCATCGACACGAAGCGGTCGCGGCCCGACTCGCGCGTCTGGACGGCGTGGAACTCGACCTCGCCCGCCGGATGGGCGGCGGCGAGCGCCCCGAGCGCGGCGCGAAGGCGACTGACGTCCGCGGCCGGCAGGGCGTGGTCCATGAGGCCGTTCATCGCGTGCCGCACGAGCGTGAACCCCGTCCACAGGATGTTGAGGGCCACCGCGATGGCCACGAGCGAGTCCAGCGGCTGCCACCCGGTCAGGGCCACCAGCCCCACCCCGACGACGACGCCGACCGACGTCCACACGTCGGTGAGCAGGTGCCGGCCGTCGGCCACCAGGGTGATCGACCGGTGCCGCTGGCCTGCCCGCAGGACGAGCGTGCCGACGACCGCGTTGACCGCGGTAGCGACGAGGGTGATGGCGATACCGACTCCGAGCGCCTCCAGCGGCTGGGGATTCGACCAGGCGGGAGACCGCGGACACGAGGATGAGGAGCGGCGGCCACGAGGATCATGAGGCCCTCGGCACCGGCAGAGAAGTACTCCACCTTGCCGTGGCCGAAGTGGTGCGAGTCGTCCGCGGGCCGGGCCGCGATGCGGATCGCCATCAGGGCCAGCACGGCGGCGACGAGGTTGACGACCGACTCCAGGGCGTCGGACAGCAGGCCGACCGATCCGGTCGCGAGGTAGGCGGCCGACTTCAGCCCGATGGTGACGACGGCGGCGGCGATCGACAGCCACGCCCACTGCATGAGCCGGGGGCTGACCCCCGAGTGCGCCGTCATCACTCGCGCATGGCGTCACGCATGCGCAGATCATGCTCCGGCGCCACCGAGCAGCACCTCACCCGCGTCCGGCCGCGAAGGACCGACACGACGAGCACGGTCGGCAGCGCGACCGCGACGGCGGCCAGCAGGTACGACACGTAGCGATGGTAGCGCCGGTCACCGGGCGTTGCCGGACTGCCGGCGAGCCGTCCGGTCAGGCGCGCAGGTCCGGTGCGGCACGCCCGAACAGCCACCCCTGGCCCTTGGCCCAACCCTGTCCGGCCAGCAGGTCGGCGTCGGCCTGCGTCTCGATGCCCTCGGCCACGGTGTCGAGGTCGAGTCCCCGCGCGAGCCCGACGAGGCCGAGCGCCAGCTGGCGGGCCCGATGCTCGTCGGTCTGCAGGTCGGCCGTGAAGGACCGGTCGAGTTTGAGCCCGGCGACGGGGAGGTCGCGCAGGTGGGTGACCGAGGAGAATCCGGTCCCGAAGTCGTCGACCCACCAGCCCACGCCGAGCTCGGCCACCGCCCGCATGACGTCCGTCATCTCGCGGGTGACGTGGAGCAGGGAGGTCTCGGTGACCTCGAGGTGGAGGCGCTCGGGCGCCACGCCGCTGTCCTGCAGGTGCCGGGAGACGCGCTGCGCGAGGTCGCGCGCCTCGAGCGTCTGCGCCGACACGTTGACGGCCATGGACAGGTCCTCGCTCATGCCGGCAGCGGCCGCGAGGGCGTGCCGGAGCATGGCGTCGTCCAGCATGACGATGACGCCACTGCGCTCGGCCCCGGTCAGGAAGTCCTCCGTGTCGGCGAGCGAGCCGTCCGGCAGCACCCACCGGGCCAGCGCCTCATACCCGCAGATCCGGCCGTCCTGGAGCGTGACGATCGGCTGGAACCATGGCCGGATGCCATCGTCGGCGATGGCCTCGCGCAGCGGTCCCTGCACGGCCATGCGCGCCCGGGCCGCCGTCGCGAGCCGGGTGTCGAGGAACTCCCAGCGGTCGTTGCCGCGCGAGGCGGCCTGGCGCAGCGCCGTCGTGGCGTCGCGGAGCAGCTCCTCGGCGTCGGTCCCGTCCGAGACCGCGACGCCGACGCAGACCGACACGTCGAGCTCGTGGGGACCGATCGACACCGGACCGCGGGCTGCGGCGAGGACCGCCTCGGCCGCGGTCGCGGCATCCTCCGCGGACACGACGTCCGGGAGCAGGATGGCGAACTCGTCACCTGCCACCCGCCCGACGCGATCGGCGGCGCCGGCCACGCGCGGCCAGCCGCTCGGCGACCTCGGCCAGGACGCGGTCGCCGGCGGTGTGCATGTACGTCTGGTTGACCGACGTGAGGCCGTCGACCCCCGCGCACAGGAGCACCACGCCGCCCGGCGGGCGAGCGTCGATGTGCTCCTGCAGTCGGGCCAGCGTGAGCGAGCGCTTGGCCAGGCCGGTCAGGGCGTCATGGTCCACCTCGCGCTGCAGCAGCGCGCGGGTCTCCATCTCCGTCTGGATGTCCCGCAGCTCGTCGATACCGCCGACGGGCCGCCCCTCCTCGTCGAGCAGGAGCCGGCCGGTCACGCGCATCCACCGCCACCCTTCCACCGCGGTGCGGAACCTCAGCTCGACCTCGCCCCGGACGTCGCCGCGGGCCCGGATGGCCTGCTGCTGAGCCCGCACGTGGACGAGGTCGTCCGGATGCACGAAGTCGGACACGCGCCGGCCGACGAGGTCCTCCGGACTGCCAGCCGAGCGCCGCCGTGACCGAGGGGGAGATCCACGTGATGACCCCGGTGACGTCCGTGCGGTAGACGACGTCTCGGCTGTTCTCCGCCAGCAGCTTGTAGCGCTCGCGCTCCTCCATCAGGCGCTCCTGGGCCAGCCGGAAGGCGGTGACGTCGCGCGCCGCGCCGTAGACCACGACGCGGCCGTCCGGGTGGATCACCCGCCGGCAGCGGTTGTCCAGCCACAGTCGCTCTCCCGACCGCGTGCGGTAGCGGACGGTCACCGAGATGACATCGTCGGTGTCGGCCGACAGCGCCTCCATCAACGTCTGGCGGTCGTCGGGGTCCAGCAGGCTCATCGCCAGCTCGGCGTCGGCGTAGTGCTCCTCGGGGCTGTAGCCGACCAAGGCCAGCGCCGACGGGGACACGTAGAGGTAGCGCAGCTCCGGCGCCACCTCCAGGGCGAAGACGACGTCACCGAGCTCCTCGGCCAGCTCGAGAGCCAGCCGACGCTCGGTCGCCTGCACGCGCCTCGGCCTCCGCGAGGTCGCCCGGGTCCGACGACGACATGAGCACGTCCCGAGCGTAGGGGCAGGCGCAGGCTCGTCGCCTCGTGCGGCGCGCCTCGGTGCAGCACTGCGAGTGCCAGCGCCCGGCAGGGGGATGCGCAAGGGTGGGGCCATGACCGACCCGCACCCCCCGTCCTCCGGACACGCCGCCGGCACGTTGACCGGCATCGCACACGAGCTGCGCGCCGGGCACCAGAGCAGTCGAGCAGTCACCGCGCTCCTGCTCGAGCGCATCGACGCCGTGGACGCCCCCGGGACGCCCACAGCCCTGCGCGCCGTCCTCGCCCTCGCTCCTGACGCCCGCGCCGAGGCGGCGGCACGAGACGCAGAGCAGCGGTCCGGCGGCACGCTCGGCCCCCTGCACGGGGTGCCGGTGCTCGTGAAGGACAACATCGAGGCGATCGGGCTGCCCGCCACCGCCGGGTCGACGGCCCTCGCCGGCCGCACGGTGCGACAGGACTCCCCCGTGGCGGCTCGGCTTCGGGCGGCCGGAGCCGTGATCCTCGGCTCCACGAACCTGTCGGAGTGGGCCAACTTCCGCTCACCGCACTCGACGAGCGGCTGGTCGGGGGTCGGTGGGCTGACGGGCAACCCCTGGGCACTCGACCGCAGCGCGGGCGGCTCCTCGTCGGGCTCCGGAGCGGCGGTCGCGGCCGGCCTGGCCTTCGCCGCCGTCGGCACGGAGACCAACGGCTCGATCACCTGCCCGGCCGCGCTCAACGGGGTGGTGGGCCTGAAGCCGACGGTCGGCTCGGTTCCCTCGTCGGGCATCGTGCCGGTCAGCCTGACGCAGGACGTGGCCGGGCCGCTGGCCCGCTCGGTCCCAGATGCGGCCGTCGTCTACGAGGCGATCTCCGGGCGCACGGACTGCCTGCCCGCCTGCGCCCCGGGGCCGCGGGGACGGTGCGCGCGGGCGTGGTGGAGGCGTGGCTCACCGGCCACGCCCGCGACCGACGCGCTGTTCGAGCGCGCGGTGGCCGCGGTGACCCCGCTGCTGGCCTCGGTCCGGTCGTCCCCGGTGCCGTTCACGCCTGGCCAGGTTCACGCCGACCAGGTCGACGTCCTGCTCGGCGACGTCCTCGACGACCTGGACGCCTACCTCGCGGCCCGGGACGGGCGCGGGCGTGCGCGTGCCTGGCCGACGTGGTCGCCTTCAACGCCGCGCACGCAGAGATCGAGCTTGCCGCCTTCGGACAGGAGTTCTTCGAGCAGGCACTCGCTCGCCGGCGGTCGCGCCTCGCACCCGGTACCAGGAGGCGCGTGCCGCCAACCTCGCGTTCGCCCGCGACGCGTGCCTCGGCCCGGCGCTCGCCGAGACCGACGTGCTCCTCGCACCCGCGTACCAGCCGTCATGGAAGTCGGACCTCACGCTCGGCGACCTCCTCGACGGAGGCGGGGCCGTCTGCACGCCGGCCGCCATCCTGGGCTGGCCGATCCTGACGGTGCCGATGGGCCTGGTGGACGGGCTGCCCGTCGGCCTGTCGATCGTCGGACCCGCAGGCTCGGAGCCGACCCTGCTCGCCGTCGGGCGGGCGCTCGAGTCGGCCCTCGGCCTGGCGGCGTCCGACGCGCTGCGGCCACGGTGGCGGGCGCCGACGCGCGGCTGAGCGACCGGCGCAGAGGGGGCACGGACGCCGAACGGCCGCGCCACCCCGGATGATCCGGGTGACGCGGCCGCCGTCGACCGATCGCGTGGACTACTTCGGCATCGCCAGCTTCACGTACTGCACCGCCACCTGCACGCCGGCGCCGCCCGCGGCCTGCGGGACGCCCCACGCGTACACGATCGACGTTGAAGCCGGCCTTGACCGGCAGCGGCACCGGGCCGAGCGCGATGCCGGCGGTTCCGGCGCCGGCGAGGCCTGCCGCCGTCTGGTAGACGCCGCGCGGGAGCACGGTCTGGACCTGGTTCGGGTTCGTCAGGCCGGAGAAGGCCACGTTGCCGTTGACGAAGACGTCGACGGCGGGAGCCGCGGCAATGTGACGCACGGTCACGCGGCCCTTCTTCGCACCCTTGGCGATCGGGGCCATGTTGTTGACGAACACGTTCAGGGCCGGGGTTCCCGTGGCGGTGAGGTTCGCGGTCACGGTGTAGTTCTTGCCGTTCGCCACGGTCGCCGAGCCCTGCAGCACCGGCGTCCCGCTGGAGTCAGTCGAGGTCGCCGGGAAGATCTCCAGGTTGTAGGTGCCGCCCGGCACCTTGACCGTCTTCAGGGACCCGGGGTGAAGTCATCGATGAGCAGGGCGTCGTTGGCGTAGACGTCGACCGTCAGGCCAGGGATGCCGTGCAGGACCGAGACCGTGGCGGTCTTCGGCTTGGCGGGTGCCGCCGTGGCCGGGCTGGCTGCCACGAGGCCCACAGGCAGGAGCACGGCGACAGCGACGGCTGCCCCGCGCAGGATGCGTCGTCCGATCATGGATGTCCTTTCGTCGTCCGCCCGAGGGCGGAGTGGTTCCGGTGGCTGGGCTGAGGCTGCGACGTCCCCCGCGGCGTCCGGGCTGCCGACCAAGATACGACGGGAGCGGCGATCACGCCTCTCGAGCCGGAGCGCCCCATCGCGGGCTCTCCGATACGGTGAGGCCCCAGCGCCCTGTCGACGGTCGCGAGCACGCGATCATCCCCATCGAATGCGACGAAAGGGTGGCCATGGGCTGTTCCGTCGCACTGGACGCCTCGGGGCAGTTCCTGGACATGACCTACGGGGGCGTGGTCAGCGCGCCGGAGATGGCGGTCGCCGTCCGGCGCGCCCTGGAGCTGGCCGTCGAGCACGACACCTGGGCCGTCCTGACGGACTGCGCCGCCCTCATCAGCGGACCGGCCGTCCTGGACCTGTACTCGCTCGTGGAGGTGCTCGCGCACCTCGAGGCGCTCCCCCGGTACCGCGAGGCGATCGTCCGGCCGGTCGATCCCGTCGCAGCGGAGTCGGTGCGGTTCTGGGAGACGGCCGCGGTCAATCGGGGACTGCAGTCGCGCACGTTCGCGGATCGAGCGCGAGCCGTCGCGTGGCTCGCCGGCTAGCGACGAGCCACGCGACCGGCCGACCGGCCTACGACTCGACGGCGTCCGCGATCTTGTCGGTGCCCTCGTCGATCGCCTTCTGGATCTTCTCGTAGTCGCCGCTGTCGATCGCCTTGGCGACGCGCTTGGTCGCCTTCGTCACGGCCTTGTCGACTCGGTCGGCGTACATGTCGTCGACGATCGCCACGAGGGCCGAGGACCCGACCGGCAGGTACTCCTCCAGGTCGACGCCCAGCTTCTTCTCCTCGTGCTTCTTGACGAACTCACCGACGATCGCGCCGATGCCCGCGCCGACGGCGGTGGCCAGGAGCAGGGGCGGGGCGAACAGGCCGATGACGAGGCCGGCGCCCGCGCCGATGAGCGCGCCGCCGCCGACGGCGGTGGCACCGTGCTCGTCGACCGTGACGGCGCCGTCCTCGGCGCGGCTCAGCACGACGGACTGGACCACGGCGAAGTCCTCGGCCACCTGGGCGTCCTTGAGCGCGTGGTAGTCCGCCTCCGCGGCTGCGGCGTCGGAGTACGAGGCGACGAAGAGGATGAGATTGCGGTCGGTCATGGGGAATCGCTCCATTCACATGCGTTCTCGAGGCGCTGGCGAGGGCCAGCGTGCCGCCAGTCAAGCACGGAGCCCGTGCCGACGCGAGCGACGAGCGTACGCCGCTTGCCTGCCCCTACAGTCGCCCCCATGAGCGCCACAGAATCCGTGGACCCGATGGAAGGACCCGAGTTCCGGGTCGACTCAGCGACCTTCCTGTCGCAGCGACGGCCCACGCGGGACCGGCGGGCCGCCGAGGGCCGCGCGCGACGCGAGCAGGTGCCGCGGGCCGCGCTCGCCACGCCGCCAGACGCTGGCGGATCGCCCCGACCCGATCGCGATCCTGCGGACGCAGGAGTCCGTCCGCGAGCCGTTCCTCGTGCCGCTGCGCTACGAGCGGATGGCCGCCGACCCCTTCGCATTCCTGCGAGGTGCCGCCGCGATCATGGCCTCCGACCTCAGCCGCCTTCCGACGAGCGGAATCGCCGTGCAGCTGTGCGGGGACGCCCACCTCTCGAACTTCGGCATGTTCGCCTCGGCGGAGCGGACGCTCGTCTTCGACGTGAACGACTTCGACGAGACGCTTCCCGGGCCCTTCGACTGGGACGTGCGCCGCCTCGCCGCGAGCGCCGCGGTGGCCGCGCGCGTGCGCGGCGCGTCCGACAAGCGGGCACGACGCACGGCGCGCGCCGCCGCCGGTGCCTATCGCTCGGTGACGGCGTACATGAGCGGCATGCGCCGCATGGACGCGTGGAACGTCAAGGTGGATGCCGACTTCCTCCTCGCGCAGCTCGGGAAGTCCCACCTCAAGGACGTCATGGAGAAGGCAACGGCCAAGTCGCGGCGCAGCACGGGCGACACCGCGGTGAACAAGCTGACCGAGGTGGTCGACGGCACCCGCCGATTCCGGTCGCAGCCGCCCCTGCTCATCCCCGTCCCCGCGGACCAGCGCGACGCCGTCATCGCCGGGCTTGCTCCGCGCTACGAGGCCTACCTGCGGACGCTCGCCCCCGACCGGCTCGCCCTCCTGGCTCACTACTCCTTCATCGACCTCGCCCACAAGGTGGTCGGGGTCGGCAGCGTGGGCACCCTCGCCCTGGTCCTGCTGCTCGAGAGCGGCGATGGGGAGCCGCTCATCCTGCAGATCAAGCAGGCCAACGCCTCCGTGCTCGAGCCGTACCTGGGGGCCAGTCGGTTCCGGAACGCCGGGAAGCGAGTCGTGGTCGGGCAGCGCGTCATGCAGGCCGCCGGCGACCCGTTCCTCGGGTGGATGAGCGGGGGCCAGCAGCTCCCCGTCGACTTCTACGTCCGGCAGCTGCGCGACCTCAAGGGCTCGATCGACGTCGCGCTGCTGGACGGCGACGCCCTCGTGGACTACGCGGCCGTCTGCGGTGCCCTGCTGGCCCGGGCGCACGCGCGGGTGGGCGACTCGTCCCTGGTGGCCGGCTACCTGGGCGACGACGACGCCTTCGACGACGCCGTTGCCGACTTCGCCCTCGCCTACGCCGGCATCACCGAGCATGACCACGGCCTGCTCGTCGCGTACCTGGCCGCGAACCCTGCCGTGGGGACACCGACACCCGAACCGTGACCGTCGGCGAGCCGGCCGCGTCTCATCCCCGGAGCCCGCAGTTCCAGTCGACTCACCGGCGCGTGGCAGCCGGGTTTGCCGCCTGACGCTTCGTACTGTGGGCGCATGGCCGTCGACCGGAGCCGCAGGGCGCGTGCCGCACGCAGGCGCAAGCGACGCATGGCCCGCGTGGAGCACGACCTGAGCCCCGAGCAGTGGCGCGCGCTGCAGGAGGCGTGGGGCGGCTGCGCCTACTGCGGGGACCCCGACGCGGCGCTGCAGCGCGACTGCGTCATGGCGATCTCGCGCGGAGGCAGGTACACGCTCGACAACATCGCGCCCGCGTGCGCGTCCTGCAACGCCAGCAAGTCCAATGACGAGGTCACCGCATGGATGCGCCGCAAGCGCCTAGACGAGCGATCCTTCCTGCTGAGGCACGCCGAGATCCAGACCGAACTCGCCCTCCGGTTCGCGGATGTCGACGACGTCGCGGGCCGCGCGCCCGAGGCCGCCCGACCTTGACGCACCGTCCCCGCGCCTGTGTAGCCTCGACGCATGTCGCCTGAGGACCTGGCCAACCTCGCGCACGTGCGCCGGGCGCGCGACTTCATGGACCGCGAGTACGCACAGCCGCTCGACGTCCCCGCGATGGCACGGGCCGCGCTCATGTCGCCGGCCCACTTCTCGCGCAAGTTCCGCGCCGCCTACGGTGAGACCCCGTACGCCTACCTCATGACGCGGCGGATCGAGCGCGCGCAGGCCCTCCTGCGCCAGGGGATGTCCGTGACGGACACCTGCGTCGCGGTCGGCTGCACGTCGCTCGGCTCGTTCAGCTCCCGCTTCACCGAGATCGTCGGCGAGACCCCATCGCAGTACCGGGCGCGCGACCATCGCGATCACGAGGCCGTCCCCGCGTGCGTCAGCCAGGTCGCCTCCCGTCCGCGCCGCGACCGCGTACCCGCCACGTAGGCGAGGCCCAGACGACTCCTCGGCAGGACTGACGGACCGAGCAGGATCGAAGAAGCACGCCGGGCCAGCTGCGCCCTACTGTCCTGCCATGACCACTTCCGTCTCCCACATGTTCATCCCCGTCCACGACCCCGACGCCGCGCTCGGCTTCTACCGCGACGCCCTCGGGCTCGAGGTCCGCAACGACGTGGCCTCCGGCGGCTTCCGGTGGGTCACCGTCGGGACGCCCGGCCAGGACGTCGACATCGTCCTGTTCCAGCCCCACGGAGGCCGCTCCCAGGCTGAGGGCGATGCCCTGCTGGCTCTCGTGACGCAGGGGTCGCTGCAGGCGGCGATCTTCCGCACCGACGACCTCGACGCCACCTTCGAGACACTGCGCGCCTCCGGAGTCGAGGTGCTGCAGGAGCCCGCCAGCCAGCCGTGGGGAGCCCGCGACTGCGCGGTGCGCGACCCCTCGGGCAACCTCGTGCGCGTCGCGCAGGCGTAGCCTGCACGCCCCAGCACCCGCCGGTCCACGAGGAGGCGCCATGAGCAGGGCCGCACGGCCGACCCCATCCGAGCCGCACCCGGCCGACAGCCACGGGCTGATCCGCGTGCACGGGGCCCGGGTCAACAACCTCAAGGACGTCGACCTCGAGATCCCGAAGCGGCGACTGACCGTCTTCACGGGGGTGTCGGGCTCCGGGAAGAGCTCGCTCGTCTTCGGGACGATCGCAGCGGAGTCGCAGCGTCTCATCAACGAGACGTACAGCGCGTTCCTCCAGGGCTTCATGCCGACGCTGGCCCGCCCCGACGTGGACGTGCTCGACGGCCTCACCACCGCGATCATCGTCGACCAGGAGCGCATGGGCGCCAATGTCCGCTCGACGGTCGGCACCGCCACTGATGCCAACGCCATGCTGCGCATCCTCTTCAGCCGGCTCGGCCAGCCCCATGTCGGATCACCGCAGGCGTTCTCCTTCAACGTGGCGTCCATCAGCGGCGCGGGGGCGGTCACCATCGAGAAGGGCGGGAGCACGACGAAGGAGCGGCGCAGCTTCAGCATCACCGGCGGCATGTGCCCGCGCTGCGAGGGCATGGGCAACGTCACCGACTTCGACCTGACCCAGCTGTACGACGACTCCAAGTCCCTGGCCGACGGCGCCCTCACCATCCCGGGCTACAGCGTGGACGGCTGGTACGGGCGCATCTTCGCCGGCTGCGGCTTCTTCCCCGCGGACAAGCCGATCCGGCAGTTCACCAAGAAGCAGTTGCACGACCTGCTCTACAAGGAGCCCACGAAGATCAAGGTGGAGGGCATCAACCTCACGTACGAGGGGCTCATCCCGAAGATCCAGAAGTCGATGCTGTCGAAGGACCTCGACGCGATGCAGCCGCATATCCGGGCCTTCGTCGAGCGGGTGGTCACGTTCACGACCTGCCCGGACTGCGACGGCACCCGACTGAGCGAGGCGGCACGCTCGTCACGCATCGAGGGCATCAACATCGCCGACGCCTGCGCGATGCAGATCAGCGACCTCGCCGACTGGGTCCGCGGGATCGACGAGCCGTCGGTCGGCCCACTCCTGGCCGCCCTGCAGCACACGCTCGACTCCTTCGCAGATATCGGCCTGGGCTACCTGAGCCTGGACCGCCCGGCTGGGACGCTGTCCGGTGGCGAGGCGCAACGGGTGAAGATGATCCGGCACCTCGGCTCGTCGCTCACCGACGTCACGTATGTCTTCGACGAGCCGACGATCGGCCTGCATCCCCACGACATCCAGCGCATGAACGAGCTGCTGCTCCAGCTGCGCGACAAGGGCAACACCGTGCTCGTCGTCGAGCACAAGCCCGAGGCGATCGCCATCGGTGACCATGTCGTCGACCTCGGCCCCGGAGCCGGGGCCGCGGGCGGCGAGGTCGTGTTCGAGGGCACCGTCGAGGGCCTGCGGGCCAGCGGCACCCTGACCGGACGCCACCTCGACGACCGGGCCACCCTCAAGGAGGCGGTGCGCCCGCCGGCCGGCCTGCTGGAGGTGCGCGGGGCGACCTCGCACAACCTGCAGGGCGTCGACGTGGACATCCCGCTGGGCGTGCTCGTCGTCGTCACCGGGGTCGCGGGATCCGGCAAGAGCTCGCTCATCGACGGCTACGTCGCGGTGCGCGAGGACGTCGTCTCGGTGGACCAGTCGGCCATTCGCGGCTCGCGTCGCAGCAACCCGGCGACCTACACCGGCCTGCTCGAGCCCATCCGCAAGGCCTTCGCGAAGGCCAACGGCGTCAAGCCGGCGCTGTTCAGCGCGAACTCCGAGGGCGCGTGCCCGACGTGCAACGGAGCCGGTGTCATCTACACCGACCTGGGCATGATGGCCACGGTCGAGACCATCTGCGAGGAGTGCGAGGGCCGGCGCTTCCAGGCTGCGGTGCTGGAGTACACGCTGGGCGGACGCAACATCGCCGAGGTGCTCGCCATGCCGGTCACCGACGCCGAGGCCTTCTTCGCCTCGGGCGAGTCGCACGTGCCCGCCGCCCATGCGATCCTCTCCCGGCTGGCGGACGTCGGGCTCGGCTACCTGAGCCTCGGTCAGCCGCTGACGACCCTGTCCGGCGGTGAGCGCCAGCGGCTCAAGCTCGCCACCCGCATGGCAGAGAAGGGTCGGGTGTACGTCCTCGACGAGCCCACGACCGGGCTGCACCTGGCCGACGTCGAGCAACTGCTCGCCCTGCTCGACCGGCTCGTCGACTCGGGCATCTCGGTCATCGTCATCGAGCACCACCAGGCCGTGATGGCCCACGCCGACTGGATCATCGACCTCGGCCCCGGGGCGGGGCACGACGGCGGCCGCATCGTCTTCGAGGGCACCCCGACCGATCTCGTCGCAGGACGGTCCACCCTCACCGGCGAGCACCTCGCGGCGTACGTCGGCGCCTAGACTCCCCCGCCGACGCGCCGCTCCCCCGAGGCTCGTCGCTACTCCTCGGTCTCGGCCTCCAGCGCCGCGAGGCCGGCCGGGACCGTGCCGATGCCGTCCTGCGACGTGACGGGAGTGCCGTGCCCCTCCGCCTCGACGACCCCACCGGCCATCTCCGCCATCTTCGGCGGGTGGACCATCAGTTCCTCGTGGTACGTCATGGTGGGACCTCCTTGTCGGTGGCCGCCGCGCGGGCGGCTCCCTGCCAGTGTCGTCCGACGGCGGGGCTGATGCATCCGCTGGAGGTGGCGATCGCGGTCAGTCGCTCCGGTGGTCGTTGAGTCTCGACGAACGGGCGAGCAGGACGATCAGTCGAGCACGGTGAGGACGATCGGCACCGCCTTGAGCGCCTGGCTGACCGGGCAGCCCTCCTTGGCCGCCTCGGCGGCGGCGCGGAAGCCGTCGGCGTCGAGTCCGGGGACGTCACCGCGGACGGAGATGCGGATCTCGGTGATGCCGGTGCCCGGCTGGAAGTCGACCTCGGCGCTGGTCTCGAGGCTGGTCGGCGGGGTCCCGGCCTTCGCCAGGCCGTTGGACAGCGCCATCGAGAAGCAGGTCGAGTGGGCCGCCGCGATCAGCTCCTCGGGGCTGGTCACCCCGTTCGGCTCGGCGGAGCGAGCCGCCCACGTCACGGGGAAGGTCCCGAGGTCGGACGACTGGAAGGTCACCTGACCCGAGCCCTCCATGAGACTGCCGTTCCACTGGGCCTGCGCGCGTCGCGTTGTCGCCATCGTCCACTCCTTGGTCGCCGTGTCGGGTCGGACCGACGCTACGTGTCACGGCGCCGCCACGGCAAGGAGGGGTGCTTGCGTCGTCAGTACTTAGTGCTACTGTGTACCTGTAGTCAGTAACACTGAGTAGTGATGGGAGGGCCCCGTGGGCAAGCAGGAGACCGAGATGCTCAAGGGCACGCTCGAGGGCATCGTGCTGGCGATCCTGGCCGGCCGGTCCGCATACGGATACGAGATCACCGCGTGGCTGCGCGAGCGCGGCTTCTCCGACATCGCCGAGGGCACCGTCTACGCCCTGCTCATCCGCATCGAGCAGCGCGGCCTCGTCGACGTCGAGAAGGTCGCGTCCGAGAAGGGCCCGCCGCGCAAGGTCTACTCCCTGAACGACACGGGACGCGACTACCTGGACGAGTTCTGGAGGACGTGGAGCTTCCTCTCAGAGCAACTGGACACGCTCCGCCACGAAGGGAACTGACATGGCCGCAAAGTGGATCGAACTGGTGACCGGCTCGCTCGAGCAGAAGAGGCAATACCGGCAGTACAAGTCTCGCATTGACGCCTTGCCTGAGCCGTACGGCTCTGCGGCGAAGGCGTTGTACCGGTACTTCATGTACAACGGCGGCGCCGTGATGGACGGGGATGTCGCTGTCACGATGATGGGCGACTTCGTGGACCTGTGGGAGCGGGCCGTGACGGATGGCACGCCCGTGCGCACGATCGTCGGAGAGGATCCGGTCGAGTTCGCGGATGCGTTCGTGCAGGCATATGCCGGCAAGAGGTGGATCGACAAGGAGAAGTCCCGCCTCAGCGCCGCGATCGACACTGCTGAACGGGTACAGGAGTCGGGCTCATGACGGCTCACACGCTCACGTCCCCGGCCCTGCACGTTCGGGACCTGGAGAAGTCGTTCAAGGACGTGGACGTCCTGCGCGGTGTCGACTTCGACGTCGAGCGCGGCAGCGTGTTTGCGCTCCTGGGCTCGAACGGCGCCGGCAAGACGACGGTCGTCAACATCCTGTCGACGCTGCTGCGGGCCGATGCCGGGACCGCCAGCGTCGTGGGCCTCGACGTCGGCACCCAGCCGGCACGCGTGCGCGAGGCCATCAGCCTCACCGGGCAGTTCGCAGCCGTCGATGAGATCCTCACGGGACGCGAGAACCTCGTCCTCATGGCGCGACTGCGCCACGTGGTGGGTCCAGCGCGACGTGGCGGCCGATCTGCTGGCCCGGTTCCAGCTGGCCGACGCGGCCGATCGACGGGTGGCCACCTACTCCGGTGGGATGCGTCGCCGGCTCGACATCGCGATGAGCCTCATCGGGGACCCCGAGGTCATCTTCCTGGACGAGCCCACCACCGGGCTCGACCCGCAGTCGCGCCTCGAGGTCTGGAGCAGCATCCGGCAGCTGGCCGGGCAGGGCACGACCGTGCTGCTGACCACGCAGTACCTGGACGAGGCCGAGCAGCTCGCCGACAGGATCGCGATCCTGCACGAGGGTCGGATCATCGCGAACGGCACCCTCGCCGAGCTGAAGGCGCTGCTGCCCCCGGCCACCGTGGAGTACGTCGAGCGGCAGCCGACCCTCGAGGAGGTCTTCCTCGCGATCATCGGCGCCCACGCCGGCCCCGCCACGCCTGCAGTCGACCCCGCGCACCACTGAGGAGAACGCCATGAGCACGCACGCCCTCGAGGACACCGCCCTGCTGACGGGTCGGTCCCTGCGGCACATCGTCCGCAGCCCCGACACGATCATCACCACGACCCTGATGCCGATCGCCTTCATGCTGCTGTTCGTCTACGTGTTCGGCGGGTCCATCAACGCCGGTCCGGAGCCGTACGTCACCTACCTGCTGCCCGGCATCCTGATCATCACGATCGCCTCGAGCATCTCGTACACCGCGTTCCGCCTGTTCCAGGACATGTCGAGCGGGATCGTCGGGCGCCTGCGGTCGATGCCCATCGCGCGCTCGTCGGTGCTCTGGGCGCACGTGCTGACGTCCCTCGTCGCCACCTCGATCTCACTGGCGCTCGTGATCATCGTCGCCGTCCTCATGGGCTTCCGGTCGAGTGCCGGTCCGCTCACATGGCTGGCGATCGTCGGCATCCTGCTGCTGCTGACGCTGGCGCTGACCTGGCTCGCTGTGGTCGCCGGGCTCTCGGCGCGTACGGTGGACGGCGCCAGTGCCTTCTCGTACCCGCTGATCCTGCTGCCGTTCATCAGCTCAGCCTTCGTGCTGACCGCGACCATGCCCGGGCCGGTGCGCGCCTTCGCCGAGAACCAGCCGGTCACCCCGATCGTCAACGCGATCCGCGCCCTCGTGACCCAGCAGCCGGTGAGCACGGACATCTGGATCGCCCTCGCCTGGTGCCTGGCGATCCTCGCCGTCGCCTACGTCCTCGCGATGATGGCCTTTCGCCGCAGGGTGGCCTGACGGCTCCTGCTGCCGACTCGCGCCCGGCTACCCGGACGCCCGTCCTCGCGCGTCGACTCCCCCGCGTCCCGGTGCGACACTGGCAGTGAGGCAAGGGGGTTGCCATGGCATCGTCCTCGGATTCCACCCCGATCCCCGGCAGACCCGCGAGTCGGCCGCCGGCATCCAGTGAGTGGTCGTTCCCTCGATCGGAGCGTCGACCCCCTCGCCGGTGGGTGCGCCCGCTCGTGGTCGTGGCCGTGCTGATCGGCCTGCCGCTGCTGCTCTTCGGCGGCTGCCAGCTTGCCCTGAACGTGGCAACCGCGCGGTCGATCAGCCACATGCAGGAGACCGCTCAGCTCCTCGTGTCGGGGACGCCGTACGCCGATGCCCCGATCGAGACGTTGCCGTTCTACAACTCCGGCGGAAGCGTCCTGTGCATGGACGTCTGCCCGTACCTGAGTTTCGAGGTCGATCGCGAGTACACGCCGATCGTCGCGGACAACGTCGCCAGGGCCGGCTGGACCATCGACATCCCTGACTGCCTGACGACGCCCGATCGGGAGGGCCCGCCGTGCGCCATCACCGACGAGGACGGACGCACCGTCGCCCTGGCGGACTACTGGCCCGGGCCAGGCCTGTATGTCCTGGTCAGCCCCCGCTGACGCTCAGGGACCGACGCGGGTGACGACCGGTGGCTGCCAGCCCGAGCCGGACAGGATGCCGGGGATGTCGGTGCGGTCGGGCGCGAAGAGGCGCCAGGTCACCTCGAAGCCCTGGCCGGCCGTCACGGGCAGCCAGTTGCGCCGCTGTGAGGCCCTCGCGGGAGCCGTCGCCTGGAGGTAGATGTCCACCGAGCCATCGCGGTTGCGGGTCAGCAGGGACGTATCGGTGAACGCGTACCGGTTGATCGGGTTCGCCATCAGGCCACCACGGAGGCTGTACAGCGTCAGTGACCAGCCCTCGCGAGAGGGCGGCGCCTTCGGCAGGTGCAGTACGTAGCGCTGCGACCCATCCAGTGCCGCCTTCGCGTGGTCGATCCACGTCATCGCGTAGATGGCCTGACCTGGAGTGAAGGCCCCGAGCCCGATCTGTGAGATCACCGCGCGCTCCGTGTAGTCGGTGCCGTAGCGCCCGAACCCGCCGAGGAGGTAGCCGTTGTGGTGGGGGTAGTCGGTCCGCAGGAGCGCTGCCGTCGCCTCCTTCACAAGCGCCGGTCCATCGGCCACAGCGTCTGCCAGGCCCTGCAGCGTGTCGGCACTGAGAAGTGGATCGCTCGACGGCGCCATTCCCGGGCCGACGCCGACCGTGGCGAAGGAGCGCAGGGCGGGAGCATCGCGAGCCGGCGGAGGGAACTGCGCGAGGAGCTGGCCCAGGGTGTCGAAGAAGGCGACACCGGAGGGCATCGCGGACGGGGTGATCGTCGGCTGTGTCGGCGCCGGCAGCGATGGTGTGGTGCCGGCCACGAAGTCCGAGAGTGGCGTGAGGGTGTAGCCGTCCTGGACCGCGTTGACGGCGGCGACGTCGCCGGGCCCCTTGAGCTGGGTCGAGCCGATCATCCAGATGCGGCTGTAGTCGACGTTGACGGCGTGCGTGCCCCTCGGGATCGGCGACGGAGCGCTGCCCGCCGTAGCGGATGACGTAGTCACCGGGCGCGGTGCCGGACGCCGAGCCGAGGTTGACGAGGTTCGTCGTGTACGGGTCGAGCAGGGCGAGCACGAAGGCACGGTCCGTGACCTTCGGCACGTGCAGGACCTGGGCTCCTGCGGTCAGGTCGAGCCACGCGATCGACGACAGGCTGCTGGCCCCGGGCGCCACCACGGCCGTGCTCGACGCGGTGTTGGCGCTGCGCACGCTGTTGACGTGGTTGACCGGTCCGTACGCGCCCTGGGGGACGTTCGTGCTGGTCATGGTCAGGAAGGTCTGGTTCGTCGTCAGCAGCGGCAGGCCGTACAGGTAGGCCTGCCGACCGATCCGGTAGGCGCTCTCGTAGTCGGCCGACGGCCCTGCGTCAGCGTGCGCGGTGGGCGCGGACGACACCAGAAGAAGCACCGCTACCGCAACAGCGCCCAGGCGCCTCATGTCGACTCCGCTCGATCCACCTCACGATAGCCGCGTCGCCACGCTGACTCTCGCGGGCGGAGGCGGCGTGCCCCGCCTACAGCAGGACGCGCATGCCCGATGCGGCGCTGCGCTCGATGGCATCGAGGAGCCGGTGCCTGACGACGGCGTCGTCGAAGTCCGGCACCGGGTCGAGAGCCGAGGGACCCTCGGCGAAGCGGGCGTAGGCCTCGGCCACGTTGAGCGCCACGCCGCTCACGACATCCGGGACCGTTCGGTACCCGGCGGGCACGGGCAGGACGGACAGCGACGTCTGGTCCCCTCGTCCGCCTCGCAGGGTGAGCTCCGCCGCCTGCAGGTTCCCCGACGGCGCGGTGATCTCGAGGTCGCCCTCGGTGCCGTTGATCTCCCACCGCAGGTGCGTGCCACGTGTGGACCCGCCGCGGTAGTGCGCGGACACCACGACTCCGCTGGTCAGGACCCCGCTCACGACGACCTGGTCGGCGATGGTGCGGGTGCGCACCTCCTGCGTCTCGATGACGACGTAGGTGGGTCGACGGGTCGCCACCGTGGCCGAGACCTCGACGAACTCGCCCAGCACCCAGCACAGGGCGTCGATCGCGTGGCCGAACGGGATCGTGAGCACGTTCGCACCGCTGGCGGCGTCGTTCAGGTACACGAGGTGCTCACGCTCGGCCGCACCCATGCTGCCGCTCGCGCCGACCAGCGTCGTGGAGAGCACCTCGCCCACGTAGCCGTCGCGCACGAGGTCGCGGACGAAGCGGATGGTCGGCGCGGACCGGGCCTGCAGCCCGACCGCCGTCCGTACACCGGCCGCGCGCGCCTGCGTGGCCATGTCCTCGGCTTCCGCGAGCCCGGTGCCCAGCGGCCACTCGCAGTAGACCATCGTGCCCGCCTCGAGGGCCGCGGCGACCAGTCCGCGATGGTGCGGCACCTTGACGGTGACGGCCACCAGGTCGACCGAGGGATCGCGCACGAGGTCCTGCACGGACTCGTGGACGGTGGCGATCCCCAGCTCCCGCGAGGCAGCAGCCGAGGAGTCGGCCGTGCTGTTCGCCACCCCGACCACCTCGTAGCCAGGCAGGGCGGTCAACGCCGGGACGTGCGCGCGGGCGGCCCAGCTCAGGCCCGCCGTGAACCCGACGATCCCGGCGCCGATAGTCGTTCGGCTCGGCAACGTGGCGCTCATGCCGGCACCCCTCTCATGGTCGACTGAGGCGTCGCGGGGAGGCCATCCCACGAGGCGGAGCCATGGACGAGGCCTCCGCAGCCCTGCTGCCTACGACAGCTTGTCCTTGACGGCGTCGATGGCGCCCTCCGCGGCGTTGGTGACACCCTCGACCAGGCCCTTGGCCTTGTCGGCCGCCTCATTGATGGCCTCGTGCGCCTGGGCAGAGGCTTGATCGGCAGCGCCCTCGGCCTTGAGGTCGTCGTTGCCCGTGAGCGTGCCTGCCGCTTCCTTCATGCGTCCTGCTGCGTCCTCGATCTTCGGATCCACGGTGTTCTCCTTTGAGGTGGTGATGGGTCGTCCAGGGCGTCGAGCTAGTTCGGCAACGCATGGTCAGGGTGGGCTGGCATCCCTGGGCTTCCTCATTCGGTTCGTGCGGCCTCTTCGTTCACCGAGTCGTCATTCACCCTAGTGACGATGCCGCATCGGCGCCCCCTGGAACCGCGGCGCACGGCGTGTACCCACCATCGGGTGAGCCCTGACTACTGCTTGGTGAAGAAGTTGTCGATGAGCGCGGCGTCGAACGTTCCTGCGGCGGTGGTGATCGTCTTGGGATCCGGCCCCGTCGTGGAGGCGCAGAACTCGTCGCGTGTGGTGACGGGTGTGCCGTCGACGGCGGTCACGACGTCGCCGAGCTTGAGTCCAGCCTTGTCAGCAGGGCCCCCGACGGCCAGGCCGCCGACGATCGCCTTCGTGCCGTCCCACCCGATGCTGGCTCCCTTGACGGGCGGGGCAGCGACCGTTCCGTCCTCGGAGACGGGATCCAGGTAGATGGTCTTGTTGGGGTAGTCGAAGGTGACGATGAACTGGCTGAGGAAGGCGTTGCCGATGTTGCCCACTCCCTGGACGATGTCAGCTGCACCGACGGGGTAGTCGATCTTCATGCCGCCCAAGTCGATCGTGGTGGTCACGAACGGGATGTCCAGGGCGACATTGCCCGCCGCGCCAGCCGCCAGCGACTGCACGACCGGTGCGTCCTTCGGGATCGTCACTCCCACCGACTCGAGTTCGCTTCGGTGCCGCGATGATCCCGCCGTCCGAGCCGGTGTCCACCAGGAAGATGAGCCCGTCGTTCCCGACTCCGAACGCGACGTTCGGGCTGCCGTCAGGGGTGTCGCCGGGTGTCCGGAACGGCACGGGGATGGCGCCGGTCACGTGATCGATGCCGTCGGTGGATGCGGTCACAGTCACCGTCTTGGCTTGGTAGTCGATCTGCCACACGGCGTCCTTCATCACGTTCGACCCGACCAGGCCGTTCTCGGAGATGCACGACAGCGGGTTCGCCTTGTCGACCCACGGGGTGATGGCCGCGACCGTCGACACCGTGAGGTCCCCCATGGTCACCATGTCCACGCCGACCAGTGTCTGACGTGACCGTGCCGCCAGCAGCGGCACCTGTCTGCTGGCCCACCACCGGGAAGCCGAACTTCTTGACCAGGTCAGCGGAGACGTTCACGGGAGCACCCGTGTCCAGAATCATCGGGAAGGTCTCCGCGGTGCCGAAGCCGGTCTCCACCACAGGGTGGTTGGCGACGTAGTCGAAGGGAATGGTCACCGGCAGGGTCGACGGGTCAATGACCCCGAGCTCGTCCGCACTGGAAGGCCCGCTGGCGGACGCCGAACTACTCTCCGACGGGACGGCGCTGCGCCGCGGACGAAGCCGCCGATGGCGCACTGCTGGACGACGCAGCGCCGGTGCTCGCAGTGCTGCAGGCCGCGAGAAGCACCGCGGTTCCGCCGATGCCGACGACCAGCGTGGTGAGGCGGGTGGATCGCAGGCCATGAACCGTCATGTGCTTCTCCCAGCGGTAGTTGAACGCTCAAGATAGGGCGGCGGTGCACCATCCGCCATCTGGAGTAACGGTTACGCAGACCCTGCACCCCTCGCCGACGTCGCGGTCCTCAGGCGGCGGTGCTATCCACCGGAATGCTGCTCCCCGTAGCGACGGTGCGGCCGGCGCTGGCGCGGCGCAGGTATAGAAGCCCGACCACGCACGCCACCGCCAAGATCGGCCGTGCCGACCAGGCTCGCCTCAACGCCGAAGTCGCCGCCGGAGACCAGGTCGCTGGACCCGGCCGCGGGACCGAAAGCGAACAGGCTGCTGGCTTCGGCGTTGCCGCTGACCGGCAGTCCGTAGATGTTCCCCTGGAAGTAGTTCCAGCCGGCGTGCAGGCCGGCGATCAGCCACAGGTTGCCCTGCCCGAGCGCGATGAAGGACGCGAAGACGGCGTACAGGGCGATGTTGATCAGCACGATCGGGCCGGAAGTCGAGGTGGATCAGGGAGAAGAAGACGGAACTGCCCAGGATCGCGGCCCAGGCGGGGATCTGCCGACCAGCGACCTGCAGCATGTAACCGCGGGTGACGGCCTCCTCTGTGGAGGCCTGCCAGAAGAAGACCAGGATCAGCGGAATGATCGCGATGAGCGCGGACGACCCCAGGTTCGTGTGTACGGATGCGCCGGTCGCGTACGCGCCCAGCGCCCACGGGACCAGCACCCCGACGGACATCATGACCGCTCCGATGACGAACCCGAGCAGCAGCTTGCCGACCGGGTTGCGGCCGCGGAACCCGACTGAGGAGAACCGGCGGCCCTCCTTGAACCGGACCCACAGGAACAGCAGCAGCATCGTTCCGGCGAACGTGAAGAACTCGTTGAACTGGTAGAGGGTGTCCGTCTCGGTCGGGTTCCCCAGGATCACCGAGCCGATGGCGCCACCCCCTGCGGCGCCGGCGATGATCACGATCGCGGCGACGATCCAGGCCAGCCACCACCGTGAGGGACGCTTGGCCTCGCCTTCCATCTCCACCAGTGGCGACGTTCGGATGTCCATGGGGTTCCCTTCGGGCGAGTGCGTGGGGTCCGCATCGCCACGTAGTGCGACCGTCGCCGCCCGACCCTGCGCAAAGACGGCCCCTCCCTCCATGTAACGGTTACCCGTCGAGCAGGTGCGCGCGAGAGAATGTCCCGGTGCCAGGGAGGGATGTGGAAGCAGTGACCGACGAGCACCACGGTGCGTCATCCGAGGTCTCACCTGACCTGGTGATGGAGACGCTCGCGGACGTCCTCGCGAGCCACGCCTTCGTTTGCCTCGCAGCGTCTACGCGACTTCCTGGCGTTCGTCGTCACCGAGACCCTGGCCGGCCGAAGCGACCGACTCAAGGAGCGAACCGTGGCCCGCGGTGCGCTGTCGCGTTCGTCGGACTTCGACGGACGTTCCGACTCGTCCGTACGCGTCTACGCGGGACGTGTCCGCTCTGCGCTAAACGCCTACTACACCTCAAGTGGCCGGCACCCTGCGGTTCGCATCGATCTTCCAAAGGGGACGTACGTCCCCACCTTCAGCTTCGTGGCAGCTTCCCCGCCCGAACCGTCCGGCCGCAGTCGTTCTCCGGTGAACAGGGGACCGGCAGTCGCCGTCGTCGAATTCACGGCTTCCGGCGCTGAGCCGACGTCAATCGCACTGGCAACCGGCGTCACGGAGGCATTGGTCCGCGCGATCGCACGCTTCCCCGCTGTTCGCGTTGTTGGACCCATCTCACGCGACGAGCCCGAGCCCGGTACCAGCGAGGAACGTCGACTGGGCAGTCGATTGGACGTTCAGTACCTTCTCCGCGGCCACGTGGAAGTCGACGGCGAGACGGTCAGGGTCACGGCGCGGCTGGTGGACGCGCGAGACCGGCGAAGTGGTGTGGGCTGAGCGCCTGGATCGAGAGTCCCGCTCGTCCGCGATGTTCGACGTCGCGGACGACGTCGCGGAGTCACCTCGCCGCCGTTATCGGCGACTACAGCGGGATCGTCGTCCACCATGCTGCGAGGACGTGGGTGCCCACGAGCGATCCCATCGTGGCCGAGGCCCTGCTCCTGTTCTACGAGGGCCTCGAGGTGAACTCGGCGGATGCGGGGCTGCTGGCGCACGAAGCACTCAAGAAGGCGATCCTCGTCGAGCCCGACAACCCACTCGTTCTCGCGATGCTGGCCTCGACCGAGGCCTTCTCGGCACTGCACTCGACCGACGATGACGAGCGCACCGCCGCCGCCAACCGAAGTGAGGGCTACGCGCGAGCCGCACTCGCTCTCGACCCCCTGAGCGCACACGCGCACCTGCCCCTCGGCACGGTTGCGCTCATTCGAGGACAGACCGAACTTGCACGCCTTCAGTTCGAACAGGCGCTCGCGCTCGCACCCGGCAACCCCACCAATCCTCTACGGCGCCGGATGGGAGCTCGCGATCGCCGGGGATTGGGCTCAAGGTGTGGCCCACGTTCGCGAGTCCACACGCCTGAACCCGAGTCGCCCAGCGCTTCGATATCTCCTGCTCGCCGTGGATGGACTCATGGCGCGCGACTACTCCTCAGCACTCGTGGACGCCACTCGCTATGGCCAGCAAGGCGACTTCTGGGGACCCCTCCTGCGTGCCCTCGCCCTCGACGGACTCGGCCACCATGGTGAGGCGCAAGGCGAAATGGCTGAGGCCCTTCGGCATGATCCTGGCCTGCGCGAAACCGTGGCCCACTGGCCCGAGCTCCCGGCCGAGGCCCGTGCCGTGCTCGTTCAAGGGATCGACCGCCTGCTCCTGACCACTGAGGCGTAGACGTCCGACAGCGCAGCCGGGCAGCGCCGATTCGCGCGGGTCTTGTTCGTGGGATCTCGTCGCGTGCGCTATCCGACGCCAGAGCGACCGCTGCTCGACGTGAAGGGCCCCGCTCCTGCTGGAGTGGGGCCCTTAGCCTGCGCTTTCACGGCTATGTCCGCCATGTCCGCTTGAGCGTGGACATCAGACATCCATTCACACTGAGGCGTTCGGCAGTTTCTGAGCCGTTGCGCGGCAACGACTTCCGGGCCCGCGATTCTGACGATCCCCGCCGATCGGACCTCCCGATCCCTGTTTTCGTCACGGCCGGTCCCTACTCCCCGCCTTCCAGCCCGCCCTCAGTGCCGCCACGTCCACCTTCAGTCGTATCCGCCTGCCGCGAGCGCCTCGTTCGTCGCTCCACCGTCGATGGGACGACATCGGTGCGGGAGCCGAGCAGGGTGGCGGGACCACTCGCGGCGGTGTGCCAGAAGCGTCTCGCCGTAGGGCTCGTGCACGAGAACCTCACGACCACAGGCCGTGACCCAGGACTGACCCGTCAGCAAAAACAACAATACGTCGATTTTTTTTTTTTTGTGTAGCCTACTGGTTCCGGTCGCGTATTGCTCGGTGGCCCTGGCGCTGGCCGTGGCCACCGACCCGGAACTGCTGATCCTCGACGATCCGACGCTGGGGCTCGACACGGTCGTGCGCCGCGATTTCCTCGAATCGCTGATCCAGATCATCCAGCGTCGCGGCCGGACGATCCTGTTCAGCTCGCACATCCTCGGCGACGTCGAGCGCGTGGCCGATCGGATCGGCATCCTGGTCGACGGCGTGTTGCGGGTCGATTGTCCGACCGACCATTTCAAGGAGTCGGTCCGCAAGGTGCTTGCTGGAGTTGCGACGCTGACGGCGAGCCGCCCGAGCTGCCGACTGTCCCGGCCTGGTCAACCGCCGGCAGGTCGGCCGCAAGCTGGAGCTGGTGGTGGTCGGCTATGGCGACGCCATCGGCGAGTTGTTCGAGTCGCTCGGCGCCCGCGAGATCGAGGTGATCGATTTCAACCTGGAAGACGCCTTCATCGAGTACACCCGCGGCCCGCGCCGCAGTCTGCCGATCTTCGCGACGGAAGAGGGGAAAGGAGGTCGCCCATGTTTAGAGGCGATGGCGCTCAAGGAATTGCGGGAAATGCGCGGCATCGCGTTGTTGGCCCTGGCGGCGTACGGCCTGCTGGTGGCCGCCACGATCGATCCGAGATCTTCGTTGAACGTCCTTTCGTTGTTCGGCTCGTCGGCCGGAACCGCGATATCGTGCCGTTTGTCAACGACAGCTTTGCCGGCAAGTTCTTCTGATCTCCGCGGTGTTCGCGATTGCCCTGGGCATGCGGCAGACGCTGGGCGAGTCGATCCACGGGACCTATCCGTTTCTGTTGCATCGCCCGGCGGACCGTCGCTGGCTGATCGGCAGTGAAGCTGGCGGTCGGAACGATCGTCTACCTGGTCTGCGCGGGCGTTCCCATCCTGGCTCTACGGCGCTCTGGGCCGCCACGCCCGGCACCCACGCCAGCCCGTTCGAGTGGTCGATGACCGTGCCGATCTGGATTGGCTGGTTCGACATGACGCTTCTCTATCTGGGGGCGTTTCACACCGGCATTCGGCCGGGCCGATGGTATCGGTCGCGGCTTCTGCCGCTGGTGGCTGCTGCGGCTGCCACGTTCGTCGCGGCCGAAGTCGCAAACGAATTGGAGGCTGTCTTCTGGCCGTGTCTGATCGTGTTGGTCGCCGGCGCCTGGTTGGTCGCCATGATTCTGTTGGCCGTGCAAACGCGCGACTACGCCTGAGTTCCAGCGAGACCCCATCATGAAAATGCGAAGCGAACGATTTCAGTCCTTGGCCCTCGCAATTCTGCTGGCGATCGGCGCTGGCGTGGTGTGGGGCGTCCTCTGTGTCTGGGGATTGTCGATCATCGACGATACGATCTCTTCGAGCGACACGGGCGAGCAACTGCAGTTCCTCAACAACGGCACACCGATACTGGTGTCCTATGCCGGTCGTGACGCTCGCTGCAGAACGTGTCGCACGCTGGACGGCAAGGAGCTCGACGACGCAAGCGTCAATCTTGCCGCGAGCGTGGACCTGGCCGGACCGGAATACCTGAAAGCAACGCTTCAGCGGGCTGCTCTGGCGGCAACGGGTCAGGTGTGTCACCGACTATTGGGCTGCTCGCGAGACGTGGTACTTCGTGCATGACGGCCGTCTCGACGGGCACGGCTATCTCGTGGGCTACGACAGGCTCTCCAAGGCGAGGATCGGCTACATCGGCAACACGGGCTTCAACGCGACGAACCGCCGGTCGATCGGCAGTTTCCGGTCAACGGACTCCGCGTATCCAGCCCCTACTGCTACCGCGGCGCAGTCGATGATTGCCGGTTACACGTTCAGCAACAGCGACGACAAGTGTCTCCTGGCCGACGACGGCCTGTGGCGAATCGATCTGAAGAAGCGATCGGTCACGTGCGTGCGGAAAGGCACTGACCTCATTTCCGGCGAAAGGCTGGCCGTGCCGCAATCGCCTGCCGAACGGGCGGCGTCAAAACAAGAGTGGATTCCATCTTCTGCTGCGGACACCCGATCGAATCCTCGTCTTGGGCCCGGACGGCAAAGAGATCGAGAGCTATCCGCTTCCGCCCGAACTCCGTCAGGTCAGCATCGACTGCATTGCGTTGGCCGAGAAGCAGGTCATCGTCCGTAGCGAGAATTCGCCCAAGAGCTCTTTTGGCTCGACGCCGGCGGCAAAGTCCTTCGCCGCGAGCACGTCGACTATCGCGATTCGATGCGGCGGAACGAGCTGCCGGATAACTTGAAGATACCGCTGGCCTTTCCATGTCCCGCGTCGATCGCCGCCATCTTCGTCTGTTATCCCTGGGGGCCGGCCGACGGGCCCGACGACGCCGTCGCTGAGCTATTCGGCTGCGCTGAAGCGGGCGGTCGCGCAGATACTGGCCGACGCTGTTGGCCACCGGAATCGTCGGGGTCGTGCTGGCGTGCGTCTGCTATCGCCGGCAGCGGCAGGTACGGGCTGCCGTGGACGGGCGTGTGGACGGTGTTCGTGCTGCTGTTCGGCCTGCCGGCTACTTCGGCTACTTGGCCCATCGTCGCTGGCCCGCCCGGCTGCCGTGTCCGCACTGCGGCCAGCGCGTGCCGCGCGATCGCCCCGCCTGTTTCGCCTGCAACCACGACTTCCCGCCCCGCCGCGCAAAGGGAATCGAAGTGTTCGCGTGACGGGTTCCTTCACTGGTCTTCGAATAGCCGGGGGCCAACGGCCCGCGGTAGAGCTCTCCGCCAGATCCACCGCGGGCCGTTGGCCCCCGGCTATTTCTCACTCTCCGTCCCGACTCTTTCCACGCTCCCGCATTCGACTTGCCAACGCGCATGCCTCTCTGTCATTATGGAGATGTATCGGAACACCAGAAGTGGCAAGGGGACGGAGGAGGTTGTCGGCGCGTTGCGTCAACGATTTGTAGGGCTCGTTTGCGACAACCGCCTCCGTCCCCCTTCTGTTTGGAGATCCCGCATGAGCGACGTGCCGACCACGGCGAAGAAAATCATCGCCAACGTCGAAAAGGTCATCGTCGGCAAGCGCCGGCAGATCGTTCTGTCGCTGGTCTCCTGGTTCTGCGGCGGGCACGTGCTGCTGGAGGACGTGCCGGGCGTGGCCAAGACGATGCTCGCCCGGGCGCTGGCCCGCAGCGTCGGCTGCTCGTTCAAGCGGATCCAATGCACGCCCGACCTGCTGCCGACCGACGTGACCGGCGTTTCGGTCTTCAATCAGAAGACGACCGAGTTCGAGTTTCGCCCCGGCCCGATCTTCGCCCAGGTCGTGCTGGCCGACGAAATCAATCGGGCCACGCCGCGCACGCAGGCCGCGCTGTTGGAGGCGATGGCCGAGGGCCGCGTCACGGTCGACGGCATGACGCACGAGCTGCAGCCGCCGTTCCTGGTCATCGCCACGCAGAACCCGATCGACCACGAAGGCACCTTCCCGCTGCCCGAGGCCCAGCTCGACCGCTTCCTGGTCCGCTTCAGCCTGGGCTATCCGAGCATGGACGAAGAGCTGAAGATGCTCGAACTGCTGGAGCACGGCAATCCGCTGGACCAGCTTGGAGCCGGTCGTCAGCGGCCGAGGAGTTGCTGGCCGCCCAGCAGGCGGTGCGCAACGTCCACGTCGATCCGAAGGTGCGCCGCTACATCACCCAGATCGTCCAGAACACGCGCGAGTGCGACGACGTGAGCCTTGGGCGGCAGTCCGCGGGCGTCGCTGGCGTTGTTTCGCACGTCGCAGGCGTTGGCGGCCGTTTCGGGCCGGAACTTCGTGCGGCCCGACGACGTGAAACAGATGGCCGGCCCGGTGCTGACGCATCGCCTGATCCTGCGGCCGGAAAGCCGCCTGCGGAAGCTCACGGCCGCGGCCGTCGTCGGCCGAGGTGGTCGCCGAGCGTGCCCGTGCCGATGCTCGACGAACGAGACGGATGGATTGAATAGGATGCAAGCGACCGAGCGGTACTCGGTGCGCGGACATGCGACACTAGCCGACTGGTCAACCCTAGTCGCCGATCCCATTCATGAAATGGTTCGTCGCGGCCATCCTGTTGCTGCTCGGCGTCGCTCGCCTTCGGGCTGAGCCTGCCGGCCTATGCCATGTACGCCCTGCTGGGCATCATGCTGGTGAGCCGCTGGCTGGCGCGGCATTGGATCGAGAGCCTTTCGGCCGAGCGGGAGTGCAACCGCTACTCGGCCAACGTCGGCGACACGGTGGCCGTGGTGATCACGCTGAAGAACGCCAGCCGGCTGCCGGTCGCCTGGGTGCTGATCGAAGACCTGTTGCCCCGCCGGGCGTTGACCTACCAGCCGCCGAGTCTGCAGGTCGTAGGGCAGCCGCATCCAGTTGGCCATGCTGCCGGGCCGCGGCCGGCACACGATGTTCTATCAACTGCAGTGCAATCGCCGCGGATACCATCAGATCGGCCCGCTGGTGGTCGAGACGGGCGACCTGTTCGGGCTGCACCGCCGCTACCGCGTGCTCACGTCGCCGCATTTCCTGCTGGTCTATCCCGACGTCGTGCCGCTGGAGGGTTTCGAGCTGGCCTCGCGGCGGCCGATCGGCGAAGTCCGCATCTCGCACCGCCTCTACGAAGACCCGACGCGAATCGCCGGCGTGCGGCGCTACGAGGCGGGCGATCCGCTGAACCGCATCCACTGGCGGGCCACCGCCCGGACCGGCCAGCTCCACTGCAAGGTCTACGAGCCGTCGTGCGTCGTCGGGGCGACGATCCTGCTGGATTTCCACCAGGCCGCCTACGATCCGCGCCACGAGCCGTATCGCTCCGAGCTGGCGGTCACGGCCGCGGCCTCGCTGGCCAACGCCGTGTACGAAATGGATCAGCAGATCGGGCTGGTCACCAACGGCCGCGACGCCGCCGACCGCATCCGCCAGGAAGGCTGGGACTACGACATCCGCTCGCGCAAGGCCGCCCGGCGGGCCGCCGAGCATGTTGGACCAGAGCGATCGGCTTGCAGCCGGTGGTCGGTCGAGACCCGCCGCGGGCCGGAGCAACTGATGCGGATCCTGGAAACGCTCGCCCGGGTGGAACTGACCGACGGGCTGAGTTTCGCCCAACTGGTTGCCGAAGCGGCCAGCCGGCTGCCGCGCGACGCCACGGTGGTGGCCATCTTGGCGTCGGTCGGCTACGAGACGGCCGTGGCCCTGGGCGAGCTTCGCCGCAAGGGGCTTGCCGTCACGGCGATTTTGAACCTGTACGACGACACGGAGTTCGACGAGGCCTCGGCCCAACTGGCCGCCGAAGGGATCGAAGCCCGGCACCTGAAGAGCGTCGAAGCGCTGCCGACGCTGTGCCGGCAGTACGTGTTGCGGTAGCCGGTTCGTGTGATCTCACGGCCGCGGGTCGGGGCCGATGTAGATCACCGAATCGTTGGCCAGGCGGAAGAACGAGCCGGGGTCTTGCTCGAGCAGTTGGCCGAGAAGGCCGACGGTCCGCGGGATGATGAAGAACGCCTTGCCCGTCTCGGGCGGCAGCTTCAGGTCGCACAGCACCGCGCCGATCACGCCGTCGACGTTGAAGCACAGGCCGAGGGACTTCTTCTTCTTCAGAATCGCACTCGATCTCGCTGGCCAGGGCGCAGTACTCGCCGGCGAGGCCCAGCTCTCGGGCGATGCTCAAGAGCGTCGACGGCGCGCGGGTCTTGGCCGTAGAGGCCGTAGTAGCGGTGGCCGTAGCCGGGGATGCTTCCCTTCTCGCCGCCGTAGGCGCCGGTGACCTTGTTGATGATGTAGGCGGCCAGGTCCTTGAGGTCGGCGATGCGGACGCCGTCGGCCTCGAAGACGCCGCCGGCCGCTGGCCGGAGCATCTTGGCCACGAACTCGATCAGGATTCGGGCGGTGCCTTCGCCGGCGCCGGCGTGGGTCTCGCCCATCGCGGTGATGCCGGCGGCCAGCGCGGTCTTCAGCGAGTTGCCGCCGGAATACGACGTGATGGCGGCCAGCGACGAGGGCGTGGCCGGCGTGTGGTCGACGCACGAGACGAAGATCGCGCGCAGCAGGTCGGCCTCGGCCGTCCGACGGCTTTCGGTCCGGCCAGGGCGCGGAAGATCGTCGCCTCGATCGCTCTCGCTCGTCGCTCCAGTGGATTTCGTTTCCGAGGATGGCGGCCGACCAGATCGATCACCTGCGGGACCAGCGCCAGGGCCTCGGCCTCGGCGGGCGAGTAGCGATCGTGCAGGCTGGCCGGCAGCGGCCTTGTTGGCCGGTGGCGGCGATGGTCAGCAGGCCGGCGCCAACGGCGGCGTTCATCGGCGAGCCGCCCTGGAACGAGGCGACGGCCGCCGCGCGGGCGCGCTTCGTCGGTCGGGATTCGTCGTGGCACAGAGGACGAGGTCCTGCGCCAGTTGCGCGGCCAGCTCCTCGCCGTCGTCCTCCTTGGTGATCGCCTCGTAGATCATCTCGCGGCATCGACGCCTGCCGCATCAACTGCGGCAACGGCCGGCCGCGGAAATACGGCATGCCGTCGACGATCTGCGTCAGGTGCGTGCGAATCTGCACGGCGCGGACCTGGCTCTTCAGGTTTTCGAGCTTCTCCTTCGAGATGCTGACCAGCTCGAACTCCTTCGAGATCGGCGCCTCGAAGTCCTGGCGGCGCTGCGGCAGCAGCGCGCTCGACGAAGGCGATCAGGTCCTCGGAGGTCTTGGCCACCTTGACGCCGGCCTGCTCGAAGGCCTCGACCTTGCTCTCGTAGGTGCCGAAGCGCCCTTCGCCGATGATCGCGCCGGCGTGGCCCATCCGCGAGCCGCGGGGAAAGATGTTCTGCGCGCCGATGCCCGTGATCCGGGCGATGACCGGCTTGGGATACTTGCGTTTCCCGGATGTACTGGGCGGCCTCCTCCTCGTAGTCGCCGCCGACCTCGCCGTTGAGGATCACCAGCTTCGTCTGCTCGTCGTTGCGGACCAGTTCCAGCAGGTCCTTGAAGTTGGTGCCGGAGATGCGGTCGCCGCCGATGCCGACGACGATGCTCGTGCCGTGGCCGAGGGCGTTGAAGATTTCGGTGGCGATCGAGAGGCACATGCCGCCGCTCTTCGAGAAGATGGCGATCTCGCCGGGATAGAAGACGCCCGGGTCGTTGCCGCCGATCGCGCCGATCTTGACGCGGTCGATCGGGATTGATGATGCCGACCGAGGACGGCCCGATGACGCGGACGCCGTGCTCGCTGGGCGGCCTGGACGATTCGGGCGGCGTCGTGCCGCGGCAGGCCCTCGGTGAGGATGTTGACCAGCTTGATCTTGCCGGAGGCGATGGCCTCGATGGCGGCGTCCTTCGTCCCCTCGCGCGGCACCGAGACGAGGCTCGTGTTGATCTCGGGATGCTCGGCGAGGGCGTCGGCGACGCGTGTTGTAGACGGGCACGCCGTAGACGTCCTTGCCGCCCTTGCCCGGCGTCACGCCGGCGACGACGTGCGTGCCGTAGTCGAGCATCTCCATCGAGACGCGGCGGCCCTGCTTTCCCGTGATGCCTTGGATCAGGACGCGGGTCTGTTTGTCGATCAGGACGTTCATTGGTGGTCGTTCCTGTGCTTCTTGGCCTGATGGATGACCATGCGGGCGGAGTCGGCCACCGAGGTCGCCATGCCGCGGAGAAAGAGGTGGTATCCTTCCTGGCTCTGCAGCTTGTTGAGCGTGGCGAAGGCCTCCTCGTCGCGCGGTCCGGCGCGGCGGATGAGGATCGGAATCGTCTTGTCGAAGTCGGGCGTCTCGCGGATGCCGCCCATGATGCCGTCGATCAGCGTCTCGTAGATGTCGGTGAAGTTCGCCCGGCCGCCGATGACCCAGATGGCGTCGATCGGGCCGGGATACATCAGCGCGATCTTCGTCAGCCCCTTGACCTTCTCGGGCGTGGGGTTGCCGCTGTACTCGGTGAAGATGGCCGGCTTTCCGCCCAGGAGGCAGAGGTCGTCGAGGGCCTCGACGCTCGTGCCGCCGCCGGAGGCCAGCACGACGATGTTGCCGTCGAGCTCGTAGAACATCCGGCCCGCCGAGCCGCGGGTGTCGGTGCGGTCGTTCTCCAACGCGAGCTGTTCCAGCCGGGTGGGCGTCCGGCCGGAACTGAGCCGCTCGGGCAGGTTCAGAGCCGGCCTGGCGGAACATGGCGTCGTCGTCGATCTCGACCTTGGCGTCGGCGGCGATCCACTCGCCCGTCGCGCGTCTGCACCAGCGGATTGATCTCGGCCAGCGTGGCGTCGAAGTCGACGAACAGGCGGTAGAGCTTCAGGAGCACGTCGGCCGACGTCCGGCGTCGAGCCCGGCGCGGCGGGCCAGGTCGGCCGCTCGCTCGGGTCGAGACCGTGAAGGATGTTCACCGGCTCGACCAAACGTCGTCTTGCGACTCGTGGCAGGCCTTCTCGACGTCGATGCCGCCAGCGGCCGAGAGGATCACCGCCGGCGAGGCCTGCAGGTAGGTCACGGCGGCGTAGACCTCCTGGGCCACGTCGAGCTTCTGCTCGACCAGCACCTTCTCGACGGTCTCGTCCGACAGCTTTCGGCCGAGCAGCGAGCGGACGGCGGCGGCCAGTTGCTCTTCGTCGTCGCAGGCGATGACGGCGTGCTGCTTGCCGCGGCGTCCCCGCAGAACTTGGGCCTTGGCCATCACGGCGCCGAACTGCTTGGTCAGTCCGGCGGCCTCCTCGGGCGATTTGACGACTCTTCCCGGCGGGATCTTGATGCCGGCTCGGTCGAAGCAGCCGCTTTCCCTTCGAATTCGTAGAGTTTCACGGGGGTTCTCGCTCGCTGCGGATGTTGTGGTCGCGAGCAATCAACCTACGTCAGCGAAAATGAATTTTCAACCGAAGAAGTTCGTCTCATCGGCTAGCAATATCATGCGCGGCGGATAAGAACTCATCGCAATTGCCGCGAGATGCAATCGAAATGACTCGTAGCGCAGTGAATCGTGCCGCGCGAATTCTCTCCGGTCGGCGTTCCGACATTGCGAAGTCGCACGGACGGGCCCATTCCGTCAGTCTAGAGGCATCAGCGTGGAGCGAACGACCAGTTTCAGGGCGTCCACTGGCGAATGTTCGGAAGCTCAACATGGCGTTCAGCGGCAACTGGAAGAGCGACTGGCTCTTGACGATGGCGTAGTCGTCGGGGAAGGTGTGGAAGGCCTGGACGAGCAGGCTGCGGTTGCGGGCTTCGACGTTGATGTAGCTCAGCGCGCCCAGGGCCATGCGGCCGCTGGAATCGAAGCTGGTGCAGCATGCCCTGCCGCTGGCCGTCGAGGGCCAGTTCCTGCTGGAAGGTCCAGAAGACCTCGGGATCGATCGGTTCGAGCTGGAAACTCATCTGGTAGCAGCACGCCGCCGCGGCACTCGACGCGGTCGCTGCGCTGGCCCTTGAGGCCGTAGGAGAGCAGCCGCCGCATTTTGGGCAGCGGATGGTGGGCCGCGGCGGCCACTTCGGTCAAGCGTCAGCCCGCCGTAGCGCCACGTGACCACGTGGCCGGCGCTGGTGATGTCGATCTTCGCCGTGTAATCGCCGCGCTCGATCGTGCAGGTCTCGAAGACGTCGAAACAACTCCGGATGCAGCGGACGCCCGTAGAGTTGAAAAGTCAACTCCGCGACTTTCGGTCGAACGGTGAGCACGTCGGCGCCTCCTTGATATCGAGATGTCCCGAACGGGACGAATGCTTCCATCGAACGTGTTCATTATACGCGCGGTCAGTGACGGGCGCGAAGGGCATTTTTGCGGGGGCCGAATAACGCACAAATTGGCTTCAGTTCACCTTGACAGCGTGCGTGGCCGCTTGTTCCGCGCGGCTCCGGTGTGCCAAGCAGTGGCACACGATGGCGGCCCTACTTGTGCCAGAACCGCGGTCGGCGCGGCGGGGCGAGAATGAACACGGCCAATACGGCTAGGCCGAAGATCACGTAGCAGGTCGTCAGCAGCCAAGGCTGCGCGTCGACGAAGAGCAGATCGTGGATCCAGCGGCCGATGAACGAGCCGGATTCGACCGTCTCGTCGTTGGCCTCGCGCAGACGATCCTCCCACGTTGTCAGCGGACAAACGATGCCGAGCAACGACTCGACGACCACGATGCCGATCATGAGCAGGTGGATCGTGCGGAACCAGAAATTGCGGACCCACGACCAGCGCAGGACGAGGCCAACCAGAATCGCCGCCATGCCCACGACAACGAAGGCGACGTAGGCGAGATCGCTTGCCACGACCAGATCGGCGAGGAAGCGGTAGGTGCTCATTTGGGTCAGGGCGATTCCGGCCGCGATTCGGGGGCAATCTTCTTCGCTGCCGCTCGGGCGGCTTTTCGCACGTCCTCGTCGGAGTCTGAGTCGGCCAATTTGAGGAGCCGTGGCAGGGCAGCGCCGGCCGCGGGGCCGATGCGGCCGAGGGCGACGGCAGTCGTCTTACGCAAGTACTCGTCGTCGTCGCTGAGTTCCTTGATTAACTGAGGAACGGCACCCTTAGCGGCAGGCCCGATGCGGCCGAGCGATTCGACGACCTCGGCTCTTTCGTACGAGAGGAACAGCCGGCGATTTGCCAGAAGCGACGACAACTCCGGCACGGCGAGGGCCGAATCGGCGCCGAGTTTGCCAAGGGCCACCGCGACGCTCCAACACACGAGGACGTCGCCACAGTCTGCTTCGTCATCTTCGGTCCGTTTCTCATCCGCGTTGCGATGCTCCCATTTCATTTGCTCAATAAGCGGCAGAACGGCCTTCTTGCCGTCGATTGCCGCAAGGGCTGCGACAGCCTGCATTCGCACCGCATGTTCCTTGTGACGAAGCGCCGAATTGACGGCCGGCAAGGCCGCAGCCGCGGAAGGACCGAGGCCTTCGAGTACGGTCAACGCCGCCTCGGGCCCCGCCGTTCCATCAGTGTCGTTGTTGACCAGGGCGATCAGTTCGGGCAGCGCCTCGTCGTCGCCGGGATTAATTTGCAGCATTGCTTGTGCAACGATGGCACGCACCTCGCCGTCTTCATCCGAGCGAAGCATTTTTTGGAGTTTCGGCAGCGCGGGATCGGCATCGCGGCCGATCTTCCCCAACGCCTCGGTCACGTCATACCGCACGGCACGGATACCGCAGGAGTCGGCCGAGATCTGCTGCCGCCGAGATGCCTGATCGTCGAGTGCCGAAGTCGCAGGCAACCGCGGATTTGGCCTTGGCTCCATAGGAGCCCGAGAGATGGCGCCGCTTGGCCGCGGACTTCGGAACTGTCGTCTTTCAGGGCACGAATGCATGCCGGGATGGCGAGTGACCCATTTTCGTCGAGGACCCCTGCAGCTCCGACGGCCGCCTCGCGGACGTACTCGTCCGGGTCAGCGATACGTTGC